>NZ_LMOO01000012.1 GCF_001424195.1 Cellulomonas sp. Leaf334 | reverse complement strand
CGTCAGCACCACCGGCGTCGGATCCGTGTACGCGATCGTCTCCTTGTTCACCAGCACCCAACCCGTATCCGGCTGCATATGCACCGCCGGCACCGGCAAGGGCAACCGCCGAAAATCCGCGGCCGTCAGCACAGGTAAGACTTCGTTGCCACACGATCCGAAGTCCGCCATTTCCCAGGCGCTCCAGTCCGTCGCAGGAGGCACCCGAAATCGGCGCCAACGAGGCTCCACCCACTCCTGCCCCGCACAGTCCAATGCAGCCGCTTGCGGGACACCGCTCGGGCACGCACCACTCTCAGCTGCAGGCACCCATAAACCTGAGACCTCCAGGCACGCCATCACGTTCTTGGTGTCCCACTCCGTCCCCGGCACGACAGAGGGCCCTGTCCCCCCGGGCACCTCGCCCGCAGCCTGCCACCGCGACCACCAACTGAGGGACTCATAGGCGGGCCCCCGCGCCTCGACCTTCGCCTGTTGGACGTTTTCCCGAGCTGGTGGCGGGGGCGCCGCAGCTTGCGTCGGAGCTGCCGACAGGCCGAGCACTCCGAGGAGGACGAGCCCACTCAATGCCCTCACTCGGTGACCTCGGTCAGATCGACCTGTTCAACGCGCCATCCGTCGCCCACCCAGCTAATCGCGAAGAGGAAGTCGACGACGCCACCGTCCCCTTCGTCCACAACCGCACCCGACTGGTCGAGAACGCGGACGGGCCCCTGCGCGACACGCAGCCACGCGGAGAACCACTCGTCCGGACGAATCTCTGTGCTCTGTGAGCTGAGCACCTCCATTGGCTCGGCCTCAGTGGAGTACTTCCCGTCGACCTGTAGGTCAATCTGCTCGCCCAAGTACGCGCAATGCGAGCAAGCCGTCGCAGACATCGCCATCAGCGGCGCGATGTCCCCGGACTCGAATGCGTAGTCCGTCAGCGATAGGAAGTACGTCGCCGCCGCGATGGCCCCGTCCGTCGTCGGCTCGCTCATCGCAGCGGGAGGCTCCGGCTTCACCACCGGTGTCGGAGTGGGAGTGGGTGTCACCTCCACGGCCGGAGGAGCCGTCGACTCCGCAGGCTCCGGACCCCCGCCCGTGCACCCGGCCATCAATGCCACCCCGAGCACCGCCGGAATCACCCGCCGCTGCCATGCCCACCGTGCTTCTGCCGTGCTGCCCCGTCCACGCATGCGGGAGAACCTACCGATTCCNCCCCGAGCACCGCCGGAATCACCCGCCGCTGCCATGCCCACCGTGCTTCTGCCGTGCTGCCCCGTCCACGCATGCGGGAGAACCTACCGATTCCGGACACACCAGCACTGAGGTCGACAGAATCTGTGGACAGCAGCAGCCGGTCGGACGACGCGGCGTCGCCGGGCGCGGCACCGGCGCGAGGTACGCAGCCAGGGTCGACTCCCAGGCCTCCGTCGGAAAACGTACGAGGCGTGCGGCCTACTCCACGCAGAAGTCGCGCGCGTAGGTGACGCCGTCCACCGACCGCCCGAACAGCGACTGGACGGTCACCGTGACGACGCCGGTGAATGCGGGTGGTGTCGCGACGAGCTCGGTGTCGGACAGGGGCGCGAAGCGCGTGGCGGGGGCTTCTCCGAACCAGACGTCAGTGACCTCGGCGAGGCCCTCGCCGCTGAGCGTGACCTGCTGCGGCTCGCCGTCGTCGTTCGTGCACTCTGCCTCCGGCTTGATCGAGGTGAGCGTCGGCGGGTCGCCGGTGTAGGTGTAGGGCGCTGCGGCCGTCCCTGCCGGGGTGGTCACGGTCACCTGCACCTGCGGCACGTCGCTGGCGGGAGTGGTCGCGGTGATCTGCGAGGCCGAGACGACGGAGAAGTCGAGCGCCTCGACGGTCCCGAACCTGACGCTGGTCGTCCCGAGGAGGCCGGTGCCGCGGATGGAGACCTCCTCGCCGCCCACCCGTGGACCGGAGGGCGGTCGGACCTCCGTCACGACGGGCGCGGGCGCGACGTAGGTGTACGGGCGGGGAGCCGTCGAGGTCCCTGCTGATGACGTCACGGTCACGTCGACGGCTCCTGGCTCACCGGCGGGGGTGGTGACGGTGATCTGGGTGTCGGAGTCGATCTGGAGGTCCGGTGCGTCCCGTGTCCCGAAGCGCACGCTCGTGACGGAGCCGAGCCCGGTTCCCGACAGGGTGACCCGGTCGCCGCCCGCGGAGGGGCCGCTCGGCGGGCTGATCGCCAGGACGACGGGGGCGGGCACGTCGACCGAGGGCTCGACGTAGGTGAACGTGAGGCTCCCCGACGCAGACGTCCCGATCACCGTCACCTCGACAGCTCCGGGCTCGCTCGGTGGAGTCGTCACCGTGAGCTGTGTGTCGGAGTCGATCTGGATGCTCTGCGCGTCCGCGGAACCGAACCGGACGGTGGTGGTCTGGGCGAGACCGGTCCCGGTGATCGTCACGACCTCGCCGCCGGTCGTGAACCCGCTCGTCGGCGCGATCCCTGCGACGACCAGAGGAGGATCGGCGTGCACGAGGCCGCGGACGACCAGCCCGGCGGCTGTGAGCACGACGATGGCCGCGATGGTGACCACGCGGCGGACGAGGAGCCGGCTCCGCGCCGACGCGGCACCGCGCCGGGTGCCTCGCTCGAGCGCATCCGACAGGACCGACTGGTCGATCGACTCCGCAGCGGCTGCATCCACGCGTGCCCAGTCGACGGCGGTCACAGGGTCTGCCCCTGGAGGTCGAGGGCCGCGAGAGCACGGGAGAGGTTCAGGCGGACGTCGTCGACGGTGACACCGAGCACCGCCGCGGCGACGGAGTGGTCGAGCCGCAGCCTCTCGGCGAGGAGGAGGGCTTCACGTTCCGGTCGGGACAGGACCCTGGCTGGATGGGTGTCCGCGGGCGGGCGGGGGTGGGTCGCCGCCTCGAACCGCGCCTGGTGGACGAGGACGCACAACAGGTACACGCGGAGCGCCCCGTCGTCATTCCCGCGCCAGTACGCCGTCGCCTCCGCGATGCTGACGTCGACGGCGCGTGCGGCGGACTCCTCGTCGGAGCACAGGAAGCCGGCACTCGGGAGCAGGAGGGCCCGATAGGTCTCGGCGACCTCGAACGTCCGCCGACGGGGACGGTCAGGGTCGAGCGCGATCTTGGCGAGCAGCGGCGGGATGATCTCGACGGTGCTCACCCAGGGGAGCAGGCACAGGACGACGAGCGCCGCACCGACGGCGATCGCCACGGCGGGCACGACGTCGACGAGGTCCGGTGCCACCAGGACCCCGGCCACGAGGAGTGCCAGGCCTGCCAGCCCGCCGACGACCCGCCACGCGGACACCCCGCGCCCGCGGCCTCCGGGGTCGCACCGCGCCTCGGCCTGCACCTGGTGCCCGCGCGTCGCCACGGCTCATGCCCCGGCGTCACGTCGCGCGCAGCATCCACGCCGCGTCCTCATCGAACCGACCATCCAGCCATGGAACCGCCCCCCAGGACCATGTGCCTGGAACTCACCCAGACAGCCAGAGTGATCCGGTGCCCGACCGCACGTCAACGGTCCTGCGCGTTGTTCACCTTCGGGGCGGGGTGGACCGTCGCAAGGCGCCGACGAGAACGGCCACGACCGCGAGCCCGAGCGGCACCACGAGGTGCCATCCCGCGAGCGCGGCGAGCCCGAGCGACAGGACGCAGGCGACCGCGGCCGCCCACCATCCGGCGCTCCCCCGGTCGAGCAGGCGGACGGCGGCGGCCATGCCCACGGCGTAGATGGCGACCATGCAGCTGGTGTGCACGAGCACGAACGGCTCGAGCTCGCCGCCGGTGGCCACGGCGGCCGCGAAGTACACGGTGACGAGAGCGGCGACGACGAGCAGCGCCCGCCGCGGCACACCGCCCGGCTGCGCCCCCTGGGCGACCCAGGTCGGCAGGTCACCGTCGCGACCCAACGATGCGCCGAGCTTGGCGAACGCTCCGACGTAGGTGCCGAGCACGCCGAGCGTGACGATCGCGGCGACGACGGCCACGGCGACGCGGCCGATCCCGGGCAGGCCGACGTCGACGAGGTCCATCAGGGGGACGTCGGACGAGGCGGCGTCGTCGCCGAGCACGGTCACGGTGACGTACTGCAGGGCGAGGTAGGCGACGCCGACGACGACGAGCGCGATCGCGGTCGCGCGCGGGATGGTCCGTCGGGGGTCCCGGAACTCGCCGGCGAGGTGCGTGACGGCCTCCCACCCGGCGAACGCCCAGACGTACAGGCTCGCCGCTGCGCCGACGCCGGCCCAGCCGTGCGGCGCGAACGGCTCGAGGTTCGCGGGGTCGGCGGTGGGCAGGGACACCACCACGACGCCGACGACGAGCGCGACGAGCGCGCCGGTGAGCGCGAGCTGGACGGGTCCGGCGAGCCGCAGCCCGACGGCGTTGGTGACGAGCGGCGGGACGAGGAACGCGGCGCCGACGAGGTAGACGTGCCACTGCGCACCGCCGAGCATCGCGACGACGTACTGCGCCCCGAGCAGGGCGACGACCGGTGCCCCGACGCAGACGCCGAAGAAGAACCAGTAGCCGGTCATCCGTGCGGTGGTGGGCCCGAGGGCGAGCCGCACGTACGTCGCGACGCCGCCGGAGTCGGGGTGCCGGGTGGCGAGGGCGGCGAACGCCGCGGCGAGCGGGACGGAGGCGAGCAGGACGAGGGCGACGGCGACGAGGGAGGCCGGTCCGGCTGCCCGGGCGGCGAGGGTGGGCAGCAGGAGGATGCCGGTGCCGAGCACGGAGGCCACGTAGAGGGCGGTGCCGAGGGCCAGCCCGATGCGCGGCTGGGCGTCGGTGCTCGCGGCCGGTGCGGCGAGGACGGGAGCGGTCACCGGTGCAGCCTCTCCCGTGCGCCGCACACGAACCAGGCGGCAGACGGGCGACGTCCGTCAACATCCCGCCAGCGGGTGCAGCCAGCACAAAGCGGTCGAAAGCGGCGGAAAAATCAGGTGACCGCGGTCGCCCTGACATGGTCGAGTACTCCCACACCACCCAGATCGTCCGGGCTCCGGCCCGGGCACCGTCATGCCCGAGGAGAACCCCGTGTACCCGACCCAGACCTACGAGCTCACGCGCCAGGCGAACGCCGAGCGCCTCGCTCAGTCCCACCAGGCGCGCGTCCGCGAGACCGCACGCGACGCCAGACAGCCGACCGCGAACGTCGGTCGACCTCCGGATCCGCGGCGCGTCCAGGTGCGCCCGACGAACCCCGTCGGCGTCCTCGTCGCCCGATGATCCGCACCCCGGTGGGCGCGGACCGATCCTCCTGACGGATCTGGTCCGCGCCCACTGTCATGCATGCCACCATGTCGCCATGCCGAGCCACCCCCGCCCGCGTCCCCGGACCCGCGGGCGGCGCTGATGGGCCGGCACAACACCCCGGACCCCGCCGCTCAGCTGCCCGCCCGGACGCGTGCCGGGCGGTTTCTCGCGCGCTGGCTCGGACGGATCGGTCTGGGCCTCGTGGCGGGCGCGTGCACGCTCGGTGTCCTGCTCTGGGCGGGCACGTCCTGGACCGCGAGCCTGTGGATCGGCGGTGCGGTCGCGGTGGTCGTCCCGGTCGCCGCGTGGTTGGCGTCGACGGTCCCGGGACCCGAGTCACCCCGGTAGGTCCGACCGCGGCAGGGTGTGCAGGCGGTCGACCACGCTGACGACCCCCAGCACGACGACCGCGAGCGCCACGGCGGCAACGACGTCGGTGAGGAAGTGGTAGCCGAGGTAGAGCCTGCTCAGCGCGACGAGGGTGGTGCCGACGACCGTCGCGACGCCCCACCCCACGATCCGTGCCACCGACGGGTTCCTGCTGCACACGAGGTAGCCGGCGACGAGCAGGAAGGTCGCCGTCCCGATGGTGTGCCCGGACGGGAAGGACGCCGTCGTCTCGGCACCGGCGACGAACATCGTGTCCTCGGGCGGCCGTTCGCGTCCCACCAGCCCTTTCACGGCCAGGCTGACGAGGGTCGAGGCGATCATGGCCCCCGCGAGGAGCACGGGCCGCCACCACTCGTGCCGCACCAACCCCCAGACCAGGCAGGCGACCCCGACGACGATCGGCAGGACCGTCGGCCCGGTCACGAACGTGATGGCCGCCAGCACCGAGGTCCACGCGGCCGTACGGTGCGCGACGAGCCAGTCGAGGACCGGCTGGTCCAGGTCCCACAGGTCGTCCTTCTCCTGCACCCCGTCGAGCACGGACAGGAACACGCCGACCCCCGCGACGACCAACACGAGCCCTGGCACGACGGCCCACAGCACGGGGTGCGCACGCAGCGCCGCGAAGGGGCTCGCGCTCGGCGGCGCCAGGGCGGGTTCGTCCGACATGCACCGACGCTAACCGGGACACGACGACCCCACGACCGCACCGACCCACGACGCCCCCTAGGCTGACCTGCGTGACCAGCACGCCGACGCCCCCGCCCGCCGCCTCGACCGGCCAGGAGAGCGCCGACCGCATCGTCTGGATCGACTGCGAGATGACCGGGCTCGACCTGGGCGCAGACGCGCTGGTCGAGGTGGCCGTCGTGGTGACCGACTCCGAGCTGCGCGTGCTGGGCGAGGGTGTCGACGTCATCATCAAGCCGCCGGCGGAGTCGCTCGAGCAGATGAACGACTTCGTCCGCACGATGCACACCACCTCGGGCCTGCTGGACCAGCTGTCGACCGGGACCACGCTCGAGGACGCGCAGGCCACGGTCCTGGAGTACATCCGCGCGTGGGTGCCGGACCCCGGCAAGGCCCCGCTGGCGGGCAACTCGGTGGGCACCGACAAGGCGTTCCTCGACCGGGACATGGCCGAGCTCGTCGCGTACCTGCACTACCGGGTCATCGACGTGTCGTCGATCAAGGAGCTCGCCCGCCGCTGGTACCCGCGCGTGTACTTCGCGTCCCCGCGCAAGAACGGCGGTCACCGCGCGCTGGCCGACATCCTTGAGAGCATCGACGAGCTGCGCTACTACCGCGCGGCGCTCCTGCCGGCCCAGCCCGGCCCCGACTCGGCGGCAGCCAGGAAGATCGCTGCCGAGGTCGTCGCGACGTCGGTCAAGGGGATGCTGCGGCCGTAAGGCCCCGGGAACGGCGACGGGCGCCGACCAGATGGTCGACGCCCGACGCGATGGGGTGGCTAACGGGACTTGAACCCGCGACCCCCTGGACCACAACCAGGTGCTCTACCACCTGAGCTATAGCCACCACGATCACCCGACGCGGACGTCGGGCCGTCCAGAAGTGTACCCGAGGCTGGGACCACTTCCGGAACCGGCGGACAGTGGCCTGGGCCACTGTCCGCGAGGCTCAGAGCCGAGCGGCGATGGCGTCGGCGACGCGCGCCGCCGACCCCTCCGCGTGGGCGAGGAACAGGGACGGCTCGGTGAGCTCGACCTCGAGGACGACAGGATTGTCCTCGTCGTCGGGGATCAGGTCGACGCGGGCGTAGAGCAGGGGCCCGTCGGCGCCCGGCGCGAGCGTCGGCAGGGCCGCGACGACGCGCTCACCCAGCTCGCGCTCGGCGCCGCTCGCCTCGCGCGCCGTCATGATCTCCTGCCGGTACAGCGCGTCCGCCTGCTGCTCCCGGAAGGGCCCGTCGAGCAGCGCGCCCTTGTTGACGGAGTGGCTGAACTGGCCCTCGACGAAGACCAGCGCGGTCTCCCCCACCGTGTCGACCTTGCGCAGGTAGCGCTGGATCATGACGCGACGGCCCACGCTCAGCAGGTTCTTCGCGTGCGTGATCGCCAGGGAGCGCTGCTGCGTGACCCCGGCGTCGTAGCGCCCGGTGTCGCGCGCGCCGGCGCTCACGGTCGGCTTGATGACGAAGTCGCCGAACGCGGGGAAGCGGGTGTGGATCGCGCGCGAGTCGTGGTTGCGCTCGGGGTCCAGCCAGATGGTCGGCACGATCGGCAGGCCGGCTGTCTCCAGGTCCCGCAGGTACGTCTTGTCGATGTTCCAGCCCACCACCGACGCGGGGTTGAGCAGGGTGCTGGTCCGCTCGACGCGACGGGTCCAGTCGGCGAACTGCGCCGGCCGGTCCGTGTAGTCCCACGTGGAGCGGATGACGACGTGGTCGTACGTGCCCCAGTCGATGGTCGGGTCGTCCCAGACGACCGCGTCGGTGGCGATGCCGCGCTCGAGCAGCGCATCGCGCAGGAGCTGGTCGTCGGGGTCGAGCTCGGGCAGCTCGGCACAGGTGGCGAACGCGAGTCGGGCCGTCGTCGTGGTCACGGTCGCAGCGTACCGACGGGCGCGTCGACGTCCGTTGTGGCGTGCGTCTCGTCCTCCGGCTCCGTCAGACGGTCGAGGGCGCGCACCACGGTCGCCGGTGTGGCGCTGCCGACGACGCGGCCCTGGTCGTCGTGGACCGGCACCGGCCCGTCCGCTCCGACGAGCGCGGACAGGACGTCGCCCAGCTCGGCGCCGACCTGGAGAGAGGCGCGACCCGTCCCGGCTGTGGTCCCGACGACGCCCGGGTCCAGGTCAGCGCGCTCCAGACGCCCCAGCGCCAGCAGCCGAGCGGTGCGGCCGCGGCCCACCAGGTCCGCGACGGCGGGGGTGGCCGGGCGGGCGACGATGTCGAGCGGCGACGCGAGCTGCTCGATGCGGGCGCCCGGGCTGAGGACCGCCACGCGGTCCGCCATGCGCACCGCCTCGTCGATGTCGTGCGTGACCAGCATCACGGTGATGCCGAGGGTGCGCTGGATCCGCGCGAACTCGGTCTGCAGCCGGCGGCGCCCCACCGGGTCCACCGCGCCGAACGGCTCGTCCATGAGCAGCACCGGGGGGTTCGTCGCCAGCGCACGGGCGACCCCGACGCGCTGGCGCTCGCCGCCGGACAGCTCGTGCGGGAACCGTCGGGCGTACCGGTCCGGCGCCAGGCCGACGAGGTCGAGCAGCTCCTCGACCCGGTCGGCTGTGCGCTTGCGGTCCCAGCCGACCAGGCCCGGGACCGTCGCGACGTTCTGGGCGACCGTGCGGTGCGGGAAGAGCCCGACGTTCTGGATCACGTACCCCATCCGTCGGCGCAGACCCACGGGGTCGACCGTCGTGACGTCCTCCCCCTGGAGCAGGATGCGTCCCGACGTGGGCTCGACGAGACGGTTCGCCATCCGCAGGGTGGTCGTCTTGCCGCAGCCCGACGGGCCGACGAGCACGAGCACCTCGTGCGGGGCCACCTGCAGGGTCAGGTCGTCGACCGCTGCACCGGACTCACCGCGCCCGGACGCGTAGGACTTGCTGACGTGCTCGAAGGCGATCGCCGGGTCGTCTGCCACCTCCAGGACGCTAGTCGCTGCGTCCGACAGCCGCAGATCCTGCGCCTGTCGGAGGCCGCGGGTACGTTTCACGCCATGCGTCTGGCCGAGGCTCCACCCAACCCGTGGTTCTCGTGGGAGTACGTCGAGCGCAACTCCCAGGACATCGTCCGCGCCCTGGAGCAGCACGCGTCGCTCACGTTCCAGGCCGTCGTCATCGCGTTCGTGCTCGCGGTGCCGCTCGGCGCGCTCGCGCACCTGCGGCCCCGTCTGGCCGGCCCTGTGCTCGGCGTCGCGGGCGTCCTCTACACGGTGCCGTCCCTCGCGCTCTTCGCGATCCTCGCCCCGTACACGGGCATCGGACGCACCACGGTGCTCATCGGGCTGGTCTCCTACGCGCTGCTCGTCCTGACCCGGAACGTGCTGGTGGGGCTGCAGGGCGTCGACCCGGCGGTGCGGGACGCCGCCCGCGGCATGGGCTACGGCCGCGCCCGGCTGCTGCTCTCGGTCGAGCTCCCGCAGGCGCTGCCCAGCATCGTCGCGGGGCTCCGGCTCGCGACCGTGACCACCGTGGCGCTGGTCACGGTGGGCGTCGTGGTGGGCTACGGCGGGCTGGGCCAGCTGATGTTCCGTGGCTTCCGCAGCAACTACCACGCGGAGATCATGACGGCGACGGTGCTGTGCCTCCTGCTCGCGCTGGTGTGCGACCTGGTCCTCGCGGGCGTCGGTCGACGGATCACCCCGTGGGCGCGCGTCGAGAGGCCGGTGTGACGTGGACGTCCTCCAGGAAGCGTTTCTCTGGCTGAACGACCCGCTCAACTGGACGGGCCGCAACGGTGTCATCGCCCTGACGCGCGACCACATCGTCGTGTCGTTCCTGGCCGTCCTGCTCGCCGCCGTCGTCGCGCTGCCGACGGGTCTGTGGCTCGGGCACCGGCGTCGCGGTGCCACGGCCGGCGTCGTCGTCGCCAACACGACGCGTGCCCTGCCGACGCTCGCGCTGCTCACCCTGCTCGCGGCGAGCGGCCTGTTCGGCAACACCGCGACGGTTCTCGCGTGCGCGGTGTTCGCGGTGCCGCCGCTGCTCACCAACACCGTGACGGGCCTGGGCGAGGTCGACGCCGACGTGCGCGACGCGGCACGCGGCGTGGGGATGTCGGGCCGGCGCAGGCTGTGGTCGGTGGAAGTGCCGCTCGCGGTCCCGTTGATCGCCGCCGGCATCCGCACCGCCTCGGTGCAGGTGCTCGCGACCGTCCCGCTCGCCGCACTCGTCGGAGGTCGCAGCCTCGGCACGATCGTCGTCACCGGCTTCGGGACGCGCGACTACGGGCAGGTCCTGGCGGGGGGCATCCTCGTCGCCGGTCTGTGCCTCGTCTCCGAAGGGCTGCTCGCGGTCGCCCAGCATGTCCTGACTCCGCGCGGTCTGCGTGCGCTCGCACGGGACACCTCTGACACGCCGTCGCGGCGCGCACGACGGGCGCAGATCACGTCCCCAGCGCTTGCCGAGGCTCCGACAAACGGATCGAATAGGTCGGGTTCTTCGGCCTGACCTCCCCCGGCGGCGGCTGCTGTCGTCACCCGGGAACACTCCCTGCCGACTCCACGAGGAGAGCACGATGCGAGCGAGACGCTCCACCACCCTGACCCTGGTCGCCATCGCCACGCTGGCGCTCGGCGCCTGTGGCAGCCCCGGCTCGGGCGGAGGCGAGGCCGACCCGACCTCGTCCGGCACGTCCGGCCTGGCCACCTGCGACCCGATCGCGGGCGAGAAGCTCGTCGTCCTGGAGGACGACAAGGGGCTGCAGAACGCCGACAACATCATCCCCGCGGTCAACAAGGCGGCCGCGGACGCGAACCCGGCCGTGATCGAGCTGCTGGACTCGGTGTCCGCCGCGCTCGACACGGAGAAGCTGATCCAGCTCAACAAGGCCGTCGACATCGACCGGCGCACGTCGAGCGAGGTGGCGGAGGAGTTCGTCTCCACCGAGGGGCTGGCAGCCGAGGACGGCGCGGTCGGTGCGGGTGCACCGCTCGTCATCGGTGCGGCGAACTTCTCCGAGAGCGCCACGCTCGCAGAGATCTACGCAGCCGTGCTGCGTACCGGCGGCTTCACGGTCGAGGTGCGGACCATCGGCAACCGCGAGACGTACCTCCCGCCGCTCGCGGACGGCACGCTCACCGCGGTCCCGGAGTACGCGGCGACCCTCTCCGACGTCCTCAACGCGCAGCAGAACGGTGCCGACGCGGAGTCGGTTGCGTCCGCCGACGTCGACGAGACGGTGGCCGCACTGACCCCGCTCGCGGAGGCCGCCGGCCTGACCTTGGGGGCAGCGTCCGCGGCGCAGGACCAGAACGCGTTCGCCGTGACGAGCGAGTTCGCGACGGAGCATGACCTGACCACGCTCAGCGACCTTGCCGCCGCGTGCGGTGGGCTGGTCCTGGCAGGTCCTGCCGAATGCCCCGAACGGCCGTCTTGCCAGCCCGGTCTCGAGGAGACGTACGGGATCGAGTTCGCCGACTTCCAGTCCTACGACTTCGGCCTGATCGGCCAGGCCGTGCGCCAGGGTGAGGCGGCCATCGGCCTGGTGCTGTCGAGCGACGGGTCCCTCGCCGCCGACAGCTGACGGTGACGACGACGGGGCGGACCTGTTCGGGTCCGCCCCGTCGTCGCGCTCAGAATCCCGCGGTCTCCAGCAGCCGGAGCCACACCTCGCTGACCGTCGGGTACGACGGCACCGCGTGCCAGAGCCGGTCGAGCGGGACCTCCCCGACGACGGCGATCGTCGCCGCGTGCAGCATCTCCGCCACCTCGGGCCCGACGAACGTCGCGCCGACGATCACACCGCGCGCGTCGTCGATCACGATCTGCGCGCGACCCGCGTAGTCCTCCGCGAAGACCGTGGCGCCCGCGACGTTCTCGAGGTCGTACCCGATCACCCGCACGTCGAGGCCCTGTCCCCGGGCCGCTTCCTCGCTCAGCCCGACGTACGCGACCTCCGGCCGGGTGAACACGACCTGCGGCACGGCGGCGACGTCCGCGGTCGCCCGGTAGCGGCTCCACGGTGCCGCCGCGCGCTCGTCGTCGGCGCTCAAGGAGCGGTCCCCCGCGGTCGCTCCCTCCGGGGAGTCGGACGCGGAGGACCGCGGGTCGAAGCGGGCCGCGATGACGTCGCCGACGACGCGCGCGTCGTACTTGCCCTGGTGGGTGGTGGCCGTCCGGCCGGACACGTCGCCGACCGCGAACAGCCAGCCCCCGTCGGCGCCCGTGACCTGGAGGGCGTCGTCGACGGTCAGCGCCTTCCCGGGCTCGAGCCCGAGCGTCTCCAGCCCCAGGTCCGCGGTGCGCGGCCGGCGACCGGTGGCGACGAGCACCTCGTCGACGACGACGTCCGCACCGGCGCCCGTGGACAGGTGGACGCCGTCCACCTCGCGGCGCACCGACTGCGCCTCGGTGTCGAACAGCACCGTCACGCCGAGGTCTGTCAGCGCCGCCGCGACGGCCTCCCCGGCGAACGGCTCGGCGTTGGCCAGGAGCCGGTCCCCACGCACGAGGAGGGTCACGGCGCTGCCGAAGTCCGCGAACGCCGTGGCCATCTCCACACCGACGACACCGCCCCCGAGGACGGCGAGCCGCGCGGGAACCTGCTGCGCCGAGGTCGCCTCACGGCTCGTCCACGGCGGTAGCTCCGCGAGACCGTCGATGCGCGGGACGACGGCCGCGGAGCCGGTCGCGACGACGACCGCGTGCCGCGCGGTCACCTGCACCGGACCCTCCGGACCGTCGACCGTCAGGGAACGCTCGCCGGTGAGACGCGCGTGCCCCCGCAGCAGCGTGATCCCCGTGCTCTCCACCCAGTCGACCTGCGAGCTGTCGTCCCACTGGTGGGTCACCGCATCCCGACGGGCGAAGGCGGCTGCCACGTCCACGTCACCCGTGACTGCCGCGGCGGCACCCGGGACACCACGGGCAGCAGCGAGCGCCGCACCCGGCCGCAGGAGCGCCTTCGACGGCATGCACGCCCAGTACGAGCACTCACCCCCGACCAGCGCGTCCTCGACGAGCGCGACGCTCAAACCGGTCCGCCCGGCCCGGTCCGCGACGTTCTCCCCCACCGCACCGCCGCCGATCACCACGACGTCGAACTCACGACCCTGCTCCGCCATCACCGGCTCCATCCGTCCGTCGTGCCGCGGCCCAGCGGCGCCGCGGTCTCGGCCCATGCTCGCCCACGGAACCGACCTCCGCAGGGCGGTGGGACGATCGCGCGTTCGAGGTCGGAGGAGCGCGGCGGCGGACTCCCTCGGCTCGTCCCGGGAACGACCGAGGCCGTCGCCCACCACGGTGGGAGACGGCCTCAGGATGGTGCGCCATCAGGGACTCGAACCCCGAACCCGCTGATTAAGAGTCAGCTGCTCTGCCAATTGAGCTAATGGCGCGCGGTTGAGAACGCTAGCAGGCCGGGCGCCCGATCTGCCAATCGAAACGGGCTGCCGTGACGTCCGTCACGCGTGCCCGGGGTCGGAGGACTTCTGGTCCTTCTCCCACCATGCCTCGTCGGGAAGGCCCTCGGCCTCGAGGATCTCGGCGGACGTCGCCTCGGGGGTCGCGAGGTCGACGATCAGAGCCAGCGGGACGTGCTCCGCGAGCAGGTCCCGGACGGGCTGCGTGTCTTCGGGGACCACGGGGGTGGTGTCGTGCTCGGTCATCGTGATCGTTCTCCTCGGGGGACGGGGGTCCCCACGTGCTCAATGCCACCACCACGTCCCACGCGGTGCAAGGCGCTACGCCGACCAGGTGCGGCCGTCGCGTGGAGGAACGATCAGAGGTACAGACCGGTTCCCTCGCCCGTCCCGCGGGGCTCGGCGACGGCGTGCACGTCCTTCTCGCGCAGGAGGACGTACGTCGCCCCGGCGAGCTCGACCTCGGCGCGGTCCTCCGGGTCGAACAGGACGCGGTCGCCCACCTCGACCTGCCGGACGTGCTGGCCGGCTGCCACGACTGCACCCCACGCGAGTCGTCTCCCGACGACGGCCGTCGCCGGGATGACGATGCCCGCGGACGAGCGCCGCTCCCCCGGCTCGCCGTCGAGCGAGACGAGCAGACGGTCGTTCAGCATGCGGATCGGGAGGTCGCTCACGCGTCCGACGGTACCCGTGCGACATAGGCTGACCGCATCCCCGACCACCTCGTCCCAGGAGATCCCGTGCCCCGTCTCGCCGTCGGCGACCTCGCCCCCGACTTCACCCTGCCGACCGCCGACGGCGGCAGCGTCACGCTGTCCGACCTGCGCGGACGCCGGGTGATCGTGTACTTCTACCCGGCCGCGATGACCCCGGGCTGCACCACGCAGGCGTGCGACTTCCGCGACTCCCTCGCATCGTTGCAGGGTGCCGGGTTCGCCGTGGTCGGTGTCTCCCCGGACACGGTCGACAAGCTCGCAGCGTTCGTCGAGCAGGAGCACCTGACCTTCCCGCTGGGCTCCGACCCGGAGCACGCGGTGCTCGAGGCGTGGGGCGCCTGGGGCGAGAAGCTCAACTACGGCAGGACCGTGACGGGGGTGATCCGCTCGACGGTCGTCGTCGACGCCGAGGGTCGGGTCGAGGTCGCGCAGTACAACGTCAAGGCCACCGGGCACGTCGCCAAGCTGCGTCGGGACCTCAAGGTCGCGTGAGCCTGTGGGAAACTTCCGCTGCGCGGGAGTGGTGAAACGGCAGCCACGCCAGGTTTAGGTCCTGGTGCTCGAAAGGGCGTGCGGGTTCAAATCCCGTCTCCCGCACGCGCTGGTCGTGGGACGACCAGACCCCGCGGTCCGGACAGCTCCCGGCAGGACGTGATCCTGCCGGGAGCTTCTGCATGTGCAGGCCTAAACGTTCCGGGTGCCGGGAAAGCGTTGTACACCGGTGTAGATCCCGCTACTTTTCCGGCGAACCCCCAGTCCGGAGTTCGGTCGCTACCAGGATGTGAGCGCTAACATCCACGGTTTCCTCGACGCGTCGACGACGACACGTCACGGGAGCGAGCCGACGGAGGCGCTGCTCGCGGGACGCGACTCGACTCGAAGGAGCGAACGATGAAGAAGTCCGCCGCTGCACTGGCATTCCTGGGCCTGCTGCTCGCCATGGTGGTCGCAGCGCCGACGGCGACCGCCGCGTCGATCGACACGACCGCGTCGTACGTGCTGGTCAACCGCACCAGCGGCAAGGCCCTCGACGTCTACAACCTGTCCACCGCCGACGGCGCCCGCATCACCNTCGATCGACACGACCGCGTCGTACGTGCTGGTCAACCGCACCAGCGGCAAGGCCCTCGACGTCTACAACCTGTCCACCGCCGACGGCGCCCGCATCACCCAGTGGTCCCGCAACGACGGCGCCCAGCAGCAGTGGCAGTTCGTCGACTCCGGCAACGGCTACTACCGCCTCAAGTCACGCCTGTCCGGCAAGGTCCTCGACGTCACCAGCCGCTCCACCGCCGACGGAGCCGCCATCATCCAGTGGTCCGACGCCAACTCCACCAACCAGCAGTTCTCCATCCAGGACATCGACGGCTACATCCAGCTCATCGCCCGCCACAGCGGCAAGGCCGTCGAGGTCCAGGGCGCCTCCACCGCCGACGGCGGCAACATCGTCCAGTACGCCGACTGGAACGGCTCCAACCAGCAGTGGCAGCTCGTCCGCCTCGGCGGCACCACCAACCCGACGACACCCCCGCCGACCGGCGGGTGCGCCCTGCCNGACCACTTCGCCTCGTTGTCGGCCGCCGGGGGCAGACCGCGGCCGAAGCCGTTGTCCTTCGAGGTCCAGGGCGCCTCCACCGCCGACGGCGGCAACATCGTCCAGTACGCCGACTGGAACGGCTCCAACCAGCAGTGGCAGCTCGTCCGCCTCGGCGGCACCACCCCGACCACACCGCCGCCGACCGGGACGTTCACCAACCCGGTCGTCTGGCAGGACTTCGCCGACGGCGACATCATCCGCGTCGGCGACGCGTACTACTACTCGGCGTCGACCATGCACTACTCGCCCGGTGCGCCGATCCTGCGCTCGTACGACCTGGTCAACTGGGAGTACGCAGGCCACTCCGTGCCGCGCCTCGACTTCGACGACAACGGCTACGACCTCAACGGCGGCCGCAAGTACGTCAAGGGCATCTGGGCGTCGACGCTGGGGTACCGCAAGAGCAACAGCACCTACTACTGGTACGGGTGCACGGAGTTCAACCGCACGTACGTGTACACCGCGTCGGCCGTCGACGGGACGTGGACCAAGAAGGCGCGGCTCAACCAGTGCTACTACGACGCCGGCCTCCTGGTCGACGACAACGACACCATGTACGTCGCGTACGGCAACGGCACGATCAGCGTCGCGCAGCTCAACGCCGACGGCACCGCGCAGGTGCGCGCGCAGCAGGTGTTCCAGGTGCCGTCGAGCGTCGGCGGCACCCTCGAGGGCGCCCGGTTCTACAAGCGCAACGGCTACTACTACATCTGGCTGACCAAGCCCGCGAACGGTCAGTACGTCCTGCGGTCCAGCTCCCCGTTCGGCCCGTACGAGATGCGGCAGGTGCTGCTCGACCTGCCCGGACCGATCTCCGGCGGCGGGGTGCCGCACCAGGGCGGGATCGTCCAGACGCAGGCCGGTGACTGGTGGTACATGGCCTTCACCGACGCCTACCCGGGTGGACGGATGCCCACGCTGGCACCGATCAGCTGGACAGCCGACGGCTGGCCGACCCTGCAGACGGTGAACGGCCGCTGGGGCACGACGTACAACCGGCCCACCATCACGACGACCAAGACCGTCGCCTCGATGATCGGCAGGGACACGTTCGCGGGTCCCACGCTGGGCCACCGGTGGGAGTGGAACCACAACCCGGACACCAGCCGGTTCAGTGTGAGCAACGGCCTGCGGCTGCAGACCGCCACGGTCACGAACGACCTGTACAACGCACGGAACACCCTGACGCACCGCATCCAGGGGCCGACGTCGACGGCGACGGTCGAGCTCGACTACTCGGCGATGGCCAACGGCGACCGGTCGGGTCTCGCGATGCTCCGGCAGTCGTCGGCCTGGGTCGGGGTGGTCAAGACCAACGGGAGCACCCGGGTGGTGATGACCGACGGGCTCAGCATGAACAGCTCGTGGGCGACCACCGGGACCGGGGTCGAACGTGCCTCGGCGAACGTGTCCGGCGGGCGGATCTGGTTGCGGGCGACGGCCGACATCCGTCCTGGCTCGGGCCGGACGGCGACGTTCTCCTACAGCACCGACGGCACCACGTTCGTCCCCCTCGGACCCGCGTTCACGCTGAACAACCAGTGGGAGTTCTTCATGGGCTACCGGTTCGGGATCTTCAACTACGCCACGCAGGCACTCGGCGGCGCCGTGACGGTCCGCAGCTTCGACCTGACCACCCCCTGAGACCTGGTCGATCCGACCGGGGCGATCGCCTCGATCACCTTTCGACGGTCCGCATGCCCGCGTGCCGTCCCCACAGAGAGCGAGACATCATGCGCACGACTCACGAACAGCGGCACCACCACGGGTGGAGGCGACAAGCAGCGGCGCTCGCCGCCACCACCGGGCTGGTGCTGACGATGGCGGTCGCACTGGCGAACCCGGCCCAGGCGGCGTCGACGCTCGGTGCCTCGGCGGCGGAGAAGGGCCGGTACTACGGCACGGCGATCGCGGCCGGGAGGATGAGCGACTCGACGTACATCGGGATCGCGAACCGTGAGTTCAACATGATCACGGCCGAGAACGAGATGAAGTGGGACGCCACCGAGCCGAACCAGAACTCGTTCAGCTACAGCCGCGGCGACCAGATCGTGAACTGGGCCCGCAACAACGGCAAGCAGGTCCGCGGCCACGCGCTCCTGTGGCACGCGCAGATGCCCGGCTGGGCCCAGAACCTGTCCGGCAGCTCCCTGCGCAACGCCGCGATCAACCACGTGACCAAGGTCGCCACGTACTACCGCGGCAAGATCCACTCCTGGGACGTGGTCAACGAGGCCTTCGCCGACGACGGGCGCGGCAGCCGTCGCGACTCGAGCCTGCAGCGCACCGGCAACGACTGGATCGAGGCCGCCTTCCGCGCAGCCCGCGCCGCCGACCCGAACGCCAAGCTCTGCTACAACGACTACAACACCGACGGCATCAACGCGAAGTCCACGGGCGTCTACAACATGGTCCGCGACTTCAAGTCCCGCGGCGTGCCGATCGACTGCGTCGGCTTCCAGGCGCACCTGGGCACCGGCATGCCCGGCGACTTCCAGGCCAACCTGCAGCGGTTCGCCGACCTCGGCGTGGACGTCCAGATCACCGAGCTCGACATCCAGCAGGGCGGCAACCAGGCGAACATGTACGCCGCCGTGACCAACGCCTGCCTGGCGGTGTCGCGCTGCACCGGCATCACCGTGTGGGGCGTGCGCGACTCCGACTCGTGGCGCACCGGCGCCAACCCGTTGCTGTTCGACTCCTCGGGCAACAAGAAGGCCGCCTACACCTCCGTCCTGAACGCCCTCAACGCGGGCAACGGCGGTGGCGGCGACGGCGGCTCCTCGTCGATCGACACGGGCGCCTGGTACGTGCTGGTCAACCGGAACAGCGGCAAGGCGCTCGACGTGTACAACCTGGCCACCAACGACGGTGCCCGGATCACGCAGTGGACCCGCAACAACGGCAACCAGCAGCAGTGGCAGTTCACCAGCTCCGGCGACGGGTACTACGAGATCCGGTCCAGGCTCTCCGGCAAGAACCTGGACGTGTCCGGGAAGTCGACCGCCGACGGCGGCGCGATCGTGCAGTGGACCGACAACAGCGGGGCCAACCAGCAGTGGCGGGCCACGATCTCGAACGGGTACGCCACCTTGATCAGCCGGCACAGCGGCAAGGCCCTGGAGGTGCAGGGCGCCTCGACCGCTGACGGCGCCAACATCGTGCAGTACAGCAGCTGGAACGGTGCCAACCAGCAGTGGCAGCTCGTCCGCGTCGGCTGACCGACGCCCGTAGCAGGGGTGGGGCGCCGACCGGGCGCCCCACCCCCACGACCCCCGAAGGAGTGGGACACATGAGCAGGACGCAACACCACGCCAGACGGCGCCTCCAGGCGTTGCTGCTGGCGATGACGGTCGCGGTCACCGGTGTGATCGCCGTGGTCGCAGCGCCGACCGCGACCGCCGCATCGATCGACACGACCGCGTCGTACGTGCTGGTCAACCGCACCAGCGGCAAGGCCCTCGACGTCTACAACCTGTCCACCGCCGACGGCGCCCGCATCACC
>NZ_LMOO01000011.1 GCF_001424195.1 Cellulomonas sp. Leaf334 | reverse complement strand
GCCGACGCCCGGTGCCGCAGCGGACCCAGCCGGTCCAACGCGTCGCGCGTCGCGACGAGATCCGCGCGAACCCCCGCCACACCCTCCGCGCTGATCTCCACGATCCGCGTCACGCGCCCACCTTCCGTCGACGGCGTCGAACGTAGCGGACGGCCGGTGGGCGCCGCCCTACATCTGCGCGATCTCCCGGACCTCGATCGAGTACTCCGGCAGCAGCATCGCGTGCTGCAGCACGGCCTCCCGGCTGGGTGCGGTGACCAGGTAGAAGCCCCCGAGCTGTTCGACCGTCTCCGCGAACGGTCCCTCGGTGATCTCGGCGTCGTCGCCCGAGCGGCGCAGCGTCACGGCGGTGGCCACCGGCTGGAGCGCCTCGCTGGCCAGGAACGTCACGCCGAAGTCGGCGGCCCGGTCGTCGTAGTCGCCGTGCTGCCGGTAGTACTCGGCCTTGGTCGCCTCGTCGGCGTTGTCCCAGTCGCCCTCGGTGGCGTACATGAGGACGACGAACGTCTGCGCGGTCATGCGTCGTGCACCACGACCGGGCGCAGCTCGATGCCGCCACCGTCGGTCAGCAGGTGCTCCCCGGCGAGCCGGGCCAGGCCCTGGACGTCGTCGGTCTCGATCACGTAGTAGCCGCCGAGGTGCTCGGCGAGCTCGACGTACGGGCCCTCGGTGATCGTGAGGTCGCCGCTCTCCGGGCGCTGGACCGTGACGGCGTTCTTCGAGAAGCCCAGCTCCTCACCGCCGAGGATGCGGTAGCCGCGGGCCTCGCAGGCCTCCGAGAACGCCCCGTGCTCGCCCATCGCGCGCTCCTGGGTCTCCGGCGTCGCGTTCTCCCAGACGTCCTCGTCGCCCCAGAGCAAGAGTGTCCACCGGTCTGTCATGTCGTCATCTCCCTCATGTGCCCACTGTGCCTGTCGGGGTCATGACGCGCGAGGGTTCCCCGAATCGACAGACCTTGACAGGCAAGTGTTGACTTGCCTATACATGACCGGTGGCAGCGGACGTCTACAAGGCCCTCGCCGACGCGACGCGTCGCGCGATCCTCGACGAGCTCCAGGACCGTGACGGGCAGTCGCTGTTCGAGCTGTGCACCCGGCTGACCATGCGGCACGGGCTCGGATCCACCCGGCAGGCCGTCTCGCAGCACCTCGAGGTGCTCGAGGAGGTCGGCCTGGTGACCGTCCGCCGCGAGGGCCGCTACAAGTTCCACCACCTCGACACCGGGCCGCTGCGGCAGATCGCCACCCGCTGGCCCGTCCCCGACCAAGGAGAGTCCCCATGATCCGCATCACCGTGACCAGCGTGTTCGTCGACGACCAGAGCGCGGCGCTCGACTTCTACACCCGCGTCCTGGGGTTCGAGGTGAAGAACGACATCCCGCTGGGCGGTGACGACCGCTGGCTCACCGTCGTCTCGCCGGCCGCCCCGGACGGCGTCGAGCTCCTCCTCGAGCCCAGCGGCCACCCCGCGGTCGGCCCGTACAAGGCCGCGCTGGTCGAGGACGGCATCCCTGCGACGTCGTTCGGCGTCGACGACATCCAGGCGGAGTTCGAGCGGCTCACCGCGCTCGGGGTGCGGTTCGTGCAGCCGCCCACGGACATGGGTCCTGTCGTCGTCGCGACCCTCGACGACACGTGCGGGAACCTCATCCAGATCGCGCAGATGAAGGGCTGAGCCGACGGGGCCGCGTCGGCGGTGCCGCGCCGGTGACGCGCGCCGGCCGTCCCTGTCGACACAGCCGCACGACGGTGTTTCGGTGGACCGATGAGAACAGCGGTGGTGACGGGCGGCGGGACGGGCATCGGGCGCGCGGTGGCGCGCAGGCTGGTGGCCGACGGGGACGACGTGGTGATCGTCGGACGGCGTCGGGAGGTGCTGGAGGAGACCGCCGCGGGCGTCATGCGTGTGGAGGTCGCTGACCTGCGGGACCCCGACGAGGTGGCCGCGCTGGCGGAGCGGCTCGGCGCGGTCGACGTGCTGGTGCTCAACGCGGGCGGCTCGCTGGAACGGCGGGACGGCAGCCTCGCGGCGACCGCCGACCTGTGGGTCGACGAGTTCCGGCTGAACGTGCTGACCACGGTCCTGCTCGGCGAGGCACTGCTGCCCGCGATGACACGGCCGGGCGGCCGGATCATCGCGATGAGCTCGGTGGCCGCCCTGCGCGGCGCGGGCTCGTACGGCGCGGCGAAGGCGGCGGTCAACTCCTGGGTCACCGGCGTCGCTGCCCGGGTGGCCGCCGACGGGATCGCCGTCAACGCGGTCGCGCCCGGTTTCGTGCCCGACACGGAGTTCTGGGCGGGACGGCTGGACGACGCCGAGTACGCGCGGCGGCTGGCGCGCGTGCCGATGGGCCGGCCGGGGACGGTCGAGGAGGTCGCGGCGGCTGTCTCCTACCTCGCGTCGCCGGAGGGCGGCTGGACCACGGGGCAGGTGCTCGGCGTCCACGGCGGGGCGGTGCTCGCGCGGCTCTGAGACCGATGTATCGCTAGGGGTTGTCAAAGATAGATCGACGATATATCTTTAGATCATCCGGTCGAGATCGCACGACCTCCCGGAGGCCCACATCGTCAGGAGACACCTCATGCGACACCCCCACCACCCCTTCCGCAGCACCACCCCCGACCCGACCGCCGAGCGCGGCCGCACCCGTCGCCGTCGCGGCGACTTCCCCGACGCCCCCTACGAGGAGGGCTTCGACCCCCGCCGCGGCGGCCCTCGCGGTGCGTTCCCGCACGAGCACGGCCACCGCGGCTTCGGCCCCGGCGGCCCGGGCGGACCCCGTGGGTTCGGCGGTCCCGGCTTCGGCCCCGGCGGCCGTGGTCGCGGTCCCGGCCGACGCGCCGGACGTGGCGACATCCGCGCCGCGATCCTGCTGCTCCTCGCCGAGGAGCCCATGCACGGCTACCAGCTGATCCAGCAGATCGGCGAGCGGTCGGGCGGCACGTGGCGGCCCAGCCCGGGCGCCATCTACCCGGCGCTCAACCTCCTCGAGGACGAGGGCCTCATCGCCATCACGTCCGAGTCCGGCCGCAAGATGGCCACGCTCACCGAGGCGGGCGGCACCTACGTCACCCAGAACGCCGAGCAGCTGGGCAGCCCGTGGGAGGACGCCGCGAACCGGCCGGCCTCACCGGGCCGCGCACTCCGGGGAGCGCTCGAGGCGCTCGGTGCGGCGGCCCACCAGGTCGCCCGCACGGGCACCGACGAGCAGGCGACGAAGGCCCTCGAGGTCCTCGACCGCGCACGCCGTGACCTGTACCTGATCCTCGCGGGCGACCCGACGCCGCAGGACTGACGCACCCCCGACGAGGCGCCCCGCAGCACCCGCTGCGGGGCATTTCGTCGGTGCCGGTGGCAGGATCTCGACCCATGGCCGACCCGACGACACCACCCACGCCGCTGCCCCGAGGCATCGGCCGGCCCGCCACGGCGGCGCTGGCGCTGGAAGGGATCGCGACGCTCGACGACGTGCGCGACAGGGACCTCGACGAGCTCCTCCGGCTGCACGGCGTCGGGCCGAAGGCGATCCGGCTCCTGCGCGAGGCGCTGGCCTCGACCGACTGACGGGTTACTGCGGCATCGCGAACCGCGCGTGCACGCCCGGCGAGTAGAGCACCGAGTCCGGTGGGCGCGACGCCACCCCGGGCAGCCTGCCGGCCGCGACGAGCTCGTCGTCGAGCGACACCAGGGTCGCCCGCCGCAGCGGCCACGGCTCGTGCTCGTTGGGCACGAACCGGGTCCGTCCTCGGAGCACCGTGTGCATGCCCCAGCGCGCGGTGAGGAAGTCGGCGAGCGGGTCGTCGAGGACGGCATCGCGGGACGGTCGCACCACGATGCGCGACGACGGCCGGGCGCCCGTGAGCCGGGTCGAGCGGTAGTCGATGGCGTCGTCGGACCGCCGGATCGACATCCGCGCCCACTGGTACGGCACGTTCATGACCGTCCGGGCGCCGAGCACGGTCAGCGCCCGCGACGCCTCCAGCGACCGGAACAGCACGCCGCGCCGGCCCTCGTCGTCGACCGTGTAGAGCCGGACGTTGATCTCGGGGAAGTCGCCGATGTACGGCAGGGCCGGCCCGGGGACGAGCGTGAACCGCTCCATCCGGAACGCGATGAGCCCGACCCACGACGAGCCGTCGAACTCGTCCGGCCGCGTCCCCGCCGGAAGGAGGGGTGCGACGGTCTCGGGCGGCACCCGCCAGTGCAGGAAGCTGGCCCGCACCCAGTCCTGCGACAGGATCACCCGCCCGCGCAACGGAGGTGCGACGGTCCGGATGGGATCCACCCGGCCACGGTAGACGCGCGCCGGGCCGGCCGCCTGCGGCCGACCTCGTCGGTTGCGGCCCAGCTCGTCGGTTGCGACCACCGAGCTCGGCCCGAAGCGACGAGCTCGGCGCGGCTGGCTCAGGCGTGGGTGAGGGTGCGCTCTCGGGACGGGGCGCGCAGCAGCACGATGCCCAGGACCAGCAGGGCCAGGTACCAGACCGAGTAGACCGAGGTGCCGATCGTGGTCAGCGGCTCGGAGCCCAGCCAGCCGGCGGGGACCAGCGTGACGGTCCAGGCGACGGCGACGACGGCGAGCGTGCGGCGCAGCCAGACGGGGGCGACGTCGGCGGCGCGCCACGCGAGGATACCGAGCCCGACGGCCCACACGCCCTGGAGCAGCCAGCCCAGGTTCTCGCCGAGGGCACCGCCGGCGTACGCGTTGACCAGCTCGTAGGTGGCGGCGGTGGCCGCGACGGTCTCGGCCGTCGCGGACGGGTCGAGGTAGCGGTCGGCCAGGCCGGGGACGACGAGCGGCCAGCGGATCCAGCCGAGGCTCTGGATCACGGGAGCGAGCACGCCGAACGCGGTGACCGTGAGCAGGGCGGCGTCGGTGCCGCGACTGCGGGCGAGCAGCAGGTGCAGTGCGAGGGCGCCGGGGATGAGCACGAGGCTGCCGGCGAGCTGCAGGAGGAACAGCCCTTGGACGGTCGACGCGATCTCGGCGAACGCGGGCAGCACCTCGTCGGCGGGGGCGCCGAGGACGTCGGGCCAGCCGAAGGTCACGGCCAGACCGATGCTGGCGACGAGCGCGAGGGTGCCGGAGGCGAGGAGGGAGAAGGCGGCGGTGCGGCGGTCGCTGACCATGGCGGGCTCCTGGACGACGGAAACGAGAACACTGTTCTCTCTTGTGTGAACAGTGTTCTCGCGCGCCGGCGAGAAGTCAAGAACAGTGTTCTCACTTATGCTGCCCGGATGGCTGGCACCGTCCGTGAGCGCCGTCGTCAGGAGACGACCGACGCGATCCTGCGCTCCGCGCGCGCGCACCTGGAGCGGGCCGGGGTCGAGGGGGTCACCCTGCGCGCGGTGGCCCGCGACCTGGACATCGCGGTGTCCGCGCTCTACCGCTACGTCGACAGCCGCGACGACCTGCTCACCGAGCTGCTGGTCGAGGCGTTCACCGAGCACGCCGACGCGGTGGACGCGGCCGTCGACGCGGTGGCCGCCGACGACCTCCCCGGGGCGATCACCGCCGGGCTGCGTGCGTACCGGGCGTGGTCGCTCGCGCACCCCGCGCAGTTCGGCCTCGCGTTCGGCGCCCCGGTGCCCGGGTACCGCGCGCCCGCCGAGCGCACGATCGCGGTCGCGGTGCGGCCGGGCAGCCGGATCATGGGGCTCTACGCAACGGCGTACGACCGTGGTCTCGTCGACGAGGGCGTGCTCACCGCGCGGGCGTCGACCCTCGACGACGGCACCGCCGCGGGCTTCGACGCGCTGGCCGCCCGGCAGTCCTACCCGCTGCCCGCACCCGCGATCGCGCTGGCCGTCGACGCGTTCGTCCGCGTCCACGGCTTCACGGTGATGGAGGTCTTCGGCCAGCTCCGCCCGCTGGTCATGCCGGCGGACGCGTACTACGAGCAGCTGCTCGGAGAGGTCGTCGCAACGCTCGGTCTGCGCGCGCTCTAGTCGCAACCGCCGAGCTCGTCACCTGCGGCCGAGCTCGTCGGTTGCAACAGACGAGCTGGGCCGGGAGTGACGAGCTCGGCGGCCAGGTGGTCAGCCGGCGGGGATCGTCGACGTGTCGATGACGAAGCGGTAGCGGACGTCGCTGTTCACGACGCGGTCGTAGGCCTTGTCGACGTCGTCGGCCGTGATGGTCTCGATGACCGAGCCGATCCCGTGGGACGCGCAGAAGTCGAGCATCTCCTGGGTCTCGCGGATGCCGCCGATGTTGGACCCGGACAGGTTCCGACGGGCACCGGTGAGCGAGAAGACGCGGAACGACTGCTTGTTCTCGGGCAGCCCGACGAACACCAGCGACCCCTCGAAGCGCAGCAGCGACAGGTACGCGTCGACGTCGATGTCCGCGCCGACGGTGCTGATGATCAGGTCGAACGACCTGCGCAGGTCCCGGAAGGTCTGGCGGTCGCTCGTCGCGTAGTAGTGGTCGGCGCCCAGCGAGAGCCCGTCGGCCTGCTTGGACAGCGACTGGCTGAGCACGGTGACCTCGGCGCCGAGCGCGTGCGCGAGCTGGACGCCCATGTGCCCGAGCCCGCCCATGCCGACGATGGCGACCTTCTTGCCGGGACCCGCACCCCAGTGCTTCAGGGGCGAGTACAGGGTGATCCCGGCGCACAGCAGCGGCGCGGCGACGTCCAGCGCGATGCCCTCCGGGATGCGCAGCGCGTAGCTCTCGTCGACCACGACCTGCGTCGAGTAGCCGCCGTACGTGGGCGACCCGTCGTACGCCTTGCCGTTGTACGTGGGGACGTTGCCCTTCTCGCAGAACTGCTCCTCGCCGGCCAGGCACATCTCGCACTCGCGGCAGGAGTCGACGAAGCACCCGACGCCCGCGCGGTCGCCCACGGCGTGCTTGGTCACGGCCGAGCCGACCGCGGAGATGACACCCGCGATCTCGTGGCCGGGGACCATCGGGAAGATCGCCTTGCCCCACTCCTCGCGGGCCTGGTGGATGTCGGAGTGGCAGATGCCGGCGTACGCGATGTCGATCAGGACGTCGTGCTCGCCCAGCTCGCGGCGCTCGACGGTGCCGCGCTCGAAGGGTGCGCCGGCGGACGCGGTGAGCAGGGCGGGGACGGTCAGGGACACGGGGAACTCCTCGGGGACGTGCGGGTGGCTGCGTCCATGATGCGCCCGCGGTCGGCGAGGTGGCGACCGGCGACGTGAGGAGGAGACCGATCTCCGTCGCGTGGCTGAGGTCCCACGACCCCGGCAGAGGTCACCATGGCGCCATGACCGCCACCGCGCCCGCCCAGCCCGTCCTCGTGTGGCGGGCCTGGGTCACGCCGGCCATCTTCGCGACGGTCGTGGGCGCCTTCCTGATGATCACGCCCCCCTACAGCTTTCTCGGCCTGGAGGACGCGGCCGACGAGTGGGGGGTCGTCGGGTTGAGCCTCACGTTCGCCTCGGGAGCGGTGGTCGTCCTCGGCGTGCTGCTCGCGCGGTGGTCCCCGGGGTGGGCGACGCTGCTCACACTGGTCCCGTGGGTGCTCGTGCCGGTGGCCGGGTGGTTCATGTACGGCTGGTGGCTGGGCACGATGGCGGTCGCCGTCGTCGCAGCGGTCGACGGGGTGCGCAGGGCGGTCCTGCCGTGGGCCGTGGCGGTGGCCATCGGGGCCTACTACTGCGGGTCGGGTGCGGAGTCGGTGCTCCCGATCGGCCTGGTGAACGCGGGCACGGGCAGCGGCCCGGTCTTCCAGTGGGTGGTGTTCGCCGCGCACGTCGTCGTGTTCACCGCCGCCGTCGGCCTCGCCGCCGCGGTCGGTGCCGAGCGGCGGGCGAGATTCCGGCACGTCGCGGCCCAGGTGACCGAGCAGCACGCGCTCGAGGTCGAGTCGTTGGCCGGTGAGCGGGCACGCCTCGCGCGGGACCTGCACGACGTCGTCGCGCACCACGTGTCCCTCGTCGCGGTCCGCGCGGAGTCGGCGCCGTTCCTCCACCCCGACCTGAACGACGACGCCCGAGCGGTCCTCGCGGACATCGCGGCGGACGCCCGCGAGGCCCTCACGGAGCTGCGTCAGGTGCTCGTCGTCCTGCAGCGCACGTCGGACGAGAGCGAGCGTGCCCCGCAGCCGACGGCGTGCGACGTCGACGACCTGGTGGCCTCCGCCGTCGCGGCGGGGCAGTCGGTCGTGCTCGACGGCCGGTGGCGCGACGTGCCGTCGGCCGCGGGCTACGTCCTCTACCGCGCTGTCCAGGAGGGGCTGACCAACGCCCGTCGGCACGCCCCGGGGAGCCTGACCACCGTCAGCCGGTCGCAGTCCGACGCGCACGTCGGACTTCGGATGACCAACGCGGCAGCAACGGCGGCCGAACCGGGTCGCGGCCTGATCGGCATGCGCGAACGCGTCGAGACTCTGGGTGGCACGATGACGGCCGTGGTCGTCGACGGGGAGTTCGTGCTGGAGATCGAGGTGCCCGCGTGACGCGCGTCGTCGTCGCCGACGACCAGCCGGTCGTGCTGCAGGGGTTCGCAGCGATCATCGGGGCGGCGCCCGGACTCGAGGTCGTCGGTGCCGCGAAGGACGGGCGGGAGCTGCTGCGGCTCGTCGCCGTCGAGAAGCCCGACGTCGCCGTGGTCGACGTGCGGATGCCGGTCCTCGACGGGATCGCTGCGACCGCCCGGATCAGCGTGGAGCACCCGTCGACCCGCGTCCTGATCCTCACGACGTTCGACCTGGACGAGTACGTCTACGACGCCCTGCGCGCGGGGGCCAGCGGCTTCCTGCTCAAGGACGTGACGGCGGAGCGGCTGGTCGAGGCGGTGCGGATGGTCGCGGAGGGCTCGATGCTGCTGGGGCCGACGGTCACCCGGCGGCTGGTCGAGGACTTCACCGCCCGGTCGACCCCCGTCCAGGTGACGGGCATCGCCGACCTGACGCCCCGGGAGCTCGAGATCCTGCGGGCGGTGGCGCGCGGCCTGTCGAACGCGGAGATCGGCGCGGAGCTCTGGATCGCCGAGCCGACCGTGAAGTCCCACGTCTCGGAGGCGCTGCGCAAGCTGGGCTGCCGCGACCGGGTGCAGCTGGTGATCGCGGCCTACGAGTCGGGGCTCGTCCGGAGCTGACGCCGCCGCCCGACGTACAGCAGGTGCCCGGCGGTGGCGAGCACCCCGGGGTCGGACGCCGTCGCGACGAGCCGGTCGAGCAGCTGTCCGTACGCGGCGGGGTGCTCGACGCGCAGCGCCTCGAACCCGTCCTCGACGCCCGTGAGGAAGCCGTGCGTGGACGCCAGCGACACCGTCGAGAAGCCGTGCGACTCGAAGAACGGCGCCACGTCCGCCGGCTCGACGCCGTACACGTGCGTGAACCGGTCGGGCACCGCGTTCTCGAACACGCCGTCGTCGAGCAGCCGGTCCTGGAACGCCCGGTCGGCCAGCTGCCAACGCTCGTCGGGCAGCGACAGCAACCGTCGGACCGACACGTACCGCGGCATGAGCGCCACGGCGACCAGCGCGCCCGGTCGGGTGACGCGCGCGAGCTCGGCCGCGGCGAGCGCGCGGTCGGGGGCCGTCGTCAGGTGGTACATCGGGCCGAGGCTCAGCACCGCGTCGAAGGTGGCGTCGCCCCAGCGGGACAGGTCCCGGGCGTCGATCTGGACCACCTCGCGGACGGTCCCGGCGGGCAGCGACGACTCGGCGATGGCGAGCAGCTCGGGGGAGAGGTCCGCCAGGGTCACGTCCCAGCCGAGCTCCGCGAGCCACACCGAGTACGGGCCGGTGCCGCCGCCGAGGTCGAGCGCGCGACCGGGCTCACCCAGGTGGGGTTCGAGGAGCCGCGTGGTCAGCACGCGTTCGAGGAGCCCCTCCGCAGAGAGCAGCCGGTCGCGCTCGTGGTGGCTCTTCGCCGCGTAGTAGGCCTGCACGGCCGACGGGTCCATCAGGTCCGCACCGTGCTGAGGTCGACGCCGGTCCCGGCGGTCCCGACGCCGAGCAGCGTGGTGCCGGGCGTCAGGTGCAGCGCAGAGGTGAACGGGTCGAGGATCCGGTGGCTGCGCTCGCGGATCGTGTGGTCTCGGGGGAGGTCCATGAGCCGGACGCTACGTCCGGCCCGATGCCCCCGGCGAGGGAAATGACGTATCAGGGACCGTCACAGGGCCTCCTGCGACGTGACGGGACGGCCTGCGCCCGGAGGGGAGCGCAGGCCGTCCTTCTCACATGTCGCGGTAGCGCACCGCCTGGGCCAGCGCGGCGCGCAGCCCGTCCGCGTCGAACCGCTGCACGTACGCCGCGGTGTCGCGCTGGTAGCGCCAGCCCTCCGCGAGCGGGCCCACGTCGACCGTGTCGAAGCCGAGCTCGTCGATCAGCTCGGCCACCGCGGCACGGGCCTCGTCCGAGTCGCCGGCCACCGCGAGCGCGCGGCGGTCCGGCGTCCCGGCGGGGACGCCCTGCGTGGACAGGTCGCCGGACGCGATGTGGTTGAACGCCTTGACGACGTGCGACTGCGGCAGGTGCGTCTGCAGGAGCTCCGAGACGGTCGTCGACTCGTCGTCGAGGGCGGGGATCTGCCCGTCACGCTGCGGGTAGTAGTTGTTGGTGTCGATGACGACCTTGCCGGCCAGGGGCTCGACCGGGACGTCCGGCACGTTCTTCGTCGGGATGGTCACGACGACCACGTCACCGGCCTCGGCCGCCTCCGCGGACGTGGCGGCGCGCGCCCGGTCGCCCAGCTGGTCCACCAGGTCGGTCAGGGTCTCCGGGCCGCGGGAGTTGCTGACGACGACGTCGTAGCCCCGGGCGATCGCGAGCTGCGCGAGGGCGCCACCGATGTGGCCGGCGCCGATGAATCCGATAGTGGTCATGGTGGTGGGCAACCTCCGCGTCCCGGCTGGTGTTCCCGCGTAGCCTCGACAGGTGACCCGTTCTGCCCCGCACCCGTGGCACGGCACGGCGGAGCCCGATGCCCCGACCCTGGTCGTCGGGGTGCTGCCGAACCAGTCGCCGACGGTCGTCCGCAGGGCCGTGACCCTGGCGCACACGATGCGCGCGTCGTTGGTCTGCGTCTGGGCGGACCCGGCGCGGAGCTTCGTCGCCGAGGAGCCCGACGGCACCCTCGTCACGACCCCGCTGGACCCTGACCACGCGGACAGCGAGGAGGGGAGCGGCGTCGCGGAGACGGCGCTGAGCGAGAAGCTCGCGGCGGACCTCGACGACGTGGGCGTCCCGTGGAGGTTCGTCTACTCCGTCGGCGAGGCGTCACGGGCCTTGGCCCGGGTCGCGCGGGAGACAGGCGCCGTGCTGATCGTCGTCGGCAGTCGGCGCCCCGGGATCGGTGGCTGGATGAACCACCTGATCGGGGGGTCCACGGCAGGCCGCCTGGCGCACACCCAGCCTGTGCCGGTCACGATCGTGCCTCTCGCCGTGGAGGAGCACCCGTGACGGGGTCGCCCCACCTCGACCCGCGCCTGATCGCGGTCGTCGCGGTCGGCGGTGCCGTGGGGACTGCCGCGCGCTGGGCCCTGACGCAGACGGTCGGGACCTCGTCGAGCGGCTGGCCGACGGCGACGTTCGTCGAGAACCTGCTGGGGTCGCTCCTTCTCGGGGCGCTGCTGGAGGTCCTGCTGCGGCGGGGTCAGGAGTCTCGGCGAGGCCAGGTGATCCGGCTGGGCGCAGGGACCGGGGTGCTCGGGGGGTTCACGACGTTCAGCAGCCTGGCCATCGAGATGGAGCGGCTGCTCGCGGACGGTCAGGTGACCCTGGCGCTGGTGTACGGGGGGTTGAGCGTGGTGCTCGGGCTGCTCGCGTGCGTGGCCGGTGTCGCCGTCGCTGCCCGGCACCACCGGTGGCGTCACGAGCGTCTGCCTCTGCCCGACGAGGCGCCGTGAGTCTGCTGCTGGTCTCGCTGGTGTCCCTGCTCGGCGGGATCGGTGCGGCGACGCGGTTCGTCGTCGACGGTTCGGTGCGTTCCCGTTGGACGCGCGTCTTCCCGTTGGCCACCCTGGTGGTCAACGTCAGCGGCTCGTTCCTGATCGGCCTGCTCACCGGCGCGAGCATGTACCACGGCCTCGGGCCGCGCTGGCTGGTCCTGGGCGCCACGGGCTTCTGCGGGGGGTACACCACGTTCTCGACCGCGATGGTCGAGACCGTGAGGCTGATCCAGGCGGGCGAGCTGCGACGGGCGACCGTCAATGCCCTGGGGTCCTTGCTGCTGTGCCTCGGCGCCGCGTCCGTCGGAGTCGGCATCATGGCGCTATGACGCACGACCGTGCTATTCATGTCCCATGAGTAAAGGCGACGCCACGCGGCAGGCGGTGATCGACCAGGCGGTCGAGATCGCCGGGCGCCTCGGCGTCGCCGGTCTGACCATCGGCACGCTGGCCAGCGCGAGCGGCCTGTCGAAGAGCGGGCTGTACGCGCACTTCCGCTCCAAGGAGGCGCTCCAGCTCGCGGTCCTGGGCAGCGCGCGCGAGCACTTCGTCGACCAGGTGATCCGGCCGGCGCTCGCGGCCCCGCGCGGGGAGCCGCGGGTCCGCACCCTGTTCGAGCGGTGGCTGGTCACGTCGTCGTCGGGAGCGTCCGGCTGCTTGTTCGTCTCGGCGGCCGCGGAGTTCGACGACCAGCCCGGGCCGGTCCGGGACCTGGTGGTCAAGGACCACTGGGACCTGCTCGACTCGCTCGCCCAGATGTACCGCTCCGGCGCCAAGGACGGGGCGTTCCGCGACGACCTCGCGCCCGAGCAGTTCGCGCACGACCTGCACGGCCTGATGCTTGCGCACTTCCACGCGTGCAGGCTGCTGCACGATCCGGCCGCCGAGGCCCACACCCGGTACACCTTCGAGCGGCTGCTCCAGTCGCTCCTGCGCTGATCCCACCCTGGAGGAACCTGCCATGGCCGCACCGTCGAGCGAAAAAAGCACGACCGTTCGTACACAACTGCCGCCGATCCCGCCCGCGGTCCGCTCGGTCGTCGGCGCGCTGGACCGCGTCGCCCCCGAGCTCGTCGCCCGCGGAGCGCTGCGCCTCTGGTGCACGCCCGCCCGCACGAAGGACCGCACGACGATCCCCGGCGGCATCGCGTTCCGCACCGGGCCGATCGCCGGGCAGATCTGGGGCGACGGCCCGACCGTCTACCTCGTGCACGGCTGGGGCGGCCACCGCGGGCAGCTGCGCTCGCTCGTCGGGCCCCTGGTCGACGCCGGCCTCCGCGTCGTCGCCTACGACGCGCCCGCCCACGGCGAGTCCGGCCCGGGCGAGCTCGGGGGCCGACGGACGACGCTGCCGGAGATGTCGACCGCCCTCGACACCGTGATCGCCGCGCACGGTCCCGCCCGTGCCGTCGTCGGCCACTCGATGGGCGCCGCCGCGAGCGCGCTCGCCGTCCTGGACGGCACCTCGACGGAGCGCCTCGTCCTGGTCACCCCCTTGGCGGACCCGACCACCTACATCGAGGGCTTCGCGCACACCCTCGGCTTCAGCGAACGCACCCGGCACCGCTTCGAGGTCCGCATGCAGGTCCTCGCGTCGCGCCGGCTGGCCGACCTCGACGTGCCGCTGCGGGCCGCCAACACGCGACTACCGCTCCCGACGACGCTGGTACTCAGCGACCGGGACGACAAGGAGGCCGACCACGCCGACGGCGCCCGCATCGCCCGCGCCTGGCCCGGTGCGGAGCTCGTGATGAGCGACGGGCTCGGGCACCGGCGGATCCTGCGCGACGAGGAGACGATCAAGCGGATCGTCGCCCACGTGAGCTAGCTGTCGCAGGAGCAGACGAGGTTGCGCTCGAGGACCTCGTCTCCCAGGTCTGGTCGCGCCCACGCCTCGGCGGCCGCGCGGTCCGCGAACGACCGCGGCGCCAGACGACCGTTGGCCATCATCACGACGGCCTCGATCTGCTCGCGTGGGTCGGTCCAGGTGGTGTCGGTCGTCATCGGTGATCCCCCTCTCACCGTGCTCAACGACGGCGGGCGGCGGGTTGTTTCTCGCCGCGCGCCGAACTCGTCACTCCACGCCGAACTCGTCGCTCCATGCCGAACTCGCGCGTTGCGACCGACGAGTTCGACTGGGACCGACGAGTTCGGCGTGGCGGCGCTCAGGTCCGTGTGCGGCGGTGTCGGATCGCCCACGTGATCGCGCCGGCGACGGCGACGGCCAGGCCGCCCAGGATCGACGGCAGCGGCAGGGTCACGGCGAGGACCGTGCAGCCGACCAGCCCCAGCACCGACACCCACCGCGGCGGCCGCCCTTCGTGCGGTGCGAGCCGCAGCGCGGACGCGTTCGTCAGGGCGTAGTAGGTGAGCACGCCGAACGACGAGAACCCGATCGCCCCCCGCACGTCCAGGGTGGCGACGAGCACGATCACGACGGCCGCGACGGCGAGCTCGGCCCGATACGGCACTCCGTGCCGCGGGTCGACGGCGGCGAGGACCGGGGGCAGCTCGCGCTGTCGCGCCATCGCCAGGGTTGTGCGGGACACCCCGAGCACCAGAGCAAGCAGTGCGCCGAGCGACGCGACGGCCGCGCCGACCTGCACGACGGGGCTCAGGGCGGCCCACGACCCGGCCTCGACAACGGCGCGCAGCGGGGCGGCGGTCGCGGCGAGCCCGTCGGGGCCGACGGCGAGGAGGGCGCTCACACCGACGACGAGGTACACGACGAGGACGATCCCGAGGGCGAGGGGGATCGCGCGCGGGATCGTGCGGCGCGGGTCGACGACCTCGTCGCCGAGCGTCGCGATCCGGGCGTACCCCGCGAACGCGAAGAACAGCAGGCCCGCGGACTGCAGGATCCCGCCGGGGTCGACGCCGGTGAGGTTGGTGGTCGAGGCGGTGCCGCCCGTCAGCGCCGCGACCACGACCACGACCAGCGCGACCAGTGTGAGGGCGACGATCACGAGGCTCACCCGGGCGGACCGCTGGACGCCGCGGTAGCTCAGGGCGGTGACGGCGACGACGGCGAGGACCCCGACGAGGCGGGTGTGCCCGGGTGCGGCGTAGCTGGCGAAGGTGAGCGCCATCGCCGCGCAGCTCGCGGTCTTGCCGACGACGAACGACCAGCCCGCCTGGAACCCCCAGAACGGTCCGAGGCGCTCCCGGGCGTACACGTAGGTCCCGCCCGACTCCGGGTGCTGCGCCGCCAGGCGGGCGGACGAGGTCGCGTTGCAGAAGGCGACGACCGCGGCGATCCCGAGCCCGATCAGCAGTCCCGCCCCGGCTGCCTGCGCGGCGGGCGCGAACACCGCGAACACCCCCGCGCCGAGCATGGCGCCGAGCCCGACGACGACCGCGTCGGTGACGCGCAGCCGGCGGACGAGGGCGGTCACGCGCCGACGGGCTCCACGCCCAGCTCGTCCAGGAGCGTGAGGATCCGGCCGCGGATCTCGTCGCGGATCGGCCGGACGGAGTCGAGGCCCTGCCCGGCCGGGTCCTCGAGCACCCAGTCCTCGTACCGCTTGCCCGGGAAGTACGGGCACGCGTCGCCGCAGCCCATGGTCACCACCACGTCCGAGGCCTGCACGGCCTCGGTGGTCAGCACCTTCGGCTCCTCGGCGCGGATGTCGATGCCGACCTCGGCCATGGCGTCGACGGCGACGGGGTTCACCTGGTCGGCGGGCATCGACCCTGCGGAGCGCACCTCGACGGCCCCGCCGGACAGCGCGGTGAGGAACCCGGCCGCCATCTGGGAGCGGCCGGCGTTGTGGACGCAGACGAACAGGACGCTGGGCGTGGTCATGGTGCTCCGATGATGTCGAGTGTGGTGAGCAGGTATCGGACGCGGGCGTCGATGTCGGCGCGGATCGCCGCGACGCCCTCGGGGGAGGCGAGCGCCGGGTCGCCGACGGCCCAGTCCTCGTAGCGGGTGCCGGGGTAGACCGGGCAGACGTCGCCGCAGCCCATCGTCACGACGACGTCGGCGGCGCGGACGGCGTCGTCGGTGAGCGGCTTGGGGTACCCGTCGGCGCCGAGGGCCTTCAGCTCGGGCCGGACGTGAGTGTGGATCGCGGCGGCCGGTGCCGACCCGGCCGACCGGACCAGGACCGTGCCGCCGGCGTAGCGCTGGAGCAGGGCGGCGGCGAGCTGTGAACGACCGGCGTTGGCGACGCAGACGAACAGGACGCGGGGGATCGTCGTGCCGCCCTCGATCCGCACGAGGTCGTCCAGGCGCTGGCGCGCGAACCGTTCCGTCAGGGAGACCAGCCGGGTGCTCAGGCCGGAGGTCCGGGCGAGCGCCGTCGAGGAGTCGCGGACGACGTCCTGGACCCGGGCGGCGTCGATCGTCGGGTAGCGCGGTGCGAGGCCGGCGGCGACGCGGTCGAGGTGGTGGTCCAGGTCCGGCAGCGTCCCCGTCGGCTGCGGGTCGACGTCGTCGGCGGCCTCCAGGACCGCGCGGACCGCAGGGCGGTGCTCGGGTGCGAGCCGGTACCAGACCCAGGTGCCGCGGCGCTCGGCCGTGACGAGCCCTGCGTCCCTCAGGACCTTCAGGTGGTGGGAGACCGTCGGCTGCGACACCGAGGTGAGCGCGCTGACGTCCTCGACGCACACCTCGCCCCGCGGGCTGGCGGCGATGAGGGAGAGCGCGCGCACGCGGAGGGGATCTGCGAGGGCCTTGAGCGTCCGCGCGACCTGCTCGGCTGCGGGAGCGCTCATCGCGGTCGACGTGGGCACGGGTCTATATTGAAGAAGTTCGATACAGTGGTCAAGCCGGCGCCGGTGCGTCCTGCTCGTCGGCGTGGGCGACGTGCCGGAGCTGGTGCCAGATGAGGACGACGAAGATCGCCGACCCGACGAACGCGAACCAGAACGGCGCCGTCACGCCGTAGCGCTGGGCGAGCAGCCCACCGATCGCGGCGCCGACCACCAGCCCGCCGAACACGCCCACCAGGTTCACGCTGCCGACCCGCCCCTGCAGCTGCCTCGGCACCGCCCGCTGCCGGATCGTCACCGACGTCGTCCCCCACACGAACGCGTGCGCGCCGAAGACGAAGAACACGACCAGCGCGAACCACGGGGTCGTCGTCAGGGCGAGGGCCAGGTGCGTGAGGGTCTCGATGATCAGGCCGATCCGCATGAGGTTCGCCAGGCTGACGCGACGCGTGATCCAGCCGTAGGACACGGTCCCGACGAGCCCGCCGAGTGCCATGACGGTCGTGATGAGCCCGAACCCGATCGCCCCCAGCCCCAGCTGCTCCCGCGCGTACAGGACCAGCACCGACCAGGCTGCGCCGAACGTCACGTTGAAGATGAGGATCGTCAGCACCAGCGTCCGCACCGCCGCGTGGTGGCGCACCCAGCGGACGCCCTCGGCGATGTCGTGCCGGATCTGTGTCGCGTGCTTCTCGGCCCGGTGCGGAGGCAGGACCACCCGGGAGACCAGCACCGCGCCCGCGGCGACCAGCACGGCCTCGGCCGCGAACGGCCACGCCTGCCCGACGGCGAACAGGAACGCCCCCAGCGGCGGACCGACGAGCTGGTTGACGGTGACGAACCCGGCCATGATCCGGCTGTTCGCCAGGGCCAGGTCGTCGCGCTGCACCAGCATCGGCACGAGCGTGCTCGACGCGTTGTCGGCGAACGTCTCCGCGGTGCCCAGGACGAACATCGCCACGAGCACGAGCCAGATGGTCGCGACGTCGACCGCGACCGCCGTGGCGAGCAGCACCAGGACCAGGGTCCGCAACGAGTCGACGACGATCACCAGCCGCCGGCGGTCCAGCCGGTCCGTCACCGCACCGGCCCACAGCCCGAACAGCAGGGGCGGCAGCCACTGGAGCAGCGCCGCCAGCGCGACGAGGAACGCGTCGTCCGTGCGCGACGCCACCAGCAGCGGACCGGCCGCCAGGACGAGCCCGTCGCCGAGGTTCGTGCTCCACGACGAGGCCAGCAGCCACCGGAACCCGGTGCCCAGCCTGCGAGGGACGACGGTGTCCAGGATCCGGCTCACGATGGCCAGACGGTAGTGCGTCGGCCGGTACGGGTCACACCTGATTGTCTGCCGCGTCGCGGTACCAGCCGACGAACCCCTCGCCCGGGGAGCCCAGGTGCTCAGAGCGACGAGAACCCGCCGTCCGACGCGATCGTCTGACCCGTCACCCAGTCGGCCTCGTCGCTGAGCAGCCAGGCGATCAGGCGGGCCGTGTCCGCCGGGGTGCTCCACCGCCCGCCGGGGCTGTGGGCGCTCACGGCAGCACGCGCGGCGTCGTCGGCGTAGCCGGTGTCGTTCGGGCCGGGGTTCACGCAGTTGACCGTGATGCCGCGGGGCATCAGGTGCACCGCGAGGCTCGCGGTCAGCTCGTGCAGAGCGGCCTTCGACGCGATGTACGGCAGCTCGTCGGGCATCGCACCCCGGTACTGACCGGACGTGAAGACGACGACGCGCCCGCCGGCAGCGTCGTCGTGGCGCGCCGCGAACGCCTGCACGAGCAGCAGGGTGGCCCGCGTGTTCACCGCGTAGGACAGGTCGATCTCCGCGGCGGTGAGCTGCTCCAGGTTCTGCCCGGAGCTGCGCGCGTGGTTGGCGACGACCGCGTCCAGGCGGCCGAACGCGTCGTGCGCGGCGTCGACCAGCGCGTGCGGGGCTGCCGGGTCGGCGAGGTCCATCGACACGTGCTCGACGGTCCCGCCCGCCGCGCGCAGCTCGTCGACCAGCGCCTCGACCCCGCCCTCGTCGGCACCCCACGGCTGCTCCGCGTCGTGCGGCGACCAGGAGTGCAGGAGCACCGTGGCGCCGTCGGCGACCAGGCGGCGGGCGACCCCGGCGCCGATCGCGATGCGCCGGCTGGCGCCGGTGACCAGGACGACGCGTCCGTCGAGAGCGGGCATGTGCTGAACCTCCAAGGGATCGGGCGGCGTCACTCTGACAGCACACGGACGTGCAGGCCATCGGTATTCCCGTCGGGCGGCGTGACGACACGGCCTCCCGGCCCGTCGCCCGTCGTCACCCGCCGGGTAGCGCCACGACCCGGTCGGGGCGCCCGTCGGAACCCGTCGAGCGGCAGCCGCGTTGGACCAGGAACCGACACGAGAGGTGAGACGTATGGGATTCCTCGACCGGTTCCTGGGTCGCGACGACCAGCCGAGCGACCAGCCGCCCGCGCAGCCGTCAGGCCGGTACGGCGACCGGCCGACCTCCGACGAGGCGGCCGTCGAGCGCTACCGCTACCTGCTGCGCACGGCGCCACCCGACGCGATCGAGCAGGCGCACGCCGAGGCCTTCGCGCAGCTCACGCCCGAGCAGCGTCGGCAGGTGCTGGACGGGCTCGCGCACGACGTGCCCGAGGCCGAGCGGGCGCAGTCCGACGACCCGCGCGCCCTCGCCCGGATGGCGACCCGCGCCGAGATGCGCGCGCCCGGCACGCTCGAGAACCGGTTCGGCGGCGGTGGTGTCGGCATGGGCGGGATGCTCGCCGGCAGCCTGCTGGCCAGCGTCGCCGGGGCGTTCGTGGGCACCGCCATCGCGGACAGCTTCTTCGACCTGTCGGACGGGGGCGGCACCGACCCCGCGGCCGACGGTGGCGGGGACGTCGCCGCGGACGCGGGCGGGGACACCGGCTTCGACGGAGGGTTCGGCGGCGACTTCGGGGGCGACTTCGGCGGCGGCGACTTCTGACCGTGTGAGCGGTCGACGCCCGGACCGGTGTGAGCGGTCGACGCCCGGACCGGTGTGAGCGGTCGACGTCCGGACCGGTGTGAGCGGTCGACGTCCGGACCGTCAGCGGCCGGCTCGTACCGCCGCCCCGACGATCGGCACCAGCTCGATCGGCGGCCTCGGGTCGGTGGACAGCCGGGCGTGCGTCTCGACGTCGTACCGGTCGCTTCCGTAGCGCAGCTTCGACCGTTCGATGCCCTCGGCGGCGAACCCAGCCGCGGTGGCGACCCGGCACGACGCCGGGTTGTTCACGCGGTGCCCGAGCTCGATCCGGAACAGGCCGAGGGTGTCGAACGCGTGGGCGGCGATCGTGGCGAGCGCGCGGGAGGCCAACCCGTGCCCGCGCCGGCTCGCGGTCACCCAGTACGACGCCCACGCGGAGTCGTTCCGGCGCTCGATGTGGCTGAGCGCGACGTGGCCGACCGCGACGCCGTCGACCCGGATCGCGAACGCGACCGTCCCGTCGTCGTCGGTGAGGTACTGCGCGATGTACGTGCGGGCTGCGGCACGCGATCCGACCTCCTCCCCGAGCTGGACGGCGAGCTCGGGGCTCTCCCCGACGGCGACGGTGAGCGAGTCGGCGTCGGAGGTCGACCAGGGGCTGAGCGAGACGTTCACCGGGCGGAGGGTCCGAACCGGCCCGACACCGCCTGCCAGCCGGGCGGCGGGTCCTCGCCGACGCGCCCGTCGACCGCCTCCCGCAGCAGGTCCGCGTGCCCGGTGTGCCGCCCGTACTCCTCGACGAGGTCGAACAGGAGCCGGCGCAGGTTCGCGGGCTTGCCGTCGGAGTCGGCCAGGTCGACCGCGTGGTCGAGCCCTCCGGCCGTCAGGGCCGCACCGAGCCGGTCCCGGGACCTGCGGACGGCGCCGTCCCAGTACGAGTAGAGCTCGTCGGGGGTGTCGTCGGCCGCCGTGCTGAACAGCCAGTCGTTGTCCCCCCGCCACTCGGTGGACTCCCACGGCTCACCGATCCGCCCGCCGGTCAGCCTGACCGTGAACTGGAGGTCCTCCACGGCAGCGAGGTGCTTGAGCAGGCCTCCGAGGGTGAGGTCCGACGACGGTATCCGGGCGCTGAGCCCGGTGGCGTCGAGCTCGTCGACCTTCCAGCGGAACGTCGCACGCAGCCGTTCGAGGGCGCCGACCAGGTGCTCCAGCTCGGTGCCCGCCATCGGGGGCTCCCACCAGTAGTCCTCCATCCCTGCACCCTAGGACCGTGGGTCGAGGAGCGCGTCGAACGGTGCGGTCGGCACGACGCCCTGCACGGCCCGCGCGAGCTCGTCGTCGAGCGTCACCAGGTAGTCCGCCTGCAGCCGGGTCAGCGCGACGTACTCGGCGGCGTACGTCGACTCCCAGCCGAGCTCGTCGGCGACCGTCCAGGCGACCTTGCGCAGGACGCCGTCGCCGAGCAGTCGGATCTTCGTCCGGTTCAGTCGCGCCAGCCGCTCGCGCGCGTCCGCGGCGGAGAGCTCGCCGCGGTGCACGGCCTCGTGCATCGCGGACAGCGCCTGCGACCGCAGGAGCGTCGGTGCGAGGAGCTCGTGGGCGGCGGGCAGCGGTGCGTCGGTCGCTGCGAGCCGGAGGGCAGCGCCCGCGTCGACGACGAACTTGGTCATCCGGGCATCGTCGCACCGGGGTCCGACACCAGGCGAGGATCCGTGTTCTCATCGGGGTATGACCAGCACCGTCGTGATGAGAACGCTCAGCTGGCTCCATCGCGCGGGCGTCAAGGTGAGCGGGGGCCGGTTCGGCGGGACGCTGGTCGGGCTGCCCTCGCTGGAGCTCGTGACCGTCGGGCGTCGGTCGGGCAGGCCGCGGTCGTCGATGCTGACCGCTCCGCTCACGTTCGGGGAGACCCTGGTGGTCGTCGCGTCGGCGGGAGGCAACGACGAGCACCCGGCCTGGTTCCTCAACCTGCGCGACCACCCGCAGGTGACGGTGTCGCTCACGGGTCGACCGCCCGTCCCGATGGTCGCGCGCGTGGCGACGCCCGACGAGCGGCAGGAGCTCTGGCCGCGGATCGTCGAGGCGCTGCCCAACTACGCGCGGTACCAGGAGCGCACGTCGCGGGTCATCCCGGTCGTCTTCCTCGAGCCGGTCTGAGCGTCAGCGGCCCCGGTTAGGGTCGCGCCATGATCAGGACTCTTGCCGTCGAGGGGTACCGCAGCCTGCGCTCCCTGACCGTGGGGCTCGGTGCCCTGACGGTCGTCACCGGCGCCAACGGGAGCGGCAAGACGAGCGTGTACCGGGCCCTGCGCCTGCTCGCCGAGGTCGCGCGCGACGGTGCCGTCTCCTCCCTCGCGCGCGAGGGCGGGATGCGCTCCGCGGTGCACGCCGGCCGCCGGTCGGACGGGCCGGTCGCGGTCCGGCTGGGGGTCGCGACGGAGGACCTCTCCTACGCGATCGACCTCGGGCTGCCACAGCTGGGACCGTTCACGCTCGACCCGGAGATCAAGTCCGAGGTCGTCTGGGCAGGTCCGGTGCTGCGCCCGTCGACGGTCCTGACGGAGCGCACCGGGTCGCGCGTCCGGACGCGCGACGACGCGGGCGCCTGGACGACCGTGCCGCTGACCGTGAACGCCCACGAGTCGGTGATGGCGCTGCTCGCGGACCCGGCGGCCACCCCCGACCTGTTCGCGCTGCGGGAGCAGGCCCGCCGCTGGCGCTTCTACGACCACCTGCGCACCGACGCGGACAGCCCGGCTCGTCGCCCGGGCGTCGCGACGTTCACGCCCGTCCTGTCGCCGACCGGCGACGACCTCGCCGCGGCGCTGCTGACCATCGAGCGGACGGGCGACGCGGACGCGCTGCAGGCGTCGGTCGACGTCGCCTTCCCGGGCTCCCGGCTGGTCGTCACCGAGGACGACGACGGCGTGTGCCGGGTCGCGATGACGCAGCCAGGCCTGCGCCGACCGCTCTCCGCGGCGGAGCTGTCCGACGGCACCCTCACGTTCCTGCTGCTCGTCGCGGCGGCGCACGCGACCCGCCCCCCGGACCTCCTGGTCCTCAACGAGCCGGAGTCGAGCCTGCACCCGAGCCTGATGCCCGCCGTCGGTGCCCTCGTCGCGTCCGCCGCCGAGCGGTCGCAGGTGCTCGTCGTGACGCACGCCGGCGACCTGGTCCGCGCGCTGCGCACGGCCGACGCCACGACGATCGAGCTCACCAAGGGGGCGGGCGCGACCGCGGTGGAGGGTGCCGGCGTGCTCGACGGGCCGGCCTGGACGTGGCCGAAGCGCTGACTGCGCCGAACGACCGGACCGACGTTGCGCGACCCGCCCGGATCGCGCTTACCGCTATAACGTTTCGTCGGGTAGTCGGACGGCTGTCCGGCATGCCACGGTCGCGCAGTCCGGATGTCCGACCAGGGAGTCGTCATGCCGCTCGTCCGTCCCGCACGACTCCGCGCGGTGCTTCTCGCGCTCACCCTCCTCCTCGTCCCGCTGCTCGCGACCCCGGCGCAGGCCGCCGACAAGACCGTCTGGATCCCCGAGCGCTGGCGCACGACCAACGAGGTCGCGTGGGCGGACAACCGCAAGGCGGAGTCGGAGAACTTCGTCGTCCTGTGGGGCGAGCTGTCGGGCACGTCGCCCACCACGGCGCCCAGCGCGTACCGGTTCGACCCGGCGAACGTGCTGCGCGAGCTCGAGAGCGCGTACTCGTTCTACATCGACGACATGAGGTTCACGCCCGAGACGGGCCTGCTCGCCCAGCACAAGATCATCGTCATCATCACGAACACCTGGTCCAGCAACCCGAACCTCAACGCCTGGGCGACGGGCGGCTCCACCGACGGCCGCGTCGGCGTCATCAACCTCGCGCCCGGCGCCGCGCAGCCCGGGTCGTGGGGGCTCGTCCACGAGCTCGCGCACGTGCTGCAGAACTACACGTTCCTCGGCCGGTCCGGCGTCGGGTTCACGCACGCGTCGGCCGGCACGTTCTGGGAGAGCAGCGCCGAGTTCATGGCGATGCAAGCCCTGCCTGGTCAGGGCGCCGGTGACCTCACGCGCTTCATCCGCACCGAGAACCTGCCGTACTCGTCCAGCCGGCACCACTACGGCGCCTGGATGCTGCTGCAGTCCATCACCGAGAAGCGCGGCCTGGCGTTCTTCAACCGCATCTGGAACGAGGCGCGCAGCACCGAGCACCCGCTGGAGACGTACAAGCGCATCGCGGGACTCACGCAGGACCAGCTCGGCGCGGAGATCGCGCAGTACGCGATGCGGAATGTCACCTGGGACTACGCCAACGCTGCCGACGTCACGCCGTTCATCAACCGGCTGTACCCGTTCGTCGTGCCGCAGAGCCTGGTGCAGGTCGAGGCCGTGAACGCCTCCCAGCAGCACTTCGCGGTGCCCGACGGGATCGCCCCCGGCGCGTTCGGCTACACCAAGATCAAGCTCGTCCCGTCGTCCTCGGGCGCGCTCGTCCGGCTGCACCTCAAGGGTCACGTCGACCCGAACGGCGGCTCCGGCTGGTCGTACGGGTTCGTCGGCGTGACCGGCGGCGTCGCCCGGTACAGCCCGGTCACGCAGGGCACCGACACCGAGGCCACGTTCCAGACGCGCGCCGGTGAGCAGGTGTACCTCGTCGTGTCCGGCACCCCGACCGCCGTCCCCAAGCACGGGTTCCTCGACGGTTACCCGAAGAACTTCCGGTACCCCTTCGAGTTCCGCATCGACGGCGCCCTGCCGTCCGGCCACGAGCCTGGGTTCACGCGCGGCACCGCACCCGGTGGCGGTCGCTGGCACGCCAACGGAGGCGGGTGGGTCGACTCGCGCGCGTCGGTCGCGTCGACCGCGTACGTCGGACCGAACGCCGCCGTCTACGGCCGCTCGACCGTCAGCGGCACCGCGCGGATCGAGGGTCTGGCCTGGGTCAACGACGGCGGCACGGTCAGCGGCAGCGCCGTCGTGCGCGACTCGGCGCTCATCCAGGGCGGGGTCTCCATCGGCGGGACGGCCGTCGTGGGCGGTGACGCCGAGCCGTCGGGCACGTGCACGTCCGGCACCTACCTCACGTTCAACCCCGACCGGCGGTGCGACGGCGGCGCGGGCGAGACGGACGTGAACCGCGCGCACGGCCGCTTCACCAGCGCGGAGCTGGCGATCACGGGCACGGTGACCCCGACTCCGACCCCGACGGTCACGCCGACCCCCACGGCCACCCCGACACCCACCCCGACACCGACGCGGACGGCAACCCCCACCCCGACGCCCACGCCGACCCCGACAGCCCCCGCCGGTCGCTCCTGCACAGCCGCCTACACGGTGACGAGCACCTGGCCGGGCGGCTTCGTCGCCACGGTCCGGGTCACCGCCGGGTCGCAGGCGATCGACGGCTGGGCGGTCTCGATCGGCCTGCCGTCCGGCGCCGTCGTGCACCACTGGAGCAGCGAGGTCCTGAGCGCGGCACCCCTGACCCTGGGCCCGTCGGCGTGGAACTCCCGGGTTGCCGCCGGTGGCAGCGTCGAGATCGGGTTCCAGGGCACGGGCTCGTCGCAAGCGACGTCCGTGAGCTGCGCGGCTCGCTGAGTCGCCGGCCGGGCGTGCAGGCCCGGCCGGTCCGGGGGTGCCGACACCGGACCGGTCGGACCGTGATGGCGGCAGGCCGGCGACCGGTCGACCGAGGTCACTGCGGGACGGCGTCCGGTGGTCGCGCGACGTAGGCGGTCTTCGCGTCGCCGGACAGGCCGCAGGACCGGTAGAACGCGTGCGTCGCCGGGCTGCGCGAGCCGGTCAGGAGCATCGCCTTGTAGCAGTCGGCAGCCCACGCAGCGGCCAGGGTGCCGGCCATCACCTGCTTGCCGAGCCCGCGGCCGCGCAGGCTCTCGTCGACGACGACGTTCTCGACGACCGCGTAGGGGGACGCTCCGCGGGTCAGGTTCGGGATGACGTTGAGGTACGTCGTCGCGACGACGGCCCCGTCGACCTCGAGGACGAAGAGGTGCAGACCCGGTGACGCGAGGATCTGGTGGAACACCGCGGCGGCATCCTCCGGGATCGCGTCGGCCGGGTGCAGCTGGCGGTACAGCCGCAGGAGGTCGGGCAGGTCGTCCGGTCGCGCCTCGCGGAACATGCCCGCACGGTATCCGGGCTGTGCCGGACGGGGGAGCGGTGGCAGCCTGGAGCACCATGAGCGTGACGCGGGCGCAGTACTGGGACGGGCAGGCGCCCAACTACGACCGGACCACGGCGTTCCTCGAGCCCCGCCTGTTCGCGCCCGCCCGCCGCTGGATCGCCGAGCGGGTGTCCGGCAGGACTCTGGAGGTCGGCGTCGGCACCGGCGCGAACCTGCCCTACTACGCCGGTCAGGTCACCGACCTGACGATCGTCGACGTGAGCCCGGCGATGCTGCGGGCGGCCTCGGCGAGAGCCGCGACCGTCGGTGTCCCGGTGCGGGTGGTGCAGGCCGACGCCGCGCACCTCGGCCTGCCCGACGCCTCGTTCGACACGGTGGTGTGCACGTTCTCGATGTGCTGCGTCGTCGACGAGCTCGCGGTGCTGCGGGAGCTCGCGCGGGTGCTCCGGCCGGGTGGTCGGTTGCTCATGGCCGACCACGTCGAGTCCTCGGCACGGCTCGGCCGCGGCGTCCAGCGGGTGCTCGACCGGGTGACGCCGGACCACGCGGGGGAGCACCACCGGCGGCGCCCGCTGCTGCTCGTGGAGCAGGCAGGGCTCACGCCCGTGGAGACCGTCGCATCGCGGTGGCGGCTGGTCGAGCAGTTCGCGGCGACCCGGTGAGGGAGTGCAGCGACGGCCTCTGGGGTTGTGCACCGGAGAGAGTGACTGTACAGTCACTCACATGATCTTGAGCACCGCCGAGCTGCGGATCCCCGTCGTCACCGCCAGTGCGGTGCGCGAGTTCGCCCGCGGCGGGTACCACGGCACGACGATTGCGGACGTCGCCCGAGCGGCCCGCATCTCGCCCGCCTACGTGTTCAAGCTGTTCCCCAGCAAGGAGCGCCTGTTCGTCGCCGCGCTCGAGGACTGCTTCCGGCAGATCGTCGAGAGCCTGACCATCGGCGCCGACGAGTCGGGGGAGACCGACCCCGACGCGGTCCTCGACGCGATGGGCGGGGCCTACGCCGAGCTCATCAGCGACCGGTCGCTGCTCATGCTCCAGGTCCACGCCCAGTCGGTGGCCGACATCCCGGAGATCGGGCAGGCGCTGCGGACGGGCCTGGCCTCGGTGGTCCGTCTGGCCAAGACCCGGTCGGGCGCGAGCGACTCCGCGGTCCAGCGCTTCATCGCGTTCGGGCAGCTCTGCCACCTGATCGTCACGACCGGCATCGACGACGTCCCCGACGAGTGGGCGTCCATCGTCTCGGCCGGCATCCGCCACCCGCTCTGACCGCACCCGATCCCTGAACCTGAACTCGCCCTTTCCGCCAGTGAGTGACTAGTCACTCTATCCACCCGAAGGAGAAGTCCCATGTCCGTGCAGACAGCCCGCACCACCCGTCGCACCCCGCGCTCCGTCCTGATCTCCGCGTGGGCCGTCCCCGTGCTCGTCCTCGGCCAGTTCTCGATGGTCGCCGTCGTGCCGGTCCTGCTCGTCCTCGTCGGCACCCTGCGTCACCCGGAGCTCCGCTCGCTGCGGCCCTACAGCGCGGCGCTCGCGGCGACCTACGCGACGCCGCTCGCGATCTGGATCCTGCGTCCCGACGGCGCCGCCAGCCTGTCCAAGGACATGCACCCGGTGTTCCTGGTCCTCATCGTGGCGGCCGCCGCCGCACTGCTCGTGAAGCTCCACACCCGCCCGACCACCACGTCCGAGGAGATCTGATGACCACCCGAGCCACCACCACCGAGATCGTCCTGCCCGGCCTGGTCGAGCCCGACGGCCTGCTCGTCCACGAACGCGCCCTGCCCGAGCCCGCGGCCGGACAGGTGCTCGTCCGGGTCGACGCGACGGGGGTGTCGTTCGCGGAGCAGCAGATGCGTCGCGGCAAGTACTACGACCAGCCGCCCTTCCCGTTCGTCCCCGGCTACGACCTCGTCGGCACCGTGCAGGCCGTCGGTGCGGGTGTCGACCCGGCACGGATGGGCGAGCGGGTGGCCGCCGTCGTCAAGACCGGCGCCTGGTCCACGCACCTGCTGGTCGACGCCGACCACCTCGTCCCCGTGCCCGACGGCATCGACCCCGCCGACGCGGAGACGGTCGTCGTCAACGGCATCACGGCCTGGCAGATGCTGCACCGCATCGCCCGGGTGCAGCGCGGACAGACGATCGTGGTGCTCGGCGCCAACGGAGGCGTCGGCTCGACGCTCGTGCAGCTCGCGACCGACGCCGGCATCACGGTCATCGGCACCGCCTCGGAGCGCCACCACGACCACGTCCGCAGGCTCGGCGCGACACCCGTCGACTACCGCGCCCCCGACCTCGCCGACCGCTTGCGCGCACTGGCGCCCGAGGGTGTCGACGCGGTGTTCGACCACGTCGGCGGTACCGGCCTCGGGGACTCCTGGCGGCTCTTGCGTCGCGGCGGCACCCTCGTCTCCTACGGCACCGCGGCGACCAAGGACGACGCCGGGAGGTCCCAGCTCCCCGTGCTGGCCCTCGTCGGCCGGCTGATGCTCTGGAACGTCCTGCCCAACGGCCGGCGCGCGCACTTCTACAACTTCTGGGCCGGTCGCCGCCGCTCGACGCGCTTCCACCGGCGTCTGCGCGAGGACCTGACCCAGGTGTTCCAGCGGCTGGCCGCCGGCACCCTGGAGCCGCAGGTCGCCGCGCGGCTCCCGCTCGCCGAGGCCGGCCGCGCGCTGGCGCTCGCCGAGTCGCACACGGTCGCGGGCAAGGTCGTGCTGCTGCCCTGACAGGACACGAGCCGAACGGGCCCGCGACCGGGGGGCGAGCAGGTACGGTGCACGCGATCGGGCGTCCGGCTCGTTCCTCGTGCCTGGTCGTCGAAGGGACACACCGACGTGTCGACGGAGCTCGCCATCTCGACCCGCGGTCTGCGCAAGACGTACCGCAGCCGCACCGGGCAGAGGTCCGTCGCCGTCGGCGGCCTCGACCTGGACGTCCCCGTCGGCGGCGTGCACGGGTTCCTCGGCCCCAACGGGGCGGGCAAGACGACGACAATCCGGATGCTGCTGGGCCTGATCCGTGCGGACTCGGGGACCATGACGGTGTTCGGCCAAGCGGTGCCCGAGCGGCTGCCAAACGTCATCGGCCGCGTCGGCGCGATCGTCGAGCAGCCGAAGTTCTTCCCCAGCTTCTCCGGCCGCAAGAACCTCACGATGCTCGCGCGCGCGATCGACGCCCCGACGACGCTCGTCGACGTGGTGCTCTCGGACGTCGGGCTGCTCGACCGGGCCGACGACCGCTACAAGGGCTACTCCCTCGGCATGAAGCAGCGCCTCGCCATCGCGGCCACGCTGCTCAAAGACCCGGACCTGCTGATCTTCGACGAGCCGACGAACGGCCTGGACCCCGCGGGCATCCGCGAGATCCGCGGGACCATGCGCGGCCTCGCCGACCGCGGGAAGACCGTCCTGGTGTCCAGCCACATCCTGGCCGAGGTCGAGCAGGTGGCCGACACCGTCTCGATCATCGCCCGGGGCGAGCTCATCGCGAGCGGGAGCGTCGCCGACCTGATCGGGGCAGGGGCGGCCGGGACCGTGCGGGTGGGGATCGCCGACGTGCCTCGCGCGCAGCAGGTGCTCGGTGCGCAGGGCTGGACCGTCCGCTCCGAGGGGCGGTACCTCCTGGTCGACGGCGGGGTGCCCCCGGCGAGCATCACCGAGGCGCTCGCGGCGCAGCGGCTGTTCGTCGACGAGCTGGTGCCCGTCCGTGTCGACCTGGAGTCCGTCTTCCTCGAGCTCACGGCCGGTCGTGGTCCCGGGACCCACGCGCCGCCACCCGCCGGTGAGCACAGACCCGCGCACCACGCCGAGGAGGCGTCATGAGCCGGCTGCTGCGGGTCGAGCTCGACCGGTTCGCGTCCCGCACGCTGATCCGGCTCGGGGTCGTCGGCGTCCTGGTCATCTGCTGCCTGGGCGTCGTGAACGCCTGGCAGTCCGCCTCCCCGCCGACCGATGCCGAGCTGGACCAGGCGCAGGTCTACTACGAGCAGGCCCTCGAGGACTGGGAGGCCGACGGCGAGCAGTGGGTGGCCGACTGCGAGGAGGCTGAGGCAGCCGACAAGGAGATCTCGGACAACCCGGACGCCGTGGACTACGGCTGCGACTCGATGGAGCCGAAGCTGGAGAACTGGGTGGGTTCCCCGCCGTCCTTCGAGGTGGACACGTCCGCCCTGCTCACGTCGATGTCGGCCCTCTTCGTGCTGGCACCCCTGCTCCTCGCTGGGAGCTTCGTCTCGGCCGAGTTCTCGACCGGGTCCATCGGCAACTGGCTGACCTTCGCCCCGCGCCGGACCCGGGTGTACCTGAGCAAGGTGCTCGCCGCCGGGCTGGCGACCATCCCCGTGGCTGCGGTCGGTGTCGCGATCGTGCTCGGTGGGTCGTGGGCGTTCTACCGGTACTTCGACACGCTCGACGGCACGCCCGCGAGCGATCTGAGCTCCCCCATCGACGTGGCCCTGCGCATCGTTGCCCTGGCACCCGTGGTCGCGGTGATCGGTGCGGCGCTGGGCTTCCTGGCGCGGCACACCGCGGCGGTGCTGGGCGTCGTGCTCGCGTGGCTCGTGCTGGTCGAGGTGATCCTGGTCGGCCGGGTGCAGGAGCTGCAGCCGTGGGCGCTCATCACGAACGTGACGGCCTGGGTCGAGGGATCGACCGAGTACTACGTGACGCAGTGCACGGTGGACGCGACCGGGCAGTCCTGCCAGAGCGTCGCGCACGTGGTCTCGCAGACGCAGGGCGCGATCTACCTGGGTGTCCTCGCGGTGGTCGTCGCGGGCATCGCCCTGCTCGTGTTCCGCCGCCGCGACGTCGGCTGACCGGCCACGCCGAACCGCCTGCCTGACCGGCCGGCCTGGCTGGCCGGCCGGCCCGGCTGACCGGCCGGCGGGCTACCGCGTGATGCCGTGCCGGCGGGCCAGGTGCTCGCCGGTGAGGGAGTCGGAGACGGACACCAGGTCGGCAGGCGGGCCGGCGAAGACGACGCGGCCACCGTCGGCACCGGCACCCGGGCCGAGGTCGAGCACGTGGTCGGCGCGGGAGATCACGTCGAGGTTGTGCTCGATGACGATGACGGTGGAGCCGGCGTCGACGAACCGGTCGATGAGGCCGATCAGCCGGTCGACGTCGGACATGTGCAGGCCGGTGGTCGGCTCGTCGAGGACGTAGACGTCGGCGGGGGAGGCCAGCTCGATGGCGAGCTTGAGGCGCTGGCGCTCGCCGCCGGACAGGGTGGACAGGGGCTGACCGAGGGTCAGGTAGCCGATGCCGACGTCGTCCATCGCGGCGAGCGTGGACGCGAGCGCCTTCTCGGTGCGGTCAGTGAAGAACGCTCGCGCCTCCACGACCGACATCTCGAGCACGTCCGCGATCGACTTCTCCCGCAGCGTGTAGCCGAGCACCTCCTCGGTGTACCGGCGACCGCCGCAGAGCTCGCACGTGGACTTCATCGGCTCGAAGTTGCCGAGGTCGGTGTAGATGATGCCGAGCCCGCCGCACTCGGGGCAGGCGCCCTCGGAGTTGGCGCTGAACAGGGCGGGCTTGACGCCGTTGGCCTTGGCGAACAGCTTGCGGATGGTGTCGAGCATGCCCGTGTACGTCGCCGAGTTGGACCGCCGCGAGCCGCGCGTGGTGGCCTGGTCGACCACGACGATGTCCGGGAACCGCTTGGGCAGGACCCCGCGGATCAGCGAGCTCTTGCCGGAGCCCGCCACGCCGGTGACGACGGTGAGGACGCCGCGCGGGATGTCGACGGACACGTCCTGCAGGTTGTGCAGGGTCGCTCCCGTGAGCGACAGCGCGCCGTCGGAGGACCGCACGTCCGTCTTCAGCGGCTGGTGGCTGGTCAGGTGGTTCCCGGTGAGCGTGCCCGACGTCCGCAGCCCTTCGAGGTCTCCGGCGTACACGACCTCGCCGCCCGCGCCGCCGGCCCCGGGACCCATGTCGATGATGTGGTCCGCGATCTCGATGACCTCGGGCTTGTGCTCCACCACCAGGACGGTGTTGCCCTTGGCCCGCAGCTGCACGAGCAGCTCGTTCATCCGGTGCACGTCGTGCGGGTGCAGCCCGACGGACGGCTCGTCGAACACGTAGGTGACGTCGGTCAGCGCCGACCCCAGGTGCCGGACCATCTTGACCCGCTGCGACTCCCCGCCGGACAGGCTGGTGGACTCCCGGCTGAGCGACAGGTACCCGAGCCCGATGTGCACCAGCGCGTCGAGCCTGTCCGCGAGGTCGTCGAGCATCGGCTTGTGCTCGGGCGAGTCGAGCCCGCGGATGAACGGCGCCAGGTCGCTGACCTGCATGTCCGCGCACTCGGCGATCGACCGGCCGCCCACCAGGGACCCGCGGGCGGCCTCGTTCAGCCGAGAGCCTCCGCACGCCGGGCACGGACCGCGGGTCGAGATGCGCTCGACCGCGGCCCGGGCGTGCGGCTGCAGCTGCTCCGGGTTCTTGGTCAGGACGAGCCGCTTCAGCTTGGGGATCAGCGCCTCGTACGTGAGCGACATCCCGGAGACGGCGACCTTGGTGCCCTTCTTCGGCGCGTCGTCGGGACCGTAGAGGAACATCCGACGCTGCTCCGGGGTGAACGACCCCACGGGCTGGTCCGGCGGGTAGAACCCGCACTCGGCGTAGACCTTCCAGTACCAGGAGTCGACCTGGAAGTTCGGGAAGTCGATCGCCCCCTCCAGCAAGGACTTCCGGGGGTCGACGAGGGCGTCCTCGTCGATGGCCGCGACGTTCCCGATGCCCTCGCAGTCGGGACACATGCCGCGCGGGTCGTTGAACGAGAACGCGATCGGGGTGCCCAGGTTCGGCACGCCCATCCGCGACCACACCCGGCGCATCCCGGCGTACGTGTCGGTCGCGGTGCCGACGGTCGAGCGCGACGACCCACCCATCGGCTGCTGGTCGACCACGATCGACGCGGTCAGCCCGGTGAGCTCGTCGGCCTCCGGCTGCGGCGACTGCGGCAGGAAGTTCTGGATGAACGCCGAGTGGGTCTCGTTCAGCAGGCGCTGGCTCTCCGCCGCGATGGTGTCGAACGCCAACGACGACTTGCCCGAGCCGGACACCCCCGTGAACACGGTGATCTGGCGCTTGGGCACGTCGACGTCGACGCCCTTGAGGTTGTTCTCCCGACCACCACGGATCCGGATAGCGTCGTGCACAGAGTTCTCCTTGAAGATCGAGGTCGTCATCGGCCCAGCCGAGTCCAGCGCCGCACGGCCAGTGTGGCAAACACCACCGACAGGACCACCGGCCACACGACGGCCAGCAGGATCGCGTTCTCGGTGGCGGGGCCGTTGCCGAACAGCTCGCGCGTCGCGGCGACGGTCGCCGTGATCGGGTTCCACGCCGAGAGCACCTGGATCCAGCCGGGCATCGTGGTGATCGGCACGAACGCGTTCGACAGGAACACGAACGGCCACACGAGGATCTGGACCGCCATCACACCGCCCTGCCCGCGGAACAGCAGCCCGAGGTAGATCCCGACCCAGAGGAACGCGAACCGCAGGAGCAGCAGCAGGGCGACGCCGACCAGGGCGTTCCCGACGCCCTCGTGGATCCGCCACCCGATGACCAGGCCGGCGACGAGCAGCACCGCGAGGCTGACGACGCTGGCGAGCATGTCGGCCGTCGCCCGACCGAGCAGCACCGCGATGCGGGACATCGGCAGCGACCGGAATCGGTCGGTCACGCCGCGCTGCACGTCCTCCGAGACCGTCGTCATGGTCGTCTCGAGGCCGAACGCCATGGTCACGGCGAGCATGCCGGGGAACAGGAACTCGATGTAGCCGCCGGGCACGTCGATGGCACCGCCGAGCAGGAACCCGAACATGAGCAGGAGCAGGATCGGGAACGCGAGCCCGATGACCAGTCCCCACGGCTGGCGGCGCCAGTGCCCGAGGTCGCGCAGGGTCACGGTCCAGGAGTCGCGCAGGGCCCAGGTCATGAGGCCTCCTTCGTCGAGCCGGTCAGGTGCAGGAACACTTCGTCGAGCGTCGGACGGCGCAGGATCACGTCGTCGACGACGATCCCCGCGTCGTCGAGCGTCCGGACCACGTACGTGAGCGCGGCCATGCGGTCGGTGACCGTCGCGGTGACGCGACGGCCGTCGAGGTCCGTCTCGGCGTCCTGTGCGACGGCCCGGAGTGCGGAGTGCGCCGAAGGCAGGTCGGCCTCGTCGCGGACGACGACGTCGAGCCGGTCCTGCCCGATGGACGCCTTGAGCGCGTCGGGCGTGCCCTCCGCGGCGACGCGGCCGTGGTTCAGCACGGTCACCTGCGACGCGAGCTGGTCGACCTCCTCCAGGTACTGCGTGGTGAGCAGCACCGCGGTGCCGCCGGCGACGAGGGCCCGGACCGACTGCCACACCTCGCGGCGCCCGCTGGGGTCGAGGCCCGTGGTCGGCTCGTCGAGCAGCAGCACGGTCGGGTCCAGGACCAGGCCGGCCGCGAGGTCGAGCCGACGCCGCATCCCGCCGGAGTAGGTGGAGACGGGGCGCTCGGCGGCGTCGACGAGGTCGAACTGCTCCAGCAGCGCGTCGGCCCGCCGTCGGGCCTGCCGGGTGCCCAGGTGGGACAGGCGGCCGAACATCACCAGGTTGTCCCGGCCGCCCAGGATCTCGTCGACGGCCGCGTGCTGCCCGACGAGCCCGACGTGCCGACGCACCTGCGCGGCCTGGCGGACCACGTCGTACCCGGCGACGGTCGCGGTGCCGCCGTGCGGGTCCAGGAGCGTGGAGAGGATCCGGACCGTGGTCGTCTTGCCGGCGCCGTTGGGGCCGAGCAGCCCGTGCACCGTCCCGGCGTCGACCGTGAGGTCGAGACCGTCGAGAACCGTGGTCTCGCCGTACCTGCGCGTGAGTCCTGTCGTCCTGATCGCCATGCGTCCTCCCGAGGGCTAGTCGTACAGTGTACGACAAGGAACGCAGAGGGTCACCCGGTTGTTCCCGACGGGGGAGGATGAGCGTCATGACGGAGATCACCGGCACCGGCGACCCGGCCCGCAGCCTGTCCCTGCTGTGGCGCCTGGTGGAGCCCTCCCCGCGCGGCCGGGGCGCCGAGGCGGGGCTGTCCGTCGACCGCGTCGTCGACACCGCGATCGCGCTGGCGGACGCCGAAGGGCTCGGCGCGCTGTCGATGCGTCGCCTCGCCGCCGACCTCGGCGTCGGAGCGATGACCCTCTACACCTACGTCCCGGCGAAGGCCGAGCTGCTCGACCTCATGGTCGACAGCGCGCTCGGTGAGTTCCCGTCGCTGTACTCCCCGGTGGCCGACCACTGGCGCGCCCGGCTCGAGGCGGTCGCCCGCGCGAGCTGGTCGCAGTACGAGCGGCATCCCTGGTTGCTGCACGTCGCCGCGTCGGGCCGCCCGCCGCTCGGCCCCGGCGTGCTCACCAAGTACGAGCTCGGGCTCCAGGCGGTCGACGGCACCGGCCTCGACGAGGTCGCGATGGACGCCGTGTTCACCCTGATCGAGGGGTTCGTCGCCGGGACCGCGCGCGGGGTGGTCGACCAGGTCGCCGCCGAGGAGGCCACGGGCATCACCGAGACCGAGTGGTGGGAGGCGACCGCCCCGATCCTCGACCGCGTCTTCGACCCGGAGCGGTTCCCCACGGTCACCCGCGTCGGACCCGTCGCCGGCGAGGCGCAGCAGGCGGCGTACGACCCCCGCAAGGCGTTCGAGTTCGGCCTGGTCCGGCTGCTCGACGGCGTCGCGGTGCTGGTCGACGGGTCGCCGTAGGGCCAGCCGCGTCGCCGGTCGTCCCGCCACGCCCGTTCCTGGCGTCGGCCCGCGACGCGCCCACGGGCCGGGGCTGCCCGAAAAGTCCGCGGGGCCCTACTCTCAGCGCATGCTCATCCTCGGTCTGATCCTCTTCGGCATGCTCATCGGTGCGCTCGCCCAGCTGATCCTCGGCCGGAAGTCCGGCCGCATCGACTGGACCATGGCGATCGTCGCGGGGCTCGTCGGCTCCTTCGTCGGTGGCCTGCTGGCCAGCCTCATCAACGGCGACGGCCTCGAGCTGCGCCCCAGCGGCATCATCGGCTCGATCGTCGGCGCCATCATCGTCACCGCGATCTGGCGCTTCGCGGGCGGCCGCTCCAAGGCCTGACGCGAGAACGGCAGCTCCCCGCGAGGGCGTCACTTCACGGTGACGTTCTCGCGGGGAGCAGCCGTTCTCAGCGGCCCGGCCCGGACCGGACCGGACCGGCCCGGACCGCCGCCGTCAGCCTGTTGCGCAGCTGGCGCTCGGCGTCGTCGTGCTGCCGTTCTTCATGATCGTGACGCCGAAGCTGTTGCCGGCGCCGTTCGGTCTGGCCTGCCGGGTGGAGCCGCTGCCGCTGAGCGTCGCGTTCCAGCTGTTCTGGACGCTCTGGCTGCCGGACAGGTTCAGGGTGACCACCCAGCTGCTGGTGCCGCTGACGGTGTAGGTCACGTTGAACCGGTCGGACCACTCGTCACCGCGCGAGACGCTGACCGTGCACGACCCGCCCGAGGGCGGCGGGTTCGTCGTCCCCCCGCCACCTCCCGCGCTGGACGGTGCCACCGCGCGGCCGGTGCTGCTCGAGATGTGCCCCGTGCACAGGTTGCGCGACTTGAGGTCGTTCAGGATGTTCGGCAGTGCCTGCTGCGTCGCCGCCGGCCAGTCGTGCATGAGGATGATCTGGCCGTTGGTCAGGCGGGCAGCCGCCTGCCTGATGGCGTCGGCGCTGGCGTTGTTCCAGTCGTTGGAGTCGACGTCCCAGAGGACCTCGCGGAGGCCGAGCGAGGACTCGACGTTCTTGAGGGTCTGGTTGGTCTCGCCGTACGGCGGCCGGAAGAGCGTCGGGGTGACCCCGGCGGTCTGCTGGATGGCGGTCTGGGTGCGCGAGAGCTGGGACTGGATGTCCGACTGGCTCATGTTCACCAGGTGCGGGTGGTCCCAGCTGTGGTTGCCGATCTGCAGGCCGGCGTTCTTGTAGGCCTGCATGAGCGACGCGTTCGACTGGGCGTTGGAGCCGGTGGGGAACACGGTCGCGGTGGCGCCCGCGTTGCGCAGCGTGGAGATGAGCTGGTTCGTGGTTCCCGTGTTCGGTCCGTCGTCGAACGTCAGGCCGACGTAGCCCGCCGAGCAGCTCGACGAGGGTGGGGGTGTCGTCGTCGTGGGGGTCGGCGTGGGCGTCGAGCCCCCGCCCCCGGAAGTCCCGCAGGTGGCCGACGGCGTCGTGTTGTTGCCGTTCTTCATGATGGTGACGCCGAACGTGTTCGACCCGGTCGAGGTCACGGTCCGTCCGGAGACGTTCGCGTTCCAGCTGTTCTGGACGGTCTGGCTGCCGTTGAGGTTGAGGGTGGCGGTCCAGGAGGTGGCGCCGCTGACGGTGTAGTTCACGTTGAACCGGTCGGACCACTCGTCGGCGCGCGTCGCGGTGATGCTGCACCCGCCGGAGCTGGGAGGCGGTGTCGTCGTGCCACCACCACCACCTCCACCACCGCCGGAGCCCTCGCTCACGGTGATGTTCGAGTTCCCGCTGCTCTGGTAGCCCTCGGTGGCCATGATCATGTAGTTGTGGTTTCCGAGGTTCATGCCCTTGGAGGCCCACGCGTCGAAGTGGTTGCCGGAGGTGATGGTGCCGCCGGTCTTCTTCGACTGCCGCACGCTCCAGTACTGGTAGAACGTCGAGCGGTCACCCTCGATGGAGGGCTGGTTGACGCGCTGGGTGCGGTAGATGTCGTACGTGCCACCGTCGCTGGTCACGGTGCCCATGTGCGTCCCGGTGGGCCGGTACGTGCCCCAGTTGTCGACGATGTAGTACTCGATGAGCGGGCTGGTGGTCCACCCGTAGAGGGTCAGGTAGGCGTTTCCGCTCGGGTTGAAGCTGCCGGAGTAGTTGACGGTCTTGCGCCCGCCGGTCTGCCAGCCCTTGCCCGCCACGAAGTTGCCGGTGTTGCTCCACTGCGTGGAGTACTGCCCGCCGGAGCCCATCTCCATGGAGACGGTGCCCTGGCTGTCGGTCCAGAACGAGTAGAAGTACCCGTTGTTGGTGCCGGTCCCGTTGGTGGAGATGGCGCTGGCGGGGGTGGCGACGGCAAGGCCGACGGCGACCATGGCGCCGGCTGCGACGAACGCCATCAGGGCGCGGAACGGCCGCCGCCTGGATGGCGTACCGCGCGTGTGACCGATACTTTCGAACATCGTGCACTCCTTTGTGCGTGGGGAGCTGCGTGGGGAGCCCTCGGAGGGCGCCCGACGCCGTACCGACGCACAGGCGCGAGCGCGGCGTCGATAACGTTATCGACGTTAGTGTGCAGCGCTGCTCGTGCGCCGGGAACACCTGGGCGCAGGAGCGAACCGTTTAGGATTAGGATTCGAAAGTATCGGAATGACGGGTGGTCCGAACCGGGCCGTACTCGGCGGCCCGGTGCGGGGCGTGGGCCCCGTACCGGGCCGCCAGGAAAGTCAGCCGACGGTGCCGGTGACCTCGTTCCCGTTCCTGACCACGGTGTACGTGACCGTCTCGCCGCTCCAGAAGTGGAACGTCAGGACCACGGGGGAGCCGTCGGTGACCTCCGCGAAGAACGCAGGCCGGAGCAGGATCGTGCTACCTGAGGCGTCCGGTGCGAAGGTCACGTCGAACTCCTTGAACGACGTCCAGCCGTGCGGTCCGGCGTTGGACCCGTCGAGGTAGCGGGCCTCCATGGTGGCCAGACGGTCGCCGCGGAAGTCGGTCGGGACGGCGAACGCGTCGGTCGTGCCCGTCGCGTCGGAGAGCACCGGGGTGTCCGCGATGACGATCTCGATCGACCACGGGACGCCGTGCGAGAACCGCGCCACCAGCTCGGCGCTCGTCCCGTGGACGCCGCTGCCTGACAGGCGTGCCAGGAGCGCCGCGGGCAGGGTCAGGGTGCTGCCGGAGAGGGTGTAGTCCTTGCCCTGCTTCAGCTTCTTCTTGCCCAGCGACAGGTCCTTGAACCTCGTGCCGTTCAGGTTGAGCGTGACCGTCTGGTCCGCCACGGCTCCGGGCCGGACGAACACCTGGTCGGTCGAGGCGGTGCCGGAGCGCTTCTTCCAGCTCGAGGAGATCTGCGCGAACAGCTCCGGGTCCCGCCACGTGAGCGCGGTGCGGTCGAGGTGCTGGCCGTTGTCCCAGAGCATCGTCGTGACACCCGTGGTGCGTGCCTGGTGGCCCAGGTGCTCGAAGAACTTCAGCTTCTCGCCCTGCTCGATGGTGCCGGTGTGCCGGTCGAACCCGAGCAGCCCGTACTCCCCGAGGATGACCGGGATGCCCTGGCTGACCAGGGTGGTCTGCACGCGCGCGATCGCGTCCGTGGCGTCCTGCTGGGCGGTCGCGTCGAACCGGGTGCCGCCTGCGACGTTCACGCTGAACGGCCAGTAGCCGTAGTAGTGGAAGGTCGCGGCGAGGTGGGGGTCGTCGAGCGCGGTGAACGTCGCGACGAGGGAGTCGAGCCGGGCCTGGCCCGAGTCGGTGTGCAGCGTCGGCAGCACCAGGACGCGGTCGGCGTTCCTGCCGCCCGACGAGCGCACGACCTCGTGGAACGCGACGTTGAGCTCGTCGAGGAGCGCGTACTCCTGCGCCTCGCCGGTCGACCCGGCGAACTGCGGCTCGTTGATGCTCTCGAAGAGCAGCGTGCGGGGGTGGTCGCGGAACCGCTCCGCCAGCTGCTGCCACGTCGCGGTGAACTGCGCGAGCACCTCGTCGTGCCGGGTCGGCATCGCGTTGGTCCACATCCACGAGTCGTGGTGCAGGTCGAGCAGGACGGACAGGTCCTCGTCGAGCGCCCAGTCGACGACCTCCTCGACGCGGTCCAGGACCGCGGGGGCGATCGTGTAGTCGGGTGCGGGTCCCTCGTGCTGACCGAGCGTGACGGGGAGGCGGATGCTGCGGAAGCCGTTGTCCCGGACCTCGCTCAGCAGCTCCTGGGTGACGCGCGGGTTGCCCCAGGCGGTCTCGTCGGCCCCCACCGCGTCGAACGTGTTGCCGAGGTTCCAGCCGGGCTGCATCGCCGCGACGACCCTCTCGGCCGACCGTGGGGTGCGGTCGCCGGCCGCTGCCGGGCCGGCGAGGCCGAGCGACAGCGCCGCGGCTGCCGCGACGGCGGTGAGCGTGGTCCAGCGGGGTCTTCTCACGGGCGTGCCCTTCGTCGCAAGGTCACGCTCGACGGGGCGGCCGGCTCCCCGTCGAGCGCGTGAGGGCGTCGGTGCCCCCGGCGTCGCGCTCGTCATCGAAGCGCTTCGACCGGAGTGTAGGGATCGGATGCTCTCGGAGGAAGGGGGCGAAACGGATAGGCCGACGGGAGGACCTTCGGCCCGCGACGGGATCGTGTCCGGCACGACACCGTGGTCACATGACCGCTCTCGTCGTCTTCGAGTCGATGTACGGAAGCACCGCTGCGATCGCCGAGGCCGTCGCATCCGGGCTGGCCGACCTGCGCGTCCCGGTGACGGTCTGCGAGGTGGGCCTGGCCGGGGCACCGTCGCTCGCGCTGCGACCGAGCCTGCTCGTGGTGGGCGCTCCGACGCACCAGCGGGGCCTGTCCACGGCGCGCACCCGTGACGTGGCTCGAGCGGACGGGACGGGGACGGTGTCCCGCGGGGACGGCGTGCGCGAGTGGCTGGACCAGGTCGTCGGGCTCGCGTCCGGTCAGGCCACCGCTGTCTTCGACACCGCAGTCGCGGGCCGGCTCGCGGGGTCGGCCGCACACACCATCGGCAAGCGGCTCACCCGAGCCGGCGCCGAGCTCGTCGTGCCGCCCGAGTCGTTCACCGTCACGGGCCGCTCCAGCGGGCTCCGGCCCGACGAGCTGGAGAAGGCGCGGTCGTGGGGCCGCAGCCTCGCGCTGTTCGCCGTCGCAGCCGCGTCGGGCGCCCGCTGACCGTCAGGCCTCCCGGCGCAGCAGGTCGCCCGGCTGGCACTCCAGCACCTCGCACAGCGCCTCGAGCGTGGTGAACCGGACCGCCTTGGCGCGCCCGTTCTTCAGCACCGCGAGGTTGGCGGGGGTGATGCCGACGCGGTCGGCCAGCTCCCCGACGGACATCTTGCGGCGGGCGAGCATGACGTCGACGTCCACGACGATCGGCATCAGATCACCTCGTCGAGCTCGGCGCGCAGGGTGGTGGCGGTCGAGTCGAGCACCATCGCCTTGGTCAGGAGGATGCGCAGGACGAGCACCAGCAGGGCGATGCCCGCGGTGCCCATGCCGCCGATGACGATGAGCAGGACGATCCCCGGTGCGACGGCCTCGCCCGGCGCCAGCACGAACGACAGGACCACCGCGAGCAGGGTGGCCGTGACCGCGGCGCCGATGATGACGTCGACCCACCGGAACGCGGCCGCGCTGAACACGGTGTCCTTGCGGACCATCGTGAGCAGCCGCCAGACGCAGGCCACGGCCACCTGCACGGCCAGCACGCCGAGGAACAGGATGATCATGAGCGGCCACTTCAGGTGGGCGACCTCGGGGCCGCCGTCGTCGTCGATGTCGCGGCCGATGGCGGGGATGATCATGATCTGCACCGCCAGCAGGCCGGCGAACATCAGCACGATCACCGCCCTCAGGGCGAGGATGGCCAGTCGACCCATGGTGGAGCTCCTTCATCGCGATCTATTGATTAACGATAGAAAACTATCGTTTCGCGACGAGGGTGGCAAGTCCCGGCGATGCGGCGCCCGGCTCCGTCAGGCGTCCCGGCGGCGCAGGACCACGACGGCGGCGACGAGCAGGACGACGGCCCAGCCACCGAACACCGCGGCACGCTCGAACGCCTCGACGGCCGGGATCCCCACGGAGGTCGCCTCGGACGCGTTGATGAACGGCAGCACGGAGGCGAGCGTGTTCGACGGGAAGATCGACAGGAGCCCGATCTCGACGATGTAGGCCACCGCGACCGGCACCAGGAACCCCGCGACCTGGCTGCGGGTGAGCGCGGCGACCGAGAAGCCGATCACGCCCCAGCACACGAGCACGAGGGCCGAGCGCGTGCCGAGCCCGAACCACGCACCGTCGAAGCCGGTCCCCCCGGCGGCCACGCTGGTCACGACGGTGTCCACGACGGTGCACACGATGCTCAGGGCGACGAGCAGCACGACGACCACCCCGACCTTCGCCAGGACGATGTCCGTGCGCCGCGGGAAGGCCGTGTAGAGCGCGCGCAGGGTGTTCCAGCGGAGCTCGGCGCCGATCGCGGACGCTCCGACGGCCGCCGCCACCACGCCTCCCGCGGTGAGGTGGTTCACGGCACCGAGCGGGAAGTCGGCGGCTGAGGTCTCGCCCCGCAGCTGGTTCAGGCTCGTCGCCAGACCCACCAGGAAGATCAGTCCCAGCAGGATCCAGGTGGACCCCACCGACGTCACGCGGCGCACCTCGAAGAGCACGGCCCGGCGCATGCCCTCCATCAGGCCACCTCCCCGCCGGTGTACTCCTGCGCGTCCCGCGTCAGGTCGATGAACGCCTGCTCGAGGGAGGCGTTCCGGGCGACCAGCTCGCGCACCGGCTGCCCGGTCTCGTGCACCAGCAGCCCCACCTGCTCGGTCGACGCGCCCGTCACCACCACGCCGTCGGGGCCCTCGGACACCGCCGTGAGGCCGGCGCGGGTGGCGGCGCCCAGCACCGCCGCGGTGTCCGCGACCCGCACGAGGACCTGGCTGGACGTGCTGCGGTCGACGAAGTCGGCGACGGACTGGTCGGCCAGGACCGTGCCGCGCCCGATGACCACCACGTGGTCGGCCATGAGCTGCATCTCCGGCAGCAGGTGGCTGGACACGAAGACGGTGTGGCCGGCGTGCGCGTACGCGCGCAGGAACTCCCGCAGCCACTGGATCGACTGCGGGTCCAGCCCGTTCGAGGGCTCGTCGAGCATGAGCACGTCCGGCTCGGCGAGGATCGCCGTCGCCAGACCGACCCGCTGGGCCATCCCGAGCGAGAACCCGCCGGGGGAGTCGTCGGCCACGGACCCGAGGCCGACGAGGTCGAGGACCTCGGTGACCCGACGCGCGCCGACGCCGCTCGCCGCCGCGTGCATCATCAGGTGCCGGCGGACGGTCCGCTTCGGGTGGAAGGCCTTGGCGTCGAGGTGTGCCCCGACCGCGCGGGCGGGGACCGGCAGGTCGCGCAGCTGCTGCCCGTCCCACTCGGTGCGGCCGTCCCCGCGGTCGAGGCCGAGCATGAGGCGCATCGTCGTGGACTTGCCCGAGCCGTTGGGACCCAGGAAGCCGGTCAGCCGACCGGGTCGCAGCGTGAAGCTCACGTCGTCGACCGCTCTCTTGCGCCCGTACGTCCGACCCAGACCTGCCGTGGTGACGATCATGCAACGACGCCCTCGTGGGTCGGCTTCACGCGGCCGCGCACGAAGATCAGCCCGACGACCGCGATCAGGATGAAGATCATGTTGGACGGACCGGCGAGCGTGAGGAGCTCGCTCTGCGGGCCCGAGTGGACCTCGTCGATGCCTCCGGTCGCCAGGAAGAGCGTCGGGTCGTAGAGGCCGTGCAGGAGCATCGGCCAGATCAGGTTCCCGGTCACGCGCAGCGTCAGGTACATGCAGATGCCGAAGCCGAAGGCGAAGACGACGGTCAGCGCGACGGTGAGGATCTCCTGGCCGCCCAGGATGTTCGAGGCGTGCAGCAGGCCGAAGATCAGCGACGAGACCACCATCACCACCCACTCGGACTTCCCTGCGTCCCGCAGCATCTTCACCGCGATGCCCCGGGTGAGGATCTCCTCGACGAAGCCGACCAGCAGCCCGGACACGAACGTCACCGCCACCACCCCGGCCGCGTACGACCCGTAGTCGATGCCGAAGAGCCGCAGGAGGATCGCGACGACGACGGCGACAGGCGCGAGCCACATCCACCACCGGCCACCGATCGGTTGACGGGCGAAGAGCGCCGGGAACCAGTGCAGCGAGGCCACGAACGCGATGAGCACCACGGCGCCGATGGCGAGCGGGAGGAACAGGCCGAAGAAGACGCTCTGCGGTGTCGCGAAGAGGTTGTCGGGGTCGACCTGGTCGCCGAACAGGAGGCCGACCAGCTGGCCGCCGAGCAGGTAGAGGGCCAGGTAGACGACGGCGACGAGCGCCGCTCGCCACCACCCGCCCCGGTTCCAGAAGGCCGTCCAGCCGGACGTCGAGGGAGAGCTGGTGGACACGGATGCGGCTCCTGTCGTGGGGTCGGCGTGACGTCTCGCCACTGAAAGTCACGATGGCGGACAGGTCGCCGGACCGCACCCCGGACGCGATGCCGTGCGCGGAGCGCGACGCCGTGTCCGTGACCAGCGTAGATGTCGTGGTTTTGTTAGGACCCCTTCCATTCACCCGGCCCCGGGCAATACGGTCATCCGCAGGTCGTCCGCCCTCCCGGACGGCCGAGCGCGACGACAACGACGTCGTCGTGCTCGCCCGCGGCATCCCTCCTCGTGACGGTCGGGTGCCGAATCGTCCGTCCGTTCGCTCTCGGAGGGTTTCGCCATGCCTCGATCCGTCCATCCACGCCGCCTCGCCACCGCTCTGCTCTCAGCGGTGGTCGCCACCGGCCTCGTCGCCACCGTCGGTCTGACCGTCAACGCGTCCGCGGCCAGCGCCGCCGACACCTGTGCGCAGAAGTCCCGACCGACCGGCAAGGTCCTCCAGGGCTACTGGGAGAGCTGGGACAACTCCAGCGTCCACCCCGGTCTCGGCTACATCCCCATCGACGACTCCCGCCAGGCGCAGCACGGCTACAACGTGCTCATGGCGGCGTTCCCCGTGATCCTCCCCGACGGCACCGTGAGGTGGGCCGACGGCATGGACACCGGCGTCGACGTCCCGACGCCGGCCCAGATCTGCGCGGCGAAGGCGCAGGGGCACACGATCCTCCTGTCCATCGGTGGGGCGAACGCCAGCATCGACCTGTCGTCGGCGGCCGTCGCGGACCGCTTCGTCGCGACCATCGTGCCGATCCTCAAGGCCAACAACTTCGACGGCATCGACATCGACATCGAGGCCGGGCTCACCGGCTCCGGCAGCATCGGCACGCTGTCCACGTCGCAGGCGAACCTCGTCCGCATCATCGACGGGGTCCTCGCAGCGATGCCCGCCGGGTTCGGCCTGACCATGGCACCCGAGACCGCCTACGTGACGGGCGGCGCGGTGGTCTACGGGTCGATCTGGGGCTCCTACCTGCCGATCATCAAGAAGTACGCCGACAACGGCCGCCTCTGGTGGCTCAACATGCAGTACTACAACGGCTCCATGTACGACTGCGCGGGCAACTCCTACGCCGCCGGCACGGTCGCGGGCTTCGTCGCCCAGACCCGGTGCCTCGACGCGGGCCTGACGGTGCAGGGCACGACGATCCGGGTGCCGTTCGACAAGCAGGTCCCCGGTCTCCCGGCGCAGGTCGGCGCCGGAGGCGGGTACATGAGCCCGGCGCTCGTCTCCCAGGCCTGGTCGCAGCTCGGCGGGGCACCCAAGGGGCTCATGACCTGGTCGATCAACTGGGACGGGTCGAAGGGCTGGACGTTCGGCGACAACGTGCGGTCGCTGATCGGCGGCACGTTCCCGACTCCGACGCCGACCCCCACGCCGACATCGACGCCGACGCCCACCCCGACCGCCTCGCCGACTCCGACGTCGCCCAGCGGCTCGTGGGCGGCGTACACGTCGTACAAGGTCGGCGACGTCGTCACCTACTCCGGCACGCGTTACACCTGCCGCCAGTCGCACACGTCGCTGCCGGGCTGGGAGCCGCCGAACGTCCTGGCGCTCTGGCTGCCGGCCTGACCGGAAGGAGCCGTCGACGCCGAGCCTCGCCGGACGCGGCAGGGCTCGGCGTCCACGGTCCGCCGCAGTACGGTGGCGCAGCAGATCGGCAGGGGGCGCCGGGCGATGAAGGTGGCAGGGACGACGGTCGTCGTGACCGGTGCCGGCGACGGCATCGGCCGTGAGCTCGTGCTCGGGCTCCTCGCACGCGGCGCGCGGGTCGCCGCGGTCAGCCGCACGCCGGACCACCTGCGTGCGACCGCCGACCGGGCCGGTGCGCGGGCGGACAGGCTCTCGACGCACGTCGTCGACGTCACCGACCGGGCGGCCGTCGAGGCGCTCCCCGCGGCCGTCGTCGACGAGCACGGTCAGGTCGACGGCCTGATCAACTGCGCCGGGATCATCCAGCCGTTCGTCCCGCTGCTCGACCTGGGGTACGCCGACATCGAGCGGGTGATGGCGGTGAACTTCTGGGGGCCGGTGCACACGACGAAGGCGTTCCTGCCGCACCTCGTCGCGAGGCCCCGTGCGCACCTGGTGAACGTGTCGAGCATGGGCGCCTTCCTGCCCGTGCCCCGGCAGACCGCGTACGGGGCGTCGAAGGCGGCGCTCCGGCTCCTCACGGAGGGGCTGCACGCCGAGCTGGCCGGCACGTCGGTGTCCGTCACCGTCGTGTTCCCGGGAGCGACCCGCACACGGATCGTCGAGAACTCCGGGGTGCGCGCGCCGGAGGTCTCCGGGGCGACCGCGCGGAAGGTGGAGAAGCTGATGACGCCGGCGCCGGCGGCCGCGCGACGCATCCTCGACGCCGTCGAACGGGACGCCTACCGGGTCACCGTCGGGAAGGACGCGGCCGTCCTGGACGTCCTCGCCCGCCTGGCGCCCGAGCGCGCGGCGCGGCTGGTCCGCACGAGGATGCAGGCGCTGCTCGGCTGAGGGACACGGCGACCGGTCACGGCACGAGCCGCGCCACCTGCGCGTCGAGGTACCGGCGTTCCGCGACGTTCGTCGCCCGGCCGGCCGCCCGGCGGTAGTGGTGCAGCGCCCGGTCGTGGTCGCCCGCCTGCTCGAACAGGTGGGCGCGGAGCTGGTCGAGGCGGGGGAGCGACTCGTCGAGACCGTCGAGGAGGGCCAGCCCGGCCGACGGGCCGCCGACCATGGACGCGGCGACCGCGCGGTTGAGCGTCACGACGGGGCTGCCCGTCATCCGCTCCAGCAGCTCGTACAGCGCGAGGATCTGCGGCCAGTCCGTCGCGTCCGCGGTGGGCGCCCGGTCGTGGATAGCCGCGATCGCCGCCTGCAGCTGGTACTCGCCCACGGCTCCATGACCGATCGCCCCGTCGAGCAGCGCGGTCCCCTCCGCCACCGTGGCGCGGTCCCACCGGCTCCGGTCCTGGTCGGCCAGAGTCACCGGGGCGCCCGACGCATCGGTCCGCGCAGGGCGTCGGGCGTCCGTCAGGAGCATCAGGGCGAGCAGACCGGCGACCTCGGGGTCGTCGTCGGCGGCCCGCACGTGACGGGCCAGGCGGATCGCCTCCTCGGACAGGTCTGCCCGGGCGAGGTCGGTGTACCCCTCGTTGAACATCAGGTAGAGGACGCGCAGCACGCTGCGGAGCCGGTCGGGGCGCTCGTCGGACGACGGCATCGAGAAGCGTTCGCCCGCGACCCTCTGCTTGGCCCGGCTGATCCGCTGCGCCATCGTCGCCTCGGGCACCAGGAACGCGCGGGCGATCTCGGCGGTGGTCAGCCCGCCCACCGCGCGCAGGGTCAGCGCGATCGCGGACGTGGGTGTCAGCAGCGGGTGGCAGCACAGGAACAGCACCGTCAGGGTGTCGTCGACCTCGGTGGTCATACCGGTCGCCGGTTCCGCGGAGACCCGGAGCTCCCGGTCCCGGCGGGCGGTGTCGCTGCGCCACTGGTCGACCATCCGTCGTGATGCCGTCTGCAGCAGCCACCCGCGCGGCTGCGCCGGGACGCCGTCGACCGGCCAGTGCCGTGCCGCCGCGATCAGGGCCTCCTGCACCGCGTCCTCCGCGGCGTCGAAGTCGCCCCACCGGCGCGCGAGCGTGCCGAGGACCTGCGGCGCCAGCTCGCGCAGCAGGTCCTCGACGTCGCGGGACACGTTCAGCGCGGGTTGCTCGCCGTCTCGAGGTACGCGTTCATCTCCTCGACGCCCGACGGTCCGTCGTCCATGATCCGGCGCACCTGGATGGGCTGCTGCGTCGGGACCCCGCCGCGCCCCGGCACCGCCGAGACGAGCCCGGCGATCTCCAGAGCGCGCTCCTCGGACTCCACGTCGACGATCTGGTAGCCCGCGACCCACTCCTTGAACTCCTGGAACGGGCCGTCCGTGATCACCGGCGTGACGCCGTCGGACCGCACGACCTTCGCCAGGTCGGGACCCGTGAGGACCTCGCCACCGACGAGCTCACCGTTGGCGATCAGCTCCGCGTTCAGCCGGCCGTAGTAGTTCAGGTGCGCGGCGACCTCGTCGTCGGTCCACTCGGACATCGGGGACTCGTCGGGACCGCTCTGGAAGTCCACGATCAGCAGGTACTTGGCCATGACTGCTCCTCCTTCGTCGTGCCCAGACTGGCACTGGCACTCGAAGAACGGAGCGGTCCGGAGTTTCTCTACGCGTCGAGCGGGAGTAGTTTCCGCGCATGGACCCGACGACCCGGATGCCCGGTCGGCTGGTGCCCGCCGGCGGCGGGCACGTGCCCGTGCGTGTGCGCGGGTTCGTCGAGGATGCCGCTCCGTCTCGGGCCCACCGGTCCGAGCGCGGCTTCGCCGTCGTGCTGGCACGCACCGCGCACGACGTCGTGAAGGTCGTCGACGGTGACACGGTCCTCGGCTACCTGCCCGAGGGGTGGTCACAGACCATGGACTTCGAGCTGTGGTCCTGCGAGCAGGCCGGGGAGCCGGCCGTCGCACGGGCCGTCCTCGAAGGTGCCCGCGGGGAGCGGGACCTGTTCGTGATGCTGAGCTGGCGGCGCAGCCGGGCCTGAGCCGCGCTCAGTCGACGAGAGCCTCGTAGTGCTCGTAGACGTCGAGGGGCAGACCGTCCTCGGTGTCGTCGTCGTCGACGGGCTCCCCGGCGACAGGCTCACGCATCGCGTCCGGGATCGGTCGGACGACCTCGGAGTACTCCGTCGTCCAGTCGTCGCCCTCGTCGTCGGTCGGGTCGAAGCCGATCCCGTGGTCCGCCCAGAACCCGTCGGCGTACCGCTGCTCGACGACGCGCAGCAGCTCCCACGTCGGCCGCTCGTAGTCCGCTGCGTCGTCGACCGTCGCGTACTGGGCGTAGTAGCCCGCACCGAGCATCCAGTACGCGGCCAGCGCCGTCGCCCGGTCCGTGGACGCGTCGTCGAGCACGAACCGGAGGCGGTCGGTGCCGTCGTCGTAGTTGGTGCGGCGCACGAACGTGTGCCGCTGCTGCGGGGTGGCGGTGGACAGGAAGTCGCGCAGGAACGCCTCGGCGGCGTCGGGCCCGGTGGTCGTCACGCCCGCAACGTACCGGCTGGACTCGTCCCCTGCGGGAGACCGCCGGATTGACGGACGCGCCTACACCTCGACGGGCACCGCCCTGCCGGGCTCCGCCCACACGGTGGTCCCGCCGTCGGGCGCGAGCTCCGGCCGTTCCAGCGCCGCCGCGCTGTCCAGGAAGTGCGACCACCCTTCGTGGTGCACGGGCAGGACCGTGCGCGGTCTGAGCGACCGGCACAGCTCGCGCCCGTCCGCGACCGTCATCGTGTAGCGCAGGGGGCCGGTCGTGGGGAACCGGACCCCGCCCAGGTGCACGACCACCGTGCCCACCTGGAGTCGCTCCGGTACCCGACGCACCTCGGAGGTCAGCACCGTGTCACCGGTGACCCACACCGCCCCGTGCTCCTGGCCCTCCCACGTCAGGCCGAAGCCGGTGACGGCACCCACGAGCGCCTGTGCGCCGACGGGACCGTGCCGGCCGGGAGTCGCCGTGACCGTCAGCGTCGGCCGGTCGGGGTGCGTCAGCGTCGTCACCTCCCACGGGTGCAGGCCCACGGCTGGAGGGCCCAGCCGGCGGGCGCCCGGAACGGTCGTGAGGACCGTCGGGACCCCGGCGAGCATCGCGCGACCGGCGTCGTCGAGGTTGTCCGCGTGGTGGTCGTGACTGAGCAGGACCGCGTCGACCGGACCCACCTCCTCCACGGACAGCGCCGGACCGGCCGTCTTGCGCGACGACGTCCCCCAGCCGAACGCGTAGGTCCGGCCGGGGGCGTCGAACGTCGGATCGGTCAGGATGCGCCAGCCGTCGACCTCGAGGAGTGCCGTCGGGCCCCCGATGTGCGTGAACGTCAGGCTGGACACCGTCAGGCGGACGTGGCGTTCGAGGTGGCGTGAGCGAGTGCCCACTCCAGCGCGCGGTCGGCGATCTCCTCCCAGCCGGGACCCGCGACCATGAGGTGCGGCCGCCCGTCGTAGGTCTCGTGCTCGGTGACCGTTCCCTCGCCCTTGTAGTGCTTCGCGTTCGACGCCTGCACCGAGGGCGGCATGATGTGGTCCTCCGAGCCCGACAGGAACAGCAGCGGCACCCGGTTCGGGTTGTGGAAGTCGACCCACGCGTCCTGGTGGCCCGGCTGCACGTTCGCCAGGACCGAGTCGATCAGCACCCGGCCCGACGCGGGGATGTGGTACCTGTCGTAGAACTCCCGCGACTGCTCCGGCGTGTACGTGTTGGTGAACGCGTACGTCCACTCCTCGAACGACAGACCGACCGCGCGGTGATGGTTCGCCGGGTTCTTCACGACGGGGAACACCGACTTGAGCTGCGACCACGGGGTGACGAGCACGCCTTCGACCGGCGCCGAGTTCAGCGCGACCGCGGCACTCCCGTGCCCGCGGTCGAGCATGAGCTGCAGGAACGTCCCACCCGCCGAGTGGCCCATCAGGATCGGCTTCGTGGGGGTGTCCAACGAGCTGATGAACTCGTCCAGGTGAGACGCGATCGCGTCCACCGTGAGGTTCGCGATCGGTGTCGGGTCCGCGCGCAGCGCCTCGACCTCCACCTCGAACCCCGGGTAGCCGGGCGTGTGGACCGTGTAGCCCTTGGCCTCGTAGTACGCCTTCCAGCCCTCCCAGGAGCGGGGTGTGACCCAGAAGCCGTGGATGAGCACGATCGTGTCCGGAGCCGTCATGACGCCACCTCGTCCCTCGTCGCGTGTCCGGTTCGTCCGACCGGTTGGAGAGCACTGTGGCACCGGCGGGTTACGCGCAGTGTTCTCCGGGTGCACGGTTCTGTTGCTGCTGTGCAGACCATGTACCCGCTGCCGTGGAAGACGCTGGACGTGCTCCGCTTCTCGTCGCCTCGTGCCGATGCATCGTGCATGACGAGCACCGAGCCCGACGCGACCGCCGGGGTGGCGTCCGCAGCCGGGTCCTCGGCGACGCGCACGCCGGTCGGCACCGGGTCGAGGTGGTGGTCGAGACGTCGGCGGGCGCCGTTCGCGCCGTCGTCGGCCGGTGGGCCCACGTCCGCGTCGACGCGTCGACGCGCTGCACGCTGACGATGGAGACGGACTCGCTCGAGGGGCCGCTGTTCGCGCTGGGCTCCCTCGGGGCGGAGTTCACGGTCGTCTCGCCCCCCGAGCTGGCCGCGATGGTGCAGGACTGGGGCGCGCGCTTCGGGCGTGCCTAGACCGGTGGGCGTGCCGCCGACCGGGACCGGGCGAGGGCCAGCCCGCCGAGCACGACGGCGAGGGACCCGAGGGCCACGGCCACGACGGCTCCGCCGAGCCCGTTCCCCGTGCCCAGGCCGCCGCGGGCGGTCACCGCGAACACCGCGCCGGCGACGGTGCCGAGCAGGCCCAGCACGAGAGCTGCGAGGGCACCCGAACGCCCTGCCCGGCCGGTGAGAGCCAGCCCGCCGACGACCACGGCGACCAGGGCGACGACGGCGACGGCGGTGGGCCCGATGCGGCCGGGGGTGAGGCCGGTGACTGCTGCGGCTGCGTACGAGACGGGTGCTCCGTGCATGATCTGTCTCCTCGTCGGTGGGTTGCGTGTCCTGCGAAGCCTGTCGTCGGGGAGCCCCTCGGTCGTCCGGCAGGCGTGGGCTCTTGGCGCTGCCGCGGAGGTCGTAGCGGGGCCTCGCCTACCGCGCTCGCGGTAGGAGCCGGTCCGTCCCGGGCGGGATCCGTCCGTCGGAGGTGTCCGGCTACGGTGCCGGGATGGGCTCGCGACGGTTCGACGTCCCGGCTCCCGTCAGGGACGCGGTGATCGCCGTCGGCGTGGCCGGTGCGCAGGTGGCCGCGGGGCTGTCGGGCGACCACCCGGCCGGCGGACGCGGCGTGCTCGGCCTCGCCCTCCTGGCGGCCGGCGGCCTGGCACTCGGCGCCGCGCGTCGTGCACCCGTCCTCGTGCTGGCGGTCACGGGGCTGTGCGCGGTGGGCTCCCAGGTGGCCGGCTTCGACGTGCCGGCCGTGGCCTTCCTGGTCGCGGTGTACGCGGCGATGCGGGCGGGGCGCCGCGCGGCCACCCTGATCGCGAGTGTCGCCGTGCTCGTCGTGCTCCCGGCGGTGGCCCTGCTCTCCGGGCAGGACGCGGGTGCGGCGTTCGAGCAGGCGCGCGACGTGCTCGAGCTGGCGTGGCTGGTCGCGGCGGCCGCGGCGGGTGAGGCGCTCCGGCAGGCCGAGCGGCGGGCCGACGAGGCGGAGCGCACCCGGGAGGAGGTCGCGCGGCGCCGTGCCGACGAGGAGCGGCTGCACATCGCGCGGGAGCTGCACGACTCGCTCACCCACCAGATCGCGGTCATCAAGGTGCAGTCCGAGGTCGCGGTCCACGTCACCCGCCGGCGAGGTGAGCCGGTGCCGGCGGCGCTGCTGGCCATCCAGGCGGCCGGGCGCGAGGCGACGCGCGAGCTGCGCGCGACGCTGACGGCGCTGCGCGAGGACGGCACGACCCAGCCGCGCGGCCTCGACGACGTCCACGAGCTCGTGCAGGGCGCCCGGACCATCGGGCTGCACGCGACGCTGACGATGGCGGGCGAGCGCCCCGACGTCCCGGCCGCCGTGAGCAGGACCGTGTACCGGATCGTCCAGGAGGCCCTCACCAACGTCGCCCGGCACGCGGACGCCAGCACGGCGTCGGTCACGATCGACTGCCGACGGGACGTGCTCACGGTGCAGATCGACGACGACGGCCGCGCCGCGCCCGGCAGCGTCCCGGTGCTGGGGGTGGGGCTGCTCGGGATGCAGGAACGGGTCGCGGCCCTCGGCGGGCTCCTGCGCGCGCGACCACGCGACGAGGGCGGGTTCTCCGTGCGGGCCGAGCTCCCGGTGAGCAGCGCGTCGTGATCCGGGTCCTGCTCGTCGACGACCAGCCGCTGCTGCGCAGCGGGTTCCGGGCGCTGCTCGACCTTGAGGAGGACATCGAGGTGGTCGGCGAGGCGGGCGACGGTGAGCACGCGGTCGCGCTCGCGCGCGAGCTGCTCCCGGACGTCGCGCTGGTCGACGTCCGGATGCCCGTCGTCGACGGCATCGAGGCCACCCGACGCATCGCCCTGGACCCGGGCCTCGCCGGGGTGCACGTCGTGATCCTGACGTCCTACGGGTTCGACGAGTACGTCCTCGACGCTCTCCGTGCGGGGGCAGCGGGCTTCCTCGTCAAGGACATCGAGCCGGAGGACCTGCTCCACGCCGTTCGCGTCGCGGCACGCGGCGACGCCCTGCTCTCCCCGTCGATCACGCGCCGGCTGATCGACCGGTTCGTCTCCCAGCCGCCACGCCGGGGCGTCGGCACGGCCCTGCACGCGCTGACCAACCGCGAGCGCGAGGCGGTCGCCCTGGTCGCGGAGGGGCTGTCCAACGACGAGGTTGCCGCAAGCATGGTGATCACCCCGATGACCGCGAAGACCCATATCAACCGCGCGATGACCAAGCTCCACGCCCGCGACCGGGGCCAGCTCGTCGTCCTCGCCTACGAGTCCGGGCTGGTGACCCCGGGCGGCCGGCGCTAGACCGGGTCGAGCCTCGGGTCGTTGTCGACCAGCACGGCGAGCGCGGGCGCGGTCACGTTGGCACCGAACGCGGGGGTGCCGGGCTGGAGGTGGGCACCGGCGCGGAGCGGTCCGACGACGACGGGGTCGAACCCGAGGCGGTCGACGAGCGTCGAGACGGCTGCGGTGTCGGCCGGGTCGTCGCCCGCGACGGCGATCGCCTTGCGCTCGGGCGCCCCGACGGGCCGGGCCTCGCCGTCGAGGTCGTGGTAGCCCATGTGGTTGAACGCCTTCACGACACGGGACCCGGTCAGGTGCTCCTGGACGAGCTCGCTGGTGGTGGTCCGGGGGTCGGTGAGGTCGTCGCGCAGGCCGTCGATCTCCCACCAGTAGTTCATGGCGTCGACGACGAGCTTCCCGGCCAGGGCGTCGACCGGGAGGTCGCGGTACTTGCCCAGCGGCAGCGCAAGGATGACGACGTCGGCGGAGGCTGCGTCGAGCGCGGTGACCGCGGCCGCGCCGGGGGCGAGGACTTCGATCGTGAGGGCGATCTTCGCCGGGTCGCCGGAGCCCGCGACGAGCACCCGGTACCCGGCGGCGACGGCCAGGCGGGCCAGGACGGTGCCGACCTTGCCCGCGCCGAGGATGCCGAGGGTCGTCACGCGTCGGCCACCAGGTCGCGGACCATGGGGATGACCTTGGTGCCGTAGAGCTCGACGTTGCGCAGACGCGCGTCGGCCGGCTGGGCGCCGGTCGTGTAGATGAGGTCGAACCGGCCGACCCCGAGCGCGGTGACGGCCCGGGCGATCTTCTGCGCGACGGTCTGCGGGGACCCGACGTACAGGGAGCCGTGCGCGACCTCGGCGTCGAACTCCTCGCGACGCACGGGCGGCCAGCCGCGCAGCGCACCGATCCGGTCGCGCTGGAGGCGGTAGTGCGGCCAGAAGATCTCGACGGCTTCCTCGTCGGTGTCCGCGACGAACCCGGGGGAGTGCATGCCGACGGGGTGCGCGGTGGTGCCGAACTGCTCGGCCGCGCGGCGGTACAGGTCGAGGTACGGCGCGAAGCGCTGCGGGTCCCCGCCGATGATCGCGAGCATCAAGGGAAAGCCGTACTGGGCGGTGCGGACGACGGACTGCGGCGAGCCGCCGACGCCGACCCAGGTGGTCAGGTGGCCGGACTCGGTCTTGGGGAAGACGTCGGCGTCGTGCAGGGCCGGGCGCGTGGTGCCGGACCAGGTGACGGGCTGCTCGGTGAGGAGTCGGGAGAACAGCTCGATCTTCTCCTCGAAGAGCACGTCGTAGTCGGCGAGGTCGTAGCCGAACAGCGGGAACGACTCCGTGAAGGAGCCGCGGCCGAGGATGACCTCCGCGCGTCCCCCGGAGATCGCGTCGAGCGTCGCGAAGCGCTGGAACACACGCACGGGGTCGTCGGAGCTGAGCACCGTGACCCCGGAGCCGAGCCGGAGGCGGGAGGTGCGGGCGGCGATGGCGGCCAGGACGGTCTCGGGCGACGAGACGGAGTACTCGGGCCGGTGGTGCTCACCGAGCGCGATGACGTCGACGCCGACCTGGTCGGCGAGGACGGCCTCCTCGACGACCTGGCGGATCGCGGCGGCGTGCGAGACGAGCTCGCCGTCGGGGCCCTGGGGGCGGTCGCCGAACGAGTCCAGGCCGAGCTGGAGGGTGGTCACGGGGTTCTCCTCGATCATCAGTAGTTGACCCTTCAACCATACCCGGGTGCGATCGATTCCTGGTGGTAGGAACGGGTGTGCCCATCCTCCCGACCGAGCGCGACCCCCGCCTGATCACCGTCCGACGCGGAGGCACGCTGACCGACGAGCACCACCGCCTCCTGACGGCTGCGGAGCGCCATCTGCTGGCACGTCTTCGACGACTGACCCAGCACGTGGATCACGCCAGCCGGATCAGCCCGGCCTCGCTGTGCCGCAGCCCGCACGCGCCCTCGTAGAAGTCGACCAGGTGGGACTCGTAGTCGGCGTGCAGCCAGTGGCAGCCCGACCTCCGCGCCTCGTCGGCCGCGGCGCGGACGAGCGCACGCCCGACGCCTCGCCCCTGCGCGTCGGGTGCGACGCAGGTGTCCAGCAGGATCGCGTGCACACCGCCGTCGCCGACCACGTTGACGAAGCCGACGAGCCGACCGTCCAGGCGGGCCGTGACCCACGTGAGGCTGTGGCCCGCCAGGCGCTGACGCCAGGGCGTCGGTGTGACCGGATGACCGAACGCGGCGGCGTGCAGCGCATCGAGCTCGGGATCGGCGAGCTCACCCCGCACGTCGATGGACACGGACCGGGCGTCGATCAGAGCACCTCCGCCGAGAGGGTCCCGGGAGCGAGCACGTGCAGAGCCGCGACGACGTCGTCCGAACATGCGCACATCATGGCCGACCAGGCACTGGGTCAGTCGCCGTCCAGCACGTCCGCGATCATCCGGTGACCCTCCTGCTCGAACCCCGCGTCGCCCACCTTGTACGCCCACACGGCGGTCCCGACGGCCTCGCGCAACCGGTCCCGCCGCCACGTCAGCGGCTCGCGCGGGTCGCCGCCGTACCCGTCGAGGAGCGCCCGCTCGAGGTCGGGTCGGCCGCGGAGCTGCTTCGCGTGCAGCCGGGTGAGGTCGGTCGCGGCCGGACGCCAGTCCGTGCGGCCGAAGTCGATGACCGCGACGCGCCCGTCGTCGACCAGCCAGTTGCGGGGCTGCCAGTCGCCGTGGGTGGGGACGAGCGGGCGCGGCGGCACGGGGTGCGCGAGCTCGGCCCGGAGGCGGGCGACCACGTCGTCGGGGATGCGGTGCTCCCCCTGGAGCCACGCCAGCGACCTGGCGTCGGCGCGCAGCTCGTGGTCGCCACCGGGCCGGCTCTGCTGGGCGTGGAACAGGGCGAGCAGGCGACCGGCCTGCCGGTACACCTGCGGCTCGTGCTCGGCGGGGGTGCCCTCGACGAGCAGACCGGGCAGCCAGGTGGTCGCGAGCAGTCGGAGGCTGGGTTCGGCACGCAGCAGGTGGGGGGCGAGCGCGCGGTCGGCGAGCGGGGCGACCACCTCGGCGTGCGCCGCGATCTCCCGGTCCATGTGGTGGTCGTCGGGCCGCCCGGCCTTCACGACGACGTCGCGGCCCTCGTGGCGCAGCCGGAGCACGGTCCGGCCGAGGAGCACCCAGCTGTGGTCCGCGACGAGCTCGGCGCCCGGGAACCACGCGTCGACAGCGGTCCGCTGCGCGGCCGCCAGCCCGGGGAGCGCGGGCGGCGAGGCGTCGGTCACGCGTCGCACCCTAGGGAACCGGCGGGCGCGCTGTCGCGCCTTCTCAGTCCCGCCCGCAACTACGCCGACCGAAGGTTCGTCCGCTGAGGTGCTTGCGTAGTACTACCTCGGACCACCACCATCGGGGCCGCGGCTGGCACGATGCCGGCAGCCCGACCACCGGAGCGTCCCATGTCGCAGCAGCAACCCGTCCCCGCCCGACCGACCGCCGCGTTCGTCGGTGCGTCATGGGTGGCTCTCGTCATCGCGCTGCTCGCCTACGGCGTCGGGCTGTGGAACGCCGAGCTGGACCCGGCGGAGAAGGGGTTCCTCGGCACGCTGCTCCTGCTCGGGCTGTTCTCCGCCATCGCGGTGCAGAAGTCGGTCCGTGACCGCGCCGAGGGCGTGCCGGTGACGGGGATCTTCCTGGGCCTGGCGTGGGCGATGGTGCTGACCTCGCTGGTCCTCGTGTCGATCGCGCTGGGCAACGCGCCGTTGGAGCTGTCGGAGAAGGGCTTCTTCGGGTTGAGCTTCACGATGGCGCTGTTCTCGGTGGTCGCCGTGCAGAAGAACGTCCGCGACCTGGCCGCCGCCGGGCCCGCGCCCGCAGCCCCGAAGCCGCTGAACGAGCCGGACGCGAAGGCGACCGTCTGGCAGTGAACGACGAGCGGCCCACCGCACCCCCACGAGGGGAGTGCGGTGGGCCGGGCCGTCACTTGTAGGAGATGGACGACGTCGAGTACCCGCACGCGGACGACGGTCCGGAGCCGATCTTCGACGGCTCGCCCGAGGTCACGCCCTTGTACTCCTCGCAGATCATGATCTTCTTGGACGAGTCGTTGTAGATCGACACGTTCGTGATCGTGGCCTTGTCACCGAGGTTGGAGTTGATCCCGACCAGGGACTTGCCCGGGGCGGTCACCTTGATGTTGTCGATGACGACGGTGCGGGCGTACTGCTTGGAGCAGTTCCCGCACGAGCGGTANGTTGATCCCGACCAGGGACTTGCCCGGGGCGGTCACCTTGATGTTGTCGATGACGACGGTGCGGGCGTACTGCTTGGAGCAGTTCCCGCACGAGCGGTAGAGCTTGCCGAAGTCCGTCACCTGGAAGTTCTTGATGACGAACTTGCCGGGGCCGTTGTGCTGGAAGACCTTGTCGGACGCGCCCTTGGCGCCGCCGCCGTTGATGGTCATGACCTGCGAGCTCGACG
>NZ_LMOO01000010.1 GCF_001424195.1 Cellulomonas sp. Leaf334 | reverse complement strand
GCCGATGGTACTGCACTCGCCAGGGTGTGGGAGAGTAGGACGCCGCCGGACATCATTCAGGAAGAGCCACCCCTACGGGGGTGGCTCTTTCTGTTTCCCCAGCAGCTTTGTGCGCGCAACGTCGGGCGTATTGATCACCAGGAATCACCGCAGTGTCGTCCCCGTTCCGCGTCGTCGGTGCGGCCCGCTGGTTGCCGACCGGCACCCGGAGCCGGGGATGAGACGATGGGGCGGTCGATCGCGACGAGGAGAGCACACAGATGAACAGCGAGAATCGTGCCGGGAGCACACCCGACGGCCGCGGCCGGTCGGGTGGGGCGGACCGAGGCCGACCCGACGGCAACAACAGCTCGGCACGTGACTCGCGAGGCGGTGGCGGAGCACCCCGAGGTGCGTCTGCCGGAGGTAGCGGACGGCCGCGGTCAGGCGGTTCGTCGTACAGCTCCGGAAGCGAGCGGGGCTACCGTCCGTCGTCCGGCGGGCGTCCGCCCGGCGACGATCGTGGCTTCCGTCCCTCGTCCGCCGGCCGCGCTGGTGACTCGCGCGGCGCGGACAGATCCTCGTCCGGTGGCGACCGACCGTCGTACGGCACCAGGTCCGGCGGTGACCGACCCGCCTACGGACGCGGCGACCGTCCCTCGTACGGTGACCGCGGCAGTTCCGGGACCCGCAGCGGTGGCGGCGAGCGTCCGTCCTCCGGTGACCGCCAGGGCGGGGACCGGGGAAGATCGACCGGGCGCCCGTCGTACGGCGACCGCACGGACGGTCGCGATCAGGGCCGTGGTGCTGACCGTCCCTCTTACGGTGACCGGTCCCGCCCGTCGTACGGGAACCGTCCTTCCAACGATCGCTCGTCCGGCGGGCGGGATGCGGGTGGCCGTCCCTCGTACGGCGACCGTGGCGCATCGGGTGACCGTGGGCGCGGCGACCGTCCCCAGTACGGTGACCGCCCCGGAGGAGATCGCCCGTCGTACGGCGGTCGCCCGAGTGGAAACCGCTCCGGGGGCGGAGACCGTCCGTCCTACGGCAGTCGTGGTTCCGGTGATCGGCCGTCGTACGGCGAACGGTCTGGTGCTGCTGGCGATCGCGGCGCCCCGGGCGGTGGCCGTCCGTCCTACGGTGACCGATCCGGCAGCGGCCGTCCGTCGACGGCACGCCGCCCCTCTTACGGCGACCGGCCGGGAGGGGGAGACCGAGGACGCGGTGACCGTCCCTCGTACGGTGCCCGGTCAGGTGGAGAGCGCGCCGGCTATGGCGACCGTCCCTCGGGCGGAGACCGCCCGTCGACCGGAGGCCGGTCGGGTGGCGGCGATCGTCCGTCCTACGGCAGCCGTTCGGCCGGGGGTGACCGGCCGAGCTACGGCGATCGGTCGGGTCGTCCGTCCGGCGACCGTCCGTCCTACGGCGACCGCTCCGGGAGCTCGCGTCCCGGGTACGGCGACCGGCCCACGGGTGACAGGTGGTCGTCCGGCGACCGTCCGTCCGGCGCCGGCCGTCCGTCGTCTGACCGGCCGTCGTCTGGCGACCGGTCCGGTGGCCAGCGCTCCGGCTACGGAGATCGCCCCGCGTACGGCGGCGACCGCGGCGCGCGTCCTTCTTCTGGTGACCGCAGCCGTGGTGCGGATCGTCCTACGTATGGTGACCGCCCCGCTGGGGGCGGCGACCGCAGCCGTGGTGCCGACCGATCCTCTGGCGGCGACCGCGCAGGTGGCGGCCGTACGACCGACGATGACCGTCGGTCCTCCGGCGACCGGTCGGGCCAGGGTGGTCGCTCCGCCGGTGAGCGCAGCTCGACCGACCGGCGTCCGCCGAGCGACCGGCCGTCGTCGAGCGGTCAGCGTCCGCCGTCCGCAGATCGAGCCGCTCGGCCCGCGGGCGAGCGAGGCAGCTACTCCCGTCCCGCGGCCGGTGGCAACCGGGCCGATCGTCCGGCGACGGGTGATCGTCGCCCGCCCTCCGGCGGGTCCGGTCGGGACGACCGGTCCGGCTCGAGCCGGGGCCACGCGCACGGCGAGGACCGTCGGGAGGATGCCGACCGTCGGCTGACGCGTCCTCCGCAGGAGGAGCGCGTCGTCGCGCCCGAGATCCCGGACGAGGTCGTGTTCAGCGACCTCGACCGCTCCGTCCGTGGGCGCCTGCGCACCTTGAGCAAGGACAACGCGGACGGCGTCGGCCGCCACCTCGTGATGGTGGGCCGGCTCCTTGACGCCCAGCCCGAGCTCGCGTACGAGCACGCACAGGCGGCAGTTCGGCGTGCGGGGCGCGTCGACGTCGTGCGGGAGGCGGCCGGTCTCGCGGCGTACCGCACGGGCCGCTACGCCGAGGCGCTGCGGGAGCTGCGCACGGTGCGACGGCTGAACGGCTCGTCGGAGCACCTGGCGATCATGGCCGACTGCGAACGCGGCCTCGGCCGCCCCGAGCGGGCGCTCGCGCTGGCTCAGGAGCCGGAGGCCGAGACCCTCGACGCGGAGGCGAAGATCGAGCTCGCGATGGTCGTCAGTGGCGCACGCCTGGACCTCGGTCAGGCCGACGCTGCCGTGGCCGCGCTCTCGACGCCGGCCGTGCGTGCGGGGACCGGTGTCGTCTCGATCCGCGTGGCTCAGGCACGGGCCGCCGCACTGGAGGCGGCCGGTCGGACGGACGAGGCAGTCGCGGAGCTCGCGCCCTACACCCAGGACCAGCTCGACGAGGCCGCCGGTGATGTCGAGCTGGAGGACGAGGTCGTCTCGTTCGACCTGAGCGAGTTCGACGCCGATGGTGAGTACGACGACGTGCCCGAGGCGGAGGGCGCGAACGACTCTGACGACGACGAGTCCGATGACGACGCAGAACACGATGTCGACGCCGGTGCTGAGGCCCATGATGCGGCCGACTCGGCAGTCGACGTCGACGACGTGTCCGCTGAAGCAGGCGGTGTCACGGCCGCGGACGACGCCGAGAACGCACCTGATGGGGACGGTGTGGGCGGCTCGGACGGCGGCGGCAGTCCGGACGGAACAGACGCACGTGCCGACGTGGTGGACGACGCCGATCCCGACGCGGCGCGCGACCAGGCCGGGCCGGGTACGGACGAGGCGGAGGGCGGTCGGTGACGGGCGGTCTCGTCGGTTCGCAGACGCCGCTCGCAGACCGGTTCGACCTCGCGCTCGTCGACCTCGACGGGGTGGCCTACCGTGGCCACGAGCCGATCGACGGCGCAGCCGAGGGGCTGACGGCGGCGCGCGTGCGTGGCATGCGGTTGGTGTTCGTCACCAACAACGCGTCGCGTGAGCCGGAGTCCGTCGCGGACCAGCTCACGGAGCTGGGCATCGCGGCGGAGCCGTCGGAGGTCATGACGGCCGCCCAGGCGGCCGCGCAGCTGCTGGCGACACGGCTGCCGCGCGGGTCGAAGGTGCTGGTCGTCGGCGGGGCCGGACTGGTCACGGCTGTGCGGGCGGCGGGGTACGTGGTCGTGGAGTCCGCGGACGACGATCCCGCGGCGGTCGCGCAGGGGTTCGCGCCGGAGGTGGGCTGGCCGCAGCTGGCGGAGGCGGCCTATGCCGTCGGACGCGGTGCGTGGCACGTGGCGTCGAACCTCGACCTGAGCCTGCCGACGGCGCGCGGGTTCGCGCCGGGGAACGGCTCGCTGGTCGGCGCGGTGCGGGCGGCGACCGGCGTGACGCCGGACAGCGCGGGAAAGCCGGCGCCCACCATGTACGACATGGCCGTGGAGCGGGTCGGGGCACGGGAGACGCTCGTCATCGGTGATCGTCTCGACACGGACCTCGCGGGCGCACGGGCGGGCGGGTACATCGGCCTGCACGTGCTGACGGGTGTGAGCTCGGCGCGCGACGACGTGCTGGCCGTGCCGGGGGAGCGTCCGCACCTGATCGGCGCCGACCTGCGGTCGTTGCTGGTCGCGCACCCGGAGCCGCAGCAGTCCGCCGAGGGCTGGTGGACCGTTCGCGGTGCGTCGGCCCGCGTGCTCGACAGCCGGCTCGAGCTCGGTCGCGGGACGCCGTCGACCGTCGAGGACGAGATCGATGTCGTGCGGGCTGCGTGCGCGGCGGCGTGGGCCGCGGTCGACGGCGGTGCGGAGCTCGACCCGACGACCGTCCCGGAGCTGGCGACGGCGCTCGTCCAGGACTGACCTCGGCGGCCGGAGGACCAGGCTGTGTGTGGCGGCAGGGCGTTGTGGGCTGCGCCAGGTAGCGTGGGCGCGTCCCGTGGCGCGTCAGTGCCCATCGGGTCCGTCGGTCAGCGTTCCGCGGACCGTACGGGCACACGACCACGTCGGGAGGCGGCGCAGTGAGCGAGACGGACTTCACCTCGACGTCGGACGACGCCGTCGACCAGGCGCTGTCGGCACTGACCGGGCTCGAGGACCAGCCGCTGCGTGACCATGTCGCGGTGTTCGACGCGGTCCACGGCGCGCTCCAGGACCGGCTCGCGGACGCGGAGGGCTGACCCGCGGTGACCACACGCCTCGACACGGAGCTGGTGCGTCGCGGTCTGGCCCGGTCGCGCCGGCACGCCGGTGAGCTGATTGCCGCCGGCCGGGTGACCGTCGACGGCTCCGCAGCGGACCGCAGCGCCGTGCAGGTCACGGACGAGCGGCAGGTCGTCGTCCGGGCCGACGAAGCAGACCCCGGGTATGCCTCACGCGCCGGGTTCAAGCTGGCGGGTGCTCTCGACACGCTCGGCGCGGACGGTCCGGTCGTGGCCGGGAGGCACTGCCTCGACGCGGGTGCGAGCACCGGGGGCTTCACCGACGTGCTGCTGCGCCGTGGCGCGGCGCGGGTGGTCGCGGTCGACGTCGGGCACGACCAGCTGGTCGACGCGCTGCGCCAGGACCCGCGGGTCGAGGTCCGGGAGGGTGTCAACGTCCGGACGCTCACCACGGGCGACGTCACCCCGGCACCGGACCTCGTGGTCGCGGACCTCTCGTTCATCTCGTTGACGCTCGTGCTCCCCGCGCTCGTCGCCGTGGCCCGCCCCGACGCGGACCTGCTGCTGATGGTGAAGCCCCAGTTCGAGGTCGGGCGCGACCGTCTCGGGTCCGGCGGGGTCGTCCGCCTGCCCGGGCTGTGGGTGGACGCGGTGGTCGGTGTCGCCCGCGCTGCCGCCGAGCTCGGACTCGCGGTGCGCGCGGTGGTCCGGAGCCCGCTGCCCGGACCGAGCGGGAACGTCGAGTTCTTCCTGTGGCTGGCCCGGCCCGACGACGCCGGTCCGGTACAGGTGCCCGTCGATCGCATCCGCGACGCCGTGCTCGCGGACGGAGAGGTGGCCACGTGAGCCGTCGTGCCCTGGTCGTCACCCACGGTGGCCGTGAGGAGGCCGTGTCGGCCACCCACGAGGCAGTCCGGGAGCTGGAACGCGCCGGTGTCGAGGCGGTCCTGGCCGCGGAGGACGCCGACGCAGCCGACCTGCCGACGTTCGAGCTCGCCATCGTGCTCGGTGGCGACGGGACGATCCTGCGCGCGGCCGAGCTCACGCGCGGGACCACCGTGCCCTTGCTCGGGGTGAACCTCGGGCACGTCGGGTTCCTCGCCGAGAGCGAGCGGGAGGACGTCGGCGAGGCCGTCCGTCGCCTGACCGCGGGCGAGTTCGACATCGAGGAGCGCGGCACCCTGGACGTGCGGGTCATCCGCCCGGACGGGAGCAGCGGCACCGGGTGGGCGCTGAACGAGGCCGCCCTGGAGAAGGTCGAACGGTCGCGCATGCTCGAGGTGCTGCTCGAGGTCGACGGCCACCCGCTGTCGTCGTTCGGCTGCGACGGGGTCGTCGCGGCCACCGCCACGGGCTCGACGGCGCACGCGTTCTCCGCCGGTGGTCCCGTGGTCTGGCCGGACGTGGACGGGATGATCCTCGTGCCGATCTCGGCGCACGCCCTGTTCGCGCGACCCCTGGTCGTCGGGCCTCGCAGCAGGCTCGCGATCGAGGTGCTCGAACGCTCGCCGGCAGCAGGCCTGGTGACGCTCGACGGACGCCGACGCCTCGAGGTGCCCCCGGGGTCACGGGTGGAGGTCACACGAAGCGACATCCCGGTGCGCCTCGCACGGCTGACGCCGGCGCCGTTCACGACGCGCCTGGTGAACAAGTTCGGGCTCCCGGTCGACGGGTGGCGCGGCCGCCCGAGCGCACCACGGCCGACGGCACGACCTGCGCCCCCGGAGGTGACGGCATGATCGAGGAGATCCGCATCGACAACCTCGGCGTCATCGGCCGGGCGCACGTCGAGCTCGGGCCGGGTCTGACCGTCCTGACGGGTGAGACGGGCGCCGGCAAGACGATGGTGCTCACGGCGCTCAACCTGCTGCTCGGCGGCAAGGCCGACCCCGCGACCGTGCGTGTCGGGTCGGCATCGGCGGCGGTCGAGGGTCGTGTCGTGCTCGACGCGGGCGGCGCTGCGCTCGAGCGGGCGGCGGAGGCGGGTGCCGAGCTGGACGACGACGGGAGCCTGGTGATCCTGCGCACCGTCGGCGCCGGCACCGACGGCGTGACCGGTCGCTCCCGGGCGTACGTGGGCGGACGGTCGGTGCCGCAGGGGATGCTCGCCGAGCTCGCCGACGAGCTGGTCACCGTGCACGGACAGGCCGACCAGGCGCGGCTGCGGTCGCCGGCCGTGCAGCGGGAGGCGCTCGACGAGTTCGTCGGGGCCGCACACCACGAGCTCCTCGCCCGGTACCGCGCCGCCTGGGCGGAACGTGCACGCGTGGACGCGGAGCTCACCGAGCTCGTCGACCAGGCGCGGGACCGGACGCGCGAGGCCGAGCTCCTGCGACTGGGGCTCGCCGAGGTGGAGCGGGTCGACCCGCAGCCCGCGGAGGACGTCACGCTCGCCGAGGAGGTCGACCGGCTCTCGCACGCGGAGGACCTCCGGACGGCCGCGGCGGGCGCGCACGCCGCGCTCGTCGGGGAGGACGGGGCCGACGAGGGCGCCGCGGCGGTCGGCACGATCGAGCTCGCGCGCCGGCTGCTCGAGCACGAGGGCACCCACGACCCCGCGCTCGCCGCGCTGGCCACGCGGATCGCCGAGGCCGGGTACCTGCTCGCGGACGTGTCCACGGACCTGGCCGCGTACCTGGAGGACCTGCAGGCGGACCCGCTCCGCCTCGACGCCGCCCAGCGCCGCCGGGCCGAGCTCGGCGGCCTGACGCGCAGCTACGGCAGTACCGTGGACGAGGTGCTGGCCTGGGCGGACACCGCCGGTCGTCGCCTTCTCGACCTCGACGGTGGGGACGAACGGATCGCAGAGCTGCGCGAGGCGCGCGGTCGGCTCGACGACGAGCTGGGCACGCTGGCGGAGGGACTGTCGGCAGGCCGGCGCGGCGGGGCCGAGCGGCTCTCCGCCGTCGTCTCCGAGGAGCTCTCCGGCCTCGCGATGGGCGGCGCCGAGCTGCGGGTCACCGTCGACCCCGCGGACGAGCCCGGACCGCACGGCGCCGACCGGGTCGAGATGCTCCTCGTCCCGCACGCCGGGGCGCCCGCACGACCGCTCGGCAAGGGTGCGTCGGGGGGTGAGCTGTCCCGCGTGATGCTCGCGATCGAGGTCGCGCTCGCGACGGCCCCCGGGGCCACGCGGCCGGGCACGTTCGTCTTCGACGAGGTCGACGCGGGTGTCGGTGGCCGGGCGGCGATCCAGGTCGGCCGCAGGCTCTCGGCCCTCGCGCAGGGCAGCCAGGTGCTCGTCGTGACCCACCTCGCGCAGGTCGCGGCGTTCGCCGACCACCACCTCGTGGTGACCAAGTCGACCGCCGACGGGGTCGACGTGGTCACCGAGTCGGACGTGCGTTTGGTCACGCGCGACGAGCGTGTGCGCGAGCTCGCCCGCATGCTGTCGGGTCAGGAGGACTCCGACGCCGCGCGGACGCACGCTGCAGAACTGCTCGAGCTCTCGTCCGTGGGACGATGAGCGGCGATGAGAGCCTCCCTGCGCAAGCGCACCGCCATGCCCGAAGCCGGCGTCGCCGCCGGCCCGGCACGTGTCGACCCTCGGACCAAGGCGCTGACCAAGCGTCTGCGGCCCGGTGACATCGCGGTCATCGACCACCTCGACCTCGACCGGGTCTCCGCCGAGGCGCTCGTGGCATGCCAGCCCTCGGTCGTGCTCAACGCGGCGCGCTCCACGTCGGGCCGGTACCCGAACCTCGGCCCGGAGATCCTCGTCGAGGCGGGCATCCCGCTGATCGACGACCTCGGGGCCGACGTCATGGCCGTCACCGAGGGGCACCGGCTCCGGATCGTCGACGCCGCGGTGTACGACGGGGACACCCTCGTCGCCGAGGGTGTGCTGCAGACCGAGGCGAGCGTGGCGGCGGCGATGGAGGAGGCCCGCGCCGGCCTCTCCGTGCAGCTCGAGTCCTTCGCGGCGAACACCATGGACTACCTGCGCCGCGAGCGGGACCTGCTCCTCGACGGGATCGGTGTGCCGGACATCTCGACCGTGATCGACGGTCGGCACGTCCTCATCGTCGTGCGCGGCTACCACTACAAGGAAGACCTCGTCACGCTCCGTCCGTACATCCGTGAGTACCGGCCGGTGCTCATCGGGGTCGACGGGGGAGCGGACGCGATCCTCGACGCCGGGTGGAAGCCCGACCTCATCGTCGGCGACATGGACTCCGTCTCCGACCGCGCCCTGATGTGCGGCGCGGAGGTCGTCGTGCACGCCTACCGCGACGGCCGTGCGCCCGGGCTCGCCCGCGTCGAACAGCTCGACGTCAAGCACGTCGTGTTCCCGGCGACCGGCACGAGCGAGGACGTCGCCATGCTCCTCGCCGACGACAAGGGCGCGGAGCTCATCGTCGCCGTCGGCACGCACGCCACGCTCGTGGAGTTCCTCGACAAGGGCCGCTCCGGCATGGCGAGCACCTTCCTCACGCGGCTGCGGGTCGGCAGCAAGCTCGTCGACGCGAAGGGTGTCTCGCGGCTCTACCGGAACCGGATCTCGAACGTCCAGCTCACGCTCCTGGTCCTCGCCGGACTCCTCGCCCTCGGCGTGGCGCTCGCGTCGACCGCGGCGGGTCAGACCCTGATCGGCCTCTCGGGCGCCCGCATCGACGACATCACGTCGTGGATCGGCGGTCTGTTCGGATGACCCCGGTCGCTGCCCTCACCCTGCACCTGGTCCCGGTCCCCGCCGGTGACGTACTCGACGGAGACCTCGCACTGTGATCGACTTCCGGTACCACATCGTCTCGCTCATCTCGGTCTTCCTCGCGCTCGCCGTCGGAATCGCGCTCGGCGCCGGACCTCTCAAGGAGACGATCGGGGACACGCTCACCGGCCAGGTCGAGCAGCTGCGCGGGGAGAAGGACGCCCTGCGTGCCGAGCTCGACACGACCACCGGCGCGCTCCAGGACGCCGAGACGTACATCGACGCCGCGGGTCCGCAGCTGCTCGACGGCTCGCTCGCCGACCGCCGCGTGGCCGTGATCGCGCTCGGTGAGGTCGACGAGGCGATCCGGACCGCGATCGACGAGCGGCTCGCCCAGTCCGGTGCGAGCGTCACCGCGCACGTGACCTTGACCGAGACGTGGGGAGACCCGGACGCGCGGACCTTCCGGCAGGCCCTGGTCGGTCAGCTGCTCACGTACCTCGACCCGGTCCCGGCCGACGACGCCGGCGTGGAGGAGGAGCTGGCCTCCGCCCTCGTGCAGGCGCTCGTCACGTCGGACCCGAGCAACCCGGACGTGCTGTCCGACGACGCGTCCGTGCTGCTGCAGCTCCTGTCGTCGGGCGAGAGCGACAGCCCGCTGGTGACGGTCGCGGACCAGGTCACCGTGCCCGCCGACGCGATCGTCGTCCTCGGTGTGCCGCTCGAGCCGGTCGCGGAGGACGCGACACCCACCGCGGTGCCCGCCGAGTCCGTCGCGGCGCAGCTCGCCGTGCTGAGCGCCGCCCAGGAGCTGTCGTCGGGCGCGGTGCTGGCCGACGGCCCGCGCGGCGAGGGCAGCCTCACCGACGCGGTGCTCGCCGACCAGGAGCTGGCGGCGACCGTGACGACCGTCTCGGGCACCGCCGTGGTCACCGGGCAGGTCAACGTGCCGCTCGCCCTCGCAGGCCGGATCGCGGGGACCAACGGCCACTACGGCTTCGGTGAGGACGAGACGCCGCTGCCCGCGGCCGTGGAGCTGCCCCCGGTCGACCGGACGCCGCGGGTTCCCGAGGGCACGGGGGCGACCGCCGGGACCGAGGGGTGACCGTCGGCCTGCCGCGGCGCATCCTCACGGGTGTCGTCGCGAGCGCGGTGACCGCGGCCGTGCGTGGCGTCCTGGACGCCCAGGCGCCGGGTGGCCAGGCGCGCTGGACCCGCACGAACCACCGGGGCGAGCCGATCAGCCTCTTGGAGGGACCGGCCGTCGCCGCGGGTCTGCTCGCGGGCGGCCTGGTCGGCGCACCCTCGACACGGGGAGCCGTGGCGCTCAGCGTCGCGACCGCGTCGGGTGCTGCCTTCGGTCTGGTGGACGACCTCGGCGAGGACACCACGACGCGACGCAAGGGGCTGCGCGGTCACCTCGGCGCGCTCGCGCGCGGGGAGCTCACCACGGGTGGCCTGAAGGTGCTGGGCATAGGTGCCGGCGCGCTCGTCGCCGCCGCCGCCGCGACGCCCCTGCACCGGGCCGACGGCACCCGTCGTCCGACGGTCGGTTGGCTGGCCGACGTCGCCGCGTCGGGTGCGCTCGTCGCGTCGAGCGCCAACCTGCTGAACCTCCTCGACCTGCGGCCCGGTCGCGCCCTCAAGGCAGCGACGCTCGTCGCGGCCCCGCTCGGTCTGGGCGCGGGTGACGGTGCCGGTGCCGGAGCTGCCGTGCTCGGCGTCGTGGGTGCCGCGATGGACCAGGACCTGGCGGAGGCCGACATGCTCGGCGACGGCGGCGCCAACGCGCTCGGCGCGACCCTGGGCGCGGCGGTGGTGCTGAGCGCCCCCCGACCCGTCCGGCTGGCAGCGCTCGGCGTGGTCGTCGCGCTGACCGTCGCGAGCGAGAAGGTCAGCTTCACGCGCGTGATCGAGCGCACCCCCGTGCTGCGCGAGGTCGACAGCTGGGGTCGGCGGCCCGTCGACGCGCCGGTGGACCGGTCCGCGTGAGCCCCGCAGCACGGCGCCTGCTCGCCGGGCTCGGTGGCGCCGCGGTCATGATCGCGGCCGTGACGGTCCTGAGCCGCGTCCTCGGGTTCGGCCGGTACCTCGTCCAGGCGCTCGCGTTCGGCGAGGGGAGCATCGGCGGGGTCTACAACGCCGCGAACACGCTGCCCAACGTCCTGTTCGAGGTCGCGGCCGGCGGCGCGCTCGCCGGTGCGCTCATCCCGGTGCTGGCGCTGCCGGTGTCCCGTGCACTGCGCAAGGACGTCGACGCGATCACGTCGGCGACGTTCGGCTGGACGCTGCTGGTCCTGGTCCCGCTCGGCGCGGCGCTCGCGGCCGCCAGCGGGCTGATCGCGTCGGTGTGGCCGAAGCTCGACGACGCCGAGCGCGGGCTCCTGCAGTTCTTCATCGCCGTGTTCGCCGTCCAGGTCCCGATGTACGGCGTCGCGGTGCTGCTGTACGCGGTGCTGCAGGCGCACAAGAAGTTCTTCTGGCCGGCGTTCGCCCCCGTGCTCTCGTCGGTGGTCGTGATCACCACGTACCTGGTCTACGCGGTGCTGTCCGACGGTGAGCTCGACGATCCCGCCGCCGTCACGGACGGTGCGCTCGCCGTCCTGGGGTGGGGGACCACGCTCGGCGTCGCGGCGATGTGCTTCCCGATGTTCGTGCCGGTCCACCGGCTCGGCGTGCGGATCCGGCCGACGCTGCGGTTCCCGCCCGGGGTGGGCAGGCGGCTGGCTGCGCTGGCGTTCGCCGGCGTCGGCTCGCTCGTGGCGCAGCAGCTCTCGGTGCTGGTCGCGCTGTGGGTGGCCAGCGAACGCGGCAGCGTCGGCACGTGGTCGGTCTACCTCTGGTCGCAGCAGGTGTACCTCCTGCCGTACGCCGTGCTCGTCGTCCCGCTGGCCACGTCGACGTTCCCCCGCCTCGCCCAGCGGGCTGCGTCCGGGGAGCACGACGCGTTCGCCCGGATGGCGTCCGGCACCCTGCGTGCCGTCCTGGCGGCGGCGGCTCTGGGTGCGGCCGTGCTGGTGGCGGTCGCACCGGCCGTCACCGACATCTTCGCCGTCCTCACGGGCGGTGGTCCGGCCCTGGACGCGATGACCACCGCGATCACCTGGATGGCCCCCGGGCTGCTGGGGTTCGCGCTGATGTTCCACGCGTCCCGCGCGCTGTACGCGCTCGAGCGCGGACGGTCGGCGATCACCGCCAACGTCGTGGGCTGGGGCTCCGTCGTCGTCGCGACGCCGGTGCTCGCGGCCGTGCTCGCACCGGCGGGCGACGACCCCGCAGCAACCCTCCTGGCGCTCGCGCAGGCAGGCTCCCTCGGCATGCTCCTCGGCGGCCTCCTCGCCGTGGTCCTGCTGCGTCGCGCCGCGGGGCGTCCCGCCACCCGAGGCCTCGTCCGCTCGGCGGTCGTGCTCGTCCTCGGCGCCGGCGTGGCCGCGCTCGCCGGACGGTGGGTCGTCGACGCCGTCGCGGAGCTCGCCGGTCACGGCCCGGTCACCGCGGTCGGCGCAGCAGCGGGTGGCGCCGTCATCGCGGCGTTCGTCGTCGCGGGCGCGGTGCTCGCCGGTGACCGCGCCACGGTGCGGGACTTCCGGACCATCGAGGCGCAGCCGCGGCCTCCGGAGCAGGTGCCCGTCACGGATCCTGCGAACCCCGGTGCGCCGCTGTCCTGACGGGCGACGTGTCCGGACTCACCCCGTCCGGCACTCCGGCTTCCGGCGTTCGTCGGGTAGGTTGGAATCCCGTGACAGAGCGCGCGCATCGACTCTCCGGGCGGTCGGAATCCACGACCCGGCACATCTTCGTCACCGGGGGTGTCGCCTCCTCCCTCGGCAAGGGTCTGACGGCGAGCAGCCTCGGCCGACTCCTTCGCTCCCGTGGCCTCCGCGTCACGATGCAGAAGCTCGACCCGTACCTGAACGTGGACCCGGGCACCATGAACCCGTTCCAGCACGGTGAGGTCTTCGTCACCGAGGACGGTGCCGAGACGGACCTGGACGTCGGCCACTACGAGCGATTCCTCGACGTGGACCTCGTGGGCTCGGCCAACGTGACGACCGGTCAGGTCTACTCGCAGGTCATCGCGAAGGAACGTCGCGGCGAGTACCTGGGCGACACCGTCCAGGTGATCCCGCACATCACCGACGAGATCAAGACCCGCATGCGCCAGCAGGCGCACGAGGACATCGACGTGATCATCACGGAGATCGGCGGGACGGTCGGTGACATCGAGTCGCTGCCGTTCCTCGAGGCTGCCCGCCAGGTGCGGCACGACCTCGGGCGGGACAACTGCTTCTTCCTGCACGTCTCCCTGGTGCCGTACATCGGCCCGTCGGGCGAGCTCAAGACGAAGCCGACGCAGCACTCCGTCGCCGCCCTGCGCAGCATCGGCATCCAGCCGGACGCGATCGTCCTGCGCGCCGACCGCGACGTCCCCGAGGCCACCAAGCGCAAGATCGCGCTGATGTGCGACGTGGACGTCGAGGGCGTCGTCACCGCCAAGGACGCCCCGAGCATCTACGACATCCCGCGCGTGCTGCACTCCGAGGGTCTGGACGCGTACGTCGTCCAGCGGCTCAGCCTCCCGTTCCGCGACGTCGTCTGGAAGGGCTGGGACGAGCTGCTGCACCGCGTGCACCAGCCCGCCCACCGCGTCGAGGTCGCACTCGTCGGCAAGTACATCGACCTGCCCGACGCGTATTTGTCCGTCACAGAAGCACTGCGCGCCGGCGGGTTCCACCACGACACCAAGGTCGTCATCCGCTGGGTGACCTCCGACGACTGCCAGACCCCCGAGGGTGCGCGGCTCGCGCTCGAGGGTGTGGACGCCGTGCTGGTGCCCGGTGGCTTCGGTGTCCGCGGCATCGAGGGCAAGCTCGGTGCGCTGCGGTGGGCCCGCGAGAACCTGGTCCCGACTCTCGGCATCTGCCTCGGGCTGCAGTGCATGGTGATCGAGTACTCGCGCACGCTCCTCGGCCTCGACGGTGCGTCGTCGTCCGAGTTCGACGCCGACCCCGCGCACCCGGTCATCGCCACGATGGCCGAGCAGCTCGCGATCGTGGGCGGCGACGGCGACCTCGGCGGCACCATGCGGCTGGGTGCCTACGAGGCGGTCCTGACGCCCGGGTCGGTCGTCGCCGAGGCGTACGGCGCGACCCGCGTCTCCGAGCGCCACCGGCACCGCTACGAGGTGAACAACGCCTACCGGGACAAGCTCGAGGAGGCCGGCCTGGTCATCTCGGGCGTCTCGCCCGACACGTCGCTCGTGGAGTTCGTCGAGCTGCCGCGCGACGTGCACCCGTACTACGTGGCCACGCAGGCGCACCCCGAGTTCAAGTCGCGTCCCACGCGTGCGCACCCGCTGTTCGCCGGCCTGATCGAGGCCGCGCTGGCCCAGCGGGGCGACGAGTCCTGATGCTGCGCGACGTCGAGGCGGTCCGTCCGGTCGTCTCGCACGAGGTGATCCACGCGGGCAGGATCTTCGACCTCATCGGGGACGTGGTGGATCTCGGCGACACGCAGGTGCTCCGCGAGTACGTCGCGCACCCGGGTGCCGTCGCGGTCATCGCGCTCGACGACGACGACCGCGTGCTGCTGCTCTCGCAGTACCGGCACCCGGTGCGCTCCGTCCTGTGGGAGCCACCCGCCGGCCTGCGGGACGTGCCGGACGAGGAGCTGGTCCTGGCGGCCGCGCGCGAGCTCGCCGAGGAGGCCGACCTCGTCGCCGGCTCCTGGTGGCGCCTCGTGGACTTCTACACGACGCCGGGCGGCTCGGACGAGCGGATCCGCGTCTTCCTGGCGCGTGACCTGCGGCCCGTCGCCGATGCCGACCGCTTCACGCGGACGGACGAGGAAGCGACCATGGTGCCGCGGTGGGTGCCGCTCGACGACGCCGTCGACGCGGTGCTGGCCGGACACCTGCACAGTCCGAGCGCGGTCACCGGCGTGCTCGCCGCCGCGGCGGCGCGTGCCCGAGGCTGGTCGACGCTGGAGCCCATCTGACGGAACCGCCCTCTCCGACGGGAGAGGGCGGCACCCGTCGTCAGCGGCTCGTCGAGCGGCGGTACTGGTAGTTCGCCAGCGGGACGAACACGATGATGAAGATCGCCGACCAGATCAGCGTGTAGAGCACGGGGTTCTGCAGCGGCCACACGTCCGGGGCGGGCACCCCCTCGGGGATGTTGCCGAACAGCTCGCGGGACGCCTGGGTCACGGCGGAGACCGGGTTCCATTCGGCGAACGTCTGCAATGCCGGCGGGAGCGTCTCCAGAGGGACGAAGGTGTTGGCCACGAACGTCAGCGGAAAGATCACGATGAACGTGGCGTTGTTGAACACCTCGACGCTGGGCACCAGCATGCCGAGCCACGCCATGATCCACGAGACCGAGTAGGCGAAGATCAGCAGCAGGAGGAAGCCGAGAGCTGCCTCGGCCGGCGAGCTGTGGATGGCCCAGCCGACCAGGAGCCCGGTCAGCGACATGACGATGAGCACCAGGATGTTGTTTGCCACGTCGGAGACCGTCCGGCCGGTCAGGACCGCCGACGGGGCCATCGGCAGTGACCGGAACCGGTCGATGATCCCCTTCTTGATGTCCTCGGCCAGGCCGGCGCCGGTGATCGTGGCGCCGAAGATGACGGTCTGCGCGAAGATCCCCGCCATGAGGAACTCGCGGTAGGCGTCGGGGTCGGTCCCGCCCGGCACCGCGATCGCGCCGCCGAAGACGAACGCGAACAGCAGGACGAACATGATCGGCGACAGCGTGGTGAACACCAGCAGGTCGGGGACGCGCTTGATCTTGATGATGTTCCGCTTGGCGACGACGTAGGAGTCCGAGAAGACGGTGGGCGCGGCCATCAGGCACCTCCGGTCGAGGAGCTGTCGGCGGCGGCGTGCCGACCGGGATGGGGTGGCTCCCCGGTGGGAGCGTCCGGCGGCACGGGCTCCTCCTCGCTCGCGTGCCCGGTCAACGACAGGAACACGTCGTCGAGGGTCGGCCGGCGCAGCCCGACGTCGTCGATGCCGATCTGCGCGTCGTCGAGGACGCGCAGCGCCTCGGTGAGCACCTGCGCGCCCCCGCTGATCGGCATGAGCAGCGTCCGTCGCCCTTCGTCCAGCGCCGGCTTGCCGACCCCGAGCGGTTCGAGCAGGTCGCGGGCGGCGAGAAGCGTGCCCGGGTCCCGGACGGTGAGCTCCAGACGCTCCCCGCCGACCTGCGTCTTGAGCTGGTCAGCGGTGCCCTGGGCGATGATCTTGCCGTGGTCGATGACCACGATGTCGTCGGCCAGCAGGTCGGCCTCCTCCAGGTACTGGGTGGTCAGCAGGAGGGTGGTGCCGCCGGCGACGAGACCCTGGATCACCTCCCACATCTCGGTGCGCCCCCGCGGGTCCAGGCCGGTGGTGGGCTCGTCGAGGAAGATGATCGGCGGGTCCGCCACGAGTGCGCCCGCGAGGTCGAGGCGGCGGCGCATCCCGCCGGAGTAGGTCTTGGACGGCCGGTCCGCGGCGTCCTCGAGCCGGAACGACGCGAGCAGCTCACGTGCCCGCTCCCGGGACCGCTTGACCCCCAGGTGGTACAGCCGACCGATCATGTCGAGGTTCTCGAAGCCGGTGAGGTACTCGTCGACAGCGGCGTACTGCCCGGACAGGCCGATGCGCCGGCGCACGTCCCGCGGCTTGGCCAGGACGTCGACCCCGGCGACGGTCGCGGAGCCCTCGTCGGGTTTCAGGAGGGTGGTGAGGATGCGGACGATGGTCGTCTTGCCGGCGCCGTTGGGTCCGAGCAGGCCCAGCACGGAGCCGGTCGGGACGGCCAGGTCGACCCCGTCCAGGGCCGTGACGGTCTTGTATCGCTTGACGAGTCCCGTTGCGGTGATCGCGTCTGCCATGGGTCGAGGCTAGGAGAGACCTCTGACACTCGACCAGGTCATACCCGGAGGATTCGCTACACCACGGCTCGTGTGCGCAGGCTCCCGACGAAGAACGTGACCGTGGACGCGAGGACCGCAGCGCCGAGCATGTGCAGGTTGACCAGGCCGATCGGCAGGCCGGTGAACAGCTGTAGGTACCCGATGGCGCCCTGGGCGAGCGTGACGGCGAGCAGCGTGTACCCCATCGCCTCGGGGCGACCTGCGACGCCGCGACGGCGCAGGAGGGCGAGGACGGCGACGAGCACGGCGGTGAAGGCCCAGACCGAGGCCGCGTGCAGCTTCGACATGGCCCACGGGTCGACGGCGAACCGGTAGCCGACCTCCTCGTCGCCCGAGTGGGGTCCAGCGCCCGTGACGACGACCCCGAGCACCAGGACCACGACGGTGAGTGCGGTGAGCACGCGGACGAGGGACCGGGTGGTCCGATCCACGAGCAGCACCGCAGGGCCGTCGCCCTCGCTCGTGCGGACGACCAGCCACGTGGAGAACGCGACGAGGGCCATCGAGATGAGCAGGTGGCCGCCGACGATCGCGGGGTGCAGGTCCACGAGGACCGTGATCCCGCCGATGACGGCCTGGATCAGGACACCCACCACGGGGACGAGCCCCAGGCGGCGGTACGACCACGGACGGCGGCGGTCGAGGACCACCAGCACCGCGACGACCGTGGCGACGGCGACGAGCAGGCCGCTGACGGTCCGGTTGCCGAACTCGATGAAGGGGTGGATCGACGTCGCGTCGTGGAAGCGGGGAGTGAACTCGCCCGGCTCGCACTCGGGCCACGTCGAGCACCCCAGGCCGGAGCCCGTGAGCCGCACGGCGCCGCCGGTGACGATGATGAGGACCTGCCCGACGAGGTTCGCGACGACGGCGGTCCAGGTCCACCGGTCGCGGAACCGGTCCAGGGTCGACGGGGCGGCGTCGAGGGCGGGGGTCGAGCTCACGTCGTCCAGCCTACGGTCCGGTCCGTCGGCGTCCGACCGGTCCGCGCGCGAGGCTCGTCACAGCGGGAGGTCGAGGACCCCGGTCGCCGCGAGCACCGTGAGGACCAGCCCCAGGACGACGGCGAACGCGCTCGGCATGAAGACGTGGGGGAGCCACGCGACCTGCCGGCGCATCCGGCGGATCTCGCGACTGTCCATCTCCCGTGGCGGTGCGGCGAGAGCGGCCGCAGGATCGGCCCGCCCGGCGGCGGTCCACGCGGCGTCGATGCGGGGCGCCGAGACCGGGACGTCCCCGAGCCGCAGGTCGCTCCAGGCGGCGGACCAGGCTTCGATCTGGCGCATCCGGGGGTAGTACCGCACCTGGTGGCGCTTCGTCATGGCCTCGATCAGCCAGAACGCCGCACCGGTCACGGCGGCGAGCGCGAAGAGCGCGTAGTGCTGCTGTTGGAAGCCGAGACCGATGCCCGCCAGGCTCAACGTCACCGACCAGCTCTTGACGGTGAGCAGGCGGCCGTCGAACTCGGCGACGGTGCGCACGAGCGCGGCGTACTCGGCGGTCAGCGCCGCCTGGAACGTGGCGTCCTGCGCGGCGTCCATCGGCCCACGGTAGCGGTCAGTGCCAGCGGAACAGGCGGCTCGCGCCCCACCCGAGCGCGGCGGCCCACGCGACGAGGACCACGACGGACCAGGCGGGCAGGACGCCGTGCAGCAGGGTCTCGCGCATCGCCTCGCCGAGCGCGCCCGACGGCAGCAGCAACGCGACGTGGGCCATCGGCCCAGGCAGCTGGCTCGCCGGGATGACGACTCCTCCGGCGACGGCCAGGACGAGCAGCAGCAGGTTGGCGACGGCGAGCACCGCCTCGGCGCGCAGCGTCCCCGCGACGAGCAGCGCGAGCGAGGTGAACGCGGCGGTGCCGAGCACGATCGCGAGGACGGCCAGCGGGATCCCCGCCGGATCCGGCCGCCACCCGAGGAGCACGGCGACGAGACCGATGACGACCACCTGGACGAGCTCGACGACGAGCACGCCCAGCACCTTGCCCGCAAGCAGCCCGCCGCGACCCAGCGGGGTGGTCGACAGGAGCCGCAGGACGCCGTTGCGCCGGTCGAACGACGACGCGATCGCCTGCGACGTGAACGACGTCGTCATGACGGCCAGGGCGAGGATCCCCGGGGTCAGGAAGTCGATCCGGCTGGCGCCGCCGGTGTCGAGGTCGATCCCGGTGACCTTCGTCAGCCCGACGAGGACCAGCACCGGGACGATGATCGTGACCAGCAGCTGCTCGCCGTTGCGCAGGATCGCGCGAGCCTCGAACGAGGTCTGCGCGACGACACGCTGCAGGGTGGGGGCCGCCGTGCTCATCGCAGGTTCCGTCCGGTCAGGTCGAGGAAGACGTCCTCGAGGGTGCGGCGACCGACGGTCAGCCGCGTGGCCAGGGCGCCGTTCGTCGCCAGCCAGGCGGTGACCGCGGCGACCGCGTCGGGGTCGACGGCGCCCGTGACGGTGTAGGACCCGTCGCGCGGCTCGCTGACGACGAAGTCGGCGCCGAGCGCGGCGTGCAGGTCGAGGCCCGGCTCGGTCTCGAGCCGCAGCGTGCGGTCCTCGGCCTCCGAGACGAGCGACGGCACGGAGCCCTGCGCGATGACGCGGCCGTGGTCGACGACGACGACCTGGTCGGCGAGGTCCTCGGCCTCGTCCATGAGGTGCGTCGTGAGCACGACGGCGACGCCCTCGTCGCGCAGCTCGCGGACCAGGTCCCAGACCGCGTGCCGCGTCTGCGGGTCCATCCCGGCGCTGGGCTCGTCGAGGAAGACGACCTCCGGCCGACCGACGACCGCCGCCGCGAGCGCGAGCCGCTGCCGCTGGCCACCGGAGAGCCGTCGGACCGTGGTGCGGGCGAACGAGCCCAGCCCGAGGCGCTCCGTGAGCTCGCCGAGGTCCCGCGGGTCGGCGTACATCCTGGCCACGTGCGCGAGCATCTCGTGCGCCCTGACGCCCGTCGGCAGCCCGCCGTCCTGGAGCATGACGCCGACGCGGGGACGCAGGTCGCGGGCCTGCGTCACGGGGTCGAGGCCGAGCACGCGCACGCTGCCACCGTCGGGCTCCCGCAGGCCCTCGCAGCACTCGATCGTCGTCGTCTTGCCCGCGCCGTTCGGTCCGAGCACCGCGGTGACCTGGCCGTGGTGGGCGACGAGGTCGAGCCCGTCGACGACGGCTCGGCCGCTGTAGCGCTTGACGAGCCCGGAGATCTCGAGCGCGGGGGAGTCGGGCACGAGAGGGAAGTCTAGGGCGCCCACGACGGTCGCCCGTGTGAGGGACGTGACGCTGAGCGAAGGCTCTCCTTGCTTGCAGGGATGGATATTGGCAACAAGGATGTTGTCAATATCGCGGCCCCGTTCCTCGCACTTCCCGTGCGCCTGCCGCTGATCATCCGGACCCAGACCCGACGGAGGTGTGCATGAACGCGACGCTGCCTGCGGTCGAGCACACCCTCGCGGACACCACGACGTCGGACTCCGACGCCGGGACGCGCCAGCGTCTGCTGCAGATCGTCGCGGCCGCCGGTCCGGTGTCGGCCGCCGAGCTCGCCGCGCAGCTCGACCTCGCACCCGCCGGCATCCGTCGTCACCTCGGGGTGCTCGAGGCCACGGACCAGATCGCCGTGCACGACGGGCTCAGCGCTCCGAAGGGGCGCGGACGTCCCGCCCGGCGGTACGTCGTGACGAGCCGCGGTCAGGCCGCGCTGTCCCACCGCTACTCCGAGCTCGCCAGCCAGGCGCTGCGCTTCCTCGCGGAGACCGCCGGCCCGCAGGCCGTGCAGGGCTTCGCGGAGCAGCGCGTCCGTGACCTGGAGGAGCGGCACTCGGCAGCGGTCGCCGCGGCGGGGGACGACGTCGCCGAGCGCGTGCGTGTCCTGGCCGACGGGCTCACCGCGGACGGGTACGCCGCGTCCGCGCGGCCGGTCCCCGGCGGCCTGGCCATGCAGCTCTGCCAGGGCCACTGCCCGGTCCAGGACGTCGCGCACGAGTTCCCGCAGCTGTGCGAGGCCGAGGCGCGCGCATTCTCGCGGCTCCTCGGCGTGCACGTGCAGCGCCTCGCGACGCTGGCCGGTGGCGGCCACGTGTGTACCACCAGCATCCCGCTCACCACCTCACAGACCACCTCGTCGCACGCCCCCCACCCCGTGCTCTCCGTGGAAGGACATTCAGCATGAGCGCACAGACCGACAGCACTGCGGCCGCGACGCCGCAGATGACCCAGGACGAGGCCATCGCCTCCATCGGGAACTACAACTACGGCTGGCACGACGCCGACACCGCCGGGTCCGTCGCGACCCGTGGGCTGTCGGAGGCGAAGGTCCGCGAGATCTCCGCGCTCAAGAACGAGCCCGAGTGGATGCTCAAGACGCGCCTGAAGTCGCTGCGCCTGTTCGACAAGAAGCCCATGCCCTGGTGGGGCTCGGACCTGTCGGGCATCGACTTCGACAACATCAAGTACTTCGTGCGGTCGACGGAGAAGCAGGCCACGAGCTGGGAGGACCTGCCCGACGACATCAAGAACACGTACGACCGGCTCGGCATCCCGGAGGCGGAGAAGCAGCGCCTCGTCGCGGGCGTCGCCGCGCAGTACGAGTCCGAGGTGGTCTACCACCAGATCCAGGAGTCGCTCGAGGAGCAGGGCGTCATCTTCCTCGACACCGACACCGCACTGCGTGAGCACCCGGAGATCTTCGAGCAGTACTTCGGCTCGGTGATCCCGCCCGGGGACAACAAGTTCGCGTCGCTCAACACGGCCGTCTGGTCGGGCGGCTCGTTCGTCTACGTCCCGCCGGGCGTGCACGTCGAGATCCCGCTGCAGGCCTACTTCCGGATCAACACCGAGAACATGGGTCAGTTCGAGCGGACGCTGATCATCGCCGACGAGGGTTCGTACGTGCACTACGTCGAGGGTTGTACAGCTCCGGTGTACTCGAGCGACTCGCTGCACTCCGCGGTCGTCGAGATCATCGTCAAGAAGAACGCGCGCGTCCGGTACACGACCATCCAGAACTGGTCGAACAACGTGTACAACCTCGTCACCAAGCGGGCGACCGCGGCCGAGGGCGCCACCATGGAGTGGGTCGACGGCAACATCGGCTCCAAGGTGACCATGAAGTACCCGGCCATCTACCTGCTGGGCGAGCACGCGCGCGGCGAGACGCTGTCCATCGCGTTCGCCGGTGCGGGCCAGCACCAGGACGCCGGCGCCAAGATGGTGCACGCCGCGCCGCACACCTCCAGCTCGATCGTCTCGAAGTCGGTCGCGCGCGGTGGTGGGCGCACGTCCTACCGCGGGCTGGTGCAGGTGCTCGAGGGCGCCCACCACTCCGCCTCGAACGTGCTCTGCGACGCCCTCCTGGTCGACCAGATCTCCCGCTCCGACACGTACCCGTACGTGGACGTCCGCGAGGACGACGTGTCGATGGGCCACGAGGCGACCGTGTCGCGCGTGAGCGAGGACCAGCTGTTCTACCTGATGTCCCGAGGCATGGCCGAGACCGAGGCCATGGCGATGATCGTGCGCGGGTTCGTCGAGCCCATCGCGCGTGAGCTGCCCATGGAGTACGCCCTCGAGCTCAACCGCCTCATCGAGCTCCAGATGGAAGGTTCCGTCGGCTGATGACGACCACTGACACCCTGTCGACCGACCACTCGCGGGCGACTGCCGACGGCAGCCACTCGCACGGTGTCGGGCCGCTCCCCGAGGCCTCGCGTGGATCGCGCCCCACGTCGTTCGACGTCGCCGACTTCCCTGTGCCGAACGGGCGCGAGGAGGAGTGGCGCTTCGCGCCGGTCGCCCGGCTCGCGCCTCTGTTCGCCGCGGACACCGACGGTGTCCTGAGCGGCCACGGCGTGCTGACGACCGTGGTCGAGGCGCCCGAGGTCCAGGTCGAGATCGTCGACCGCGACGACGCGCGGCTGGGACGGGCAGGTGAGCCTGGTGACCGGGCCGCCGCCGTGGCGTGGGCGTCGTTCCCGCGCGCCACGATCGTCACGATCCCGAAGGAGGCCGTCGCCTCCGCGGTGACGTCCATCCGCATCGAGGGCGTCGAGGGCGCCGGCACGCACGAGGCGTCGCTCGAGCCGAGCGCCACGCACCTGCTCGTGCACGCCGAGGCGCTGTCGCAGGCCGTCGTCGTCATCGACCACCTCGGTCACGCCGCGCTCACCGAGACGGTCGAGATCGTCGCCGACGAGGGTGCGCACCTGACCGTCGTCACGGTGCACGACTGGGCCGACGGCTCGGTGCACGCCTCGTCGCACCGGCTCCGCATCGGGCGCGACGCCACGGTCAAGCACATCGCGGTGACGCTCGGCGGCGACGTCGTCCGGATCACGCCCGACGCCGAGTTCGTCGGCGAGGGTGCGACCGTGAAGATGCTCGGGCTGTACTTCGCGGACGCGGGCCAGCACCAGGAGCAGCGCCTCTTCGTCGACCACGCGGTGCCCAACTGCATCTCGCGCGTCACGTACAAGGGCGCCCTGCAGGGCGAGGGTGCGCACACGGTGTGGGTCGGTGACGTGCTCATCCGCGCGGCAGCCGAGGGCACCGACACGTACGAGCTCAACCGCAACCTGGTCCTGTCCGACGGCGCCCGCGCCGACTCGGTGCCGAACCTCGAGATCGAGACCGGCCTCATCGAGGGCGCCGGGCACGCCAGCGCGACCGGCCGGTTCGACGACGAGCAGCTCTTCTACCTGCGCGCCCGCGGCATCCCGGAGTCCGACGCCCGTCGGCTCGTGGTGCGCGGCTTCTTCGCGGAGCTCATCCACGAGATCGGCGTGCCGGACATCGAGGAGCGCCTCATCGGGGCCATCGAGCGCGAGCTCGAGAAGTCGATGAGCGTGCTGGACTCCCTGTCCGAGGGCCACGTCGACGGTTCCGAGGTGTCCCTCACGACGGAGCGTGCATGACCGCCCAGCTGGCCTGCTACGACGAGGACGTGCCCGTCGAGGGCACGCTCCGCGTCGAGCTGGAGGCCGAGCACGGCACGGTCGAGGTCGCGCTGGTGCGCGACTCCGCCGGTGAGCTGCACGCCATCAGCGACATCTGCTCGCACGGCGCCGTCTCCCTGTCGGACGGCGAGGTGGAGGACTGCACGATCGAGTGCTGGCTCCACGGCTCGCGGTTCGACCTGCGCACCGGCAAGCCCACCGGCCCGCCCGCCGTCCAGCCCGTCCCCGTCTACCCCGTGACCGTCGACGGCCAGCGCGTGCTGGTCGACGTCGACGCCCCGCTCTGAGAAGTCTGGAAGGAACACGTATGTCCACCCTGGAGATCCGCGACCTGCACGTCAGCGTCGAGACGAAGGAGGGCGCCAAGCCCATCCTGCGCGGCGTCGACCTGACCGTCGCCAGCGGCGAGACCCACGCCATCATGGGCCCGAACGGCTCCGGCAAGTCGACGCTGGCGTACTCGCTGGCCGGCCACCCGAAGTACCAGATCACGTCGGGCACCGTGACGCTCGACGGCGAGGACGTCCTGGCGCTGTCGGTCGACGAGCGCGCCCGCGCCGGGCTGTTCCTCGCCATGCAGTACCCCGTCGAGGTCCCCGGCGTCAGCGTGTCGAACTTCCTGCGCACCGCCAAGACGGCGATCGACGGCACCGCGCCGCCGCTGCGCTCGTGGGTCAAGGACGTCCGCACGGCGATGGACAACCTGCGCATGGACCCGACGTTCGCCGAGCGCTCGGTCAACGAGGGCTTCTCCGGCGGTGAGAAGAAGCGCCACGAGATCCTCCAGATGGAGCTGCTCAAGCCGCGCTTCGCGATCCTCGACGAGACCGACTCCGGCCTGGACGTCGACGCGCTGCGCGTCGTGTCCGAGGGCGTGAACCGCGTCAAGGCCGGTGGCGACGTGGGCGTCCTGCTCATCACGCACTACACGCGGATCCTGCGCTACATCACGCCGGACTTCGTGCACGTCTTCGTCGACGGCAAGGTCGCCGAGGAGGGCGGGCCCGAGCTGGCCGAGCGCCTCGAGAACGAGGGCTACGACCGCTTCCTGACGACGAGCACGTCTGTTCTCTGAGAACCTCTGAGGCCACGATGACCAGCACCCTCGACGACGCAGCCCGGACGCTCGACGCGACCGAGCTCGCGGCCGTGCGCGCGGACTTCCCGCTGCTGTCGCGGACCCTGCGCGGCGGGCGGCCCCTGGTGTACCTCGACTCGGGGGCCACCTCGCAGAAGCCCGAGGTCGTCCTCGACGCCGAGCAGGACTTCTACGCACAGCGGAACGCCGCCGTGCACCGGGGGGCGCACCAGCTCGCCGAGGAGGCCACCGAGGCGTTCGAGGATGCCCGGGACCGGGTCGCGTCGTTCGTCGGGGTGTCGCCGGGGTCGCTGGTCTGGACGTCGAACGCGACGGCCGGGATCAACCTCGTCGCGTACGCGATGTCGAACGCGTCGCTGGGTCGCGGGGGAGCGGCCGCACGGCAACTCGCCCTCGGCCCCGGTGACGAGATCGTCGTCACGGAGGCCGAGCACCACGCGAACCTGGTGCCGTGGCAGGAGCTCGCGATCCGGACGGGTGCCTCGTTGCGGTGGCTCGGGGTCGACGACGACGGGCGCATCCGCGTCGACGAGCTCGACACCGTGGTCACCGACCGCACCAAGGTGCTGGCGTTCACGCACGCGTCGAACGTCACCGGTGCGATCACGCCGGTCGGGGCGTTCGTCGAGCGTGCCCGCGCAGTGGGCGCTCTGACGGTGCTGGACGCCTGCCAGTCGGTCCCGCACCTGCCGGTGGACCTCACGGCCCTGGGGGTCGACTTCGCGGCGTTCTCGGGCCACAAGATGCTCGGTCCCACCGGTGTCGGCGCGTTGTACGGGCGGCGTGAGCTGCTCGAGGCCATGCCTCCCGTGAACACAGGCGGGTCGATGGTCGAGGTCGTCACCATGGAGTCGACGACGTACGCGCCGCCGCCGCAGCGGTTCGAGGCCGGCACGCAGATGGTGTCGCAGGCCGTCGGGATGGGCGCCGCCGCGTCGTACCTGCACGAGCTGGGCATGGACGCCGTCGCCGCGCACGAGGCGCACCTGGCCGGGCTGCTGCTCGACGCAGTCGCCACCGTGCCCGGAGTGCGGGTGATCGGCCCGACCGACACGCGCGGCCGCCTGGCGACCGTCTCGTTCGTCGTCGACGGCGTGCACGCGCACGACGTCGGCCAGGTGCTCGACGACGCCGGGGTGGCCGTGCGGGTGGGCCACCACTGCGCGCAGCCCCTGCACCGCCGGTTCGGCGTAGCGTCGACCACGCGCGCGAGCGCCGCGGTCTACACGACCGACGAGGAGATCGAGGTCTTCCGGGAAGCACTGACGGGGGTCCGCGCGTTCTTCGGTCTGGAGGTGTCATGAGCACGGGATCGATGGAACAGCTGTACCAGCAGGTCATCCTCGACCACGCGAAGTTCCCGCACGGCAAGGGACTGGGCGCGGCGGGGGACCTGCACCTGCACACGGGCGAGTCGCACCAGGTGAACCCGACGTGCGGTGACGAGGTCACCTTGCAGGTGGACGTTGACAGCACAGCCGAGGGCGGTGTCATCATTCGCGACGTGCGCTGGGACGGGCAGGGCTGCAGCATCTCGCAGGCCTCCGTCTCCGTGCTGCACGACCTGGTGGTCGGCAACGACCTCGCCACGGTCGACCAGATCGGCGGCACCTTCCGCGCGCTCATGCAGACACGCGGCGCGGGTCTCGACGACGACGCCGAGGAGACCCTCGGCGACGCGACCGCCTTCACGGGCGTCGCCAAGTACCCCGCGCGGATCAAGTGCGCCCTGCTCGGCTGGGCGGCGCTGACCGACGCACTCATCAAGACCGGCGCACGGGAGAGCTCATGAGCACGGACACCCCCACCCCGACCACGGTGGCCGACGTCGAGGAGGCCCTCCGCGACGTCATCGACCCCGAGCTCGGCATCAACGTCGTCGACCTCGGCCTGATCTACGGCGTGGTCATCGACCAGACGAACACCGCCGTCATCGACATGACGCTCACGTCGGCGGCCTGCCCGCTCACGGACGTCATCGAGGACCAGTCGGCCTCCGCCCTCGACGGCATCGTCGACGGCTTCCGCATCAACTGGGTGTGGATGCCGCCGTGGGGCCCCGAGAAGATCACGCCCGACGGCCGCGAGCAGATGCGGGCCCTCGGCTTCAACATCTGAGCACGGTCGGGACGACGGCCCTCGGGGGATCCCCGAGGGCCGTCGCCCGTCTCAGAGCTGGTCGGTCGCGAACGTGTCGCAGGCCTCGAGGGTGCCCTGCTCGTAGCCGGTGGTGAACCAGCGCTCGCGCTGTTCGCTGGAGCCGTGCGTCCAGGCCTCGGGGTTCACGTCGCCGCCGGACTGCTCCTGGATGTTGTCGTCGCCGACGGCAGCGGCCGCGCCGAGCGCGTTCTGGAGCTGCTGCTGGGTGATCGGCTCGAGGTAGGCCACACCCGTGTCCGGGTCGACCGTGCTCGCGGCCACGCCGGCCCACAGGCCCGCGTAGCAGTCGGCCTGCAGCTCGACGCGCACCGAGTCGGACTCGGCGCCTGCGCCCTGCCGGTCCGCCTGGTCCATGACGCCGGTGATGTTCTGGATGTGGTGGCCGTACTCGTGGGCGATGACGTACTGCTCGGCCAGAGGGCCGTCCTCGGCACCGAGCTGTTCGAGCTGGTCGAAGAACGAGACGTCGACGTAGATCGTGGCGTCGGGCGGGCAGTAGAACGGACCGGTCGAGCTCGACGCGTTGCCGCAGCCGGTGGCGACGGCGGACGTGAACGTCACGGCGTCCGGCTGGCTGAACTGACCGCCCGCGGCGGCGAGGGTTGAGCTCCAGACCGTGTCGAGCGAGTCGAGGGTCGCGCTGTAGAGGCAGTTGCGATCGGTGTTCGCCTGCTCCGCGGAGCACTCGTCGACGAACTCGGTCGACTGGGGTCCGGGGTCCTGCGCGGCACCCGTGATGCCCGAGAGGTCGGCCCCGGTGAACAGGTAGATCACGAGGACCAGAAGTCCGACCGCGCCACCGCCGGCCACCGCCTTGCCGCCGCCGCCCTTGCGGACGCGGCCGCCACCGAAGCTGCCACCCTCCTGGAATGTCACCGGGGAACCGTAGCCGCGCGACGGCGTGCGCGCGCGTCGAACGTCAGCTTTCGCCCAGCCCGCGGGCCGCGAGCGCATCACCGGTGGCGCGGGCATGCGCGACCATCCGTACGGCGGCGGGCACGAGGATCGCGCGGGGCTCGCGGTCGAGGCCGCGGGCGCGGGCGGCGTCGCGGGTCTCGAGCGACATCCGCGCGAGGACCGGGATGGTGCGCAGGAACAGGCCGACCGACAGCGCGAACACCTCGGGGGAGAGGCCGACGTGCCGCAGCGGCCGGGCCAGCCGGGCGAGGACGTCGAGCAGGGTGTCCGCGCGCGTCGTGGCCGTCACGACGGCGCCGAGCAGGACGAGGGCGACGAGGTCGACGGACACCTCGACGGCGGTCGCCCAGCCGCGCGCCCACCACTGGTAGGCGCCGATCAGCGCCGCGGTGACCAGGGCGGGGACCAGGCCGCGCGTGGTGCGGTGCCACGGGATGCGCGCGACGAGCTGCGCCAGCAGGGCCACGGCCAGGAACCCGAGCGCGGAGAGAGGGCCGCGGACGGCGACCACGGCGACCGCGAACACCGCCAGGAACGCGAGCTTGAGGCCGGCCGGTGCGCGGTGGATGACGGTCGTGCCGGGGTGGTAGAGGCCGAGCGGTCCCGCCCACGGCGGTCGGATCGGGCCGCTCACGCGCCCACCTGCATCAGGGCGCGGTAGTGGGCGACGGCTTCGACGGGGTCACCGTCGAACACGACCGTCCCGTCGTCGACGACGAGCACGCGGTCGGCCTGCAGGGCGGCGTCGAGGTCGTGCGTGACGACGACGACCTGCTGGGGCAGCTCGGCAAGGAGCGCGTCGACGACGCCGCGCCAGCGCAGGTCGAGGAGCGTCGTCGGCTCGTCGCACACGAGGACGGCGGGCTCGGTGGCCAGCACCGACGCGAGCGCGAGCAGCTGCCGCTGCCCCCCGGACAGGGCGTGCACGGGGACCTCGGCGCGGTCGGCGAGACCGAACCGGGCGAGCGCGGTGCGTGCGGCGACGTCCCGCTCCGTCGTCGACATCGGCAGGCGGCGCAGCGACAGCGCGACGTCCTCGACGGGCGTCGGCATGACCAACTGCGCATCGGGGTCGGTGAACATGAACCCGACCTTGCGCCGCACCGCGGCCCCGTCCCGCGCGGTGTCCAGCCCGTCCACGCGGACGGTGCCGGACGACGGCAGGACGAGGCCATTGAGCAGCCGGGCGAGCGTCGACTTGCCCGACCCGTTGGCGCCGACGATCGCGACCCGGTGCTCGACGAGCTCGAGGGTCACCGGCCCGAGCAGCCGGACGACGCGGTCGGCACCGCCGGCCGGGTCAGGGCTGTAGGCGGTGACGAGGACGTCGTCGAGCGCGATCATCGGGTGGGGCTCAGCGGCGCGAGCGCAGCATGTCGGGGAAGGCCTTGAAGATCGCGACGGCGACCGCGGCGGCGGCGAGGTTCTTCAGGACGTCGCCCGTCCAGTACACGACGTCGATGGCGAAGGCCTCGGGCAGGGTGATGCCGAGCCGCACCATGAGCCCGACGATGCCGGCCGGGTGGATCGTCAGGAAGCTGGCACCCAGTCCGGCCACGACGAGCAGCGGGTACCGCCAGGCCGACGGGGCGCGACCGACCCCGTCGCCGAACCGGGCAGCGAGCCTGTCGGCGAGCGACGACGACCGCAGGCGCTCGGCGGCACGCAGGGCCCATCCGGCCAGGACCCCGGCGAGCGCGGCGGCGAACGGGAACGCGAGGAGGTAGCCGACCGACGGCCCGGCGAGCACGGCGACCCCGCCGACGCCGCCGGAGAAGATCGGGAGCCCGGCCAGGCCGACGACCACGTAGAGCAGTGCGGCCAGGCCGCCGCGGCGCCAGCCGAGGACCAGGCCGGCCAGGATCACGGCGAACGTCTGCAGGGTGATCGGCACGCCCGACGGCGTCGGGATGCCGGGCAGGATCGCGCACACCGCAATGAACGCGGAGAACGTCGAGATCAGCGCGACGTCGGTGCTGACCGACGAGCGGGCGATCGGTGCGGGCAGTGCGACGACGGGTGCTGCGGCGGTCTCGTTCTCAGGTGCACTGGTCATGGCTACCCCTTGATCGTCAGGCGAGTGCGGGCGATCGCTCGTGTAGGGGTGCGTCGTCGGACCCTTGCGACCGGACGCCACGCTAGCCGGAAGTAGACTTGCTGGCGTTTGTGCCCCTGGCCAACGCCAGCGCGGCGAACTCGGAGGAAACCGTCAAGTGATCACTGCCCAGGCTGTCGAGCTGCGCATCGGCGCACGCGTGCTGCTCGAGGAGTCGTCGTTCCGCATCGCGGCCGGCGACCGTATCGGTCTGGTCGGTCGCAACGGCGCCGGCAAGACCACCCTCACCAAGACCCTGTCGGGGGAGACGCAGCCCACGGGCGGTCAGATCGTCCGCTCGGGAGACGTCGGCTACCTGCCGCAGGACCCACGCACGGGTGACCTGGAGCAGCTCGCCATGGACCGGGTGCTGTCGGCCCGTGGCCTCGACGAGGTCGTGCGTGCGATGCGCGCCACCGAGACGGCGATGGCCAGCGAGGACGACGCCGTCCGCGAGAAGGCGATGGACCGCTACTCCCGGCTCGACTCCCGGTTCAACGCCGCCGGCGGGTACGCCGCCGAGAGCGAGGCGCACCGCATCGCATCGAACCTCGGCCTCGACGAGCGCGTCCTCGGCCAGACGATCGGGACGCTCTCCGGTGGCCAGCGCCGTCGCGTCGAGCTGGCCCGCATCCTGTTCTCCGGTGTGGAGACCCTGCTGCTCGACGAGCCCACCAACCACCTCGACGCCGACTCGATCATGTGGCTGCGCGACTACCTGAAGACGTACTCGGGCGGTCTGATCGTGATCTCGCACGACGCCGACCTGCTGCGCGCCGTCGTGAACAAGGTCTTCCACCTGGACGCCAACCGCTCGCAGCTCGACCAGTACGCCCTCGGCTGGGACGCCTACCTGCAGCAGCGGGAGACCGACGAGAAGCGTCGCCGCCGCGAGCGGGCCAACGCCGAGAAGAAGGCCTCCGCCTTGATGGCGCAGGCTGACAAGATGCGCGCCAAGGCCACCAAGACGGTCGCCGCACAGAACATGGCGCGCCGCGCCGAGCGTCTGCTGTCCGGGCTCGAAGAGGTCCGGGCGTCCGACAAGGTCGCGCGCCTGCGGTTCCCGGAGCCCGCCGCCTGCGGCAAGACCCCGCTCACCGCCGCGGGGCTGTCCAAGACGTACGGGTCGCAGGAGGTCTTCACCGACGTCGACCTGGCGATCGACCGGGGGAGCAAGGTCGTCGTGCTCGGCCTCAACGGTGCCGGGAAGACCACGCTGCTGCGCATCCTGGGCGGCGTCGAGAAGTCCGACACCGGCGAGGTCCGTCCCGGTCACGGCCTGAAGCTCGGGTACTACGCGCAGGAGCACGAGACGCTCGACATGGACCGCACGGTCGTCGAGAACCTCAAGTCGTCGGCGCCCGACCTCACCGAGACCCAGGTGCGGTCCGTCCTGGGCTCGTTCCTGTTCTCGGGCGACGACGCCGACAAGCCTGCCCGTGTGCTGTCCGGCGGCGAGAAGACCCGGCTGGCGCTCGCGGCCCTGGTCGTCTCCAGCGCCAACGTGCTGCTGCTCGACGAGCCGACGAACAACCTCGACCCGGCGTCGCGCGAGGAGATCCTCGCGGCCCTGCGCGGGTACGCCGGGGCCGTGGTCCTGGTGTCGCACGACGAGGGTGCGGTCGCGGCCCTCGACCCCGAGCGGGTGCTGCTGCTGCCGGACGGCGACGAGGACCTGTGGAGCCCGGCGTACCTGGATCTCATCGCGCTGGCCTGATTCTGGACGTTTGTCCAGGTACGGCTCCACCATTCTTGGTGGATCGGCTCGGACGTGCCACCATCCGCCGGTGAACTTCGACTCTCCTGCCGGGACGGTGGCCATCGGCGCCGCCGTCTTCGCGCTCATCGGCCTGCTCGTCCTCTGGGTCGCGGGCACCCGCGCCGCCCCCCTCCTGGGCATGCACGCCGACGGCATCTGGTGGTTCTCGCCGCGCGGCGGCCGGACCCAGGGCCTCGTCGTCGCCTACCTCGCGGGGATCGTCGCCGTCGCCGCCACCGTGTTCGTCGCGGTCGACGCGGTCGCTCCGACGAGGCTCGCGTGGACGTGCTGCTGGGCGAGCGCGGCAGTCGTGGTCTGGGCGACGGTGACCCGCGTCGGCCGGTACACCGTCCACGTGGCCACGGGTGGCCGTGCCACGTGGGACGACCCGATCGAGGCCGACTTCGTCGAGCCCGACGACGCGCTCGACGACGTCGACCTCCGGTCCGCGCGCACCGCGGCGCTCGCGGGTGACTGGCAGCCCGCCGCCCACCTGCTCGGCGCGACCGTCGACCCGGACACGCGCTTCGCCCGCGTCGAGGTCCTCGCGCACGCCGCTGTGCGCCGCGGACGCTGGCTGGAGAACTGGCTCACGGCCCACCCGGGCGACCCCCAGGCACTCGTCGTGCGCGGGCAGGCGGGGGTCGTCCGCGCGTGGGAGATCCGCGGCGGCGACTGGACCCCCCGCGACGCGGACCGCTTCCTCGACGCGCTCCAGGACGCCGAGGAGGACATCACGCGCGCGGTGGAGGCTGCTCCGTCGGACCCGTCGCCGCTCGTGAGCAGGCTGATGACCGCACGCGGTCTCGAGCTCGGGGTCGAGGAGCACGAGGCCCGGCTCGACGCGTTGCGCGGGCTCGCCCCGTTCCACCGCGAAGGGCTGTGCCAGGCGTTGCAGTTCAAGGCCGCGAAGTGGTTCGGCAGCACCGACGAGATGTTCGGGTTCGCCCGTGAGGTCTCCGCGCAGGCTCCCGCCGGGAGCGCGGCGACGCTCCTCGTGGTGGCCGCGCACGTGGAGCAGTACGTGGCGCTCACCAGCAGGTCCGCCGTGCTCGCCGACAAGCACATGACCAGCGAGGCCACCCGGTCCGAGATCGCGGCGGCCGAGCAGCGCTGGCTCGACGGCGAATCCGGTCCGTCGCCGGTGGACAAGGCGTGGGCGCACAACCTGCTCGGGTTCACGTACTGGCTCACGGAGCAGCCGGAGCGCGCCGCCGTCCACCTCGCCGAGACACGGCAGCACCTGTCGGAGTGGCCGTGGCAGTACGCCGACGACCCCACGACGGTGCACGCGCGGGTGCAGGCCTGGCTCCGCCAGCGTCAGCCCGCCGAGCAGCCGGCCTAGCGGTCGTCGCGGGGCGTCGAGTCGGCCAGCTGCGCGTCGATCAGCGCGTCCTCGGCGTCCTCGTCGCGACCTCCGCGCCGGCGCGGGACGTCGGGAGCCGCCGCACGGCGCGGGCGCGGGGTGTCCCGGGTGGGCCAGAGCTCGACACCGCCGGACGTCACGGGTGCCACGGTCGGCGCAGGTCCCTCCGCGTCCAGCGCAGCGCGCTCGTCCTGCAGCTCGCGGCGCGCACCCAGGCAGAACGCGACGAGACCGCCGAGCGCGAAGGTCCACCACTGGAACGCGTACGACAGGTGCGACCCGGGGTCCGTGCTGGGCGCGGCGAGCGTGCCGGGGACCGGGTCGACGGACGGGTCCTCCGCAGTCATCGCGACGTAGGCGTCGTACGTCTCGCCCCCGACGCCGCCGGCCGCGAGGACCTGCCCGGCAGAGATCGCCTGGACCTGGCCCGTGGGCGCGTCGCGGTCCGTGGCCGGCTCGTCGTGGCGCAGCCGCGCGGTGAGCGTGATCGTGCCCTCCGGCGCGGCCGGCGGTGTGACGTCGACGCTCCCGTCCGACCCGGGCGGGACCCAGCCCCGGTCGACGACGAGCACGGTGCCCGCCTGCGTCGGGTCGGCGGCCGTCCCGGCTGACGCGTCCTCGACGACGAACGGCACGAGCACGTGGTACGCCGGGGTGCCGTCGACCGGCCGGTTGCGCAGCAGGACGGTGCCGTCGGTCGCGTAGTGCCCGACGACGGTCACGCGCTGCCACACGTCGGCGTCCGTGAGCGGGGCGTCGGTGGACGGCAGGACCGTGTCGAGCGGTACCGGATCGGCCGTCCAGTTGGTCTCCACCACCGCGATCGCTCCGTCGCGCCAGACGTGCCGGTCCCACTGCCAGCGGCCGAGGAACGTGCACACGACTGCGAGCACGACCCCGACGAGGACCAGGACCGTCGCGCGGCGAGCCGCTGGACTCATGACCGGGGAGCGGACTCGAGATCCGCCGCGGGGACCACGCTCTGCAGGAACCCGCGTACGTCGAGGAACTGGCTCAGGTGCTCACGGTGTTCGTCGCACGCCAGCCACACCTTGCGGCGGTCCGGGGTGTGCAGCTTCGGGTTGTTCCAGAGCAGCCCCCAGGTCGCCTCCGCCCGGCAGCCGCGACTGCTGCAGACCAGGTCGTCGACGGCGTCCGGGACGGGGCCGAACAGGCTCACTCGCGGCCGTCCGAGCCGTCGGACGAGCCGATTCCCCCAGCGCTGCCGCTGCCCGGACCGATCTCGCGCGGCGTCATGAACGTCCCGTCCGAGTCGCGGCGCTCGCGGCCCGCGTTGGCGAACAGCACGGCGGAGTACGGCAGCACGACCGCCGCGATGATCAGCAGGAGCGACGCCCACATCGGGATCCGGCCCCAGGACAGCACCGCCCCGGCGAAGCAGACGATGCGGACGCCCATCTGCAGGAGGTAGCGCTTCTGCCGGCGGGCCAGGTCGTCGGCGAGCGGCTCGGGTGCGTTGGTGATGCTGTGGACCTCCTCCGAGGGGAGGTCCGGGCGCCGACGGATGCTGCTCACCACGTGATTCTAGTCCGGCTCGGCTGTGGGGGTGCTGAGGGCCGGAGTTGTCCAGGTCCCACAACGCGGCGCGACGAACATGGGCGCGGCCCTTGCCGCGACGCACGGGGGACGTCGGATAGCGTCGTGTCCCGTGCCTGAGACTTCCGACAACACAGTCCAACCCCGCAGCGTCCTCGTGACGGGTGCCAACCGCGGCATCGGCCGGGCCATCGCGGAGCGCTTCGTGGCGAACGGGGACAAGGTTGCGACCATCTTCCGCGCCGGTGACCTGCCCCACGGTGTCCTCGGCGTCGTCGGTGACGTGCGCGACACGGCGAGCGTCGACGCGGCGTTCGCGAAGATCGAGGCCGAGCACGGCCCCGTCGAGGTGCTCGTCGCCAACGCCGGTGTCACGCGCGACCAGCTGCTCATGCGGATGACCGACGAGGAGTTCTCCGACGTCCTCGACGTCAACCTCACGGGCGCTTTCCGCTGCGCGCGCCGTGCCAGCAAGGGCATGATCCGCCTGCGCCGCGGCCGGATCATCTTCATCTCCTCGGTCGTCGGGCTGTACGGGTCGGCCGGCCAGGTCAACTACGCGGCGTCCAAGTCGGCGCTCGTCGGCATGGCCCGCTCGATCACCCGTGAGCTGGGCGGCCGCGCGATCACCGCGAACGTCGTCGCACCGGGGTTCATCGACACCGACATGACGCGTGCCCTCCCCGAGGACAAGCAGAAGGCGTACCGCGACTCCATCCCGCTGGGCCGGTTCGCGCTGCCCGACGAAGTGGCCGGCGTCGTCGAGTTCGTCGCGTCGGACGCGGCGGGCTACATCTCCGGGGCGGTCATCCCCGTCGACGGCGGCCTCGGCATGGGCCACTGACACTCTTCTCCCAGCACGGCGACGAAACGAGAACGGAACGCACATGGGTCTGCTCGACGGCAAGAAGCTCCTGGTCACCGGTGTCCTCACGGACGGCTCCATCGCCTTCCACGTGGCGCGGTTGGCCCAGCAGGAGGGCGCCGAGGTGCTCCTCACCTCGTTCGGTCGGCAGTTCCGGCTGACCCAGGCGATCTCGCGACGCCTCCCGAAGCCGGCGACGGTGCTCCAGCTCGACGTCACCGACGGTGACGACCTCGCGGCGCTCGCCGACCGGGTGCGCGAGGCGGGCTTCGACTCGCTCGACGGGGTCGTGCACTCCATCGGCTTCGCACCGCAGTCCGTCATGGGCGGGAACTTCCTGGCCGGGGAGTGGGACGACGTCGCGACCGCGCTGCAGGTCAGCGCCTACTCGCTGAAGTCGCTCGCGGTCGCCACGCAGCCGCTGCTGAGCTCGGGCGGGTCGATCGTCGGCCTCACGTTCGACGCCCGCTACGCGTGGCCCGTCTACGACTGGATGGGTGTCGCCAAGGCTGCCTTCGAGTCGACCTCGCGCTACCTGGCCCGGGACCTCGGTCCGCAGGGCATCCGCGTGAACCTGGTCTCCGCCGGCCCGATCCGCACGACGGCCGCCAAGTCGATCCCCGGCTTCGAGGCGATGGAGGGCGGCTGGCCGGAGCGCGCCCCGCTCGGCTGGGACGCGTTCGACCCGGAGCCGACGGCCCGCGCGGTCGCGGCACTGCTGTCGGACTGGTTCCCGGCGACGACGGGCGAGATCGTGCACGTGGACGGCGGCTACCACGCGATGGGGCTGTGAGGCGCGCGCCTGGGCGAAGCGTTCGGGGTAGTGGGACGCTGAGCCGGTGACGTCCGTGACCGGCCCTCGGCGACTCGTGCTCCTGCGCCATGCCAAGGCCGAGCACCCGGACGTCCCCGACATCCAGCGCCCCCTCTCTCTCGTCGGTCGCAAGCAGTCCACCCGGGTCGGCACCGCCCTCGCGGCCGACGACGTCGTCCCCGACCTCGTGCTCTGCTCGAGCAGCGTGCGGACCCGGCAGACGTGGGACCTCGTCCGCTCGACGCTCGGCGCCGAACCCGACGTCCGGTATCTCGACGACCTGTACTACGCCGGGTCGAGCGCCCTCGTCGAGCTCGTGCGGACGGTCGCGGCCGACGTGCGGACGGTGCTCGTCGTCGGGCACGAGCCGACGATGTCGCAGGCCGCCGTCCTGATGGCCGGAGCGGACTCGGACCCCGCGACGCTCGAACGCGTCCGGGTCGGTGTGCCGACCGCCAGCTGGTCGCTGCTGGAGGTCGACGCGTGGGACACGCTCGCAGCCGGGACGGCTTCTCTGCGGAGGCTCGCCGTCCCTCAGTAGAGGCGGCGCAGGGCCTCGGTCCGGGTGGTGTCGACCGCGAGGTCGGTGCTGGCGCTGAGCAGGTCGATCCCGCCGACGAGGGGTCGCGCCACCAGGCCGCGGACCTCGGGGTCGGTGACGGTCTCCACGAGGCGACCGGCGATCGCCGCACCGTCGATCACCTCGAACGGGCGGCCGTGGAACGCGGTCGTCGTCTCGGGCACCGGCGCCGTGAGGCCGAGCGCGTTGTGCCGACGGACGAGCTCCACGAGGGCCTCGCCGAGCGCGTGCTGGCGGTCCGACCACGTCGGTGCCGCGAGGGTGGTCGCCAGGGCGGCCCGCAACGGTGCGGTCGACGCGATCCGCGCGAGGGCCGTCCCGAGCCACTTGTCGTAGGGCGCGTACCGGCGCTCCTGCAGGAACGCGAGCTGCGCCGCGGTGCGGCACACCCGTGCGGTCACGAGGCGGGACCCGAGGTCGTCGCCCGCCATCCCCGCCCGCGGGGCCAGGTGCTCGTCCTGGCCGATCGCCGACCAGGCTGCCGCCTGCTGGTACAGCCAGACGTCGTGCGGGTAGTAGCGCAGCCGGTCGCGCACCGCGTCGAGGCCGAGGTCGTCGTGGAAGACGGCGCCCGCGGTGAGCGAGAGAAGACGTTGCTGCGGGACGACGAGCCAGTCGGCGGCCGTCCTCGGGTCCACCGGGCCGAGCAGCCGACGCACCAGCGCGTCGAGGGTGAGGATCTCGACCCGGTGGTCGACCGGACCGGTCGCGGCTGCGTCGCCGAGCCCGCGCGTGCCGTCCGACGCCGCCGGGGCGACCCGGGTGGTCCAGCCGCCGATCTGCGACGGCACCCGGTGGCGCAGCTCCTCGTGCAGGGCGGGGGCGTGCGCGGCGTGGTCGGTGGGGGACAGCAGCACCTGCAGGCGCGGTCCCCAGTCGTGGTCGGTCGACGTCGCGTCGTCGAGACCCAGCACGTCCGAGCCGGGGCCGACGAGGGCGGTGGTGTGCGCGAGCCCGCGCTCGGCCAGGACCGGGCGGACCTCGTCGGAGAGCATCCGTGCCAGCTCGAGGCCGGGCACGAACGCGGTCACGGCCGGAAGGCCGGCAGGTCGAGGACGGCGTCCAGCCGCTCGCGCACGACGGCGTCGGCGGCCTCGCACAGCAGCGGCTTGGCGTTGAAGGCGATGCCGAACCCGGCCGCCACGACCATGTCGATGTCGTTGGCACCGTCCCCGATGGCGATCGTCCGCTCCATCGGGATCCCGACCGCCGCGGCGTACTCGCGGAGCACCACGGCCTTGGCCGCCCGGTCGATCACCGGGCCGCTGACCTTGCCCGTGAGCCGCCCGTCGACGACCTCGAGCGCGTTCGCGCGGGTCAGGGTGATGCCGAACGACGCGGCCAGGGGCCGCACGATCTCGATGAAGCCGCCCGACACGAGCCCGACTGGCCACCCCCGGGCGTCCAGCTCGTCGACCAGCTCCCGGGCGCCCGGCGTGGGCTCCACGGCGGCGAGCACGTCGGCCAGCACGGACTCGGGCAGGCCGGCGAGCGTCGCGACGCGCTCGTGCAGGGAGGCTGCGAAGTCGATCTCGCCGCGCATCGCCCGCTCGGTGATCTCGGTGACGAGCACCTCGGAACCGGCGTGCGCCGCGAGCAGCTCGACGACCTCCCCGGTGATGAACGTCGAGTCGACGTCCATGACGACGAGGTGGGGCTCGTAGGTGGTCACGAGACGGGAGGGTAGTGCCGCACGCAGGGCGCGCGTCACGCCCGCTCACTCCGCGATGACGGTCCCCTTCGGGACGACGGTGATGCCGGACTCCGTGACGGTGAACCCACGGGCGCGGTCATGGTCGTGGTCGAGCCCGATGCGGACGCGTTCCGGGACGCTGACGTTCTTGTCGATGATCGCGCGGTGGACCTGCGCGTAGCGGCCGATGTGCACGTCGTCGAAGAGCACCGAGTCCGTGACCTGCGCCCACGAGTGCAGCCGGACGCCCGGCGAGAGGACCGACCCGGACACCGTGGCACCCGAGACGAGCACGCCCGGCGAGACGACCGAGTCCACCGCGTGGCCGAGCCTGCCTGCGCCCGCGTGGATGAACTTGGCGGGAGCGAGGCTGGTGTACCCGCTGTAGAGCGGCCACTCGTCGTTGTACAGGTTGAACACCGGCTCGATGGAGATGAGGTCGATGTTCGCCTCGTAGAACGCGTCGATCGTCCCGACGTCGCGCCAGTAGTCGCGGTCGCGGGGGGTGGAGCCGGGCACGTCGTTGCGCAGGAAGTCGTAGACGCCCGCGGTGCCCCGCTCGACGAAGTACGGGGCGATGTCGCCGCCCATGTCATGGCGCGAGCCCACGTTCTCGGCATCGGCGGTCACGGCGGCGACGAGAGCGTCCGCGTTCGCCACGTAGTTGCCCATCGACGCGAGGATCTCGCCGGGGGAGTCGGCCAGGCCCACCGGGTCCGTCGGCTTCTCGAGGAACGCCTTGATGCGGGTCGGGTCCGTCGGGTCGACCTCGATGACGCCGAACTGGTCGGCCTCCTCGATCGGCTGCCGGATCGCGGCGACGGTGAACTCGGCACCGGAGGCGATGTGCGCCTCGACCATCTGCGAGAAGTCCATGCGGTACACGTGGTCGGCGCCGACCACGACGACGATGTCGGGGCGCTCGTCCTCGATGATGTTCAGGCACTGGTAGATCGCGTCGGCGCTGCCCAGGTACCAGTGCTTGCCGACGCGCTGCTGCGCCGGGACGGCCGCGACGTAGTTGCCCAGCAGCGGCGACATGCGCCACGTCTTGGACACGTGCCGGTCGAGGCTGTGCGACTTGTACTGGGTCAGCACGATGACGTGCAGGTACCGCGAGTTGATGACGTTCGACAGGGCGAAGTCGATCAGCCGGTACAGCCCACCGAAGGGCACCGCCGGCTTGGCACGGTCGGCGGTGAGGGGCATCAGACGTTTGCCCTCCCCACCTGCGAGGACGATAGCGAGGACGCGCGGCGCTGCCATGGCTACGACCCTAGGCCCACCGGGCGGTCCCAGCGAGGCGTGACGTCGCTCACGCGCTAGCGTGTCGAGAGGAGACCGGTCGCCCGAGCTGGTCGCGAGGGGATGGATCACGTGCGCGTCGACCTGCTGACCCGGGAGTACCCGCCGCACGTGTACGGCGGGGCGGGCGTCCACGTCGCGGGGCTGACCCGCGTGCTCGAACGCACCCTCGACGTGCGTGTGCACTGCTTCGACGGTCCGCGTGACGCCCCGGGCGTGCTCGGGTACACGGTGCCCACCGAGCTGGCCGGTGCGAACGCCGCGCTGCAGACGTTCGGCATCGACCTCGAGATGGCCGACGCGGTGGGTGCGGTCGGGGCGGACGGTGTCGCGTCGGACCTCGTGCACTCGCACACCTGGTACGCGAACCTCGGCGGGCACCTCGCGGGTCTGCTGCACGGGCTGCCGCACGTGGTGAGCGCCCACAGCCTCGAACCCCTGCGTCCGTGGAAGGCCGAGCAGCTCGGCGGCGGCTACGCGCTGTCGAGCTGGGCCGAGAAGACGGCCTACGAGGGCGCGGCGGCGGTCATCGCGGTCAGCGGCGGCATGCGCGAGGACATCCTGCGGGCCTACCCGAAGGTCGACCCGGCGCTGGTCAAGGTCGTCCACAACGGGATCGACCTCGACCAGTGGCAGCGCCCGACCAGCGACGAGGCCGTGGCCGCGGCGGGAGCAACCGTGCGCCGGCTCGGGATCGACCCGTCGCGGCCGAGCGTCGTGTTCGTCGGTCGGATCACCCGGCAGAAGGGTCTGCCCTACTTCCTGCGCGCGGTCGAGCTCCTCCCGCCCGACGTCCAGGTGGTGCTCTGCGCGGGCGCGCCCGACACGCCGCAGATCATGGCCGAGGTCTCCGGGCTGGTGGAGCAGCTGCGCACCAAGCGGTCCGGCATCGTCTGGATCGAGCAGATGCTCCCGCGCGACGAGCTCATCGCGGTCCTCATGCACGGCACGGTCTTCGCGTGCCCGTCGGTCTACGAGCCGCTCGGCATCGTCAACCTCGAGGCCATGGCGGTGGGGCTGCCGGTCGTGGGGACCGCCACGGGCGGCATCCCGGAGGTCATCGACGACGGCGTCACCGGTCGGCTCGTGCCGATCGACCAGCTGCAGGACGGGACCGGCACCCCGGTGGACCCGCAGCTGTTCGTCCACGACCTGGCCGACGCGCTGACCGACGTGGTCGGCAGCACGGCGCGGACGGCCGAGTGGGGCCTTGCCTCCCGGCGACGCGTCGAGGACCACTTCACGTGGGAGGCGATCGCCGACCGCACGATCGAGGTGTACCGGGGGGCGCTCGCCTGACGCTCAGGCGGTCAGCCGGGACGCCGCGGCAGCCATCGCGCGGCGGGCCATCCGGTCGACCTCGCGCAGCGCGGTGGACCGCTGGTCGGCCTGCCACAGGTTGACCGCGGCGCCGTCGTCCTGTGTGGCCAGCGCGACGATCGCGCGCAGCCGGGCCGCGCTGGCCAGCACGCGCACACGGCGGCCGTCGAGCCCGTCGGGCAGGCGCCACGCCGGCAGCTCCAGGTCGCGCAGGGCGGCGACGGTCTCGGCCGCGTCGGGTCGCCACCGGGCGATGTCGAGCTTCACGAGGGCCTCCGTCGCCTGCAGCAGACCCTGGCGCAGCTCGCGCTCGGCATCCTGCAGCGTGCCGGTCTGGGCGTGCACGGCGTGCCGCCAGTCGGGGACGTCCGACAGCTCCCAGGTCACCAGGTGCCCCGGCTCCAGCGCGGACCCGAACCGCTGCACCACGGGCACCGCGACGAGGCACGCCTGCGGCGTCCGCACCAGGACCGCTTCGCCGGCGTCGGTGGCGGCCGAGCTGACCGACGCGGGTGTCGCCCCGGGGTCGCCCGGGACGGGCAGGACCGTCGCGACGTCCCGGGGTGAGCCGTCGCACGCGTCGAGGAGGGTGCTCAGCGGTTCGTCGGACACGTCGTCGCGCAGCGGTTCGTCTGCCGCGGGCCGGCGCTGCACGGAGTGCGGCTCGTCGTCGGACTGCACGGCGCCGACCAGCACCGAGCGGTCACTGCTGTCGTCCGCCAGCCAGAGGGCGAGCAGGACCGAGCGCGGCAGCTCCAGGGTCAGGTCCATCGGACCACGGTAGGACGTGACCCAGCCCACCGGCGACCGGCCCGCCCACCTCCGGCGCGACGGTTAGGGTCATGCCCATGACCGACGTGCTCGACCTGCAGGCCGTGACGATCCGCCGGGGAACGACGACGATCCTCGACGAGGTGACGTGGACGGTCCGTGACGGCGAGCGGTGGGTGGTGCTCGGCCGCAACGGGGCCGGCAAGACGACGCTGCTGCAGGTCGCGGCCGGTCGGATGCACCCGACGGCCGGCACCGCCGACCTCCTGGGATCGCGCCTGGGGCGGGTCGACGTCTTCGAGCTGCGCCCGCGCATCGGGCTGTCCAGCGCGTCCCTGGCGGACCGGATCCCGGCGGGGGAGACGGTGCGCGACGTCGTGCTCACGGCGGCCTACGGCGTCACCGGTCGCTGGCGGGAGGCGTACGAGACGCTCGACGAGTCGCGGGCGGCCGACCTCCTGGCGGCGTTCGGCGTCGCCCACCTGTCCGACCGTTACTTCGGCACCCTCAGCGAGGGGGAGCGCAAGCGCGTCCAGATCGCCCGGTCGCTCATGACGGACCCGGAGCTGCTGCTGCTCGACGAGCCCGCTGCGGGGCTGGACCTCGGCGGGCGCGAGGAGCTGGTCGCGGCGCTGTCGGAGCTGGCCGGCGACCACAAGTCGCCGGTCCTGGTGCTGGTCACGCACCACGTCGAGGAGATCCCGCCCGGTTTCACGCACATCCTCCTGCTGCGCCAGGGCAAGGCCTTCGCGGCGGGTCCGATCGACGAGGTGCTCACTGCCGAGACGCTCTCCGGGGCGTTCGACCTCCCGCTGACGGTGGACCACACCGACGGTCGGTGGTCCGCGCGGGCGGCGTCCGCCCAGGGCTGAGTCGAATCCCACAGATTCGCAAAGAGATCGTCTAGGATCGGTTGAACCGCAGGGTCCGTCGTCGGAACCTGCTCGACCGAGGGAGTGGCCCGATGGGGTGGCTGTGGTGGATCGGTGCGGCGCTCGCTCTGGGCATCCTCGAGATGCTCTCGCTCGACCTCGTGCTCGCGATGTTCGCCGGTGGAGCCATTGCCGGCGCGATCGCCTACCTGTTCGGTGCCACGGTGCCCGTGCAGTTCGTCGTCGCGGCCCTGACCTCTGTCCTGCTGCTCTTCACGCTGCGTCCGTGGTTGCTGCGGCACCTGCGGGCGCGCATGCCGCTCGTGGAGACCAACGCCGCGGCGCTGGTCGGCCGCGAGGCCGTGGTCGTGTCGACCGTCACGGGTGAGGGTGGCCGCGTCAAGCTCGCCGGCGAGGTGTGGAGCGCTCGGGTGGACGCCGCCCAGACCATCCCGCCGGGGACCGAGGTCCGGGTGACTCGGATCGACGGCGCCACCGCTGTCATCGCCCCGGTGGCGGGTCTCTGAGCCCGTGAACGTCGCGCGGGCAGCTCGTCCGCGCCTGACCCTCCTGGAGGATCCATGGACGACCCGAACGGTGGGCAGATCGCCCTCTTCATCGTGCTGGGCCTGGTGCTGCTCTTCGTCGTCATCGCGCTCGTGCGGGCGGTCAAGATCGTCCCGCAGGCCGTCGCGATCATCGTCGAGCGGCTCGGGCGCTACTCCCGCACGCTGGACGCAGGACTGCACCTGCTGATCCCGTTCGTCGACCGCGTGCGGGCCGGCGTCGACCTGCGCGAGCAGGTCGTCTCGTTCCCGCCGCAGCCGGTGATCACGTCCGACAACCTCGTGGTGAGCATCGACACGGTCATCTACTTCCAGGTGACCGAGCCGAAGTCGGCGGTGTACGAGATCGCCAACTACATCCAGGGCATCGAGCAGCTGACGGTCACCACCCTGCGTAACGTCGTCGGGTCGATGGACCTCGAGCAGACGCTGACCAGCCGTGACCAGATCAACGGCCAGCTGCGTGGCGTCCTCGACGAGGCGACCGGGCGCTGGGGCGTGCGCGTGAACCGCGTGGAGCTCAAGTCGATCGACCCGCCGGACAGCATCAAGGGCTCGATGGAGCAGCAGATGCGCGCCGAGCGTGACCGTCGTGCGGCGATCCTCACGGCCGAGGGCTTCAAGCAGTCGCAGATCCTGACCGCCGAGGGCGAGAAGCAGGCGGCGATCCTGCGGGCCGAGGGTGGCGCCCAGGCGGCGATCCTCACGGCCGAAGGTGAGGCGCGCGCGATCCTGCAGGTCTTCGACGCGGTGCACCGTGGCGACGCCGACCCGAAGCTGCTGGCGTACCAGTACCTGCAGACGCTGCCGAAGATCGCGGCGAGCCCGTCGAACAAGATGTGGTTCCTGCCGTCGGAGCTGACCAGCGCCCTGGGCGTCTTCGCCAAGGGGTTCGGCGGACCGGTCACCGACGAAGGCGGTCTGCCGGACTCGGGCCGTGCCGCGGGCACGTCGCCGCTGGGCGACGACCTGCCGCCGACCACGCTGACGGACCCGGCGGAGGCGCTGGCCGAGGCGCGTCGGGAGTCGGCGGCGGCGACCGCGGACGCGACGGCGTCGGGCACCTTGAGCGGTCTGCCGTTCGACCCGTCCGTGGAGCAGGGGCAGCGGCCCGGTGGGGCGGCGGTGCCGCCGCGGGCGCCCGAACCCCCGCCGCAGGACGCACCGCCCGCCTGAGCTGAAGGGCCGGATCCGACAGGATCCGGCCCTTCGCCATGTTCGCCCACAGCGAACGCAGTGAGGTGCCGGAGTGAGTACTCACTCAGTTAGCATCGCGGCGTGGAGACGATCACCGGACCCGGGCGAGGGCGTGCCAACCCGCTGCCGCCCGACGAGCGGCGCGCGGCCATCCTGCTGGCCGTGCGGCCGGTGATCCTGGCGCGCGGCGCCGGGGTGACGTCCCGCGAGCTCGCCGAGGCCGCCGGGGTGGCGGAGGGCACGCTCTTCCGGGTGTTCACCGACAAGGTCACGCTCGTCCGCGAGGCCGTGCTGGCCGCGGTCGACCCGGCGGACGCGATCCCGGAGATCCAGGCGATCGACCGGACCCTGCCGCTGCGGGACAAGCTCCTGCTCCTCCTGACGCAGGCCCAGGCGCACGTGGGCGAGTCGATGCGCTGGATGAGCCTGCTGCACGAGGTCGGTCGCCTCGAGCCGGCCGGACCGACCGGGGAGCAGCGCGACGCGGCGATGCGCCAGTGGGGCCTCCGCCAGCAGGCCGGGACCGCCGCCGTGACCGTCGCGGTGTCGCAGCTGCTCGACCTCGACGCGCACCAGCTGCGGCTGCCCCTGGCGGACGTCATCGAGCTGTTCAACACCGTGCTCCTGGGCGCGACCATCCGGACCGTCGACGCGGCGCGCCGCGGACTCGACACCGGGCCTCCGGCTCCCGAGCAGCTGGTCGACCTCATCCTCCACGGCGTCCTCGCCCCCACCTCGTCCGACAGGAGCTCATGATGCTGATCACCCTGCTCAAGGAGCACCTCAAGCCCTACCAGGGCGCGGTCCTCGCGGTGATCGTGCTCCAGCTGGTGCAGACGATCGCGACGCTCTTCCTGCCCAGCCTCAACGCGCGGATCATCGACGACGGGGTCGCGCAGGGCGACACGGCGGAGATCATGCGACTCGGCGGCATCATGCTCGGCGTCAGCCTGGTGCAGGTCCTCGCGGCAGTGGTCGCCGTCTACTTCGGCGCGAAGACGGCCATGGCGTTCGGGCGAGACGTGCGCAAGCGGTTGTTCGGGCACGTGCAGACGTTCTCCGCGCAGGAGGTCGCCACGTTCGGCGCACCGACGCTCATCACGCGCACGACGAACGACGTGCAGCAGGTGCAGATGGTGGTGCTGCTGACGTTCACGATGATGCTCATGGCACCGATCCTGCTGGTCGGCGGCGTCATCATGGCGATGCGCGAGGACGTCGGGCTGTCCGCGGTGCTGCTGGTCTCGGTCCCGGTGCTCGCGATCGTCATCGCGCTGATCGTCACGCGGATGATCCCGTACTTCCGGTCCATGCAGAAGCGGATCGACGCCATCAACCGGGTGCTGCGCGAGCAGATCGCCGGTGTCCGGGTGGTGCGGGCGTTCGTGCGCGAGCGCCGCGAGTCCGAGCGGTTCGCGGCGACCAACACCGACCTGTACGACACCTCGTTGCGCGTCGGCAAGCTCATGGCGCTGATGTTCCCGATGGTCATGCTGGTGCTCAACGCGACGACCGTGGCCGTCCTGTGGTTCGGTGCCGAGCGCATCGACGCAGGTGCCCTGATGATCGGGCAGCTCACCGCGTTCCTGTCGTACATCGCCTACATCCTCATGGGCGTGATGATGTCGACGATGATGTTCGTCATGGTCCCGCGGGCCGTCGTGTCCGCGGAGCGGATCGGCGAGGTGCTGGACACCCGGACCTCCGTCGTCCCGCCCGCCGAGCCCGCGCAGCTGCGCACCGGCGCCGACTCGCGCCCCGGGCTGCTCGAGCTGCGGGGGGTCGAGTTCCGTTACCCGGGCGCCGAGCGCGCGGTCCTGCACGGCGTCGACCTCGTCGCCGAACCGGGGAAGACCACCGCGATCATCGGCTCCACGGGTGCGGGCAAGACCACCCTGCTCAACCTCGTCCCGCGGCTGTTCGACGTGACCGGCGGCGAGGTCCTCATCGACGGCGTCGACGTGCGCGCGCTCAGCCCCGACCAGCTGTGGGGCCAGATCGGGCTCATCCCGCAGAAGCCCTACCTCTTCGCCGGCACGGTGCGGTCCAACCTCGAGTACGGCCGGACGGGCGCGACCGACGAGGAGCTCTGGCACGCGCTGGAGGTCGCCCAGGCACGCGACTTCGTCGAGGCGCTCGAGGAGGGACTCGACGCGCCGATCGCGCAGGGCGGCACGAACGTGTCCGGCGGGCAGCGGCAACGCCTCGCCATCGCGAGAGCCCTGGTCAGACGCCCGAACATCTACCTGTTCGACGACTCGTTCTCGGCGCTCGACTACGCGACCGACTCCCGGCTGCGCGCCGCGCTGGCCCCGGAGACGCGCGAGGCGACCGTGCTGGTGATCGCGCAGCGGGTGGCCACCATCCGGCAGGCCGACAGCATCGTCGTCATGGAGGACGGGCTGGTGGTCGGCGTCGGGACGCACGCCGAGCTGTTGGAGTCCTCGGAGACGTACCAGGAGATCGTGTACTCGCAGGTCAGCGTGGAGGAGGCGGCATGAGCACCGAGACGAAGCGCCTCCCGCCGCAGGCCCGTCGCGGCCCCGGTCCCATGATGAACATGGGCATGCCGGGGGAGAAGTCGATGAACTTCCGCGGGTCCGCGATGCGGTTCCTGCGGGAGATGCGGTCCGAGCGGGCGCCGATGGCCCTCATCATCGTGCTCGCCGTCGCGTCGGTCGTGCTCGCCGTCATCGGTCCCAAGCTGCTGGGTGACGCGACGAACATCATCTTCGACGGCGTCATCGGCACCCAGCTGGGCGAGGCGTTCCCCGCGGGCACCACCACGGAGCAGGCCGTCACGGCGCTGCGTGCCCAGGGACAGGACACCTTCGCGGACGTCGTCGCCGGCAGCGGGGCGGTGCCCGGCGAGGGGATCGACTTCGACCGGCTGTGGCAGCTGCTCATGATCGTGCTCGCGATCTACGTCGGGTCGTTCCTGTTCGGCTGGCTGCAGGGGCGGCTGACCGCCGTCGTCGTGCAGCGGACCGTCTACACGATGCGGCAGGACGTCGAGGCGAAGCTGTCGCGGCTGCCGCTGCGGTACATCGACTCCCAGCCGCGCGGCGAGCTGCTCAGCCGCGTGACCAACGACATCGACAACGTCGCACAGACCCTCCAGCAGACGCTCTCGCAGCTCATCACCTCGGTGCTCACCGTCATCGGCGTGCTCGTGATGATGTTCTGGATCTCGCCGCTGCTCGCCGTCATCGCGCTCGTCACCGTGCCGCTGTCGATCGTGATCGCCGGGGCCATCGCCAAGCGGTCCCGTCCCCAGTTCATGGAGCAGTGGGCCTGGACCGGCAAGCTCAACGCCCACATCGAGGAGATGTACACCGGGCACTCGCTCGTGACCGTGTTCGGGCGGCAGGCCGAGGCGGCCGAGGTGTTCGCGGAGCGCAACGAGAAGCTCTACGACTCCAGCTTCCGCGCGCAGTTCATCTCCGGGATCATCCAGCCGGCGCTCGGCTTCGTCGCCAACCTCAACTACGTCATCGTCGCCGTCGTCGGCGGACTGCGCGTGGCGTCGGGGACGATGACGCTCGGCGACGTGCAGGCGTTCATCCAGTACAGCCGGCAGTTCACGCAGCCGATCACGCAGATCGCCTCCATGGCCAACCTGCTGCAGTCCGGGGTCGCGTCCGTGGAGCGCGTGTTCGAGCTCCTCGACGCCGACGAGCAGTCGCCCGACCCCGCGGACGCCACCCCGCCCGTGCAGCCCACCCGGGGACGCGTGGCGTTCGAGCACGTGGCGTTCAGCTACTCGCCCGACAAGCCGCTCATCCAGGACCTGTCGCTCGTGGCCGAGCCCGGCCAGACCATCGCGATCGTCGGACCCACCGGCGCCGGCAAGACGACCCTGGTGAACCTGCTCATGCGGTTCTACGAGGTCGACGGCGGGCGGATCACCCTCGACGGCATCGACACCCGGGACCTCACCCGGGACGCTCTGCGCTCGCAGATGGGGATGGTGCTCCAGGACACCTGGCTGTTCGGCGGCACCCTCGCGGAGAACATCGCCTACGGCGCCGACGGTGCGACGCAGGACGAGATCGTCGCCGCCGCGGAGGCCACGCACGTCGACCGGTTCGTGCGCACGCTGCCCGACGGGTACGCCACCGTGGTCGACGACGAGGGGGCCAACGTCTCGGCGGGGGAGAAGCAGCTGCTCACCATCGCCCGCGCATTCCTGGCCGACCCGCCGATCCTCATCCTCGACGAGGCGACGTCGTCCGTGGACACGCGCACGGAGGTGCTGGTCCAGCAGGCGATGAACGCGCTGCGCCACGGCCGGACGTCGTTCGTCATCGCCCACCGGCTGTCCACCATCCGTGACGCCGACGCGATCCTCGTCATGGAGGACGGCGCGATCGTGGAGCAGGGGTCGCACGAGGAGCTGCTCGCCGCCGGCGGCGCGTACGCGCGGCTGTACGCGAGCCAGTTCGCCGCGGCGGTGGCACCGGTGGACTGAGTTCCACCCGGTGCCCTGGCCGGGCCGTGACCTGCGGCGACGTACCCTCGGCAGCATGCCCAGCCCCACCCGCCCCGCGACCGGTGGGTTCCCGCGCGACCGGACGACGGTCGCGTTCTACGGGAGCTTCGTCGTGTGGGGCTGGCTGCTGTACAGCTTCAACCCGAGCGTGCCCCTGCTCGCGGACGAGCTCGGCATCAGCGACGCGCAGGCGGGGCTGCACGGGACCGCGATGGCCGTCGGCGGCATCCTGGCCGCGTTCACGACGCCACGGTTCGTGCGGAGCCGCGGCCGGCGCACGGCGCTCCTCGTCGCGTGCGCCCTGATCGCCGTCGGGGCGTCCGGCCTGGTCGCAGCCCCCTCGCTGGCCTGGAGCCTGCCCGCCATGGTGGTGCTGGCGCTCGGGGGGAACATCGCGATCAGCAGCGCACAGGCCGGTCTGGCGCTCCGGCACGGGAGCAAGGCGTCGGCCGCACTGACCGAGGGGAACGGGATCGGCTCGTCCATCGGGCTCGTCGGTCCGCTGGCCGTCGGTGTGTGCGTCGCGATCGGCTGGGGCTGGCGGCCCGCGGTCGCCGTGACGGTCGTCCTCGCGCTCGTCTCGGCGATCGTCGTGTCGCGGATCCCCGTCGGCGGAGCGATGACACCACCGCACGTCCCCGACCCTGCCGTGCCGGAGGTCGTCCGCGCACGCACCACGCTCCCGGGGTGGTGCTTCCTGGTGACGATGGTCGCCGCCGTCGCCATGGAGTTCGCCACCACGTACTGGGCGACCGGCCTGGTGCTCGAGCGGACGGGGGCCGGCCCCGGTATCGCGGCCGCGACGACCGCCGGGCTCGTGGCGGGGATGTCGGTGATCCGGTTCGTCGTCGGGCCGTTGTCGCTGCGCGTGGCACCGGTGCTGCTGCTCGCCGTGGCGTTCGTCGTCGCGATCGGTGGCTGGGCGGTGCTGTGGACCGCGACCACCCCGACCGTGGCGATCGTCGGTCTGTTCGTCGCCGGGCTCGGCTACGGCGCGCAGTACCCGTTGTCCGTCGCGCTGCTGCTCGCTACCGCACCCGGACGCACGGACGCGACGCAGGCGCGCGCGACGTTCGCGGGCGGGCTCGCGATCGGCGTCGCCCCGTTCGCCCTCGGGGCCCTGTCCGACGCCGTCGGGACGCACCAGGCGTTCCTCGTCGTGCCCGTCGTCGCGCTCGTGGGCGCGGGGGTGGCCGTCCTCGGCGGCCGAGCCGCACGACGAGCCGCGGTGCCCGTAGGTGACGAGGGGTTAGGCGTCAGGTTGGATCGATAAAAGACCTACGCTTGCCCGATGTCCACCCTGCCCCACCGGCGCGCCGACGCCGTCGTCACCGTCCTCGGCGCGGACGGCCGCCCCCTCGCCGACGCCGACGTCGTCGTCGCCCAGGAACGCCACGCGTTCCTGTTCGGCAACATCGGGTTCGACTTCATCGCGCTCGCCAACCAGGAGGGCGAGGCGGCCGAGCTGCCCGCGTTCGGCGGCGCCACCGCCGCCTCCGCCACGGGGCTCGCGGACCTCTGGCTCGACGTGTTCAACTCCGCGACGCTGCCGTTCTACTGGGGCGGGTTCGAACGGGTGCGGGGCCGTCCCGACACGGCCCGGCTGCTGACGGCGGCGCGCTGGTTCGCCGACCGCGGCGTCGCCGTCAAGGGTCACCCGCTCGCCTGGCACACGGTCGGCGCGCCCTGGCTGCTCGACCTGAGCACCGACGAGATCGCCGACGTGCAGGACGCGCGAATCCGGCGCGAGGTGGCCGACTTCGCCGGGGTCGTCGACACGTGGGACGTGATCAACGAGGTCGTCATCATGCCGGTGTTCGACAAGGAGCCCAACGGTCTGACCCGGCTCGCCTGGGAGCGCGGGCGCATCCCGACCATCCGGCTCGCGTTCGACGCCGCCCGCCAGACCAACCCGTCGGCCACCCTGCTGCTGAACGACTTCGACATGTCCACCGCCTACGAGTGCCTCATCGAGGGCGTGCTCGAAGCCGGGGTCCAGCTCGACGCGATCGGGCTGCAGAGCCACATGCACCAGGGTTACTGGGGCGAGGAGAAGACCCTCGCCATCCTCGACCGGTTCGCGCGCTTCGGGCTGCCTCTGCACCTGACCGAGACGACCCTGTTGTCCGGCGACCTCATGCCCCCGCACATCGAGGACCTCAACGACCACCGGGTGTCGTCCTGGCCGTCGACCCTCGAGGGCGAGACCCGGCAGGGCGACGAGTTGGAACGCCACTACCGGACCCTGCTGGGGCACCCGGCCGTGCAGGCGGCGACCTACTGGGGGATCACCGACGAAGGTGCGTGGCTCGGCGCTCCGGCCGGGCTGGTCCGTGTCGACGGCACCCCCAAGCCCGCGTACGACGCGCTGCGCCGGCTGGTGAAGGACGAGTGGTGGCTGGCGCCGACGACCCTGCGGACCTCGTCGGACGGACGCGTGCCCGTCAGCGGGTTCCTCGGCACCTACTCCGTGGCCGGGACGCCGTTCGAGCTGGCGCACGACGGGGAGGTCGTCGTCCGGCTGGAAGGATGACCGGGTGCCCGTCGCCTCCCTGCAGCCCGTCACCGACCCCGCCGACGAACGGCTCGCCGACTACGTCGCCCTGACCGACGTGGCGCTGCGCTCGCGGCAGGAGCCCGCCAAGGGCCTCTACATCGCGGAGAGCTCGACCGTGCTGGGCCGGGCGCTCGCCGCCGGCCACCGACCGCGCTCGGTGCTGCTGTCGCCGCGCTGGCTGCCGGACCTGGAACGGCTGCTGGCCGGGCTGCCCGCCGACGACACGGTCGTCCCCGTGTACGTCGCCGAGGAACCCGTGCTCGAAGCGATCACCGGGTTCCACGTCCACCGTGGCGCGCTGGCCGCGATGCACCGACCGGCACTCGCGCCCGTGGCCTCGCTGCTCGCCGGGGCTCGTCGGGTCGCCGTGCTGGAGGACATCGTCGACCACACGAACGTCGGCGCGATCATGCGCGCGTGCGCGGCGATGGGCATGGACGCCGTCCTCGTCACGCCGCGCTGCGCCGACCCGCTCTACAGGCGGTCGGTCCGGGTCTCCATGGGCACCGTGTTCCAGGTGCCGTGGACCCGCATCGACCCGTGGCCCGCCGGCATCGACGTGCTGCGGCAGCACGGGTTCGTCACCGCGGCGCTGGCCCTCACCGACGACGCGGTCGACCTGGACGAGCTGGAGCGGGACACTCCTGAGCGGCTCGCGCTGGTCCTCGGGTCGGAGGGGCACGGGTTGAAGGCCGAGACGATCGCGGCGGCGGACGTCGTCGTCCGCATCCCGATGCGCGGGGGAGTCGACTCGCTCAACGTCGCGTCGGCCGCCGCGGTCGCCTTCTGGGCGACGCGCTGACGCGGCCGGTCCGCGAGCCGGTCACCGGGGACTGCCGGGAGGCTTGCCGCCTCGACCGTCGACCTGCCCTCCGCGACCGCTGCGCACCGCGCGTACAGGAAACCGTCGGCGCTGATGCCCGGGACCCTGGGGAGCCACCACGGCTCGTCGCTCGCTCGCCACCGCTGCCTCGCGATCGACCTCAGGTCCAGCCGGTGGAGGACCTCGCCGAGGCGGTCGTGGAACGACGCGATCACGTCGCTGCGGCGTCGTCGCGAGGCAGGGTGTAGCGCAGGAATCCGATGCTCCGCGACCACGTCTCCACCCGTCCCTGCGCGGTGATGACCGGGTCGCCGCCGAACCGGAACGTCACCCCGGGACCCGGACCCTCGCTGGCGGTCACGCCCCCGGGCGGTCCCGCGATCAGGTGTCCGACGGAGTCGAGGACGACGTTCGCCCACGGGTACGGGTGGTCGGTGAGACGGTCGGCGGCGACCCGGTGGTACGCGGGTGAGTCCCACGTCAGGTCGTGGCTCCCCGAGACGAGCAGGACCCCGCCGCGGATGCGCTCCACCGGGATGCTGACACGGTCCAGCTCGGCAGCATCGGTCGGCAGGGCGGCGAAGGCGTCGCGCAGCTCGACCGGTTCGTTGCGCTCGATGGTCCCCAGGAGCTCGGGGCCGACCTCGTAGGGCAGGAACGGCAGCGGGTCGCCGCCGACGGTCCAGGCCGGCCCGGACGACTGCAGGATCGCGTCCAGCCGGCCGGCCCCGTAGTCGATGCCCTGCGTGACCACACCGCTGCCGACGATGCTGACCACGGACCCGACCCGCTCGTCGCGGCTGCCCACCAGCAGCGCCGCCTCCCCGCCCCGCGACCCGCCGAGCAGCCCGATCGAGCCCGGTGCGAACCCCTCCGCCTCCAGCAGGTCGAGCGCTCGCGTGAAGTACTCGAGGGGCACGTCGACGAGCACGGGCGGGACCCCGGGCGCACCGAAGTAGGCCAGTGCGAGGGCAGCGAACCCGGCCTCGGCGAGCGCGACGGCGTCCCGCTCGTGCATCCCGCCCTCGGACCCGCCGATGACGACGACCGCGCGCTCGGCACCCGACACGGGCCGGACCAGCACGCCCGTGACCCCGTGGGCACGGCAGACCGCGCGGTCCCTGGTGACGCGATGGGTCGTTCGGCTCATGCCGCGACACCCTAGCGACGGGCACCCACGCTCAGTCGAGCGCGAGCCCGTCGACGACCTCGACGCCGGGCGCCCGGGCGAGGAGCGCTCCGGGCAGGGCGATCTTCGAGCGGCGCACGCCGCTGCCGATGATCACGGTCGGCCCGGCCTCGGGGTCGTCCACCGCGATGCGACCGTCGACCAGCACGCGGTAGCGCGCAGGCAGGCCGAGCGGGGTGATGCCGCCGTACTCCATGCCCGACTCCTCGACGGCGCGGTCCATGGGCAGGAACGACGCCTTGCGGACGTCGAGCAGCCGTTTGACCGTGGCGTTGACGTCGGCGCGCGTGGTGGCGCGCACGACGGCCGCGGCCACGCGCTCCTCGCCCTCACGGCGGCCCGCGACGAGCACGCAGTTGGCGGACGCCGCGGGCGGCAGACGGTACGCCTCGGTGAGCGCGGCCGTGTCGGCCAGGTCGGGGTCGATCTCGGTCACCAGGACGGCGTCGGCCACCGTCGGGTCCTGTGCGACCCAGGCCTCGATCGTGGCGTGGGTGGAGACGGCGAGCAGGTCGGGGCGGTCGAGCGCGCGGACCCACGTGAGCGTGCCGAGCGTCACCGCTGGTAGGTCCCGACGAGCACCGCGCGGGCGAGCGTGTGGAACAGCACAGCCGTGTTCGCGGCGCCCGGCATCGTGTCCGGTCCGAGCCCGAGCGAGGGCACGTCGAGGGCGTGCACGACGAAGATGTACCGGTGCACCTGGTCGCCGGGCGGGGGAGCGGCGCCCACGTAGCGCGCCTCGCCGTCGTCGCCGCGCAGCGCGAACGCGCCCGCGGGCAGGTCGGCACCCGTGGCCAGCGCGGTGGTGGTCGCGGGGACGTCGACCACGGTCCAGTGCCACCAGCCCGCGGGGCCGGGGGCGTCCGGGTCGAAGCAGCTCACGAGGAACGACTGCGTGGCGTCGGGGAAGCCCGTCCACGACAGCTGCGGCGAGGTGTTGCTGCCGGCGTCGGTGTTGGTGTGCACGTCCGGGAGGCGCTCGCCGTGCCCGAAGTCCTCGCTCGTCAGGGTGAAGTCGGGGACCGGCGGGAGCAGCGAGTAGGGGTCGGGGGCGACGGGACGGGTGAGGTTCACGGCCATGCCGACATCATGGCGCGGGGACCAGGGGTCCGCGCGGGGTCGGCTCGGGTGCACGTCGTCCGAGGAGCGCCCGCGCGGGCAGGAGCCGGTCGAGGCCGACGAGGGCGAGACCGAGGACGAAGAAGCCGACGCCGTAGATCAGGACGTTGAGCAGCAGCCCGCCGTAGCCCAGCTCGGAGACGTCGACGAACCCGTACGGGTACTCGCTGTCAGGGCTCAGCACGCCGCGGACCGTGGAGAACGCGCAGTACGCCACCGGGTAGAGCAGCCAGTACGCGGCGTTCCGGATGCGCAGGCTGCGGTGCGGGACCATCAGCACGAAGTGCACGAACGCCGCGATCGGGGTCAGCCGGTGCACGATCTGGTCCCGGGTCAGGCCGAGCGCGACGATCTCCTCTCCGGGGGGCGCCGGGTCGAGGATGAGGTACGAGACCAGGCCGGTGATGAGGATGAAGAGCGTCACCGCGCCGAACAGCCAGGGTGCCGGTCCCTCGCGACGGGCGAGCACGGCGACTCCGCCCCAGAGCATCACGACGGCCAGCAGCAGGTTCGACTGGTTGGTGAAGTAGACGTAGTCCTCGAGGTCGAACGCCAGCCCGGTGCTGGGCGCCCAGAACAGCGCGAGGAACGTGATCGCCGCCAGCGCGAGGCGGTAGATCCCGACGACGACTCCCATGGCGTGCCTCTCTGCTGACGCCGGCGCCGCTGCCGGGCGACGAGAACATAGCCGAGACCTGCGTGGTTGCGTCTCGGGCACGCCGTCGCGGGGCCGTCCGGGCGACGTCGGATTGACAGCGTCCGGAGTGTCAGCGTGTACTGAGATACTTCGAACAGATGTTCGATGAGGTCTCCGGGAGCACCCTCTCATCGGCTGATCGGGAGGAGGGTCGTATGGCCGTCGGCACCATGTCGCGCGAGGACCGGGCCGCTCTCGCCCGGGCCGCTCTCGCGCGCGCCGAGCAGCGCACGGGGGCGCGCAGCGTGCTGCCGCTGGGTGGTCCGGCGGCGACGACAGAGCCGGCCGGCCTGCTCGGACACCACCACGCCGAGGCCGGCACCGACCCGGAGACGGTCGCCGCGCCCGCGCCCGCGCTCGTGGTCCTGCCGCACCCGCCCGAGGTCCCCGTCGAGCAGCCGACCACCGGGATCATCACCAGCGAGCGCCCGCCGATGGCGGTCCCACCCCCGCTGGCCCCGATCCTGCCCGAGGGGCTGCGCCGCGGCGGCACCACCGTGGTCACCGGGTCGACGTCGCTGGTGCTGGCGATGCTCGCGCACGCGTGCGCCGGCGGGGCGTGGGCGAGCGTCGTCGGCCAGCCGACCATCGGCCTGCTCGCGGCTGCCCAGGCCGGGGTGTCGCTCGACCGGCTGGCTGTGGTCCCGCACCCGGGGCTGGAGGCGCCGACCGTGGTGGCCGCGCTGCTCGACGGCGTGGACGTCGTGGTCGTCGGGCCGCAGGCCGCCCTGACCGACGCCGAGCGCCGCAAGCTGTCCGCGCGCGCCCGGGACCGCGGGTCCGTGCTGCTCTCGACCGTCGACTGGCCCGGTGCGGGGGTGGTGCTCACGGTCGAGTCGGGCCGGTGGACGGGGATCGACGCGGGCGAGGGGCGGTTGCGCACGCACGAGATCCGGCTGGTCCGCACCGGCCGGGGCAGCGCCGCGGTGCCGCGCTCGCTCGACCTGACCCTGCCCATCGGGTCTGCGCCTGTGCCCGTCCCGGCGCAGGAGAAGACACCCGGTCTGAGGCTCGTCGGATGAGCACCCGCACGACCGTCCTGTGGGTCCCGGACTGGCCGGTGGTGGCCGCCGCGACCTCCGAGGAGGTGCCGCCGCACGTCCCCACCGCGGTGCACGACGGCCGTCAGCTCACCGCCGTGTCCGCCCTCGCCCGGGCGGAGGGCGTGCGTCGGGGGATGCGACGTCGCCAGGCGCAGGGGGTCTGCCCCGAGCTGGTGCTGCTGCCCGCCGACGACGCCCGGGACGTCCGGCTGTTCGAGCCGGTCGCGGCGGCGGCCGAGACGGTGGTGGCCGGCATCGAGGTCGTCCGCGCCGGGCTGCTGCTGCTGCCCGCGGGGGGCGCCAGCCGGTACCACGGCTCCGAGGACGCACTGGCGGAGAGGCTCATCGACGCGGTCGCGGGCGGCTCCGGCCACGAGTGCGCGGTCGGCACCGCCGACGGGCTGCTGGCGGCGGTGCTGGCCGCCCGGACCGGTGCGGTGGTGCCACCGGGGTCGTCGGCCGCGTACCTGGCGCCGCGCGCGATGAGCGAGCTGGTGCACGCCGCCGTCACCGACGAGGCCGCGTCGGCGGTGGCGGAGCTGGTGGACCTGCTGCACCGCCTGGGGCTGCGGCAGCTCGGCCACCTCGCTGCGCTGCCTCCCACGGACGTGCACGCCCGCTTCGGGCGGCTCGGCGCGTGGGCGCAGCTGCTCGCGCGCGGCGACGACGAGCGCCCGCCCGCCCGTCGTCGGCCCGAGGCGGACCTCGAGGTGGCCGCCGACCTCGACCCGCCGCTCGACCGGGTCGACTCGGCGACGTTCGCCGGGCGGCGGCTGGCCGAGGAGCTGCACGCGCTGCTCGTGCAGCACGCGGTGACCTGCGGGCGCCTGCAGATCTCCGCGCGCACCGACGACGGCACCGACCTGGTCCGGACGTGGCGCACGGACCTGGGCGGCTGGGGCGGGTTGACCCCCGCGCGCATCACCGACCGGATCCGCTGGCAGCTGGAGGGGTGGCTCGCCTCCAGCGCGGTCGAGACGGCCCGTGCGCGCGCAGCCGACGACCCCGCCGCCCGCGCGCGCTCGCGGGCGGCCCGGGACGCGGTCGCGTCGGGCCGGGACCCCTGGGCGCACGACGACCTGCCGACCGACCCCTGGCCCGACGAGGACTCGCGGGCGGTCACCCTGGTCCACCTCGCGGTCACCGCCCTCGACGTCGCCCCGGCCGGTGCCGAGCAGGGGCGGTTGTGGGGTGGGCCGTCCGGCGGTGACCTGCGCGCGCACCGGGCGCTGGACCGGGTGCAGGGGATCGTCGGCGGGGCGGGGATCCTCGTCGCGACCCTGCAGGGTGGGCGCGACGTGCGCGACCAGGTGCACCTGCAGCCGTGGGGTGAGCAGATCGAACCGGCACGGCCCGTGGACCGGCCGTGGCCAGGTCGGCTGCCCGACCCCGCTCCGGCGACGGTGCTGGACCCGCCCGAACGGGTCGACGTGCGGGACGCGTCGGGGGCGCCGGTGGTCCTCGACGTGCGCAGCGGGATGCGCGGGGAGCCCGCCTGGGTGCGGTGGCTGCCGCGAGGAGCCGACGAGGCCGTGGGGGAGCCCGCCGGGCAGCCCGCCGTCGCACGACGCGGGCGCGAGACGCGCCGGACACCCGGTCATGCGGTGCGCGGGCGCCGTCGGGCCGAGGCGTGGGACGTCGCCGTCGCGCGGCTGCGCACGCCCGACGACGAACCCCGCGCCGTCGTCGGGTGGGCCGGGCCGTGGCTGCTGAGCGAGCGCTGGTGGGTGGCGGCCGACGACCGTCCCGGCCTGCGGGCGCACCTGCAGGTCACGTTCGACGACGGCCGCGCGGTGCTCCTGGCGTGCACGGCGGGCGGCTGGACGTGCGAGGCGACGTATGACTGAGCGGTCCGCACCCTTTCCCCCGCGGTACGCCGAGCTGCACGCCCACTCCGCGTTCAGCTTCCTCGACGGCGCCAGCCAGCCCGAGGAGCTCGCCGCGGAGGCGTCCCGGCTGGGGCTGCGCGCGCTCGGGCTCACCGACCACGACGGGCTCTACGGCGTGGTGCGGTTCGCGCAGGCCGCCAAGGCGGTCGGGCTGCCGACCGTGTTCGGGGCGGAGCTGCACCTGCCCGCACCGGACGGTCGTCGCCACCCCCGCGAGAAGGCCCGGGTCACCCCGGGACCGCCCGTCCTGGACCTGCCGACGGGCATCCCGGACCCGCGGGCGTCCCACCTGCTCGTGCTCGCCCGCGGGCCGGACGGCTACCGGGCCTTGTCGCGAGCGATCGCGGAGGCGCACCTGCGCACCGGTCGGAAGGGAGCGGCGGACTACCGGCTGGAGGAGCTGGCGGCGACGGCCGCCGGGCAGTGGCTGGTGCTCACCGGCTGTCGCAAGGGCTCGGTGCGGCGGGCGCTCGCGGGCGGGGACCCGTCCGGGGTGGCAGGTGTGACCGCGACCGGGGTCGAGGCTGCCAGGACCGAGCTCGACCGGCTCGTCGCCCTGTTCGGCCGCGACAACGTGGCCGTCGAGGTCACAGCGGCGGGCGGCCCCGACGACACCGACCGTGCCGACGCCCTCGCACACCTCGCGGCCGACGCCGGGCTCCCGCTCGTCGCCACCGGGAACGTGCACTACGCCACCCCCCGCGACGCCGACCTGGCCGCCGCGCTCGCCGCGGTCCGCGCCCGGTCGTCGCTGGAGGACCTGGACGGCTGGCTGCCCGGCGGCCCGATGGCGCACCTGCGGTCGGCCACCGAGATGCTCGCGCTGCACCGCCGGCACCCGTCGGCCGTGGTCACCGCGGCGGACCTGGCCGACGAGTGCGCGTTCGACCTGTCCCTCGTCGCCCCCCGGCTCCCGCCCTACCCGGTGCCGCCCGGCCACACGGAGGCCACGTGGCTGCGCGAGCTGGTCCGGCGTGGCGCGCTGGAGCTGTACGGGCCGCCGGGGTCGGAGAAGGTGCCCGGTGCGTACGCGCAGCTGGCGCACGAGCTCGACGTCATCGAGGGCCTCGGGTTCCCGGGGTACTTCCTGGTGGTCTACGACCTCGTCGACTTCTGCCGGCGCAACGGGATCATGGCGCAGGGTCGCGGCTCGGCCGCGAACTCCGCGGTCTGCTACGCGCTGCGGGTCACCGCGGTGGACGCGGTGCGGCACGGGCTGCTGTTCGAGCGGTTCCTGGCGCCCGAGCGGGACGGGCCGCCGGACATCGACGTGGACATCGAGTCGGCGCGTCGCGAGGAGGTCATCCAGTACGTCTACGAGAAGCACGGCCGGACGCACGCCGCGCAGGTGGCCAACGTCATCTCCTACCGGCCGCGGTCGGCGGTGCGGGACGCCGCCCGGGCGCTCGGGTACGACGCGGGGCAGCAGGACGCGTGGGCGCAGTCGATCGAGCGGTGGGGGAGCCTGCGGCCGAACACACCGCCGCCACCGCCCGAGAAGCCGTCCTCCGGGCGCCGCCCGCGGCCGCACGTCGGGCACACCGGCCCGTCGCCCGAGCCTCCGGCGACCGCGCGGGACGAGCGTCGTCGCCACCAGGCGTCGATGTGGGGGAACACGTGGGAGCCAGCCTTGCCGAGCAGCACCGTGCTGCGGTCCGCCCGCGGCGTGGACACCCCCGGTCTGGTCACCGCGGACGGTCACGACGTCGTCCCGACGGTCCTGCCGCCGGCGGCCAGCGACCTCGACGAGATCCCCGAGCACGTCATCGACCTCGCGGACCGGTTCCTGCGCCTGCCCCGGCACCTCGGCATCCACTCGGGCGGCATGGTCATGTGCGACCGGCCGGTCATCGAGGTGTGCCCGGTGGAGTGGGCGCGGATGCCGGGACGCACGGTGCTGCAGTGGGACAAGGAGGACTGCGCGGACGCGGGGCTGGTCAAGTTCGACCTGCTGGGCCTCGGCATGCTCACCGCGCTGCGGATCGGGTTCGGGTTCGTGCACGAGCACGAGGGCGAGGAGCTGGACCTGCACGGCCTGCCCGCGGAGGACCCGCAGGTGTACGACCTGCTCAGCGCCGCGGACACCGTCGGGGTGTTCCAGGTGGAGTCACGCGCCCAGATGGGCACCCTGCCGCGCCTGCAGCCGCGGACGTTCTACGACATCGTCATCGAGGTCGCGCTCATCCGCCCCGGCCCCATCCAGGGCGGCTCCGTCCACCCGTACATCGAGCGCGCGCACGGCCGCCAACCCGTCACGTACCTGCACCCGCTGCTGGAGAAGTCGCTGGCCAAGACCAAGGGGGTGCCGCTGTTCCAGGAGCAGCTCATGCAGATGGCCATCGACGTCGCCGACTTCACGCCGGCGGAGGCGGACCAGCTGCGCCGGGCGATGGGCTCGAAGCGGTCGACCGAGCGGATGGAGGCGATGCGGGGGCGGCTGATGTCCGGCATGGCCGGGCACGGGATCGACGAGAGGACCGGGCAGGAGATCTTCGACAAGCTCAAGGCGTTCGCCGACTTCGGGTTCCCCGAGTCGCACGCGTACTCGTTCGCGTTCCTGGTGTACGCCAGCGCGTGGCTGAAGGTGTACCACCCGGCAGCGTTCTACGCGGGGCTGCTCGCGGCGCAGCCGATGGGCTTCTACTCGCCGCAGAGCCTCGCCGCCGACGCCCGCCGGCACGGTCTGGAGGTGCTGCGCCCGGACGTGCAGGCGTCCGACGTGCTGGCGTGCGTCGAACGCCTGGGCCCGGCGCCGGCGGGCGGTGAGCCGCCGCTGGTGCCGACACCGAGCGGCACCGGTCCGGCCGTCCCCGCGGGCGTCCGCACCGGGGACGGCGGACGGTCTCTCGCCGTCCGGCTCGGGCTCTCGTCGGTCCGGTCGGTCGGGGAGGACGTCGCGCAGCGGGTGGTCGACGAACGCTGTGCGCACGGGCCGTTCACCGACCTGCGCCAGCTGGTGCGGCGGGTGCAGCTGTCGACGACGCAGCTCGAGGCGCTCGCCACCGCCGGGGCGCTCGACAGCCTGGGGGTCACGCGTCGCGAGGCGCTGTGGGCGGCCGGAGCGCTCGCGCAGGAGGGACCGGACACCCTGCCCGGGGTCTCCGTCGGGGTCACCGCACCGATGCTCCCGGGCCTGGACGACGTCGAGGTCGCGACCGCGGACGTGTGGGCGACGGGCGTGTCCGTGGACTCCTACCCGACGCAGTTCGTCCGTGACGGGCTCGACGCCGCCGGGGTGCTGCGGGTCGAGCAGGCGTTCCGCCACGAGATCGGGCGACGGGTGGCCGTCGCGGGGGTCGTCACGCACCGGCAGCGACCCGGCACCGCGGGCGGGACCACGTTCCTGTCCCTCGAGGACGAGACCGGGCTGCTCAACGTCATCTGCTCGGCGGGACTGTGGCAGAAGTTCCGCAAGGTTGCCCGCACGTCACGCGCCCTGGTGGTGCGCGGTCGGCTGGAACGGGCGGACGGTGCGACCAACCTCGTCGCGGAGCACCTGACGCCGATGTCGCTGAAGGTCAGGTCGGCGTCGCGGGACTTCCGGTGAGGTTCAGGGCTGCTTGACGACCTCGTCGTCGTCGATCTCCTCGACGTTCTCGACGGGTTCGACGTCGTCGTCCGACTCGTCCTCCTCCATCGGGGGGTCCAGGGTGCGCAGCCGGGAGAAGATCGCCCAGCACACCGCGACCAGCGGCACGGAGATCACGGCGCCGAGGATGCCCGCGGTCAGCGTTCCGGCGGTGACCGCCAACGCGATGACCACCGGATGGATCGACACCTGCTTGCCCATCACGATCGGCTGCAGGATGTGCCCCTCGAACTGGCCGATCAGCGCGATGCCGATGCCGACGATCGCCGCGGAGATCAGGCCGTTCGCGGCGAGCGCCACGATCATCGCGATGACCATCGCCGCCGGGGCGCCGATCAGTGGGATGAACGCGCCGATGAACACGAGCACCGCGAGCGGCGCGGACAGCGGGACGCGCAGGACGCTCAGGAGGATGAAGGCCAGGATGCCGTCGGTGACCGCGATGATCACCGTGCCGCGCGTGTACCCGGAGAACGTGTACCAGCCGGCCCCGCCGGCGGTCTGCCAGGTCTCCCGCAGGCGCGTGGGGAGCTGGTTGAGGAACCAGGTCCACATCTCGCGTCCGCGAGCCAGGAAGAACACCGTGCAGAAGATCGCCAGCGCCAGCGCCGTGAACACCTCGACCACCGAGCCCGCACCGGCGGCGGCCTGACCGGCCAGGTCACCGGCGTGCTCCTGCACCCACTTCTGGCCGTTGCTGATCCACTCGGCGATCTGGTCGTTGGTGATGCTGAACGGCAGCGGCCCGTTCTCCAGGAAGTCCGTGATCTGGCCGATGCCGTCGCTGAACTGCTTGGTGAGGTCCGTCCACTGGTTGGCGATCGAGTAGCCGACGTACGTGAGCAGCCCGAGGAAGAAGACGATGCCCCCGAGGATCGCGAGGGCCGTCGACAGCCCCCGCGGCAGCCAGCGCGCGAGGTAGTCGACCGCGGGACGCAGGACGGCGGTGAACACGAACGCGAGGAACACCGCGACGAACAGCAGCTGCACGCGCGACGTGGCGTAGAAGATCAGGGCGACCATCGCGATGACGACGAGCAGCCGCCACGAGACACCCGCGGCGCCGCGCAACCAGCGCGGGGCGGTGTGCTCCGTGCCGTAGACGCTCGGGTTGCGCCGTGCACCCGCGACCTTGCGGGCCGTCGGGCTGGAAGGCGAGCGGCCCGTCGAGCTGCTGGCGTCGGTCATCGGGCTCCCTGCATCACGGCCGAAGGCGCCTGGTCACGACGCCTGCCGCCAGTGTGCCCCGGGTGGCCGATGCGTGCCCGCCCGCCGCGCCGTGCTATCTTTTCTGCCGCACCTGAGGGCGCCTCCGGGTGCCCTGCGGTCCACCTGTCCGGGTGGCGGAATGGCAGACGCGCTAGCTTGAGGTGCTAGTGCCCGAAAGGGCGTGGGGGTTCAAGTCCCCCTCCGGACACTCGTTGAGACAGCGAACACACGGGCCCTGACCTGCGGAGACGCGGGCCGGGGCCTTTGTGTTCCTCCGGCCGATGCGTGGTGGCCCTGGAAGTGTTGCGGCCCCTTGTCACTACGCTTGGCGGTGAGTCGCCTCACCCGCCGCCGCGAGGACGTGCCCGATGCCCCTGTGGATCATCCTGGTGCTGGTGGGAGCTGCGCTCTCGGTGCTCGGGTTCGCCGGGTTGGGCGCCATCACGCTGTGGGTCGGCGCGTACGTCGTCCTGAGCGGGCTCGTGCTCACGATCATCAGCATCCGGACGCGTCACGGGCGCGCCGCCCAGACCGTGCCGTCACCCAGCACGACGACGTGGCAACGCCGAGCAGCCCGGCTCGGCTGGGTCTCGCTCAGCCTGACCGCACTGGCCCTGGGACTGCTCGGCGGGGCGATCTGGCTCCTGGCCACGGCGCGCCCACCGATCGTCCCGGACTCGCCGGATCCCGTCCTCGACGTGGTCATGGCCGCCCTGCCCGTCGACCTGGACCTCGGTGCGCCGCGGCCGGGCGTGCTGCTCGGGATCGGGTTCGCGCTCGCTGCCCTGATCGTCACGTTCGCGGCCCTGCAGACGGCGAACGCCCTACGGGTCCTGTCCAGCCGCCGACAGGTCACCGAGCCGCTCCCCGGGTCGACGTCCAACGTGGGGCGCCGGGTCCTGGGCGCGGCCGCGATGCGCAGGCTGGAGCTCGACGTGCCACCGGCGTGGCCGGCGTCCGCCCTGCCCGCGATCCCGCCCACCGTGGTCCGGTGCACCGTGCTGCTGCCGGCGCACGACGAGGCCGCGATCATCGGGGCGTCGATCGACTCGCTGCTGAGCCAGACCCGCCCCGCGGACCGGATCCTCGTGGTCGCCGACAACTGCACGGACGCGACCGTCGAGATCGCGCTGGCGCGCGGCGTGGAGGTGTTCGAGACGGTCGGCAACACCCAGGCGAAGGCAGGGGGGCTCAACCAGGCCCTGGCCAGGCTGCTGCCGGGCGCCGCGGTCGAGGACGTCTACCTGATCATGGACGCCGACTCGACGATCACCCCGGACTTCCTGGAGGTCGCGCTGGGGCTGCTGGAGGCCGACCCGGAGCTGATGGCCGTCGGCGGGCTGTTCTCCGGCGAGGACGGCTCCGGGGTGCTGGGCCAGCTGCAGCGCAACGAGTTCACGCGGTACCAGCGGGTCATCGGCCGGCGCGAGGGGCATCTCTTCGTGCTGACCGGCACCGCGTCGGTCTTCCGGGGGTACGCCCTGGCGACGGTCGCCCAGGTCCGCGAGTCCCTGATCCCCGGGCACCAGGGCGGGGTCTACGACACCCTCGCGATGACCGAGGACAACGAGATCACGCTGGCGTTGAAGTCGCTCGGCGCGGCGATGACCTCCCCGCCGCAGTGCCGGGTCACCACCGAGGTGATGCCGACGTGGCGTGACCTGCGCAAGCAGCGGCTGCGGTGGCAGCGCGGGGCGCTCGAGAACGTCGGCGTCTACGGCTTCACGCGCACCACGGCGACCTACTGGGCGCAGCAGCTCGGGCTCGCGTACGGAGCCATCGCCCTGCACAGCTACCTCGCGCTCATGGCGATCGGCATCCTGTCCGTGAACGGGTTGCGGTGGTCACCGTTCTGGGTCGCGATCGGCGTCGTCTTCCTGGCGGAGCGGGTCGTCACCGCGTGGGGAGCCGGCTGGCGGGGCAGGGCCGTCGCCGTGGTGATCTTCTTCGAGCTGTACTACTCGGTGTTCCTGCAGTGGGCGTTCGTGACGGCCCTCGCGCACATCGTCACCCGACGCGGGAAGGGCTGGAACGACGTGCCCCGGCCGGCCCTCGCCGCGGTCGGGTTCGCCGCCCCGGTGGTCGCCGCGCTCGGCACGCAGTGGAACCCGATCTCCGCCGAGACGATGCAGTCGAGTTGGGTCGAGGCGCTCGCGCTCTTCGTCGGGGTCAACACCCTGATCTTCGCGACGTTGAGCGTGTTCCAGATGCTCCCGCCGATCGTCAAGACCTTCCACGACAGGCGCGCCCGTCGTGCCGGGTCACACCCCCCGGCCGTGCCCGACGAACGGACCGTCGCGTGACGGGACGCTCGTACGTGGTGACGGGTGGCAGCGGCGGCGTCGGCCGCGCGATCGCGGGCAGGCTGGCGCGGCGAGGGCACGTCGTCGTCCTGGACGTCGTCGACTCGCTCGACTGGGACGACCCGCACGTCGAGCTGGTCGTCGGAGACGCGCGCGAGGCGCAGGCGGCGCGACGAGCCGCTGCGCACGCGGAGTCGCAGGCCCCGCTGGTCGGCTGGGTGAACAACGCGGCGGTCTTCGAGGACGCCACGCTCGACGGCGCGACGAGCGACGAGGTCCTCGCGATGATCACGGCGAACCTGGCGCTCGCGGTCACGGGCTGCCACACGGCCGTGAACCACTTCCTGGCTCGCGCCCGCCCCGGCGCGATCGTGAACGTGTCCTCGCACCAGGCCCAGAGGCCCGTTCGTGGCGCGCTGCCGTACGCGACGGCGAAGGCGGCCGTCGGGGGCCTGACCCGGGCCGTCGCCGTCGACCACGGCCCGGCGGGGATCCGCACCAACGCCGTCGCCCTCGGGTCGATCAGCACGACGCGCTACGAGGCCTACCGCGAGCAGCACCCGCAGGTCGATGCGCAGATGGCGGCGCTGCACCCGCTCGGCCGGAGCGGCCTGGCACAGGAGGTGGCGGCTGCGGTCGCCTACCTGCTGTCCGACGACGCGGGCTTCGTCAACGGCGCCGTGCTGCCCGTCGACGGCGGACGGGCAGCGCAGGGTGGCGACCCCGAAGCCGGCTAGCTTTCACGTCTTCGGTCAAGTCCTCGCTTGAGCGTGGCTGATCGCGCCCGGGCTGCGTGGCGTGGGCGTGGTGGTGCGCATGGGTCGTCTCGGCG
>NZ_LMOO01000009.1 GCF_001424195.1 Cellulomonas sp. Leaf334 | reverse complement strand
AAATGTCTACATGGCACCCCACCACCGAAGCAGCAGAGCAACCGACACACGAAATGGTCCCGATAAGGACCGTTCAGATTCGGCTGAATTTTGGTCCCGTCCCCCCACGGAGGTGGAAGAAACGACACCTATCTCAACCAAGACCCGACCACCCTCCAACACCCCACCTCGAACGAGGCAAGACACCATCAGATGACGAGCCATATGGCATCGACTATTTGGCACACTGTTGAGTTCTCAAGGAACAGACGCGCATCCTTCCAGGCCTTTCAACCTGTCCGGAGGCAACCGTTCTAACTTAGCGGAGCGGCCCTTCCCCGTCAAATCTCCTGGTCAGAGGAGATTCAGCTGGGGAGGAACCGTGGTTCCGCGTCCGGACACTCCAGGTGACCGACGATCTGGCCGCCGGTCGAAGAGTCCGAGGATGTCGCTCCGGGGGACCAGCCACTGCGGTGCGATCCGCGGTGTCCGTTCCTCCCTGCCGGGCGACATCGAGAAGATTACGCAGGCCTCGGCCCGAAGGGCAAATCCGTGCCCGGTGACGCGGGTCACGTGCCGATCAGGGCCCCGACCTGCGCAGACGTGCAGTCGCTCAGTACAGCGCGCTCGCCATCGCGCGGCGGGCCGCGATGACGCGGGGGTCCTCGCCCCCGATGACCTCGAACAGGTCGACCAGGCGGACCCGAACCCGCTCACGTTCCGGCCCGAACGTCGTCCGCAGGACGTCGACGAGGCGACCGAACGCGTCCTCCACCTTGCCGCCGAGGATGTCCAGGTCCGCGACCGCGAGCTGTGCGTCGACGTCCGTCGGGTCCGCCGCCGCAGCGGCACGGGCCGCCTGCAGGTCGAGGTCGCGCGTCCGGTCGAGCAGTCCCACCTGCGCCAGGCCGGCGCGCGCGAGCGAGTCGCGGGGGTTCTCCTTGAGCGCCTGCTCGTACGCGGCCGTCGCCGCGGCCAGGTCGTCGCGCTCGATCGCGTCGTAGGCCGCCTGGTGCAGCGGCGGGAGCTCGGGCTCCGGTTCCGGCTCGGTCGGAGCCTCGGAGTCGTTCGGCGCGGCCCGCCCGGTGATGCCGTTCGCCTCGGCTGCGGCGAGCACCTGATCGAGGACCGCGCGGACCTGGTCCCTCGGGTAGGCGCCCTGGAACAGCGGCAACGGCTGGCCCGCGAGGACCGCGACGACCGTCGGCACGCTCTGGGCCTGGAACGCCTGGGCGATCTGAGGGTTAGCCTCGGCGTCGATGCGCGCCAGCAGCCACCGGCCGGCGTCCTCGTCGGCGAGCGACGCCAGGTCGGCCGCGACGGTCGCGCTCGCCTCGCTCCGGGGCGACCACAGCACGACCACCACCGGGTGCTGGGTCGAGCTCTGCACCAGGTCGGGGAACGTCGTCTGGTCGACGTCCACCACGTACGCGCCCGGCGACGGAAGGCCGCCCGGGCTGCCCGGAGGCGGCGTCGCGGGACGGTTCAGGGTCGACAGGTCGACCGCTCCCCGCACGTCGAGGCGGGGACGGGGTCCGGTGGGCTGCGACATGCGGCGTTCTTCCTTCGGGGCCTGTGTCTAGGGTCGGCAGGACGGCGTGCGGGTCACTCGGCGGTCGCCGACGTGACGGCGTGCTCCGCTGCGAGCAGCTGCACGAGTGCGGTGCTGCCGGCAGGGGGCACGTACATGACGAGGACGTCGGTGAACGTGCGGACGAAGTTGCTGGCGGCGCTCTGCTTGCCGGTCAGCGCGGCGTAGAACGGGTCGGCGATCGGGATCGTCCCGCCCGCCACCGTCAGGGTCACCGTGGACACCGTCGTCAGCTGGCCGACCACGATCGCGCCGCCGTCGACAGTCTTGAGCGACACCACCGGGGCGGGCTCGGGCGTGTAGGTCTCGGTCGCCGAGCCGGCCGCCTGGACGCCGGCGACGGTCGCCGCCCGAGCAGCCTCGACGCTCGTACGGAAGGTGTCCGGCTGGAACGTCGCCGCGTACGGCGACGCCGTGCCGTTCGCCAGCACGTCCGCGTACTGGTGCAACGCCTCGGTGGGCGTCACCAGGAGTCCTGGCTCGTCGGGCGCCAGCACCTCGCTGCCGGTCTGCGGCGCTGCGGTCGCCGGCATCTGCACGCCCGCACCCATCCGTCCCCAGCCCCACAACCGGTACTGCTCGCGCGGCGCGGTCTGCTGCATGACGAGGATGCGCGGAGCCTGCAGGTCGTCAGGCTGCTTCGTGACGACCAGCTGGGTGCGCGGCCAGACGTCGGTCTGCGGCACGATCAGCACCTGCTCGTCCGTCGGGAGCGCGGTCGGCGGCTTGGCACCCGCCGTCGCGGTCGCGCGGGTGTACTCCGCCGTCCGCACCGCGAGCGCGGGACCTTCCACCCGCGGCGGCAGGAGTGCGGGGTCCAGCGTCGCGTCCGCGGCAGCGAGGACCTCGCCGACGTCGGTGAGGACGTCCTGGGACTGGTCCATCGTCGTCGCGGCCGGCGCGACGGCCGGGACGGGCTCCGGCTGGGCCTGCGGCAGCGGCGTGGCGCAGGCGCTGAGCCCGAGCACCAGCGCGCATCCCGCGGCGACGAGGAGCCGGCGGGCCCGTGGCGTGCGCGTCATCGCTGCTCCCCTCTCGTGTCCGTCTCGCTCTGCGGGCCGTCCGCGGTCCCTTCCGTCGGGGGCAGCCCCCAGGCGCGCCGCCAGGCGTCGGCCCGGGAGCCGGCGGTCGCCGGGTCGTCCGTCGACGGCGTCTCCGCTGCTGCGGGGCGAACCCACGTGGGCCGGCCTGCGTGCACCGACGAGTCGGGCCCGGACGGCGAGCCGGGACGCACGCGCGCACCGGGAGGCGGCGGGACCGCCGACCAGCCGGCGGGACCGGTGCGGTCCGCTCCGGTGACGGGCGCCGGGCCCGCTCCGGGCGCCGAGGTCGGCGGCGGTCCGGCCGTGCCCCGCACCCACGACGGTCGGCCGTGCGGCGCAGTCGATGCCTCGTCCGCCGGTCGGCCGGGACCTGTCGGGGCGCTGCCGCCGGGCGCAGGCGGAGCGCCGCCCGACCACCCGGGAGCCCTGCTCGGACCCGCGGGCGACCCGCTCGGGCGACCCGGGGCGCTGCTCGACCCGCCGGGCGCACCACCCGACCACCCAGGAGCACTGCTCGGTGCCGCGGGCGACCCGCTCGGGCCGACGGGGGTGCTACCCGGTCCCGCGGGCGCGCCGCTCGGCCGGCCGGGTGCCGGTGGCGGGGTTCCGGGTGCGCGGCCGGTCGTCGACGGGGTCGGAGCCCAACCCGGGGCGGGGCGCCCGCTCTCGGGTGCGGTGCCCGGCTGCGTCACGGGGATCGAGCCCGTGGGTGGGCGCAGCGCGCGACGGCTGGTCCCCGCACCTGCCGCGGACGCACCGGTCGGTACCGGGGCGCGCGACGGCTCGGCGGGGGCAGGTCCGGGCGCGGCTGCGGGTTCGGCGACCTGCGGGACCGGTCCGGACCGCGGCCGCGCGGCGTGCGACTGCGCGGCCTCGCGCATCTGCCGCCGCGTGAGCACGGGGATGGCGTCGATGTCGTCGCTGACCACCACCGCGGGGGTCGAGCCCGTGCTCACCGCGTGCCAGCGCGGCTCGTCGAGCCCCGCGCGTCGACGACGGGCGCCACGCAGCAGGAGCCAGGCGGAGACGAGCACGAGGAGGGTCCCGACCGCGACGCACGGCCACAGCCAGGGCGTCGTCACCACGCGCGGCCACGCCAGCGCGAGGGTGGGAGCGGACTCGCCGGTGCTGACGGCGAGCAGGCTCCAGCGACCCTCCTGAGCCGGCCAGACCAGCTCGGCCGACCCGGTGCCGGTCACCTCGGCGACCCAGAGGTCCGACCCGGTCGGGTCGGCCGCGGTCGGCGCTGCGTCCGTGGTGCCCTCGGTCGGGGTGGGCGCGGCTGCGTCCGCCGGTGCCGGCTCCGTCGCTGCGGGGTCCGTGGGTGCAGGAGTGGGTGGCGGAGCGGCGACGTCGTCGACCGCCAGCGTGTGCCAGCCGGACAGGCCCGTGACCTGCCCGTGCGCGTCGCTGCCCACCCAGCCCGCCACGTCCGTGTCCCGGCCGACGGCGAGGACGACCGTGCCGCCGTCGGGCACGCTCACCTTGACGGTCACCGGGTCGCCGCCGAGCTCCAGGACACCCGGGTCGGTGACGAGGGTGTGCGGACCGTCGGACGTCGTCGCGACGAGCACGTCGTCGGCTCGCCAGACCGTCGCGGACGCGATGCCGAGACCGATGACGACCAGTCCGACGACGCCGACGGCGGCGGTGGTCAGTCGCTTGAGCACGCAGGATCCTCCAAGGGCGGGGGCACCCAGGATAGGCAGAGGCACTCCCGACGACCGAACCGGGAACGAGTGGACGGATCCGCCCGAGCGTGCATACCTGGGCGTGCGTCCATCCGCGGCACCCTGAACACGCGTATCCTGACCGGCGGGCTCCGGAAGTCGACGAGCGCCTCGTCCGAGGCAGCTCCACGGAGCCACAGTGCCCAGGAGGACTGCTCGTGCCCGACGCCCGGACCCCCTTCCCCGTCGTCAACTTCCGCGGCTACGAACGCGAAGCTGTCGACGCTCGTATCACCGGGCTGGAGAAGGCTCTCGCCGACGCCCGCGCCCAGGTGGAGTCGCTCGACGGACGGGCCATGCAGGTGGCAGGCGAGCTGTCCGAGGCGCACCGCCAGCTGCGGGAGGCCGAACGGCCCACGTACTCCGGTCTGGGCTCGCGCATCGAGCAGCTCCTGCGCTCCGCGGAGGAGCAGTCTTCGGACGTCGTGTCCCAGGCGAACGCGCAGGCGGCCGACGCCCTGGCGCGCGCCAAGCTCGCCTCGGGGCAGCTGCGGGCCCGCGCGGAGAACGAGGTCGCCGAGGTCGTCGCCACCGCACGCCGGGAGGCCGACGAGGTCAAGACGACCGCTGCGGCGGAGGCCGAGAGCACGCTCCTGGCCGCGCAGCGCCGGGCGGAGGAGCTCGTCGGCTCGGCCGAGCGTGAGGCCGCTCGGATCCAGAGCGCGATCACGACCGAGGAGAGCGAGCGCCGCAGCTCGCTCGAGCGCGAGCTGGGCACGCTGCGCGCGAGCGTCGAGCACGAGGCCACGCAGCTGCGCATCGCGACGGAGCGCACCGCGAGCGAGCTCCGGTCTCGCTCCGAGACCGAGACGACCGCGCAGCGCGAGGAGGCCGAGCGGTACGCGCAGGACCTGCGCCAGAGCGCCGACGCGGACACCACCGAGCTGCGCCAGCGGGTCGAGGGCGAGCTGGCCGCCGCGCGGGGCGAGGTCGACCGGTACGTCGCCCAGCAGCGCAGCGACGTCGCGGCCGAGGTGGCCGCCGCCCGCCAGCAGGCGGCCGACGACGTCACCTCGCTGCGGGTGGCCACCCAGGAGTACGCGGACGGCCTGCGCGCCGCCGCGGAGCGGGACGCCGCCGCGCTGCAGCAGCGGGTCGCGTCCGAGGTCGCCGCGCTGCGGGTCGAGGCCGAGCAGTACGCGGCGTTCGTCCGCGCCCAGGCCGACCGGGAGACCGGCGAGCTGCGCGCGACGACGTCCGACGAGCTCGGCACCCAGCGCGCCGACGCCGAGCAGACCGTCCTCGCCCTGCGCGGCGACGCCGAGCGGTACGCCGCCGACCTGCGCACGCAGGCCGAGCGCGAGACCACGGAGCTGCGCGAGCGCGCCGCGCAGGAGACGTCGCACCTGCGTGACGTCACGACGCGCGAGGCGGCCGAGCTGCAGGAGGTCACCGAGCGCGAGACCTCCGAGCTGCGTGCGGCGGCCGAGCGGGAGACCGCCGAGCTGCGCGAGCGTGCGCGGCTCGAGGTCGAGCGGGCGATCACGGAGGCCCGCCGGTCGGCGGCCGTGGTGACCTCGTCGACGAAGGCCCACGCTGACGAGCTGATCCGGGACGCGGAGCAGCAGCTGGCCGACGCCGAGCTGAGCATCGCGTCGCGCCGTGAGGCCGCCGAGCGCGAGGACGCCGACCGGCACGAGACCGCGCGGGCGGAGACGGAGCGCCTCGTGCGCGACGCCGAGGCGCACGCGGCCGAGGCGGAGCAGCGCGTGGCGAAGGCCCTCGCGCAGGCCGACAAGGTGCGGACGGACGCCGAGCAGCACGCCAAGGAACTCCTCTCCAACGCGCGCAGGAACGCCGACCGCGTCGTCGCCGAGGCCCGTGAGCACGCAGAGAAGCAGATCTCCGACTCGATGATCGAGTCGGAGCGCGAGCGCACGACCGCGACCCGCCAGGTCGAGGACCTCAACCGCCAGCGCGAGTCGATCACGTCCTACCTCGACGAGCTGCGCAACCTTCTCGGGCACAACCCGGACCGGGCCACGCTCGAGCGGGCAAGCCGCGCGGAGGCCGCGTTCCAGGAGGAGCAGAAGTCGGCCCCCGGGGTGGCCTCCGTGCCCGAGCAGAAGTCACCGACGCGAGCAGCCGAGCAGAAGGCACCCACGCCGGCGGAGCAGAAGCCGGCCGACGCGTCGGCCGAGCAGGAGCAGAAGCCCGCGTCGTCGTCGAAGACCGAGGCCGAGCAGGTTCCTGTCGCGCCCGCCGGCAAGCCCGCCCGTCCGGCGACGCGGCCGACGAAGGCGCGTCCGGCGCCCGTGTCGGCGGCCATCCCGGTCGTCGCGGAGGCGCCGGTCGACGAGCCCTCCACGGACGACGCAGCGCAGGACGTCGCGACGGACGACGTCAAGGACGCTCCGCCGGCTGCCGATGTCCAGGGCGAGAAGCCCGCCAAGGACGACGCGGCCGCGTCGGCCCGCTGACGGGCGCCCCGCACAGAGGCCGAGGTAGGCGTGAGCGACGAGAAGGCTGCGCGCTGGCGCGAGGAACGGCGGGCTGCCGCGGAGGCGCACGGCGAGCTGCTGGCGAACCGGCAGCGCGCCGAGTCCGCCCAGGCGCAGGAGCAGATCGACGCGTTCCTGCGCCGGGCGCTGAAGGTCGGGCCGAGCCCTCAGCCCCTCACCGCGACCAGCTACGACGGTCGAGCCCGCTACAGGACGCCGCTGGTCGGGTGGTACCTGCGGCGCGACGAGACGGTCGCGATCGACACGGACGGGAAGTTCTACGTCCTGACGACGCCGTCGAGCCTCGCAGCCCGGTTCCGTGGCGTGACCCCGGCGCCGTCCGCTCCCCCGCTCGTCATCGGGGCCGGCGGCAAGGACGGCGAGTCGCTCGACATGTCGGAGGCGCTCGCGCGGGTGCTCGCGCGCTGACGGCTGCTCGACACCGGAGACCTTCGCCGCGTCGACTCGTCGGCCGCTGGGCCTGCCTCGCCGAGCCGGACGTCAGGTCGGGTCGGACGCCGCGGCGAGGTCGGCGAGCGCGGCCGCGACCGCGCCGGGCTGCTCGACGGCCGAGAGGTGGCCCGACTGCGGAACGACGACGAGACGAGCGCCGGCAGCCGTCGCGACGAGGTGCTCCGCCGCCTCGACCGGCGTGACGGTGTCCTCGTCGCCGACGACGACCGCGACGGGACCGCGGAAGGTCCGGAGCACGTCCGACCGGTCGGGACGCGCGGCCATCGCCCGCTGCGACCAGGCGATCCCTGCAGGTTCCTGCTGGTCGATCCAGGCCGCGACCTCGTCGGCGAGCTCCGGCCGGGCCACCCTCGTCGTCTCGCCCAGCAGCGAGGCCGCCATCGGCCGCACCGGGTCGACCGAGCCCGCCGACTCGGCCTCGTCCGCGATGCGCAACCGGTTGGCGCGCGCCTCGGGGGCGTCCGCGGTCGACTTGGTGTCCACGAGCGCGAGCCCGGCCACGAGCTCCGGGTGCCGCTCGAGGAGGGCCAGCGCGACGTAGCCGCCCATCGACAGCCCTGCGACCACCGCGTGCTCGACGCCTGCGGCGCGCAGCACCTCCGCGACCAGGTCGGCCGACACCTCGAGCGCGGGTTCCGGCAGGCCCGTCGCGTTCCCGGGCGTGCCGGGCAGGTCGACGGCGTGCACGGCCCGACCGGCGGGCAGCTCTCGAGCGACGTCGTCCCACATCCGGTGGTCGAGCGGGAAGCCGTGCAGCAGGACGAGCGGCAGACCGTCGCCCTCGGACCGGTACGTGTGCAGGCTCATGCGTCGTCCTCCGCTGTCGTGCTCGGTCCGGCCCACGTGCCGGGCAGCGGGACCGGGTGGTCCGGCAGCACGTGGGCGACGATCTCGTCCAGGACCCGCCGGACGGCGGACTCCCCGACCCACAGGTGCTTCGCGCCGTCGACGCCGATCACCTCGGCCTGCGGGACCCGGGCGAACCGTCGACGCGCCTCGTCCGGGCGCAGGTAGTCGTCGAGCTCCGGGACCAGCACGACGAGCGGCTTGCCGAAGGCGGCCCACGCGTCGAGGTCGGCGTCCGCGGCTCGGTGCAGCGGCGGCGAGAGCAGGATGGCGCCCTCGATCGACGGGTCCCGGCCGTGCATGAGCACGAGCTCCGTGCCGAACGACCAGCCGACCAGCCAGCGGTTCGGCAGGTCGTGGAACTCGGCGAACTCGATCGCGGCGTGCACGTCGAACCGCTCGGCGACCCCGCCGTCGAAGGCTCCGCCGCTGGTCCCCCGCGGGCTCGCCGTGCCGCGCGTGTTGAACCGGAGCACGGCCAGGTCCGCGAGCGCCGGCAGCCGCCACGCCGCCTTCCGGTAGACGTGGGAGTCCATGTAGCCGCCGTGCGTCGGCAACGGGTGCAGCGTCACGAGGGTCGCGGCGGGGGGTCCGTCCGCGGGCCGGGCGAGTTCGCCGACGAGGGTGACGCCGTCCGCGGTGTGCAGCTCGACGTCCTGGCGCACCGCCGGCAGGACGGTGAGCGACCGGATGGGGCTGGGGTCGGGTGTGTGCGTGGCGGGCGTGGTCATCGGGACGAGCCTAGGACGTCCTCGGCCAGCGCACCCGCGAGGTCCAGCACGTCGGCGACCCCGTCGTCGGCGTTCGACGCGCACCGCCGGGTCGCAGCGGCGGCGACGTCCGGGTGCGCGTTGGCCACGGCGAACGACGTGCCCGCCCAGCCGAGCATCGAGAGGTCGTTCGGGGCGTCGCCGACCGCCCAGACGTCCGCCGGGTCGATGCCCCGGGACGCCGCCCAGTCGGCGAGCGTCGTCGCCTTCGTGATCCCCGGACCGGAGATCTCTCCGAGGCCGTGCGCGCCCGAGTCGGCGACGATCGCCAGGTCCCCCACGACGGCGGCCAGCGCGTCGGCGTAGCCCTGCCCGGGTGTCCGAGCGGTGCGGACCAGCAGCTTGCAGGTGGAGGTGCCGAGGACGTCCTCGATGCGGTCGGCCGACGGGCTGCCCGATGGCACGGGGTGCAGGGAGCGGAAGCGGGTCTCGTGGGCGAACCCGCCGGCGCTCTCCGTGGCGAGGTGCACCTCGTCCGGACCGCCCCAGGCCGTGCGGATGCGGTCGGCGATGCGTCCCACCAGCGCGGAGGACATCCCTCGCTCCGCGAGCACGCGCCCTGTGCCCACGTCGAGCACCGCGGCACCGTTGAGGCAGATGGCGACGCCGTGGCCGGCCACGTGCGAGGCAAGGTCCTGCAGCCAGCGCGGCGGTCGGGCGGTCACGAACACGACCTCGACCCCGGCGTCGGCTGCCCGCAGGAGGGCCGCCGCGGTGCGCGGGGAGACGGTGCCGTCGGGGCGCAGCAGGGTGCCGTCGAGGTCCGTGGCGACGAGTCTGGGTGCCGACAGCGCGCGGGCCGGTGCGTCGGTCATCGGCGCGTCGGTCCGCGACGGGCGCGGGCCTGCCAGCAGGACGTGTGCCAGTGGCGGCGGTCGTCGAGCGCCTCGCCGAACAGGCCGTCGGTCCGCCATGCGACGACGTGGGCGGTGCCGGCGTTGACGAGCTGGTCGCACCCGGGACAGCGGTACTCGCGGTCGGAGCCGCGGACCTGCTGGACCGTCCACTCCCCGTCGGCACCCGACTCCGAGCGCCTGCCGCCGGTCGCCCGCTCGACGTCGAGCTCGACGTGCTCAGCCCCGTACGGCCGCTTGGTCGATCGTCGTCCCACCGCCCCATCCTCCCCCACCGCACCGGGACGTCCGCACCCGTGCAGCGGGGAGCCCACCGGAGTGCGGACGTCAGTGGCGGGGAGCTGGGACGTCCGCACTCGTACGGCGTTGAGCCCCACCGAGTGCGGACGTTGCGGGTGGGGGGACGCCGACGGCCGAGCACCCTGGTGGGGGGCTCGGCCGTCGGCGGGGGGTGGGTCAGAGGGCTGCCGACTCCGGGGTCGGGATCGTCTTCGTGCGCAGGAGCTCGCGGTACCAGAGGCCCGAGTCCTTCACCGTGCGCTCGAGGGTGTCGTAGTCGACGCGGACCACGCCGAAGCGGCGGTCGTAGCCGTAGGACCACTCGAAGTTGTCCATGAGCGACCAGACGAAGTAGCCGCGCACGTCGGCGCCGCGCTCGATGGCCTCACCGACGGCGTCGATGTGGTCGTGCAGGTACGCGACGCGGGCGGCGTCGTGCACGCGGCCGTCGGCGCTGACCTCGTCGTAGAAGGCGGCGCCGTTCTCGGTGATGGCCATGGGCAGGCTCGGGTAGCGGTCGCGGATCTCGAGGAGCAGGTCCACGAGGCCCTGCGGCTCGATGTTCCAGCCCATCGCGGTGTGCGGGCCGGGCTGCGCGAGCCACTCGACGGTGGTCGCGCCGACCCAGGGGCTGTTCACGGAGGACCGGTGGCCGTCGGGGCCGGGGGTGCCGTCGCCGCCGGCGGGCGTGCCGTGCTGCACGCGGCCGGTGGAGTAGTAGTTCACCCCGAGCAGCGCGAGGGGCACCTTGATGACGTCGAGGTCACCCTCGAGCACGAAGGACCAGTCGGTGATGTGCTCCGTGTCCGCGAACACGGCCTTCGGGTACTCGCCGTCCAGCATCGGGCCGAGGAACACCTCGTTGGCGATGGTGTCGATGCGGCGCTTGGCCTCGATGTCCTGCGGTGCGTCGGACGCGGCGCGCGTGACGTGCAGGTTGAGGGTCACCGAGATCGGCGTGTCCTCGCCCAGCACGTCCTTGATCGCCCGGCCGGCGAGGCCGTGCGCCAGGTTGAGGTGGTGGACCGCGGCGAGCGCGGTCGCGTCGTCGGTGACGCCGGGGGCGTGCACGCCCGACGCGTAGCCGAGGAACGCGGAGCACCACGGCTCGTTCAGCGTGGTCCAGACGTGGATGCGGTCGCCCAGGACCTCGGCGAGCTTGCGCGCGTACTCGCCGAACTGCACGGCGGTCTGCCGGTTGGCCCAGCCGCCCTCGTCCTCGAGCGGCTGCGGGAGGTCCCAGTGGTAGAGCGTCGCGACGGGCTTGATGCCGGCAGCGATGAGACGGTCGGCGAGGTCGACGTAGAAGTCGAGGCCGGCCTGGTTGAACTCGCCGGAGCCGGTCGGCTGGACGCGGGGCCAGGCGATCGAGAACCGGTAGGCCTGCAGGCCGAGGTCCTTCATGATCGCGACGTCCTGCGGCACGCGGTGGTAGTGGTCGGCGGCGACGTCGCCCGTGTCGCCGTCGAGCACCTTGCCGGGCGTGCGGGAGAACGTGTCCCAGATGGACGGGCCGCGGCCGTCCTCGTCGAACGCACCCTCGATCTGGTACGACGCCGTGGCCGAGCCCCAGAGGAAGTCGGAGGGGAACTGGCGTCCGGAGGGGCGCGAGGTCGTCATGGAGAGGTTCCTTCTGTCGGGCGGAGGTTCGACGGACCGTGGGAGCGCACCCATGCGGGGACCAACTGTCACGTCCAGAGAAGATCGAATCGATACGATACACGGTTCCGGTCCGCCGCAAAAGCCCGGTCGCTACTGTCCGTAACATTGTTACGTCCTGTCCTCGATCCCCCGGAGACCATCGTGCGCACCTCTCGACCCGTCCTGCTGTGCACCGCGTCGGCGCTCGCCCTCGCCGCCTGCAGCCAGCCCGCAGCCGTCCCGACGGAACCCTCCGCCCCCGCCGGCCCACCTCGGGTGTGGCCCGGGTGGGAGCCGTCCGAGCCCGACGGCGACCTGGTGCTCGCCAGCACCGACTTCACGGCCGGCGGTGACTTCCCGCGCAGCATCGAGCTGAGCGGCTACGGCTGCGCGGGCGAGAACGTCCGCCCCGAGCTGCACTGGGACGGCCTCCCGGAGGGCACCGAGAGCGTCGTCGTCACCTTCACCGCGGAGGGCGGCGGACCGCTCAACCGCTGGACGCTCGCGGACATCCCCACCGACGTCACGAACCTGCCCGCGAGCGCGGAGAACCCCGACGTCGGGACGATCGCCACGAACGGCATCGGCTGGGACAAGATGCTGGGCCCGTGCTCGAAGGAGGGCGAGCGGTGGGAGCTGTGGTTCACGGTGTACGCGCTCGACACCACGCTCGACATCCCCGAGGGGTCGAAGGGACAGGCCGTGATCGACGCGGGCGCCGGTCACGTGATCGAGGCCGCGGAGCTCACCGGGTTCCACGCCTACGAGGCACCCGCCGGCTGAGGTCAGACCGGGGAGGGCCCGGTGCGCAGCAGGGCGAGCACCCCGCGCTCGAAGCGGCCCACCGCCGCGTCCGCACCGGTGCTCGACGTGAAGAGCTGCAACATCACGTAGCCGTGCAGGAGGGCCCACAGCTGGTGGGCGGCATCGTCGACGTCCTCGTCGGCTAGGTCGGTGCGGACCAGGCGCACGCGGGCGACGAGGTCCGCGAACGTCGCCTCCGCGATCAGGATCGACGCGGCGCTCGGCTCGAACCGTGCCTGCGCGGTGACGAACATCAGCTGGTACTGCGTCGGGTGGGCCAGGGCCCAGTCCCAGTACCGCCGGCACGACTCCACCAGCCGCTCCACCGGGTCCGGCAGCGAGTCCGGCTCGGCCACATAGGCACCGAAGAGCGTGAAGCCGTCGGCGTACATCGCGTCGAGCAGACCGGTCTTGCCGCCGAAGTACGTGTAGATGCCCGTGGTCGAGCAGTCCGACGCCGCCGCCACGGCCCGGACGGTCAGACCACCCGTGCCGTGCTCGGCGAGGATCCGGACGGCGTTGTCGAGGATGCGCTGACGCTGGGGAGAGGCACTCACAGTGCGGTCACCCTAGCGTTTCGCGGGTCACGTCCCGATCGTCAGCGTCACCACGTCCTGGCCGGCGTCCGCGGTCGCCGTGGGACCGCCGGCCAGCGCGACCGACCACGGCGCGTCGGTCCCCCGCGCCTCGACCCGGACCGCCGACCCGTCCCGGGTCACGACGAAGCTGGCGTCCCCGACCCGGGTCACCGAACGGTGGCCGTCGGCGAGCTCGACGAGTCGCAGCGTGACACCGTCGGCCCACGCGTAGTCAGGCCGGTCCGAGCGCGCGCCGACGGGCAGCACGGTGTCCTGGCGGACGTAGACGGGCAGCGAGAGGTAGCCGTGCTTCTCGCGGACCCAGCGCGGGCCGGTCACCTGGTCACCCGTGAGCAGCGACGTCCACGTCCCGTCCGGCAGGTAGACGTCGACGTCACCCTCGGCAGTGAACACCGGGGCGACGAGGAGGCTCTCGCCGAGCATGTACTGGGTGTCGACGGTCGCCGCGCCCGGGTCGTCGGGGAACTCCAGCACCATCGGGCGCATGACGGGGACCCCGGACGTGTGGGCGTCCTGCCCCAGCCGTGCGAGGTAGGGCATGAGCGAGAGCTTGAGGCGGGTGAACAGCCGCGCGACGTCGACGGCCTCCTCGTCGAACGCCCACGGCACCCGGTAGGAGTCCGAGCCGTGCAGGCGGCTGTGCGACGAGAGCAGACCGAAGGCGAGCCAGCGCTTGAACACGGCCGCGTCGGGCGTGCCCTCGAAGCCGCCGATGTCGTGGCTCCAGAAACCGAAGCCCGAGGAGGCCAGCGACAGCCCGCCGCGCAGCGTCTCGGCCATCGACACGAACGTCGACTCGCTGTCGCCGCCCCAGTGCACCGGGAACTGCTGGCCGCCCGCGGTGGCCGACCGGGCGAACAGCACGGCCTCGCCCTCGCCGCGCTCGGCCTCGAGCACGTCGAACACGGCGCGGTTGTAGAGGTGCGTGTAGTGGTTGTGCATCCGCTCGGGGTCGGAACCGTCGTGCCAGACGACGTCGGTCGGGATCCGCTCGCCGAAGTCGGTCTTGAAGGAGTCGACACCCTGGGCGATCAGGTGCCGCAGGTAGCCCTGGTACCAGGCGACCGCGTCCGGGTTGGTGAAGTCGACGAGCCCCATGCCGGACTGCCACTGGTCGGTCTGCCGGACCGTGCCGTCCGCCCGGGTCACCAGGTAGCCGGCGGCGCGGCCCTCGTCGAAGAGCGCCGAGCGCTGCGCGATGTACGGGTTGATCCAGACGCAGACCTTCAGGCCCTTGGCGTGCAGGCGGGCGAGGAGGCCCTCGGGGTCGGGGAACGTCGCCGGGTCCCACGTGAAGTCGGTCCAGTGGTACGCCCGCATCCAGAAGCAGTCGAAGTGGAACACGCTCAGGGGCAGCCCGCGCTCGGCCATGCCGTCGACGAACGACATCACGGTTGCCTCGTCGTACTGCGTGGTGAACGACGTCGACAGCCACAGCCCGTACGACCAGGCCGGGACCTGCGCCGGGCGGCCGGTCAGCGCGGTGTAGCGCCGCAGCACGTCCTTGGGCGTCGGGCCGTGGATGACGTAGTACTCGAGGGACTCCCCCGCGACCGAGAACTGCGTGCGGGAGACCGCCTCGGAGCCGACCTCGAACGAGACGCGGCCCGGGTGGTCGACGAACACGCCGTAGCCCGCGTCGGACAGGTAGAACGGCACGTTCTTGTACGCCTGCTCGCTCGCGGTGCCGCCGTCCTCGTTCCAGATGTCGACGGACTGCCCGTTCTTCACGAACGCACCGAAGCGCTCGCCCAGGCCGTAGACGTGCTCGCGGACGCCCAGGCCGAGCTGCTCGTGCACGTACGCGTCGCCGCGGGCGTCCGTCACGACGCCGACCGAGCGGGCGGTCGACGAGGTCAGGACCTTCCCGTCGGCCTCGAACTCGACGTTCCAGGCGCCACGGGTCGAGATGCGGGCGGTCAGGGCGCCGGCGCGGAAGGTCGCGATGCCGTCCGCGGCGTCCTCGGCCTCGACGACCTTGACGTCGGCGGGGGTCCTGGTCAGCGCGAAGGCCGGGCCCCGGTCGACACCGCCGCGGTGGTGCTCGATGCGCACGCCGATCACGTCGTCCATCGGGCTGTGGAACGACACCGTGACGAGGGCCTTGTTGAGCGTGTCCCCGCGGGACGTGAGCGGCACCGTCGAGGCGTACACGGTCAGGGACTCCTCGCCCACCACCACGTCCGCGATCTCGCGCGGTCGCAGGACGGTGACGCCCGGGAGGTGCTGCCAGTAGCCGTCGGTGAACTTCATCGTGGCGCCTTCGCGTCGTGGGTCAGAGGACCGGTTCCTTCATCGAAGCGTTTCGATGCTGGTATTACGTTAAAGGGCAGCGTGAACGCTGTCCAGGATGGTGGAATGACGTCCGCCGTTTCGACGGCGGTTCGACTCGCTAGGGTGGCCCCGGCGGGTGTCGACGAGGGGATGACGAGATGGCGACGATCGACGACGTGGCACGCGTGGCGGGAGTCTCCGTGTCGACCGTGTCCTACACGTTCTCCGGCAAGCGACCCATCTCCGCCGAGACCCGTGCGCGCGTCGAGCGCGCCGTCCGCGAGCTCGACTACCGGCCGCACGCGGGCGCCCGCGCGCTCGCGTCGCAGCGCACGCAGGTCCTCGCGCTCATGGCGCCGCTGCGCGTCGACGTCAACGTCGGCGTGATCATGCAGTTCGTCACCGGCGTCGTCACGCGGGCGCAGTCGTTCAAGCACGACGTCCTGCTGCTCACCCAGGACGACCACGACGGGATCGAACGCGTCGCGGCCGGCTCGATGGTCGACGCGGTGATCATGATGGATGTCGAGGCCGAGGACCCCCGGCTGCCCATCCTGCGCAAGCAGCGCCAGCCCGCCGTGCTCATCGGCCTGCCCCGCGACGCCACCGGGTTCTCGTGCGTCGACCTGGACTTCGAGGCCGCCGGACGGGCCGCGGTGGCCCACCTCGCCGGGCTCGGGCACCGGCAGATCGCGCTCATCGGCTCCCCCCGGGCGGTGCTCAGCCGACGGACCACCTATGCCGCGCGCCTCGTGCGCGGGTTCACGCAGGAGTCCGCCCGGCTCGGCCTCGATGCCGTGTTCGAGACCTGCGAGTCCTCCCACAGCGGCGCCATCGAGGCCGTCGACCAGGTGCTCGCGACCCTGCCGGGCGTCACCGCCGTCATCGTGCACAACGAGGTCGCCCTGCCCGCGGTCCTCGAGACCCTGCGGTCCCGTGGCAAGGACGTGCCCCGGGACATCTCGGTGGTCGCCGTCTGCCCGGAGGACGTGGCCCTCGGGCAGACCGAGGCCCTCACCGCGGTCGACCTGCCCGCGCACACCATCGGCAGCGTCGCCGTCGACATGGCGATCGGCCGGCTCACCGGGGACCAGCCCGCCGAGACCCGCCTCCTCGCGCCCGTCCTGACCACGCGCAGCAGCACCGCTCCCCCGCCGCGCTAGCACCGCGGCGCCGCCGGCCGGCAGTCGCAGCAGCCCGTCGACGTCGGTCTGCGCCAGCAGGTCGCGGCCCGTCCAGACCAGCTCCGCCACCGACTCCCCGTGGTTGAGCACGAACAGCAGGCCGCCCCGCAGCGCGACCTCGACACCGTCGGGCACGGTCGGGACCGGGGGCACCACGCCCGCCGCGGCGACGCAGTCCGCGACGATCGCGGCGAGCACCGGTGCGGGTGGCACGGTCGAGACGTACCAGGAACCGCCGTGCCGGAGGACCGCCGGACGACCGTCGAGGCCCGCACCCGCGTAGGTGGCGAGGACCTCGGCACCCTCCGCCGTCAGGTGCTCCGACCAGAGGGACGCGGTGAACGCGCCGTAGCGCTCGGAGCGCACCGGCACGCCGGTCGTGGGCAGCGGGCGGTGCTCCTCGCCGGACACGCCGAGCACGTCGGCCCACGGCACGGGGAAGCGGCCCTGCCGGATGCGCTGGTCCTCGTCGGCGATGCCGCTGAACGGCCCGACCAGGAGGGTCCCGCCACGCTCGGCCACCCGCGCCAGGTTGGCGGCGTCGGCGTCCGACACCAGGTGCAGCAGCGGGACCACCACCAGGTCGTACCCGTCGAGGTCGGCCCCCGGCGGGACGACGTCGGTCGCGATGCCCGCCCGCCAGAACGGCTCGTGGTAGGCCGCGAGCTGGTCGGGGACGCGCAGGTGCGTGCTCGGCACCGAGTCCGCCTCACCGGCCCAGAGCGACGGCCAGTCGAAGACGAGCGCGACGCGCGCCTCCACCGCGGTCCCGACGACCGCCCGCAGCCGGCCCAGCAGCTGGCCCTGCCCGCGGACGGCGCGATGCAGGTCCGTGTCCGGGCCGGCGTGCGGGAGCATCGCCGAGTGGAACCGCTCGGACCCCTGCGCCGAGGCCCGCCACTGGAAGTAGCAGATCGCGTCCGCGCCGTGCGCGACCGCCCGCAGCGAGTCCCGCAGCATCCCGCCCGCAAGCTTGGGCAGGTTGTGCGGCCGCCAGCTCACGGCGCCGGCAGCCTGCTCGAGCAGCGCCCACGGGCGGCCGCCGCCGACCCCGCGGGTCAGGTCGTGGGTCAGGGCAGCGCGCGCGGGCGCCGACGGGTCGGCCGGGTCCGCGTAGTGGTCGTCAGCGACGACGTCGAGGTCGTCGGCCCAGGAGAACTGGTCGACCAGCGGGAAGAAGCCCATCGCGTTGGTCGTCACGGGAGCCGACGACGACGCGCGGATGATCTCCGCCTGCAGGCGGTACACGTCCCGCAGCTGGTCGGACGTGAACCGCCGGAAGTCGAGCAGCTGCGTCGGGTTGTGCACGTACGGCGCGACCCGCGGCGGCACGATCTCCTGCCAGTCGCCGTACCGCTGGCTCCAGAACGCGGTCCCCCAGGCGCGGTTCAGGGCGTCGAGGTCGCCGTAGCGCGTCTCCAACCACGTGCGGAACCGGTCGGCGCACAGGTCGCAGAAGCACGCCTGGCCGAACTCGTTGCCGACGTGCCACATCGCGACCGCGGGATGGCCGGCGTACCGGTCCACGAGCGCCCGGACGAAGCGCGCGACCCGGTCGCGGTACACCTCCGACCCCGGGCAGAACTGGTTGCGCGAGCCGACGCTCATCCGCACGCCCGAGGCGTCCACGGCGGACGTCGTCGGGTCCAGCCGGGCGAGCCACGGCGGCGGGGACGCGGACGGCGTCGCGAGGTCGACGGCGATCCCGCCCTCGTGCAGCAGGTCGAGCACCTCGTCGAGCCAGTCCCAGCGCAGGTCGCCCGGGCTGGGCTCGAGCGTCGCCCACGAGAACACGCCGACGGTCACCAGGGTGACGCCGGCCTCGCGCATGAGGGCCACGTCCTCGCGCCAGACGTGCGGGGGCCACTGCTCCGGGTTGTAGTCGCCCCCGTACAGGATCCCGCGGTCCCGGGTCAGCGCCTCGAACGGCTGCACGCTGGTCACCCCTTGATCGCGCCGAAGATCACGCCCTTGGTGAAGTGTCGCTGCACGAACGGGTACACGAGGAGGATCGGCACGATCGCGAGGACCATCACCGCCATCTTGATGGGAAGACCGGTCACCGCGCCCGTCGCCACGTCGACCTGCCCGACACCGCTGCCCGGCAGGGTGACGCCCTGCAGCACGTACGACCGCAGCACCAGCTGGAGGGGCCACTTCGCGTTGTCGTTGATGTAGAGGATCGCGTTGAAGAACGCGTTCCAGTAGCCGACGCCGTAGAAGAGGGCGACGACGGCGATCACCGCGCGCGACATGGGCAGCACGATCCGGCCGAGGATCCGCCAGTCGCCGGCGCCGTCGATGCGGGCCGCGTCGAGGATCGAGACGTCGATGCCCATGAAGAAGTTGCGCAGGATCAGCACGTTGAACGCCGACACCGCCCCGGGCAGGATCAGCGCCCAGTAGCTGTTGATCAGACCCAGGGAGCTGACCAGCAGGTACGTCGGGATGAGACCGGCGCCGAAGAACATCGTGATGAGGAAGACGAACAGGATCGGACGGTGCGCGAACGACCCCGGCCGGGAGAGCCCGTAGGCGCCCATCACCGACACCGTGGTGGACAGCACGGTGCCGACGACGGTGATGAACGTGCTCACCAGCGCGGCGCGCGCGACGATCCCGCCGCCGAGGATCTGCGTGTAGGCGTTGATCGTCAGCTCGCCCGGCACGGTCACCAGGCCACCGACGCGGATCGTCTCGGCCTGCGTCGACAGGCTCGTGAGGATGACGGTGTACAGCGGGAAGACGACCGCCAGCACGACGGCCGCGAGCACGATCACCTTGAGGGCCTGTCCGCCGATCGACGGGCGACCCTCCCAGGCGGGACGGTGCTTCGACCGGCGCTGGCGCCGACGTGGTTGCGGCAGGACCACCGCCTCGGCAGAGATCTCCGGTGTCTGTCCACTCATGCGCGCTTGTACACCCCCGACTCACCGAACACGTGCGCCAGCTTGTTCGCACCCAGGACGAGCGCGAGGCTGACCACACCCTTGACCAGCCCCGCCGCGGCGGCGAAGCTCCAGTCCCCGTAGACCACGCCCTGGAAGTAGACGTAGGTGTCGATGACCTCGGAGACACCCGCACCGACGGCGTTGCGCTGCAGGATCAGCTGCTCGAACCCGACGGTCAGCGCGTCGCCGAGCCGCAGGATCAGCAGCAGGATGATGACCGGGCGCAGCGCGGGCAGCGAGATGTGCCACATGCGCCGCCACCGGCCCGCCCCGTCGACGGCGGACGCCTCGTACAGCTCGGGCGACACCGTGCTCAGGGCGGCGAGGAAGATGATGATCCCCCAGCCCGCGTCCTTCCACACCGACTGCATGGTGATCAGGACGAGGAACGTGTCCGGGTTGGTCATCATGTCGAACCCGGAGCCCAGCCCGTGGTTGCTCAGGGTCTGGTTGATCAGCCCCGCACCGCCGAAGATCTGCTGGAACACCGTCACCACGAGCACCCACGAGAAGAAGTGGGGCAGGTAGACGATCGACTGGATGGTGGTCCGGACCGAGGGCGTGATGACGCTGTTGAGCAGGAGCGCCAGCAGGATCGGGATGGGGAAGAAGAACACGAGCTGGAACGCCGTGATGATCAGCGTGTTCTCGACCGCGTTGACGAACAGCGGGTTGGTGAACACCCGCTCGAAGTTGGCCCAGCCGACGTACGGACTGTGCAGGAACCCCGTGTACGGCGAGTAGTTCTGCCACGCGATGACGTTGCCCAGCATCGGGACGTACGCGAAGACGCCGAGCAGCAGGATCGCGGGCGTGACCATGATCAGCAGCGACCGGTCGCGCTTGAGCCGCACGCGCCAGCCGATCTTGCGGGTGGGTACGGGCGCTGGGGGCGCCGCCTCCCCGGGAGTCACAGGGGGGCGGCGCCGGACCAGCTCGGACAAGGACATCAGCTCTGCTGGTCCAGGATGTCCTGGTAGAACGCCCGGAGCTCGTCGCCACCGGCCGAACGCCACTCCTCGACGGCCGCGTCGAGGTCGTCGAGGCTCTTGCGCCCGCGGGAGATGTCCTTTTCCAGGTCCACGAACGGCTGCCCGATCGAGGCGTACTGCTGGGGCTCGACGATCTGCTGCGCGTAGAACAGCGGGTCCGTCGTGTACTCGGCCGCCTTCGCCTTCCACTCCGACGCCGCCTTCACGTACCCCGGGTACTGCACGTGCGTCTCGGAGATCGGCGGGTCGACCAGGAAGATGTACGTCGGCTGCAGCTCGGTGGCAGCCAGCTCGGTCGGCACCGGGAGCCCGTCGTCGCCGCGCGTGTAGTGCACGCCCTCGACGCCGTTGTTGATGGTGTCGTACTCGGTGGTGCCGTACGGCGCCGCGAGCACGTTGGCCATCGCGAGGAGCTCCTTGATCTTCGCCTCGTCGTCCGTCTTCTTGAGGAACGAGAAGATGTTCGCCGGGTTGCCCTTCCAGAGCACGGGCGTGCCACCGTCGGCCGCGAACGGGTCGAACGGCTGCTGCCAGTACTCGGGGTTGCTGGCGAGGTTGTCCCGCATCGCCTCGTGCCACCCGCCGACGCCGTCGTTGGCGATGAGCGACTTGCCGGACTGGAACCGCGCCTTGGCCTCGCCGGACAGGTCGGCCACGGCATCGGGGTGCACGGCGCCGCTCGCGAACAGCTCGGCGTTCCAGGCGAGCGCCGCGCGGTACTCCTCGGTCTCGACGCGGTGCACCAGAGCGTCGCCGTCGAGCTTCCACTTCGGCGGCACGGCGTGGATGATCGCCGCCGTGTTCCACAGGTCCTCGGCGCCCCACACGCTGCCGCCGGTCAGCTCCTTGGCCAGGTCGAGCAGGTCCTGTCCGTTCGTGACGGCCGGGGTGATGCCGAGGCCGTCGAGGACGTCGCGACGGTAGAAGATCGCGTCCGTGATGACCTCGCCCGGGAACGGCAGGCCGTAGAGCCTGCCGTTGAAGACGCAGAACTTCCACGCGTCCGAGGAGATGTTGGCCAGGTTCGGGTACGGCGTGACCTTGTCCCCCGCGAGGAACGGGGTGAGGTCCTGGAAGACGTTCTCGACGATCTCGGAGCCGAAGCGCGGGGGCAGGTTCCAGGTGGGGATGGACACCCAGTCGGGCACGTCCTTGGCGGAGGCCAGCACCGTGGCCAGCTTGTCGCCGTAGACGTTGCCGTCGGTGATCTGGAACTGGATGTCGGACCCGAGCAGGCCGTTCACGGCCTCGTAGTACTTGTTGCCCTTGGTGGGCGGGATGGTGCCCCACAGCGGGGTCATCGCGGTGTAGACGACGCCGGTGCCCGGCGCGTCCTTGACGGACTGCACGAGCTCGGACGGGATCGTCTCGTACCCCGGGACCGAGCCGTTGACGCTCGGGTAGTCCGGGTCGATGTACGTGACCGGGATGTACTTGGGGATCACGTCGCCCGCGGCCGCCGCGGGGTTCGTCGCCGACGGGGTCGGCGTGGTCGAGCACGCTGTCAGGAGACCGGGGATCCCGACGACGGCCGCGCCCGTCGCGATCAGGCCCAGGAACCGGCGGCGGTCGACCGCATGGTCGCCCAGGCGGCCGAAAGTAGGCGTGGCGTTCATCTGCGTCCCTTCACTTCCTCGTGGAGATCGCGTCGAAGCGGTTCGACGGCGAGACTCTATGGTCTTGTCCCGGGGGAGGCAAGGCCTGGGAGCCATGGATCGGCACTTGCGACAAACAGGGCCGTCAAGCACCATGAATGCCGCACGATGCCTGTTCGCGCGCCGTCGAACCATCATCGAATCGGTTCGACGTTTGCGGCCTTAAACGATTCACATCCTGTCCTGAACCACTCGACGACGAGGACTCCGTGGCCGACCACTCCCTTCCCGACCGGCCGTCCCCGACAAGCGCCGGCGCCCCCGCGCGACCGTTCGCCGCACGCGCCCGGGAGCTGCTCGACCAGCTCACGCCCGGCGAGCGGCTCGCCCTGCTGCACCAGCACGCCGCGCCGGTCCCCCGCGTCGAGCTCGGGCCGTTCCGCACCGGCACCGAGGGCCTGCACGGGGTCGCGTGGCTCGGCACGGCGACCACGTTCCCCCAGCCCGTCGGGCTCGCGGCCACCTGGGACGCCGAGCTGCTGGAGCGCGTCGGAGCCGCGGTCGGCACGGAGGTCCGGGCCAAGCACGCGGCCGACCCGACGGTCTCGCTCAACGTGTGGGCGCCCGTCGTCAACCCGCTGCGCCACCCCCGCTGGGGCCGCAACGAGGAAGGGTTCTCCGAGGACCCGCACCTCACCGCGCACCTCGCCACCGCGTACGCCCGCGGGCTGCGCGGCGACCACCCGACGTACTGGCGGACGGTCCCCACGCTCAAGCACCTGGTCGCCTACGGGAACGAGACCGACCGCAGCGTCACCAGCGCGCAGCTCTCCCCCCGGGTGCTCCACGAGTACGAGCTGCCCGCGTTCCGCGGCCCCATCGAGGCCGGGGTGGTGGGCGCCCTGATGCCGTCGTACAACCTCGTCAACGGCCGCCCGAACCACGTCGCCCGTGAGCTCCTCGACGAGGTCCGCGGGTGGACACCGGCGTCCCTGTTCGTCGTCTCCGACGCCGGCGCCCCCACCAACCTCGTCGTCGGTGAGCGCTACTACGACGACCACGTCGAGGCGGCGGCCGCCGCAGTCCGGGCCGGGGTGGACTCGTTCACCGACCACGACGCCGACCCGACCCGGACGATCGCGCACCTGAGCGCCGCCCTGGAGCGTGGCCTGCTCGACCAGGCGGACGTCGACCGCGCCGCGCTGCGCCAGCTCGAGCTGCGCCTCGCGACCGGCGAGCTGGACCCCGCGCTCGACCCGTGGGCGTCCATCACCGCCGCCGACCTCGACCTGCCCGCCAGCCGGGCGCTCGCCCGCGAGGCCGCGACGCGCGCGGTCGTCGTGCTGGAGAACGACGGCGTGCTCCCCCTGCGACCCGGTGCCCGCGTGGCCGTCGTCGGACCGCACGCCGACCAGGTCCTGGCCGACTGGTACTCGGGCACCCCGCCCTACACGGTGTCGATCGCCGAGGCGCTCGCCCCGGCCCACGTGGTGACCGGTGCGGACACCGTCGCGCTGTGGTCCCGCACCACCGGCGCCTACGTGGACGCGGGTGCCGACGGGACCCTCGTCGCGACCTCCCGCACCGCGGCCCACCATGACGTCACCGACTGGGGCGAGGGCATCCTCACGCTGCGCTCCGCCGCGTCCGGCCTGCTCTGGACCGGAGCCGGCTGGATCCTGCGCGCGGACGCGAGCAGCGTGCACGGGTGGGTGGCGCAGGAGAGCTTCCGGGCGCACCGGCACGACGACGGCTCCGTCTCGCTGCAGCACGCGGGCTCCGGCCGGTGGCTGATGGTGCAGCGCGACGGCGGGGTGCTCGTGGCCGACGCCCCCACGGCCGCGAGCGCCGAGCGCTTCACGCTGCGCACGGTCGCGTCCGGGACGGCCCGCGCGGTGGACGCCGCACGGGATGCCGACGTCGTCGTCCTCGCGGTCGGCAACGACCCCCACCTGCTCGGCCGCGAGACGGAGGACCGCCCGCACCTGCGGCTGCCCGAGTCGCAGGCGGAGCTCGCCCGTGCGGTGCTGGAGGCCAACCCGTCGACCGTCCTCGTCGTCGTCTCGTCCTACCCGTACGTGCTCGGCGCGCTGGGCGACGAGGCCGCGGCAGTCGTCTGGACCGCGCACGGTGGCCAGGAGCTCGGCCACGGCGTCGCGGACGTGCTCCGGGGCGACGCCGAGCCGTACGGGCGGCTGGCGCAGGCGTGGCCCGAGGCCGAGCAGGACGCCGGTGACCTGCTCGACTACGACGTCATCGGCGGCGGCCTCACGCACTGGTACGCGCCGCGGCCCGCCCGGTGGGCGTTCGGTCACGGGCTGAGCTACTCGACCGTCGCGTTCGAGGCGATCGACGAGGTGGCCGGGTCGGTCCGCGTGACCGTCCGGAACACCGGAGACCGGCCCGTCGACGAGCTGGTCCAGGTCTACGCCGCCGCCCCGGAGCACCGGCTGCCGGTGCCGCACCGCCGGCTCGTCGCGCACCGGCGCGTCCGGCTGGCGCCCGCGCAGACCGCCGTGGTCGCGCTCGACGTCGCCGCCGACGCGTTCGCGGTCTGGGACGTGACGCGCGGCCGGTTCGTCGTCGAGCCCGGCCGGTACGAGCTGCACGCGGGACCCTCGTCGGCGGACCTGCCTCTCGTGATCCCGGTCGACGTCCCCGGTGAGCCCGTCCCCGCGCGCTCGCTCGACGCCTGGGTGCGGGCGATCGACCACGACGACCGCGAGGACGTCACGTTCGCCGAGCACACCCGCGAGACCGGCGACGCCCTGGAGGTCACGCGCGGCCGACGCAGCGGCTGGGTGCTGTTCCGGGCGGTCGACCTGACCGGCGTCGGCCACGTCGAGCTGACCGTGGCGCGGGGCGGGTCGGTGCGGGTCGAGGTGCGCGACGGGCGCGGCTGGCGGCTGCTGGGCACGGCGTCGGCGCCGTCGGGCGGCCGGTACGACTGGTCGAGCGTGGAGCTGCCCGTGGCGGCCGACGGCGTGCACGACGTGCGCCTGGTCCTCGTCGGGGAGATCCGGCTCGGATCGCTCCGGGGCCGCGTCTGACGCCACTACGGTGGGCCGATGACGAGCCCCGCGCTGCCGCCCCAGTGGTTCATCCGGGTCGCCTGGCGCGTGCACCGCGGTCTCTACCGCATCAGCGGCGGCCGGTTCCTGTGGGAACCGTCGAACAAGCGCGGCTACGGCGCGCTGCGGCTGACCACGACCGGGCGGACCTCCGGGCAGGAGCGCAGCGTCATCCTCGGCTACCTCCAGGACGGTCCGAACCTGGTCACGCTCGCGATGAACGGCTGGATCGAGGGGCACCCCGCGTGGTGGCTCAACCTCCAGGCGCAGCCCGAGGCTGTCGTCCGCCTGGACGGCGAGGAGCCCCGCCCGGTCCGCGCGCACGCCGCCGAGGGGGCGGAGCACGACCGGCTGTGGGCGGTGTGGACCGCGGTCAACCCGAAGCTCGACGCCTATGCCGCGACGCGGACGACGGTGACTCCGGTGGTCGTGCTCGCGCCCCGCTAGACCCAGGCTCCGCCGCGCAGGACGCGCAGCGGTGCGAGGTCGGCGTCCGTGACCACGAGGTCGGCGCGCCGGCCCGCCGCGAGCGCACCGAGATCGCGGCGACCGAGCACGTCGGCCGGCACCGTGGCGGCGGCGAGCACCGCGTCCTCGAGCGGGATCCCCGCTGCGACGACGTTCCGCACCACGTCGAGCAGGTGCGCGACTCCCCCGGCGATCGCGCCGGTCTCGTCGGCGATTCGCGCGACCCCGTCGGCCACCCGCACGGACATCGGACCGAGCCGGTACTCGCCGTCGGGCATCCCGGCGGCGGCCATGGCGTCGGTGACCAGCGCGATCGCGCCCGCACCGACGAGGTCGAACACCGAGCGGACCGTCCCGTCGGCCAGGTGCGTGCCGTCGGCGACCAGCTCGACGACCAGCTCCCCGCGCGCCGCGGCGGCCAGGCACGCGGCGACCGGACCCGGGTCGCGGTGGTGCAGCGGGCGCATGCCGTTGAACAGGTGCGTCGCTGTCAGCCTGCCGTTGGACCGGGACGCCAGCAGGTCGAACCCGCGGTCGACGGCATCGTCGACCTGCTCGGCGGACGCGTCGGTGTGCCCGATCGACGGGACCGCGCCGACGTCGACCAGGGCGGCGACGACCTCGTCGGCCCCCGGCACCTCCGGCGCCACGGTCATGGTGACCAGGTGACCGTGCGCCGCCTCCGCGAGCCGGCGGACCAGCTCGGGGTCGCCGTCGAGCATGTCCGCCGGGTTCTGCGCTCCGCACCTGGCCGCCGACAGGAACGGACCCTCGAGGTGGATGCCGACGATCTCCCCCGCGTCCGCCAGCTCCGCGAGGACGGCGGTCCGCCGCAGGAGGACCTCCGGCGGGGCTGTGACCAGCGACGCGACCAGGCTCGTCGTGCCGTGCCGGCGGTGCTCGTCGACGGCGCGCTGCGCGTCCGCGGCGTCGGCGGCGTCCGGGAAGCTCGCGCCACCGCCCCCGTGGCAGTGCAGGTCGACCAGGCCCGGGAGGATCGTCGTCCCGCTCGGCTCCGGTGCTGCCCACCCCGCCGGCAGCCGGTCGGCCGGGCCGACCCAGACGATCGTGGCGTCGTCGACGACCACGACACCGTCGTCGAGCACTCCCCGAGGGGTGACGAGCCGACCGCGCAGGACCAGGGGGGTGTCGGTGCTCACGGGCCAATCTTTCCCCATGGCAGAGCCGCTCCTTGCACGTCCGACCAGGGCACCGCCCGGGCGTGCGCGCGTCCCGACCACCAGCGGGCCCCACCGGCTCCGACAGCCCCCTCTGCAGCAGCGACGAACCACGCCCAGCCGGTGATCCCGAGCATGCCCCACCATCCGCACAGCGTCATCGCCAGGAGTGCGCCGACGGACGCGAACACAAGGACGTGAACCCCCTCGCGACGCTGGCCGCTCAGCAGCCTGGCTGCGAGCAGGCCCGCCGGGAACCCGACCACGGCGATCAGCAGGGCGGCGATCGTCGCCACGGCCGGGAAGTACGCCAGGGCGGCCGCCACCACCGACCCGGCGGCCACGTCCGACCCCATGACGGCGTAGGCGACGGCGAGACCGAGCAGGTTGACGACGACCAGGACGGCCAGGCAGCGCGCGCACAGCACCGCGATCGCGCGCGGTCCACGGACGCTCATGACGGGCTCCCGACGGAGCGTCGGTCCTCAGCGAGCACCCGACGGGCGCCACGCGCGAGCAGCCGCAGGTAGGCGCGCTGCCCGACCACGGTGAGCGGGCCGGCGAGCCGCACCCACCAGCGATCCGGCACGGAGAAGGCCGTCACGACGAACCAGAGGTCCCCGGCGTCGTCGCGCTCGACGGTGAACGCCTCCTCCCCCCGGAAGACATGTCCGGCGACGGTGCCGTACCCGAAGCCGACGCGGTCCGTGGTCCGCTCGACCCAGACGACCTCGCAGGGCTCCGACAAGCGCACCGGCAAAACCCCGATCCGACTGACCACGCGCACGCCGGGCGCGGCCTCCGGCCCGTCCCGCAGGAGCTCGATCCTCGCGGCCGCGTGCACCTGCCAGGTCAGCAGCGCGTCGCCGACCACGTCCACGTCGCGCGCAGTCGACCCGGGCGCCAGCAGGTGCCGCACCCGCAGGTGCCGGTAGCCGGCAGGCAGCGGACCGCCCTGGGTCGCGCCGACCTCCGCGTAGGTGAGGCCGGACGGCTCGGGCGGGGTCGGGAGGAGCCGCAGCCCGAGCAGCGTGCACAGCACGAACCCCAGCGCGTTCGCGACGCCGTGGGTCGCGACCATCCACGACAGGCTCGGGTGCGTCAGACCGGTCACCTCTCCCACCGCCCACCAGAGCGCGAGGAGCATCGACAGCGCGATCGTCACCGCACCGAGCCTCAGGAGCGCCCGCGCCCGGGAGCCGCCGAGGCCCACGGTCGCCGCCGCCGCGCACCACAGCCCGACCGTGAGGACCACGGCCCCGACCAGCTCGGCGGCGTCCGAGACGAAGTAGCCCGCCAGCACCAGGAGCACGCCGGTCGGTGCCGCGGTCGCCGCCACCCGCGTGAGGGGGGTGACCGTCACCTGCGCGACCAGGCCGACCACGAGGCACGCCCCGAACCCGGCGAACAGCATGTGCGGGACGGTCAGCGCCAGGTAGTCGCCCGAGAACCCGAGCAGACCCCAGCCCGACCTTTCCGCGACGAGCGCGACCCCACCGACCACCGGGGTGGCGAGGGCGACCGCGGTGGAGACCGGCCGGACGGCGAACGCGCACAGCGCCAGCATCGCGGCGGCTGCCGCGAACGGCAGCGCGAGCCCGGCGGCCGCCGAACCGACCGGCAGCCAGACGCTCACCGCCGCGAGCAGCCCGACTAGTGGCCACATCGCGGATCGCGGCCGCGGGACCACCTGGTCTCCGAGCAGCCGCAGCCCGAGGGGCAGGACGACGACGGTGCCGAGCCCGACGACGGCCCGCACGACGTCGACCGCGACCGGGGACAGCTCGCTCATGAGCGCACCGCCCGCACGAGCGCCAGCACGTCGTCGGCGGCACCGCGCAGGACCGGCAGCCGGGACAACCGGACCAGTCGACCGATCAGGGGCGCGATCCCCTCCACCAGGGTCCGCGTCCGGCGCTGGTCCGGTGATCCGTCGTAGACCCAGAAGAGCGTGACCCCGAGCTGCGCCAACCAGAGGAGCTCGGGCAGCTCCTCGCGCAGGCCGGTGGGCACGGCGGGCGACGCACCTTCCACCAGCTCACGGAAGACGTCCTGGCTGAGCTCGCGGGACGCGCCGGACTCCGTCGAGAAGGGGCTCGCGGCCGATCCCGGCCGGATGGCGACCGTCACGAACTCGGCGCCGAACGCGTGGTACTCCGCGAACGCGTCCACCCCCGCCAGCATCACGCCGCGCAGCCGCGCGGTCAGGTCGCCGCCCTGGGCGAGGACCGCGCGCGCGGCGACCGCGTGCTCACGCGTGACGTCGAGGTAGAGCTCCTGGACCAGGTGGTCCTTCGAGGCGAAGTGGTAGTACGCGTTCCCCGTCGCGACGCCCGCCTCCTGCGCGATCGCCCGCATCGTCGTCGCCGCGTACCCGCGCTCGCGGAAGAGCCGAAGGGCGGTGGACCGGACGAGGGCCTTGGTGTCGTCGCTCATGCGTTCAGTTGAACACGTTCAACTGAACATGTTCAAGAGCGCGGCTGTGTGAGATGGGTCTTAGAAGAGCCGTGTGCTGCTGTCGTCGACGCCGCGCATCGTGTCGTAGTCGAGCACGAGGCAGCCGATCCCCCGGTCCGTGGCGAGCACGCGCGCCTGCGGCTTGATCTCCTGCGCCGCGAAGACCCCGCGCACCGGCGCCAGGTGCGGGTCCCGGTTGAGCAGCTCCAGGTAGCGCGTCAGCTGCTCGACGCCGTCGATGTCCCCACGTCGCTTGATCTCGACCGCGACCGTGCCGCCCGCCGGGTCCTTCGCCAGGATGTCCACCGGGCCGATGGCCGTCGGGTACTCCCGGCGCACCAGCGTGTGCCCGGTGCCCAGCAGCAGGATCTGCGCCGCGAGGAGCTCCTGCAGGTGCGCCTCCACGCCGTCCTTGACGAGCCCGGGGTCGACGCCAAGCTCATGCGACGAGTCGTGCAGAACGCCGTACAGGTCGATCTCCAGGCGGTCGTCCGACTTCTGGTGCTGGACGGTCCACACGGCGGTGACACCGGCGGTGCGGGCCTCGTCGGACGGCTCCGACACCGCGAGCGTGCACGGCGGGCTCATCCAGTTCAGCGGCTTGTACGACCCGCCGTCCGAGTGCAGCAGCACGCTGCCGTCGGCCTTCACGACCAGGAGGCGCGTTGCCAGGGGCAGGTGTGCGTTGAGCCGACCGCTGTAGCGGGCCGAGCAGGACGCCACGACGAGGCGCATGGAGAGACTCTTCCCGAGAAGTCAGATGACCGAGCCGACGCGCGACGGCGTCGCCTCGATCCACGACGTGAGGCCGGCGTACGCCTCGGCACTCATCAGCAGGTGGACGGGCTCGCTCTCGGACCCCGGACGGCACGTCACCACCACCTGACCGGCGTACCAGTCGGTGCGCGCGAGGACCTCGAGCCCCACCCGCTGCCACCGCGCGTGCGGCCTGGCCGCGAGCGAGCGGTATCGCCACCAGTAGAGCCGGTCCGCGCCGTACTGGGCGACCCCCGAGGACCAGGGGCCCTCGGCGGTCCGGCCCAGCGCACAGTGGAACGACCCGACCCGACGGTTCAGGGTGTGCACCCGGGAGAACCAGACGGCGACGACGGCGAGCAGCACCACGACGATCACACTCAGGAGTGCGACGACGTGTCCGCTCACCGTCTCGGCGCCCTCAGTGCGTGGCGGGCGACGTCGCGGGGCGAGCGCCCTCGACGACGTTGTCGGCGACGATGGTCAGGTGGTTCGAGTCGAAGGACAGGAACCCGCCCTCGACCTGCCAGCGCTTCGGCTCGCCGCCCCCGACCGGGAACACGCGGAGCTCGCCGGGCTGGAGCACGGACAGCACGGGCTCGTGACCGGCCAGGATGCCGATCTCGCCCTCCCCGGCCTTGGCCGAGACCATGCGGGCGGTGCCGGACCAGAGCTTTCCGGCGGTGGCGACGAGCTCGACCTCGATGTCAGCCACGAGACCCTCCTTCGATGATGTGCGGGACTAGGACGAGCACAGTGGGGCGGGGCGTGATCGTCGCCCCGCCCCACTGTCATCAGACGCCGTAGTCCTTCTGGATGCGGGCCCAGTTGCGCTCGAGGTCCTCGAGGCCACCGATGTTGAAGAACGCCTGCTCGGAGATGTGGTCGAACTCGCCGTCGGCGATCTTGCCGAAGGCCTCGACCGTCTCCGTGAGCGGGACCGTCGAGCCGACGACGCCGGTGAACTTCTCGGCCATGTACGTGTTCTGCGAGAGGAACTGCTGAATACGACGGGCGCGTGCCACGACCGTCTTGTCCTCCTCCGACAGCTCGTCGACACCGAGGATCGCGATGATGTCCTGGAGCTCCTTGTTGCGCTGCAGGATCGACTTCACGCGCGTCGCGGCGTCGTAGTGCGCCTGGCCGACGTAGCGCGGGTCGAGGATGCGGCTCGTCGACGTCAGCGGGTCCACGGCCGGGTACAGGCCGCGCGACGCGATCTCACGGGACAGCGCCGTCGTCGCGTCGAGGTGCGCGAACGTCGTGGCCGGGGCCGGGTCGGTGTAGTCGTCGGCGGGCACGTAGATCGCCTGCAGCGAGGTGATCGAGTGACCACGCGTCGAGGTGATGCGCTCCTGGAGGAGGCCCATCTCGTCGGCGAGGTTCGGCTGGTAGCCGACCGCGGACGGCATGCGGCCGAGCAGCGTCGACACCTCGGAACCGGCCTGCGTGAACCGGAAGATGTTGTCGATGAAGAGCAGCACGTCCTGCTTCTGCACGTCGCGGAAGTACTCGGCCATCGTCAGCGCCGACAGAGCGACCCGCAGACGCGTGCCCGGCGGCTCGTCCATCTGGCCGAAGACGAGCGCCGTCTTGTCGAAGACGCCGGCCTCCTCCATCTCGACGATGAGGTCGTTGCCCTCACGGGTGCGCTCGCCGACACCGGCGAACACCGACACACCACCGTGGTTGAGCGCGACGCGCTGGATCATCTCCTGGATGAGGACCGTCTTGCCGACGCCCGCACCACCGAAGAGTCCGATCTTCCCGCCGAGCACGTACGGCGTCAGCAGGTCGATGACCTTGATGCCGGTCTCGAACATCTCGGTCTTGCTCTCGAGCTGGTCGAAGGCCGGGGGCTTGCGGTGGATGGGCCAGCGCTCGGTGATCTCGAGCTTCTCGCCCTCCTTGAGGTTGAGCACCTCGCCGATGACGTTGAAGACGTGACCCTTGGTGATGTCGCCGACGGGCACGCTGATCGCCTCGCCGGTGTCGCGCACGAGCGCGCCGCGGACCAGGCCGTCGGTCGGCTTCAGCGCGATGGCGCGGATGAGCGAGTCGCCGAGGTGCTGGGCGACCTCGAGCGTCATCGTCGTGACGCCCTCGGCCTCGCCCTCACCCTGCGTCGACAGGTCGATGTCGACCTTGAGCGCGTTGTAGATCTCCGGGATCTGGTCGGACGGGAACTCGATGTCGACGACGGGGCCGATGACCCGCGCGACCCGACCCACGCCAGGACCGGACGCGTGCTCGACGGCAGCTTCGGTAGTGGTAGCAGTCATGGTGTTTCTCCGGTTCGTCTGTGGGGACGTAGTCGTCAGGAGGCGAGCGCGTCGGCGCCCGACACGATCTCGCTGATCTCCTGGGTGATCTCGGCCTGGCGGGCCTGGTTGGCGAGCCGGGTGTACATGCGCACCAGGTCCTCGGCGTTGTCGGTCGCGGTGTGCATCGCGCGCTGCCGGGCAGCGAGCTCGGAGGCCGCCGCCTGCAGGAGGCAGGTGTAGATGCGGCTGCGCACGTACATCGGCAGCAGCGCGTCGAGCACGGCCTCCGGGGACGGCTCGAACTCGTACAGCGGCGGGATCTCGTTCTCGTCGCGCGCCTCGACGCCCTCGACGATCTCGAGCGGCAGGAGCCGGATGACCCGCGGGGACTGCGACACCATGTTCCGGAAGTGCGTGAACACGACGTGCAGCTCCGCGACGCCGCCCTCGTCGACCGGCGCCTCGAACGCCGCGAGCAGCGTCTCGGCGATGTCGGCGGCCGTCTCGACGGACGGGGCGTCCGAGTTGCCCGCCCACTGCTGCGCGAGCTCGCGACCACGGAAGGTGTAGTACGAGATGGCACGGCGGCCGACGGCGTAGACGATCGGCTCGAAGCCCTGCTCGGTGAGGCGACCGATGAGGCGCTCGGCCTCCCGGATCGCGCTCGCCGAGTAGGCACCGGCCATGCCGCGGTCCGACGTGACGACCAGGACCGCGACCCGCTTGGTGTCCGTCCGCTCGGTGACGAGCGGGTGGGTCACGTTCGAGTGCGTGGCCACGGCCGACACCGCACGGGTCAGCGCACGGGAGTACGGCGTCGCCGCCGTCACCCGGTCACGCGCCTTGCCGATGCGCGAGGCGGCGATGAGCTCCATCGCACGGAAGATCTTCTTCAGCGACTCTGTCGACCGGATCCGCTGCCGGTAGACGCGCTGCTGACCTGCCACGTCAGCCCTTCTTCTGCCGGACGATCTGCTCCTGCTCGATCTCGACCTCGGCGCCGTCGTCGGACGAGCCGACCAGCGTCGTGCCGTCGCCCACCAGGAACCCGTTCCGGAACTCGTCGACCGCGTACCCGAGCGCCTTCTCGGTGTCGTCGTCGAGCTTGCCGGACGACGCGATCGTCGAGAGCACCTCGGTGTTGCGGCGCAGGTGGTCGAGCAGCTCCGTCTCGAACCGGCGCACGTCGGCGATCGGGACGTCGTCCAGCTTGCCCTTGGTGCCGGCCCAGATGGATGCGACCTGGTCCTCGACCGGGTACGGGGAGTACTGCGCCTGCTTGAGCAGCTCCATGAGGCGGGCGCCACGGGTCAGCTGGGCGCGCGAGGCGGCGTCGAGGTCGGACGCGAACATCGCGAACGCCTCGAGAGACCGGAACTGCGCGAGGTCCAGCTTCAGCGTGCCGGAGACCGACTTCATGGCCTTGACCTGCGCGGCACCACCGACGCGGGACACCGAGATGCCGACGTCGACGGCCGGGCGCTGGTCCGCGTTGAACAGGTCGGACTGCAGGAAGATCTGGCCGTCGGTGATGGAGATGACGTTGGTCGGGATGTACGCCGACACGTCGTTGGCCTTGGTCTCGATGACCGGGAGACCCGTCATCGAGCCGCCGCCCAGCTCGTCCGAGAGCTTGGCACAACGCTCCAGCAGACGGGAGTGCAGGTAGAAGACGTCACCGGGGTACGCCTCGCGGCCCGGCGGGCGACGCAGCAGCAGCGACACGGCACGGTAGGCCTCGGCCTGCTTCGACAGGTCGTCGAACACGATGAGGACGTGCTTGCCCTGGTACATCCAGTGCTGGCCGATGGCCGAGCCGGTGTAGGGCGCGAGGTACTTGAAGCCGGCCGGGTCGGACGCGGGGGCCGCGACGATCGTCGTGTACTCGAGCGCGCCGGCCTCCTCCAGGGCGCCGCGGATGGCGGCGATGGTGGAGCCCTTCTGACCGATGGCGACGTAGATGCAGCGGACCTGCTTGGACTCGTCGCCCGACTCCCAGTTGGCCTTCTGGTTGATGATCGTGTCGATCGCGATCGCCGTCTTGCCCGTCTGGCGGTCACCGATGATCAGCTGGCGCTGGCCACGGCCGATCGGGATCATCGCGTCGATGGCCTTGAGGCCGGTCTGCAGGGGCTCGTGCACGCTCTTGCGCGCCATGACGCCGGGGGCCTGCAGCTCGAGGGCGCGGCGGCCCTCGGTCGCGAGCTCGCCCAGACCGTCGATGGGCTGGCCCAGCGGGTCGACGACGCGGCCGAGGTAGCCGTCACCGATCGGGACGGAGAGCACCTCGCCCGTGCGGCGGACCTCCTGGCCCTCCTCGATGCCCGTGAACTCACCCAGCACGACGACGCCGATCTCGCGGACGTCGAGGTTGAGCGCGAGGCCGAGCGTGCCGTCCTCGAACCGCAGCAGCTCGTTCGCCATCGCGCCCGGGAGGCCCTCGACCTGCGCGATGCCGTCGGCCGTCAGGGTCACGCGGCCGACCTCTTCGGAGACCACGCCCGTCGGCTCGTAGGACTTCACGAAGCTGTCCAGCGCGGCCCGGATCTCGTCCGGCCGGATCGTCAGCTCAGCCATTGCTCTTCTCCTGTCGTGACCGCCGGTCGGGCGGTCGTACGTTCGTGCACGTCGTTCAAGGGACCGGCCGGGGGCCGATTCTCAGCTGGCAAGTCGTCGTCGTGCGTCGGCGAGCCTGGCGAGCACGGTCGAGTCGACCACGTCCGCGCCCACCTGGATGCGCAGTCCCCCGATGATCGCGGGGTCCACCGTCACGTTGAGCTGCAGGTCCTGCCCGTACTCCTGCTGCAGCAGGGCGCCGAGGCGGTCCAGCTGCGCCTGCGAGAGCTCGCTGCCGGACGTCACGGACGCCACGAGGCGTTCGCGCCGCGCCGCGGCGAGGTCGCCCACGAGGCCGAGCGTCGCGACGAAGCGGCGACCGCGCGGGGACGCGGCCGCTCGCCGTGCCACCGCGAGGGTGGCGTCGGTGACCTTGCCGCGCAGCAGGTTCTCCGCGAGGTCGGCCCGCTTGTCGCCGGGGACCCGCGGGTCGAACAGTGCCTGGCGGACCTCACGCTGACCGACGAGCGACCGCGTGATGCGGAACAGCTCGTCCTCGACCCGCTCGAGCTCCTTTCCGGCCTGCGCCGACGCGAGCACCGCGTCGAAGCCGAGCCGCTCGACGGCCTCGATGAGGTCCTCGGCGGACGACCAGCGTGCCTTCACCAGGTCGGACACCGCGTCGACGACGCGGGCGTCGAGCCGGCCGAGCACGCTCGAGACCAGTCCGGCCTTGGCGTCGCCGTCGATGGCGGGGTCCGACAGGGTCCGCCGCAGCGAGCCCGAGGAGTCCAGGGCGTCGACGACGGCGAACAGCTGCTCGCCGAGCGTGATCCCCTGCGCACCCGCCGCGGACAGCACCGGCTCGAACCGGTGCTGTGCCGCGCCGAGCGACGCGAGACTCGTGCCGCGCATCAGTTCTCCTTGCCGGCAGTCGTCGTCGCCGAGGCCTCGAGCTCCGCGAGGAAGCGGTCGACGACCCGCGACTGGCGGGCGGAGTCCTCGAGGGACTCGCCGACGATCTTCGAGGCCAGCTCGGTGGCGAGCGCACCCACGTCGTTGCGCAGCGAGACCGCCGCCTGCTGACGCTCGGCCTCGATCTGGCGCTGGGCCGTCTCGACCGTGCGCGCAGCCTCGGCCGCCGCCTTCGCCTTGAGCTCGGTGACGATGGCACCACCCTCCGCGCGGGCGGCCTCCTTGATGCGGGCGGCCTCGGTGCGGGCGTCGGCGAGCTGCTGCTCGTACTCCGCGCGCAGCTCGGCTGCCTCGGCCTGTGCGGTCTCCGCGTGCTTGAGACCGCCTTCGATCTTCTCCGCGCGCTCGTCGAGGACGGCCTGGAACTTCGGCAGGGCGTACTTGATGAACACGACGGCGATGATCACCACGATCACCAACGACCAGACGATGTCGTAGGTGTGCGGGAGGAGGGGGTTGACCTCCTCGACTTCCTCAGCAGCCACCACCGCGCTGTGCGCGGCAGCGACGAGCGGCGCGGTGATCACAGGAAGAACGGGGTGGCGATGGCCAGGAGGGCGAGGATCTCGATGAAGGCCAGGCCGACGAACATGGTCGAGCGGAGCTGGCCGGCCATCTCGGGCTGACGCGCCATGCCCTCGATCGTCTTGCCGAACAGGATGCCGAGGCCGATGCCGGGGCCGATGGCCGCGAGACCGTATCCGACGAGAGCGAGTCCGGTGATTTCCACGGGGTGGTTCCTTTCATCTGCGCGCCGCGCGGCGCGTCCGGTCAGGGGCGACGGTCCGGGGATCAGCCCGTCGCGGTGAGGCTGTCGATCAGTGCTCTTCGGTGATCGACATCTGCAGGTAGACGGCGGTCAGGATCGAGAACACGTACGCCTGCAGGGCGGCCACGAAGACCTCGAGCAGGAAGAAGGCGAAGCCGGCGACGAACGTCACGGCGCCGAACGCCTTGACCGCACCGGACGCCTCGAAGAACAGGAACGAGGTCGCCGCGAAGCACAGGGCGAGCAGCAGGTGGCCGGCCATCATGTTGGCCAGGAGCCGGATGACCAGGGTCGCCGGGCGCAGGATGAAGACCTGCAGCGCCTCGACCGGGGTCAGCAGGATGTAGATCGGCCACGGGACACCGGGCGGGAACAGGCTGTGCTTGAGGTACCCGCCGACGCCGAACTTCTTGACGCCCTGCCACAGGTACAGGAAGTACACCCACAGGGCGAAGATGATCGGCAGGCCGATCACGGACGTTCCCGCGATGTTCAGGAACGGGATCACACCCGTGATGTTGAAGAAGAAGACGGCGAAGAAGATCGTCGTGATGATCGAGACGTACTTCTTGCCGTCCTTCTCACCGAGGATCTCGTACGCGATCGAGTTCCGGCAGAAGTCCAGACCCATCTCGAGGATGCTCTGGAACCGGCCCGGGACCAGCTTGGCCCGGCGGGCGCCGATGATGAAGATGAGCATGAGCGCGACGACGGCGATCAGCCGGACCAGGATGATCCGGTTGATCTCGAACGGCGTCCCCTCGAACCAGATGGCCGGCGGGAAGAAGTCGGCGAGCGAGGGGGGATGGAAGCCGCCGCCGCCGTCTTCTTCCGCGGCGAGCGGCAGGATCGTCGCAAGGCTGAACAGGGCGGTCTCCTGTGGTCGTGTGCGCCGAGTGCCGCATCAGTGCGGGCACGAGCACGGCGCCGGGCCGTCTTGGATGGCGAAAGCCTAACCTATGGACGGGCTTGGTCTGGACCCGCGACGGGTGCCTGCGAGGGCCCCGGAAGCCCCTACGCCTCGAAGTACCCGACCCGCCCGCGCTGCACCGCACGGGCGTCCAGGACGGCCGACCCGATGACCCCCGCGATGGACACCAGGAACAGCACCTGCGGGTTGTAGAAGTCGAACTGCTTGAGGATCACGAGCACCACGATGACGACGACCAGCTTGCCCAGCCAGGCGCCCATGATCACCGCCATCATCGTGGTCGGCGCCGAGTGGGCCGTCTTCAGGACCGAGATCACGGTCGTCCCGGAGAAGATCAGCGCGATGCCCACACCGATCAGCGCACCCCAGACGCCGGCCATGCCGTCGACCAGGTAGCCGATGCCGACGCCGAGCACGGTCAGCACGCCGAGGAGCACGAGCATGTCCCGCAGCGACTGGCGGAAGACCGCCTCGTTGCCGGTAGCCGGGGTCGGCGTGTGTTCAGCGGTGGTCATCGGACGGCCTCCAGAGGCGGTGTGGCGGACCGGCCGCGCAGCGGTCCGAGCGTCAGCAGGGTGGCGACGAGCACGGCGACGCCGAACGTGATGAGGACGACGGTGGTCTCCCACCGGACCAGGGCGGCGACCCCGAAGGCGAACACCGCGGTCCAGACGTACATGATCGCGACCGCGCGGCGGTGCGAGTGGCCCAGCTGCAGCATGCGGTGGTGCAGGTGCATGCGGTCCGGGTGGAAGGGGGACTTGCCGGCACCGACCCGGCGGATGATCGCGAGCCCCATGTCGAGCAGCGGGAGCAGGAGCACCGCGAACGGCAGGAGCATCGGCAGGAAGGCGGGGAACCGCTGGCGCTGGAGCACCTCGTCGGGGTCGATCTGCCCCGTCACGTAGATCGCGGCGGCGCTGAAGACGAAGCCGAGCAGCATGGCGCCCGAGTCGCCCATGAAGATGCGGGCGGGGTAGACGTTGTGCGGCAGGAACCCCACGCACGCGCCCACCAGCACGGCGAGGACGAGCGCGGCGAGGTTGGCGTTGGCGTACGCGCCGGGGTTGGCACCCTCGGTCAGCAGGTAGGCGTAGAGGAAGAACGCCGTCCCGCCGATCGCGAGCACGCCGGCCGCGAGCCCGTCCAGGCCGTCGACGAAGTTCACCGCGTTCATGGCGATGACCACGGTGAGCACGGTGAGGAACATCATCACCCGCGTGGAGCCGACGGTCTGGTAGCTGCCGATGGGCAGCTGGTAGAGCTGGACGCCCTGCCACGCGAGGAACCCGCCGGCCAGCACCTGGCCCATGAGCTTGGTGAGCCAGTCGAGGTCCCAGATGTCGTCGGCGACCCCGAGCGCGCACACGATCGCGGCACCGCCCATGATGCCGATGATCGGCCGGGGGTTGGCGTAGACGCCGTCGAGGAACGGGAGGTTGCTGCACATGAGGACCGCGACGAGCATGCCCGCGAACATCGCCATGCCGCCGAGTCGCGGCGTCGGGATCGCGTGCACGTCACGGTCGCGGACGGCCGTGATGGCCCCCCAGCGCAGCGCGCACCAGCGCGCCAGCGGCGTCATCAGGTACGCCACCGTGGCGGCGATGAGCAGGGCGAGCAGGTAGACCCTCACGCGGCGGGTCCCTCCACCGGCGTGATCTCGTTGAGCTGCTCGACGCCGATCGCCCCGGCGCGCACGAGGCGCAGGGTCGGACCCGTCGCGTCGACGATGGTCGAGGCGACCTGGCCCGGGGCGTCGCCGCCGTCGAGGTAGACCGCGACGGAGTCGCCGAGCTGGTCGTAGGCACCCTGCGCGGTCACGGCCGCGGGCGAGCCCGTGGTGTTCGCGCTGGAGACCGCGAGCGGCCCCGTGCGGCGCAGCAGAGCCCGTGCGGTCTCGTGGTCGGGGACGCGCAGCGCGACGGTGCCGCGCGTCTCCCCCAGGTCCCAGGCCAGCGACGGCTGCGCGCGGACGATGAGCGTGAGACCGCCGGGCCAGAACGCCTCGGCGAGGGCGCGCGCGCCGTCGGGCACGTCGGTGGCCAGACCGTCGAGCGTCCGCACGTCGCCGATCAGCACGGGGGGCGGCATCTGGCGGCCGCGGCCCTTGGCGTCCAGGAGCGCCTGCACGGCGGGTGGGGTGAACGCGTCGGCGGCGATGCCGTAGACGGTGTCCGTGGGGAGGACGACGAGTCCCCCGCGGGACAGGACATTGACCGCCTCGTCGAGCGCCGGCCCCCAGGTGGTGGGGTCGCTCGCGGGGGTGATCCGCTCGTTCACGGCGCCGAGTCTGTCACGTGCGGCTGTGCGGCTCGCCGCGCGACGAGCATCCGCGGTCGACCGGTCAGGTCGGGCCGGGACTCGATCGCCTCGAACGCCCCCGTCGCCCGGGCGGCCTCCCGGGCGCCTGCGTCCTGCACCTCGGCGTGCTCCATCACCAGGAGCCCACCGGGGGCGAGCAGGCGGGCGGCCGCACGCAGGACCGCGCGGGGGACGTCCAGCCCGTCGAGACCACCGCCGTAGAGGGCCAGGTCAGGGTCGTGGTCGCGCACCTCCGGGTCCACCGGCTCCGCGTCGGGCGGGATGTAGGGCGGGTTGGCGACGAGGACGTCGACCGTGCCGTCGAGCTCGTGCAGGAGGGCCGGGTCGGCGACGTCGCCGTGCTCGACGCGGAGGTCCGCCTGGACCGCGACGGCGTTGCGGCGCGTCAGGTCGACGGCCTCCACGGACAGGTCGACCGCGACCACGCGTGCGCCGGGGACCTCCGTGGCGACCGACAGGGCGATGCCGCCGGCGCCGCAGCACAGGTCGACGACGAGCGGGTCCGTCAGCCGCGCGGCCTCCTCGATCGCCACCTGCGCGACGACCTCGGTCTCGGGGCGCGGCACGAACACGCCCGGCTCGACCAGCAGCGTCAGGTACCGGAACCCGGTCGAGCCGACCAGGTGCTGCAGCGGCTCACGGTTCCGGCGCCGCTCGACCAGACCGGCGAACTGCTCGGCGAAACCCTCGGGCACGGGCGGTGCGAGAGCGAGCTCCAGCCGGTCCTGCCCGAGCACGTGCGCGGCGAGCGCGGTGGCGTCGTGCCGCGGCGACTGCACCCCGGCGTCGGCCAGGATGCTCGAGGCCCCCTCGACCAGCGCCCGCATGTCCGGGCCGCTCATGCGGAACCCGCCGATGCCAGCCGTGCGGCCTCGTCGGCGTCGATCGCGGACTGCACGACGGGCGCGAGCTCGCCGCCGAGGACCGCGTCGAGGTTGTAGGCCTTGTAGCCCGTGCGGTGGTCGGCGATGCGGTTCTCCGGGAAGTTGTACGTCCGGATGCGCTCGGAGCGGTCGACGGTGCGGACCTGGGACCGGCGGGCCTCGCTCGCGGCGGCGGCGGCCTCCTCCTGGCGGGCGGCCAGGATCCTGGCGCGCAGCACGCGCATGCCGGCCTCGCGGTTCTGGAGCTGCGACTTCTCGTTCTGCATGGACACGACGATGCCCGTGGGCAGGTGCGTGATGCGCACGGCGGAGTCGGTGGTGTTGACGGACTGCCCGCCCGGGCCGGAGGAGCGGTAGACGTCGATGCGCAGGTCGTTCGCGTCGATCGCCACCTCGGCCTCGTCCTCGGCCTCGGGGAACACCAGGACGCCCGCGGCGGAGGTGTGGATCCGGCCCTGCGACTCCGTGACGGGCACCCGCTGGACGCGGTGGACGCCGCCCTCGTACTTCAGGTGCGCCCAGACGCCGTCCTCCGGCGCGACCGTCCCGCGGGCCTTGATCGCGAGCTGCGCGTCCTTGTACCCGCCCAGGTCCGACTCGGTCGCACCGAGCAGCTGCGTCGCCCAGCCCATCTTCTCCGCGTACCGCGTGTACATCCGCAGCAGGTCCGCGGCGAACAGCGCGGACTCCTCGCCGCCCTCCCCCGCCTTGACCTCGAGGATCACGTCACGGGAGTCGTCGGGGTCGCGTGGGATGAGGACCTCGCGGAGCCGCGCGGCCGCGGCGTCGGCGGCCTGCCGGAGCGACGGCAGCTCGGCGGCGAAGCTCTCGTCGACCTCGGCCAGCTCGGCGGCGGCTCCCGCGTCGTCGGACGCGGCCTTCCACGCCGTGTACGCCTGGGCGATGCGGCCGAGCTCGGCGTAGCGACGGCCGAGCCTGCGAGCGTTCGCCGCGTCGGCGTGCACCGCGGGGTCGGCCAGCTGGGCCTCGATCTGCGCGTGCTCGGCGAGCAGCGGCTCGGCGGCGGCGAATGCCTCGCTCATGCGTGGTTCCTTCTGCTGGCTGGCTCAGGCTCCGACAACGACACAGCGCCGGTGCCCGCGCGGACACCGCCATGGAGGGCGGTCGTCCGCGCCGGGCACCGGCGCTGAGGGAGTGCTAGGCGTCGGCCTTCTTGCCGTAGCGCGCCTGGAACCGGGCCACGCGGCCGCCGGTGTCGAGGATCTTCTGCTTGCCCGTGTAGAACGGGTGGCAGGCGCTGCAGACGTCGGCGTGGATCTTGCCGGACGTGACGGTGGACTTGGTGACGAACGTGCTGCCACAGGTACAGGTGACCTCGGTGGTCACGTACTGGGGGTGGATGTCAGCCTTCACAGAAACTTCTCCTCGGGTGGATGTCTCCGGGTCCGGACGCGCGAGACGGCGCCGGTGAACCGCAGACCAGCGAACCATTGTGCCAGAACAGCGACCGGGCCCGAAATCATCCCCGTGCTCCCGATCAGAACGGCTGCGCGTCCAGACGCGCCTTCTCCGCCTCGACGTCGAAGTCGGCCGGCGGCCAGTCCAGCTGCAGGCTCTCGACGGCGTCGAGCACGAGGGCGCCGACCGCCAGGCGCGCGTACCACTTGGAGTCGGCGGGGACGACGTGCCACGGCGCGTGCTCGGTGCTCGTGCGGTCCAGGACCGCCTGGTAGGCCTCCTGGTAGGCGGGCCACTTCGCGCGTTCGTCGACGTCCTTCGGGTTGAACTTCCAGTACTTGTCGGGACGTTCCAGCCGCTCGCGCAGCCGCGTCTTCTGCTCCTGCTGGGACACGTGCAGCATCACCTTGACGACGACCGTGCCCGCGTCGACGACCTCGCGCTCGAACGCGTTGATCTCGTCGTACCGCGGCTCCCACACGTCGGGCGGGACCAGCTCGTTGACCCGCACCACGAGGACGTCCTCGTAGTGCGACCGGTCGAACACCCCGATCCGCCCACCCGACGGCAGAGCCTCCCGGATCCGGTGCAGGTAGTGCTGCGCCCGCTCCTCCTCCGTCGGGACACCGAACGAGTGCAGCTGCACCCCCTGCGGGTCCACCATGCCCAGGACGTGCCGGACGATCCCGCCCTTGCCGGCGGTGTCCATGCCCTGCAGCACCAGGAGCACGGCCCGCGACCCGCCCGTGCGACCGTGCGCGTAGAGGCGCTCCTGCACCTCGCTCAGCCGGTTGCCGTCCGCCTCCAGCTTGTTCTCGGCCGACGACCGCCCGTGCTCCCACCCGGGGGTCGACGACGCGTCGACCGCCGACAGGTCGAACCCGGGCCCGACCCGCAGCGCCTCTCCCGGCGGGGTGCTCCACGACTTCGTCATCTTCGACCTTCCGGCTGCGCATGGGTGCGGACACCCGCACGCTAGCGCGCGCACAGGACGTCGGCGGTCGGGCCCGGGTGGGACGGACCGCCGAGCAGCGCGGTTCGTCCCACCCACCAGGCCCTATCCCGCAGTGCCGAGCGGTGTATCGGCCGAAAGCACCAGAGGGCCACCGAGCGAACGGCCGGTGCAGGTCTGGCTCCGAGGCCGGTGTGCCCGGCACGGGGGTCCGCGATCGTCGAGGAGCCACACCTCACCACGACGACGGAGCAGCACAATGAGCACTCGCCGAGACACCACCGCGCTGGACGACTCGCGCCTACCCGTGAGAGCGAAGCTCGTGGCAGCGTGGACGAGCGTCGTGTTCCTCTACGCCTACGTGGACATCCTGGGCTTCTTCGTGCCGGGCAAGATCGACGACATCCTGGTGGGCGTCGTCTTCGAGTTCGACATCACCCAGACGTTGCTGACCACCTTCCTCGTGCTCATGGCCATCCCGATCCTGATGGTGGTCCTGTCCGCCGTGCTGCCGGCACGCGCGAGCAGGATCACGAACCTCGTCGTGGCATCGGTCCAGGTCCCCTACGCGATGTTCAACGCGGTGGGCGAGTCCTGGACGTACTACTACGGGCTCGCCGTCGTCCTGGAAGTGGTCCTGCTCGTGGTGATCCTCCGGCTGGCCTGGACCTGGCCCCGCCGCGTCGCGTCGCCGGTGGCTGCGGTCACCGGCGTGCACGAGGAGCCTCTGGGGACGCAGCGTCACTAGTGCGACGACGGCCCCGCTCCCTCTCGGGGAACGGGGCCGTCGGCCGTGCCTCAGCGGTCAGTCGCTGCCGGGTGTCGTCTTCTGCACCTGGAGCAGGAACTCGACGTTCGACTTGGTGTCCTTGAGCTTGCCGATGAGCAGCTCGATGGCCTGCGTCTGGTCGAGCGCACCCATCACGCGACGAAGCTTGTAGATGATCTTCAGCTCGTCGTGCGGCATGAGGATCTCCTCGCGGCGGGTGCCCGACGCGTTGACGTCGACCGCCGGGAAGATGCGCTTGTCCGCGAGCGAGCGGGACAGCCGGAGCTCCATGTTCCCGGTGCCCTTGAACTCCTCGAAGATGACCTCGTCCATCTTGGAGCCCGTCTCCACGAGCGCCGAGGCGAGGATGGTCAGCGAGCCGCCGTGCTCGATGTTGCGCGCCGCACCGAAGAACCGCTTCGGCGGGTACAGCGCGGAGGCGTCGACACCACCGGACAGGATGCGCCCGGACGCCGGGGCGGCCAGGTTGTAGGCCCGCGACAGGCGCGTGAGCGAGTCGAGGAGCACGACGACGTCCTGGCCCAGCTCGACCAGCCGCTTGGCGCGCTCGATGGCGAGCTCCGCGACGATCGTGTGGTCGGACGCGGGGCGGTCGAAGGTCGACGCGATGACCTCGCCCTTGACCGTCCGCTCCATGTCGGTGACCTCTTCGGGGCGCTCGTCGACGAGCACGACCATGAGGTGGACCTCGGGGTTGTTGGTCGTGATGGCGTTCGCGATCTGCTGCATGATGATCGTCTTGCCCGCCTTGGGAGGCGCGACGATGAGGCCGCGCTGGCCCTTGCCGATGGGCGCGACGATGTCGATGACACGCGGCGACAGCCGGTTCTGCTCGCTCTCGAGGCGCAGGCGCTCCTGCGGGTAGAGCGGCGTCAGCTTGTTGAACTCGGGGCGCACGCGCGCGCCGTCGGGCTCCAGGCCGTTGACCGAGTCGAGACGCACCAGCGCGTTGAACTTGCTGGGGCGGTTGCCCTGCGGCGGCTGCTCGCCCTCGCGCGGCTGCCGGACGGCGCCCGTGACCGCGTCACCGCGGCGCAGGCCGTACCGCTTGACCTGGTTGAGGGACACGTACACGTCGTTGGCGCTGGGCAGGTAGCCCGTGGTGCGGACGAACGCGTAGCTGTCCATCAGGTCGAGGATGCCGGCCACGGGGAGCAGGACGTCGTCGTCGGTGACCTCGATGTCGTCCAGGCCGGCGAGCTCGCCGGCGCCGGGACGGCCGCGCGTGCCACGGCCCTTGCGGTCACGGTCGCGGTCCCGGTAGCGGTCCCGCGAGCGACGGCGGCGACCGCCGCGCTCGTCGAGGCCGTCCTCGTCACCCTCGCGACGCTGCTGCTGGGTGCCACCCTGCTGGGCGCCGCCCTGCTGGCGGTTGCCCTGCTGGGGGTCGCGCTGCTGGGAGTCGCGCTGCTGGCCGTCCCGCTGCTGGCCGTCCCGCTGCTGACGGTCCGCCTGCTGGGAGTCGCGCTGCTGGCCGTCCCGCTGCTGGTGGTCCGCCTGCTGGCCGTTGGTCTGCCCGCGGTCGGCGTCGTCGCCCTGCGGGGCACCGGCCCCGCGGCCGGCCCGGCGCGAGCGCCGCTCGCCGGTCACGCCACCGACGGCGTCGGCCGCCCGCGCTGCACGGTCGTCACGCTGCTCGACGGGGGCGAGCCTGGCGTCCAGCGCGGCCTCCAGGCCGGCGAGCGCGTCGCCGCGCGGCGCACGGGACGAGCTGTCCTGCGCGCTCTCCCGCGTCGGTGCGGCGGCAGCGTCGCCACCCAGGTCGAGCTGCGGTGCCTGCGTCCGCGGCGCACGAGCACGGCGCGCCGGGGGCGCGTCCGCCACGGCGGTGCTCTGCTCACGACCGAGGTCGCGGCGCGGCTCCAGCGCCTGGGGGCGCGAGCCTGCGCGGGCGTCCGAGATCGCCTGGACGAGATCGCCCTTGCGCATCTTGGACGTGCCCTTGACGCCCAGGTCGGACGCCATCGCCTGCAGCTCGGGCAGGCGGAGTGCCGAGATGCCTGCGCTGCGGGCGGACCCGCCGGACGTGCTCACGGCGGGTTCGATGATGTCTGTCACGAAGGACCCTTCCCCTCGTCGGTGGCCGGGACCCGATGGTTCGGGGATCGGCCGACGCCCGGTCGGGGGTGACCGAGACGGTGCTGGAGCCACACACGCGCTGCGTACGACGACGTCTGCGCACGGTGGGCTGGATCGCTCCCGGCTCGTCTACTCATTCTGAGGCGGCCGGTCACGTACGACACGGGCCACCGGAGGGCGAGGTCCGGGGAACGCGTCGATGCTACCACTGTCGGCTGCGCCACCCGCCGGGGTGAACGACGCGGGTGTACTTCACCCGGTCATGTCACCCGTTGGACGGTCGCGCCGGTCCGGTCGACCGGGAGCGGGAGGATCTGCCAGCCCCCCATGGCACCACCGAAGGCGGATCGGACGGCGCCGTCGGCGTCGGTCGTCCCCTCACCGTCGCGCCGCGCGAGCACCAGCACGGTCGGCCCCGCACCCGACACCACGGCGGCCACGCCCTCGGCCCGCAGGACGTCGACGAGCGCGAGCGAGCCCGGCATGACCGACCGCCGGTACTCCTGGTGCAGCCGGTCCTGCGTCGCGGCGAGCAGGAGCTCCGGTCGACGGCCCAGCGCCTCGACCAGCAGGGCCGCGCGACCCGCCTGGAACGCGGCGTCCGCGTGCGGGACGGTCGCGGGGAGCACGCCCCGGGCGGCCTTCGTCGACAGGTGGGTCGGCGGGATGACCGCGAGCAGGGCGAGGTCGTCGTGGACCTGGAGGTCGACGGCCCGGAACCGGCCGTCGTCGAGCCACGCGAGCGTCGCGCCGCCCAGCACGGCCGGCGCGGCGTTGTCGGGGTGACCCTCGATGCGCCCGGCCAGGTCGATCGCGACGTCGTCCGACAGCGCCTCAGGCTCCGCGATCAGCCCGCGGGCCGCGACGATCCCCGCGACGACGGCCCCGGCGGACGACCCGAGGCCCCGACCGTGCGGGATGCGGTTGTGGCAGACGAGGTGCAGGCCGGTCTGGGACGCACCGACGTGGTCGAGGGCGGCCCGCAGCGAGCTGACCACGAGGTGCTGCTCGTCGTCGGGAACCTCACCGGCGCCCTCCCCCGTGACCTCGACCGTGACGCCCGGCGACGCGAGCGCACGGACCTCCAGCTCGTCGTAGAGCCCCAGGGCGATGCCGAACGCGTCGAACCCCGGACCGAGGTTGGCGCTGGTGGCGGGGACACGGACGCGGACGTGGTCCGCACCCAGGCGCATCGCGGGGCCTCAGTCCAGGCCGAGGGCGGTGGCGATGGACACCACGTCGGACGAGATCCGCACCGGCACGACGTCGCTGCCGTCGGGGGTGCGCAGCGCCCACTGCGGGTCCTTGAGCCCGTGCCCCGTGACCGTGATGACGATGCGGGCACCAGCCGGGACGCGGCCCTCGTCGCTGAGCCGCAGCAGCCCGGCGACCCCGGAGGCGGAGGCCGGCTCGACGAAGATCCCGACCTCTGCGGACAGCACGCGGTGCGCGGCGAGGATCTGCTCGTCGGTGACCGCCTCGATCAGTCCGCCGGAGGCGTCGCGCGCCTCCTCGGCCTGGAGCCACGACGCCGGGTTGCCGATGCGGATCGCCGTGGCGATGGTCTCGGGCTGGTCGACGGGGTGGCCCTTGACGATCGGCGCGGCGCCCGCGGCCTGGAAGCCCCACATGATCGGGGTGCGCGTGGCCACGGCGGTGTGCGCGGCGCCCGCGTCGAGCCCCGCGTACTCGCGGAAGCCCTTCCAGTACGCGGTGATGTTGCCGGCGTTTCCGACCGGGAGCACGTGGATGTCGGGAGCGTCGCCCAGGGCGTCGACGATCTCGAACGCGCCCGTCTTCTGACCCTCGATGCGGTCGGGGTTGACGGAGTTCACCAGCTCGACCGGGTACGACTCGGCCAGCTTGCGCGCCGCGATGAGGCAGTCGTCGAAGTTGCCGTCGACCTGCAGCAGCGTCGCCCCGTGCGCGATCGCCTGGCTGAGCTTGCCCATCGCGATCTTGCCGTCCGGCACGAGCACCGCGCAGACCATGCCCGCGCGGGTGGCGTAGGCCGCCGCCGACGCCGACGTGTTGCCGGTGGACGCGCAGACGACGGCCTTGGCGCCCCGGCCGGCCGCGGCCGACATGGCGGTCGTCATGCCGCGGTCCTTGAACGACCCGGTCGGGTTCATCCCCTCGACCTTGAGGAACACCTCGGCGCCCGTGCGCTGCGAGAGCGTCGGCGACGGGACGAGCGGCGTGCCGCCCTCCCCGAGCGTGATGACGCGCTCCTGGACGTGGGCGGGCAGACGGTCGGCGTACTCGGCGATCACGCCGCGCCACTGGTGGGCCATCAGGCTCCCTCGACTCGCAGGACGGACACGACACGACGCACGACGTCGAGGCCGGCGATGGCCTCGACCGTGCTGCGCAACGCGTGCTCAGGGGCCGCGTGCGTGGTGATCACCAGGCGCGCGTAGTCGGCGTCCGGCGCCTCGAGGACCGGCGTCTGGCGCACCGCCTCGATCGAGACGTCGTGCGACGCCAGGACCGAGGACACCTGGGCGAGCACGCCCGGACGGTCGGCCACCTCGAGGCGCACCTGGTAGCGGGTGCGCGCGGCGGCCGCGGGCAGCACCGGAAGCTCGGCGTACCGGGACTCGATGGGTCCCTTGCCGCCGAGGACGCGGTGTCGGGCGACCGAGACGACGTCGCCGAGCACGGCGGACGCGGTCGGCTCGCCGCCGGCACCGCGGCCGTAGAACATGAGCTCGCCCGCTGCCTCGGCCTCGATGAACACCGCGTTGTAGGCGCCGCGGACGTTCGCGAGCGGGTGGCTCACGGGCACCAGGGCGGGGTGCACGCGCACCTGGACGCCCTCGACGCCGTCGGCCGTCCCGCGCTCCGCGATCGCCAGCAGCTTGAGCACGTAGCCCGTGCGCTGCGCCCACAGGACGTCGTCGGCGGTCAGGGACGTGATGCCCTCGCGGGAGACGTCCTCGATGGACACCCGGGTGTGGAACGCGAGCGACGCGAGGATCGCGGCCTTCGCGGCGGCGTCGTACCCCTCGACGTCGGCCGTCGGGTCCGCCTCCGCGTAGCCCAGCGCCTGGGCCTCCTTCACGGCCTGGTCCAGGTCGAGGCCCTCGGACGCCATCTTGTCGAGCACGTAGTTGGTGGTGCCGTTGACGATGCCGAGCACGCGCGTCACGCGGTCCCCCGCGAGCGACTCGCGCACCGGGCGGACGATCGGGATGGCGCCCGCGACGGCTGCCTCGAAGTACACGTCCACCCCGGCCTCGTCGGCCGCCGCGTACAGCGTGGGACCGTCCTGCGCGAGGAGGGCCTTGTTGGCGGTCACGACGGACGCACCGCCCGCGATCGCCCGCAGCAGCAGGCTCCGCGCGGGCTCGATGCCGCCCATGACCTCGACGACGACGTCCGCGCGCTCGACCAGCGACTCCGCGTCGGCGGTGAGCAGCGCGCGGTCGACCACGGCGTCCCGCTCGGCCTCGACGTCACGGACGGCGACGCCGACGAGCTCCAGCGGCGCACCCACGCGCGAGGCCAGGTCCGCCGCCTGCGTCGTGAGCAGCCGCACCACCTCCGTGCCGACGACGCCGCAGCCGAGGACGGCGACGCGCAGGGGCGGGTGGGCGGGCACGGGCGAGGGCACGGGACGGCCTCCAGTCGGATCGGGCGGGAGCGCCCCCAGGATAGGGGTGCGTCCCGCCTGTCGGGACGTGCGGTCCGACCGGTGGGCCGGATGCGACGCAGGGCCGGTGCGCGGGTGCGCACCGGCCCTGCATCCGTGCTGCGTCAGCCGAGCAGGTCCGTGCGCCGGCGACGTGCCACCAGCGCGAGCAGGCCGCCCAGGACCACCAGGACACCGGCGCCCGCGGCGAGCGGAGCGACCTCGGAGCCCGTGCTGGCCAGACCGGTCGACGCGTCGCACTCCACGGTGCCGCCGAGCGGCAGGGTGAACGACACCGGGTCGAGCGACTCGCCCGCGGTGTAGAAGCCCGCGAACGCCGCCGCACCGGCCGCCGTCAGGGTGGCGGGGACACCCGTCCACCGCACCTGGCTGCCGGAGCTCGTCGCCGAACCTGCCGACAGGCGCAGGCTCGCCAGCGCCACCCGGGACGACGCGCCGTCGGCACCCGTCACCGTCGCGAAGAGGGTGCCGGACGACGGACCGTCGACCTGCACCCGCGGCGACGCGATCGTCAGGTCGAGCGTGCCCGCGTGGCCGGTGAAGTGCACCGAGCCGCCGAACGCCGCCCCACCGAGGGTCTCGGCGGTGTTGAGCTGGCCGCGCCCCCCGCCCCACGTCCACGGGCCCGAGCCGCTGACGCCCGCCGCGGTGACGGCCCCGTTGGCGATCGGACCGGTGACATAGGTGCGGAACGACTCACGGACGCCCCAGGTGAGCGACGCCCCGCTGACCGACCGTGCGACGCACGACGGCGCGGCGGCCACCACGACGGCGAACGACGCCGTGTGCTGCGCGCCGATCAGGTAGAGGGTGTGCGCCCCGGCGGGCGTGCTCGTCGGCACCGTGAACGTGACCGTCACCGTGCCCGCCGCGTCGGCCCGCAGACCCGTGGCCAGGACCACCGGGGTCGAGTGCAGCTCGAGCCGCACGCCCTGCTCGTCTGCGCCGAAGCCGCCGGCCGAGAGCGTCAGCGTGGCGCCGGGCTGGACCGTGCCGCCGGCCGTCAGACCGTCGACCGTCGCCGGGCCGGTGGTCGGACCGGTCGACGGTGGCGTCGTCGGCGTCGGGGTACCCGTGCCCGGCATGCTCGTCCCGGCGAACGAGACGGGGGTGACCGTGTCGAAGGACCGGTCGGCAGAGCCGTGCGCCGCCATGGTCAGCACGGAGAACGCCGTCGTCGCGCTGTCGTAGGTGACACCGCCGCCGACGAACGACGGGCGCAGACCCGTGAGGTGCACGGTGAACGTCCCGTCCGCGGCGAGCGGCGCCATGCTCGCCGTCTCCGTGGTGGCCGACGCGCTGACCCACTTGGTCGCCTGGAAGCGGGAGGCCTGCACGTACCAGTCCGCGCCGATCTTCGGGCCGACGGCCACGTAGACGCCCGCACCGGCGCGCGCCCCGGCGAAGCCGGAACCGGTGAGCGTGAGGCTCAGGCTGCCGTCGGCGGCCACCGTGCGCTCGGCCACCTGGACCGTCGGGACGACGGGCTCGGGCTCCGGTGCGGTGAACGTCAGCGGCGTGGCCGTCTCGTAGGCCGCGACGGTCGCGCCACCGCCGGCGTAGGTGTAGATGCCGAGGTTGCCCGCGGCGGAGGCCAGCCAGTCGGAGTTGACCGTGACCGTCGCCGTGAACGAGCCGTCCGTGCGCAGCTCGGTGTACGACGCCGACGCCGGGTCCTGACCCGAACCGGCGAACGACGCCGCCGGGACCGCCCAGATGACCCCGACACCGCTGCCGTTGGCACCCGAGGCGTTCACCCGCGCACTGCTCGGCGCACCCGCCGACGGCCGCCACGCGTCCGCGTACCGACCGAACGCGACGTAGACGCCCGAGGCCTTACCGGCGAACGGCGGCCGCGTGCCCGTGGCCAGCGCCGGGTCGAAGCCCGTCCCCGTCACCGTCAACGTCGTCGTCTCCCCCGACGTCAGCGTCGTGTCCGACACGGTCACTGTCGGCACGGGGGCCGGTGCGGTGAACGTGAGCGGCGTGGCCGTCTCGTAGGCCGCGACGGTCGCGCCACCACCGGCGTAGGTGTAGATGCCGAGGTTGCCCGCGGCGGAGGCCAGCCAGTCGGAGTTCACCGTGACCGTCGCCGTGAACGAGCCGTCCGTGCGCAGCTCGGTGTACGACGCCGACGCCGGATCCTGACCCGAACCCGCGAACGACGCCGCCGGGACCGCCCAGATGACCCCGACACCGCTGCCGTTGGCGCCCGAGGCGTTCACCCGCGCACTGCTCGGGGCACCCGCCGACGGCCGCCACGCGTCCGCGTACCGACCGAACGCGACGTAGACGCCCGAGGCCTTGCCGGCGAACGGCGGCCGCGTGCCCGTGGCCAGCGCCGGGTCGAAGCCCGTCCCGGTCACCGTCAACGTCGTCGTCTCCCCCGATGTCAGCGTCGTGTCCGACACCGCGACGACCGGGGTCATCGGCTCGGGTTCCGGCTCGGGTTCCGGGAACGTCAGCGGTGCCGACGTGTCGAAGCTCCGGTCCGGCGAGCCGTGCGCCGCGAGCGTGAGGACGGAGAACGGGGTGGTCGCCGCGTCGTACGTGACACCGCCGCCGACGAACGTCGAGCGCAGCCCCGTGAAGTGCACGGTGAACGTGCCGTCCGCCGCCAGCACCGCGCGGGACGCCGTCTCACCCGTCGCGGACGCGCTGACCCACTTGGTGGCCTGGAACGCCGACGCGTTCAGGTACCAGTCGTCGCCGACCTTCGGCCCGACCGCGACGTAGATCCCGTTGCCGGCGACCGCCCCGGCGAAGCCCGAGCCGGTGACCGTGACGTCGAGGCTGCCGTCGTCGTGGACGGTGGTGTCGCTCAGCACGACCGTGGGCGCGTCGGCGGCGGTCGCCGGGGCCGCGACGCCGAGCGTCACCCCCAGCCCGAGCACGAGCGCACCCAGTGCGGCGATCGCGCGGTGTCGACCGCGCACGGTCGATCCTCCTGCATTCATCGTTGCCTCTCTCATCTCGACTGGCGGGGTGGCACGGGGGTGCCGGGTCGGGCGGAGCGCTGCGGGAGCGCGCCGCGTCAGGTCTGCGGTGGCGTGCCGTCGTCCGACCGGCGGCGCCGGACCACCCAGGCCGTCCCGGCACCGGCTGCGGCGAGCACGGCAGCGCCGGCGGCCAGCGGACCGACGGGTGCGGGGGCCGGTGCGGTCGGGGCGGCGACCCCCGTGGGCGACGGGTCCGGGGTCGCCGTGGCGGTCGGCGTCGGTGCGGACACCGTCGGCGTCGGCTCGGTCGCAGCGAACGTCAGCGGGGTGAACGTCTCGTTGGTGGCGTTCTCGATGCCGTGCGCGCCGATCGTGATGACCCCGCACGTCACCTGGAGGCAGTCGACGACGACCTCGGCACCCGCACGGTCGACGGCGGTGAACGTCGACCCGGGAACGGTCAGGCTCGTCGCCCACGTCCCCTCGGCCGTCATCTCCCCGCCGTTCGCCTCGACGGACGTGCTCGAGCCGGGGAACGCGACGAAGCGCTGGTGGCCGGCGTTCTCGGCGGTCTCGACGTCCGGCGCGTACCGGAGCTGCTCGCCCGTCAGCCCGCCCGCGCTCGGCCGCCACGTCCCGCCCGCGGGGTCCTCGACCCAGCCGAACAGCACGTAGATGCCGCCGAACCCACCGGGCACCGACTGGAACCCGCTGCCGGACACCTGCACGACCGTCGGCGCGGCGGCGTCGAGCGTCGTGACGTCGACGGTGACCTGCGGACCGGGCGCCGCGACGGTGAGGATCGTCGACAGGACGACCAGGGCGAGGTTCATGCGGGTTCCTCCGTCATCGACCGGACACGGGCACGCACCGGCATCACCACGAGCTGCGCGTCGTGGTCCCACACCTCGACGGGATGCCCGTAGACCTCGCTGAGCAGGTCCGCGGTGAGCACCGACCGCGGAGGTCCGTCCGCCCGCACCCGGCCCGCGTCGAGCAGGACGACCCGGTCGGCGTAGGCCGCGGCCAGCGTGAGGTCGTGCAGCACGACGACGACCGCGGCACCCGCGGCGGCACGGCCGCGCGCCTCGGCGAGGACCGTCTCCTGGTGCCGGATGTCGAGCGCGGCCGTCGGCTCGTCGAGCAGCAGGACGCCCGGCTCCTGGGCCAGCACCCGCGCCAGGGACGTGCGCGCCTTCTCGCCACCGCTGAGCGTCGGGAAGGTGCGGACCGCGAGCGCGGTCACGTCGGCGCGGACCATCGCGTCGGCGACCACGGCGTCGTCCTCGTCCTCGCGGGCGGTCCCCCGCCAGGGCGCTCGGCCCATGCGGACGACGTCGCGGACGGTGAACGGGAACGCCAGCCGGTTCTCCTGGAGGAGCACCCCCCGGCGGCGGGCGAGGGCGGCGACGTCGATCGCGCGCAGGTCGACGGCATCCAGCAGCACACGCCCGGCGTCGGGGTGCGGGTCGCCCGCGAGGATCGACAGCAGCGACGACTTCCCCGCGCCGTTGGGCCCGACGAGCGCGACGACCTCGCCGCCGTGGACGTCCAGGTCGACGCCGTCGAGCACGGTCGCGGGCCCGTACGCCAGGCGGACGCCCTCGGCGCGCAGCACCGGGGCGCTCACGCCCAGCCTCCGGCCGAGCGGCGGGTGCGGCGGATGAGCCAGAAGAAGAACGGTCCGCCGACGAGCGCGGTGAGCATGCCGATCGGGAGGTCGGCGAACGGGATCGCGGTCCGGGCGACCAGGTCGGCGGCGAGCAGCAGGACCGCTCCACCGAGAGCGCTCGCGGGTACCAGCACGCGGTGCCCCGGCCCCACGGCCATCCGGATGACGTGCGGGACGACCAGGCCGACGAACGCGATGATCCCGCAGAAGGCGACCGCCCCCGCGGTGAGGAGGGCGACCAGCAGGACCGCGGTCAGCCGCAGCCGCTCGACGTCGACGCCGAGGTGCCGCGCGGCCCGTTCGCCCAGCGCCAGCAGGTCGAGGCGCCGGGCCAGCAGGCATGCCGCGCCGACGCCGACCAGCACGATCGGCGCGACCACGGCCACGTACGCCCAGCGGGTGCCGTTGAGGCTGCCCAGCTGCCAGAACACGATCTGCTCGCGCGCCTGGGTGTCCCCGAGGAACGTGAGGAAGGCGATCGCGGCACCGGCGAACGCGTTCACGGCGACACCGGTGAGCACCAGCGTGACCACCTCGGACCGTCCGCCGGAGCGTGCCGTCGAGTAGACGAGCAGCGTCGCCGCGAGACCTCCGACGAAGGCCAGCACCGCGGTGGTCCACGCACCGGCGAACGTCAGCCCGAACACGATGCCCGCGCAGGCCGCGACCGCGGCCCCCGCCGAGACGCCGACCACGCCCGGGTCGGCCAGCGGGTTGCCGAACACGCCCTGCATCAGCGCACCGCCGGTGGCCAGCGCCGCGCCGACCAGCACCGCCATCACCACCCGCGGGAACCGGATGGACCACAGGGCCGCGTCGCCGTTCGGGTGGCTGGGCATCGGGCCGAGGTCGAGGCCGAGCCGGTGCAGGATCGAGCCGACGACCTCGGCGGGCGGCACGTGCAGCTGGCCGATGCCCGCGGACAGGACCGCGAGCACGACGAGCAGCAGCCCGAGCGCGACGAAGAGACCGACGACCCGGGGGTTCCTCGTGCGGACCGGCGCGTCGACGGGTGCCGTCAGGGTCGTCGTCATGACGCGTCCGGGGCGTAGAGCGCGACCGCGAGCGCGTCCAGCACGGCCGCCGTCGTCGCACCGAAGCTGAGCACGGTCGCGTCGGCCATGTCGACGATCCGACGGTTCTCGCCCGCGGGGGTCTGCGCGACGGCGGGCACCTGCTCCAGGAGGCCGTCGACACCCCCGACCGACGCGAGCCCGTCGGTCATCATGAGGATCACGTCGGGCCGCGCCGCGACCAGGCCCTCGTCGCTCACCGGCTTCATGCCCTGCCAGCCGATCTCGCCGGCGACGTCGACCCCGCCGACGGCGGTGATGAGGGCGTCGGCGCCGGAGCCCTCGCCGAACAGGTAGTAGACGCCGGCCTGCCCGCGCGCGTAGAGGAACACGATGCGCAGGCGGTCCGCGGGGTCCGGCGGGACGACCGCGGCGATCTGCTCGGTCGTGGCGTCGATGGCGTCCTGCGTGCGCTGTGCCAGCTGCCGTCCCGCGTCGGGCACCCCGAGCGCGTCGGCGACGGCCTGGACGAGGTCCGGTGCGGTGACGATGTCCCGGTGCGGGTCGAGGACCACCACCGGGATGCCCGCGTCGCGCAGCTGGAGGACGACGTCCCAGGGTCCGAGGGTCGTGTCGGTGACGACGACGGTGGGGGCGAGCTCGAGGATCGCCTCGCCGGACAGGTCGTGGCCGCCGGTGGTGACGAGCGGGCGGTCGAGGACCTCGGCGTACGACGACGACACGTCGCGGCCGACGACGTCGTCGCCCAGACCGAGCTCGAACACGATCCGGGACAGCGATCCGTAGACGTCGAGCGCGAGGATGCGGCTGGCGTCGGTGACGGTGACCGCTGTCCCCTGCGTGTCGGTGACCGTGGTCGGCAGGGTGGGCGTGGGCCGGTCGACGACGGGGACGACGGCGGACTCGGCGAGGACCGCTGTGGACGGCCCGGACCAGGCGCGCGGGTCCGGCACGGGCGTCACGTCCGCGAGCAGCCGGCCGCCGTCGGGGGTCTGCGCCTGCGGGGTCGTGGAGGTCGGGCTGCACCCGACGAGAACCAGTGCGACGACCAGCAGAACCACCGCGCGACGCACCCGTTCATCCCTCCGTCCGGCCCGCACCAGCGATTCCAGGTGCTCGGCACGCAGACGTCAGGACGTCGCGACGAAGGTGATCCTAACCTTAGTTAGGTAAGCCTCCACTACCCCGTTCGTGTGGTGTGCACCACGAATCCGCCCAGGTCAGCGAGGACAGCGTTCGCCCGTCAGCCGAGGTCGAGCGCGAGCAGGTCGTCCTCGGTCTCGCGGCGGACGAGAGCACGGGACGAACCGTCCGTCACCGCGACCACCGGCGGGCGCGGGACGTGGTTGTAGTTGGACGCCATCGAGCGCCCGTACGCGCCCGTCGCCGCGACCGCGAGCAGGTCGCCCGCACGGACGTCGGCGGGCAGCCGGACCTCGTGCACGACGATGTCGCCGGACTCGCAGTGCTTGCCGACGACGCGCGCCAGCACGGTCTCCGCGGTCGAGAGCCGGCCGACGACCTCCGCGTGGTACTGCGCGCCGTACAGGGCGGGGCGGATGTTGTCGCTCATGCCGCCGTCGACGGACACGTACGTCCGGACGCTGCCGTCGTCGATCCGTACCGGCTTGACCGTGCCGACCGTGTAGAGCGTCAGCCCGGCGGGCCCGACGATCGCGCGGCCGGGCTCGATGGAGAACCGCGGCAGTGGCGTGCCGAGGTCGGTCGCGGTCGCCTGGACCGACGCGGCGACGTCCTTCGCGATCCGGTCCGGGTCGAGGGCGACCTCCCCCGGCAGGTACGCGATGCCGTAGCCGCCGCCGAGGTCCACCTCGTCGACGAGCACGCCGGTCCGCTCCGCGAGCTGCGCGCGCAGGGTCAGCACCGCGCGGGCGGCCACCTCGAACCCCGACGGGTCGAGGATCTGCGAGCCGATGTGCGAGTGGATGCCGAGCAACCGCAGCTCGGGCCTGGCGAGCACGGCGAGCAGCCCCCGCATCGCGGGAGAGTCCGCAGCGTCCGAGGAACTGAGCGCTCCAGCGACCACATGCTCGGACGTTGCGGTGGGGACCGCGATGGAGAGGCCGAACTTCTGGTCCTCGTGGGCCGTGGAGATGTACTCGTGGCCGCCCGCGTGCACGCCGGTGGTGACGCGGACCATCACCGGGGCGGGATGCTCGACGGACGCGGCGTCGGCCACGCGCTCGATCTCCACCAGCGAGTCGACGATGATCCGGCCGACGCCCGCGTCGAGCGCCCGCGCGATCTCCGCGTCCGACTTGTTGTTGCCGTGCAGGCCGATGTCGGCGCCGGGGACCCCGGCGCGCAGCGCGACCGCGAGCTCGCCGCCCGTCGCGGTGTCGACGCGCAGGCCCTCCTCGTGCACCCAGCGCGCGACCGCGACGGACAGGAACGCCTTGCCGGCGTAGTACACGTCGACCCCGGCACCGATCTCGGCGAACGCCGTCTCGAACGCGCGCCGGTACGCCCGCGCACGAGCGCGCAGGTCGGCCTCGTCGAGGACGTAGGCGGGGGTCCCGTGCTCGTCGGCGAACGCCCGGACGTCGACACCGCCCACCGTCACGGCACCGTCGGCCCCCCGCGCGACCCCGGTGGACCAGGGCTCGCCGGGGATCGACGTGCTCACATGCGCTCCGGCGCGGAGACGCCCAGCAGCCCCAGACCGTTGGCGAGCACCTGGCGGGTGGCGTCGTTCAGCCACAGACGGGTGCGGTGCACGTCGCCGACGACCTCGTCGCCGAACGGCGCGACCCGGACCTGCCCGTACCAGGTGTGATACGCCCCGGCGAGGTCCTCCAGGTACCGGGCGACGCGGTGCGGAGCGCGAAGCTCGGCGGCCTGCGCGACGATCCGCGGGAACTCCGCGAGCCGCCCGAGCAGGATCGAGTCGCTCTCGTTGTCGAGCAGCGAGGCGTCGAACCCGTCCTCGCGGCGCACACCGGTGGCCTCGGCGTTCCGGTCGACCGCGGCGGACCGGGCGTGCGCGTACTGCACGTAGAAGACGGGGTTCTCGTTCTTCGCGCTGGTCAGCAGGTCGAGGTCCAGGTCGATCATCGAGTCCGCCGACGAGCGGGCCAGCGCGTACCGGGCGGCGTCGACCCCGACGGCGTCGACGAGGTCGTCGATCGTGACGACCGTGCCCGCGCGCTTGCTCATGCGGACGGGTGCGCCGTCCTTGACCAGGTTGACCATCTGGCCGATGAGGATCTCGAGGTTGACGCCGGGCTCGTCGCCGAACGCCGCGCAGACGGCCATCATGCGACCGATGTACCCGTGGTGGTCGGCGCCGAGCATGATGACGACCCGGTCGAAGCCGCGCTCCCGCTTGTCCAGGTAGTAGGCGATGTCACCCGCGATGTACGCCGCGTCGCCGTCCCGCTTGATGACGACGCGGTCCTTGTCGTCGCCGAAGTCGGTGGTGCGCAGCCACGTCGCGCCGTCGGCCTCGTAGATCCGGCCCAGCTCCCGCAGGCGCGCGATGGCCCGCGTGACGGCACCGGACTCGTGCAGCGAGTCCTCGTGGAAGTAGACGTCGAAGTCGACCCCGAAGTCGTGCAGCGCCTGGCGGATCTCGGCGAACATGAGGTCGACGCCGCGCGCGCGGAACGCCTCGTTCGCCTCGTCGGTGGGCAGGGTGCGCGGGTCGGGCTCGCCGGCGGCGAGGGCGTCGGCCACCACCTGCTCCGCGATCTCCGAGATGTACTGCCCGCCGTACCCGTCCTCAGGTGCGGGCTCGCCCAGCGCGCGCGCCAGCAGCGAGCGGGAGAACCGGTCGATCTGCGCACCGTGGTCGTTGAAGTAGTACTCGCGGCTCACCGCGGCGCCGGACGCCTGGAGCACCCGCGCGAGGCTGTCGCCGACAGCCGCCCACCGGACCCCGCCGATGTGCAGCGGACCCGTCGGGTTGGCGGACACGAACTCCAGGTTGAGCGCGACACCGGCCAGCGTCTCGTTGTTCCCGTACTCGGCGCCCTGCTCGACGACCGAGCGGGCCAGCTCGCCGGCAGCGGCCGCGTCGAGCCGGATGTTGAGGAACCCGGGACCGGCGACCTCGACGGTGGAGACGCCCTCCGTCTGCGCGAGCCGCCGTGCGAGCTCCTCGGCGAACGCGCGCGGGTTGGTGCCCGCCTTCTTCGCCAGCTGCATCGCCACGTTGGTCGCCCAGTCGCCGTGGTCGCGCTGCCGGGGTCGCTCCAGGTGCACGGTCGCGGGGATCGCGGCGGGGTCGAGGGCGAACGTTCCGTCGTCGACGGCGTGCACGAGGGCGGCCCGGAGGGCCTCGGAGAGCTGGGCGGGAGTCACCGGAGAAGGGTACCGAGCCGGTGGGAGCGCTTATGCAGCGGGCTCGACGCCCAGCATCGTCGGCCGGCACGCGAACCAGCCCGCGACCAGCAGCAGCCCGACGAGACCCAGCAGCACCAGCAGCGGTTCGCGCCACGACCCCGTCGCGACGTGCAGCACGCCGATCCCGACCGGCCCGACGACCGACAGCGCGTACCCGAGGCCCTGCACCATCCCGGAGAGCGCCACCGCGACGGCGGGCGTCCGTGACCGCAGGCCGATGAGCGCGAGCATGATCGGGAACGTCCCCGGCCCGATGCCGAGCAGGACCATCCACACCGCCGTCCCCTGCGCGGGCGCGAGCATGAGCCCGAGCAGGCCGGCCACCCAGCACGCCGCGAAACCGACGACCAGCGGGTAGGGGTCGCGCATCCGGACGGCCAGGACGGGCGCGACGAGCGACGCCGGCAGGCCGAGGATCGCGAACACCGCCAGCCACCGGCCCCCGGCATCGGTCCCCAGGCCCGCGTCGGCGAGGATCTCCGGCAGCCACGCGAACAGCACGTAGGTGCAGGTGGTGTTGGCGAAGAACGTCAGCACCAGCGCCCAGGCCAGCCGCGAGCGCCACACGATCCGGCTCTCGGCCGCACCGGACCGGACGAGCACCGCCGGCCGGTCCGTGACCGGGGCGCGGCGCACCAGGTCGCGCAGGTGCGACCGCGCCGAGACGGACTGCGCGATCACGACCAGCCAGGGCACGACGGCCGCGAACCCGAGCACCGCCCACATCCCGACCGACCACCGCCAGCCGGCGGCCTGCGCGACGGGCAGCGCGACCAGGGGCGGCACCGCCGCGCTCACCGACATCGCCACGAGGTAGGCGGCGGTGACGCTCCCGATCCGGTCGGGGAAGTACCGCTTGACCAGCGGCGGGACCAGGACGTTGCCCATCCCCAGACCACCGAGCGCGAGCACCGACCAGCCGATGAGCGCGGGCGCGCTGCCGGCCAGCGCCCGCAGGAGCTCACCGGTCATCGCCAGGAGCAGCGCGAGGATCAGCGACGGTTCGAGCCCGAGGCGCCGCGCGACCGGCGTGGCCAGCGACCCGAACACCGCGAACGCCGCCACGGGCACCGTGCCGAGCAGGCCGGCCTGCGCGTCGCTCAGCGCGAAGTCCTCCCGCACCACACCGAGGATCGGCGAGACCGCCGCGACGGCGATGCGCAGGTTGAGCCCGACGAGCACGATGCCGGCCAGCACGACGAGCCTGCCGCGCCACGGAGCGGGCGGCGGCATGAGGGACTGCACGAGGAGAACTCCTGATCCGGGCGCCGCGGTGTCCGGAATCATCCGTCCGGGGGTCTGGCGTGCGCCCGACCGCCGGTGTTGACTGCACCGCATGCCTCGGAACGGAGCCTAACCGGATGGCGCGACGGACCGGACTGATCGACACCGCGGTCGACGAGCTCCGGGGACGCATCGAGACGGAGCAGTGGCCCGTGGGGACACGCATCCCCCCGGAACCCGCCCTCGTCGACCTCCTGGGCGTCGGACGCAACACCGTCCGCGAGGCCGTGCAGTCCCTGGTCCACGCGGGGCTGCTCGAACGACGGCAGGGCTCCGGCACCTACGTGCTGTCCCGTTCGGAGCTCGCCGTGACGATGGGCCGGCAGATCGCCGACGCCCGGCAGCGCGACGTCGTCGAGGTGCGGCGCTCGCTCGAGGTCGAGGCCGCCCGCCTGGCTGCCCGACGCCGGACCGCCTCGGACGCCGCCGCACTGCTCCAGCGTCGCGACGAACGCGCCTCCGCCTACCACGCGGGCGACCTGGACGCGATGGTCGCCACCGACCTCGACCTGCACCGCGCGATCGTCCGCGCCGCCGCGAACCCCCTGCTGGTCACCCTCTACGAGAACCTGCTCGACGCGATCGGCGAGAACATCCGGTTCAACTTCGTCACCGACGCGCACGGCCACGACGCGCACGACCACCTGGTCGAGGCGATCGTCGCGGGCGACGACGGCAAGGCCGCCGACGAGACCGCCCGCTACCTGTCCGCACTGCTGGGTGAGTGAGATCGGCTGGTAGTGTCGTGCACCGCATCGACCCCCGGGTCGGTGAGCGGCCCGCGTAGCTCAGTGGATAGAGCGTCTGCCTCCGGAGCAGAAGGTCGAAGGTTCGAGTCCTTTCGCGGGCACACATCAGTGCAGGTCAGAACGTTGGACAGGGCCTCGTGCCAGACACGTGCCAGAAGAACTGGCACGAATGGCGGCTAACGGCGCCCAGTTCGCGGGCCAGCGACCGGTCGCAGGATCGCCTCAAGGTCTCCCCGCCGGACCCTCACGAGCCGGCGGCCGACGCGCACGGCCTGCAGATCGCCGTCAGCGATGAGCTTGCGCACGAATCGGTCGGTGACCTGCAGTTCTGCCGCGATCTCGGCGACGGAGACGAACTCCGGTCGCTGATCTTCTCTTGTTGGTGCGGACATGGTTCCTCCTCCATCGAGCGCCGGTCGGCGCGGTCGGTCGGGCGTCTCGAGCGTCACCACCGGTCCAGCACCGGCCCTTGTGTGGTCGGGCTGGTCGGGGGCGTCGAGGGACGCGGCGCCATCTGTGGGCGCAGCGCCGGGATGGCGGGTTGTCGGCGACTCGCAGGGACCGGCGGCTGCGGCGCCTCTGGGTGGTGTGACGCCCAGGTCTCGGTGGCCGAGGTCTCGGCGCGGGTGGTGGCCAGGATCCGGTCGAGGACTTCGCGGGCGGTCGCGGTGTCGCCCGAGGGCAGGCAGTCGTTGTCGGGGCGGTCGGTGGCGACATAAAGCCGGTTGAGGTGGCGGCCGCGGCTGAGGGCGACGTAGAGGTCTTCGCGGCCCATGCCGGCGGTGACGACCGTGTGGGTCTCGTCGACGGTCATCCCCTGGCTTCGTGCCGTCGTGGTGGCGTACCCGAGCTCGACCGCCTCAGCGACGTACTGGGCAGGAAGTCGGAGGGCTGCACCGCCGTCGGGTTGCTTGATGGGCTGAACGCGCAGGCCGCCGTCCGGCAGGACTGCGGTGATCCGCCAGAGGTCGCCGTTGCGCACGAACCCGTCGCTGGTGCGCAAGCGCCGGTTGTTGCGGCGGGTGACGATCCTGTCTCCGACGCCGCCGGTCAACCCGTCGCTCAAGGTGACGCCGGCGGGCCGGACCAGGCCGGTGCGGATGCGTTCGGCGCGGGTGCGGGCGTTCAGCTCGTTGACGGTGCGTTGGTCCGCGGCGGCGAGCAGGACGGTTCGGGTCTCTGCGTCGGCGTCGGTGGCCGCGGCGAGGGCGTCCTCGAGCATGTCGTCGTGGGAGCCGTGGCTGATGCGCTTGTGCTCGACGTAGGCGTCCAAGGCTGCAGGGTCACCATGGCGCAGGTCGAGGGTGGCGCGGGCCTCCCACGGGTGGCTGAACCGCCACAGCGTGCGCAGCTCGGCGGTCGGTCCGCGGCGGGCGAGCATCCCGAACGCTCCACCGGCATCGACCGACCCGCGTTGCAGGTGGTCTCCGACGAGCAGCACCTTCGCGTCGGCCGCGGCGGCCTGCTCGACGAGGACGGCCAACGTGCGAGTGTCTGCCATGGAGGCTTCGTCGACGATCACCAGGTCCCCACGACCGAACCGCCACTGCTCCTGAGCCATCACAAGGGCGCCGCGACGCTGGTTCGCGGCATTGCGGTCCCAGTAGCCCACCGTCGGGTCGGTCAGGACGTCCGTCTCGTTCCCGTAGCGCAGTGCGCGTTGCGCGGCGCCGTCACCGACCGACTCGTAGATCCACTTGGCCGCGGTCTCGCACCTCGAACTCAGCGCACCGGACAGGGTTGCGGCCGCGCTGGCTGAGGGCGCGAGCCCGATGACATTGCCGCGGACCTGCCGCCACGCGCCAGCAAGCGCGGACAGGGTGGTTGTCTTGCCGGACCCTGCCGGTCCCACCAGGACGTCCAGCGCGCGGGTCGAGTGCAGCACGGCCTTGGCGGCGGCGTGCTGATCGTCGGCGAGGGCGGCCATGTGTCGGTCCGCGATGCGCCCGGCGAGGGGGTGGATCCCGAGCGGGATGTCGGTCTCGGCAGCGTCCCGCAGGGCGCGCTCGGCCTCAAGCAGCTCGAGCGACGTGAACGTCTCTTCCCCGACGCGCTGCCGTACCGACTCGGGGTCGTCGATGCGTATGCACGCGCTCCCGGCGAGGGTCACGAGGTCGTCCGTCAACGCGAGCCGATCCGCCGGCGAGGCCATTCTCAACGTCATCGAGGAGCGCAGGGCGGCGGCGCCGAGGTTCCACGTCGACCACACCGAGCGGCGGGTCGAGACGTCGTCGATCATTTGAGCGACGATCGCGGCCCGCACCTCCGGCCCGACATCGGTCGCTCGCAGCGCGCGGCCGTAGTGGGCCGTGAGGGCGCGAGCGGCCAAGTCCAGCGGTTCGACACCGGTGAGCGCGCGGGCGCGGTTGGCCCAGTCCGCCAGCAGATCCCCTAACGCCCGGACGACCTTCGGCGGCCGGGTCTCACGGGTCAGGTGCTGGCGAGCCCGAGTCGTCTCCGTGCGAGAGGGCGCTCGTCCACGCCGCTCGGTGAACTCCCGAATCCAACGCTGCTCTGCGCAACGAATCTGCTCCGACCGGGTCGAGAACTCCGTCAGCAGGTCCTCCCCCACCCCGTCGAGCTCGAAGGCTGGGTTGCGCCGCTCCCCCCGGTCCCGCGACGACCAGGTCGCGCCGAGTCGTCGGCTGACCTCATCGGCGAGAAGGGCGTCGTACAGCTGCGAGACGGTCACCGTGGCGCCATGCAAAGTCCGACCGTCCACGGACCGCCAGATCCCGTCAGGGCCTTGAACCTTGTTCGCGATCACGACGTGGGTGTGCAGATTCGGGTCACCCGCCCGCGAATCCCAGTGATCGAAGGCGGCCGCAACCATGCCCAGGGTCTTGACCTGCCGGCACCCCGCCGCGCCGACCCGGGTCCGGAGCACCGAGTGCTCCACAAACCGCAGCGCCGACGACAGCGCGGCGCGGTGCGCCTCGTACAGCTCGCCCCGCGTCGCGGAGTCGGCCAGACCCCACACGACGGAGACCGACTTCGGCGCAGTGAACGTCAGGTCGTAGCCGGCCACCGCGTGCCGGCCCTCGCCAGGGCTGACTTGGGGGTACGCCTTGCCCAGAGGGAGTCGACTGATCGGGTCGCATCCATCACGAAACACCTGAGCCATGGCCGCCTCTGTCACGAGGCTTCCGTCCAGCAGGCCGTTGGCGCCGAGAGCGTCGAGGCCACGTCCCAGCCAGCGGCCGGCGGGGTTGCCCGTCTGCTCGTAGTACGCGGTGAGCGAGTCGGTTCCCGACAGACCGGCGTCGCCGGCGGCAACGTGCCTGGTCAGGTACGCATAGCCGTCGCCCACCGTGAGTTTGTGCATCGACATCACCGCGCCACCACCCCCGAGGAGCGGCCCGAGCGGCGTGTGCTCCCACAAGCAGGTGCGCCAGAAGATGCGCAACACGCGACCTTGCGGTCCAGCGAACTCCGGAACCCCAGAGCATCAGACGGTTCAGGAGCACACAGTGATGAGGCTCGGGGTCGGGGCGGGGCATTCGACCCCCGGGATAGTCACGCAGGGATCGTGGGGTGACGTCGATACTGCTCCTCGCTTGCGTCCCGGCAGACGTTGCTCCTCAACGGCGGGATGGGTCCTGCCGATAACCGGTCGTGACCGCACGTGCGGGCGCGAATTCGAGGGGTGCACATGAACGGCCAGCCGCATGACCCGCTAAGCAAGAACGGCGACGGTTTGGGGATGGGAGAGTCGCCGCAGGTGTATCGGTTCCTGCTCAGGCAATCCGACATCGACGGAGCCGAGGCGGCACTCGGCAAGAGCGACAGCGGTGTGAGCTGGGCACGGGCTGGGGCGACCAAGAATGGTGTCCTCCTGGATGTCACTTCGAGCACACCTCAACGGGACACAATGGGGCGCATTCTCTCGGTGTGGCGATCCATCATCACGCCGCTCGATGTCTGGCCGCGCGACCTGGTCGACCAGGTGAGTGAGCACTGGCTTCGCGAGCAGATCAGAGGGGCGGCGAGCCGGCCGCTGACCAGGGTCGAGGAAGCCAACTACTGGTGGCGGTTGGAGAGGCTGACGGGCGCTGAGACTCTGCGGCAACTTCTCGCGCTGGTCCGAGACCCCCGAGAAGTCGACGACGCACGATGGAAGGCCGCCTCGACCTGCGGCGTCGTCCTCAGAAACTCTCGGGACGCGGGACTGGTTCAGGACGTACTGGACGCGTCTATTGATCTCAGCCGAGCGGGCGCGAAGCGCGGCCCTTACGCGCGCAGTCGCGTCGCGCTCGAACTTGTAGAGGCCGTGACATCGATGTTCGAATCGTTCCGCCACTGGCCGGCCCGCACGTGTGAGTTCAGCTCGGAGCAGTCCGCCCCCGTCGAACCCAGGGTCCGAGCACTCCTCACACATCCTTGGGCGGAGTTCCAATGGCGGACACTCACCTTAGCCACCACGCTGCACGGTCACCGTGATACAGCAACCGCCGACGCGTTGGCGGCGGTAGCTCTGGCGCGGGCGTCGACCAAGGGCCAAGACGCAGGCGTGGTCAACACCGCCGCCGCTGAAGCGCTGGCGATCTGCCCGCCGACCCCAGCTGTGCGCGAGGCGCTCCTGGCCCTTCGGGGCGCGCACAAATGGGAGACGCGCGTCACCGCCACCATGGCGTTATGTGCCTTGGACGATCCAGCGCTCACGCGGTCACTTTGGTCCGAATGGTCTGTGTCTCGCTCGGCCAACGACCGCGCTGTCGCCTACTTCATCCTCGCCGAGCGCGGAACAGCCGAGGATTTGGACGCCGCGGTCGCGGCACTCGCTGCAGTGCTCCGCTGGACGCGACCCGACGATGACCAGATCGGCCGCAAGCTCTTCGATCTGCTCTGCCGCAACGGCGCCGCGAGTCGCGCTCGAACCGAGCTCGAGCACGCCCGACGACGGAAGGCCGGAGTGCCGCCGGTACTCGAGGCATGGATCGAGGTCGCGCACCCCACGCTAACCAGCAGGGTCCCAGCTGATCGCAAGTGACGACAGCTTCGACGGCCTATCGTGGCGAGACACGAATCCTCCTGCAGGTAACTGGCCACCCCGCACACGAGATCAGCGCCCGGCGATGGATGACGCTAGATCCGCCGCGCTACGCCATGGAGCCACACACCTAGGTGGCGACTCCTCTTGCACTGCGCGTGCGCGAGGTCGCGTGATCTTGCGACGTTCCACGTCATCGCGCACCCCGTTTGGCCAGTTCGCCCCAGCGCCTACACATCCAGGACGTAGGCGAGGAGCGCCGCGGGAACGGCCCATGCGCGGGCTTCATCCTGTGAAATCTCGAGCACGTTTCGGGTGGCCAGAATCCCTGACCAATCCGAGGCTTCCACCGTTGCCGCCTCGGATCGCCATGCACCCTGGGTGTACTTGCCTTCAATCGCGACGCCGCCCAGTTGCTGACTGACGAAGTCGATCTCCTTGCGCGCAGGGGTGCGCACATGAAACAGAAAGTCGTCGCTGAGACTGACGGGAAGGTCGGTCACAACCCTGCGCCGAATCGCGTTGCCGATCTGCATCTCCGCAAGTGCTGTCAGGTCGACGTCCTGTCGGTTCGGGTTGCGCAGGTGAGGCAACCGCGCGAGCAACGGGTCGACGGCGTACAACTTGTCCTGGGCGCGGCTCTTCGGGGTCCAGGACGACTCGCCCTTCTGCGGGCACGCCCACAACAAGTAGGCGTTGCGCAAGTAGCCGACGTGCCGGGCGACGACCTCGTGGCTGATGCCCAGGTCCTGTCCGATGCTCGTGTACACCGCGAAGCTGGTGATCGTCGCCCACAGCCGCTCGAGCAACGCCATCTCCGTTGCCGCCGCGAGTTGAGAGTTCCGGAAGGCGTCATTGGCCACGATGTCGAAGAGGTCATTGGCGAACCACGTTGGGACCGGTTCACCCTTCTTCGCCGCCGCCACGGCGACCGGGTAGCCGCCGTACATCAGGTACCTCTCCCATGCCCTGATGAGATCGTCCATCCACGGGATGAGCGTTTGGTAGGTCTCGGCGGCAGCGCCGTCGCGCAGGCCGTTGAGAGGCAGTTGGTCAGCCGGCGCCGACGATCCCGCGGACATGTGCTGGGCGAACGTTCGGAATCCCATCGGCAGCAATGTGCGGTCGAGCTGGGTTCCCCGCCCGCGACGACCAGCCAGGACACCGACCGCCTCGGTCAGTCGGGACGCACTCGAGCCGGTCAGGACCACGGTCGCGCTAGAGAACTCTGCGTCGTTGTCCCGAAGCCACTTCAGCTGCTCCGGCCAGTCCCCCGAGACCGCGGTGACTTCATCTAGCAGCCAGTACCGAGCAGTGCCGGGAGGTACCCGCGGCAGCGCAGCGTTCTGGGTCAGGGTGCGCAGATCCTTCGCCGCCCATCCGTCGACGGCCACCCGCACGATCGCGGTAGCAGGCACACCCATTGTCAAGAGGTCGGACACGAGCTGTTTGATGGCGACGGTCTTGCCTACTCGACGCGGGCCCCGTAGCAAGTACATGCAGCCTGGCACCAGGTCGTCGAGCACCCCGGAGCGGTAGGTGAGCCCGGACCGAGCAGCATCGACCAGATCCTTGTCCAGACGCTCCCAGTCCCCTCCGCGCCACCATGGGTTCTGTGCGGCGACTTCTTGCGCGAGTTGCCCTATGTGAGTAGCCACACGCAGGAATGTACCCCCTGGTGATGGTGTCTAACGCAGGGATGTATACGTTGCTGGAGGTGTCACCCGTGAGAAGGTATACCTTTTTGCGTGTGGCTACGTCGCGCCGCGAGGCCTCACTGCTGGGTGCACCCTGACGCGCCGGCAAGCGGAGGCGCACGCGGAGGAAGTCCCGTAGGCGCAAGCCACCATCCGTGCGAGATGCGGTCGGCGTGATCGTGCTCATCGTCGTGCTGGTGCTGATCGTCGTGGTGGCGCTGGTGCTCATCGGCGATCTGTCTGGGGAACATAGCCCTTCGGATCAATTCCCGGCTGCAGTGGCAAGGCTGGAGAGCGCGTCCGCGATGACGCGGTCGCGGTCCGCCGCTGCATGCTGGTACTTCATGGCCATCGCCGGCGTGGTGTGGCCAAGACGGGCCATCAACTCCGCGACCGTCGCTCCCGACGCGGCGGCGAGGACAGCGCCCGTGTGCCGCAGCCCGTGAAAAGTGAGGTCCGGTCGCCCAGAAGCGGCCTTGGCTCGATCGAACTCCTTCCGAAACCGGTGTGGCGACAGCTGGACGTCTCGGCCCTGCTCGAGCGGAAACAGCAGCGCGCCCGAGCGCTTGGCCACGCGCTCCCGGAGGTGAATCTCGAGCAGCGGAAGCAGATGCGGTGGGATTGCGACATCCCGGGCGCCGGCCTCGGTCTTCGGAGTGTCGACGACGGGAGTTCCAGTGAGCCAGGTGACGCCCCTGCGGATCCGCAAGACCCCGGCCTTGACGTCCACGTCGCCGCGTCGCAACTCAGTGACCTCTCCGAAGCGGAGCGCACACCACGCGCCGAGCAGGACCATCGGGCGGAAGCGCTCGTCGACCGCAGCAGTGATCGCCTCCAGCTCGGCGAGCGAAGCCGGCCGGATGGGTCGGGCGCGTTTCGCTGATCCTGCGCCTGACACCCGGCACGGGTTCGCTGCGATGAGATCGTCTCGGCACGCGGTGCCCAGGATGACGCGCAGCAACGCGTAGAGGTGCGCTCGCTCCGTCGGCCGGTCGGGCATCAAGGTGGCGTGCCACGCGCGAACCGCGGCCGGCGTGATGTCCGTGAGCCTGACGTCACCCCACGTCAGCAAGAGTTCTTTGTCGAGCTGCCGGGAGTACAGGACGCGCGTCGACGATTTGAGGTCCCGCCCCGCGAGCCAGGCTGTGGCGAACTCGCCGAACGTCGTCACGACGGCTGTCGGATTGACCTTGCCTTCGCCGATCAGGACGCGCTGCTTGGCAAGCCACGCCGTCGCTTGAGCCTTCGTTCCGAAGGTGTCGGGTGCCGTGATCGACTGCTCGGCTCCGGGCACTTGGTACCGGGCCTGATAGCGGCCGCTCGGCAACTTTCGGACCGACCCGAAGTCACGTCGAGACACCTTTCGACCTCCCCCTCGTGCCAGATACGTGCCAGAAGTCGGCGAAATCTGGTTCAACGAGGTTCACGCTAGCATCCGCGAAAGGCACCCAAAGATGCAGGTCAGGTACCCTCTAGCGCCACTCGGTTCCTATCCGTTCATGGGTCACTTCGAAGGTTCGAGTCCTTTCGCGGGCACCATCTCGACTTCAGGACTCCGGCCGCGTCGCGCGCGGCCTCTTGGACATCCGTCCTCCATGGCGGTTCCCTGTCGGTCCACCTCCTGGGATGCTCTCCGCGTGGAGTACTGGGTGCTGCTGCGCGGCGGGGAACGCGACGGCGAGGTCAAGCCGTGGGCGGAGCGACCCGACGCGAGCCTGGACTGGTGGTTCCCGCGGACCGGCGTCGGCGCCAAGCACCTGGAGCTCCGGTACCGGTACACGGAGGAGAAGGTCTGCCTGCCGGACGGCCGCATCGCCTGGGTGCTCACGTTCGACGGCTGACGACCGCCTCGACGCGGGACGCTCGCTGGGTTGCGGCCGGCCTTCTCGCCGGACTCCGGCACCCCCGAGGCTCAGGTGTGGGCCGCGTCCGCCACCGCACCTGACGGGACGGCTTCGTGCCGCTTCTGCCTCGCGAAGCGGGCGGGCAGGTCAGGGCCGTCCCACACCTGGACCGCCCCCCAGATGGACGCCGCGATCGGCACGGCGAGGACCGCTCCCGTGAGACCTGCCAGCACGGTGCCGGCCGTCAGCGCGAACAGGATCACCAGCGGGTGCAGGCGGAGTGTCCGCCCCATGACGACGGGCTGGAGGAAGTCGCCCTCGAGCTGGTTCACGACGACGACGATCACGACCACGATCAGCGCCTCGACGGGCCCGACCGCCACGAGGGCGACGAGCGCGGCGAGGATGCCGGCGACCGTCGCTCCGACGAGCGGGATGAAGGCGAGCAGGAAGACGAGCACGGACAGCGGGATCACCAGGGGGACCCCGACGATCGCGAGCCCGATACCGATCGCGACGGCGTCGACCGCCGCGACGATCGCGGTGCCCCGGATGTACCCACCGAGCGTGCGGACCGTCGTGTCGCCGATGCGCTTGCCGCGCTGGTAGCGGTGCGCCTCGAACGGGCGGAGGAGGAACTCCCAGATCTGCGGGCCGTCCTTCAGGAAGAAGAACAGCACCACGATCATGATGAAGAAGCCCGCCACGAAGTCCACGGTCTGCGACACACCGGCGATCGCGCCCGAGCCCACGGCATCGGACTGCAGCAGGCCGGTGACGGAGTCCCGGACCGACTGGATCTGCTCCTCGGTGATGTCGAACGGCAGTCCTTCGACGTAGGCCTGGAGCTCGTCGAAACCGTCCAGGGCCTGGTCGCGCAGCTCGCTCCACTGGCTCACGACCGCCGCGACGACCAGCCAGAGGATCCCCGCCAGGAGGGCGACGAGCGCGACCAGCGCGATCCAGGTGGCCAGCAGCGACGGCAGGCCCTTGCGACGCAGGAACGACACGAGGGGCGAGATCGCGGCCGCCAGCACGAGCGCGATGAGCACCGGGATGACGACGAGGGTCAGCTGGGTCACTGCGAGGACGAAGACGGCGACGACGGCGACGACCGCGAGCACCTGCAGCGACCGTGTCGCCACGCGCCCGACGCCGTCGGACCACAGCGAGGGGGTGGATGCCGGTGGCTCGTCGCGCGGTGGCTCCACGGCCCGGGACCGAGAGCCGTGCGCTGATCTGCGAGCGAACGGACCCATCGGGCTCCCCCAAAGTGCGTGGTCGACGGCTGCCGGAGTCCCAGACCGTACAGCGCGTCACCGTCGTCCGCTCGCCGTGCCGGACCTGACCCGCGGGGTCCGACCTCGTCACCGCAGCGATCGACCCCGGGCCGTCGGCGCGTGCGGCAGGGCGATGGACGCCGCAGCAGCAGCGCTGTGCACCCCCATCCGCTCGCGGACGTGCTCCAGGTGCTTGCGCACCGTCGAGACCGCGACGAACAGGCGTGCAGCGATCTCGGCGTGGCTCAGCCCCGAACCGACGAGGGCGAGCACCTCCCACTCGCGGTTCGTCAGCTCGGGCACACCCGCCCGGCGTCGTTCGGCGTCCAGCCAGATCTCCTGCACGTGCGGCCGCAGCAGTGCGACGACCTGACGGTCACGCTCGTCGAAGCCGGGCCACTCGCGACTGGCGAAGAGGACCCTGTGCACCAGACCGGGAGGAGCCGGGAGGGACAGGATCAGGTGAGTCTGGACGTCGTTGGCGAACTTCAGTCGTCGCGCGGCGTTCTGGTCGGCCGCCGGGATGAAGTCGGTCGTGGTCACCACGCTGGTCAGGTCACCTGTGCGCTGGGGATAGCTGCACAGCGGGTCGGTCCACCAGTCGTCGAACCAGTCGGCGGGTTCGTCGACGACCAGGTCCGTCCCGTACCAGTGCTCGCCCGCGTCGAAGACCCCCTGCTCCCGATCGCACCGCAGGTCCTCGGGCGCGTAGCACGTGGAGGTGACGAGGGTGTCGTGGCCCAGCAGCTCACGGAGTCCGTCGAGCAGCGCCCACGGGAGGTCGGGTCCCGGCTCGTCGTGGTACGCGTCCGCGATGAGGCGGACGAGAGCGTCGCCGTCTCCTGCGTGCAGGTGTCCGATCCGATCCATCGCTTCCTCCCCCGCCCCGGTTCCTCTCCTGCATCGACGGTAGACCCGGACGCCTGCGCCGGACATCCGCCCTGATGCGAATGTTCACGCCCGGCCGGGAGGGGCAGCGTCGTCGTCGACGGACCGACCGGAGGGTCGGACCGAGGACACGACGAGGAGATGACGACGATGAGGGCAACAGGGCGAGCGACGGCGGGTGCGGTGGTCGTGCTCGCGTGCATCACGTTCGGCGGTTCGGCTGCCGAGGGCGGCGTGCAGCAACCGGATCAGGCGACGCGCACGGTGGTGTCGGACCGGCAGCCGGCCACCTGCGCGGAGCCGGGGACCGGCACGGTCGACCCGAGACCCGCGCCTGCGCGGCACCTGCTGGGCACGATGCGCGCCGTGTGACGGGCTGGGCTGGGCACCGGGGTCACGGTTCGAAGATGTACCCCATGCCCGGCTGCGTGATGATGTGCCGCGGGTGCGCCGGGTCCTCCTCCAGCTTGCGCCGCAGCTGCGCCGAGTAGACGCGCAGGTAGTGGGTCTCGTCGGAGTACCCCGGGCCCCAGACCTCCTGGAGCAGCTGGACGCGGCCGACCAGTCGGCCGCGGTTGCGGACGAGGACCTCGAGCATCGACCACTCGGTGGGGCTCAGCCGCACCTCGACCCCGTCCCGGAGCACACGCCGGCGTGCGAGGTCGACGGTCAGCGCCCCTGCGGTGACGACCGCGTCGTCGGAGTCGGACGGGACGGACGCACGCCGGACCGCCGCACGGAGGCGCGCGAGCAGCTCGTTCATCGCGAACGGCTTGGTCACGTAGTCGTCCGCGCCCGCGTCGAGGGCGTCGACCTTGTCCTCACCGTGCTGACGGGCGGACAGGACCACGATCGGCACGCGGCTCCACCCGCGGATGGCGGTGATGACGTCGAGCCCGCTCATGTCCGGCAGCCCGAGGTCGAGCAGCACCACGTCGGGGGTGTGGGCCGCCGCCGCAGAGATCGCCGAGGTGCCGTCGCCGGCGGTCGTGACGTCCCAGCCGGTGGCGCGCAGCGTGATCGACAGGGCGTGCGCGAGCCCCGGCTCGTCGTCGACCACCAGGATCCTGTTCCCCGCCATCAGCGTGCCCTCTCCGCGAGAGGGACCGTCACCAGCATCGTCAGGCCTCCGCCGGGGGTGTCCTCGACGCTCAGCTCGGCACCGACCGCGGTCGCGAGCCCGTCGGCGACGGCCAGCCCGAGGCCGAGGCCCGTGCCGGTCGTGTCGCCCAGTCGCTGGAACGCGGCGAACAGGTGCTCCTTGACGTCGTCCGGAACACCAGGTCCGTCGTCGACCACCCGCACGACGACGTCGTCACCGACCACCGCCGACGCCACGACCACGGCGCTGCCGGCCTGCGCGTGCCGCACCGCGTTCGACACCAGGTTCGCGACGACCCGCTCCAGGAGGCCCGGGTCGGTGTGCACGAGCGGGAGGTCGTCGGGCACGTCGAGGACGACGGCGCCCGGGGGGTAGCCCTCGATCGCGAACGGCACGATCTCGTCGAGACTCGTCGCCCGCAGCACGGGTCGGACGCTCCCCGTCTGCAGCCGGGACAGGTCCAGCAGGTTGTCGATCAGCCGCTCCAGCCGCGAGGTCGACTCCTCGAGGGTGCCGACGAGCGCCGCGCGGTCGGCATCGTCGAGGTCGAGGTCCGTGGACGTCAGGCCGTCGACGGAGGCCCGGATGGTCGCCAACGGCGTGCGCAGGTCGTGCGAGACGGCGGCCAGCAGGGCGGTGCGGGTGGCGTCGGCCTCGCCGAGGACCCGCGCCTGCTCGGCCTGGGCGCGCAGGCGCTCCTGCTCCAGCACGATGCCGACCTGCGACGCGAACGCCTCCAGCACCCGGCGGTCGCTCGCCGGGAGGACACGTCCCGTGAGGGCGAGCACCCGCTCGTCGTCGACCGCGAGCACCACCTGGGCCGCCCCGGGATCGCGGGCGGGGTCGGCACCGTCCGTCGCGAGGACCTCCCACCCGGTCGCGACCCGCGCGAGGAGCGAGACGGCCTCGAGCGTGAAGGTCTCGCGCAGCCGGGCGACCAGCGCGGCGGCCGTGTCCTCGCCCGACAGGACCGAGCGGGAGATCGCGGCCAGGGCGGAGGCCTCGGCGCGCGCGCGGAACGCCTCGGTCGTGCGCCGGGCTGCCAGGTCCACCACCGAGGCGACACCGGCGGCCACGAGCACGAACACGCCCAGAGCGAGCGCGTTCTCCGGTTCGGCGATGGTCAGCTGCCCGGTGGGGAGCGTGAAGAACCAGTTGAGCAGCACGAAGCCGACGACGGCGCTGACGATCGCCGGCCAGAGCCCACCGACGAGGGCGACCAGCACGGTGAGGGCGAGGAAGAGCATGAGCTCGGTGGGCAGGCTGACCACGTCGCGCGACCCGGTGAGCACGAGCGTGAGCAGCACGGGACCGAGGAGCGCGACGACCCACCCGGCGATCCGACGGGTGCCGGACAGCGCGGAGCCCCGTCCGATCCGTCGGCTGCCCGCGCGTGCGCGGTCGTGGGTGACCAGATGCACGTCGATCATCCCGGCGCGTCGGGCGATCTCGGTGCCGTTGCTCTCCCGCACCGCCTCCCGCCAGCGGCTGCGCCGTGACACCCCGACGACGACCATCGTGGCGTTCACCCCGCGCGCGAAGTCCACGACCGCGGTCGGGACGTCCTCCCCGATGACCGTGTGGAACGTCCCGCCGAGCGACTCGACGAGCGCACGTTGCTCCTCGATCCGTGCGGGAGGGGCGCTCGGCAGCCCGTCGGTGGCCAGCACGTGCACGGCAAGGAGCTCGGACCCGGCCGCACGCTGCGCGATCCGCGCCCCGCGCCGGAGCAGCGTGTCCCCCTCCGGCCCGCCCGTGACCGCGACGACGACCCGCTCGCGGGCGGGCCACGGCGACTCGATCCGGTGGTCGCGCCGGTAGGTGGTCAGCGCGTCGTCCACCCGGTCCGCGAGCCACAGCAGCGCCAGCTCGCGCAGCGCGGTGAGGTTGCCGACGCGGAAGTACTGCGCGAGCGAGGCGTCGATCTGCTCGGACCGGTACACGTTGCCGTGCGCGAGCCGGCGCCGCAGGGCCTCCGGGGCGAGGTCCACGAGCTGGATCTGGTCCGCGTCCCGCACCACGTGGTCCGGCACGGTCTCGCGCTGCTTGACGCCGGTGATCGCCTCGACGTCGTCGTTCAGCGACTCCAGGTGCTGCACGTTCACGGTGGTCACCACGTCGATGCCGGCCGCGAGGAGGTCGTGCACGTCCTGCCACCGTTTGGCGTGCGTGCTGCCGGGCACGTTGGTGTGCGCGAGCTCGTCGACCATCGCCACCTGCGGCGCCCGGGCGAGGAGCGCGGGCACGTCCAGCTCGGTGAACTCGCTCCCGCGGTGGCCCACCGTGCGGCGCGGGAGGACCTCGAGCCCGTCGAGCAGCGCCGCCGTCGCGAGCCTCCCGTGGTCCTCGACGAGGCCGACCACGACGTCCGTCCCGCGGGACAGTCGGCGGTGGGCCTCGTCGAGCATCGCGTACGTCTTCCCGACGCCGGGTGCCGCGCCGAGGTACACGGTCAGCCGACCGCGCCTCGGTCGATCGCCGGCTGGGGTCATGAGCCCATTGTGTGCAGCGCCAGGTTCAGCCGGAGCACGTTCACCCGCGGCTCGCCGAGCACGCCCAGGTCGCGGCCGACGGTGGTGTCGTCGACGAGCGCCCGGACCTCGTCCTGGGCGAGCCCGCGCTCCCGGGCGACCCGGGCGACCTGGAGCTGCGCGTACTCCGGCGAGATGTCGGGGTCGAGGCCCGAGGCCGACGCCGTGAGGGCGTCGACGGGCACGTCGGCGCGGTCGACGCCGTCCGCGTCGGCCACGGCGGAGCGCCGCTCCTCGACCGCGGCGAGGAGGTCCTGGTGGAGCGGCCCGAGGTTGGACCCGGCGGACGCCAGGGTGTCGTAGCCCTCGCCGGCGGCCGACGGTCGCGGGTGGAACCACTGCGGCCCGTCGAACGCCTGCCCGACGAGCAGCGAGCCCACGGCGTCGTCGCGCGACGTCACGCGCTCTCCCGCCGACGAGACGAGCGACCCGTTCGCCTGCCACGGGAACGCGACCTGCGCGACGCCCGTGACAGCCAGCGGGTAGGCGAACCCGAGCAGGAGCGTGAGCACGAGCAGCACCCGCAGGCCCGCCCAGGTCTGGCGGGCGAAGGCGACGGTGTCGGACCCGGCCGAGTGGTGCGGGCGTGTGGTCGTCATCAGGACATCCCCAGGGCAGTGACGAGCAGGTCGATGATCTTGATCCCGACGAACGGGGCGACGACGCCGCCGAGCCCGTAGACGAGAAGGTTGCGGCGCAGCAGGGCGCTCGCGGACGACGGCGTGTACCGCACGCCGCGCAGGGCCAGCGGGAGCAGCGCGACGATGACCAGCGCGTTGAAGACGACGGCCGAGAGGATCGCCGACTGGGGGCTGGTCAGGTGCATCACGTTGAGCACGCCGAGCTGCGGGAACGCGACGACGAACATCGCGGGCAGGATCGCGAAGTACTTGGCGACGTCGTTCGCCACCGAGAACGTCGTCAGGGCCCCGCGCGTGATGAGCAGCTGCTTGCCGATCTCGACGATCTCCAGCAGCTTGGTCGGGTTCGAGTCGAGGTCGACCATGTTGCCGGCCTCCTTCGCGGCGGTCGTCCCCGTGTTCATCGCGACGCCGACGTCGGCCTGGGCGAGCGCCGGGGCGTCGTTCGTGCCGTCACCGGCCATCGCGACCAGCCGCCCGCCCTCCTGCTCGCGGCGGATCAGGGCGAGCTTGTCCTCGGGGGTGGCCTCGGCGAGCACGTCGTCCACGCCGGCCTCCAGCCCGATGGCCCGTGCCGTGAGCGGGTTGTCCCCGGTGACCATCACGGTCCGGATGCCCATCGCCCGGAGCGCGTCGAACCGCTCACGCATGCCCTCCTTGACGACGTCCTTGAGGTGGATCACCCCGAGCACGCGCGCCGGGCCGTCGCCGAGCAGCTCCGCGACGACGAGCGGCGTGCCGCCGGACGCGGAGATCGCGTCGACCGTCGCCGCGACGTCGTCGCCCGCGTGCCCGCCCGTCGACCGCACCCAGTGCGTGACCGCCGCGGCGGCACCCTTGCGCACCGACCGGCCGGGCAGGTCGACGCCGCTCATCCGGGTCCGCGCCGCGAACGGCACGAGCTCCGCACCGGCCAGGTCGTGCCGCTCACGCAGCCCGAACTGCTCCTTGACCAGCACGAGGACCGAACGCCCTTCGGGGGTCTCGTCGGCCATCGACGACAGCTGCGCGGCGTCCGCGAGCAGTGCGGGGTCGACGCCCGCGGCGGGCAGGAGGTCCGCCGCCTGGCGGTTGCCGAGCGTGATCGTGCCGGTCTTGTCGAGCAGGAGGACGTCCACGTCGCCCGCAGCCTCCACGGCCCGGCCGGACATGGCGAGCACGTTGCGCCGGACCAGGCGGTCCATGCCCGCGATGCCGATCGTGGACAGCAGCGCGCCGATGGTGGTCGGGATGAGGCAGACCAGGAGCGCGACCAGCACGACCAGGTCCTGCGGGGCGCCCGAGTACGTCGCGAACGGCTGCAGCGTGACGACGGCCAGCAGGAACACGATGGTCAGCGTGGTGAGCAGGACGTTGAGCGCGACCTCGTTCGGTGTCTTCTGCCGCTCGGAGCCCTCGACCAGCGCGATCATGCGGTCGACGAACGTGTGGCCCGCGGGTGCCGTGACCCGCACGACGATCCGGTCCGACAGGACGACCGTGCCCCCGGTGACGGCGGACCGGTCCCCGCCCGACTCCCGGATGACCGGGGCCGACTCGCCCGTGATCGCGGACTCGTCGACGCTCGCGACGCCCTCGATCACGTCCCCGTCGCCGGGGATGGTCTCCCCTGCGACGACGACCACCACGTCGCCGACCTGCAGCGACGACGATGCCACCTCGACGGTGCCGGACCCGACGACCTTGCGGGCCGTCGTCTCTCGCTGCGTGGCCCGCAGGCTCGCGGCCTGCGCCTTCCCGCGGCCCTCGGCCACGGACTCCGCGAGGGTCGCGAACAGCACCGTGAGCCACAGCCAGACGGTGATCGACCAGGCGAACGCGCTCGGCTCGGCGACCGCGAGGACCGTGGTGAACGCGGCGCCGACCTCGACGACGAACATGACCGGCGAGTCCCAGAGCCTGCGCGGGTCGAGGCCACGGAGCGCGCCGGGAAGCGCGCCGGCGAGCTGCCGCGGGGACAGCGTCGTCGGGGCGGCCGCGACGGGGCGCGGCTTCTCGAGAAGGGTGGTGCTCATGACAGGGACTCCACGACGGGACCGAGGGACAGGACGGGGACGAAGGTGAGGCCGACGACCACGAGGGTCACGGTCACCAGCAGGCCGACGAACAGCGGCGTGTGGGTGGGCAGGGTGCCGGCGCCGTCGGGCACCTTCCGCTGACTCGCCAGCCGCCCGGCCAGGGCGAGGACGAGCGCGATCGGCACGAACCGCCCGACCAGCATCGCCAGGCCCAGCAGCGTGTTGTAGAACGGCGTGCCCACGGTCAGGCCCGCGAACGCGGAGCCGTTGTTGTTCCCGGCGGACGCGAAGGCGTAGACGATCTCCGAGAGCCCGTGCGGCCCCCCCTGGAGCTGCCCGGCGAGACCCGCGGGCACCGAGATCGCGATCGCGGAGCCGATGAGCACGACGGCGGGCATCGTCAGCACGTACAGCGCGACGAGCGTGATCTCCTGGCGGCCGATCTTCTTGCCCAGGTACTCGGGCGTCCGGCCGACCATCAGCCCGGCCAGGAACACCGCGACGACGATGAGCACGACCATCCCGTACAGGCCGCTGCCGACCCCGCCGGGCGACACCTCGCCGAGCAGCATCCCCACGAGCGCGACCCCACCGCCCGGTGCGGTGAGCGAGTCGTGCATCGAGTTCACGGCACCGGTCGAGGTCATCGTGGTGGACGCGGCGAACAGGGCTGACGCGGCCTCGCCGAAGCGAACCTCCTTGCCCTCCATCGCTCCCCCGGCAGCCGCGGGCACCAGACCCGGCCCGGCCATCTCGGCCCAGGTCAGCAGGCCGACGGCAGCGACCCACAGCGTCGACATGGCGGCGAGGATCGCCCAGCCCTGCCGGCGGTCACCGACCATCCTGCCGAAGGTGCGCGGCAGGCTGAACGGGATGAGCAGCAGGAGGACGACCTCCAGCGCGTTGGTCCACGGGGTCGGGTTCTCGAACGGGTGCGCGGAGTTCGCGTTGAAGAAGCCCCCGCCGTTGGTGCCGAGCTCCTTGATGGCCTCCTGCGAGGCGACCGGCCCGCCGAGCACGGACTGCGTCCCCCCGGCGAGGGTCCCGACCTCGGTGTGGGCGCTCAGGTTCTGGATCACGCCGGCGGCGACGAGCACGAGGGCAGCGACGAACGCGAGGGGCAGCAGCACCCGGACCGTCACCCGCACGAGGTCCGACCAGAAGTTGCCGACGCGACTGTCGGTCCCGTGCCGCGCGAACCCCCGGGCGAGCGCCGCGACGACACTGATGCCGACCGCGGCGGACACGAAGTTCTGCACCGCGAGCCCGGCCATCTGGAACAGGTGGCCGGCGGCTGCCTCGCCCGAGTACCACTGCCAGTTGGTGTTGGTGACGAACGAGACCGCGGTGTTCCACGCCCCGGCCGGGTCGAGCGGGGCCATGCCGATGCCGAGGGGCAGCCGGTCCTGCAGCCGACCGAGGCCGAACAGGACCAGCACGGACGCCAGCGAGAAGCCGAGCACGGACAGCAGGTAGGTGCTCCACCGCTGCTCGGCGTCGGGGTCCACGCGCATGACCCGGTACCCGACCCGCTCGACCGCGAGGTGCGTCGGGGACGTCAGGGTGCGGAACAGGTAGTCACCGAGGGGTCGGTGCGCGGCGGCGAGCACCAGGACGACGATCCCGACCTGGCCGACCGCGGTCCACGTGGCGCTCATCGGACCTTGTCCGAGCGCAGCAGCTGGACCACCAGGTACACGAGGAGCGCGCCGGCCACGACCAGGCCGGTGACGTCCAGCCCGCTCATGTCCGGTCCGCCCGACGGGCGAGCAGCGCGACGGTGGCGAAGAACGCCACGGTCAGCGCGAGGAAGGCCAGGTCGGCCATGGGTCTCACAGCGCTTTCGACGACGGTCGGCAGCACCTGCCCGGAGCCGCCGACGGCCCTCTCACCAGGGCCGCACCCGCAGGTCTACGCCCGGATCCGGGCGCGGACGGGTGGTGTTGACGGAACCTTGACGCCCCCGGCCCCGGTCTTGGCGGAACCTTGTCGCCTCGTCACGCACCCGACCTCGTCGGACCTCGTCGCCTGGCGGTCGGGACGACGAGGTCCGACGGGGCGTGTCAGACCGCCGCGACCGGCTTGCGCGCGCGGACGACGGCGCCGTGCATCCCGTCGGCGACCTGGTGGGTGAAGGTGACGTCCGCGTCGACGAACCCGGCCGCGGCCAGGCCGGTGAGGTACTCGCCGCGTGACAGGGCACCGGCGATGCAGCCGACGTAGGAGCCGCGCTCGGCGCGCTGCCCGGGCGTCAGGTGGTCCTCGGCGACGACGTCGGAGATGCCCACCCGGCCGCCGTCCGCGAGCACCCGGAACACCTCGCCCAGCACGGCGGGCTTGTCCGGCGACAGGTTCACGACGCAGTTCGAGATGACGACGTCGACCGAGCCGTCCGCGAACGGCAGCTCCTCGATGGTGCCCTTGCGGAACTCCACGTTGGTCGCGCCGGCCTTCGTCGCGTTCGCCCGGGCCAGGTCGAGCATCTCGTCGGTCATGTCCACGCCGTACGCGAAGCCGGTGGGGCCGACACGGCGGGCCGACAGCAGGACGTCGATGCCGCCGCCCGAGCCGAGGTCGAGCACCCGCTCGCCCGGTGCCAGCTCCGCGACGGTCAGGGGGTTCCCGCAGCCGAGTGACGCGGCGGCCGCCTCGACGGGGATCTCGGCGATCTCCGTCGCGTCGTAGAGGCCCTGACCGAAGCTCTCGTCGGTGGGGCCGCACGAGCCGCCGCAGCAGCCGTCGTTCGTGGTCTGCACTGCGGCGAGGGCGTAGCGCTGGCGGACCTGCTCGCGGACGTCGTCCATGATGACTCCTCAGACATTGATGGGTGTCGATGTGTTGCGAGACCGACTCTGCACCCAGACATCTACGGGTGTCAATATCGACAGCCGTCAATCTCCGAGACATACTTGCCCCATGCCTCTGGACCTGCTGCCCGTCTCGGCCGCCCCCGCTGCGTGCTGCACCCCCGCGACGAGCACGGCGATCAGCGAGCAGGACGCCGTCCAGCTCGCCCGCACGCTCAAGGCGCTCGCGGACCCGGCACGGCTGCGCCTGCTGTCCCTCATCGCCGCCCACGACGGGGCCGAGGCCTGCGTCTGCGACCTCATCGAGCCCGTCGGCCTGAGCCAGCCGACCGTGTCGCACCATCTCAAGGTGCTCACGGACGCCGGACTGATCACCCGGGACAAGCGCGGCGTGTGGGCCTACTTCGCGCTCGTGCCCGGCGCGCTCGACTCGGTGACCACGCACCTGGGCGCGCACCTGACCGGGAGCGCCGCATGACCGTCCGGGTCGGCCCGCTGACCGCCGAGCACTGGCCCGAGGTCGAGCGCATCTACGCCGACGGGATCGCCACCGGGCACGCCACGTTCGAGGCGGCACCGCCCACCTGGGCGGCCTTCGACGCCGGCAAGGTGCGCGAGCACCGGTTCGTCGCCCTCGACGACGGACGCGTCCTCGGCTGGGCCGCCGCGTCCGCGGTGTCCGACCGGTGCGTCTACGCGGGAGTGATCGAGCACTCGGTGTACGTCGACCCGAACGCGCGCGGGCGCGGCGTCGGCCGGGCCCTGCTCGACGCGCTGCTCGACTCGGCGGCCGCCGGTGGCGTCTGGACCGTGCAGTCCGGGATCTTCCCCGAGAACACCGCGAGCATCGCCCTGCACACCGCCGCCGGGTTCCGCGTCGTCGGCACCCGGGAACGGCTCGGCCGCATGACCTACGGCCCGCTCGCGGGCCAGTGGCGAGACGTCGTCCTCCTGGAACGACGCCTCGCCACCGACGGCTGACGGTCAGCCGGTCAGGCCTCGTCGAGCCGAGTGCGCAGCTCGTCGTCGAGCACCAGGTCGAGCGCGCCCAGCGACTCGTCGAGCTGGGCCACCGAGTGGGCACCGACGATGGGGATGACCGGGGTCGGCCCACCGAGCAGCCACGCGAGCGCGACCTGGTTCGGCGTGGCGCCGGCGTCCCGCGCGACCTCGCGCAGCACCTCGACCCGACGCCGGCTGCTCGGGTGGTCGGCGCCGCCGAACAGCGACTTGTCGGCGCGGGTGAACGCGCCCTGGTGCAGCGGCGAGTACACCGTCACGGCGAGCGGCGGGCGGCCGTCGACCCCCGTCGACGCCGCGTAGTCGAGCAGGTCGCCGGACACCCAGTTGGACCGGAACGGCGTCGGGCCGGGGTACACGTAGCTGCCCTGCTGCTGGACGAGCCCGTACGGCTCGACACCCAGCCGGGCGGCTGTCTCGCGCGCCTCGACGACGCGCCACGTCGTGACGTTGGAGATCCCCGGCACGCCGACCACCCCGTCGGCGACGAGCTTGCCGAACGCGCCGACGGTCTCCTCCAGGGCCGTGTCGCGGTCGTCCACGTGGCCGTAGAGGACGTCGAGCCGGTCGACGCCCAGGTGGCGCAGGCTCGTGGCGGCCTCGCGGTGGATGGTCTCGGCCGCCAGCCCCTGGTAGTTCGTCGGCGGGGTGCTCGACAGCGGCAGGGCGGGGTCCTTCTTGGCGGCGCCGCACTTCGTCGCGATGCGTACGCGGTCGCGCAGCCCGCGGGACGCCAGCCACGCGCCGATCACGTCCTCGCTCTCGTGCCCCTGGCCACCCTCGGCCCAGGCGCTGTAGTTGTTCGCGGTGTCGAGGAACGTGCCGCCAGCGTCGACGAACCGGTCGAGGACCTCGAAGGCCGTCTCACGCGGGGTGTGCGTGCCGAAGTGCATGGTGCCCAGGCACAGGACGCTGACGTCGGTGGACGTCGGGCCTGAGCCGATCGTGCGCTGCTGCATGGTGCTCTCCTCAGTTTCGGTGACACAGACGACGCTAGGTGTGCAGCGGACTGGGAGTACGGTCCATTCCTGTGGCAGGCGACCAGACCAATCGATGGGTCGGCGACGCGCTCGTCACGCTCGAGAGCGGCCAGCCGGTCCACGTCGCGCTCGAGCGGGCACTGCGCGCCGCCGTCCGCGAGGGCCGCCTCCGTCCGGGCGACCCGGTGCCACCGAGCAGGACCCTCGCCCGCGACCTGGGGGTCTCGCGCTGGGTGGTCACGCAGGCGTACACGGCGCTCGTGGCCGAAGGCGCCCTCGACGCCCGCACGGGCGCCGGCACCCGCATCGCGTCCACGTCGTGGCCCTCCGTGGCGCCGCCCCGGGTGGCCGAGCACCCGACCCAACCGCGGCCCGCCTTCGACCTCGGGCCCGGCGTCCCGGACCTGCGCCACCTGCCCCGCACGACGTGGGTCGGCGCGGTCCGCACCGCCGTCGAGGCCGCGACGCCCGGTGACCTCGTCGCACCCGACCCCCGCGGCGTGCCCGCGCTGCGCCAGGCGCTCGCCGACCGGCTGGCCGTGACCCGCGCCGTGCTCGTCGACGCCGACGCCGTCGTGGTGACCCACGGTGCCGCCGACGGCATGACGCGCCTGGCACGCTCGCTGCGCGCCGCGGGACACGACACCGTGCTCGTCGAGGACCCGAGCTGGCCCCGGCTGCGCGACGTCGCCGCGTCCGCCGGTCTGCAGCCCGTGCCGGTGCCGGTCGACGACGAAGGCGTGGACGTCGACGCGCTGGTCGCAGCCGCCGCACGGACCGGCGCGCGCGCCGCCCTCGTCACACCGTCGCACCAGTTCCCCGTCGGTGCGGCCCTCGCCCCCGCGCGACGCGAGGCGCTGGTGCGGTGGGCCCGCGCCGTCGACGGGGTGGTCGTCGAGGACGACTACGACGCCGAGTTCCGCTACGACCGCCGCCCCGTGGCGGCCCTGCGCGCGCTCGCCCCCGACCGCGTCGCGCTGCTGGGCTCGCTGAGCAAGACCCTCGCGCCGGGGTTCGGCGTCGGCTGGCTCGTCCCTCCCGACGACGTGCCTGCCGCGCGCACGGGCCTCGACGTGCACACGAGCGCCCCGCCGTCGCTGCACCAGCTCGCGTGCGCCGCGCTGCTGGCCGACGGCGGCTACGACCGGCACCTGCGGTCGGCGCGCACGCGGTACCGGCGCCGCCGGGCGGCCCTGCTCGCGGCGCTCGACCGGCACCTGCCCGGTCTGCCCGTGACGGGCCTGGCCGCGGGACTGCACGTCGTGCTGGGGCTGCCACCCGGTGTCGACGAGGACCGCGTCGCCCGGATCGCCGCCCGCCGCGACGTGCGCGTGGTGCCGTCCAGCCGGTACCGCGTCGGGGCCGCGACGTCCGTACCCGCGCTCGTCGTCGGGTACGGCAACCTGGTCGACGCGCGGCTGGACGAGGCGGTCGGCCGGCTCGCCGATGCCGTCGCCGAGGCGACCTAGCCGCCGAGCGACGCCCCCTCGACCGCGGCGTTGGGCTGCGGGTCGGGCAGGCGCCTCATCCGGAAGCCGTTGACCACCCCGACGATGCCGGCGAGCAGCGGGACCAGGAGCGCGATCTGCAGCGCTCGCGGCCGGACCTCGGTGTTGATGCGCAGGATCTCGTCCTGCACGTCCTCCGGCTGACCCGCGAGGGTCTCCTCCAGTGCCGTGTTGCTCATCAGCTCGGCGTCCTCCTCGAGCGCTGTGGCGACCTGGGTCTGCTCCTCGGGCGAGAGGACCGTGCTCGCGTCGGCCTGCGCGGTGAACCCGAGGGACAGCGCGGCGAGCATGACGCCGCCGGCGAAGGCGAGCCCGAACGACAGCCCGAACGAGCCGGCGGCCGAGTTGACGCCGGCGGCCTCGCTCACGCGCTGCTCGGTGATCGGCGACAACGTGTAGTTGTTGAGCTGCGAGACGAGCAGGCCGAGCCCGGAGCCCACGACGAGGAGCGGGAGCACGAGGTACCAGCCGGAGGTCGCGCGCGGGACCACCGGGATCAGGACGAGGATGCCGATCACGACCAGCGAGAAGCCCGCCAGGACGATCGTGGCCGGCCGCCGCCGCCCGGAGCGCTTCCCGGCGAGCAGGGCCAGGGCGAACATGGACAGCGACAGGGGCGCGAGCGACAGACCGGCCGCCATCGCGTCGTACTCGAGCACCATCTGCAGGAAGATCGGCAGCGTGATCATCGCGGCGCCGAGCGTGATCTGCTGGAGCGTCTGCTGGGACACCCCGACGCGGAACAGGGGAAGCCGGAACAGGTCGGGGTCGAGCAGCACGGGCCTGCCCTGACGCTTGCGGCGCAGCAGCCACCAGACCAGGGCCGCGAGCGCGACGGCACCGACGGCGATGAGCGCGCCGACCGCCTCGCCGCCCTCCTGCCACACGAGGATCCCGAGGACGATGCCGCCCATGGCGACGGCGGAGAGCCCGGCGCCGACGAGGTCGATCGTGCGGTCGCCGGTGTACTGCACGTCCTTGACCAGCGTGATGCCGCTGAGCACGACCACGATGATCAGCGCCTCGAGCCCGAACGCGACGCGCCACGACAGGTAGGTCGTGATGAAGCCGCCGAGCAGCGGGCCGACGGCCGCGGCGATCGACGCGGACGCCCCGACCAGCGCGTAGACCTTCACCTGGTTGCCGCCGCTGAAGTTGCCGTGGATCAGCGACTGCATCGCGGGCAGCAGGAGCGACGCCCCCAGGCCGCCGATGATCGCCCAGAAGATGATCACCGCGGTCAGGCTCTGGGCCAGCATCATCGCGACGGCACCGGTGGCGTACGCGAGGAGGCCGAGCACGTAGGCGCGCTTGCGGCCGGCGAGGTCCCCGATCTTGCTGCCGATCAGGATGAACGCCGCCGACACGAGGGCCTCGAGCGCGATCGCGGACTGGACCCCGCTGACGGTGGTGTCCAGGTCGGCGACGACGGCCGAGATCGAGACGTTCATGAAGGAGGTGTCGACCACCAGGACGAACATCGCCATCGCGAGCAGGACGGCCAGGCGCCGGTTCAGCGGCGGCGCGGGCTCCGGACCTGAGGTCATGGTCGCAGCGTAGGAGCAGGCGGCCCCTGCGTGGGGGAGTTGCCCCGATCTGGTCGGGTCAGCGCGCCGTTGACATCCGACATGTGATCGTTAACATGACCGAGAACACCCGGTGTCCGGCGCACCGTCACCGAGCGCGTCGCGCGTGCGACCGAGGGCAACGACGCCCCCGTTCGACGGACCGCGCGCGCCCGGCTCCCTCACGTGCACGGACGAAGGAGTCACGCATGACGCAGCCACTCTCCCGGCGCCTCTGGGCCGTCCTCGCGGCGCTCGCGCTCGCCCTCGTCGCGGCGGTCGCCGTCGCGACCGCTCCCCCGGCGCAGGCCGCCACGGCGTACATCTACACGACGTTCAAGGGCGACGCCGCGGCCGACCAGGAGCTGTGGGTCTACACGTCCTCCGACGCGACCACCTTCTCCGCGCTCGCCGACACCAACTACCGCGGGCCGTCCGGTGCGCTGCGCGACCCCAGCATCATCAAGCGCGACGGCACCTACTACATCGCGTACACGGTGCAGTCGTGGACGACGCAGTCGACGACCTTCAACATCGCTCGGAGCACGAACCTGCGGGACTGGACGCACGTCACCAGCGTCAACGCCGGGATCAGCGGCACCGCGTACACGTGGGCGCCGGAGTTCTTCGTCGACGGCAGCACGGTCCGCGTCATCGTCAGCCTCGGCACGTCCGGCCACCAGTTCACGCCGTACGTGTACACGGCGCAGAACAGCGGCCTGTCGTCGTGGAGCGGCCCGACCGCCCTGGGCATCCCCGCCAACCACATCGACACGTACATCGTGAAGAGCGGCTCGACGTACCACGCGTTCGTCAAGAACGAGTCGACCAAGTGGATCGAGCGCTGGACCTCGACCACCTTCACCAGCTGGTCGAACCAGGGCAACCTCTGGCAGCAGTACCACGAGGGGCCCTCGGTCGTGCAGCAGGCGGACGGCACCTACCGCGCGTACATCGACCGCTACCCCAGCGGCGGCATGTGGACGTCCACCAGCACCAACCTCACCTCGTGGAGCGGGCTCTCCCAGGTCGGCTGCTCGGGCTGCCGGCACGGCACGGTCATCCTCGACACCGGCTACTCGGGCAGCGGCACCGAACGGATCACCAACCGGCACAGCGGCCTGGTGCTCGACGTGCAGAACCCCAACACGTCCAACGGGGCGCGCGTGGGCCAGTACGCGTGGAACGCCGGGGCGTGGCAGCGGTGGACCGTCGAGGACGTCGGCAGCGGCTACGTGCGGTTCCGGTCGGCGCACTCCGGCAAGTGCCTGGACGGGTCCGGCACCGCCAACGGCGCCTACGTCCAGCAGTGGGACTGCAACGGCGGCACCAACCAGCAGTTCGCGCTGCAGAGCGCCGGCAGCGGGTACGTGCGGATCGTCGAGCGGCGCTCCGGCAGGTGCCTGGACGTGCCGGGCTGGTCGACGGCCAACGGCACCGTCCTGACCCTCTGGGACTGCACCGGCGGCAACAACCAGCTCTGGGCGCGTGCCCTGGTGTGACCCCGGCTACTTGACGGGGACCTCGATCTCCTCGCCGTTGACCTCGACGAGCAGCGGCTTCGTCGTCGTCGTGTTCTCGGGGCTGCCGAAGATGGTCGTGTGCGGGACGAGGTCGGCGGTGCAGATCGCGTCGTCGGGGATCGGCTCGGTCTCGATCCGCACCGAGTTCCCGCTGTTCGCGTCCTCCAGGACCACGATGTCCGTCCCGACGACCGGGCAGGTCGAGCTCCCCCACGTCACCAGGGCAAGCCGGTCGCCGTAGTCGAGGTAGACGACGCTGGTCTCCCCCTCGGGGACCTCCAGCTCCTCGAGCTCCGGCTCCGCCTCCTCGCCCTCGGCGGCGACGGGGACGCTCGGGAGCCCGGAGAAGTCCTCGATCGCGGTCGGGGAGGCGCAGCCGGACAGCGACAGCGCCCCCAGTGCCACCAGGAGCGCGCCGACGTGCCGAACCCTCAGCCGTTGTTCCATCACTGACCCCTTCGCGTGAGCTGACGACGTCACTCTGGCACGACCGCCGTCGTCCCGGGCCGCGGCGAGCCGGTGTCGTCGCCATCGGGGGTCACTTTCTGCGCGGCACGCCGAGGGGGCAGGAGCCCGACGAGGAGGGTGAGCTGCGTGCGGTACTGCGGCGTCCTCTGGTCACCGCCGTGCGTCGCCACCTTGGCGGGATCGACGGACTCGTCCCACTCCGCGTCCATCCGGTCGATCTCCGTGCTCGCCACCGACTCGTCCGCGCCGACGGCGTACCCGTTCACAGGGAAGCCGAGGTAGTCCGTCCGGCGCCAGAGGCTGCGCCACCGGGTCACGGTCCTGTCCTCGTCCTCCGGGGTGAGGGAGCCGACCAGCGTCCACGCAGCGAACGGGGGCACCTCCGCGTCCTTCGTCTCGCGGCTCCACGGGTCGCCGGCCCAGGCCTTCGCGCCGCGCGTCGGGCGGGTGCCCAGCACGGTGGGACCGAGCAGCTCGGGGAAGAACCGTCCGAAGTACGACCGCAGCTGCGTCCCGAAGGACAGGAACGCGATGTTCTCGCTCTCGGTCGTCGCGGTCCTGGTGTCCCAGCGAGCGAGCAACGCCGCGACCACGACGACCGCGCCCAGGCTGTGCGCCGACATCACCACCCTCCGCCCGGAGTCGGGCTGTGCGTCAGCGGCACCGAGCCACTCGTCGATGCGTCCCCGGAGCTCCGGGACGGCGCGCTCGGCGTAGCACGGCGGGCCGAACGGGTGCGCCACGCGCGGCAGGAAGCACATCAGGTCCCAGAGCAGACCCCACGGGCGCACGAGCGACTTCTTGGACCCCGCGACGACGACGCTGGCCACGAGCAGGCCGACCGCGAAGAGGACGGACTTTGTTCCCCAGTCGTCCAGACGCGGCGCGAGCGAGAACATGCTCGGTACCGCCGCGGACGACTCGGACGCACCCGCTGGTCTCGCCAGGAGCGTGGCGACGAGCGCGAACCAGAACGAGGCGGCGAGCCACCCGACGATCCGTTCCGCGCGGTGCGCCAGGGTGGCGAGCCGCCGGGTCCCCGCGATCTTCTTCTCCATCCCGGCAGCGCTGCCGACCGTCGACGGGGTGGTGTCGAACGGCAGGTCGCGGATCGTCGTCCTGAAGAGCCAGGTCCGGAGACCGAGCACGACGACGGCGGCCGCGAGGGCGACGATCACGAGCAGGCTCATCGCCGCGAACTCGCGGTAGCCCTCGGGCGTCCAGAGGTTCAGCGACCCGTCGGGCGAGCTCACGACCGGCTCCGGCCAGGCGCCTGCCGCCTCCACCGACTCGGCCGTCGAGCGGCTCACCCCTGCCGGCACCGTGGACAGCTCGAGCCACCCGACGACTCCGGCGACCATGGCACCGCTCAGCACCATCCCGAACCCGGACGCCAGCGCCAGGAAGACCGCGGGACCACGACCGCCCCAGCCCTCGTTCTCGCGGCCGTCCGCACGCAGGTTCGCGGCGAACGCGACGACGCCGAGGACGACGAGCACCCCCGTCGCCACCGTCGCCCACAGGCGCACACCGTCCGCGTCCTGCGCATCGCGCTCGACGAGGGTCATGACGGCCGCGCCGATCCCGGCCACGACGAGGGGCGCCCAGACGATCGCGGGCAGGTGTCCCCGCAGGCCGACGGCCGCGACGCAGAGCAGCACCAGGGTCGCGATGAGGACGGCAGGCACGACCTCGAGGCCGGCGAACCGCGCGGGGTCACCGACGGCGACGGGGCGTTCCACGCTCGTCGCGGTCTCGATCTCGACCCAGACGAGGACGGCGACGGCGACGGCGAGCAGCCCGGCATCGATCACCCACCGCGGGTCCTTCGACGTGCTCCCGGGCTCGACCTGCAGGAAGCCGATCCGCACCGCGACGACGGCGAGCAGCGCCCAGCCGAGGACCAGCAGCAGGAACCACGACTTGCCCGCGTCCGGCGTCCCGGACAGGTCCCGGCACTCGGCGAGCAGGTAGTTGCCGACGCTCGGGCACTGGTCCCCCGCACGGTGCAGCATCTGCCAGCTGACCAGGATCGCGATCAGCGCGAACCCGGCGGCCAGGTGATCCAGCCACATCGAGGTCGACGCCCGGACGTGGTCCCAGAAGCCGGTCCGCGCGAGCCAGGGCCAGCTCGTCGCCGCGCCCTTGACGTCGGGCATGATCCGCGGGCGGTCCTTGTCCTGCTTCTCCTTCGCGCGCGTCGGCGAGACGACACGCTCGTACCGCACGATCCCGGTCGTCGCGACGCCACCGAGCACAAGGAACGCGGCCGCCGCGAGGGCGGCGAAGAGGGCGGTGCGCTGCCCCGACGACCAGTCCGCGAGGCCGTTGAGCGGGTCCGGCAGGATCGAGCAGGCGACGACGGTCGTGCCGTTGCTGTCCGGCACGAAGCACTGGGCGGCCACCAGCCCCAGCGTCACCGTCGCGGCGGTCACGACCCACAGCAGGGTCACCGTCAGGCCGGCGAGCCGCACGAGACCGCCGCTCCCGGTGCGCAGGACACGTCGGCCGCCTCGCTCGGGCTCGTGGAGGTCGCGGGCCCAGTGGGCGACGTTGACCATCCCGAACGGGATGATGAACACCCAGAAGGCGCGGATCACACCGCGCGCGACCCCGGGAACCCGATCGACGCCGGGCACCTTCCTCGCGGAGCGCGCCAGCCCACCCCACGAGTAGGCCTCGCGGCGGACGCCCTCCGGCACCAGCGAGTGCGCCGGCCCCGAGGCTGTCCCGTCCGGCCGGAGGTACTTGGCCTCCGCGTCCCGGCTCAGGGTCCAGAAGCCGCTGAGATCGTCGCCGCCGCTGCGGCAGACGTCCTTCTTCTCCACGGCGAGCATCGACGCCGGCGGGGTGTTCGACACGCCGTGCACGCGAAGCTCGAGGACCCGTGCCGGCGGTACGCCCGTGTGCTCGACGCTGATCGCTTCGTTCGTCTCCGTCGCCATGATGTCGCCCCCCGCTGGGCGTCGACGCCAAGCAGCGCCGGCAAGCGGAACGTACCGCGCATCGGGCGGCGTCCGCTATGTCCTTTTTGGGTGAGATCTCAGGCGGAGCGCACCGCCCGACGGGGGACGCGGGTCTCGCCCAGCAGGCGCAGCACCGACGTCCCGTACTCGTCGTGGTGCTCGATGCTCACCGACAGGACGCGGCCGATCTGCCTGCTCCGCGCCCAGTCCATGACGTCCTCGACATCCTCCGCGTCGAGCACGCGCCACTGCTCGCTCTCGCCTCCGCTCGTCCAGAACTCGACGACGTACACGGGTTCGGTGACGACGGTCGACGACCAGTGCGTCCGACCACGTTCGACTCGCACAGCAGGCTCCCTCGCGACGGTTGTCCGCCCATCGTTCCCGGCGCGGGTGAACGTCCCGTGACCGTCGGACGGCAGCACGGCGACGGCCTCGCGGCATCGTTCACGTGGTCGTCATGCGGTGTCCGTTCTGCCGCATCCGCGCGACCGGCACGGTGGTAGCCATGACGACCACCGACGACCGGGACGCCGTGCGCGGCGCGTCCCGGCGGCTCCTGCTGCCCATGGCCGGCCACACCGCAGGCAAGCGGTCCCCGGTCACCTGCCACCTCAAGTGCGCCGACGCGTGCTTCCACCCGGTGCCGAACACCAGCGACAACGCGTACTTCCGGGACATCGCGAGCGCGAGCCTGACGCGACGGTCGGTGCTCTGGGGTGCCGTCGCTGCCGGTGGTGCGATCGTCATCGGCGCGGCCGTCGGTGACGCGCAGCCCGCCGCCGCGCACGGACGACCGGGCAAGGGCAGGCTGCCGTTCACGCCGATCGCTCCCGTCGCCGCGTCCGTCGACGCGTTCGTCGTGCCGGCCGGTTACACGTGGTCGCCGATCATCCGCTGGGGTGACCCGCTGTTCTCGAAGCGCGACACGTTCGACCCGAACCGGCAGACCGCGGCGCTGGCGGAGCGCCAGTTCGGCTACAACAACGACTACCTGGACATCATCGAGGGGCCGGCCGGGCTGGGCGCGCTCCTCGTCGCCAACCAGGAGTACACGAACGAGAACATCATGTTCCCGCCGGCCACCACGCCGGAGGAGCTCGACGAGCAGCGCCGGATCGCGATCGCCGCGCACGGCATGGCCGTCGTGCAGCTCTACCGGACGCGCAGGGGCAAGCCGTGGACGTACGCGGTGGGCGCTCCGCTCAACCGGCGGATCACGGGGAACACCCCGTTCACGTTCAGCGGGCCGGCCGCCGGCTCGGCGCTGCTGAGGACCGTGGAGGACCCGACGGGCACGACCGCGCGGGGCACCCTCGGCAACTGCGCGGGCGGGACGACCCCGTGGGGGACGGTGCTGTCGGGCGAGGAGAACTTCAACGGCTACTTCCGGACCGCCGGGACGAGCGCCGCCGACCTGCGCTACGGCCTCGCGGACCGGCCGACCTCACGCGGCTGGGAGTCGGTGGACCCGCGGTTCGACGCGCGGACGCCCGGGTACGAGAACGAGCCGAACCGGTTCGGGTGGATCGTCGAGGTGGACCCGCTCGACCCGCACAGCCCGCCCGTGAAGCACACGGCCCTCGGCCGGTTCAAGCACGAGGGCGCCAACGTCCGGATCAGCCGGGGCGGCCGCGCCGTGGCGTACATGGGCGACGACGAGCGGTTCGACTACCTGTACAAGTTCGTCTCGACGGACACCTACCGACCCGGGCCGAGCCTGCGCGCCCGCCGGCACAACAAGACGCTCCTGGCGGCCGGGAGCCTCTACGTCGCGCGGTTCTCCGGGGACTCCCCCGTCGAGGAGATCACCGGGACGGGGGCGCTCCCGTCCGACGGGGCCTTCGACGGCACGGGCGAGTGGATCCCGCTCATGGTCGACGGGGTCAGCCAGGTACCCGGGTTCGCCGCCGACGAGGTCGTGGTGAACGCGCGGCTCGCCGCGGACGCGGTCGGCGCCACGAAGATGGACCGCTGCGAGGACGTCGAGCCCCACCCGAAGACCGGCCGTGTGTACGTCGTGTGCACCAACAACACCGACCGCGGGAAGGCCGGCAAGGAGGGCGCGACCGAGCCGAACCCACGCTCCGGGAACAGGGACGGGCACGTCGTCGAGATCACCGAGGCGGGCAACGACGCTGCGGCGACCACGTTCGGCTGGAGCATCGTCCTGCTCTGCGGCGACCCGGCGACGAACCCCTCGACGTACTTCGCAGGGTTCCCCCCGGAGAAGGTCTCTCCGATCTCCTGCCCGGACAACGTCACGTTCGACTCGGCCGGCACCATGTGGCTCGCGACCGACGGTGCACCCGGCGTCATCGGCTACGGCGACGGTCTGTTCAAGGTGCCGCTGGAGGGCCCCGAACGCGGCCGCGTCCAGCAGTTCCTCTCCGTCCCCGCCGAGTCCGAGACGTGCGGGCCCGTGGTCCGCGACGAGGAGGGCATGGTCTACGTGGCCGTGCAGCACCCCGGGGAGAACGGCACCTGGGCGCAGCAGCACTCGTACTTCCCGGACTACGTGGCGCCGGGCACGCTCGCCGGCGGTCGGTGGGGCGGACCGCGCCCGAGCGTCGTCCAGGTCTGGAAGTCCTGACCGTCCGTCAGACCCCGACCGCGGAGGCGAGCTCCTCCGCGGTCGGGGGTACCGCACCCAGGCGCGCGACGGTCAGCGCCGCCGCCTGGACGGACCGCGCCAGCACCTGCTCGACGAGCGGCGCCCCCGAGCGCACCCACCGCATGCTCGTGTCCGACCCGAGGCTCAGGGCGCTGTCGATCAGGGTCGACATGAACACGTCTCCCCCACCGACGCCCGCCTCGGCGTAGAGCACCGGGATGCCCGGGACGTCGACGATCCCGCGCGCGGTGACCGCCGTCGCACCGCGCACGCCGCGGGTGAGCACCGCGAGGTCCGGACCGCGGCCGAGCCAGTCGCGCAGGACGTCGAGCGGGTCGTCGTCCGGGTAGAGGAAGGCGAGGTCGCGCTCGCTCGCCTTGACGATCCCCGCGAGCGCGACGAACTCGAGGGTCCGGCGCCGGGCGTCGTCACGTGGGCCCACCAGGGCGGCCTCGATCTTCGGGTCGAACGTGATCAGCGACCGCCCGTACGACCGGCGCACCAGGTCCAGGACGGTGCGCGCACCGGGCTCGAGGTACGCGGCGACCGATCCGGCGTGGACGGCCCGGGCGCTCGACGGGCCGGGGTCCGCGGCGGGCTCCCAGTGGATCCGGAAGTCGTGCTGCGCCGAACCGTCGATCCGCAGGACCGCCCGGGTGACCGACGAGGTGGTCTGCGTGACGGACGAGTCCGACAGCCCCACGCCGGACGCGGTCAGGTACGCCGAGATCTCCCGGCCGCGTTCGTCGCGTCCGATGGCCGTGTGCAGGAGGGTGTCCCGGCCGAGGCGCGCCAGGCCGACGGCGATGGTGCCGGCGCTGCCGCCGACGCGCTCGCGGATGGTCATGCCGTCGTCGTGGACGTCGATCAGGGCCTCGCCGACGACGAGGACGTCGTGTCGTGGACTCATGGGTTCCTCAGCTCACGTATGGGGGTGGGCCTGAACCTGGACCGCTGACCGAGAGTCGCACGCGGGCTGTTTCCTCCGGGTTTCGCGCAGGCGAACAGTCGGTGCGCGAGCCGACTTCACCCGCACGAGGCTGCACAGAGCTGCACTTGACCAACCGTTGGGCCGACGGTGGTAGAGAAGCGCCGGACCCCGGGCCGATGATGGCGGGACAGGTGCCGAGGTGCGGAGGCCGCGCGCATGATCCCGAAAGAGACGTCCGCGAGCATCGAGCTCCCGGTCGCGGCCGACGCCGCGTGGCTCGCACTCACCCGTGCCGCGGGAGGTCAGGACCACCTCTTCCGCTTCGAGCACACCGACGTCGTCCTCGACTCCGTCACCCCGGGCGAGGCCGCCGGCGGCGACGGCCGGTGGGAGGAGCTGGACTTCCGCGTGGCTGTCCACCTGGTCCCGATGGGCGCGGAGCGGACCCTCGTGCTGTTCACCGCCGAGGCCACGCAGGAGCCGCACGGCGTGCGGTCCACGGCGCACGCGTCGGCCGCGCACCGCCGGGCCCGCCGCGACCTGGAGGCGATGGCGCTGGCCGTCGGGCAGCAGGTCACCGACGCGACGGGATGACCGAGGCGGCCGCTCGGGAACGGGTCCCGAGCGGCCGTCGCGTCAGCCCACGGTCGCCGCAGCGATGTCCGGGTTGTCGCTGAACAGCCCGTCCATCCCGGCCTTCACGAACACGCGGATCTCCCCGGCGAGGTCACCGACGCCTGCCGGGTCGGCGCTGCTGCGGAACTCCGCGGGCAGGAACTGGTTCTCGCGCCGGAACGTCCACCCGTGCACCTCGAGGTGCGCCCGGTGGGCGTCCCGGATCACGGAGGTGGGCGTGCCGAGGGTCCCGTCGGCGTCCCGCGGGATCATCACGTCCTTGCACAGCCCGACGCCGTCGGCGTACCGAGCGATCTCCCGGAGCCCCTGACGCGTCACCAGGTCCTTGTAGGTGCGGGGGTCGCCCGCGGCTACGAGGTCGTACGGCGCTCCCGAGCAGTCGACGAGCTGGGCGAGGTCCACGTCCGTCACGCGGTCGAGCTCGCGCAGGTTCGCCGTCTCGAAGCTCTGGATGATGACGGGCGCACGGCGGTCGTCGAGCCCGTTCGCGGCGAGCTGGGCGACCAGCGGCTCCTCCAGCGAGAGCCCGATCGAGTCGAAGTACGTCGGGTGCTTGGTCTCCGGGTAGACGCCGACCGGCTTGCCGTCGCAGGTCACCGAGTGCCGGGCGAGGTCGAGCACCTCGTCGAGCGTCGGGATCTCGTAGAGCCCGTCGAAGGCCGTGTTCGCCGGCCGGACCGCGGGCAGCCGCTCCTTGGCGCGCAGGGTCTTGAGCTCGGCGAGCGTGAAGTCCTCCGTGAACCAGCCGGTGACCGAGCGCCCGTCGATGACCTTCGTCGCGCGACGGTCGGCGAACTCGGCGCGGTCGGCGACGTTCGTCGTCCCGCCGATCTCGTTCTCGTGCCGCGCGACCAGGACGCCGTCCTTCGTCGGGACGAGGTCGGGCTCGATGTAGTCGGCGCACTGCAGGATCGCCGTCTCGTAGGCCGCGAGCGTGTGCTCGGGGCGGTAGCCGCTGGCGCCGCGGTGCCCGACGACGGTCACGTCGCCGGCGTGCGGTGCACGGACGCGGCGCAGGTCGACGACCAGCAGCTCCGTGTCGTCCGGCGTGCCCGCGACCCGCGCCGCGTTGCCCGGGTAGTTGTTGTCGTTGGCGAGCAGGAGGCGGCCGTCGCGCAGCTGTACGACGGTCTCGAACGACTGCACCGGCAGGGCGAACGGGTCGTCCGTGCCGTAGCCGTCACCCGAACCGATCCGGTCCGGGTTCGCGATCTTCAGGGCGTCGAGGACGAGCGTCTTGCGCACGTAGCCGTCAGCGTCGGTCCGGTCGAGGTCGATCTCGTACACGCGCTTCATGACCGACGCGGCGCCCTGGAAGTCGTCCCGCTCGATGACGAGCAGCTTGCGCTCGCCGGTCAGGAACGCGTCGCCGATCACGTTCGCGTCCTGGTGCGTCTGGTAGGCCCACGTGCGGCCCGTGTAGGCACCCGCGACGGTGTCGAACTCGTAGACCGTCCGGCGGCGCTGGTCGGCGTCGTCGACGAACGCGCCCTCCGTGATCGGGTACAGGAACCGCCCGTCGCGGGACCCGGCCAGCGCCTCGAACCCGCGGCTCGCCCGCACGTTCGGGGTCTCGCCCGGCAGCAGGGACGGGTTCTGCGGGGACTTCCCGCCGACGAAGGGCACCGGTGCCGTGAGCAGCTTGCCGCTCGCGTCGACGTGCAGGAGGAACGGCCCGAACTCCTCGCCGATCCAGAAGCTGCCGTCCTTCGCGCGGACCACGGACTCCACGTCGAAGTCCGCCCCGGTCAGCAGGCGGTCGGCGGTGGACTCGTTGACGATCGGGAAGTCGACCTTCCGGTCCGGGTCGCGCAGCGAGAGGAACTCGCCCACGCCGACCTGACCCGCCCGCCAGTCGGGCGTCACGCGGTACAGCCGCAGGAGGAAGTCGGCGGAGTTCGCCTTCGTGCCGAAGCCGTTGTCTGGCAGCGCCCAGAAGGTGCCGTCCCCGGCGTCGACCATCCCGGAGAAGCCCGGGATCACCTGGCCCGGGAACGGACCTTGGCGGCCGTTGGCCGGGGTGGCCAGCGCACCTGACGGCGGGCCGGGGGCGAGGAAGTCGGCGGAGAGCGTCGCGCGGGCGACCAGGGTCGGCTGCACCGTGCGGTCGGGCCCGCCGCGGTCACCCGCGTTCGCCGGGATCGGAGCGAGCAGCGCGACGGTCACGGTCGCCGCGAGGACAGAGAGTGCTGCGGTGCGTCTCATGCACTCCAGGGAACTCCCGTCCGGCGACGCCCGCCAGACGTGCCGGACACGTCCGGGTGACCAGCCTGTGAACCTCGGGAGGCCGTACCGTGCGGACATGCGACTCGGAGTGCTGGACGTCGGATCGAACACCGTCCACCTGCTCGTCGTCGACGCCCACCGCGGCGGCCCACCGGTCGCGCAGTCGTCGCACCGGTCCGTCCTGCGCCTCATGCGGTACCTCACGCCCGAGGGCGCGATCAGCACCGAGGGGGTCGACGCCATCGTCACCGCCGTGGCCGACGCCGTCGCGGCCGGGGCCGCCGCCGAGATCGACGAGCTGCTCCCGTTCGCGACGTCCGCCGTGCGCGAGGCGGCGAACGGCCCCGAGGTGCTCGCCCTCGTCGAGTCGACCACCGGGGTCCGGCTGCAGGTCCTGTCCGGGGACGACGAGGCCCGCCTGACGTTCCTCGCCGTCCGGCGCTGGTTCGGCTGGTCGGCCGGCGAGATCCTGCTCGTCGACATCGGCGGCGGCTCCCTCGAGCTCGCTGCGGGCGGCAGCGAGTTCCCCGACGTGGCCGTGTCGCTGCCCCTGGGCGCCGGGCGCTCGACCGTGAGCTTCCTGCACGACGACCCGCCGACCGCCGAGCAGGTCGCCGCGCTCCGGCAGCACGCGCGTGAGCAGCTCCGCGAGGCACGGTCCCGGTTCACCGACCGGCCCGACCCCGCCCACGTCGTCGGGTCGTCCAAGACGATCCGCTCGCTCGCCCGGCTCGCGGGGTCCCGCGCGGACGGGGTCGGCCCGCAGGACCGGCGCCTGCTGCGGCGCGCCGGGCTCGAGGACTGGGTGCCGCGTCTCGCACGGCTGCCGGCCGACTCCCGCCCCGCGCTGCCGGGCATCACCGCGGACCGGACGTTCCAGATCGTGGCCGGTGGGATCGTGCTGGCCGAGACGATGCGCGCGTTCGGGATCGAGGAGCTCGAGGTGTCGCCCTGGGCCCTGCGCGAAGGGCTGATCCTGCGCTACCTCGAACGCCTCACCTGAGGTCCCGCTGAGGGATGTCGGAGGCCTTTCGTAGGCTCGTCCGCATGAAGATCGTCGTCACCACCCCCACCGGGAACGTCGGCTCCCTGCTCGCCCCGACCCTCGTCCGCGCGGGCGTGCGCCCGACCCTCCTCGCCCGGGACGCCACCCGCGTCGCGCCGGAGGTGCGCGAGGTCTGCGACGTCGTCGAGGCCGACCAGGGCGACCGCGACGCCGTCGTCGCCGCCACCCGGGACGCCGACGCGCTGTACTGGGTCGACCCACCCACGGACGACGACGACCCCCTCGACGGCTACCGGCGGATGAGCGAGACCGTCGCCCACGCGGTGACGACGAACCGCGTGCCCCGCGTCGTGTTCCAGAGCAGCGTCGGCGCGGAGGGCCGGCACGGGTTCGGGGAGATCGACGGGCTCGGCCTGACCGAGGAGCTCCTGAACGCCACCGGCGCCGACGTCACGCACCTGCGCAACGGGTACTTCTTCAGCAACCTCCTGATGGACCTCGACGGGATCCGCGCAGGGGTGCTGACCACCACGCACCCCGTCGACCGGCCGCTCGCGTGGGTCGCCCCGCTCGACATCGCGACCGTCGCCGCCACCCGGCTCCTCTCGACGGACTGGCACGGCGTGCAGACCCTCGGGGTGCACGGACCGGCGGACCTGTCGTTCGCGCAGGTCGCGGACATCCTCGGCGACGTCCTCGGGCGACCGGTGAGCGCGCAGCAGGTCAGCGAGCAGGACCAGGCACAGGCGCTCGCGGGCTTCGGCATGACGCCCGCACAGGTCGAGGCCGTCCTCGGGATGACCCGCGGGTTCGCCGACGGGTTCGAGCCGGAGGACCCGCGCACCATCGCCACCACCACCCCGACCACGCTCGGCGCGTGGGCGTACGAGCACCTGCGCCCAGCCCTGGCGTCCTGACCTGCAGCGGTCCGCCGGCAGCCGCTGTCGGTGGCCTCGGCAAGAATGCCCGTATGCCCCAGGATCTCGACGCCGTCCCCTGGCCCGCCCGCACGGACCGCCTGTCCCTGCGGCCGGCGACCCCCGACGACGCCGACGCGATCTGGCAGGTCCGTCGTCAATCGGGCGTCGACGACTGGCTGAGCCACGACGTCGGCGAGCGGGACGCCTATGTCGCCCGCGTCCGCGACCCCGACCGCCTCGCCGTCACGCTCGTGATCGAGCTCGACGGACGCGTCGTCGGCGACCTGATGCTCCAGGTCGAGGACTCCTGGTCGCAGCGCCCCGACCCGGAGACACCCCGGCAGGCGACCCTGGGCTGGGTGCTCGACCCGCAGCACGGCGGTCGCGGCTATGCCACGGAGGCCGTCGCCGAGCTGCTCCGGATCAGCTTCGAGGACCTCGGCCTGCGGCGGGTGCGGGCCGTCTGCTTCGCCGAGAACGAGCCGTCGTGGCGCCTGATGGAGCGGCTCGGCATGCGGCGCGAGGAGCACAGCGTCCGCGACGCGCTGCACCGGTCGCGGGGCTGGGTCGACGGCCTGGCCTACGCCCTGCTCGCCGACGAGTGGCGCGCGCAGCAGCGACCTTCCTAGGTCGGGTCGGCCGGGCCGCCGCTGGGCCGTTCGGGTGACGGTCGTCGACCGTTTGGTCCCGTTCCTCCACAGGCCGCTGTGACTGTCGCCACAACGGCTCAGGAACCGTTCCTACACTGCGCCGGTGTCCCGTACCCGCGCCTGGCCGTCCCTCGTCTCGGCCGTCGTCGTCCTTGCGCTCGGCGCCGCCGTCGCGGTGGGCGTCGGAGAGGCCCTCGGGCTGTCCTACGAGCCCGCCGACACCCCGCCCGCCGTCCGGACGGCCGTCGACCTGGACCCCGTGGTGCCCGCGCCCGCGATCACCACGATCGAGGTGCCCGCCGGTGACCAGGTGGCGCTCGCGGCCTCGGCCGTCGCCGACGCCCTGACCGCCCGCGGGCTGCCCGCACCGACCGTCGGGGTCGGGACGGGCGACGCCGACCTGACGGTCAGCCTCGTGCCGGCGTTCGCCGGCTCGGCCGAGGCGTACCGCGTGCGCTCGGACGGCCGCCTCGTCCTGGAGGCGTCGGAGCCCGCGGGAGCGGCCGCGGGCCTCTACGCGCTCGCCGACCGGATCCGCTCCGGGGCCGCCCTCCCCGCCGACGGTGAGACGGTCGAGCCCCGCCTCGGTCTGCGCCTGGTCGACTCGGGCTCTGTGGGCCGCGAGGCCGACCCGGCCGCGTTCGCGGCGGGCACCGACTACTCCCTCAACACCGACGTCGTCGCCGGTGCCGTGCTGCCCGCGGCTCCCTGGGTGGACCAGGAGGTCGTCGACGAGATCGACGGGCAGTTCCGCCAGCTCGTCCAGCACGCGCTGCGGCACGGGTACAACGGCGTCGTCGTGCCCGGGTTCCTCGAGTACGTGACGTTCAGCGGCGTCGGCGACGGGCACGAGGTCTACCCCGAGGGCGACCCGCACGTGGCCCGCGCGGAGGCGATGGTCGAGGCGTTCGGACCGGTCTTCGCCTACGCGCACGAGATGGGGATGCAGGTCTTCCTGCTGACCGACATGCTCGCCGTCTCCCCGCCGCTGGAGGCGTACCTGGAGCGGACGGTCGGAGGGCTGGCCGTCGACGACCCCGCGCTGTGGTCGGTGTACCAGGCCGGGCTGTCCGAGCTCTTCGAGAGCCTGCCGTTCGTCGACGGGCTCATGGTCCGCGTCGGTGAGGGCGGCGCGGTGTACCAGGCCGGCTGGGACTACTCGTCGAAGCTGGCGGTCACCTCGCAGTCCTCGGTGCAGGCCATGCTCGACGCGCTGCTGGAGACGGCCGGCGCGCACGACCGCGAGATCGTCTTCCGCACCTGGACCGTGGGGGTGGGGGCGGTCGGCGACCTGCACACCAACCCGTCGTCGTACGACGCGGTGCTGGGCGGCATCGACGACCCGCACCTGATCGTGTCCACCAAGTACACGATGGGCGACTTCTACAGCCACCTCCCGCTCAACCCGACGCTGGAGGTCGGCGCGCACCGCCGCATCGTCGAGTTCCAGGCCCGCCGCGAATTCGAGGGGTTCGGTGCGCTGCCCAACGACCTGGTGGCCGAGGAGGCGCAGGCGCTGCGGCAGTTCCTGGCGGCGAACCCGCACGTCGAGGGCGTCTGGAACTGGACGCAGGACGGCGGCCCGCTGCGCGCGGGGCCGATGTCGCTGTACCTGCGGACGGGGTTCTGGCAGCTCTACGACCTGAACACCTACGGGACCGCCCGGCTCGCGTGGGACCCCGACCTGGAGCCGTCGCAGGTGACAGGCGACTGGGTGCGGCAGACGCTGTCGTCCGACCCGGCGACCTCCACGCAGATCACCGAGGCGCTCGCACGGTCCCGTGAGGCGATCACCCGCGGCCTGTACATCGGGCCGTTCGCGGAGCAGACGGTCAAGGCGCTGGGCCTGGAGCCGCCGCCGATGATGTGGATCTTCGAGTGGGACATCGTCACCGGCGACTCCGCGGCGCTGGACAGCATCTACGAGGTCAGCCGCGACAGCCTCGACGAGGCCATCGCGGACGGCGCGGGGGCGGCGGAGGTGTCCGCGGCGATGCGGGAGCAGGTCGCCGCCACGGCACCCGGCACCTGGCATTCTCCCGAGCTCTACCGGTCGCTCGTCGACGCGCTCGACTACGAGACCGACCTGCTGGGCACGCTCGCCGCCTACCGGGCGACCGTCCTGCGGCACGCCGAGTGGCTCGACACGGGCAGCCCGACCGCGCTCGACCGGTGGCGGACCGCCGAGCAGGAGTACCACGCGGCACGCACCGCCCACGTCGACCGGTACGCGGGCGACCTCGACCTGCCCGCGTACAGCTTCACCGCCGCCGACCTGGGCAGCGACCGCGCCGACCGCGACCCGGCGATGGCCTGGCTCGCCCGCGTGCTGCTCCTCGCGCTCGCGGTGGTGCTCGTCCTCGGGTTCACGTCGCTGCGGTTCCCCGGCGCGGCAGCCCTGCGGGCCCTCGCCGTCGCGGCCACCCGGCCCTGGCGGCTCGGCGAGGTCCCCGCCCCGACGACACGCACCGACCGGGTCGTCGTCTGGGCGCTGCCTGCGCTCGTCCTGGTGGCCAGCCGCGGTGTGCTCACCTGGTTCGCGGCTCCCGCGCACCTCGTCGCGACGCTCGGCGCGTGGCTGGTGCTCGCCGTCGTGCTGCGCTGGGTTGTCCGCGGCCGCGACCCGTTCCACCTCTGGGCCGCGCTCGGCGGGGTGGTGCTGCTGCGCACGGTCATCCTGCTCGTCGCGCTCGTGGTGCGCGGTCCGGGCCGCTACTGGTTCGGCTTCTGGACCGACCCGACGGCGCGCACCGCCTACGTCACCGTGGCGTTCGCGGCGTTCTGCTGGCTGTTCGTCGTCGTCGGGCTCGTGCTCCGGCGTGCCTACGGCCTCGGGTCGACGCGTTCTCTCGGCGCGACCCTCCTGGCCGGTGGGACCGCGCTCGCGGTCGTGGCCGGCGGCGTCGCGGCGATCGGCCTCGAGCGGGCGCTGACCGTGTGGAACGACCAGATGGCCCTGCTGCCGTGGGGCCTGTCACGGATCCTGGGGATCACCGTGCACCTCGGCATCCCCCCGTCGTCGGCGGGAGTCCTGGCGGTGGTGGGGTTCGCGGTCGCGGTCGTCGGTGCCGGCCTGGCCCTCGTCGGGTCGCGCGCGCTGCGACGCCGGGACCACGGCGTCACGAACGCCTGACGCTCGTCGTCGGACCGCCCGCTTGTAGTGTCGACGAGGAGCGACCAGGGCGGACGGAGGACTCTGCGTGCACAGCGTCGAGGTGTTCCTGCTGGTCGCGGGCGCGGTCGCCGTCACGGCGGTGTGCCGACGGCGCGGGTGGCCGGCGCCCCTGGTCCTGGTCGCCGCCGCGATCGTCGTCTCGTTCGTGCCGGCGATCCCGCGCTTCGAGATCGAGCCGGAGATCCTGCTCGACTTCGTGCTCCCGCCGCTGCTGTACTCCGCCGCGCTGTCGAGCTCCTACCGCGACTTCCGGACGTCGCTGAACTCGATCACCCGCCTCGGCGTCGGGCTCGTGCTGGTCAGCGCGGTCGCCGTCGCGCTGGTGTTCTGGTGGATGGAGCCCGCGGTCCCGTTCCTGGCCGCGCTCGTGCTGGGCGCCGTCGTCGCACCGCCGGACGCGGTCGCCGCGGCAGCCGTCGGCAAGCGCCTCGGCCTCCCCCGGCGCGTCATGACGCTCCTGTCCGGCGAGAGCCTCATCAACGACGCCACCTCCCTCACGCTCTACAAGGTGGCCCTCGCGGGCGTCGCGACGGGGGCGTGGGCGTTCGCCGAGGGGCTGTCGACCTTCGCGCTCGCGGTAGGCGCCGGGGTCGCGGTGGGGCTGGTCATCGCGTTCGTGGTGCACCTGGTCCGGCTGCGGCTCGACGATCCGGTGGTCGCCTCCGCGATCGGTCTGCTGACGCCGTTCGCGGCGTACTGGTCCGCGGAGGAGCTGGCGGGCTCGGGCGTGCTGGCCGTCGTCGCGGCAGGGCTGTACCTGGGACACACCTCGCCGCGCGCGGGCTACGCGACGCGGCTCTACGAGGAACCGATCTGGTCCACCGTCGACCTGCTGCTCGAGGCGTTCACGTTCGCGCTCATCGGTATGCAGCTGCCGTGGGTGGTGCGGGACGTCATCGCCTCCGACCAGGGGCTCGGGCACGGGATAGCGGTGTCGCTCGTCGTGCTGCTCGTCGCCATCCTGGTGCGGCCGGTCTACATCGTCGTCACCGCGCGCTTCGACCACCTGCGCCTCCGCGGCAGCCATCGACCTCCGCGCGACTCGTTGAGCGGCCGCGAGTCCGCGGTCGTGTCGTGGGCGGGGATGCGCGGTGTGGTGACCCTCGCGGCGGCGGCCGCGATCCCCCTGACCAGTGCCGGCGAGCCGTTCCCCGAGCGCGCGACCATCCAGCTCGCGGCCTACACCGTGGCCATCGGGACGCTGCTCCTCCAGGGCCTGACCCTGCCGTGGGTGATCCGGCGGCTGGGTGTCGGATCGGCGGACGAGTCCGTGCGCGACGCCGCGCAGGAGGCCGCCGTCCGGGTGGCGACGGCCGACGCGGTCCAGGAGGTGCTGGAGCGGCAGCGCGAGGACTGGAGCGAGCACCTGGGACCGGAGCGCACCGACGAGCTCATCGACCGGCTCTCCGGGGTCTGGCGCGCTCGCGCGACGGCCGCGGCGGTCATGCTGGACCCCGACTCGGCCGACGAGCTCGTGCCCGACGAGACCTCCGGGCTGACCGCCGCGATCCGCCAGGTCAGCCCCTCGCAGGTGCCCACGGCCGAGGAGGGCCTGCGCACGCAGCGGCTGCGGCGCGAGATCGTCGCCGCGCAGCGTGAGGTCCTCATGGAGCGTCGGGACTCCGGCGACCTGGACGAAGCCGTGATGCGCCGGATGATGCGCGAGCTCGACCTGGAGGACGAGAGCCTGTCGTCGTCGTGGGTGACCCGGGTGCAGCGCCGCTAGCAGCTGGCGGTGGATCGTTAAAACGCGAAACGTTTTACCCCTGGTTCACCCTCCACCGGCGTGCAAATGTGAGCGCTCACATGGCTGGTCGTCACGGCCCCGGGCCGTGCGAGACCGCAGCTCGTGGACGTCCGGCGCAGTCCGTCCACGAGTGGCCCGGCCGACAGCACGCACCGGCCCCGGGCGGTGCCCCCAGAGAGGTGTGCCATGACGACAACACCACGGCGAGGGCGACACGCCCTCGTCGCCGCGTCCTTGAGCCTGGCGGTGGCCGTCGCAGGTCTGGCCGCGGCCATGCCCGCACAGGCGGCTGCCAGCACGCTCGGGGCCGCCGCCGCACAGTCCGGCCGGTACTTCGGCACCGCGATCGCCGCGAACCGGCTGAACGACTCGACGTACTCGACGATCGCGAACCGTGAGTTCACCATGATCACGGCCGAGAACGAGATGAAGATGGACGCGACCGAGCCGAACCAGAACCAGTTCAGCTACTCCAACGGCGACCGGATCGTGAACTGGGCCCGCAGCAACGGCAAGCAGGTCCGCGGCCACGCACTGGCCTGGCACTCCCAGCAGCCCCGCTGGATGGAGAGCATGTCCGGCACCGCCCTGCGCAACGCGATGCTCAACCACGTCACCCAGGTCGCCACCTACTACCGCGGCAAGATCCACTCCTGGGACGTGGTCAACGAGGCGTTCGCCGACGGCTCCTCCGGTGCCCGCCGCGACTCCAACCTGCAGCGCACCGGCAACGACTGGATCGAGGCCGCGTTCCGCGCCGCCCGCGCCGCCGACCCGAACGCCAAGCTCTGCTACAACGACTACAACACCGACGACTGGACCCACGCCAAGACCCAGGCCGTCTACACCATGGTCCGCGACTTCAAGTCCCGCGGCGTGCCCATCGACTGCGTCGGCCTCCAGTCGCACTTCAACCCGCAGAGCCCCGTGCCGAGCAACTACCAGACGACGATCTCGAGCTTCGCCGCCCTCGGCGTCGACGTGCAGATCACCGAGCTCGACATCGAGGGCTCCGGCTCCTCGCAGGCGGAGAACTACCGCCGCGTCGTCCAGGCCTGCCTCAACGTCGCCCGCTGCACCGGCATCTCCGTGTGGGGCGTGCGCGACACCGACTCGTGGCGCTCCTCAGGCACCCCGCTGCTCTTCGACGGCTCCGGCAACAAGAAAGCCGCCTACACCTCGACCCTCGACACGCTGAACGCAGCGTCGCCCACCCAGAACCCCACCACCCCGAACCCCACCCCGACCACCCCGAACCCGACGCCGACCACACCGACCCCCACCCCGACCTCGGGACCCGGCACCGGCTGCTCGGTCAGCTACACCTCGAACCAGTGGAACAGCGGCTTCACCGCCAGCGTCAAGATCACCAACCTCGGCTCCGCGATCAACGGCTGGACGCTCACCTGGGCGTTCCCCGGGAACCAGACCGTGACGCAGGCCTGGAGCACGACCGCCACGCAGAGCGGCAACCAGGTGACGGCGAGGAACGTCAGCTACAACCCGCAGATCCCCGCGGGAGGCACCGTCGAGTTCGGGTTCAACGGCGCGTACAGCGGCAGCAACCCGGCACCGACGAGCTTCAGCCTGAACGGCACCCCCTGCAACGGGAGCGTCGCACCCACACCGACACCGACACCCACGACGAACCCGACGCCGACCCCGACACCCACGAACACCCCGTCGTGCTCCTTGCCGTCGAGCTACCGGTGGTCCTCCTCGGGTGTGCTCGCCACGCCGCGGTCGGGCTGGGTCTCGCTCAAGGACTTCACCACGGCCCCGTACAACGGCAAGCACCTCGTCTACGCCACGACGCACGACAACGGGACGTCCTGGGGCTCGATGAACTTCAGCCTCGTGAACAACTTCTCCGAGCTGGGCTCCGCCTCGCAGAACGCCATGTCCTCCGGGACCGTGGCACCCTCGCTGTTCTACTTCGCCCCGAAGAACATCTGG
>NZ_LMOO01000008.1 GCF_001424195.1 Cellulomonas sp. Leaf334 | reverse complement strand
CCCCCGTCGGAGAGCTGGAAGATCGGCGGCTGCGACTCGTCCTGGTCACCCGAGGAGATCCCGTAGTACCGCACGTACCCACCGTCGAGCGTGCCCGAGACGTTGATCGTCGAGGACACCTTCTGCTGACCCGACGCCGACGGCCACGACGGGAACGAGCCACCGTTCGACGGCGGCGACGTGGTGCTACCACCGCCGGAGCCGACCTTGATGAGCTCCCACTGCTGGTTGTACTGGTTGTTGTCGGTCGACTGCGTCGCCCAGGCGCCGTCGGAGGTCGACCGGTCCTGGATCCCGAGGGCCTTGCCGCTGTGCCGGTTGATCAGGCGGATCCGGCTGCCCTCGGAGTCGGACAGCTTGAAGTGCTGGTTCCAGCCGTTGAGGTCCTGGTACTGCCGGAACTCGCCTCCGTCGGAGGTGCTCCAGGCCCACAGGTCGATGACCTTGCCGGAGTGCTTGGCCTTGAGCTTGTAGTAGCCGTCGCCGGCGCTGACGAACTGCCACTGCTGCCAGGGGCCGTCGTTGCGCGACCACTGCTGGATGACGGTGCCGTCGGCAGTCGAGGTGCCCGCGACGTCGAGGACCTTCCCGGACTGCCGGTTGACGAGCAGGTACCAGGCGCTCGTGTCGACGCTGGCCGCGTTCGCGGTCAGTGCGGACGTGACGCCCAGCAGCCCGGCGAGGACGAGGGCGAGACCACCGGCGAGCGCGACGCGCGAGGAGCGTCGCTGTTTCTGGAGTGCTGTGCTGGACATGGGTTTCCTCTCGGAGGGTAAAGCGCTTTCCCCTGGAAGGAACCACTCCCCGACGAGACGGGGACAGGGTGTGAATCGTTCAAGGCGGCGTTTCATCCGCCGCTCATTTCCGGCCCGAGGCCGCTACCGGGGCACGGCGTACCGGGCAGCCAGCGTGGCAGCCCGCTCGTGGAGGTAGGTGCGCAACCACGGCGGGTCCAGGACCTCCGCACCGGTGGCGAGCTGCCACAGCGCCCACTGCGCGTGCCGCGTGTCCTGGAACGTGACCTCCAGCCGTGACCAGCCGTCGGGGCCGGCCTCGTCGGACAGGACGGTCAGCGAGGTGCGCACGAGCTCGTCGCGCCGCGCGGTGTCCACCCGCACCAGGACCGCGACGAGCTCACCGCCCGCCCGGAACTGCGCGCTGCGCTCCTGCCAGGCCTGGCCCAGGTCGACCCGGTCGGGCCGCTGCGCCAGCTCGGGGAGCTCCGCGGCGGCCAGGATCCGGGACAACCGGTAGGTGCGGTCCTCGCCCGACCGCGTCGCCAGCAGGTACCCCTGGCCCCGGACGGTGACCAGGCCGATCGGGTCCACCGTGCGCCAGCGCGGTTCGTCGCCCACGGCCTCGTAGTGGATCCGCAGCCTGTGCCCGGTCACCACCGCGCGCCGGACCTCCGTCACGACGGCGTCAGGCACCTCGTCGACGGCGAGCCGGCGGGCAAGCAGGTCGGTCTCCGGGTCGACCAGGAGCCGTCGGGTCGCGCCCGCCGCGGCGGCCCGCTGGTTCTCGGGCAGGGCGTCGACCACCTTGAGCATGGCCGACGCCAGTGCGGAGCCGAGGCCGAACGACTGCCCGCCGCGCCGGGACCCGGCGAGAAGCAGGGCGAGCGCCTCGTCGTGACTCAGCCCGGTGAGCTCGGTCCGGAAGCCGGGCAGCAACGCGAACCCGCCGTGCCGTCCACGCTCGGCGTACACCGGGACGCCCGCCGAGGACAGGGCCTCGATGTCGCGCAGCACGGTGCGGGTGGAGACCTCCAGCTCGCCGGCCAGCGCGGTCGCGGACAGGCGGCCGTGCTGGCGGAGCAGCAGGACCAGCGAGACCAGCCTGTCGGCGCGCACATCACAACCCTACGGCGATACACGACACAGGTTGTCATGTATTGGCGAGAGGCTCGTCAGCACGACGTCCGCACGACGAATGGAGCTGAAGTGGCGATCGAACGAACGGCAGTCAACCCGGTGCAGTGGTCGCTCGACCTCGGGTTCTCGCAGGGGGAGATCGTCTCCGGGGGCACCCGGACCTTGTACTGCTCCGGGCAGACGGCGATGAGCCCCGAGGGCGCGCCGCTGCACGACGGGGACATGGCGGCGCAGCTGGCGGTGAGCGTCGACAACCTGGAAGGAGTGCTCGGCGCGGCGGGCATGTCGCTGGCGGACGTCGTCCGGCTCGCCGTGTACGCGACCGACGTCGACCTGCTCCTGGCGCACCTCGGCGTGCTGGGGGCGCGGCTGGGCGCCGCCGGTGCGGTCCCGACCATGACGGTGCTCGGGGTGAGCCGGCTGGCGATCCCCGGCCAGCTCGTCGAGCTCGAGGCCACCGCCGTCGCGTGACACCCGCCGCCTGCTGCTCGTGCCGGTCGCGAGCAGCGGGCGGCAATTCGGTGGAGCGGTCCGGATACGGTGCCCGGATGCCTCGTCGTGCCCTCCTCCCACGGTCGACCCCGGCCGCCTCGGGCGTCTCCGCCCGCTCCGTGACCGCTCTGCTGGACCGGCTCGAGGCGGGCTCCGTCGAGTGCCACTCGATCATGGTCGTCCGGCACGGTCATGTCGTCGCCGAGGGCTGGTGGTCGCCGTACACGGCTCGACGCCCCCACCTCCTGTACTCGCTGACCAAGTCGTTCACGTCGGTCGCCGTGGGCCTGGCCGTCACCGACGGGTTGCTCTCCCTCGACGACCGTGTGGTCGACGTGCTGCCCGACCACCTCCCCCCGGACGTCTCGGAGCAGGCTCGCCGGCTCACCGTCCACCACCTGCTGACCATGACGACCGGTCACCGCCCGGACAGCCTCGCGGAGGCGTGGGAGCGGGAGCCGGACGACCTGGTGCGAGGGTTCCTGCGGGCGGCGATGCCCGACACCGAGGGCACCCGGCACACCTACGACAACTCGACCACGTTCGTCCTGGCCCGGATGGTGGAGCGGGTCACCGGACGCGACCTCCCGACCTGGCTGGACGACCGCCTGTTCACGCCGATGGGCATCGAGCACGCCGAGTGGGACCGGGTCGCGAGCGGTGCCGCGTTCGGGTTCCACGGGCTGCACCTGACGACCGAGGCCGTCGCCGCGTTCGGTGAGCTGCTGCTGCGCGGCGGGCGCTGGGGTGACCGGCAGCTCGTCCCGCGCGAGTGGGTGGACCTCGCTACCACCAAGCACGTCGACAGCACGCCGTACAAGGACGACGGGTCCGACGACGCGGACTTCGCCTGCGGCTACGGCTACCAGCTCTGGATGTCGCGTCACGGCTTCCACGGCAACGGTGCGTTCGGCCAGCAGTGCGTGGTGGTCCCGTCGCACGACCTCGTGGTCGCCGTGACGGCTGAGGGGGAGGCCCAGGAGGTGCTCGACGCGCTCTGGGAGTGCCTGCTCCCCGGGATGGACGCCGCCGGGGACCCCAAGGAGGACGACGCTCTCGCCGACCGGCTGCGGCAGCTCTCGCTCGCCCCGGTCACCGGGTCTCGCGTCGGGCGTACCGTCGAGGCGACGATCGACGCGTCGGCCGAGGACTCGGCCCTGCCCGACGGGACAGCCGTCGTGCTGGAGCCGGTGGACGGCGGATGGGTCCTGCGGCTCGGACCCGACCTCGTCGTCGAGGTCGGTCACGGCACCTGGCGGGAGAGCTCGCCGCTCGGTCGGCCGGTCGTGGCGTCCGGCGCCTGGCAGGGCCGGACGTTCGTCGCGCACCTGTGCGTCATCACCACCCCGCACCGGGTCCGGCTGGTGGTCGACGCGGACGCGGGCACGGCCGTCGCGACGTGGAGCACGGTGCCGCTGACCAGCCCCCGCCTGGAGCTGCACCTGCGGTCGCCCCTGATGACCCGGCCCGACGTCGCCTGACGGCGGACCTGCAGGGATTCTCGTCAGCCTTTCGATGGACGCGGTCACGACCGGCCGACCAGACCATGGGCGCAGGGGCAGGCCGACAGGGGAGTGACGATGGACGGCAGTCGTGGGCGGACCGTGGCGCGAGGGGCGCTCGGCTGGCTGGTGCTCGGGGTGGGTGTCGGGGTCGCGATCGGCGTGGGCGAGGCGGTGGGTCGGTGGCTCTCGCTCGGGGAGGCCGGGGTGATGGTCCTGCAGGCGGTGCTCGCGTCCGCGCTGGTCGTCCCTGCCGTCGTCCTGCTGCGCACGCGTGCCGACCGCCGCTCGCTCCCGGGGCTCGGCCTCGACCGGCCCGTCGCGCTGCCGGTCGCCGTCGGGCTCGGCGTGGGCCTCGGCGTCGGCGCACTCGTCTGGGTCCCTGCGTGGCTGGTCGGCGGGGTCGAGATCGGCGGCATCGACCCGGGAGCGCTCGTCCGGTTCCTGCTGCTGAACACCCTCGTGCTCCTGCTCTTCGAGGCGTTCCCGGAGGAGCTGGCACTGCGCGGCTACACCTGGACGACCATCCGCGACGGATGGCGGGTCGCCGCCGCGACGCTGGTCACGACCGTGCTCTTCCCGTTCACGAGCCTGGTCATCAGTGCGGCGCACTGGGCGTCGGCCACGGTCCTCGGGTCGGCACCCGGCGCGCCGACGGTGTTCCCGGACGGGGCCGATCCCGTGGAGTACGTCGTGCAGCTCGTCGTGTTCGGGCTCGTGCTCGTCGCCGCGCGACGCGTCCCGGTGCGCGGCGCCCTGCTGGTCGCGGTCGCGTTCCACGTCGCACAGCTGAGCGTGAACCGGCTGGTGCTCGGCGGCACGGGCTGGCTGCCGACCGGGGTCGACGTGGACCTCGCGCACCCCGACGTGATCCTGCTGGTGCTGGTGCACCTCGCCGTGAGCGGCCTCTGCTTCGTCCTGATCCGCCGGCGGGTCGAGCACAGGAGTGCGCCAACGACCCGGGGCGCCGAGGCGGTTCGCTGACGGCTCGAGCGTCTGCTGGTGACCGCCTCAGGCCGTCGCGAGCTCGTCCGCCAGGTGCCGGAGGACCAGTCGGCCGGTCCGCTCGGCCGGTGCGGTCGTCGCGGGAGCGTAGGACACCCGTCGGATCACCCGGCGGCCGGTCGCGTGGCGTCGGGTCAGCCACCGCACGACGAGGAGGTGCCCGACCCCGGCGACGGGCCCGTCGGGACGCGGACCCGAGACGACCTGCCGCGTCCGGCCCTCGCCGCGCACGCGTCGGGCGTGCTCGGCCACGAGGTGCTCGATGAGCGACGCGACGTTCCGGGGCGTGTCGGGCACCTCGTCGAGGAGCGCCGCGACCCGACCGGGGGCGGGATCCACCGTCGCGGCGACCGTGAGCCGCCGCTGGACGGCCGCGAGCTCGTCGGCGGACCAGTCGTCACCGTGCTCGGGAAGCGGGTCAGCGAGGGCGGTGCGGCTGCCGAACACGGGGCGATCCTCCAGGCTTGACGACGACGCGCTCCGCGCCAGGGTCGAGTGTGCGGGTGCGTCGGCCAGGACGTGTCCGATTCGCACCTTTTTCGCCCGATCGATCGAGCCGTCGCCCCCTTCGGGTGACGCGGACCTGATCGCATCGGACCGCGATGATCGGGCGGGACGGGTCGTGCGGACCGGAGAGTTGACCGCGGAAGGGAGCACCGTGATCGCCTCGCTCAACCGGCTCGTGGACCTCGTCGAGCAGAACCTCACCGAGGAGCTCGACGTCGTCCGCGCCGCCGCGTCGCTCGGGACCACCGAGTACCACCTGCGCCGCATGTTCTCCTCGCTGGCCGGTATGCCGCTGTCGGAGTACGTGCGCCGCCGGCGGATGACGGTCGCCGCGGCGGAGGTCGTCACCGGGTCCGGGGACCTGCTCGGCATCGCCGTGCGCCACGGCTACGGCTCGACCGAGGCCTTCGGCCGGGCGTTCCGGTCCGTGCACGGCATCAGCCCCGGCCAGGCCCGGCGCGACGGTGGCCCCTTCCGCACCCAGCCACGCCTCAGGTTCCGCCTGACAGTCGAAGGAGCAGACCCCATGGACGTCCACCTCGTCACCCGACCCGCCTTCCGCCTCGCCGGGCACGCCGCCCGCGTCCCGCTCGTGCACCACGGCGTCAACCCCGCCATCGCACGGCACGTCGGCTCGCTGGACCCGCAGGAGCACCTGCGGCTGAAGGCGCTCGGCGACACCGAGCCGCGCGGCCTGCTCGCCGTGAGCACCGACCTCGACCCGGACCGTCGGGAGGGCACCGACCTCACCTACCTGCACGGCGTCGCCGTCAGCGACGCGGTCGAGGTCCCCGGCGACCTCGACGTGATCCCGGTCGAGGCCGGGTCGTGGGCCGTGTTCCGCGCGGCGGGTCCGTACCCGGACACCCTGCAGGCTGTGTGGGCCGCGACGGCGACCGAGTGGTTCCCGTCGAACCCGTGGCGGCTCCGCCCCGGCCCCGAGGTGGTCGCCGTCGTCGACCGCGCGGACGACTTCAGCACCGCCACGGTCGAGCTCTGGCTGCCCGTCGAGGCGGGCTGAGGACGACCAATCGTTTCAGCCCTGTGGCCGCCACCTAGATTGCGAGGTCCTGACACACCTCGACGTCGCAGGGGGCGCACGCATGACCAGGATCAGGACGGGACTCACGCTGCTCACGATCGCCGCGGCGGTGCTGGCGGCCGTGCCGCACGGGCCGGGTGGGCCCGCGCAGCGCGGCCCCTGCACCCGCTCGGACGCGATGTTCTGCGAGGACTTCGAGTCGCTGCCGGTGGGCGGGGCCGCGAGCCTCGACTGGGGGATCGACACCCGACACGGGACGCTGCACGTCGAGCGGGACCGTCGCGCGGGAAAGGTGCTGCGCGTGCACACCGAGGGCAACGGCGCGGCGTTCCTGCGGGTGCACGACGTCGCGGCGCCCGACAACACGTTCTGGGGCCGGCTGCGGCTCAAGGTCGACGACTTCCCGACGGCCCCCGACTGGGCGCACTTCACGCTCGTCGAGGTCACCGGCTCGGGCAGCGACGAGGTCGTCCGGCCGCTCGGCGGGCAGTTCGCCCCGACCGTCGGACCCGATGCGACGTTCTGGGGCATCGGCGCCGACGGTGGCCCGACCGGCGACTGGACGAGCTGGCGCGAGTCCGCCCCGACGGCCGAGGACCGCTGGCAGTGCGTGGAGTTCGAGTGGTCCGGTCCGGACAACCGGGTCGCCGTGTGGTTCGACGGGGTCGCACAGCCCGACCTGACCGTGACCACGACCGAGCACGGGGGAGCCCCGGTCGACTTCGTGCTGCCGACCGCGGACACCATCAAGATCGGCTGGCAGCTCTACCAGGGCGGCCCGACGCCCGACCACTTCGACGTCTGGATGGACGACATCACCGTCGACACCGAACGCGTCGGCTGCGCCCGGTAGGCGGAGACGTCAGGCGTACCCGTTGACGTACACGCCCTGCGCCCGCAGCTCGTCGATCCCCGGCGTCAGCGGGTCCAGACCCTCGACGTCCACCCCGAGCAGGGCGGGGGCGTCGAGCAGCGGGCGCAGGTCCGTGACCGGGTTGCCGCCGATCCAGAGCTCGTCGAGCGCGGGCAGCGAGGCGAGCGGGGTCACGTCGGCGACCCGGTTGTCCCGCACGTCGAGCTTGCTGAGCGACGCAGCCCCTGCCAGGGGCGACAGGTCCGTGACGGCCGCCTCCCGGAGGTCGAGCTCGATCAGGCCGGCCGAGGCAGCGAGCGGGCCGAGGTCGGACACCCGCGTCCAGGCAAGGCCGACCCACAGCAGGGACGGCGTCCGCGTCAGTGGCTCGAGGTCGCTCACGCCCGTGCTGGACAAGCCGAGATTCTCCAGGGGGAGCCCGGTCAGGGCCGACAGGTCGTCGAGCCGGGCGTTGCCGGTGAGCCGCAGGGACCTCAGGTCCGTGAGCGCCGCCAACGGACCGACGTCCGCCACGTCCTGACCGGACAGGTCGATCTCGTGCACGGACGTGAGCCGCTCGATGCCGGCGAGCGACGTGACCTGGTCGCCGTCGCCGTCCCACGGGCACTCGATCACGTACACCTCGTCGAACCGGTCGGGCGCGAGACCACGGCCCTGGCCGACACCGAGCGCACGCTCCACGCAGGTCGCGAGCACGGGATCGGCCACCACGTCCGGCACCAGCTCTCGCGCTGCCACCCGCGCACCGACGGCGATGGCGAGCGCGAGCACGAGGGCGCCCACCGTCCCCCGGGCGACCAGTCGGCGACGTCGGGCCTGCGCCTCACTGCGCTCGGCGGCCCGTGGCGCTGCCCAGTGCGCGAGGCGCCGCCACGCCGCGACCGCGCCCCACCCGGCGACGACCGTGGCGACGGCCGCGACGAACCCGAACGCGAGGGAGCCGTCGCGCAGCACGACGGTGACCGACGTCGCGCCACCGCGGTAGCGCCCGAGCGACCAGACGGTCAGCGCCATCCCGGCACCCGCGGAGAGCAGGGTCGCGAGCGCGCCGACTGCCGCGAGCACCGCGCCGACGACGACCGCGCCCCGACGCCTCAGGAGCACCCCCGTGCCGGCGGCGACCGCGCCGGCGGCCAGGAACGCGAGCCAGAGCCCCGCGAGCATGCGCGGCGACCCGACGGTGAAGTACCAGGAGCGGGCCGCGAGGCGCACGGAGGTGGGGTCCGTCGACAGCGCCGCCACGCCGACGACGAGCAGCACGACCCCGGTGGCGACGAGCCCGACGACGAGACGCGTCGTGCGCGGCGACGGGTGGTCCGAGCGCGACGCGGCGACGAGCACGAGCGCCGCCGCCGGGACCAGCCCGAGCGCCAGCGTGAGCGCCGTCCACCCGTCGGCCAGCATCATCCGGAGCGCGTCCCCGGCCGTCGAGGTCGATCCCTCGCCCAGCAGCGCCCGGAACCCGTCGCCGAGGAGCGCCCACGTCCCGTCGCCCATCGACGTCGCGGCGACCCCGACCGCGACGAGCGCGACGACACCCGCCCCGACCCGCCGCACGACCTCGGCGCGCGTCATCGTGGCCATCCGTGTCTCCCGTCCGTCGCCCCCACTGCCCGGGTGACCGTATCCGCGGGGTGCCGGGGTCCGTGGAGGATCGGTGTCAAGGTGTGGTGAAGACTCAGCCCCGCGCGTCGGGGTCGTCGACCACGTGCCGCAGGTAGCGCTGCGGGTCGTCCAGGAACCCGCGGTAGCGCTGCACCAGCTCCAGCTCGTCCCAGGCGCAGCGCCGCAGGCCCCAGTCGCCGACCTCGAAGATCGTCGCGCCGGGGATCGCCGCCAGCACGGGTGAGTGCGTCGAGAGCAGGACCTGCGACGGCGTGCTGCGCACCAACGCCGTCAGGTGGGAAACCAGCGCGAGGCAGCCGGTGAACGAGAGGGCGGACTCGGGCTCGTCGAGCAGGAACAAGCCGGGACGCTTCGGCTTCATCCGATCGGTGACGAGCGCGAGGAACGACTCCCCGTGCGACATCTCATGGAAGACGGGCTCGGGGCCGCCCGGGTTGTCCTCCAGGTAGGAGAAGAAGGAGTGCATCGTCTCGGCGCGCAGGAAGAAGCCGCTTCGCGGTGCACCGATCTCGCGCTCGAGGCGCAGGTACCGCCACAGCTCGGACTCCGACCGTCGGGTGGCGTGCCGGGAGCCGGTCGAGCCACCCTCGGCGCCCATGCCGAACATCATGGCGACGGCCTCGAGCAGCGTGGACTTCCCGGAGCCGTTGTCCCCGACGAGGACCGTGACCTGGTCCAGCGGCCAGCCGTCGCGCAGGACCTGCGCGACGGCCGGCACCTGCGTGAACCACACGCCCGTCGGGACGGGCTCCTGGTCCTGCACCCGGACGGCGCGCACGGGCAGGGGACTCATCGGGCAACCTCACCACAAGATCAGCGGCGCTCCAGAGCCTCGCGGAGCACCGCCGCCGACTCGGGGTCGGCCCCCAGCTCACGGACCTCCTGCGCGCACCGGCACGCGGCGGCGAACTTCGCTGCCCACGCCAGGGCCTCGCCGCGGGTGGCCACGTCGACGACCGCAAGACCGCCGATGACCTCCTTGGTCTCCGGGTACGGGCCGTCGGTGACCAGCCCGTCCGGGGCCACGACGCTCGCCTGCTGCGGGTTCAGCCCGCCGCCGAACACCCACACGCCGGCGTCCACGGCCTCCTGGAAGACCGCGTGCGCGGCCTTGCCCACGTCCGGCAGGTCCTCGGCGGTGATGTGGTCCATCGCGCCCTCGTTGAACGAGATCAGGTACTGCGTCATCTCACGGCTCCCTCGTCCGGCCGCCACCTGCGGCGACTCTCGGCTGTTCTACGAACGGCGCACCCCGGATCCGACGATCCCCCACTACCGCCGGAGCCAGGCCATCACGGCCTCCGTCGGCCCGTCCGTGGCGAGCCTCGCCGCCGCCGCCTGCTGCCACGCGAGCTCTGCCGTGACGGGCGCACCGGTGGCGTCGTCGGCCAGGGGGCGGAAGCCCGTCGCGTCCTCGTCGTCCTCGGCGCGGGCGAAGGCCGCGTCCATCGCGCGGGAGGCGGCCGCTCGGCAGTCCTGCGGGTCGCCGACCGCGGAACCGAGCGCGAAGTACGTCGCAGCGACGTCGTCGTCGTCGAGGTCGTCGCGGGCGTCGAGCTCCGCCCGCACCGCCGCCAGGTCGACGGACCCACCACGGGCGACGGTCCAGCCCGCCTCCAGCGCCGACAGCAGCTCGGCGTGCCTGTCCGCCGCACGGACCTGACGTTCCGCGCACCCGAGCGCGAACATCGCCCGCGCCGCCGGCGGGAGGGTGAGCACGTGGTCCCACACCGCGCGGAAGGCGTCGAGCGGACCAGCGGTCGGTGGTTCGGCCGTCATGTCGGGAATCCTGCCAGGGCGGCCCCGCTGCCGCCGAGGCACGGGTGCCGGATCAGGCGACCCGAGCGTCGTCCAGGTGGTCGAGGATCTGGCGCACCGTCTCGGCGACGGTCCACCCCGTGGTGTCGACGTGCAGCCCGCCGGGCGTCTGCCGGGCGGCGTCCGCGAACTCCTGCGCGGTCCAGGCCCCGTACCCGCGCTTGTGCCGGGCGGCGTCGCGGGCCGCGAGCGTCTCCGCGCTCGGTGCCAGGACGACCGCGTAGCACGGGCGGGTCTGCACCTGCGCGGTGAAGCGCGCCAGGTCGGGGCCGAGCAGGATGTCCTGGACCACCGCGGTGATCCCGGCGGCGGCGTACGCGTCCGCGGTCCGGGCCGCGATGGTGTGCCGCAGGTCGAGCTGGGCGCGTCCGGCGGGGGACAGCGGCGGGTCCATCGACGCCTGTCCGCTCACGACGAACCGGCGGAAGACGTCGCCGCGCACGTGCGCGGCCAGCGGGAAGGACCGGGCCAGCGCATCGGCGACGGTCGACTTGCCGGCGGCCATCGCCCCGGTGACGACGATGACAGGAGCCATCCCGGAACCGTACGGCGAGGCGCTCGCCGGGGGCGACGCGATTCCGCCGGTCAGTCGACGCGGCGGCTGCCCAGCGCGCGCACCTCAACCGAGCCGGTCGACGACGTCGTCGAAAGCCCGCCGGTACGCGGTCGTGCGCGGGTACCCACCGTGCTTCCCGACCGTGGCGACGAAGGACGTGGCGTCGAGCTCCTCCGCCGCGCGGTCGATGAAGTTCGGCACGTCGCTCGCGACCGGCATCCCGAGCGGGTCGGTGGCGCGCCACAGGTTGATCCACGCGGGCTCGGACTCTCCCGGGTGGCGGAGCATCGCCATGAGCGTCTGCGCGGCCTTCTCGGGACCCTCCTCGCCGGGCGGGACGACCCCGTCCTTCACCCGCGCACCCGGTCTGACCCCGTCGGCCGCGAAGGGTGGCACCGGCCACGGCGTCCGATCGGTCAGCCGAGGCGCGTTGCAGCCGTCCGTCCCGAGGACCTGCGGCCCGAGGAATTCGGGGAAGAACCTGCCGAAGTACGGGCGCAGCTGTGCGCCGTACGTCAGGAGACCCACCCGGCGGTGCGTCGTGTCCGGCGGCAGGGTGAACAGCGTGGCGACGGCGAGCACCGCGCCGAGGCTGTGCGCCGAGATCACGACGACTCGTCGCACGTCCTTGTCGTCGGGCATCCGGTCCTCGGCCAGCCAGCTCGAGACACGTCCTGCCAGCTCCGGGACGACACGCTCGGCGTAGCACGGCGGGCCGAAGGGGTGGGCGCTGCGGGGGAGGAAGCAGATGAGGTCCCACAGCAACCCTGCCGGTCGCTGTCCTGAGGGTTTCGTGACGACCCGGAGGAGCAGCGTGGACCACAGGAGCACCGTCAACCAGATCCCGACGAACGTCAGGATCGCAGTGAGATCACTGCTGACGTACGCCGGCCGGACGGAGATCAGGATCATGCCGATCAGCGCGATCGCGAACGCCAGCGCGACGGCCCCGAGGACGCGCTCGGAGTACTTGGCTGCCGCAGCCAGTCTCCGGGCGCGTCGACGAGCGTCCGTCAGGTCCGGGCGTCCGGCGAGCTTCCTCAGGGAACCCGCGGCCTGCTGGGCCTTGTAGTCCGCCCGCCGGGCCTCCGCGAGCGTCTCGCGTGGCTCGCCTGTCGCCGCCGCCGACACCTCGGCCTTCTTCTTCGCCGCAGCCGCAAGACGCACGACGGTGACGACGGCGAGCATCACTGCAGAGAGCGCGAGCCCGACAGGGAGCGTCACCGTGAACATCGGGTACATCGGCGGCAGGAGCATCCTCGCGGCGAGGCCGTCGTCGGCCTGGCCCAGGTCCAGCGGTGGCTGGCACATCTCTGTGGGAGACGGTGTGAAGGCGACGTCCAGGCACGGCACCGGCGCACTCCCGTTGAGCCAGTCTCCGGCGACGACGACCACCAGGCTGGTGAGCATCACGACGGCGCCGAGCGAGAGCACGAGCAGCACGGCGGGAGCAGTCCCCCGCCAGCCCTCGACCCTGGGGTCGGGCGATCCCTGTGGTCGGGCGCCAGGTCGCCACCGGACGGCGACCGCCACGATCAGCACGATTCCCGCTGCGGCTGCGACAACCAGGGTCCACGGTGGCGGTTCGGACTCCCCGGGCCACTGCTTGACCGCCCAGTACCACAGGGGCACAGCGACGAGGAGTGCTCCCACCGTCGCGATCCACGTCCGGCCCGGCCGAGCTCGCCACGTGGTCGCAATCAGGGCGATCAGGAGGAGCACGACGACCACCGTGGCCGGGAAGAACGAGAGCCCGACCAGCCTCTCGGGCGTCGGCTCGTCGTTCGGCACCACCAGCAGCGCCAGCTCGGCCACGAAGAGCACGACGGCGACGACGAGGACGCCGCGGGTCCACGCTCGGTAGCTGGCGCCCGTGGGGGAGCTGTGCATCGTCCGGTGCTGGGCCCTCCACACGAAGAAGACCGTCGAGGCCTCCACGATGGCGCCGCCGAGGAAGAGCCAGGCCGACACCTCCTCGGCGCCGGCCAGGCCGGTCGAGCAGGAGGGCACGTGGTCGATGAAGTCGTGCAGGTTGCGGCAGTCCGCCTGCGGTCCCCAGGCGTGGGCCGCGGCCAGAACCATGACGAGCACGCCCAGGCCTGCGGCGACGTGGAGCTGAGCCATGGCGTTCGTCAGGCTCCAGCGCGACCACAGGCTGGCGTGCGCGAGCGTCCACGGGTTCCCTTCCTGATCGACCCCGGCGGGCCCTCTGTCCTCGTCCTCGTCGTCGTCGTCCTCCTCGTCGTCGTTCTCGTCATCGTCCGCGCGCTTGGCGGCCCTCGGAGAGTCGGTACCGGAGGTCGCCTCCTCGTAGCGGACCCTGGAGCCGGCAGACAGCCACAGCAGGAAGAGCAGCACCGCGACAGGGACGAGCGACATCACGGCGAGCCGCTGGGTCCAGGTGAGGGTCTCCAGCGAGGTGAGGAAGGCCGGGCGCGACGGGCACGCCGAGGCTGTCGCGGCGAAGCACTGTGTCGCGATCAGGTCGAGGGAGACGGTGGAGAACGCCATGACGACCAGGACCGTCAGGCCGAGCCCGAAGACGCGGATGGGCCCCGCTCCCCGCGCGAACCTCCCCGGGTCGCGGGACAGTCGGCGGCTCCAGTAGGCGGTGTTCGCCAGCCCCAGCGGAACCAGGAACATCCACCCGGCGCGGCTGAGCCGTTGCACCCACTCGTTGCTGGCACCCGCGGGGGCCGTGGCCGAGTTCCGGGCCATCTGCCCCCACGAGTAGGCCTCCCGGTGCACTGTCCGTCTGATGTGGTCGTGATGAGTCGGGTCGGCCTTGTGCGCGTGTTCCAGTGCCGTGGGCGTCAGCGTCCAGAAGCTGCCGAGGCTGTCTCCGCGGACCTTCTCGACGTCGTCCTCGTCGACCTCCAGGAGGGAGGCGGGAGGCGTATTGCTGACGCCGTGGACACGCAGCTCGAGAATGCGCTCCTCTGGCGGACCGGCATCCCCGCCAGGGATGGGCACACGTGTGCCTTCGGAAGATTCACCAACCCGATCAGCGTCCATCGCCGCCCCCTAGCGGACATTTGCCGCCGGTCCGGACAAACCGGCCCCGATGCCGACGGTACTCGGGGCGACTGCTCCGGTGAAAGGCTTAAAAATCGGGCACCGGGCGCGCTGGCGACCGGCATTCGGAGCGAATGTGGCGTGCTGGGAAATCAGGCGACCACGCGTCATCGACGGCACCCGGTGAAAGTTGGGAATTGCACCGGCAGGCGAAGGTCTTCCCGGGGACTTTCGTGTTCCGACGAGAGACGCTCGCGGCCAGACGCCCGCGCTACCGTCAGGACGGAGGCACGTCCGCCGCATCGAGAGGTCGTCCCCACGTGGCCACCGTCCTGTTCTGCCCGGTGACGTTCAACCTCGCCGAGACCACGCGGATGATCCAGGTCGCGCGAGCGCTCGACCCCGCCCACCGGGTCCTGTTCCTGGGCTACGAGGACGACTACGTCCCGCTGGTCCGCGACGCGGGCTTCGAGTACGTGGCGGGCCGCCCGGCGTGGACCCGGGCCCAGCGGGACCAGGCGCTCGCGTTCGACCAGGGCCGCTCGGTGCGTAGCCCGTTCACCCGGGAGCTGGTCGGTGCGCGCGTCGACCTCGAGCGGCGGCTCATCCGTGACTCGGGTGCGCGCGCCGTGGTGACCGGGTCGAACCTGACGTCCTTCATCGCGGCGCGGGCCGAGGGGGTGCCGCTGTTCTTCCCCGTGCCGTTCGCGCTCACCGGACCGCACGTCGCGCAGACGCGCACCCTGTACCTGGTGCCGGGGGAGGGTCGCCTCGCCCGGTGGGCGGACCGGGTCGCCACCGCGGTCTTCCGCTGGGTCTACACCTCCGCACCGCTCGCCCCACGCGCCTTCACGCACGTCGCGCGGGCCCACGGCGTGCCTCCGCTCCGGACTGTCGCGTCGCTGCTGACGGCCGACCGCAACCTCGTCACCGAGATGCCGTGGGAGCTCGACGGGTTCGACCTGCCGGAGACGTTCGAGCGGGTCGGGCCGATCTTCGCGCACATCGACGGCCCTCTCCCACCGGTCGTCGAGGAGCTCGCCGCCCGGCCGGAGCCGCTCGTCTACCTGGGTCTCGGCTCCTCGGCGGACCGGTCGCTCGCACTCGACGCGGCTCGGGTCCTGGGCTCACTGCCGATCAACGTCGTCGCGCCGATCCGGCACTATCTCGACGACGCCGACGGCGACGCCGTGCCGCCGAACGTCCACGTCACGGACCTGCTCCCGGCGCACCGGCTGGGCGGCCTCGTCGACGCCGCCGTCCTCCACGGCGGTCAGGGCACGGTGCAGACCGCGTGCGCGACGGGTGTTCCGTTCGTCGGCATGGGGCTGCAGCCGGAGCAGACCTGGCACGTGCAGAGGTGCGCCGCACGTGGCAACGCCGTCGCCGTTCGGCCGAAGCGGGTCCGTACCGACCTCGCCGCCGCGGTGCGACGGGTCCTGACCGATCCCGCGATCCGGCGCGCCGCCGACGAGGTCCGGGACGCCTACGCAGGGGAGGACGGTGCCGCGGCGACGACCCGGATCATCGAGGCCACCCTGCCCTACGGTCCGTGACCGGGGACGTCCCGGCCCGCGCGGAGGAGGCGGCGGTCAGCGGGGCGTCAGGTAGAGATCGCGCAGGTGCGCTGCGTACTCCTCGGTGGCCTGCGCTGTGGCGGGCCGCTGCGCGCCGGTGCGGTCCCGCAGCAGGATCACGGGCACCCGTCCGCCGTCGACGTCGCGCACCACGAGGACGCACACGGGAGAGGCCGACACCGGCTCGCAGTCCACCGACCCGACCCGGTCCCACGGCACCTCGCGAAGGGGTTCGGTGCGGCCGTTGCGCCACACCTCGATCCCCGTCGGCGTCTCGACCAGCGTGACCTCGATCTGCCGTCGCGTGGGCAGCTTCTCCCGCACGCCGGCGGCTGCCATCGCGGCAGCGAACCCCGGTGCGGCCAGGCAGCGCCACGTCGCAGCGCCGGGACGGGCACGGTCCAGCGTGTCGCCGGTGCGTCGCCGTCCCCGTCTGGTCCGCACGACGAACCAGGTCACTCCCGCGACGCAGGCCAGCAACCCCGCCGACGAGCCGACGACGAACTCCCAGGAACCCACGTGCCTCGGCAACTTGATCGCGGCCAGGGCGCCGACGAGGACGACCAGGAGGACGAGCGACCGGACGAGCGGTGCCAGGGTGGACCCGGTCCACACGGGCCTGCCCTGTCGCTCCTTCGCCGCCGCGACCACGGTCTCCACCGGGTGCTCGCACGTCGCCGCCAACCGCGCCGCGTCGGCCCGCGAGAGACGCCACGCCACGAGGGCACCGTCGGACCGGCGTCGGACCGCGGACGTCCCGTCGGGGTGACGGACCACCTCGTGCGACCGGGGCCTGCGCAGCGACCGGTCGCCGAGGGGGCGCAGCCCGTGCGCCCGCCGCCAGCCGGCGACGACCTCCGTCACGAGGAACCTCTCCATGACCTGCGGCTCGGTGGTGACGAGCCGGGCGCCCAGCACGTCCTCGCCGTCGACCCGCCGCGCTGTGAGCGTCCCCTCGTGCTCGTCGATGACGACGTTCGTCCGGGGGCCGGCGACGTGCATCCAGCTGGGGCCGGTGACCGTGTGCCCGGCCTCGCGGACGAAGTCCACCACGAACGGGCGGATCGGGACGGGAGTCGACGCGGGCACGGCGCGAACCTAGCGGAGAACGCCCGCGCTGCACCCGGGCCGGTCCACAGGTGGGCCGGACGCGCCGCCCGCCGCTGCCGGAGCCCAGGGGCTGCAGCGGCGGGCGACGCGAGCGGACTCACCGCGGGAACGGCATCCAGTTCTTGTCGATCCAGTTCGGGTAGCCGGCGTCCATGGCCGACGTCTCCCCGTCGATCCGCACGTACCGCTTCCCGCGGAAGAAGTAGATCTTGTGGTTGTCGCGGCGCATGAGGGCGGCGTCGATCCCGCCGGTGAACGAGGCCGGTAGCCCGGTCCAGTTGCCGGCGATGGGCTTCGGGTACCCGGCGTCCATCGTGGCGGTCGCGGTGGTGAGCCGCGCGTACTGGTTGCCCTTGAAGAAGTAGATCTTGTCGTTCGACTCGCGCCAGAACGCGGCGTCGATCCCGCTCGTGAAGGACGCGGGCAGACCGTTCCAGTTCCCCGCGATGGGCTGGGGGTACCCAGGGTCCATCGTCGCGTTGGAACCTTCGAGCCGCACGTACTGGCTGCCCTTGAACAGGTAGATCTTCCCGTTCGACTCCCGCCACAGGGCGGCGTCGATGTTCGACTGGAACGCGGTCGGGATGCCGATCCAGGCGCCCTTGATGCGCCGCGGGTAGCCGTCGTCGCGACCGTCGCCGACATCCGTGTACCGGATGTACTCGTCGCCGCTGAACAGGTAGACGGCGTCGTTCGACCCGCGCCACAGCGCCGCGTCGACCGACGTCTGGAACGGCCCCCATCCGAGGTGCTTCGGGGTGAAGGAGCAGACGGCGAGCGAGTTCGACTTCATGATGCACGCGACGGTCGTGCCGTCGCAGTTCGCGCAGTTGCCGTTCGCGACCGAGTAGAACCGTCCGGCCGTCGAGTCGCACGCGCAGTTGCTGCTCGCGTACTCGTCGGGGGCGCCGAAGATGTGTCCCGTCTCGTGCGCGAAGACGCTGTCGATGTTGGACCGGCCCCAGCCGTCGTTGTCGAGGTGCATCACGATCCGCGGGTACCCCGCGTACCCGAACCACCCGACCGGCCAGCGTGTGAAGAACGCGGCGTAGGCGGCGTCGACGCCGTACGACGACTCCAGGTTCGCGACGAAGGCGTCGAGGCCGGGTGTGCCCGGGTCGTGGCCCAGTGCCGCCATCGCCGGGTCGCGCCACAGCAGCTCCGCCTCGCCGCGGGAGAGCCCGATCGGCGCGGGGTACCCGTCGTCGACACCGTCCGACACCTCGCTGAAGCGAACGTACTTCCCGCCCTTGAACAGGTAGACGGCACCGTTGCTGTCACGCCAGAGCGCCGCGTCGATGCCCTCCTGGAAGTCATCCGGCAGCCCGCCCCAGTTCGGGTCGAGCGGCTTCGGGTACCCGGCGTCGACCCCGTCGGCGACCGCGCTGAAGCGTACGTACTGGTCGCCCTTGAAGAAGTAGATCTTTCCGTTGTCCTTGCGCTGCAGCGCGGCGTCGATCCCGCTGGTGAACGACGCCGGCAGACCGGGCCAGTTGCCCGCGATGGGCTTCGGGTACCCGGTGTCCATCGTGGAGTTCGTCGTGTCGATGCGCGCGTACTGGTTGCCCTTGAAGAAGTAGATCTTCTGGTTCGACTCGCGCATGAACGCGGCGTCGATCCCGCTGGTGAACGACGCCGGCAGACCCTTCCAGTTCCCGGCGATGGGCTTCGGGTACCCGGCGTCCACCCCGTCGGCGACGGCCGAGTACCGCACGTACTCGCTGCCCCGGAACAGGTAGATCCTGCCGTTGGACGACCGCATGAGCGCCGCGTCGATCCCAGCGGTGCCGGTGCCGTCCGTGCCCCCGTACCACTCGTCGGGGAGCCCGGGCCAACGGGCGCCGGTCCACGGCTCGACGTCGACGGTCACGATGCGGATGTCGTACGCCCAGGTGATGTTCGCCGACGGCTGCTGCGCCGCCAGCCACTCGGTGCCGTCCTGCACCTCGGCGATCGCGTCGACGATCTCGTCGAGGTCCATGCCGTACCCGCTGCCGTCGGGCGCATCGACGAAGACCAGCCCGACGGCCACCTCGTTGATGAGCCGCTCCGGCTTGGTCGGCGTGGCGGACGCGTTGGCGTTGGCGCTGCGGGTCGTGAGCGTGGCGGTATCGGCCGGCATGGCGCGCCCGGTCGTCGTCACCGCGCCGATCTGCGCCGCTGTCTCTGCCGTGACCGTCACGCGTCCTGGTGTCCCGGCGGCGTGGTCGCCGTCGGCCGGGTCAGGTCGGGCGCCGCCCGCCGGGGAGTCCCACTCCGCGCCGGCGTGCGGTCGGTTCCGCTTGCGGCGCAGGCGCTCCGGGTCGGATCGGCGCAGCCGGGCGGCGAGCGCGAGACGGTCACCGTCCTTGGACGTCCCGGTCGCACGGCGCGACACCTCGTCCGTGGTGAGCAGCCGCAGCCCGCGCGGCGTGCGCTCCGTCCCGGACGGCACGTCGGCCACGAGCAGCCGCGTCCCCAGCCGCTGCTTGACGACGACACCCGCCTGCGCGAGCTCGTCGGCAAGGTCCGCGAGGTGGACCCCCTCGTCCATCTCGATGATGCGTTCCATGACAGCCCCCTGTCGACACCGGGCAGCGCCGTGCGCGCCCCCGTGATGAGGGAGGAGGCCGCGAGGGCGGCGGGGGATACGTGCCCGCTCGTGCGTCTGGTTGCGCGACCCCCACGGCCAGTTCACGGCTGAGGCGACGGTCCCCGGCTGGGACCGCTCGGGCGTCGGAAGCGCGGGTTCGTCGTGACCCCGCCGCTCTCCGACGGGGACCCGGTCCTCACCGCGGCGACCGCGCGACCCGGCGGGCTGTCGAACGGCTGCGCGACGAGCACCCGGGCCCGTTCTGCGCCGGACGACCACCTCGCCCTCTACCGGCTGCCGTCGGACCGGCAGAGGACGAGGCGGTCGCCGTCCGTCAGGAGCTCGTGCAGGTCAGCGAGGGCGCCGGTGACGTGCCGCTGCCGAGGAGACCGAACGTCGTGCTGCCGGCTGCCGGAAGGTTGCCGTTCCAGGCGACGTTCCGGACCACGACCTGGTCACCCTGCGTCGTCACCGTGCCGTTCCACACCTGCTCCACGCGCTCGCCCGACGTGCGCCAGCTGACGCTCCACGACGACGCCGCCGATCCGGCTCGGACCGTCACCTCGCCCTGGAACCCGCCCGGCCAGGAGTTCACGGTGCGGTAGGTCGCCGTGCAGGAACCGGCGGGCGGCGGCGTGGTGGTCGGGGTGGGTGTCGGTGTCGGTGTGACGGTGGGCGTGGGGGTCGGCGTCGGGGTGGGCGTGGGCGTGGGCGTCGGGGTGGGCGTCGGCGTCGGGGTCGTCGTCGAGGTCAGGGCGCTGAAGAACCGCCAGATCTCCCCGGGCACCCACGACTGCTGCTGCCCCCGGTCCCGCGCGTCCCACTGGTGGTCGCTGTCGGACGCGAGCCACACCACCGGGAACCCGTCGCGGCACGTGTACGCCGTCCGCGTGTGGGTCCCGCTGCCCGCGGCCGGCTCGGGTGCCTGCTGGGCCTGGCACCCGTTGTTCCGCAGGGCGCGGTCCCGCAGGGCGCGACCCTGGGAGATGTTCAGGACGCTGTCCACGATGCCGTGGGAGCCGAGGTACGCGATGGGCTGGGTGCCACCCGCGCAGCCGGACAGCTGGGCGCCGTTGAGGACCGCGACCGCACGGAACACGTCGGCCCGGGCGCACGCCAGGGCGTTGCTCATGCCGCCGCCGTAGCTGAAGCCCGTCGCGAACCGCTGCGTCGTGTCGATGCAGAGCGCGGACTCGACCGTGCGCAGCAGGTCGTCGATGAAGGTGACGTCCCGGCCGTTGGTGTTGGGCCACGCGTTGTCGATGCCCTGCGGTGCCACGAACACCGTGCTGGTGCCGGCGAGGGGCTTCAGGCCGTAGAAGTTCTGGTTCACGACGTCGGCGGCGGTGCCGTGCCACCAGTGCAGCCCGACGACGAGGCGGTAGGGGCGGTTCGGGTCGTACCCGCTCGGCACGTCGAGGCGGTACGACCGGGACTGGCCGCCGCTGGTGAGGGTGTGGGTTCCGGTCGCCAGGCCCGCCTGCCGGCCGCAGCCGACCGTGGCGGCCGCCGGGAGGGCGCCCCCTGGTGCGGCCGAGGCGGGTGCGGTCAGACCGCCGAGGGCGAGCACTGCGGCTACTGCACCCAGCAGGACCAGCCGGGCTCGGGACGGGGTGGGGTGTCGCATGGTGTCGCTCCCTCCAGCAGGTCCCCGGCCGCGCTGCCAGGGACGGCGCCAACGGGACGACGCCCGCTGATGACGGCGAATGTATCGATAAAAGGGTGCCGCGGAACCGGTGCGAATCGGTTCAGTGCCCGGAATCGTCCGCCAGCGGCCGCGGGGTCCGGCTACGTCGCGACGCGGAGGAGGAGCTCGGTGCCGGGCTCGATCACGCACAGCTCGTCGCCGCCCTGCGGCTCGAGTCGCAGGCCCGACCGGGCCTCGGACCCCTGCTCAGCGCTCCGCGACACGCGCGAGGGCAGCCAGTGCGTCGCTCGGAGACGCTGCCGTCCGGTCCGGTCGGACGTCACCGGACGGCCAGGGTCGGCCGTGGCTGATCCACAGCGTCCGCAGACCCGCGGTGCTCGCGCCGGCGATGTCCGCGGCGGGGTCGTCGCCCACCATCCAGCAGACGTCACCGTCCTGCGCGCCCAGTCGCGCGAGGGCCATGGCGAAGATCGCGGCGTCGGGCTTGCGCAGGCCCACCTCCTCCGAGATGCACCAGCCGTGGACGACGTCCGCGATGCCGGTCCGCCGCAGCTTGCCGAGCTGGTTGTCCACCCTCCCGTTGGTCACGACCATGAGGCGCCAGCCGGTGGACCGCAGGGTCACCAGGTGCTCGACGACGCCGGGGAAGGCGGGTGCGAGCAGCGGCATCCGGGTGCGGTACTCCTGCCAGAGCCGGTCGGATGGTCCGGCCTGCGGGAACCGCTCGCAGACGGCGTCGAAGAACTGCTCCCGCCGGGTGACCGCTCGGTCGAGCTGCTCGATCCAGACGAGCTGGTCCTCGGGCAGCGACCACTGCTCGACGAAGGTCCGAGCCCACGCGGCGAAACCCGCCGAGCGGTCGACGAGCGTCTCGTCGAGGTCGAGCAACGCGATCATGCTCGTACCGCCACCATCGCGCTCACGGACCCGAGCAGCGCTGTGTACTCGTCAGCCCTCGCCTTGTACGCCGTCCGCACGACGTCGTCCGCCGGAGGACCGCCGTCGTCGTCGGCGTTGCGGGGCGGGAGAGGCACGGGACAGCATGGCACCGGCCGGGCTGCGTGCGCCGCGCTGGTGCGGGCGTGGCCGCTCTCGACGGCGCCGGGGGAGCGGTGTCGACCCGAGCAATGCACGCTGTCCCTCATGAACCCGCGCCTTCGTGACGGACTGCTCGGCGCGTCGGTCGCCGTCCTCGTGCTCGCCCTCGCGGGGTGGGTCGTCGTGTGGTCGATCAGCGACCCGGCGGGAGGTGGTGCCGCCGCGCCGACGACGACGACGCCGACCTCGACCTCGCGCGTCGACGAGCCACCGACCGACCTCGATCCCGCGGAGATGTGGCTCGACGACCTCGTGCTCGACGCCGGCACGGTCGTCCTGCCCGACTCGACCCTGCACGACGTCACCGCGTCCGCCCAGGGCGTGCGGACCGGCCCCGACGGACTCGTCGCGACGGCGATGGTCCTCGACGCGACGGTGCCGTTCGACGTGGTGGCCGACCAGATCGGCGAGGACGCCGTGGTGCGTCCCGGCGAGGGGTCGGAGGCGGTCGTGGAGCGCGACGTCGAGGTCGGTGGGCGCAGCTTCCATGTCGTCGCGTCGGGCTCCGTCGAGGTCGTCGACGGGCGGCTGGTCGTCGAACCGTCGACCATCGACGTCGGCGGCCCGTCGTTCCTCGCCGGGCTCATCGGGTCGGTCGTGCGTGGGCTCGTCACGATCGAGCACGAGGTCGAGGGTCTGCCTGAGGGGCTGGTGCTGCAGGAGGTGGTCGTCCAGGACGACGGCTTCCGTGCGAGCCTGAGCGGCGACGACGTCCGCATCGTGTTCCCGGCCGTCCCGTGACGGGTCGAGCCCCTGTGCGCGGTCAGTGGTCGGGCAGGACCGCGGCGACGAGCGCGGCCGCGAGCGCGGTCCGGTCGGGGAGCCCAGCTCCGCTGTAGTTGGCGAGGAACGCCTCGTGGAGGGCGGCGCCGACGAGCAGGCGGGCGACGGCGTCGGCGTCGAGGTCCTGGGTGAGCCGCCCGGTGCGCTGCTCGGCCTCGATGTACGCGGTGACGATCGAGACGGGCGCCTCGGGTCCGACGCCGCGTGCGCGCATCTTCTCCCGGTGCGCGTCGAGCAGGCTGGTGTCGCCGAAGATCGAGGCCGCCATCGGGAAGCTCTGGTCGTAGAACGCGAGCAGCTGCTCGGTCAGCAGGTGCAGGTTCTCGCGGGCGGTCCCGTGCCCGACGAGCTCGTCGACGTCCGCGACGCGCGGCACCCGCTCGGTGAGCACCCGCAGGAACAGGTCCTGCTTGTCGGGGAAGTACTTGTAGAGGAGGGCTTCCGAGCACCTTGCCTCGCGGGCGATGAGCCTGGTCGTGGTCCGGGCGAGGCCGTCCCGCCGGATGATGCGCGCGGCGGCGTCGAGGATGCGTTCGCGGGTGTCGGTGGTCATGCCTTCGTTCTCCTCGGTCTCGTGGATTGACGACGACGGCGGTGGCTGCGAGTCTAGTTGGTGAGCGTTTACTCACCCCACCGAAGGAGGCACCGTGCGCGTCAGCGTCGTGGGAGCGACCGGCAGATCAGGACGAGGCGTGACCCGGCTGGCACAGCAGAGAGGGCACCACGTGACCGCCGTCGTGAGGGACCGCGCGCGTCTCGGTGAGCTCCGCCCGGAGGTGGTCGTCGAGTCGCCGCTATGGGACCTGCCCCTGCTGACCTCGGCGTTCGCGGGCGCCGACGCGGTCGCGTTCTGCGTCGGCCCCGTGCCCGGCGAGTCGACCACCGTGCAGCAGCGGCTCATCGTCCCCGTCGTCCAGGCGATGCGGGACGCCGGGGTGCCGCGACTGGTGGCCCTCAGCGCGAGCGGCGGGATCGTAGCCGGCGACGACCCGCTCAGCCGGTACCTCGCCAAACCGATCCTCGCCCGCGTGCTCCGCGACTCGAACGCGGACATGGCCGCGATGGAGACCCTGATCCGGGCGAGCGGGCTGGACTGGACGATCCTGCGCCCGCCCAGGCTCACCGACGGCGCGGGCTCGGGCCGGTACCGCTCCCGGCGTGACGGCAACGTGCGGTGGGGCTTTAGCATCGCGCGCGCCGACCTCGCCCACGCGGTGCTCGACGCCCTGGAGGACCGGACCGCCGTCGGGCAGACGATCTCCGTCGCCGGCGGGGGAAGCCGTGCGACGGGCCCGGTGGAGTAGCACCCGGCTGGACGCGCGACGACGGGGGCGCGCAGGCTGTCGAGGACGCCACCGCGTCGACGGCCTGACAGGGAGTCGCCGACAAGTCGGGGAGACTGGGTCTCAGCAACGTCCTGCCTAGACGAGGAGTCAACCGTGCCCCAGGGAACAGTCCGCTGGTTCGACGTCGACAAGGGGTTCGGCTTCCTCGACCTCGGGGAAGGGAACGACGACCTGTTCGTGCATGCGTCCGAGATCGTCGGCTTCGACGGGATCCGGGTGCTCCGCGAGGGGCAGGAGGTCGAGTTCGAGGTCGGTGAGGGCGACCGCGGCCCCCAGGCGCGCCGGGTCCGGGTGACGGGCGACCACGCCGCCGACGCACCCGTGGGCGTGCTCGGGACCGTCGCCTGGTACGAGCCGACCAAGGGGTACGGCTTCGTCAAGCCCGACGGCGGCCGACCCCAGATCTTCGTGCACAGCTCGGCCATCGTGGGCGGCGGCGTGATCTCCGACGGCCAGCGGGTGGCGTTCCTCGTCGTCGACGGGGAGAAGGGGCCGCAGGCCGACCACCTGCTGCCGCTCGGCCCCGAGGCCGCCCAGCCGGCGGCCGACGGAGCCGACGGCACCGTGTCCTGGTACGACACGGGCAAGGGCTTCGGGTTCGTCAGGCCCGACAACGGCGGTGAGGACGTCTTCGTGCACGTCCGCGAGCTGGCCCGGGGGCTGACCGAGCTGTACGAGGGCGACCGCGTGACCTACCGGCTCTCCGCCGGCGAGAAGGGCCCGCAGGGCAGCGACGTCAGGCTCGTCGGTGGCTCGGAGCCGGCGCCCCCCGTCCGCGGTCGCTCGGGACGCCCGACGGCTTCCGGGGCAGACGTGAGCGGCGGGGAGGGCGAGGTCGCGCGCTACGACGCGGAGCGCGGCTTCGGCTTCATCACCCCGGACGCGGGCGGCGACGACCTGTTCGTGCACGTGTCGGTCGTGCGGGGCGCCGAGACGCTCCAGGAGGGTGACCGGGTCCGGTTCAAGGTCCGGCAGAGCGACCGGGGACCGCAGGCCGACGGCGTCGAGCGGATCTGAGCGGGACGGGTCACCCCGGACGTCGAGCAAGCCCCGAGTGACGCGACGAGCAAACGTCACGTCACTCAGGGCTTGCTGGGCGGCCTGGTGACCTGTCCCGCTCAGGAGACCACCGTCACCGACCCATGATCGCGTCGATGATGCCCTGCTGCGTCACGGTCGCGGAGCTCCGGTCGAACAGCCCGAACCCGTACTGGCCGTTGTAGCCGTTGTCCCAGTAGGCGGTGGCTGCGCCGTACTTCTTCGCGGTCGCGACGAGGGTGCGCGCGTAGTCGGCGCGGTACCTGTTGTTCGACGAGTCGAAGGTGGACTTGTCGATCGAGCCGTACTCGCCGATGAACACCGGGTACCCGTTGACGACGAACTTGTCGTACATCTTCTTCAGCTGGGAGTCCATGAAGTCCTGCTGACCCCACACCGACTTCTTCGACGCATTGGTCGCGTTGGGGCCCCACTGCGTGATGGTGCCGTCCTCGGTCCCGGTGAAGTCCCACGGGTCGTAGTAGTGCGCGGAGATCATGAGGCGCTTCTCGCTGCTGGGGATGGCCGACGACCGGTACTGGTCGCTCGGCACGACGAACCCGTAGCTGCCGGTGGTGTAGTCGATGTTGGTGTTCCAGCCCGGCACGAGCAGCCAGCGGGAGGTGTTGTTCCCGCCGGTCTGGCGCACGGTGTCGACGAAGACCTGGTTGTACGCGTTGATGTTGGAGTAGCACGGCTGGGTGGGGGCGCCGTACTGGCCGTCGAAGTTCTCGTTCATCGACTCGAGGATCAGGCGTCCGCCGTAGCCCTGGAAGGTCGACGCCACCTGCTGCCAGACCTTCTGGTACTTGGCCTTGATCGTGTCCTGCCCGGACGCGTCGCAGATGAGCCAGGAGCCGCCGACGCTCTTGTAGCCGTCGCCGTGCATGTTGATGATGACGTGCAGCCCGCGGTCGTAGGCCAGGTCCACCACCTGCTTGATCCGACTGAGCCAGGCGGCGTCCACGGTGTAGCTCGGGCCGGAGCCGATCTTGCTGAGGTAGGACACCGGGATCCGGATCGTCGTGAAGCCGGACGCCTTGACCCGGTCGATGAGGGCGCCGGTGATGACCGGGTTGCCCCACGCCGTCTCGCTGGGCACGCCGTTGACGTTGGCCTCCAGCTGGTTGCCGAGGTTCCAGCCCTTGCCCAGGTCGGCGACGAGCTGGGCGGCGCTGCCCGTGATCGGTCCGGTGGTCGGCGTGGGAGTCGGCGTCGGCGTGGTCGTCGGCCGCGGGGTCTGGGTCGGTGTGGTCGTCGGCGACGTCGTGGGGGAGCTGGTCGGGGTGACCGGGCTACCGGTGCACGCGACACCGTTGAGCGTGAACGCGCTCGGCGCAGGGTTGCTCCCCGCCCACGCACCGTTGAAGCCGAACGACGCGGTGCCGTTGGTGGCGATGTTCCCGTTCCACCCGGCGTTGCGGACCGACACGGCGGCCCCGGACTGCGTGACGGAGCCGTTCCAGAGCTGGCCGACGGTCTGGCCGGCGCCGAAGGAGAAGCGCAGGTCCCATCCGGTGATCGGGTCGCCCAGGTTGGTGACCTTGACGTCGGCGCCGAAGCCGCTCGGCCACTGGTTGGTCACGGTGTAGTCGACGCGGCAGCCGGCAGCGGCGTTCGCCTGGCTGGTGACGGCGATCGAGCCGGCGACGGCGACCGCGGCCGCCGTGGCGAGGGACAGGACCTTGCGAAGTGGGTGCACGGGAGGGATCCCTCTCAGGAAACGGGACCGCGCACGGATCGCGGCGACGTCGGAAGCGAAGGGCAAGCGCACCAGACGGAGGTCGTTCGCGCAGCCGTGTGAAGCGATTCACGCAAGCGGTTCCCTGGCCTGTCACCCGCAGGAACACGTTCGGGGTGCATCGGCGGCGCTCCGTCGTCGAGTTCGGCCGGTGCGCGTCCGTGCGGGGTGGCGCCGCGCGCAGGAGGCGGGGCCGTCAGGCGCCGGCGTCCGAGCGTGACGCTCGCGCCAGCCGCCCGACGAGGTCGTCCGGGACGGGTCGGCGCGGTGTGAAGGTGATGCCGGTCTTGGTCGCCCTCAGGCCCGCGGCGGCGATCTCGTCGGCGTGCTCGGAGATGGCGGCCGAACGGACGTACAGGCCGCACTGCTTGCTGAACGCCGCGTAGCTCGCGACGACCGCGTCACCGATCCGGAACCCGGGCATGTCGTACGCGACGATCTCCTCCGCCTCCGGCAGGGTGCGGGCCAGGATCGCGCGCAACCGTTCCAGCGAGGGCCGGAAGGGCTCGGGCGCCGCGGCGATGTAGGCGTCGTGGTCAGTGACCGTCGTCATGTCGCGTCTCCTCCTGAAGGCGTGGCGAGGATACCCGCGAGGGCCGCCGGTCGGATGACCGGCGGCCCTCGCCGCACTGCAGGAGCGAGCGGTTCAGGCGCAGGGCGCCCCGTTCACGGTGAAGCCCGTCGGCGCGGTGTTCGTGCCGCTGTACGAGCCGTTGAAGCCGATGCTCGTCGACCCGCCGGCGGGCACGTTCCCGTTCCACGCCGCATTCGTCACCGTCACCGCCGAGCCCGTCTGGCTGTACGTGGCGCTCCAGCCCTGGGTGACCGACTGGTTGCCCGGGAAGGTGAACGCCAGCTTCCACGACGTCCACGCCGTCGACCCCGTGTTGGTGACCGTGACGTTCGCGGTGAACCCGTTGCCCCACGAGTTCGCCGAGTAGGTCACCTTGCACCCGCCGGGCGGCGTGGTGACGGTGGGCAGGGTGCGGAAGGCGACGGAGGTCGACACCGACGAGACCTGTCCGGCGGAGTCCTTGGCCCGGATCACGATCACGTGGTCCGTGTCGGGGGTCAGCCCGGTGAGCGTCGCCGAGGTGGTGGTCGACGTCGCCACCACCGTGGACGTGCCGTTCTGGAGCCGGAGGACGTCGTACCCCGCGACGCCCTTGTCGTCGGTCGAGGCCGACCACGACAGCGTCGCGCCCGTCTGCGTGATGCCCGACGCGACCGGCGTGCCGGGTGCGGTGGGCGGCTGGTCAGTGGTGCCGCCCGTCGTCGTCACGGTCATCGACGGGGACGTCGCGCTCAGCCGCACGCCGTTGTGCGCCATGACGACGAACATGTACGACGTGGCGGCACGCAGGCCCGTGACCGTCGCGGACGTCGTCGACGTCGTCGCCACGACCTCGAGCGAGTCCCCGGCGACGCGCACGACGTCGTACCGAACGATCCCGCTCTCCGCGTCCGTGGACGGCGACCAGGTGAGCGTCACGGACGTGTCGCCCACCGCGCTCGCGGTCGGCGTGCCCGGCACGCTCGGCGGCGTGGTGTCGACGGGAGGCGTCCCGCCCGCGTGCTCGGCCGCCCAGCTCGCGAGCCAGGCCAGCGCCGAGTTCCAGTTGATCGCGACCTCGTTGACCGAGTACGCCTCGATGTGGTCGACGAAGCACTTCTGGGCGGCGCACCCCGCGAGCTGCGCCGCGGCGATCGGGTCCTGGAGCTCGCTGTTCGGGCCGCCGGAGAACGAGCCGGGCGGCGCGATGGGCAGGGACGCGTTCGCCTGCTTCGCCCAGAACCGGTGGTGCACGTTCTGGACCGCCTTCTCGCCGTACCCCGCGATGTAGGACTGGTTGAGCGGGTTGCGGCCCTGGAAGTAGTCGAGCGCCGCGTACACGCCGGTGCGGTACCTCGCCTGACCGGTGAAGTCGAACGCGAGCGCGAGGGCGTTCGCGTTGTTGGCGACCTGGCCGTTCGACCCCCAGTAGTAGACGCTCCCGGCGTTGTTGGGTGCCGGGTACGCCTGGTTCGTCGCGCGGGTCAGCGCGGCGTCGGCGAACGTCACGATGGCCGCGCGGGTGGCGGCCACGTCGGCGGACGGGAGCCCGGTCGGGACCAGCGCGAGCGTCGTGTCGCCGAGGCCACCGGTCCAGCCCCAGTCGTAGCCGCGCTGCGCGAAGCTGCCGCCCCGGTACAGCGACGACCCGGTGACGTCGGCGCGGTACGTGTCGGAGCCGGTCGTCGCGTAGAGCTCGGCGGCCGCCCAGTAGAACTCGTCCGTCACCGAGGTGTCGCCGTACGCGCCACCGCCGGTGCCGTCGGTCGCGGACGCGATGCGGTTCGGGTTCGCCTTGGCGGCGGTGTACGCGGTCTGCGCTGCCGCGAGGGCCTTGGCGGAGAACGTCGGGTCGAGCGTCTTCCACAGTCGCGACGTCTGCGCGGCCACCGCCGCCATGTTGAGCGTCGCCGCGGTGCTCACCGGCGACAGCAGCCGGCGCTGGCTGTCCTGCGCGGGGATCGTCGGCAGCGCGGTCCAGTTCTCGTCGTGGATCTTGTGGTGCACCATCCCGGCGTCCGTGCGGCCGGAAGGCACCTGCATCCGGAGCAGGAACTCGACCTCCCACCGTGCCTCGTCGAGGATGTCGGGGGCTCCGTTGGAGCGCTCCGGGATGGCCATCGTGCCGTCGCCCAGCGCCGCCTTGTCGGCACCTGCCACGTACAGGGTCCGCTCGTACGCGTTCTGCAGCTGCCACGTCGCGATGCCGCCGTTGACGACGTACTTGCCGTGGTCGCCCGCGTCGTACCAGCCGCCGCGCACGTCGAGGTTGTAGCCGCACGACTGGCGGCACGGGACGCTCGTGTCGCCCTGGTTCGGCGCGACGCCCAGGTGGCCGGCGGCACGCGCGTAGGTGCTGCCGACGTACTGCGCCTCGATCGCGATCCCGGTGCGCTGGTGGTAGAAGAACGCCAACGAGTCGTACCGGAGCTTCTTCACCGGGTCCGCGGAGATGTCGAACGGATAGCTGCTGGCGTTCGCGGCGGACAGCACGTACCCGGAGCCCGGCGTGTCGAACGTCGAGAAGTCGATGACGTGGGTCGAGTCGCCGGACAGCGCGTCGGCGCCCCTGACCGTCGACTGGCCCGACGCGACGGTCGTGCCTGCCGCGTTCCGCAGCGTCCAGGCCACCGGGGCCGAGGACGTGCTGACGAGCGTCGCCAGCTTGGCGACCCCGGGCACGTAGGCGACCTGGTTGACCTTGACGGGGGAGCCGGGGTCCGGCGCTGCGACGGCGACCTGCGGCGCGGCGACGAGACCGGAGAGGGCCAGCGCGGCGGCGACCGCCAGCCCGGCGGTGCGGCGCCGGGGCAGCCCGCCGCGACGGTGAGTAGTCGGTGACATGGCAGTCCTCTGGTGAGCGGGCGACGTGGTGGACGGCGATCACCACGCACGGCAGCTGCCCAGCGCTGGGACACGGCCGTCGTGGGAGCGCTCGGGCCACGGTAGGGCTGCGCGCAGGTCCGTCCGCCCGGCGACGGAAGGCGGAATCGATTAGGCGGCTCGTCGCCGGGCAGCGTCGCGCCGAGACAGGGCCGACCAGACGGGCCCTCGCTGTACGAGGTGGTTCACGCCGCCACCGGGGAGGGCGACGGATAGCGTGAGTGCATGACCGAGAGGGCGTCCTGGGCCGTGAGCACGCACGACTGGTCGACCGATCTCGACCTCGTGCACCTTGCCCGGATCCGATCGCGCCCGACCCTCTACGGGGCCGGCGGTCGACGCCACCTCCTCCTCGAGGTGCTCGCGTACGCGAACGAGGAGGCCGAGTCGCTGGGACGCCCAGGGCACGCCGTCGTGACTCTCCGTGCGGACGGGACGGTGACCGTCGCCGACGACGGGCGCGGCACCGACACCCGGCTCGACGGGAACGGGGACGTGATCCGCAAACCGGTGATGTCGACCCGGGACGTCCGGTTCTTCGATGCGGTGGACGGCCCGCGGCTCCCCGACGGGTTGCCGCGACGGGGGATCTCCGTCGTGTCGGCGCTGAGCCCGCTGCTGGTCCACGAGAACCACCGTGCGAATGGGGCGTGGTCGCAGACGTACCGGCACGGCGTCCCGGACGACGAGCTCCGTGCCGTCACCCGACCGGCAGCCACCGGCACGTCCGTGACGTTCCAGGTCGGCAGCGAGGTCCACGGGCCCGAGTCGCTCGTCGACGAGGACCTCTCGGGGTTCCCCGCGTTGCGGATCGAGCTGCGCCAGGCAGACTGACCGACACCGGTCGGACGACTCACTGCCGGAGGAAGATGGCGTCCGCCTTCTTCAGCACCCGCTCCGTCTCCACCTCCTGGATCTTCGCGTCGGCCGGATCCCAGATCCGCATCATGCGGTGGCCAGGATCGGTGGAGATCGCGTAGATCAGCATCACGTGCGCGGGGTCCTGGATTCCCAGGATCACCGGCGCACCGTGGTTGACCGACGCGTACATGGCCCCGATGTCGTCCTTGGGGACCTTGACCACCTGGCACTCGACCATCTGCGAGAACTCGACCAGGTCCTTCGCGGAGATGCCGTAGAACGACTCGTTCGGCCAGCCCAGGCCCTCCTGGATGTCCTTCTGCGACCGGCCGGCCAGGACGGACATCGTCGCCAACCAGCAGCCCTTCGGGAAGATCTGCTTCTGCCAGCCACTGACATTCGTGTACCCGACGTAGCTGGGCTGTGGCAGCTCCGGTGGCACGTCGACGAGGTCGAAGCCGCCGTCCATGTCCCGGCCGAGCAGGTAGGTCATCCCGGCCTGACCACCCTGCAGGATGACGTTGCCGTCGAAGTCGAACCCGGTGACCCGGAAGTGGTAGCCGCTCCCCCCGGCGAGCGTCTCCCGGCCCCACTCCTTCTTCGAGTTCTCCGGGTCCACCAGGGGTACGTCGGCTATGTCGACGCGTGGCGTGTAGGTCTTCGTCAGCACGAAGGTTCGCCGGATCACCGTCGGGACCGACTGCCGGTGGACCAGGCCGGCGACCGCAACGGGGCTGTACCGCTGCTGGACCGCCGGCTCGGCGCCGACCGGTGGCACCGGACCCGGCCTCATCGTCCGGCGACGCTCCGAGTGCAGCATGGGCAGGGCCATCTCCCCAGCGTGGCAGGTCGAGCTCAGCGCGACAACGCGTCGCGCACGGACGAGCGCGGCACCCGCCACAGGTGTCAGGAAGCGCTACGCACGGCGTAGCGCACGTAGATCACACCGTTGCCGAACCGTCGGTGGTCCAGCAGCTCCAGGTCGAGCCGGACGTCCCGCGGCAGGGCCGGCTTGCCACCGCCCACGAGCACCGGGCACAGCAGCAGCACGCACTCGTCGACGAGCCCGTGCCGGAACGCCTCCGCCCCGAGGGTGGCTCCGCCGACGCTCAGGTCCGACCCGGACGCCTCCTTGAGCCGTCGTACCGCCTCAGGGTCGAACTGCCGCTCGATCCTCGTCCGCGCCGTCGACACCTCGTCGAGCGTCGTGGAGTAGACGACCTTGTCCGCGTCGCGCCAGATCCCCGCGTACTCGCGGACGACGGCCGGTTCGTTCCTCAGCCAGTCGTCGTCCTCCCAGACGCGCATCGTCTCGTACATGCGGCGGCCGTAGAGCGACGTGCCGATGTGCCGCTCGTGCTCGTTCCAGAACGCGTGCACCTCGTCGTCGGGTACCGACCAGTCGAAGGAGCCGTCCTCGTCCTCCAGGTAGCCGTCGAGCGAGGTGTTGGCTGCGTAGATGAGCTTGCCCATGACATGCCTCCGGCGAACGGGGACTCAAGGTTTGCAGGACACGGAGGCACCGGCAAGAGACAGGGACGCGGGAGCGCGCACCGACAGTCCGGGTCCACGACCTAGTCGTCAGGCGGCCGATGTGCAGGCCGCGGCCGCGCCGAGCTCGGACCTGATCGCGGTGGACCTGGCCAGCGCGCTGGCCGCATGTCGCGGCGCGGTCTGACCGCCGCGCGAGTAGCCTCCCGCGAGTGGAGATCCTGCACCTGGCCCACCGCACGGACTGGGACGAGGCTCTGGTCACGGGGGAGTACCGCACGTCGACCCGTGGCGCGTCGTTGGACGACGTCGGCTTCATCCACGCCTCGCGCCGTGAGCAGCTGCCCGCTGTGGCGCGCTTCGTCCACGCCGGCGACACGGAGGAGCTCTGTGTGCTGGTGCTGGACTCGGAGACCATCGAGGCCGCCGGCACGGACGTCCGCCTCGAGGACGGGGGAGACGGGCAGCTGTTCCCGCACGTGTTCGGGCCGATCCGGCCGGAGTGGGTGCACGACGTGCTGCCGGCGGTGATCGGGGCGGACGGCGAGCTGAGGTTCTGAGCGGGCGGTGGCACGGACGACAGCGGAGCCGACGACCTACGGTCGGTCGTGGAGGAACCAGGTGTCGCTGCGGGCGAGAACCAGTGCGAGCTCCCACTGGGACAGCTGGAGGCTGCCGGCCCAGGCCAGCAGCTGGCCGGCAAGCTCCCACGCCTCGTCACCCTGCCGGGGGCGGCGGGTCACGGTGAACTGCAGCATCGTCCCCCAGGCGGCAACGAGCTCGGCGCCCCAGGTGCTGTGCCACCGCTTGAGCGCCGCGACAAACGCCGGCTGGTCGTGGTCGGCGCCGAAGTAGCCCACCCACTCGATCGCCAGCCACGGTGACGTGGTCGGCAGGAACGCCAGCTCGACCGAGTCCGGCTCGAACCACGCCCGGGTCCCGACATGGTGCTGCAGTCGATCTTCGACCAGTGCCACCAGCGACGGATCAGCCATCAGGCAGTCGTGGATCCACCGGTCGACCTCGTGGTCGAGGACCGGGTCCGGTAGCTCGGCCGCCATCCGGGCCGCCAAGCCCGCTCCAGGGAAGACGTGGTCCAAGCCGTCACGCCAGTCCTGCTGCGCAGTAGGCACGTCGAACACGAAGCGGTGGAACATCCGCGAGTCGTCCATGCCGACGATGGCGCCCTCGAGCTCAGCCAGCCTGTCCTCGGGCACCTTCCAGAACCCGCCGTTCCACCCGGGTGCGACCGCGATCGGCCAGCGCGACGTGCTCGGCAGCACGTCGCGGGCTGTGCGCCAGTGCTCCAGGACGCGGCTCGGCTCCACCCCGTCGATCACGAGCACGTCACTGTCAGGCGGGGTGAACGGGAAGCCCTCCGGGTGATCGTTCCGGGACGGCCTGACCGGCATGCCCTCCAGAGCCGTCCCGCGGAGTGCTCTGCCGATCTCGTCCGCGCCGCTCGCCACGACGGCATCCTCCAGTGATCCACCCGACGCCACAAGGGACGACCCAGGCGCTTGCGTAGCGATTGCTGATGTGCGCCGGTCGGTGACCCGACCAAGGTCGAGGAACGGACATCTCGGGCGGGGGCCCGGGTGCGACGTGCGGGCCGGGGGGCACATGCGTGAGGCGCAGCGGGTCGAGACCTCGGTCGCCGTGCTCACCGTCCGGTCGACGAACCCTCCTGCACAGACGCCGCACCGCCGCGTCTGTGCAGGGGGTCGGATCCGCCGGGGGAGCTCGTCCGACGTCGTTCGACGTTCTGCATCGAGGGGGACATGGTCATGAGTGCTCCGCAGTACCGAGTCGGGGAATGGCTTCCGTCGGACCAACGAGTGCTCGACGACTGGTTGGCGGACCTCCTCGCCCAGGTCGACCTCGCCGCTCCGCTGCTGCCCGTGGTGGAGGAGTTCCGCCAGGTCATCCTGCGTGACCCTGAGATCTACATGCTCTTCACGGCGATGCTGGTCCAGGTCCCGTACGACAAGGACCCCACCGGGCAGCCGCAGGTCCGCACGATCGACGCGATGCTGGCGCTCTTCAACCACGTCATGACCCACGCGCCCGGATACAACGACACCGGTCTCGTCGGCTTCCCGATCAACGCGATCCTCGACTGGGCGATGGGCACCCCCGCCGGGTACGCGGCCTTCCTGAACGACCAGGCGAACGAGCAGTTCGCGAAGATGCTCGACGAGTGGGCGACATTCCTCCGGTCGGCCGACTCCACCGCGGTGCTCAACAGCTCCGCCACCGGTTGGCTCGGGCCGGCGGCACTGAAGAAGCTGGGCGACGTCGCCAAGACGTACGTGTGCGATCCGAGCGCCCCGCACTGGGGATTCACGTCCTGGGACGACTTCTTCACCCGGCAGTTCCGTCCGGGCGTCCGCCCGATCGCCTCGCCGACGGACGCCGGCGTCCTCGTCAACGCGTGCGAGTCCGCGCCGTACCGGGTGGCCTCGAACGTCGCGGAGCGCGAGCAGTTCTGGCTCAAGGGCCAGCCGTACTCCTTGGCGCACATGCTCGCCGAGGATCCGCTGACGCCGCAGTTCGTCGGCGGCACGGTCTACCAGGCGTTCCTGAGCGCCTTGAGCTACCACCGGTGGCACAGCCCGGTCGACGGCGTGATCGTCAAGACCCAGGTGGTGCCCGGCACGTACTACTCCGAGACGCCGGCCGAGGGGTACGACCCTTCCGGCCCCAACGACTCGCAGGCCTACATCACCGAGGTCGCGACCCGCGCGTTGATCTTCATCGAGGCCGACAACCCGGCCATCGGACTCATGTGCTTCATGCCCGTGGGGATGGCCGAGGTCTCCACCTGCGACATCACGGTCTACGAGGGACAACGGGTCCGCAAGGGCGACCAGCTCGGCATGTTCCATTTCGGTGGCTCGACGCACTGCCTGATCTTCCGGCCGGGCGTCCGCCTGCAGTTCGACCTGCACGGGCAGGTGCCCGGGCTCAACTCGTCCAACATCCCGATCAACTCACGCATCGCGACCGTGACCGGAGGAGACTCATGACCCCGCAGGTGCCGAACCGTCCCACGCCCGAGGGCCTGGCGAAGCTCTTCGAGCTGCAGACCGGCGTCCCTCTGACCCCGCCGCCGTCGAAGATCTACACCAACCCCACACCGTCCGCGGCCCTTGCGCTGCCCGAGTACTCTCCCGCCGGTGGGGTCGCCATCAGCTACCCCGGCACGGTCGTCGACACGGGAGAGGTCCAGCTCCCGCCGAGCGGACCGCGGAACTTCGGCATCCCCGACGAGCTGATCATCCGCATGCAGCAGGCGGACTCGAGCGCGCCCGTCCACATCTTCATCTTCTGCGACGACGCGAGCCAGCTCGACGTCCTCCTGGCACGTTTCGCCGCAGCCGCTCAGACGCTGAACCTGACGTTCCTGCCCGACTTCGTCCACCTCGTCCCGTGGGACACCGACACCTACTGGACGCGCGACTACAGCCCCTGGTGGATGCAGTACCAGCAGCCTGGCAGGTACGCGATCGCGAAGCACGTCTACACCACGCTCGGCGGAGGCTCCGTCGGTCTGGTGGCGGGCGCCGAGCACGTCGATCCTCGTGAGGGACTCGGCATCTTCCGCCCCAACGACGACTCCGCCGCCGTCAAGCTGTCCGACTACCTCAACGCTCCGGTCCGCGCCTGGAACGAAGCCGCCTGGAACACCAAGAAGCTGCCCCAGATCGCGCCGCACGACTGGTTCTTCACCGGGTTGCTCGAGGTGGGCGGCAACTACATGGTCACCGGCAAGGGGGTGCTCGCCTCCAGCTACCTCGTCGCGACGCAGAACGCGCTCCCCGTGCCCGGCGGGGGCTCGGGCGGCGACCCGTCCGACCCGGTGATCGACCAGCGGATGGAGTACATCCTGGGTCAGTTCAACCGCTTCATGGGAGTGAACACCTATCACGTGCTCTCGGACCCGACCGGCACCTACATCGGCCACATCGACTGCTGGGGCAAGTTCCTGGCCGATGACAAGGTGCTGATCGCCGACTCGATGGACCCGAAGGTGAGCGCCGCGCTCACGGCCATCGCGTCGACGTTCGCCGCCCAGGGCTTCCAGGTGTTCCGGGTCATGTGTCAGGACATGTACATCCCCGACGCGACGCCACCCACCGCGACGACGGCTGCGTACACGAACAGCCTGATCCTCAACGACCACGTCTACGTGCCCGTCGCGGGTGCGCCCTACGAGCAGCGGGACGCCGCGGCCCTGGCGGTCTACCAGCAGGCCCTGCCCGGCTACACCATCGTCGGGATCCCGCCGAAGCCCGACACCCCGTGGCTGGGCACCGACGCCCTGCACTGCCGCACCCACATGGTGCCGCGGGCCGTGGTCGACAGCTGGGTCGCGAGCCAGCAGCCGCCGCTCGTCGCCGGCTGAGCACCGCACTCGTCGGCAGGGAGGGGTACGGGATGTGCACGAGCGTCGCCTGCGGCACGGGCGCCACCCAGGGCGGGGTGGTGCTCCTGGCCCGGAACGAGGACTTCACCAGGATGAACTGGAACAAGATGCTCACCTACCGCGAGGTGCCCGAGTACCTCGTCCCGGGCAGCCCTGTCGTCGACGCGGGTGTGTGGACGCTCGGCAACGGGCTGCGGGTCCCGGTGCCGACGAACGGCTTCGCGTACAGCGCGATGCCCGACGCCGCCGGCGCCACGGAGGCGGGTGCCGGGATCGGCGACCACTTCTTCTTCGAGGAGCGCGGCATCAACGCGCGCAACGTCGCGATGTCCGCGACGAACTCGATGGCGACGAACGCGGCCGCCATGGCCGCCGACCCCTACCCGGCGACGGGGGTGGCGGAGTCGATCATGACGACGCTGATCCTGCCGCAGGCCGAGTCGGCGCGGCACGGCGTGCTCCTGCTCGGCTCGTACGTCCAGGAGCTCGGGGCCAGCGAGCCGAACGGTGTGCTGATCGCCGACGCGTCCGAGTGCTGGTACGTCGAGATCGGGACGGCGCACCACTGGCTCGCAGCCCGGATCCCGGACGACTGCTACGTGGCGGTCGCCAACGGGCTGCGCATCCACGACGTCGACCTGGACGGCCCGGGTGTGCTCTCGTCGCCCGGGTTGTTCGAGTTCGTCGTCGACCACGGTCTGCTCGCCGCGCCGGACCGCCACCGCTTCGACTTCGCGCGGGCTGTCGGCGTGCTCGGCGTGCCGTACAACACCGACCGGGTCTGGCTCGCGCAGCTCCGGCTCAGCCCGTCCCTGCACCAGCCGCCCCGCCTGCCCCAGTACCCGCTCTTCCTGCGACCCGACGCCCCGATCTCCGCCGAGCAGGTGATGTCGGTGCTGCGCGCCACCTACGTCGGCACGGTGCTGGAGGGCAAGGCGGACCGGCCGATCGGGTACGAGAAGACGGCCGAGAGCCACATCATCACGATGGACCCCCATCAGCCGCCCGCCCTGACCGGCAGCATCTGGCAGGCGATCAGCACGCCGCTCGGTGCTCCCTACCTGCCGCTGCACAACGTCCCGGCCCTGATCCCCGCGGCCTACACCCGGGGGGCCAACGAGTTCAGTCACTCGTCGGCCTACTGGGCGTTCCACGGCGCCCATGCCCTGGAGAGGCTCGACGCGCAGGTGAACCCGGGTCTTCGCGCCCCGTGGTGGCCGGCCGTCGAGCAGGAGTTCCTGCGGGAGGCGCCGCTGATCAGCGCACTGCTGCGGACCGCCCACGCGCAGTCGCCCGAGACGGCCGTCGAGCTGGCGGCGCGGCTCGACGCGGGGACCCTCGGCCAGGGTGTCGAGCTCGCCCACCGCGCCACCGCCGCGCTCCTGACGGAGATGGCCGCCTCCGACGCCACCCTGCACGCGCTGGCGATCACGGGGGCACAGGCCGTGCCGTCGACGGATCTCCCGGATCCGTCGACCGTCGAGTGAGTCGATCGTCGGCTCGTGACGGAGGGCTACCGGACGAGGAGGAGCTCCGTCGCGGTCCGGAAGACCTCCGTCGACCGCGTCGTGCCGTCAGCGGCGGATGCTGATGATGTCGGTGTTCAGCGTGATGTTCATCTTGCGCTTCGTGACCATCTGATCCCAGACGTCCTCCCAGCCCTTCTGCCAGGCCGTGACGCCGCTCGTCTCGCCGAACGGCCACGCCATGTCCGGCATGACCCACACGAGACCGTAGTACGCGGGGATCTTGTCGAGATCGCCATAGCCCTGCACTTGGTAGGCATACATCAGATAGCCCTTCAGCGCCCCCATCCTGTTGTCATCGAGATACTGCGCGAAGGTCTTCGAGAAGACGCCGTACGGGTCGCCGACCGGCCTCGAGACAGGCATGGCGCCGTCGACGCTGCCGAAGATCTCGAAGCGCAGGCCGACGTAGATCCCGGCGGCCGCCACGAGCTCGAGGTACGCCAGATCCTGTTTCGCCCTGCTGCAGGGCCACCCGAAACCGAGATACTGACAGGCAGCCATGAGCCCGTAGTCGCTGAAGGACATGACCGTCTCGTTCGGCGGCGTGCCGACGACGATGCCTCGCCCGGACCCGTGCGCGACGGCCACGCGTTCGTTCCCGACCGTGAACTCGGAGAGTGCATCCACCATGTCGTCGTACGCCGGCGACAGATAGCACGTGCCGAGCTCGGCGATCGATGTGCCGCCCTGATCCGGCACCTGCAACGAATGCGTCTTGCCGGCGAATCGATCCGTCTTCTCCAGCAGCGTGATGTTGGTGAAGCCCAGGTCGATGAAACGCTGCGCGAAGAGCAGCCCGCTGACGCCCGCACCGATGACGACGATGGCACTGTCCCTGGCTGCGGAAAGCAGTGCCGGCTTCGCGTCGAGCAGGATGTTCAGATACGACCAGCAGTGCAGGACGGACTCGAAGCACGTCGACGCGTGGACGTACACCGTGTCGTTCGCGCCCTGCATGTCGAGCCAGCGCCACGGAGCTCCGCCCTCGAGGGCGCCGAAGGTGAACTGGTTGAAATACGGTGTCAGCAACGGGTTCACGGCCGGGTGGATCGCGCCGTTCTGATTCTCGTCGACCTGCACGATCTCGTACCGGCCGGGTTGGAACGGCCACCACGACGGCGGACTGTCCAGGAATGCTTTCCGCTGTGCGGCGAGGACACCGGGATTGGACGCACCGTCGACCCCGACCATCTGATACGTCGTGACCACGTTGGTCTCGGCGCGGCTCGCCGCCGAAAGGCCCCACTCTTTTGCCGTCTCGTTGCGATACCCCTGCACGAGGCCCGTCTGAGACTCGACGATGTCGGGAGCGAGGATGACGACCCGATCCTGCACCCTGCGCGGATAGACCCGCAGACACGTCGTGTAAAAGGTGAAGTTGCGGAGCGAGCTCAGCAGCACCCGCTCTTGAGGTGTGTATTCCATCACCGGCTCGAGCGCACGCGGGTCGCACGCGACCACGAGGAGCGCCGGATTGACAACGACGCGGGTTCCGCCGGTCTGATAGACAACTTCCATTCCTGCGACCTCCTCGGCCATTCATCGGGTGTCCGTGCTCGTGCCGCGGGCAGAGTTGCGGCCGGAAGGCGCATTCATTCGTTCGTCACGACCAAAATAGGGTCCGAATAGTTGCTTGAACAGCGCCGGGGGATGCGATTGCCCGTTCGTGCTGAAATGCCCGCGCCCACGAGTTCGTGCCACTCGACGTGGTGGAACCCGTCGGTGAGCCACTCCGCCCCTGGGGGTCTCAGGGGTGGCGATCGGTCTCGACGATGACGCCGGGCATGGCGAGGGCCCCCCAGCGTTTCCAGGTCAGGCTCGGTGCCGGTGAGCTCGGCAGCGAGCAGGGTCCAGGCGGTCCCGTGACCGACGAGCACCACGTCCCGCCCGGGGTGGGCGGCGACGATCTCGCGGACCGCCCCCCGGCGTGCCGGGGACGACGACAGGCCGACCTGCCGGGCGGTCGGTACGGCGCGCTGACGTGTGACGCGCCTCCTCAGTCCTCGTCGGCGACCCAGAGCACCCCGGCCCGCTCCTGGCTGACGACGATCACGCCGGCGTCGAACGTGAAGGACGTCACGCCGTTCCAGGCGGACTCGAACTGCCCGTCATGCACGAGCCGGTTGGTCGCGATGCGGCACTCCGCCGGACCGAACGACCCGACGAACCCCTCGGCGAGCTCGCGTGCTCGCGGCGCCGGGACGACGACGCCGTCGTACGCAAGGTCCCGGTGGAGCAGGAGCGTCAGCAGGTCGACGGCGGCGTCGCGGCCGATCACCTCCCACCGGTCACCGAGCAGCTCCAGGCCTGCGCGGCGGGCGACGTCGTCGAACGACGTCCCGGGCGGCGTCGACCACGCGTCGACCCAGACCCGGTGCGCTTCGCGGGCGCGCAAGATCTCGAGGTGTAGGGGGTCCCGCTTCGGGTGCTCGGTCACGGTGCGAGCGTCCCACGTCGCCCTCTGCCGGATCCCGAGAATTGCGATCTCATCGAGCCACTCGACGCCCGGCTCCTGGACGCGCCCGTCGCGTCGGGCATCCCGCTTGGCCAACTCGGTGAGACTCCGCGTGAACCTCCACCTGCCAGTTGGCAAGACCCTTGAGCGAAGGCCCTGAGCCGACCCCGCTCAGTGCACACCGTGTTCCGCACCGTCGGCGAGCACGGTGAGGCCCAGCCGCGCCGCGACCCCGCTGGCGAGCCAGGCGAAGACGTGGCTGGTCGGGTCGAGGTCGGCGCGGACCGCGTCACGCCAGTCGGGTCGGAGGAGTACGGCGAGGTACGGCGGGGCGAGCGTGGCCCGCTGCTCGGTCCAGCTGTTGCTTCCGCCTCGGGGCTCGGCGGCCAGGTGGTCGGCGATCGCCGCGGCGTCGACGTACCGGTCCACGGAGGGTGTCTGGTGCGCGAGGTGAGCGGCGTGCGCGGCCAGGACGAGGGGAGCCGGTGGGTAGTGCTCCAGGGTCATGCCCCTGCCCTCACGGCCGGCCATGCTGCTCAGGAGCCGACCGGTGTGGTCGATCAGGGCGTCGTCGACGTCCGCTCCGGTGATTGCCTCGTGCAGGTGCGCAGCGGTGGCGACCTGGCCGGCGAAGTAGCCGTTCAGGAAGTCGCCGTCACACGCGTGGCGCAGCAACCACGCCCGGGCGGCGGGGGAGAGGCCCCAGCGGCACAGCGCCTCGACGACGTAGACCCGACCCCAACCAGCAACCCGCTCGGCCAACCACAGCAGCGCGTCGCCAGCTCCTCGGCGTCGCAGCGCCTCTGCGGCCAACGGCCCGAACCACGTCGAGAGCAGACCGATGGTCGTGATGAGGGGGATGTCGTCGTCGGACCAGTCCGTCGCCAGCAGGGCAAGCCCCACCACGGCCGCACCTCGGTCGGTACTGTGCCGCACCAGCCACCGGCCCGTCTCCCGTACCCGCTCACGGTCCGCCCGCAACGCCGCCGCGGCGACATGGTCATTGCGGTGGATGGGAACGTCGAGGCTACGGAACGCGTCGAGGAGCTCGCTCGCGTGCGCGTCCGGTCGACCGAAGTGGGCATCGAGAACTGCTGCGACCTCGGAACCGCGAGCGCGACTGTCGCCCGCCGGCCGCGGCCGTCGCTTCCCCCCGCGGCGCTCGTCGTCCGGGAACGGCTGGCCTTCGCGCGGGAGAGGGCGGTCCGGGTTCTGCTCGTGCAGCCGTCGTGCGTGCTCGTACAGGGTGATCGGGGGTCCGAGCGGCGGGGGCTCGGTCGGTGCGCTCACCGGCGGGCGTAGGACTCGATTCTGCGGGTCATGGCCGTGATGGTGTCAGTCGCGCAGACGCCCCGGCAAGACGACATGAAGCACAGGTGGTGGATCTCGCTCACCAGCGTGAGTCGTTCTCGTCACCCATCTCTTCCAGCACTGTCTCCGGATGACGGGCTGTGGCCTGGTTGCCCGTCGCGGACATGCGGCGGACCGGTAGGTGGGATGGGGGCATGGAGATCGGGATCCCACAGATCGCGGTGGTCGGTGTAGGAACTCACCGGACTTGTCCAGCGGTGACGCTCCGACCTGCCGCGGGACAACTAGTTGGGACGACCGTTGTCTCACGTAGTTGTCCGAATCCTCGGGATGGCCGCCGGAAGGCTGTCCCCGGGGGCGCTAGCTCGTCAGGCTGAGGTCGATGCGGACGGCGTCGGGATTCACGTCGTCGACCGGCACGTCCGCACCGACTGTGGCGAGAATGCCAGTCGTCGAACAGCTCGGGGCGTGGGCCGCTCAGGTTCAGGCGGGTGGGTCGTCGAGCTCGGCGGGCAGCGACGGCGCCAGCCGGCGCAGCGAGGTGAAGGCCGGCACGAGGGCGTCGTAGAGCTCGGTGAAGACCGGCAGCAGCGTGGTGTAGACCGCAGCGGCCGCTGGGCGGGGCCGCACGACCTCCTCGATCTCGATCATGTCCGCGACGACGTCGATGGACGGGATGAGACCGAGCGCCTCCATCCCGAGCAGGGCTGCGCCGAAGCTCGACCCCTCGTGCCCCTCGGCGAAGGCGATGTCCATGTCGAGGGTGTCGGCGAGCATCTGGCGCCAGAACGGACTGCGCATGACGCCGCCCGTCGCACGGATCTCGGTGACCTCCAGGCCCGCGGCGCGCATCGAGCCGAGCACCAGCGCCAGCTGCAGGCAGACGCCCTCGATCGCCGCCCGGACGAGGTGCTCGCGCCGGTGCGCGCGCGTCAGGCCGACGTACGCGCCGCGGGGGAGTGAGCTCCAGTGCGGCGCCCGCTCGCTGAGCAGGTAAGGGAGCATGAGCAGCCCGCCGGACCCCGGCGCCGCGCGTGCGGCGAGCGCCAGCAGCTCGGGCTCGGGCGGGTCGGTGAACTCGGGCGCGAGGGCGTCGTGCGCCCATCCGAGGACCAGCCCGCCGTTGTTGATGGCGCCTCCGACGACCCACCGGGTGGCTGTCAGGGCGTAGCAGAACACGCCGCCGAGGGGGTCGACCGCCGGCTTCTCGACGGCGACCCTGAGCGCTCCGCTGGTGCCGATGGAGCACGCTGCCACGCCGGGCCGGACGGCGCCGACCCCGAGATTGGCCAGCGGTCCGTCCGCGCCCCCGACGACGACCGGCGTGCTCTGCGGCAGGCCGGTCGCAGCGGCTGCGTCGGCTGTCAGCCCGGGCAGGACCGTGGTGGTGGAGACGATCTCGGGCAGCTGGTCGGCGGTGATGCCGGCGAGGGTGAGCGCCTCGTCGTCCCAGGCGAGGGTCGCCATGGTCATCAGGCCGGTCGCGGAGGCGATCGAGTGGTCGGTCACCAGGGCACCGCACATGCGCAGGAGCACGAACTCCTTGATGCCGACCCAGAAGCCGACACCCTCGCACAGCTTCGGCTCCTGCTCTCGGAACCAGATGAGCTTGGGCAGCGGCGACATGGGGTGGAGCGGGGTCCCGGTGCGGCGGTGCAAGGCGAGGCCTCCCGGAGAGGCGCGGAGCCGTTCTGCCTGCGCACGGGACCGGGTGTCGGCCCACGTGACGACCTCGGTGAGCGGGTCGCCGGTGGGGGACAGCCCGATGACGCTGTGCATCGCCGCGCTGAACGACAGGCCTGCGACCCGTGCGGCGCCGACCTCCGCGACCACGGTGCGCACCGCCTCCAGCACCGCGTCCAGGATGCGCGAGGAGTCCTGGACGGCGTGACCGGGGTGGGGCTCCTCGAGCGGGTACCCGGCGGAGTGTGAGGCGACCGGCGTCCCGTCGGTGGCGAAGGCGACGGCCTTGGTGCTCGTGGTGCCCAGGTCGACGCCGATGACGACCATCCCGGGCGACGCCGCTGTGTGCTGCTCCGCGCTCCTGCCGACCTGGCGCTGGCCGTCCTCGATCGTTCCGCTCATGCCGTGCCCTCCGTCCGTCCCTGCTCCGCGACGGGTGCGGACCCCTGGTCACCCCGGCGGTCGCCCACGAGCTCGCCGTCGTGCCAGAGCCGGATCAGCACCTTGCCGGACGCCTCGGAGTCCTGCGCGGTGTGGAACGCCTGCTCGGCTTGGTCCGCCGGCAGCTCGTGGGTGATGACCGCCTCCAGGCCGACACCTTCCGTCAGCATCCGGATCGCCTCGTCGATCTCGTCGTGGAACCGGAACGTCCCGCGCAGCTGGAGCTCGCGCGAGACGAGCGCGGCGAGGTTCACCGGTCGCGGCTCGTCCGGCACCATGCCCACCTGGACGACCACGCCGCGACGTCGTGCACCGCGCAGCGCCGGCCCGATCGCGGCCGGGACCCCGGAGCACTCCAGCACGACGTCGAACACCCCGTCCGGCAGGGCCTCGGCGCCCGCCTGAACGGTGGCGTCCGCACCCACTGCCACCGCCCGGGACAGCGGGCCGGCGAGCACGTCGACCGCCACGATCTCGGCGGCCCCGCGCCGCCGGGCGGCCGCGACCGCGAGCAGGCCAATCGGTCCGCACCCCGACACGAGCACCCGAGCGCCGGCGACGTCGCCCGCGACCGTCATCGCGTGCAGCGCGACGGCGAGAGGCTCCGCCAGGGCGGCCCGCCGCAGCGGCAGCTCCGCGGGGAGCGGACGCACCATGTCCTGCCGCACGACGAGGTACTCGCTCATCCCGCCCTGGGTGTGCGGCCAGGTCGCCGCGCTGCCCAGGTAGGAGCCGCCGGGCCACAGGTGCGGAGAGTCTTCCAGGCCGGCCTGAGGGAGCCCGAACCGCGCCGGGTGCACCACCACCGGGGTACCGACCGCAAGGTCGCCGCGCGGGTCGAGGTCGACCGTGCCGGAGACCTCGTGGCCGGGCACCAGGGGTTCCCGCAGCACGTACTCCCCGTTCGCGCCGTGCGCCCAGTAGTGCAGGTCCGATCCGCAGATGCCGCCGTAGGCCATCCGCAGGCGGACCTCACCGGGACCGGGCTCGGGCGTCGGCAGCTCGGCGTCGACGAGGTCGAGCTTCCCCCTGATGACCAGTGCCCTCATGTCGACCTCCTGGTCAGACGACAGCCGTCATGCCGCCGTCGACGAAGATGTTCTGCCCCGAGACGAAGCTCGACGCGTCGGAGCACAGGTAGAGCAGGGTCCCGACCAGCTCCTCGGCCCGGCCCCAGCGGCGCGCCGGGGTGCGCTGCACGACCCACGCGTCGAACGCCTCGTCCTCGACGAGCGCCCGGTTCATCTCGGTGGCGAAGTAGCCCGGTGAGATGGCGTTCACCTGCACCCCCGAGGACGCGAGGTCCGCGGCCATGCCCTTGGTCAGCATGACCAGGCCGCCCTTGCTGGCGGCATAGGGGGCGATGGTCTGCCGGGCGAGCTGGGACTGCACCGACGCGATGTTGACGATCTTCCCCGAGCCGCGCTCGGCCATGCCGCGGGCGATGGTGCGTGAGACGTAGAACGCGCTCGACAGGTTGCCCGCGACGACGTCGTCCCAGTCGCGCACGGTGAAGTCGACGAACGTCGCCCTGCGCTGGATGCCGGCGTTGTTGACCAGGATGTCCGGCACCCCGTGCTCCGCGACCAGCTCGGACAGCGCGGCGTCCACAGCGGCGGGGTCGGTCACGTCGAAGGCGACGGTCGCCGGGGCGGTGCCGGTCCTGGCAACGAGCTCGGCCTGCGCCGCGGCGAGCGCGTCCGGGTCCCGTCCGTGCAGGACGACGCGTGCTCCGGCATCTGCGAGGCCGGTCGCCAAGGATCGGCCGAGGCCGCGTGAGGACCCGGTCACCAGGGCCAGCCGACCGCTGACGTCGAAGGGATCGCGCACGGTCTAGACGATCACGAAGATGACCGAGATGAGCACGAAGGCGAGCACGGACTCCAGGGCCTGCTGGACCGTCCAGGTCTTCAGGGTCGTCTTCACGTCCATCCCCATCAGTCGGCCGACGAGCCAGAAGCCGGAGTCGTTGACGTGGCCCGCGAACACCGAGCCGGCCGCCGTAGCGAGGACGATGCAGGCGATCTGCAACGCGCTGAAGTCCCCGGCGGCGACGGCGGGTGCCATCAGACCGGCGGCCGTGACGAGGGCGACGGTGGCCGAGCCCTGTGCCAGGCGGAGCACCACCGCGATGAGGTACGCCGCCGCAATGACGGGCAGCCCGATGTCCTCCAGCGACGTGGCGAGGGCGTCGCCGATGCCCGATGCCCGCAGGACGCCGCCGAACATGCCGCCGGCGCCGGTGATGAGGATCACGGAGGCCACCGGACCGAGCGAGGAGTCGAGGACCTTCTCGAGCGCAGTGCCCGACTCGCCGCGTCGCGTGCCGAGCACGATCGCGGCGACCAGCACCGAGATCAGCAGTGCGATGCCGGACGTGCCGATGAGAGTGAGCCCCTGCACCCAGAGCGCGGAGCCGTCGACGGCTCCCGCCGCCTCCGCCGCGTCGAGGCCGGTGTTCATGAAGATGAGGACCAGCGGGAGCAGGAGGACCAGGATCACCGTGCGGACCGACGGAGGATTGCTCGGCTGGTCCTGGTCGACCTCGCCGAACAACGCAGGGACCGGGAGCGGGTACTTCTTCCCCACCCGCTTCCCCCACAGGTAGCCGGACAGATACCAGACCGGCAGCGCGATGGCGAGGCCGATGAGGAGCACCAGACCGAGGTTGGCGTCGTACAGCTCCGTCGCTGCGACGGGGCCGGGGTGCGGCGGCAGGAACACGTGCATGACGGAGAATGCGGCCGCGGCCGGGATGCCGTACAGCAGCACGTTGTTCCCGCCCAGCCGCCGAGCCACCGCGAAGATGATCGGCAGCATCACGACGAGCCCGGCGTCGAAGAAGATCGGGAACCCGAGCATCAGGGATGCCACGCCGAGCGCGAACGCGGCCCGCTCCTCACCGAAGACGGAGACGAGCTTCTCAGCGAGCACCCGCGCGCCGCCGCTGTGCTCGATCAGCTTGCCGAGCATCGCGCCCAGCCCGATGAGCAGCGCAACCGGTCCGAGCGTGTTGCCGAAGCTCGTGACCAGCGTCGGCACGATCTGGTCCAGCGGTATCCCCGTCGCGAGCGCTGTGAGCAGCGACACGATGATCAGGGTCAGGAACGCGTGCAGCTTGAACTTGATGACCAGCACGAGGATCAGGGCGATCGCGGCGGCGGCGATGCCGAGCAGCGGACCGGCGCCCAGCGTCTGGGTGAAGTCTTCCATCGGAGCTCCAAGTCAGATTGAAGCCGGTGCTTCTGACGAGCTGCTGGCCCTGCTTGCCGAGCCTCGCACACTTCTTGTCGCCTGACATTCCGGGCAGGGAGTCGTCGGCTGCCCCTGCGCACCCCTGCCGGTGAGGACCCTATTGAGTGGTTCGCCCGCCGGAAGTGACCCACAGATCGCGGCGTCTCACGCTGGGGTGCACTCACATTTCGGTTGAGGTACGGCTCTCGGCTCTCGGCGTGGGGATCTAGCACCCTTGCGGTCCACGAAAGAGAATCGCGCACGCGCGACGCGCTGTCCTCCTGGGACAACCCGGTGAGAAGGGGCCACGCCGTGGGCAGCTCAGGAGCAGCTGTCCACACGTGGGCGGAGTTGTAGGAACTCACCCGGGCTGTCCGGAGCCCAATACCCTCACCTGCGATCGGACAAGTAGGTGAGACGGCATTCGTCTCAGCAAGGTGTCCGAATCCTCAGCCGCGGTGCCCCGCGGTACGTACATCATCCTCGGCAGCCGTGACGGTCGTGGAGCTGACGCCTCGAGCATCAGCGCTGGTGTCCTCGAACTTCCGGTAGCCCAAGCGGCCGATCAGTTCCCGACCTTCGGACCAGGGAATCAGAAGCGCGGCCCGTCGAGGAGCTCGTCGAGACTCACCCGGTACCGATTCCTGTCGCCGTCGACGACGGCCAGCTCCGCGCCGCGCGACGTGAGACGGAGCCTCGCGCAGTCGCGCCCGTCGGGCAGCACCAGACGACCGACCGGCGCGCCGACGTCGACCCCTCCGCCCGGGCGCAGCGCGAAGGGCGTGACGAGGTCGTGCTCGACGCCCCAGCCGCCGACGAACGCGCCTCGAGCACCGTCGACGACGACGGCATGGGCGCCCCGGACGCCCGGCGGCCCGAGATCGGTGACCGAGTCGGAGTGCACCCGCACGAAGCCCGTGTAGGCGTAGCAGAGCGCGGTCTCTTCGTGGACGTTGAGCGCCATGACGTCGAAGACGTTCGGAAGGTCGGCACGCGCCGAGGGGTACGGGTACCACCACTGGGGGCACAGGGTGCCGTCGAACCGGACGAGTTGGCGCATGCCGATCTCGTCGCGCGCCTCGTCGAAGTACCCGACCCAGATCGACCCTGCTGGCGTTGTCAGCACATCCTCGATCGCGTCTCCGACGAACGCGGAAGCCACCAGGTGCCCAGCGCTGTCCCACACCTGGGCGTTGTCCGTCCCCGCCTCGCCGCGGGCGGCCACGAGCAGGACCCGGCCACCCGGCAGCGGCTGCACGAAGCTCGCCGGCACGGTGCCCTCGAGCACGACGGCCGGGGCGGCGCCACCGACGCGGTGCACCAGCACCCGATCCTCACGGTCACGACCTCTCACCAGCACGAGGGCCTCGTCGCCCGGGCCGGTTCCGATCACGAGCGGTCTGTAGTCCCACGTCCCCTGGTCCGGCCGCGTGGCGCTCTCGGCGAGCCAGCCTCGGGTCGCACGCAACGGGATCATCGGGAGCGGGAGCAGCTCACGTCGACGCACCAGCGACTTTCGGTCGCGCTCGTCTCTCGTCACGACGTCATCATGCCGCCGGAGGCCGGAACTCAGCCGACTCGTCCGACGGGCGACGCGTTACGGCCACAGCGGATGAGATCAGGTTCACGCGAAAGTGACAAGTCTGGTGCGAAGCCACACGAGCGAGACCGTCGTTGTAGGAACTCAGCGGAGCTGTCCGGTGCTCGGCCTTGTGACCTGCGGGTGGACAGGTAGGTGAGACGGACCGCGTCTCACCTACCTGTCCGAATCCTCAGATGCGAGACCCGAGCGTGCTGGTTCGGCCGGCCTCAGGAAGCGGTTCAGCCGGTCGGGCTGATCGGCGCCGTGCGCAACCGATCGACGTACGCCACGGTCTCGTCCGCGTCGAGCGGCCGGTACATCCGGATGCCGTAGTAGAACCGCTGACCCTCGGTCGCCTCGATCACGTTCGGCTTGCCGGCGCAGCGCTCGTCGCCGAACCAGATGCTGATGGTCCCGTCGTCGTTGGGCACGAGCTCGTTGTGGGACCGGCCCGGTCGCGCCACGTCGAGCCAGCCGAGCTCGTGTACCTGATCACCGAGTAGTACCCGAACACGGCGGCTGCGCATCCGACTCAAGCTCACGGGCACCACCTCCACTCGGGATGACCCGTGGCGAGCGTGCAGCGCCGTGACCAGTGGCGGCCCTACCGCCCCGTCGCGCGCCTGGGCACCAGCCGTGTCGATACGCTCACGGTGCCGGCGTCAACGCGTCCGTTCGCCGCGCTCCGGAACCGAGGTCGGGGGAGTGTTCTTGTGGGTGCAGCAGTAGGTCAGTCCCTCCCGATCGCCGTGGGCGTCCTGATCAGCCCGCTGCCGATCGTTGCCGTCGTGCTGATGCTGCTCAGCAAGTCCGCCAAGGTGAACGCGACGGCGTTCGTGCTCGGCTGGCTGCTCTCCGTCGCTGTCGTCGTGGGTGTGGTCGCGCTGTTGGCCGGGGCGGCCACGCCCGACGGCGACGCGACGCCGACGTGGGCCGCGGTCCTCAAGCTCGTCCTGGGGCTCGCGCTCCTGCTCGTTGCGGTGCGGCAATGGCGCGGGCGGCCCAAAGACGGTTTCGAGCCGGCGACGCCGAAATGGATGCAGGCCATCGACACGTTCACCGCGCCGCGGGCGTTCGGGCTGGCGGTGCTGCTTTCGGCGGTGAACCCGAAGAACCTGCTGCTGCTTGTCTCCGGTGGCGCGACGATCGCGGCCGCGACCACAGAGACCAGCGCCACGACGGGTGCGGTCCTGGTGTTCGCGGTCGTCGCCAGCCTCGGGGTCGCGGCCCCGCTGGTCCTGTACCTGGTGATGGGAACCCGGGCCGCGCGGATGCTGGAGGAGCTCAAAACCTGGATGGTGCGCGACAACGCGATCATCATGGCCGTCCTGCTCGCCGTCATCGGCGCCAAACTGATCGGCGACGCCATCACTGCATTCTGAGGATCGGGCACGCTGCACGGACCGCGACCCGTGGCCGGTTGCTCAGCCGCCGATCGTGCCGGCGTCCACACGTTCACCCAGGCTGGTCTCGACGATCACCGGGGTCCCGTCGGGAATCGTGCCCACCAGGGCGTCCATGAGCGCGTCGGTGTCCGGCAGGTCGCCCGGCGTGCGGATGTCGATCTCCAGCGTCGAACCGCTGTAGGAGACGTGAGTGACGGTCGCGCCGGGGACCACAGCCAGCCACGCGTCCGTGGCCTGTTCGACCCGCTCGGCCCGGCGAGCAACCGCGTACGTGAACGCAGTGTTCCCCGCCAGCGGGATCGCGATGATCGCCAGCACGACGGTGATCGTCACGTAGGTGCGGCGCCGCGACCGACCGTCCGGGGCTGCCGATGCGACGCCGTACCCCGTGGTCGCGTACACGAGCGTGCCCGCCAGTACCAGAGCGACCACGTTCGAGACGAACAGCAGCATCGCGCCACCGGCCAGGCTCGGTGCGCCGTCCCCCAGGCAGACGCCCGCGACCGCCAGCGGCGGGACCAACGAGATCGCGATCGCGACCCCGGGCAGCACGGCCGCGACGTCGCGCCGGGCGAGCGCGATCGCGCCCGCGAACCCCGTGGCCACCGCCGCGACCAGGTCCAACAGCCCCGGTGAGGTGCGTGACGCGATCTGGCTGTTCGCCAGCAGGTCGAAGGTCGTGGGCACCAGCAGCGAGAAGAGCGCGCCGACCGCGACGACGAGCACGACGCCGCGCACGACGAACCAGACGGACTGGAGTGCTGCGCGCGGCCGACCCTTCGCCAGACCGAGTGCCAGGCCCATGATCGGGGTGGCCAGCGGCGCGATGATCATCGCGCCGATGACCGTCGCCGTGGAGTCGGACAGCACACCCGCGGTCGCGATGACCGCGCTCAGCGCGAGCATGATCCAGAACGCCGACCGCTTCGCCGACACGTCGCCCGCCGACAGGTCGAGATCGGCAGTCAGGTCCTGCACGCTCCGGCGCTGGGAGTCGGGAAGCACGGTGCGGATCAGGTTCGAGGCCATGCCTGGCATCGTGGCAGCAGCACGTCCGCGGCGCCGCAGGTCGGCCTATGTCGGAGTTCTCATCCGACGCGTTCGATCCGTGGCGGGAGCCAGGTTCCGTCGAGGATGGTCTGCTGGGGCCAGTACGCGCGGATGTAGAGCGAGAACTTGTCCGGCGGTGCCGGCAGCCAGTTGCTCGCGGGTGCCCCCTCGGGCTTGGCGTTGCCGACGAAGAACGTCAGGGAACCGTCCGCGCCGCGCTGCAGGTCCGGGTTCTTGGTGCCCAGGGAGTATCGGCCGAGGTCGTTCTCGAAGTAGAAGTGGTGCTCGTTGTAGAGGGTCACGGAGAAGAACCCGTTCACCGGGGGCAGCTCGCCGGCGGCGAACGTGACGGTGTAGGCGTGCGACCCGTCGAGCTGGGTTCCCTCGACGTCCGTGTCGGTGAACAGGTACTTCGTCTCGTGCGGCGCGTTCTCGAACATGTTCGAGCGGGCCAGCGCCGTGCGGGTCAGGTAGTCGGTGCCGAACTGGGAGTTGTTCTTCGGGGAGTACCAACCGTTGCCGGCGGCGGGGCCGTTGAACTCCCAGCGCAGCAGGGGCGTGATGATCTCCTGCTCGGCCTCCACGGCGACCGCCACGAGCGCGTCCTTGACCGCCGGGTTCTCCTGCGCGGCCTGCAGCACGGCCCGGAACTGCTGGTACAGCGCCTCCTCGCCCGGCAGCGGCGGGACCGTGTCGAGGACCGCCGGGAGCTGGTCGAAGAACGCCGTCGGATCCACCCAGCGGATCTCCGCGGAGCCCGTCGCTTCAGGCACGGGGAAGGTGGGCACGTTGGCCCAGTCGTCGGACTTCATCGTCCCGTCGAACTGGTCGAGCGGGTAGATCGTCACCTGCGGCAGCAGCTCCATCACCGCGGCACGGTCCTCGGCCGTGTCCTCGATGAACACCCGCGGGCAGAACGCCGCCAGCGCAGTCGACGACCGGAACGAACCCGTGATGCCCTCGGGCAGCTCGCCATCCCAGTTCGGGCCGACCACCGCGTAGAAGCCGGGCTTCGTCCCGTACTGCTTGCCCAGCTGCGCGAACGAGTCCGTCCGCTGGTCCCACGCCGCAGCCACCCAGAACCGGTCGCCGAAGTCGGGGATCTGGAACACGGCAGGCTGCTCGTCCAGGGACCCGAACCCGAACCCGTACAGCACATCCTGGTTGGTGCACGCCACGAACCGCTGACCGGCCGGGATGTAGTCGGTCATCATGCACACCCGCCCCAGCGGGGCGTTCGGCAGCACCCCGCCGCGCAATCCCGGCTCGTCCACCGACGTCAATGCCGTGCGCCGATTCATCATCGACACCATCGGCCAGCCCCACACGTACGCGAAACGACCGACCGCTCGCACGTACGCCTCCGGGTACGACGTCCCAGCGACCGGTCCAGCAACCACGTCCGACATGCGCTTCCCCCACTCAGATCGACTTGCATTGACGACGTCTCCACTCTGTCCGAGAACCAGCGGGGATGCACGGGGCCGCGCGTGACACTCGGCTGCCAGCGAGTGCTGGTCACCGCGACGGAGGGTCGCGTCGTGGGTCGTTGTGCGGGTCCGGGCCCTGGGGCACTATCCGGTGAACGATTGATCCGGGGGTGTGGCCTCCGGGCAACCTCGCCCAGGGACAGGAGCATTGATGCCTCCCGCCGTCCTCGCCGCGATCCTTGTGGCCGGCATCGTCGCCCTGACGCCGGCGGCAAACCGGCTCCGCATCCCCTATCCGGTCCTGCTCACGCTCTTCGGCCTGGCCGTCCCGCTGTTTCCCGGGGTGCCGGCGGTCTCGGTCGAACCGGACCTGATCCTGCCGCTGGTGCTGCCGCCGTTGCTGTTCGCCGCGACCCAACGCTCGACCGCCCGGGAGTTCCGCGAGAGCGCACGCCCGATCGCCCTGCTCGCGGTCGGTCTGACCCTGGCGAGCGCGTTCGCGGTCGCCGTGCTCGCCCATGCCGCGGGCCTTGGCTGGGGGCCGGCCGTGGTCCTCGGTGCCGTCGTGGCACCGCCCGACCCGGTCGCCGCGACCGCGGTGGCCCGGCGCATGCGGCTCCCCGGGCGCCTGGTGACCATCCTCGAGGGCGAGGGGATGTTCAACGACGCCACGGCGCTCGTGCTGTACAACGTGGCCGTCGCGGGCGTCGTCGCCGGGCACGTCACCGCCGGGCAGATCGGGGTCAGCCTCGTGCTGGCGCTCGGGGTGGGCGTCGGTCTCGGTCTGGTCGTGGCGGTCGCGACGCGGTGGATCCTGGCCCGGCTGCACTCCGCGACGGCCGAGACGACCGTGACGATCGCGATGCCGTTCGCGGTATACCTCGCGGCCGACCAGCTGCACGGTTCGGGTGTCCTGGCGGTCCTCACCCTCGGCCTGTACCTGCGCACCTTCGCGTTCCGGTCCCTGACCTCCGAGGGGTGGCTGCTCGGGCGAGCGGTCTGGCAGTACGCGGACGACTTCATCACCAGTCTCGTCTTCGTGTTCATCGGGTTCGAGCTGACCGAGATCCTGCGGACGAACCCCGACCGCGGCACGGCGCTGGCCCTGGCGGGCTGGACCTGCGTCGTCCTCGTCCTGGTCCGGTTCGGCTGGGTGCTCGTCTCGACCTGGTTGTTCGGACGGCGGCGGCGTCGAGAGGGTGTCCCCGCGGGTCCTCGAGAAGGTGTGGTGGTCTCGTGGGCAGGGATGCGCGGGGTGGTGACGGTCGCCACCGCACTCGCCCTGGGAGCATCCTTCCCGCACCGTGACTCGATCGTCGTGGTCGCCTTGGTGACCGTGCTGGTCACCCTGGTGCTGCAGGGACTGACGCTGGCGCCACTCGTGCGCTGGCTGGGCGTCGCGGTCGAGGGCGACGACGATCAACGTCGGGACCTGCGACGTGAGGCGACGTCCGCCGTCCTGGCTGCCCTGGACGGGTCGCTCGGCGACGACCTGCCCGACCGCGTGCAGTGGGCGGTGCGGCTGCAGTACCAGGGCTATCTCGCGGCGCAGGACGCGATCGGGACGGCACGTCGCGGCAGCGACCGCGACGAGCAGGACACCGGCGACGACGACGAGGTGGAGACGCTGCTGCGTCGGGCGAGCGAGGTCGAGCGTGCCGTCGTCCTCGAGGCACGCGCAGCCGGACGGGTCAGCCCGGACGTGGCCGACGACGTGCTCGCCGAGGTCGAGCGCCGGGCCCTCGGCCAGCTCGAGTAGGCGTGTGCTCAGCTGTCGGCGCGGGTGCGTGCTCGGCCGCGCAGCAGCATCGCCGTGACGACAGCCATGACCGTGAAGAACACCGCGAACGTCAGCGTCGTCGTGCGGTACGCGTGCACGTAGGACTCCTGCGCGGCACCGACGACCTGGTGGAACAGATCCGTCCCCTTCGCCCACTCCGGGACGGTGCCGCCGGAGAACCAGCCCATGACCTGCGCCTGCTGCGAGGGGGTCACACCGAGCGCGTCGAGCTGGGCCCCCAGGCCCCGGCCGAACCCGGAGTAGAGCAGGGTCGAGCTCAGGGACAGGCCGAGGGCGAAGGAGGCCTGCCCGATCGCGGGTTTGCTCGCGACCGTCGCGCCGACCAGGTCCGGCGGCGGGATCTCGACGAAGAACTCACCGGCCGAGGTCTCGGTCAGCATCCGGGAGAACCCGCCGAGCACCAGCCCGACCGCGAACACCCAGTAGGGCGTGGAAGCACCACCGATCGCAAAGACGTACATGGCCGTCGCGACACCCGCGAGCCCAACGACGACCAGGGTCTGCGGGCGCTGCCCGCGCGCGGCGAGGCGTCCGGCGGCGAACGCACCGACGGCCATGGCGATCGTGGCGGGAAGCTGCCCCACGGTCACCTGGAGCGGGGTGAACCCGTACACGTACTGCCAGAGCAGCGAGAGCTGCAGGACCATGACGGCCTGCCACATGTTGAACGAGACGTCCGCCGACAGGGCGCCGGCCAGGTTCCGGTCCGCGAACAGGCGCACGGGCAACGCGGGTTCGGCGTGGTGCATCTCCCACCGGATGAACGCGATCAGCGCGGCGATGCCGATCAGGAGCGGGACCAGGACGCGTGGCGTCCACCACCCGCCGCTGGCCTGGCTCACACCCCAGATGACGCCGACGAGACCGACCGCGACGAGGACGAGTCCGACGGGGTCGGACTGTCTGCGGTGCACGGCCTTCGACTTCGGGGTGTACATCTTGTTCAAGATGGCGGCAGCCGTCCCCACGAGGGGCAGAATCAGGTAGCCGAGCCTCCACGACTCGTTGATCAGGGCCCCGCCCAGGATCGTCAGCGGCAGCGCGAAGCCGACCTGGCCGGTGAAGTACAACGACATCGCGCGGGGCACGCGGTCAGGGGCGACCGTGCGGATGAGCGCCATGGACAGCCCGAGAGTGCCGGCAAGGCCGATGCCGGTGATGACCCGGCCCAGGACGAAGACCGCGTACCCGCCCGCTGTCGCCGTGACGAGTCCGCCCAGCACGAGAGCGGCCGCGCACCAGATCAACGTCAGCCGCCTGCCGTGGCGGTCGCCTATCGTGCCGACGGTCAGGATCGACGCGGCCATCGCGAGCGTCGCGGCTGATGCGGCGAAGGACCGTTGTGAGGCGGACATGCCAAGCTCCGCAGCAGCCGACGCGATCGCGGTGTTGTGGATCGACACGTCGGCAGCCTGGGCGACGCCGGCGATGGTCAGCGCGAAGATCGCGGCTCCGGGCCGTCGGGCGACGCCGTCGGGTGTGCTCGGCGCGGCGGTCTGGGACGTGCTCATCGTGCCGCGTACACGGTCACGCCCCGCTTGATGGTCCGCTCCACGACGACGTCGCGGATCTCGTCGACCGGCACCTCCAGCGGGTTGCGGTCCAGCACGACGAGATCGGCGAGCTTGCCGACCTCGATCGACCCCCGGTCGTGCTCGGTGCGCTGCTCGTACGCGGCGTCGATCGTCAGCGCCCGCAGTCCCTGGGCAGCGGTGATGCGCTCCTGCTCGCCGAGCACGACCCCGGTCAACGACGTGCGCGCGACGGAGGACCACAGCAGACCCAGCGGGTTGATCGGCGTGATCGGGTAGTCCGAGTGGTTGGTCGGCCGCAGTCCCTTGGCCAGCGCGCTGCGCATCGGTGAGATGCCGAACGCGCGCTCCGGGCCGAAGTTCGCGATGTGGATGTCACCGAACAGGTAGGTGTGGATCGTGAACATCGACGGCTCGAAACCCTCGGCGACGTAGTCGTCGAGCTGGTCGAGCCGCATCACCTGGGAGTGGATCGCGATCGTGCGGCCCGTCGGGGTGACGCCCGAGGCGACAGCCGCCCGATGTGCGTCGAGCAGCTGGTCGATTGCCGCGTCGCCGTTGACGTGCGCGAAGACCTGGACGCCATGGCCGTAGGCGGTCGCGACGACCGTGTTGGTCGTCTCGACGTCGGTGGACGCGATGCCGTGCCAGTGCTGCTCGCCACCCGGGCCGCCCGTCACGTACTCCTTCGTCACATGCGCCGTCCGGCCCTGGGGCGAGCCGTCCAGGATAAGCTTGACGCCCTGCACCGTGTGGCCACCGACGGTCGTGTCCGCCAGGCCGGCGTCGATGACCTGGTCGAGGTCGCTGTAGATGACCAGCGAGCGGACGTCGACCGGCAACGGTGCCTGTGCGGCGTAGCCGCGGATCTGCTGGATCTGCGCCCACGTCGCCGCGCCGTCCTGGACCGTCGTCACGCCCCAGCGCGCGTACTCGGCGAGCATCGCGTCGAACTCCGCGCGCCCGTAGTGCAGGAGGTTGAGCACGAACGGCATCCACGCCTGCTCCCACAGCTCGCCCGAGGGGATGTCCGTGCCGGGCAGGCGGACCACGGTGCCTCCTTCGGGGTTCGCGCAGCCAGGCGTGTAGCCGAGGTCGTCGAGGACCGGTCCGTTGACGTATCCGCCGTGCCCACTGACGTGCACGATCACCACGCGGTGGTCGGGGAACTCCTGGTCGAGCAGGTCGGCGGTCAGCACTCCGCCGTCGTCCATCTCGTCGGGAAAGTAGCCCCAACCGACCACGTACTCACCGGGCGCGGGCGCGTTGCGGTCCTTGGCCTCGTGCAGCCGGCCCAGCGCGTCCGCGACCGTGCGCGTCACACCCACGGGCGGCGTCTGCAGGTCGGCGTGCTTCACGTACGGCGCACCCATCGAGACGTGGCTGTGGGCGTCGACGAACCCCGGCACGACGGTCCGGCCGGCGAGGTCGACGACCTCGGTTCCCGCACCGGCCAGGGCGACCACGTCAGCAGTGGTGCCGGCGGCCGTGATCAGGCCGTCCGTGACGGCGACTGCCTGCGCGACCGAATCGGCACGGTCGACGGTCAGCACGGTCGCGTTGGTCAGGATCAGGTCGGGCGCGCTCATCTCGGACTCCGGTCTCAGAAGTGGGTGCTCAGTTCGTGCCGGGCTGTGCCGCCGGCTCGTCGACCGCGATCGGACCGTCGACGAGGAGTCCGGCCTTGCGCAGCTTGGTGGCGCGCGCGAAGAACAGTGTGCTGATCACGGCGAACACCGCCAGGAAGCCCGCGATCACGAACATCGTCGAGTTGAACGAGTCGACGAACGCGCCCGAAGCTGTGTCGATCACCTTCTGCACGAGCGCCGGGTCGTAGTCGGACAGATCGCCGCCGGACACGTACGTCTGGATAATCCCGGTGTAGATCCCCTGCTGGGCAGGCTCCACGTTGGCTTGCGTGAACGCGGCGGCGATCCCGCGGCCGTAGGCACCAAACAACAGCGTCGAGGACAGCGCCGTACCGAGAGCGAAGCTCGTCTGCCCGATGGCGGTCTTCGAGGAGGCCATCGCCCCGGTCAGCGACGGCGGTGGCTTGGAGACGAAGAACTGGCCCATGGTCGTCTCGTTGAGCATCCGGGCGAACCCGCCGACGATCATCGGCAGGGCGAAGAAGATGTACGGCGACGTCGTCGTCGAGAAGCCGAACATGACCATCGTGCCGATCAGCAGGACGTGACCGACGATGAGGTTCGTCGCCGCCGAGACACCCTTGGACAGCAGCCGGCCGGCGATCGTCGCGCCGACGACCATCGCCAGGCTCATCGGCAGCTGGCCGAGGCTGACCTCCAGCGGGGTGTACCGGTAGACGTACTGCCAGAGCATCGACAGCTGGATCATCACGACGGCCTGCCACATGTTGAACGAGAAGCCGGTGGCGACCGAACCCGCCAGCTCCGGGTCCTTGAACAACTTGACCGGGAACGCCGGGAACGCGATCCGCGCCTCCCACCAGATGAACACGACGAAGGCGACGACCCCGACGGCGGCCGGAGCGAGCACCTGCGTCGAGCCCCAGCCGTAGGTGGAGGCGTTGCTCAGGCCGTAGATGATCCCGATCAGCGCGACCGCGACCGAACTGAGGCCCAGATAGTCGAACGGCCCGACCGTGTCCGCCTTGGCCTCGGGCAGGCCGCGCATGCACATGAGGAACGCGATGACCGCGACGATCGGCATGGTCAGGTACCCGTACCGCCACCCGAATCCCGCCATCCAGCCCGCGACCACTCCCAGGACGAGCGCCGCCGCCGTCTGGCCGGCCAGCCAGAAGGCGACCGCCTTGGGGATCTTGTCCGGGAGCACCTCACGCAGGAGCGCGAAGCTCAACCCGAAGGAGGCCGCGATCCCGATCCCGGTGACCGCCCGGCCGAGCATGAAGAACCCCGTCGTGGGTGCCAGGGCCGTCAGGAGCCCACCGGCGACGGCCACGAGGAGACCGGCCAGCATCACCTTGCGGCGCCCGAGACGGTCACCGAGGGCGCCGGTAGTCAGGATGAACGCCGCCAGCGACAGCGTCCCGACGCTCGCGGCGAACGCCCGCTGCGAGCTCGACATGCCCAGATCGACGCTGGCACCGACGATCGCGATGTTGTTGGCCGTGGGGTCGACCACCTGGAGACAGGACGCCGCAGTCAGGGCCACGAGGGCCGCTGTCGTGCCCTTGCGCACCACTTCGGATCGTGCGGGGGCGGTGCTCATGGCGAACTCCCTCGTCAGGCCCATGTAACGGCAACGTGCGCACTTCGGAACCTAGGCGAAACGGACGCATCGGGCCAGTGCGGCCCCGTTTCAGGGCGTGGGCGTGGGCGTGGAGATCCCGTCGTAGAGATCCGGGCCGAAGATCCTCCGCCGTTGCTGGTTCACTCTCTGTACCCAGATGCCCGAGTGCGGAAGAGGAAGCCGTAGCGACGAACAACGAGGCGGCGCCCGTCTCGACGCCGCGTTCCCGGAGTTGTGTGCGACGTGCTCCACCGGGTCATTCGATCTAGGCAATAACGCTCTCTCATACCGTCTTGGGCATTCCGATATACGCCCATAGAGAGGCTTATCGATGGATGCCAGCCGCTCCCGGACGGTCTGGAGCTGGTCAGCGCCTCGATCCAGAGCGGTCCCGCCGGCGGGGCCATCGATGCCGACACCGAGAGCGACACGGTCACGGCGACGTGGCCGACCGTGCCGAGCGGTGGCCAGGCGCAGGTGCTCGTGACCGCCGAGGTCGATCCGGATCTCCCGTACGCCGCGGACGGCGTCCCGATGACCAACACCGCGACCGTCGTCGCCGACAACGCGCCGCTCGCGCCGGCGGACGCGACCATGGACCCACCGAGGCCGTAGGCCCCGTCGGGGTCTACCAGGTCGAGACCCGCACGTTCGAAACCGACACTGACCTCGGCCTGAGCCCGCGAAGGTCGAGAGTTCGACGCGCGAGTCCGTCGTGTTGGCCGACTGACCGCCCGGTCCGCTGGACCGGGCGAACCGCCACGCGAGGGCCGCGTCGGGCACGACGACACCCTCGCGCAGGGTGAGTGGAGCCGTCATCAGGTCCGTCGTCGGGCGTGCCGGATGGATGCCGGGGTATGCCGTCGCGTTGCGAGCACCAGCGCCGCACCGACGAGGAGCGCCACCGCTGCCGCAACGGCAGTGGCCTGCGCCCCGTCCGCCCCGGTGACGGCGAGCTCGGAGTCGTCCGGTGCGGGTGTCGGCCTGGGCGTCGGCGGGGCTGGGTACGTGTTGGTGACCGTCACGAGGCCCGCGACCGTCGGGTCGCCCGCGGCGACGACGACGGTGCCGTCGGCCGGCACGAGCGTGGCGGTGAACGTCCCGCCCGGCTGGGTGGCGTCCTCCGCGACGACGCAGGTGGTGCCTACGGGAAAGCCGGCGACGACGGCGGTGGCGCCGGCGGCGACCGACCAGGTTCCCGAGGTCGTGCCCGCGGCACCGGCGGCGTCGCAGGTCCAGGTCCCGGTGAAGACGGCGCCCGGCGGCACCACGCTCACGGCTCCGGCGACGACCTTCTGGACCGCGAAGCCGCCGGTGACGGGCACCGGGTCGGGCTCGACGACGTTGGTGACGGTCACCGCGCTCACGGCGCTGCCTCGGCCGACCGTGAACGCGAAGCCGCCGTGCTGCGGGGTGGCGGGCGTGCCGCCGACGACGTCGAAGGTCGGCGCCGTCCACGTGCCGCCGGCCGGGTCGGCCGGGGCGACCTCGAGGAGCTCGATGACGCTGTCCGGGGCGACGTCGATCGGTCCGAGGACGGTCCCGTCGGCGGCGACCACGAGGTCGGGGGTCTGCGCGACGTCGTTCACCCACCACTGGAACGTGAAGGTGTCCGGGGAGCCGAGGCCGGCGTCGTCGAGGGACTTGGCGATGCTGAACCGGCCCTGCCCCGCGAGCGTGTCCGTCAGGGAGACCGCCACCTGGGCGTCCTCCTCGACGACGAACGCGACCTGCGCGCCGGGCTGCGTCGGAGTGGTCGTGGTCGCTCCGGTCACCGCCCAGACCGGCGTCTGCCACACGCCCCCCGGGACCGCGGGCGGTGTCGGTTCGCCCAGCTCGATGAGCTCCCCCGACGGGACTGTGACCGGGCCGAGCAGCGTGCCGTCGACCGCGACGGACAGGTCGGGGAGCTGCCGGACGCCGTCGACCCAGTACTGCACGGTGACGTCGATCGGCAGGGTGTCGAACGTGCCGTCCACGACCAGCGTCTTGCTCAGCGCGACCGTGCCCGTCGTTGTGTCGTCGTCCGGGACGCACGCGGCGAACGCGTAGTGGTGGATCTCGCCGGTGCCGCCCGGCTTGACCAGCGACGCCGCGATCAGCTGGCCCTCGAGCGGGCTGCTGTTCTCGAGCGTCACGTCGGCGCGCGGCGCCAGCACCGTCCCGGTGATGAGGCCCTGGCTGCTGATCGTGAGAGGGCCGGCGTCGGCATAGCTCCACAGGACGTAGGGCGCGAAGAGGTTGTTGGTGCCGGAGTCGTTGGCGCCGTTCATCCGCGGGATGTTAAAGGCGGTCCCGCCGCTCATCCGGATGACCAGCGGCGTGTCCAGCGACGGCACGGCTCCCGTGAACGACAGGGCAGTCACCCCGTCGAGCGCCTCGGGCGTCACCGACAGGACGTTGATGTCGCCCGCGACCAGCTCGAGCTGCTTCTCCGACGGACCGCCGGCCAGCGACACCTCGGAGATGCCGTCGGTCGTCCCGGTGACGTCGGTGATGGCGTCGGCCAGGGTGTCGAGGTCACCGAACCCGGCGGTCACCGGCGTGACGTCGACCGGGCCGATGTTCGCCGGCACCCACGTGGCGAGATCTCCCTCCGAGGCCGGCGGGTTCGGCGGCAGCACGCGCGCCTGCCCGGGCCCCCCGTCGTCGATGAACACCTGCTCGCCTGACAAGGACGTCGTCGTCCACGTCGACGAGCCGGCGAACATCTCGCCGCGCGGCCAGGCAGGGTCGTCCGACTCCGCACCGACCTGCAGGACGCCCTGCGAGCCCGCCAGGTCGTAGGCGCCGGCAGCCACACGCACGGGCACGTCCGCCCCCCCGACCGGGATCGTCGGCAGCGGGTAGTCCGGCGGCGTCAGACCTGTCGAGTGCCGCACGTCGAACGTCGACGCCCAGGACAGCGAGCCGCCGACCCCGAGCGTGCCCTCGACCTCAGACCCGCTCATCGATGCGTCACCCTCGACGAGGACGGTGAAACCCAGGGTCGGGTCCTCGTCGAGGCCGCACACGTTGACGGCCGAGGCCGTCGTGGCGGCGCCGACCGCCACGGCGGCGGCGAGGACGGGGATCAGGAGAGCGCCGGCGGCGACCGACGCGACGATGCCCTTCGCACCGGGTCGCGCAACATGCACGGGACGTCCTTCCGACGAGCATGAGAGGCATCTCACCTTGCAGGCTAGCCGATTCGTACGATTCGGCCTTGTCGCACGTCGACCTCACCCGGATGCACGCCGGGTACGGCGGCCCTGCTCAGACGGCGTCGTGCTGCCACGAGCGCCACAGCACGGCGTAGTCGCCACCCGCGCCCACCAGCTCGTCGTGCGGGCCGATCTCGGTGATTCGGCCATGAGTCGCGCCTGAGAGGTCACCGCCGCGCCGGTCCTTCGTTCATAGGAGCGCGTCTCACGCGGGCGGCGGTCTCAGACGACAAGCCCACCGCCCTGCACGAGCAGATCACCGACGGTGTGGCCGCGCTGGTGTCCTCCGACGCCTGGCGCGCGATGCTCGCCACCGCCGCCTGGCGCGCGATGCTCGCCACCGCCGCCCGGTTCCACACCTACAGCCCGGGCTACCTTCTGCTCATCGCCGCGCAGCGCCGACGCCACCCGGGTGGCCGGGTTCCGCACCTGGCAGAGCCTGGGACGGCAGGTCCGCAAGGTAGAGAAAGAGATCGCGATCCTCGCCCCCTGCGCGTACCGCCCGTGGGCGGTCGAGACCGCGCCCAGCGCCAGGAGCAACGGGGCGACGAGGTTGACCGCCGCCATCGCGGTCGTCCCGACGCCGCGGGCGACGAACCAGGCGTTGGTCAGCGCGTAGATCCCGTAGACCCCGACCGCGATGGTGGTCTGGGTGCAGGCGTGCCAGAGCAGCCGCCCGACCGGCCGTTCGCCCAGGGCGGCGGCGTCGAGCGTGCGCCCGGTGCTCACGGCTCGGTGAGCAGGCGCATCATCGTGTCGATCTGCTTGCGTGCCCAGTCGTACTGGGTGGTGTCGTGTGTCCGCGGTACACGGTCTCGATCGCCATGATCACGACCAGGTGCAGGCAGTACAGGCCACGGCGCGTCTGCTCCCTCGGGGTGAGCTGCTCCTGGCCGTAGCCGCGCATGAAGGCGGTCGGGTCACCGAAGTCGGAGAGGTAGGTGCCCGCGAAGCCGGCCTCCATCAGCGGGTCCCCGTACAGGGCGCTCTCGTGGTCGATGATGGTGACGATGTGGCCGTCGCGGACCATGACGTTGGAGTCCCAGAGGTCCCACTCGACGAACCTGGGCTCGATGACGTCGTCGAGGACGTCGGCGTGCAGGGCGACGACCTTGCGGATCTCGTCATAGTCCCGGCCGTTGTCGACGTTGCGGGCCTCGCCGTCGGCCAGGGTGGCCTCGACGATGCCGGTGAAGACGGTCCGCCACGACGGGTCACCGGGGCCGGCGAGAGGTCGAACCAGTCCCCGCGGATCGAGTTCAGCTCGCGGTTGGTGGCGCCGAGCGCCTCGTTGTACGCGTCGCGCTGCTCGGTGCTCAGGCTGTCGATGATGATGCCGAAGTTGTCGGCGTCGACGAACGGCATGAAGAAGTAGTCGGCGTCGACGAGCTCGTGGCTCAGGTCGGCGTGGTCGACCTGCGGGACCGGGACATGGGTGCGTGCCGTGACCAGCGCCATCGCGTCGCCCGGCTCTCGCGCTCCGGATCTGGTGGAGGACCTGGTGTGCCGGCTCGCGAGGCTGTTCGGCCGACAGCGCCGAGCAGGTGCACCGGCGCCCGCCGGCCGGCTGGCGCTGCTGACGCTGGTGACGCCCGAGTTCATCGACTCCCGGATACTCCTCCGGTGTCGGTGGTCAGGTCTAGCCTGCGACCACGGCCATCGTCGGCCCGCGCGCACTCCGAGAGGAACGTTGATGCAGGCCTTGCGAGCTGGGTACGGCAAGGATCCGCGGCGCCGCCTGTCCCGCGCCGAGGCCGTCGACCTGTTCGCACGTGCGGGCGGTAGGTGCCAGCGGTGCGGCGTCCCTCTGGGGGTCGAGTGGCAGCAGGCGCACCTCGTCGCGCACACCAACGGTGGCGCCACGAGCCTGGCCCAGATGCAGGCCTGGTGCCGCGAATGCAACCTGCGCCAGGGCAGAACCGACGCTGTCGACCCGAGCCTGCCCTCGCCGCGGGAATGGCAGGCCCAGGCGCTCGACGTGATCCTCGAGCGAATCTGGCAGTCGGGCCGTGCCACCGTGCACGCCGCGCCTGGCGCCGGCAAGACCTTCTTCGCCGGCCTGGTCTTCCGCCAGCTGATGGACTCCGGGCTTGCCCAGCGCATGGTGGTCGTCGTGCCGAACCGGGCGCTGCAGAAGCAGTGGGCCGACGCCCTGGCCGCCTGGCGGATCTACCTGGACTGGGACCCTCGCGACGGCTTCCTGCAGCACCCCGACACGGTTGGGACCGTGGTCACCTACCAGGGTCTGACTGGGTCCGCGGCCGGCCAGATCCAGCAGATGCGGGCAGCCTCAACCCTGCTGGTACTCGACGAGGTGCACCACGTAGGCGACCAAAAGGCGTGGGGCAACGCGGTCGCCAGCATCGTCGGCTCGGAGGAGACCGACGACGGCATGCACGCAGCTGGCGTCTTGAACATGACGGGGACCCTGTTCCGCTCCAGCGGCAACCAGAAGATCAGCACCGTGCGCTACGACAGGGTGCTGGTCGACGGCGTGGAGAAGTACCAAGCCGTGGCCGACTACTCAGTGCACGCATCGACACTGATCGGTGTCGAGCTGCGTCGTCCCGATTTGTACGCCTACGACGGTCAGGTCCGGCTCATCGACGTCCGCGAGGAGACGGTGCTCGAGGGCGAGATCGCCGACCTCACCCGTGGTCCGCAGGTCAACACCGCAATCCGGCAGGGCTTCATGGACCGGGGCCTGGTCCATGCTTTCGCGAACGAGGCCGTCAAGCTCCTCGGCCAACAGCTGGCGACGATCGAGGACAAGGCGCCCCTGAAGATGCTGTGGGTCGCAGATGACCAGGCCGCGGCCAAGCTGGCGGCCGAGGAGATCGACAAGGTCGTCGGGCGCCCGTTCGCCAAGCTGGTGATCTCCGAGGACTCCAACGCGCTCAAGACGCTGCGAGACGCGGCCACATCCCCGCACTCCTGCGCGATCGTGGCTGTGCGGATGGTGACCGAGGGGTTCGACTGTCCCGAGGTCTCGGTCATCGCCTACGCCTCGGCGACCACCGCGGTGCTCACCCTCGCCCAGACCATGGCGCGGGCCATGCGCGTCACAGCTGTGGAGCGCGCTGACAGGCGACTGCTACCCGCGCAGATCCTCATCCCGAACAACCCCTCCCTGCGCACCGCGTTCGCCGAGGCGCTCGTGGCCCAATTCCACATCCTCGACGTCCCGGACGAGTCGACCGCCGACGACGAGGGGCGTCCCGGATCGGGCTCGGGGCTGCGGATGCCGCGCTACCAGCTGGTCGACATGAGCACCCTGGACCTGCATAGCGCGACCGTCTTGGGCGAGTTCGACGGCACCGTCATGGCCGATGAGCTCCGCGAGGTCATCGCGTTGTGCCTGGAGCTGTCGATCCCCGAGGTCTACGCTCCCCGGGTCGCCGTGGCGGCCCGTCGGGCGACCCCGAAGCTGCCGCTGTACACCCAAGCCGTGCCCAAGCCGCCCGGACTGACCACAACCCAGGCAGACCCCCGCAGCCTGAACAAGGCGCGGCGCAGCCGGATCACGGCGGTCTCCAACTGGATGACCAACCACCTGGATCACGACAGCAGGTACTCGACGATCGGAACATTCCAGTACCAGGCCAACAACGCGGCCGGCATCCGTCAGGGGGAGCGTGGCGACGCCGGATCCAAGGAGTTGGCCGAGGTCGAGGTGTGGATGCTCGCGCGGGTGCGCGAGCACTGCAACACCCACGGTTGCGCATTGCCCACGGCCGCCCGAGAGGAGAACCGGTGAGCGCGTTCACCGACACCAACGCCGATCACGTCCACACGTTCGCGTTGCAGATGGGCAACCTCGGGCTCTCGCGCGTGACGGACCTGCTGCTGGCCATGTTCGAGTCCGGGGCGTGGCGTGAGTTCACGGACGGCACGGGCGCTCACCGCTTCCTGCCGGGGGAGTACGACTACTTCTTGACCCAACAAGGTGTCACCCGTGACCACGTCATGCACGGAGTGCGTGACGTGGAGGTCAAGGCGCGCCTCGAAGAAGCGATGGACGAACGGCGTACCGGTGAGGACGGCTACCGGCGACGCCTGGAAGACGTTCGTCGGGCAGTGCCGGAACGCCCTGGCAATCCGATCGAGCCGTTCGGCTGCTCACGGTCGGAGGGCACGTTGGTCGGTGTCGGTGCTCGTCCCGCTCTGGGCCGCGCACCGCGGACGTACCGGTTGACCGGTGGCGCCACAACCAAACGTCCAAACGAACGGCTCGATCGCACGCAGCGCATGAGCGCGCTCATCCGAAGGCTCTCCGATCTGGAACTCGAGCAGCTAGTCACGGACATCGCCGCGGAACAGGCTCTGCGCTCGAGAACGCGCGCCGAGGCCGATGCCGCACCGGCGCACATCGCAGCGAACTGATCGCTGACCGCGGCGAGGCAGATGGGCGCGCGGCCGCAGATGGTCTCGTTTGATGGGTGTTAACCTCAGCCAAATGAGAACTCCGGCACCTGCGCTGTTGCCTATTCTGCGGTCGCAGCTGCAAGGGCTGGTGCTGTACGAGGTACTCACGAAAGACATCGGCTGGACCGCTGCAGAACTAGCCCGAGCCCTGGCAGAGCCTGAGGCGACGGTGCATCGAGAGACGCGACGGTTGCTCGAGACCGGGCTCCTCACGGCGACTCGACTCGGGCGTGCAGTCGTCCTGCGCGGCAACGATGCGAACCCGGTGCTGGAGCCGCTGCGCCAACTGCTGATCATCAGTTTCGGCCCGCGCAGGGAACTGCGGCTAGCGCTGAGCGGCGTCGCGCGGATCGACCGCGCTTACATCTTCGGCTCATGGGCCGCACGGTTCGTCGGACTACCCGGGCCGGCGCCCGCAGACATCGATCTCCTCGTGGTCGGCGATCCGGACCGAGGGGCCGTCGACTCAGCGCTCGACGGACTCGAGGCAAAGCTCCGCCGGGAGATCAACGTCACCTTCATCTCCGCCGACGCTTGGGAGCAGGCCAGCGACCCGTTCGTCAGGGGCGTCCGGGATCACGCACTCGTGCCGCTTGACGTCGTTGATGACGGCATCTGACCCTAGTGCAGGGACATGCGGGTCGCGGGGGCGCGCCGTCATGTCCCAGCCAACCTGCAGAGTCCCGTTCCAGTCGGACACGCCGTTTGCTGCCAATACCGAGAACGTCAGCCACGCGCCAAGAGGATTGCGTTCGGAGAGCGCACCGACGCCTGCCCCGCACATCACGCGCCGCACCTCCTCCGCCGTGGTCGAGACCGGCCTGAAGCAGCCAGGTTCGTCCTCCACTCGATATGAGCCCTCCATGTAGTCGGTGTGCCGTGGTTGCAGGCTCGTCGACCACTGCAGGTCTGTGACCGCCCGCTCGAACTCCTGCCTCTGGAACTGATCGGACGCCGAGGTTCGGCCCGTCGCTGCTGTCACCGGCTGGACGCAGCTCAGGGCGTGCCTGGTCCCGCTTCAAGGAGGTGTCCACACCATCGGCTCGTGTGAGTGATGAGGCAACTCGACGTACGCCTGAGCGAGGAGATTTGCTCGGTCGACGAACCAGGGCAGTTCCGGGACGACATCCCGCTCCGCCCACGGGCAGTACGCGGGAGTGGATCCGGTATAAGCCGCCCAGAGTTCGATCGCGGCGGCGTGACGGGCCGTGGCGTCGATCTCCTCGCCCCGCGCCGTGAGTGCGGCGTCCACGGCGGATGCGAACTGCGTCGGATCGCGTCCGACCATGACCCGGTCGGCGTAGTCGATCGGTGGGTGGTTGGCTTCGAGCCGTGCGAACAGGTCCTCGAGCGACCTGCACACCGCGTCGATGGGTAGGTCACGGAGGACCCGCGCCACGTGGTCGGCAATCCAGCCCGGCAGCCCTAGCGAGACGGCGATCGCGCGGAGTGGCGTGTTGGAGCCGACCTTCGAGAGCGCGATCGACAAAGCGGCGCCGGCATGTGGTCGTGCGGTCACGCCGAGGTCGTCCAGCACGCCGGGCCACAGCACCGGCGGCACCCAGCCGTACGCCGGCCAGCGCCCGGTCAGGTGCATTCGACCGTCGGGCGCGCGCTCTTCATCGACTGCGAGCCGCGGCATCTTGGAGCCGGTGCGGAATTCCAGGCGACTGGCCAGGGGCAGGCTCGGGGCTAGCGACTGCAGGCGCAGGGCCATCAGTAGTCGGCTGCGAGGGTGCAGGAGGCGGATGGGGCGCAGCGGCGTGTGTCGGCCAGCGGGGTCCAGGACGCCGTGCTGGTCGCACAGCGTGGTGATGTCTGTGGGACTCGCGTCGTTCACGATCGTCGTCGCTACGTGCAGCGCCGACAGGATCGTCCGTCGTTCGACGCTCGGCCAGAGGGTCGCGGGAATCTGCTCGTCAAGAAGTTCAAGCAGTGCGTCGAGGTACTCGATCCGAGTCGGCAGCCACCCGCGAGTAGAGGTCTCGACGAGCTCGCGCCCGCGTCGCGCCGACAGGTTGATCGCGTCGTTCAGGCTCGTGGCAGCGTCGAGCTCGTTGAGACTCGCGTCAGGGGTCGAGACCTGCCGAAGATCCGTACCGCACCAGCCTCGACGTACTCGGGGGGCGCGGTCGATGTCGTTGCGTCGGGCCGGACACACCCACGGCGGCGTCGGACGCTGCGTGCCGTAGAGCGCGCTGTGCGGACGACTGCCGCAGCCAGGGCATCGAACGACCAGGAGGCACCCGTGCGTTGAGCACACGAACGACAGTGGGTGCGCCCAGTCCTGCCGCCAGTACGGATCCGGCCCTGCGAGGCATGCAGGGCAGAACGATGGGCCCGTCGTTTGCGAGATCCGCCGCCCGTACGAGCGAGCCCACCTGCCCACCTCCAGCTCGACCAGGCTTCGCCGTTGCGGAGCGTGGGTGCGAGTCGCAGCGGCGAGACCTTCCATCAAGAAGTCGAAGTGTCTGACGGAGAACTGTTGGATGCGCGGCTGGAGCGTTCGAAACAGGGCCGTGGGCGCCATGCCGTACCGCCATGCGACCCGCGCCAACCACGACTGTGGAAGTTCGTCGTCATAGGGAGGCACAGAGATCGGCCATTGAGTGACGTCGTATCCCGCGGCGGCGACACGCAGTCGCGGACGGCCACCGGATCGCGCACCGAGGTCAGCGTGCGGCGCTGCGCGTGGCGGCATTGTCCGTGACGACGGCGGCCAGGATGTCCGCGTTGATGGTCTCGGTGCCCGTGACCATCGCCCTGAGGCAGGCGCCGTCGATGAGGTTGGTCAGCGAGCCGATATTGCCCTGAGTGCGGCGAAAAATCTCCCGGGCGTGGTCAGTGAGCATCCCCGGACGAGCGTCGGCTAGCACGATGCCACCCTCAAGAGCCCGCAGCGTCTTGATCCACATCGCGTGCCCTGCGTCGCTGTCGAGGCTGAAGGCAGACAGAGTGCAGCGCGTGGCCCGCCTGCTCGTCTGTGCGTAGATGGCCTGCTCGCCGGCGAGCCCGTCGTCGAAGAACCCCCTCTCGGCGAGATTGATCCCTACATACATGAACGTCACCGGCATCTCGTTGGCCAGCCACTTCAGGTGGTTGGACACCTCGATCCCATGCCGATGTTTGAAGTCGATGAAGTGCAGCTCGTCGATCACGATCAATCGGGTCTGGCACGACAGAACGCAGTCAACCGCCAACGACCCCAGCGACGTCGTCGATGACCTAGCCGCGGCAGGGTGCCCGTAGAACTCGAGGATCTTCTGGTTCAGGCCCTTGAGGGTCATCCCGGCAGACAGAGGGATGAAGGCGACTGGCCATCGCTGGTGGCCCTCCGCCGTCAGCGCGCCCTCGCGCCGCTGAATGCGCCGATGCAGATCCCGCCCGAATTGTTGGGCGGTCGTGGACTTGCCACGACCGGCGTCGGCACTGACTACGACGGATCCGCGCTGACGGTCGCCGTCACGACGTCCCGAGGCCAGAACCTGCTCGAACACGGCGAACGCGGCGAGCAGCTGCGGTGTGTGCACGGTGGGAAGGTTCGCGTTCCACACCAACCGCGCCTCGTTGTAGTCCTCAAGCTCCTCTGCGTCGAGCGCCGCGATCTCGCGGCGGTCCAGGCGCTCCAAAGGCTCGCGCGGTGCCGCGTTCACGAACGCGTCCCAACCCGCCTTGCGAGCCATGTCGAACCGCGTCGTGCCGTTGCGCCTGAGCCACTCCGCCCAACGGTTCGTCACTGGTCGAACACCTCCAACGACTCGAGGTAGGCGTACCGCTCGAACACGTCCAGATCGTCGGGCGGCGTTTGACGAGCGGCACGACGCTCCAGCAGGTCAATGACGCCGGGAAGGGCTGCCACCTGGCGCGCGTCACCCTCGGAAGTGTGGGCCGGCTGCGAAGCGAGACGTCGAGCCAGGCTCTGCTGGCGACGGTTCGTCACCTCGCCCCGCTGCCATGATGCAAGCAGCTCGTGGACGGCTGCCGAGGGGTTGTCGACGTGTATGCCGTTGAGCGCGACCTTCTTTGCGTACTCGACCGCGTCCAGGCTGAACGGCGCCGCAAGAGAAGGTGCGTGCTCCCACGTCAGTTCATGCCATGAGTCGTCGCAGGGGTCGCGGAACCAGACGTGCCGCACGTCGTGAACGTCGACGTGCAGCGGCCACTTGCCGGCGTAAGCGCCGCCGTAGGTTGATTTGAGGTTGCGGTAGGGGTTGAGCGCCTCGCCGTCGTAGCGCAGCCCGTTCACTTCGACGCCGTAGTGCTGGATCGTTCGCCACTTCACGTCGAGGAACTCGAACGCGAGGTCGCGCGCGGCGGGCAGGATCAGCCCGCCCGTTCTGGCCAGCCCGAGCTCGAACATCTGCGACGGCGTGAACCGCGCCCTGGGCAGTTCCGGTTCCGCGAGTCCGTCGTGCTGGCTCTGGTGGTACACGGTCGTCACCCACTCCCGAATGATCTGCTCCAGCTCGGCGACGTAGTAGAACGCACCCTGCTCTACGTCCTTGCCGCGCGAGTAGACGTCCGGCCCCTTGTAGCCCGTCAGGTGCTGCAACAGGGACTGTCGCAGCGTTCCGAAGAACCGCTCGATCGTCGGCTTGTCCGTCGGCTTGTGCGGAATCGCCGGCTGCACGCAGATTCCCAGCCGAGCGCACACCCCGATCACGTGCGCCGACATGTACTGCTTGCCATGGTCCGTGACGATCGTGTCCGGGATCACCGCGGGTAGCCCACCGCGCCGCTCCTGGTGAACCCCGTCAGGCTCCTCGGTCCCGACGAGAACGTTCGACGGCACCCCGTGATAGGGCCAGTCCTTGCCGCTCTCGCTCTGCGGCAGGAGGCACTGGAACAACACGTTCGCGACGTCGACCGCCTTTGTCGATACCGCCGTCAGTCGAAGTCCGAGGATGCATCGCGAGAACAGGTCCATCGCCACCGTTAGCTGGACCGGCACCCATCGACCGGTCACCGGTTCCATTGCGAAGACATCCAGCGAGTTCGTGTCAAGGACGATGTACTCGCCCGGCCGATCTGGACGTAGCCGGCCGAAGACTCCGTCGGGCCGGTTGGCTACGGACCGTCGGGACTTGGCGGAACCGAACGTGTGGCGACCCTTGCTCAGCGCATCGACCCGACGGTATGCCGTCGCGCGAGCCGGGAGCTCGACGTCGGTACCGTGCGTCGCAACGATTTGCCGGTTGGTCTCGTCGATGACGGCGAGCACGGATGGCGTCGAGGCGTCTGTGTAGCTCTTGAGCACCGCGATCAACGTCGCGTCCCACCGTGGATCGACACTGGTGTTTTGGCTCGGGGCCATGCGCCGATCGAGCAGCCCATCGATGCCAGCGCGACGGTAGGCGTCGATCCGGCGCCTGACAGTTCGTTCGCTCATCCCGAGCTCTGCCGCAACCCACCGGACGCGCTGCGCGTATGTGCCTTCTCGATCGAGAACGCGAGCGATCGTGCGAGCCTCGGTCTCGACGATGGACCTCGTCCGGGCTGGGAGCTGGGCTAGCTGAACGGACGCGAGATCGGCTGGTTTTGTATCTCGTTGGTCGAGTGAACGCACGCCGTCGATCAGTTCGTGTGGTGCGACTCGTACGACCTCGAGATCGCGCCGAAGCACGACGTCGCTCACGGCCACGGCATCGACGCGCCAGAGGGCGCCGCTCCACCACACTCGCGCGCCCGGCCGAATCGCCACCGTGCTTGGAGGGTTCACACCGGCACCACCTGCGTGAGCGTGGAGAGTGGGTGCGTCATGTCGCACCGAAGGCGGGACTTCCACAACGCCGCGAAGATCGCGGCGCGAGGAGGAACATCTGCCGTTGCTGCGAGCCGGGCCTCGAGTTCACCGATGGAGGACCCTGTGATCGGGCAGATCTCGGCAGCCGCGCGAATCGCATGCTCCGGAACCATGCCGGGTCGCCTTACCGAGGCCAGGAGCCGGACATTGCGTAGGACGACATCAGGCGCGCCGGTCCACACTGCGTAAGCGAGCCCGGCGTCACCCATGGTCCGCGAAGTCCACGCCAAAGATGCCTGCACGGCGGGATCGGCGAGCATCGCCTCCGGCTTGACGTCGACGACCAGCCCTCGACCGTCGGCATCGACCGCTAGGAAGTCGGGGTATCGAACTCGCTCGCGTGGTCCGTCACGCCCGACGATCCTGAGCGGTTGCGCGGCCAGCCGCACGATCGTCGGATCGAAGTCGGCGAGCCAGAGCCACTCGAGCTCCAGTCGGCTCTCGTAGACGACATGGTCGCGGTTGGTCGCCGACCAGAAGAGCCCTGGATAGTTGCGCTGGCCAGCGTAGGAGGGCGGGACCCGTACCGGAGCGCCCCACGCCACTTCTCGCAGGTCGATCGCGGAGAGCTCGGCGGTCTGCTCAAGCCCCTCGGCTGTCGCGTACGCGGCGCGAACCGCGATCGGTTCCACCCGCTCAGCATCCCGCGTGGCCACGTAGGTGAGATTTGTGACACGCCGTGGCCAACTAGATGAGATTTGGCCAACTCAGATGAGATCCCACAGTCGTCGGGTTGCGGTGTCGTCGCTGTCCTCGGGAATGCCCCGCAGGCCCTCAGGGTTGAGCCCAACAGACTCAAGTTCAGCGCTTCCGAGTTTGCGCCGAGCGACAAGCCGACGCAGACTTGAGCCAGCCGGACTCAAGAGCGAGACGTACACCCCACGCATCACACGAAAGAAGGCACACACATGGCACGAGCAGTCGGCATCGACCTCGGTACCACCAACTCGGTGGTCTCGGTCCTCGAGGGCGGCGAGCCCACGGTCATCGCCAACGCCGAGGGGTCGCGCACGACGCCGTCGGTCGTGGCGTTCTCCAAGACGGGCGAGGTGCTGGTCGGCGAGATCGCCAAGCGCCAGGCCGTCACCAACGTCGACCGCACCATCACGTCGGTCAAGCGCCACATGGGCACGGACTGGTCGCAGGCGGTCGACGACAAGAAGTACACCGCGCAGGAGATCAGCGCGCGGGTGCTCTCCAAGCTCAAGCGTGACGCGGAGGCCTACCTGGGCGAGCCCGTCACCGAGGCCGTCATCACGGTCCCGGCGTACTTCAACGACGCCGAGCGCCAGGCCACCAAGGACGCGGGCGCCATCGCGGGCCTGAACGTCCTGCGCATCATCAACGAGCCCACCGCTGCCGCCCTCGCCTACGGCCTGGAGCGCGGCAAGGAGGACGAGCTCATCCTCGTCTTCGACCTCGGTGGCGGCACGTTCGATGTGTCCCTCCTCGAGGTGGGCAAGGACGACGACGGCTTCTCGACGATCGAGGTCCGCGCGACGTCCGGTGACAACCGGCTCGGCGGCGACGACTGGGACCAGCGCATCGTCGAGTTCCTCATCTCCGAGGTGAAGAACTCCACGGGCGTCGACCTGGGCAAGGACAAGATCGCCGTGCAGCGTCTGCGCGAGGCGGCGGAGCAGGCCAAGAAGGAGCTGTCGTCCGCGACGAGCACCAACATCTCGCTGCAGTACCTGTCGATGAGCGAGAACGGCCCGGTCCACCTGGACACCAAGCTGACGCGCGCGCAGTTCCAGCAGATGACGCAGGACCTGCTCGACCGCACCAAGGCCCCGTTCCAGTCGGTCATCCGCGACGCGGGCATCAAGCTGTCGGAGATCGACCACATCGTGCTCGTCGGCGGCTCCACCCGCATGCCTGCGGTCACCGAGGTCGTCAAGGAGCTCACGGGCGGCAAGGAGCCCAACAAGGGCGTCAACCCGGACGAGGTCGTCGCCGTCGGTGCCGCGCTGCAGGCCGGCGTCATGAAGGGCGACCGCAAGGACGTCCTGCTCATCGACGTCACGCCGCTGAGCCTCGGCATCGAGACCAAGGGCGGCGTGATGACCAAGCTCATCGAGCGCAACACGGCCATCCCCACCAAGCGGTCGGAGATCTTCTCGACGGCCGAGGACAACCAGCCGTCGGTGCTGATCCAGGTGTTCCAGGGCGAGCGTGAGTTCGCGCGGGACAACAAGCCGCTGGGCACGTTCGAGCTGACCGGCATCGCGCCGGCGCCGCGTGGTGTGCCGCAGATCGAGGTCACGTTCGACATCGACGCGAACGGCATCGTGCACGTGTCCGCCAAGGACCGTGGCACCAACAAGGAGCAGTCGATGACGATCACCGGCGGCTCGGCCCTCCCCAAGGAGGACATCGAGCGGATGGTGCGCGAGGCCGAGGAGCACGCAGCCGAGGACAAGGCGCGTCGCGAGGAGGCCGAGACCCGCAACACCGCGGAGCAGCTGGCCTACTCGACGGACAAGCTGCTGGCCGACAACGCCGACAAGCTCCCCGAGGACGTCACGACCGAGGTCAAGACGGCCGTCACCGAGCTGAAGACGGCGCTCGCGGGCACCGACCTCGACGAGGTCAAGGCCAAGCACTCGGCCCTGCTCGCGGTGAGCCAGAAGATCGGCGAGGCGATCTACTCGGCGGACAACATGGCGGCGAACGCGCCGGCCGACGAGCAGCCCGCGGCTGACACGACGGCCGACGAGGACGTCGTGGACGCCGAGATCGTCGACGACGAGGACGAGGCGCGCAAGTGACGACGACTCCCGACGAGCCCGGTGACGAGCTGACGCCCGAGGAGCAGATCCTGGCCGACGCCGAGTCCATCGCGGCCTCGGCCGAGGAGGAGGTCGTCCTCGAGGGCCTCGTCGCCGTCGAGAAGCTGGCGGCCGAGCGGCTCGAGGAGCTGCAGAGGTCGCAGGCGGCCTACTACAACCTCGAGCAGCAGTACTCGGGGTTCGTGAAGCGGTCGAAGGCCGACGCCCTCGCCGCCCACGACCGTGGGGTGCAGACCATCGTCGAGGCGCTCATCCCGGTGCTGGACGACATCGAGCTGGCCCGCCAGCACGGTGACCTCACCGGACCGTTCGTCTCCATCGCGGAGAAGCTCGAGGGCACCCTCGGCCGGTTCGGCGTGGTCCGCTACGGCGAGGCCGGCGAGGTGTTCGACCCCGCGGTGCACGAGGCGCTCATGCACTCGCACTCCGCGGACGTCACGGAGTCGACCGTGCAGATGGTGCTCCAGCCGGGGTACCGCACGCCCGACCGGGTCATCCGGGCGGCCCGCGTCGCGGTCGTGGACCCCGAGGCGTAAGAAGCGCAGTAGCGTCCGAGGTCCCGCGGGTTCTCCCGTGGGACCTCGGACGACCAGATCAAGGAAGGAGCGGCGTGACCGGTCAGGACTGGCTCGAGAAGGACTTCTACTCGGTCCTCGGCGTCCCCAAGGATGCCGACGCCGCCACCATCAAGAAGGCGTACCGCAAGCTCGCGCGCCAGGAGCACCCGGACCACAACCCGGGGGACGCCAAGGCGGAGGCGCGCTTCAAGGACGTCGGCGAGGCCTACGCGGTCCTGTCCGACCCGGAGCAGCGCGGCCAGTACGACCAGCTGCGCGCCATGGCGGGCGGGCCGCGCTTCACGGCGGGCGGGCGCGGCGGCGCGGGGTTCGAGGACGTCTTCGGCGGCATGTTCGGCGGAGGCGCCGGGCAGCCCGGCGGTCGTGTCCGGTACACCAACGCCCCCGGCGGTGCGGCCGGCTTCGAGGACCTCCTCGGCGGGCTGTTCGGCAACGGCGGCGGCGCCGGTGGGTTCGGTCCGCAGCAGGGCGCCGACCTGGCCACCAGCGCGACCCTGCCCTTCCGGCAGGCGGTCGAGGGGTCGACGGTGTCGCTCAGCGTGGAGGGCCGCACGGTCAACGCCCGCATCCCTGCGGGCGTCCGCGACGGGCAGAAGATCCGGCTGCGGGGCAAGGGCCGCCCCGGTGCCGGGGGCGGACCCGCGGGCGACCTCGTCATCACCGTCCGTGTCACCCCGCACCCCGTCTTCTCGATCGACGGCGAGAACCTGCGGATCACCGTGCCGGTCGCGTTCGACGAGGCCGCGCTGGGCGCGACCATCGAGGTGCCGACGCTCGACGGCTCCACCGTCCGCGTCAAGGTGCCCGAGGGCACCCCGTCGGGCCGCGTCCTGCGCGTCAAGGGCAAGGGCATCCCCGGCAGCAAGGGCGACCTGCTCATCACCGTGCAGGTCGTCGTCCCGCAGCGCCTCAGCGCCGCCGCCCGGGAGGCCGTCCAGGCGTTCGGCATCGCGACGTCCGGACAGGACGTGCGCGCAGACCTGCTCGACGCGGCGAAGAAGTAGCGATGCCCACCGAGGACGCCAAGGTCTACGTCATCTCGGTCGCCGCCGAGCTGGCCGGCATGCACCCGCAGACCCTGCGCCAGTACGACCGCCTCGGCCTGGTCACCCCCAGCCGCGCGAGCGGCCGCGGCCGGCGGTACTCGCTGCGGGACATCGCGACGCTGCGCGAGGTGCAGCGGCTGTCCCAGGACGAGGGCGTGAACCTGGCCGGCATCAAGCGGATCCTCGAGCTCGAGGCGGAGCTGGAGCAGCTGAAGCGGCAGGTCGAGTACCTGCGCGCGTTCGTCGACCCAGGCCGCCGCATCTTCACGGCCGACCCCCGCGGCGACGTCGTCGCGGTCAACCGCACGGCGAGCCGCAGCCGCCGCCCGACGACGACGACCGACCGCGCCGCAGTGGTCCTGTGGCGCCCGTCGCGCTGACCGCTGCACCGTTCGGGTGAACCGGACCGGCGCCCGGTCGCCGGGCGCTATCGTCGCCCCGACCAACCGACCTCCACAGTCCACGGGCCGCCCGTGCGGCGTCGACCGACGAAGGGCCGCACCGTGCGCCGATCCGCCTGGGCCACCGCCCTCCTGTCCGCCCTGCTGACGGTGACCGCCGTGCCGCTGGCCACCGCCGCGCAGGCTGCCGCGTCGTGCGGGACCGTGCACGGGACCGTGGCCGACGAGTTCACGCACGAGAACCTCGAGGGCATCGTCGTCGACGTGATCGGCACCTACTACTACGCGGACCGGGGAGTCGTCGCGACGGGGACGACAGCGGCGGACGGCTCGTTCTCGATCCCGGTGAGCTGCTGGGAGATCAGCGCCACGACGCGGACGACCGACCCGACGGGCTTCTACGGCACGCGCTTCGGGCTCGCGGGCACGGACGTCGAGTCCGGTACCGGGTTCTGGATCGGCGGCGCGGGCGAGGACGTCGCCGGGGACCGGAGCGTCCGGCTGACTCCTCCCGGTCGGCTCGTGCCCGTCGAGCCGACGCGGGTCATCGACACGCGTGAGGACGAGGCGGGTCCGCTCGCCCCGGGAGAACGTGCACGGTTCCTGATGAGCGACCTCCCGGAGCACACGGTGGCGGTCGTCCTCAACCTGACCGCGACGCAGGGCACCGCATCGACCAGCTACATCTCGTCGCTTCCCCACGAGAACGCCGAGGTGCGGTCGAGCGTGATCAACTCCTCGGCCGGTCGTGACGTGGCCAACCTCGTGACCATCCCGGTGAGCCGGTGGACGGAGTCGGGGGAGCCGGAGGTGATCCTCTACAACAACGCCGGCTACACGCACGTCGTCGCGGACCTGCAGGGCTACTACTCGGCCGACGAGGGCGCCGGCTTCGAGCCGATCGCTCCGACGCGGGTGCTGGACACCCGTGGGTCCGCACCGCTCGGACCGCACGGCACGCGTCCGCTCGTGCTCGCGGGCCCCGGCAAGGTCGCGCCGGCCGACGCCGTCGCGGCCGCGGTGACGATCACCGCGACGGAGGGCACCGCCCGTACCTCGTACCTGTCGGCGTACCCGTCGGACGCGGTCGACGGGTCCTCGACGAGCGTGCTCAACGCCTACCAGGGTGACGATGTGCCGAACCTCGCCATCGTGCCGCTCGGCCCGGACGGCGCGCTGACCCTGTACAACGACCAGGGCTCGACGCACGTCGTCGTGGACGTCGTCGGCTGGTTCGTGGAGTCGCGCGGCGCCGACTTCTACCCGCTCCAGCCCCAGCGTGCGGTCGGGTCGGGCAAGGTCGACACGGGGAGCGTGCTGGCGTTCACCGCGCAGAGCGCGGGCGTCGAGATGCGGGACGACGCCGTCGCCCTGTCGCTCAACCTCACGACCGCGTCGGCGTCGAAGCTGTCCTACCTCACCGTGTACCCGACCGGCACGACGCGACCGTTCGCGAGCAACGCCAACGCCCGTCCGGGGTCGGACATCGCCACCGGAGTGATCACCCGGCTCGGCCCGGGACCGGCGTTCTCGGTCTACAACAACAGCGGCGACGTGCTCGCGCTCGTCGACGTGTCGGGCTACTACGCGCGCAACGACTGAGAGGCGTTCAGAGGGGGAGGCTCGCGACGGGGCTACTCCGTCGGCATGCTCGACGTCACCGGCTACGTCGCCGTCCCAGGGTCGACCGCGTTGGAGACGCCGGAGGCGCCTCTCTGACAGGGAGAACGGGGCGGACAGCGGACGGTGGACGGCCGGCGGCGGGTCCTGCCTAGACTCGGCGGCGATGACGATCGACCTCGACCGCGCCCGCCGTGACACGCCCGGCGTCGACCACGTGACCCACCTGAACAACGCCGGCGGAGCCCTGCGCCCGAGCGTGGTCACGGACACCGTCGTGGCGCACCTGCGCCGGGAGGCGGAGATCGGCCCGTACGAGGCCGAGGCCGAGGCCGGGGCGCGGGTCGCGGACGTGTACGGGTCGGTCGCGCGGCTGATCGGGGCGCAGCCGGACGAGATCGCGCTGGTGCAGAGCGCGACCGCCGCGTGGAACGTCGCGTTCTCGTCGATCCCCCTGGGACCGGGTCAGCGCATCCTCACCGCGCGCACCGAGTACGTCAGCAATGCGATCGCCCTCCTGCAGGCGTGCGAGCGCACCGGCGCCACCCTGGAGATCGTCGAGGACGACGAGCACGGCCAGGTCGACCTCGCCCAGCTGGAACGCCGCCTCGACACCGACGTCGCGCTCGTCGCGCTGACGCACGTCCCGACCGGGGGAGGCGTCGTCAACCCGGCGCAGGCCGTGGGCGCCCTCACGACGAAGGCAGGGGTCCCGTTCCTGCTCGACGCGTGCCAGTCGGTGGGCCAGCTGGACGTGGACGTCGAGGACCTGGGCTGCGACCTGCTCGCGGCGACGGGTCGCAAGTTCCTCCGCGGCCCCCGGGGTACCGGCTTCCTGTACGCCCGCCGCGAGATCACCGACAGCCTCGTCCCGCCGGTCCTGGGCCTCGGCGCGGCGACGTGGACGTCGGCGAGCACCTACGAGGTCGTCCCCGGCGCGCTCCGGTTCGAGACGTGGGAGCGGTCGGTCGCCGACAACCTCGGCCTCGGCGCGGCCGTCGACTACGCGCTGTCGTTCGGCCTGCCGCAGATCGAGGAGCGCGTCACGACGCTCGCCGCGCGGCTGCGCGAGGACCTGTCGCAGACCCTCGGCGTCACGGTGCGCGACACGGGCGTCCGGAAGTCCGGCATCGTCACGTTCACGGTCGACGGGATGCGTGCCGACGAGGTCCGCGCCCGGGTCGCCGCCGCGGGCGTCAACGTCAGCGTCACGCGTCTCTCGTCGGCCCAGCTCGACTTCGGTTCCCGCGGCCTGACGGAGGTCGTCCGCGCGAGCCCGCACTACTACACGTCCGACGAGGAGCTGGACCGCCTGCTGTCGGCGCTGCGCTAGACGCTCAGTGCTCGGTCCGGGGCATCGGGTACCAGGAGTCCCCGACGGGCTCGCCGACCAGGTTCCAGGTCCACGACACGGTCGGCGTGATGCGCACGTACCACCCTGGACCCACCAGGCCGATGCGCTCGACGGGGTCGTCGGCGGTGCCGTAGATGCGGATGCCCCGCGCGGCGAACGGGTCGAGGGACACCAGGTCGTCGACCACGAGAGCGACCTCGCGGTGCCCGGTCCCGATGTTCTGGACCTTGCGCGTCCGGAGGAACGACTCGCCCCCGCCCACCCACAGGACTGCGTCGTCGACCTCGAGCGCGACCGGGACGACGTCCGGCTGCCAGTCGGGTCCGACGGTGGCGAGCCGCGCGAGCGGCTGGGACGACAGGTACGCGAGCTCCTCGTCGGTGAAGGCCATCGACCCAGCCAACCATGACGTCCGCGGCGTCGGTCGTCCTGACGCTCGAACGCGCGGACCTCCGGCGCTGACACGGGTCGTGTCAGCCTCGTGTCGGTGGGCTGTCAGGCGACCTCCTCACGCTGGAGCCATGACACACGACCTGGTGATCGAGGCGCACGGCCTCGTCAAGCACTTCGGCGAGACGAAGGCCCTGCAGGGCGTCGACCTCGCCGTCGCCCGCGGCACCGTCCTCGGTGTGCTCGGCCCCAACGGTGCCGGCAAGACGACGGCGGTCCGCATCCTGTCCACCCTGCTCGTCCCCGACGCCGGTCACGCCCGCATCGGCGGGTTCGACGTGGTCAAGGACGCCGAGCGCGTCCGCCAGTCGATCGGCCTCACGGGCCAGTACGCGTCCGTCGACGAGGACCTCTCCGGCCGGCAGAACCTCGTGCTGTTCGGCACGCTGCTGGACCTCGGCCGCGCCGGCGCCCGCGCCCGCGCCGCCGAGCTGCTGGAGTGGTTCGACCTGACCGCGGCCGCAGACCGCCCCGCCAAGACGTACTCGGGGGGCATGCGACGCAGGCTCGACCTCGCGGCGAGCCTCGTCGGTCGCCCCGACGTGATCTTCCTCGACGAGCCGACGACCGGCCTCGACCCCGCCAAGCGCGAGGACATGTGGGACGTCGTCCGCTCGCTGGTCACGGACGGTTCGACGGTCCTGCTGACGACGCAGTACCTGGAGGAGGCGGACGCGCTCGCCGACGAGATCACGGTCATCGACCACGGTCGCGTCATCGCGCACGACACCCCCGAGGGTCTCAAGCGCGTGGTCGGCGGCCAGACGCTCGAGGTGCGCCCGTCGGACCTGTCGCGCATGCAGGAGACGGCGACCCTGCTCGGTCAGGTGTCCTCCGGCACGGCCGCCGAGGAGATCCGCAAGGGCGTCCTGGCGGTCCCGGTCCACGACGACTCCGCCCTGACCGCCACGGTGTCCCGCCTGGCGAGCGCCGGCATCGGCGTCACCGAGCTGTCCCTGCACCTGCCCAGCCTGGACGAGGTGTTCTTCTCCCTCACGGGCCGCACGGCCTCCGAGGACGACACGACAGAGAGCAAGGAGGTGGCCTGATGACCACGCTCACCGAGCAGCGGTCCCCCCGAGCAGTCCCGACGTCGGCCGCCGCGGCCACCCGCAAGCCCTTCCCGCTGGTCCGGCACTCGTTGTCGCTGGCCAAGCGCAGCCTGATCAAGACGTGGCGGACGCCCGAGGCGCTCATCGACGTCACGCTGCAGCCGGCGATCTTCCTGGTGATCTTCGTCTACATCTTCGGCGGTGCCGTCGCGGGCAGCACTCACGACTACCTGCAGTTCCTGCTGCCCGGCATCCTGGCGCAGACCATCGCGCAGGGCGCGATCGCCATCGGCGTGAACCTCAACACCGACCTGGGCAAGGGCATCTTCGACCGCTTCAAGTCGCTGCCCATCCCGCGCGCCGCCCCCCTGGTGGGCGCGGTGCTCGGTGATGTGGTGCGCTACGTGATCGTCATCCTGTCGACGTTCGTCGTCGGCTACCTGATGGGCTTCCGCATCCTCACCGACCCGCTCAGCGCGGTGGCGGGCTGCCTGCTCGCCGTCCTGTTCGCGCTCTGCCTGAGCTGGGTGTCCGTCTTCGTGGGCATGAAGGTCCGGACCTCGGGCGCCGTGCAGGGGATCATGTTCCTGATCATCATGCCGCTGAGCTTCGCGTCGAACGTGTTCGTCCCCGCGGCGACGCTGCCCAGCTGGATGCAGTCCTTCGTCGAGTGGAACCCGCTGACCCACCTGGTCGCCGCGATGCGCGGGCTGTTCCTGGGCACGCCGATGGGGGACAGCGTCTACTGGACGCTCGCGTGGTGCGTCGGGCTGGTCGCGGTGTTCCTGCCGCTGGCCATGCGGGCGTACCGCCGCAAGGTCTGACGACACCGCCGCCGGCTGGGACGGGGGACCGTCTCAGCCGGCGTCTGCCGTCAGCTCCCGCACCCGTGCGGCGGCCTGCGCCGGGCGCACGGCCCGCCACCGCGCCAGCAGCGCCCGTGCGGTCTCGCCGTCCTGCGGCTCGGCCATCGACCCGCCCACCTGGAAGTACGGCACGAGGTTGGCGCCCAGCCGCGTGCCGAGCGCCCACAGCTCGTTCGCGCGGTCGACCTGGTCCCGGGACGCGGCCAGCTCCGCGAAGCCGAGCGCGTAGGTGCCGAGCACGGGCATGTCGCTGGTCGCGGCGGCGTCGGCGGCCGCCGCCCGGAGCAGCTCGACCGCACGGTCCGCCGACGCGGTGGTGCGGGTGCCGGGCAGCGCCGCGACGCGCAGGTGGGTGACGGCGACGGCCACGAGGAACACGACGCGCGCCTGGTGCATGGGGACCCGCGTGGCGGTGACCAGCGCGGCCGCCGCCTCTGCGTGGTCGACCGCCTCCTGCACCCGTCCCGCCTGCGACGCCACCTGCGCCAGGCCGAGGTGGGCCTGCGCGGCGTCGACGTCGTCCGCCTGCGTGGAGGTCGTCACCTCCCGCAGCTGCGCCGTGGCCTGCTCGTCGCCCGCGAGCGCGCGCTGCATGTCCAGCTGGACCCGCAGGCTGCGCACGTCCTGCATGGCACCGACCAGCTCGAGGTGCTCCAGGCTCTCCCGCAGCCACCTCTCGGAGTCGCCGCCGCTGCGCACGCTCTCCCACTGGCCGATGCCCTGCGCGGCCATCCCCATGCCCCAGTGGTCGCCGATCGCCTGGAAGCGGCGGTACGCCTCGCGTGCGTCGGAGCTCGACATCGACGGGTCGCCGGCGTTCTCCCGGACGGCGGCCCGCATGAACAGCCCGAGGCCCTGCAGGAAGTCGTCGTCCGCCTCGACCATCCGCTCCGCCGCGGCCAGGCTCTCGTCGACGTCGGGGGAGCCGAGCGCGGGGAGCGTCGCAGCGAGCGCACGCATCCGCGGGGACACCTCCGACGGTCGGTCGGCGAGCACGCGCCGGATCGCGCGCCAGGCGAGCGCGACGGGGCGCTGCGAGGTGGCGACTCCGGCGTTGACGGCCGCGAAGACGCACGCGGTGGTCAGGCGGTCGGCGTCGGGGAGCGCCCGCCCGGTGTCGGAGTCGTGGAACAGGGTCGACGCGCGTCGTGCGGCCGGGTCGTCGGCGTGCAGGAGCCGCATCGCCCACTCGACGCACTCGACGTGCAGGCCGCGGATGCTCCAGAGGTGGAACAGGGCGCTCGCGACGTCGACGGCACCCGCCTCGTCCCCGTGGTCGACGGCCCACCGCAGGGCGGCGACGAAGCTCTCCTGCTCCGCGACGCAGCGGTCGAACGCAGCCAGCTGTCCGGCGCCGACGAAGTCCGCGCCGACCCGGACGGCGGTCGCCGCGGCCCAGCGGACCAGCCCGGTCATGGCGGCCGGTCGCTCGCCGGCGACGTCGAGCCGCACCTCGCCGTACTCCCGGACCGTCTCGAGCATCCGGTAGCGCGCCAGCCCGCCGTCGTCGTCGTCGAGCGTGAGCAGCGACTGCTCGACGAGGGTGGCCAGTCCCCGCCGGACGTCGGCGGGGTGGGCGCCCGACACCGCGACCGCCGTCTCGGCCGTGAACGGCCCCGGCACGACGGACAGCCGCTGGACCAAGGCACGCTCGGACGGGTCCAGGAGCTCGCGGCTCCAGTCGACCATCGCCCACAGGCTCGCGTGCCGCTCGGGCAGCCCGCGCAGGGCGTCGTCGAGCAGCGCGAACCGGTCGGTCAGCCCGTCGAGCACGTCCTGGACGGTCATGGACCGCAGCCGTGCGGCGGCGAGCTCGAGGGCGAGCGGGAGGTTGTCCAGCCGGTGGCACAGCTCGAGGGCCCGGTCGGTCTGCCAGCCCAGGCCCGCCCGCCCGGCGCGGGCCCGCGTCTCGAGCAGCTCGAGGGCGTCGGCGTCGGGGAGCGCCCGCAGGCGGTGCACGGACTCGCCGACCAGTCCCAGGGGAGCGCGGCTCGTCGCCAGCACGGCCACGTCGGAGGACGCGACGGACAGCAGGTCGCCGACGACGACGGCGGCGGCGTCGAGCACGTGCTCGCAGTTGTCGAGGACCAGGAGCCCGTCGAGGTCCTGCGCGGCGAGCCGCAACCGGTCCTCGGGGGTCAGCAGGCGACGTTCGGTCGTCAGGTCCGCGCGTGCGGCGGTCACGTCCGACCCGCCGATCGCGGCGAGCACGGTGGGCAGCACCTCGGCGGGTGAGCGCAGACCGGCCAGCTCGACGACCCGCACGGACCGGCCCGCCGCGACCGCGCGCCGCGCGACCTCGCCGGCCAGCCGCGTCTTGCCGGCACCTCCCGTCGCGACGATCGTCACGAGCGCGTCCTGCCCGAGGGTCGTCTCGACCTGCGCGATGTCGTCGTCGCGACCGACCAGCGCGGTCGCGGGCCGCCGCCAGGGGGCGGGCAGGGCGACGACGGCGCGGCCGGGGGCGGCGGCGGGTTCGGTCGCGAGCTCCCCGCGCAGCAGCGCGAGGTGGGCCTGGGCGACGACGGGCGACGGGTCGGTGCCGTACCGGTCGGCCAGCTCGGTGCGCAGCCGCTCGACGACCTCGAGCGCCTCGGCGTCCCGGCCCTGTGCGGCGAGCACGCGCACGAGGAGCGCGACGAGGGGTTCGTCGGGCGGGGTGCGCAGCGCGCACCGGCGGAGGTCCTCGACGAGGTCCTCGACGTGGCCGAGCGCGAGCCCGGCCTCGGCCTGCAGCGTGACGACCTCGGTCAGCAGGTGTGCCGTGGTCGCGTCGTCCAGGTCGGGCACGGCGGGAACCAGGCCGCGCGCGTCGCGGGCGAGGTCGCGGGCGCTGGCGGCGTCACCCGTGCGCAGCGCCTGCCGACCGGTGGAGAGCAGCGCCTCGGCCTCGACGACGTCGATCCGCAGCCCGTCCGTCGGGAGCCGGTAGCCACCCGGGGCGGCCTCGATGGTGAACCCGAGGCGTCGCGCGCGCGAGACCAGGGCCTGCACGGCGCCGGGCGCGTCGTCGGGCGGGATGCCCTCCCACACGTCCTCGACGAGGGTCGACGACGAGACCGCGCGGCCGCGTGCGTCGAGGAGCGCACCGACGAGCGCCACCAGGCGGTCCCCACGGACGGGGCGACCGTCGACGGCGAGCGCCCCGAGCGTCGTGATGTGCACCGGGACAGCATCGCGCACGGCGCCGACGTTCGACGGGCGCCCCACCCGGTCAGCCGTTCGGGTGCATCTCCGGCGTGTCCTCGGGCATGTCGCAGAACTGGTCCTGGCGTGTCGTGCCGGGCGTTCCGGGCGAATCGGACGGCCCGGGTGTGGACTGCCTGTGGAGCATGTTGTGGGCGCCGGTCGGCCCCCTGTGGATGCCTGTGCACGGCCACGCATCGTCGCTGGTCCGGGCCTCTGTCAGTGGTGCGCGGTAGCCTGGAACTTCTCCACAGGGTGAAGAATGACACGCTTGTCACTACAACCCCTAGTGGTCCATTGCGAGCCGGACCCCTAGGTGTAGTGTCTAGTCACGACGCAGTGCAGAGAGCAGAACAACGGTCTCAGCGCAGTCGCAGCGTGAACCAGGCCCGGAGGACGGGCCCTTCAGCTTCAGAGAACACAGCTTCGCGAACGCTCCGGGGGGAGCGTGCCGCAGACAGGAACACGGGGAGCCACCATGACGATCACGGTCTACAGCAAGCCGGCGTGCGTGCAGTGCACAGCGACCTACCGCGCGCTCGACAAGCTCGACACCGACTACACGGTGGTGGACATCAGCGAGGACGCCGACGCGCGCGACTACGTCATGTCGCTCGGCCACCTCCAGGCCCCCGTCGTGATCGTCGACGGCGAGCACTGGTCGGGCTACCGCCCCGACCGCATCAAGGCGCTGGCCGACCGACTGGCCACGGCAGTCGCCTGACCAAGACTCCCCGGATCGGCGCTGGTCTCGACACCGCGCCGATTCGGCGGGCCTTTCCGCGCCCGCGAGGCGTCTGATGTGAGCACGACCCGAGGTGAGGGGATCCGGCCGATGAGCTCCCTGGTCTACTTCTCCTCCGCCTCGGACAACACCCACCGTTTCGTGCAGAAACTGCAGCTGCCGGCGCAAGGCGTGAATGTGTACCGCATCCCGCTGCGCCCGACAGACCCGTTCCTGCATGCCTCCGAGCCGTACGTGCTGATCCTGCCGACGTACGGCGGGGGCAACGAGGGTGGCGCAGTACCGAAGCAGGTCATCAAGTTCCTCAACGACGAGGACAACCGTGCGCTGATCCGCGGAGTCATCGCGGCAGGCAACACGAACTTCGGCGAGGCCTACTGCATCGCAGGGGACATCATCGCGACCAAGTGTCGCGTCCCCTACCTGTACGGGTTCGAGCTCATGGGTACGACCGAGGACGTCCACAACGTCCGTGAGGGATTGGGAAGATTTTGGCAACGACAGTCGCAGATACCCGCGTAGAGACGTCGGGCCTGGATTACCACGCCCTCAACGCCATGCTGAACCTGTATGGCGCGGACGGGGAGATCCAGTTCGACAAGGACCGTGAGGCGGCGCGCGCGTACTTCCTGCAGCACGTCAACCAGAACACGGTCTTCTTCCACGACCTCAACGAGAAGCTCGACTACCTGGTCGAGAACAAGTACTACGACCCCGAGGTGCTGGGGCAGTACGACCGCGCGTTCATCAAGACGCTCTTCGAGTACGCGTACTCGAAGAAGTTCCGCTTCCAGACGTTCCTCGGCGCATTCAAGTACTACACGTCGTACACGCTGAAGACGTTCGACGGGAAGCGGTACCTGGAGCGCTTCGAGGACCGCGTCTGCATGGTCGCCCTCGCGCTGGCGGAGGGGAACCAGGACTTCGCGATCTCCCTGGTCGACGAGATCGTGTCCGGTCGCTTCCAGCCGGCGACGCCCACGTTCCTCAACCTCGGCAAGGCGCAGCGCGGTGAGCCCGTCTCCTGCTTCCTGCTGCGCATCGAGGACAACATGGAGTCGATCGCGCGTGGCATCAACTCCGCCCTGCAGCTGTCCAAGCGCGGCGGCGGCGTGGCGCTCCTGCTCAGCAACATCCGCGAGCACGGTGCCCCGATCAAGCACATCGAGAACCAGAGCTCCGGCGTCATCCCCGTGATGAAGCTGCTCGAGGACTCGTTCTCGTACGCCAACCAGCTGGGTGCCCGCCAGGGCGCCGGAGCGGTGTACCTGCACGCGCACCACCCGGACATCTACCGGTTCCTCGACACCAAGCGCGAGAACGCCGACGAGAAGATCCGCATCAAGACCCTCTCGCTGGGCGTCGTCATCCCGGACATCACGTTCGAGCTGGCCAAGAAGAACGAGCCGATGTACCTGTTCTCGCCGTACGACGTCGAGCGCGTGTACGGGATGCCGTTCGCGGACATCAACGTCACCGAGAAGTACTACGAGATGGTCGACGACGCGCGGATCAAGAAGACCAAGATCAGCGCCCGCGAGTTCTTCCAGACGCTGGCGGAGCTGCAGTTCGAGTCCGGCTACCCGTACGTCATGTTCGAGGACACGGTGAACCGGGCCAACCCGATCGCCGGCAAGATCACGCACTCGAACCTGTGCTCGGAGATCCTGCAGGTCTCGACGCCGTCGACGTACAACGAGGACCTCTCCTACAAGGAGGTCGGCCGCGACATCTCCTGCAACCTCGGCTCGATGAACATCGCGCTGTCGATGGACTCGCCCGACTTCGGCAAGTCCGTCGAGACCGCGATCCGCGCCCTGACCGGCGTCTCCGACCAGACGGACATCGAGTCGGTCCCGTCGATCAAGCGCGCGAACGCCGGCGGCCACGCCATCGGCCTCGGGCAGATGAACCTGCACGGCTACCTGGCCCGCGAGCGCATCTTCTACGGGTCCGACGAGGGCCTCGACTTCACCAACATCTACTTCTACACGGTGGCGTACCACGCGATCCGTGCCTCGAACCTGCTCGCACAGGAGCGGAAGCAGAAGTTCTACGGCTTCGAGGACTCCACGTACGCGACGGGCGAGTACTTCGAGAAGTACATCGCCAAGGAGTGGAAGCCGAGGACGGCCCGCATCGAGGCGCTGTTCGTCGAGGCCGGCGTGCACATCCCGACGCAGCAGGACTGGGCGGACCTGGCGGAGCTCGTCAAGGAGCACGGCATCTACAACCAGAACCTCCAGGCCGTCCCGCCGACGGGTTCGATCTCGTACATCAACCACTCGACGAGCTCGATCCACCCGATCGCGTCGAAGATCGAGATCCGCAAGGAAGGCAAGATCGGCCGCGTCTACTACCCGGCGCCGTTCATGACGAACGACAACCTGGAGTACTACCAGGACGCGTACGAGATCGGCTACGAGAAGGTCATCGACACCTACGCCGAGGCCACGCAGCACGTCGACCAGGGCCTCTCGCTGACCCTCTTCTTCAAGGACACGGCGACCACCCGTGACCTGAACAAGGCGCAGATCTACGCATGGCGCAAGGGCATCAAGACGATCTACTACATCCGCCTGCGCCAGCTCGCGTTGGAGGGTACGGAGGTGGAGGGTTGCGTCAGCTGCATGTTGTGACCCCTCTGAACTGCGCTTTTATCCAAATCTTGACGAGATGCGAGTACTGACATGACCCCCACCGGCAAGCTCAAGCTGGTCAGCCGCGTCTCGGCGATCAACTGGAACCGGCTCGAGGACGACAAGGACGCGGACGTCTGGGACCGCCTCGTCGGCAACTTCTGGCTGCCGGAGAAGGTGCCGGTGTCCAACGACGTGCAGTCGTGGGCGACGCTGACGGAGCAGGAGAAGACGCTCACGATGCGCGTCTTCACCGGCCTGACGCTGCTGGACACCATCCAGGGCACGGTCGGCGCGGTCTCGCTGATCCCGGACGCGATCACGCCGCACGAGGAGGCCGTCTACACCAACATCGCGTTCATGGAGTCGGTGCACGCCAAGTCGTACAGCTCGATCTTCTCGACGCTGTGCTCCACCAAGGAGATCGACGAGGCGTTCCGCTGGTCGGAGGAGAACCCGAACCTGCAGCGCAAGGCCGAGATCGTCATGGACTACTACCGCGGCGACTCACCCCTGAAGCGGAAGGTCGCCAGCACCCTGCTGGAGTCGTTCCTGTTCTACTCGGGCTTCTACCTGCCGATGTACTGGTCCAGCCGCGCCAAGCTCACCAACACGGCCGACCTGATCCGCCTGATCATCCGCGACGAGGCCGTGCACGGCTACTACATCGGCTACAAGTACCAGAAGGGCCTGGAGAAGCTGTCGGCGGCCGAGAAGGCGGAGCTCAAGGACTACACGTTCGAGCTCCTCTTCGAGCTGTACGACAACGAGGTCGAGTACACGCAGGACCTCTACGACGGTGTCGGTCTGACCGAGGACGTCAAGAAGTTCCTGCGCTACAACGCCAACAAGGCCCTCATGAACCTCGGCTACGAGTCGCTCTTCCCGCGCGACGAGACCGACGTCAACCCGGCGATCCTGTCGGCCCTGTCCCCGAACGCCGACGAGAACCACGACTTCTTCTCCGGGTCGGGCTCGTCGTACGTGATCGGCAAGGCAGTGAACACCGAGGACGACGACTGGGACTTCTGACCCGTCGCCCAGCACACGAGAACGGCCGGCCTCATTCGGGGTCGGCCGTTCTCGCGTTCTCCACGCGTCGGCTCAACTCGGCAGGCTGATCGGTCGATCCCCCTCTCGGACGAGTCGAGTCCGCCCCTCGCCGTCGTACGACTGGAGTCGACGTGACCACACCGCCTGGCCGGTACCCGGACCTCGATCTCACCGGCATGCGTCGCGGGCGGGACCGGAGTGGCGCCGCCGCGCGCAACGGCATCGCGATGACCTTGCTCGGGATCTTCTTCCTGCTGAGCCTCGTCGTGGTCGTCCCCGAGATCATGGCTGACCGCGTCGGCGCGGGGGAGGCGACGACGCACGGCACGGTGGTCGACCTCCACGTGACGACGGGGAGATCGGGGTCACGACTGTGCGTGCCAGTAGCGAGGTTCGAGGTGGACGCGACGACGTACACGACGCGGACGGGACGTTCGTCGAGCAGCTGCCCGTCGATCGGCTCGTCGGTCACGGTCGTCTACCCGACGGCGGACCCGAGCGGCGCACGGGTACCGCCGCCCGCCGGGACGCGGCTGCTGCTGGGCGTCGTGCCGGTCGTCGGGCTCGTCCTGGTCGTCCTCGGGATCCGCGCGTTCGTCGTGAGGCTGCGGCGACCAATCGCGTGAGGCACGGCCGTTCGGTCGTTCTGGGTCCCGACCGCTCAACTTCCGGTCCGCCCGGACCGATCACGCTCGGGTGGCCGGCGCAACCGTGCCGGACAGGCGCCGAGGGAGTGGACGTGCCCAGACCACCTGCTGGGTGGTACCCGAGCCCGAACGCGGTCGGGACGCTCCGCTGGTGGGACGGTCGGGTGTGGACCGAGCACGCGCGCCCGACGGTCGAGGACGCGCCGGCGACACCTGAGTCGTGGTTCCCGGAGCCCAGGGCCAGCCTCGAGGCCCTGCCGCTGCTGTCCGGCGCTCCGGGCACACCGACGTACGGGGCCGAGCCGTGGGCGGACCTCGTGCCACCGGACCGCCGCACCCGGGTGCGGCGGCGGCGCGACCGCGCGCGACTGCGCCGGGCCGCCCGGACGCCGCCGAACGGCACGGTCACTGCCGCCAGGGCGGAGGAGATTCGGCGCGCCGCGCATGCCTACGAGGAGTTGAACGGCCAGCGCATGCAGGTCAACGGCGGCCTGGCCGGCGCCGTCGCGCAGCTCGTGATCGGGCTCGTTCTCGTCGTGATCTGCGTGCTCGGCGCCCCGAGCTTCCTCTCCGCGTTCGTGGGTCCGGGAGAGACCTCGGCGCACGGCATCGTGGTCGACCTCCATCTCTCGACGAGCACCGACGGCGGCCGGATGTGCTCGGCGGAGGCGGTGTTCGTCGTCGACGGCGAGATCTACCCGGCGCGGTCCGGCTCCGCCTCCAGCACGTGCCCGCCCGTCGGCTCGTCCACGGCCGTCATCTACACGACGGCGAGCCCCGGCGACGGTGAGGCTCGGGTGCCGGAGCCGAAGAGCGCCGTGCTCCCCTTCCTGGGGATGCCGATGCTGGGGCTCGCTTTCGCCGGCACCGGGGTCGTCGCCCTCGTGATGGAGACGAGGAAGCTCGTCTCGAGGAGGCGGAAGGCGCATCCCTGAGCCGTCGGGGTGCGCAGTCAAGTTCTGACGACGAACGGCCGATTTCCCTGCGTAGCCGGCCGTTCGCCGTCGGACCCCTGAGCCTTGGAGCCGTCGTGGATGCAGTCGCACCGAACTGGTACCCGGACCCGCAGCGGGACGGGATGCTCCGCTGGTGGGACGGGACGCGCTGGACGGAGCACGTGCAGCCGGCACGGGCCGCGGGCAAGCCGGTGCTCGGCCAGGAGGTCACCGGCGGGATCGGACCGGTCACCTGGTACGGCCCGAACGAGCCCGTCACCCACGCGTTCGCGCCGATCACGGACGAGCGGTACGCCGGCTCGCCGCTCGCTGAGCTGCTGGCCGAGCAGTCACGCTCGGCGAGCGGGGACGTCCAGGTGTCGGCCGAGCACCACGCGGCTGTCGAGGCCGCCTACCAGCTGCGCAAGAAGGGCGGGGTGCTCGGGTCGATCGCCGGGCTCGGCGAGCAGCTGCTCGTCGACGCGATCAACGGCGCCGTCCCGGCGCGCGCCACCACCTCGGCCTCCACACCCGGGCCGGACGGGGTCGTCGCGTACGGCGCCGGGCCGCCGGTGACCTGGTCCCCGACCGGACCGGCGCCCGAGTCCGACGCGGGACTGGTCGCGCCACGACCGCCGGTGGAGAGCCCGTGGATGCAGCCCGAGGTGCCCCAGGCGCAGTTCCAGGCGGCGAGCGTGGCCATCCGGGGTGCGGCGACGGTCGTCGGGATGGTGGGCCTGATCGGCAGCCTCGTCGGAGCGGTCGTGGTCGTGCTGGTCGGGCTGGTCGCCGCCATCGCCGTCCCGGTGGGGGAGGGACCCGGCTGGCTCCTGTGGACGTTCCCCCTGCTCGGTGCCGTCGGCGTCGTGCTGGCGGTGAAGGCGATCGTCGACCGGCTCCGCACGTCCCGTTTGTGAGGACAGCCTCACCTGAATTGTGCCGCTGACCTGCGGGTAAGCCAGGCCTTCCTTGCTAGGCAGGGTGCGCGGAACGGGTCTACCGTCGAGAGAAGCACGCACGTCCCGCCCCACGGAGGTCGACATGAGCACCCTGATGGACATGCCCGCAGTCGCCGAGTGTTCGGTCGCCGGCTGCTCGTACAACGACCACTCCCACTGCCACGCCGCCGCCGTGAACATCGGCGGCACCACGGGCGACGCGCAGTGCACCACGTTCTTCCCGCTCGGTACCAAGGGCGGCCTCGACAAGGTGATCACGCACGTCGGTGCCTGCCAGCGTGCCGAGTGCGTCCACAACACGTCGCTCGAGTGCACCGCGGACTCGATCCGCGTGGGCGCCGGTCACGAAGAGGCGGACTGCCTCACGTTCAGCCCGCGCTGACCCCGACACGACGACGGCCGCCCCGCTGACCGGGGCGGCCGTCGTCGTGTCGGCAGGTCAGGGGTGCGCCGCCACCTGGACGAGGTCCCGGACGAGGACCGCGGCCGCGGGCACCAGCTCACGTTCACCAGGGACCAGCGAGGGGTCCTGAGCGCGCAGGGCGGCCGCCACGTCGAGCTCGGCGAGCGGGTCCACGTCAGTGGCAGCGAGGAACGCCGCGAGCAGCGCCCGGGCTGCCTGGGAGTACACCCCGCCGGCGTCGACGGCGACCTCGGCGATGATCAGGGCGGTCAGGGAGACGTCGAGCTCCGGTGTGCCGGTTCGGGCGTTGGCCCAGTCGACCAGCGCCGGGCCGTGGGTCTCGGTGAGGAACACGTTGCCGGGGTGCAGGTCGAGGTGGACGACCACCGACCCGGACGTGACCTGAGGCCACGCCTCGGCGTGGTCCGGTCCCCACCCGGCCGGCGCCGGGATCGCGTGCAGGCGGGTGTGGAGGTCGTGCAGGATGCCGGCCGCGTCGGACAGGGAGACCTCACCGGCGGCGAGCGCCTGCAGGAGGGTCGGGCCGTGCAGGCGCTCCATGACCAGGTCGGGGCCGCTGGCCTCGAGGACGGCGGGGGCGGGGAAGCCGTGCGCGACGACGTGCCGCAGCAGGTGGACCTCGGAGCAGGCGTCGGTGCCGGAGCGGTAGCGGCGCAGGACGTGCACGTCGTCGAGGGCGAACACGTCGGCGGTCGCGCCGGAGGCGAGGATCGGGCCGGGTTCGGCGGAGGCGGCGAGCGCCTCGTCGACGGGAGGGAGCGGCTGGTCGACAGGAACGGTCGACCGACGGTCGGGCTGGGTGGGGAGGTCGGGCGGGTACGACTCAGCGACCTCTGCGGCCCTTCGTTCTGAAGGCGTCGTGGGGTCGCTCGGAGCAAGTCCAGCGGAGTTCATGGATCGACGGTAGACGCATTCGTCCGAGATGTCCCCCGTCGGCTACCAAGAAGTCCCTGACCTGCGCTTTACCTCCCGGACACCTGTCGAGAAGACGGGATCAGGGCCGGGCGACGCGGTCGAGCATCCGCACCGCCTGCTCGTGGGTGGACGGCAGCGGCTCGATCCAGACGCGGACCGGCTGCCGCGTGGACGCGCGGACCTCGAGCAGCTCGCACCGCCGGGCGATCTCCGCGTGGAGCGCCTCGAGCGGCGGGTGCGGGTCCTCGTCGGCACGCGCGAGGACGGCGAAGACGCCGCCGCCGAGCGTCGCCATCGGGTGGCCGTCGCCGTAGGTGACGGTCATCGCGGCGCCCACCGCGGCGGACCGTGCGGCCCGGGTGAACGGGTCGACGTCGCCGGTGGCCACGTCGATGAGCACGAGGTGGTGCCCCAGGTCGGCCACGGTGCGGGCGCGCTGGGTGGGCAGGCTGGCGTCGCGGTAGGTCTCCCCGAGCCGGAGCGCCAGGTACTGCTTGCTCGGCAGCCCGGACTCGGGATCCAGAGCGGCACCCACGACGATGGCGCCCGCCTGGGCGTCGGCCCAGCCCTCGCACAGTGCGCGCAGGACGGCCAGCGGCGGCTCGGCGGCGCCGAGAGTCCGGTACAGGCAGGCCAGGTCGTCGAGTGTCTCGCCGATCCCGACGCCGTCGTAGCCGCGGGCATGGCCCAGCTCCGTGGCGGCGCCCGCGGGGTCGCCCGACGTGAGCAGCGCGAGCGCGAGGGCGTCGACGGCCGGGTGGTACCAGTCGGACGGTCGCAGCCACACGGAGCCGACGCTCTCGTCGCGCCACCGCTCCCGGAGCGTCGCGGGCAAGGCGTCCGTCGGGACAGCTCCCGAGAGGGCGTTGTTGGACCCTGAGTTCGTCGTCACGCTGGATGAGAGGCCAACACCTGTCGGGTGTGACGCCACTCGGGTGCCTTTTCACCCGGCGAACTTTCACCCTGCTTATGGAGAAACGTCGTATATGGCAGGCTGTGCCGTCGGACGAGGTATGCCGACGGGAGCCGTTCGTGTCAGCAAGCACGCAGCTGGACAGCGGTGTCACGGGAGACGCGGAGCTGATCGCCTCCGCGCGCTCCGGCGACACTGCTGCCATCGGCGCGCTCTACGAGCGGCACGCGGGCGCGGCCTGGGTGGTCGCCCGGCAGTACTCGGACTCCCCGGAGGACGCCGACGACGTCGTCGCCGACTCGTTCACCGCCGTCTTCGGCGCCATCGAGCGGGGCAACGGGCCTGAGGCGGCGTTCCGCGCGTACCTCTTCACCGTCGTGCGTCGCGTGGCCGGGCTGCGTCGGGAGAAGAACCGTCGCGTCCAGCCGACCGACGACATCGCCGTGCTCGAGGCGGGCACCGCGCTGGCCGGCACCGCGGAGGAGCCTGCGCTCGCGGGCTTCGAGCGGGGCGTCGTCGCCCGGGCGTTCCACTCGTTGCCCGAACGGTGGCAGGCCGTGCTGTGGCACACCGAGGTCGAAGGGCTGACGCCGGCGGAGATCGCGCCGATCCTCGGGCTCACGGCCAACGGCACCGCCGCGCTGGCGTACCGGGCGCGCGAGGGCCTCCGGCAGGCCTACCTCCAGCAGCACCTGCAGGACCCCCTCGACGACGGGTGCCGGACGGTCGCCGGCAAGCTCGGTTCCTACGTCCGTGGCGGCCTGGGCACGCGCGAGACCGGGCAGGTCGAGGCGCACCTCGAGGACTGCGGCACCTGTCGCGGTCTCCTGCTCGAGCTGGGTGACGTCAACCACGGCATGCGCGCCGTCATCGCGCCCCTCGTGCTCGGACTGGTCGGTCTCGGTGCCCTCGGTGTCGCTCTGCCGGTGGGCGGCGGTCTCGCGGCCGGTGCCGCGGCAGCCGCCGCGGCCGGCGCGGGTGGCGCCGGTGCGGGCGCCGGAGCCGGTGGTGTGGCGGCCGGCGGCACGACGGCGGGCGCCGCGGCCGCGACCGGGGCGGTCACCGCGGTCGGCGCAGGTGCGGCGAGCGGTGCGGCCGCGACCGGCGGGGTGGCAGCGTTCCTGGCGGCGATCCCGCTCGGCGTCGCGGCGGCGGTCGTGGGGAGCGTCGCGCTCGCCGCGGTGGCCGCGGTCGCCATCGCCAACCTGCTGAGCTCGCCGGAGGACCCGGTCGTCGCCGCGCCGGAACCGACCTCCAGCGAGTCCGCCCGCAGCACCCCCGAGCCGACGCCGAACGCCAGCGGGGCAGCGACGCCGCAGCCGACGGACCTCCCGACGCCCGAGCCCACCGACGCACCGGCCGACGACACCGACGACACCGACGTCATCGTGGACGACGACGAGGACACCCCGGACGCCGGTGACGTGACGGCCGACGACCCCGCGGTCACGGTGCCCCCGACGGCCCCCGTCGTCCCCGTGGTCCCACCGGCACCCGCCCCCGCGTCCGTGTCGATCGACGTGCCGTCCGGTGGGCTCGCCCTCGAAGCGGGCCTCGGCGGTCAGGAGCTCATGGTCGGGCTCATCAACAGCGGTGGCACGGTGGCGACGAACCTGGTCGCCGAGGTCACGCTTCCCGACGGTGTCACGCTCGACGGGATCGCGGCAGCCGCCATCGACGGTCTCGTCGGCGGGCGCTTCGCGGTGATGGGTGCCGCCGGCTGGGTGTGCGTCGTCGGCGACGGCGCGAACGTGGCCCGCTGCACGCTCGACCGCCTGCCGCCCCTGTCGACGTCGACGCTGGCGCTGAGTGTCTCGATCGACGAGTCCTTCGACCGGGCGGACGGTGAGATCGGTCTGCGCGTCCGCGGAGCCGGCATCGACTACGTCGCCCCGCCCATCCGGGTCGCCATCGCACCGTCGCCGGCCCGTCTCACGCTGCGCAGCGTGCCCACCACCGTCGCGCTGGTGAACGGGCGGACCCGCCAGCTGGACCTCCCGGTGGCGAACATGGGCGGCTCCGGCATCCCGGCCGGGGCGGGCACCGTGACCGTGCACCTGCCGGCGAACGTCACCGGGGCGGTCGCGCCGGGGTCGGCTGCGTGGGTCTGCACCGGGACGAGTCCGCTGACCTGCCACCCGGGTGCTGTGGGCGCCCGCGCGGACGTCCCGCTCTCCCTGCTGCTGTCGTCGGCGCCGGCCGGGGTCCCGACCAGCGGGCTGCTCGCCGTCGAGCTCTCGCCGAGCGGGCGGCTGACCTCGGAGACCGTCACTTCACCGTTCACCGTGCAGCGGCCCGCCGCGCTGGCGGTCTCCGGCCCCGCCGCCGCGACCGTCGCCGTCGGGTCGGACGCGACCGTCCCGCTGCGCGTCTCGAACACCGGTGACCTGCCGGCCCAGGGCGTCACCGTCACGCTCACCAGACCCGAGGGTGTCGCCTTCGGGAAGGCCGCCGTCGTGCCCGGCGTGTGGACCTGCTCCGCGGGCGCGGCGCCGACCGTCCAGTGCACCACCGGGGTGATCGACCCGGGTGCCACGCTGGACCTGCCCGTCACGCTCGAGGCCGTCTCCGGATCATTTGGCGCGATCGGCCCGGTGACCGCGTCCGCGCAGGCACCGGACGCCGATGCCGCCGCCGCGATCGAGGTCGCCGTCGACGCGACCGCCCCCGTGCTCAGCCTCGACGAGGGCGACCCTCAGGTCTGGATCGGCAGCGGCGGCACGGGCACCGCGTCGTTCACGGTGCGCGCGAGCGGTGCCGACGCGGAGAGCACGCACGCCACGCTGCGCCTGCCGCTCAACCTGCGGGCGGACCTCGACGTCGTCGCGTCGCCGCCGGGCGCGTGCACCGAGTCGTCGGACGAGCGCACGGTGACGTGCGACCTGCAGACGATGACGTCGGGCTCCACCGTGCAGGTCCTGGTCGGCGTCCGGTCGGCCGGCAGCGCGAGGGGCATCGCGTCCGTCGCCGTGGCGGCCCTCGGCGCGTCGGCGACGAGCCAGAGCTCGGTGCAGACGTCGTCGGCCGGGATGGACGTGCGCGACAGCTTCACGCGCGCGGACGTCACCGAGATCGGCGCCCCGCTCCTGTCCTGCTCCTTGACCGTCACCACGTGCGCCTCGGCCATCGAGAAGGGCGACCGGGACAACAACGCGTTCGCGATGGTGCCGCTCGACGAGGCCAAGATCGTCCCGAAGGCGCCGCGCACCTCCGTCCCGGTGTCGTCGACCGCGCGGCTCGCCGTCCCCGCCGGCCGCGAGATCCTGTTCGCCGGGCTGTACTGGTCGGCGAACGCGGGTCCGAAGGACACGTGGAGCGGACCCTTCACCACGGCTCAGGTGCGTGGACCCGGTGGCACGTACACCCAGGTCACCGGCACCACGCTGGCGCAGCCGACCGACAACGCCAACCGGCGGTACTACCAGTCGTTCGCGGACGTCACCGCCCTCGTGGCGGCCGGCGGTGCGGGGGACTGGTCCGTCGCGGACATCGCGGTGAGCGCCACCGGCACGGACACGGACAGGACCTACTACGCCGGTTGGTCGCTGGTCGTCGTGTTCTCCGACCCCACGTCGGACGCGTCCGTCACGGTGTACGACGGCGGGCAGTGGATCGGGAGTGCGGCGGTGCCGCTCGCCTTCGAGTTCGCCGCCGACGCGGGCACGCTCGCCCGGATCGGCGTCGTGGCCTGGGAGGGCGACCGCACCGGGACCGGGGACAGCCTCACGCTGGGCGACACCTGCCTGGGCACCCCGACCGCTCCTGTCCAGCGCTCCCTGGTGCCGACCCGGTGGGGAGGGTCCGACGGCTCCGCGACGAACGCCTTCGACTCCACCGCGACCGGCTGGCGGGCCACCAACTCGCTCGGCACCGACGCGAAGGGCTTCCGCCCGGTCACGCTCGCGTGCGACGTGAGCTCGCTGACCGCGCGGACCGCCGGTGACCAGTTCCTCATCGGCGCCATCACGCTCCGGTCCGAGCCGGTCCCCCCGGTCGAGTCGCAGGCCCGCGGCTGAGCGGACTGCTCAGTCCGCCCGTTCCGTGACGGCGGCGACCGCTGCGTCGGTGGGCACGACCCCACTGACCAGCTCGAGGGCCAGCCCAGCTGTGCGCGGCTCGTGCAGCAGCGCGACGAGGACCGCGGCGACGTCGGCCCGGGGCACCGAGCCGCGCGGCACCGAGTCGTCCAGCCGAACCCTCCCGGTCGCCGGGTCGTCGGTGAGGCCACCGGGGCGCAGGATCGTCCAGTCGAGGTCACGCGTCCGCAGGTCGAGCTCTGCGGCACGCTTGGCGACGAGGTACGCGGCGAACACGTCGTCGGTCCCCGGCGGCGGGGGAGCGCCCGCGCCCATCGACGACACGAGAACGTACCGCCGCACCCCGGCCCGCTCGGCGCCGTCGGCCAGCAGGCCCGCTGCCGCGCGGTCGACGGAGTCCTTGCGGGCGATGCCGCTGCCCGGTCCGGCCCCGGCGGCGAACACGACGGCGTCGGCACCGGCGATCGCCTCGGCCACGTCCCGCGCGTTCGCGCGCTCCAGGTCCAGGACCACCGCCTCGGCACCGTCGGAGACGACGTCGTCGACGTGCTGGAGCTGGCGGACGAGCGCGACGGGGACGTCGCCTCGGGCGGACAGGGCGCGGGACAGGTGTCGTGCGACCTGACCGTGGCCTCCGGCGATCGCGATGCGCATGGCACCCACGGTAAGCACGACGACGAGGACCTGCGAGCGGGGGCGCTGCTCAGCCGGTGTCGCCCGGGTCGGCGAGGACGTCGAGGAGCCGCAGGTGGCTCATGCGGTCACCGAGGCGGTGCACGTCGTCGGACCCCGCCGGGGCGAGGGACAGCGCCGTGTACGTCTCGGCGCCGGGGAGCATCTCCGTGGCGAACTCCCGCAGCACCTCGGCGACCTCGGCCAGGTCGCCGGGCGCGCGGGCGGTGCCCTCGGGCAGGCTCACGTACAGGAGCAGCCCCGGCTGGGGGGCGGGAAGCTGTGCAGGAAGTGCCATGACGTCTCCGGGTGCGCGGTCCGCGGGCCCGGTGGACGGGCGGCGGGGGTGGTCGGGGCCTGGTGGATCAGGACCGATGACACGCGCACGGATACGCGGCGGCGAGGCGCAGCGCAGACGTGGACATGAGGCGACTGTTGCACGAGGGTGCGCCATCACCAAGGGCGATCTGCCCGTGTCCCAGGGGGTGGGACAGGTCAGACGACCCCGTACAGCCGGTCCCCGGCGTCCCCGAGCCCCGGGACGATGTACGCCTTGTCGTTGAGGCGCTCGTCCACGGCGGCGACGACGACGGACACGTCGGCCCGGTCGCCCACAGCCTGCTCGACGACCGCGAGCCCCTCGGGGGCGGCCAGCAGGCAGACGGCCGTGACGTCGCGGGCGCCGCGGGCCAGGAGGAAGTCGATCGCGGCGACCAGCGTGCCGCCCGTCGCGAGCATCGGATCCAGCAGGAAGCACTGGCGGCCCGACAGGTCGTCGGGGAGCCGGTTCGCGTACGTGATCGCCTCGAGGGTCTCCTCGTCACGCTGCATCCCCAGGAAGCCGACCTCCGCCGTGGGCAGCAGGCGCGTCATCCCGTCCAGCATGCCGAGGCCCGCACGCAGGATCGGCACGACGAGCGGGCGCGGGTCGGCCAGCTTGACGCCGGTCGTCGCGGTCACGGGGGTGACGATGTCGACGGACTCGACGTGGACGTGCCGGGTCGCCTCGTAGGCGAGCAGCGTGACCAGCTCGTCGACCAGGAGGCGGAACGTGGGCGACGCAGTGGTCTCGTCGCGCAGGACGGTGAGCTTGTGGGCGACCAGGGGGTGGTCCGCGACGTGCAGGCGCATGGCCTCAACCTACCCGGCGCCGTACGCGATGATGCCCTCATGACTGACCTCCTCCGCCCGTGGCAGGCGGCCGACGCCTGGGCGATGGGGCTCGCGCTCGACGAGGCCCGCCGCGCGGCGCTCACCGGGGACGTCCCGGTGGGTGCGGTGGTCGTCAGCCCTGCCGGTGACGTCGTCGGTCGGGGCCGCAACCGTCGGGAAGCCGACGCCGACCCCACCGGACACGCGGAGATCCTCGCGCTGCGGTCCGCGGCGGACAGGCTCGGACGCTGGCGGCTCGACGACTGCACGCTCGTCGTGACCCTGGAGCCGTGCCTCATGTGCGCCGGCGCCACCGTGCTCGCCCGCATCCCGCGCCTCGTGCTCGGCGCGTGGGACCCGAAGGCGGGGGCGTGCGGGTCGCAGTGGGACGTCGTACGGGACCGGCGGCTGAACCACCGTGTCGAGGTGGTCGGGGGGGTGCGCGCCGAGGAGTGCGGGTTGCTCCTGCAACGGTTCTTCGAGGCTCAGCGCGGTGCCGGCAACGCCTGAGCCAGCTCCGCCAGCGTCTCCGAGGTCCCCGCATCGAGCGTCACGGCCGCGTACTTGTCGCCGCGCGTGGCGCCCCGGTTCACGACGACCACCGGCTTGCCCGTCTGCGCCGCGTGCCGCACGAACCGCAAACCCGACTGCACGGTCAGCGACGACCCCGCGACCAGCAACGCGTCCGCGGCGTCGACCATCGCGTACGCCCGCTCCACCCGTTCACGTGGCACGTTCTCGCCGAAGTACACGATGTCCGGCTTGAGCATCCCTCCGCACGCGCTGCAGTCCGCGACGACGAAGTGGCTGGTCTGCTCGATCACCGCGTCCGCGTCCGGGGCGATCTCGATGTCCGCGACCGCTCTGGTGAACCCCGGGTTGAGTGCGTCGAGCCGTTCCGCCAGCTCAGCGCGCGAGATCACGATGCCGCAGGACAGGCACCGCACCCGGTCGTACCGTCCGTGCAGGTCGATGACGTGCCGCGAGCCCGCCGCCTCGTGCAGGAGGTCCACGTTCTGCGTGATCAGGCCGGTCACCACGCCGCGGTCCTCCAGCGCCGCCAGCGCCCGGTGGCCCGCGTTCGGCATCGTCCGGTGCACGTGCCGCCAGCCCACGTGGTTCCGCGCCCAGTAATGACGACGAAACCCCTCGTCGCCCGTGAACTGCTGGAACGTCATCGGCGTCCGTGGCGGAGAGTCCGGGCCGCGGTAGTCGGGGATGCCGGAGTCCGTCGAGACACCCGCCCCCGTGAGCGCCGCAAGCCGGTGCCCGGCAAGCACCTCGACGACGTCCGCCAGCGAACCTGCGATCATCGGGAGCGCCTCCATCGGTCCACCGTACGACGGTGTGCGGACCGATTCGTGGGACGGGCTCCCGACCAGGTACCCTTCTCGCCGAGGTAGCGTGTCCGAGCGGCCTAAGGAGCACGCCTCGAAAGCGTGTGTGGGTGAAAGTCCACCGTGGGTTCAAATCCCACCGCTACCGCCAGTCGAAGGGCCCCACCCGCGTGATCATGCGGCTGTGGGGTCCTTCGTCGTTCCCGCTGCTCCGCTTTGGCTCCACATTGCCTCAAATCGAGGCCTCATCCGACGCCTGAGCGACGAGCTGGTCGATCACCACGCGCAGGTCTGGGGCGACGTGGATTCGCTGCACGTAGTGCCGTGCTGTGGTGCTCTCGTCGGCATGCCCGAGCAGTGCCGTCGCGTGCGCGAGCGTGCTGCCCCTCGCTACTTGGGTCGCCACCGTCCGCCGGAAGTCGTGCGGTGTGACGTCGATGCTGGTGCCCTCCTGCGCCGCACGCAGCTGGTCGCGCACCCGACCCGGCGACCGTGGCGAGCCCTTCGTTGACGGAAAGACCAGGTCGTCCGGACCGCCATCGAGCCCGAGATCCAGCGCGGTCCGGATCGCCGCGACCACGAACGTCGGCAGCGTGATCGTCCGCCGGGAGGAGTCTGACTTGGGCTTGGGTTGTCGCATCAGCCGGCCGTCCGCCCTGACCACCGTGCCAGTGACGGTGAGCGTCGGGATCTCGGCTTCCAGGTCGAGGTCTTCCACGCGCAGCGCCAGGCACTCACCGATCCGCAGACCGGTGCCCAGCATCGTGTCGACGATCTGCGGCAGGAGCGTGATGTTCCGCCGGCCACGGAGAAGCGCCGGCCGGTCCTCCCACTCTCGAACAGCCTTGCGCAGCAGGGCAATGTCCTCGAGGGAGATCGTCCGGACCCCGTCGCGCCTCGGCTTGCGAACCGTCACGGCATCGCGGACCGGGTTGACCGGGGCCGCGCCGTACCGGACGCACATCATCATGACCTGCGACATCACGTTGCGGACTTGGCGGGCAGTGTCGAACTTCTGCGCTCCGCCCAACGCCATGAGCACGCGGTTGACTGCGACGGGCGTCACCTCCCGGACGCGCAGCGCTCCGAACGCCGGCCGCAAGTCCCGCTCGAGCACACCCAGATAGGTGGTCAGCGACTGCGGACTGATCTGGCCCTCGACGCGCTTCTCGGCGATCCACTGGTCGAAGACGACACCCATGCGGGTGTCAGGTTGGATCGTGGCGCTGCCGTCGACCACGCCCTCGGTATTGGCTCGAATCAGCCTGTCTTGGAGTCGCGACTCCGCCGCGGATGCAGACGGACCTCGTGCTCCGACCTTGTGCAGCACACCCGCGAAGTCTCGATAGCGCGCGTGCGCACGCCAGACGCCTGGGGAGACCTCTCTACGGGAGATCCGACCCCAGCGGCCCGGCTGGATGGCTTCCCGCGCCACGTTTCACCCCTCCTCCCGGCCGTCGGTGACGCGGTCGAGCCATTCGTCGACGTCTTCCGGCCGGTAGCGCAGCCGACCACCGACGTGGAGCACCTTCGGCCCGTCGCCTCGGCTCGACCACGCGTAGATGCAGTGCAGGGTCACGCCCAGGTACTCAGCCAGCTCGTCCGGCGTCCACAGGCGCCTTCGGGCGGTCGATCTGTCAGTCGTTCCCGTGCTCGTTGTGCTCATCTCATATCCCCCTGATCTCGTTTCCCGTCACTCGTCCTGTCAGTTGTCGCTGGGCGGTTGCGGCGTTGTTCGGCTCGCCACTTGGCATACTTCCGGGCCTGTGAGGCAGCGGCATCGGCGAGTGCCTTGTCCCCGGCGCGTGGCCATCCCGAGCCGTCGTAGGCCCACGAGCCGACGACCAACGTGGTCTCCTCGTCGTCTGCCATGAGCTGCCGTTCGAGCTCGCGGGTGTCGAGGGGAGTCGCACGGCGTCTGGCTTCTGCGGTCAGACCCTGAAAACGTCGGCGAGCGCGGCGTAGGGCTCCGAGAGTGACCGAGTAGCGGCGGGACTTGGTCGAGAAGTGGCCACGGAAGCCCAGCATGGCCGCCCATCGGCCGAGCAGCGCGTAGGGGTTCTGGGCGCAGTCTCCGCACAGTCGTGGGTGTCGGTCGCCGGTCCGCTCCTCGCACGCGAACGGGCACCCAGCGAGGGCACGAGAGGACAGCGCGCGGCAGAACTCGGTGAGCCTCGCCAGGTGGGGGAGAGGGTGCCTCGGGTCGGCACCGGCCGCCTTGGTCGAGTACTTCGCCAGGTACGCGGCGACCTGTTCCGTTGTGATCCCGTCGCCGGCGACGGAGCCTGCGCGGACGATCCTGACGTGCGTCTGCGCTCCGAAACGGAGGACCCGTTCGACGTCGGCGTCATCGACGGGAGGGGCGGTGCACCGCACAGCATCTGCGGCGTCGCGCAGAGCGTCTTCGAGCCTGGCCGCGGGGATCGGTGCAGGAGACCCGGGCCCGTCAGGCCCATCAATGCGCACGAGAGCGTGGAAGTGGACCAAGCCGCGTGCCTGGAACTCGGCCACCTTCGCGTACTCAAGGCGTGCACGGTGCTTCAGGTCGCGGTCCCGTACACCGAGATCGGCGGCCAGCTGACGGCCCAGCGCGATGGTGAAGCGGCGCCACAGCTCGGGCGCATGCCACTGCCAGATGGTCGCCGACTCGGTGTCGTAGCAATCGCCGCACAGCGGCGCGCCCACCCGGGGATCGTCGGAGTCGTGGCGGGCCCAACACGTCAGCCGGCGACCGTGCGGGCACATCGCCAGCCTGGTGCGCGGGTAGCAAGGATGCTTCCCCTCACGTACTCCGTGGACAGGACCGAACGACGGAGCGGTCAAGGTAACGAACAGCAGCGGGTTAGCTCTGACCGCCGTAGGGACACCCTTGCCACCGTGGAGGCCGGTGGAGATCAGCTCGAAGGTGTCACGCGCATAGAGGCGCGAACACGACGGACACACCACCTCCCGGCGATTGCCGCATGGCTTGTAGAGCAAGCCCATCGGCTCATCGGCGGAGCGGAAGGTGTCGACGATCTCGCCTGTACGCAGATCGACGGTCTCCGACCGGCCGACCAACCGAACCGGGTGGGCGCAGTTACCGGTCTTGGTGAGTGTCTCGGCGAGGGCCGGCATCGTGGCGTCACCGAGTCGCTCCACGATGGACTGCACCTCGGACTGGGAGAGGTCCCCCAGTTCCAGGGGAGCGTCCGGGCCGTGTCCCCAGAAGTTGTCACGAGTTGCCGTCGTCATCACGCCACCTCGGAGTCCTTTGGCTTTCGAGGGGTGCGGGGAGTCCGTCTGCGCGGAGCTGGAGGAGCATCAGCGTCGGGAGGAGCGACAAAGAGCGGCTCACTCACGGGACGGTCCTCATCAACGTCGACCGAGGGCACCGGTGCCGGGTAGATCTCGGCGACCATCCGGATGACGTCATCCGGCCAGAAGTCAGCCCGGACCCGCTCAACCGCGCCGTCGTCCCGCACGACGTACCCCGCGCCGGGCATCGTCCGGTCAATGCGATGCGCCGGAGCCAAGTCGCCGTAGCCGTCACCCAGGACCATGCGCGTCTCGGACGACGAGGCGAGCCGCAGAGCGATTGTCTGGGTGAACAGCTCCCGCATGCCCACGGTCTCCTTGCGCGGGTCCTGCACGAACGCCACCACCATCACGCCGAGCGCGCGCCCCTGGGTGAGGATCCGCTTCAGCAGCGTGGATGCCTCGTTGACGACGTCGCGCGAGGCGTACGCGGTCAGGACAGCGAGCTCGTCGATCAAGAGCACGTGTGACGGGTCGCCCGGGGACGGCTCGAACAGGCGCGAACGACCCCGCATGACCGCCTGCCGCTCAACGATTACCTGATGGAGCGATTTCAACAGGCGCAGCGCGGAGTGCTCATCCATCGCGACTGCCGAGAACATGCCCGCGCCCACCGCGACCTCGACGCCACCCTTGAGGTCAATCCCCCACAGCCGAACCAGGCCGGCATGGGCGGCCGGTGCCAGGTTGCCGGCGATGCCCCAGAAGATCGATCCCTTGCCAGCGCCGGACCGTCCTACGACGAGCGTGTGCCGGCCGTTCAACTCGAGCCGCCATGGCGAGCCGTCTGAGCGACGGCCGAGGTCGACGGCCTCCGTCTCGAGATCGTGAGGGACTGGTGGCGTCGTCGGCTCGTGCAGCAGCTCGCGCATCGTGAGGTTCATCTCGACCATGCCCGGGCCGACGCGACGACACTCCGCGGACTGTGCGCCGAACGCCGTCGCAATGGCCTCGACCGCGCGATCCAGATCGTCAACGGTCTGACCGACCGCAGCACGAACACGCAGCGTCAGGATGTTTCCGCTCGTCTGAATGCCTGAGAGTCGGGCGATGGTCTGCCGCTCGTCCTTCTCCCGGGGCGATGCCAGTCCACACCGCTGAGCGACCCGGGCCCACTCCTTGCGGACCCGGCGCCGCCACGCGCGACGGCGCAACCGGCCCCCGAGCACCACTTCGTAGGTCAGTGGACTCGCGGTGTTCCAGACGGCTCGCACGAGACTCCAGGCGGGGACGAGCCACTGCACCGCGACGCCCGCCGCCTCGTGATCGGCGATCACCAACAGGTTGCCGATCACGAGGCAGACGAGGATCGCCCGCCACGACCGAACGGTCCAGGAGGCGAAGAGCCAGATAGCGCTGCCGAGCCGGCTCAGCACGAGGCGGACGGTCCTCACCACTACGCGGCCTCAGCCACGATGGTGGTGTCCCGAACCCCCTGGAGTTCCCGGCAGGGGAACGTTCGCAGCGGTGGCACGAGATCGCCCCGGCAGAAGACTTTGAACCCCGCCTCTGGCCACGCCCCACCGCTCCAGACCGCGAACCCCAGGCACGTCCTGGTGGGCTCGTAGACCGTGACCTGGTCCAGCGCGAGCCGCCAGGCCAGGTACTCGGCGGCGGCCTGACAGGTCACGTGGACAGATACGATGCCGTGACCGACATCGGTCGACCGCACATGACCGTCGACCATTGCCACCACGTCGGCCGCCATGGTCAGCAGCTCAGGGATCGTCGGGCCAGGCTCGGTCGACGCGTCCTCGATCCGGTCGGCAGAGAGCGCGGACATCACGCCGCCGCCTTCGGCTCCCCGGCCTTGACCGACTGGCCCGGCGTGGCGAAGCCCTGCGCGCGGAACGACCACGCGATACGAGGCCGCTTGCCCGAGTCGTCGACGTAGGGCAGCGCAGTCAGACCGATGAACTCCACAGGCGTCCACGGCAGCGACGAGGTGTTTTTCGGCGGCACCGGCTGGACTTCTCCGGCGAACTTCACGGTCACGCCGATCTCGCGACGGCCGGCCTCGTCGTCGCCGTCGATGACGGTGCACTGCCACAGTCGCAGGCCCGTCTCCTTGTCGTGCTGCTGGGGTCGCGAGCCGTCCGGGCGCTGCTCGGCCTGGAAGTCCGCGACGGGTTCCACGAGCCCTCGCAGGTAGGCCCCCTTGGGGAACACCGTCTCGTGGGCGATCTCGAAACGCTTGGCAATGGCCACGGCGATCACTCCTTCACTCGACTAGAGCAGCTCTCTGCTCGGAACCAGAGAACCACTCATCTAGAGGAGTGGCAAGGGGTTGGGATCATTCAGCGGGGAACCGGTACTCCAAGACGTAGGCCGGAGCGGCCTTGACGGTGTCCGTCGTCTCTACGGGCACTCCGTCCTTGCGGAAGGCGATCCGCCGGACAGTGAGTACCGGCGTGCCCTCGGATAGCCGCAGACGTTGGCGCTCCTCGGGCGTCGGCATCCGTGCGGCTACCTCCTCGGTGAACTCTGCGAGGTGGTGCCCGTTCTCCTCCAGACGCGCATACACGCCGCCGGGGCCCGTGTGGCGCTCCTCAATCGGCGTCCCCTTGGCCAGGTCAGCCGGCACGAAGGTCTGCGCCAGTTCGACGGGCTCACCGTCGAGCAAGTACCGCCGGCGGCGGGCGAGCACCTTGGCTCGCGCACCGAGAGCCAGCGCCTCGCGGACATGGGGGAGGGCGGTCTCGTACCCCACTTCGAGCTCGTCGACGCTCGGAGCCGCCACGCCCTGTGCCTCAGCGATGAACGCCGCCTGACCGGCCTCGCGGTGGCGACGGGCGAAACGGTCGGATGCAACACGCCGAACGACGGGGCGCGCGCGAACGAATACGCCGCGGCCGTGTTCGGCCACCAACAGTCCTTCGGCCTTCAGCAGCGCGAGCGCCTGCCGAACCGTCATGCGCGCAACGTGGTACGTCTCCATCAGCTGCGTCTCGGAGGCCACTCTGTCGCCGGGCCCGAGTTCTCCCGCGATGATCTGCGCGCGTAGGGAGTCGGCGATCTGCTTGAACAGAGGGCGGTCGGAGTCCTTGTCGAGCGCTGTGCCAGGGGCACCGACGAGGTGCAGGCGCGCCGCACGGTCCTCTTGGCTGGTCACTCAGACTCCTGTAAACGTGTGTGATTCCTACACTGTCACAGACGGGAGGTGGGCCACAGATGCCGACACCACAGCACTCAGTCAGCGCAGCGGGGATCGTGCTCGACGCCACCGGCAAGCGTGTCCTGCTGATCCACCGCCGCGACAACGGGCGGTGGGAGCCGCCTGGGGGCGTGCTCGAACTCGGCGAGACAATCGAGGACGCAGTCATGCGCGAAGTCGAGGAAGAGACTGGCGCACGAGTCGAGGTCGAGCGACTGACAGGCGTCTACAAGAACATGCGACGGGGGATCGTCGCACTCGTGTTCCGCTGCCGGCTGCTGTCCGAGCCGCTGCCCCAGACCGAGGAAGCGATCACCGTCGCGTGGCGCAACATCCAAGAAGTGCCCAGTCTCATGAAGCCCGCCTACGCCGCTCGGGTCCTCGACGCCCTCGACAACGGCGTGCATGTCCGAGCTCATGATGGTGTGGTCGTCCTTCCAAATACTGCGGTCACTGCTTGATCGAATCCCTCCTCACGAGGCGTCAGCGAACGTTGGGTGGTTCCTGTTCACCACCGTCCATCTCAGGGGGCATCGTGGATAGCGCGAGAAGCACCACGGAGCGCCGGACGGTCGATTCCATGGCCGTTCCGCCGCATCCAGGTGCATCGTCCGAAGGCGCATCACGGCGCATGCGTGTCGCCCGGCGGAGGGACACGGCGGCCGAACTCACGCTTCGACGAGAGCTTCACGCACTTGGCCTGAGGTATCGAGTTGCGTATCCAGTCCCAGGGAACCGTCGTCGAACGGTGGACATAGCATTTCCCAGAACCAAGGTCGCGGTGTTCGTCGACGGCTGCTTCTGGCACAGTTGCCCTGTGCACGGCACTTCGCCACGGGCCAACAGCGAATGGTGGGCTGTGAAACTTGCCGCCAACAGAGCGCGCGATCGAGACACCGACAGCTATCTGGCCAGGCTCGGTTGGTGTGTCATTCGAGTATGGGAGCACGAGGTAGGAGCGGACGCCGCGGCTCGTGTCCGGGCTGTCATCGTCAGTTTACCGTGACCTCAGCGTGTTTCGGTTGCTGGCCATCGCAGGTCCTGTATAAACGCGCGAGTTGATCACGGAACACAGGAGTCAGCGCATGCCGCTCGTATTCGTATCCGAAGCCCCGACTGCTTCCGGACTGACCTATGACGACGTACTCGGTCTCCAGTACGAGTTCCCAGTGCGATATCGCGGACTAGTCGAATGCGGCGAACCGTTCGTATATTACAAAGGAAGCAGGGGCGTCGACGACGGCCGACCAGTATACTTCGGAGTCGGCGTAGTAGGCGATGTACGGCCTAGCAGGCGCGACGGTAAGTCTGTTGCAGACGTAGCGGACGTCGAGTTCTTCGAACATCCAGTCCCGGCCAGGCATAGCGACGGGAAATATATCGAGACGGGTTCCACAAAGAGGACGAATTGGCAGAACGGTGTGCGCAGGATCTCGGACCAAATTCTCGCAAATATAGTTGAACTGGCATCTGCCGGAGTACCCACCAAGACAAAGGGCGAGAGCACAGGACGGAAAGGCTTCGCGTCTGCGGAACATGCCAGTCTGCTTGAACGCTATTCGGTTGCTGTTGCCATGAACCTGCTCGCTGATGAGTTTGGATCGGAAGCGGTAACCGAGATGCCCCCTGGAAATCCCGGCTACGACATCATGGTCGCGCGCTCACCGGGCGACCTTCACGTTGAAGTGAAAGGTACGGTTCTCCAAGACCCGGTCTTCCACCTCTCGGAGGGCCAGCGACTCCACGCTGAGGCCCGGGGCGAGGACTTCCGGCTGATCGTCGTGTACAACGTGGACCGTGTGACGCGAACCCACCTCGTGGCCACGCTGCTCGGACCGCTTGACCCGTCGAAGGTCGACCTCAAGCCAGAAGCTTGGGCCGGCCGTGTCCAGCCCGCCAGGGTGTCGGCCGACACCGCCAGCCAGCCAGGCTAGACTCCGCGCGGGCGTGCTCCATGGCCAGGAGGCGTCTCCGTCCGTGCTGCCAAAGGAACTTAATGTGGACAAGTCCGTTCTGTCGTGCTTCAGCGGAGCCGGCGGCATGGACCTCGGACTTGAGGCCGCTGGCTTCACCTCGGTCGGCTGCATCGAGCTTGAGGAACTCCCGCGCAACACATTGATCAAGAATCGCCCTGAATGGCCCATATTGGAGCCGCACGATGTCGTGGCGGCCGGGGCAACGCTGCGCCCGCAAGACCTCGACCTCGAGCCCCGAGAACTTACGCTTCTCGCGGGTGGACCCCCATGCCAACCGTTTAGCATGGCAGCCCAGTGGCAGAAGCCAAAGCCAGGAACGGACGACGACCGAGGGAAGACTGTACTCGGGATGCTGAATCTAGTCGACAGATTCCTTCCATCCGCGATCTTGATCGAAAACGTCGCCGGGTTCCTACAAGGGCGGAACTCTGCTGTTGAGTTGATCTCCCATAAACTTGGCCAGATTAACGATAAACACCAGACGTCATACCGCCTCGAACACTGGATTCTGAACGCCGCCGACTATGGCGTACCTCAGAACCGCCGTCGCGCCATTGGTATCGCATTTAGGGACGGGGCACCGGCCGAGGGGCTCGCGCGACCGGCGCCTTCCCACTCTGGAAATCCGGTGACTGCCTGGGACGCCATCTCGGATCTCACGATCGCGTCCGTCCCTCGAGCAGAGGGCGGCTACGCCGATTTACTGCCGAGCATCCCCGAGGGGGGCAACTATCTCCACCTGACTGCGCGTGGCGGCGGCCCAAGTGTGGAGCTATTCGGGTATCGGACCAGATATTGGTCGTTCCTGCTGAAACTGCGGCGTGACGCCCCTGCATGGACCCTTCCGGCCAGCCCCGGGCCATCGACTGGCCCGTTCCATTGGGACAATAGGCCGCTTGCGATCGAGGAGCGACTAGCACTCCAGGGATTCCCGAGCAGTTGGGAGCTTGCGGGTAGCCCGCGCGACGCGGTTCGACTTGTCGGCAACGCAACTCCTCCGCCGCTCGCAGAAGCCATGGGCCGCTACATTTCGACGACCCTCCTTAGCTCCGAAGTTCCGACGGCCGAGCAGTTACGGCCCACGATCGCGGTTCGTCGCAAGGAAGCGCCGCCCAACCCGATTCCGCCGGTAGCGCTCCCCGAGCGCTGGAAGGCGCGCGTGTACAGCCGCGATGCGCATCCGGGAGCCGGGGCTGGCCCTGCTGGCCACCCAACCGAGCAGAACACGAGGCCGTCATGAACCACGTCCACCGGAGAATCGGCCGCGCCGGACGTGCGGCAGCCGAGGAGGCGTTCCGTGACCGATGAAACTCCGTTGATCAAGTCACAACTTCGCTATATCCCCGTCGAGAGACTTCTGCTCGACCCCGAAAATCCGAGACTTGTGATCAGCGGCGAGGCCACCCAAGAGAAGCTCATCAGGCAGCTCTATGAGCAGGAGGGCCTGGACGAGCTTGCTCCCTCATTCGCTGACAACGGGTATTTCGCCGAAGAGCCGCTTGTTGTGGTTAGAGACAGAGGTGCTACGACCGATCAGTGGATCGTAGTTGAGGGCAACAGGCGACTGGCAACTCTCAAGCTTCTACTCGACGAGGCACTCCGGGCAAGGCTTCGAGTCACTGGTTGGCCGAGCGTCCAAGGTGAGACGCGGGATCGGCTTCTGGAGGTCCCGTGCGTGGAGTACGGCAACCGTGAGGATGTGTTTCCATTTCTCGGCTTTCGCCACATCACTGGCGCAAAGAAGTGGGCACCGTTCCAGAAGGCGCGATTCGTTGCACAGCTCATCGAGTCGGGTCGATCGCTCGATCAGGTCGAAGATCTGATCGGCGACACCACTCAAACCGTCAAGAAGCTCTATCAGGACTTCATCGTCTTTCAACAAATGACGCGCGACGTCGGAATACCCGACAAACCCATCCGCGACCGCTTTTCGTTGCTTGAAGTCACTCTTGGACAGCGACCGATCAAGGAGTTCCTTGGTCTTCCTAGACGGCTGCCGAGTGCAACCGTCGAAGAACTCGTTCCGAACGACAAGCTCGATGCGCTAGAAGACGTGGCCCGGTGGGTATTTGGTACAACCGACAGAGCGCCCGTGATCATCGACTCTCGCGCCATCGCGAATCGCCTAGCACCAGTTCTGGCTAGTGAAGAAGCGACAGCACACCTGCGCCGCACAAACGACCTCGAGGGGGCGTACGAGTACAGTGCCGGGGAGAAGGAGTATCTGCTTGGAAAGATCAACTCTGCTGAGCGCGCCCTGCGTGAAGTGTCCGGAATCGTTGCCGTATACACCGACGATCCCGAGGTCCGCGCCGGTCTAGAACGGATTCGACAATTGTCGGACGGATTGCGTCGCATCGTCGGAGGGGAGTAGTGGAGAAGCCGCTGTTTCCAACCGGGGACAGGCCGGAGGTATCGGAGGTCGCGGACTGGTGTGAATGCGTTGTCTTGGCCGAGGCTTCCGAGTTCAAGCGGGGTGATTTGAAGTCCGCGATTTCGCAGGAGGACGTTCAGAACCCCGACATGCTAGAGCAGCAGGTTTGGACCGAACTGGAGGCACGTTCTGAACTGTTTGGTGACCGCTGGCCGCTGGTTCTAGAACAGAACCGGCTTCGGTTGCGGTCAGCAGACGCGAGTGACCCGATCAACTTTTATAAGTATCTTTGCCTGTTGGGGTTGGGCCAGGCTGAGAGCGCGGACCGAATCCTCTTCGAGGAACTGGTTTGCGACGTTGTCGCCTCGCGAGTCGGCCCGACAGCGGTTCGAGTCGGCCATCCCGCTAGCCATGGCTCAGACCCGTCGTTTCGTGAGCGCATCAGCAAATATGCGGCACAGTCTGGGATGAAGCAAATAGAGGTGCCGTCCGCGCCCTTCCCAAATGACAAGGACCTTGGCCTGGATGTGGTGTTTTGGCTTCCTTTCCCCGACAGGCGCGGGGCGGACTTGCATTTTCTAATCCAGTGTGCGACTGGCCGGAACTGGGGAAGCAAGTTCGATGATATCAACATTGATGAATGGAGACTTCATCTAAATTGGGCCGTGCCCCCCGTTCGGATGTTTTGCGTTCCGAACGTCATTAGACTCGCCGAAGAGCAATGGATTCGCGCGTCGAAGCGGGCGGGTTGGATCGTTGATCGGCCACGCCTGCTCGAATTTGCGCAGACCGTCACCTTTACTGACGACGTGCGAGCTAGAGTTTCGGACCGGGTAAGCGAACTGAGCGTCGCGTAGCGGCACGGAATTGGCTCGCCGGGGAGCCAGCCTGGCAGCGAAGGTCTCACGTCCTGCCCTACGCTCGCGCCGTGAGCCACACCGAGCGCAGTACCACCCCGGTCGAGCTGATCAAGCAGGCCCAGTCGACGCTCCATCGGTTGAGCACGAACCTGGACGCTGTAGACCAGGGTGACCCTCACGCGTCGGAGACGGTCTCGTCGCTGCTGCGGACGCTGATCTCAGATGGTAGGGGAAACAGTGTGTGCCGGCGCCTCGAAAAGATTGGCATTTCGTTCCCAACTGTCACGGTTTCAAGGGCGCCGCAGAATCAACCGAAGACAGTCCTGTCGTTCGGGAACTTGCCCGACTACGACGGGTTAGGCGAAGACCAGCGCGGCGGCGAGGGATGGCGGAGGGAGGAACCTTTCCTGCGCTGGCTTGGGCTGACCTCGCTGCGGATGCCCATCGCCTCCCAGCGCACGACGTACTCCTACGCGTACCTCATTACGACGATCGCGAACACCTATGGGGCTCACGTGAGCCACACCGTTCCGGATCTACTGGATCGAGCCACGCTCTTCGGCGTAGGCGGCCTTCCGCTTAGTGCCTACCTTGTACGGCAAGTGGCGTGGGCTGTTGAGCGTTCGTACGAGCGTGCGTTCACGGAGGCTGGATACGAGGTTGGCGACCACTCGACTCGCCCGGTCCACACAGGCGACTCCTTCGTCACCGGTATCGAGGTTGCAGAGGACTACGTCGGCTTTGAGGCAACCGTACGTCAGTGGCCGGCAGAGGTCCTCTCTCTAGACGCTGGGCCGATCTCGAGCCTCGAAGTCGACGGGGCCGGTCTGATCCGCGCGCACTACACCGACGGCACCGTCCAGATGTTTGGGCATGCTCGGGGCCCGTGGGCACGCTGAGACAGAGATCTCGGCGGAAGGTCTGCGACGCACGATCTTGCTGAATCCCGAGATCGACCTGGCGCTCCGTGTTCGGCCGCGCCAGGCAAGTCGCAGAGCATTTGCCCCAGCGCGTTCCTGCGGCGGTTGAATCTGTCAAGATTGCTGACGATCCCAAGGGCAAGTTGGCGGCGGCGAATCTCCGGTCAACCACTGCCTGAAGGCCGAAATGAGTCGCGCTGGGTTGCTTGGAGGCTCCTGACCTTGGAAACGAGGATGGAGTCACGCCGAGAGATCTGTCGAAGGGGAAGCCGACCACGCGCCGGTACTCCGAGGAGGAGAAGGCCGCAGCGGTGCGGATGGTCCGGACGTTGCGGGCCGAGCTCGGGACCGATCACGGGACGGTCCAGCGGGTCGCGACCCAGCTGGGCTATGGGACCGAGTCGGTGCGGCTGTGGGTGCGTCAAGCCGAGATTGACGACGGGCGAGCGTCGGGGGTCAGCTCGTCGGAGTCGGCTCGGATGCGTGAGCTCGAGCAGGAGAACCGCGAGCTGCGTCGGGCCAATGAGATCCTCAAGCGAGCGGCGAGTTTCTTCGGGGCGGAGCTCGACCGCCAACACAAGAGGTAGTCGCGTTCATCGACGCGAATCGTGGCGAGCTCGGGGTCGAGCCCATCTGCGAGGTCCTGCAGGTGGCGCCGAGCACGTACTACGCGGCCAAGTCCCGCCGGCCGTGCCCGCGGGTGATCCGCGACGGCGTCCTGCGCCCGGCCCTGCGAGACCTGTGGGAGGCGAACTACCGTGTCTACGGGGCGCGCAAGCTGTGGAAGGCCGCTCGCCGGGCCGGCTGGGACGTGGGCCGTGATCAGGTCGGGCGGCTGATGCGAGCCGAGCAGATTGCCGGTGCCCGGCGGACCAAACGGGTCCGCACGACCCGGCCCGACCCTGCGGCGCTCCGGCACGCGGACCTGGTCAACCCCGACTTCACCGCGACCGCACCCAACCGGCTGTGGGTCACCGACCTGTCCTACGTCCCGACGTGGGCCGGGGTCGCCTACGTGTGCTTCATCATCGACGTCTTCTCCCGCAAGATCGTCGGCTGGCGGGTCGCGTCCCACATGCGCACCGAGATGGTCCTGGACGCGATCGAGATGGCCCGCTGGTCACGTGGCACTCGCATCGACGGGCTGCGGTGTCACAGCGATGCGGGCGCCCAGTTCACGTCCATCCGCTAAGGCGAACGCCTCGCCGAGATCGGTGTGTGGTTCCCTCGATCGGGACCGTCGCCGATTCCTATGACAACGCCCTGGCCGAGACCGTCAACGGCTACTACAAGGCCGAGCTCATCCGCGGACCGGCCCGCACAGGACCCTGGAGATCCGTCGAGGACGTCGAGCTGGCGACCCTCGGCTGGGTCCACTGGCACAACACCGAACGCCTGCACGGCTACCTCGGCGACATCCCGCCCGCCGAGTTCGAGGCCGCGTTCTACGCTTCCCACGGGAACGACCAGCACCTGGTCGAAATCCCATAGCCCGAGCCTCCATCAGACCCAGTGCGACTCAGTACGCGCCCCCCTGCCCGCGCCGGGGCCGATAGTACTTGCCGTGCGTGCCAAAGCCCTCGACGTCGCAGTCTTGGCCGCACTCGGCGCCGGGCTCGCCCTCTTGGCCGGAATCCTGCCCCGTTAGGGATCCCGCAAGTTGCTTGCGCGGCGCTTGTAGGGTCCCGCCCGGGCCTGGCCCCGGCTCTGGCTCCGACACATTCGTTCCCGGGTTGGCTCCAATCCCACCGGGCCATCACACGGCCGGAGCGAGCACGTCCAAGGTGCGGCAGAGCCGGAATTGCATGCGGCATCACGGGAGACGGCGAGTCCCGGCATCACCCGTGCGACGCACGCCTGCGTGGCACGGCGCGCTAGTCTGGCCGCAGCGCTTGCGACGGCGCCGCCCCAGGACGCTTCTGAAGCCCAGGAGGAACGGTTGACGCTCTCGGTGGGCACCCTCGACGCTGCGGGGCACCGCGACCTCGGCCCTAGTCTCCTGCGCGTCGAGGAGTACGTCGAGCGATGGTGGGCGGACAACCCGATGCCATGGTTCACGGATCATGGGCCGGGACATTCCCGACGCGTCGCTGACTACGCGCTAGAGATTGCTTCGATTCCAGGCTTGCCGCAACAGTTCGCACTATCGCCGCTCGAGCGGTATGTGCTATGGGTCAGCGCCTGGCTACACGATCTGGGAATGCAGTCTCTCGGTCAGCCTCTGGGGCCGATAACGCCACAGCATCAGGCGACAATTCGCCACCGCCACCCGGACGAGTCGGCCTCAGTGATCCTTGAGGGCGCCCAAGCCATTGGGCTGCCCGCTGACAATGCGCTCATCCAGGTCGTCGCATATGTTGCAAGGGCGCACGGCACGGAGTTTTTTGAGTCGTCCTGCACTTTCCTGCGATCTATGTCAGACGTGCGGAATGAGAGGGTTCGAGGCCCCCTCTTGGGATCGATACTGTTAATTGCCGATGAACTGGATTTGCACTATGAGCGGGCGCGCCCTTCGTTAGCGCATCCTACGCTCAATCATGTATCGGAAGCCCACGCGATTAAGCATCGGCACGTGCTCGCTTGCAGAGTCCAACATCGCCCGGGGGGCTCGGTCGGATTTGCGCTGACTACCCAGGCGCTCAAGGGGTTCCCCGAACTCGACGCTCTCGCCGTCGAACAATGGATCGTCGACAAGCTGCGACGCCAGGTGGCCATGGTCGAAGTCGAGTTCTCGGGCGGGTTTGGATCCCACGCGAGTCTGTCTCGAGCCATTACCGTGTCTCGCGTGCCGGCCGTTCTGCAGGGCGCGGCACCCGATCCCCTGGCCATGGCGGTAATACGGGCCGATAATGCGCGGGATCGCATGCTCGATCACGTAAGAGAACTGGCTGATGTCCTTGGAGCTATCTCGGCGCGACAGCCCATCGCAATCATCGGACCGCTCGACGACTCGTTTGTCGACTTATCCGGCCGTGAGGACCTGCTCGACGCCGCGGAGGCTCGACTCGCGGGCGAGGGGACTCGCGTAATTGCGAGCCGCTCGATCTACAACTCGCTTGGTGCGGCGACAATAGCCGACATAATCAGCGAGTGGGAACGAGCGGCAGGTGTCGACCCTAGAAGTATTGCCGCAGTCGCCAATTCGAACGATCGCCTCGACAACATCATTCACAAACTGTCCGAGTCGACGGCCGCCGCTATTGTCACTGTCTCGAGTTGCGATCGCCTCGACGGCCGGGAATTTGAATGGCTATTGCAGACAGCGCTTAGGAGAATGAGGGATGAGCTTGATGCCTCAATTGTAATAAGCGTCGAACCGGGTGCGCGGCAACGCGTGGAGCAGTTCGGATTCGCCTCCGCATCAACGATTGCCCTCGATCAGGACGAAGTGAGCCGCGATCTTGTCCGATACATGGACGCAGATTCGGCGGAATCGGCTGCTGAAGCCCAACTTGGCTACGCGGCGCTTAAGCGACTGCGCGATCAGTATCTGTTGCGTCTTTCAGGCGTGCCGTCGTGAGCGCGATCGACCTCCTCAGCGCCGTGCCGTGGTTCGACGACGCTCTAGCGTCGGAGTTGCTGGGACCCGAAGGTGTCGAAGATGCGGGTGGGCTTCTCGCCTCCATCAAGCAATCCGGCGTACTCGTTGAGCGCGACGGCTTATGGAGGATCCCCGAGCCGATGCGATCGGACCTGCGAGGACGGCTGTTAACCCAAGACCGTCCGACCTACGTAGCGGCGCTTGAATTGTTCTCTTCGCACGCACGTAATGGAATGGGCGGCTCACTAGAATTGGTCATGGGTCGCCATGGCGCGTACGTAAATACCGAGGTCATCGCATACCTCGTGGGCGAGGCGAGTGGCGAAGGCGGCGCTGGGCTGAAGCGGCTCGTCGCAGTGGTTCGCGAGGACGGCGAGAGGTATAAGTCGGCAGCCTCTCGCGACGTATCGCGATTGCTTTCTGTCTACGGCGCCCATCGAGGTCGCGCGGCGACCTTCTTTATGGCACTTTCTTTGTGGGCGCGCGGAAGACGCGTGGAGGCAGTGGCGAACTTTCAGACCGTACTCGACGAGCCAACGCGCGACATAGCGGCCGCCATCTCGGCGCATCTCGTCGCGGTGGCTCTGTACGGGGACGGAGCGCTCGACGAGGCCAAGAACCGCGTTGAGCTGTCTGTGTCAATAGGCCGTGAAATTGAGGACGAGAGAGGGCTTGCTTTCACCTTGAGCACTCTTGGGCGCGTCGAACTCGCACTGAGTAATCGGACAGGAAGTGTCGAAGCGGCTCGGCGAGCGATTACCGCATTGGACGAAGCTACGAAGTACGCGGAGAACTACGACGTCCTAGGGCGAACGCTTCAGTACCTGGCGGAAGCGCAACTCAAGATTGGGCATGGCGAAGATGCCCAACGTTTGGGTTACGAAGCGATAGAGATCTCGCAGTACGGTGAGCGTGCGGTGGAAGCGCGTACGGCCGCCGCCTTGATTGAGCGCGAGCTCGGAAACGAGTCCTCTTACCAGGCACTGCTAAGCGATGCGGAGGAGATTGCAGCTCGCGACGGTGTAGGCGGCCGGAGTCTCGCAAAGCTGTTGAATATGGAGGCGTCGAGTCGTCGTCGCTCTGGAGATATGTCTGGTGCTCTAGCACTCGCCAAGCGCAGCCTTGCGCTTGGCAGGCGTTTGAATGACCGGCGTCACGTTGCGCACGCCGCGCACACTCTCGCAGCGATCACGATTGACCTTCTTCCCGTCTCGTCCGACATCCCTGCAGATCTCGACGAGGCGCGCAAGTTGTTGGAGGAGTCGCGCACGGCCCTCGTTCGATTGAGGGACGCGCGAGGAATCCAGCTTGTGGACGCGAGCCTACGACGGCTGAGCAGCGCTGCGGCTCTGGCAGAATTCACGACAGACGAGTCCTGACCTCGTCGTTAGTCCCCAGCCCACGTCCTACCTCGACGATGCAACGCTCGCCGAGCCTCGTCGACGTCGCCGCGGCCTATTCGGTCCGGACCCGCTTCGTGAGAACTTTCCTTACTGACTCAAGCGCGCGGCTCCGCCGCGCGGGTCGGCCTCCGGGGCGGGGCCCCGCGCTCCGCTCGCAAGCTCGCTGCGCGCACCCCACCCCTCCAGCCGACCTCGAGCATGCCGAAGGCGGTCCCGAATCTTCCCCGGAACCGCCTGCTTGCACCGCGCTCTTGCACTGTCCTGACGCCCGGCCCCGCACCGACCGCCGAGCATCCGGCCGTCTCCACTCCGCGTCAAGGGCGCCTACGGCGTCACTGCGTGATGGCTGGCGCCACCCCTGACCCGGACCTCCGACAGCCTCTTGTGCTCCGCTATCGGTTCAGCGCCTCTAAGTGTTCCCACCGCTAGAAGGTCGCCGGTTGCCCTCCTCTTTGACGTCCAATCAGGTCCGAGAACGTACAACGCGTTACACGATCCGAGGTCATGTCCGACCAGGTCAGATGCGAGATCGTCGGACCGAGCCAACCTCGTCTAAGACAAGCGACCCAAGCCCACCGCTACCGCCAGTCGAAGGGCCCCACCCGCATGAACATGCGGCTGTGGGGTCCTTCGTCGTTCCCGCCACTCCCTTTTCACTCCCTACCTGACCTCCTCGAGGTCTCTCCGACGGTGTAGGCCATCAGTCCGCGCAATCACACTTGACCTGGAGCGCACTACAGGGAGTTCACTCCTGAACATGACGACACCACTCGTTCTGGGGACCATGTACTTCGGCACCCGTCTCGACGACGAGCACGCCTTTGCACTGCTGGATCGATTCGTCGAGCTGGGCGGCACCTGGCTCGACACCTCGGACAACTACTCGTTCTGGGAGGACCCGTCCGGGCTCGGGGGGCAGAGCGAGGCGGCGCTGGGCCGCTGGCTGGAGGTGAACGCAGGCGCGCCGGTGAGGCTGAGCACCAAGGTCGGTGCCCAACCGAATCGCCCAGGCGGGTTTCCCGACGACCTCGAGGGCTTGTCGGAGCGGGCCGTCCGCACGGGCATCAGCGGAAGTCTGGATCGCTTGGGCGTCGACCGCGTCGACCTGCTCTGGGCGCACGTCGAGGACCGCATGACGCCTCTGGACGAGACGGTAGGCGTCTTCGGGTCGTTGGTGAGTGAGGGGGTGGTGGGCGCGTACGGCGTCTCGAACCACCCGTCGTTCGCGGTCGAGGAGATCTGCTGGCGCGCCGCCCGCACGGGGCTGCCCGCGCCCACGGCGTATCAGCAGCGCTACTCGTACCTGCAGGCACTCCCCGGCGCCGACGTCGTCGGCCAGCCGATGCCGCTGGGCATGCTCTCCGTCGACGGGCTCGAGCTCCTCCTCCGCCGGCCGGAGATCACCGGGTGGGTCTACACCGCGCTGTTGCTCGGCGCCTACGACCGCCCGGACCGGACCTGGGGGCCCGAGTACGACCACCCCGGCAACGCCAGGCGGCTTGCCGCTCTCGACGAGGTGGCCGCCGCCCGGGGACTCACACGCGGACAGGTGGTGCTGTCGTGGCTGACGGGTGGTTCACCCCACCTGGTACCCATCATCGGCGGAAGCACGGTCGGGCAGCTGGAGCTCGCGTGGGAGGGTGCGACCACAGAGCTCACCAGTGAGGAACGAGCCCGTCTGGACGCGGCTCACTGACGCTGTCCCAGGAGCATCAAGCGGACCCCCGTGGACCACCAGCCACCTCGACGTCGGCCAGCGCGCGGACGAGGGGTGCTCACCGAAGGAAGAGAGAAGTGCTCTACGTACGTATAGCAGCAGGGATGTTCGGCCTGGCTCTCGTGGCACTGGGCGCGCTGTGGTTCCTGCAGGGCTCCGGTCTGGTCCGGATCGAACCCGTGGCGTGTGTCGGGAACTGCGCTCCCATCACCGGGCACCGTCCCGGCTGGCAGGTCGCGGGAGCTCTCACCGCGGCGGTCGGTCTGCTGATCATCGGCGTGGCAGCTCGCTGGCGTCGTCGCCCGAACGGGCGGTAACGGACGGACGGCCTCAGCTGGGAGAGCGAGACGACGCCGGCGAGCGTCAGGGGCGCGGGCCGACGAGCGTCTGGATCTCCGCGACCGGCACCGCCGCCTCCTGCCAAGGGCTGGTGAGGGTGTCGGGTGCGGCGGTGATCGTCATCGGGGCGCCGTTGAAGGCGTAGGTGACGGCGTAGACCAGGCGGGCGCGGGCCGTGTAGACGGGGAGGTCGTCGACGATGCGCGTCTGCCGCGCGGAGGACCGCTCGTAGGTGGACGCGCAGGTGTCGCTCTGCACGGTCGAGAAGGGGCACGACTGGGTACCGCTCCCGTCGCCGGGGTCGATCTCGAGGTGCAGGGGTCGGCCGCTCGCGACCATGCCCGCCGCGGAGCTGCCGGTGATGGTTCCCGCCGTCGCGCCCTCCGCCCAGAACCACGTCGGGATGTCGACGACGGCGAGGCGTGGCGGGTTGAACGCGAGCGAGAACGGCGGGGTGGCGAGGTTCCCGTAGGCGACGGTCGCCTCGACCTCGAGGTCGACCACGTCGCCGGGCTCCACCCAGAGGTACTCGTTGCTGACCAGGGCCTCGGCGGGCGGCTGCGAGAAGCAGGCCTGGTTGGACCAGATCGCGTCGGGGGAGACAGCGGGGTCCTTGGCGGGCCAGGTGCTCGGGTCGGACGCCGAGGGCGCCGGAACGTACTGGTAGCAGGACAGGGCGCCGTCGCAGAAGCCCCGCTGGTAGTTCATCGCTTCCTTGCGCCCCAGGTAGCACGACGGGCCTTCGCCGCCCCCGCCTCCTCCGCCCGGGTTGGTGGTCCCGCCGTCGGAACCGCACTCGACCGTCTCGTAGCGGATCGCTCCGTTCGCCATCTCGACGGCCACCGTGCAGGTCGCCGCGGCGGCGGGCGTCGCAATCAGGAGTGGCGCGACGGCGACGGCCAGGAGCAGCAGCACAGCCCGGACGCGCGTCAGCATGTGATGCCCTCGGGAAGGTCGACCGCGTAGGTGAGGAGCCAGGCGTCGTCGGTGCGTTGGAGGCCGAACGACTGCGCGTGGACGGGGTTGTTCCGCGCAGGGAGCGCCGCGCCGTTCTGGGTCCCTGTCCATCCCGACTCGTCGACGCAGCCCACCAGGACCGGTGTGTCCCCGTCGGAGATGACCCGGACGTCCCACGTGCGCACGTCGCCGGTGAAGACGATGCCGTTGTCGAGGTAGTCCTGGGCGGCGGCCGTCTCGCTCCCGATGATCTCGTCGCCGGCGAAGCCCGCCCAGAGCGCAGGGTCCGGGTTCGGGCCGTTGAAGGCCGCGACGCGTGCGTCCCAGTACTTCTCCCACGCCTCGGCCACCTCGGCCTCGTCGGCCGCGGTCAGGCCGGTCGACGACGTGGGGCTGGGCGACGGGGCTTCGGCCGACGTCGCAGGGGCCGACGGGGTGGCGGGCGTGGTGTCGTCGGGGCCGCTGCAGGATGCGACGACCCCCGCGACCAGGAGGATGCAGGTCGGCAGGAGGGCGCGTCGGGAGGCAAGCACACAGCGACTCTAGTTGAACGAACCGGGCGGGCACTCAGCTCACGTCCGCGCCAGGATGTCCGCGTGATCCTCTACGCGCAGACTCCGTGGCGACGTGCCCGCCAGATCGTCGCCGACCTGATCGTCGTCGGCTGGGTGGTCCTGTGGGTCCGTGCCGGTCGGGAGGTCTACGACGTCGTCGGCCAGCTCGCCGCGCCCGGGCGCACGCTGGAGGCGGCCGGGTCGTCGCTCTCGGAGAGCCTGACCTCCGCCGGCGACACGGTCGCCCGCGTCCCGCTGGTCGGCGATGACGTGCGCGCGCCGTTCACCGCGGCCGGCGGTGCGGCGGACTCGATCGCGGACGCGGGTGTGGAGGTGCAGGAGGGGGCGCACCAGATCGCGTTGGTGCTGGGGCTGACGGTCGCCGCGGTCCCGATCCTGTTGGTCGTGGGCGTCTGGTTGCTGGTCCGGCTCCGTTTCGTCGGACGCGCCCGGGCAGCTGGGCGGATCCTTGACTCCGCGGCCGACCTGGACCTGTTCGCCCTCCGGGCCCTCGCGACGCAGCCGGTCCGAGCGCTTGCCAGGGTGAGCGAGGACCCGGCGAACGCCTGGCGCAGGAGAGATCCGGACGTCGTCCGGGCGCTGGCGACCCTCGAGCTGGGCTCTCTGGGACTACGAGCGCCCGACTGACCTCAGGCTGCGCTTCGCCGACGACACTGCAGCGCCCGCCGACGACGTGTCCCGACGCAGGTAGTTCCAGGCGAGGAACGCGCAGACCAGGCCGTTGAGCAGGCCCATCGTCACGTCGGACAGGCTGTGCATGCCGCGGTAGAGGCGGGCGGTGCCGACGGCGAGGGGCACGAGCAGGCAGACGACGGTGACGACGATGCGCAGGGCTCGGTGCTCGATGCGCTGGGCGAGCATCGCGAGGACGACGTAGAACGCGGTCGACGCGCCGGTGTGGCCGCTGGGGTAGGAGGACGTGGGCGGCGACTCGTCGAGCTTCTCGACGTCGGGGCGTTCGCGGCCGACGACGAGGGCGGCGGTCATGAACACGATGGCCTGCACGGCGATGGCCTGCGGCGGCACGATCGCGAGCCACCACTGCTTGGTGCGCCACCAGAAGAGCGCGACGAACAGGACGCACGCGCCGATGATGAACTCGGTGGTGCCGATGGCGGACAGCACCGCGGTGACCGCGTCGAGCGTGGAGGTGCGCTGCTCGACGAACCACTCGTTGACGGCGGCCTCGCCGGGCAGGTTGTCCAGGGGGCCGGTGATGAGGAACCCGACGCCGACGATGACCGCCCAGAGGGCGACCGCGGGCAGGAGGACGCGGACGGCGAAGTCCCGCCAGGCCTCCTTGCGGGTGGGGGCCGACGTGTCCAGCTCGTAGCGGTGCAGGAAGGTGTGCATCACTTCTCCTGGTCGGGGGCCGTCGCGGACCAGCCGCTGTAGCCGAGGTAGGACGCACCCGCGAGGGCGGTCCCGAGGGCGATCCCTGCGACGACGTCGGAGGGGTAGTGCACGCCGAGCATCACGCGGTCGACGGCGGTCAGGATCGTGCAGGTAGCGGCCACGAGCGGGACGACGACGCGGCCGCGGGGTCCGAGCAGGGGCCAGAGCAGCAGCGTCAGGGTGAGGGCGACGGCTGCGGTGTTCGTCGCGTGGCCCGACGGGAAGCTGGAACCGGGGGCGTGCGCGAGGGCGTCGTCGACGACGGGGCGGGCCCGCTGGACCAGCCCCTTGGCGCCGAGCTGGAGCGCCCACGCGGCCATGATCGTGAGGAACGCCCACAGCGCCCGGGTGGTCAGCCCGTGCCGGCGCCACACCCACACGCAGACCAGCGTCGCGGCGAGGTTGACCCACCTCGCCTGGAACAGCTCCTGCCAGACGAGCAGCGCCTGGTGCACGCCCGGGTGGTCGCGCGTGTACTCGGTGGCGGCCTGGATGGACCGCTGATCGAAGGTGATGACGCTGTCGACCTCGGCTCGCACGAGGTACGCGAGCACGGCGACGGGGACGGTGAACGCGAACCCGAACGCGGCCGCGCGCAGGAGCGCGCGGCGGCGGAGCGGCAGGGGTCGCATCCCCGGAGGCTAGGTGCGGGCGTGCGGGAGCGCTCGTCGAACGGTCAGCCGACGGTCGTGACGACCGTCCCGGCGGGCGCCTGCCAGACCAGGTCGAGCACGTCGTCACCCACCCGGACGCAGCCGTTCGACACGGCGCCCACGCCACGCAGGGTCGTCGTGTGGATGGCGGTCACGGCGGTGCCGGTCGGCTTGTCGTAGTGGTCGATCGTCTCGCTCTGCGTCGAGAGCAGGAGCACGCGCGGCGTCGTCGTACCGGGCTGCAGCCAGCGGGTGCCCACCAGGAACGCGGGGACGTGCGGAGTGGGTGTGCCCGGGGCGCCGGTGGCCTTCACGGGCAGGACGTGGGCGGTCGTGCCGTCGTCGACGGTGATCGTCTGCGCGGCGACGTCCACCTGGATCGACCAGTCGGTACCGGCCGCCTCGGTGTCGGCGGAGTCGATCCACACGCTGCGGCCGTTGGTCTGCGCGACGTCCTGGCTGGGCAGGGCGCCGCGGGTGGCGACCATGACGCGCAGCCACCGGCCGCGCTGGTCGATGACGGGCAGAGTGGTCCGCACCTCGAGCGTCAGGGGTGGGACGACGCCGACGGCCGCCCCGGCGGGGGCCACGCGGCCCGCGGTCTCGCGCACCACGACGACGGTCTGCCAGCGGCCGAGCGCAGGGTCGGGGTTCTCCCGCTGCGTGAGGCCGTCGAGACCAGGCAGGCCGGGGACGACGTGCAGGAGGTCGATGACCGGCAGCGCGCTCAGGTCCGCGGCGGGGGGCGGGGGGACGGCCGGTGCGGCGAGCTTCTCGACGGCCACGGGCGCGGCGACGAGGACCGGGGCCGCCGGGGTCGCGGGCCCCTGCGCGCAGGCTCCCGCGAGGACGGCCACCAGCACGGCCGTCGTCGTCGCGCGCACCACGCGTGTCCTTGTCATCGCTGCCATGGTGCGCCCGCGTGCCCGCCGGAGCCAAACCTCACCTGTCGTCGTCGGCAGATTGCCGACAGGATGCGTGTCGAGAACCTGCGCGCGGCTCCGACCACCGGACGAGAGCAGCCCCGAGGGACGGAGTGCACGGTGAAGTACATGCTGATGATGAAGTACTACGTCGAGGGGGTCCCCCCGATCGACGAGTGGGCACCGGAGGACATCCGGCGCCACATCCAGTTCCAGCAGGACCTCGGGGCGGAGCTGGTGGCCAACGGCGAGCTCGTCGACGGGCAGGGGCTCGCGTGGCCGGACACCGCGAAGTTCGTCACGAGCGACGGGGTGTCCGCCCCCGTGGTGACCGACGGGCCGTTCGCGGAGTCGAAGGAGTTCCTCGCGGGGTACTGGATGGTCGACGTCGAGGACGAGGCCCGCGCCATCGCGATCGCCGCCCGGGCGTCGGCGGCACCCGGGCCCGACGGCGCCCCGATGCGTCAGGAGTTCGAGGTCCGTGCCCTGATGGAGGCCCCCGCTCCTGCCGAGTGACCCGGTCCCCGAGGACCTGCTGCGCGAGCTCGCGCCGCAGGTCCTCGGCGTGCTGGTCCGCCGGTGCGGCGACCTCGCGGACGCGCAGGACGCCCTCCAGGACGCGCTGCTCGCGGCTGCCACCCAGTGGCCCGAGCAGGGGGTGCCGGACAACCCCCGCGCCTGGCTGATCGTCGTCGGGCAGCACAAGCTGGTCGACCGGTACCGCAGCGAGGACGCGCGACGACGCCGCGAGGAGGTGCTCGCCGCGATGGAGACCGTCGAGACGGCGGCCTCCGGTCACGACGACTCCCTGCTCCTGCTGTTCGGCTGCTGCCACCCGGCGCTCAGCCCGGCGTCGGCCGTCGCGCTCACGCTGCGCTCCGTCGGCGGCCTGACGACGGCGGAGATCGCCCGCGCGTTCCTGGTCCCGGAGCCGACGATGGCGCAGCGCCTGAGCCGCGCGCGCCGGACGCTGCGCGAGCTCGACGGGCCGTTCCGGATGCCGTCGGCGGACGAGTACGCCGAGCGGCTCCGCGCCGTCCTGCGCGTCCTGTACCTGATGTTCAACGAGGGCTACGCCAGCACCACCGGTCCGACGGTGGCCCGCGCCGACCTGGCCGTGGAGGCCCTGCGCCTGACCCGGAGCCTGCACGCGAGCCTGCCCGACGACCCCGAGGTCACCGGTCTGCTCGCCCTCGTCCTGCTCACCGACGCCCGCCGGCCCGCCCGCACGGGCCCGCACGGCGAGCTGGTCTCGCTGGCCGACCAGGACCGCGCGCTGTGGGACCGGGTGATGGTCGACGAGGGCGTCGCGCTCGTCGAGGACGCGCTCGCGCGCGGCGCCGTGGGGGAGTACCAGCTGCAAGCCGCGATCGCCGCCGTGCACGACGAGGCGCCGAGCACCGACGCGACGGACTGGCCGCAGCTGCTCGCGCTGTACGGCCTGCTGGAACGGATGACCGGCAACCCGATGGTCACCCTCAACCGCGCGGTGGCGCTGGCGATGGTCGATGGCCCCGACGCCGGCCTGGCGCTGCTGGCGACCCTCGACGACCGGCTCCCCGGTCATCACCGTCTCGCCGCCGTGCGAGGGCACCTGCTGGAGCGGGCCGGCCGGCCGCAGGAGGCCGCCGAGCAGCTCCTGCAGGCGTCGCACGGGACCACGAGCCTCGCGGAGCGCGACTACCTCCGGGTGCAGGTGGCGCGGCTGCGGCGCGGGCTGGCACCCTGACCCGGGTGACCGTCGACCCGCACATCCTCCAGTCCCCCGCCGTCACCAACCTCCGGGACCTGGGAGGCCGGGCCACCGCCGACGGTGGCAGGGTCGCGACGGGCGTCGCCTACCGGTCGGCCGAGCTGTCGGACGCCTCCGTCCTCACGGATGCCGCGCTCGCGGACCTCGGCATCCGGACCGTCGTCGACCTGCGCACCGACGCCGAGCGGGACCCGCGCCCCGACCAGGTGCCCGCCGGTGCACAGCTGCTGGTGCTCGACGCGCTCGCGGACCTGCCGGGCGGGGCCGCCGCGCAGCTGCCGACGCTGCTCGCGGGCGGCGACGTGCACGTGCTGGCGGACCTCGACCTGGCGGGGGAGATGCTCACGGTCTACCGCCGGCTCGTCGTCGGCGAGGCCGCCCGGACGGCCTATGCGGCGTTCGCGCGGACCGTCGTCGACCCCGAGCGGACACCGGTGCTCTTCCACTGCACGGCCGGCAAGGACCGCACGGGGTGGGCGGCGACGATCCTGCTGCTGGCCGCCGGCGTGGACGAGGCGGGTGCCCTGGAGGAGTTCCTCGCGGTGAACCCCGCGGTCCGGGCGACGTTCGCGCCGCTCCTGCAGCAGCTCGCCGCCATGGGCGGGGACCCGGAGCTCCTGCGGCCGCTGCTGGAGGTCCGCGCGGAGTACCTGCAGGCCGCACTGAGCACCCTGCACGAGGAGTTCGGCTCGTTCCAGGGCTACCTGACCGACGGCCTGGGGCTGAGCACGATCGAGGTCGAGACCCTCCGGAGGACCCTGCGCACCGACGGATGAACGTTGGACCGTTCGGGTGGTCCGGTATGTCCGATATTGCCGACGCACCCGGCCGGACCCACGATGGGCTGATCGCACCTCCCGCGACGCAGCGTCGTCTGAACCCAGGCGCCGAGGGAAAGGCATGCCTGTGGCCGACGAGATCCTGTCCCCCATCCGACGGGGCGCGCACGACATCGCCGTCGAGCGCGACCGGGTCCGCCGCAAGCGGGTCTACCGCGCAGCGGCGTTGGTGATCGCGATCGAGACCTGGGTCATCGTCAACGCCCTGCTCGACCGCCCGATCGTCCCGCCCGTGCCGACGATCGACCCGTTGATCCTCGTGCCGGTGCTCTTCTTCGCGGCTCTGCTGGTGCTGCTGGTCGGCATGCAGGTCGGCACCGCGCGCTCCCCTCACGTGGTCTACCGGCCGGAGCAGGTGGACGTGCGGCTCGACGACGTCATCGGGATCGACCCCGTCAAGGAGGACGTGCGTCGCTCGATCGACCTGTTCCAGACGCACAAGCAGTTCGCCGAGCAGATGGGCGGCACACCCCGCCGCGGGCTGCTGTTCGAGGGCCTGCCCGGCACGGGCAAGACGATGACCGCGAAGGCCATGGCGGCCGAGGCGGGGGTGCCGTTCCTGTTCGTGTCCGCGACGTCGTTCCAGTCGATGTACTACGGCGCCACCGCCAAGAAGATCCGCGCGTACTTCAAGGCGCTGCGCAAGGCGGCCCGGACCGAGGGCGGCGCGATCGGCTTCATCGAGGAGATCGACGCCATCGCCATCCGGCGCGGTGGCATGGCGTCCGCCGCGGTCGCGTCCAGCCCGTTCGACGCGTTCCGGGTCCCGCAGGTGGTCACCAACGCGGTGGTCAGTGAGGGCACCGGGGGCGTCGTGAACGAGCTGCTGGTGCAGATGCAGTCGTTCGACCAGCCGACCGGGTCCGACAAGTTCGTCAACTGGTTCGTCGCGCGGATCAACCTGCTGCTGCCGGCCTCGCGTCAGCTGCAGCAGCGCAAGCCGGTCAAGGCGCCGATCCTCCTGATCGCCGCCACCAACCGCGCCGACTCGCTCGACCCGGCACTGCTGCGGCCCGGTCGCTTCGACCGCCGGCTGACGTTCGCGACGCCGGACGCCGTCGGCCGACGGGCGCTCGTCGACCACTTCCTGGCGCGACGCTCCACCGACTCCGAGCTGGACGACCCGGCGCTGCGCGACCGCCTCGCCGCGGCGACGAACGGCTGGACCCCGGTCATGATCGAGCACCTGCTGGACGAGGCGCTGGTCAACGCGCTGCGCCGCGGCTCGATGGCGATGACCTACGCAGACGTCGAGCACGCCCGGATCACCGAGATGGTCGGCATCGGCCAGCCCGTCCGGTATACCGACGCCGAGCAGCGCCTCATCGCCACCCACGAAGCCGGCCATGCCGTCACCGCGTGGCTCGCCGCACCCAACCGGACGCTCGAGGTGCTCACGATCATCCGCCGTGGTGACGCGCTCGGGCTGCTCGCGCACGGGGACTGCGAGGAGGTCTGGACCCACTCGCACTACGACCTGCGCGCGCTCGTGCAGATCGCGATGGGCGGGTGGGTGGCCGAGGAGCTGTTCTTCGGGCAGACCAGCACCGGCCCCGCCGGTGACCTCGCCTCGGCGACGCGGACCGCCGCGCAGATGGTCGGCGCGGCCGGCATGACGGGCTCGCTCATCTCGTTCGCCGCCACGCCGCACGACCTGGTCTCCGCGGTGCTCAGCGACGCGCAGGCCCGCGCGCAGCTGGAGGCCGTCCTCGACGACGCCCGGACCACCGTGCGGCGGATGCTCTCGCGGCACCGCCACCTCGTCGAGGCGTTGCGTGACGCGCTGCTCGAGCGGCACGAGCTCATCGGCGAGGAGATCACCGACGTCCTCGAGGCCGCGACCCTGGCGCAGGAGCAGCTGCTGGCGCGCGAGGAGAGCGACCGCAGCGCGGCGACGGCGGCCGGAGCTGCGGCGGCCGCGGGCGCGGCGGCGGAGCGGCTGCGCGTGGCCTAGCCTTCGGGACGTGCCCGAGGGTCATACCGTCCACCGCATCGCCCGCCAGCTCACCCAGGACCTCGTCGGTCGACGGCTCGCCGTCAGCTCCCCGCAGGGGAGGTTCGCCGCCGGTGCGGCGCGCGTCGACGGTCAGGCCCTCGTGGCGGCGGACGCCGTCGGCAAGCAGCTGTTCTGCACGTTCGAGTCGGGCGACGTCCTGCGCGTGCACCTGGGTCTGTACGGCGCGTGGGACTTCTACGGGTCGCTCACGCCGCTGGTGCCGGGCGGGTTCGCGGCCGGTTCGATGGGCGCGCCGCGGCTGCGCAGGGCGGTCCGGATGGGCGAGGGCGAGCGGGAGGTCCCGGTCGGCGAGGTGTTCCCGCCCGAGCCCGTCGGGCAGGTCCGGGTCCGCCTGGCGTCGGACGCCACCGTCGCCGACCTGCGCGGTCCGTCGGCGTGCGAGGTCCTCGATCCCGCGGGCGCCGCTGCGGCGATCGCGCGGCTCGGACCGGACCCGGCGTCGACCGACGACGTCGCCGCGGCCGGCGAGGTGATGGTGGACCGGCTGACCTCCCGGAACGTCGCCGTCGGGCAGCTCCTCATGGACCAGACGGTGGTCGCGGGCATCGGCAACATCTATCGCGCGGAGCTGCTGTTCCGGGCGCGCCTCGACCCGCACACCCCGGGTCGTCGGGTCCCGCGCGCGGTCGCCCGGGCGCTGTGGGACGACTGGGCGGTGCTCCTCGCCGACGGCATCGAGGAGGGCTTCATCCTCACGCGGGAGGACCTCTCCGACGCGCAGTGGGCCGAGGCGGTCACGGACCCCGCGCTGCGGAACTGGGTCTACCACCGCGCAGGGGAGCCGTGCCTGGTCAGCGGCACCCCGGTGGTCGTCGAGGAGATGGCCACCCGCAAGCTGTACTGGTGCCCGACCTGCCAGGTCTGACGCGCGACCATCGCATCGGACCACCCGCCGAACTCGTCGGTCCCGGCCGAGCTCGTCGGTTGCAGCCGACGAGTTCGGCTGTACCCGACGAGCTCGGCGCGGACGTCAGTCCAGGCCCAGCAGCGCGCGCCACGTGCGGTGGTGCTCGACCGTGACGCCCTCGTAGCCGGGGAGCGTGCCGAACGCGTCCGCGACGAGCGCGGTCTCCTGCTCCAGGACCAGCGGGCCCTCGTCGATGAACGTGAACTGGGCACCGCCCGCGACCTCCGCGGTGTCCGTCTCGACTCCCACCGTGAACGGCAGACCCGCCGCCGACGCCGCCACGACGGCGGGACCGGCCAGCGCGACGATCCCGTCGGGTCCCTGCGCGTGGTCGCTGAACGCGACGACACCGACCCGCCCGACCCGGTCGAGGATCGCGTCGAGCAGGGTGCCGCCCTCCCACGCCTCGTGCGCGAGCCACCACGGGGTGTCGACCCCCAGCGAGACGCCGGCCGGCAGCGCCGCGAGGACGCCGTCCAGCAGGGTCAGCCACTGCGCGCAGAGCTGGTCCCGGTTCGCCGGCCACCCGGAGGTCGCCCAGGGTTCGACGTCGAGCTGGATGCTGTCGCTCGGGCCGGAGCGCAGGGCGGTCAGGGCCCAGGTGACCGCGAGCGACGGCTGGCCGAGCCACCCCGGGTCGCCGCCGAGGGGGCCGACCGCGACGCCGGCGGTCTGCAGCGCGGTGGTCGCCGCACCGAACCAGTCACCGACCGGCCCTTCGTCGGCGGCCCACGGTGCCGAGAGGAAGACGCGCTGGAGGGCGCGGTCCTGGCAGAACGCGACGAGGTCGGCGGGCTCGGCGGGTGCGTAGTCCCGGCCGCGGGCGTCGACGGTGCGCGCGACGGGGTTGTCCCACGCCCACATCGAGGTCAGGGCGCTCACGGCCTCATCCGTTCGCCCACGGGCACGTCGACACCGAGCGTGTTGGCCCGGGTGGCCAACGGGCAGGTCCACGCCGGGTCGTACGCGCACGACGGGTTGTACGCGAAGTTGAGATCGATGACGAGCTTGTCCTGTGCCATGCCGAGATCCGCCCCCTTGATGGTGTCCAGCAGGTACCGCCCACCGCCGTACGTGCCGCCGGGTGCCCCCGCCAGCGCGTCCTTCAGCGGGACGAACAGGCCGCCCCCGTACCCGCGGATCACCCACACGGCGAGCGTGCCCAGGTCGCCCAGCACGACGGTCCCGATGCGCTCGAACGGCACCACGCCGTCGGCACCGGTGCTCACGTCGAGCCGCTGGGCGGTCGCGGGCAGGACGTCGCACTCGAACCGGTAGGCCGGGTCGTGGTGCGGGACGTCGAGGCCCTCGAACGCCGACTTGGCCGCCGCGTCCAGCGGTGACGCCGGGTGCTCGGCGAGCAGCTCGTCGCGACGCTGGACCCAGACGGCGTGCGCGGACGCCGGGTCGTCGGCACCGATCCGGCGGACGTCCGCGTAGATCCCGGCGACCCGACGCCGCCAGTCGGCGACCGCGAACGGCTCGTCGGCAGGATGGCGGCCGGTCACGATGGCGGGGATCACGTCCCCACCGTCGCACGGTGCGCCGTCCCGGGTCGACCTGTGTGAGGGTGGTCGCCATGGATCTGCGCATCTTCACCGAGCCCCAGCAGGGGGCCACGTACGACGACCTGCTCGCCGTCGCCAAGGCCACGGAGGACCTCGGCTTCGACGCCTTCTTCCGGTCCGACCACTACCTGAGCATGGGCTCCGGTGACGGTCTGCCGGGTCCCACCGACGCGTGGACGACGCTCGCTGGCCTGGCGCGCGAGACCAGCCGCATCCGGCTGGGCACCCTGGTCTCGTCGGCCACGTTCCGGCACCCGGGCGTGCTGGCCATCCAGGTGGCGCAGGTGGACCAGATGTCGGGCGGCCGCGTCGAGCTGGGGCTCGGTGCCGGGTGGTTCGCGCAGGAGCACGCGGCGTACGGGATCCCGTTCCCGGAGAAGCGGTTCGGCCTGCTCACCGAGCAGCTCGAGCTGATCACCGGCCTGTGGGGGACACCGGTGGGGGAGCACTACGACTTCGCGGGTGAGCACTACCAGCTCAAGCACTCGCCGGCGCTGCCCAAGCCCGTGCAGTCCCGCGTGCCGATCATCGTCGGGGGCAGCGGCCCGAAGCGCACCCCCGCCCTCGCCGCGAGGTACGCCGCCGAGTTCAACCAGTCGTTCCCCGCGCCGGCGGACGTCCAGGGCCGCGTCGCGACCGTCCGGGCCGCGTGCGAGGAGGCCGGCCGGGACCCGTCGACCCTCACGTTCTCCGTCGCGCAGGTGCTGTGCGCGGGGCGCGACGACGCCGAGGTGGCCCGTCGGGCGGACGCCATCGGGCGCGACGTCGGCGAGGTGCGCGCGGTCGGGTTCGCCGGGACGCCGACCGCCGTCGTCGACCGGATCGGCTCCTACCGGGAGCTCGGCATCACGCGCGTGTACCTCCAGGTGCTCGACCTGCACGACCTGGATCACCTGGAGCTGGTGGCGTCGGAGGTCGCGACGCAGCTGGGGTGACCTGTGGGTGAGAGTGCACGGGCGCCCCGCAGAACTCGCTAGGGTCCCGGCATGCGCGGCCTGTATGCACTCAAACCCTGGTACACCCGACAGCTCGACGGCGTCGTCCGGTGGGCCGTCCTCCGGTCGGTGTCCCCGGACGTGTTCACGTGGCTCGGTGTGCTCAGCGCCGCCGCTGCGGGCGTCGCGATCGCGGTCGGCTGGTGGTTCCTCGTCCTGGTCCTCCTGGCGGGACGCCTGGCCGGTGCCAACCTCGACGGGGCGGTCGCCCGGGCCCGCGGGGTGTCACGACCGTGGGGCTTCGTGGTCAACGAGGTCGGGGACCGGCTCAGCGACCTGCTGATGTTCGCCGGCCTGGCCGTCCTCCTGGGGCGTGTGCAGGGCACGGCTGGCCTCGTGTTCGTGCTGGTCGCCGCGGTCTGCGCGACGCTGCCGACGGTCGCGTCGCTGGCCGGTGCCGGGGCGGGCGCCCCCCGGCTCAACGGGGGACCGTTCGGCAAGACGGAGCGCTGCCTCGCCGTGGTCCTCCTGGTGGCCGCGCCGGGGCTGTCGCCGATCCTGCTGCCCATCATGATCGGGATGTCGCTCGCGACGGCCGGCACGCGGCTGCGCGAGCTGCGCCGTCTGCTCGCGTGAACCTCGTGCCGGACCTCGAGGTCCACCTCCGGCTGCTCGGGTGGCACCTCGACCTCGAGGGCCGGGCCGTCTGGCTGCTGGCCGTCAGCGTGACGATCCTGGCGCTCGCGGCCGTCCCGGTGTTCCTCTCGGGCAAGCCGGAGCTCCGCCGCCGCTGGACCACCTGGGCGCTGATCCTGCCCGTCATCGGTATCCCCATGTGGCTCGGCCCGGGTCCGACGGCGGCGCTCGCGGCGCTGCTCGCGCTCCAGGCGGTGCGCGAGTTCGCCGCGATGATGCGGCTGCCCCGCGCCGAGACGACGCTCCTCCTGGTGCTCGCGGTGGCGTACCCGCTGGCGGCCTGGCTGGCCCCGGACCTGCTCGCCCTGGTGCCTCTGGTGGCGCTGCTCTGCGCGGTCCCCGCCCTGGTCGCCGGCGACTCCGAGCGAGGACTCGAACGGGCCACCTTGACGGCCTTCGGGTCGATCTGGCTGTGCTGGTCGCTGGCCAACCTGGTCCTCGTCGGCAGTGACGCGTACCTGCTGTGCTTCGCGGCCGCCGCGACCGACATCGCGGCCTGGTGCGGCGGGACGGGCCTGCGCCGGTTCGCGTGGGCGCGACGACCACTCTCCCGGCTCAGTCCGAACAAGACCGTCGGCGGTATGGTCGGAGCCGCCGTCGGGGCCGCGATCGTGCTGGTCGTGCTGGACTCCGCCTCGCCGGGCCTGTACGTCGCCGTGCTGCTCGGAAGCGTCGGAGGGGACCTGTTGGAGTCGATGGTGAAGCGCCGGGCGGGGGTCAAGGACGCCGGGGCGTGGCTGCCCGGCTTCGGTGGTCTGCTGGACCGCGTGGACTCCTTGCTGCTCGTCCTGCCGCTCGCGGCGGTGCTCGCGTGACGTCGCGCCGCCGGGTGGGCCTGCCGCCCGGGTTCAACCTGGCCGGTGCCGTGCGGCACACGCTCTGGCGCAACGTGTTCCACCTGGTGGGTGGGTACAAGGTGCGCGGGTCGGCGCCGTACGAGGCGATGGTCATCGTCGCCAACCACAGCTCGCACGCGGACACGCCGGCGCTCATCGCGGCCTTCCCCGCGCCGTACAAGCCCGTGGTCGTGGCGGCGGAGGACTACTGGTTCGAGAAGGCGTGGATGCGGCTGGGCCTCAAGCTCGCCATCGGTGCGGTCCCGGTGCACCGCACCGGCGGGGGCTACTCCGGGCTGGTGGACGGCGCCCAGACGGTGCTGGGCGCAGGGTCCAGCCTGCTCGTGTTCCCGGAGGGCACCCGCAGCACCGACGGCCGGCTGGGGGAGCTGCGCAGCGGGGCAGTCCGGATCGCCCGCGAGTTCGACGTCCCGATCCTGCCCGTCGCCATCGTCGGCACCCGCGACCTGCTGCCCAAGGGCGGCGGTCTGCACCCCGGGCCCGTCGAGGTCCGGCTCGGCCACCCCATCCAGCCGGAGGACCTCGTCGACGACGACATGTCCCCGGTCGCCCACCAGCTCGAGGCCCTGCTCGCCGAGGGCCCCGCGACGGCGTCGCAGTCGCGCACGTGGAGCTTGCTGCACCGCGCCATGGACGGGAGGGCCGGGATGGCGGGCGCCGCCGCGTGGGGGTTCGCGGAGGCCGTCAGCTGGCCGGTGACGATGGAGATGTACCTGGCCGTCGTCGGGGTCGCCAACCCGCGGCGGATCCTGCCCGCGGCCGCGTGGCTCACCGCCGGCTCGGTCGCGGGCGTGCTGGTCACCTCGGAGCTGACCAGACGCGGCCTGCGGCCACCGGCCCCGCTGACCACGGCCACGATGCGTGACGCCGCGGCCCAGCACATGGCTGCCGGGGCGCGGGGTGTGTGGAGGCAGGCGGCGAACGGTGTCCCGGTCAAGCTCTACGCCGCCGCGGCCGGAGACGCGCGCATCCCGCGGATCCCGCTCGCGGTGCACACGGCCGGTGCCCGCGGTGCCCGGGCCGCGGCGATGGGTGCGGCGATCGGAGGCGCGGCCGTGGTCGGGCACCCGGTGCTGCGACGGTTCTACGTGCCCTATCTCGGCGTGCTCGGGGTGACCTACGCGGCCGGGCTCGCGCTGGTGATCCGGTCCTGGCGGCGCAAGGCGTCGGGCTGATCGTCGCCGGGCACGGGCCTGACCAGCGCGATCACGGTGTGCACCAGCAGGACGACGAGCGCGACGTTCCGCGCGGCGAGCGTCAGGGTGACAGCGGGCCCGCCGGAGACCACCTCGGTGTAGAACCAGGGGAACACCACCTGCGTCGCCGCCGCGGTGCCCAGCACGAGCCACGCGGTGGTCCGCCAGCCGGGCAGCGCCAGCGCGAGGGCGACCGCCACGGGCGGCGCCAGCCAGCCGATGTACTGCGGTGATCCCACCTTGTTGAACACCAGCATCGCCAGCGTCAGGAGCATCGCGCCCCGGACCAGCAGCTCCGTGCGCGCGATCCCGCCGGACCACATCCGGGCACCGAGCTGCTCGCGCCGCCACCACAGCAGCAGCGCCGCCGCACCGAGCGCGACGAAGAAGAGCGCACCCAGCACGTCCGCTGCGCCCTGCGTGCCGGGTCCCGTGATCTCCCACGTGACGATGGGCTCGTTCAGGTACCGGGTGATGGAGGCGGAGAAGAGCCCGGCGACCAGCCACGGGGTGGCTCCGGGCGACTCGATCTGCAGCCCGCGCTCCTCCTGCTCGGTCAGGAACGACGCCACGTGCGGAAGCCCACCGAGCGCGGCGACGGTGCCGACGACGACGACGCTGACGATCGCCGCGGGCACCACCACGCTGCGCCACGGCCGGCGGACCGCCACGAAGAGCGCGATCAGCAGGGCGCCGGGGGCGACCTTGACCCAGGCTGCGGCGGTCAGGAGCGCGGAGGTGATCCGCGGGTGGTTCAGGGCGATCGACAGCGCCACGACGACGACGGGAGCGATCACCGCGTCGAGGCGGCCCATCGCGACCGGGCCCAGCAGCACCAGGAACGCGAGCCACCACCACGCGCCGACCGGGGTCGGTGGCTCCTGCGGACGGTCGGGCCTGCGGGTGTGCAGCAGGAACGCGAGCGCGACCGCGTCGAGCACGGTGATCATCAGCGCCCACACCGTCGCGTACGCGGAGCCACCGCCCGCACCGCCGACCGCGGCGGCGAGCATCGGGACGATCGCACCCGCGGGGTACACCCAGGAGCCCGAGAGCACGGGCCACTGCCCGTCGTTGAGCCCCAGCCACATCCAGTAGCGGTAGAGGTCGAGGTCCCAGAACGCCTCCTGGGGGATCAGGACCAGGCCGACGAGCGCGAGCCAGCCGTGCACGAGGACGAACGCGACCCAGACGGCCGTGGTGGAGTGCAGCAGGCGGCGGAGCAGTGCGACCTCCGAGGCAGTGGCCGGACGGGGCCGACGAGCGGGCAGGTGCTCAGGCTAGCCCGCCCGTCGGCCTCGTCGCGGCCCTGCTCGCTGTGAGTGTCAGCCGGGGCGGCCCGGGACGATCGGCGGCGGCACCGTGCCCGCCTGCGCACCCGCGATCGGGAACACGGCTCCGCGGGCGGAGTCGACGGACTCGTCGTCGCGCTGCGCGTCGTCGGGTGCGGGCGGTGCCTCCGGGGCCGTCTCGCGGACGGGGTCGGGCGTGCTGTCGGTCTCGGTCATCGTCGACCTCCCTCGTCGTCCGTGGTCGGTGACCACGGCAGACCCTCACGGTCGCACGGTCGTCCCCGCCGCGCACGACGGCCGTCAGCCGGCGGCGGGGGTCTCCGTCGGGGCCGCGGGTGCGGCGACCTCGTCGAACGGGGTGCAGCCCGGCGGGGCCACGAGGGGGACTGCGGGGTCGAGCACGACGGTGTCGGGGGCCTTGAGCTCGGCGAACTTCGCGCCGAGAGCCAGGTCGAGGGTGGCGTCCGCACGGGGGTCGAGGACGAGGACCGCGCCGTCGATGTGTGCCGCGAGCGTGTACGCCTGAGCGACACCGGCGACGCCGAAGATGATGCGTGCCGTGCCGTCGTAGGTGACTGCGGCGTTCTCCGTGGTCACGACGAGGAAGCCGCGCTCCGTCAGGCTCGCGCTCGTGACACCGGCGAGGCCGACGCGGGTCGTCGCGTTGAAGACCTTCACGCTGATCTGGTTGGTGGCCACCGGCAGCGCCCCGGCCGGCGGGCACGGGTACGGGTCCTGCAGCGTCGTGGGGGTGACCGGGGTCGAGAAGTCACGGGCGAACACGGGCAGGTTCAGGCTGCCGGTGAACATCGCCGCGGCACCGAGGCCGGCGAGCGCGAGGGCCGCGAGGAGCACGCCGAAGATGACGGCCTGCCGCTCGTGCATGTGCCGCCGGCGCAGCTGACGGGCGCGGTCCGGCTCGGTCACTTGATCACCAGCACCCGGGCGTGGAGCAGCGCGCGCTGGTGCAGCGCCGCACGGACGGCCCGGTGCAGACCGTCCTCCAGGTACATGACGCCGCGGTACTGCACGACGTGCGCGAACAGGTCCCCGTAGAACGTGGAGTCCTCCGCGAGCAGCGCGTCGAGGTCGAGGGTGCGCTTGGTCGTCACGAGCTCGTCGAGCCGCACCTGGCGCGGCGGGACCTCGGCCCACTGCTTGGCGGTCTCGAGACCGTGCTCAGGGTAGGGCCTGCCCTCGCCCACCGCCTTGAAGATCACGGAGGGAGTCTAGGTGACGCCCCGACGCTCCGTGACGTTCATGCGGGTGACGTCAGCACGGGCCGTGGGAGCAGGGGGAGGGATAGCGGTTTCCGTCGGCGGGAGCGCTCCCGGCGACGGTTTCCGGCGAATGTCGCAGGAAGGGTTGACTCGGGTGATTCAGGCGATACGGTCGTGGGCGGTCGGGGTCAAAGGCGCCCCCGGCTTTCCTCATCGGGAGCAACCCCTTCCCCCGTGGGGGACGCCTAGCCGATTGAAAGGATTCAAGGATGAGTCTGACGCAACGACGAGGACGAACGCTCACGGCGATCGCCGGCTCCGTGGTGCTCGTCGGCACCCTCGCCGCCACCCCCGCCACCGCAGCACCGGCGCCGGCGCACCTCGCCGCGCACGGGCCCACCAAGGGTCCCGACGGCCTCACCCTCGAGCGCCTCGACCGAGGACTCGTCGCCGCCGTCACGCCCCAGGGCGTGTTCCTGACCTGGCGACTGCTCGCCGGCGAGGTCACCGGCGCGACGGCGACCGGACTCGCCGGTCCCGACTTCGCGGTCTACCGCGACGGCACCCTGCTCGGCACGGTCACCGACTCCACGAACTTCGTCGACCCCGCCGGTACGCCGGCCTCGCGCTACCGGGTCGCCGCGGTCGTCGGCGGCGTCGAGGTCGACGGCGCGGAGGCGACCCCGTGGGCGCAGGCGTCGCTCGACATCCCGATGACCAAGCCGGCCGACGGCGTCACCCCCGTGGGCGAGGCCTACACCTACTCCGCGAACGACATGTCCGTGGCCGACGTCGACGGCGACGGCCAGTACGAGTACATCGTCAAGTGGGACCCGTCGAACTCGAAGGACGTCAGCCAGATCGGCTACACCGGCAACGTCTTCGTCGACGCCTACGAGCAGGACGGTACGCAGCTGTGGCGCATCGACCTGGGCGTGAACATCCGCGCCGGCGCGCACTACACGCAGTTCCCCGTCTACGACTACGACGGTGACGGCAAGGCCGAGCTCATGATGAAGACGGCCCCCGGCAGCAAGATCACGACCTACAAGGCCGACGGCTCCGTGGCGAGCGAGAAGTACGTGTCGCTGCCGAAGCGCGACCGTGCCGCGGGTGTCACCGACGCCACCGACTACCGGCTGAGCAAGCAGGGCTACTTCGACCACCTGGTCACCATGCTCCAGGGCTGGAGCAGCCACCCCGAGGTCGTCGCGGGCCGCTGGCCGTCCACCGTCGAGGCGGCGCTCGGCATCGCACCGCAGTACGCCTACCCGCTCTCCACGGAGGATGCGACGGCGCTGGCGAACTACTTCATCGACGTCTATGCGCCCGCCCGCAGCGCGCGCAACGTGCTGCGCAACTTCGAGGGCTTCATCGTCGACGGTCCCGAGTACCTCACGGTGTTCGCGGGAGCCACCGGCAAGGAGCTCCAGACGATCGACTACAAGCCGGGTCGCGGCGACGACGGTCTGCTCTGGGGCGACTACGCGATGGCCCGCATCGAGCCGGGCAACCGCGTCGACCGCTTCCTCGCCGGGGTCGCGTACCTCGACGGGCAGACGCCGTCGGCGATCTTCGCCCGCGGCTACTACACGCGCACCACGCTCGTCGCGTACGACTGGGACGGCAAGAAGCTCAAGGAGCGCTGGTACGTCGACTCGGGCCACGTCCCGCTGACCAACCCGTTCAACGACGGTCCCCACGGCCGCGACGGCACCGACCCGGTCTACGGGAAGATCACGACGCAGGGCTTCCACTCGCTGGCGGCGTCCGACGTGGACGGCGACGGCAAGCAGGAGATCGTCTACGGCGCCGCCACGATCGACGACGACGGCTCCGTCCTGTACTCGTCGTTCGACACGCTGCCCCCCGGCAGTGCCGCACCCGGCGAGGTGGTCCGCCTGGGCCACGGCGACGCGATGCACGTGACGGACATCGACCCGGACCGCCCGGGTCTGGAGATCTACACGGCCCACGAGGGCGGCACGTTCGCGCCCTACGGCATGGCGATGCGCGACGCGAAGACCGGCGAGGTCCTCTTCGGCGTGTACTCCGGGCGGGACACGGGCCGCTCCATGGTCGGTGACGTGCTCCCGGACGTCCGCGGCCGTGAGGTCTGGGCCAGCCTGCCCGGCGGCACGGACTCGCTCGGGCTGTACTCGGCGGCAGGCGTCGTCACCCCGGGTGCCATCCCCGGTACCAACATGAGCATCAAGTGGCTGCCGGACGGCACGACGCAGATCGTCAACGGGTCCGCGGCTCAAGACGTGACGATCGACGACTGGACCCGCGGCCGCCAGCTGACCGCCACGGGGACGCGGTCGAACAACGGCACCAAGGGCAACCCGTCGCTGGTGGCGGACGTCCTGGGCGACTCGCGCGAGGAACTGCTGGTCCGTACCGAGGACTCCACCGCGATCCGGCTCTTCATCAACACCGACCTGAGCCACACGAAGATGTACACGCTCATGCACGACCCGCAGTACCGCGTCGAGGTCGCCCGTCAGCAGACGACCTACAACCAGCCGTCGGACGTGGGCTTCTACCTGGCCTCGGACACGGACTACACGCAGGTGCCGGTGCCGTCGTTCTACGCCCCGGGCAGCATCGACGCGCTGCGTGACGCCACCAAGGCGCAGATATCCTCCGGTGCGGTCAAGGGGGTCGCGGCCGCCGGGCTGCTCGCCGCGGTCGAGGTGGCCGACAAGGCGGCCGACGCCGGCAACGAGAAGATCGCCGTGAAGTCGCTGAAGGCGTACGTGGAGCTCCTCACGCCGCGGACGCGGCTCTCCACCGTCACCCCGGCCGCCCGGGCGATCCTCGGGTACCAGGCCCAGCAGGTGATCTCGATGCTCGACTGAGTATCGAGGGGTCCGCGAGGGCAACGCGCGACCCACAGGGCGCCGGTCGGGGTCACTACCGACCGGCGCCCTTCTGCGTGTCGCTTGACCGTCGACGGGTTACTGCGAAACTTCTAGTTACCGAGTAACTACGGAGGTCGAGATGTCGGTCCGGCAAGGGATGCTCGCGCTGCTCGCGGACGAGCCGATGCACGCCTACCAGCTCCGCCAGCAGTTCGAGCAGCGCACCGGCGGCACCTGGCCGCTCAACATGGGCCAGGTGTCGACGACGCTCGACCGGCTGGTCCGCGACGGCCTCGTCGAGAGCCCGAGCCTGAGCGACGACGTGCCGCAGTACGCGCTCACCGCCGCGGGCCGTGCCGAGCTGGACCGCTGGTGGGGCACCCCCGTCGTGCGCAGCACCCCGTCGCGCGACGAGCTCGCCATCAAGCTCGCGCTCGCCGTGACCGTGCCCGGCGTCGACGTCGTGCGGCTCGTCCAAGCCCAGCGCACCGAGACGCTGCGCGCGCTGCGGGACCTCACCCGCCTCAAGGCGAGCACCGGTCCCGACGACCTCGCGTGGTCGCTCGTGCTGGACAACCTGGTGTTCGCCGCGGAAGCGGAGGTCCGCTGGCTCGACCACGTCGAGGCGCGGGTCACGACCGCTCCGGCCCGACGGAAGGCGCCGGTGCCCGTGCGCGACGAGGTGTCCCGATGAGCCTCGGTCCGGTCCTGGTCACCGCCCGTGGCCTGACCCGCGTGCACGGCACGGGCGCGACCGCCGTCCGCGCGCTCGTCGACGTCGACCTCGACGTCCGGCTCGGCGAGCTGGTCGCCGTCATGGGTCCCTCGGGCTCCGGCAAGTCGACGCTCCTGCACCTGCTGGGCGGTCTCGACGTCCCCACGTCGGGCTCGGTCACCGTCGCGGGGGAGAACCTCGGCGCACTGGGCCGGGCGCACCGCGCGGGGCCCGCCGTCGCGGCATCGGCTACGTGTTCCAGCAGCTCAACCTCGTCCCGTCGCTCACCGCTGCCGAGAACGTGGCGCTGCCGCGGGAGCTCGACGGCGTCCGGCGGGCCGCCGCGCGGGACGAGGCGCTGCAGGCGCTGACCGAGGTGGGCCTCGCTGACGCGGCCGACCGGTTCCCCGCCGAGCTCTCCGGCGGCCAGCAGCAGCGCATCGCGATCGCCCGCGCACTCGTCGGCCCGCGCCGCCTGGTGCTCGCCGACGAGCCGACCGGCGCACTCGACTCGGTGACCGGCGAGGACGTGATGCGGCTGCTCCGGGCGCGGATCGACGCCGGCGCGTGCGGCGTGCTGGTGACCCATGACGCCCGGTACGCGGCCTGGGCGGACCGCACGGTCTTCCTGCGCGACGGACGCCTGGTCGACACGACAGGTGACGCAGGTGGACCCGAGCTCCTCCTGGCGCGGGAGGTCGCCCGGTGAGCGCGCCGGCCGAGGTGCCGCTGGCCGCCCGCTGGGCCGTCGCGCTCCGGCTCGGGCGGCGCGACGCCTCCGCGCACCGGCTCCGGTCGGCCCTGGTCGTCGTGCTCGTCGCCGTCGCGACGGCCGTCGTCGCGCTCCCCGCGGTCATGCTGGCCCGCGCGGTCACCCCGGGGGCCGGCCTGGGGATCAGCGGGACGCGGTTCGGCTTCCTCGCGAGGTTCCAGGTCGATCCCGCGACCCTGACGACGCTCGGCGTCGTGGGCGCGCTCGCCGCAGTGCAGGCGATCCTGCTCATCACCCCGGCGTTCCTGCTGGGGGTGCGTCGCCGGGTGCGGGAGCTGGGAATGCTGTCGGCCGCCGGGGCCCGGCCGTCCGACCTGCGCCGCGCGATCCTGGCACCCGGGCTGATCTGCGGGGTGCTCGGCGCGACGATCGGCGCGGTGGTGGCCTACGTGATCGTGCTCCTCGCGATCCCCGTCGCCACGCCGGGCGAGCCGCTCACTGGCGCCCTGGGGGCGCTCGCCGCGGCACTCTTCGGGACCGCGGTGGCCGTCGCCGCCGCCTGGTACCCCGCGATCGTCGCCATGCGCGACTCCGACCTGGGCGCGCTGCGGGGTGGACGGCTGGAGGGTCCGTCCCACCGCAGCGCGCCCTGGATCCTGCCCGTCGCCCTGCTCGCCGTCGCCGCAGGCGCGTTCCTCGCGGTGCAGGGCGCCACCTCCCGCCCGGTCCAGGTGATCGTCGGCGTGGTGGTCGCGGAGGTCGGCCTGATCGCGGTCGTCGGCGTGCTGCTCGGGCTGGTGGAGCGGCTCCCGGCGCGCCGGGCCGTGACCATGTTCGTCCTGCGCGACGCCGCCCGGCACCGCCTCCGCGTGCTGCCCGCGGTCGCGGCGAGCCTGGCGATGGTCGCCCTCGCGACCTCGGCGATGGTCTACCAGCAGAGCCAGCACGCCCAGGAGGTGAGCCGGTACGTGGCGGCGGCGCCGATCGGGTCGGCGCTGGTGCTCACCGACCTGGACGAATCGGACGACCGCGACGCCCTCGCGGACCGGCTGGCGCTGGCGGGCATCGAGGACGCGACGACGGTCCGGGCCGCGGTCGGTCCGGAGGGGCCGCCCGTGGTCGTGGTCGGCGGTCAGATCTCGGGCGGGTCCCTGCTGCCCAGCCTGGGCCCCCTCGTCGGTGACGCCGCGCTCGCCGAGGCGCTGGGTCTGCCCGCGCAGGCCGGCGCCGACCTGGCTGCGGGTCGCGTCCTGGTCGCTGACGCCGGCGCGATCGACGACGGCGCGGTCCGCCTCAGCGTGCTCGGCAGCTCCACTGAGGCGGTGGTGCAGGCGGCACCCGCGGAGAGCATCGGGCGCTACGCGGCCGTCGTCCTCTCGCAGGATGCCGCCGACACGCTCGGCCTCACGGTCCACGACGTCGGTGTCATCGCGTCGGGCAAGGGCCCGCTCGACGACTGGCAGGTCGCAGTGCTCGGGAACGGGGGCGGAGACGTCGTCGTGATGGACAACGGACCGCCCGCCTTCCAGGACACCGCCACGCTGTACGGGCTGGTCGCGGGCGGCATCGTCGCGGTCCTCCTGGTCACCTGGGTGGTCACCGCGCTCGCCGCGCAGGAGGCGCGCGCCGACCTCGAGACGCTCGAGGCGGTCGGCGCCCCGCCGGGCACCCGCCGACGTGTCGCCGCAGGTCAGGCAGGGCTCGTCGCGACGGCGGGTGCGTGGTGCGGTGTCCCGGCGGGCATCGCCCTGGCGGCCCTGCTGCTCGAGGTCCGGGCGGGGTGGGGTCGGTCCGCCCCGGACGTGGTGATCCCGGGGGTGCCCATGACGGTGCTCCTGGTCGTCCTGCCGATCGTCGTCGCGCTGGTCTCCGCGCTGACGGCGTCGACCAGGGCGGAGCTGTCCCGGCACCCCGACCGCTGACGGGGGTCCCCACGCTCGCGCGCGTGAACGACGAAGCCCCCGCCGTCCATGAGGACGACGGGGGCTTCGGTGACGAACGTCAGACGCGGTAGAGCGCCGTCATCGGGCAGTTGAACGGGTCGCGGTCGGGCTTCCCGACGGTGTTCAGGTACTTCACGATGATCGCGTACGAGCGCGGCAGCGAGACCTGGACGTAGGGGATGTTGTGCTCCCGGCAGTACGCCTCGACGATCGGCTTCGCGCGGCGCAGGGACGGGCGGGGCATCGACGGGAACAGGTGGTGCTCGACCTGGTGGTTGAGCCCGCCCATGAGCACGTCGACCCACTTGCCGCCGCCGATGTTCCGGCTGGTGAGCACCTGGCGGCGCAGGAAGTCGAGACGCGAGTCCTTGGGGATCAGGGGCATGCCCTTGTGGTTCGGGGCGAACGAGGCGCCCATGTAGAACCCGAAGACACCCATCTGCACGGCCAGGAAGACCAGCGCGATCGGCCAGGACATCGTGAGGAAGACGAGGGCGGTCCCGCCGACGAGCCGGACGGTCATCATGACGATCTCGGCGGCGCGGTGCTCGAGCTTCTCGCGTGACGACAGCCGCTTGATGGCGGCGACGTGCAGCGCCAGGCCTTCGAGCAGGAGCAGCGGGAAGAAGAACCAGCCCTGGTGGTTCAGGTACCAGACCGACAGCTTCGACGTCCGCTTCGCGGCCTGGGCGGGCGTGAACGCCAGCGCCTCGATCTCGATGTCGGGGTCGGTGTCGATCTTGTTCGGGTTGGCGTGGTGGCGCGTGTGCTTGCGCTGCCACCAGCCGTGGCTCAGGCCGACGAACAGGTCCGCGAGCACGAGTGACGTCCAGTTGTTGGCGCGCCCGTCGGCGAAGATCTGGCGGTGCGCGGCGTCGTGGCCCAGGAACGCGACCTGCGTGAGGATCACGGCGGCGACGAACGCGACGGCGATCTGCCACCAGGAGTCACCCACGAGGATGATCGTGGCGATCAGGCCGAAGACGGCGACCACGGCGGCGGAGAGCCGCACGGCGTAGTGCGCGGGGCGGCGCTTCATGAGACCGGCGGCCTGGATGGTGCGGGTCAGCTCGGTGAAGTCGCTGACGGCGCGGTCGCGGGGTCGAGTGGGTGTGGCGGTAAGCGTCGGGGAGCTCATGGCGTCCGTCCTGTCGGTCGTGCGAGGTGCGGCGCGAGTGCAGTCGGGATGAGCGGGAGCGAAGGCGCCTGGTCGAGGATGCGACGAGACCCCGGCCGGTAGTCGGCCGGGGTCTCGTGCTCTGGAGCTATGAGGCTCAGAGGGGCGTGATGTTCGACGCCTGCGGGCCCTTCGGGCCCTGCGTGACCTCGAACTGGACCTTCTGGTTCTCCTCGAGCGTGCGGTAGCCGCTCGTCGTGATGGCGCTGTAGTGCGCGAACACGTCGGGGCCGCCGTCCTCGGGGGCGATGAAGCCGAAGCCCTTCTCGGCGTTGAACCACTTCACGGTGCCAACAGGCATGATGTTCTCTTCTCTCACGTGCGGTATGGACAACTCCCGGGTGACCGGGACCGGTATTCACGGTGTTCGTCGTCCGTCTCCGAGGTGGTCCTCGAGAACGTCCTGCCAAGTTTCCTCGGCCGTCATGACAAGCGATTCACTGCGACTACAGGGACAACCGTACGGCACTATGGCTCTGACCGGAACGTGCGACGTGAACTGGTCTGCTCACACTCCCCGCCGCGGAGGAGCTGGGTCCCCTCTGCGAGCCCCCCGGAACGTTGCTAGGTTTCGCCGGGACGACGGGCCGGGAGGATCCATGAGCGAGCACGAGGGCCGCTGTCCGTGCGGGTCGGGGGAGACGTACGTGGAGTGCTGCGGGCGCTACCTCGCCGACGGCCGACGGGCGCCGACGGCCGAGGCGCTGATGCGCTCGCGGTACAGCGGCTTCGCGACACGGGCCACCCACTACCTGCTCGTCACCTGGCACCCGAGCACCCGACCGGACGTGCTCGAGCTGGACGAGGCCATGCTCTGGCACCGGCTGGACGTGCTCCGCACGGATGCCGGCGGCCCGTGGGACGACGCCGGCACGGTCGAGTTCGTCGCCCACTACCGGCTCGACGACGGGACGGCGATCGGCCAGCGCGGCCGGCTGCACGAGACGAGCCGGTTCGTGCGCGAGGACGGTTGCTGGCTGTACGTGGACGGCGGGATCGGCTCGTAGCCCCGACGGGGCGCCCGGCGCGCGGGATGTCGGTGGCGGGCGGCAGGATGCAGGGATGCTGCTGGTCGACCTGGCGACGACGTCGTCCGCCCTCACCACGACGCGGTCGCGGCTGGCGAAGCGCGCGCTGCTGGTCGACCTGCTGCGCCGGACGCCGCCGGAGGACGTCGGGATCGTGTCGCGGTACCTCGGGGGCCAGCTGCGTCAGCGGCGGACCGGGCTGGGCTGGCGCTCGCTGAAGTCGCTGCCGGAACCCGCGACCGACCCGACCCTGACCGTGGTGGGGGTCGATGCCGTCTTCGAGGAGATGTCGCAGCTGGAGGGCCCCGGATCGGTGCTCACCAGGAACGCGCTCGCGGCGGAGCTGTTCGGGGCGGCGACCGCCGACGAGCAGCGCCTGCTCGGCGGGCTGGTCAGCGGAGAGCTCCGGCAGGGGTCCCTCGACGCGCTGCTCCTGGACGCCGTCGCGGAGGCTGCGGCCGTCCCGCCGGAGGTCGTGCGGCGCGCCGCGATGCTCGCCGGCGACACCGAGCCGGTCGCGGTCGCCGCGCTCACGTCACCCGACCCGGAGGCCGCGCTCGCGGCGTTCCAGCTCGCCGTCGGGCGGCCCGTGCGGCCGATGCTGGCGCAGTCGGCGCCGGACGTCGACGGTGCGTGGGCGAGCCTCGGGCCGGGACCGGTGGTCGTCGACTCGAAGCTCGACGGCATCCGGATCCAGGTGCACCGCCAGGGCGACGACGTGCGCGTCTTCACGCGGAGCCTCGACGACATCACCACCCGGGTGCCGGAGATCGTCGCGGCGGTCCGGGCGATGCCCGCGTCGGACCTCGTGCTCGATGGCGAGGCGCTCGCGGTCGGCCCCGACGGACGCCCACGACCGTTCCAGGAGACGGCGGCGCGCTCCGCGACGAAGGACGCCGAGGTCGCCGCGGTGACCACCCTGACCCCGTTCTTCTTCGACGCCCTGCACGTCGACGGCACGGACCTGCTCGACGCGCCGCTGCTGCGCCGTCTGGACGCGCTCGACGCCGTGGCAGGTCCGTCGGTGGTGCACCGCCTGGTCACGGCGGACGTGGACGAGGCGCGCGCCTACTTCGCCGACGTGGTGCGCGCCGGGCAGGAGGGCGTCGTCATCAAGGCGGCCGACGCCCCCTACGAGGCCGGGCGCCGCGGAGCCGCGTGGATCAAGGTCAAGCCGCGCAACACCCTCGACCTGGTGGTGCTGGCCGTCGAGCGCGGATCCGGGCGGCGGCAGGGGACGCTGTCGAACATCCACCTCGGGGCGCGCGACGGCGACGGGTTCGTGATGCTCGGCAAGACGTTCAAGGGCATGACCGACGCGATGCTGGCCTGGCAGACGGAGCGGTTCACCGAGCTCTCGACGGGCGACGACGGCTGGGTGGTGACGGTGCGGCCCGAGCAGGTGGTCGAGATCGCGTTCGACGGGCTGCAGCGGTCCACCCGCTACCCCGGCGGCGTCGCCCTGCGCTTCGCGCGCGTGCTGCGCTACCGCGACGACAAGACCGCGGCCGAGGCGGACACGATCGAGACCGTGCTGGCGATGCGCGCGACGTGACGGGCCGGTCAGTCGTCGTCGACGGCCACGTCCGTGATCTGCCACGGGTCGCCGGGTCCAGCACGACGGGCGAGGGTCCCGGGTGGCATCCGTGCCAGTTCCGCGATGGAGCTGTTCCACTCGATGGCGTGCCAGATGTGGGTGGCGACGGAGGCCCCCGGCGGGTTGGGGTCCGAGACGCCGTCGCCGATCGCCCAGGTGCCGTCGTGGTCGTGGAGCACCTCGCGGGCGGGCGAGGTGCCGTCGAGCACGGTGCGCTGCACGACGGCGCCCAGGGCGTCGGGGAACCGGTCACCCTCGAACGGGAACGGCAGGTACCGGAACATCTCGCCGTGGCTCGCCATCGCCCCAGCGTCTCAGAGGAGGGTGTCGGGCGTCGTGCTCCTGGGCTCGCGCCGCGGTCCCCGACCACACGGCGCCCGGTCCTGCTGCCAGGCCGTGACAGGGTGAGGGCCATGGACGCACCGACGGCTGCGGGCGACGAGTCGGTCCGCGCGGACGCGGACGCGTTGTGAGCCTGTTCCGGCGGCGGACCGGGTGGACGCTGGCCGACGCCGTCGCGCGGCACACGGCAGCGCCGGACACCTTCCGGGTCCCGAGCGGCGAGGCGACCGCGGCCGTGCGGGTGGGCGACCGGGTCAAGCTGCTCGTCGAGCCGCAGACCGGGCTCGCCGAGCGGCTGTGGGTCCGGGTGACGACCGTCGGCGAGGAGTCGCTGGAGGGGACGCTGGCGTCCGACCCGGTCGAGCTGCGCGGGCTGCACGCGGGCGACCCGGTGCAGTTCGAGCGCAGGCACATCGTCGCGATCAGCCGACCGACCGGCCCCTGAGGCCGGCGGTCCCCGCCCTCCAGCGCAGCCGGCCGTCGCCCCGTGCTTGACTGCCCGCCATGCGGCGCAACCGGTCGACCCATCGGTGCGGCCACCCGTCGACCGTCGTGCGGACCCGCCGATGACGACCGCGACGGTGGTCGGGGGTGGACCAGCCGGGCTGATGGCGGCCGAGGTCCTGGCCCGTGCGGGGGTCGCGGTGACGGTCCACGACCGGATGCCGTCGCCGGCCCGCAAGTTCCTGCTGGCCGGTCACGGGGGGCTGAACCTCACGCACAGCGAGGACCGGGACGCGTTCCTGGCCCGGTACGGGAGCTCCGCCGAGCGGCTCGCGCCGATGCTGGAGGTGTTCGGCCCGCAGGACCTGCGCGACTGGTGCGCCGGCCTGGGGGAGGCGACGTTCGTCGGGTCGAGCGGGCGCGTGTTCCCGCGGTCGTTCCGCGCGACGCCGCTGGTCCGGGCGTGGTTTTCGCGGCTGGCGGACCTCGGGGTGCGCATCGAGCGGCGGTCCCGCTGGACGGGATGGGCCGACGGGGGGCTCTCGTTCGCCGATGTCGACGGCCGGCAGACCGATGTCTCCGGCGACGTGACCGTGTTCGCGCTCGGCGGTGCGTCGTGGCCGCGGCTCGGCTCGGACGGTGGCTGGGTCGAACCGTTCGCCGACCGAGGCATCGCCGTGGCGGCGCTGCGACCGGCGAACGTCGGGCTGCGCGTCGACTGGACCGACAGATTCGCCGACGGTTTCGAGGGGTCGCCGCTCAAGCACGTCGCGCTGTCGGTCCGGGGCCGCCCCGGTCCTGGGGGGCGCGGTGACGCGATGGTCACGAGGTCGGGGATCGAGGGTGGGCCGGTCTACGCGATCGGGTCCACCATCCGCGACGCCCTCGACGCCGGGGAGTGCGTCCTGGAGGTCGACCTGCGGCCCGCGCTGACGGTCGAGCAGCTCACCGAGCGCCTGCTGCGCCGCCGCCCGAAGGACTCCGCGTCGAACTGGTTGCGTCGGACCCTCGCGCTGGACCGGGTCGGGATCGCGCTGCTCCGGGAGTCGGCGTCGGGAGTCCTGCCGACCGACCCTGCGGTGATGGCCACCCTGGTCAAGGCGGTCCCGGTCACGGTGTCCGCGACGATGCCGATCGAGAAGGCGATCTCCACGGCCGGCGGCATCGCGTGGTCGGAGGTCGACGACGCGCTGATGCTCCGCAGGATGCCCGGCACCTTCGTCGCGGGGGAGATGCTCGACTGGGAGGCACCGACGGGCGGCTACCTGCTGCAGGCGTCGTTCAGCACCGGGGTCGTCGCGGCGCGCGGTGCGCTGGCGTGGCTGGAGCGCTGAGGTTCAGCCGCACTCGTCGCAGATGCCCGTCGCCGGGAGCGTCATGAAGCACGTGGGGCAGGTCGCCGACGGTGCCTCCCGCACCGCGGTCGCCCGCGCGACCGGTGTGCGCGGTGCCCGCGGCGCTCGCGCGGCACGCACCGGCGCCGGCCGGACGGCGACCGCCGGCTCGGTCACGTCGAAACCCCGCTTGCGCAGGATCGCGACCGCGCCGTCCGTGCTGCTGCCGAACTCCTCGGAGGTCGCGAGCCGGCCGGTCGCGAACCGGTGCGCGACCCCGACGACCGCCCTCAGGTCGTAGCTGTGGCCCTCGTGGACGACCGCGTAGCCGGGGAGCGGCTCGAAGCCGTAGACGTCGAGGAAGCCGGTGCTGCCGCGGGAGTCGTACTCGGCGATCGCCTGCAGGACGTTCTGTCTCGACACGGAGGAGAAGGTGGCCACGACGACGAGCCTACGTCGGGTGTCCGAGCGGCTCGCGGTCGGGCGGCTGATCGGAGCGGGCGCCACGTCGGGCGCAGCAGCAGCTCTCCGTCGACGTTCCGCCACGGCAGCGGTTCTCGTCAACGCGCTGGCAGGCGACTCGCCAGATCACGACTCGTTGTCGAACCACGCCTCGCACACGAGGTGAACCTGAGCTGAGCCGAACACGTACACGTCGACCGTGTCGACATCGTCGATGAACCAGCCGAGCCGGACGGTGCCCATCGTGGTGTCAACAAGGACTCCGTCCTCCTCGTCCGGCGGCGCTGTTGCGACGACGGCGACGACGGCTCGCCCGATCGGACCGGAGAGGTCGCCGCGGAGGGCGCGGCCCAGGTGCTTGGCGAACGGTTCCCAGTCGCCCAGGTCGAGCGACGTCGACCATTCAGCGGCGCTCTGCGCAAGCGGCTCGACCTCTCGGCGGCCGAGAGCAGTCTCGAGGCGCTTGCGAGCCGCTGCGTGCCTCTTCGTCGTGTCGGCGACCGTCCTCTCGTGCAGCCATGAGACCCACGGCATCTCGGCCGTACCGACCGACACAGCGAGGTGGTCCTGAGTCGTCGGCAGCGCCGGGTTGGGCCGCATGTATGTGAACGCCTGCTCGCCGAAGAGGTCGCGGAGCTCGGCCTCGTGTCGCAGGGTCGACTCGGGATCGGTGACCCATGGCACCTCGGAGGTCTGCACGAGAACGCCGCCGTTGGAGAGAACCCGAGCGCCCTTCATGCCTGCGAGCGCGGGGCGACTCGCGAGGAACGCCGGTCCGAAGTAGTTGAGCCAGAACACGCCCGGGAGCCAGGCCTCGATCGCGCCGGCGGCCTGGGGGACAGGAGAGTCGGCGGCGAGGTAGCCGTAGGCCGCGTCGATCGCGAGAGAGAGGTCCTCGAAGAGCCCCGACGCCTCGGTCACAGTCGCTGTTGCGGCCGCGGCCTCATGCAGCCAGTGCTGCCTCAGGTGATGACCGGAGAGGAGGTACTCCCACTCGCCGTTCTCACGAGATCCGACCCAACCTCCGCGGCCGGGGAGCAGCACGATCTCGCCCCCTTCGAAGTCATCGCCGTTGTTGCGCCGCACGGTCGACCACTCGACCGGGAGGCCACGCTCGGTGATGACAGCTTCGAGCGACGAACCGACGGCGATCCGTGCCGGATCGCCACCGACCTTGACCGGTCGTAGAGCCGGGTGTGCATCGAAGGCACGGCCAACCGCTTGCGCGCGTTCCAGGCTCATGTCGGCGAAGGAGACCAGGTCGAGGCGGATTCCGGGCACGGCGGAAGTGTGTCAGTTCATGCGCGGGGACTGGTGCTGGAGTGCGAACGGTGCCGACGCACGACGAAGGGCCCGTCACCCACATCGCTGCGGTGACGGGCCCTTCGGTGCGCGGAGGATGGGGGATTCGAACCCCCGAGGGCTTTCACCCAACACGCTTTCCAAGCGTGCGCCATAGGCCACTAGGCGAATCCTCCCGGCCGACAGAGGATACCCGACCGAGGACGTGGGACCGAACCGGCTGTCGGCACCTGACGTTCGCCTCCGCGTCGCTCGGGAGGGAGAGGATGCGCACCATGACGTCTCTCCCCGCCTCCGACCGGCAGCACGACCTGGACCTGGCGCTCAGCGCTGTCGATGCGGGGCTCGCCGTCGTCCGAGGGGCCGACGACCGGGCGGTCCTGCGGCTCAAGGGCCCGAACGATCTGGTCACGGCCGTCGACCTGGCGACGGAGGACGCCGTCGTGCGCACGCTGCGAGAGGGGTCACCGCTCCCGGTCCAGGGCGAGGAGGGCTCGCCGCAGGAGGACGCGGACGACCGGTGGGTGGTCGACCCGATCGACGGGACAGCGAACTTCGTCGCCGGTCTGCCGCTCGTGGCGTGCACGCTGGCCCGCCTCTCGGGCGGTGAGCCGGTGGTGGGCGTCACTGCCGACGTGACCACCGGAGAGGTCGTGTGGGGTGCGTACGGCGCCGGGACGTGGCGTCGGGCGGCCGGGCGCGACGTGCGGGTGTCGACCGTCGGCGTCGCTGGCGTTCGGGAACGCGGCCTGGGACGTCGTGGCGGGTGTCGTGCTGGTCCGAGAGGCGGGCGGGGTCGTCATGGATGCGCGGGGTGAGCCCTGGTCGCTCGCGTCCGACTCGATCCTCGCGGCGGCGTCGCCCGAGATCGCCGACGCGATGGTCGCCGCCGTCGCGCGTGGCCTCGCGGCGGTCTGACCGGCAGGTCGGGTTCCCGCCGACGAGTTCCGGAGTGTCGAGATCCGTCGTCGCGCGCGTCATGCAGTCATGCCCACAACGTCAGTCGTCACCGTCGCGCTCCTCGTCTCCACCGGGGTCGCGTTCGCGCTGGGGGTCGTCGGCTGCTCCCGCCGGACCGTCCGGCAGTGGGTAGGGCACGGCGTCATGGGGTGCGCAATGGTGGCCATGGTCGTGCCCTCCCGGGACCCGGTCGGCCCCGCGATGTGGGCGGTCGTCCTCGGGTGCGTGCTCCTGTGGACCGCGGCGGCTGCGCTGCGCGAGCGCGTGGCGGGGGACGTCCCGGGACCGTCTGCTCTCGAGTCGGCGCGGGAGGTCGTCGAGCTGGGACTCATGGTCGTGCTGGTCCTGGTCATGCCGGCGGTGCACGGTCGGGGTGCCGTGCTCCCGGCCGGACACCACGGCGAGCACGCCGCCGACGTCCGCACGCTCGTGCTGACGGTGCTGGCCGGGTGGTTGACGGCTGCCGTGGTGCTGCACGTGCGCGTGGCGTCGGCGGGCTCGCGTCACGCCCACCGCACTCCTGCGGCGGTCGGCGGGTCGGTCGTGGCGGTGGGCACGATGGCCGCGATGGCCGCCATGTGACTCACCGTTCGTCGACGGCCCCGAGCACAGGCTTGATGTCGACGACCGGTGTCCCGTCGACCGCCTCGCAGCCGGACACGTGCAGGCGCAGACCGTCGACGCGCAGGAGCCGGACCCGGTGCAGGCCGATCGGGTTGGGCCGGTCGGGGGAGCGCGTCGAGAAGATGCCGGTCACGGGCCGGGTGAGGTCGCCGCGGGGGTGGACCGCCAGGAGAGAACGGTCGGCGAGGTGGAACCAGGTGAGCAGGAGGAGGTCGTCGCCGGGGTGCAGGTCGGCGGCTGCGGCGGCGACCGACGGGTCGAGCTCGACGACGACGTCGGGTGCGCCCTCGTCGCCCTGCCGGACGGCGTCGGACAGGTCGGTGACCGTGCTGCGCACCCAGCCGACCGGCCGGAGCTCGGTGGCGCTCACAGGCTGAACCGCGCGACCTGACGGATCTTGTTGGTCGCATCCAGGGCGGCCACCTTGTAGGCCTCGGACAGCGTCGGGTAGTTCAGGACCGTGTCGACGAGGTAGTCGACGGTGCCGCCGCACGCCATGATCGCCTGCCCGATGTGCACGAGGTCGGTGGCGGACGTCCCGAAGATGTGGACGCCGAGCAGCTCGCGCGTCTCGGTGTGGACCAGGAGCTTGAGCATCCCGTAGGAGTCGCCGACGATCTGCCCGCGGGCGAGCTCGCGGTACCGCGCGACCCCGACCTCGTAGGGGACCGCCTCGGTGGTGAGCTCCTCCTCCGTACGGCCGCAGTAGGAGATCTCCGGGATCGTGTAGATGCCGATGGGCTGCACGGACTGGAGCTCGCGGGCGGGCTCGTCGAACGCGTGGTACGCCGCGAGTCGACCCTGGTCCATGCTCGTCGCCGCGAGCGCGGGGAACCCGATGACGTCACCGACGGCGAAGATGTTCGAGACCTCGGTGCGGTACTGGTCGTCGACGGCGATCCGCCCGCGGGAGTCGGCCGACAGGCCCGCCGCCTCCAGGTTCAGCGCATCCGTCTGGCCCTGCCGGCCGGCGGAGTACATGACGGCGTCGGCGGCGATCCGCTTGCCGGACGCCAGCCGGGTCACGGTGCCGTGGGTGTTGCTGTCGACGCCGGACACCTCCTCGCCGAACCGGAACGACACCGACAGGTCCCGCAGGTGGAACTTCAGCGACTCGGCGACCTCCGGGTCGCACATCTCGAGCATCGCGGGGCGCTTGTCGATGACGGTGACGCGGGTGCCCAGCGCCGCGAACATCGACGCGTACTCGATGCCGATGATCCCGGCACCGACGACCACCATCGAGTTCGGCACGCGCTCGAGGGCGAGCACGCCGTCGGAGTCGAGGACCGTGCGCTCGTCGAACTGGACGGTCGTCGGCCGGTGCGGCTTCGACCCGGTGGCGATGACGACGAAGCGTGCCGTGACCTGGGTGCGTCGGATGCCGTCGTCGTCGAGGACGCCGAGCGTGTGCGCGTCGAGGAACGAGCCGGTGCCGCTGAGGATGTCGATGTGGTTGCGCAGCAGCTGGGCGCGGATGGCCTCGTGCTCGCGGCCGATCACGTGCTGGGTGCGCGCGAACAGGTCCTCCATCGTGATGTCGGACTTCACGCGGTAGCTCGCGCCGTACACCTCGCGCTGCGCCATGCCCGTCAGGTACATGACCGCCTCGCGCAGGGTCTTGCTCGGGATGGTGCCGGTGTTCGTCGAGACGCCGCCCATCATGTGCCGACGCTCGATGATGGCGACCTTGTGGCCCAGCTTCGCGGCGGCGATCGCGGCCTTCTGCCCGCCCGGGCCGGTGCCGACGACCACGAGGTCGTAGTCGTACCGGGCGTCGGTCGCGCCCTCGGGCGCGGAGGGGTTCTCACCGGGAACACCGTCAGTCGCCATGGAGGCAGTCTGCCGACAAAGAGGTCCCGGCGAGAGTCGAGGAGGTCACGCCCCGGTGAACGTCACGACGCTCGACTCGGCGGTCAGGGCGGCCGCGAGCACGGTGGCGTCACCGACCGCCACGTCGACGGCGCGGTACGCCTGCTCCCCGGCGGCCGTCGTCGCGACGAGGTGGGCGAGCCCGAGCCAGCGCTGCACGGGACTCTGGGTGACGTTCGCCCCCGAGATGCCGCGGACCTCGAGGACGTCCGTGCGCCGGATCACGACCCCGCGCCGCAGGTAGAGGTGGTCGTCGACGAGGGCGTGGCCCAGGGCGCGGTAGGCGGCTCGCCCGGCGAGCACGCACAGGGGCAGGAGCGCGACGGGCACCGCGAGCAGCCACGCAGGCCAGCCCCACAGTGCGGTCCCGAGTGCGACGAGGCCGGCGACGACGGCGTCGGCGATCAGCCAGCGGGCCACCGCGCGCCGACGCGCAGCCGGCGGGTGCGTGACCAGCCGGACGGTGCCGTCGTCGAGCGACTGCAGCAGACGGCTGCCCAGCAGCGTGTCGCCGAGGCGGACCGCCTCGTCGTGCGTGGTGGTCGGCAGCAGAGCGGCGGACTCGTTCATCGTCTGCCGCAGGCTGACGCCGGTCATCACCGGGCGGGCGAGCCCGCCACCGAAGAGGCGCACGAGCGGTGAGCTGGTCAGGGTCACCCCGCGCATCCGGGCCCGGTCGGCGGTGAAGGAGCGTGTCGTCAGCAGCCCGCGGGACGCCACGAACGTGCCGCCGGGCTCGCGGACGAGCCGGTAGCCCCACCAGCCGGTCACGAACGTCACGGCCCCGGCGACGGTGCCGACGAGCAGGAACACCACCAGGCCGACGACGGCGGCGAACACGCCCAGCGCGGTCGCGGCCGCCGCCACCCCGTTCGTGAGCCAGTCCCCGCGCCCGATCGCGGACGCCATGCCGAACAGGGTCCCGCCGACGGACAGTGCGCCCACCAGGAGCCACACCCCCGACATCGCGTAGACGATCCAGGCCCAGCGCAGCTCGACGACGGTTCCGTCGTCCCGGACGGGCTGCTCGACGGTCGCCGGAGGGCTCGCGAGCTCCGCCTCGTTGGCCAGCCGGGAGCGCAGGGCAGCGGCGACGGGTGCGCGCAGGCCCGCGAGCGCCACACCCGAGGTCGGGTCGGACATCAGGTTGCTGCCCGTCCCGACGGTCAGCACGGCCAGACCGAGCAGCCGGTGGATGAGGGGCGAGGTGATGTCGACGGTTCGGATGCGGTGCAGGGGGACCGAGTGCGCGGAGCGCACGAGCAGCCCCTTGCGGACCTGCAGCTCGCCGGGGGTGATCCGGTACCGGACCTTGAGGTACTTCAGCGCCTCGTTGGCGGGGTGGACGAGCGCGACCGCGGCGAGGACGGCCACGGTGACGCGTGCGGCGGTGTCGTCCTGGTCGAAGAACCACCAGGCCAGCGCAGCGGGGACGAGCCGGACGAGCGCCCCGAGGAACGCGGCGAGCACGATCCGCACGTCGAGCCGCTCCCACGGGACCTCGGTCGTCGGCTCGCGCGTGGGGTCCGACGGGGTGCTCATGTCGCGTCGCCCCGGGTGCTCTCGGTCGCTGTCGTGAGGGCTGCGACGAGGTCGTCGGCGACGGTCGCGTCGAGTCCCTGGATCACGATCGCGCCCTGTGCCGACGCGGTCGTGACCGACACCGCCGCCAGCCCGAACGCCTGGTGCAGCACGTTGCGCTTGGCCTCGACGGTCTGCACGCGGGACAGGGGTGCGATCCGCCACTCCCGGCCCCACCACCCGGTCCGGGAGTACACGGCGGTCTCGGTCGCCTCCCAGCGGTGGGTGCGGTACCGCAGCCAGGGTGCGACCAGGACCTGCGGGAGCACGAGGAGCGCGACGAGCCCGCCGATGCCGAGGAACCACGGACGGACCGGCTCCCAGAGCAGCGCCGGCACGACCGCGACGACGACCACGGTGACGAGGCTGATCAGGCCGGAGGTGAGCCAGTAGCGGACCGCCCGGGGGTCGACCTGGTGGCGTGGTGGGCGGGGCGGGGTGCCGGCCGGCGTGGTCATCGGGGTCCTCGAGGTGGGGGCCATGACTGCCCAACGTCAGCAGACCCGGGCCGGTTCCGGGCACCCGCGGGGCTGGGTTAGGCTTTTCCCCGACCCCTCGTGCGGCGTCATCTCGCTGAACTCCCCCAGGGCCGGAAGGCAGCAAGGGCAGGTGAGCTCTGGCGGGTGTGCGGGGGGTCCTTTCTATGCCCGCAGCGCGAGGCGCGTGAACGTCTGCCCGGCACCGGCCTCGCGCTTCAGGCGCCGGACGAGCAGGTCGAGCGCCGCCGGGTCCGCCACCACGGCGTGCAGCAGGTAGTCGTAGGAGCCGGTGACGTGCACGGCGTCCAGCACCTGCGCGAACCCGCGGCTGAGCGCGGCCGTGAAGATCTCGTTGGTGGTGCCGTCGGCGAGGCGCACCTCGATGAACACCTCCAGGCCCGACGGCAGCCCACCCGGTGCCGACGCGGCCGTGACGACGGTGAACCCCCGGATGGTCCCGGTCTCGACGAGCCGGCGGACGCGCTGGGCCGCGGCGTTGGCGCTCAACCCGACGCGGGCACCGAGCTCGCGGTAGGGCAACCGCGCATCTACGGTCAGCTCGCGGAGGATGGCCTCGTCGATGGCGTCCACACGGTGATCATCGCAGTCTCGCGGTGCTATCCGCAGCACCGGCGTGACCCGGTCCCGTCCACCGTCGAGGCTGGACGGGTGTCCTCACCTCTCCTGCTCGGTGTGCTGGCCGGCCTGGCGGTGGCCGTGCCGGTCGGTCCGGTCGGCGTCCTGCTGCTGCGGACCGGTGTGGTCGACGGTCTGCGGGTGGCGGTCGGCGCGGCGTTCGGCGTCGCCACGGTGGACCTCGCGTACGCCGTGGTGGCGGTCGCCGTCGGCACGCCCGTCAGCCGTGCGCTGGGTGAGCACGCCACGCTCGTGCGCGGCATCGGCGCGGCCGTGCTGGTCGTGGTCGGCGCCGTGGGGCTCGTCGCCTCGGCCCGAGCCGCCCACCGCCCGCCGTCGGACCTCCCGGCGGGTGATCGCCTGTCACCCGTGGGTGCCTACGCGCGCTTCGTCGGGCTCACCGTGATCAACCCGTCGACCGCGGTCACGTTCACGACGGTGGCGGTCGGGCTTGCGCTGGGGGTCAGCGGGACGGCGTCGGTCGCCGCCTTCGTCGTGGGTGCGGGCGTCGCGTCGCTCGCCTGGCAGCTGCTGCTCGCGGTCGCCAGCGGCGTCGTCGGGCACCGGCTCCCCMCCCGCGCGCGGGTGGTCGCCTCGGTCGTCGGGGCGGGCGCGGTCGTCCTGGCCGGGGTCGCGATGCTCGTCTGATCAGGCCGACGCGCCGACCGTCGCCGTGACCCGGGCGAGGACACGCCCGAGCAGGACGAGGTTGACGTCCGGGGCGCAGGTCACCACCAGCACGTGCAGGTCGTCGAGGGGTTGCGCGACGACGGTCGCCTCCCGGCCGCGGACCGTGATCGCGTCGATCGACCCCGTCGCCAGCGCGGTGCCGGTCCGGCGGGCGTAGGAGACCGTCCCGGCGACGGCGGCCGCCACGGCGTCGGGCCCCTCGCCGGCCGGGTCGTCGCCGGGGTCGTCGAAGAACGGACGGCCGTCGGTGCGCACGACGCTCACGCGACGGATGCCGTCCAGGTCCCGTCGGACGCTCGCGGCGATCTGCAGGGCATGCTGCCGGACGATCACGGGAACCTCTTCGGAGCTCGGGGACGAGACGGGCCGCGGTGGTGCCCGCGCGACCCGCGCGGGCGTCCGCGGGTCAGATCGTGAGGGTGCGCTCGAGGTTCGACAGCTGGCGGCGGGCGAGGGCGAGGTTGGCGCGGCCCTTGTCCAGCACCAGATAGAGGAACAGCCCGCTGCCGTCCGCGCCCTGGAGCAGCCGGATCAGGTGGTACTGCTGGCCGAGCGTGATGAGGATGTCCTCGATGCTGTCGTCGAGGCCGAGCGCGGCCATCGTGCGGAGCTTGGCCCGGATGACCTCGGTGTTGCCGGCCGCGGCGACGTCGAGGTCGATCCCGGTGCCCAGGTGCCCGAGGGACATGCCGCTCTCGTAGTCGACGAGGGCGACGGCGGTCGCACCGTCGATCTCGAGCGCGCTGGCGAGGGTCTGGTCGAGGGTCGTGCTCATGGGTGGGCCTGCTTCCGGTCGGTCGGGTGGCTGCGCCGGGCTCCGTCGATCGGCATGTCACGACCGTACGATCTGGTTGAACCTTCATCCATCGGAGATGCGGTCTTCGGGATGGTTCGCACGATGACTTCGCCCACCCCGTCACCCGTCCGGCGTAGACGTCCCGCGGTGCGTCCGCCTCAGGGGGCACACGGCGACCGACCGGCCGAGCCCGGGGGCCGATGCCGGACGCCCGCCGCCCCGGGCAGCCTGGGCACCATGAACACCGCCACCCCACGCCTGTCCGCCCGCGGCCTGGTCAAGCGCTTCGGCACGACGACCGCGCTCGCCGGGGTCGACGTCGACCTCGCCGACGGGGAGTCGCTCGCCGTCATGGGCCCGTCGGGCTCCGGCAAGTCCACGCTGCTGCACTGCCTCGCGGGCATCCTGCTGCCCGACGCCGGCACGGTCGCGCTCGACGGCCGGGAGGTCGGCGGTCTGTCCGACCGCGAGCGCTCGCTCCTGCGCAGGCGGCGCTACGGCTTCGTGTTCCAGTTCGGCCAGCTGCTCTCGGAGCTGCCCGCGATCGAGAACGTGGCGCTGCCGGCGATGCTCCTGGGCACCCCGCGGAGGGAGGCCACCGATCTGGCGGGACGGTGGTTGGGGTCGCTCGGGCTCGCAGGCATGGAGGGCCGACGGCCCGGGGAGCTGTCCGGCGGGCAGGCGCAGCGCGTCGCCGTGGCGCGGGCCCTCATCACCGGTCCCGCGGTCGTCTTCGCCGACGAGCCGACGGGGGCCCTCGACCAGGCCACCGGCCACGACGTGATGCGGATCCTCACCGAGACGACGAAGGCTGCCGGGGCATCGCTCGTCGTCGTGACCCACGACGCGCAGGTCGCCGACTGGTGCGACCGTCGTATCGAGGTGCGCGACGGTCTGGTGCGCCACGCGGAGGCCACCCGATGAACGCCGTCCTCGCGCTCGCACCCCGGTTCCAGCGGGCGGGCGGGCGGGACGCGCGCGTGACGACGGGTCTGGCGATCACCGCGTTCGCCGTGACGACCGGTCTCACGCTCAGTGTGGTCGGCGGCCTGATGGGGTTCACCACGCGCGCGCAGGTGCCGGTCCCCGAAGGGCAGGGCGACGACGCCGGCGTCTACGTGATCCTCGCGTGGATCGCCGTGGTCCTCCTCGTCGTTCCCCTCATCACCCTGGCCGGTGCCGCCGCTCGCCTGGGCGTGGCCCGTCGGGACGCCCGCTTGGCCACCCTCCGTCTGCTCGGCGCGACACCGCGCGAGGTGGTCGGCCTGACCGTCACCGAGACCGCCTGGCAGGGACTCGTCGGGGCGGTCCTCGGCATCGTGCTCTACCTGGTTCTGCTGCCCGTCTGCGCACTGCTGCCGTTCCAGGGCACCACGTTCAGCGTCGCCGAGCTGTGGGTCGGGTGGGAGGGGCTCGCGATCGCACTGGTGGCGGTCCCGCTCCTGGCCGCCCTGTCCGGTGCGGTGTCGCTGCGGCGCGTGAGCGTGTCGCCGCTCGGTGTGGCCCGGCGGGAGACGCCGAAGAAGATGACCTGGCTGCGGGTGGTGGTCGCCGTCGTCGGGATCGGCGTCTTCATGGTGATCAGTGCCGTCGCAGGGTCGCTCGGCGCCACAGCCGCCGCCGCGCTCATCGGCGCGATGGCCGTCGGCTTCGCGACCCTCAACGCCGTCGGGCCGTGGGTGCTGGGGATCGTCGGCAAGGTGCAGCTGCGCCGCGCGACGACCCCCGCCCGGCTGCTGCTCGCCGCGCGTCGGCTCCTCGACGACCCCAAGGCTGCGTGGCGCGTGGTCGGCGGGCTGGGGCTCGCCGGGTTCGTGGCCGGGGCGCTCGCGGTCCTGCCGTCGATCGTCGCGGTCGACATGTCCGACGACCCGCAGGGCGCGATCCTCATGGACGACCTGGTGACCGGCGCGATGGTCACGCTCGTGGTGGCGTTCCTGCTGGCTGCCGTGTCCGCGGGGATCGCGCAGGCGGCGAACGTGCTGGACCGGCGCCGGGAGATCGCGCTGCAGAACCTGGCCGGCACCCCCGTCGAGCTGCACGACTCCGTGCGCCGACGCGCCGTGCTCGTGCCGCTGCTGTTCGTCGCGGTGGGGTCCGCCATGACGGCTCTCGTGATGTTCTACCCGCTGCTCGGCCTGGCGGCCGTGTCCTCGCCGCAGGGACCGCTGATGCTCGTCGCGTTCCTGACGGGCGGCTGCGCGCTGGTGTTCGCCGCGACCGAGACCTCGCGGCCGCTGCTGCGGTCGGTGCTGGCCGACACGGTGGTCCGCGCCGACTGACTGTGGGTGGGTGCCCGTCCGGGCAGGGTGCTCGTCGCCTCCTTGACGACGCGTGGGCCCCGCGCTGCACTGGACGGGGTCGCGGTCTGGTCGCACGGCAGGGGGCCTCTCGACATGACGCAGACGACGAGCTCCGAGGTGTGCGCACGATTGCGCGCGCACGTGCGCGGGCACGTGTGGCAGCAGGGCGACGACGGGTACGACGACGCCCGGCGGGTGTGGAACGGGGCGGTCGACCGGCGTCCGGTGGTCGTGGTCCGGTGCGTCGACACGGACGACGTGCGGACGGCGCTGCTCGTCGCGCGGGAGAGCGGCGTGCCGCTCACGGTGCGCGGGGGTGGGCACGACTGGGGCGGCCGGGCGCTGGGCGACGGCGTCGTGCTCGACCTGTCCGCGATGCGCGGCGTCGACATCGACCGGGGCGCGCGCGTGGCGGTGGCGCAGGGTGGTGCGCTCGTCGCGGACGTCGTGGACCCTGCGGCGGCGCACGGTCTGGGCACCGCGACCGCGGTGGTGCGGACGGTGGGGATGGCCGGGATGACGCTGGCCGGTGGGTACGGCGGGCTCGTCGGGCGGTTCGGCCTCGCACTGGACAACCTGCTCTCGGCCGAGGTCCTGCTTCCCGACGGGACCCGTGTCCACGCGGGGGCCGACGGGGACCCGGAGCTGTACTGGGCGCTGCGGGGCGGCGGTGGCAACTTCGGGATCGTGACCTCCGCGCGCTACCGGCTGCGCGCGCTGGGGCCGGTGCTCGGCGGCATGGTCCTGTACCCGCTCGACCAGGCCGTCCAGGTCCTGCGCGGGTACCGCGACGTGATCGCCTCGGCGCCCGACGAGCTCACGGTGATGGCTGGCTTCGTCGGCGGGCCGACGGGTCAGGCGGCGGCGTACATCGCGCCGACATGGTGCGGGGACCTCGAGACCGGCGAGGCCGCGATCGCACCGCTGCTGCGGCTCGGCACACCGGTCGGCGGGGGCGTCGGCCCGATGCCCTACCCCGACCTCATCCGCATGTTCGAGGCCGGCGCCCAGCCGGGCCAGCACTACGCGCTGGGCACCCGCTGGCTCCCGACCCTGACCGACGGAGCGATCGACGTGCTCGCCGAGGCGGCCTCGACCTGGCCGTCGTCGTCGTCGCTGCTGGCCCTGCACCACTTCCACGGCGCCGCGACCTGGGTCGCGCCGGAGGCGACCGCGTTCGCCCTGCGCCAGGAGCACGTGCTCGCGGAGGTGATCGCCGCGTGGCGTCCTCCCGCGGACGCCGCGGCGAACCGCGCGTGGGTCGAGCGGGTCGCGACGGCGCTCGCACCCGGCGCGCTGCCCGGGGGCTACCCGAACATCCTCGGGCCTGCCGACGCGGACCGGGTGCGGCTCGGCTTCGGCGCGAACGCCGACCGGTTGCTCGCCGCCAAGCGTCGCTACGACCCGGACGGGGTGCTCACCGCGATCGCTTCCCTCGCCACCTGAGCGGCGACGACTGTCGGCGCAGGCGTCTAGAGTCCGTGGCGTGACGACTGCCCTGTACCGCCGCTACCGGCCCGAGAACTTCGCCGAGGTGATCGGTCAGGACCATGTCACCGCGCCCCTGCGGCAGGCGCTGCGCAGCGGCCAGGTCAACCACGCCTACCTCTTCTCCGGCCCGCGCGGCTGCGGCAAGACGACGTCGGCGCGCATCCTGGCCCGCATCCTCAACTGCGCGCAGAACACCGAGGAGAACCCGACCGACACCCCGTGCGACGTGTGCGAGTCGTGCCGGGAGCTGGCGCGCGGCGGACCGGGCAGCCTGGACGTCGTGGAGATCGACGCGGCGAGCCACGGTGGCGTCGACGACGCCCGTGAGCTGCGGGAACGCGCGACGTTCGCGCCCGCGCGGGACCGCTACAAGGTGTTCATCCTCGACGAGGCGCACATGGTCTCGAACCAGGGCTTCAACGCGCTGCTCAAGATCGTCGAGGAGCCCCCGCCGCACATCAAGTTCATCTTCGCGACGACGGAGCCGGACAAGGTCATCGGCACCATCCGCTCGCGCACCCACCACTACCCGTTCCGGCTGGTCCCGCCGGACGTCCTGGTGCCGTACCTGCAGCAGCTCTGCGACAGCGAGGGTGTGCCGGTCGCGTCCGGCGTCCTGCCGCTCGTGGTGCGCGCAGGCGGCGGGTCGGTGCGCGACACCCTCTCCGTGCTGGACCAGCTCATCGCGGGCTCCGGCGGTGGCGAGCTCGGGTATGAGGGCGCAGCTGCGCTGCTCGGGTACACGCAGGCCTCGCTGCTCGACGACCTGACCGAGGCCATCGCCGCTCGCGACGGTGCGTCGGCGTTCCGGGTGGTCGAACGCGTCATCTCCACCGGTCACGAGCCGCGCCGGTTCGTCGAGGACCTGCTGGAGCGCCTGCGCGACCTCATCGTCATCGCTGCCTCGGGTGACGCCGCCGACGCCGCCCTGCGCGACGTCCCCACCGACCAGCTCGACCGGATGCGCCTGCAGGCCCGCCACCTCGGCGCCTCGGAGCTCTCCCGGTCGGCCGACCTCTGCAACGCCGCCCTCACCGAGATGACCGGCGCGACCTCCCCCCGCCTGCACCTCGAGCTGCTCATGGCGCGGCTGCTGCTGCCCGCCGTCGAGGACACCCGCTCCGGCTTCGGCGCCCGCCTGGACCGGCTGGAGCGCGGGCTCCCCGCTGACGGCTCCGCGCCGGTCCGCGTTCCCGTGGAGACCACACCAGCACCGGCGGCGACCCCATCGGTGGTGACCGCCCCCCGTCCCGAGCCGGTACCCCCCGCCTCGCCGGTCACGCCACCAGCAGCCACCGCCGCACCCGAGAAGACGGTCCCCGTCCCGCCGACGGTCGCCGACACCGAGGACAGCCCGCCGTGGGACCCCGCTCCACCGACGGAGCAGATCGCGGCCTCGCCGGAGCCCGAACCCGCGCCGGCACCGGTCGTAGCCCCTCCGACGCCTGCAGCCCCGCCCGCGCCCGTCGCGCCCGCCGCCCGCGCGGCCGGCGCCGGGCCCGACACCGAGGTGCTGCGCCGCCGCTGGCCGGAAGTTCTCGAGACGGTCAAGGGTCTGCGCCGCGTCACGTGGGCGCTCATCGACCCGCGCAACGCCCAGGTGGCGGAGCTCGACGCGACGACGCTGAAGATCGCGTTCGACAACCCTGCGCTCGCGACGACGTTCCGCAACGGCGCCCACGCGGACGTCGTCGCGCGGGCCGTGCGGGAGACGCTCGGGTTCGACGTGCGCGTCGAGGGCATCCTCGCCGAGCAGGTGACGTCGACCCCGGCTCCCGCCGCGGCGCCCCGACCGGCCGCCGACGAGCGCAGCAACCCCCGGGCCGTGACCCCGGCGGAGGCGGCAGCGTCCTGGGACGACGAGCCGCCGATGCCGGAGCCGCCCGACGACGAGCCCGGCGAGCCGGCCACCCCGGACGCGCCGCCGCAGGACGTCGCACCACCGGCGCCGGGCACCGCCCGGGAGCGCGGGATGGCGGCCGCACGGGAGTCGGCGTCGAGGTCGAACCCGAACGTCCCCGACGACCCGTCGCCGGACGACCCGGACATCACGACGTCGAGCCTGATCGGTGCGCCGCTGGTCGCGCAGATGCTCGGCGGCACGGTCATCGACGAGCAGCTGGACGACGGCACGTCCTGATCGCAGGTCGCTGGTCGGGGGTGGCGGCACGCGGTGCCGAGCCGTGCACCCCGTAGGCTGACGGTGTGTACGAAGGCGCGGTCCAGGACCTGATCGACGAGCTCGGGCGACTGCCCGGGGTCGGTCCCAAGAGCGCCCAGCGCATCGCGTTCCACATCCTGTCGGCGGATCCGGCGGACGTCCGCCGGCTGTCCGACGCGCTCACCGAGGTCAAGCTGCGGGTCCGGTTCTGCGAGGTCTGCGGGAACGTCGCGCAGGAGCCGCAGTGCCGGATCTGCCGGGACCCGCGCCGCTCGCCGACGTCGATCTGCGTGGTCGAGGAGTCGAAGGACGTCGTCGCCATCGAGCGCACCCGCGAGTTCCGCGGCAAGTACCACGTGCTCGGCGGGGCCATCAACCCGATCGCGGGCGTCGGCCCGGACGACCTGCGCATCGCGGGGCTGATGACACGCCTCGCGGACGGCACGGTCACCGAGGTCATCCTGGCCACCGACCCGAACGTGGAGGGCGAGGCGACCGCCACGTACCTGGCGCGGCTGCTGGTCCCGATGGGTCTGACGGTCAGCCGGCTGGCGTCGGGTCTGCCGGTGGGCGGTGACCTGGAGTACGCCGACGAGGTCACGCTCGGCCGGGCGTTCGAGGGCCGCCGACGGATCAGCGCGTAAGGGGAGACCGATGAGCACCACGGCAGACGCGGACCTGCGGGACATCGCCGACGCGGTCGCGTCCGAGGCGCGCAGCTATCTGACGACGGTCACCGAGGTCGCGTCGGGGGCGAACCCCGACGCGTCGTTGCCGCTGCTGCTGCTCGCGGTGAGCGACATGCTCGCGGCCGGCGCGCGGCTCGGTGCGACGACCGACGTCGTACCGTCCGAGCGGTTCGAGCCGGACGTCGGCCCCGACCCGGACGTGGAGCCGCTGCGGGCCAACCTGGCGAACGTGTTCGAGGGCATCGACGAGTACGCCGAGGTCGTCGACCCGCTCCTGGGCGTCGACGTCCAGCCCGCGAGCGTGTCGGGGGATCTCGTCGCGATCGCCGGGGCGCTGGCCCAGGGGCTGCGGCACTACGAGTCCGGTGGCGTGCTCGAGGCCCTGTGGTGGTGGCAGTTCTCGTACCTGTCCGACTGGGGCGAGCGCGCCTCGAGCGTCCTGCGCACCTTGCAGACGATGCTGGCGCACCTGCGACTGGACGTGGAGGACGACGTCGCCGCGGAGGCGGAGTACGACGCCCTGCAGCCCTGACGGACGACCGGTCAGGCGACGCGGGTCCCTCGCGGGAGGGTGCGCTGCGGGATCCGCAGGCGGCGGACGGCGACGACGTAGCCGGCCGCACCGAGGAGCACGTCGACGGCGAGCCCCCAGGGCCAGACGGGCGCCCGGGAGACGGTGTCCTGCCTGTCCTCGACGGAGGAGTCGAGCCAGCACTCGTCGACGGGGATCGCGGGGCCGGCGCGCAGCTGACGGACGCCGTCGCGGATCATGCCGAGGGGGTCGTTGCTGTTGTCGGCGAACCGCGCGTGCTCAGTGGTGCCGGCGCCGTCGGCGAGCACGACGAACGGGTTGATCCCGAGGAGCCACCAGGTGCGTTCGGTGTGGGCGACGGAGCGTTCCTGGACGGTGACCTCGCACGCGGCGGTGCCGGACTCGTCGTCGAAGCTCATCGGCCCGGAGCTGACGGGGACCTCCTGCGTGCGGGAGATCGTCGGGAAGGTGAGCCCGAACAGGATCGGGGTCAGCAGGGTGAGGGCGGCGACGGTGAGGAACGTGAGGACGGTCGAGCCGGCGGTGCGGGTGGTGAGGGCGGAGAACCCGAGCCCGATCCCGCACACGCACGCGAGCAGGACCGCGACGAGCAGGACGACGCGCAGGAGCGCGGTCCCCGGTGTGCCCTCCATGGCCAGGGCGATGCCGAGGAACGGCAGGCTCGCGACGAGGAACGCGCACGCGACGGCCCACGCGGCCAGCAGCTTGCCGGCGGCGATCTCGGCGGGGGTCAGGAGCGTGACCTGCAGGGTGGCCAGCGTGCCGGCGTTGCGGTCGCCGTTGATGCCGGTGGAGGCCAGGGTCGGGGTGACCAGGAGGCCGAGCCCGAGCACCAGGAACGTGACCGCACCGAACAGCAGAGGTCCTGCCGACGGGCCGGGACCGGACTCGCCGGACGCGCTCGTGGAGATGGCTCCGGAGGTGAGCAGCGTGATCCCGCCGACCACCACGAACCACACGACCAGCGCGACGACCCACCGGGTCGACCGCACCCGCTGACGCAGCTCCAGGACGGCGACGGTGCGGACGCCGTGCCAGGTCAGCCCCCAGGTCGCACCGCGGGCGGCGCGCGGCGGCTTCGTCGACGGCTCGTGCTCGAGCTCGACCTCGGACAGCGTCATCGCCGCTCCTCCTCGAGGGTCAGGTAGGCCTGTTCGAGCGTGCCGGCGGCGGGCACGAGGGACACGAGCGGCACCCCGGCCGCCACGGCGTCGCGGACCAGCCGGGCGGCGTCGTCGTCACCGTCCATGTCGAGGAGGACGCCGCCGGCGCCGGTCTGGGTGACCGCGGCGCCGTCGGGCTGCCAGGTGGCCCCGGTGCTGGTGAGCCACGTGGTGAGTGCGTCGAGCGACAGCGCCCGCACGTGCCAGGACGTCGTGCCGGTGGCCGCGGCGTCCGGGACGACGGTGCGGCCCTTCGACAGGAACACCGCGTCGTCGGCCATCTCGTCGAGCTCGGACAGGACGTGGCTGGAGACGAGGACGGTCCTGCCCTCGTCGGCGAGCCTGCGCAGGAGGATCCGCAGGTCGACGCGGGAGCGGGGGTCCAGACCGCTCGCGGGTTCGTCGAGGAGCAGGACCGACGGGTCGTGCACGAGCGCGCGGGCCAGCCCGAGGCGTTGCTTCTGCCCTCGGGACAGGACGCTGGCGGGCCGGTCGGCGTACTCGCTGAGGTGCACGGTGGCGAGCAGGTCGGTGGCCCGGGCCGCGGCGGCCGCGGGGGAGAGCCGGTAGGTGGCGGCGAAGGTCAGCAGCACCTCGCGTGCGGTCAGGGAGTCCCAGGTGCCGAACGTGTCCGGCATCCACCCGGTCCTGGCGCGCGCGGCCGGTCCGTGCGCGACGGGGTCGTGCCCGGCGACGCTCACGGAGCCCCGGTCCGGGACGAGGAGGCCCGCGAGCACCAGCAGCAGCGTGGTCTTGCCGGAGCCGTTGGGGCCGACGAGCGCGGTGACGGCACCCGCGCGGGCGGTCAGCCCGACGCCGTCGAGCGCCCTGACCGTCCCGAAGGCGCGGTGCAGGTCGCGCACGACGATGCCGTCGCCCGTGGCCGACGGGGGAGGCGTGGTGCTCGACATGGGCGACACCGTAGGACCGGGCAGCCCGCGGACGGGAAGGTTCCGTCCGCGGGCTGTGTGCAGGTGCTGTGCAGGTCAGCAGCCCAGGCGGCTCGCCGCGACGGCGACGTCGTCGTACCAGAGGGTGTCGGCACCCTCGCCGTAGCTCTCCCAGCCGAGCCGCAGGTCGGTCAGCCGCGGTGCCCACGCCTTGTTCAGCCACTGGCCGTCGACGTCGTGGGTCGGTGTGCCGTCGGCGACCAGGCCGGGGACCGTGGACCCGTCGACCCACGTGGTCAGGCGGCCGGCACCCTCGACGAGCAGCTCCACGCAGTGCCACGAGCCCGTCGGCAGGGCGGTGCTCATCGAGACTCCGGTCGGGCTCTGCTCGGGCAGCGTGGCGTCGTCGGACGACCGGTTCCACTGGAGCGCGCCGTTCTGGCCGCCCATGCGCAGGTCGCGGTTGCCGTCGGCGGAGTCCTTCATCGCGAGGAACGTGGTGTGCGAGGTCGGCAGCGCGGTGGTGTGCCGGACGTAGAAGCGCACGTAGTACGACTGCGGCAGCGACGACAGGTCCGCGGCGGCCTGGGCGAACACGTGGTTGCAGTAGCCGGCGGTGCCGACGACCTTGAGCGAGCGGCTGCCCGAGTGCGCGACGGTGCTGTCGACCGACGCCGCGCCGGTGCCCGAGCAGTCCGGGTGCGAGACGGTCCACGGGCTGGTCAGCGCGGTGCCGGTCTGGGACTCCAGGCCGTCGCAGAAGAGTGCGGGGCCGCAGTCGGGGTCGGGGTTGGGTGGGACGGTCGGGGTCGGGGTCGGGGTCGGGGTCGGGGTGGCTGTCGGGGTCGGGGTCGTCGTCTCCGTGGGCGTCGTCGTCGGCGAGACGGTCGGGCTGCCCCCGTTGCACGCGACGCCGTTGAGCACGAAGTCCGTCGGCGGGGTGTTGGTCCCGCTGAACGTGCCCTGGAACCCGAACGACGTGCTCCCCCCGGCAGGGACCTCGCCGTTCCACGGCGCGTTCGACGCGGTCACGCTCGACCCCGTCTGGACCACGGTCGCGTTCCAGCCCTGCGTCACGCGCTGCCCCGACGGGAAGGCCCAGGTCAGTGTCCAGCCCTGCGCGGCCTCGCCCGGACTCACGCGCACCTCGGCGGTGAAGCCGCCAGGCCAGGAGCTCGCCGTCCAGCTGACCTGACAGCCGGTGGCGGCCTGGGCGGTGATCCCGACGAACGTGCCGACGCCGGCCAGGACGGCGACGACGACGGCGGTGAGCGCAGCGCGGACGCGCATGGTGGGTCCTCTCGGTCGCGCGCCCGGTGCCCCCTGCGGTCAGGCGTCGCACCTGGCAGCGTGGCGGGTGGTGCCGCGCAGGGGGAGGTACCCAAACGCTTCACCATGAGCGGCGGCGATCCGCCATCTGAAACTCGATGCCCACCTGGTGAACACGCACGTACACTCGCCCGGACCTGTCCCGAGCCCGCGAAAGAGCTCTCCCGTGGCCCTGATCGTGCAGAAGTACGGCGGTTCCTCCGTCGCCGACGCCAGCAGCATCAAGCGCGTCGCCAAGCGCGTCGCCGAGGCGAAGCGCGCCGGTCACGACGTCGTCGTGGTGGTCAGCGCGATGGGCGACACGACGGACGAGCTCATCGACCTCGCCCAGCAGGTCACCCCGCTGCCGCCGCAGCGTGAGATGGACATCCTCCTGACGGCCGGCGAGCGCATCTCGATGTCGCTGCTCGCGATGGCGATCCACAACCTCGGGGTCGACGCGAAGTCGTTCACCGGTCAGCAGGCCGGCGTCATCACGGACGAGACCTACGGCAAGGCGCGCATCATCGACGTGACGCCCAGCCGCATCCGCGACACGGTCGCGCGCGGCTCCGTCGCGATCGTCGCCGGGTTCCAGGGGGTCAACCCGTCCACCAACGACGTGACCACGCTCGGTCGGGGCGGGTCGGACACGACGGCGGTGGCGCTCGCCGCCTCGCTCAAGGCCGACGTCTGCGAGATCTACACGGACGTCGACGGCGTGTTCACCGCGGACCCGCGCATCGTGCCGACCGCCCGCAAGCTGGACCGGGTCAGCTACGACGAGATGCTCGAGCTCGCGGCCAGCGGCGCCAAGGTGCTGGTCCTGCGCTGCGTCGAGTACGCCCGCCGCTACGGGGTACCGATCCACGTGCGCTCGTCGTTCACCACTCATACGGGCACGTTCGTGACCGACCAGCCCGCCGAAGGAGAGATTGTGGAACAGCCGATCATCGCGGGCGTCGCGCACGACCGCAGCGAGGCCAAGATCACGGTCGTCGGGGTGCCCGACGTGCCCGGCAAGGCCGCGCGCATCTTCGAGGTCGTCGCCAACGCAGGCGTCAACATCGACATGATCGTGCAGAACGTCTCGGTCGCCGCGACGGGCCTGACGGACATCTCCTTCACGCTGCCCGCCACGGACGGCGCGGCAGCCACCGCGGCGCTCAGCGAGCACCAGCCCGACATCGGCTTCGCGTCGCTGCAGTACGACGACACGATCGGCAAGCTCTCGCTGATCGGCGCGGGCATGCGGTCGCACCCCGGCGTCTCGGCGCGGCTGTTCGCGGCGCTGTCGGACGCCGGGGTCAACATCGAGATGATCTCGACGTCGGAGATCCGGATCTCCGTGGTCACGCGGGCCGACTCGCTCGACGAGGCGGTCCGTGCGGTGCACACGGCGTTCGACCTGGACTCCACGGAAGACGAGGCCGTCGTGTACGGCGGGACGGGACGGTAGGGACATGGGACTGAACATCGCGGTGGTCGGTGCCACCGGCCAGGTCGGCAGCGTCATGCGCCGGCTGCTGGAGGAGCGCGACTTCCCCGTCGCCTCGATCCGCTACTTCGCGTCGTCGCGCTCGGCCGGCACGACGCTGCCGTGGAAGGGTGCCGACGTCGTCGTCGAGGACGTCGAGACCGAGGACCTCTCGGGCATCGACGTCGCCCTGTTCTCCGCCGGTGGCGCTGCCTCCAAGGTGCACGCGCCGCGGTTCGCCGCCGCGGGTGCGCTCGTCATCGACAACTCGTCGGCGTGGCGTCGTGACCCCGAGGTCCCGCTCATCGTGTCCGAGGTGAACCCCGGTGCGCTCGCGGGCGCCGTCAAGGGCATCATCGCGAACCCGAACTGCACCACGATGGCCGCGATGCCGGTGCTCAAGGTCCTGCACGACGAGGCCCAGCTGACCCGCCTGGTCGTCTCGACCTACCAGGCCGTCTCCGGCTCCGGGCTCGCGGGGGCCGACGAGCTCGACAGCCAGATCCGCGCCGCCGTCACCCAGGACACGCTCGCCCTGGTCCACGACGGGTCCGCAGTGACGCTGCCCGCCCCGGTCAAGTACGTCGCGCCCATCGCGTTCGACGTCATCCCGCTGGCCGGCTCCATCGTCGACGACGGGCTGAACGAGACCGACGAGGAGCAGAAGCTCCGCCACGAGTCGCGCAAGATCCTCGACATCCCCGACCTGCTGGTGTCCGGCACCTGCGTGCGGGTCCCGGTGTTCACCGGGCACTCGCTGTCGATCAACGCCGAGTTCGCACGGCCGCTGAGCCCGCAGCGTGCCGCCGAGCTGCTGGCCGACGCCCCCGGGGTCCAGCTCACGGACGTGCCGACGCCGCTGCAGGCCGCCGGTCAGGACCCGTCGTTCGTCGGCCGGCTGCGCCAGGACGAGGGCGTCGAGGGCGGTCGCGGTCTTGCGCTGTTCATCAGCAACGACAACCTCCGCAAGGGCGCCGCGCTGAACGCGGTCCAGATCGCGGAGCTGGTAGCGGCGCAACGCCTCACCGCCGTCTGAGCACACAGCAACGTCCGCACTCGAGGGCCCCCCAGCCCACCCGAGCGCGAACGTTGCTGCGTGTGGTCAGGCGAGGGCGCCCACCACACCGGCTGCCGTGAGCAGGTCGGTGATGCCGAACGTGTCGTTCGTGCCGTAGGTCGGGGTCCAGTCCGGGTCCTGCGACAGGTACGACGACGGGTCCCCGTCGATGAGCCCGTGGAAGACCTCGGCCACGATCCGCCCGCCGACCCGTCCGAGGTGCTTGCCGTCGGCCTGCTTCTCGGCCTCCCGCAGCACGTAGAACCAGAGCGGCGTCCGCTTGTGCAGCCCGTACGGCTCGAGGTCGGCCAGGTCGGACTCGGGCAGCGGGGTCTCCTGCATGGCGGCGGCGACGCGCTGCCCGGACGGCACCTCCAGCGACAGGCTGCGCAGGAGGTTGCGGATGGCCAGCGAGTCAGGCTCGTCCGACGGCTGACCCAGCAGGTGGAAGAGGGTCGTCGAGAGCTTCGTGTCGATGCGCTTGTTCTGCCGCACCTCGCCGCCGCCGAAGTCGAAGAACGTCTGCCAGTCGATGAACCGCCGCGGTGCCCGGCAGCCGCCGCGCAGGTCCCCGGGGTCGGTGCCGGAGGCGGTGTGGTCGAAGATGACCGCGAAGAACTGGAGGGTGCGGTCGGTGGCGGACGTGCCGAAGTTCGCGCGGTAGCTGGGCCGCACCTGCGAGTGGCCGAACCGGTACGCGGCGACGGAGAACTCCACCGGGATGTACGGGGAGTTGCGCCAGTCGTAGAACTTGCGGCCGTTGGTCCAGATGTCGGCCATCAGGGCGTCGCCGCAGGTCAGCGGCAGGAACTCGTGCAGGATCATCCATTGGTAGTGCCACCGGACGATCCGCTGGGCCTCCGCGAACACCTCGCCCGGTGTGGCGAGCGGGCCGAGGTCGTCCCGCACGTCGGCGACGACGCGGTTGTGGAAGCGCAGGAACGCGAGGTGCAGCTGGTTGAGGATGAGGTTCTCGTCGTTGCGCGGGTCCCCGATGAGCGCGGTCAGCTGGGCGTTGCGCGGGACGTCGAACCGCTGGTCCTGGTCGATGCAGTGCGTCTCGGAGCCGACGTTGGGCTCGACCAGCATCGTGGTGCGACCGTGGTCGACGGTCTGGTCGTACAGGTGCGGTGACGCGCCGGGGCCGCCGCCGTAGACGCTGTCGAGGTCGAGTGCCGGGATGCGGAAGTTCCGGATCGACTCCGGGTCCTGGGTGCGGGCGAGGCTCGACGTCGGGTCGAACGTCATGTCGTGGTCGAGGAACTGCCCGAGGAACGTCATGCCGGCGGTGAGCCGCGGGTTGTCGGGGTTGTCGACGCGCAGGGTCGGGTCCACGATCAGCGCGAACGGGTCGGCGGCCGGGCTCTCCTGGGTGTCCATGAGGCCGCCGGGCTTGCCCAGCTCGACGAGTGCGGCGCGCACGCTGGGCGTGTCGGCTGCGAACCCGGGCAGTGCCGGGAACAGCCGGCCGAACCGACCCTGGTCGTAGAACGTGGACTTCGGTGTGTGAATGCCCTTGTCGGCATCTCCGTGCGGCATGGCTCCCCCTCCGGCATCAATGACGGTCCTCCCGAGGAGCCCCCTGCGGTCCCCCCAGATACATCGTGCTCGTCCTCTTGCGCCGGCAGGAAGTCCTATGGTTAGTTGGTCAAGTAACGAACCACAGAACGGAGGCGCGCGATGTTCGACGGGCGTCACCCCCTGTACGTGCAGATCGCCGACCAGATCCGGTCGGACGTCCTCACCGGAGCCCTACGAGCGGAGGAACAGGTCATGTCGACCACGCAATACGCGACGACGTTCCGGATCAACCCTGCGACCGCTGCCAAGGCGTTCACGGAGCTGGTCGACGAGGGCGTCCTCTACAAGCGCCGCGGGATCGGGATGTTCGTCGCCGAGGGCGCCCGCGAGCAGCTGCTCGCGCAGCGTCGGGCCTCGTTCTTCGCCGAGGTCGTCGAGCCGATGCTCGAGCAGGCGCGCGTGCTGGGCATCGGCGTCGACGAGATCGTCGACACGCTTCGCGAGAAGGAGGGACCGCGATGAGCGGCTTCGGTGTCGAGGTCCGGGACCTCACCGCCCGCTACGACACGACGGTCGCGCTCGACGCGGTGTCGTTCAGCATCCGCCCTGGCGTGATCACCGGCCTGCTCGGCCGCAACGGCTCGGGCAAGACCACCGCGCTCTCGGTGCTGGCCGCGTTCCGTCGTAGGACGTCCGGCACCGTGCTCGTCGACGGGGAGGACCCGTGGGAGAACGAGCGGGTCCTCGCCGGGACGTGCCTCGTGCGGGAGAGCGGCGACGTCGCCCTCGACCAGAAGCTCAAGCGGACGCTCGACTTCCTCGGCGACCGTCGGCCCCTGTTCTCCCGCGAGCTGGCGGACACGCTGATGGACCGCTTCGAGCTGGACCCGCAGTCCCAGCCCAACAGGCTGTCCCGGGGGAAGCGGTCCGCGTTCGGGGTCGTCGTCGGGCTCGCCAGTCGCACGCCGCTGACCCTGCTCGACGAGGTGCACCTCGGCATGGACGCCCCCTCGCGGTACGCGTTCTACGACGTGCTGCTCGCCGACTGGTTGGAGCACCCCCGCACGATCGTCCTGTCCAGCCACCTGATCGGCGAGGTCGAGCGGCTGCTCGAGGACGTCGTCGTGCTGGACCGCGGGACGGTGCTGACGGTGTCGGACGCGGAGACGCTGCGCTCCGGTGGCCTGACCGTCACCGGCCCCGTGGCCGCGGTCGAGGCCTTCGTCGCCGGCCGCGACGTCGTGGCCCGGCAGAAGCTGGGCGGCACGGCGCAGGCGACGCTCGTCGGTGCGCAGGCCGACGACGCCACCCGGGCGCGGCAGAGCGGGCTCGAGCTGGGCCCCGTCGCGCTGCAGGACCTGTTCGTCCACCTGACCGACCGCCCCGCCGCGGTCAGCACGGAGAAGTCACGATGAGCATCGACACGGTACGCCGCCCGACCACCAGCTCCGTCCGCGCCACCGCGACCTGGCTGCTCTGGATGAACCTGTACCTGGCCGCGTGGTTCTGGGGGCTCGCGATCATCGTCGTGACCGCAGCGCTCCTGCTCATCAACCAGGTGGGCGAGGTCAACAACAGCGTGCTCGCGTTCGCCCGGCAGGGCGCCCTGTGGTTCCCGTTCTCGGTGCTCATCGCCATCACGGCCGCCTACCTGCCCGTGCACGTCGCGGCCGGTCTGACCCGGCGGTGCCTCGCCCTCGGGTCGCTGGTCGCCGCGACCGGTACGGCGGTCGTGTACGGGTCGGTGTTCTCGGGCCTGCTGCTGGTCGAGCGCGCGGTCTTCGACGCGCTCGGGTGGCAGTGGCGGATCCTCGAGGACCTCACGCCGGCCCAGGAGGAGCCCCTGACGATGTGGGTCAGCACCACGATGCTGCTCGTCGTCGGCTACGTCTCGGGGGTGCTCGTCGGGATCACCTACCAGCGCGTCGGAGGCTGGTTCGGGACCCTCGCCCTGCCGCTGACCGTCGGGCCGGTCCTGCTGGTCTTCGCGCTGTTCGCGCAGAACGCCGGTCCGTTCTCGACGTCCGAGTGGTTCGGCGGCGAGCAGCCGCTCCTCGTCGCCTGCGCGGCGACCCTGCTGATCGTGGGCGCCATGGCGTTCGCGTTCGACCGCCTGACGCGCGGTGCGTCAGTGCCCAACCGCACCTCCTGATCCCACACCCCCGCTCCGGGACCGGCTCCGCGCCGCTCCCGCGGCACCTCACACCCTTCGGAGGGAAGACGCATGTCCGTCATCCAGGTCCAGAACCTGCACAAGCGCTACGGCAGCAAGGTCGCCGTCGACGACGTCAGCCTCGAGGTCCACCGCGGTGAGATCTTCGGCATCCTCGGCCGCAACGGGGCCGGCAAGACCACGACCGTCGAGATCATCGGCGGCCTGCGCGACGCCGACGGCGGGACCGTCCGCGTCCTCGGCCTCGACCCGGCGCACGACCGGACCCGGCTGCGGCAGGTGGTCGGGCTGCAGCTCCAGGAGAGCCAGGTGCAGCCCAAGCTCGGGGTCCGCGAGGCCCTCGACCTGTACGCGTCGTTCTACCCCGACCCGGCCGACCCGGCCCAGCTCCTCGACGAGCTGGGCCTGACCGAGCGGGCCGACGCGCGGTTCGAGCAGCTGTCCGGCGGCCAGAAGCAGCGCCTGTCGGTCGCGCTCGCGCTCGTCGGCAACCCGCAGGTCGCCATCCTCGACGAGCTCACCACCGGGCTCGACCCGCACGCCCGCCGGGACACGTGGGAGGTCGTGGAGCGTATCCGGGACCGTGGCGTGACGATCGTGCTGGTCACGCACCTCATGGAGGAGGCCGAGCGGCTCTGCGACCGCATCGCGCTCATCAACGCGGGTCGCGTCGTGGCCACCGGCACGCCGGCGGAGCTGGTCGCGCGAGCGGCCTCCGAGCAGGTCCTGCGGTTCCGGCCGTCGGCTCCCGTGCCCGTCGGGCTGCTCGAGCAGGTCGCCACCGTCACGCACACCGACGACGGCACGATCGAGGCCCGCGGTCAGGACAACGTCGTCCAGGACGTCCTCGTCGCCCTCGCCCAGCACGGCATCCGCCCCGAGAACCTCCGCCTCGAGCAGAGCTCGCTCGAGGACGCGTTCGTCACGCTCACCACCCCTCTGGAGGCCTGACCATGTCCACCACGACGATCACGCGGACCCCCGGGTCCGGCGCCTTGTCCCGCCTCACCGCCGTGGAGGCCCGGCTGTTCCTCCGGGAGCCGTCCGGTGCGTTCTTCGCGGTCCTGTTCCCGGCCGTCCTGCTCACCGTGCTCGGCCTGGTGATGCCGTGGGCGGACCTGCCCTTCAACGACCAGGACCCGGTCCTGTCGCAGATCAACGGCATCACCGGCTACGCCCCGACGGTCCTGGCGCTCGCCGTGGCGACCGTCGGCCTGTCCGCGTACCCGCAGACCATCGCCGGGTACCGCGGCCGCGGTGTGCTCAAGCGGATGTCCACCACACCGGTGCCGCCGTCGCGGATCCTCGTCGCGCAGCTGGCGGTCAACCTGGTGGCCCTCCTGGTGGCGGCCGTGCTGATGTTCGCGGCCGGTGCCCTGGTGGTCGGGGTCGCCGCGCCGGCGGAGCCCCTCGTGCTGCTCGGGGCGTTCCTGCTCAGCGTGCTCTCGGCGTTCGCCGTCGGCTCGGTCATCGCGGCCCTGGCACCGAACGCACCCGCCGCCACCGCGTGGGGGATGTCGGTGTACTTCGTCTCGCTGTTCTTCGCGGGCGTCTGGCTGCCTCTGCCGCTGATGCCCGACGTGGTGCAGACGATCGCCGGGTACACCCCTCTGGGTGCGGCCAGCGAGGCAATGGCGGCCGCTTGGTACGGGCAGCCCCTCGACGTCGCGCCGTTCCTGGTCATGGCCGCGTGGACGCTGGTCGCCCTGCCGGTGGCCGCGCGGTTCTTCCGGTGGTCGTGACCCATGTGGTCGCGCTCCCACCAGAATCGTTTAGGACCCTGGACGCTGGCTGTGCGCCGCCGGAAAGTGGGCGCCGACCCGGCCGTCGTCTGCCCGGAGGTCCGCGCCGCTGCGGACCGAACCGGCACCGTCGGCCAGTTCCTTCGCGCACCTCCGTCACCGCTCCCGCACGCGTGCGTGCGGGGCGCCGGGACGCGCCCGCGACGTCGCGGGCGCGTTCCCGACAGCCAGAAAGGTACGAGTAGATGTCCTCATCGACCCGACGGCGAGCTGCCTGGGTGGCCACGGCCACCCTGAGCGCAGCATCGCTGCTGGCCATCTGCGGGGTCTCTCCCGCGACGGCCGCACCAGCGCCGGCGACGTTCGTCGTCCCGGCATCCTCCATGGTCAAGGCCCCCATCAAGGCCGCCGTGGCCGACGGGGAGTACGCCCAGCGGTTCCTCACGCAGTACGAGAAGATCAAGGACCCGGCCAACGGCTACTTCAGCGCGCAGGGCATCCCGTACCACTCCGTCGAGACCCTCATCGTCGAGGCTCCCGACTACGGCCACGCGACGACGTCGGAGGCCTACTCCTTCTGGATCTGGCTCGAGGCGCTGTACGGCCAGACCACGGGCGACTGGGCGCCGATCAACAACGCCTGGGCGACCATGGAGAAGTACATGATCCCCCAGACCGTGGACCAGCCGACGAACTCGTTCTACAACCCGAACTCCCCGGCCACGTACGCCTCGGAGTACGACCACCCGAGCAAGTACCCGAGCCAGCTCAGCAGCGGCGTGACGGTCGGCAAGGACCCGATCGCCGACGAGCTGAAGTCCACGTACGGCACGCCGGACATCTACCAGATGCACTGGCTCGCGGACGTCGACAACAAGTACGGCTTCGGTGCGACCCCCGGGACGGGCTGCGAGCTCGGCCCGACCGCGACCGGCTCGTCCTTCATCAACACGTTCCAGCGCGGCGAGCAGGAGTCGGTCTGGGAGACCGTCCCGCAGCCGAGCTGCGAGGAGTTCAAGTACGGCGGCAAGAACGGGTTCCTCGACCTGTTCACGGGTGACGCCTCGTACTCGAAGCAGTGGAAGTACACCTCGGCGTCCGACGCCGACGCGCGTGCCGTCGAGGCGGTCTACTGGGCCAACAAGTGGGCCACCGAGCAGGGCAAGCAGGCCGACGTCGCCTCCATCGTCACGAAGGCCGCCAAGATGGGCGACTACCTGCGCTACACGCTGTTCGACAAGTACTTCAAGACGATCGGCTGCACGTCGCCGAGCTGCCCCGCGGGCACCGGCAAGGACAGCGCGCACTACCTGCTGTCCTGGTACCTGGCGTGGGGCGGCGCGCTCGACACCAGCGCCGGCTGGGCATGGCGCGTCAGCTCGTCGCACGCGCACATGGGCTACCAGAACCCGCTCGCCGCGTACGCACTGTCGACGGACTCGGCCCTGACGCCGAAGTCGGCGAGCGCCAAGAGCGACTGGGCGGCCTCGCTCGAGCGTCAGCTCGAGTTCTACACCTGGCTGCAGGCACCCCAGGGCGGCATCGCCGGTGGTGCGACCAACAGCTGGGGCGGCGCCTACGCGACGCCGCCGAGCGGCACGCCCACGTTCTACGGCATGGGCTACACCGAGGCGCCCGTCTACAACGACCCGCCGTCGAACCAGTGGTTCGGCATGCAGGCGTGGGGCGTCCAGCGCGTCGCCGAGCTGTACTACGCCTCCGGCAACGCGCAGGCCAAGAAGATCCTCGACAAGTGGGTCCCCTGGGTCGTCGCGAACATCTCCACGGACGGCGCCGACTGGAAGGTTCCCTCGGAGCTGACCTGGACCGGTAAGCCGGACACCTGGAACAAGACGAGCCCCGGTTCCAACTCGGGTCTGTCTGTCGCGGTCAAGAGCTACGGCCAGGACGTCGGCGTCGCCGGCGACACCGCCCGTGCGCTGCTCTTCTACGCCGCCAAGTCGGGCGACACCGCGTCGCGTGACAAGGCCAAGGCCCTGCTCGACGCCATCTGGGCCTCCAACCAGGACGACCTGGGCGTCGGCACGGTCGAGACCCGTGGGGACTTCCTGCGGTTCGACGACACGTACGTCGCCGGCGGCAACGGCATCTACATCCCCTCCGGCTGGACGGGCACGATGCCCAACGGCGACGTGATCAAGCCGGGCGTCTCGTTCCTGGACATCCGCTCCTGGTACAAGAACGACCCCGCCTGGCCGAAGATGCAGACGGCCCTGGCCACGGGTGTGGCGCCGCAGTTCACGTTCCACCGGTTCTGGGCGCAGACCGCCATCGCGGGTGCGCTCGCCGACTACGCGCGGCTGTTCGAGGGCACCACGCCCCCGCCGGTCGACACCACGGCGCCGTCGGTCCCGACGGGTCTTCTCACCGGCACCACCACGTCGACGTCCGCCGCGATCTCGTGGACGGCCTCGACGGACAACACCGGTGGCTCCGGCGTCGCGGGCTACGACATCTACCGCGGCGGCGCGCTGGTCGGCTCCTCGACCACCACGTCGTACACGGACACCGGCCTGACCGCGTCGACGGCGTACTCGTACACCGTGCGGGCCAAGGACGTCGCGGGCAACGTGTCCGCCGCGTCGTCGGCCCTGTCCGTCACCACCCGGGCGACGCCGTCCGACACGACCGCGCCGAGCGTCCCCACGGGTCTCGCGGCGAGCTCGGTCACCCAGAACAGCCTCACGCTGTCCTGGGCGGCGTCGACCGACAACAGCGGCGGGTCCGGCCTGGCCGGGTACGACGTGTACCGGGGTACGACGCGCGTCGGCTCCACCACGACGACGTCGTACTCCGACACGGGTCTGACGGCGAACACGGCGTACTCGTACACCGTCCGGGCGAAGGACGTGGCGGGCAACATCTCCGCGGCGTCGTCGGCCCTGTCGGTCACGACCCTGCCGGGGTCGACGCAGGACACGATCGCACCGTCGGTGCCGTCCGGCCTCGTCGCGACGACCGTCACCCAGACCAGCGTCGCCCTCACGTGGACCGCGTCCACGGACACGGGTGGCTCCGGCCTGGCCGGCTACGACGTCTACCGGGGCACGACGAAGGTCGGCACGCCGACCTCCGCGTCGTACACCGACAGCGGCCTCACGGCGGCGTCGGCGTACCAGTACACCGTCCGGGCACGGGACGTCGCGGGCAACGTGTCCGCCGCGTCGTCGGCCCTCTCGGTGACGACCCAGCCGAGCACGCCGACCGGCTCCTGCAAGGTGACGTACAACGCCAGCAGCTGGAACACGGGCTTCACGGCCTCCGTCAAGGTGACCAACACGGGCACGTCGGCGCTGAACGGCTGGACCCTCGGGTTCTCGTTCGCCAACGGCCAGAAGGTCACGCAGGGCTGGAGCGCCGACTGGTCGCAGTCCGGCACGGCGGTCACGGCGAAGAACGCCGCCTGGAACGGCACCCTCGGTGCCGGTCAGACGACGGACATCGGGTTCAACGGCTCCCACTCGGGGACCAACACCAACCCGACCGCGTTCACGCTGAACGGTGCCACCTGCACCGTCGGCTAGTCGCATGACGGACGGGCCGGTCTCCCTCGGGGGACCGGCCCGTCCTGCGTGGTAGGGCTGACCCCACCCTGCCCTCGTGGGTGGTCAGGCTGTCTGCGGATCGGCCCCGAGCCCTAGCGTCACTGTCATGACCTCACCGACACCTCCGAGCAGCGCGTCCGACGACATCCGCGTCGTCGCTCCCGCGCTCGCCGACTGGCGCGCGCTCGCCGCGGCACCCGTGTCCGTGGCGACGTGGCGCGGCATCTCGCAGATCGTCGTCGGATCCTTCGTCCTCCTCGTCGCGGCGATCGCGTTCACCGTCGCCCTGTCGCTCTCCCTGTCCCTGCTCGTGCTGGTCGTGGGCATCCCGATGCTCGTCGCGACGCTGTGGGCGTGCCGGCCCTTCGCCGCCATCGAGCGGGCACGCCTGCACGCGCAGCTCGACGTCACCATCCCCGCGCCGACGTACCCGCGCCGTGACGGGGTCTGGGCCAGCTGGTGGGCCGTGCTGTCCGACAGCCGCACGTGGGCGCACGTCGCCTACCTGGTGGTCGCCGGGCTGCTCCTGACGGCCCAGGGCATCGCTGTCACGTTCGCCGGCGGGTTCGCGCTCGGCGGGCTCGTGTACCCGGTCATCGCCACGGCCGCCGGCCTGACCCAGCCCCCGATCCCGCTGGTTCTCATGGTCCCGGCGGCCCTCCTCTGCGCGTGGATCGGCGCCCTCGTCGTCCAGGCGGGGTCGCTCGCCATCGTCCGCCTCGGGCGGACGCTGCTCGGGTCGTCGCCCCGCGCCGAGGCCGTCGAGCTGGCGCGGCAGGCGCAGGCTCGCGCGGTCCGGGCCGAGGGGCGGGCCGTGCAGCTCACCGAGACCCGCACGGCCGCCGTCGGTGCCGCCGACGAGGAGCGCCGACGCATCGAGCGCGACCTGCACGACGGCGCCCAGCAGCGGCTCGTGGCGCTCGGCGTCGAGCTGGGCAGCGCGCGGCGCAAGGTGTCGAGCGACCCGGAGGCGGCCGCTGCCCTGGAGCACGCGCACCGCGAGGTCAAGGAGACGCTCGCCGAGCTGCGCGACCTGGTCCGCGGCATCCACCCGGCGGTCCTCACCGACCGCGGCCTCGACGCGGCCCTGTCCGCGCTGGCGGCCCGCAGTCCCGTCCCCGTCCGCGTCGACGTCCCCGACCCACCCGCCCTGGGCCGCGCCAGCACGTCCGCGCAGGCCGCCGCGTACTTCGTCGTCGCCGAGGCCCTGACCAACGCCGCCAAGCACGCGTCCGCCTCGGCGGTGACCGTGACGGCGACCGTCACCGGCCCGAACCTGCGCCTCCTCGTCGCCGACGACGGGCGTGGGGGAGCGGTCGCGACCCCCGGCAGCGGGCTCGACGGACTGCGCAGCCGTGTCGCCGCCCTCGACGGCACGTTCGACCTGGACAGCCCGGCCGGAGCCGGCACCCGACTGACCGTGGAGGTGCCGTGCGCATCGTGATCGCGGAGGACTCGGTCCTCCTCCTGGACGGCCTCACCCGGCTGCTCGCCGCCGAGGGGCACGACGTCACCGGCTACACCACCGCCGACGAGGTCGTGGCCGCCCTCGGTCCGGCCGACGCCGTGCCCGACATCCTGGTCACCGACGTCCGGATGCCCCCGTCGCACACCGACGAGGGCCTGCGGGCCGCCGTGCACCTGCGCAGCCTGCACCCCCGGCTGCCCGTGCTGGTCCTGTCGCAGTACGTCGAGCAGCGGTACGCCCGGGAGCTGTTCGCCGGCGACGTGCGCGGCCTCGGCTACGTGCTCAAGGACCGGGTGGCGGACGTGGACGAGTTCCTCGACGCCCTCGGCCGCGTGGCCGGCGGCGGCACGGTGATCGACCCCGAGGTCGTCGCCCAGATCCTCGCCCGGACCCGTCGGTCCGGCCTCGAGACCCTGACCCCGCGCGAGCGGGACGTGCTCGGTCTCATGGCGGAGGGCCGCTCCAACGCGGCCATCGCCGACCGTCTCGTCGTCGGGCTCCCCGCCGTGGAGAAGCACGTCACCTCGATCCTCACCAAGCTCGACCTCCCGCAGGCCGCCGACGACCACCGCCGCGTGCTCGCCGTGCTGCGCTGGCTGGAGCACGAACCCACGAACGGAGAACGACCATGACCAGCACCCTGGAGCGGCCGGTCGACGCGCCGAGCCCCACCCCGCGCAGCCCGCGTGCCCGCGCCCTGACGTGGGTCGGCGGGATCGTCGGCGGCGTCCTGCTCCTGTCGGGCGGGTTCAGCGCCGTGGACCTGCTCGCCCTGGGGTCCGAGGGCGCGACCACCGTGACCGAGTCCGCCACGTACGCCGGGGCGCCCGTGGTCGAGCTCGTCGCCGACGGGCACGTCACGGTGACCACCGGCGGCGACCGGGTCGAGGTCGACCGGACGGCGCGGACGGTCCTGTCCGCCGCGAGCTACCGCGTCGACGAGTCCCCGGACCGCCTGCGCGTGAGCTACCGGTGCGAGTGGTGGCGGCCCGGCTTCTGCTCGGCGTCGCTCGACGTGACCGTCCCCGACGGCACGGCCGTGCTCGTCCGCACCAGCGACGGGTCCGTGACCGCCACCACGCTGCGCGGCCCCCTGGACGTGCACGTCAGCGACGGGTCGGTGGACGTGTCCGACATCGACGGCGACGTGACGGTCCGGTCGTCCGACGCCCGTGCGTCCGTCACCGACGTCCGCGGCACGGTGGACGTGAGCTCGTCCGACGGACCCATCGAGGTCTCCGACATCTCCGGGGACGTCATCACCCGGTCCAGCGACGGGCGGACCGAGATCTCGGACGCGCGGGCGAACATCGACGTCCGCTCGATCGACGGCGGCGTCACGGTGTATGGCACGGGCGAGCCGGTCGCGCTCGACATCACCACTCTCGACGGCCGGCAGACGGTCGAGGGGGCCGTCGACCCCACCTCGTCGACCCACGTGCGGATCGACACCGTCGACGGGTACGTGGAGTACCTGGGCCCGCGCGGCTGACCTGGCCTCAGACCGCCAGAGCACGGACAGGCCCGGCCAGCACGTCCTGGCCGGGCCTGTCCGTGCTGCCGCCGGTCGATCAGTTGTGGATCTCCCAGGTGCTGAAGCACCCCCAGTAGCTGCCGTTGTCAGCCCAGTAGCGCGGCCACTTCATCCAGAACTCCGTGTCAGGGCCGAAGACACCGTCGGGGTTCCTCCCGAGGCTGCGCTGCACGGCGACGAGCGCCGAGCGGGTGCCGTTGCCGAAGTAGCCGTCCACGAGAAGACCCTTGCCGTAGCAGGCGTTGAGAGCGGTCTGGAGCGCCTTCACGGCCGTCCTGCTCGACACGTTCTGGTACAGGACGCACTGGTTGAAGTGCGTGGCAGTGGTCGACACGGGCTCCCACGTCGTGAAGTCCCGGGCGCCGTTGGTGAAGTCGGTGTCCCAGACGTTGGCGGCCGTGTTGCAGACGGGCAGGGCCGCTGCGGCGCTGCCCGCGGTGGCGACCGAGATCCCGGCGAGCATGAGCAGCGACACGGCGAACGCGCTGACTCTGTGCCTTGTCTGCATGGATGTCTCCTCTGTGAGTTCGTCTGACCCGAGGCCGGCAACCGTGCCCGGCCCGAGCGGCGTGGACATGAGCCCGGAGGTCCGGGTCGGGACAGACTATGACAAATGTCACAGGGTCTGTGGCTGTTTCGTCGAGGAGTTTCCGCGACGTGGCGGCGGCGTCCACGCACTGGGCTCAGGCGATGAGGCATCCCTGTGGCCGAGGGGTCTCGCGATCATCGTGCACCCGACGATCGTCACGAGATGGGCGTCCCCATCGATCCCACCCGCGACTACCGACGCCGACCGTCTCGCCCGCCAACGACGAAACGGGCCGAACCATCGGTTCGACCCGTTTCCGATCTCCTGCGAGATCACACTGTCGGGGTGGCGGGATTCGAACCCACGACCTCTTCGTCCCGAACGAAGCGCGCTACCAAGCTGCGCCACACCCCGTGGAGCCTGGCAAGGATAGCCGACGCCGTGCCCATCTACGAAACTGGTGGAGGAGGCTCGCTCCTGTCCGGCGGTCGCAGCCGGAGAGGTCGACGCGGCTCGTCTCGCGGCGCCCCGGCATCGGCACGGGGGTCATCAACCACGGCATCCACGGACTGCCCGAGAACATCCACGGTGTCATCCTGAAGAGCCCGACGAGTACCCGGGAGTGCTGACGTGAGCCCTCTGGGCCCCGCGTCAGCCGGCGACGAGCGTGAGCAGCGTCGCCTCGGGTCGGCACGCGAACCGCACGGGTGCGTACGGCGAGGTCCCGAGCCCGGCGGACACGTGCATCCACGTGGAACCCGCACCGCCCGGCTGGTCCGGGCGCGGGCCCGGCCACCCGTGCAGGCCCTTGGCGCGGCGCGTGTCGAGGTCGCAGTTGGTCACCAGGGCGCCCCAGAGGGGCGCAGCGAGCTGGCCGCCGTGCGTGTGCCCGGCGATCGCCAGGTCGACGTCGTCGGCGTGCATCGCGTCGAGGACGCGGCGGTAGGGCGCGTGCGTGATGCCCAGGTGCAGGTCGACGGGCACCGGTCCGGTCCGGGCGTCGTCGACGTCGCCGGCGGCGGGGAACCGGTCGCGGTCCAGGTGCGCGTCGTCGGTCCCCACGAGGGACAGCACCCGGCCGTCGACCTTGAGCACGTCCCGGCGGTTGGTGAGGTCGACCCAGCCGGCCGACCGGAAACGCGACGTGAGCTCGCGCCAGGGCAGCTCCGCCGGGCGTCGTTCCGGGTGTCGCCGAGCGTCCGGCAGGAGGTACCTGGCGGGGTTCTTCGGGGTCGGCGCGATGTAGTCGTTGGAGCCGAGCACGAACGCCCCGGGGACTGCGAGGTGCGGCTCCAGAGCCTCCAGGAGCGCCGGCATCGCGTCGAGGTGCGCCCAGTTGTCGCCCGTGTCCACCACCAGGTGCGGGTCCAGAGACGCCAGGTCCTTGACCCAGTCGACCTTCTTGCGCTGGCCGGGCGTCAGGTGCAGGTCCGAGATGTGCAGGATGCGCAACGGGTCCTGGCCCGCGGGGAGCACGGGCACGGTGACCTGCCGCAGCGTGTACCAGCGCACCTCGACCAGCGAGGCGTACGCGAGCGCACCCGCACCGGCGAGCGCGAGCGCCCCCGCGGTGCGGGCGACGCCGGACGTCGTGACCGCCACTACGGCTTCGGCCCGCCGCCGCCGCCGCCACCGTTGCCGCCACCGTTGCCGTTGCCCGGCCACCCGGGCAGGCCGGGCTGGTTCGGGTCCGGACCGGCGGGTGGCTGTCCGTTGGACAGCGTCAGGACGACCGACGTGCCGCGCGTGGCGGTGCCGGACGGGTTCTGCGCCGCGACGGTCCCGGCCGGGAGGGTCGAAGGCACCTGGGTCGGGTCCACGGCGGCGTTGAAGCCGGCCCGCTGGAGGGTCGCTCGCGCGTCAGCCTCGGACTTTCCGACGACGGACGGCACGGGAACCTTCTCGCCGAAGACGAGCTTGTCGTCCGGAGCTCCGAAGCCGGGGTTCTCGGCGCCGGCCAGGACCTGGGTCATGAAGCGCTTCCAGGTCGGTGCGGCGATGGTCGAGCCGTAGGCGTTCGGAACCCACCGGCCGTTGACCGTCATGTCCTGGACAGGCCTGGGGGCCTCGGAGAAGCCGACCCAGACGGCGGTCGCCAGCAGCGGCGTGTAGCCCACGAACCAGGTGTCCTCGTTGTTCGTCGTCGTGCCGGTCTTGCCTGCCGACGGGAACGGCGGGGCGCCGACCTTCGAGGCGGTGCCCTTCCACACGTTGCTCAGCGCGAACGTCACCGTGTTGGCGTACTTGGTCTCGACCGCCTGCGTGCAGTTGGCCGGGGGGATCGGGAGCTCCTCGCCCTGGGCGTTCTGGACGCTGGTGATCGCGATCGGCTTGCAGTAGATGCCGCCCGACGCGAACGTGGCGAACGCCGACGCCATCGTCAGGGGGGCCACGGAGTCGGTGCCGAGGACGTTCGACGGGTTGACCGACGGCGTGGTCGTACCGTCCGGCTTCGGCTTGGCCGTGTGCACGCCCAGGGCCTCCGCGCCCTTCATGATGTTGCACATGTCCAGCTGGCTGGCCATGGTCACGTAGGCGAGGTTGACCGACTGCTGCGTGCCCTGCAGCACGGTCATCATCCCGGCGCCGCCCTCGGAGTTCCGGACCGGCCAGGGGACGTTCCCGCCCTTGGCGCCGCAGGTGGTGAACATGTTCTCGTTCATGGTCCGCGCGGTGCCGTTGACCTGCTCGTAGAGGCTGTGGCCCTGCTTGAGCCACTCGAGCAGGGTGAGCGGCTTGAACGTCGAGCCCGGTGCGAAGCCGCCCGAGCCGCCGTACGCGCCGTCGGTGTTGAAGTTGACGGACTCCTCGCGCGTCCCGGGCGTCGCCGCCGCTGCGTACGTCCGGTTCTGCGCCATCGACAGGACCTTGCCGGTGCCGGGCTGCACGGTCACGATCGCGCTGGCGACACCCGACGGGTCGTCGACCGGGATGCCGGCCTTCACCTCGGCATCGGCCAACCGCTGCATCCCCGGGTCGAGCGTCGTGGTGATGGTGAGCCCGCCCTGGTACAGCAGGCCGATCCGCTCGTCCCGAGTGGCACCGAAGGCCTCGTCGTTCGCGATGATCTTGGTGACGAAGTCGCAGAAGTAGCCGGAGCCGGCGATCACGTCGCCCGCTGCCATGCAGCCCTGCTTCAGCGGGGTGACGTGCAGGGTGTCCGGGAGCGGCGTCGCGACGCCGGCGGCGTACTCCTCGTCGGTGATGAAGCCCTGCTCGTTCATGAGCTTCAGGACGCGGTCACGTCGCGTCTGTGAGGCCTCGGGGTTGAGCACCGGGTCCCACTTGGTCGGGCTCTGCGTGACACCCGCGATCGTGGCGGCCTCGAGGTAGTTGAGGTCCTTGGCCGGCTTGGTGAAGTAGTACTGCGCCGCGGACTCCGCCCCGTAGACCGAGGCACCGAACGGCGCGATGTTCAGGTACTTCTCGAGGATCTGCTCTTTCGTCATCGTCTTCTCGAGCGCGATCGCGAGCTTCGCCTCGCGCAGCTTGCGCGCGTACCCCTCGGTGCCGCTCGCCCCGCGGGCATCCTGGAGAGCCGCGAGCTTCTCGGCCTCGGTCTCCTTGCTGAGCGCCTCCTCGATGAGGACGTTCTTGATGTACTGCTGCGTGAGCGTCGAGGCGCCCTCCTGCCCGCCGTCCTCGTCCGTCTGGTTCTTGACGAACGCGCGGAGCATGCCGGTCGGGTCGACACCCACGTGCTTGTAGAAGCGCTTGTCCTCCGTCGCGACGACGGCCTGCTGCAGCAGCGGGGCGATCTCGGTGAGCGGGACCACCACGCGGTTCTGCGTCCAGAAGGTCGCCAGCAGCGTGCCGTCCGCGGCCTTGATGACCGACTTCTCCGGGAGCTCCTTCTGGTCGAGCTCGGTCGGCAGGTCGTCGAAGGCGGTGACCGTGATGTCGGTGACGCCGTTCGCGACGGCAACTCCGGGCAGGACGAGACCGGCGGCGAGCACCCCGGACACGCCCGCGACGAGCGCGAACGTGAGCAGGAGGGCCAGCGCCTGGAAGGCGTTGACCTGTCGGCCGCGCTGGCGCGCAGGGTTCGGCATGCCGTCAGGGTAGTAGGAGGTCCTGTCATACCCCCGCCCTCACGGCCCTCGGCGTCCCGACCTGCACGGGACCTGCACATCGGCGCAGGACCGGATCTGACCCGGTCACGCGTCCATCTGACGAAATGACCCGAACGGAGTCTCGCCACAGGGGTGCTCGGACCAGTAGTTTCCCGGCAGGACTCGGGTGCGGATGCCACGGCACGCTCCCGTCGGCGTGCTCAGGAGGATGAGTGACCACACTCGTGCAGGACGCGCACTGGACAGCGCTCGCAGCGTGCGGGACCGGCAAGGTCGCCCCCGACGCTCTCTTCGTCGAGGGCGCTGCGCAGCGTGAGGCGCGCTCGGTGTGCACGGGCTGCCCCGTCCGGCTCGCCTGCCTCGCCGACGCGCTCGACAACCGCATGGACTTCGGCGTGTGGGGCGGGATGACCGAGCGCGAACGGCGTGCCCTGCTCCGGCGGCGACCCGAGGTGCGGTCCTGGCGCAGCGAGCTCGTCGGGACGGACGTCGTCGACGCGGTGTGAGAGCGCTCCGACTGCTCGCCGGGCCCTAGGGTGAGCCCATGGCAACGACGTGGGAGTACGCGACGATTCCGCTCATCATTCACGCCACGAAGGCGATCCTCGACCAGTGGGGAGCCGACGGCTGGGAGCTCGTCCAGGTGATCCAGGGACCCGACGCCGGCCTCGTGGCCTACCTCAAGCGGCCCAAGGAGTCCTGATGGGCGCCGCCGCCCGGCTCGCGGAGCTGGGTCTGGAGCTGCCCGAGGTGGCGCTGCCCCTCGCGGCGTACGTCCCGGCCGTCCGGTCCGGCGCCTACGTCTACACCTCGGGCCAGCTGCCGTTCGTCGCGGGTGCGCTGCCGGCCACCGGCAAGGTGGGGATCGGGCCCGGCCTGATCTCCCCGGACGACGCCGCGGGCTACGCGCGGACGTGTGCGCTCAACGCGCTCGCGGCGGTCGCTGCCGTGGTCTCCGCCGACGGTGGCCCGCAGGGTGCCGACGCGCTCGACCGGATCGTGCACGTGACCAAGGTCGTCGGGTTCGTCGCGAGCGACCCGGCGTTCACCGCCCAGCCCGCCGTCGTCAACGGTGCCAGCCTCCTGCTGCACGCCGTCCTGGGCGACGCGGGTGTGCACGTGCGCTCCGCCGTGGGCGTGGCGGTGCTGCCGATGGACTCGCCGGTCGAGGTCGAGATCGTCGTCGAGCTCGCTTAGCGCGCCCGGCGCTCCAGACGCTCGACGTCGAGCAGGACCACCGCGCGGCCCTCGCGACGCACCCAGCCGCGTGCGGCGAAGTCGGCGAGGGCCTTGTTGACGGTCTCCCGCGACGCACCGACGAGCTGCGCGAGCTCCTCCTGCGTGAGGTCGTGGGCGACCCGGATTCCCTCGTCGACCTTCTCGCCGAAGCGCGTCGACAGGTCCAGCAGCGCCTTGGCGACGCGACCGGGGACGTCCGAGAACACCAGGTCGGCGAGCGCCTCGTTGGTCCGGCGCAGCCGTCGCGCGAGCGCCTGGAGCAGGTGCTGCGCCACCGTCGGCTTGTCCTGGAGCCACTGGATGAGGTCGCTGTGCCCGAGCTCGAGGACCACCGCGTCGGCGACGACCGTCGCGGTCGCCGTGCGGGGGCCGGGGTCGAAGAGGCTCAGCTCACCGAACATCTCACCCGGGCCGAGGACGGCGAGCAGGTTCTCGCGGCCGTCGTTCGAGCGTCGGCCGAGCTTGATCTTGCCCTCGCGGACGACGTAGAGCCGGTCGCCGGGCTCGCCCTCCTGGAAGAGGGCGTCGCCGCGCGCGATCTCGATCGGCTTCATCGTCGCGACGAGCGTCTCGGACGCCTCGGGGTCGAGCCCGGCGAACAGCGGCGCCGACAGCACGATGTCGTCCTCCACGGGGACACCTCACCTCTCTGGCCGCGCCCCGGGTCGTCCCGGTGGCGGCATCGTTCACGATGGAGACGGTGGAACCGGCTGCTGGTCAGCGGCCCGATCCGCACTCAGTCTGCCCCATGGATGGTGTCATCCGCGGCCCAGGGGCTCCCGCAGGCCGACGGCGACGACGGCGGGGTCCGCCGCCAGGCGCGTGATGAGCCGGTCCGTGGCCCGCGTGAGCGCGTCCTCGACCCCGGCGGCGTAGGTGGAGAGCTGCTCGTCGAGGGCCTTCAGCTCGCCCAGCCGGTCGACGGCCTCGGTGCTGGAGTCGAGCACCGCGGCGAGCGCGGCAGGGCGGGGGACGTCGAGACCGACGTCGAGCGGGAGCTGGAACGCCATCTCCTCGCCGAGCGAGTCCGGGCGGGCCGCCTGCGCGACCGCCAGGTCGAGGCGGGCGCGCACGAGCCGGCGCCACCAGGCGACCCGAGCGCGCTCGGCGCGCAGCGCGCGCCGGTCGAGGCGGAGATCATTGACCCGTTGCTCGACGGGTGACGTCATGGGGCAGGTCCTCCTCGGACGGGCACCTCGAACGGGTGCCGTGGGTGGATTCGGCCCGATACGGGCCGACCTTGAGCGCAGGCACCCGTGTGCGCCCCGGGATCACCCCAAGGGAGCAATGTCCCAGGTCAGTGGCACCCCGCACGGGTGTGGGCGGTTCGTCGTACGCTGCCGGGCGTGACTGGAGCAGAGATCGACGAGTCGCCCCTCGCCCGCACCCGTCGCGCCCGTCGCGTGGACCGTGCCCTGACCGTGCGTTACCCCGACGCGCACTGCGAGCTGGACTTCACGAGCCCGTTCGAGCTGCTGGTCGCCACCGTGCTGTCGGCGCAGACCACGGACGTCCGCGTGAACCTCACGACGCCGGTCCTCTTCGCGCGCTTCCCGGACGCGGCCGCGCTGGCGGCCGCGAACCCCGAGGAGGTCGAGGAGATCCTGCGGCCGACGGGCTTCTTCCGGGCCAAGACGAAGTCGGTGATGGGGTTGTCCCAGGCCATCGTCGACCGGTTCCACGGGGAGGTCCCGGGGCGCCTGAAGGACCTCGTGACGCTGCCGGGCGTGGGTCGCAAGACGGCCAACGTGGTGCTGGGCAACGCGTTCGGCGTCCCGGGGATCACCACGGACACGCACGTCATGCGCCTGTCCCTGCGACTCGGCTACACCACGAGCACGGACCCGCTGGTCGTCGAGCAGGAGCTCGGCGCGCTGCTGCCCCGCAAGGACTGGACGATGGCCTCGCACCGGCTGATCTTCCACGGGCGGCGCACCTGCTTCGCGCGCAGGCCCGCGTGCGGGGCGTGCCCGGTCGCGGCGATGTGCCCGTCGGCGGGGATCGGCGAGCTCGATCCCGCGAAGGCGGCAGCGATGGTCAAGCCGTGAGGGGTTCGACCTCGCGCAGCCAGGCCAGGAGCAGCTCGGTGACGCGCTCGGGCTCCTCCTCCGCGGGGTAGTGGCCGGCCTGCGGCAGCAGCTCGTACTGGTAGCGCGACGCCACCAGCGCGGCCGTGTCCTTGGACAGGGCTGCGCGGGACGCAGGTCGCAGCCCGTCGCGACCGCCGTGCACCTGCAGGACCGGGAGCGGCCGGGTGCTCTCCGCGAGCGTCGAGTGGTAGCGGCGGCCGTCGGGGCGGGGCCGTGACCGGACCATCCAGCGCAGCTGCTCCATCTGGCTGTGCGCCGCGAAGGGCACGCGCGCCGCGGACCGGTACATCGTCTCCGCACGGGGGTCGAGCCAGCCCGTCACGCCGCCCCAGTCGCGCAGGAGCTGGACCACCAGGTCGCCCTCCATCAGGGCCTGCTCCGGGAACGACGGCAGCTGCACGAACGCCAGCCGGCGCAGCGCGGACGGGCGGACGGCGGTACGGGGGTGCCGACGGGTGTCCAGCGGGTGGGGGGCCGCGAGCGCGGCGACCGCGCGGACGCGGGCGGGGTGCAGGCCGGCCATCGCCCACGCGATCTCGCCGCCCGTGCCGCTGCCGACGATCACCGCGTCCGCGGCGCCGAGCGACTGGATGACACCCGCGACGTCGGCGGACAGCGTCGGGACGTCGTAGCCCACCGGTGGCTTGTCGGAGCCCCCCGTGCCGCGGACGTCCATCGCCGCCACCCGGTAGCCCGCGTCGGCGAGGGCGGGCAGCTGGTGGCGCCACGCCCACCAGAACTGCGGGATCCCGTGCAGGAGCACGACCAGAGGGGCGTCGCGGTCGTCGGGGCCGGCGACGGCCACGTGGAACCGTGCGCCGTTCGCGGCCACGTAGCGGTGCTCCCACGGGCCGTCGACGAGGAGCGAGGCGGAGTCGACGGTGCTCATCGGTGCCGAACCTACCCGGTCTCGTCGGTGTCGCGTGAGGCCCGGGCTGCCACGTGCGCGTGATGCCGGTCGCGCTGGTACAGGGCTGTCCCGCCGAGGACGGCCGCGACGAGCGACGCCACGAGCACGGAGACGACGACGTGGTCGTCGTGCGGGCTCCCGGCGCCGAACGCGAGCTCGCCCACGAGCAGCGAGACGGTGAACCCGATCCCGCCGACCAGCCCGACGGCCCCCACGTCCGCCCAGCCGAGGCCGGGGGCCAGCGTCGCGCGCGTGAACCGGGCGACCAGCCAGGTGGCACCGAGGATGCCCAGAGGCTTGCCGACGACGAGGCCGAGCGCGACGCCCTGCGCGACGGGGTCGTCGAACGTCGTCCGCACCGTGCCGAGGCTGAGGGTCACCCCCGCCGCGAACAGCGCGAACACGGGCACGGCGATCCCGGCGGACAGGGGTCGCCACAGGTGCTCCCACCGTTCCGCGAGCGACTCCGTCGGCAGCGCGTCGAGCCGGAGCGCCCGTCGGGTGGCCTCGGGCGTGGCGGGCACGACGAGACCGAGAGCGACCCCCGCGATCGTCGCGTGGACGCCGGACGCGTGGACCGCCGCCCACGCGACGACGCCGAGGGGCACCAGCAGCCACCCGCTGACCCAGCCCCGCCGGATCAGGAGCGCGAACACGACCACGGTCGCGACGCCGGCGCCCAGCCAGAGCGCGGAGACCGATTCGGTGTAGACCGCGCCGATGACGATGATCGCGAGCAGGTCGTCGACGACCGCGAGGGTGAGCAGGAACGCGCGCAACGCGTTCGGCAGGCTGCGCCCCACGATCGCGAGGACGGACACCGCGAACGCGATGTCCGTCGCCGTCGGGACCGCCCACCCGCGCACGTTGCCGTCGGGGGACGACAGGTTGACGGCGAGGTAGATGGCGGCGGGGACGAGCATGCCGCCGACCGCGGCGACGATGGGCACCACCGCCGTGCGCGGGTTGCGCAGCTCACCGGCGACGATCTCCCGCTTGAGCTCGAGCCCCACGACGAAGAAGAAGATCGCGAGCAGCCCGTCGGTCGCCCAGGTGGCGAGGGTGAGGTCGAGGTGCAGCGCCGCGGGTCCGACGACGGTGTCCGAGACCGCCGTGTACGACGCCGGTGCGACGTTGGCCCACAGCAGGGCGACGACGGTGCCGGCGAGCAGCAGGGACCCGCCGACGCGTTCGCCGCGCAGGGTGTCGAGCAGGTTGCGCTCGGCGCCGGGGGAGAGGGCGGCGAACAGGCGACGGGCGGGCGTGGGCACGAGGACCTCCGGGCAGGCTGGTGGGACTGCCGACCAGGCTTCCCGGCGCACCGCGGGACAGGCTACGCGTCCGCGGGCTCCGGGACCTCGTTGCGACCGTCCACCGCGCCACGGCGGTCCTTCGGTGGGTCGAAGCGGTAGCCGACGTTGCGGACCGTGCCGATGAGCTGCTCGTGCTCGGGCCCGAGCTTGGCGCGCAGGCGTCGCACGTGGACGTCGACCGTCCGGGTGCCTCCGTAGTAGTCGTAGCCCCAGACCTCCTGCAGCAGCTGGGCACGCGTGAACACGCGGCCAGGGTGCTGGACCAGGTACTTGAGGAGCTCGAACTCCTTGTAGGTGAGGTCGAGCGGCCGACCACGGAGCCGGGCGGTGTAGCCCCCGGCGTCGATCGTGAGCTCGCCGGACGAGATCTCCTGCGGCGCGTCGTCGTACCCCGCGGTGGCCGCACGCTCCATGACCAGCCGGAACCGCGTCTCGACCTCGGCCGGGTTGGCGGTCTCCAGGATGATGTCGTCCGCGCCCCACTCGGCCGTGACGACCGTGAGGCCGCCCTCGGTGAGCACGAGGATGAGCGGGACGGTCAGCCCGGTCGCGCGCAGCAGCCGGCAGGTGGTCCTGGCCGTGACCAGGTCGCGTCGTGCGTCGAGCACGACGATGTCCGCGTCCGGTGCGTCCACGAGAGCCGACGGTTCGACGGGAAGCACACGGACGCGGTGGGACAACAGACCGAGGGCCGGGAGCACCTGGGCGGAGCCCCCGGACGCTGGAGTGAGCAGCAGCAGATCTGCCACCTGGGACCTCCCCGCGTGCGAGTGGGGGCAACGGTACCGCGCGACCCGAGCAACCTGCGCCCGCGGGTCGGGTGATGGCGCGTCTCACCGGTTTGCGCCGGCCCGATCTCACCGGGATGCGACAATCGGCGGCGTGCTCCTCCCCTCCGTGCCGACCGTTCCGCCGTGCGTACCCCCGGTGACCCCGGTCGCAGGACGGTAGGGGACTCCATGCAGCTCGCCACCAGGGCGGTCGTCACGGCCGTGCTCGCCGCCGCCGTGGCCGTCGCCGGCTACCTCGGCGGCCTGCCGCTGAGCGCCACCGCGGCGGTCCTCGCGATCCTGCTCGCCCTCGGCTGGCCGGCGCTCGCGGGCCTGCCGTTCAAGCCGGGGTCCGCGACGGTCGTCGCGCTGGGAGGCGTCGGTGCCGTCGCCGTCGTCCATCTCACCGTCACGCAGCCGTACCTGCGGGACCTCCCGGTCGTCTTCGCGGCCGCGATCCTGCTCGCGTTCCTCAACGAGCTCCTGCGGCGCGACGGCCGCACCCGCCTCGTCGAGTCGGTGTCCGGGACGGTCGCCGGCACGCTCGTCGCGGTCGCCGTGGCCGGGTGGGTCGCGATCGGCCGGACGCCCGGCGGGGAGCCGATCGTGGTCGTCGGTGCCCTCGCGCTGGCCGTCGGCTCGGTCGTCGTCGCGCTGCACCTTCGGCCGTGGGTCGGTGCGCTGGCCACCGCGGGGGCCGCAGCCGCGGCCGGTGCCCTGGGCGGGGTCCTGCTCCCGGCGATCGACCCCCTGGCGGGCGCGCTGCTGGGGCTCTCCGTCGGGGTGCTCGTCGCCACCCTGCACGCGCTCTTCGACCAGCTGCCGTCGCTCCAGAAGCGCTGGCCGTCGCTGGCCGCCGTGACCCTGCCGGTGACCGTGACGGGCATCCTCGTGTACGTCGTCGGCCGGGTCCTGGTGGGCTGACGCGTGGACCGCGTCCTGCTCGTCCTCGCCCTCCTGGCCGTCGCGGCGGTGCTGGGCCTGTGGTGGCGGTCGCGCAACGGCCGCTACACCGCGGTGGACCGGGCGCTGCTCGCGGACGTCCCGGTCGACGTGGTCGACGACGCGCGCCTCACCGCCGACGAGCTCGGGGTGCCGCTGGGCAACCGGGCGACGTTCGTGCAGTTCTCCAGCGAGGTCTGTGCGCCCTGCCGCCGCACCCACGCGGTCCTCGCGCAGCTCATCACCGAGCACGAGGGCCTCTCACACGTCGAGATGGACGTGGTCGAGCACCTGGGTCTCGTGCGACGCTTCGGCATCATGCGCACCCCGACCACGCTCCTGCTCGACGCCCGCGGCGTCGTGGTCGGACGCCTGTCCGGTGCCACGGACCGTCGGCACGCGCTCGCGGCTCTCGACTCGTGTCCGGGCGGGGTCTCCGCAGCCTGAGCCGGCTCCCGGCGCGGGCGCGCAGCCCCCGGCCGATGGACCCCTCATCCTTGCGCGACCCCCTGGAGCCCTCCATGAGCACGCCCGTCCCCGCCGGCATCGACCCCCGCGCCCCACGCTTCGGCGCCGCCGTCACCCTCGTCCTGCTCGTCGCCGTCCTCCTGCTCGGCACCAGCCCGGCCGCCTACGTCGTCCTGGGCGTGATCGTCGCGAGCTTCGCGCTCGGTGCGTTCGGCGGCATCGGTCGCACCTGGCAGGGCTGGGTGTTCCGCACGCTCGTCCGCCCGCGCCTTGCGCCGCCGACCGAGCTCGAGGACCCCCGGCCGCCGACGTTCGCGCAGCTGGTGGGTCTGATCATCACGGGTGCGGGGCTGGTGCTCGGGCTGGCCGGCGTCGCCGTCGCCGTCCAGGTCGCCGCCGCGTTCGCGCTGGTCGCGGCGTTCCTCAACGCGGTGTTCGGGCTGTGCCTGGGGTGCGAGATGTACCTGCTGGGCCTGCGGCTGCGCGCCGGGCGCGCCGCCGTCTAGTAGACGAGCGCCTGGGCCCGCTCCGCCAGGGACTCCTCGACGAACACGGCCGCGCCGGCGATCCGGACGCCCGGCAGCACGTCCTGCGGACCGATGCCCCGGCGGGCGGCGCACTGCGTGCACACGGTCACGCGGCCGCCCTCGAGCACCAGGTCCAACAGCTCGCCCAGGGGGGTCGCGTGCTCCAGGACGAGGTCGGCCGCGCGCCCCGGGAGCCCGAACCACGCCGACTCGCCCGTGAGCCACAGGCTGACGTCCGCACCGGCCGCGACGGCGGCAGCAGCCACGGTGAACGCCTGGTTGGTGGCCTCCGGACGGTCGGTGCCGGACGTGGTCTTGATCACCAGGGGACGTGGCGTAGGACTCATCGGAACAGGTTAGGGGTCAGTGCTCGTTAGGATCGTCGGCATGACTGGGCTCGAGATCTTCTTCATCGGCCTGCTGGTCGCGGCGACACTGGTGATCGGTTGGTTCTCCGTCTTCGTCGTGTACCGGCTCTACAAGGGCCAGCGCTGACGTCTGCCGTGATGCTGGGAGGCTCCATGCCGTTCGTCCTCGACCCCGAGGGTCTCGCTCCCGAGGTGTACCCGCTCGCGTGGCTCGTCGGCACGTGGCGCGGTGAGGGCGTCGTCGACTACCCCGGTATCGACGAGGCGACGTTCACGCAGGAGATCGTCATCGCCAGCGACGGCGGGCCGTACCTGTCGTACACGTCGACCATCCGCCTCGTCGTGGCGCCGTCCAGCACCGCTGCACTGGAGGACGAGCCGCCCGCGCCCGTCTGGCAGACCGAGTCCGGCTACTGGCGGATCCCGCCCGAGCGGCCCGCGGACTGGGGGCTGACCGAGGACCAGCATGCCGTGGAGCTCCTCGTCGCGGACCCGTCGGGACACGTCGCCGTGTACATCGGGGCGGTCGGCAAGGGACGCATCGACCTGGTGAGCGACGCCATCGTGCGCACGGCCTCCGGGGCCGACGTCAGTGCCGGCAAGCGCCTGTACGGGCTCGTCAACGGCGAGCTCATGTGGGCGCACGACATCGCCGCGTTCGGTCACCCTATGCAGTCCTACGCCTCCGGCCGCCTCGCGCGCGTCGAGGCCCTCACCGACGACGAGGCCTGATGACCACCGACGTTCCCGTCGAGACGCCTTCCGCACACGGCGAGCCTCCCCGTCACGTCAGTCCCTTGCTGGCCCGACGAGGTGCAGTCCGGGGGGCCGGCCCCGACGACGGGGTCGCATGGCACTACGGCGACCCCACCGCCGAGCAGCGCGCCCTGTCCCGCGGCGGTGCCGTCGTGGACCAGTCGCACCTCGGCGTCGTCACCGTCACCGGCCCCGACCGGCTGACCTGGCTGAACTCCATCACCACGCAGGAGCTGACCGCGCTGACGCCGCGGACCTCGACGGAGCTGCTGGTGCTCAGCCCGCAGGGGCACGTCGAGCACGCCGCGGCAGTCGTCGACGACGGCGAGACCACCTGGCTGATCACCGAGACGCCGATCGCGCTGGCGGCGTGGCTGAACCGGATGAAGTTCATGCTGCGCGTGGAGATCGTCGACGCGACCGACGACTGGGCCGCCATCGGCGAGCCCGTCGACGCGGAGGGCACGCCCGACGAGCCGATCACCTGGCGCGACCCGTGGCCCACCACGGCGACCGGTGGCACCCGGTACGGGCCCGCCGACGACGAGCACCCCGGCGCCGACCGCGACTGGCGGCTCGTGCTGGTCCCGCGCGACCGGCTGGTCGAGGAGGTGCGCGCACGGGAGGCCGCCGGCTGGCCGCTCGTGGGCACCTGGGCCAGTGAGGCCGCCCGCGTCGAGGCGTGGCGTCCGCGCGCGTCCCACGAGGCCGACCACCGGACCATCCCGCACGAGCTCGACTGGTTGCGCACCGCGGTGCACCTGACGAAGGGCTGCTACCGCGGGCAGGAGTCCGTCGCGCGCGTGCACAACCTCGGCCGACCCCCCCGTCGCCTCGTGATGCTGCACCTCGACGGGTCCGGGCACCTGCTGCCCGAACCCGGCGCGTCCGTGCACGACGTGGTGAAGACGGCCGACTCGCAGGAACCGGGCCGGGTCGTCGGGCACGTCACCACCGTCGCGCGCCACCACGAGCTCGGTCCGGTCGCGCTGGCAGTGGTCAAGCGGTCCGTGCCCGCGGACGCGGAGCTCGTCGTCGAGTCCGAGGCCGGGTCCGTCGCGGCCGGGCAGGAGCAGATCGTCCCGGGCGACGGTGTGTCCGTGGACCGGCCGGCGGCCCGCGGACCCCTGACCCGCGGCCTGGGGCAGCACCCGATGCTGTGACCGGTTCCGACTCGCGTGCGCGCGTCGTCGTCGAGATCCGGGTGCGCCAGGGCTGGGCGCGCGTCCGCGCTGCGTGGTTCCCGATCCTGCAGGCGTCGATCGCGGCGGCGATCGCGTTCGCCATCGCCAAGTACGCGATCGGGCACCCGTACCCGTTCTTCGCACCCGTCAGCGCGTGGATCGCGCTCGGGTTCACCACGGACCGGTCGGTCCGACGGGTCGCCGAGCTGGCCGTCGGCGTGGCCATCGGGGTCGCGCTCGGGGACCTGCTGGTGCACCTCATCGGGAACGGCGCGTGGCAGGTGGCCGTCGTCCTGTTCCTGGCCGCGATCATCGCGCGGTTCATCGACCGCGGGGGGATGCTCACCACGCAGGCGGGCGTGCAGGCGCTCGTCATCGTGGGCCTGCCGGCGATCTCCGCGACCGGGGGGCCCGTCGGCCGGTGGATCGACGCCGCGATCGGCGGTGCCGTGGCGCTCGCGGTCGCGCTGCTCACCCCGAGCGACCCCCGTCGGCACCCCCGGACCCTGGCCCGCGCTGCGGTCGAGGACCTGGCGGGCGTGCTGCGCGTCCTGGCGCGCGGTCTGCGCGCGGGGTCGACGGCGGACGTCGAGGACGCACTCGTGCGGGGGCGGGCGTCCCAGCCGGCGCTCGACGAGTGGTCCGAGACGGCGACCAACGCGGGCGAGCTGGCCCGCGTGTCCCCGACCATCCGTAAGCACCGCGAGGAGCTGGCCGGGCTCGCCGCCGACGCGGTCCTCGTCGACCGGGCCATGCGCAACGCCCGGGTGCTGGCGCGACGCTGCCTCGCGGCGGTCGAGGCGCAGACGCACGACATGACGACGATCGCCGTCCAGGTGGAGGCCACCGCCGTGGCCGTCGACGAGCTCGCCGCAGCCCTCGGCGCGGGCCGGGACCCCGAGCGCGCGCGGACGCTGCTGCTGGCGGTCTCCGGTGCGCTCGACCCGTTCCGGCTGGCCGCCCTCGACTGGCAGGTGCAGAGCCTCGTGCTGCTGCACCGCTCGCTGGTGGTCGACCTCCTGGAGGCGGCGGGCGTCGACCCGCAGGTCGCCCGAGACTCCCTGCCGGAGATCTGACCCGCGGAGCCGCGGGTTCGGTACGGTCGCTGCGTGGACGTCTCGGTCAGCGCGTTGCGCGCAGAGCTCAGGCAGTGGATCGAGGCCGCACGCGCCGGGGAGGACGTGGTCATCACCGAGCGCGGGATCCCGGTGGCGAGGCTCAGCGGCATCGCGGCGGCGGACCTGCTGACGCGGCTGGAGCGGGACGGGCTGCTGACGCCCGCCCCGGCACCGCGCCCACCGGCGCGGTCGTCCACGGAGCGCGGCGCCCCGGCAGCCAAGGGTGGGGTCTCGGACCTGGTCCGCCGGCTGCGACGCTGAGATGGCGGTCGTCTACCTCGACACCAGCGCGCTGGTGAAGCTGTGCGTCGCCGAGCCTGGTACCGCGCTGGTCGTGGCGCTGTGGGACGGCGCCGACCTCGTCGTCACGTCCCGGCTCGCCGACGCCGAGGTGCGGGCGGTGCTGGCCGGTGGCCGGCGCGCGGGTCGGCTCGACGACGAGGCCGCGGCACAGGCGCTCGCGGCGTGGGATCGGCTGTGGCCCGGGCTGCACGTGATCGAGCTGCGCGACGTCGTCACGGCGTCGGCCGCCGCGCTCGTCGGGCGCCACCCGCTGCGCGCCGCGGACGCCCTGCACCTCGCCTCCGCCCTGGAGCTGCGGTCGCCGGACCTCGTCGTCGCCGCGTGGGACGAGCACCTCGCGGCCGCGGCGCGTGCCGAGGGCCTGCTCGTCGTCCCCTGATGTCTCGTAGGCTCGCCCCGTGATCGCGAGCCTGCAGGTCGTCATCTTCATCGTCTTCTACGTCGCCATCTTCGGGCTGAGCCTGTGGGCGCTGATCGACCTGCTCCGGCGGCCGTCGAGCGCGTTCCCGCAGGCGGGGAAGCGGACCAAGGGGTTCTGGGGAGCGATCGTCGGCGTCGCCACGGCCGTGTCGTTCAGCGTGATCCCGATCCCCGGGGTGCCGCACCTCCCGTCGTTCCTCGCGCTGCTCGCCGCGGTCGGCGCGATCGTGTACCTGGTCGACGTGAAGCCCGCCGTCGCCCCGTACTCCGGCGGCCGCCGCGGACCCCGCGGACCGTCCGGCCCCTCCGGCGGCTGGTGAGCGTGCCCGACATCGGCGCCGCCGCGGTCCCGCTCGCGCGGGTGCTGCGCGGGGGACTGGTGGAGTCGGTGCACACCGGCCACGTCGTGGTGCTCGCACCCGACGGGTCGCAGCGGTTCGCCCTGGGTGACCCCGACGCGACGATGTGGGCGCGGTCGTCGCTCAAGCCGTTGCAGGCGGTCGCGATGCTGCGCGCGGGGCTCGACGTCGACGGCGCCGAGCTCGCCCTGGTGTGTGCGAGCCACAACGCCGAGCCCGCGCACCTCGACGTCGTGCGCGACATCCTCGCGGCGGCAGGACTGGGTGCCGACGACCTGCGGAACACACCCGACTGGCCCCTGGACCCCGACTCCGCGTGGCGGCGGCGCGCCGACGGGCACGGCACCGAGCCGCTCACCCAGAACTGCTCCGGCAAGCACGCCGGGATGCTCGCGACCTGTGTCGCCGCGGGGTGGCCGACCCAGGACTACCTCGACCCGGAGCACCCGTTGCAGGTGGCGACGCGTGACGTCGTCGGCGAGCTCACCGGGGTGCCCGTGGAGCTGGCGACCGTCGACGGCTGCGGCGCACCGCTGTTCTCGACGACGCTGCGCGGGCTCGCCCGCTCGTTCGCCGCCCTCGCGTCCGGTGCCGGGCTCCCGCGGCGTACCGGGCGCGCGATGTCGACGCACCCGTGGCACGTCGCCGGCACCGGTCGGGACGCCACGCGGTTCATGGAGGCGGTTCCGGGCCTCGTCGCCAAGGACGGTGCCGACGGCGTCTACGCCGCCGGCCTGCCGGACGGCGGTGCGGTCGCGCTGAAGATCCTCGACGGGTCGTCCCGGCCCCGGCCCGCCGTGCTCGCGGCCGCGCTCACCGTGGCGGGTGTCGATCGCGCGCTGGTCGAGGCCGTCGCCCTGACGCCCGTCCTGGGCCACGGCCGAGCCGTCGGCGAGGTCGTCGCGACCTTCGGCGCATGAGGGCCGTCGTCCAGCGCGTCACGCGCGCGTCCGTCACGGTCGACGGTGTCCTGGTCGGCGCGATCGACCGGCCCGGACTGGTGGCACTGGTCGGCGTGACGCCCGGCGACGGTCCCGCGCAGGTCGAGCTCGTCGCCCGGAAGATCGCCGAGCTGCGCATCCTGCGGGACGAGCAGTGCGCTGTGGACGTCGGCGCACCCGTGCTCGTCGTGAGCCAGTTCACGCTCTACGCCGACACCCGCAAGGGCCGGCGGCCCACCTGGAACGCGGCGGCGCCCGGGCCGGTCGCGCAGCCGCTGGTCGACGCCGTCGTGGAGGCCCTGCGCGCTCGCGGGCTCGAGGTGGCCACCGGGGTGTTCGGGGCGGACATGGCCGTCGAGCTGGTCAACGACGGACCCGTGACGATCCTCCTGGAGTCGGTGCCCGACGCCTAGCTCTCCCCGCAGCGGCTCGTCGCGACGCTCAGGAGCTCCATGCCGGGCGGTGGTGCCGGCGGGTCGTCGATCGCGGGGTCGGCGGTGTCGGTCAGGCGCACCCCGAACCGGTCCCGGCAGTACGCGCCGTCGCCGAGCGCCTCCCACCCGCGGGCCAGGAGCTCGGTCCCGACGTCGGCTCGTGCCGTGCCGGAGTCGTGCACCGCGTACAGGTACGACACCTGCGAGCACTCCTGCAGGCAGAGGGTGTTCTCGACGCTCGACACCGTGAGCAGCTGGGCGCCGGTCGCCACGGGCAACGACGCCCCCACGCTGGTCATGCGCGCGAGGCTGGGTCCGCCCAGCCCGCCCAGGTTGAACCCCACCGCGACCAGGACCGTCGCGGCGAGGGCCATGAACCACCCGCGGGAGGGGGCTGCGCGGAGCAGGAACCAGGTCGGGACGAGCGCCACCATCATCGCCGTGACGGCGACCACCGTGCTCACGGCGGTCCCACCGCTGCCCGTGAGGAGCAGCGTGGCGCCCACGAGGAACGCCCACACCGTCATGACGGCCAGGACGCCGACTCCGCGGAGCACCCACCTGCCGGCCGTCGCCCGACGCTCCACGTCGGCGGGCTCCGTCACCATCGCCACCACGGCACTCCCTCCCCGGCCGCGACCGCGCGGCAGCACTGATGCACACCCACGCGATCGGTGCTCCGCGGGCGGGACGGACCATACCGAAACGGGAGAAACGCCACGCCAAGAGGAGGTGCTCGGCACCCGAGCCAAAACGATTCGGTGGGAGCGAACGGAGAGGGCCCCTCGGAGTAAGCGTCCGAGGGGCCCTTCCGTGCTCGCAGGCCGTGCGTCACCGGCGGACCGGTGACCAGCGCCGCGCTGACGGTGCGGCTCCGTCTCGACCCCGGGTTTCGTCGCCGACGCGGTCACCCCGAGGGGTTCCGGCACCGACGACCCGCCGCGGGCGGGACGACTGCGAACGACCTTCCGGTCCTTGACGGCCCCCGCGTCGTCATCCGCGGGTCGTCGCGTTGCCACGACGATGTGGTCATCCGTTCTCCGGTCGGTCCGACATCCACAGCCTGTCCCCACCGACGCCACCTCCCCGAAGGGCGTTCTGCGCCGCCTGCTCGGCTCCCCGGAGGGACCCGTGCGTCGAGGTTCCGGCCCTGTCCGAGTGGTCGTCGACCCGGTCCACGCGATCTCCGAAGAGGCCACCTGACCTGCGGTTTCAGTCTCCCCGGGAGGGATCCTTCGCCTGCGGTTCTCGATCTGTCGATCTCGATGTGAGATTTCTAACCCTCTTCGGTAGGGGGCCGCAAGGGCTTCTCGGACCTTTCTTTGTCCACCGCTCCGTCCACAGCCTCGTCCACAGGTTCGCCTGCGTGAACACTCGGTAGACACAGGGGTGTGGACGAAAGATGTGGACGACGGGCGCGTCGTTCACCCGTCCGGCAGGGGGCCTCTTGTACCCTGGGAACCGGTGAAGGCCCCTCGGAGTAAGCGTCCGAGGGGCCTTACCCATGTGCGTGGGTCACGATGGTTCGATGCAGATCGAGGCCGTTCTCGGTGACATCACCACGCAGGACGTCGACGTCGTCGTCAACGCCGCGAACTCGTCCCTGCTCGGCGGTGGGGGAGTCGACGGGGCGATCCACGCCGCCGCAGGCCCCGAGCTCCTGGCCGCGTGCCGGGAGCTGCGCCGGACCACGCTGCCGGACGGGCTCCCCGTCGGGGACGCCGTCGCGACCCCCGGGTTCAGGCTCCCCGCCCGGTGGGTGATCCACACCGTCGGGCCGAACCGGCACCGGGGCCAGACGGACCCCGCGCTGCTGGCATCGTGCTTCGCACGGCCCCTGGAGCTCGCCGTGGAGCTCGGGGCGTCCAGCGTGGCGTTCCCTGCCGTCAGCGCAGGCGTGTACGGCTGGGCGGTCGAGGACGTGGCTCGGATCGCCGTCGGGACGGTCCGGGGGTGGCAGGACGTGTCCGAGGTCGGGCTCGTGCGGTTCGTGCTCTTCTCGGCCGCCGCGCTCGACGCCTTCCGTGCGGAGCTGGACCGCGCGTAGCGTCACCGGCATGCCCGAGCTGCTGCTGGCCCTGCCGGACTCCGAGTTCCGTCGCGTGCTGTGCGTCGTGGCCCACCCCGACGACGTCGAGTACGGCACCTCGTCCGCGGTGGCGGTGTGGACCGCGCGCGGTGTCGAGGTCTCCTACCTGGTGCTCACCCGCGGGGAGGCCGGCATGGACGCGTCACCGCCGGACCGCACCCGGGAGATCCGCACCCGTGAGCAGGTCGCGGGATCGGCGGCGGTCGGGGTCACCGACGTGACGTTCCTCGAGCACCCCGACGGTGTGCTCGAGTACGGGCTGCCGTTGCGGCGGGACATCGCGCGGCGCATCCGGGAGCTGCAGCCCGACGTGGTCCTCACCGGGTCGTGGGAGATCGAGTTCGTCGCCGGGCTGAACATGGCGGACCACCGGGTCGCCGGGCTGGCCACGCTCGACGCGGTGCGCGACGCCGGCAACCGGTGGGTGTTCACCGAGCTCCTCGACGACGACGGCCTGGAGCCGTGGCAGGTCCGCTGGCTGCTCGTCAGCGGAGATCCCCGCGCGACCCACGGCGTGGAGGTCACCGCAGAAGCCCTGCGGGCCGGGGTCGCATCCCTGGAAGCGCACGAGGAGTACCTCGCGGGACTGCCGGGGCACCCCGCCCCGAAGGACATGCTCCCGATGATCGCCGGCATGCAGGGGCGTGCGATGGGGGTCGAGCACGCGGTCCTGTTCCGGGCGTACGACCTCCAGGCGCCGCCGCCGATGCTCGAGTGACTACCCGCGGGCGCGTGCCGGGCTCACCGCCTCCTGCGGGTGCAGGACGAGCGCGGTGGCCGCCCGGCGCCGCATGAACACCTTGTCCAGCTCGGCGACGATCGGCAGCAGCAGCGCGAGGCCCAGGCAGGCCAGCCACTGCGGACCGGACAGCGACTGGGTCGTGAGCCACCCCTGCAGGAAGCCCAGCTCGGTCGCCAGCACGACGAGGATCACCGGGGCCGAGAGGACCTTCACCGCCGTCAGCAGGGGTGCCGCGAGGCCCGACTCCGGCTCGCGGCGCATGACCAGCCCGGACAGGACCGAAGCGAGCCCCATCACCACGAACGCCATCGTCATCGACGCCGTGGGTCGGTCGGCGGCCGGGGTGTCCGGTCCGGCCACCAGCGGGATCGCCGACGAGATGCACAGGACCATCCCGTAGAGGATCCAGCGACGCACCGCGGAGCCGTTGCTGATGCCCAGCTTCGGGTCGCGTGGCGCTCGGTCCATGATGCCGGGGCCCACCGGGTCGAGCATGATCGCGATCACCGGGAACACGACGACGAAGAAGTTGAGGAACAGGACCATCATCGGGGTCATCGCGACACCGTCGGCGATGTCGAAGACGCTGGCCGCCAGGAACAGGACCACGAGACCGATGAGCTGGCTCATCTGGAAGCGGATGTACGCGGTGATCTTCTGGTAGATGCTGCGGCCCAGCTCGACGGCGTGCACCAGGGTGCTGAAGTTGTCGTCGGTGAGCACCAGGCGGGCGGCCTGCTTGGTGACCTCGCTGCCGGAGCCCATCGCGACACCGATGTCGGCCTGCTTGATGGCGGCGGCGTCGTTGACGGCGTCGCCGGTCATGGCGACCACCAGGCCCTGCTTCTGCATGAGCTGGACGAGCCGGAGCTTGTCCTCGGGGGTGACGCGGCCGAACACGTGCAGGTCCGGCAGCCGCTCCAGCAGCTCCTCGTCGGTGAGGGCGGCCAGCTCGGGCCCGCTGATCGCGCCCGGGCCGAGACCCAGCTGCCGGCCGATCGCGCTCGCGGTCACGGCGTGGTCGCCGGTGATCATGCGGACCTCGATGCCGGCCTTGAGGGCGATCTCGACGGCCACCTTCGCGGTGGGCCGCAGCGGGTCGACGATGCCCACCAGGCCGACGAACACGAGCTGCTCGACGTAGGACATCGGGTCGGCGACCAGGGCGCTCTCGTCGGCGGGCGTGAGGAACCGCGTCGCGAACGCGAGCGTGCGCAGACCCTGGTCGGCGAGCCGGTCCATCTCCTCCTCGATGTCGGCGCGCATGGTCTCCAGCGGGACGACCTCGCCGGGGCCGGCGAGCGCGTGCGTGCAGCGCTGCAGCACCACGTCCGGGCCGCCCTTGACCACCTCGACCAGAGACCGGTCACCACGCCAGGGCAGCCAGTGGGCGGTCGCCATGAACTTGTACGCCGAGTCGAACGGCACCTCCGCGACGCGGGGGTACGTCCGGCGGCTCTCCTCCGCGTCGATGCCCAGCTTCGCGGCGAGCACCACGAGCGCGGCCTCGGTCGGGTCGCCGATGACGGCACCGTCGTCGGACACGGTCGCGTCGCTCGCCAGGCACAGGCCGTACGCGAGCGGCGTCAGGTCCGGGACCTGGGCACCGGCCGTCTGCAGGATCTTGCCCGTCTTGGCGTACCCGTTGCCCTCGACGGTGAAGTGCTGGCCCACCGTGTACAGCGCGACGACCGTCATCTCGTTGAGTGTCAGCGTGCCGGTCTTGTCGGAGTTGATCGAGCTGGTCGCCCCGAGCGTCTCGACGTCGTTGAGGTTGGCGACGACGGCCTTCGCGTCGGCGAGCTGACGCGCCCCGTACGCGAGCATGGCCTGCACGAACGTCGGCAGACCGGTCGGGATGGCGGAGATGGCCACCGCCGTGGCGAGAAAGAGCAGGTCGCTCGGGGACTGGCCGCGCGCGATGCCGATGAGCACGATGACCGCCACCGCGCTCCACGCGATGACGCCGAGGACCTTGGTGAGCTTGTCGAGCTCGCGCTGCAGCGGCGACTTCGTCTTCTCCACCGACGACAGGAGCGTCGCGATGTTCCCGATCTGCGTGGTCATGCCCGTCGCGGTGACGAGCATCGTGCCGGTACCGCGGGTGACCGACGTGTTCTGGAACGCCATGTTCGCGCGGTCGCCGAGGGGGACGTCGTCGTCGGCGAGGGTGATCACGTCCTTGCCGATCGGGGTGCTCTCGCCGGTCAGCGCGGCTTCCTGCGTCTCCATCGTCGCCGTCCGCAGCAGCCGGCCGTCGGCGGGCACGATGTCACCCGCCTCGAGCTCGACGATGTCGCCGGGCACGAGGTCGTGCGCGGGGATCTGCACCAGGGAGCCATCCCGTCGGACGCGGGACTGCGGCTCCTGCATCGTCGCCAGGGCGTCGACGCTCTTGCGCGCGAGCATCTCCTGGCGGGCCCCGATGACGACGTTCACCACCACGAGGAACCCGACGATGAGCGCCGTCGACCCCTGCCCGATGGCCGCGCTCACCGCCGCGACGGCGATGAGCATGATGTTCATCGGGTCGCGCAGCTGCTGGAACACCACTGCCCACACCGACGGTGGCGCCTGTGCGGTGAGGGTGTTCGAGCCGTACCGCTCCCGCCGGGCGGAGACCTCCGCCGCGGACAGCCCCGTCGTCGGGTCGGTGCCCAGCTCCGCGGTCGCGGCGTCCGGGTCGAGGGCCCACCATCGCGTAGCAGGGCTGGCAGGGGTGGAGGAAGACGGGGGTGCAGCGATCTCTGTCACGTGCGCTCCTGGGCCGCAGTGATGCCCCGCGAGGGGCCCTGAGCCGACGCTAGCGCGAGATGCCCGGATCGCGGACGATCCGGGCATCTCGCGTCGTGACGGTCAGGCCACCGGGACCGGGACCTTCTCCTGCGCGGGCTCCGGGTCCGGCGCCTTGCTGAGTGCGCTGGGCCACCACATCGCCTTGCCGATGTCGAGGTTCAGGGCCGTGACCAGCACGGACCGGACCACCAGGGTGTCGAGCAGGACCCCGAACGCCACCGCGAACCCGATCTCCGCGAACGACACCAGGGGCAGCGTGCCGAGCACCGCGAACGTCCCCGCGAGCACCAGACCGGCCGACGTGATCACCCCGCCGGTTGCCGCGAGACCGACCAGCGAGCCACGCCGGTGCCCGAGGCGGATCGCCTCCTCCCGGACCCGGGTCATGAGGAAGATGTTGTAGTCGATCCCCAGCGCGACCAGGAACACGAAGACGAACAGCGGGAACGACGAGTCCGCCCCGGCGTAGCCGAACACGTACCGGAAGATGAGCGCGCTGACGCCGATCGCCGCTCCGAACGAGAGCACGACCGTCCCCATGAGGACCAACGGGGCCAGGATCGACCGGAGCAGGACCACGAGGATGAGGAACACGACGAGCAGGATGATCGGGATGATCAGCCGGTTGTCGGCCGCCGAGGCCCGTTGCGCGTCGAGGTTGACCGCCGTCGCACCTCCGACGAGGGCGTCCGCGTCCGGCACCGCGTGCACGGCGTCCCGCACCCGGTCGACCGTGTCGTAGGCCTCGTCGCTGTCGGGTGCCGACGTGAGCGTGCCCTCGAGGTACGCCAGGTCGTCGATCACGACCGGCTCCGCGACGCTCGTCGGGTCGATGCCCTCGACGTCCCTGAAGACCGCGGCCACATCGGTCGCGCGGTCGGCGTCCGAGATGACGACGACCGGGGCGCCGGCGCCGCCGGGGAAGTGCGCGGAGAGCACCTTCTCGCCCTCGATGGACGGCTGCTCGCCGGTGAACGACTCCTCCGTGGTCAGGCCGGTCGCGTTCAGGGTGACGATGCCGAGGCACGCCACCGCGAGGATCGCGGACGTCCCGATCCAGGTCGCGCGCGGCCGGCGTTCGATGCGGCCGCCGACACGTGCCCAGAAGCCGTGCTCGGACGGCTCGTCGTCGCCGAGCTTCGGGGTCCGGGGCCAGAAGATCCACCGGCCGCACGTCACGAGCAGCGCCGGCAGCAGGGTCAGCATGACGAGGACAGCGACGCCGACGCCGATCGCGGCAACCGGGCCCAGGCCCGCGGTGGAGTTCATGGTCGCGAACAGCAGGCACAGCATGCCGATGGCCACGGTGGCGCCGGACGCGATGATCGCCGGGCTGGCGCGGTGCAGGGCCAGCGCCATCGCCTCGTGCCGGTCGCCGTGCTTGCGCAGCTCCTCGCGGTACCGCGCCACCAGCAGGAGGGCGTAGTCCGTCCCCGCACCGAACACGAGGACCGTGAGGATGCCGGCGCTCTGCGCGTTGACGGTCAGGTCGTAGTTGTCGGCGAGCAGGTAGATGAGGGCCTGCGAGACCGTGAGCGCGACGCCCGCCGACAGGACCGGCAGGATCCACAGCACCGGGCTGCGGTACGTGATGAGCAGGATGACGATGACGACCGCGACGGCCGCGTAGAGCAGCGTGCCGTCGATGCCCTCGAACGCCGCCGACGAGTCCGCGGCGCTCCCGGCCGGGCCCGTCACGTAGACGTCCAGGTCACCGGCGCCGTCCTCGGCCGTGGCGCGCAGGTCGTCGACCGCGTCGGCCGCGAGGTCCCAGCCCTCCGCCCCCAGGTCGAGCGGGACGATGATCTGCGCGGCCTGCCCGTTCTCCGACGGGATCGGACCGATCACGTCGCCGTCGAGCGTGGCGAGCGTGCCGAACTCCTCGGCGTCCGCCGCGACGGCCTCGAGGTCGGCGGCGGTGAGCCCCGACGTGCGCTCGTACACGATGACCGCGGGGATCGTGTCGGAGGACACGAAGCCGCTGGCGACGTCGAGCACCTCCGTCGACTCGGCGTTGGCGGGGAGCCAGGACTTCGCCTCGTTGTCCTGCGCACCCGTGAGCTTGCCTGCGAGGGGTCCCAGGAGTGCCACGACGACGAGCCAGAAGACGATGACGGCGAACTTGAGGTAGCGGTGGGTGATCCATCCGGCGACCTGAGACATGGGTGCGTCCTCATGTTGGGGTGTGTCGACGACGACAGGAAGGTGCGGCCAGCTCGACGGGAGATACGTCGTCGAGAGCCGGTGTCGATGCTGTGAACGAGCCTAGGATTTCGCCGTCACCCGGGACAGGGATATCGGGGAGACCCCCGAGTCGCCCCTCAGGTTCCCCTCAGGAAAGAGTCAGGGTGGCCACCGCACGCTCGACGTCGGCAGCGTCGTTCCAGACGTGGAACGCGAGCCGGACACCGCCGCCCCGCCCCGCCGCCCTGGTCCCCTGCGCCGCGAGCAGCGTCCGGCGCGAGCCTGCCGCGTCGTCGGGGAGCCGGACGATCGCGCTCCCGCCCGGCGGCAGGCCGACCCCCGCGCGGAACGCGTCGGCGAGGCCGACCGTGTACCGGTGGACGGCGTCGCGCGGGACGGCCGCGAACAGCTCCAGCGCCGGGACGGCCCCCACCCAGCACAGCCATGCGGGGGAGACGTCGAACCGTCGCGCGTCCCGGGCCAGCGCCATCGACGGCCCGTACACGGACGACCAGATCTCCTCGCCCGCGTACCACCCGGCGCTCGTGGGGCGCAGCCGGTCGAGCAGCTCGGGCCGGACCGTGAGGAACGCGGTCCCGCGCGGGGCGGACAGCCACTTGTACGACGCGCACACCGTCACGTCGAACAGTGCCGCGTCCACCGGCAACCATCCGGCGGCCTGCGTCACGTCGCAGACCGTCAGGGCACCCGACGCGGCAGCCACGCGACCGACGGCCTCGACGTCGGCCACGCGTCCGTCGACCGACTGCACCAGCGAGAACGCGACGACGTCGGTGGACGGTCGGATCGCGTCGGCCAGCGACTCCAGCGGCACGGTCCGGACGGTGACGCCGCGGTCCGCGTGGGCGAGGAACGGGAAGACGACCGAGGCGAAGTCCCCGTCGACCGTGAGGACCTCGGCACCGTCCGGCAGGCTCGCCGCGACCACGCCGAACAGCACGGACGCCTGCGAGCCGACCGCCACCCACGACGGATCCACCCCGACCAGCCGGGCGTACGCCGCACGCGACGCGGCGACGGCCTCGTCGTACACCGCGAGGTCCGCCTTCCCCGCCTGCCAGGTGTCGAGCGCCGTGTGCATCGCGTCCGCGGTCGCCCGCGCGGGCAACCCGCAGGTGGCGGCATCGAGGTAACCGGGAACGGGGGAGAACGCTGCGCGCAGCGTGTCGAGGGTCTCCATGGGTCGATCGTCTCGCACGCCACCGCCGGACGGACGCTCCTCGGCCGGGGTCCGGGCTCAGCCGAGCGTCGCGAGCCAGTCGCGCACCGCGTCCGCGACCGCGGTGACGCTCGTCGGCAGGTGCGGGCCGGGCAGGAAGACCGTGGTGACCGGGCCCGGGACCGCGGCGAGGTGGTGGGTCAGCTCGTCCGGGGAGCCGAACGGGTCGGTAGAGCCCGAGACGGCGAGGACCGGGACGTGGATCTCCGGCAGGTGCGCGGTGCGCAGGGTCTCGGGGCGGCCCGGCGGGTGCAGCGGGTACGAGAGCAGAACGAGCCCGGCCACGGGCAGCCCCTGCGCGACCGCCATCGAGCACATGCGACCGCCGAAGGAGCGGCCGCCGAGCACCAGGTCCGCGGTGCCGACGCCCAGCGACGACGCGAACGCCTCGGCCTGCGCGCGGACCTCCGCGATCGCCGGGCCGGCCGTCTTCGGCAGGCCGAGCCGCAGCACCGGGAGCGGCGCGACGCCCTTCTCGACGGCCACCAGCGGCGCACTCTCACGGCTCCCGCCGAAGCCGGGCGTCAGCAGCAGGCCGGCGACCATCACACGAGCCCGAGGACCGAGCGGATGGTGCGGACCACCCCGTTGGCGGTGTTCGGCGGGGCGACGAACCGCGCGTGCGCCCGGACGTCGGGGTGCGCGTTGTCCATCGCGAAGGAGAAGGTCGCCGCGTCGAGCATGCCGACGTCGTTGAAGTAGTCGCCGAACGCCATCGTCTGGTCGGCGGTGATGCCGAGCGTGTCCTGGGCGGCGCGCAGCGCGTGCCCCTTGTCCGCGGTCGGGCTCATCACGTCGACCCAGTGCTCACCGGACACCAGGGCGTCGAACCGGTGCAGCAGCGGACCGGCGCCCGTCGTCGCGGACCCGAAGTCGTACACGGCGACCTTGAGGACGTCGTCGTCGACGGTGAGCAGGTCGTCGACCACCTGGAGCTTCGCGTAGTACGGGGTGGCCTGGTCGAGGAAGGCGTCGTCGGTGCGCTCGACGTACGCGGACCGTTTGCCGCACAGGACCGTGCCGAGGTCGAGGTCGGTCGACGCGCGGACCCGCTCGATGGCGGCGCGGGCCGTGTCCAGGGGCAGGCCGTCCGCGCTGATCTCCTCGTCGTGCTGGACGACGTGCGCGCCGTTCTCCGCGATGTAGACCAGCTCGTCGCGGCCCATCTGGCGGCGCAGGGTGGCGTACTGCCGGCCGCTCGCCGGGCACAGGAGGATCCCGCGGGCGGCCAGCTCGTCCAGGAGCGGCCAGAAGTCGTCGTGGATGCGCTTCTCGTCGTCGAGCAGGGAGCCGTCCATGTCGACGGCGATGAGCCGGATGTCGGGCACGGTGTCGAAGACGGGAGGTTCCACGGGAACGATCTTCTCAGCCGGCCTCGCGGGCCAGGTGCTCGACCGTCGCGACCAGCGCCGTCAGGCCCGTCTCGACGTCGGCCAGGCTGACGTCCTCGTCGGGGTGGTGGCTGATGCCGTCGGGGTTGCGCAGGAACAGCATGCCGACGCCCGTGATCGCGCCCATCGCCATGGCGTCGTGCCCGGCACGGCTGAACAGTGCGGGGACGTTCCGGCGGCCGGTGTCCTCGATCCCCGCGCGCACGACGTCCTGCAGGAGGGAGTCGCACCGGACGGCGGGCGCCTCGTGCAGCTCCCGCGCGGACCAGGTGAGCCCGCGTCGGCCGGCGATCTCGTCGAGCTCGCGCGTGATGCTGCCCCAGACGCGGTCGCGGTCGTCGTCGTGCTCACCGCGCAGGTCGACCGTGAGGCGCGCCTCGCCGGGCACGACGTTGACGGCACCCGGGAACGTCTCCAGGCGGCCGACGGTGCCGATGATGTGGTGCTCCGCGCGGCACAGCCGCTCGACCGCGAGCGCGACCTCGCTGGCGCCCAGCAGGGCGTCGTGCCGCTTCTCGTACCGGGCCCCGCCCGCGTGCCGGGCCTCGCCGTCGATCTGCACCGCGAACCGTCGGGCGCTCGCGATCGAGGTGACGACGCCCAGCGCCGCGCCCCCGTCGTCGAGCTCCGGACCCTGCTCGATGTGCGCCTCGAGGTAGCCGGCCAGCGACTCCCGCGACCGCGCGGCCGTCCCGATGCGACCCGGGTCGAGCCCGAACTCGCCGAACGCCGTGCGCAGCGTGGTGCCGTGCTCGTCGGTGAGGTCCCACCACGCCTCGTCCCAGCGGCCTGCCATCGCGGACGACCCGAGCAGGGCGGTGCCGAACCGGGCGCCCTCCTCGTCCCAGAACGCGACGACGTCGAGCCCGAACCGCAGCGTGCTCGCGACCGGCCGCAGAGCACGCACCACCTCGATCGCCATGAGCACGCCGAGGATCCCGTCGTACCGGCCGGCGTCGCGCACGGTGTCGAGGTGCGACCCGAGCAGCAGCGACGGCGCCTCCGGGTCCCGCCCCGCCAGGTGCCCGCACTGGTTGCCGGCCGCGTCTTGCCACGTGTCCAGCCCGACCTCGCGCATCCAGCGGGCCGCCACGCGGTTCACGCGCGCGTGCTCGGGGGAGAGGTAGACGCGCTCGATGCCGTCGGTCATCGAGGTGTACGCCGCGAGCTCGTCGCAGCGCGCCATGATGCGCCGGGCAGCGGAGTGGGCGTCGAGCATCAGGCCGCTGACCACCCTGAGTAGGCGGCGTCGACCCCGCCGCCGTGGGGGACCGTGGCACCCGCACGGCGCAGCACCTGCTCGAGCGCGGCCAGCGTGGTGAGCACGGTGTCGAGCCGGGCGTTGGCGCCCATCGTGCCGATCCGCCACACGCGGCCGTGCAGCGGGCCGAACGACGTGCCGATCTCGATGCCGAAGTCCTGCAGCAGCGCGCCGCGGACCGCGTCGCCGTCCACGCCGTCGGGGATCTCGACGGCGACCACGTTGTTCATCTTGTGCGCCACGTCCCCGAACACCCCCAGCCCCAGACCCCGCACCCCCGCGAGCATCGCGCGGCCGGCCCGCTCGTGCCGGTCGATGACGGCCTGCCGGCCTTCCTCGACGATGATCCGCGCGCACTCCCGCGCCGCGTACAGCATGCTCGTCGCCTCGGTGTGGTGGTTGAGCCGCCGCGGACCCCAGTAGTCGAGGATCATGCCGAGGTCGAAGTAGTTGGAGTGCACGGGCTCGCCGGTGTCCTCGTCGGACTCCTCGCGGATCCCCGCCTCGATGCGCCGACGCCCCCGGATCACCTCGACAGCCTTCTCGGACAGGCTGATCGGCGCGCTTCCCGACGGGCCCGACAGGCACTTCTGCAGCCCGGCGGTGGCCGCGTCCAGATCCCACGCATCCATCTCGAACGGGTTGCCGCCCAGGGACGCGGTCGCGTCCGTGTAGAACAGCACGCCGTGCTTGGCGCAGACCTCCCCGAGCTCGTCGAGCGGCTGGAGCATCGTCGTCGACGTGTCGCCCTGCACCATCGCGAGCAGGTGCGGGCGCACGCGCACGATCGCCTCCTCGACGGCTCGCGCCCCGAACACCTGCCCCCACGGCACCTCGATGGTGTGCACCTCGGCCTGCGCGCGCAGCGCGATCTCCGCGAGCAGGTGCCCGAACCGCCCGAACACCGGCACCAGGACGCGCTCGCCCGGCCGGACCAGCGACACCAGCGCCGCCTCGATCCCGGCGCGGGACGTGCCGTCGACCAGCAGCGTCGCCTCGTTGGTCGTCGCGAAGACCTCGCGGTACAGCGCCATCGTCTCGTTCATGTAGCCGGTCATCACCGGGTCGTACTGGCCGACCAGCGGGGTCGAGAGAGCGCGCAGCACGCGTGGGTCCGCGTTGACCGGTCCCGGGCCCATGAGGAGGCGGGGCGGCGGGTTCACCGGGTGGGTCATGTGAGGCCTCCAAGGGCGTGCCGGACCAGGGACAGATCGCTGCCGCGAGGCCCGACGAGGCAGACGCCGACGGGAGCGGACCCCACCCGCAGCGCGGGGACAGACAGCGCGGGCAGCCCGCCGATGCCGGCCAGTGCCGTCATCCGCAGCGTGGTGGCGCGGACCCGGTCGAGCTCGGCGGCGCTCGCGGTCCTCGCCGGGGCCGGACCGGGCGTCGTCGGCAAGACGAGGACGGCGTCGTCGACGATCGCGCGGATCGTCTCTGCGAGCCGCTCGACCTCCCCGCGGGCAACGGCCTCCTCGGTGGCGGTCACGTCGCTCGCGATCGCGAACCGCTCCCGGGCACCGGGCCCGACCGCCTCCGGGTGCGCCGTGACCCACTCGCCGTGCGCGCGCCACGCCTCCGCGGCCTGCACGACGCGGAAGGCCTCGAACCACTCGTCGAGCGGCCCGACCTCGACCTCGTCGACGGCACCTCCCGCCCAGGTCTCGACAGCCTCGCGCGTCGCCGGGTCGACGAGCCGGAGCACCTCCACCGGGACCGCTCGCCGGGCGGGGAGCGGCGGGGCGTCGTCCTCGAGGCACCACGTCGCGACCGCGTCCAGGGTCGTGCCGTCGCGGGTCAGCCAGCCGACGGTGTCGAACGACGGCGCCAACGGCACCATGCCCTGCCGCGGCACCAGCCCGTGCGTCGTCCGCAGGCCCCACAGCCCCTGGTAGCTCGCCGGGACGCGGATCGACCCCGCCGTGTCGCTGGCCAGGCCCACGTCCGCCTGGCCGGTCGCGACCGCGGTCGCGGGACCGCTCGACGAGCCCCCCGGCAGCGCCCCCGGGACGGCGCCGTTGGCCGGGGTGCCGTAGTGCGGGTTGGCGCCGGCGATCGAGTACGCGAGCTCGTCGGTGCGGGCCAGGCCACGCACCGACGCGCCCGCCTTGAGCAGGTCGAGGACCGCCGGGGCGTGCTCGCGCTCGCGGGCGGCACCCCGCAGCCACGTCGGGTTGCCCGCGCCGATCCGGTAGCCGCGCACGGCGAACAGGTCCTTGACCGCGACGCGCAGACCGAGCAGCGGCCCGTCGAACGCACCCTGGTACAGCGGGTCCCCGACCGTCCGCCACACGGACGTGTCGAAGCTCGGCGTGCGGCCGGTGACGTGCGCGGCCGTGATGCGCCAGCGACCGTAGGCGCGCTGCCACACCTGCGTCTGCAGCCCCGTGCCGCCACCCTCGTAGCGCGACGTCGCCACGATCAGCCAGCAGTCGTCGGCCAGGCGGCGGGACTCGACGCGGTCCAGCACCCGGGGCGTGATGCCGCCGCGTGCGGCCCGGAACGCGCTGATCGCGTCGTGCCCGACGAGCAGGCCGTCACGGTCCCCGCGGAGGGTGTCGTCGCCCGGGGCGAACGCGTCGTCCAGGGCCGCGACGTCGTCGGTGGCCAGGGCGCGCTCGTAGGCGTCGAAGGCGTCCTGGAGCTCGGTCGGCATCATCGGCCGATCGCCTCCAGGTCGGCCTTGCGGATGCGCGCGTGCGCACCGCAGACCTGGTCGACCACCTGCGAGATGTTGATGTCGGTGGCCGCGGACAGGTAGGCGTACGCGAGGTGCTCGTCGAGCCCCCAGCGCGCCTGCAGCAGGGCGAGCGCCGCCCGGACGCATCGGCGGACGGCCTCGTCCAGGTCCTTGTCGAGGCCCGTCGGGACGAGGTACTCCGGCGTCTCGACCAACGGCCCTTCGAACGGCCCGAACCGCGCGAGCGCCTCGACCGCCGGGACCACGTCGAACCGGAGGGTGACCCGCAGGGACGCCTCCAGCGCGGTGAGCGCGACCTCGCCGTCGCCCTGCGCGAAGTGCGGGTCGCCCACGTACGCGAGCGCACCCGGCACCTGCACCGGCAGGTACAGCGTGCTGCCCACCTGGAGCAGGTTGATGTCGATGTTCCCGCCGTGCGTCCCTGGCGGCACCGAGTGCGGGCGCTGGTCACCGGCCACCGCGACGCCCATGATGCCGAGGAACGGTGCCAGCGGGAACTCGATCAGCCGCTCGCCGCCCTCGACCGCGGGGAGGCAGCCCACGCGGCCGTCCCTGACCGTCGCGAACACGCTCACGTTCCCCGGGCCCCTCGGCAGCTCGCCCGGCAGCGCGCCGCGCCCGTGCCGGTTCGAGATGACGCCGTAGGGGACGCGGGGGGTCGTCTCCAGGACGGTGATCGCGAGCAGGTCGCCCGGCATCGCGCCCGCGACGTGGATCGGTCCGGTCACCACGTGCGGACCGTCCTGAGCCGAGCGCGTCAGGGTGCCGACGATCTCCACCGCGTCGGTCAGGACGTCGTCCGGAGAGACGCCGTGGCCGGTGAAGAACGCCACCGGGTCGCTGCCCTGGTCGTCCAGCAGCCCCTCGTGGCTGACCGTGTCGATGGTGACCTCGGTGCCGGGCTCGACGCTCAGCACGGGCGCGTCGGTCGCGCAGGGGAGGCGCCCCCAGAGGACGGTGGCGGGCGTCGACGGCAGGTACGCCGCGGCGCGGATCGGGCCCGAGCCCGGCTGGAGCGTTGCACTCATCGGTCCTGCACCCCCACGATGACGCGGTGAAGACATGGGACGACGCTCGCCGACACCTGGTGCTCATGCTGGCACTGACGTTCACGACGGGCATCGTCGACGCCGTCGGCTACCTCGGCCTCGACCGGGTGTTCACGGCGAACATGACCGGCAACGTGGTCATCCTCGGCATGGCGCTCGCGGGTGCCGACGACCTGCCCGTGCTCGGTCCGACGCTCGCCCTGGCCGGCTTCCTGGCGGGTGCGGCGATCGGCGGCAGGGTGCTCCGGAGCGCGCCGGCCGGCTGGTCCGACCGCACCAGCGGGACGTTCGCGGCCACCGGGGTGCTCGCGGCGGGCCTGGGGGTGGGTGCCCTCGTCGCCCCGCCGGAGGAGGGGACGGCCTGGGGCCTCGTCGTGACCGGCGTGCTGGCACTCGCCATGGGCCTGCAGGCCGCGGCGGCCCGCCGGCTCGCGGTGAAGGACGTGACGACGGTCGTGGTGACCTCGACGCTCACGGGTCTCGCCGCGGACAGCAGGCTGGCCGGGGGCACCGGTGACGGCTGGGCCCGCCGCGTGCTCGCGGTCGCGTTGATCCTGGTCGGTGCCGCCGTGGGTGCGCTGCTGCTGGCGGTCAGCGGGGACCTGGGCGTCGGCGTCGGGATGCTGGTGGCCGGTGTGCTGGCGCTGGCGGCCGCGGGGCTCGGGCACCGGCACCGCGAGGCCTGACGGCTCAGTCACGCAGGTTCCCCCGCCCCGGTGCGGTGACGGCGCCGCGCTCCACGATGGGCACGCCGTCCAGCCACACCGTTCGCACCGCGCCAGCGAGCGTCGCGCCGTCGTAGGGCGAGACCGGGTTCTTGTGCTCCAGCGCGTGCACGTCGACCACGTGCTCCTCGTCGGGAGCGAACGCCACCAGGTGGGCCGGGGCTCCGACCGCGAGGATTCCCGCGGACAGCCCGGCGACCCGCGCGGGGCCGGTGGTGAACAGCGGGAGCAGGTCGTCGAGCGCGATGCCGCGCGTCCGGGCCTCCGTCCACACGGCCGACAGGCCCAGCTGGAGCCCCGCGATACCGCCCCACGACAGCCCGAAGTCCGCGTTCTTCAGGTCCGCGGTCGACGGCGAGTGGTCGGACACGATCGCGTCGATCGTCCCGTCCAGCACCGCCGCCCAGAGCAGGTCCTGGTTGCCGGCGTCGCGGATGGGCGGGCAGCACTTGAACTGCGTCGCGGCCGACGGCACGTCCTCTGCGCGCAGTGCCAGGTAGTGCGGGCACGTCTCGACGGTCAGTGGCAGCCCCTCGGCCTTCGCGGACCGGATCAGGTCGAGCGAACCCGCGTCGGACAGGTGCAGGATGTGCGCCCGGGCGCCGGTGCGGCGCATCGCGTCGATCACGCGGGCGATCGCGTGGCGCTCGCTGACCGCGGGGCGGCTGGCCAGGAAGTCGGCGTACTGCTCACCCAGGGCGCCGTCGCCGCGCAGGTCCGCCGGGTCCTCCGCGTGCACGACCAGCACGCTGCCGAGCGCGGCGACCTCCGCCAGTGCCGTCTCCAGCTGCTCGGTGTCGAGGTGCCCGAACTCGTCGACGCCCGACGGCGTGAGGAACGCCTTGAACCCGCGGACGCCCGCCGCGTGCACCGGACCGAGCGACCCCAGGTTCTCCGGCACCGCCCCGCCCCAGAACGCGACGTCGACGCTGAGCTTGCCGTCCGTCGCGGCCCGCTTGGCGGCGAGCGCCTCGACCGTCGTCGTGGGGGGGATCGAGTTGAGCGGCATGTCGACGAGCGTGGTGACCCCGCCCGCCGCCGCAGCCCGCGTCGCCGACGCGAAGCCCTCCCAGTGCGTGCGGCCCGGCTCGTTGACGTGCACGTGGCTGTCGACGAGGCCGGGGAGCAGGACCTCGTCGTCGGCCAGCTCGACCACGACGACGCCGTCGGCGGTGCCGTCGAGCGCGGTGATCCGCCCGTCGGTCACCGCCACGCGGGCGGGCTGCCAGGCGCCGTCCACCCACGCTCGGCGGGCGCGTACGACGAGGTCAGGCAGGGTCATGGCGGCTCCCGGGGTCGTCTGCTGCGTCAGGCTACGGCCACGGGCACGCCCGCGCGGATCTCGAAACCCGTGAGGAGGCCGGCCATCGGCTTGGCGGGCGGCGCTGCGTACTCGCCGGTCGTGGCCGGCCGGAGCCCCAGCGCGACCAGGGACTGTGCCAGCACCGTCCCGGCGGCCACGCCGTCGACCACCGGGACCCCGACCGCGTCGGCGATCCCCTCGCACAGCTCCGCCATCCCGGCACAGCCCAGCACGACGGCATCGGCCCCGTCGACGCGGACCGCCGAGCGGCACTCGTCGGTCAGGCGCGCCAGGGCGCCCGGGTCCTCGAGGTCCAGCACCGGCACCTCGCACGCCCGCACGGCGACGCACGTCTCGCGGAAGCCGTACCGGTCGGCCAGCTCACGGGCGCGGGCCACCGTCCGGCCCAGGGTCGTGACGACCACGAACCGGCGACCCACCAGCGCGGCGGCGTGCATGGCCGCCTCGGCGATGCCGATCACCGGACCGTGCGCCAGCTCCCGGGCGGCGTCGAGGCCCGGGTCGCCGAAGCACGCGACGACGTACGCGTCGACCCCCTCGGCCTCCCCGAGCGCGACCTGCTCGAGGATGCCGGGCACGGCCAGTGCCTCCTCGTAGTGGCTCTCGATGGACGCGGGGCCCATCGTCGGCTGGACGGCGTCGACGACCGTTCCGGGCGCCGCCACCACCCGGGCGGACCGACCGATCAGGTCGGTCATCGCCCGGGTGGTGTTGGGGTTGATGACCCGGATGTGCACCTCTCAGACCGCTGCCTCGAGGGGGGCGCCCGTGCGCTCCTCCACCGTGCCGTCCGAGACGTGCTCGTCGGACGCGTCCAGCAGCGGGATCTGCGGGTTGCGACGCTCGAGGAAGACGAAGGTCACGAAGCCCAGCCCGCAGCCGATGAACCAGCTGTAGCTCGCGATCCAGGTGACGTCGAACGCGCCCATGTCCGCGAAGGCCTTGGGCAGCACCGCCGCCGCCACGGAGATCAGGCCCGCGACGAGCACGGTCGCCACGGCGTTGCGGTTGTAGCCACCGGAGTACCAGTACCGGCCCTTGGGGGACATCGTGAACATGTCGTCGACGTGCACGCGCTGCTTGCCGATCACGTAGTAGCCGGCGATGAGGATGCCGAACAGCGGGCCGATGAGTGCACCCAGCACGCCCAGCGTGTAGTGGATCGCGGTGGCGTTGGAGTACCAGTTCCACGGGGTCAGCAGCACCGAGCCGACCGCCGCGATCATGCCGCCCATGCGCCAGCTGATCTTCTGCGGGGAGACGTTGGAGAAGTCGAACGCGGGCGAGATGAAGTTGGCGACGATGTTGATGCCGACCGTCGCGGTGACGAAGGTGAGCCCGCCCAGCAGGATGGCGAACGGCGTGTCGATCTGCTCGACCGTGTGGATCGGGTCGGTGATGAGCTCGCCGAACACCGGGACCGTGGCGGACGCGCAGATGACGGTGAGCAGCGAGAAGAACAGGAAGTTGATGGGCAGCCCCAGGAAGTTGCCCTTCTTCACCGCCGCGAAGCTCTTGCCGTACCGGGCGAAGTCGCCGAAGTTCAGCATCGGGCCCGAGAAGTACGACACGACCAGCGCGATCGCCCCGAGCATCACCGGGATGGAGGCCCAGAAGCCCATGGGCGGACCCGAGGAGAGGCTGAACGAGATGTTGCTCCAGCCCGCCTCGGAGACCAGGTAGACAGCGAGCATGATCATCACGACGTACACGGCCGGGCCTGCCCAGTCGATGAACTTGCGGATGGACTCCATGCCCCGCCAGAACAGTGCCGCCTGGGCGACCCAGAGGATGGCGTAGGAGATCCAGCCGAGCGTCGACAGCCCGAGGAAGCCGGTCTCGAGCAGCTGCGCGGAGCTCGGGACGAACTTGAGGAAGATGATGTTCAGGGCCTCGGCCGCGAGGAACGTCTGCACGCCGTACCAGGCGACCGCGATGAGGCCGCGGATGATGGCGGGGATGTTGGCGCCGAGCACGCCGAACACCGCGCGGTTGATGACCGGGTACGGCACACCCGTCTTCTGGCTCGGCTTGGCGACGAGGTTGCAGAAGACCTGCACGATGACGATGCCGACGATGAGCGCGACGAGCACCTGCCAGCTGGCGATGCCGAGCGCGAACAGGCTGCCGGCCGTGACGTAGCCGCCGACGCTGTGCACGTCGGACATCCAGAACGCGAAGATGTTGTACGACGACCAGGTCTGCTTCTTCAGCGGTGCCAGGTCCTCGTTGGTGAGCCGGGGGTCGTAGCCGGGCTGCATCTCCCCGGCGCCCGGGGGCAGGCCGGCGGCCTCGACGACGTCATTGGGCAGCTCTGTGGTCTCGGGCTGGTTCATGGGTGGTCCTCACGCGGGGAAGGTCGTGGTGGGGGTGGTCGGACCTGGCCGTCGGCGTCCCGACGTGCTCTGTCCGTCTGTGTCCGTCATCCCGTACGGTGAAGCGATCGCTGAACGGGTGTGAATCTATGACTTCACATCTGGCGATCGGTTTCCGTTTCGTAAAGTTTTGTGAACTTTGGGGTTCAGTCGTGAGTCCTAGGCGAAAGGTGCTCGATGTGACGACCTCGTCGGTCGACGACGCCGGCCGGCTGCTCGACGCCTTCGACTCCGAGCAGCTCGGCGCCCGCCTGCGGCAGCTGCGCGAGGAGCGCGGGCTGACCCTCAAGGAGGTCGGCAGGCGTCTCGGCATCTCCACCAGCGCGGTCTCCCAGATCGAGCGCGGGGTGCTGCGGCCGTCGGTGAACCGCCTCTTCGCGTTCGTCACCGCGCTCGACGCCTCGCTCGTGGACGTCTTCGGCGGACCCGAGCCGGTCGACGCCCCACCCGTGCTCGACGGCTACGTGGTCCGCCGCGCCGTCGAGGCCGAGGTGGTCCGCCTGGCCGGTGGCGTGGTGTTCCGACGCCTCTCCCCGGGCCCGTCGCGCGACGTCGACTTCTTCGAGTCCACCTACCCGCCCGGCTCCACCGGCTCGTCGAGCTCTGCGCAGAACGACCTGCTGACCCATGTCGGCTACGAGATCGGCACCGTCACGCAGGGCGAGCTGACCATCGACTTCCCCGACGAGCGCGTCGTCGTGCGCGCCGGCGACACCGTCTCCTACGCGTGCGGGACCCCGCACCGGCTGAGCAACCAGTCCGACGGCGTCACCGTGGCGACGTGGGTGATCGTGCACCCCGCGGACGCCGGTCGCCCCTGAGGGTGCGACGAGGGGCCGGGCGACGGCGCCCGACCCCTCGTCCGTCCGTCAGCGGTGACCGTGCCTCCGGTCGAGGTCGACCGTCCACACCTCGCCACCGAGCGTGACGACGTACGCGGTGCCACGGATGATCTGGAACGAGACCGGCTGGTCGAGCCCGTCGGCGACGACCTCGAGCGTTCCGTGCCGCCCGACCTCCACCAGCTGGCCGGTGTCCGGCGAGGCCGGCGAACCCTCGGGACCGCCGAGCGGCCAGACGCCCTGGGCGAGCCCGTACAGGTGGTGTCCCCGGCCGAGCTCGACGTCCACCATCAGCGGAGCGCCCGAGGCGACCTCGGTGGCCGTCGCCGACCGGGACCCGAACGTGACGATCTTGCCCGTGTCGGGCAGGTGCGGGACCGGTCCCGACTCGGTCATGTAGACCTTCCGCCCGTCGATGGCCAGGCCGGTCGGGACGATGTTCCCGAACGCGATCCGCACCGCGATCGAGCCGTCGAGCCCCACCTGGTACACGCGGTTGTGGTGGCCGTCGGTGACGAGGAACCCACCCCCGTACGGCTCGAACGCGTACTGCACCCCCGTCGGCACGAAGAAGGCGGTGGTCGGCGGGTGCTCCGCCGCCCACGTCCCGATGTCGACCACGAGCGTGGCGGTGCTCGGACCGTCGATGCGGTAGATGCCGTCGAGGAAGGTCCCGCCGACGTCCGCGCTCACCCCCGTGACCAGCGCGTAGGCGGTCCCGCGCACGAACGCCACGTCGAACGCCCCGCCGAAGGCGCCGCCGTTGGACACGTTGGTGGGCAGCGCGGAGGCGAACGTCGTCACCGCACCCGTGCGGGGATCTACCCGCGAGATCTCACCGACCGACGGCTCGGTGACGTACAGCGCACCGTCGGGACCGACCGTGCTCCCGAACCCGCCGGACAGGCCGCCGGCCAGGAGCTGCGCCTCCCTGTCGGGCGACGGATGGTGGGCGCTCGCCGCGGACGGCATCAGCACCAGCAGGACTGCGGACAACAGGACAAGAACTCGTCGGGGACCCATAGGACCCCTCCCCTCGACAACTTCCTCGGAGTCGTGCGTGTCGGGGTTGCAGGGGCGGCCGCGCCGCCTCGGCGCGCCCGGGATGACCCTCCGCCGCCGTCCGACAGACGCTAGACCCGGACGCGCAGGTGATCCATGACCCGGGGCAACCACGGGCGGTCGTCACGCCTGCGGCGAACACGGGCAGTTGAGGCACCACCCCGCGGTTAGCATCGAACAACGCCGCCCCGTCGACCCCCGGTGCGCCAGCCAGGGGAGCCGGCACGCAGCTCGTGAGGAGTGCACATGTTCGAGAGATTCACGGACCGAGCCCGTCGTGTGGTCGTCCTTGCCCAAGAAGAGGCACGGATGCTCAACCACAACTACATCGGGACGGAGCACATCCTCCTGGGCCTCATCCACGAGGGTGAGGGTGTCGCAGCCAAGGCACTGGAGTCGCTCGGCATCTCGCTCGAGGCCGTGCGCGCCCAGGTGCAGGAGATCATCGGCGAGGGCCAGCAGGCTCCGTCGGGCCACATCCCCTTCACCCCGCGCGCCAAGAAGGTCCTCGAGCTGTCGCTGCGCGAGGCGCTGCAGCTCGGCCACAACTACATCGGGACCGAGCACATCCTGCTCGGCCTCATCCGCGAGGGCGAGGGCGTCGCCGCCCAGGTCCTCAACAAGCTGGGTGCGGACCTGAACCGCGTGCGCCAGCAGGTCATCCAGCTCGTCTCCGGCTACCAGGGGAAGGAGCCCGTCGCCGCCGGCGGTCCGCAGGAGGGGCAGCCCTCGGGCAGCGCCGTCCTCGACCAGTTCGGCCGCAACCTCACGCAGGCTGCGCGCGACGGCAAGCTCGACCCGGTCATCGGGCGCGAGAAGGAGATCGAGCGGGTCATGCAGGTGCTGTCCCGCCGCACCAAGAACAACCCCGTCCTCATCGGGGAGCCCGGCGTCGGCAAGACCGCCGTCGTCGAGGGCCTCGCGCAGGACATCGTGCGCGGCGACGTGCCCGAGACGCTCAAGGACAAGCAGCTCTACACGCTGGACCTGGGCGCGCTCGTGGCCGGCAGCCGCTACCGCGGTGACTTCGAGGAGCGCCTGAAGAAGGTGCTCAAGGAGATCCGCACGCGCGGCGACATCATCCTGTTCATCGACGAGATCCACACCCTCGTCGGGGCGGGTGCCGCCGAGGGCGCCATCGACGCCGCGAGCATCCTCAAGCCGATGCTGGCGCGCGGCGAGCTGCAGACCATCGGTGCCACCACGCTCGACGAGTACCGCAAGTACGTCGAGAAGGACCCGGCCCTGGAGCGTCGCTTCCAGCCGATCCAGGTGGCCGAGCCCAACCTGCAGCACGCGATCGAGATCCTCAAGGGTCTGCGCGACCGGTACGAGGCGCACCACCGCGTGTCCATCACGGACGCCGCGCTGGTCGCCGCCGCCACGCTGGCGGACCGGTACGTCAACGACCGCTACCTGCCGGACAAGGCGATCGACCTGGTCGACGAGGCCGGCGCCCGCCTGCGCATCCGCCGCATGACGGCTCCCCCGGAGCTGCGCGAGCTCGACGAGCAGATCGCCGAGACGCGTCGCGACAAGGAGTCGGCGATCGACGAGCAGGACTTCGAGAAGGCAGCCCGACTCCGCGACGCCGAGAAGCAGCTCGGTCTCAAGCGCGTGGAGAAGGAGAAGGCCTGGAAGTCCGGCGACCTCGACGCCGTCGCGGAGGTCGACGAGGAGCTCATCGCCGAGGTGCTGGCGATCGCCACGGGCATCCCGGTGTTCAAGCTCACCGAGGAGGAGTCCAGCCGCCTGCTCCACATGGAGGAGAACCTGCACAAGCGGGTCGTCGGCCAGGACGCCGCCATCAAGGCGCTCTCGCAGGCCATCCGTCGCACGCGTGCCGGGCTCAAGGACCCGAAGCGTCCCGGTGGGTCGTTCATCTTCGCCGGCCCCACGGGCGTCGGGAAGACCGAGCTGGCCAAGGCGCTCGCGGAGTTCCTCTTCGGCGACGAGGACGCGCTCATCCAGCTCGACATGTCCGAGTTCTCGGAGAAGCACACCGTGTCGCGGCTGTTCGGCTCGCCCCCCGGCTACGTCGGGTACGACGAGGGCGGCCAGCTCACGGAGAAGGTCCGTCGCAAGCCGTTCTCGGTGGTCCTCTTCGACGAGGTCGAGAAGGCCCACGCGGACATCTTCAACTCGCTCCTGCAGATCCTCGAGGACGGTCGCCTGACCGACTCGCAGGGCCGCGTGGTCGACTTCAAGAACACCGTCATCATCATGACCACGAACCTCGGCACCCGGGACATCGCCAAGGGCCTCATGACCGGCTTCCAGGCCGGCGGGGACCTGTCGACGTCGTACGAGCGCATGAAGTCCAAGGTCAACGACGAGCTCAAGCAGCACTTCCGGCCCGAGTTCCTCAACCGCGTCGACGACGTGGTCGTGTTCCCGCAGCTGTCCCAGCCGGAGATCTTCCAGATCGTCGACCTCATGGTCGCCAAGCTGGCGAAGCGTCTGCGGGACAAGGACATGGACATCGAGATCACGCCCGCGGCCAAGAAGCTGCTGTCGGAGAAGGGTTACGACCCGGTCCTGGGTGCTCGGCCGCTGCGCCGCGCCATCCAGCGGGACATCGAGGACGCACTGTCCGAGAAGATCCTGTTCGGCGAGCTCAAGGCCGGCCAGAAGGTGATCGTGGACGCCGAGGGCGAGGGTCTGCTCGGGGAGTTCACGTTCCAGGGGGTCCCGCGTGGGGCGCACCCCGCGGAGCCGGTCGCCGTCGGCGCGGCGTCGTCCTACGGCACGCCGAGCTCGGGTACCGACCTGCCCGCAGCGGGTCCGACCATCAGCGACGGCGGCGCCGGCACCCTGCCCCAGGTGGGCTGACCCGCCGCATCCGCGTACGACGAACGCCCCGGTCCGACGGACCGGGGCGTTCGCCGTCTGCGCACGGGTCGGACGCGTCTGCGCACGGGTCGGACTCGTCTGCGCGGACGAACTCGTCCCTCCGCGCCGAACTCGTCGGTTGCAACCGACGAGTTCGGCTGCAACCGACGAGTTCAGCTGACGTTCGGCGGACGAGTTCGGCGGCGAGTTCGGCGGCGGGGACGGGCGGGTGGGGCCGGATGGACGTGGAGCCGGGCCGAGTGCTGGTCGGGGTGGCAGGGTGGGCCTATGCCTGGACTGCGTCGTCTGCCCCGTTCCACCCCCGAGGAGCAGGGGGTCGACCCGCGGGCCCTGCACCGGTTGGTCGACGCGCTCGTCGACTGGCCGGAGCTGCACTCCGTGATGGTGGTGCGGCACGGGTCGGTGGTCGCGGAGGGGTGGGCGGCGCCGTTCGCGGCGGACCGGCTGCACGAGCTGTTCTCGCTGAGCAAGAGCTTCACGTCGACAGCGGTCGGGTTCGCGGTCTCCGAGGGCCTGGTCGGTGTGGACGACCTCGTGCTGGGCCACTTCGTCGACGAGGCGCCCGCGGACCCGGACGCCCACCTGCAGCGGATGCGGGTGCGGGACCTCCTGACGATGACGACCGGTCACGCGGACGACCCGACGGAGCGGGTGTTCGCCACGGCCGACTGGGTCAGGGCGTTCCTCGCGGAACCGGTGGAGCACGAGCCCGGCACGTTCTTCGTCTACAACACCGCGGGCACGCACCTGCTCGCCGCGCTGGTGCAGAAGGTTACCGGCCAGCGCCTGCTCGACTACCTCGGCCCGCGGCTGTTCGAGCCGCTGGGCATCGAGGGCGCGACGTGGCAGCAGTCACCGAGCGGTGTGGACGTCGGCGGCAGCGGGCTGTCGGGCACGACCGAGGACATCGCGGTGTTCGGCCAGCTGTACCACCAGGACGGTGTCTGGGAGGGGCGGCAGGTGCTGCCCGGGGGCTGGGCCGCGGAGGCGACGAGGCTGCAGGTGGAGAACGGTCCGAGCCCAGACGTGGACTGGGCACAGGGGTACGGGTACCAGTTCTGGCGGGGGCGCCACGGCAGCTACCGCGGCGACGGCGCCTTCGGTCAGTACTGCGTGGTGCTGCCCGAGCAGGACGTCGTGGTGGTGACGACGTCCGGGGTCGGTGAGATGCACGGTCAGCTCGCCCTCGTCTGGGAGCACCTGCTGCCCGGCCTGGCCGACGGGCCGCTGCCGGACGACCGCGACGGTCGGCGACTGCTGACGGAGCGGCTCGACGGGATGCGTCTCGACCCGCCGCACGGGTCGCCGACGTCGCCGACGGGGCACCGGCTGCGCGGGCGGACGATCACGTTCGAGCCGAACACCCTCGGGATCCGCAACGCCGTCCTGGAGACGGCCGACGGGCACGACCGGCTGACCGTCGACCACGAGGAGGAGACGGTCATCGTCTCGGTCGGGCACGCCGAGCCGGTGCTGGCCCGGACGAGCCTGCGGCGGGGGACCCCGGAGGACGTGCTGGTCAGCGGCGCGTGGACGTCGCCGGAGACGTATGTGCTGACGCTCCGGTTCGTCGAGTCGCCCTTCGTGGTCACGGCGACCGCGACGGTGAGCGGGGACGACGTGGTGGTCGAGGGCGGGTTCAACGTCGCCTTCGGTCCGACGGCGGCGCCGAGGTTGACGGGGACGGTCGTGCAGGACGAGGACGTGTGGGTCGGCTGACCAGATCGCGTCTTGAATCGATTAACGGCCCTCTGCAGCGTTGTAAACCGACAGATGTCGGTCATAGCGTTCGACGCCATGCGCACCCCTCGCACCCTGCTCCGACCGCGCGGCAACGACGCCGTCCGTTCACCCCGCTCGCGCTGGACGGCGCTCCTCGCCGTCGGCGCCCTGGCGCTCTCCGCGGCAGTCGTCGCTGCCGCGCCCGCCACCGCCGCGCCCGGTGACCCGGTCGCCGTCCAGACCGGCACCTACGTCCTGCGCTCGGGCGCCTCGGGCAAGTGCCTCGAGGTCCCCGGCGGGTCGACGACCAACGGCACGCTCCTCACGGTGGCGACCTGCGTGACCGGCGCGACGAACCAGCAGTGGACCGTCACCGCGCAAGGTGCGGGCTTCCGGCTGGCCAACGTCGCCTCGGGCCGCTGCCTGGACGTGCCGGGCGCGTCCACGGCCGCCGGCGCCCGGCTCCAGCAGTGGGGCTGCGCCAACCAGACCAACCAGACGTGGAGCGCCAAGGCGTCGGCGGGTTCGGGCAAGGCGATGATCGCGTCGGCCTCCAGCGGGCTCTGCGTCTCCGTCGAGGGTGGGTCCACCGCCTCGGGCGCCCCCGCCGTGCAGGACGCGTGCGACGACGCGGCGAAGGTCCAGTGGTCGCTGCCCGTCTCCGGCGGCACGTCGACCGGGCCCTGGTCGGACGTGCCCGACGGCTTCGCGACGGGCGTGACGGGCGGCACCGGCGGTACGACCGTCACGGTCACGACCCTGGCCGACCTGCGCAAGTACGCGTCGGCCACCGGCAGGTACGTCGTGCGCGTGGCGGCCGCGATCACGGTGACGCCCTACGGCGACGAGATCCCGATCACCTCCGACAAGACGATCATCGGCGTCGGCACCAGCGGGCAGATCGTCAACGGAGGGCTGCGCCTCAACGCCGGCACGAACAACGTGATCATCCGGAACCTCACCATCCGCGACACGAAGATGGCCGACGACGACCCCGACGACAAGGTCTACGACTACGACGGCATCCAGATGGACACCGCGTCGAACGTGTGGATCGACCACAACCGCATCCTGCGCATGAACGACGGACTCATCGACAGCCGCAAGGACACCACCAACCTCACGGTGTCCTGGAACGAGATGGGCGGCAGCAACAAGTCGTTCGGGATCGGCTGGACGGAGAACGTCACGGCGCGGATGACGATCCACCACAACTGGATCCACGACACCAGCCAGCGCAACCCCAGCACCGACAACGTCGCGTACGCGCACCTCTACAACAACCACCTGCAGAACATCACGTCGTACGGGAACCTCTCGCGCGGCGCGACGAAGATGGTGCTGGAGAACAGCTACTTCGACAACGTGAAGAACCCGTACGCACCCCAGGACACGGCGGAGCTGAAGCAGTCGGGGAGCGTCGTCGTGAACTCGACCGGGAACCAGACGACCCGAGGGTCGGCGTTCGACCCGAAGGCGTTCTACGCCTACACCCTCGACCCGGCCTCGTCGCTCCCCGCCCTCCTCAAGGCGTCGACCGGGCCGCAGGCGAGCATCGGCGGGGCGGTCCCGCCCACCGCGGCCCCCGTCGTCGCGGCGGACGGCTCCGGCACCTACCGCACGATCCAGGCGGCCATCGACGCGGTGCCCGCGAACAACACGTCGCGTCGGGTCATCACGATCAAGCCGGGCACCTACCGCGAGATCGTGACCATCCCCGCGAACAAGCCACTGGTCACCCTCCAGGGTCTGGGCGGGTCCGCGGCGGACACCGTGCTCGTCAACAACCGCAGCAGCGCGGGCGGGTACGGGACGTCGGGGAGCGCGACGTTCTTCGCGAAGGGCGCCGACCTCGTCGCCACCAACCTGACGATCGCCAACGACTACGGCGAGGGAAGCCAGGCCGTCGCCGCCAACCTGGAAGGCGCTCGCCTGGTGTTCCGGAACGTGCGGTTCACCGGCAACCAGGACACCCTGCTGGTCAACGACGCCGCGCGGGCCTACGTCGTCGACAGCTATGTGGAGGGCACCGTCGACTTCATCTTCGGCGGCGGCACCGCGGTGTTCGACCGGACGTCCGTGTACCAGAAGCGGTCCACGGGCGGACCGGTCACCGCGGCGCGCACGGACCCTGCCAAGCAGTACGGCTTCCTGTTCTACAAGAGCACGATCACGGGCAAGACGGCGGCCACCACCCAGCTCGGTCGCCCCTGGGGCGCTGACGCCCAGGTGCTCTACCGCGAGAGCTCGCTGAGCAGCACCATCGCCACCGGGCAGCCCTGGACGAACATGTCCTCGAACGTGTGGACCGCCGCGCGGTTCTCCGAGTACAGGAACACCGGTGCCGGCGCTGGGACGGGCAGCAACCGACCGCAGCTGAGCGACGCCCAGGCACCGAGCTACACCCCGCAGAAGTACCTGGCGGGCAGCGACGGCTGGAACCCGGTGGGGTGAGCCGGAGTGCAGCGGAAGGTGTGGGTCGCGCCAGCGGCACGCGCCTGTAGCGGAGCGCAGGTTCACTCCACCGCATGAGCACCGGTGGGGTGAGCCGGAGTGCAGGTTCGCTCCACCGCATGAACCCGGTGGGCTGAGCCGGGACGCGCACCGGTGCTGGGGTTCGGCTGAGGTCAGCCGAGCTCCAGCACCGTCCACCAGTCGTTGACGTCGCGCTTGCGGTAGCCGGTGACCTCGTGCTGGCCAGCGGTCAGTCGCGGGTCGGACGCGCGGTGGGAGTGCAGGGCCGTGTCCGTCGCGACGTGCACGAGGCGGACCCGGGCCCCGGCGGTCCAGGGCCGCGCGTCGACGACCTCGACCCGCCAGTTCGCGTCGGCGTCCGCGGTGTCCGAGGCGCTGACCTGCTGCTGGCGCGAGAGCGGCGACTGCACACCGGCGCTGCTGCGGAGCCACCTGCCGGTGGACACGTGCTGCAGCCGCACGACCGACCCGTCGCGCAGGCCGGTGCCGGCGGGCGTCCCCGCGGTCCCGACGAGCAGCCAGCGGTCGTTGTCGTCGGACCCGCCGAAGCACGTGACCTGCTGGAGGCCGTCGGAGCCGGGGTGGGTGTACGGGAGGTCGTGGGAGTGCAGCGTCAGGCCCGTCCACACGTGCGAGAGCTTGACGGTGTCACCGGTCGACACGGGGTCCTTGACGCCGGGCGCCTTCGTCGTCAGCACCCGGGGGCGTCGGGGCGTGTAGTCCTGCAGGAAGAACCCCCGCCAGGAGTGGCCGTTGGACGCGGTCCAGTCGTGCTGGTCCGCCTCCGACGTGAGCGTCACCGTCTTTCGGGGCGTGTTGTTGTCGTAGATCAGCACGGTGGTCCGGCCGGTGGAGCGGTCCTGCTCGTAGCCGTAGGCGATGACCTGGTGGTTGTCGCCGATGGAGGCGAGGTTGCGCGCGACGACCAGTCCGAGCACCACGGGCCGTCCGGCGTCGATGGACGCGACGAGCCGGGGGAGCTCCTCCTCCTTGGTCCAGCGCGTGACGCCCTTGAACACCCAGGTCTCGTCGTCGGAGTGCATCGACCAGGTGACGAACTTCGCTGCGGAGCCGGTGAAGAACGAGTCCCGCAGGCGCTGGGTGAACAGCTGCGCGAGCCAGTGGCTGTCGGGCGGGACACGGCTGGGCGTCCACAGGTCGGAGCGCCAGACGGGCACCGGCTGACCGGCGAGGAAGTAGTCGAGCGCCGCGTACGCCATCCCGCCGCACCGTCCCGCCGTGGTGATCTTGGCGCCGTTCGGCAGCGTCAGCACCTCGTTGACGAACGCGTTGGGGAACGCGAAGCCGTGGGTGGCGGGGTCGAACGCGACCGCCCGTCCGGTGAGGACCTGCTCCGGCATCGCTGTCCCTCTCGTCCTCGCGAACCGCACATCAGCGTGGCGGCACCCTCCTGACGAGGGTGACACGAAGGAGTCGGCGGGGCCGGGTGAGATACATCCCGGCTGCTCGGGTGTGACCCGGTCGACGGGGACCAAGGTCCCTACGGTGCAGCGAGCGCGACCGAAATAATTATGTCACAACTGCTCGTCCCATCGACGCAAGGATGCACATTCCCATGGCTGCACGCTTCAACCCTGCTCCCGGCTGGCCGGCTGCTCCCGAGGGCTGGTCCCCCGAGCCCGGCTGGAAGCCGGACCCGAGCTGGCCCGCCGCCCCCGAAGGTTGGCAGCTGTGGCTGGACGACGCGAGCGCGGCCCCGGTCGGGCCGGCCGACCTGTCGCCCGCCGCGACCACGCCGCCGCAGGACGCCACCGACAAGTCGCCGAAGCCCTGGTTCAAGAAGAAGCGCTTCATCATCCCGATCGGCCTGGTCGTGCTGAGCGTCTTCATCGGATCGCTCAACGGCGGCGATGCGCCCGCCCAGGAAGCAGCCGAGCCGGCCGCCACCGCGCAGGGGGAGAAGGCCGAGCCCGAGCGTTCTGCGGAGGAGCTCGCCGCCGAGGAGGAGGCGGCTCGGGTCGCCGCTGAGCAGAGGGCTGCGGAAGACGCCGCCGAGGCCGAGGCCGAGCGGGTCGCCGCCGAGCAGGAGGCGGCCGCCGCCGCTGCCGCCGAAGCCGCGAAGGGCACCGTCTCTCAGCAGAACGCGTACCGGTCGGCCGAGTCGTACCTGAGCTACACGGCCTTCTCCCGCGCCGGCCTCATCGGCCAGCTCACGAGCGAGTACGGTGCGGGCTTCCCCGCGGCAGACGCCGAGTTCGCCGTCGCCCGCCTGGAGGCCGAGGGTGGCGTGGACTGGAACGCCGAGGCAGCCGAGGCCGCGAAGTCGTACCTGGAGTACACGTCCTTCTCGCGTCAGGGGTTGCTCGACCAGCTGACGAGCGAGTACGGCGCGCAGTTCACCCCCGAGCAGGCGGAGTACGGCGTGAGCCTGACGGGTCTCTAGCCGAGGACGCCGACGGACCCGGTCGTGGGACCGGGGCCGTCGGCATGCCTCTGCTCGGGATCAGCCGCCGTAGCTGGCCAGGTACGCCGGGATGGTCGCGGTGCCCTGCGCGACGCCGCCGGTGTCGTTGATGACGTGCGCGATCACGCCGTTGCCGCCGAGCGAGACCGTGAGGATGTTGTGGAACCGCACCCCCGGCTTGACCGGCACCTGGAACCCGCTGTCGACGACGATGCTCGGGTCGACGTTGAAGAAGCTGTACACGCCGCCGCCCCACAGCTCGTGGGTGGTGACGGCGTCGGCCACCCGGTAGCCGGCGTAGCCGCGGCGGGTGCCGTTCTGCCACGCCGCCTGGTTCGGAACGTCGTACGGCAGCTCGTTCTGGTAGAAGATCGTCCGCCCGCGGTCGCCGTTCCAGAGGGTGTTCTCCTTCTGGTAGTGCTCGACGAACAGCCCCAGGCCGAGGACGTCGTTGCCGTTGACGACCAGGCCGTACGCGGACGGGTTCTCGTTCCAGCCCACCCCGGCCCCGTGGTCACCGCGCCACGACCAGATGTGGTCGATGAGCGTGTCGTCGGAGTGGACGACGATCGCGGAGGTCACCTTGCCGGGGATCCGGCCGCCGACGCGGACGAACACGTCGTGCAGCGACACCGGGTTGGACGCGCGGTCGGTGTGGTTGCCGGCCGACCCGACCTCGAGCATCGCCGGGGAGTTGGTGACGCCCGCGTCGAACAGCACGCTCGCGATCCGGACGCCGTTGACGTCGCCGATCTTCATGGCCGTCTGACCGGCCGTCGGGACGATCGTCGCGTAGCCGAGGCCGAGCACCACGGTGTCCGCACGGTTCACCTCGATCGTCTTGTCGAGGGTGTAGATCCCCGGGGTGAGCAGCAGGTGCAGGCCCTGCGCCAGCGCCGCGTTGATGCGGTCCGCGCTGTCACCGGGCTTGGCGACGTAGAACTGGCTCAGCGGGATCGACGTGCCCGGCGTGTTCGGCCACGAGACGCCGCGGGCGTTGGTGCGGGACGACGGCACGAACACCGCGTAGCTGGAGCCGTCGAGGTACAGGTACGGCTTCTCCCGGCTGATGGGCGTCGTGTCGAGCACGGTGTGCGACGGGTTCGGGAAGCTCGGCGGCGGTGAGCCGGTCACGCCCGAGAAGACCATGTTCCAGACCGAGCCCTCCCAGCGGCCCAGCGCCGAGTCGCGGGTGTACCACTGCTGCTGCGACGCCGACTTCATCGCGCCGTCGACCTGGGAGTCGGCCGTGAAGCCGCCCGACGCCCAGCCGTACGACGACGGGAACACCGCGAGGTCGCCCGCCACGTGGATGCGCCGCATCGGCGCAGCCTGCGAGACCGCCCAGCGGTTCTCCCCGGTGAACGGCGTGATCTTCAGGTTCTCCATCGAACGCCAGAAGTTCTGCGTCGCGTTGCCGCCGAACCACTGCGCGTCGGCCCACACGCCACCGGTGATGTTGACGTCGTCGGGGTTGCGGCCGAGGCCGTTGATCGACGTGTTGAACCCGATGTGGGCCTGCACGTCGTAGGTGCCGGGGGCGAAGAGGAACTGGTCGCGGCGGGTGCCGAACTGCGCCTCCTCCTGGGCCGTGAACGTCTCGTCGAGCTTGGCCTGGATCGCGGCCTGGCCGGTGGTCGGCGTGAACACGTGGACGTTCGGGCCGAGGTCGCCGCCGCCCGGGATCGGGTCGGTGACCGGGGGCGTTCCTCCTGCGTTGATCTGGACCTCCCAGAGCGAGTAGCCGTACCCGGTGCCACGGGTCGTCAGGTCGAGCCGCACGTAGCGGGCGGTCGCGGCGACGTCGATCGCCTGCACGCCCCCGGTGCCGTTGGTGACGGTGGCCGCGGTCGTCCATGTGGTGCCGTTGGTCGACGTCTGGATGCGGAACGCCTTGCCGTACGCACCCTCCCACCGCAGCGTCACCTTGCAGACGGCCTGCGACGAGCCCAGGTCGACCTGCCACCACTGCGCGTCCGCGAACGTGCTGGACCAGCGGGTGCCGAGGTTGCCGTCGACAGCCGCGCTCGCGGGCGTGCCGCCGTTCTCCGTGGTCGACGCGGTGGCCGGCTTGCCCTGCGCGACGTTGGCCGTGCCGCAGGTGCCCGCGGTCGGGGTGGGCGTCGGGGTCGGGGTGATCCCGCCGACCTCGCCGAACACCTGGAACTCCCACAGCGAGTAGCCGTAGCCGGTGCCGCGGGCCGTGAGGTTGAGCCGCACGTACCGGGCGGTGCCGGTGACGTTCACGTTCTGCGTGCCGCCGGTGCCGTTGGTGACCGTGGCCGCCGTGGACCAGGAGGTGCCGTTCGTGGACGTCTGGACGGTGAACGCCTTGCCGTACGCGGCCTCCCACACGAGCGTGACGTGGTCGAGCGTGGCGGTCTGGCCGAGGTCGACCTGGATCGACTGCGGGTCCGCCGGGAGGCTCGCCCAGCGGGTGGCGGCGTTGCCGTCGACCGCGTTCCGGGCGGGGGTGTAGTCGGCGTTCTCCGTCGAGGAGGCCGTGACGGTCTTGCCTTGGGACAGGTTCACGGGTGCGGCGTTCGCGGCGGTGGCAGCGGTGATCGCTCCGACGGCGACGACGCCGGCCGCGAGCACTGCCGCCACCCAGGCGCGAGCCCGGGAGTGGACATGGGTGTGCATGAGATTCCTTCGGGAGGTGGGTGGGCGCGCGTCCCGGCCCTCGCGGACCGGGACGCGCGAGGGGGTGTTACGGGATGAGGTTGTAGCTCGCGTCCAGCACGGCTCCGGCCCACGGCTTGTACAGGTCGTAGCCGCGCGGGTTGCACTGCAGACCGCCGTTGATGCAGTGCTCGGTCAGCGCCTGGAGCACGGCCGGGTCCCACGCGTTGAAGAAGTCGTAGTGGAACGAGAACCCACGACCGCTCGAGAACCGGACGTCCGACATGTTCCCGTCGGCCGGCCACGACAGCTTGAACTCGATCATCGGCACCGCGACCGGGTGGCTCGCCGTGCACTCACCGTTGACGGGGTACGCCATGTGGCTCTTGTGGTTGGCCGAGTCGAGGTTGACGCCGTCCCAGCAGCTCGGCGCCTGGTAGCGGACGTTGAGCTGGGACCCGACGGGGCAGCTCGCCGGGATGTCCCAGTTGAACGAGCTGTTCCCGCACTCGAAGCCCTCGACCGTGCCGGGGGCCGTCCGGAACTCGTCCTTCGTCGCCGTCATGCTGCCGACGAGGAACCGCAGACCCTGCGGGAACGGGACGACCTTCTTGTAGTCGATGATCCCGGCCTTGTAGTAGATGGTCTGCTCGTTGCTGGCGACGACCTTGTTCTCGCCGCGCATCAGTGTCGGGAACCAGTACGCCGACTCGTCCTGCGGCACCGTGCAGCTGGTGCTGTTCGCGGCCAGCAGCGACGCCGTCGTCGTGTTCGCGTTGGTCGAGCGGTTGCCCAGGAACGTGTGGCTGTGCGACGCGCCCGCCTGGCCCGGGTAGACGATCGGGTCGTCGTTCAGCGTGTGCGTCGGGGTGCAGTTGGCCTGGAACTCGTGGTGCGTCACCGACGTGTCGGCGCCCGGCGGGGGCGACGGCAGCGGCTTCGGCGTGTGCGTGGGCGACGTCGCGCCCCCGGTGCCGAGGACCGCGAGGTCGTACAGCGAGTAGCCATAGCCCGTGCCGCGCGCGGTGAGGTGCAGCCGCAGGTACCGACCGGTGCCCGACGCGGCGACGGTCTGGTTGCCGCCCGTGCCGTTGGTGACGGTCGCGACGGTGGTCCAGGTGGTGCCGTTCGGGGAGAGCTGCACCTGGAACGCCCTGGCGTAGGCGGCCTCCCAGCGCAGCTCGACGCGGTCGACCGTGGCGGTGCCGCCCAGGTCGACCTGGATCCACTGCGCGTCGGAGAACTGGCTGGCCCAGCGGGTGCTGCCGTTGCCGTCGACGGCCCTGGACGCGGTGAAGTCCGGGCCCTCCGCCGACGAGGCCGTGGCGAGCTTGCCCTGCGAGATGTTGACGGGTGCGGCGCTCGCGGACGACGCGATCGCGACACCGAGACCGGTCGCGACGAGCACCGCGGACAGGCTCCCGGCCAACCAGGCCCGGGCCTTCCTCGAGCGTGGGGCATGGAGATGGGTGGGCATGAGGTCTCCTTCAGACGAGGTGCGGAAGGGACCCGAGGGTGGTGCGACGATGCACACGACCCTCAGGCGGTTCGGCTCTGTGAGGGGTTGGCCGAGGGTTGGTGCCCGGGGCGGGTGGCCGCCCGCCCCGGGCACGTCAAAGAGCAGCGGAAACGTCGATGCTGCTACCCATAGATGCCAAGCTCGTACAGCGAGTAGCCGTACGCGGTGCCGCGGGCTGTCCCGTGCACCCGCACGTAGCGGGCCGAGCCGGCGGTGTTCAGGGTGTCGACGTTCCCGTCGCCTGCGGTGACGGTGGTCAGCGTCGCCCACGCGTTCCCGTCGTTCGACGTCTCGATGCGGTAGCCCTTGCCGAACGCGGACTCCCACACGAGCTGGACCGACGAGAACGACCGGACCGAGCCCAGGTCGACCTGGATCCACTGGTCGTCGGACCAGTTGCTGGCCCACCGCGTCGAGTAGTCGCCGTCGGTCGCCTGACCAGCGGTGAAGTTGCCGTTGTACGGGTCGAACGACGACGCGGTCGCGGGGCGGCCCTTCGCGATGTTCGTCCCGTTGACGGCCGGCGGGACCACACGGAACGACTTCGTCTCGACGCCCACGTTGCCCTTGCCGTCCTCGGCGAACACGTAGACCTTCCAGACGCCGAGCGTCTGCGGGGCCGTCACCGAGAACGTGCTGCCGCTGCGCGTGAACGTCGCCGGGGCCAGGCCGCCGGAGTCGTTCACGTACTTGCTGTTCAGCAGCACGTTGTAGGTGATCGGGTCACCGTTCGGGTCGCTCGCCGACGCGTTGACGGTGAACGTCGAGCCGGCCACCACGCTGCCGCTGTTCGGCACGGTCATCGAGCTGAACGTCGGGGGAGTGTTGACCCCTGCCGCCCCGGCCGAGCCGCCGTACGCCTTGGCGACCGCGTAGTACGACAGGCGCTTGTTGTTGCCCGGCTTCACGTTGAACCAGATGCCGCCGAAGTCGCCCTCGTTGCCGTAGTGGAACAGCGTGGCGCCGAGCGCGACGCCGGGGTGCGCCTTGATGCAGTTCCACGCCCGCGTGTACCCGTCGGCGTTCTGCTGGTCGGTGCCCTGGTCCGGCACGCCGTTGGCGTCGTCGGGAACCTCCCACTCGCCGGCCGGGCCGCCCTCGGTGATGAGGTACGGCTTGGTGTAGCCGCCCGCGATCCACGTCGCCTTGGCGTCGCACACCGCGTTGTAGGCGTTCAGGCCGTACAGGTCGAGGTCGGGCGAGTTGGCCTTGTAGTACGGCCACGCGCCGGTCCACGCGTCGGTCGACGTCACCGGGTGGTTCGGGTCGATCTGGTGGATCCGCTTGGCGGCGTCGTTGACGAACGTCGCGTAGGCGGCGCGCTGTGCCTCGAGCTCGGCGCCCGAGAAGCAGCTGCCGAGGCCGAGCAGGGACTCGTTGCCGACGTTCCACATGAGCACGCCGGGGTGGTCCTTGTACGCCGTGACCCAGGTGACGATGTCGTTCATCGAGTTCGTCTTGTACGTGGTGTCGGTGACGTAGTTCGGGCACCCGCCCGAGCCGGGGCCGCCGCCGGGCGCGAGCCAGAAGCCCGCGACCGTCCGCATGCCCGCCGCCGCTGCCGCGTCGAGCAGGACCTTCGAGCCCGCGTCCGTGCCCCACGTGCGGATGGTGTTGACGCCCATCGCCTGGAGGTTGGCGGCGTGCTGCGGGAACTCGGCCGGGGCCGGACCCCACGTCATGCCCTTGGTGACCCAGTTCTGGCCGTTCACCAGCAGCGACCAGTCGCCCTGGCTGCCCGCGACGCGGACCTTGCCGTCGGCGGGGCCGGTGGGATCAGGGTCGGGCGTCGACGTGCCGGTCGTCCGCACCGACACCTCCCACAGCGAGAAGCCGTAGCCGGTGGCGCGGGTCTGCAGCTCGAGCCGCAGGTACCGGGCGGTGCCGTTGACGGTGATCGTCTGCGTGCCACCCGTGCCGTTGGTGACCGTCGAGAGCGTGCTCCACGTCGTGCCGTTGGTGGAGCCGCGGACCAGGAAGGCCTTGCCGTACGCGCCCTCCCAGCTCAGCGTGACGTTGCAGAGGGCCTGGCTCGAGCCGAGGTCCACCTGCCACCACTGGTTGTCCGCGAACGTGCTGGCCCAGCGCGTGCCGGCGTTGCCGTCGACCGCGAGGCCGGCCGCCGTGCCCGCACCCTGCTCGGAGGAGGATGCGGTCGCAGCCTTGCCCTGTGCGACGTTGGTCGTGCCGCAGGTGCCCGTCGGCGGCTGCGTGCCGCCCGGCGTGCCGTAGACCTGCACCTCCCACAGGGAGTAGCCATAGCCGGTGGCGCGCTTGGTGCCGAGCAGCTGCACGTACCGACCGCTGCCGGCGACGTTCAGCGTCTCCTTGCCGCCCTTGCCGGTGGTGGTCGTGTAGATGCTGGTCCACGACGTGCCGTTGTCCGACGTGCGGATCTGGTAGCCCGACCCGTAGGCGGCCTCCCAGGTCAGGACGACCTGGTCGACCTGCGCGGTCGCCCCCAGGTCGATGGTCAGCCACTGGCCGTCGGACGGGGTGCTCGCCCAGCGGGTGCCGGCGTTGCCGTCCACGGCGGCGGACGCCGGTGTGTAGTCGGCGCTCTCCGTGGACGACGCGGTGGCGGTCTTGCCCTGCGAGAGCAGGACGGGCTCGGCCTGTGCCGAGGTGGCGGGGATCGCGATGCCTGCCGCGACGACGGCGGCCGCGGCCAGGACGGCAAGCAGGCGCCGGCTGCGGCCGGGTGGTGGGGAGGTGCGTGGGTGGGTGTGTGCTCTGAACACAGGTGTCTCCTCCGGGGCTGGCCCGTGCAGGGGACGGGAGGTCGGTCCGCAGTCGACCTCGTCGTCGGTCCGGTGCGCCGGGCGTGCAGTTCGTCGTTGAGCTGAGTGCCGGGTCATGTACGGGAGAGCGCTCTATCGGCGGATCCAAGTTCAGGCCGTCGACATCGTGCTCGAGGGGTGTGGATGGCGCCCTTCTGGCTCCCGGAGGGACCGTATACCCGCTTTCGCCCGCTCGTATAGTCGAGATGACGGGAGAAGCGTCCGTCGTGACGCCCGCAGCTGAGGGAATTCGGCGAGAGCGCTCTCCGAGACTGGTAGCCTGACCGTATGGCAGACGAGCCCGGCGTCGGGAGTGCGAGCGTCGACTCGCGCGCGGGTGCGGCCCTCGCGGGGACCCTGGAGGCGACGCCGCCGAGCGGCCTGCCCGTCGGCCCGGCCTTGCCCACGATCTCCGGATCCGGTGCCCCCACCCTGGAGGACGTGGCCCGCGTCGCCGGCGTCTCGCGGGCCACCGTGTCGCGGGTCGTCAACGGCCAGCGCCGCGTCGCCGCGGACATCCAGGCGGTCGTCCGCGAGGCCATCGCCACGACGGGCTACGTGCCCAACCTCGCCGCCCGGTCGCTGGTCACCCGCCGCACCGGCGCCGTCATCGTGGTGGTCTCCGGTGCCGAGGAGCAGGGCTCACCCTCGACCATCGACTTCGCCGACCCGTTCTTCGGCCGCGTCGTCGGCGGCATGCTGCGCGCCCTGCGCCCGCGCGACGTCGACCCGGTCCTCATGCTCGCCGAGACCGACTCCGACCGCGCCCGCGTCATCTCCTCCCTGCGCAACGGCAACGCGGACGGCGCCCTCGTCGTGTCCACCCGCGGCGACGACCCGATGCCCGGGCTGCTCGTCGAGGCGGGGCTCCCCGCCGTGGTGTTCGCGCGCCCCGGCCGGCCGATCCCGCTGAGCTTCGTCGACGTCGCGAACCGCGACGGTGCGCGCCTCGCCGCCGAGCACCTGGTGGCCCGGGGGTGCCGGCACGTCGCGGCGATCTCCGGTCCCCTCGACGTGCCGTCCGCGCAGGACCGGCTCTCCGGGTTCCAGGACGCCATGGCCCGCCACGGGCAGGCGTTCGTCCCGACCGTCGGTGGCAACTTCACGTACGAGAGCGGCGTCGCCGCGATGACGTCGCTGCTCGCGGAGTACGGGGACCTCGACGGGGTGTTCGCGTCCAACGACCTCATGGCGCTCGGCGCGATCGAGGCGCTCCAGGCCTCCGGCCGGCGGGTGCCCGACGACGTGCGCGTCATCGGGTTCGACGACAGCTCGGTCGGCGCCGTCTCGCGTCCTGCGCTCACGTCCGTGCGGCAACCGATCGAGGAGATGGCCGCGGAGATGGCCCGCATCCTCCTGGACACCATCGCCGACCCGGGCCGCCGCGTCACGTCGACGATCTTCGAGCCCACCCTGCGCATCCGCGACAGCGCCTGACCCTGGCCTCCCCGGACGTCCGAGGAACTGGCTGCCCCAGCGCGCACATCCTCGGACGTCCGGACGACGGCAGGGTGGAGGGGGCAGACAGCGCGACGTCCGCACGTCCGAGCGGAGGGGGGCTCGGTCGTGCGGACGTCGCGGTGCAGGGGTGATCAGCCGCCGATGGCAGCCTCGACCTCCATCGTGTACTGCTTGGCCGCGTCGGCCGGGGTCAGGCGGCCGAAGAGGACCTCCTGGTTGAGGCGGCGGGTGATCTCCGCGACCTCACCGGCACCGACGGGCGGGACCGGCGGGCCGTCGACGATGACCTCTTCGAGGCCGGCCAGGAACTCGGCGGCCTGCTTGTCGGTGGCCGAGAACAGGTCCTGCACGGCGGCACGGACCTCGGTGTTGGCCGGCAGGCCACGGTCGGAGAGCAGGATCTCGCCGGCGGCAGGGTCGTTGAGCAGGAAGTCGACCAGCAGTGCGGACTCCTCCGGGTGCTCGGACTTGGCCGAGACGGAGTAGTACATGGCCGGCTTGAAGTACATGCCGGTGCGGTCGTTCTCGGACTCGCCGGGGACGCGGAGCAGCTTGAGCTCCTTGCCCGAGGCGTTGGTGATCGCGGTCAGCTGGTTGGTCCAGAACCACGCCATGGCACCGGTGCCGGTACCGACGAGGGACTGCTCCGGACCGCCGGCGTCGACCTCGACCGTCTTGGCGGCGTCGGGCGAACCGCCACCGGCCTGCAGGTCGAGCGAGTACTGCCACCACTCGGCGAGGGTCTTCTCGTCGTACCCGAGCTTGTGGTCGTCGGTGTACAGGGCCTCGCCGCGCTGACGCGCGAAGATCGAGAAGCCGGGCTCGTTGAAGCCGTAGTCCTGCGCGCCGTAGATCGTCTTGCCGGTCTTGGCGGAGATCTCGTTGGCGATCTCGACGTACTCCTCCCACGTCCACGAGGTGTCGTCGGGCATCTCGACACCGGCCGCCGCGAACGCTGCGGGGTCGGCGATGATCGAGTACGCGTTGACGCCGGTGGCGATGCCGTAGAGGGCGTCGTCGATGGTGCCGGACTGGATGACGCCCTCGTCGATCTTCGACGTGTCGATGCCGAGGTCGTTGAGGTCGGCCAGGACGCCACGCGAGGCGTAGTCGTTGAGGAAACGCTCCTCCTGCGTGATCACGTCAGGCGCGTCCCCACCGGCGACGGAGGTGCCCAGCTTGTCGAAGTAGCTGTTCCAGTCGGTGTAGTCGGGGACGACGGTGATGTGCGGGTACTTCTCCGTGAACTTGTCCAGCACCTGCTGGGTCAGCTCGTGGCGGGTGTCGGAGCCCCACCAGGAGAAGCGGATCTCGACGGGCTCGGGCGGGCCGGACGAGGTGGCCTCGGCGGCAGGCTCGTCGGAGCCGGCACAGGCGGTCAGGGCCAGGGCCGCGACGGCCAGCAGGGCACCTACGCGGAGGGACGGACGGGGGCGGCGCATGTTTCTCCTTGGTTGACGAGGACGACGGTGTGCTGTCAAGGCCGGCGGAACAGAACTACACAGGACTGCTACTTGATGCCCGTCGTCGCGATCCCCTTGACCAGGTACTTCTGGCCGAAGAGGAAGGCGAGGAAGACGGGGATGAGCGAGACGATCGACATCGCGAACATCGGGCCCCACGAGCTGGCGCCCGTGGAGTCCAGGAAGGTGCGTAGAGCAACCGGAGCGGTGTACATGTCCGGTCTGATGAGGAAGATCAGTTGGCTGAAGAAGTCGTTCCACGTCCAGATGAAGGTGAAGATCGCCGTGGTCGCCAGGGCCGGCAGCGAGAGCGGGAGCATAATCCGCAGATATATGCGCCCGTGACCGCACCCGTCGAGGCGTGCCGCCTCGTCCAGCTCCCGGGGGATCCCGCGGAAGAACTGGACCATGAGGAAGATGAAGAACGCGTCCGTGGCCAGCAGCTTCGGCACGATCAGCGGCAGGAACGTGTTGATCCAGTCGAGCCGGGCGAACAGGATGTACTGCGGCACGATGATCACGTGGATCGGCAGCATGATCGACATGAGCATGATCGCGAACCACAGCTTGCGGCCGCGGAACTCGAGCCGCGCGAACGCGTAGGCCGCCATCGAGCAGCTGACCAGGTTCCCCAGCAGCGACCCGAGCACGATGATCGCCGAGTTCATCAGGTAGCGGCTGAACGGGTACTGCAGCGCGTTCCAGCCCTCCGAGTAGTTGGTCCAGTCGACCTCGGAGGGGATGAGGGACACGTCCCGGAAGATCAGGTCGGTCGGCTTGAACGAGCTGATCAGGAGCCAGACCAGCGGGTAGAGCATCAGCGCGCAGAGCGCGATGAGGCCGAGGTGCTTGAGCGCGGAGCGCCTGCGGTCGGGCCAGGGGGACCGGTGGCGCAGGGGCGGCGCCTCGTCGGCAAGCGCGGAGATGCGCTGCGCGGGTGTGGGGGCGTCGGTGGGCGTGGTGCGCACGTGGACCTCAGTCATCGTAGAAGACCCAGAACTTGGAGGCGAAGAAGTTGACCAGGGTCATCACCGCGACGATGAGCACCAGCAGCCAGGCCATGGCGGAGGCGTACCCCATGTCGAAGGCTGTGAATCCCTTCTGGTACAGGTAGAGCGTGTAGAACATCGTGGAGTCGGCCGGGCCGCCGGTACCGCCGGAGACGACGAACGCCTGCGTGAAGCTCTGGAACGCCCCGATCACCTGGAGGACCAGGTTGAAGAAGATGATCGGGGTGAGGAGCGGCAGGGTGATCGACCTGAACTTGCGCACGACGCCGGCGCCGTCGATGGCCGCAGCCTCGTAGTACATCTCCGGGATCTGCCTCAGGCCGGCCAGGAAGATGATCATCGGAGCGCCGAAGGTCCAGATGTGCAGCAGGACCAGGGTGTAGAGCGCGGTCTCCGGGTCGGACACCCAGCCCCTGCCCTGGATGCCGAACAGCGCCAGGAACTCGTTCACCAGACCGTCGATGCCGAACACCTGACGCCACAGGATGGCGACGGCGACCGAGCCACCGAGCAGCGAGGGCAGGTAGAGGACCGAGCGGTAGAAGGGCAGCCCCTTCAGGCCGCGGTCCAGGATCAGCGCCAGCGCGAGGGCGGCGAGCAGCTGGAGCGGCACGGCAGTGAACACGTACGTGAACGTGACCTGCAGCGAGTTGAGGAGCCGGGGGTCCTCGAACAGCCGGACGTAGTTCTCGAGGCCGGTCCACTCGGGGGGTTCGAGCAGGTTGTAGTCCGTGAAGGACAGGTAGCCCGATGCGACCATCGGGCCGATCGTGATGAGCCCCAGGCCCAGGAACCACGGCAGCAGGAACACTGCTGCGGCCTTCCCGTCACCGTTGCGCAGACCCCGCCGGGAGGGCGCGGCCTTGGCGCCCTTGGCGGTCTTGCGCAGCTCTGTCACTACGGACATGTCGTCGATCACCTCACTGTGTTCGCGATAAGGATCCGGTGAGAAACCGGTTCCTCGGTCGGTACCGTAGCACCCGTAGAAGTGGTTGGGAACCGGTTTCCCGTAGTGTATGTTCGGCGCGGAGCCGCCTTCACTTGAGTGGCTCGAGGGTGACCGCGGGAGGCTGCAGTGACGCAGAACGGGTGGACGCGCAGCGCGTCGACCATCGCGGAGGTCGCGCACGCCGCGGGCGTGTCCAGGGCCACCGTGTCCCGGGTCATGAACGGCCGGTCCACGGTCGACCCGGAGCTGGCCGCGCGCGTCCGGGAGGTGGCGGAGCAGCTCCACTACCGGCCGAGCAACACCGCGCGCAGCCTGTCTCTCGGGCGGACCAACACGGTCGCCGTGGTGGTCCCCGACCTGGCCAACCCGATGTTCCAGCAGGTGCTCCGCGGCGTCGCCTCGGCCGCGGCCGAGGAGGGGTACCGGGTGCTCGTGGCGGACACCGCCGAGCACGCGGCCGACGAGGAGCGCATCGCCCTCGACGCGCGGCTGCGCTGCGACGCGCTCGTCCTGGTCTCACCCCGGATGCCCGAGCAGACGCTGCGCGCGCTGCTCCCGGAGATCCGCCCGGTGGTCGTCGTCAACCGCGCCGCCGACGGCGCGACGCCCACGCTGGCCATCGACTACGCCGCCGGCATCGACCAGATCGTCGAGCACCTCACCGGCCTCGGGCACCGCCACCTGCTGTACCTGGCCGGTCCCACCGACAGCGCGTCGCACGGCGCCCGGCTCGACGCCCTGCGGGTCGCGGCGGCTCGACGCGAGGACGTGCGGCTCAGCGAGCGGCCCGCCGGCTCGTCGGTCGAGTCCGGGTACGCCGCCGCGCAGGACGTGCTGGCGTCGCGCGCCACCGCCGTGGTCGCGTACAACGACCTGGTCGCGTTCGGTCTGCTCGCACGCCTCAACGAGCTCGGCGTCGCCGTGCCCGGTGACGTGTCGATCACGGGGTTCGACGACATCGAGCTCGCCCGCTTCGCGACGCCCTCGCTGACCACCGCGACCGTCCCGCAGGCCGAGCTCGGCCGGCAGGCGTGGGCGCACCTGCGCTCCCTCGTCGGCGGCGAGACGCTCGACCCGACACCGCCGCTCATCGAACCGATCCTCGCCATCCGGGCCAGCACCGGTCCGGTACCCCCTGCCGCCCGGCTCGGCCGCCGCGCAGCGACCGACCCCGTGGAGCCCGAGGTGCCTGAGCTGACCGCCGCCGCGTGGGGCGACGACCGGAACGCGTACCTGCTCAGCGGCGTCGCCCGGGACAGTGCATCCGTCCCGCTCGCGCGGTACGTCTCCGGTGAGCGGCTGCCCCGCGTCCACGCGCCCCGGCCGTACCTGCACCCGGTGCACACGGCGGCCGGCACGGCGCTGACCGAGACCAGCCCGGTCGACCACCGGCACCACTACGGCGTGTCCATGGCGGTACCCGTCGTCAACGGCACCAACTACTGGGGTGGTCGCACCTTCCTGCGGGACGAGGGCCCGACCCTGCTGCCCAACCACGGTCGCCAGGTCAGCACCGGGACCCGGCTGGACGACGACGGCGCGACGCTCGTCGACGAGATCGAGTGGCGCGACGAGCGCGACCGGCCCCTGCTCGCGGAGGACCGCCGGCTGTCCGCGGCTCCCCTGCCGGACGGGCGCGGCTACGTGCTGCGCTGGTCCAGCGTGCTGCACGCCTCGCACGGCCCGCTGCGCATCGAGAGCCCCGGCACCAACGGCCGGCCGAACGCCGGCTACGGCGGCATCTTCTGGCGGCTCCCGTCGGCGGACGTCACCACCGTGCTCGGCGCCGGGCTCGTCGGTGAGGAGGCCGTGCACGGCAGCCTGTCGCCGTGGCTCGCGTTCGTGCAGCGCCGCGAGGGCGCGACGACGACGGTCCTGCTCGTCCAGCACCCTGCGCACCTGCGCCCGTGGTTCGCCCGCGTGGCCGAGTACGTCGGCGCCGGTCCCGCGCTCGCATGGGACCAGGTCGTCGACGTGGCGCAGGGCGACCGCCTCGACGTGGGGCTGGCCGCCGTCGTGGTGGACCGCGCGCTCGGCGCCGACGAGGCAGGACAGCTCGCCGCGCAGGCGTGGGGATGAGCGTGCACCCGGTCCGCGACGCGCCGCAGTCCACGGCGACCGCCCTGCCGACCATCGCGGTGGTGGGCATCCACGGCCACGGTGCCTCGCACGTCCGGAGGGTCCTCGACCTGCAGGAACGCGGCCTCGCGACGCTCACGGCCCTGGTGGACCCGCGGCCGCTGGACGGTGACGTCCCGTGGTTCCCGGACCTCGACACCCTTCTCGCGGAGGCCCGGCCGGACGTCGTCGTCATCTCGACCCCGATCCACACCCACCTCGCGCTCGCGTCCGCGGCGCTCCGGGCGGGCTGCGACGTGCTGCTGGAGAAGCCGACCACCGCGTCGCTCGCCGAGCACGCCGAGCTCCTCGCCGTGGTCGAGCAGACCGGGCGGCTGTGCCAGGTCGGGTTCCAGACGTTCGGCTCCGGTGCGGTCGACGAGGTCGCCCGGATCGTCGCCACCGGGGAGCTGGGGGAGATCACCGGGGTCGGCGCCGTCGGGACCTGGGTGCGGACCGCGGCGTACTACCAGCGCGCACGGTGGGCCGGCCGGCGCACCCTCGACGGGGTCGAGGTGGTCGACGGGGTCGTCACCAACCCGCTCGCGCACGCCATCGCCACGGCGCTCCTGCTCGCGGGAGCCCGCACGGCGCAGGACGTGACCGACGTGCGGCTCGACCTGTTCCGCGCGCACCCGATCGAGGCGGACGACACGTCGGCCGTCGTCGTCGAGACCCGCGCGGGGGTCCGCGTCGCCGCGGGGCTGACCCTCTGTGCACCCGAGCGCACCCCGGCACGCGTCACCGTGCGCGGGACGCTGGGCACCGCGACCCTGTTCTACGAGTCCGACGAGCTCGAGGTCCGGTCCCCGCGGGGCACCCGTCGGATCACGTGCGGCCGCGTCGACCTGCTCACCCAGCTGCTCACCGCCCGCGCCCACCCGCCCGTCACCCTGCGGTGCTCGGTCGCGGACACGGGCGCCTTCCTGCGCGTGCTGGAGGCCGTGCGGACCGGGCCCGACCCGACGCCCGTCCCGGACGAGCTCGTGGAGTGGGTCGACGAGGGCGGCGCCCGGCACCCGGTGATCGAGGACATCGAGGCGTGGTGCGCGCGGGTCGCCGACGAGGGTGCGACGTTCTCGGAGCTGGGTGCCCCGTTCGCGGCGGGGTCGTAGGCTCGTTCGTCGTGATCCTGCGTGACTACGACGAGTCCGACGGCCCCGCGACGCTCGAGGTCTTCCGGCGCGCGATCCGCCGGACGGCCGCCCGCGACTACACGCCCGAGCAGGTCGCTGCCTGGGCGAGCGACGACATCGACCCGGACGGGTGGGCCGCCCGGCGCCGGTCGGCGCGCACCCGGGTCGCGGAGGTCGACGGCCGGGTCGCCGGGTTCACGGACGTCGACGAGCGCGGGTACGTCGACATGCTGTTCGTCGACCCGGCGGTCGCCCGACGCGGTGTGGCGACGGCGCTCCTCGGGTGGGCGACGGCGACGGCGCAGGAGCTGGGAGCCACGGAGCTGAGCACCCACGCGAGCCTGACCGCGCGCCCGTTCTTCGAGGCGCACGGGTTCGTGGTCGTCGTCGAGCAGCAGCCCGTGCTGCGTGGGGTCGCGCTCACGAACTTCGTGATGCGTCGCGCCCTCGAACCAGTCGGTGGCTGACAGTCAACCTGTGGCCGTCGGCGAGCGTGTAGAGAGTATGACCATGCCGATCGTCGCCGGACCCGTGGTCCCGGCAGAGCCCGTCGACGCGGACGACATCGTCGTGCTCGTCGCCCCGGCGGGCCGCGATGCCGAGTTCACGGCGTTCGTCCGGGCGGCGACACCAGCGCTGACGCGCACCGCGTGGCTGCTGTGCGGCGACGTGCACCAGGCCGACGAGCTCGTCCAGAGCGCGCTGGTGCGCACCTACCTGGCCTGGCCCCGTGCACGCGAGCGGGACCCGCTGGCCTACGCGCGGGTGGTCTACGTCGAGCAGCGTGAGACGCACGAGATCCCCGTGCAGCCGACGATCGAGATGGCCGGGTGCGTGGCGTGGGAGTCCTGCTGACTCCGGGCCGAAGGCCGCCCGTCACAGGGCTTCGCCCGTAGCCGCACCTGCGGCACCATCGGTGCATGTCCGTACGGTGGTGGGTGGCGGTGCCGGCGGTGGTGCTCGCGCTCGCGGGCTGCAGCGGGCCGACGCCGTCGACCACCCCCACGCCCCTCCCTGCCGACGTGCTCGCCGGGATCAGCGTCGAGCTCCGGCAGGGCCGCAGCACCTGGGCGGACCGCGTCGTGCAGGTGCGCGTGACCAACGCCGGACCGGGGGACGTGTCGGTGACAGGGGTGCGGCTGGCGACGCCGGACGTCGAGGGGGTCGCGTCGACCGACAAGGGCAGGATCCTGCGGGCCGGGGTGGACCGTGACTTCTCGGTGGCGCTGGGCGACCCGCTCTGCGACGAGCCGGGTTCGGGTCCGGCCACCGCGGAGGTCGACCTCACCGACGACGCGGGCCGGCGGTCGACGGTCGTCGCCGAGCCGACGGACCCGCAGGGGCACCTGGCACGGATCCACGGCGAGGACTGTGCGGCCGTCGCGGTAGCGGAGGGGGCGACGCTGACCCTCGCGGACACGATCACGACGAGCGACGTCGACGGGACCCTCGCCGCGCAGGTGCGGCTCGAGGCCGAGCCGGTGCCCGGTGGGCCGCGGGTGGAGGTCACGCAGGTGGACCGGACGGTGCTGTTCGCGCCGCCCGGGGGAGCCGTGAGCTGGCCGGTCGCGCTCGATACCGAGGACGGTGCGGGCGCCGTCAGCCTGCCGGCGGTCGCGGGGCGGTGCGACCTGCACGCCGTCGCGGACGACAAGCGCGGGACGTTCTTCGGCGTCCACGCGCGCGTCGACGGGGTGGCGCAGCCGGTGTTCTACCTGCCGTCCAGCGAGGCGTTGCGGTCCGCCCTGTTCAGTTTCATCCGGACGGCGTGCGGCGTGCCGACGGACGGGTGACGTCCGGCGCCGCCGCCCGAGGCGGCGGGGACCCGACCGGCCGCCACTGACCGCGTCGTTGTCGCCCGGTCCCGGAAAGACCGGGACGGCGAGCGCTTTCCCCAGTTTGCCCGAAACCCTTGCGCGACCCGGGATCGCGGCTGTACGAATGGTCCTGCTTGCGCCGGTGAATCGTTCCAAGGATCCAGCCGGTGTGCTCTCAACGACGAGACAAAGGGTGATGCCATGCGCTCGACGCGCGTGCACAACGGCAACCGACGGGCACTTCTGGCCGGGGCGGCCGCGGCCGCGCTGGTGGCCACGGCAGGGCTGCCCGCCCTGGCGGCGGACCCGCCCACCACGTGGAAGTTCGACCTGGGTACCGCGACGAGCCCGGTGGCCGACGGCTACCAGCAGGTGTCGGACGCGACCCGCTACAGCGCAGCCACCGGGTTCGGCATCGTGCCCGCCGACGGTGTCACCCCCATCTCGCGCGACCGCGGTGCGGAGGATCCCGCTGACCGCGACTTCGTGCTCGCCACCGCGTGGACGTTCGTCGTCGACGTGCCCAACGGCACCTACGACGTGACCGTCCGCTCGGGTGACCTGCTCGCGGGCAGCAGCACCACGAAGACCACCGTGACCCTGGAGGGCGCGGGCGGCGGCTCGCTGAGCAGCAAGGTCGCCACCGTGTCCGGCACCTGGCCGGCCACGGTCGCCGACGGCCAGCTCACGATCGGGGTCACCGGCACTGGTGCGGGCGGCTACGTGAGCTCGATCGTCGTCGCGCAGACGGGGACCGCCCCCGAGGAGCCGGAGCCCGGCACGTCGACGATCGCCGCGCCGACCTCTGTCCGGCTGGCCCACGTGACCTCGGACGCGGTCACGCTCCGCTGGAACGAGGTGGCGGGCGCCACCGGGTACGCGGTCTCGCGGTCCGACGCCGTCGACGGCACCTACACGGAGATCGCGCGGACCGCCGCGCGCGACGTGGTGACCACCGACCCCGTCGACACCTCGATCCTGCACTACTACCGCGTGCAGGCGATCGACGCGGCCGGGTTGTCCGTCCCGTCGGCGGCCGCGGTGAGCAGCCTGCCGGCCGCGCCGACGGTCCCGGCCGTCCTCGACTTCGACCTGGGCAGCGGAGCGCTCTCGCCCGGCACGACGAGGCTCGATGCCACCAGCGCGTACAGCGCGACCACGCGGTACGGCTTCGTCGACACCCGGGCCGTCACGGCGACGGATCGCGGCACGGCCGACGCGTTGCGCTCCGACTTCGTGAGCGTGGGCGACACCGAGCTCGTCGTCGACCTGCCGAACGGCGACTACACCGTGAGCCTGGTCGCGGGCGACGCCACCGAGGCGACCGACGTCGCGATCACCGCCGAGCAGATGGCGAAGGTCGCCGCGACGTCGAAGCCCGCGGGGCAGTTCCTCGAGATGTCGTTCGACATCGCGGTCGTCGACGGCCAGCTCAACCTCGAGCTCGCCGGCTCGGCGCCGAAGCTCAACCAGCTCCGGATCGCCGCGCAGAGCCCGCGGGCACCCGGCAGCGAGCCGACCGTCTGGGTCACGGGTGACTCGACCGTGCAGTCGTACACGGCGGACTACGCACCGCAGGCCGGCTGGGGCCAGATGCTCGACCGGTTCCTGTCCGACGACGTCACCGTGGACAACCGGGCCATCGGCGGGCGCTCGTCGAAGAACTTCATCAGCCAGGGCCGCCTGGACGAGGTGCTCCGCCTGGTCAAGCCCGGCGACTACCTGTTCGTCCAGTTCGGGCACAACGACGCCAGCTACGGGGTCGACGACCGGTTCGCCGCTCCCGACGACTACGCCGAGTACCTGCGCACGTTCGTCGACGGTGCCACGCAGCGCGGCGCGCAGCCCGTGCTCGTCACGCCGGTGTCCCGTCGCAGCTTCGATGCGGCGACCGGGAAGTTCAACGTCTCGTTCCCGGAGTACGTCGCCGCGGCGACCGCCCTGGCGACCGAGACCGGCACCCCGCTGGTCGACCTCTCGGCGTCGAGCCGTGCCTACCTCGACGAGATCGGTCCCGAGGCGTCGACGAGCGTGTTCCTGCACGTGCCCGCCGGGGTCTACCCGGGCCGCCCGAACGGCACGGTCGACGACACCCACTTCCAGGAGTACGGCGCCATCCAGCTGGCCCGCCTCGTCGCCGGCGACGTCGCCGACCTGGACATCCCCCTGGCCGACGAGGTGGTCGACGTCGCACCGCCCGCCGAGGTCCCGGCCGCACCGGCCGGTCTGGTCGCGGGCAGCGTCTCCAACGCCGGCGTGCAGCTGACCTGGACGCCGAGCGAGGGTGCAGACATCTACCAGGTGTTCCGCAAGGACGCCGCCGCCGGGGACGACGCGTACGCGCTCGTCGCCACCTCGACGCTGCCGCAGGCCGCGATCGGCGGGCTCGTCGAGGGCGCGTCGTACGACCTGCGGGTCGTGGCGGTCAACGGCCGCGGGCCGTCGGCACCGTCGGCGACCGTCCGGGTCACGACGAAGGCCGCGCTGTTCAAGTTCGACGTGCAGCTGGCCGGCAACCCGCTGATGCCGGGCTACACCGAGGTGAGCGAGCAGTCGGTGTACACCCCGGAGATCGGCTGGGGCTGGCTGGACCCGACCGGGATGGGAGGTCGTGACCGGGGGATCGGCTTCACGCCGCCGCCGAACGACCTGCAGCGCGACTTCCTGCTGCCGGGCACGCAGCACGTGTTCGCCGTCGACCTCCCCAACGGCAGCTACGCCGTCAAGACGTACAACGGCGACTGGATCGGCACCAGCCGCTCCAACGTGCAGCTCGAGGGCAAGGACTTCGGCGCCTCGAACGCGGGCCGCGGCGCCGTGTCGGAGAAGGTCAGCCAGCCCGTGCTGGTCACGGACGGGCAGCTGAACCTGGTGATGACGGGGACCTCGTCGCGGCTGAACGGCATCGAGATCACGCCGCTCCTGCTGGCCCCGAGCGCCCTCACGCTGGACGACCTCACCATCGACGGCACCGCAGTCGAGGTCGCCCTGAGCTGGACCGGGACGCCCGACGCCGCCGGCTACCGGGTGTACCGGACGGCGGCGGGAGCGGCTGCTCCGGTCGCGCTGGCCGACGTCACGACGACGACGTTCGTCGACACCACGCCGGACGTGGGGCTCGCGTACGGGTACCACGTCGTGGCCCTCGACCCGAGCGGCGTCGAGTCGGTTCCGACGGACACCCTCGACGTGACCACCGTGGACCTCGACGTCCCGACGGCCGCCGTGCCGACCGGGCTGCGCCTGGGCGCGGTGAACAAGAACGACGTCACCGTCCGATGGGACGCCGTCGACGGTGCGCTGTTCTACCAGGTGCTCCGCGAGGCGAAGGACGGGACGTTCGTCGTCGTCGGACGCGCTGACGGACCCACCTACACGGACACCACGGTGCTCACCACCATCGAGTACACGTACCGCGTGGCCTCGGTGAACGCCGGCGGGGTGTCGGCGTCGTCCGAGGCGATCACGACCCCTGCCGTCACCACCCTGGCACGGCAGGCCGAGCGGCTCGACCGCTCGCCCGTGGCCGTGCAGACCGACGCCGGCGTGTACCTCGGCTGGCGTCAGCTGGGCCTGGACCCCGACTCGATCGCGTTCCACGTGTACCGGGACGGCACCAGGATCACCGACGCGCCGATCACGACCAGCACCAACGTCCTCGACGAGGACGGAGCCGGTGACGACGTCTACCGGGTCAGCTCGGTGGTCGACGGCATCGAGCGCTGGGCCACCGCGGAGTTCCGCGTGTGGGACAGCCAGCACCTCGACGTGCCCCTGGACAAGCCGGCCGACGCGTATACCAAGGACGGTCAGCCGTACTCGTACCGGGCCAACGACGCGTCCGTCGGGGACCTCGACGGTGACGGGCAGTACGAGATCGTCGTCAAGTGGGACCCGTCCAACGCCAAGGACAACTCGCAGGGCGGCTACACGGGCAACGTGTACGTCGACGCGTACGAGCTGGACGGCACGCGACTGTGGCGGATCGACCTGGGCCACAACATCCGCGCCGGTGCGCACTACACCCAGGTCCAGGTGTTCGACCTGGACGGCGACGGGACGGCCGAGGTCAGCATGAAGACCGCGGACGGGACCGTCGACGGCGCGGGCACCGTGATCGGCGACGCGCGGGCGGACTACCGGAACAGTGGCGGTTACGTGCTCACCGGGCCGGAGTTCCTCACCGTGTTCTCCGGCGCGACCGGCGCAGCCGTCGACACGCTCGACTACACGCCCCCGCGCGGCGACGTCGGCGCCTGGGGCGACGCGTACGGCAACCGGGTCGACCGGTTCCTGGCCGGGGTCGCCTACCTCGACGGCGAGAAGCCCAGCGTCGTGTTCAGCCGCGGCTACTACACGCGGACCGTCGTGGTCGCCTACGACTTCGACGGGTCGTCCCTGAGCGAGCGCTGGACGTTCGACTCCGACGTCGCGGGCTCCGAGTACACCGGCCAGGGCAACCACAACCTGTCCGTGGCCGACGTCGACGGGGACCAGAAGGACGAGATCGTCTTCGGGTCCATGACGCTCGACGACGACGGGTCGGTGCTCTACAACACCGGCCTCGGGCACGGGGATGCGCTGCACCTGAGCGACCTCGACCCGAGCCGGCCCGGCCTCGAGGTGTTCGCGGCGCACGAGGACATGGGTGCGTCGGGCAACCTGGGCGCCACGTTCCGCGACGCCGCGACCGGCGAGGTGATCTGGTCGATGCCGGCCGTCGCCGACACCGGCCGTGCGGCGTCCGGCGACATCGACGCTGCGCACCCGGGTGCCGAGTCGTGGGCCGTGGTGTCCGACGGCGAGTGGAACTCGCCGGACGGCGAGCTGCGGGCCGCGGACGGCACCCTTCTCGGGACCACCATCCCGGCGGCGAACTTCCTGACCTGGTGGGACGGCGACCTCCTGCGGGAGATCGGCGACCACGACTACGACGAGACACTCGGGGCCGGGGTGCCGACGATCGCGAAGTGGGACGGGGACACCGGTACCTCGCAGGAGGTCTACCGGGCGACGGGCACCCTGTCGAACAACTCGACCAAGGGCACCCCGGCGCTCCAGGCCGACCTGTTCGGCGACTGGCGCGAAGAGCTGGTCACGCGTCTCGACGACTCCTCGGCCCTCCGGATCGCCACGACGGTGGACCTCACCGACCACCGGCTGCGCACGCTGCAGTCGGACCCGGTCTACCGCCTGGGCGTCGCGTGGCAGAACACCGGCTACAACCAGCCGCCGCACACGGGCTACTTCCTGGGTGAGGGCATGTCCACCCCGCCGTCTCCCAGCATCGTCTACACGGGTGCCGCGCCGGGCCCGGACGAGCGGGTTCCCGGACCGGCCACCGCCAAGCCCGCCAAGGGCGTCCTGTCCAGCGACAACTGGGACAAGGACAGCAGCTACACGGTCGCCCTGAACCTGTGGTGGGGCCAGAACGCCCAGTCCGTGACGCTGCTGGAGAACGGGGTCGAGGTCGCCACGCGGGACCTCGTCGACGCCACGCCGGCGGCCCAGTCGGCGGCCTTCCAGCTCACCGGGAAGCGCAACGGCACGTACGTCTACACCGCGGTGCTGACCAACCAGCACGGGTCGACGACGACGTCGGCGCTGACCGTCACGGTGACGGCGGCCAACCCCGGCACCCCGGCGCTCAGCCACGACAACTGGGACGGCGACGGGTCGTACACCCTCACCACCAACCTCTGGTGGGGCACCAACGCGACCGAGTACCGGCTGTACGAGGACGGGGTGCTCATCGACACCCGGTCGCTCACCGCCGACGGGTTCAACGCCCAGAAGGCCACCACCGAGGTGACCGGCCGGGCGGTCGGGACGCACGTCTACCGCGCGGAGCTGTCCAACCCCCTGGGCTCCACCAGCAGCTCCGACCTCCGGGTCACGGTCCGGCGCTGACCCAGCGCTACCCCCTTCCCACCGAAAGGTCACCATGCAGCTCCGCCGAACATCTGCCCTGGTCGCGGCCGCGGCACTGGCCCTCGCGGCCGTCCCGCTCGCCGCCGGACCGGCCGCCGCGGCCGGCCAGGACCACCTCTTCGACTTCCAGTGCGCGGGCAACCCCACCGCGCCCGGCCACACGGCCGTCTACCCGAACACCGCCTACAGCGCGTCGACCGGCTTCGGTCTCACCGTGCCCCTCGCGGCCAACGCCTGCCGTGACCGGGGCAGCGAGGACCCCGCCCTGCGGGACTTCATCCTGCCGCCGACGACGGGCTCGACGTTCGTCGCCGACGTGCCCGACGGCACCTACACGGTGATCCTGCGCACGGGCGACGGGATCGCGACGAGCAACACGGGCGCGACGGTCGGCGGCATCGCGGTGCCGGCCCGTCGCGCCGACGCCGGGGTCGTCGACGAGCGCGTCGTCGACGGCGTGCAGGTCACCGGCGGACAGCTGTCGATCGTCGTCACCGGCTCGTCGGCCCGCCTCAACTCGATCCAGATACTGCAGCCCGTCGAGTCACCGACCGGGGTGACCGCAGCCGTGACCGCCACGGCGACCGAGGCGTCCGTCGGGCTGACCTGGTCACCGGTCGAGGGCGCCGCGGGCTATCGCGTCTACCGCTCCGAGGTGGGCGGTACGGCCGTCGCCGTCGGCACCGTCGACCCCGCGACCCCCGCCTGGACCGACACCGACGTCCGTCTGGCCGAGCAGTACACCTACGCGGTGAGCACGGTCGGCGCGACGGGCCGCGAGAGCGCGCGCTCGGCCGAGGTGTCGGCCACCGTCGTCGACCCCGCCGTCGCACCCCCGGCGGTCCCCACCGGGCTGACGGGTGCCTGGGCTGCCGACGGCATCGCCCTGTCCTGGGCCGCGGTGCCCGGCGCCGTCGCCTACGACGTGTACCGCGCGCGCTCGGGCTTCGACCCGGTGGTGGTCGCGCGGACGACCGAGCGCACCTGGACGGACGCCACCGCGCAGGCGACCGTCGACTACGACTACCGTGTCGCGGCCGTCGGCCCGGGCGGCCGCAGCGCCGTCTCGCCGGTCCTCGAGATCGCCCGCTCCGTGCAGTTCGTGCGCGAGGCCGAGCGGCTGGACCGCGCACCCGTCGCCGTCGCGACGGACGGCGGGGTCTACGTCGGCTGGCGCCTGCTGGGTCTCGACGAGCAGGACCTGCCGTTCCACGTCTACCGCGACGGCGTGCGCGTCACGTCGACCCCCGTCACCGGCAGCACCAACGTGCTCGACCCGGCCGGCACGGCGACCTCGACCTACCGGGTCAGCACCGTCGTCGGCGGCATCGAGCGGTGGGCCACCCCGTCGTTCGAGGTGTGGGACCAGCAGACGCTCGACGTGCCGATCAGCAAGCCCGCCGACGGTGTCACGCCGGCCGGCGAGGCGTACACGTACCGCGCCAACGACGCCTCGATCGGCGACGTGGACGGCGACGGCCAGTACGAGATCGTCCTGAAGTGGGACCCGTCCAACTCCAAGGACAACTCGCAGGCCGGGTACACGGGCACCGTGTACGTCGACGCCTACGAGCTGGACGGCACGCAGCTCTGGCGGGTCGACCTCGGCCGCAACATCCGCGCCGGCGCGCACTACACGCAGCTGCAGGTGTTCGACCTGGACGGCGACGGGAAGGCCGAGGTCGCCATGAAGACGGCCGACGGCACGGTCGACGGCGTCGGCACGGTCATCGGCGACGCCGCGGCGGACTTCCGGAACGCCACCGGCTACGTCCTGGCCGGTCCCGAGTTCCTCACGGTGTTCGACGGCCTCACCGGTGCCGCGGTCGACACCATCGACTACACGCCGCCGCGCGGGAACGTCGGCGCGTGGGGCGACACGTACGGCAACCGCGTCGACCGGTTCCTCGCCGGGGTCGCGTACCTCGACGGCCAGCACCCGAGCCTCGTCGTCAGCCGTGGCTACTACACGCGGGCCGTCCTCGTCGCGTACGACTTCGACGGGGCCTCGCTGAGCCCGCGGTGGACGTTCGACTCCGACGTCGAGGGCAGCCAGTACCGCGGGCAGGGCAACCACAACCTGTCCGTGGCGGACGTCGACGGGGACCAGAAGGACGAGATCGTCTTCGGGTCCATGACCATCGACGACGACGGCACGGCGCTCTACACGACCGGCCTCGGCCACGGCGACGCCATGCACGTGTCCGACCTGGACCCGTCGCACCCCGGCCTCGAGGTGTTCGCGGCGCACGAGGACATGGCGTCGTCGCGCAACCGCGGCGCCACGTTCCGGGACGCGGACACGGGAGCCGTCCTGTGGTCGATCCCGGCCACCCGCGACACGGGCCGTGCGGCAGCGGGGGACATCGACCCGCGGCACCTCGGTGCCGAGGGCTGGGCCGTCGGCGGCGACGCCGCGTGGAACTCCCCGGTGGGCGAGCTCCGGACGGCGAAGGGCGAGCTCCTCTCGACGTCCATCCCGCGGGCCAACTTCCTGACCTGGTGGGACGGCGACCTGCTCCGGGAGGTCACGGACCACGACTACTCCGAGGCGACGGGGTCGGGTGTTCCGACGATCTCGAAGTGGGACTGGGAGACGTCGACGTCCGACGAGGTGTACCGGGCGACCGGCACCCTCACCGTCAACGGCACCAAGGGCAACCCGACCCTGCAGGCCGACCTGTTCGGCGACTGGCGCGAGGAGATCGTCACGCGTCTCGACGACTCCTCGGCCCTCCGGATCGCCGCCACGGTCGACCTCACCGACCACCGGCTGCGCACCCTGCAGTCCGACCCGGTGTACCGGCTCGGCGTCTCGTGGCAGAACACGGCCTACAACCAGCCGCCGCACACGTCGTACTACCTGGGCGAGGGCATGACCACGCCGCCGGCGCCGGCCATCGCGTACACGCAGCCGCTCCCCGTGGGCGACCGCGTGCCCGGACCCGCCACCGGCAAGCCCGGAGCCGGGGTCCTGTCCAGTGACAACTGGGACGGAGACGGCACCTTCAAGGTGTCGATGAACCTGTGGTGGGGCCAGAACGCGCAGTCGGTGACGTTCTACGAGAACGGTGTCGCGCTGGGGACGCAGGACCTGGTCGACGCCACCCCGGCCGCGCAGGCCGCTGCCCTCCAGGTGGCCGGCCGGACGAACGGCACCTATGTGTACACGGCGGTGCTCACCAACCAGCACGGGAGCACGACGACCTCGCCGCTCACGGTGACGGTGAACAAGGCGAACCCCGCGACGCCGGTCCTCAGCCACGACAACTGGGACGGTGACGGCACGTACACGCTGACCACCAACCTGTGGTGGGGCACGAATGCCACCGAGTACCGGCTGTACGAGGACGGCGTCCTCATCGACACGCAGTCGCTCGTCGCCAACGGGTTCAACGCCCAGCAGGCGGTCACCACGGTCACCGGGCGGCCCGTCGGGACGCACGTGTACCGCGCCGAGCTGTCGAACGCGCAGGGGTCGAGCACCAGCCCGGAGGTGAAGGTCAAGGTCACCCGCTGACCTGCCCGACGCGACGGCCGCCCCGCACACCGGGGGCGGCCGTCGCCGCACCCGCAACGTCCGCACTCGCGCGTGCTGGAGCCCGCACGAACGCGGACGTCCCACCCACCCACAGCGCAACGTCCGCACTCGATCGGGCTCCGGGCCCATCGAGTGCGGACGTTGCGGGTGGGTCAGGGGAGGCGGACGTGCTGGGGGCCCAGCTCCTTGACGGTGGAGACGCCGAGCAGCGCCATGGTGCGGCGGACCTCGCGCTCGAGGATCTCGACGGCGCGGTCGACGCCGCGCTCGCCGCCGGCCATGAGGCCGTACAGGTAGGCGCGCCCGACCAGCGTCGCGTCGGCACCGAGCGCGAGGGCGGCGACGACGTCGGCGCCGGACAGGATGCCGGTGTCGACCCAGACCTGGGTGCGGTCCCCGACGGCCTCGGCGACGTCGGGCAGGAGGCGCAGCGGCACGGGGGCGCGGTCGAGCTGGCGGCCGCCGTGGTTGGACAGCACGACGGCGTCGGCCCCGGCGTCGGTGACGCGGCGGGCGTCCTCGACGGTCTGGATGCCCTTGATGATCAGGGGCCCGTCCCAGGACGCGCGAATCCACTCCAGGTCCGCGATCGTCATGGTCGGGTCGAAAAGCTTGTCCAGCAGGTCCGCGACGGTTCCCGACCAAGAGGACAGCGACGCGAAGGTCAGCGGCTCGGTGGTCAGCAGGTTCATCCACCAGGCGGGGTGGGTGGCGGCGTCCACGACGGTCTTGACGGTCAGCGCCGGGGGGATCGAGAAGCCGTTGCGTGCGTCGCGCAGCCGGGCGCCGGCGACCGGCACGTCGACGGTGAGCATGAGCGCCTCGTACCCGGCGGCCTTGGCGCGGGCCATGAGGTCCTCACCGGCGGAGCGGTCCTTCCAGACGTACAGCTGGAACCACTTGCGCGCGTCCGGGCCGGCCTTCGCGACCTCCTCGATGGACGTCGTGCCCATCGTGGACAGCGCGTACGGGATGCCGCGGCGCTGCGCCACGCGGACCACCGCGCGCTCGCCCTCGTGGTTCATCATCCGCGTGAACCCGGTCGGGGCGAACGCGAACGGCAGGGCGGACGCGGTGCCGATCATGTCGGTCGTCGGGTCGACGTGGGACACGTCGTGCAGGATCGACGGCTGGAACTCGAGCTCACGGAACAGGTGCCGGGCGCGGCGCAGGCTGATCTCGGCCTCGGCGGCGCCGTCGGTGTAGTCGAAGACCGAGCGGGGTGTGCGCTTGCGGGCCAGGGTCCGCAGGTCGGCGATGGTCAGCGCGTCCGCGAGGCGACGCTCGGTGCCGTTCAGGACCAGGGGCTTGGGTCGCATCAGCGGCTTGAGCTCGGACCACGAGGGGATCTGACGGTCGGTCACCGGGGGCTCCAGGGTGTGTGGCGCATCGTCGGGCAGCACAGGATTGAAACGATACATTATCGTGGGCGCCGCCCGGTGGACAGGGCGGCGGGCTGGGTCGAGTCTGGCACTGTGACGCGGAGCACAACGTCTTTGTAACGATTCAGTGAGATTCGTTGACAGCCGCTCGAACGCTCGCCTAACGTCCGGAATGCGCTTTCACACCCCGAGCAAGGAGGCTCAACGACGATGAAGCGAATCATCTGGAAGACAGCCGCTGTAGCAGCCGTCGCCGCCCTCGCCCTGACCGCCTGCTCGTCTGGCGACTCCGGCGAGACCGAGCCCACGGCCAGCTCCACCGGTCCTGACACGTCCGAAGTGACCCTGAACTTCACCTGGTGGGGCAACGACGACCGCGCCGCCCGGTACAACGAGGCTCTCGCGCTCTTCGAGGAGAAGTACCCGTACATCACGGTCCAGACCAGCTTCGCTGCGTTCCCGGACTACTGGACCGCGCGCTCCACCGAGGCCGCCGGTCGCTCCCTCCCGGACGTCATGCAGTTCGACCTGTCGTACCTGCGTGAGTTCAACCAGAACGGCCAGCTGCTCGACCTGCAGGAGTGGGTCGACAACGGCACGATCAACCTGGACGGCTTCGACGAGACGCTCACCACGGCGGGCGTCCTCGAGGACAAGATGATCGGCATCCCGACGTCGACCAACACGTTCGCGATGTTCCAGAACCCCAACGTGATCGAGCAGACCGGGGCGACGTTCCCCGACGAGGCCGAGTACACGTGGGAGGACTACAACGAGTTCATCGCCGAGGTCTCCGGCGCCGGCGAGACGACGGCCGACGGCTACGCGCTGTACGGCGCGGTCGACTACACCGGCACCTTCTGGTTCTTCATCCAGTGGCTGCTGCAGAAGGGCGTCACGCCCTTCGAGGACGACGGCACCTTCGGCTTCGACGAGGCCGACGTCACCGAGTTCCTCGACCTGACGGCCGACCTGCGGGCCGACAAGGCGGTCTTCCCCGTCGACCGCAACGTCTCGCTCGCACCCAAGGGCGGCTTCACGGTCAACGAGACCGCGTCCGAGATGAGCTGGGACAACTTCCTGGCCGGCTACGTCGCCGACTCGGGCACGGACAACCTCGCGATGGCGCAGATCCCGTCGATCGAGGCCGGCGAGAAGGCTCTGTTCTTCAAGCCGTCCATGCTGCTGTCCTCGGGCGCCAACACGGAGTACCCCGAGCAGGCCGCGACGCTGATCAACTTCCTGCTCACGGACCCCGAGGTCGGGACGATCTTCGGCACCTCGAAGGGTGTCCCGGCGGACGCCGCCCAGCGCGCCGCCGTCGACACCACCGAGGGCAGCGTCGACGCCCAGGTGATCGCGTACGAGGAGGCGGTCGCCGAGCAGGTGACCGAGTCCACCCCGATCCCGGTCAAGGGCTTCGGCACCATCGAGGCCAAGTGGCGGACCCTCGCCGAGGAGCTCGCCTACGGCACGCTCACCGTGGACGAGTTCGCCGAGCAGTGGTTCGCGGAGGCTGAGCTCTCCACCCAGTGACACCGGTGGTGGGCCGCCCGTCGGCACGGCGGGCGGCCCACCCCACCGCGTAAGGACGACCGGTCCGTACGCTCCAGCACTCTAAGAAACCCGACGAACGGATCACGCTCGTGACCCTCACTGCTGAGGCTCCGACAACGGGCCCCTCGACGGCCGCGCACACCGCGGCCCGCAAGCGCCGCAAGCGGACCGAGTCCCTGGCCGGCTACGCCTTCCTGAGCCCCTGGTTGCTCGGCTTCGTCCTGCTCACGGCCGGCCCCATGATCGCCTCGCTGTACCTGGCGTTCACGAACTACAACCTGTTCGCGCCGCCCGAGTGGATCGGCCTGGAGAACTTCACACGTCTGTTCTCCGACCCGAACTACCAGCAGGCGTGGAAGGTCACCCTCACCTACGTCGTGCTGGGAACCCCGATCAAGCTGCTCGCCGCGCTGGCCGTGGCGATGCTCCTGAACAACGCGTTCAGCGGCAAGGGTTTCTACCGGTCCTCGTTCTACGCACCCTCGCTGATCGGGGCCTCGGTCTCCATCGCGATCGTGTGGAAGGCGATGTTCATCGACAACGGCATCGTCGACCAGGTCCAGCAGTTCTTCGGCTTCCCCGCCGGCGGCTGGGTCGGTGACCCCGAGCGCACGATGCCGATGCTCATCCTGCTGACCGTCTGGCAGTTCGGGGCGCCCATGGTCATCTTCCTGGCGGGGCTCAAGCAGATCCCGCAGGAGCTGTACGAGGCCGCGTCGGTCGACGGCGCCGGGCCCTCGCGCAAGTTCCGCCAGATCACGCTCCCGATGCTCTCGCCGGTGATCTTCTTCAACCTGCTGCTCGAGATGATCCACGCGTTCCAGATCTTCGCGTCGGCCTTCATCATCTCCAACGGCACCGGCGGTCCCGCCCGGTCGACGCTCTTCTACACGCTCTACCTCTACTTCCGCGGCTTCCAGGACTTCCAGATGGGCTACGCCTCGGCGATGGCCTGGATCCTCGTGATCGTCGTCGGCGCACTCGCGGCCGTCTTCTTCTGGAGCTCGAAGCGTTGGGTCCACTACTCCGGGGAGGGGAAGTGATGAGCACCGTCACGTCGACGTCCGACCACATCGTCAGCACGCAGGACAGCGCGCGGCTGCGGCAGTCCACCAAGAACCGGAAGCGCGGACGGGCCCTGGTCTTCCACCTGTGCTCGCTCGCCCTGATCGTGATCGTGCTCTACCCCGCGGTGTGGATGCTGATGTCGTCGTTCAAGCCGTCGAGCGAGATCGTCGGCAACGTCAGCCTCATCCCCGCCGACTTCACGCTCGCCAACTTCCAGAAGGCCATCGAGGGCATCGGCGGCGTCTCGTTCTGGACGTTCTTCATGAACTCCGTGATCCTGGCCGTCGGCTCCGTCATCGGGATCACGCTGTCCTGCTCGATCAGCGCCTACGCGTTCGCCCGGATCGACTTCCCCGGCCGGAACATCTTCTTCGCGCTCATGATCGGCACGCTCCTGCTGCCGTTCCACGTCGTGATCATCCCGCAGTACATCGTGTTCAACCGGCTCGGCCTGGTCGACACCTTCGTGCCGCTGCTGATCGGCAAGTTCCTGGCCGCCGAGGCGTTCTTCGTCTTCCTCATGGTCCAGTTCATGCGCAACCTGCCGCGTGAGCTCGACGAGGCGGCACGCATCGACGGCGCCGGGCACGTGCGGATCTTCCGCTCGATCATGCTCCCGCTGATGAAGCCCGCGCTGGTCACCAGCTCGATCTTCGCGTTCATCTGGTCCTGGAACGACTTCTTCGGACCACTGCTGTACCTGAAGAAGCCCGACCTGTACTCGCTGCCCATCGCGCTGCGGCTCTTCGTCGACCAGACCACGACCTCCGACTACGGCGCCCAGATGGCCATGGCCGTCCTCGCCCTCGTCCCGGTCATGCTCTTCTTCCTCGTGTTCCAGCGCTACCTCGTCGAAGGCGTGGCGACGCAGGGGCTCAAGGGCTGATGGGCGTTTCCGCAGGGCGGCAGGAGCATGTCAGCCTGGGAGGCATGAGCACCCCGCTTCCCGACGACGACTCCCGCCGCCCGGCGGACGCACCGCAGGGCTCCGACGACGTCACAGCACGTCCCGACGACGTCACGACGGGTCCCGACGGCGACGCGACGCCCGGTCCCGACCAGAAGCCGCTGCTCGGCGGCGGGCGGTTCGGGCTGTTCAGCGAGGCGCTCCTGGTCGGCCTCGGCGTCTCGGTGCTGAGCCTCCCGGTCATCACGGCCGTCCCCGCGCTCGCCGCCGGGGTGTCCCACGTCCGCCGTCACCTCGACGGTCGGCCCGACACCGTCGCCGCGCTCTGGGAGGACTTCAAGGCTGCCTGTCGCGGCGTCTGGCTCGTCTCGATCGGCATGCCGGTCCTCCTGCTCGTCCTGCTGTTCAACCTGCAGCTCATCGGCGTCGGCGGGATGCCCGGCGGGACCGGGGTCCGGATAGCAACCGTGTTCCTGGTCGCCGTCCTGCTCGTCGTCGTGCTCCGCTCCGCGGCCGGCTGGTCACCCCGCGCGCGGTGGGGGACCGTCGTGCAGACCGCCGCCAAGCGCGCCGGTGACGACCTCACCGGCACATTCCTGCTGATCGTCGCCCTCGGGCTGTGCGCGGTGATGGTCTGGATGCTCGCGCCGCTCGCCGTGATCGTCCCGGGTCTGCTGTCGCTGGCAGTCGTCGCCATCGAGCACCGCGCGACCGTCCGTCAGGGCTAGCGAGTGTCGAGTCTCGAGCTCTCGGATCGTTGGTCGGGTCTCGACGAATCGACTGACCAGGTCGAGGCCAGTCGGGCGAGGATCCTTGCCGAGCTGCACCGGGAGCTCGGCGAGTCGCACGAGCTGTTCGACCAGGTCGTGCGGGTCGAGGCGTTCTTCGAGGCCAGCGACGACGTCATCGTCAGCCTCGTGGACCACACCTTCGCGCTCGTGCACCCGACGTACTCAGGTAGGCGCGAGACCCCACCGTGGCCGCTGGCTCGGCGACTCGGGACCAGGGCGGAAGCCTCAGTAGCGATCGCGCGGTGGGAGTGCGACTGGTGATGGAAACGCCCGGGGCCGATCACGCCATGGGACCTCGGCCGTTCACTTGGGCAGCCCGACCACGGGAGTCCTGACCGACATGCGGATGGCTGTAATTCGCCTGCGCCTGCTCTTCTCAGTTGCTCGTGGCTAATCTCTAGGGAAGCCCGAGCGAAGGAGCTCACCGTGGTCGAGGAGAACTGGCACGAGGCGAGGTTGATCCCGACGTCGGGAATCAACGGCGCCGACGAGCAAGAACGTCGAGCCACGTCGGCCCTGCTGGCTGTGATGTGCGCCGTTCGTGAGTACGGGCGATCGTTGACCAAGCCGTTCGGTGCGCCGGCCGGTGCTGTCGAGGCCTATATCGAAGTGCCGTTCATGCTCGGAGAGTCGCGCCTCTATCCAGACGGACTGATAAGAGTCAAACGCGGTCAGAAGGCCTGGACTGCTCTCATCGAGGTCAAGACAGGTGGCAATGCGCTGGCCGTTCCCCAGATCGAGTCCTACCTCGACATCGCGCGTGAGCAAGGCTTTGACGCCGTCATCACGATCTCGAACCAGATTCCAGCCGTCGCGGGTCAGCACCCCACGAAGGTCGACAAACGCAAGTTGCGGAAAGTCGAACTTCACCACCTGTCCTGGACGCAGGTGTTGGCCGAAGCCGTGATGCAGAAGGAGTTCCGCGGCGTCGCGGATCCTGACCAGGCTTGGATTCTTGGAGAACTCATCCGATATCTCGAGCATCCACGCTCCGGCGCCCTCGAGTTCGACGACATGGGCGAAAGCTGGGTCGCCGTTCGAGAATCCGTGCGCGCAGGTACCCTCCGCGCGACCGACAAGGGTGTCACCGAGGTCGCCGCGAGGTTCGACGCACTTCTGAGGTTCTCGTGCTTGACGCTCGGCCGACAGCTCGGAGCCGAGGTCGTACCCGTCCTGTCACGGAAGGAGCAGGCCGAGCCGCACCTGCGGACGCAGTCCCTGGTTGCGGGGTTGGTGTCGTCGGGTCAATTGGCAGGTGCGGTGCGCATACCTGGGACGGCGGGGGATCTCGTGATCACAGCGGACCTTCGGGCGAGCACAGTCACGTGCCACATCGACATCGACTCCCCGCGAGAGGGGCGGCCGACGACCCGGGTCAACTGGCTCGCTCGGCAGCTCAAGAACGCGCCCGAGACGGTGAGGGTCGAAGCCTTCGTCATGCACGCCCGTGGGCCTGGGGCGGCTGAGCTGTTGCGCGTGGTCCGGGAGAACCCGTCAGCTCTCGTCGTCGACCCGGCGCGCGAGATCAAGTCGTTCCGCGTCGCAAACTCTGTCGCGATGGGATCCAAGCGCGGCCGCGGCAGGGGTGCGTTCATCGACTCCGTCCTTGCCGCGGTGGACGTCTTCTACATCGAGGTGGTCCAACAGTTGAAAGCATGGGCCGCCACGCCACCACGCCTTCGACCCGAGCTCACCAAGGACGCTTCCGAGCAGGACGTGCCGCCGTCGCTCGTGTCCACGGCTCTTTCGTCACAGGACGGTGCGGAAGAGCCGACGCCGCTGGAGCCTGTTGCTACGGCTGACTAGCCCGCGGGGGCAGGCCCGCGATGAACCGCTGGATCGCGGCCAGCGCCTCCTGGCCTGCGTCGGTGCCGAGCCGGAACTGGTACTGGTGCCCCAGGGGCGGCACGTGGTCGGCGTCGAAGAGGAGGGTCTCGTGCGGGACGCCGAGCCTCTCGAGCGTGGCGATCAGCGACAGGGTGTGGCCGAGCCCAGGATCGGCGTTGCCGCAGGAGACGAACGTCGGTGGGAAGTCGGCGGTCAGGTGCTCGACGACGGAGATGCCGGAGAAGCGCGCGTCGTCGAGGTAGTTCAGGGTGCCGGTGAACGAGCGCATCACCGAGTCGACGAACCAGCGGTTCGGACCGCGGAGCCCGCGGGCGAGTGACATGTCGAACGCCCCGCAGAAGAGCACCGTCCCGGCGAGCTGGTCGGGGGTGATCCGCGGGTGGGCATCGATCGAGTCGGCGTACGCCGGGCTGGTCACCATGCCTGCGACCTGGGCGCTGATCTGGGCGCCCGCCGAGTCGCCTGCCAGGACCAGGCGTCGTGCGTCGACGCCGAGCTCGTCGGCGTGCTCGGTGAGGTAGGCGAGGGCGTCGAGCAGCTGCAGCGCGGCGGTCGGGTAGGTGGCGCGCGGGGAGATCGAGTAGCCGACCCCGACCACCGTGCACCCCCCGCCGGCAATGACCCGCAGGTAGTTGGCGATGTGGTCCTTGCTGCCCGACAGCCACGCGCCCCCGTGCACCCAGACGATCGTCGGGAGCCCGGTCCCGGAGGTCGCGGACCGGTGCACGTCGAGGCGGGCGTCGGGGTCGTCGTCGCGGTAGGGGATGTCCAAGGTGGAGACCACGTGCCCGGGGACGAACGGTGCGGTCGCGGTCAGCCGCTCGGCGCCGTTGCGGTCGAACCGGCGGCGGATCACCACCGACGCCGGCTTGGGGCTCAGGTAGGAGGCCACCCCGACGCCCACCAGCCCGGCGGCGACGAGCCCGACCAGCCAGCCGATCGCGAGCCCGAGGCGCCTCATCCTCCGATCGTCGCACCAGGGTGCGCCGATCACGACGGCGAGCGCCGGAGCCCGCCAGAACCAGCCGCTCTGGTGACGCGAGTGCCGGGTGGGATGGGTGTCGCGCCCCACCGGTCCCATCCGCCACAGGAGCGGCTGGGTCGGGCGTGGCTGGGCGGGCGCGTCCGCGCCGTCAGGTGCGGGTGAGCGTCCCCGGGAGGGCGGTCCACGACTCCGGGGCGAGTGTCACGACCGTGCTGCCGGTCGCCGACGCGGGGCCGTCCACCTCGGAGACATGCCGCTCGGCGAGGGCGGCCGCGTGCTCGGGTCCCTCGACGGCGGGCTCGTGGTCGGCGGTGACCTGCACGCCACGGCCCAGTGCGAGCGTCACGCCCGGGTGCGACAGCTCGACCTCGACGGGTTCGGCGGAGCGGTTGACCAGGAACACGGCGACGTCGGAACCGTCGAGGGTCGCGGCGGCGGTGACCACGGGGACGTCGCCGTGGGCGACCGTCGTCAGGGACGGACCCGAGACGCGCAGGTCGAGGGCGGTGCCGCGGGCCAGGCGCGCGGTCGTCGCGAAGGGGTGGAACGTGGGCTGGCGCCAGGCCGGTCCGCCGGGTTCGGTCATGATCGGCGCGATGACGTTGACCAGCTGGGCCAGGCACGCGACGGGCACGCGGTCGGCGTGATTGAGCAGGGTGACCAGCAGGTCGCCGACGACGACCGCGTCGAGCGCCGAGTAGACGTCCTCGATGATGCGCGGGGCGTCGCGCTGCAGCGGCAGGTTCTTCTCGCCGGGGAAGCGGGACTGCAGGTACCAGACGTTCCACTCGTCGAACGAGATGGTGACGACCTTCTCGGAGCGGCGACGTGCGGCGACGGCGTCGGCGGACGCCTCCACGCGGCGGATGAACCGGTCCATCGCGGTGCCGGACCCGAGGAACGACGCGCGGTCGCCGTCCAGCTCCTCGTAGTAGGCGTGCATCGAGACGTGGTCGACGACGTCCCAGGTGTGCTCGAGGACGGTCTGCTCCCAGGAGCCGAAGGTGTCCATCATCATCGACGACGAGCCGCAGACGACGAGCTCGATCGACTGGTCCACCAGCCGCATGGCCTTGCCTGCCTCGGCGGCGAGCTTGCCGTACTCGTCGGCGTCCTTGTGCCCGATCTGCCACGGGCCGTCCATCTCGTTGCCCAGGCACCACAGCTTCACCCCGTACGGCTTCTCGCGGCCGTTCGCGATGCGCAGGTCGGCCCAGCGCGACCCGGCCTCACCGTTGCAGTACTCCACCAGCGCCGCCGCCGCGGCGACCCCACGGGTGCCCAGGTTGACGGCCATCATCGGCTCGATGCCCTCGCGCTCCGCCCACTGCAGGAACTCGTCGGTGCCCACGGTGTTCGGCTCGATGGTCCGCCAGGCGAGGTCGATGAACGGCAGACGGTCCTCGACGGGGCCGACCGCGTCCTCCCACACGTAGTTGGACACGAAGTTGCCGCCGGGGTACCGGACCATGCTGACGCCGAGCTCGCGGGTCAGGTCGGCGACGTCCCGGCGGAACCCGTGCTCGTCGGCCGTCTCGTGGCCCGGTTCGTAGATGCCGGTGTAGACGGCGCGCCCGAGGTGCTCGACGAACGACGCGAACAGGCGGCGGTCGATCTCGCCGACGCGGAAGTCGGGGTGAAGCAGGACGGTGGCTCGCGCGGACATCCGGATCTCCTCTGTGCAACGTTCTCGTCCACGGCCTAGGCTACCTACTCGACGGACAACGCTTTCCACAGGTCCGTCGCGACGAGGCGACGACACACACCGAGGACACCCGTGAGCGACCAGAACCCCACCGCACCGCGTCCCGCATCGAGCAGCAGCACGTCCGCCGGACCGGGCGTCGTGCCGGAGTTCGCCCCCGCGCCGGACGGGCAGCACCTGCGGTACGCCGTGGCCGGCACCGGGCACCGGGCGGGCATGTACGTCGACGCGATCGTCGGGGAGCACGCCGACGTCGCCATCCTCGTCGCGCTGCTCGACACCAACCCGGGTCGGATGGACCACTACGAGGGCGTCGTCTCCGGGGCCCTCGGTCGGCCGGCCGGGCTGCCGCAGTACGCGCCCGACGGCCTGGAGAAGATGATCGCCGAGCAGGCGGTGGACGTCGTCGTCGTCACCGCGCCCGACCACGCGCACGCGGAGCTGGTCGCGCGGGTGCTCGCCGCCGGGGCCGACGTGGTCGTCGAGAAGCCGCTGACGGTCGACCGGCCAGGCTGCCGACGCATCACGGGTGCGGTCGCGGAGACCGGCCGGGACGTCGTCATGACGTTCAACTACCGGTACGCCCCGCGGAACTCCTCCCTGCGTCAGGTCATCGCGTCCGGCGAGATCGGCGAGGTCACCTCGGTGCACTTCGAGTGGGCGCTCGACACCGTGCACGGCGCCGACTACTTCCGTCGCTGGCACCGCGACAAGAAGAACTCCGGCGGACTGGTCGTGCACAAGTCGAGCCACCACTTCGACCTGGTCAACTGGTGGATCGGCGACGTGCCCGCCCGCGTCTACGCGCGCGGCGGCCTGAAGTTCTACGGCGACCGCAACGCCGCCGACCGTGGCCTCGGCGCCCGGCCGGCCCGTGGCACTGGTGTCGTCGGTGACCCGTTCACGCTCGACCTGAACGCCGACCCCCGCCTGAAGTCGCTGTACCTCGACGCCGAGGAGCACGACGGGTACCTGCGCGACCAGGACGTCTTCGGCCCGGGGATCACCATCGAGGACAACCTGGCGCTGCTCGTCGACTACCGGCGCGGCGCCACCCTGACGTACTCGCTGAACGCGCACAGCCCCTGGGAGGGGTACCGCGTCACCGTCAACGGCACCGCCGGCCGCGCGGAGCTCGAGGTCGTCGAGCGTGGTGCGATCGCGCTCGACGAGAACGGGAACGCGCTGCTCGACCCGTCGGCCACGCCGACGTCGCTCGGCGACGCGCTGCGTCCCGAGGGGGAGCGGCTGCTGGTGCAGAAGCACTGGGAGCGGGCCTCCGAGTACCCGATCCCCGACGGCATCGGCGGGCACGGCGGCGGCGACGCGATCCTGCTCAAGGACGTGTTCCGACGCCATCTGCGCGTCTCCGAGGATGCGCTCGGCCGCCCGGCCGGCTACCTCGACGGGGTGCGGGCGGTCTCGGTCGGCATCGCGGCCAACCAGTCGCTCGTCACCGGCCTGCCGGTGACGATCGCCGACCTGGACCTGGGCGCGTCATGACCCGTCTCTCCGCCCTCCACGACGTCGGTCGTGCGGTCGACGTCGTCGCCGACGGCACCACCCTGGCGCAGTACGTCTACGTCCCCACCGACGTGCAGCTGGAGAGCCCGCGCCCGTATCTGCACCCCGTCCGCACGCGCGGCGGCGACCTGGTCACCGCGTTCCGCCCGCACGACCACGTGTGGCACAAGGGCATCGCCTGGTCCCTGCCGGTGGTCGGGGAGCACAACTTCTGGGGCGGCCCCACGTACGTGCACGGGCAGGGGTACGTGCAGCTGGAGAACGACGGGTCGATGGACCACGTCGCGCTCACCGACCTGCAGGTCGGGCACGACCGGGTCGGTCTCACGCACAACCTCGCGTGGCACACCCAGCAGGGGGCGCACGTGGTCGACGAGCAGCGCACCCTCGGGTTCGTCGTGCCCGTGGATCGCGACGACGCCTGGGTGCTGACGTTCGAGACGACGATGACCAACGTGTCGTCCGCCGACCTGACCATCGGGTCGCCCACCACGCGCGGCCGCGAGAACGCCGGCTACGGCGGTCTGTTCTGGCGCGGTCCGCGGTCGTTCACGGGCGGAACCCTGCTCGCCCCCGACTTCTCCGGCGGGGAGGAGGCCCGGGGGACGCGCGGCCCGTGGATGGGTTTCGTCGGCCGGCACGACGACACCGGCGGGGCGTCGACCGTCGTCATCGTCGACGGCACCGACAACCCGTCGCACCCGCCGCAGTGGTTCGCCCGCACCGAGCAGTTCGGCTGCCTGAACCCGGCACCGTTCTTCTCGACGGAGGTGCCGTTCGCCCCCGGTGACACCCTGCGGTTCGCGTACGCGGTCGTCCTTGCCGACGGCACCTCCGACCCCGCGTCGGCCGCCTCCCTGGCAGCACTCGGTGAACGCGAGATGCTGTCCCGATGAACGGACTTCCCGGTGGCGTGTCCGTCAGCCACCTACGTGTCTACGACTGGCCCGCGTCCGACGGTGTCGGTCGGGCCGGCAGCGGGTCACCGCACCTGCACGTGGTGTCGTCGGAGGCGTACGTCGTCCTCGCCGGCACCGGCTCGGTCCACACCCTCGGGCCGGCGGGGTTCACGGTCCACCCGCTGCGCCCCGGCTCGATCGTGTCCTTCGGTCCCGGGGTCGTCCACCGCGCCGTGAACGACGGCGACCTCGAGGTGCTGGTCCTGATGTCCAACGCGGGCCTGCCCGAGGCCGGCGACGCCGTCCTGACCTTCCCCGCGTCGGTCCTCGCCGACCCGGCCGCCTACCGCGAGGCCGCGACCCTCCCCGGCAACGGGGCGTCCGACGACGAGATCGCCGCGGCTGCCCGCCGTCGCCGCGACCTCGCCCTGGAGGGGTACGCCGAGCTCGGCGTCGCCGTCGACCGTCTCGGACCCGCCGCGCTGAAGCCGCTCCACGACGCCGCCACGCGCCTGGTCCGTCCGTTCGCGCCACGCTGGCAGGAGACGTGGACGCGCAACGTCTACCCGCAGAACGAGGACACCGCGGCGGCGCTCGAAGGCCTGTTCCGTGGCGTCGCCCCGCACCTGGCGCGCGGCACCGTATCCGGCATCGACGCGGACCCGGCGCCTCGCCGCTACGGCATGTGCGGTCGGCTCCAGACCTGGCCGACGCCGACCTGAGCAGTCCGTCCGCGCCGAACTCGTCCGCCCGCGCCGAACTCGTCTGTCCGCGTCGAACTCGTCTGTCCGCGTCGAACTCGTCTGTCGCAACCGACGAGCTCGACGCGGACAGACGAGCTGGGCGACCTCTGAGCGAAGTCAGCGGTTGTCGCTCTTGGCCTGGCGGGCCGCCCCCTGCGCCTGGGAGGACGCGTCACGCTTCGCCCCACCGGTCGTCTGGGTGTGGCTCCTGGCCTCGCCGGGGCCGACACCCCCTCCGGACGGGCTGCCGCTGCCCGGGCCGGTCGACCGGTTCGCGCGGGCCGCGGCGAGGCGCTCCTGCTTGAGCGCCTCGGCGGCCTCGGCGGCGCGCCTCTGGAGCAGTCCGCTCACCCGGGCGAGCGCGTCCTCGAAGACCTCGGCCTTCTGCGCCGCCTGCGTGTTCTTCGGCCGGGAGACGCCCCGACCGCCGTGCTCCTCGACACCGGCGCTGGCCCGGCGGCGGTAGTTCTTCTGGTGCTTCTTGCGCGCCCGACGGATGCGGGAGTGCAGCCTGATCAGCTGGTCCTCGTCGAGCTCCTCCATGCGGGCCGGCTCGGTCTCGCGCAGCAGATCGCGTTCCTGTCCGTTGAGTGCGCCGAGCAGATCGTCCATCGGAGTTCCCCCGTCGAGTCGTTCCCGCGCCGTTGCGTCGTTTTCGACCGTATCGGGCAGAGGCTGCCGTGTCGCGGGCAGCCGGACATGCTCCCGCGCAAGGCACGATAGGTTCCGTTGTCCGACCGCGAGGTGGAGGAACAGGTGGACGAGCGCGTCACCCGTGTGGGGAGGTTCCTGCACAACAAGGGCCCGGCGGAGATGCTGTACGGGGCGCTCGTCTCGAGCGTCGTCCTGGCCGCCACGAGCGCAGGTGCCAAGAGCGGCGAGCTCGTGGCCCTGGCCACAGCGATGGTCTCGGTCACGTACTGGCTCGCCCACGTCTACGCGGACGCGATCGGCGGGCGGTTCGAGGACGTCGACCACAGCGCGCACCACCGGCTCCGGCACGCACTGAAGAACAACACGGGCGTGCTGCTGGGCAGTCTCCCCGTCCTCGTGGTCTTCATCATCGGACGGCTGTTCGGCCTGGACGTGACGGACGCGGCCTTCCTCGCGCTCTGGTTCACGGTCGCGATGCTGGCGGGGGTCGCTGCGTTCGCGGCACACCGGGCCGGGGTCCGTGGCGCTCCGCTGCTGGGCGAGACCGCGCTGGCGGCCGGCTTCGGGCTCCTCGTCATCGCGCTCAAGCTGATCCTGAGCCACTGACCTCTACTTCGCCTGGTCGTAGCTGTCCACGACGGCGACGTTCAGCGCGAAGTCCACGGGCGTGTCGCCGAACAGCAACCGCCCCGCCTCGATCGCCGACTCCCGCACCGCGTCGGCGACCACGTCGGCCACGTCCACGGGGGAGTGCACCATCACCTCGTCGTGCAGGAAGAACACCAGGTGCGGCCGACCGTCGACCGCCAGCAACCGACGTCGCAGCGACGCCATCCAGCACAGCGCCCACTCGGCGGCGGTGCCCTGGACGACGAAGTTCCGCGTGAACCGCCCCCAGTCGCGCCCGCGCCGGCGGGCAGCCCGGACGTCGTCCGCCCCCGCCCCCTCGGCCGACGCCGCGGCGAGCTCGGCCTGCCAGGCGGCGTCGGGACGCGGGGACGTGCGGCCGAGCCAGGTGGACACGACGTCGCCGCGCTCCCCGGCGCGGGCACCTGCCTCGACCAGCGCGACCGCCCGCGGGTAGGCCTTGGTCAGCCGCGGCATGAGGACGGCCGACGGGCCGGTGGTGGCGCCGTAGATGGCACCGAGCATCGCGTACTTGGCCTCGGAGCGGGTCTCGACGATGCCCGCGTCGACCACGCCCTGGTACAGGTCGGCGTGCCGACCGGCCGCGGCCATGGCGCCGTCACCGGACATCGCGGCGAGCACGCGCGGCTCCAGCTGCGCGGCATCGGCGACGACGAGCTTCCACCCCGGATCCGCCCGCACGGCCGCACGGATGCTGGCCGGCAGCTGCAGAGCGCCACCTCCGCTGGTCGCCCACCGCCCGGTGACCACGCCCCCGGGTACGTAGTCCGGACGGAACCGGCCGTCGTGGACCCACGCCTCCATCCACGCCCACCCGTTGGCGCTGAGCAGGCGGGACAGCTTCTTGTACGCGAGCAGCGGCTCCCGGACGGGATGCTCCAGGGCCTTGATCTCCCACGTGCGCGTCGACTCCACGTCGCAGCCCGCCGACCGCAGCCCGCGCAGCAGGTCCTGCTGTGAGTCGAGGTTCAGCGACGGCTGCCCGAGCGCCTCCCGGACGGCGTCGGCCAGCGCCTCCAGCTTGGGCGGCCTTCCCGACCGCGGCCGCGCACCGAGCAGGTCCGTCAGGAGCGCGTCGTGCGCCTCGACGCTCCACGGCATCCCGTCGTGCTGCATCTCCGCGGCGATCAGCGCACCCGTCGACTCCGCGGCGAGCAGCAGCCGCAGACGACCGGGCTCGTCGGCACCCTCGACCGCCGCGAGCTGGCGTCGGAGCTCCTCCTGCGGATCGGCGACCACGGACGGTCCGACGTCGTCGAACAGGCTGCCCTCGACCGGCGGCGGTTCCCGCGGCCCGTCCCACGGTCCCGAGGGTGCGGTGGCCAGCGCCGACGACTGCGCGTAGACGCTCCGGCGCAGGATCGCGTGGCAGAGCCGCAGGTCGTGGCACCGCTCGACGCGCACCCCCGCGGCCAGCAGCGGCGGGTAGCGGCGCGACGTGTCGTCCCAGACCCACCGCGGCCGGTCCGCCTCCCGCTCCGCGACCGTGGCCGCCAGGTCCTCGGCAGCGACGACCACGGAGCCGAGCGGCTCACCCTGGTCCGTCAGTGACTGCAGCTCCACGACGCCGGCGCGCGACGGGTCGTCGAGGAGCAGCAGCAAGGACACGGCTCATGGTCGCAGCCGGGTCCGACACCACTGGTCAGGCCGCGTACGTCCGGACCGCGTGGCGGAAGAAGTCCGCGGCGAGCACTCGCGTCGCGTCGAGGTCCGTGCGCCGGTCCTCGAGCCAGGGGCGGTCGCGCAGCTCGGCCGCCACCAGGTCGGCGAGCACGGCCGGCACGGCGCCCGCGCCCATCTCCCGCGTGACCGCCTTGAGCGCGACGAGCTCGTGGATCGCCTCCCCCTGCGCGGACGTCAGGTCCGTCTGCGCAGCCAGCTCCCCGAGCGTCATCGGGGGGAACGCGGCACCCGGGCGCCGGTCCAGCCAGCGCACCGCCAGGGCAGGGCGCAGCGAGTAGAAGAGCTTCTTCAGCGGCATCGAGCCGTCGTCGCCGACGAACCGCGCCCACTGCTGCCGCCCCACGCTCACGTAGTGCCGGCCGACGAGCGAACGGTCCCCGACCTCGTCGGCCAGCGCGAGGAACTCCTCGGCGAACGCCGGCTCCGACCGGTAGACCATCGGCGAGCCGAGCCACTCCGTGATCGCCGCGTTGCCCTTGAGCAGCAGCTGGACCGCCTTCTTCAGGTCCCACCCGTTGACGTCGAGCAGCCCGTCCGGCGCCCACTCGACGACGTCGCGCCGAGGCCACGGGCTGAGGTAGTCGTCGGCCCTGCGCAGGTAGACGAACCGGCAGTCGTAGTCGCTGTCGGGGGACGGGAAGCCCCACGCACGGCTACCGCTCTCCACGGCCGCGAGCACGCGGACACCCTCGGCGCGGACGACGTCGTCGAGGAGGGCGTCGATGGCGTCGACCGTGGGGGCGTCGAACGAGGAGGGCAGCGTGCGCATCGCGCGAGCGTAGGGGGTGGTGCCGGGAGGGCGCTCCGGGAAATCAGGTGACGACGCCCGCGCGCGGTCGAGGGGCGAACTTCACCCGCCCGCTGTCCGCGGAGTGGTCACCGTGCGACCGTCACACCGACCGGGTCGCGGCGCATCGGGAAGATCCACGGGCCGTCGTTCGGGGTGCCGAGAGGCACGCGCGTCTTCACGGAGCCGTACCCGAGGGCGGTGTAGTAGCCGACGTTGTCGGGCTTGGTGGTCTCCAGGTAGGAGGGTCCGCCGGCGCAGTCGATGACCGCGAAGACGGTCGCCATGAGCCGCTTCCCGCGACCGGCCCGTTGCAGGTCAGGCCGGACGCCGAGCGCCTCGACGTACCAGGAGTCGGACGGCACGCCTGCGGAGGTGACGTCGCCGAACTTGATGATGCCGAGGCTGTGCTCGCGGGTGTGCAGGGCGATGCGCGCGATCCGGAACGACTGACGCCACCAGCGGGCGGGGGTCATCGGGTAGGTGCCGGGCGGGTAGAGGGCGATGGCCCCCGTCACGGCCCCGTCCAGCCGGGTCACGTACGCCTGCCCGTACCGCACTGCGTCGGAGAGGGTCATCCGGTACATCGCGCGCAGCTCGCGTTCGCGGCGGGCACGCACGGGGAACAGGTGGACGAAGCCGGGGTCGTCGGCCAGGGCTGCTGCCAGCACCGTTGCCGCGTCCGCGATGCCGGACGGGTGCAACGGCTCGACGACATCGGGCGGCGGGGGAGCGGACATGTCGCGCATCCTCTATGGGACATGCGTCCAGATGCAACCCCCGAATGACTCCCGTGAACACCCGCCTGACCAGCGCAAACACTTACGACGCTGTCAGTGCGTCCTTGAGCTTGATCCGCCCGCCGCTGCGCAGGACCGCGTTGGAGTAGATGCGGCCCGCGAGCCAGACCAGCACGGGGATCAGGGCGAGCGACAGCCCGAGGGACAGCGCGACCTCCCACGGGGCGACCTCGCCGAGCGCGATCCGCATGGGCATGAGCATCGGCGCGCAGAACGGGACGAAGCTCAGGACGACGACCAGCGGGTTGGTCGGGTCCCACGGCGCGATGCTGATGCCGATGATGTACGGGATCATCATCAGCGTCATCACGGGTGCGGTCACCGAGCCGACGTCCTCCTGCCGGGACACCAGCGCGGCCAGCGCGGCGAGCGCCAGGGCGTACATCGTGAAGCCGACGACGAACCACACGATGACCCACAGCGCGGTGACGCCGAGGTTGATCGAGCTGGCGTCGACGAGCCCGAGGAGCGCCGCGGTCCCTGCACCCGCACCGACGACGAGCACGACCTGCGTCAGCCCGATGACCCCGATGCCCAGCACCTTGCCGGCCATGAGCTGCCACGGCCGCACGGTCGCGAGCAGCAGCTCGACGACGCGCGACGACTTCTCCTCGACGACGCCCTGCGCGACGAGCTGGCCGGCGGTCATCAGGGAGATGAACAGCAGGATGCCGGCCACGAACCCCGCCACGACCTGCGCGGAGTCGCGTTCCGGCTCGGGCTCGAGCGCGGTGACGTCCGCTGCGGCCTGCGCGATCTCGCGGCCGACCTCGCCCGGGTCGCCACCGAGGTCGGTGACCGCCGACGAGAGCGCCTCCTGCTGCGCCAGCGACCCGAGCACGGGCGCCAGCGCGTCGGGGAGCTCGGTGTGCACGAGGACGGTCAGCGGGTCGGTCCCCGTCACGACCGCGCTGACGGTGCCGTCCTTCAGCAGCGGCTCCGCGGCCTCGGCGGACGCGACCTCCTGCGTCTCGATCGTCGTGCCCGTGACGGAGCCGAGGGCGACGAGCTGCTCGGCCACCCCCGACGCCTCGGGCGTCACGCCGACCTTCTGGGCGGAGTCGGACTGCTGCCCGACGAAGTGCAGCAGGACCCCGCCGAGCACCACGGCGGCGACGAGCGCGACCGTCGTCCAGACGAACGCCTTGGACCGGACGCGGGTGCTGATCTCCCGCCCCGCGATGAGCCGGATGGCGGCGCCGTTCGAGATCTCGACGACGCTCGGGCGGGGGGTCATGCGGACACCGTCTCTCGGTCGGTCGCGGTGACGTCGGTCGTGACGACGTGCCGGTACAGCTCGGTCAGGGAGGGGCGGAGCAGGCCGAACTCGTGCACCGGGCCCGCGGCCATCGCGGCCCGCAGGATCTCCTGGTCGACGGCATCGGCGGCCTGGCCGCGCACCTCGACGACGGACCGGGTGCCCTGCGCGGAGACGAGGTGGGCCGACGGCACCGCGGTGATCCACGTCGACGCCGGCGGCCCGTCGACCACCCATCGCCTGTCGTCGGTCCGGCGCAGCTCCTCGATCCCGCCGAACTTGACCATGGAGCCGCTCTTGATGATCCCGACCCGGTCGCACAGCGACTCGACGAGCTCGAGCTGGTGCGACGAGAAGAGCACGGGCACACCCGCGTCGGCCTGCTCGCGCAGCACGCCGCTCATCACGTCGACCGCGACGGGGTCGAGGCCGGAGAACGGCTCGTCGAGCACGAGGATCTCGGGGGAGTGCACGAGCGCGGCGGCCAGCTGGACGCGCTGCTGGTTGCCCAGCGACAGCTTGAGGATCTCGTCGCCACGCCGCTCCGCGATGCCGAGCACCTCGGTCCAGTGCTCCATCGCGGCCTTGGCCGACGACGGGTTCAGCCCGTGCAGCCGCGCGAGGTACACGAGCTGGTCGCTGACCTTCATCCGCGGGTAGAGGCCGCGCTCCTCGGGCATGTACCCGATGCGCTGCCGCACCGCCAGGTCGACCGGCCGGCCGTCCCAGCGCACCTCGCCCGAGTCGGCCTCCAGCACGCCGAGCACGATCCGCATCGTCGTCGACTTGCCGGCCCCGTTGGAGCCGACGAAGCCGACGATCTCGCCTGCCCGCACCTCCATCGACAGGTCGCGCAGCGCGCGGACCTCGCCATACGTCTTGTGGAGGGACTCCATCGTCAGTGCACCCATGCCGCACATCGAAGCATCTGTCGGTGGCCAGGCCTAGTCTGCCGAGCGTGCACCAGCTCACCCGTGCCGACGCCCGCAGGATCGCGGTGCGCGCCCAGCGCCTCACCGCGGACCGGCCGACGGACGTGCACGACACCGTGCACGACCTGTGGCTCCTCCTGCTCAACCCGACCGCAGCGATCGCCCCCAGCGCGGACCTTGTGCTGTGGAGCCGGATCGGGTCCGCGTACGACCCGCGGGAGCTCGCGGACGCCCTCGAGCAGCAGTCGATCCTGGAGTTCCGCGGCACGCTCCGGGTCGCCGAGGACCTCGCGCTCTACCGCGCCGAGATGGAGGTCTGGCCGGAGGTCGGCGCGCGCGCGACGGACTGGCAGCGGTCCAACCGGCGGTGGGTCGCGGACAACGAGGGGTGCCGCCAGGACATCCTCGAGCTCCTGCGTGCCGACGGTCCGCTGCCGCTGAGCGAGCTCCCCGACACGTGCGCGCGGCCGTGGCGGTCGTCGGGGTGGAACAACAACCGCAACGTCACCATGCTGCTCGACCTGATGATGCAGATGGGCGACGTCGCCGCGACGGGTGGCACCGGCCGTGACCGGCTCTGGGACCTGGCCGAGCGCGTCTACCCCCAGGTCCCCCCCGTCCCCCTGGAGGACGCGTTCCGGATCCGCGGCGAGCGCCGCCTGGCCGCCCTCGGCATCGCCCGGACGCGGGGTCCCGCGCACCCCGTCGAGCCCGTGGACGTCGGCGAGGCGGGCGAGGCCGCGGTCGTCGAGGGGGTGCGCGGACAGTGGCGGGTGGACCCCGCCCAGCTCGACGCCCCGTTCGAGGGCCGGGCCGCGCTGCTGTCCCCGTTCGACCTGCTCCTGCACGACCGCAAGCGCATGACCGACATCTTCGAGTCCGACTACGTCCTCGAGATGTTCAAGCCCGCGGCCGCGCGACGCTGGGGCTACTACGCGCTCCCCGTGCTCGTCGGCGACCGGCTGGTGGGCAAGCTCGACGCGACGGCCGACGTCAAGGCCGGGGTGCTACGGGTCCACGCGGTGCACGAGGACGAGCCGTGGGACGGCGATGCCCGTGCCGCCGTCGACGCGGAGATCGAGGACCTGGCGCAGTGGCTGGAGCTCGACCTCGTCCGCTCCTAGCCGATCAGTAGTGGAAGCCCACGGTCTTCACCGTCTGCTGGCCGGCCGAGTTGATGAACTCCACGAACAGGGTCGCGTACTGCCCGTGGTAGTACCCGTAGAGCTGCGTGCAGCGCCGGTCCGAGTCCCCACCGCGGTCCAGGACCTCGCCGTGCTGGCCGTTCCCTGCCACGACCGCCGCGTACGCCGTCGCGCCGGGCACCGAGTGGTACGCACGGACGCACAGGATGCCGGTGCCGGTGTTCAGCGTCGCGTAGGCCTTCCACTCACCGTTGGCCACGATGACCGAGTCGACCGTCGTCGTGTGCGCGCTCGCGGCGGAGGCACCGGCGACCAGTCCGGCGGTCGCGAGTGCTGCCGCGGCGAGCGCCCTGCTGACCTTGCTGACCTTGTTCACTGGAGAGTCCTCTCGTCCGTGTCGGATCGGCCGTGACGTGGGCCCGGGCCTGCCCCGAGGGCATTCCGGGCACAGTAGCCAGGGTCGGACGGTGCGGCACGCCGAGACGACGCGGCCGGTCAGCCCTCCCGGACGACGGCGACCGCACCCGGCGCGACGACGACCGTCCCCGGCGCGGGCTCGTCGCGGAGCAGCTCGTGGCCCGACGCCGGGACCTTGACCTCGTCGGAGGAGTGGTTGAGGACGAACAGCCAGGAACGCCCGTCGTCGGCGACCCGGCGGACCGCCTCGACGCCAGGCAGCTCCGGGGTCAGCCCCGCCTCGGCGATGAGCGCGTCCGTCACGCCCTGCAGCCCGTCGGCGTCGAGGCGCGTGCCCAGGTACCAGGCGGCTCCCGCGCCGACGGGCCGTCGGGTCAGGGCCGGCCAGCCGGCGAGGTCGCCGTCGGCGAACGTCCGGACCGCCGAGGTGCCGGGTTCCAGGTGGGTCTGCTCGGACCACACGTCGGCGGGGGTGCCGTCGTCGAGCGTCAGGACCTCGCCGTCCTGGAGCGCCCAGAACTCCTCGGTACGGACGCCCAGCAGCTCGCGGAACGCGCCCGGGTAGCCGCCGAGCCGGATGTGGTCGTTCTCGTCGGCGATGCCCGAGAAGTAGGTGACCAGCACGGACGCACCCCGTTCGGCGGCCCGCGCGATGTTGGCGGCGTCGGCGTCGGTGACCAGGTACAGCCCCGGCACGACGACGAGCGAGTACCCCGACAGGTCCGCCGACGGCCGCACGATGTCGACCGTGACGTTCCGCTGCCACAGCGCGCGGTAGTGGGCGAGGACGCGGTCCGGGTAGGTGACCGCGGCGGACGGGTGGCTGTCGAGCTCGGTGCCCCACCAGGCGGGGTAGTCGAAGACGATCGCCGCGCGCGCGTGGACGCGGCTGCCTTCCACCTCGCTCAGAGCCGTCAACGCATCGCCGAGCGCCACCGTGCTCCGCCACACCTCCGTGTCGGTCCCCGCGTGCGGCAGCATCGCCGAGTGGAACTTCTCCGCCCCCGCGGCGGACTGGCGCCACTGGAAGAACATCACCGCGTCGGCGCCGCGGGCCACGTGCGCCAGCGAGTGCCGGAGCATCTCGCCCGGACGCTTGGTGCGGTTCCGCGGCTGCCAGTTCACCGCGCTCGTCGAGTGCTCCATGAGCATCCACGGGTCGCCGCCGGCGACGCCGCGCGTGAGGTCGGCGCTGAACGCGAGCTCGACGTGGGCCTCCGGGTCGTGGGCGCGCGTGTAGTGGTCGTTGGCGATGACGTCGAGGTCGTCGGCCCACGAGAAGTAGTCCATCCACTTCGTGCCCGTGGAGAGCATGAGGTTCGTGGTCGTCGGCACGTCCGGGGTGACCTCGCGCAGCACGTCCCGCAGCGCGCGGTAGTGCACCAGCAGCTCGTCGGACGAGAACCGCGCGAAGTCCAGCTGCTGCGTCGGGTTCGGGTACGTCGGGGCGCTGCGCGGGGGCAGCACCTCGGCGAAGTCGTCGTACCGCTGCGACCAGAACGCCGTGCCCCAGGCGTGGTTGAGGGCCTCGACCGTGCCGTACCGGTCCGCGAGCCAGCGTCGGAACGCGACCGCGGCGTCGTCGGAGAAGTCGTGCGGGACGTGGCAGCCCAGCTCGTTGTCGACGTGCCAGAGCGCCAGCGCCGGGTGAGTCCCGTACCGCTCCGCCATCGTCCGCGTCATCCGCAGCACGTACTCGCGGTACGCCGCCGACGACACCCGGTACGCCTGCCGACCGCCCGGGTGCAGCACCGTGCCGTCCGCCAGGACCGGCAGGAACTCCGGGTGCTTGCGCGTCAGCCACGGGGGCGGGCTCGCGGTGGCGGTCGCCAGGGTGACCTTGATGCCGGCCGCGTCGAGCCGGTCGAGGATGTCGTCCAGCCAGCCGAAGTCGTACTCGCCCTCGCGCGGCTCCAGCTGTGCCCAGCTGAAGATCCCCACGCTGACCAGCGTGACGCCGGCCTGCTGCATGAGCTCGACGTCCTCGATGCGGGTGGCCAGCGGCCACTGCTCAGGGTTGTAGTCGCCGCCGTACTGGATCATCGGGTCCTCGTCGCTCGTCGTAGGTCTAGCTCAACAGGTTCGGTCGGGTCGCACACCAGGTGGCCGTCGACGACGCGGGCCACGGCCACGCGGACGACCGCACGTCTGGTCGCCGGGTCCTCGCCGGCTCCGGTCTCACCGAACGGTGACACGTCGTGCGTGAAGTAGAAGATCCAGGCCTCGTCGTCGGTCGTGACGACGTCCGCGTGGTGCCCGCGCGGTTCGACCAGGATGTGCCCGGCGGGTGTCCACCGCGACAGGTCGTCCGACCGGTACACCGCCTGGCCGCGCCACTCGTCGACGATCAGCCAGTGCCACCCGCCGAGCGTGAACACGTTCGGGCCCTCGTGCGGACGGCCCTCGATGACCGGCCGCGACGGGCCCCAGGTCTCCAGGTCGTGCGAGTCGGCGCACCAGGTGGTCGAGCCTGCCGCCTCGTCCTTGAACCACAGGCGGTAGCCGTCGGCCGTCGGTACGACGCAGGCGTCGATCACGTGGTCCGAGCTCAGCGGCACGACCCCGCGGTACTCCCAGGACACCAGGTCGTCGGACACGTGGTGCAGGATGTGCCGCTCGTGTCCGGCCCACTGCTCCGGGACGCCGGTGATGTAGCTGACGAACAGGTGGAACCGGCCCTCGGCGAACACGACCTCCGGTGCCCAGAGCGTGTTCCGGCCTTCCCCGGGGTCGAGCCCGTCGACCACGCCGCGGTGCGTCCAGGTCAGCCCGCCGTCGTCGCTCGTCGCGACCGCGATGTCCGTCCCGTGCACCCACCGGACGCCCGGCCCGTCGTCGTCGACGCGGCGCTGTGTGGCGAACAGCCACCAGACCCCGTCGGGCCCCTCGACCACGGTGGGATCGGTCGGCGCCCCGAGCGGATCGGTGAACAGAGGATCCGGCGCAACGTCCGCAGATCCGCTCGTCGGGACGACCGATCCCGCGGACGCAGCGCGTGCGTCCGAGGTTGTGGTTGCTCTGGCAGCCACGTCCTCGGACGTCGTGGTGGGGTGGCCGGTCATGCGGGCCGGAGGTCCTCGATGTCGTGCAGGAAGCCGTCGCGCAGGGTGCTGCCCGGGGCCAGGTCGGCCTTGGTGACCGGGCGGCCCAGGGTCGCCGACGCGTAGATCGCGGTGACCAGCTCGAGCGACCGGTGCGGGTCCGCGGCGACCGGCGGCAGCGGCTCCCCGGAGCGCAGCGACGCGTACACCGCGCGGAGCAGCGGGGTGTGGCCGGAGGGCTCGTCGTCGACGGGCAGCGCCCACGACGACGGCGTCGCGTCCGGCTCCGCGCCCGTGCGCGACGGGGCCGCGGTGAGCCGCCACGAGCGGGCGTCGTGGCCGTAGAGGTGCTCTACCTCGACCGTGCCGAGCGTGGTGTCGACCCGCACGTAGCTGACCTGTCGCGGCGACAGCGCGGTGGTCAGCACGGACACGATCGCGCCGTTGGCGAACCGGACGACCGCCGTCGACGTGTCCTCGGTCTCCAGGTCGCGGTCCAGGCGGAACGCGCGGGCATCGACCTCAGCCCACTCGCCGAGCAGGAACGCCAGCAGGTCGAGCTGGTGGATGCCCAGCCCGAGCAGGGGACCGCCGCCCTCCGTCGCCCACTTCCCGCGCCACGGCACCGCGTAGTAGTCCTCCTGCTTGCGGTACCAGAGCGTGTGGCAGACGCCGACGAGGGGCCGCCCGAGCGTGCCGTCCGCCAGGAGCTTCTGCACGTGGCCGACGGCGGTCCCGGTGCGCTGCTGGAACACGACCGCGTACTCGCGACCGACCTCGTGGGCGACCTCGAGGACCGCGTCCAGGTCCGCCAGCGACAGGACGGGCGGCTTCTCGCAGACGACGTGGGCGCCCGCGCGCAGGGCGGTGATCGCCTGGTCCCGGTGCAGGCCCGGCGGGGTGCACAGGTGGACGACGTCGACGCTCTCGGTGCCGAGGAGCGCGTCGAGGCCGTCGTAGCGCCCGGCGACGCCGTACTGGTCGGCGAACGGGTCTCGCACGGCCGGGCTGGGGTCCGCGACAGCGACGAGCTCCGCGAGGGGGTCGAGCGCGACCACGGCGGCGTGGGCGTGCGCGATGGCACCGGTCCCGACGATGGCGACCTTCAACGTGCCCTGCTCCGTCACGTGCGGCTCCCTTGCTGCATGAATCGACTCAATGCCACGGTAAGCGCTTGCCTACCCATCCGTCCATCGGCCGCCCTTATCCCTGCCGAACTCGTCACTCCGAGTCGAGCTCGTCTGCTGCAACCGACGAGTTCGACTGCAACCGACGAGTTCGGGTTGCCTTCCGGATGACGTGGGGGTCTGCTCGAGGTGCGGACAGGGGGCCGCTCGCTCAGGTCGACGGGTCCGAGGAGCCTCGGATGACCAGTTCCGGCTGGAACTGGACGCGTTGGTGCTGGAACGACGCACCCTCCGAGCGCTGGCGCAGGAGCAGGTCGGCGGCGGTCCAGCCCAGCTGGTGCGTCGGCTGGCGCACGGACGTCAGGGGCACGGTGAGCATCGACGCGAAGACGACGTCGTCGTACCCGACGACCGCCATTTCGTCGGGGATCGAGACGCCGTGGGCCCGGAGGGCGCGCAGGGCGCCGAGGGCGGTGAGGTCGTTGACGCAGAACATCGCGGTCGGCCGGGCGCCGTCGGCGGCGAGGAGCCGGTTGACCCCGTCCTCGCCGCCCTCGGCGTTCAGCGAGCCGATCGTGACCTCGACGAGGGCCGCCGCGGGGTCCAGCCCGGCGCCGGTCAGGGCGGCGATCACCCCCTCGCGACGGTCGACGCACTGCTTGATCGTCTGCGGCCCGTTGATGAAGGCGATCCGGGTGTGACCGAGGCTGACCAGGTGCTCGACGGCCAGGGCGCCACCGCGCACGTCGTCGACCGCGACCGAGGAGATGTCGTCGACCGGGGAGGTGGTGTCGAGCAGGACCACGTCGATGCCGCGGTCCCGCAGGGCGATCAGGGCGTCCAGCGAGCCGGCGGACGGCGTGACCATGACGCCCTGCACGCCGTGCTCCTCGAACAGCCGCAGGTAGCGGGCCTCCCGTTCGGGGTCCTCGTCGGACGAGCTGAGCATGAGCGTGTACTCGTCGGCGGCCAGTCGGTCCTCGACGCCGCGGGCGACCTCGGTGAAGAACGGGTTGGCGATGTCGAGCACGATGGCGCCGACCGTCTGGATGGTGCCGGCGCGCAGCTGCCGGGCGGAGGCGTTGCGGACGAACTGGAGCTCCTCGATCGCCACGAGGACGCGGTCACGCGTGGTGTCGCTGACCTGGTCGGGGCGGTTCAGCACGTTGGAGACGGTGCCGACCGACACACCGGCCCGCTTGGCGACGTCCGTGATGGAGGGTCGGCGGTCGGCGCGTCCCCGGGTCGTCGTCGACATCGACCGTCGTCCTCTCCGTCGAGCTTTCGAGCGTGCGCCCGATGGTAGTTGCCCAGCGACGGCCGCCGTGGGCGCCTCGCTGCACCATGACTGTTGTGGCTCTTTCGCCGTGCGCGTACGGTGCACGGTAGTGAATCGATTCATCGATGACAAGGAAAGGTCTCCCGCTGACCGCTTCCCGGGCCTACCCTTGACATCGCGGTAAACGCTTACATAGGGTGCGTGAATCGTTTCAACGTCGAATCGAGGAAGGTGGGCGCATGACCCGCGTGTGCTTCGTCTCCCGTGTCCGGCCCGACCGGCTGGACGAGTACCGGTCCCGGCACTCCGCCGTGTGGCCCGAGATGCTCGAGGCCCTGCGAGACACCGGCTGGCGGGACTACTCGCTCTTCCTGTCCGGTGACGGCCTGCTCGTCGGCTACCTCGAGACCGACGACTACGCCGCCGCCCAGGAGGCCATGACCCGCACCGCGGTCAACCCGCGCTGGCAGGCTGAGATGAGCGAGTTCTTCGTCGACGACGGCAACCCGGACGAGGGCTTCACGGTCCTCGACGAGGTGTTCCACCTGGAGGACCAGCTGCGTGCGGCCGGCCTCGACACCCACCCCCAGGAGCTCAGGGCATGACCATCCACGACGCACTACGGCAGCAGACGATCGAGCTCCCCTCCTGGGCGTTCGGCAACTCCGGCACCCGGTTCAAGGTGTTCGCCCAGCAGGGCGTCCCGCGCGACCCGTACGAGAAGATCGCCGACGCCGCACAGGTGCACCGGTACACGGGCGTCGCGCCGCGGGTCAGCCTGCACATCCCGTGGGACCTGGTCGACGACTACGACGACCTCGCGCGGCACGCCAAGGAGCAGGGCGTGTCCATCGGGGCGATCAACTCGAACCTGTTCCAGGACGACGACTACATGCTCGGCTCGCTGACGCACCCGTCGGCGACGGTCCGGGCGAAGGCCGTCGCGCACCACCTGCAGTGCATCGACGTCATGCGCGCCACCGGGTCCACCGACCTGAAGCTCTGGCTGCCGGACGGCCTGAACTACCCCGGGCAGGACTCGCTGCGCGCACGGCAGGACCGGCTCGCGGACTCCCTCGCCCAGATCTACGCGGCCCTCGACCCGAACCACCGGCTGATCCTCGAGTACAAGTTCTTCGAGCCGGCGTTCTACTCGATGGACATCCCCGACTGGGGTACGTCACTGCTGCACTGCCTCGCGCTCGGCGACCGCGCGTTCGTCGTGCTGGACACCGGGCACCACGCGCCGGGCACCAACATCGAGTTCATCGTCGCCCAGCTGCTGCGCGCGGGCCGGCTCGGCGCGTTCGACTTCAACTCGCGGTTCTACGCCGACGACGACCTCATGGTCGGCTCGGCGGACCCGTTCCAGCTGTTCCGGATCATGCACGAGATCGTGCAGTCGGGAGCCCTGGCCCCGACGTCGGGCGTCAACTTCATGCTCGACCAGTGCCACAACATCGAGCCGAAGATCCCCGGGCAGATCCGCTCGGTCATGAACGTGCAGGAGGCCACGGCGAAGGCGCTGCTGGTCGACGCCGACGCCCTGCTCGCCGCGCAGACCGCCGGTGACGTGCTCGGCGCCAACGGGCTGGTCATGGACGCGTACAACACGGACGTGCGGCCGTTGCTGGCCGACCTGCGGGCGTCGCAGGGCCTCGACCCCGACCCGATCGGGGCGTACAAGGCGTCGGGGTACGCGGAGACGATCGTCGCCGAGCGGGTCGGCGGCACACAGGCGGGATGGGGAGCATGAGCGTCGCAGAAGAGCTGGTCGCACGGTCCAACAGGCTCGGGGGGGACCCGCGGACCACGAACTACGCGGGCGGGAACACGTCGGCGAAGGGGAGCGCGACGGACCCGGTGACCGGGTCGGACGTCGAGCTGCTCTGGGTGAAGGGCTCCGGGGGTGACCTGGGGACGCTGACCGAGAAGAACCTCGCGGTGCTGCGCCTCGACCGGCTGCGCGCGCTGGTCGACGTCTACCCGGGCGTGGAGCGCGAGGACGAGATGGTCGCGGCGTTCGACTACTGCCTGCACGGCAAGGGGGGTGCGGCGCCGTCCATCGACACGGCGATGCACGCCCTGGTCGACGCGGCGCACGTGGACCACCTGCACCCGGACTCGGGGATCGCTTTCGCGACGGCCGCCGACGGCGAGAAGCTCACGGCCGAGGTCTTCGGCGACACCGTCGTGTGGGTGCCGTGGCGCCGGCCCGGGTTCCAGCTCGGGCTGGACATCGCGGCGATCAAGGCCGCGAACCCGCAGGCGATCGGCTGCATCCTGGGCGGGCACGGCATCACCGCCTGGGGCGACACGTCGGCCGAGGCCGAGGAGCGGTCTCTGCACATCGTGCGGACCGCCGAGGAGTACATCGCCGCGCAGACAGGCCCGCACCCCTTCGGCGAGGTGGTGAACGCCGCGCTTCCCGACGAGGAGCGTCGTGCCCGTGCGGCAGCGCTGGCGCCGGTGATCCGGGGACTGGCCTCGACGGACAAGCCGCAGGTCGGCCACTACACCGACTCCGAGGTCGTCCTCGACTTCGTGTCCCGCGAGGCGCTGGGCCGTCTGGCGGAGCTGGGCACGTCCTGCCCGGACCACTTCCTGCGCACGAAGGTCAAGCCGCTGGTCGTCGACCTTCCGTCGGATGCACCCGTCGAGGAGGTCGTCGGCCGGCTCAAGGAGCTGCACGCCCTGTACCGGGCGGACTACCAGGGCTACTACGACCGCAACGCGACCCCGGACAGCCCGGCGATCCGAGGCGCCGACCCGGCGATCGTGCTGGTCCCGGGCGTGGGGATGTTCTCGTTCGGCAAGGACAAGCAGACCGCGCGCGTCGCGGGGGAGTTCTACGTCAACGCGATCAACGTGATGCGCGGCGCCGAGGCGATCTCGACGTACGTGCCCATCGACGAGGCCGAGAAGTTCCGCATCGAGTACTGGGCGCTGGAGGAGGCCAAGCTCGCGCGCATGCCGAAGCCCAAGCCGCTGGCCACCCGCGTCGCGCTGGTCACCGGCGCCGGGTCGGGCATCGGGCGCGCGATCGCCGAGCGGCTCGCCGCCGAGGGCGCGTGCGTGGTCATCGCCGACCTCAACCTCGACGGGGCTTCCGAGGTGGCCGCTTCCTTGGGTGGCCCCGACGTCGCGATCGCTGTGCAGGCCGACGTGACCTCCGAGGACGACATCGCGCGCCTGATCGCGGAGACGGCGCTGGCGTTCGGTGGTGTGGATCTCGTCGTGAACAACGCCGGGCTGTCGATCTCCAAGCCGCTGCTGGACACCACGGTCAAGGACTGGGACCTGCAGCACGACGTCATGGCCCGCGGCTCGTTCCTGGTCGCCCGCGAGGCGGCCCGCGCGATGATCGCGCAGGACATGGGCGGGGACATCGTCTACATCGCGTCGAAGAACTCCCTGTTCGCCGGCCCGAACAACATCGCGTACTCCGCGACGAAGGCCGACCAGGCCCACCAGGTCCGCCTGCTGGCCGCCGAGCTGGGCGTCCACGGCATCCGCGTCAACGGGGTCAACCCTGACGGCGTGGTCCGTGGCTCGGGGATCTTCGCCGGCGGCTGGGGCGCCCAGCGTGCCGCGACCTACGGCGTGCCGGAGGAGGAGCTGGGTGCCTACTACGCCCAGCGCACCCTCCTGAAGAAGGAGGTCCTGCCCGAGCACGTCGCCGCGGCCGTGTTCGCACTGACTGGCCCGGACCTGGTGCAGACCACGGGCCTGCACGTCCCCGTCGACTCCGGCGTCGCGGCGGCCTTCCTGCGATGACCGACCAGAACGGCACGTTGCTTGGCGGGGCGGCGCGGTGAGCGCGTTCGCCGCCGTCGACCTCGGGGCGTCCTCCGGGCGGGTCATCGTCGGGAACGTCGACGACGGACGGGTGGCGCTGCACGAGGTCAACCGGTTCCCCAACGGGCCCGTGCAGGTGGCGGGTGCGCTGCACTGGGACGTGCTCGGGCTCTACCGCGGCGTGCTCGACGGCCTGCGCGCTGCGGGCCGCGAGGCCGGGGTGCTCAGCGGCGTCGGCATCGACTCGTGGGCCGTCGACTACGGGCTCCTCGACGGGGACGGGGCCCTGGTGGGCAACCCGTTCCACTACCGCGACGGGCGCACCGACGGGGTGCCGGAGAAGGTCTTCACGACGGTCCCCGCGGCCGAGCTCTATGCCCGCACGGGGCTGCAGGTGCAGCCGTTCAACACCGTGTTCCAGCTGGTCGCCGCGCAGGGCACCGCGGCGCTCGCGGCGGCCCGCAGCGCTCTGCTGATCCCCGACCTGCTGGGCTGCTGGCTGACCGGCGCGCGGGTCGCGGAGGTGACCAACGCGTCGACCACCGGCCTGCTCGACGCGTCGTCGCGGACGTGGGCGACGGACCTCGCGGAGCGGCTCGGCATCGACAGCACGATGCTGCCGCCCCTGCTCGACCCGGGTGCGTTGCTGGGCCACGTGCGGGCGGACGTCGGGCTGCACGGGTCGGTGCCGGTGTGGACGGTGGGCTCGCACGACACCGCGTCGGCGGTCGTCGCGGTGCCGGCCGTCGGCGACGACTTCGCGTACATCTCCTGCGGGACGTGGTCGCTCGTCGGGCTCGAGCTCGACCAGCCCGTGCTCACGGAGGCCAGTCGTGCGGCGAACTTCACCAACGAGGCCGGGGTCGACGGCACGGTCCGGTACCTGCGCAACGTCATGGGCCTCTGGGTGCTCCAGGAGTCGATCCGCACCTGGAACGAGGCCGGGCTCCCCGCGGACCTGCCCGACCTGCTGGCGGCGGCCGCCCGGGTCCCGGCGCTGACCACCGTGGTCGACCTCGACGGCCCGACGTTCCTGCCGCCGGGCGACATGCCGGCCCGCATCGCCGACGAAGCCGTGCGGACCGGGCAGACGCCTCCGCAGTCGCAGGCCGAGACGGTCCGGTGCATCCTCGACTCCCTCGCGCTGGCGTACCGGCGGGCGGTCCGGCAGGCGGCCGACCTGGCCGACCGGTCCGTCGACGTCGTGCACGTGGTCGGTGGGGGAGTGCGCAACGAGCTGCTGTGCCAGCTGACCGCGGACGCGACCGGGCTGCCCGTGGTCGCCGGACCCGTCGAGGGTGCTGCGCTGGGCAACGTCCTGGTGCAGGCACGGGCCGCCGGGGTGCTGTCCGGAGGCCTCGCGGACCTGCGCGCGGTGGGCGCCCGCGGTCTCGAGCTCCGGCGCTACGAGCCAGGGGCGACCGGCGGCCCGACCGACCGGCAGTGGTCCGCCGCGGAGCGCAGGGTCGACGGTCCGTAGGACCGGCGCGTGGGGCCGCTCGGGACGGGTCCGCGCGCCGGTGGAGCCATCGTGCGGCAGGCGTGTCCGTGCAGACAGGGACGTTCGTCCCTCGTCGGCAGAGGACCGTCGCGACAGACTCGATGAAAGGATTCAACCATCGAAGGACGTCGACATGCTGCAGTCCCACCGCGCCGCACGGGCGACCGCGCCGGTGCGCGACGAGATCCTCTACTACTGCCGCGAGTCCGTCCGGGCCGGGCTGAACTTCAACACCCAGGGGAACATCAGCGTCCGCCTGGGTGACGACGCGATCGTCATCACGCCGTCCGGCGTGCGGTACGACCTCATGGCCCCCGAGGACCTGGTCGTCGTCGACCTCGACGGGAACGTCCTCGAGGGGAGCCTGCTGCCGTCGACCGAGCTGCCCGTGCACCTCGCGCACTACCGGCGTCGCCCGGACGTGCGGGCCGTCGTGCACACCGAGTCGACCTTCGTGAACGTGCTCGGCGTCCTCGGCCGGACCGTCGACCCGGTCCTGCTCAACATGGTCCTGTACGCCAAGGGTCCGGTCCCGGTCATGCCCTTCGAGTTCTCGACGCACGCCGAGTTCGGCAACCGCAGCGCCGACCTCATGGGCGACGACGTCAACGCGCTCGTGTGGGCCAACCACGGGCTGCTGGCCGTCGGGACCACGCTCGAGCTCGCGTTCAAGGTGGCCGTCGCCGTCGAGGAGAACGCCGAGGTGCTGCACCACGCGAGTCTGGCGGGCGTGCCGAACGTGCTGGTCTACGACCGCATCGAGGTCCCCGACGGTGCCCGGCTGCCCTGAGTCACCCGAGCGTGGCGGCGACGACGAGTAGCACCGGCACGCACAGCACCGTCGTCACGAGCCCGGCGTCCCGCGCGAGCGCCTCGCCGTGCCGGTACTGCATCGCGTAGACGAGGACGTTCTGCGCGGTGGGCAGCGCGGCCATGGCGACGACCGCCAGGAGCGCGTGCGGCGGCAGGCCGACGGCGGTGCCGAGCGCCCAGGCGAGCAGCGGGTGCAGCACGGCACGCAGACCGACCGCGACGGCGAGGTCGGGGCGCGGGGCGGCGGAGTCGACGGTGCGCGGCACGGCGAGCGCCATGCCGAACGTGAGGAGCGCGAGCGGCGCGGCCGCGGCACCGACCAGGCGGAACGGCTCGTACACCACCTCGGGCAGCGACCACGGCAGCGCCGCCAGGACGAGGCCGACGAGCGTCCCCACGATGATCGGGTTGCTGAGCGTCCGGCGCAGGACGGACCCGCCCCGGGACCCTCGGTCGAGGACGGCGAAGGCGATCGGCGCCAGGACCAGGAGCTGGAACAGCAGGGTCGGGACGACGGCGACCGCGTCGTCGAGCAGGTAGACGGCCAGCGGGAGGCCCACGTTGCCGGCGTTGACGTACGACGACGCGAGCGTGCCGACGGTGACGTCGGCGGACGATCGTCGCAGGGCGAACCGCAGCACGACGACCGCGATCAGGGCGACCGCCACCGTGGACGACCAGGTGACGACGGCCTGGCGCGACAGCAGCAGGTGCAGGTCGGCGTGCGCGACCGTCGTGAGCAGCAGCGCCGGGGTGGCCACCGCGAAGACGACGCGCGCGAGCACGGGAGCCGCCCGCTCGCCCAGCACCTGCCGGCTGGCCAGGAACCAGCCGAGCGCGACGACCGCGCCCATGGTGCCGAGCGCGGTGACGACGGCGCCCATCAGGTCGGGGTCTCGTCAGTCACCCGTCGATCCTCGCAGGATCAGCGCCGTGCGATGTCACGCCCCAGGTGGGCGGGCTGCAGGCCGGACACGCGCAGGCGTCGGCGGTCCGCGGCGGTGTCGTACATGAGCTGGGTGTGGAAGTAGTTGACCTGCTCCAGCACGGCGAGCACCCAGAACGCGAGCCCGGCGACGACCTCGTCGAAGGGGCCCGTCACCAGCGCCACGACCAGCACGGGAAGTGCGAGGCCGAGCAGGACGGGGTTCAGCCGGCGCAGGACGGCGTAGACGCCCATGCCCGCGGGGTTCGCCGGGCGGTGGAGCTTGAGCAGCCAGTAGGCGGAGCCCTGCAGCAGGATCACGAGCGCCAGCACGGTGCCGAGAAGGTTGGCGGGTGAGAGGGGCAGCCCGATCAGGCCGTAGGCGACCCAGGGCAGCACGACGACGCTGGCCAGCTCGCCCGTGGCCAGCGACCACAGGCGTCGGCGCACGGGGGACGAGGTGGTGCGCGGCATCGGTCGAGCGTAAGCCGACCTGGTGGTGGAAAGCGCTTGCCTGGACCTGCTCGGACATGGCACGATCGGTTCCGACGCGCAGGTCAGACGTGCGTCCCGCACACGGAGGTAGGGCAACGATGCCGGCAGTCGCACTGGTCACCGGGGGTAATCGGGGGATCGGCCTCGGAATCACGAAGCGGCTGCTCGCCGACGGCTTCGCAGTCTCGATCCTCGCCACGCGCGAGGAGCCGACCGAGCTGCTGGAGTCGCTCGACGCACCCGGCCGGGTCCGCTACGTGCGCGGTTCGGTGGCCGACCTCGAGGACCACGCCCGGTTCGTCGACGACGCGGTCGAGGCCTGGGGTCGCCTCGACCTGCTCGTGAACAACGCCGGGGTCGCTCCCAGCGTGCGGGCGGACCTCCTCGAGGCCGGCCCCGAGAGCTTCGACCGGGTGCTCGGCATCAACCTGCGCGGACCGTACTTCCTGACGCAGACGTTCGCCAACAAGGTCATCGCGCTCGGGAGCGACCGCCTCCCGCGGGCCACGGTGGTCAACGTGTCGTCCATCTCCGCGACGACGGTCTCCACCAACCGCGGCGACTACTGCATCTCCAAGGCCGGCGTCGCCATGGCCACCCAGCTGTTCGCGGTGCGCTTGGCACCCGAGGGGATCGTCGTCTACGAGGTCCGGCCCGGCGTGATCGCCACCGACATGACCGCGGGCGTCACCGAGAAGTACGACGCCCTGATCGCCGAGGGCCTCGCGCCCATCAACCGCTGGGGCCGTCCGTCCGACGTCGCCGGCGCGGTCTCGGTCCTCGCGTCCGGCCAGACCCCGTACTCGACCGGCGAGGTGTTCCACGTCGACGGCGGCATGCACATCCCGGTGCTGTGATGACGACCTCGCTGAACGGCGTCCCCGTCGTCACCGTCAACACCGTCGTCGTCGGCACCGGCTCCGCCGGGTTCTGCGCCGCCGACCGCCTCTGGGAGCTCGGCCAGACCGACCTCGTCATGGTCGCCGACAAGGTCAACGCGGGCTCGTCGCGCAACGCGGGCTCCGACAAGCAGACCTACTACAAGCTCACGCTCTCGGGCGGCGACGGCGACTCCGTGCGGGAGATGGCCGAGACGCTGTACTCCGGTGGCGCGATGGACGGCGACAACGCGTTGGCGGAAGCCGCCCTCTCTGCTCGTGGTTTCCTGCGCCTGTGCGACCTGGGCGTGCCGTTCCCGCAGAACCGGTACGGCGAGTTCATCGGCTACAAGACCGACCACGACCCGCGTCGGCGCGCCACGTCCGTCGGTCCGTACACCAGCCGGTCGATGGTCGAGCAGCTGGAGAAGAAGGTCCACCGCAACGGCACGCGCATCTACGACGAGTGCCGCGTGGTCGACGTCATCGTCTCCGAGGGGGCCGTCGCCGGGCTGCTGGTACTGCGCACCGACGTGCCGCACGACGGTGCCGAGTCCCCGTTCCTGCTGTTCCGCTGCACCAACATCGTCTACGCGACCGGCGGCCCCGCCGGGATGTACGCGACACGCGTCTTCCCCAACGGACAGTGGGGTGCGTCCGGCGCCGCGTACCGCGCGGGCGTGCACGGCAAGAACCTCACCGAGTGGCAGTTCGGCCTGGCCTCGACGCACCCGCGCTGGAACGTGTCCGGGACGTACATGCAGGTCATCCCGACGTTCATGTCGACGGACGCTTCTGGAGAGGACCCGCGCGAGTTCCTCACCGAGGCGATCCCCGACTACGGACAGCTGATGTCGCTGGTGTTCCTCAAGGGGTACCAGTGGCCGTTCGACATCCGGAAGGCCCTGGACGGCTCGTCGCTGATCGACCTGCTGGTCTACCGGGAGACGGTCCTGCGCGGGCGGCGGGTGTTCCTCGACTTCCGTCGCAACCCCGTCCAGCCGGAGTTCGACCCGTCCGCGCTCAGCCCGGAGGCCTACGAGTACCTCGACCGCGCGGGTGTCCTGTTCGGCACGCCCATCGAGCGGCTGCGGCGCATGAACGAGCCCGCGTACCAGTTCTACCTCGGCAAGAACCCGTACGTGGACCTCGAGACGACCATGCTCGAGGTCGACGTCTGCGCGCAGCACAACAACGGCGGGCTCGTCGTCGACGCCTGGTGGCAGTCGAACATCGAGGGGTTCTTCCCGGTCGGCGAGGCCGGCGGCGCCCACGGCGTGTACCGGCCCGGCGGCGCCGCCCTGAACAGCGGGCAGGTCGGCGCGACGAGGGCCGCGCAGTTCATCGCTGCCCGTCGCACGGCGGACCCATCGCCCTTCGACGAGGCCGCGACGCCGGTTCTCCAGGCCGCTCTCGCTCTCGTCGAGGCGTCGTCGGCGCGGGCAGCCTCCGGGACTCCCGACAACACCGGGGACCTGCTGCGCGAGGTGCAGGTGCTCATGAGCGCCAAGGCCGGGCCGGTGCGCTCCGCGGAGTCGATCCAGGAGGCGCTCGTCCAGGTCCACGCGTGGCTCTCGTCGTACGAGGAGACGGTGTCCGCCGACGCCTCGTCGCGACGCTCCATCAACCGCACCTTCCTGGTCCGCGACATCCTCACCAGCGCCTACGTGTACCTGTCCGCGATGGCCGACTACGTCGCGCACGGCGGTCGGTCGCGCGGGTCGGTGCTCTACACCGACCCTGCCGGTGCGATCCCGCACGGCCTCACCGAGCTCCCCGACGTCTTCAGGTTCACGCTCGACGGCGGTGCGCTCGACGACGAGGTGCAGGAGACGTCCTGGGTGCCCGCTGACGGGTTCACGCCGGTGGTGCCGCGCGCGTCCGACGACCCCGCCGGCGAACCCGTGTTCCGCTGGCGGCCGCGTCGGCCCATCCCCGAGGACGACGACTTCTTCGAGAACGTCTGGCGCGAGTTCCGCGAGCACGGGAACATCCACTGATGCGCATCGCCCTGCCGGATCCCCGGGTCGACATCCGGGGGGCGGCATGGGTGGAGGACGGCCTCCCGCACCGGCTCCCGGCCTGGGCGCGGCCGCAGTTCTCCGACGAGTTCATGGCGATGGTCGAGGCGCAGCCCTCCGGGGTCCGGCTACGGCTGCGGACCGCAGCGCGGTCCGTCCGTCTCGACGTCGAGGTGCTCCGCGTCGCCGTCGACCCCGCGCCTCCCGGTGAGCCGCAGCCCTACGACGTCGTCGTCGACGGTGAGGTCGTCCCGCAGACCGCGGGCACCGCGTCGCACGCCGGGGTCATCGCGCTCGAACCGCTCGCGCGGACGACCACCGAGCGGCCCGGACCGCCGGGCGTCGTCCACCTGGCCCTCGGCGGGGACGGCAGCGTGGAGCGTGACATCGAGGTCTGGCTGCCCCCGGGGGAGACCACCCGGCTCGTCGCGCTGACCGCCGACGCTCCCGTGTCCGCGCCGACGCCCGTCGTCGCCCCACGCTGGGTCCACCACGGCTCGTCGATCAGCCACGGCGCCGGAGCCGCATCGGCCCTCGGCGCCTGGCCGATGGTCGCCGCCCGCATCGCCGGTCTGGACCTGGTCAACCTCGGGTTCTCCGGCAACGCCGTGCTCGACCCGTTCGTCGCCCGCGCCATCCGCGACCAGCCCGCCGACCTCATCACCCTCAAGCTCGGCATCAACGTCGTGAACCACGACGCGATCCACCTGCGCGCCTTCGCCCCCGCCGTGCATGGCTTCCTCGACACCATCCGCGACGGCCACCCGACCACGCCGCTCGTCGTCGTCTCGCCGCTCCTGTGCCCCTTGGTCGAGACCACCCCGGGACCGACGTCGCTCGACCCCGCCGACCCGTCGGTCTTCCGCACCACCGGCGACTGGTCCGAGGTCGCCGACGGCAAGCTCACGCTCACCGCCATCCGGACCGCGCTGCACGAGATCGTCGACGCACGCGCGGACCCGGCCCTGACCTACGTCGACGGCACGTCCCTGTACGGCTGGCCCGACTGGGACGACCTGCCGATGCGCGACCTCATGCACCCCGACGCGGACGCGCACCGACTGATCGGCAAGCGGTTCGCGGCGGTGCTACAGACCCTCCAGCGCACCTAGCTGCTCGCGCCACAGGGCGTCCATCGCGTCGTGGTCCCGCATCAGGTCGACCGACACCAGCAGCCGACGCGGCGTCAGCGAGAGCCACCACGGTCCGGTCACCGGGACGACCTCGGTGACGTGCTGACCCCGTGCCGGACTCGCACCGATCCACGACGACAGCCACTGTGGCCGATAGGCCCGTATCACCCGGGACGACTCCCAGTGCTGGGCCTGCACCCACCGATCCAGCTCGTGGTGCTCGTCGTCCATCACCTCGTCGTACAGCGCCGCGAGGGTGGTACCGCTCGGTGGCGGCACGTACTGCGCCGCGGGCGAGCCGACGATCGCGCTCCACCAGTCGTCCCAGCCGGCCTGCGTCACGGTCGCGTGGGAGATCCTGGCGTGCACGGTCAGCGTCAGAGGCGGGATGTCCGTCCCCACCTGCAGGCCGAACCGGTCGCGAACGTAGAGTGCCGCGGTGAAGCCGACGCCGTCGGTCAGCTCGACCGTCAGTGTCCGCGACCGATCCCGGTCGAACACTGCTCAGACCTCGCCGAGGATGCGCTGCCGCATCTCCCCGTGCTCGTCCGCGGTGATCAGCCCGCGCCGGTACAGGTCCTGCGCCTCCGCGAGCCGCACCGACGCGGACCGGTCAGGAGCGAGGTCGGTGGTCTTCGCCACCGCGGCCTTCCGGACCGAGAGCACCACGGCGAGAACGACGATCGTCACGAGGATCAGCGGCCCGACGACGATCGCGACACTCCAGGCCACGTCGTAGCCGGAAGGCAACAAGGGACTCGTCTCATCCATGGCGTCCTCCTGCTCGGGTCGGCCCGGTCACGCTAGCGCCACCGACGAGGGCCTGTCCCCGGAACTCAGAGGTGCGGCAGGACGAGCCGGACGTACCGGTCTGCCAGCGTCGCGACAGTCTCGTCGCCCGGGGTGTCCCAGATGGACTGGTTGAAGATCTCCACCTCGACGTCGCCGCGGTACCCCGTCTCGGCGACCCACCGCGTGATCGTCGCGAAGTCGACGTACCCGTCGCCCACGTGCCCGCGGGACAGCAGCGCGTCTGCCGCCAGCGGGAGCGTCCAGTCGCACACCTGGTAGCTCGCGATCCGGCCAGCGGCACCCGCGCGGGCGATCTGGCGCTGCAGGTCCGGGTCCCACCACACGTGGTAGGTGTCGACGACGACGCCCACGACGTCCGACGGGTACGGCTCCGCGATGTCGAGCGCCTGACCGAGCGTCGAGATGACCGCCCGGTCCGCCGCGAAGATCGGGTGCAGCGGCTCCAGCACCAGCCGGACACCGTGCCCGGCCGCGAACGGCGCGAGCTCCCCGATGCGGTCCGCGACACGCTGGCGCGCGCCGACGATGTCGCGACCACCCGTCCCCGGCAGTGCCGGGCCGCCCGGCGCGCTCGCGGCAGGCAGGCCACCGACCACCATGATCAGCTCGCGCGTGCCGAGCGTCGCCGCCTCGACGATCGCGCGACGGTTGTCGTCGAGCGCAGCCGTCGCAGCCGCGTCGTCGTCCGCAGTCAGGAACCCGCCCCGGCACAGCGACGAGACCCGCAGACCGGCGTCCGCGATGATCTTCGCGGACTCGCCGACCCCGGCCTCATGGACGCGGTCGCGCCACACACCGATCGCCGGGAGTCCTGCGCGCACCGCACCATCGACGGCCTCGCGCAGGGTCCACGACTTCGTGGTCGCCGTGTTGAGCGACAGCCGAGAGAGGTCGGCGCTCTGGGCGGTCACAGCGTGATCGTCGGGATGTCGAGACGACGGCCCTCCGCCGACGACTGCAGCCCCAGCTCGGCCAGCTGCACGCCACGCGCGGCCGACAGCAGGTCGAACCGGTGGGTGCGCCCCGCGACGACGTCGCGCAGGAACTCCTCCCACTGCAGCTTGAAGCCGTTGTCCAGGTCGCCGTTGGCCGGCACCTCGAGCCACTGGTCGCGGAACGACTCCGTGACCGGCAGGTCCGGGTTCCACACGGGCTTCGGGGTGTGCGCGCGCTGCTGGGCGACGCACTTGTTCAGTCCCGCGACCGCCGAACCGTGCGTGCCGTCGATCTGGAACTCGACCAGCTCGTCGCGGTACACGCGCACCGCCCAGGAGGAGTTGATCTGCGCGACCACCGGGTCGCCGCCGGGCGTCTCGATCTCGAAGATCCCGTACGCGGCGTCGTCGGCCGTGGCGTCGTACGCGGCGCCGCGCTCGTCCCAGCGCGTCGGGATGTGCGTCGCGGTCTGCGCGTTCACCGTCTTGACCGTGCCGAGGATGCCTTCCAGCACGTAGTTCCAGTGGCAGAACATGTCGACGACGATGCCGCCGCCGTCCTCCTTGCGGTAGTTCCAGCTGGGGCGCTGGGCCTCCTGGCCGTCGCCCTCGAACACCCAGTAGCCGAACTCGCCGCGCAGCGACAGGATCCGGCCGAAGAAGCCTTCGTCCACCAGCCGGCGCAGCTTGACCAGACCCGGCAGGTACAGCTTGTCGTGCACGACGCCCGCGGTGACGCCCGTGGTCTCGCGCAGGCGGGCGAGGTCGATCGCCTCCGCCAGCGTCTCGGCGGTCGGCTTCTCCGTGAAGATGTGCTTGCCGGCCTTCATCGCCGCGGTCAGCGCCGAGTAGCGGCGGCTGGTGACCTGCGCGTCGAAGTAGATGTCGACCGTCGGGTCGTTGATGACGGAGTCCGCGTCCGTCGTCCAGTGCTCCACGCCGTGCAGCTCGGCCAGCTCACGGACCTTGTCGGCGTTGCGGCCGACGAGGATCGGCTCCACCTGGACGCGCGTGCCGTCCTCGAGCGTGACGCCGCCCTGGTCGCGGATCGACAGGATCGAGCGGACGAGGTGCTGGCGGTAGCCCATCCGGCCGGTGATGCCGTTCATCCCGATGCGCAGGGTGCGGGTCGTCATGAGTGCTCCGAGTGTTCTGGACCGCGGTGTCGGTCGGAGTGTGGAATGCGCTTTCCAGCGTAGCCTACCGGAACGCCACCCCGTCAAGAGCTCAGAGCCGAGAGCTGATCGCCAGGGCCGGCTCTCCGGGTCACGCCCGGATGCTCAGCAGCTCCCCGACGGCGCCGCGGACGGCCGAGCGGAACGCGTCCGACCCGGCCAGGTCGTCACCGAACACGGCCCGCACGTCGAGCATCCGGTCGGCCAGTGCGTCGAGCGGTCCCTCGGCGGCGGCCGCGAGCGTCGTCGCCAGCGGGTCGTCGAGGCCCACCTGCCGACCGTCCACCTCGAGCTCGCCCTGCGAGGTCGCCCGCACGTAGGCGATCCAGGCGGCAACGGTCGCGGCGGCGGCGATGGGGACCGCCCCGCTGTCGAGGCGGTCGCGGACCGTGCCCAGGAGCCGCTGCGGCAGCTTCTGGGACCCGTCCATGGCGACCTGCACGGTGGTGTGCCCGGTGTTCGGGTTGGCGAACCGGGACAGGACTTCGTCCCGGTACTGCGCGAGGTCGAGCCCGTCGGGTGCGACGAGCGTGGGCAGGACGTCGTCGTCGACGAGCGCCCGGACGGTCGCCTCCAGGTCCGGGTCGGCGACCGCCTGCGCGATCGTCGCGTGCCCTCGCAGGGCTCCGAGATAGGCCAGGGTCGAGTGGCTGGCGTTCAGGACGCGCAGCTTGGCGCGCTCGTACGGCGCGACGTCCTCGGTCAGCGTCGCCCCGACGCGCTCCCAGGCCGGGCGCGGCCCGGCGAACGAGTCCTGGATGACCCACTGCGTGAACGGTTCGCCGATCACCAGACCTGCGTCGCTCAGTCCGAGCAGCGACTGCGCCTCGGCGCGGTGTGCGTCGGTCGTCGCAGGCACGATCCGGTCGACCATCGTGCCCGGGAACCGCACCGACGTCTCGACCCACTCCCGGAGCCGGTCTCCGTTCGGCACGGCGTCCAGGGTGGCGGCGACGAGCGCCGCCAGGACGGCACCGTTGTCGGCGAGGTTGTCGCAGCAGACGACGGTGAGGTTGCCGGCGTCCTGCCTCGCCCGCAGGGCCAGGGCCCGCAGGAGCAGGCCGAGCGGCGAGCGGGCCGGGGCGTCGTTCCGGCCCCCGCGCAGCTCTGCGGCCAACACGTCGAGGTCGGCCACCAGATCGGGGTCCGCGAGGTCCGGGCGACCGTCGGCCGCCCGCCGGTACCCCTTCTCCGTGACCGTCAGGGTCACGACGTGCGTGGTCGGCGCGGCGATCGTCGTGAGCACCCGGGGGGTGTCTGTCCCGGGGAACGCGACGTCGCGCAACGATCCGACGAGTCGCAGCGAGGTCTCGTTGGTGCCCTTGGTCAGCACGCCGTAGAGGCCGTCCTGCGGCGCGAGCTGCTCGACGACGCGGGCGCTGCGCTGTGTGACGCCGAGGATGCCCCATCGGTTCTCGCCCGACGCCGCGGCGGCGTCCTCGGTGAAGACGGCCTGGTGCGCCCGGTGGAACGCGCCGAGGCCGAGGTGGACCAGCCCGACGCTCACGTCACCGGGGTCGATGGCGGGTGCCTGCACCCCGGACGGCAGCCCGGAGGTGCTGAGGGTCGCGCGCGAGAGCCGAGGCGCGCTGTCGTGGGTGGTCATCCGCGTGCCTCCGACGACTGGGCCGACGCCACACCGGTGGAGGCGCGGACCACGAGCTCGACCCCGATGAGCACCGAGGGTGGCGCGGTTGCCGCGCCGGTGGTCCCGATCGTGATCGGCGGTGTCGCGTGGCGCGTCCGCTCGGCTGCCGTCAGAGCGGCCGCGAGCGCGGACTCGGTCGCCGTCGGGACGGAGCCCGCCTCGATGAGCAGGTCGACCGCGGCCCGGCCGAGGCGGGCCAGCGGGACCGTGACGGTGGTGAGTGCCGGCGAGACCAGCGTCGCCGCCGGGATGTCGTCGTACCCCACGACGGAGACGTCCTCGGGGACGCGTACGCCCCGGGCGCGCAGCCTGCTCAGGATGCCGAGCGCGAGCAGGTCGTTGTGCGCGAGGACGGCGGTGACACCGCTCGCTGCGACGAGGTCACCCGCCGCCACGCCGCCTCCGAAGAGCGGGGGGAAGTGTCCGAGGTCGACCACGTCGATGCTGCGCAGGCCGTGCGAGGCGTGCTCGAGCCCGCGCCGCCGCTGGGCGTCGGACCACGAGCCGACCGGGCCTCCCGCGTAGCCGATCCGACGGTGCCCGAGGGCGTACAGGTGGGTCACGGCCTGGCGGATGCCGTCGGCGTTGTCGATGACGACGGACGGCAGTCCGGAGTGCAGCCGGTTGACGAGCAGCAGCGGGACGTCGTCGTCGAGCACGTCCTTTCCGAGCCGGTCGAGCTCGGCGTCGGTCATTCGCGGTGAGCAGAGGATGACGCCGTCCACCTGTGCACCGAGATGCCCCACCAGCTCGCTCTCGAGGCGGGGGTCCTCCTCGGCGTCCGCGACGAGCAGGGCGAAGCCGAGCGCACGGGCGCGCGCCTGGACTCCCTTGGCGACGGCGGCGAAGAAGGGGTTCTCGAGGTCCGGCACCACGAGGCAGAGGTTGCCCGTGCGACCGGTGATGAGCTCCCGCGCGGCCCGGTTGGGCCGGTAGCCGAGGTCGCGGGCGACCTGCTGGACGTGCTCGCGGCGGGCGGGGGCGACGAGATCGGGGGCGCTGAGCGCCCGGGAGGCCGTCGCCGGTGAGACACCAGCGGCTCGCGCGACATCGCGCAGCGTGACCACCACAGTCCCTCCTTGTCTCGACCCCTCGATGGATGAATGCGATTTCAGCATGGCACGTCAGCGCGCCGCAAGTGTCGTCCCGACATGCGGGATCCCTCAGCCGTGGGGCTTGTGGTCAGCGCTTTCACCTGGTTGGGTGCGATGAATGCGTTTGCACTGCGCGTCATCGGGGAATCCTCCCGAGCGCGGACCACAGCTGTTCCGAGGAGGATCCCGATGGTGAGCGAGACCGGGTGGTCGTTGCACCCCGACCGGGCGTTGCCCAGCGACCCCGGCGTGCGTCCGATCGCTCGGGAGATCCTTGCCGCGACCGCGACGCTCCCGATCGTCTCCATGCACGGACACGTCGACGCGGGGCTCCTGGCGCGCGACCAGCCGTTCCCGGACCCGGCGACGCTGCTCGTGACGCCCGACCACTACCTCGTACGCATGCTGGTGTCCCAGGGGGTGCCGCACGACGCTCTCGGGGTGCCGCGCCGGGATCGCCCGGGCGTCGTGGCGGACCCGCGCGAGGTCTGGCGGACCTTCGCGACGCACTGGCCGCTGTTCCGGGGCACGCCCACGCGCTACTGGATGGAGCACGTCCTCGTCGAGGTGTTCGGGTTGGAGGAGCGGCCCTCCGCCGACTCCGCCGACAGGCTGTACGACCTGCTGTCCGAGCGCCTGGAGAAGCCGGCGTTCCGTCCGCTGGCTCTCTTCGACGAGTTCGGGATCGAGATCCTCGCGACCACGGACGCGGCGACCGCGACCCTCGCCGACCACGCGGACCTGGCGGACCGCGGCTGGGGAGACCGGATCGTGCCGACGTTCCGGCCGGATGCGCTGCTGCACGTCGACCGTCCCGGGTGGCGGGCGGACGTCGCCCTGCTCGAGGAGCGTTCCGGGGTGGCGATCAGCGGGTACCGCGACCTGGTGCGCGCGCTCGAGGAGCGCCGGCGCGCGTTCGTCGCGGCCGGCGCGCGCGCCACGGACCACGGGCACCTCCACGCCGACACGACCCCGTTGAGCGGTGCCGAGGCGGAGCGGATCGTGTCCGCGGCGCTGCGCGGTGACGTCGCCGCGGCGGACGCGCAGGCGTTCTCAGGTCACATGCTGTTCGAGATGGCCCGCATGTCGGCCGAGGACGGCCTGGTCATGCAGCTGCACCCGGGGGTCCTGCGTGACCACGACCGCGCGGTCCTCGACCTGCGGGGTCCGGACGTCGGCTACGACATCCCGACGACGACCGAGTACGTGCGCGCCCTGCGCCCGGTGCTGGAGGCGTTCGGACACCATCCCGGTCTCCGGCTCGTCCTGTTCACGGTGGACGAGGACACGTTCAGCCGCGAGCTGGCGCCCATCGCGGGCGTGTACCCCGCCGTGCGGCTGGGCGCGCCGTGGTGGTTCCTCGACACCCCGGACGGGATGCGGCGCTTCCGCGAGGCGGTCACGGACTCGGCCGGGTTCGCGAACACGACCGGGTTCGTCGACGACACGCGCGCGTTCTGCTCGATCCCCGCGCGACACGACCTCGCGCGCCGCATCGACGCCGGCTTCCTGGCCCGGCTCGTCGCGGAGCACCGGCTGGACGCCGACGAGGCGATCGAGACTGCTGTCGATCTCGCCTACCGCATCCCGCGTGAGGCGTATGCTCCACCCCACACGGCAAACGCTTTCCCGCGGTCGAGCGGGTCCGAGCACGGTGCGAAGGAGCACAAGTGAGCGACATCCTGGAGCGCCTCGCGGCGCACCGCCTGGTCCCCGTCGTCGTGATCGACGACGCCTCGCACGCCGACGCGCTGGCGCAGGCTCTCGTCGACGGGGGGCTCCCCGTCGCGGAGGTCACCTTCCGCACCGCGGCCGCAGCCGACGCGATCCGTGCGATCGCCGCGCGGGGTGACGTCCTCGTGGGCGCGGGCACGGTGCTCACCCCGAAGCAGGTCGACGACGCCGTGGCCGCGGGCGCGTCCTACGTCGTCTCGCCCGGCACGAGCCGCGCGGTCGTCGAGCGCTGCCAGGAGCACGGCATCCTCGCCCTGCCCGGCGCCGTCACGGCCACCGAGGTCCAGGCTGCCCTCGAGCTCGGCCTGACCACCGTGAAGTTCTTCCCCGCCGGCACCTCGGGCGGCGCCAAGGCGGTCGCCGCGCTCGCTGCTCCGTTCGGCGACGTCGGGTTCGTCCCGACGGGCGGCATCGGGCCCGCCAACCTCGCGGAGTACCTGGCGCTGCCCTCGGTCCGTGCCGTCGGTGGTTCCTGGATGGTTCCCCGTGACCTCATCCGTGGCGGCGACCTCGACGCCGTCCGGGACCTCACGGCCGAAGCCGTCAGCCTCGTCGCCCACCCCTGACCTCGATCGCGAAGGAACACCGCTCATGTCCGACCTGGTCATCCGCCCCGCGGGCGAGACACGCTACGACGCCGTCTCCCTCGGCGAGGTCATGCTCCGCCTCGACCCCGGCGAGGGTCGCATCCGCACCGCCCGGTCGTTCCGGGCCTGGGAGGGTGGCGGCGAGTACAACGTGTCCCGCGGGCTGCGCCGTGCGTTCGGGCTGCGCACCGCGATCGTCACCGCGCTCGCGGACAACGAGGTCGGTCGGCTGGTCGAGGACCTGATCCTGACCGGCGGGCTGGACACCTCGTTCATCCGGTGGGTGCCCTACGACGGCATCGGCCGTCAGGTCCGCAACGGGCTCAACTTCACCGAGCGTGGCTTCGGTGTCCGTGGCGCGGTCGGCGTGAGCGACCGTGGGCACACCGCCGCGGCGCAGCTGGCACCCGGGGACGTCGACTGGGAGCACCTCTTCGGTGAGCTCGGGGTGCGGTGGTTCCACACCGGCGGCATCTTCGCGGCGCTCTCCGACACTGCTGCCGAGACCGTGATCGAGGCCGTCACGGTCGCACACAAGCACGGCACCGTCGTCAGCTACGACCTGAACTACCGACCGAGCCTCTGGAAGGCCGTCGGTGGGCAGGCTCGCGCGCAGGAGGTCAACCGGGCGATCGCCCCGCACATCGACGTCATGATCGGCAACGAGGAGGACTTCACCGCCTCGCTCGGCTTCGAGGTGGAAGGTGTCGACGAGAACCTGTCGGCGCTGGAGCTCTCGTCGTTCGCCGCGATGATCGACCGCGTGGCCGAGGCGTACCCGAACTTCCAGGTCATCGCCACGACGCTGCGAACGGTCCACTCGGCGACGGTCAACGACTGGGGAGCCATCGCCTGGTCGAAGGGCACAGGGCTGGTCAGTGCCACGCACCGGGAGCGTCTGGAGATCCTCGACCGGGTCGGGGGCGGCGACTCGTTCGCGTCCGGCCTGGCGTACGGACTCCTCGCCGGTGAGGACCTGCAGACCGCCGTCGAGTACGGCGCCGCGCACGGTGCCCTGGCGATGACGACACCGGGCGACACGACCATGGTCAGCAAGGCCGAGGTGCTCAAGCTCGCCGGTGGCGGCGGAGCCCGCGTCGACCGCTGACCACCACGGCCCGCCCGGAGGTCGCGGACGTGGTCCGAGCCCCGACACCTGAGCGGGTGGTCGCGCTCGTGGCGGCCTCGATGGCGCCGACCCGCCGACATCGACCCACAGGGACCGACATGGAGCCGCGTGGCGATGTGGACCAACGGGCGCACCCCCGTGCCCTCGTGGTGCACTTGGGCCAGCATCCGCACCCTCAGCACGACCCCCGGAGGTACCCGTGAGCCACTCGAGACTGCCGTCAGCGATGCCTGGAGCATCACTCGAGCTGGACCCTGAGGGTCAGCTGCACTGCCCGCGGTGCCGGGCGCTGACGCTCGAGGTCGCGGGGATCGACCAGATGGACGGCATGCCGTGGGTGAACCACGCGCTCGTGTGCCGGTCGTGCGGCATCACGTCGCGCCTCGCCCTGGTGGGTGCCTTCGGGCGCACGGTCCTGCGGTGGCTCGACGACTGAGCAGTCGTCGTCGGGCGATCCGCCCGCGCGTCAGTCGGTCGGCGTGGTTGCGGCCGTGATCGTCCAGGTCCCCACGGGCGCGTAGGTCGAGTCGGAGATCGTCTCGCCGGACCCCGGCTCGAGGGGATAGTGCTTCACGTTCCCGGCCCAGTAGCGCAGGATCCGGCCGAGCTCCTCGAGCGGGGCGTCGGCGACCGCCCCGGCGGACAGGTCGACCTCGAGCACGAACTTCATCACAGCGCCTCTCGATGGTGGGTCTCCGACGATACGTCCGGGTACGCCGAAGCCGTCGCGGCGGGGGTGCACCTCGTGATGGTGGGTCTCCGACGATAGGTCCGGGTACGCCGGTGCCGTCCCGACGGAGGTCGGCGCCGCCGAGGACGGCGCGGGCGTGCATGCGCGGCAGGCCGTGCGTCGAGGGCTGCGGTCCGACGGCCGTCAGGTGCCCACCGAGCACAGCATCAGGTCAGGTGACGGCGCCGAGCTGCCAGGGGACGAACTCGTCGGACCCGAGGTCGAGCTCCTCGGAGACGGTCTGACGGCCGGAGGCGACGGCGATGATCAGCTCGAACAGCTCCTCGCCGACGGAGGCGACGGTCGCGGTGCCGTCGACGATGCGTCCGGCGTTGAGGTCCATGTCCTCGGTCATCCGCAGGTAGGTGGCGGTGTTCGTCGCGACCTTGATGGACGGTGTGGGCTTGCAGCCGAGGACGGACCCGCGGCCGGTGGTGAACACGACGACGGTCGCGCCGCCGGCGACGAGGCCGGTGACGGACACCGGGTCGTACCCGGGGGTGTCCATGAAGGTGAAGCCGCGGGCGGTGACGGGCTCGGCGTACTCGTAGACCTCGACGAGCTCGGCGGTGCCGCCCTTGGCGACGGCGCCGAGCGACTTCTCGAGGATGGTCGTCAGACCACCGGCCTTGTTGCCGGGGGAGGGGTTGTTGTCCATGGTGCCGCCGCCGGCGGCGGTGTAGCCCTTCCACCAGTCGAGCCGGTCGAGGAGCTTCTGCCCGACGTCACGGGAGACGGCGCGGCGCAGGAGGAGGTGCTCGGCTCCGAACACCTCGGGGGTCTCGGCGAGGATCGAGGTGCCGCCGCGGGCGACGAGCTGGTCGGACGCGTGGCCGAGCGCGGGGTTGGCGGTGATGCCGGAGTAGCCGTCGGACCCGCCGCAGTTGAGGCCGAGCACGAGCTCGGAGACGGGTGCGGGGGTGCGCCGCAGCGCGTCGATCGCGGGCAGCATCTTCTCGATGGCCTCGACACCGGCGCGGACGGTCCGGCGGATGCCGCCGGTCTCCTGGATGACGAGCGTGGTGACGGGCTTGTCGGCGGGCAGGTCGAGGCCGTCGAGGAGCGACTCGGCGGGGATCATCTCGCAGCCGAGGCCGAGGACGAGCAGTCCGGCGATGTTGGGGTGGTCGGCGTAGCCGCGCAGGGTGCGCCGGGTGATCTGGGCGCCCTCGCTGGTGGGCACGAGGCCGCAGCCGGTGTCGTGGGTGAGGGCGACGACGCCGTCGACGTGCGGGTAGGCGTCCAGGACGCGGCCGCGGAACTGGTCGGCGATGAGCCGGGCGGTCGAGGCGGAGCAGTTCACGGAGGTGACGATGCCGACGTAGTTGCGGGTACCCCACCGGCCGTCGCTGCGGGCGTAGCCCTGGAACGTGCGCTGGGGTCCGTCCGGTACAGGCAGGGTCACGCGTGCGGTGCCGAACTCGTAGGCGCGCTCGCCGTCGTCCATGCCGAGGTTGTGGGAGTGGACGTGGTCGCCGACGGCGATGTCCCGGGTGGCACGGCCGATCGACTGCCCGTACTTGTGCACGGGCGAACCCGCGGCCACGGCCCGGACGGCGAGCTTGTGGCCGCGTGGCACGCTCTGGGTGACCACCAGGGTGTCGAGCTCGGTCCCGGACTGGAGGTCACGCGTCGCGACGCCCACATCGTCGTCGGGTCGCAGCACGAGAACGCAGTCGGCCAGGCTGAGCGGCGTCGTCACTGCGTCAGGATACCGCTTTCCCGAGCAATGCACCGGCGTGCCCACCCCGAACGCGCCACCGACACCCGGCAAGCGCCTACCCTCCACACATGGCCGCATCCGTGACCCTCAGTGACGTCGCGCGCGAGGCGGGCGTCTCCCTCGCCACCGCTTCCCGCGCGATCAACGGCAGCGCCAACCGCACCGTGCGCGCCGACCTGCGCGACCGGGTGCTCGCGGCGGCGACCCGCTTGCGGTACACCCCGGACGCGAACGCCCAGGCGATGGCGCGGGGCCGCACGACGTCGCTGGGTCTCGTGGTGCACGACATCGCGGACCCGTACTTCTCCTCGATCGCGGCGGGTGTCGCCCGTGCGGCGGACCGCGCAGGCCTGCAGGTGACGCTCGCGAGCACCCAGCACGACCCGAGCCGCGAGAGCGGGCTGGTCGACCTGCTGAAGCGGCAGCGGGCGCGCGCGATCGTCATCGCGGGTGGTCGCCTGGACGACGAGGCCACCAACGACGAGCTGCGCGCAGCGCTGGCCGACTACCGGTCGGTCGGAGGGTCCGTGACGCTCATCGGCCAGCCGATCCTGGGCGTGGACAGCATCGTGGTCGACAACGCGCAGGGCGCCGGGGACCTGGCCAAGGCCCTGCACGGTCGCGGGTACCGCCGGTTCGCCATCCTGGCCGGCCCCGTCGACCACCTGACCGCGTGCGAGCGGCGCGACGCGTTCCGCGGGGCGCTCGCGGAGCTGGGCAGCCCGGTGCCGGACGACGCGGTCATCACGAGCGCGTTCACGCACGAGGGCGGCGAGGACGCCATGCGCGCCCTCCTGCGCGGCGGCGAGCTGCCCGAGCTGGTGTTCGCGGTCAACGACGTCATGGCCCTCGGCGCGCTCGCGGCCGGTCGCGAGGCGGGGATCCGGGTACCGGAGGACGTGGCGCTCGCGGGGTTCGACGACATCTCGACCCTGCGCGACGTCGTCCCCGCCCTCACGACCGTGCGGATCCCGCTGGTCGACATCGGGATCGCCGCGACCGAGCTCGCGCTCGCAGAGACGTCCGACGAGCCGCGACTGACGCACGTGCCGACGCAGGTCGTCCTGCGCGACTCGACCCCCGGCCGCTAGCGCGACCAGACCCCCGTCGCGGAGTCCTCCAGGCCGAGCAGGTGCGTCGCCATCCGCAGTCGTGCACGGTCGGGGTCGCGGGCGGCGACGGCGGCGAGGATGGCTTCGTGCTCGACGAACGCCCGGTCCTCGGCGCCCTCGTCGGAGAGCCCGCGCCAGAGCCGGGTGCGGGACGCCCGCCCGGCGAGGCCGACGACCAGCGCCGCGAGGACGGGGTTGCCGGATGCCCGGGCGACCTCCTCGTGGAAGGCCAGGTCGGCGTCGACGAGCCGGTCGTGGTCGAGGGGGCTCTCCACCAGGGCGCGCGCGGTCTCGTCGAGGACGGCGCGCAGGCGTGCGAGGCAGTCGTCCTGGACGTGGAGCGCGGCGAGGCCGGCGGCTTCGGTCTCGAGGATGCGGCGGACGGTGTGGAACGCGGCGGCGTCATCCTGGAGCTCGGCGACGAAGCCGACGGGGGCGAGCAGCAGCGCGGGGTCGAGCGTCGTCACGTAGGTGCCGTCGCCGTGCCTCGACTCGAGGATGCCGAGCGTCCCGAGCGCGTGGACGCCTTCGCGCAGGGAGCCGCGGGAGACGCCGAGGGTGGCGGCGAGCTCCTTCTCGGCGGGCAGCCGCTGTCCTGCCTGGAGCCGTCCGTCGAGGATCATCTGCTTGACCCCGTCGACGACGTCATCGGAACGTGACACGGAGCGAACTTACGCGGTCACGCGGTCAGAACGAGTCGAACGGCAGCCCGTACACCTGGGTGGCCGTCCCGCCGAGCACCGCTGCACGGTCCTCGTCACCCAGCTGGTCCACGGTCGAGCGCAGGCCGTGCCAGACCTGGGCGTACGAGTCGCCCTCGAGGAGCGCGTACGGCCAGTCGCTGCCGAGCATGAGGCGGTCGGGGCCGAACACCTCCAGCGCGCGGTCGACGGCGGGCCGCAGGTGGTCCGGGGTCCAGCCCGCACCGGCCGCGGTGGTCAGGCCGGACAGCTTGGCGACGACGTTCGGCATCTGCGCGACGGCGCCCAGCAGGGCGGACCAGCGCGCCCAGGCGTCCCGGTCACCCGCCCGCAGCGCGGCGAGCGGCGGAGAGCCGAGGTGGTCGAGGACGACCGTGAGCTTGGGGTGGTTCTCGGCGAGGGTCGCGACGTGGGCCAGGGCGGCCGGCGTGTGCGCGGTGAGGTCGAGGGTCAGGCGACGCTCGGTGAGGAGCGTGAGGCTGTCGTCGACGGCCGCGTCGAGCAGCCAGTCGGGATCCCGACCGTCGTGGCCCCGGTGGCCGATGCCGACGATGGGCTCCCGTCGCCACTTGTCCAGCTGGTTGGCGGCGTCGTCGGGGGCGTCGAGGGGCACCCACGCCACGACCCCGGCGACGCGGGGGGACGAGAGCGCCTGGAAGAGCATGAGCTCGGAGTCCGCGCGGTTGTCCGCGGCCTGCACGAGGACCACCCAGGCGACGTCTTCGTCGGCCAGCTGGTCCTCGATGTCCGGGACCCGGTACGTGCGGTGCACCCCTGCGTTCTCCGCGGTCATCCAGGGGTAGTGCACCGTGTCCGGGTTCCACACCTGGAGGTGGGCATCCACGACATTGGGCATGAACGCGACGCTAGCAGTGGTCCGATGTCTGAGGGCTGTGCGGCGTCGATCCCTCATCGAACCCTCATCGGATCCTCAAGTCATCGGAGGACTTGACTCACCGGCCGACGGCGTAGCCCTGCATGCCCCGCGGGTTCGCCGCCGCGACGAGCAGTCCGTCCGGCCGCACCCCGGCCGCGCTGAGCCGCCCGAGCTCCCACGGGCCGACGGTCTCCACCTGGTGCCCGCGGTCGGCGAGCGCGTCCAGGACGTCCGCCCCGAGGCGGGCCTCGGCGACCAGTCCGCGCGGTGTGTGGGTGCGCGGGTAGAAGGAGCTGGGGACGTGCGTCGAGTGCCAGGCCGGCGCGTCGATGGCCGCCTGCAGTGCGGCACCGCCGACGAGGTGCCGCAGCAGGAACGGCACGGTCCACTGGTCCTGCTGGTCGCCGCCCGGGGTGCCGAACGCCACGCCCGATCCGTCGTCGTCGAGGAGCAGTGCGGGGCTCAGCGTGGTGCGCGGGCGCTTGCCGGGGGCGAGGCTGTTGGGCAGCCCCGGCTCCAGCCAGAACATCTGCGCGCGGGTCGGCAGGGCGAACCCGAGGCCGGGGACGACCGGGCTCGACTGCAGCCACCCGCCCGACGGCGTCGCGGACACCCGGTTGCCCCACCGGTCGACGACGTCCACGTGGCAGGTGTCGCCGGGGCTCAGGCCGAGGGGGGAGACGGTGGGCTCGCCGACGCCAGGGCCCGATCCCGACAGGTCGCCCCGCACCGCGGCGGAGATGCGCGGCTCCCGCCCGCCGGGCGAGCCGGGGCGCAGGCCGTCGGTCGCGACGGGGCCGACGAGCTCGGCGCGCGAGGCCGCGTACCGCGCGGACAGCAGGGTCTCGAGCGGGACGTCGTCGACGTCGCCGTACCAGGCCTCCCGGTCGGCGAACGCGAGCTTGGCCACCTCGACCACGGTGTGCACGAGCTCGACGGTGTCGTTGGTGCGCACGAGGTCGCCGACGCCGAGGGCGTCCAGCATCGCGAGCTGCTGCAGGAGGACCGGTCCCTGCCCCCAGGCGCCGGTCTTGTGCACGGTCCGGCCGGCGAACCGCAGCGACGTCGTCGGTTCCTCGGTCGCCCGCCATCCGGCCAGGTCGGAGGCTCGGAGGAGGCCGGTGTGTGGTCGGCCCGACGAGTCCTGCACGGCGACGCCCGCCTGGAAGGCGTCGACGGCCTCGGCGACGAACCCCTCGTAGAACGCGTGCCGTGCCGCCTCGATCTGCGCCTCGCGCGAACCGGTGCCCGCCAGGAGCCGCTCGAACGTGTCGGCGAGCACCGGGTTGCTGAACCGCCCGCCCGCGACCGGGACCTCGCCGTGGGGCAGGTAGACCGCGGCGGACGTGGGCCAGTGTTCGGTGAACATCGGGGCGACGGTGGCGATCGTCCGGCTCGCGGCCCGGACCAGCGGGTACCCGTCGCGCGCGTAGCCGATGGCCGGCGCGAGCACGTCGGCGAGGGGGAGCGTGCCGTACCGCGCGAGCAGGTCGAGCCACGCGCCGAACGCGCCCGGGACCACGGCAGCCAGGTGCCCCGTGCCGGGGACGAGGTCCAGGCCCAGGTCACGGTAGGTGTCGATGGTCGCGGCCGCCGGGGCGGTGCCCTGCCCGCAGATCACGAACGTGTGCCCGTCGGCGGCGCGGTGACCGATGATCGGGGCGTCGCCGCCGGGGCCGTTGAGGTGCGGCTCGACGACGCTGAGCGTGAAGCCCGCGGCGACCGCGGCGTCGAACGCGTTGCCGCCGGCCTCGAGCATGCGCATGCCGACGGACGACGCGAGCCAGTGCGTCGAGGCGACCATGCCGAAGGTGCCGACGAGCTCGGGGCGGGTGGTGAACACGTCTCGATCCTGCCTGACGGGGGGCGGTAGCACCCCTTGCACACTAATCCGCGCAGTCATAGTGTCCTGCGACTGGTGTTGATACGTGTCAACACGGGTGGGGCAAGCCGGCAACTGAGTGAGGAGCGGGTCGATGACGACCAGCAGACGGGTGATCGGGGCGCTCAGCGCGCTCGCGGTCGCGGTGACGACGATGGTGGCGGCCGCCGCAGGAGCGCAGGCGGTGGGCCCTGATCGGCTGCCGCTGACCATCACGAACTCCAGCGGCCGTGGTGAGGCGGTCTACGTGTACGTGCTCGGGACGAACCTGAGCACCGGGCGGCTCGGCTACGTCAACGCGGCCGGCACGTTCACCGCGTGGCCCGCGGGATCGAACCCGCCGTCGGCCGCACCCGACGTGGCCATCGCCGGACCGGGCAACGGCGGCAGCACGACGGTCCAGGTGCCCCGCGGCATCTCCGGCCGCGTGTACTTCTCGCTCGGGCAGAAGCTGAAGTTCTTCCTCACGCCCGACGGGCTCGTCCAGCCGGCGCCGTGGGCCAGCGGGGACGCCAACCACCAGATCCTGTTCGACTGGAGCGAGTTCACCTACAACGACGCCGGACTCTGGCTGAACAGCTCGCAGGTCGACATGTTCGCGGTGCCTCACACGGTCACCGTCACGGGTGCGCAGGGCACGCGGCGCACCGGCGACCTGGTGGCCAACGGCCGGGAGAACACGATCAACCAGATCGCCGCCCAGCCCGGGTGGGGCAACACCGTGGTGCGACGGTCCGACGGCACGGTCCTGCGCGTGCTCGCCCCCGGCAAGGCCGCGGGTGCGGGCCTGTTCAGCACGACGTACCTCGACTCCTACATCGCGTCGGCATGGAACGCGTACACCGGCAAGACGCTCACGGTCGTGCCGTTCGGCGACCAGCCGAACCTCAGGTACTTCGGGCGCACCTCGGGCACGACGATGCGGTTCACCAACGGCGCCGGGCAGCAGGTCGCGTCCTTCAACCGGCCGAGCAGCGCGGACGTGTGGGGCTGCGACGGCGCCCTGCACGCCCCCAACGACCAGGTCGTCGGGCCCATCGCCCGCACCCTGTGCGCCGCCCTCAACCGCGGCACGCTCGGCACGGTCGACACCCAGCCCAGCACCGACGCGTCGGCGTTCTACAAGAGCAACCCGACGAACCAGTACGCGCGGATCGTGCACGCCAACATGGCGGACGGGAAGGCGTACGCGTTCGCGTTCGACGACGTCGGCGCCTTCGAGTCCCTGGTGCACGACGGCTCCCCGTCCGCGGCGGGCCTGATCATCCAGCCGTTCACCGGGGGCGGCACGACGAACCCGCCGCCCACGGGCAACGGGAGCGCGCTCGTGAACGCGAACGGCATGTGCCTCGACAACAGCGCGCAGAACACGGCGAACGGCAACAAGATCCAGATCTGGGGCTGCAACGGCACGGTCGCCCAGAAGTGGACCTTCGTGGAGGCCGGCACCACGCTGCGCGTCCAGGGCAAGTGCCTCGACGTCGCAGGCGGCGGCACCGCCAACGGCACCAAGGTGCAGCTCTACGACTGCAACGGCACCGGCGCGCAGGTGTGGGTCCCGCGCAACGGCGGCTACTACAACCCGGCGTCCAACCGGTGCCTCGACAACCCGGGGCACTCGACGACGCCCGGCACGCAGGTCCACATCTGGGACTGCAACGGCGCCAACGCGCAGAAGTGGCGTCTGGGCTAGGACGGCCGGCTAGACGCCGCCCTCGAAGCCCAGCTGTCGCCACGCCTCGTACGTGGCGACAGCTGCGGCGTTCGACAGGTTCATGGACCGGCGGCCGGGGAGCATCGGGATGCGCACCTGGGCGGTGATCCGAGGGTGCTCCAGCACGTCCGCGGGCAGTCCCGTCGGTTCCGGGCCGAACAGCAGCACGTCGTCGGCGCGGTAGGCGAGGTCGGTGTGGTGCTGCGTCGCGTGGGTGGTGAAGGCGAAGACCCGCCCCGGGACCGTCGCCAGCAGGGCCTCCAGGTTCGGGTGCACCACGACGTGCGCGAGGTCGTGGTAGTCCAGCCCCGCACGACGCAGCTTGGCCTCCGACAGGTCGAACCCGAGCGGCTCCACCAGGTGCAGGGTCGAGCCGGTGCCGGCCGCCAGCCGGATGGCGCTGCCGGTGTTGCCGGGGATGCGGGGCTCGAAGAACGCGACGTGCAGCACGCGCCGATCCTACGGATAGCGTGGAGACATGCCTTTTGCTGCCGACGAGACCCGCTACGACTCCATGACCTACCGCCGGACCGGTCGCAGCGGGCTCGACCTGCCCGCCCTGTCGCTGGGTCTGTGGCACAACTTCGGCGACACCACACCGCTCGACGCCCAGCGCGCCATCCTGCGCCGCGCGTTCGACCTCGGCATCACGCACATCGACCTGGCCAACAACTACGGCCCGCCGTACGGCTCCGCGGAGGAGAACTTCGGCCGCGTCCTCGCGTCCGACCTGCGCCCCTACCGCGACGAGCTCGTCATCTCCTCCAAGGCCGGCTACGACATGTGGCCCGGCCCGTACGGCGACGGCGGCTCGCGCAAGTACCTGCTGTCCTCCCTCGACCAGTCCCTGGCGCGCATCGGGGTGGACTACGTCGACATCTTCTACTCCCACCGCCCCGACCCGTCGGTGCCGGTGGAGGAGACGATGGGCGCCCTGCACACGGCGGTGACCAGCGGAAAGGCCCTGTACGCGGGCATCTCCAACTACACCCCGGCCCAGACGCGGGTCGCGCAGCAGGTCCTCGCCGACCTGGGCACCCCGCTGCTCATCCACCAGCCGAGCTACTCGATGTTCAACCGGCACATCGAGAACGTCGCCGACGGGCAGACCGAGAGCCTGCTCGACGTGGTCGGTGACCTGGGGATCGGCACCATCGTGTTCTCCCCGCTCGCGCAGGGTCTGCTCACGGGGCGGTACCTGTCCGGTGACGTCCCCGCCGACTCGCGCGCCGCCGTCGGCCACTTCCTCAAGCCGTCCGCCGTGTCCGAGACGTACCTGTCCCGCGCGCGGGCGCTGAACGAGATCGCGTCGGGCCGCGGCCAGTCGCTCGCGCAGCTGGCCCTGTCCTGGGTCCTGCGCGACGACCGCATCACCTCCGCGCTGGTCGGCGCCAGCTCGGTCGCCCAGCTGGAGGACAACGTCACGGCCCTGACGGCCGGGCCGCTGACCCCGGACGAGATCGCCGCGATCGACCCCCACGCGGTCGACGGCACGGGCCGCTGACCCGCTGATCGCCAGCCGGTTCTCGAGCGACCACCGCCCTCGAGCGACCGAAGCCCTCGGTCGCGGTGGCGAACTCGTCACCCCGCGCCGGACTCGTCCGTTGCGACTGACGAGTTCGGCCGCGACTGACGAGTTCGGCCGCGACTGACGAGTTCGGCCGCGACCGACGGGCTCGGCGGGTCAGGCGGCCGGTGGGCGCAGGTGGCCCGCCAGCCAGGTGAGCTGGCGGGACGTGTGGTGGGCCTCGCCGCCCTCGTGGTGGTTGTACGGGTAGACCGCGATCTCGTGGTCCGCCGCGTACGCGTTGTGGGCGGCGAAGACCGTCGACGGAGGGCAGACCGTGTCGCGCAAGCCCGTCGCGAACAGGGCCGGAGCCGTCGCGCGCGCCGCGAAGTGCACCCCGTCGACGTACGACAGGGTCCGGAGCACCTGGTCGGCGGCGCCACGGTGGACCGCGAGGTACCGGACGATCTCGCCGTACGGGTCGGCGTCGGTGATCGCCAGGGCGCGCGGGATGTCGCAGAGGAACGGCGCGCTGACCATGACCGCAGCCAGGTCGGGTGCCAGTCCCGCGACGGCGAGCGCGATCCCGCCGCCCTGGCTGTTCCCGACGACGGCCACCTGGGCGACCCCCCGCAGCGCGCGGGCCGCGTCGACGGCGCGGACGGCGTCGGTGAAGACGCGGCGGTAGTAGTACGTCGCGGGGTCGAGGATGCCGCGCGTGACGAAGCCGGGTGCGGCGGGGTCGGAGCCGACGGGGTCGGGGGTGTCGCCGCCGGACCCGTACTGGCCGCCCTGCCCGCGGGTGTCCACGAGAAGGTGCGCGTACCCGGCGACGGCCCAGGTCAGCCGCTCCTGCGGCAGCCCGCGACCGCGCCCGTAGCCGAGGTACTCGACGACGGCCGGCAGATCCTCGGTCACGCCTGCGGGCCGGGTGTACCAGGCGCGCACCGGCTGCCCGTCGAACCCGGCGAAGGTCACGTCCCAGGTGTCGACGAGGGTGAGCCCGGTCCCCACGGGGACCACGTCGACCAGCACGTCGTGGCCGCGGGCCCCGGCGATCGACGCGGCCCAGAACTCGTCGAGGTCGGGGGGAGACGGGACGTCGGAGCGGTAGCGCTCGAGCTGGTCGAGCGGGAGGTCGAACAGCGCCACGGTCAGGACACCGTCGCCGGGGGTGCGGTGCTCTCGCGGATCACCAGCTCGGTGCCGAGCTCGATGCGCGGGTTCGCCGGAGCCTCGCCGCGGGCCATGCCCAGGACCATGCGGGTGGCGGTCGCGGCCATGTCGTAGAGGGGCTGGTGGATGGTGGTGAGCGGGGGGCCGATCCACTCGGTGACGGGCAGGTCGTCGTAGCCGACGACCGACAGGTCCTGGGGCACCCGCAGTCCCAGCTCACGGGCCGCGCGGAGCACGCCGAGGGCCTGGAAGTCGGAGCCGGCGAAGATCGCGGTCGGGCGGTCGGGCCGGTCGAGCAGGTCCATGCCGTGCGTGTAGCCACCGCCGACGAAGAAGTCGCCGTACCGCACGAGCCGCGGGTCGACGGTGACGCCGGCCTCGTCGAGCGCGGTGCGGTACCCGTCGATACGGGCGCGGCTGCAGAGCACGTCCACCGGGCCGGAGACGACGGCGATCTTGCGGTGACCGAGGCCGAGGAGGTGGCGGGTGGCCGCGAGGCCGCCCGCCCAGTTGGCGGAGCCGACGGTCGGGACACCGGCGGGCTGCTCGCCGGCGGTGTCGACGACGACGAACGGGATCGACCGGGTCTCCAGCTGGCGGCGCTGTGCGGGGTCGAGGTCGGACAGGACGAGGATGACGCCGCGCGGGCGGCGGGCCAGCACGTCGTCGAGCCACTCCTGGCGTGGCCGGTGCGCGCCGCCCAGCTCCGAGAGCACGACGCCCAGGCGTTCGGGTCCGGCGACGGACTCGACCCCCTTGATGATCTGGACGGACCAGCCGGCGTCGAGCTCGTGGAAGACCAGGTCGAGCAGGCCCGGCCCGGTCTGGGCGCGGCCCCGGCGGCGGCGGTACTGGTGGCGGTCGATGACCTCCTCGACGCGCGCCCGGGTGACCGCGGCGACGTCGGTGCGGCCGTTGAGCACCTTGGACACCGTCGGGATCGAGACGCCGGCCTCTTCTGCGATCAGGGCGATCGTGGCTGCGCTCCCGGTGCTCCCGGGGACCTCGGCGCTGGCCACGTCCTCGGGTGCGGCGGCGCCGTCGTCGGCGCTGGTGGTCGTCATGGTGGGGCGTCCCGGTCTGCTCGTCGCAACTATCGGGCCGAACGTAGCACTGACCAGCGGCTCGGCCCAGCACCGTCCGGGGATGTCATCCGCTGTCCAGGAGGGCTCCGAATGAGAAACGTTTGCCAAAGTTCCCGTGCGGATTGCCAGGTCCGGCCGGGGCGCCTAACGTCCGTCAGCGGCAGATATCGACAAAGCAGTCGATACTTTCGACCCTCACAAGGCTGTGAGACAGGGAGGTGGCACGGTCACATGACGGCGCACGAGTCCACGCGTCAGGCCCAGGTCGACGACCTGGTCACCCGGATGACCCTCGACGAGAAGCTCTCGCAGCTGGTCGGCCTCTGGGTCGGGGCCGACGCGGGTGGCGCAGGCGTCGCGCCGCACCAGTCCGAGATGACCGACGACGGCCTCGACTGGTCCGACGTCATCCGCGACGGGCTCGGCCAGCTGACCCGACCGTACGGATCCGCCCCCGTCGACCCCGGCGCCGGCGCGCGGTCGCTGGCCGCGTCGCAGGCCGAGATCGTCGCCGCGAACCGCTGGGGCATCCCCGCACTCGTGCACGAGGAGTGCCTCGCGGGGTTCGCTGCCTGGGGCGCCACGGCCTACCCGGTCCCGCTGTCCTGGGGCGCCAGCTTCGACCCCGAGCTGGTCGAGGAGATGGCCGCCCGGATCGGCGCGTCGATGCGCGCCGCGGGCGTGCACCAAGGGCTCGCACCGGTGCTCGACGTGACGCGCGACTACCGCTGGGGCCGGACCGAGGAGACGATCGGTGAGGACCCGTACCTCGTCGGCACCGTCGGTACCGCCTACGTCCGCGGGCTCCAGGCCGCGGGTGTCGTCGCGACGCTGAAGCACTTCGCCGGGTACTCGGCCAGCCGCGCGGGCCGCAACCTCGCCCCCGTCTCGATCGGTCCGCGCGAGCTCGCCGACGTGATCCTGCCCCCGTTCGAGATGGCGGTCCGCGACGGCGGCGCGCGCTCGGTCATGCACTCCTACGCCGAGCTCGACGGCGTCCCGTCGGCGGCGGACAGCACCCTGCTCACCACGGTCCTGCGCGACCGGTGGGGGTTCACCGGCACGGTCGTCGCGGACTACTTCGGCATCCGGTTCCTGCAGACGCTGCACGGCGTCGCGGGGTCCGAGGGGGAGGCGGCAGGGCTGGCGCTCGCGGCCGGCGTCGACGTCGAGCTGCCGAGCGTGCACTGCTACGGCGAGCCGCTGCGGGAGGCGCTGGCCCGCGGCGAGGTCGACGAAGGCCTGGTGGACCGGGCTCTTCGCCGGGTGCTGACGCAGAAGGCCGAGCTCGGTCTGCTCGACGCCGACTGGTCGCCCGCCACCGACCCGGACCTCGTCCTGGACGACGAGGTGAGCCGCGACGTCGCGCTCCGGCTCGCCCGCGAGGCGATCGTCCTGCTGACCAACCGGGGGCGGACCCTCCCGCTGCGGCCCGGCGCGCGGGTCGCCCTCGTCGGGCCCCTCGCGGACGACCCGATGGCGATGCTCGGCTGCTACTCGTTCCCCGCGCACGTCGGCGTGCACCACCCGGAGCACGGGCTCGGCATCGAGATCCCGACGGTCCTCGACGCGCTGCGGAGCATCCAGACCGACGTCACCTACGCCCGCGGCTGCGACGTGACCGACCCCGACCGCAGGGGGTTCGCGGCGGCCGTCACCGCGGCACGCGACGCCGACGTGTGCGTCGTCGCGGTCGGTGACCGGGCTGGGCTGTTCGGCCGCGGCACGTCCGGCGAGGGCTGCGACGCCACCGACCTGCACCTGCCGGGCGTCCAGGCCGACCTGGTCCGGGCGCTGCTCGACACAGGGACGCCGGTCGTCCTGGTGCTGCTCACCGGGCGGCCCTACGCGCTCGGGTCGCTGGCAGGCGACGCGGCGGCCGTCGTGCAGTCGTTCTTCCCCGGCCAGCTCGGCGGGCAGGCGCTCGCGGAGGTGCTCACGGGCGCGGTGTCGCCGTCGGGCCGGCTGCCGGTCGGCATCCCCGCGGACGCCTCGGGCCAGCCGGGTACCTACCTGTCGGCGCCGCTGGGCCGACGCTCCGGCGTCTCCTCGGTGGACCCGACCCCGGCGTTCCCGTTCGGCCACGGCCTGTCGTACACGGCGTTCTCCTGGTCGGCCCGCGCCACCAGCGACGAGTGGGCGGTCGACGGGGACGCGACGGTCGAGGTCCTCGTCACCAACACGGGGGACCGGGCCGGCGCGGACGTCGTGCAGCTCTACCTGCACGACCCGGTGGCCCAGGTGACGCGGCCCGTCGTGCGCCTCGTCGGGTACGCCCGCGTGGAGCTCGACCCCGGTGAGTCGGCACTCGTCTCGTTCGTCGTCCCCGCCGACGTCACCGCCTTCACGGGCAGGTTCGGCGCGCGGATCGTCGAGCCGGGAGACGTCGAGCTCCGGGTCGCGCGCTCCAGCGCCGACGACAGCGACGCCCTCGCGCTGCGCCTCACGGGCGACCTGCGGACCGTCGACCACACGCGCCGGCTGACCACCGCGGTGTCGGTGACCCCGTTGCACGCGTTGGAGGTGTCGAACGCATGAGCCTGAAGGAACCCGCGGTGGCCGAGCCGCTGGCGCCCATCGCGCCGGCGCTCGACCCGAAGCGCAAGAAGTCGCGCAACCCGCGCAAGGAGACCTGGGTCGCGCACGACGGCTCGATCATCCCCGCCGCGCACCAGACCTGGCGGACGGCGCTGCGCAAGGACTGGCGGCTGTACTCGTTCCTGGTCCTGCCGCTGCTCTTCCTGCTGGTCTTCCGGTACGTGCCGATCCTCGGCAACGTCGTCGCGTTCCGCCGGTTCCGCCCCGGCGGCAGCATGTTCGGCGACGAGTGGGTGGGCCTCTACTACGTCCGGATGTTCATCAACGACCAGCAGTTCTGGCACGCGTTCACCAACACGGTGATCCTCGGGTTCCTCACCCTCCTGGTGGTGTTCCCGCTGCCGATCATCCTGGCGCTGATGCTCAACGAGGTCCGGTCGCGCCGGTTCAAGCGCAGCATCCAGACCATCTCCTACCTGCCGCACTTCATGTCCGTCGTCATCGTCGCGGGCATCGTCTTCCAGCTGACCAGCGTCAACGGCACGGTCAACCAGATCATCGAGGCGACCGGCGGGCAGGCGATCACGTTCATGCAGGAGCCGTCGTGGTTCCGCACGATCTACCTGACCTCCGAGGTCTGGCAGACGGTCGGCTGGGGCACGATCCTCTACCTCGCGGCGCTCACGACGATCGACGAGCAGCTCTACGAGGCGGCCCGGATCGACGGCGCCAACCGGTGGAAGCAGACGTGGCACATCACCCTGCCGGGCATCCGCCCGACGATGATCGTGCTGCTCATCCTCAACGTCGGCACGTTCATGGCGGTGGGCTTCGAGAAGATCCTGCTGCTGTCCAACCCGCTGATCTACTCCACCGCCGACGTCATCTCCACGTACCTGTACCGGGTCGGGATCGTGTCCAACTCGATCAGCTACGCCACCGCGATCGGCCTGTTCGAGGCGATCATCGGCGTGACGCTGATCCTGTCGGCCAACGCGATCTCCCGGAAGACCGTGGGGGCGAGCCTGTGGTGACCACCGACCTCACGCGCGCCCCGTCCCGGGGAGTCAAGGACAGCAGGTCCTACCGCGGCTTCCGCCTGGTCAACGGCGCGATCCTGATCGTCGTCGCCGCACTGGTCCTGTACCCGTTCGTCAACATCGTCGCCCAGGCGTTCAGCTCCGAGGGCTACATCAACTCGGGACAGGTCAACCTGATCCCGCGCGGGTTCAACCTCACCACGTTCGAGGTGGTGTTCGGAGACTCGATGTTCTGGCGCAACTACCGCAACACCGTCGTGTACACGGTCGTCGCCACGGCGATCGCGATGGCCCTCACCACGACGTACGCGTACGCGCTCTCGAAGCACCACCTCAAGGGCCGCAAGTTCTTCATCGGCGTCGCCGTCGCCACCATGTTCTTCAACGGTGGCCTGATCCCGAACTACATCCTCATCAGCCAGCTCGGGTTCCGGAACACCCTCTGGGCGATCGTCCTGCCCAACGCCATCAGCATCTTCAACCTGCTGGTGATGAAGTCGTTCTTCGAGAACTTCCCGAGCGAGCTCGAGGAGGCCGCCTCGATCGACGGCATGAGCACCTACGGCGTCTTCTTCAAGGTGGTGCTCCCCCTGAGCAAGGCCGTGGTGGCGACGATGCTGCTGTTCTACGCGGTCTCGTTCTGGAACGGCTGGTTCGGCGCGTTCCTCTACATGGACGACCCCAACCTCTACCCGGTGACCGTCTACCTGCGCAACCTCATGGCGGGCGTCACCGGCGGCACCTCGATCCAGGGCGGCGGCACCGACAACCTGACCCAGATCGGCGCCAACGTGCAGTCCGTGACCATGCTCCTCACGGTCCTGCCCATCATCTGCCTCTACCCGTTCCTCCAGAGGTACTTCGTGTCGGGCGTGATGCTCGGCGCGGTCAAGCAGTAGCCAACGCACTCAATCTCAACGAGGAGAATCATGAGGACCACCAGGAAGCGCGTCGGGGCGGCGGCGTCGGTCGCGGTGCTCGCGCTCACGCTCACGGCGGCGTGCTCGTCGGACGGCGGCGGGACCGACGAGCCGTCGGCCAGCACCAGCGGCATCCCCGACGCCCAGCGCGTCGGAGCCATGGACGACTTCGCGGTCGGCACGGAGTTCGTCGCGACGGAGCCGATCGAGCTCGGCGTGCTGTACCGCGACCACCCGAACTACCCGCTGAACGAGGACTGGCTGTTCTTCTCGCACCTCGAGGAGAACAACAAGGTCAGCTTCGACCTGACCAGCGCGCCGCTGTCGGACTGGGACGCCAAGAAGTCGCTGATCATCAGCGCGGGCGACGCACCGGACCTCATCCCGGTGACGTACCCCGGGCAGGAGACGCAGTTCGTGTCCGGCGGTGCCCTCCTGCCGATCAGCGACTACGTGCAGTACATGCCGAACTTCCAGCAGCGGATCGAGGACTGGGAGCTCCAGCCGTACATCGACAACCTCAAGCAGGCCGACGGCAAGTACTACATGCTCCCCGGCCTGTACGAGTCGCCCCAGCCGCAGTACTCCATCGCGGTCCGCCAGGACGTGTGGGAGCAGGCCGGGATCACCGAGGACCCGCAGACGTGGGACGACCTGCGGGACGACCTGGAGACGATCAAGGCCGCGAACCCCGACGTCTGGCCGATGTCGGACCGCTGGTCGACGACGAACAACAGCCCGCTCGGGGCCACGCTGAACCTGGCGGCACCGAACTTCGGCACGGTCGCCGGCTGGGGCTTCGGCAACGGCCTGGTGTTCGACGAGGACTCCGAGACCTTCTCCTACGCGGCGTCGGGCGACGGCTACAAGGAGCTCGTCACGTACTTCGCCTCGCTGGTGGAGGACGGCCTGCTCGACCCGGAGTCGGTCACGCAGGACGACGACACCGCCAAGCAGAAGTTCGGCAGCGGACAGTCGCTGTCGATCTCGGGCAACACCCAGGAGATCACCAGCTACGCCAAGACGTTCACCGACGCGGGCAACACCGACGCCCAGGTGCACCTGATCCGGGTGCCCGAGGGCCCCGCGGGTGACAACGTCGCGTCCGGCAGCCGGGTCGCGTCGGGCTTCATGCTCTCGTCGGAGGCGGCCGAGAAGCCGTATTTCCTCGCGCTCCTGCAGTTCGTGGACTGGCTGTACTACTCCGACAGCGGCCTCGAGTACGCCAAGTACGGCGTCGAGGGCACCACGTTCACCACGGACGGCGAGACCCGTGCCCTGGCGGCCGACGTCGACTGGAACGGCGTGAACCCCGCCGGGACCAAGAAGCTGAACGCCGACTTCGGGTTCAGCAACGGCGTCTGGATGCTGGCCAACGGCACGACCGACGAGCTGATCCGCAGCCTGAACACCGAGGCCACGAACGAGTTCATCGACGCCATGGCGGACAAGTCCGAGCTGCCGCTGGTCCCGTCCGCGCCCCTGGACGAGATGCAGCAGGAGCAGATCACGCTGTGGCAGGCCGCGCTCAACGACTCGGTCACGCAGAACACGGCCGCGTTCATCCTCGGCCAGCGCCCGATGTCCGAGTGGGAGGACTGGCAGACCGAGCTCAAGGGCCTCAACGTCGACCAGTACGTCGAGACCTTCAACCAGGCGCTCGCCGCCAAGGGCTGAGTACCACCGGCCGGCCCCGCGCACCGCGCGGGGCCGGCCCTTGCCACGGGAGAGCCGATGAGGAACCAGATCCGGTACGGCGGCGACTACAACCCCGAGCAGTGGCCCGAGGCGGTCTGGGACGACGACTACGCCGCGTTCGACCTCGCCGGGATCACCACGGTGACGCTCGGGGTCTTCGCGTGGGCGCACCTGCAGCCCGCCGAGGACCGGTACGACTTCTCCCGGCTCGACGCGATCGTCGAGCGCGCGACCGCCGAGGGCCGCTCGATCGTGCTGGCGACGCCGAGCGGGGCGATGCCGCCGTGGCTCGCCCGAGCGCACCCCGACGCGTGCCGGGTCGACTTCGAGGGGCGCCGGCACGTGTACGGCCAGCGCCACAACCACTGCCCGTCGTCGACGGCGTTCGCGCGGCTGTCGGTCGCGCTCGCGGGCCGGCTGGCGGAGCGCTACGGGGACAACCCGTCGGTCGTCGCGTGGCACGTCGGCAACGAGTACGGCGGTGCCTGCTACTGCGACCGGTGCGCCGCGGCGTTCCGGGTCTGGCTCCGCGAGCGGTACGCGACGCTGGACCGGCTCAACGACGCGTGGAACACCACGTTCTGGTCGCACACCTTCACGGACTGGGAGGAGATCCAGCCGCCGTCCGCGTTGTCCGAGCACTGGCGTGGCCCGAACCACACGGCGTTCCAGGGCATCACGCTGGACTACCGCCGGTTCCTGTCGGACGCGCTGCTCGGCGGCTTCCTCGCGGAGAAGGCGGCGATCCGCGCGCACGTCCCGCACACGCCGGTGACGACGAACCTCATGGGCCTGTACCAGCCGGTCGACTACCACCGCTGGGCCGAGCACCTGGACCTGGCGACGTGGGACAACTACCCACCCGACGACCCGTCGCCGGTGCGCACCGCGGCCCGGATGGCCTTCGCGCACGGCGCGATGCGGGGACTGCGCGGGGGAGCGCCGTTCTGGGTCATGGAGCAGACCCCGTCGACCACGGCCAGCCGGGACGTCAACGCGGTGAAGCGTCCGGGCGTCCTCGGGCTGTGGACCTGGCAGTCCGTGGCGCACGGCGCCGACGCGACCTTGTTCTTCCAGCTGCGGCAGTCGCGCGGCGCATGCGAGAAGTACCACGGAGCCGTCCTCGACCACGCGGGCCGGACGGACACCCGGGTGTTCCGCGAGGTGGCCGCGCTCGGTGCGCAGCTGGCGAGCCTGGGGGACGCGACGCTCGGCGCCCGGACGCCCGCCCGGGTCGCAGTGCTGCTCGACTGGGACTCCTGGTGGGCGGTCGAGATGTCCGACGGGCCCAACCGCAACCTCCGCTACCTCGACGTGCTCGGCGCGTACCACCGTGCGCTCTGGAACCTGAACGTGCTGGTCGACGTGGTCCCGGTGACCGCCGACCTCGACGGCTACGACGTCGTCGTCGCCCCCCTGCTGCACCTGGTCAAGGGTGACCTGCCGTCCCGGTTGCGGACGCTGGTCGAGCGCGGCGGCACCCTCCTGACCACGTTCCTGTCCGCGCGCGTCGACGAGGACGACAACGCGTTCCTCGCCGACGCGCCCGGCCCGCTGCGGGACCTGCTCGGGCTGCGGGTCGAGGAGACCGACGCGCAGCAGCCGTCGGTGGTCAACCCCGTCGCACTGGACGGCCGGGTGCACGAGGCTCGGCACGTGTTCGAGATCGTGGTGCCGGACCACGGCACGACCGTGGTCGCGACGTACGGCGCCGACTTCTACGCCGGTACCCCGGCGGTCACGCGCGCCGTGCGCGGCGACGGCGAGGCCTGGTACGTCGCGACCGCGCTCGACGACGCCGGCGTCACGGACGTCGTCCGACGCGTGGTGGACCGGCACGGGCTCGTCGGCCCGCACGCGGACACCGACGGCGTCGAGGTGGTCGACCGCGTCTCGCCGGACGGTGTCCGCCACCGGTTCGTCCTGCACCACGGGGACCACGCGGTGACGGTGACGTCCGAGGTCACCGGCACCGACCTGCTCACCGGCCGGCGCGTGAGCGTCGGCGATCCACTCACCCTGAACCCGACCGAGGTGCTCGTCCTGTCATGAACCGTGTCCTGATCCCCAGCCAGCCGACCGGCCCGCTCCCCGACGCGTGGCGCCACTGCGTCGGCACCGGCCGCCTCAACCTCGCACTGCGCGCCGACTACCAGGAGTCCGCCGCGCTGGTGCAGCGCGAGATCGGGTTCCGGTACATCCGCGGCCACGGCCTGCTGTCCGACGACATGGGCGTCCTGCGGCAGTCCGAGGGGGTGACCCGGTACTCGTTCACCTACGTGGACCAGGTGGTCGACTCCTACCTGCGGATCGGGCTCAAGCCGTTCCTCGAGCTCGGCTTCATGCCGTCGGCGCTCGCGTCGGGGGACCAGACGGTCTTCTGGTGGAAGGGCAACGTCACGCCGCCGCGCGACCACGACGATTGGACCGCCCTGGTCCGCGCCGTGCTACGGCACCTCATCGACCGGTACGGCCTCGACGAGGTCCGGACGTGGCCGATCGAGGTGTGGAACGAGCCGAACCTGACCGTCTTCTGGCAGGACGCCGACCAGGCCGCCTACCACCGGCTCTACGAGGCGACGGCCCGCGCGGTCAAGGACGTCGACGCGTCCCTGCAGGTGGGCGGGCCCGTGCTGTCGCCGGGGTCCGACGAGTGGTGGGCGCCGTTCGCCGACTTCGTCGCGACGCGGGACGTGCCGATCGACTTCGTCAGCCGCCACGCGTACACGTCGGGCCCCGCCCAGAACGTGCCCTTCGGCGTCTATCAGACGTTCGAGCGCCCCCAGGCGCTGCTCGACCAGTTCGACGCCCCCCGCCGACACCTGGAGGGCACCGCGCTCGCGGGCCTGCCGGTCCACATCAGCGAGTTCAACACCTCCTACCGCCCCGACAACCCGGTCCACGACACCGCCTGGAACGCCGCCTACCTGGCGCCCGTGCTGGCCGGTGGCGGGGACCTGGTCGACTCGTTCTCGTACTGGACGTTCTGCGACGTGTTCGAGGAGGCCGACATCCCGACCTCGCTGTTCCACGGCGGGTTCGGGCTGCTGACCCACCGCCAGGTGCGCAAGCCGACCTACCACTTGTACGCGTTCATGGCCCGCATGGGTTCCTCCGTGCTGGCCCGCGGCGACGACCACCTCGTGTGCCGGGACGACGACGGACGCGTGACGGTGCTCGCGTGGCAGCCGGTGGGGGGTTCCGACGACGGCCCCTACGGCTCCGCGCCGGCGACGCACGAGATCCGGCTGCGGGTGCCCGTGGCCACGCCGAGCACCGCGGTCGTCCGTCGCTCCGTCAACGAGACCGAGGGCAACGCCTGGACGGCCTGGCGCGAGCTCGGCCGCCCCCGGAACCCGTCCGAGCGAGTCCTCGACCTGCTCCGCGACGCCTCCGTGCCCGCTGTCCGGCACGACGCCCTGTCCGCCACGGACGGCCACGTGGACCTCGACCTGGTGCTCGGGCAGCACGAGGTGACCCTGGTCGAGCTGCTGCCGGTCACGCCCGACGAGCACCCGGGCCTGGACGACAGGCGGCTGCTCGGGCAGGACGTGGTGGGATGACGGCCATGACGACCCGACCCGACGACGAGATCGGCACCGGCCCTCTCCCGCGCTGGTCGGCGGTCGTCTACTGGTTCCTCGTGGTCGAGGGGATGCTCGTCCTGACGTCCCTGCCCGGCCTGGTCCTCCTCCAGCTGCTCGAGCGGGACACCAGCAACATCCCGCTCATGGCCCTGGCGTGCGTCCCGTTCGCCCCGTCGGTCGCAGCAGCCGTGTACGCGTGGCGGGTGTTCGGCCGCGACCGGGACCTGTCCCCGGCGCGGCACTTCTGGCGTGGCTACCGCCTCGACGTGCTCGACGTCCTCCGGTGGTGGGTCCCGACGCTCGGCATCCTCGGCATCATCGCCGTCAACCTCACCCACCTGGGCGCCGTCGGCTTCTCGCCACTCCTCGGGGTCGCGTTGGGCGCGGTGGCGCTGCTCGTCGTGCTCTGGTCCGCGCACGCCCTGGTGCTCAGCGCGCTGTTCTCGTTCCGCACCCGTGACGTCGCCCGGCTCGGCGCCTACTTCGTGGCCGGCAAGCCGCTGGTCACGCTCGGGTTCGTGTCCGTGCTGGTGCTCACCCTGGCCGTGACCTACGCGTCGGACTGGCTCCTCGTCCTGCTCGCCGCACCGCTGACCTACCTGTACGCGCGCACCGCGGCGCCGGTCGTGGCCGCGGCGGAGGCGCAGTTCACCGCCTGATCAGCGGGCCGACGGAAACGCCCACGGCGGGAGCCGCGCTGCCCTAGGGTCGGCCTCGTCACGCTGCCCCCGCGCGACCCCTCGAAGGAGCACCCGATGAGCACCACCGAACGTCCGACGCTGCGGCGGCTGCTCGCGATCGCTGCCGCCGTCGCGCTGGCCGTCACCACCGGCACGGCAGGCGCGACCCCCGCGTCGGCCTCGACGGCGGACTGGACGATCACCCTGACGTTCTCCGCAGACACCGTGCTCGTGGGCGAACCGGTGGTGGCCACGGCGACCGTCGCGGGCGCGGGCGCGGGCGCTGGCGCCGTGCCGACCGGCGACGTCCTGTTCGATCTCGGAGACCCCGACGACCAGACGCGGGTCCCGCTCGTGAACGGCGTCGCGACGATCCAGTTCGACGACCTGCCGGTGGGAGGTCACCAGGTCTGGGCGTTGTACTCCGACGACGACCGCTGGCCGTGGAACCTGGATTACAAGACCGCGTGGGTGATCGAACCCGTGGTCCCCGTCATCGACGAGGTGCGGCCCGGGGTCATCGGGTCGGGTGGACAGCGCGTCACGCTGTACGGCTCGCACGTCCGGGGCGCCTCGAGCGTCACGTTCGACGGGGTCCCGGCCACCGTCGTGTCGACCTACGAGGACTACGCCGTCGTGTTCGAGGCGCCCGCGCACGCCCCCGGCACGGTCCCGATGGTGGTGACGACCCCTGCGGGCAGCTCGACCCCGGTCTCCGTGCAGGTCGTCGACGCGAGTGACGGCGTGGTCGCGATCCCCCCGGTGCGGGTCCACGAGGGATGGCCGATGTACTCCAACGAGATGTGCATGCAGATCGCAGGGAAGGCCGGGGTCCCGGGCGCGGCGTCCGGAGTGGTCGTCAACGTGACGACAGCAGCCGCGACCGGGCCGGGGTACGTCGTGGTCTACCCCTGGACGGGCGCCTATCCCGTGCCGACGACGTCGACGGTGAACTTCGAGCCCGGCCGCGACGTCGCGAACACCGCCTTCGTCGCGCTGCCCGCCAACGGCGAGCTCTGCTACAGCCTCGTGGGGGGGATCGCCACCGTCATTCTCGACGTCACGGGCTTCGTCATGCCGGGCTCCGGTGTCGAGCTGAGGGAACCGGTGCGGCTGCTCGACACGCGCGCGTCCCGCCCGGTGGCCTCGGGGGCGGTCCAGACGGTGCAGGTGACGGGTCAGGCGGGGGTCCCCGCGGATGCTGCGGCGGTGATCGTCAACGCGACCGTCACGGGTGTCACCGGCCTCGGGAACCTGCGGGTGTTCCCGGCCGGGCAGTCCGTCCCGACGGCGTCGGTGGTCAACTACGCGCCGGGCAAGGACAAGGCGAACACGACGATCGTGCCGCTGTCGTCGGCGGGGAAGCTGTCGTTCGTCTCCGACACGGGCGGGTCCACCGCGCACGTGATCCTCGACGTCGCCGGCTGGGTCACCGCCGGCGGCGTGCTGCGGGGTCAGGCCCCGACCCGCGTGCTCGACACCCGTGGCGGGTCCGTGCACGTCGGCGCGGTGTCCGGCCCGCTCCAGGCGAAGAAGGCGTACACCGTCGAGGTCCCGAGCGCGCTCGTGCCGGCGGGTGCGTCCTCCGTCGTCCTGAACGTCACGGCGATCGGGCCCAGCGCACTCGGCAACCTGCGGGTCTACCCGAGCGGTGCGGCCGAGGTCCCGGAGATCTCGACCCTGAACTACGTCCCCGGGCGGAACGGCGATCGGGCCCAGCGCACTCGGCAACCTGCGGGTCTACCCGAGCGGTGCGGCCGAGGTCCCGGAGATCTCGACCCTGAACTACGTCCCCGGGCGTGACATCCCGAACCTCGTGGTGGTCGACCTCCCTGACACCGGGCCGGCGACCTTCACGCTGTACTCGGACATGGGGGCAGGGGGGACGGTCCACGTCGCCGCGGACGTCGCGGGGTTCGTGGTCGCTCCCTGAGCGTGCGAGGTGCTGCCGTGGGGATCGCGCGGATGAAAAGCGTCACGACGGGGTCTGCGCTGCCCTAGGGTCGGCGACATCACGCTGCCCCGTCTGCGCGAAGGAGCATCCATGCACCGCGCCCCCGCGCCCGCGGTGAGCAGCCGGCGCCGAACACTGCGACGGATGCTGGCCGCCGGGACGGTGGTCGTCGCCCTGGCCGCCGGTACCACCACGCCCGGTACCGCCGCTGCCGCTGCCGGTCCGCCGCAGCCGACGACCACGACCCTCACCATCTCGCCGCAGCAGGGGTACGAGGGCACCCCCGTGACCGTCACCGCGACCGTCTCGGCCTCTGTCGGCGTCCCCTCGGGAGTCGTCGCCATCGAGGTGCCCGGGCTCGACTGGGTGGGGTCGTCCGTCCCGCTGGTCGACGGGGTCGGCTCCCTGGTGCTCGAGGGCCTCGGCCCGGGCACGTTTCGTGTCACGGCTACCTACCTCGGGCACGATGACTTCGCCGCTTCCGCGGACCTGTCGTGGGAGCACCTCATCACGGTGGCGCCGGCCATCGCCCCGTTCGTCGACCACGTCCAGCCGTCGGCGATCGTGGCGGGTCGTGAGGAGAGGGTCTGGGTCTACGGGACCCGGTTCGCCGGCGCGAGCGTGACGTTCGGTGGCGTACCGGTCACCCCCGTCACGGAGACGAGCTACTTCGTGTCCTTCGTGATCCCGGCTCATCCCGCCGGGTCGTATCCCGTGGTGGTGACGACGCCGGACGGGACGTCGACACCCATCACCGTGACTGTCGTCGACACGACCGACGGCATGGTGTCGCAGGTGCCTGCGCGGATCGACTCCGAGCAGCCGCGGGTCGACTGGCCGACCTGTCTCGACGTGGCGGGGCAGGGCACCGTCCCGGTGGGAGCGGCCGGCGTGATCCTCAACGTCACCACGACACAGGTGTCGGAACCGGGCTACGTCGTCGTCTTTCCCCGGTCCGACGGCGGCCACGACGGGCACATGCCGACGACCTCGACGGTGAACTTCGAGCCCGGGAGCGACGTCGCCAACACGGCCTTCGTCGCCCTGAACTTCGCCGGCTTTCTCTGCTACCGCGCCTCCCACCCGGGGGTGCGGGTGCTGCTCGACGTCACTGGGTTCACCATGCCGAGCTCGGGCGTCGAGCTGCTGGACCCCGTCCGGCTCCTCGACACGCGCACGTCCACACCGGTAGCACCGGGCATCGTCCGGACGGTGCAGGTGTCGGGCCAGGCCGGGGTGCCGGCCGACGCGACGGCCGTGATCGTCAACGCGACGGTCACCGGGACCACGGGCCTGGGAAACCTGCGCGTCTTCCCCGCGGGGACGCCGGTCCCGACGACGTCCGTCGTCAACTACGTGCCCGGCAAGGACAAGGCGAACGCGACGATCGTGCCGCTGTCGTCGTCGGGAAAGCTCTCGTTCGTCTCCGACACGGGAGGGTCCACCGCGCACGTGATCCTCGACGTGGCCGGGTACGTCACCGACGGCAGCGTGCTCCAGGGCTCGACCCCGACGCGCATCCTCGACACGAGGCCGGGGGGCAGGCGCGTCGGCGCGCAGGCCGGCCCGCTGCAGGCGACGAGGCCGTACACCGTGGAGATCCCGAGCGCGCTCGTGCCGGCGGGTGCGTCCTCCGTGGTCCTGAACGTCACGGCGATCGGGCCCAGCGCACTCGGCAACCTGCGGGTCTACCCGAGCGGTGCGGCCGAGGTCCCGGAGATCTCGACCCTGAACTACGACGGCGATCGGGCCCAGCGCACTCGGCAACCTGCGGGTCTACCCGAGCGGTGCGGCCGAGGTCCCGGAGATCTCGACCCTGAACTACGTCCCCGGGCGGGACATCCCGAACCTCGTCGTGGTCGACCTCCCGGACACCGGGCCGGCGACCGTCACGCTGTTCTCGGACATGGCGCCGGGCGGCACGGTGCACGTCGCCGCCGACGTCGTGGGGTTCGTGGCCGCTCCCTGACCGCGGCGGGCGCATCAGTAGATGGTGCGCCCCGTCGCGTCCGGCACGCCGGAGCGGCGGAGGAACGCGCTGCGGACGTGGTCGCGCCACTCGCGCGCGCTGCGCTCCTGCTCGGCCAGGCGCTCGGTGACCCGGTCGAAGAGCGCCTGCGGCACGCGTCCCTCGGCCTCGGACCAGGCCGAGGCCATCTCGACGACCTCGTCGTACCCGTCGGCGTGCGTGTCGTAGATGTGCTGGATGACGGTCGACCCGCTGTGCAGGACGTGCGTGTACGGGACGTGGTGGAAGAACAGCAGCAGCTCGTCCGGGCAGGTCTCCACGGACTCGTAGACGTCCCGCCACGGCGGCGGGTACTGGCCGGTGAAGCCGGTGCCGGTCGTTCTCGTGCGGTCGACGCCGATGCCGTCGCGGTCGGCGAAGTGGTAGGTGCCCCAGGCGGTGTACTCGTAGCCGTCCACGTCGGGGCCGTAGTGGTGACCCGGGCGGACCATGAAGCCGACGCCGAGCGGGGCCGTGTACTTCTCGTAGGTGTGCCAGGAGCCGTCGAGCACGGCATGCACCGCGGACCGCACGGTCGGGTCGTCGCCGAACGTCAACCCGATCCACTCGTCGAGGATCACGTCCGGGTCCTCCTCGCCCCACGCCAGCCGGGCGAACGCGTAGAGGTTCGCCTGGGCGAGGGGGTGGCCCGTCCAGTACTCGTCGTCCCCGACGTTGGAGACGGCGACGAGCCCCGCGGGACGCCCGTCGGCCAGCCCGGCGGCGAGGTGCCCGACCGTGCGTCCGCCCTCGGCCAGCGGGAACCGCAGGATCTCCGCCCACTGCGGGCCGAGGTACACCGCGTGCTTCTGCTGCCCGGTGTACTCCTGCGTGACCTGCAGCTCGACGGCCAGCCGGGTCTGCGGCATCGCGGCGATCACGGGGGAGACCGGCTCGCGGACCTGGAAGTCCATCGGGCCGTACTTGACCTGCAGGACGACGTTGTCGTCGAACCGGCCGTCCAGCGGCGTGAAGTGGTCGTACGCCGCCCGTGCGCGGTCGGTGGAACGGTCGCGCCAGTCCTGGTGGTGGTCGTAGACGAACGCCCGCCAGAACACCGTCCCGCCGAACGGACTCAGGGCGCGTGCCAGCAGGTTCGCTCCGTCGGCGTGGTCCCTGCCGTACGCGAACGGACCGGGCTGCCCCTCGGAGTCGGCCTTCACGACGAACCCGCCGAAGTCCGGGATCGTCTCGTAGACGCGGCGGACCGCGGCCGCCCACCAGTCCTGCACCGCCGGGTCCAGCGGGTCCGCCGTCGACAGGCCGCCCACGGTGATGGGAGCCGCAAAGCTCACCGACAGGGAGACACGGATGCCGTGCGGCCGGAAGACGTCGGCCAGCCGGGCGACGTCGCCGAGGTGGTCCGTGAGCAGCCGGGCCTCGGCGGCGTGCACGTTCACGTTGTTGAGCCCGACCGCGTTGATGCCGACCGACCCGAGCAGCCGCGCGTACTGCGCGACCCGGGTCAGGTCGTCGCGGACCCGCCCGTCGGCGTAGAAGATCGAGCCGCCCGCGTACCCGCGCTCCACCTGGCCCATGACGGCGTGGACGGCCGCGTTGTCCCAGTGGTCGAGCATGCGGATGTCGTGGACCGGTCCGTCCCACGACAGCTCGCCGTCGGGCGCGGCGAACGCGGCCTCACCCCGGCGGACCAGGTCGTGCAGCCCGTAGAGCAGGCCGGCTGCGCCGTCGGCCATCACCACGGTGGTGTCGCGAGCGCGCACGGTGGTGAACGAGCCGTGGCCGATGGTCGTCCACCGACCGATCTCCCACGCGTCGCCGAGAACGGCGGCGATGGCCGGTAGGTAGGGGTCGTGGCGTTCGGGGATGCCGGGCCGGGGGACGAGCCGGGTGTCGACGCTGCCCGCGCGCGCCACGCCGGGGACGATCGCGAGGACCACGTCCTGCGCCTGCGCGACCTCGGCGCTCACGGGCTGCGCCTCGGTCGTCGTCGTCAGGCTGCCGCCGAACCGCTGGGTGGCAGCGGCGACCTCGGCGACGACGGTGTCCGCGACGGGCCCGTCGTCCGGCCCGACCGCGACGAGCACGCGCCGCGACCCGAGGGCCCGGAAGGCTTCGTCGGGCAGCCACATGGGGTGTGCGGCGGTCACCAGTCGTGCACCGTGCCGTCCTTGAGCCGGTTGAACGGCAGGTACGCCTGCTCGTACGGGTACCGCGCGGCCGCGTCGTCGTCGTAGGTGACGCCGAGGCCGTTCGCGGAACCGGGGTGCAGGTACCCGTCCTCGAAGGTGAACGTCTGCTGGAACACCTCGTTCGTGCGGGCGCCGTGCTGCATGTACTCCTGGATGCCGAAGTTGTGGATCGCCAGGTCGAGGTGCAGGGCGGCGGCCATGCCGACAGGGGAGATGTCCGTCGGTCCGTGGATGCCGGACTTGATCTGGTACTGCGCGGCGAAGTCGAGGATCTTGCGCAGCGCGCTGATGCCGCCGGTGTGGGTGACGGCGGACCGCACGTAGTCGATGAGCTGCTCGCGGACCAGCGTCTGGTAGTCCCACACGGTGTTGAACACCTCGCCGATGGCCAGCGGCGTGGTGGTGTGCTGCCGGACGAGGCGCAGGGCCTCCTGGTTCTCGGCGGGCGTGCAGTCCTCCAGCCAGAACAGGTCGTACGGCTCCAGGTCCTTGCCGAGCCGCGCCGCCTGGATCGGGGTCATCCGGTGGTGCCCGTCGTGCAGCAGCGGCACCTCGGGGCCGAACTCGTTGCGGACCGCCTCGAAGACCGTGGGGATGTGCCGCAGGTACGCGCGGGTGTCCCAGTCCTCCTCGGCCGGCAGGGGAGCGCGCTGGGCGGGCTCGTAGTCGTAGCGGCCCGACGACGACGGCTGCGCGGCCACCCCGTAGACCGCGTCGATGCCCGGCACGGAGGTCTGCACGCGGATGGAGCGGAAGCCCTGCTCCTGGTGCTCGCGGATGGAGTCGAACAGCTCGGGCAGGTCCCGCCCGCTCGCGTGGCCGTAGGCCATGATCCCGGTCCGGCTCGCTCCGCCGAGCAGCTGGTACAGCGGCAGCCCGGCGATCTTCGCCTTGATGTCCCACAGGGCGACGTCGACCGCGGCGATCGCCGCCATGGTCACCGGACCGCGCCGCCAGTAGGCCGAGCGGTAGAGGAACTGCCAGGTGTCCTCGATGCGGTGGGCGTCCCGGCCGAGCAGCAGCGGCACCACGTGGTCGGACAGGTAGGACGCCACGGACAGCTCGCGACCGTTCAGCGTCGCGTCGCCGAGCCCGACGACCCCGTCCTGCGTGGTCAGCCGGAGCGTGACGAAGTTGCGGTCCGGGCTGGTGACGAGCACCTCCGCGGACCGGATCGCGGAGCCGCGCTGCGCGGGGGCCAGGTCGCTCGGTGCGGTGTCGGGGTGGTCCGTCGGCATGCCTGCTCCGTCCCGCCGACGACGCCGTCGGCGCTGCTCTGCTCCCTCGCGCACCACCGCCCGTGCGGCGGGGGCGGGTCCACCGTAGGCGAGCCGCGCGGGTGGGGCAAACGTTTGCCGATGGTTGCCATCTGCGGGCTCCGCCGCCACGATGGGACCGCACCGCCCCCCACCGACGAGGACCCATGACCAGGCCACCCACCCTCCGCGACGTCGCGGCCGCCAGCGGCGTGGCCATCTCCACCGCGTCGCGCGCGCTCACCAAGCCGGGCCGGGTCAACGAGCGCACCGCCACCCGGGTCCGCGAGGCCGCACGTCAGCTGGGCTACGCGCCGAGCCCCACCGGCCGCGCGCTCAGCTCGGGCCGCACCCGCATGGTCGCCCTCCTCGTGCCCGACGTCACCAACCCGTACTTCTTCGGCATCGTGCGCGGCACCGCCGCCCGGCTCCGTGCCGACGGGTACGTGCACGTGCTGGTCGACGCCGAGGAGTCCGTCGAGGCCGAGGAGCGGGCCCTGCGCGCGCTGCGCCCCACCGTCGACGGAGCCGTCCTGGCCGCCTCCCGGCTCGACGACGACCGCCTCACGGCCTGGTCGCACGAGTTCCCCATGGTCACCGTGAACCGCCCGGTGCCGGACCAGTCGGGAGTGCTCGTCGACACCGCGGGCGGAACCGGCCAGGCGCTCGCCCACCTCGCCTCGCTCGGGCACCGCCGCGTCGCCTACGCGGGCGGCCCGCGCGCGTCCTGGTCGGACCGCCGTCGTCGCGCGGTGCTGCGCACGGCCGCCAAGCGGCTCGGTGTCGAGGTCGTCTTCCTCGGTCCGTTCGTCCCGCGCCGCGAGGACGGTGCCGCCGCGGCCGATGCCGTCCTGCACGCCGACGTCACCGCGGTCCTGGCGTTCGACGACCTGCTCGCGTTCGGCATCCTCGACCGCCTGGCCGAGCGCGGCGTCGACGTGCCCGGCGCGATGAGCGTGGTCGGCTGCGACGACGTCTTCGGCGCGGACCTGGTCCGCCCGGGCCTGACCACCATCGCCGCCCCGCTGGAACGTGCCGGGCACGCGGCCGCCGACCTCCTGCTCGCGCGCCTGGACCCCACCCACCCGGGCGGCACGGTGACCGTCGAGCTCCCCACCCACCTGGTGGTCCGCGGCTCCACCGGCACCGCGCCCTTGCGCCTGGTCCGCTGACCGCCCTGCACACAAACACCGTGACCGGGCGGGTCCGCGCCGCAAGGATGCGCAGATGCTCCCCCTCAGCGAGATCGCCCGCGTCAGCGCCACCGTCGACGAGTCCTGGCGCAGCCCGGTCGCCGACGAGGTCGCGGCCGCGTGGGGGATCACCCCCGGCGACGCCCGATGGCTCCGCTCCAGCGCGACGCACGTGTTCGTCGTGCCCGCGGACGTCGACCCCCGCGGGGTGCTGTTCGTGCGCTTCGTGCCCGCGTCGCTGCGCACCGTCCGGGACCTCGAGGCGCCGGCGCGGCTCCTTGCGGCGTGGGCCGAGCACGGAGGGACCGTCGCACCCGTGCCGTCGACAGCCGGCCGGCTCGTCGAGACGGTGCCCACCGCGCTGGGCGTCATGCACGCCACGGCGGTGCCGGCCGCGCCGGGGGAGGAGCTCGAGCTCGGTGACCTGACGGCACCGCTCGCGCAGTCCTGGGGCGCGGCACTGGGGCGCCTGCACCGGGACGCGCCGCCCCTGACGGCCGCCGACGAGCCACCTCCGCTGGACCTCGACTCCCTCGGGCTCGACCCCGTCCTGCAGGCTGCCGCCCGCGCGGTGCTGGCCGAGGCGGACCGGCTCGACGCCCCCCGCGGCACCCTGCACGGCGACCTCGAGCTCGACAACCTGCGCTGGTCCGACGGCCGGCCCACTGCGTTCGACGCCGACGAGACCCGCACCGGCCCGTTCGTCCAGGACATCGCCGCCGCGGTCAGGGACCTCGTCGGTGAGACGCCCGGCCGCGTCGAGCACCCGGCGCTCCTCGCGGCGTTCCTGACCGGCTACCGGGGAGTCCGTCCCCTCGGGTACGACGAGGTGGCCGAGCTGGAGCTGCACAGCGCCGCGGTGGCCGTCCGTCTGCTGGTCTCGATCGCGCACCTGGACGCCGACCAGGTGGCTGACGAGGAGCAGTGGTCGGTGGACATGCGGGCGTCACTGGTCGAGCACCGGCGCCGGTTGCGCGCCCGCGTGCTGGCCGCCACGGTGGCCGCATGACCCTCTCCGCCACGGACCTGACCCACCTGACGCGCGCGGTCGAGCTCGCCCGCGAGGCGCTCGACGACGGCGACGAGCCCTATGGCTCCGTGCTGGTCGACGCCGCCGGGCAGGTCCGGTTCGAGGACCGCAACCGCGTCAAGGACGGCGACGAGACCCGTCATCCCGAGTTCGAGATCGCCCGCTGGTCCGCGAACCACCTGACGCCGCAGGAGCGCGCGGCCTCCACGGTCTACACCTCCGGCGAGCACTGCCCGATGTGCGCCGCCGCCCACGCGTGGGTCGGCCTGGGCCGCATCGTGTACGCGACGTCGTCGGCGCAGACCGGCGCGTGGCTGGCGGAGTGGGGCATCCCCGCGGGGCCGGTGGCGCCCCTCCCGATCACCACGGTCGCGCCCGGCCTGCCCGTCGAGGGCCCGGTCCCCGAGCTCGCCGACGAGGTCCGCGATCTCCAGCGCCGCAGGTTCGGGCGCTGACCTCAGAGGACCAGCCGCTCGCGGGCCGTCAACCAGGAGCCGTCGACAGGCGGTCAGGCGGGTTCGGTCACACCGGCCAGCGCCGCCAGCAACCCGGGCCCGTGCCGCTCCAGCTTGGTCGCGCCGACGCCGCTGATCCCGCCCAGGGCCTCCAGCGACGTCGGCCGCTGCGTGACGACCTCGCGCAGCGTCGCGTCGTGGAACACCACGTAGGCCGGCACCCCCTGCTCCTTGGCGACCCCGGCGCGCCACGCCCGCAGCACCTCGAACAGCTCGACGTCGTCGCCCGTGAGGTCCGCCGCGGCGGTGGCCCGCGCACCGCGCGAGCCGCGGGACCGCACGACCTTCTCGGTCTCCCGACGCAGCCGCACCTCGCGGGCACCGCGCAGGACGTCCGCGCTGTCGGGGGCGAGCCGCAGCGTGCCGTAGCCGTCGCTGTCCACGCCGAGCAGCTCCATGGCCAGCAGCTGCCGCACGACCCCGCGCCACTCCCCGTCGGACAGGTCCTTTCCCAGCCCGAACGTGGACAGCGACTGGTGCCCGAGCTGCGTGACCCGCGGCGTCTCCTTGCCGAGCAGGATGTCGACCAGGTGCCCCGCCCCGTACCGCTGCCCCTGCTTCTCGAGCCGGACCACCGTGGACAGCAGCTTCTGCGCCGCGACGGTGCCGTCCCACGACTCGGGGGGTGTCAGGCAGGTGTCGCAGTTGCCGCACGGCTCGGACGGCTGGCCGAAGTAGTTGAGCAGCTGCACGCGGCGGCACGACACCGTCTCGCAGAGTGCGAGCATCGCGTCGAGGTGCGCGGTCAGCCGGCGCTTGTGGGCGGCGTCGCCCTCGGACGTGTCGATCATCCGGCGCTGCTGCACCACGTCGGCCAGGCCGTACGCGAGCCAGGCCGTCGACGGCAGGCCGTCACGCCCGGCGCGGCCGGTCTCCTGGTAGTAGCCCTCGACGGACTTCGGCAGGTCCAGGTGCGCGACGAACCGCACGTCGGGCTTGTCGATGCCCATCCCGAACGCGATCGTCGCGACCATCACGATCCCGTCCTCGCGCAGGAACCGTGACTGGTTCCGTGCTCGCACCTGCCGGTCGAGGCCGGCGTGGTACGGCAGCGCGGTCACGCCGCGTTCGACCAGGAACTGCGCGGTCTGCTCGACCGAGTTCCGCGAGAGGCAGTAGACGATGCCCGCGTCCCCCTCGTGCTCGGTGCGCAGGAGGTTGAGCAGCTGGTCCCGCGGCTTGTCCTTGGGGGCGATCCGGTACTGGATGTTGGGCCGGTCGAAGCTGGCGACGAAGTGCTTGGCGTCCCCGAGCTGCAGCCGCTGCGCGATCTCCGCGTGGGTCTGCTCGGTGGCGGTGGCCGTCAGCGCGATCCGGGGGACCTCGGGCCAGCGCTCGTGCAGCATCGACAGCTGCAGGTAGTCGGGCCGGAAGTCGTGCCCCCACTGGGACACGCAGTGCGCCTCGTCGATGGCGAACAGCGCGACCGTGCCACGGTCCAGGAGCTCGATGGTCTCCCGGACCCGCAGCCGCTCGGGCGCCAGGTAGAGCAGGTCCAGCTCGCCCGCGAGGTACGCGTCCTCGACCTTGCGGCGTTCGAACGACTGCTGCGTCGAGTTGAGGAACCCAACCCGCACACCGAGAGCCGACAGGGCGTCGACCTGGTCCTGCATGAGGGCGATCAGCGGGGACACGACGACCCCCGTGCCCTCCCGGACCAGCGCGGGCACCTGGTAGCACAGCGACTTGCCGCCACCGGTCGGCATGAGCACCAAGGCATCGCCGCCGCGGACGACGGTGTCGATGATCTCGGCCTGCTCCCCCCGGAAGGCGTCGTACCCCCAGACGGTGTGCAGGACCTCGGCCGCGGCCGCCAGCGCAGCCTCGGGGTCGAGGGTCTGGGCGACCTCGCGGGGGATGTCGGGACGTGGCGGGGGCTCGGAGCGCCCGCCACGGGCCGGCTCGTGCTCGGGCGGCGCAGCGTCGTAGAACGGGTCGAACGGCGGCTCCTCGTCGAGAGGCCAGCCCGGCACGTCGCTACCCCACCCGTCAGTCACGCGGCACACCCTACGTCCGACCGCCGACGGTCCGGATCGCCCCGTCCACAGGCCTGAGCGCGGTCGGGACGCGGCGCGCGACGCCTACGACCGATCCGTAGGGTGGGCGCATGGCAACCGCACTCATCACCGGCGCGTCCGCAGGCCTGGGCCTGGAGTTCGCCTGGCAGCTGGCCACGGCCAAGCACGACGTCGTCCTGGTCGCCCGCAACGAGGAGCGGCTGACCCGCCTCGCCGCCCAGCTCGAGGCCGCCGCGGGCATCCGCGCCGAGGTGCTCGTCGCGGACCTGTCGGTCCGGTCCGACGTCGAGCGCGTCGCCGACCGCCTGCGCGCCACCGAGCGCCCCGTCGGCCTCTTGGTGAACAACGCCGGACTGGGTCTCAACCAGCGCTTCGTGCCGGGCGACCTGGCCCGCGAGGAGACCGCGCTCGCGCTCATGGTCACCGCGGTCATGGTCCTGTCGCACGCGGCCGCGGGTGCGATGGTCCCGCGTGGCCGGGGAGCGATCCTCAACGTCGCGTCCGTCGCCGCCCTGCTCACCTCGGGCACGTACTCCGCGCACAAGGCGTGGGTCCGCGTGTTCACCGAGAGCCTCGCGGTCGAGCTGCGCGGCACGGGCGTCACCGCGACCGCGCTGAACCCGGGGTTCGTGCACACCGAGTTCCACGAGCGCGGCGAGATCGACATGACCGCCTACCCGGAGATCGCGTGGCTGAACGCCGAGGACGTGGTGGCCACCGGCCTCGCCGACGTCCGCCGCGGCGCCGTCCTGTCGACCCCGAGCCTGCGCTACCGGACCCTGTCGGCGGTCGCCCGGGTCGTCCCGCGGTCCACGGTCCGCGCGTTCGGCCGCTACCGCCGCTCGTTCCAGGGCCAGGACACGGACGCTCCCACCGTCGGCTGACCCTCGCCGGTAGCCTGACGGCCGTGACCCACGACCTCACCCTGACGCCCCGCGAGCAGCTGCTCGACCTCATCAAGACCCTCGCGGTCGTGCACGGGAAGGTCACGCTGTCGTCGGGCCGCGAGGCCGACTACTACGTGGACCTGCGTCGGGTCACGCTGCACCACCGCGCCTCCCCGCTGATCGGTCACCTGCTGCTCGACCGGTTGGAGGAGGTCGGCCTCGGCACCGCGGAGATCGACGCCGTCGGCGGGCTGACGCTCGGCGCCGACCCCGTCGCGACGTCCCTCCTGCACGCGGCCGCGTCGCGCGGTCAGGACCTCGACGCGTTCGTCGTCCGCAAGGAGGGCAAGGCGCACGGGCTCCAGCGCCGCATCGAGGGCCCGGACATCGCCGGCCGCAAGGTCGTCGTGGTCGAGGACACCTCGACCACGGGCGGCTCGGCCATCATGGCGATCGAGGCCGCGCGCGAGGCCGGTGCGGAGGTGGTGGGTGCCGCCGTCATCGTGGACCGGGCGACGGGGGCGCAGGAGAAGATCGAGGCGCTCGGCGTGCCGTACCACTTCCTCTTCGGCCTGACCGACCTCGGCCTGGCCTGACCCCGACCATGAGCGACGGCCTGTTCGGTGTCGTGGTCGTCCTCGGCATGGTCGTCGTGCTCGGCCTGTTCGTCGCCGGGTTCTGGGTGCAGAAGAAGCGCCACGAGCGGTTCCGGGCATGGGCGCTGCGCAACGGGTGGACCTACGCGCAGTCCGAGCGGGCGCTCGTCGACATCTCGCGCGGGCAGCCGTTCGACCAGGGGAGCTCGAGGAGGGCCATCGAGGTCCTGCGCGGCACGTACGACGCGCGGCCGGCGCTGTCGTTCACGTACGTCTGGACGACGGGCAGCGGGAAGAACCGGAGCACCCACCACGCGCATATCGTCGGGCTGGCCCTGCCGACGTACCTGCCGACGGTCGAGGTGACGCCCGAGGGCATCGGCGCCAGGCTGGCCAAGCTCGTGGGCGCCCAGGACGTCCAGTTCGAGTCGGACGCCTTCAACCGGGCCTACCGGGTGGCCGCGACGGACCAGCGGATCGGGCACGCGATCCTGCACCCGCGGCTCATGGAACGCCTGCTGCGGGCCGACGCCGTGGGCAGCGCCTGGCGCATCGGCGGCACGTGGATCCTCTCGTGGGAGTCCGGCACCACGGACCTCGACCGCCTGGCGCCCCGGCTCGGCCTGCTGTCCGCGGTCGTGCGCTCGGTCCCGCGGCACGTCTGGCAGGACCACGGCTACGACCCCACCCCGACCACGATCGGGCAGCCGGACGACTGACGCCCGGCGCTACGATCACCTGAACCGCCCTACCTCGGAGGCCCTGCCGTGACCGCTGGTGTCATCGTCCTGATCGTCATCGCCGTGATCGTGGTGATCGCCCTCATCTGGGGCATCGCGACGTACAACGGCTTCGTCCGCCTGCGGAACCTGGTGCAGGAGGCGTGGCGCCAGATCGACGTCGAGCTGCACCGCCGCCACGACCTGATCCCGAACCTGGTCGAGAGCGTCAAGGGCTACGCGGCCCACGAGCGCGGCGTGTTCGACGAGGTCGCGCGCGCCCGTGCGGCCGCCGCCGGACCGGCCTCGGGTCCGGCCGAGCAGGCCGCCCAGGAGAACCAGCTGACGCAGGCCCTCGGTCGGCTGTTCGCCGTGGCGGAGGCCTACCCGGTGCTCCGTGCGAGCGAGAACTTCCAGCAGCTCCAGGCGGAGCTGACCAACACGGAGGACCGCATCGCTGCCGGCCGGCGGTTCTACAACGCGAACGTCCGCGAGCTGAACACGAAGGTCGAGACGTTCCCGCCGAACATCATCGCCAACATGTTCACGTTCGAGCGGGCCGAGTACTTCGAGGTCGAGGAGCCCAGCGTCCGCGCGGCCCCCGAGGTCAGCTTCTGACGCAGTCACCACCGAGGCGGTAGCGCGCCCCCTCGGCGGCAGTGCACGTCGCGGATCGTCTCGAGTCGAGGTGATCGACGGTGGGGTCTCATCGTGCAGGACCGTCGACCCGCCCGGCGGACGGGAGAGACGTCGGGAAGCTTCGCCTGCGCGGACGTACGAGGGGCCTGCAGCTCGTTCTCGGGCTCGTGTTCGGGCTCACCGTCGTCGGCATGGGCATCGGGGCGGCGTTCGCGCCCGACGGCGGGTGGCTCGTTGGTGTCGGCGGCGTCGCGATCGGGGGGTTCTTCGTCGTGATCGGCGTGCGTGGGGCGCGGCGGGGGATGGACGCCGACCAGCACGGCATCCTCGTCAGGAACATGTTCACGAGCCGGTGGGTGCCGTGGGAGAGCCTGCGCGACATCGGCTTCGAGGTGGTCCCGAACGACGCGGGCGGGACGGCTTATCACCGCCTCCTCCTCGACACGACGCACGGGTCGGTCGTGACGCAGGCACCCGGCGGGAGCGACGAGCCCGGCGGCCGGCTCGACCTGGTGCGGACGGCGCTCCTGAGGATGCGCGATCAGGCGATCGCCGACGGGCCCTAGACCCGACCGACCAGGTCCTGCACCGAGTCCAGGATCTCGGTCGGACGGAAGGGGAACGCCTCGACGTCGGCCAGCTTCGTGGACCCGGACAGGACCAGGAACGTCCGCAGGCCCGCTTCGATGCCGGCGACGACGTCGGTGTCCATCCGGTCGCCGACCATCACGGTGGTCTCGGAGTGCGCGTCGATCCGGTTGAGCGCGGAGCGGATCATCATCGGGTTGGGCTTGCCGACGAAGTACGGCTGACGGCCGGTCGCGGCGCTGATCATCGCCGCGACCGCACCGGTGGCCGGCAGGTCACCGTCGGCGGAGGGCCCGGTGACGTCCGGGTTGGTGGCGATGAACCGGGCGCCGCCCTGGATCAGCCGGATGGCCTGGGTGATCGCCTCGAAGGAGTATGTCCGCGTCTCGCCGAGGACGACGAAGTCCGGCTGCGCGGCGGTCAGGGTGTAGCCCGCCTCGTACAGCGCGGTGGTCAGCCCCGCCTCGCCGATGACGTACGCCGAGCCGCCCGGCATCTGGTCGGTGAGGAACTGCGCGGTGGCGAGCGCCGAGGTCCAGATCGCGTCCTCGGGCACGTCGATCCCGGACGCGGCCAGCCGGGCGCGCAGGTCCCGCGTCGTGAAGATCGAGTTGTTGGTGAGGATGAGGAACGGGCGGTCCCCGTCGCGGAGCGCCTTGACGAACTCCGCGGCGCCGGGCAGCGCCGTGCCCTCGTGCACGAGGACGCCGTCCATGTCCGACAGCCACGAGCGGATCTCGCGCGGGCCGTGGTGCGTCACGCGCCGAAGGCCTTGCGCTCGACCTCGTCGCGCTCGGTCTGGTCGTCGTAGCGCTCGTCGCGCTCCTCGGGCTCCGCGCCCTTCCGGCGTGCCCTGAGGAGCTCGACGCCGATCGGGACCACCGAGAGACCCACCACGACGATGAGCAGGATCTCGATGTTCTCCTTGATGAACGTGAAGTTGCCCAGCCAGTAGCCGAGCAGGGTCACGCCGACCGCCCACAGCAGGGCACCCACGACGTTGTAGGTGACGAAGTGCCGGTACCGCATCCCGCCGACGCCCGCGGCGACGGGCGCGTACGTCCGCACGATGGGCACGAACCGGGCGACGATGATCGTGCGCCCGCCGTACTTGTCGAAGTACGCGTAGGTCTGGTCGATGTACTTCTTCTTGAAGAAGCGCGAGTCGGGCTTGTTGAACACCTTCGGCCCGAGGGTGCGGCCGATGAGGTAGCCGGTCTGGTCGCCGAGGAACGCGGCGGCGAACAGGACCAGGCAGAGCACCCAGATGTTGATGTCGAGGGAGTCCTGCGCGACGAGGGCGCCCGCGGTGAACAGGAGCGAGTCGCCGGGGAGGATCGGGAACAGCAGACCCGTCTCCACGAAGATGACGAGCGCGATGCCGACGAGGGCGGCCGTCCCGAACGACTCGATCAGGTGGTCGGCGTTCAGGAAGTCCGGCCCGAGGGCCGCGATCGGTCCGGCGGCCGTGAGGGCGGTCGTCATCAGCATGTGCCCAGAGTACGGGGCCGGTAGCGGGCGACCCGTGGGCCACTTGTGCGGACTCTGTGCGCCGCGGTGCTGAACAATGGCGGCGTGCGGGCCACCGTGAAGGACGTCGCTGCCCGGGCAGGGGTCTCGCCGAAGACGGTCTCCAACGTCATCCACGGCGTCGTCTTCGTGCGCCCGGAGACGCGGGAGCGGGTCGAGCGTGCGCTCGCGGAGCTCGACTACGTGCCCAACCTCGGCGCGCGCGGGCTGCGCAACGGACGGTACGGGCTCATCGCGCTGGCCCTGCCCGACCTGTCGACGGCGTACTCGGCGGAGCTCGCGCACCACTTCGTCGAGGAGGCGCACTCGCGCGGCTGGTCCCTGCAGATCGAGGAGACCGCCGCCGAGCCGGGGCGGGAGCGCGACCTGCTGTCCCGGGCGCGGTCGCACCTGGTCGACGGGCTCGTGCTCAACCCGGTCTCCCTGGAGGACTCCGCCGTGCCGGTGGTGCCGGGGCCGCTGCCGCCGACGGTGCTCATCGGCGAGGTCGTGCAGGACCGGGCGGACCACGTGGGCGTGGACAGCGTCGGGGCGTCGCGGGACGTCACGGAGCACCTGTTGGTGACGGGCCGGCGACGCATCGCGGCGGTGGGTACGCCCCCGCCGGGTGTGGAGACGGCGGCGGCCCGGCAGCGCACCGAGGGGTACCGGGCGGCGCTCGCGGCGGCGGGGGTGGTGCACGACCCCGACCTGGAGATCCCGGTGCGGCACTGGACCACGGAGCAGGCGGTGGAGGCGACGCGTGCGCACCTCACCCGGCACCCGGCGCCCGACGCGTTCGTCTGCTTCACGGACTCGATGGCGCTCGGCGTGCTGAGCGTGCTGTGGGAGAGGGGCCTGCGCGTGCCTGACGACGTCGCGGTGGCGGGGTTCGACGACGTCGCCGCAGCCCGGTACGCGGTCCCGCCGCTGACCACGGTGGCGTTCGACCTGCGGGGGTACGCGGTGGCTGCGCTGGACCTGCTCACCGACCGCATCGCGGACCCCGACCGGCCGGCGCGGCAGGTCGTGTACCCCCACCGGGTCGTGGTCCGCGCCAGCACCGCCTGACGGAGCCGCTCGTCACGAGTCCGATGACTCGGGTCGAGCGCTTCCGTTGCGGGTCCGTTCCAACGATGTAATGATGCGAACCGGACACGGCGACGACGCCGGGCCTGGCTACCGACGACGACGTCGGACGCGTCTCACGAAGGAGTGAGGGCATGGCACTGCACCACCTTGCGCCCCCGAGCGCAGCAGATCCGCCCGGACCGGGCCTCACCCGCCGCCAGATGCTCATCGGCTCGCTCGCCGCAGTGGGCGGCGTCGCCGCGATCGGGTCGCTCGCCGGCTGCACCCCCGCGAACGCGTCGGCCGACGGCGTCCGCCAGCTGGCCTTCTGGCACCTGCTCAGCGGCGGCGACGGCATCAACATGGCCGGCCTGGTCGACGACGTGAACGCCCTGGACCACGGCTACGAGGCGACCCAGACCGTCCTGGCCTGGGGGGCGCCGTACTACACGAAGCTCGCCATGGCGAGCGTCGGCGGCCGGTCCCCGGACACCGCGATCATGCACGCCTCACGCGTGGCCGGGTATGCGCCGGGCGGCCTCCTCGACCCCTGGGACCTCGACCTGCTGGCCGAGAACGGCGTGCAGGAGTCCGACTTCCTCGAACGCGTCTGGGCCAAGGGCGGGCTCGACGGCAAGCAGTACTCCATCGCCCTCGACTCGCACCCGTTCATCATGATGTACAACCTCGACGTCGCCGAGCAGGCGGGGGTGCTCGGGCCCGACGGCCAGCTGGCACCGATCGACAGCCCGGACCAGTTCCTCGAGGTCGCGCGGGCCATGCAGGCGGTGACCGGCAAGCACGGGCTCTCGTACGGGTACCTCGGCGACGGTGCCCAGATGTGGCGGCTGTTCTACACGCTCTACAAGCAGCACGACGCCGAGTTCGACCTGTCCGGCGAGACGGCCGTGGTCGACGACGACGCCGCCGTCTCGTCGCTCGAGTTCATCCAGCAGCTGCTGGACGGCACGGTCTGCACCCCGAGCGGTGACTACGGCACGGCGGTCTCGGAGTTCATGTCGGGGGAGAGCGGCATGTTCTTCACCGGCGTGTGGGAGCTGCCGACCGCCAAGAACTCGGGCCTCAACGTCGACGCCCAGCCGATCCCGACGCTGTTCGGCACGCCCGCTGCCTACGCCGACTCGCACGCGTTCACGCTCCCGCACCAGTCCAGCCCGGACGAGGAGCAGCGGCGCGCGACGTACCGGTTCGTGGCGGACGTCCTCAAGAACTCGCTCGCGTGGGCCGAGGCCGGGCACATCCCGGCGTTCCAGCCCGTCGTGCAGAGCCCCGAGTACCAGGCGCTGCTGCCGCAGGCGCACTACGCGCCGGCCGCCGAGATCCTCAACTACGACCCGGAGGCCTGGTTCACCGGGTCGGGCAGCGACTTCCAGAACTACTTCCTCGAGACCGTCCAGGGCGTCTACCTCGACGGCTCGGACCCGGCGGAAGGCTTCGACGCCTTCATCCGACGCGTGAACGTCCAGCTCTCCAAGCCGAACCCCGTCTGACCGGAAGGAGTCGACATGTCCACCGCAGCTCTCAGCGCCGCCGCCGGCACACGCGCAGGCTCGTCGGAGATCCGGGCCGGCGAGCGTTCGGCCCACCACCGCAACAACCGCATCGGCTGGGCGTTCGTCGCACCGTTCGTCATCGTGTTCGTGATGTTCCTGATCTGGCCGCTGATCCACGGCTTCTACCTCAGCTTCACCGGCGAGAGCATCACCGGCGCGAACGGCCAGCTGATCGGTTTCGCGAACTATGCCGAGGCGCTCCAGGACCCGATCATGTGGCGCTCCCTGCTGAACACCCTGTGGTTCACGGTGCTCTCGACGATCCCGCTCGTCGTCGTCTCGCTCGCCCTCGCTCTGCTGGTCCACCAGGGGCTGCCCGGCCAGTGGCTCTGGCGCCTCTCGTTCTTCATGCCGTTCCTGCTCGCGTCGACCGTCGCCGCGCAGATCTGGATCTGGATGTACAACCCGCAGCTCGGGCTCGTGAACTACCTGCTCGGCGCCGTGGGGGTCGATCCGGTGGCGTGGCTGCAGGATCCGTCGTGGGCGATGTACGCGGTCGTGGTCATGACGACGTGGTGGACCGTGGGGTTCAACTTCCTGCTCTACCTCACCGCCCTGCAGAACATCCCGGAGCAGCAGTACGAGGCGTCCGCGCTCGACGGTGCCGGTCGCTGGCGGCAGCTGCGGTCGATCACCGTGCCGCAGCTGGGCCCGACCACCGTGCTCATCGTGATGCTGCAGGTCCTGGCCTCGCTCAAGGTGTTCGACCAGATCTACGTCATGACCAACGGTGGTCCGGCCGGCGTCACCCGGCCGGTCGTCATGTACATCTTCGAGACCGGGTTCACCGGCTACCGGTTCGGGTACGCGTCCGCCATCGCGTACATCTTCTTCGCCCTGATCGTCATCATCTCGGTCGGCCAGGTCCGGCTGACGTCCCGCAGGAGCGCCTGATGACCGCCGTCGCCACCGAGCCCACGACCAAGCCCACCGTCCACCACCCGCGCGGCAGGTTCGCCGAGCGGGCCGGCCTGCGCATCGGCGAGCGCTTCGCCAGCCCGGGCCGCATCGGGGCGCTCGTCGCCCTGGTGGTGCTCGCCGTGCTCTGGCTCCTGCCGTTCCTGTGGGCCCTCGTCACGTCGTTCAAGACCGAGACGGACGCGGCCGCGACACCCGTGTCGTTCTTCCCGAAGAGCGGCTTCACCACCGATGCGTACTCGAACGTGCTGAGCCAGGGGAACATCCCGCTCTGGACGTGGAACAGCCTGCTCACCGCGACCGCGATCACGATCATCACGCTCGTGGTGTCGGCGCTGGCGGCCTACGGCTTCTCCCGGCTCGAGTTCACGGGTCGGCGCTGGCTGTTCTGGGGGATGATCGCGTCGATCATCATCCCGCCGCAGGTGCTCATCGTCCCGCTGTTCTACGAGATGCTCACGCTCAACCTCGTCGACACCTACTGGGCCGTGATCCTGCCGCAGGTCGTCGCACCGGCCATGGTGTTCATCCTCAAGAAGTTCTTCGACCAGATCCCGGTCGAGCTCGAGGACGCCGCGCGCATCGACGGCGCCGGCCGCCTGCGGGTGTTCTGGTCGATCGTGCTGCCGTTGTCGCGGCCGATCCTCGCCGCCGTCTCGATCATCGTGTTCATCGCGGCGTGGAACAACTTCCTGTGGCCCTTCATCGCCACCAGTGACTCGTCCCTCATGACGCTGCCCGTCGGCCTGCAGACCGTGAAGAGCGCCTACGGGCTCCAATACGCGCAGGTCATGGCGTCGGCCGTGCTGGCGGCGATCCCGCTCGTGGTCGTCTTCCTCTTCTTCCAGCGCCAGATCATCAAGGGCTTCGCCACCACCGGTTTCGGAGGCCAGTGATGACTCGTGCACGCATCACGCTCGATCGCGACTTCGTCGTCGGGGAGGTACCCCGCCGGATCTTCGGGTCGTTCGTCGAGCACATGGGCCGGTGCGTCTACACCGGCATCTACGAGCCCGGTCATCCGACGGCCGACGAGCAGGGCTTCCGTCGCGACGTGCTGGACCTGGTCCGGGAGCTGGGCGCGACCGTCGTCCGGTACCCGGGGGGCAACTTCGTGTCCGGGTACGCGTGGGAGGACGGCGTCGGCCCGGACCGCCCTCGGCGCCTCGACGGTGCCTGGCACACGGTGGAGACCAACGCGTTCGGGCTGCACGAGTTCGTCGAGTGGTCCCGCCTTGCCGGGGTCGAGGTCATGGAGGCGGTGAACCTGGGCACCCGGGGCGTCGAGGAGGCGCGTGCGCTGGTCGAGTACGCCAACCACCCCGGCGGCACGGAGCTGTCCGACCGGCGGCGCAAGAACGGCCACGAGGACCCGTTCGACATCCGGCTGTGGTGCCTGGGCAACGAGATGGACGGCCCGTGGCAGATGGGCGCCAAGACCGCCGACGAGTACGGCCGGCTCGCGCAGGAGGCCGCCAAGGCGATGCGCCTGGTGGACCCCCGGATCGAGCTGGTGGCGTGCGGCTCGTCGAACTCCGGCATGCCGACGTTCGGTGCGTGGGAGCAGACGGTGCTCGGGCACACCTACGACCAGGTCGACTACGTCTCGCTGCACGCCTACTACCAGGAGCACGACGGCGACCACGCGAGCTTCCTGGCCAGCGCGGTCGACATGGACTACTTCATCGAGTCGGTCGTCGCGACGGCCGACGCCGTCCGGGCACGCGGAAAGCACAGCAAGCTCATGCACCTGTCCTTCGACGAGTGGAACGTCTGGTACGCCACCGGCAAGGACACCGCGGACCAGCCGCACGTGATCGAGAAGGCCGGGACCTGGCGCGAGCACCCGCGGATCATCGAGGACGAGTACTCGGTCACCGACGCCGTCGTCGTCGGGACCTTCCTCAACTCGCTGCTGCGGCACGGTGACCGCGTGAAGATCGCCAACCAGGCCCAGCTGGTCAACGTCATCGCGCCCATCCGCTCGGAGGAGGGCGGTCCGGCGTGGCGGCAGTCGATCTTCTGGCCGTTCGCGCGGACGGCGGCCCTCGCCCGCGGCGTGATCCTGCGGGCGGCCGTCACCTCCGACCGTTACGACACGGCGAGGTTCGACGCGGTCGACCTGGTGGACATGGCGGCGACATGGGACGAGGAGCACGGCCGCGTCGCGCTGTTCCTGGCGCACCGGGGTCTCGACGAGGACGCCGAGGTCACCGTCGACCTGCGCGGCTGGGCGGCCGGTCAGGTCCGGCGCGCGGAGGTGCTGACCGTGCCCGAGGGCGGCGACCGGCACACCACCAACGCGCAGGACGCGCAGGACCGCGTCGGGCTGCGTCCGCTCGACGGGGTGCGGGCCGACGACGGCGCGGTGAGCCTGCGGCTGCCGCCACTGTCCTGGGCGGTGGTCGAGCTGGAGGTCACGCTGGCCTAGCGTGGCGCCCGTGGACGAGGAGCGTGCGGAGGTCGGGGTCGGCCCGTGGGTCGGCGAGTGGCCGACGGATGAGCGGTACGACCCGCAGCTGCTGGCCGACGGGGACCGTCGCAACGTCGTCGACGCCTACCGCTACTGGTCCGTCGAGGCGATCGTCGCCGACCTCGACACCCGTCGGCACCCGTTCCACGTGGCGATCGAGAACTGGGCGCACGACCTCAACATCGGCTCGGTCGTCCGCACCGCGAACGCGTTCCTCGCGGCCGAGGTGCACATCGTCGGCAACCGCCGCTGGAACCGTCGCGGCGCCATGGTCACCGACCGCTACCAGCACGTCCGGCACCACCCGACGGTCGAGGACCTGGTCGTCTGGGCGGCGGGGCGCGACCTCCCGGTGCTCGGCGTCGACAACCTCCCCGGCTCCGTGGCCCTGGAGGGCTACCCCCTGCCGCGCGCCTGCGTGCTGCTGTTCGGCCAGGAGTCGGTCGGCCTGTCGGACGCCGCCCGCGACGCCGCCGTCGATGTCCTGCACATCGCCCAGTTCGGGTCGACCCGCTCGATCAACGCGGGCGCGGCGGCCGCGATCGCCATGCACGCCTGGATCGCCCGCCACACGCCACCGGCTGTCCAGGGGTAGAACGTCCCGGGCGTCGGGTTCCACCGGCGTGCCAGAATCGGTTCGATAACCCCCTCCCTCTACGCGCAGGAGATGCTGCAGATGGCCATCGCCACCCCCGAGGTCTACGCCGAGATGATCGACCGGGCGAAGGCGGGCAAGTTCGCCTACCCGGCCGTGAACGTCACGTCGTCCCAGAGCGTCACCGCCGCGCTGCAGGGCTTCGCCGAGGCGGAGTCCGACGGCATCATCCAGGTCTCCGTCGGCGGCGCCGAGTACGCGGCCGGCTCGACCGTCAAGGACCGCATCGCCGGCTCGCTCGCCCTCGCGGCGTACGCGGCCGAGGTCGCCAAGGGCTACCCGGTGACCGTCGCCCTGCACACCGACCACTGTGCCAAGCAGAACCTCGACTCCTGGGTGCGGCCGCTGCTCGCGCTCGAGATCGAGCAGGTCAAGGCCGGCAAGCTCCCCACGTTCCAGTCGCACATGTGGGACGGCTCGTCCGTGCCGCTCGACGAGAACCTGGTTATTGCCGAGGAACTTCTGGAACTTTCAGTTGCCGCCCGCACGATCCTCGAGATCGAGGTCGGCGTCGTCGGTGGCGAGGAGGACGGCCACACGGCCGAGATCAACGACAAGCTGTACACGACCGTCGAGGACGGCCTGGCCACGGTCAAGGCGCTCGGTGCGGGCGAGAAGGGCCGCTACCTGACGGCCCTCACGTTCGGCAACGTGCACGGCGTCTACAAGCCGGGTGCGGTCAAGCTGCGTCCGTCGATCCTCGCGGAGATCCAGAAGGCCGTCGGCGAGGCCATCGGCAAGGAGAACCCGTTCGACCTGGTGTTCCACGGTGGCTCCGGCTCGACCGAGGCCGAGATCGCCGAGGCCGTCGACAACGGCGTCATCAAGATGAACATCGACACGGACACGCAGTACGCGTTCAGCCGTCCCGTGGCGGACCACTTCTTCCGCAACTACGACGGCGTCCTCAAGGTGGACGGCGAGGTGGGCAACAAGAAGGCCTACGACCCGCGCGCCTGGGGCAAGCTCGCCGAGGCCGGCATGGCCCAGCGGATCGCGGAGGCCTCGCGCCAGCTCCGCTCGGCCGGGCACACGCTCGGCGCCTGACACCCGAACACACGAAAGGCCCCCGGTCACCCGGGGGCCTTTCGTGTGTCAGCTCGTGCTGTCTCCGACCGGTTGGAACTCCGACTCGTCTCCCTCGACGACGTCCAGGAGCTCACCGATCCGTGTGACCTCGAGCAGGAACCGCACGGTGGGCGGCACCCGCAGGAGGCGGACGCGATGCTGGGACCGGATCGACAGACGGGCCAGGAACGCGACGCCCGAGGAGTCCATGAACGTCACGTGGTGAGCGTCGACCTCGATGGGCAGACCCACCTGCTCCGCCTCCGCCGTCGCTTCCTGCAGCTCCGGTCCGAGGTCGGCGTCGACCTCTCCCGAGAGCACGATGCGGGTGGCGTCGGTCCCCACGATGACCTGCACCGCTCCCGGCTCGCCGACGATCCCGGCACCTTGGTCGGTCTGCGAGACGTCCGCAGGCCCGTCGGGGATCGTGCTGTTACCGTCGCGCACGGCGCTCCTTTCAGCTTCTTCCGGCAGGCCCGCGCCGCTTCTCGACGACCAGCCTGTTCGGAACGCTAGACGATCGGAGGTGGTGGTGGTCAACTCCCACGCCTCCCGCCTACCCGATCGGGCCCTCGCCGAGGTCCGTGACCGCGCCCTCAAGTCGACTTCGGTCCCGATGGCGCTGCTGGATGCGACGGCGACGAACCTCCCGGTGATCTGGGTCAACGACGCGTTCGAGCGGGTCACCGGCTACGGCGTGGAGGAGGCGCGGCGTCGCCAGACGGCCGTCCTCGAGGACACGGCGCTGCAGCAACCCGATCTGGTGCTGCTCCAGGACGGACTGCGCGCGGGGCGGGAGATCGCCCACACGATCGTCCTGCGCCGGGCCGACGGCACCCGGCTCGCCTGCCGCGCGCACCTCTCACCGGTCCGTGCAGGCGACGACGGTCCGCTGACCCACTGGGTCGCCGCGCTCCAGGACCTGACCGAGCAGCTGTCGCACGACGCCGAGCAGGCGGCGATGGTGGAGACGGAGCGTCGCGAGCGGCGCAGCCTCGGGCTCATCGCGCAGGTCTCGGACCTCCTGATGGACGTCGACGACCCGCACGCCCTGCGCGAGATCGCGACGATCCTGCGCCGGGCCGTGGTCGGGTGGGCGGCGTTCTACCTCAACGACGGCGGCCTGCGCGTGGCCGACGGGATCGACGCGGGGCGCCCGCCGACCGGCAAGGGCTCGCGGCACGGGGAGGGCCCGGGCGGGCAGGACGTCGCCGTCGATGCCGTCCAGCAGCTCCTCGACGCCGAGACGGACCGCCCGGTCGAGCTGGCGCTCGGGGGGTCCTACGGTGCCGGGAGCGCGTCGGCGTGGCTCGCCCAGCAGGCCGACGCGGAGCTGGGGGCGGCGCCGCACGGAGTCGGGCGCTCGGTCCTCGTCTTCCCGCTGCCCGGTCGCCGCCGGGTGCTCGGCGTGCTCGTCGTGCACGCCCACGACGGCCACGGCCTGCGGGACCTGGAGCCGTCCGTGCGCACGGTCCTGGACCTGACCGCCCGCCGCGTCGGGCTCGTCATCGACAACGCGCGCCTGTACGACCGCGAGCACCGGCTCGCCGAGACGCTCCAGCGGGCGATGCTCCCGGAGCAGGCCGAGGTCGACGGTCTGGACGTGTGGACGTACTACGCGCCGAACTCCGAGAACGCCCAGGTGGGCGGCGACTGGTACGACGTGCTGCAGGTCAGCCAGGACGTGGTCGGCGTGGTCATCGGGGACGTCGTCGGGCACGACGTCGAGGCGGCGGCGTCGATGGGCCAACTGCGCTCGGTGGTCCGCTCCTACATCTTCGACATCACGACGCCCGGCCCGGTGCTGGAGCGCGTCGACCAGCTCGTTGCGGGGATGCGGGTGCCGCGTCCGGCGGGCCTGGTCCTGTCGACCCTCAGGCGGACCGACGAGGTGTGGCGGCTGGAGTACTCCCGGGCGGGGCACCTGCCCGCGCTCCTGGTCCGCGGCGGTACGGTCACGCTGCTCGACGCGGCCGGCGGTCCCCTGATCGGCTTCGGGGGGACGCCGCGGGCCACCGGGTCGGTCGACCTGGAGCCCGGTGACGTCGTCGTCTACTACACGGACGGGCTCATCGAGCGGCGCGACCGCGGCCTGCGCGACGGGCTCGCAGCCCTGTCCGCGGTGGCCGCGGGCGTCACCGCACGGGACGCGGCGGGCGTCGGCGAGGAGCTGCTCTCCCGGCTCGCGGACCACCCCGAGGACGACGTCGCCGTCGTCGTGGTGCGGGTGCCGTCACCGCTCGACACGTCCGAGCGCACGCGCAGCCCACGCCGCCGGCGCTGGTCCCTGCCGAGCGAGGCGGCATCCATCGGGCGCGCCCGGCACGCGGTGGTGCGGACCTGCCAGGCGTGGGGGATCGAGGACGCGGCGAACGCCGAGCTGGTGGTCTCCGAGCTCGTCGCCAACGCCGTCCTGCACGGGTTCGGGCACGTGTCGCTGCAGCTCTACGACACCGGGGACGGTCTGCGCATCGAGGTCGAGGACGCCAACCCGGCGCCGCCGGTCACGACCGACGGGCACCCCGGGCGGGTGGGCGGTTTCGGCATGCAGATCGTCGAGCGGCTCGCGGACTGGGGCTGGCGCCAGTCGCGCGGCGGCAAGCTCGTGTGGGCGAAGGTGCGGCCGGGCTCGCTGCCCGCAGGAAGTCGTTAGGCCGGGGCGGACGCGCCGTCGGGGCGGCGGAAGTCCGACTGCTCGACGCCCGACTCGCACCGGTGGTCCGCGTCGATGCGGAACAGGTCGAGGGCGCCGCAGATCTCGATGACGAACAGGTCGCGCGGGTCCGCACCGCGCAGGACGGTCGCTCCGCCGCGCTTGCGGCCGGCGTCCGCCAGGGAGATGAGGAACGCCGCACCCGTCGAGTCCATGAAGGTCACGCGGCACATGTCGATGACCACGAGCTGGCGGCGAAGACCCACGACGCGCGCGGCGATCTCCGGGAACTGGTCGCGCTCGGCCAGGTCCAGATCGCCGGCGACGGTCAACGTCGTCGACGTCGAGGACGTCGAGATCTCGATCATGGGCACCCTGTCTGGAGGGGGGAGGTGCACACCGAACGGTGGTCCAGGTCGGCGGGACGACTGTAGTCGCGCTCCCAGACGCGTGCACACTGAGCGCATGAGCCACGAGAACCTGCTGGACGGTCCCGCCCCGACACTGCTCCCCGCCGCCGGCCCGGACGCCGACGCCCGCGCCGCGCTGAGCAGCGGCAGGAACCCCCGGGAGGCTGTCCCGGCCGCACCGGCGGCGTCGATCCTGTGGGCGCAGCTGGCGGAGCGGGCGCTCTCGGACGACGGCGACCCGGTCGCCGCCTACGCGTACGCCCGGACGGGCTACCACCGCGGCCTGGACGCGCTGCGCCGCGCCGGGTGGCACGGTCGTGGCCCGATCCCCGCGGACCACATCCCGAACCAGGGGTTCCTACGGTCCCTGCTCGCGCTCGCGGAGGCGGCGGAGGCCATCGGCGAGTCCGAGGAGGCGACCCGGTGCGAGACGTTCCTGACGGACAGCGGCACGTCCGTCAGCGAGGTCGCGAACCTGCGGTGACATGACCATTCCTTGACGATCCGGTAGCCTCTGTGGGTACTGGGTCACTGCCGCCCGGTGCACGGCCCCGGCAACTTCCGGCACCCGGGTCCGCACCGTAGGCAGGGTGGGAGTGGTGATCTGGATGCCGGCCGTCGTGGTGCTCGGAGCTCAGTGGGGCGACGAGGGCAAGGGCAAGGCGACCGACCAGCTCGGTGCGCGGACGGACTACGTCGTGAAGTTCAACGGCGGGAACAACGCGGGCCACACGGTCGTGATCGGTGGCGAGAAGTACGCCCTGCACCTGCTCCCCTCCGGGATCCTGTCGCCGGGCGTGGTGCCGGTCATCGGCAACGGCGTCGTCGTCGACATCGAGGTCCTGTTCGAGGAGATCGACGCGCTCGAGGCGCGCGGCGTCGACACCTCCGCCCTCAAGGTCTCGTCGGCCGCCCACGTGATCGCCCCGTACAACCGCACGCTCGACAAGGTCACCGAGCGGTTCCTGGGCAAGCGCCGCATCGGCACCACCGGCCGCGGCATCGGCCCCGCGTACTCCGACAAGATCAACCGCGTCGGCATCCGCGTCCAGGACCTGTTCGACGAGAAGATCCTGCGGGAGAAGGTCGAGGGAGCCCTCGACCAGAAGAACCACCTGCTGGTGAAGGTCTACAACCGCCGGGCCATCACCGTGGACGAGACGGTCGACGACCTGCTGCGCCACGCCGAGCGTCTGCACCCGCTGGTCGCCGACACCCCGCTGCTGCTCAACACCGCGCTGGACGAGGGCAAGACGCTCGTCTTCGAGGCCGGTCAGGCCACGATGCTCGACGTCGACCACGGCACCTACCCGTTCGTCACGTCCTCGTCGGCCACGGCCGGCGGCGCGTGCACGGGCTCGGGCGTGGGGCCGACGAGGATCGACCGCGTCGTCGCGGTCGCGAAGGCGTACACCACCCGCGTGGGCGAGGGGCCGTTCCCGACGGAGCTGCTCGACGACGACGGCGAGTGGCTGCGGCAGACGGGTGGCGAGTTCGGCACGACCACGGGCCGCCCGCGCCGCACCGGCTGGTACGACGCCGTCGTGGTCCGCTACGCCAGCCGCGTCAACGGGCTCACGGACCTGGTGGTCACCAAGCTCGACGTGCTGACCGGCCGGGACAAGATCCCCGTCGCCGTGGCGTACGACGTCAAGGGCCGCCGGTTCGACGAGATGCCGTACGACCAGTCGGACTTCCACCACGCGACGCCGATCTACGAGTACCTCGACGGTTGGTCGGAGGACATCTCGGGGGCCCGCGAGTTCGACGACCTGCCCGCCGCTGCGCAGCGCTACCTGCTGCGGCTCGAGGAGATCTCCGGCGCGCGCATCTCCTCGATCGGCGTCGGTCCCGGCCGCGAGGCCACGATCGTCCGGCACGAGCTGCTCAGCTGATCGGTCCGTCCCCGGACACGCGGGCGTGCAGGTGCATGTCGTGCCAGCCGTCCGCGTGCAGGGCGTCGCCGCGCTTCGTCCCTTCCAGGCGGAAGCCTGCCCGGGTGGCGACCGTGCAGGAGGCGGGGTTGGCCACCGAGTGGTCCACCTCGATCCGGTGCAGCCCGAGCGTGGTGAACGCCCAGGTGCTGAGCGTGCGCAGCGCGGTGGTGGCGATCCCCCGGCCGCGGGCCTGCGGCAGCACCCAGTAGGAGATGTCCGAACGCCCGTCGCCGTGTTCCAGCGACCTCAGGCTGATCTGGCCGAGGACCTCGTCGGGGGTCGCGACGGCCCATCCGGCCCCGGTCTCGGTCGCCCACCTGCTCGTCCAGGACGCCACCCACGCGGTGGCCTCGTCCCGGTCCATCGACCGGTCGTGCCACCTCCGGATGGCGGGGTCGGCGTAGGCGGCGACCACGACGGGGGCGTCCTCGGTGCGCCACGGCCGCAGGTGCAGACCGTCGGCGTAGAGGACCGGCTGGGTCAGGTCGCGCTGGGTTCCCGGGGTGATCGCGGGCGGGGTCAGTCGGGGCACGCCAGCAGTATGTCGAGGGTCAGACGACTGTGGCGACGGGTATGGGGGCGGCGAGCTCGAGCTCCGCGACCATCCGCTGCCGGACGACCGCGACCGGGTAGGCGATGGCCGCGAGGCAGACGACCGTGGCGCCCACGAACACGGCGGGCAGGCCCCACTGCTCCGCGACGAGCCCGCCGAGCAGCGCCCCGACGGGCATGAGCCCGTAGGCCAGGGTCCGGCCGGCGCCGCCGACGCGGCCGAGCATGCCGGGTGCGACCATCCGCTGGCGCATCGACTGCGAGATGACGTTCCCGTTGGTGTTGAGGAAGCCGAGGAAGAACACGGCGACTGCGATCGCGGGCACGGTCGGCACCAGCACGGGGACGAGGAGCAGGAGGGTGTTCAGGGTCCAGCAGCCGAGGAGCAGCCGGACCTCGGGGATGCGGCGGCCGAGCGGCTCGGCGGCGAGCGAGCCGAGCACCGCGCCGACGGCCAGCCCCGCGAGCACCAGGGGGTAGTGGGCGGGTTCGAGGCCGACGCGCGACCCCGGGCCGACCATCCAGAGCACGAACACCGCGAAGTAGCCGGTGTTCGCCATGTTCAGGACGCTGCCGGCCACCAGCAGCGGGCGCAGGACGGGGTGTCGGACGAGGAACGCGACACCCTCGCGGACCTCGGAGACGGCCGAGCTCTTGCGGGTCGCCGCGTGCTTGTACGTCCCGGGGATCCGGGTGGCGACGAGGAGCAGCGCGAGCACGCCGAGACCGGCCGGCACCCCGAACAGCCAGCCGGCGCCGAGGGCGACCAGCGCGCCGGCGACCGGTCCGCCGACGAACGCGGACATCACCTGCTGCGCCGCGAGCGTGCGCCCGTTCGCGGCGTCGAGGCGGGAGCGCGGCACGAGGTCCGGGACCAGGGCCGAGCCGGCGAGGTCGACGAACACGTCGGTCACGCCGTAGAGCAGCACGATCGTTGTCAGGGCGGTCATCGTCATGTGCCCGGAGGCGACCAGCCAGACGGCGACCCCGAGCAGGACGGCGCGGGCGGCGAGCCCGACCACCTGGGTGTACTTGCGGTCGCGGCGGTCGACGACCACCCCGGCGGCGAGCCCGAGCACGAGCCAGGGGAGCCACGCCGCGGCGGTGAGCAGGGCGATCTGGCTGGGGGAGCGCGTGAGCGTGAGGGCGTACAGCGGGACGCCGGTCTGCACGATGCCGTCGCCGAGGTTGGCCATCCCGGTGGCGGTCAGGTGCGCGGCGAAACGCCGGCCGAGGGGTTCGCGCTCGCTCATGGGGAGCTCCGGTCCGAGAGGGTACGATCGAAGAGAAAACTCTGCAAAGACAATTCTGCAAAGGTATCTCTGCGAATGAGCGAGAGCAAGCCCCTGCCCTTCCGTGCCCGCGCCATCGGGCCGGAGGAGCTCAAGGCGCTGGCGCACCCCCTGCGGATGGCGATGTACGACTACCTGTCCGAGCACGGGTCGGCCACCGCCAGCCAGCTCGGCCGGCACCTGGGGGAGAGCAGCGGGCAGACGAGCTACCACCTGCGCCAGCTGGAGAAGCACGGGTTCGTCGAGGACGACCCGACCCACGCCCGCGGTCGCGACCGGTGGTGGCGCACCGTCGGGTACAGCATCGACGGGCGCGACATGCTCCGGGACCCCCGCACCGCGGATGCCGCGCACGCGCTGCTCCAGGGGGTCGTCGCCGAGCGGGCGAAGGTGCTGCAGCGTTGGCTCTCGACCGGCGACACCCCGGAGTGGGAGCGCGTCGCGCACAACGACTCGTCGACGGGCGATCTCACGCTCGACGAGCTCCAGGAGATCGTGCTCGCGGTCGAGGAGACGATCGACGGGGCCCTCAAGCGCGCGAAGGCCCGCAAGGCTGCCGGTGAGACAGAAGGGCGACGGCGCGTGCGGATCTACTTCGACGCGCTGCCGCTGCCGCTCGACGATGGCGCCTGAGTTGTGCAGATCGAAAGAATCGCGGATGTTTCAGCCCTGAGGTGATGGAATCCGCGGGCGAAGAGGTCCACGGTGGAAGGACTGGATCCTTTCCCCGGAGGTCGTCATGACGCTCGTCGAGCACCACCCCCTGCTCACCGCCCCGGCTGCGCCCGGCGCGCACCGGCACCGTGCGCTGCAGGCGTGGGTCGGTGCGGTCGCGTCGCTCACCGAACCGGACGAGGTCGTCTGGGTCGACGGCTCCGCCGAGCAGGCAGCCGTGCTGATCGAGGGGATGGTCGACGCGGGCACGCTCCTGCGGCTGAACGAGAAGCTGCGACCGAACAGCTACCTCGCGCGCTCCGACCCGTCCGACGTCGCCCGCGTCGAGGACCGGACCTTCATCTGCTCGGTCGACCCCGACGACGCCGGCCCGACCAACCACTGGCGCGAGCCCCACGTCATGCGCGCCGAGCTGGCGGGCGTGTTCGCCGGGTCGATGCGCGGCCGGACCATGTACGTGGTCCCCTTCTCGATGGGCCCGCTGGGCGGACCGATCTCGCAGCTCGGCGTGCAGGTCACCGACTCCCCGTACGTCGTCGTGAGCATGCGCGTGATGACGAGGGTCGGCACCCCGGTGCTGGACCTCCTCGGTGCCGACGGCGACTTCGTCCCGGCCGTGCACTCGGTGGGCGCACCCCTGGAGCCGGGCGAGAGCGACGTCCCCTGGCCGTGCAACGACACGAAGTACATCGCGCACTTCCCCGAGACGCGGGAGATCTGGTCCTTCGGGTCCGGGTACGGCGGCAACGCCCTGCTGGGCAAGAAGTGCTTCGCGCTGCGGATCGCGTCGGTGATGGCCCGCGACGAGGGCTGGCTGGCCGAGCACATGCTGGTGCTGCGCGTGACCTCGCCGACCGGGGCGGTGTCGCACGTCGCCGCCGCGTTCCCGTCCGCGTGCGGGAAGACCAACCTCGCGATGCTCCGGCCGACGATCCCGGGCTGGACGGTCGAGACGATCGGCGACGACATCGCCTGGCTGCGCCCGGGCGGTCCGGGCACGGACGGCCGGCTGCGGGCGATCAACCCCGAGGCGGGCTTCTTCGGCGTCGCCCCGGGCACCGGCGAGTCCACGAACCCCGCCGCCATCGCGACGCTGGCGCACGACGTGATCTTCACCAACGTCGCACTCACCGACGACGGCGACGTGTGGTGGGAAGGCCTCACCGACACCCCGCCCGACCACCTGACCGACTGGCGCGGCGACGACTGGACGCCGGGGTCCGAGACGCCCGCCGCCCACCCGAACAGCCGGTTCACCGTCGCCGCCGACCAGTGCCCGACCATCGCCGACTCGTGGGACTCGCCCGAGGGCGTGCCGATCGACGCGATCTGGTTCGGCGGTCGACGGGCCACCAACGTGCCGCTCGTCGCGCAGGCCCGCAGCTGGTCGCACGGGGTGTTCCTCGGCGCGACGATCGCGTCCGAGCAGACCGCCGCAGCCGAGGGGCCCGTCGGCACGCTGCGTCGCGACCCCTTCGCCATGCTCCCCTTCTGCGGCTACAACATGGCGGACCACTGGGGTCACTGGCTCCGGCTCGGCGCGCAGCTGTCCGCCCGCGGCATCCCGCTGCCGGCGATCTTCGGCGTCAACTGGTTCCGCAAGGGCGACGACGGGTCCTACCTGTGGCCCGGGTTCGGGGAGAACGCCCGGGTGCTCGCGTGGGCGCTGCAGCGGCTCGACGGGTCGGTGGAGGGGACCGACTCGCCGATCGGGGTGCTGCCGGCCGACGGCGAGCTCGACCTGGGCGGGCTGGACCTGCCGCCGGACGCGCTGGAGCAGCTGCTCGCGGTCGACGCCGACGCGTGGCTGGCGGAGTGCGACCTGACCGAGGAGTTCTTCGCGCGGTTCGGTGACCGGCTCCCGCTCGCGATGGTCGACGAGCTGGATGCGCTGCGAGCACGTCTGCGGGCGGCCGGCTGATCCGGCCGGTGTCCACGGGCGCCGTCCCGTCTGCTCTCCGGAGCTGACTGTCGGTAGGCTCCCGCCACGTGAAGATCCTCGTCGTCGGCACCGGTGCCCGTGAGCACGCGCTGGTGCGCGCGCTGTCCCTCGACCCGGCGGTCACCGCGCTGCACGCCGCCCCGGGCAACCCCGGCATCGGTGCGCTCGCCACGCTGCACGCGGTCGACCAGCTGGACGGCGCCGCGGTGACCGCGCTGGCCACCTCGCTCGACGCGGACCTCGTCGTCGTCGGACCGGAGGCGCCGCTCGTCGCGGGGGTCGCCGACGCCGTCCGCGAGGTCGGCATCCCGGTGTTCGGCCCGTCCGCCGCAGGCGCCCGGCTCGAGGGCTCGAAGTCGTTCGCGAAGGAGGTCATGGCCGCCGCGGGGGTGCCCACGGCGGAGCCGCGGGTCGCGACGACGATCGAGGAGGCTGCCGCCGGTCTCGACGCGTTCGGCTCCCCGTACGTGGTCAAGGACGACGGGCTCGCCGCGGGCAAGGGGGTCGTCGTGACGCACGACCGCGCCGAGGCGCTGGCCCACGCGCAGGCGTGCCTGGCGAAGCCCGGCGGCCGCGTCGTCATCGAGGACTACCTCGACGGTCCCGAGATCTCCCTGTTCGTCCTGTCCGACGGCATCGACGTGGTGCCGCTGGTCCCCGCGCAGGACTTCAAGCGCGCACGCGACGGCGACGAAGGCCCCAACACGGGCGGCATGGGGGCGTACTCGCCGCTGCCGTGGGCCCCCGCGGACCTGGTCGACGAGGTCGTCGAGCGCGTCGCGCGCCCGACGATCGCCGAGATGGCACGCCGCGGCACCCCGTTCTCCGGGGTCCTCTACGTCGGGCTCGCCCTGACGTCGTCCGGGCTGAAGGTCGTCGAGTTCAACGCCCGCTTCGGAGACCCCGAGACGCAGGTCGTGCTGGCCCGGCTGGAGACGCCGCTCGCCGCGGTGCTGCTGGCCTCCGCCACGGGGACGCTCGGCACCCTGCCGCCCCTGCACTGGCGCGACGACGCGGCGGTGACCGTCGTGATCGCCTCGGGCGGCTACCCCGGTTCCGTGCGGTCCGGCGACCCGATCACCGGGACCGAGGACGCCGACGCGCTGCCCGGGGTGCACGTCCTGCACGCCGGGACGGCGCTCCAGCCCGACACGGACGCCGAGCACCTGGTGTCCGCGGGCGGTCGCGTCCTCTCGGTCGTCGGGGTCGGCCCGGACCTGGCCGCCGCCCGCGCCGCCGCCTACGCGGGCGTCCACCAGATCGACCTCCCGCTGTCGCACTACCGCTCGGACATCGCCGCGGCGGTGGCGGACCTCCCGTTGGTCTGACGCGCGATAGGGCATCATCGCCGGATGGCCACCACCACGTTCGTGTACGGCGACGGCGCCTGGGGTGGAGACGCGACCGCGACCCCGAGCCTGACCATCGAGGTGCAGGACGGCGACATCGCGACCGTCGACTACCGGCCCGCACCCGACGGGCTCGGCCGGTTCTACCTGGGCTTCCAGCCGCGGGACTTCTTCGACGACCCGGCGGAGAGCGACCCGGTCGACCTGGCGGCCGAGGCGGAGGCGTTCGCCGAGTGGGCGCTGCTGGTCGGGGCGGTGGACGTGGAGGCGAAGCACGTGCGGCGGCTGCTCGCCGAGGAGCACGTCGACGAGCCGGCGGACACGTTCGTCGAGGAGACCGTGGAGCGGCTGGTCCGGCTGGTCGGGCTGCCCATCCCCGACGGGCTGGACGGCGGGGACGACCTGGTCTGAGTCCTGCACACTAGGGCCCGTGACTGCTGAGCTCCCTGGCTGGACCCATTCCTACTCCGGCAAGGTCCGCGACCTGTACGTGCCGGTCGACCCGTCGCAGGGAGACGTCGTCCTCGTCGTCGCCAGCGACCGGGTCTCCGCGTACGACCACGTGCTGGAGCCCGGCATCCCCGGCAAGGGCGTCGTCCTGACGCAGCTCAGCCTGTGGTGGTTCGAGCAGCTCGCGGACCTCGTGCCCAACCACGTGGTCTCGACGGACGTCCCCGCGCAGGTGGCCGGTCGCGCGATGATCTGCCGCCGCCTGGAGATGTTCCCCGTCGAGTGCGTCGCGCGCGGCTACCTCACCGGGTCGGGGCTCGCGGAGTACCGGGTGTCCGGGTCGGTCACCGGGATCGCGCTGCCCGCCGGGCTGGTGGACGGCTCACGGTTGCCGGAGCCGATCTTCACCCCGGCCAGGAAGGCCGAGCTGGGGGAGCACGACGAGAACGTGCCGTTCGAGGCCGTGGTCGGGACCGTCGGCGCGGACACCGCGGAAGCGCTGCGGGACCTGACCCTGGCGGTGTACGGACGTGCGGAGGCGATCGCGCGCGAGCGGGGCGTGATCCTCGCCGACACCAAGCTCGAGTTCGGCACCGACCCGACGACCGGCGCGATCACGCTCGGGGACGAGGTGCTGACCCCCGACTCCTCGCGGTTCTGGCCGGCGGACCTCTGGCAGCCCGGGCGGGCGCAGGCCAGCTTCGACAAGCAGTTCGTCCGTGACTGGCTGACGTCGTCGGCGTCCGGGTGGGACCGGGCGAGCGACTCGCCGCCGCCGAGCCTGCCCGCGGACGTGGTCGAGCGGACCCGTGACCGGTACCTCGACGCGTACGAGCGGCTCACGGGGGCCCCGCTCGCGGTGTGACGTTTCGCTCATCCCGGACCCGAGGGACGACGATCAGGAGAGGTTAGGCTTCCCTCATTCCGACGCCGCCCGCTTCGCCGCGGTGGCAGTCCCCCGAACGAATGGGAGCACCCCCGTGCGCATCGCCCGTCGCACGGCAGTCGTGGCCTCCACCGCTGCCGTCGCCCTCATCCTCACCGCCTGCGCCGGATCCGACGAACCCACCGAGGACGCTGCCGAGCCCGCACCGAGCGGCTCCGCCGCCTCCGACGTCTTCCCCGTGTCCATCGACTCGACCCTGGGCACCGCGGAGATCGAGGAGAAGCCCGAGCGCGTCGTGACCCTCGGCTGGGGCGCCGCGGACATCGCCCTGTCGCTGGGCACCGTGCCGGTCGGGATCGAGGAGGACACGTGGGGCGGCGACGCCGACGGGTACCAGCCGTGGTTCCGCGCCGCGGTCGAGGACGAGGGCGCCGAGCTGCCCGAGACCATCGCGATGTACCCCGAGCTCGACGTCGACGCGATCATCGCGCTCGAGCCCGACCTCGTGCTGGCGCCGCAGTCGGGCCTCGAGCAGGACGTGTTCGACCAGCTCTCCGCGTTCGTCCCGGTCGTCGCCTACCCCGGCGAGCCGTGGCAGACGTCGCTCGAGGACCAGGTGAGCATCGCCGCGGAGGCGCTGGGTGTCCCGGAGAAGGCGGAGCCGCTGCTCGAGGAGCGTCAGGCCGCGATCGACGCCGCCGCGGCCGACAACCCCGAGCTGTCCGGGCTGACGTTCGCGTACGTCTACGGGGGCGACCAGCCGGGTGCCCTGTCGGTGTACCTGCCGGGTGACCCGCGGGTCGAGCTGCTCACCGGTCTCGGCCTCGAGCTCGCCCCGTCCGTCTCGGCGCTCACCGCGTCGCCCGGCACGTTCGTCGCCACCCTCGGCCTGGAGAACGCGGACCAGCTGAACGACGCCGACCTGCTCTTCACCTGGTTCAACGACGCCGACGAGCAGGCCGCGACCGAGGCCCAGCCGCTCTGGGCGCAGATCCCGGCGTTCGCGTCCGGCGCCTACGTGCCGATGGTCGACAAGCAGCTCGGCATGGCCGTCTCCGTGGCGACGCCGCTGAGCGTGCCGTGGGCGATCGACGAGTACGTCCCGCTGATCACCGCCGGCGCCGAGAAGGTCCAGGGCTGACGCCCACCCTCTCCTCACCGTGAGCACCGCGGTCGCCGAGGCCCCGCACCCCACCCGGGTGCGGGGCTCTCGCGCGCTCGTGCTCGGGCTCGGGCTGGTCGGCTCGATCCTGCTGCTCGCGCTGGTCGTCGGGCTGAGCATCGCCGTCGGTGCCAAGCCCGTGCCGCTCGACGACGTCTGGTCCGCGTGGCGGCACCCCGACGGGTCCTACGTGTCGACGGTCGTCGCGTCGCGGATCCCGCGCACGCAGCTCGGGCTGCTCGTCGGCGCCGCGCTCGCCGTGGCGGGTGTCGTGATCCAAGGTCTGACCCGTAACCCGCTCGGCGACCCCGGCCTGCTGGGCGTGAACGCGGGGGCGTCGGCGTCGCTCGTGGTCACGGCCGCGGTGCTCGGCGGCACGGCCGGCCGGACCGTCTGGGCGGCCGTGCCGGGGGCGCTGTTCGCCGCGGCCGCGGTGTACCTCATCGGTTCGGGGGGCCGACGCGCGACCCCCGTCCGGCTCGTCCTGGCGGGCGCGGCCGTCTCGGCGGTGCTGATCGCGCTCGTCGAGGCCATCACCCTGGCCAACCCGGACGTGTTCGAGACCTACCGCTCCTGGGTGATCGGGTCCCTGGCCGGGCGGCCACCGTCGACCGTCGACGCCGTCCTGCCGTTCGTCGTCTTGGGCCTCGTCCTGTGCGTGCTGCTCGCACGGCCCCTCAACGCGCTGGCACTCGGCGACGAGACCGCGACCTCCCTCGGGCTGCGGGCCGGCCGTACCCGGCTGCTCGGCGCCGCCGGGGCGACGCTGCTGTGCGCCGCGGCCGTCGCGGCTGTCGGGCCGATCGCGTTCGTCGGGCTGGCCGTCCCGCACGTCGTGCGCTCGTTCACCGGCTCCGACCACCGCTGGCTCCTGCCGTACTGCCTGGTGCTCGGCCCGGTCCTCCTCCTGGCCGCCGACGTCGTCGGTCGCGTCGTCGCCCGCCCCGGGGAGCTCCCCGTCGGCGCCGTGACGGCGTTCGTCGGGGCGCCGTTCCTGATCCTGGCGGTCCGTCGGGGACGGGTGGGGTTGTGACCGCGGTCCTGACTCTCGGTCCGGCCGTCACCGTGCGGTGGCGCCGTCGACCCGTCGTGGTCTGCGTCGCCGCGGTCCTCGTCGCCCTGGTCACCATGCTCGTCACGCTGTCGGCCGGCCGGCTCGGCATCCCGCTCGCGGAGCTGCCCGGGGTCGTCGCCGGCACCGGGTCGCGGGCGCAGGAGTGGGTGCTGTGGACCAACCGGCTGCCGCGGATGCTCGTCGGGGCCGCGGCCGGGGCGGCGTTCGCCGTCTCCGGGGCGATGTTCCAGTCCGTCACACGCAACCCGCTGGGCAGCCCCGACGTCATCGGTCTCGGCGCGGGTGCCGCCGCGGGGGCGGCGGCCGCCGCACTCGTCTGGCCCGGTCTGGTGCCGGTCCCCGTCGGCGCGCTCGTCGGTGCCGGCATCGCGATCGGGGCGGTCTACCTGGGTTCGGGGGCGGGGTTCCGGGCGCCGCTGCGGATGGTCGTCGTCGGCATCGCCGTCGGTGCGATGTCGATGGCGTTCGTGCAGCTCGCCCTCGCGCGGGCGACGCGCGAGGATGCCCAGGTCGTCGCCGCCTACCTCAACGGCAGCCTCGCGGCGCGCGCCTGGTCCGACGTGGTCCTCATCGTCGTCGCGCTCGTGCTGCTGCTGCCCGTCGCGCTGGTCCTGACGCGGCCGATGCAGCTCGTCGAGATGGGGGACGAGGTCGCCGTCGCGGTGGGCGTCCACGCGGACCGGGTGCGGACCTGGGCGGTGGTCGTCGGCGTGCTGCTCACGGCAGCGGCCGTCACCGTGAGCGGACCGATCGCGTTCGTCGCCCTGACCGCCCCGCAGATCGCGCGCCGGCTGACCCGGTCCACCGGGCCCGGGATGGTCGCCGCCGCGTGCTGCGGGGCCGCGGTGCTCGTCGTGGCCGACCTGGTCGCCCAGTACGCCGTACCGGGCGTCGTCTACCCCGTGGGTGTCGTCACCGCCGCGCTCGGCGGCGTGTACCTCGCGTTCCTGCTGGTCCGCGAGTGGAGGAGGAGCCCCGCGTGAGCCGTCCCGTACAAGGTTCACCGCTGGAGGCCGAGGGCCTGACCCTCGCCTACGACCAGCTCGTCGTCGCCCAGGACCTGTCCGTGCAGATCCCGAGGTCCTCGTTCACGGTGATCATCGGACCCAACGGGTGCGGCAAGTCGACGCTGCTGCGGGCGCTCGGCCGCACCCTGAAGCCGCGGGCCGGGCGGGTGCTGCTGGATGGCACGCCCATCTCCGCCATGAAGAGCAAGGACGTGGCCCGCCGGCTCGCGCTCCTGCCACAGAGCCCGGTCGCACCCGAGTCCATCACCGTGGGGGACCTCGTCGCCCGGGGCCGCTACCCGCACCAGGGGATCCTGCGGCAGTGGTCCGCCGCCGACGCCCGGGCCGTCGCCGACGCCCTCGACGCGACCGAGGTCGCCGACCTGCGCGACCGGTACGTCGCCGAGCTGTCCGGCGGCCAGCGACAGCGCGTGTGGCTCGCCATGGCGCTCGCGCAGCAGACCGACCTGCTGCTGCTCGACGAGCCGACGACGTTCCTCGACATCGCGCACCAGTTCGAGGTCATGGACCTGTGCGCCCGGCTGCACGAGGAGGGCCGCACCCTCGTCGCGGTCCTGCACGACCTGAACCAGGCCGCCCGGTACGCCACGCACCTCGTCGCGATGAAGGCCGGGGTCGTCGTCGCCGAGGGGCCGCCGGCCGACGTCGTGACCGAGCCGCTTGTGCGCGAGGTGTTCGGGCTCGCCTGCCGGGTGGTGCCCGACCCGGAGACCGGGACGCCGATGGTCGTGCCCGCCCGCCGCGACGCGCACGTGCGGCACGCGCGCTAGAGCCGTCGTGCGTGTGCGGCGCGCCGCTAGAGCCGGACCTCCTCCAGAGTGCTCAGCGGCACCCAGCGGTCGCGGTCCGCGAGGGCTCCGACGGGGACGAGCACGTCCGCGTCGACCAGCGGACCGAGGTCGATCCCGGTGAGCACCTCGACGTCCACGACCGGGACCTGGAACGTGCGATAGGGAGCAAGGTCGGGCACCTCCAGCTGCAGGCCTCGCACGAACGGCGTCTGGTCCAGCACGAACGCGGCCGCGCGCAGCTCTCCGGACGACGCCCACGCCGCGACCTTCCAGAACATCCGCGGGATCTGGACGCCCCGGTAGACCGGGTCGTCGTCGGCGAGGACCGGACCCGTGAACACCGACACCCGGTGCCCGTGCGTCCGGGCGTACTCGAGCACATGGTCCTCGAGGCCCACCCAGAGCAGCTCGCCCTGGTTGAACGCGGACGCCTGCGGGGCAGCGTTCGGATAGGCGAACGTCTCGAAGTTGGCCCGCCGCGCCGTGACGAGGTCGCCCCAGACGGGGTCCCGACGGCGCACCAGGTGCCCGCGGTCGAGGTCGTTGCGCGCGTACAGCTCCGGACCTGCCTGCTCGTCCGCCGGCACGCGCGGGTCGAGGTGCCAGTCGTCGCCGCGCTCCAGGTTCACCAGCTGCGCACCGTCGATGTTCACCGCGGTCGCCGCGGCCAGCCGCCGCGCAGGGTCGAGCAGCACGGTGAAGTGCGTCGACGGCAGGTCGCGGACGGTCTGCGCGGGCACCGGGAGCGGTACCGCCGGGCCGAGGAAGAGCGTGTCGTATCCGCCCACTGTGTCGCTCATAGGGTGCTCACATGCGGACCGTACCGACCACCTCCGACCTCCTGCTGCGCGATGCCCGCCTGGTGGACGGCGACGCCCTCGTGGACGTCCTCCTGCGCGACGGCCGGGTCGCTGCGGTCGGGCCGGCCCTGTCGGTCGACGCCCCGCAGGTGGCGCTCGACGGCCGCTGGGTCATGCCCGGCCTCTGGGACGCGCACGTGCACCTGACCCAGTGGGCGCTGGCCCGGCGCCGGCTGGACGTCTCCGGGGCGACGTCCGCCGCGCACGCCGTCGCGCTCGTCGCCGCGGCGCCGCCGCCGCCGAGCACGGCCCTCGTCGGCTTCGGGTTCCGCGACGGGCTCTGGCCCGACGAGCCGACGGCCGCGCTGCTCGACGCCGCCGTCGGGGACCGGCCCGTCGTCCTCGTCTCCGGCGACCTGCACTGCGCGTGGGTCTCGACGGCCGGGCTGCGGTTCCTCGGCGTCGGCGCGCACCCCACCGGCCTGCTCCGGGAGTCCGAGTGGTTGCCGCTGCAAGGGGTCGTCGACCACGTCCCCGAGGACGTCGCCGACGCGCTCGTCGACGACGCCTCCGCAGCCGCTGCCGCCCGCGGCGTCGTCGGCGTGGTCGACCTGGAGATCGCCGACAACGTCGCCGTCTGGCGTCGGCGGACCGCCGTCCGACCCGCCCGGCTACGGGTGCGCGCGGGCGTGTGGGAGGAGTTCCTCGACCGGGTCGTCCGCGAGGACCTGCACACCGGCGACGTCATCGGCGGGCTCGTCACGCAGGGGCCGCTGAAGGTCATCACCGACGGCTCGCTCAACACCCGCACGGCGTACTGCCACGACCCGTACGCGGGCCTGACCGGCCCGAACGCCCGCGGCGTCCTCGCGGTACCCCCGTCCCGGCTGGCACCTCTCATGGCGCACGCCACCCGCCACGGCCTGCGCTGCGCGATCCACGCGATCGGTGACGCCGCGAACGCGCTCGCGCTCGACGCCTTCGCCGCGTCGGGAGCCGCCGGGTCGGTCGAGCACGCGCAGCTGGTGTCCTGGGCGGACGTCGAGCGGTTCGCGTCACTGGGCGTCGTCGCGAGCGTGCAGCCCGAGCACGCCATGGACGACCGCGACGTCGCCGACCGCTACTGGCCCGGGCGCACCGACCGCGCGTTCGCGTTCGGGTCCCTGCACCGCGCCGGTGTCCGGCTCGCGCTCGGGTCCGACGCACCCGTCGCGCCCCTCGACCCGTGGGTCGCCGTCGACGCCGCGGTCAGCCGGTCCCGCGACGGGCGTCCGGCCTGGCACCCCGAGCAGGCGATCGACCGTCGGGTCGCGCTGGAGTCCTCCGTCGACGACCGCGGGCTGACAGTGCAGGTCGGGGCGCCCGCGGACCTCGTCGTCCTCGACGCCGACCCGCTCACCGCCCCGCTGCGGGGGATGCCGGTCGCGGGCACGCTGGTCGGCGGCGACTGGACGCACCGGACGTTCTGACCCGTCGGCGATGCCGACGGCGCCGTCCGTCTCCGGTCGGGCGCGCGCCTCGCCGAGCCGCACGCGACGTCGGGTCGGGTGTCGTCGGCGAGGATGAGCCGCATGCGTGCCGTCGTGATCTCCGAGTTCGGCGTCCTACCCAGCGTGCGCGATGTTCCCGCACCGCGCTGTCCCGACGACGGAGTCGTCCTGCGCGTCACCGCCACGGGCGTCTGCCGCTCCGACTGGCACGGCTGGCAGGGGCACGACGACGACATCACGCTGCCGCACGTGCCCGGGCACGAGCTGGCGGGGGTCGTCGTCGAGGTCGGTCCCGAGGTCCGCTCGTGGGCGATCGGCGACGAGGTCACCGTGCCGTTCGTGTGCGCTTGCGGCACCTGTGCCGCCTGCCTCGCGGGGGAGCAGCAGGTGTGCGAGCGGCAGCGCCAGCCGGGGTTCACCGACGACGGCTCGTTCGCCGAGCTCGTGGCCCTGCACCACGCGGACGTCAACCTGGTCCGACTCCCGCCGGGCATGTCCGCAGTCACGGCAGCGGGTCTGGGCTGCCGGTTCGCGACCGCCTACCGGGCCGTGACGGTCCACGGGCGGGTCCGCGCGGGGGACTGGGTCGCGGTGCACGGCTGCGGAGGTGTCGGGCTGTCGGCTGTCATGGTCGCCGTCGCCGCCGGTGCCCAGGTCGTCGCGGTCGACGTGTCGCCGGTTGCCCGCGAGGCGGCACGCGCGATGGGGGCCGCGGTCGTCCTGGACGGCACCGGCGACGTCGCCGAGCAGGTCCACCGGGCGACCGGCGGGGGTGCGGCCGTCTCGCTCGACGCCCTGGGCAGCCGCGCGACCGCGACCGCGTCGGTCCTGTCGCTGCGCCGCCGCGGCCGGCACGTGCAGGTCGGCCTCCTGCTCGGTACCGACACCGCGCCGCCCCTGCCCATGGGGCGCGTGATCGGGTGGGAGCTCGAGCTCTACGGCAGCCACGGCATGGCCGCCGACGAGTACCCCGCGATGCTCGCGCGCATCGCGTCCGGCGAGCTCGACCCGTCGCGCCTCGTCGGGCGCACGGTCGGCCTCGACGAGGCACCGGCGGCGCTCGCGGCCCTGGGCGACGGCTCGGGTGGCCCGGGGATGACTGTCGTCGTCCCCTGAGCCCCGACCTCAGACGGCCTCGGCCTCCACCTGTTCGCTCCGGCCCGTCTCTGCCGCCGCGTCCGCCGACCGCCGTCGCGCCGCCCCCCACTGCGTCAGGCCGACACCGGCGAGCACGATCGCGCCACCCACCGGCTCGTACCAGTGCAGGCCCTCGTGCAGGACGAGGACGCCGAGGGTCGTCGAGACCAGCGGGATCACGTAGGTGACGCTCGCCGTGACGGTGGCGCCGGCGATCGCCAGGACGCGCCAGAACAGCACGTACGCGAGCCCGGTCCCGCCGAGGCCGAGCGCGAGCAGGGCGAGGGCGGGTGCCGGCGCGATCGGACCCGTGAGCGGCGTGGACGCGGCGAACGGCAGGATCACCAGGGCGCCGACGGCCAGCTGCACGGCCGGCAGGGCGACGTTCGAGAGGCCGGTGCTGGTCAGCCGGCGGCGGCTCCACGCGTTCCCGAGGCCGTAGCAGAACGTGGCGCCCAGCAGCATCAGGCCGCCGACCAGGTCGATCGCGCCGGAGTTCCAGATCCCCAGCAGCACGGCGATGCCACCGAAGCCGAGCACGAGCCCGCCGACCTGCACGCGGTCCGGGCGTTCGCTGGGCAGCAGGAGCGCGACGAACACGGCCGTGAACAGGGGAGTCGTCGCGTTCACGAGGCCCGCGAGGACCGAGGTGACCCGCTGCTCGGCGAGTGCGAAGAGCACGAACGGGATCGCCGTCATGACCGCGCCGACCATCACGAAGTCGCCGATCCTTCGTCGCTCGACCCGGACACGCTCCCGGCGGACGAGCAGGATCACCGCGAGCAGCGCGAACCCGATGGCGATCCGGCCGAACGCCACCTGGGTCGGCGCGAACGTCTGCAGTGCCAGGGCGATGAACAGGAAGCTGCATCCCCACAGCACCGCGAGCAGGAGGTATGGGCCGAGCCAGCCGCGGGTCGAGGGTGCCTGAGAGCTCACCGGCGCATCATGCCCCTGACCACCGACACGGACCGCACCCGGCGCCCACGTGCGGGCCGGAAACCGCCACGAACCAGCGCGCGGCGGACGGACCCTTGCTGCCATAGGTCGTCACGCGATATATATCGTCCGTGGGATTCCGGATGAGCGAGCAGGCGTACTACGTGCTGCTGTCCCTGGCCGAGGAGCCCCGCCACGGCTACGGCGTCGTCGAGGCCGTCAAGGCCCTGTCCGACGACCGCGTCCGGCTCGGCGCCGGCACGCTCTACGGCATCCTCGACCGCCTGGTGGAGGCGGGCTACGCGGAGGCGTCGGGCGAGGTCGTCGTCGACGGCCGCCTGCGTCGCTACTACCGGCTCACGCGCGACGGCATGGCGGCCCTCGCCGCCGAGACCGCCCGCCTGACGGACCTCGCCCTCCTCGCGCGACGCGTGCTCGCCGCTCGCCCGACGTCGCGTCCCGCCCTCGGGTCGGCCTGATGAGCGGCCTGGACCGCTCCGCCGCGTTCTGGCTGCGAGCCTTCCCGAGGCGCTGGCGGGCGGAGCGCACCGCCGAGGTCGCCGAGGTCCTGGCCGACCTCGCTCCCGTCGGTGCGACGCGGCTCGACCTGCGCACCGCCACGGGGCTGGTGCGCGCCCGCTGGGCCGTGCGATGGCGGCAGCGCCCGCCGGTCGGCGCGTTCCTGCGCTACCGCCTGCTCGGCCGGCGTCCGTCGCGCGCCTACGACGGATGGCTTCGGGACGATCTCGAGGGCGCGCTGTACCCGTGGCGGTACGCCCTGCTGCTCGACGTCGTGCTCGGACCGCTGTTCCTGCCCCTGTTCCTCCTTCTCGACCTCCCGCTGGTGCCGAGTGCGGTGGCGGTGGCGGCCGGCACCGTCGTCGCCGTGGTGGACCGCGCACGCGGGCGGGCGGGCGCGATCGAGACCCTGTTCGGCTCACCCCGGGAGATCGGCCCGATGCGCCCGTACCGGCCCCTGGACCGATGACCGACCGGCTCGAGCGGTCCGCCGCCTTCTGGCTGCGCGCCTACCCCCCGACCTGGCGGGCGCAGCGTGCCGACGAGGTCACCGCCGTCCTGGTCGACCTCGCGCCCGACGGTGCCCGCCGCCTGGACGTCCGCACCGCGCTCGGCCTGCTGCGTGGCGGCGTGGCGACGCGGTGGCGCCAGACCCCGCCCCCGCACGTCTACCTGGCCTACCGGCTGTTCGACGTGCGCGTGCCGACGCCGTACCGCGAGTGGGTGCGCCAGGACATCACCGGACCGGGGAGCCTGCGTCGCAACCTGATGGGTCGGCTGTGGCTGCTCGCCTTCCCCCTGTGGAACGGGGTGGCGGCCGGGTTCCCCACGGCGACCCTGGTGTGGTGGGCGACCCTGGCCGTGGTGCTCACGGCCACCCTGCTGCTCGTCCGTCCCGATGCCGCCGTCCGCCGCAGGCTGCAACGCCACGCGCGACGCCGGACCCGCCGCGAGCCGCACGCCGTCGGTGGGTTCGTCTGGGTCCGACAGCCGCGGGAGCGGACCATGGCCGAGCCCGGCGCCCGGGTGCTCGTGGTCCTCCTGGCCGCCGGTGCGCTGGCGTGGTCGGCGGCAGCGGTCCTCGCGCCGACCCGGCTGGGCACGGCGTCGTGCGGTGCCGGCTGCGTCGAGACCGTGACGGTGCCGCGGGACGCGCAGCTGCTGATCACCGCCCCGCTGACGGCCGCCGCGGTCGTCGGGCTCGTCGTCGGGATCGCCGTCGCGCGCCGGTTCCGACGGCTGCTCGCGGTGGCACCCGACCAGCCTGCACGCCGGCTCGTCGGCACCGCACCGCACGCCGGTGTCGCCGTGGCGCTCTGGACCGGCCTGATCGTCGCGGCCGCGCTCGCCGAGGCGACCGGGGTCTGGGCGCTGTCGCTCTCCGCCGTCGCCGCCCCCGTCTGCCTGTTCCTCCTCCCGACCGTGTTCGCGGCGTGGCGGCACGCGCGCGTGACCGACGGCCTCGCGTTCGTCGACCTGCGGCACGTGGCCTGGACCAACCGCCCCGTCGAGGTCGAGCGGTACGACACCGACCTCGTCCCTGACCTCACCCCCGCCGTCGCCCTGGAGAGCCGATGACCGTCGACCCCCGCTTCGAGCGGTCCGTCCACCGATGGCTGCGGGCGTACCCGCGTCGCTGGCGGCTGCGGCGGGGCGACGAGCTGGTCGCGCTGCTCGCCGACCTTGCGGCGCCGGGTGCGACGCGCGTCGACGCGCGGACGGCTGCGGGACTGGTCCGGGCGGGGTGGGCGACCCGCGCACGGACCCGCCCGCCGCTGCGGCACGTGCTCGCGTACCGGCTGTTCGACCGGCGCGTCCCCGCCCGGTACCGCGGGTGGGTCCGCGACGACCTCGAGGGGGCGTCGGCGCCGCTGCGGATGCTGGGCAACCTGGTCGTCCTGTTCGTCGCGGTCTCAGTGCTGCTCCCGCTGGTGACCGGTGACCGGCCGCACATGCCGTCGTGGACCGCCGTGGTGCTGGCCCTGGGGATGTCGGTCGGAGTACTTTCCCGCGGCCGCTGGCAGCTGCAGAAGCAGGCGCGGAAGCACCTGGTTGCCGATGCGGGTGAGGAGCTCACCGCCGACACCTTCCTGTTCGGGTGGGTGATGCGCGACCGGCTGACCGTACGCGGGTCCGCAGGGATGCTGGCGGTCGCCGTCGGGGTCGTCGGGCTGGGGGCCGTGACGGCCTGCCTGACTGCGCCGACCAGGCTCGCTACGGCGGCGTGCGGCGACGCCTGCGTCGAGACGGTCACCGCCGCGCGCTCCGGCACCTCGCCCGTGCTGCTGGTGGCGCTCGCAGGGGCGCTCGCGTCGGGTGTTCTCGGCTCCCCGCTCGCCCGTCGCCGTCTGCGACAGCTGGTGCCCGTCCGGCCCGCCCAGCCGTCGCGACGCCTCGTCCGGCCGATCCCACGACACCGCATGCTCGTCGCCGTGCTGAGCGGCTGCTTCCTCGGTCTCGCGTGGGTGGAGGGTTCCGGCCGTGCGGACCTGTTCTTCTCCGTCGGGGTCGCGGTGGGCGCGCTCCTGGCACTGCCGGCGCTGCTGGTGGTCTGGCTGACGTCGCGGTCGGGTCCGGCCGACCTGGCCCTCGTCGACGCCCTGCGGATCGCGTTCCGGGGTCGGCCGCCGGGCGTCGACACCGTCCAGGAGGGCCTCGTCCCCGCGCTGGTCTCCACCGACTGAGCACGTGCGCGGCGGCCCCCGAACCACTCGCTAGAATCGCCGCGACCCCCCACCGCCGCGCGAACACCTGGAGCCCTTTCGTGGGACGAGTCGTCGTCGATGTCATGCCGAAGCCCGAGATCCTCGACCCGCAGGGCAAGGCCGTCGCCGGCGCCCTGCCGCGGCTCGGGTTCGGGCAGTTCGCGTCCGTCCGTCAGGGCAAGCGGTTCGAGCTCGAGGTCGACGGGCCGGTGACCGAGGAGATCCTCGCCGCGGCCCGCGAGGCCGGTGAGCACGTGCTGTCCAACCCGGTGATCGAGGACGTCGTCGCGGTCTACGAGGACACCCAGGCATGACCCGGGTCGGCGTCGTCACCTTCCCCGGCACGCTGGACGACCGCGACGCGGCTCGCGCGGTCCGCCTCGCGGGCGCCGAGGCCGTCTCCCTGTGGCACGGCGACGCCGACCTGCACGGGGTCGACGCGGTCGTCCTGCCCGGCGGCTTCTCGTACGGCGACTACCTGCGCGCCGGTGCGATCAGCCGGTTCGCGCCGGTCATGGGCGAGATCGTCGACGCCGCGCACAAAGGCCTGCCGGTCCTCGGCATCTGCAACGGCTTCCAGGTCCTCACCGAGGCGCACCTGCTGCCGGGGTCGATGATCAAGAACGACCACCTGCACTTCGTGTGCCGCGAGCAGGTCCTCTCGGTCGACAACGTCGACACGGCCTGGACCCGTGACTACACGGCGGGGGAGCACATCACGATCCCGCTGAAGAACCAGGACGGCCAGTACGTCGCCGACGAGCACACGCTCGACGAGCTGGAGGGCGAGGGCCGCGTGGTCTTCCGCTACCAGGGCTGGAACCCGAACGGGTCGCGCCGCAGCATCGCCGGCATCTCGAACGCGGCGGGCAACGTCGTCGGTCTCATGCCGCACCCCGAGCACGCGGTCGAGCCGGGCTTCGGGCCGGACGGCGTCCAGGGTCCGCGGACCGGTACCGACGGGCTGCGCTTCTTCACGTCGGTCCTCAAGGCACTCGTCGGCTGAGCGTTGAGCACCACCATCACGCTCGTCGACTGGGACGACCCGGACGCGCTCCGGTTGCGCACCGCCCAGCAGGCCGAGCTCCTCGCCCTGTACGGCGAGGAGGACATCGGCCACGAGATGACCGGCGAGAGCATCGTCGCGATGCTCCTCGTGCGGGTGGACGGCGAGCCGGTGGCGTGCGGGGCGATCCGTGACGCGTCCGACGAGCTGGGCGACGGCGTCGGCGAGCTCAAGCGCATGTTCGTCGTGCCGGCCCACCGGGGTCGTGGCCACTCCCGCGCGGTGGTGCGTGAGCTCGAGCAGGTGGCGCAGGACAAGGGCTTCCGCCGGCTCGTCCTGGAGACAGGGGTGCTGCAGGCGTCCGCGATCGGCCTGTACCTGAGCGAGGGGTACCGCTCGATCCCGAACTTCGGCGAGTACGCGGTCGAGGCCGAGTCCCGCTGCTTCGCCAAGGACCTCGGACCGTCGACGCCCCGCCCCCCGCGCACCGGCGAGCGCCCGACGGTCACGATCACCCGCACCCACTGGTCCGACCCGGTGGCCACCGCGCTGCGGTTCGCGATGTGGCTCGACATCGAGGTGCGCTACCCGGAGATCGCCGCGAGCACCCCGGGCGGCTTCGAGGCGGACGACCCGCAGCAGGGCGTCGGTGCCCTGACCACGGTCGTCGCGTGGGTCGACGGCAACCCCGTCGGCTGCGCAACCCTGCGTGCCGCACGGGACGGCTACCCCGCGGGGTCGGTCGAGCTGAAGAAGGTGTGGGTCGACGAGTCCGCGCGCGGCTCCGGTGCGGCCCGTGCCCTGCTCGCCGCCGTCGAGGACGACGCACGCGAGCGCGGACTGACCAGCGTGGTCCTGCAGACCGGGATCCGGCAGCCCGAGGCGGTCACTCTCTACCTGTCGGCCGGCTACCGCCCGGTGGTGCCCTTCTTCGACTTCACCGGCGACTTCCTGTCGCTCTGGATGGCCAAGGACGTCTGAGCGCGCGTCCGCGCCACCTCCGCGAACCGCATCCACTCATCTTCCTGCGACGCCGGCAGCGCATGCAGCATCGAGGCATCGTGCCTACCGTGGCCGGGCGCCGCGGTCAGCAGCCCCGTGAGCGCGCTGGTCGAGGAGGACGCATGACGCACGACGACGACGTCGCCACGGTGGCTGGTCTGATCAAGGACGCGAAGATCGCGATGCTCACGACGGTGGGTGCGGACGGCTCGCTCGTGAGCCGGCCGATGGGTGTGCAGGACGTGGACTTCGACGGGGACCTGTGGTTCTTCGCCGACGCCGACAGCCACAAGGTGCACGAGATCGAGGCGGGCAGCCCCGCGAACGCGGCGTTCGCCGACTCGACGGCATGGGTCTCGGTGTCGGGATCGGCCGAGGTGGTCCGCGACGTCGCCAGGAACCGCGAGCTCTGGGGCGTGACCGCCGAGGCGTGGTTCCCCGACGGGCCGGAGACTCCCGGACTGGTCCTCGTCGTGCTGCACGGGCAGACGGCCGAGTACTGGCACGCCAAGGGCGGCCGCCTGACGACGGCGTTCAGCCTGGTCAAGGCCAAGGTCACCGGCGAGCGCTACGACGGCGGCGAGAACGAGACGGTGCGGCTCTAGCCCGCGAGCGTCCCGAGGGCCTGCGCGAGGTCGTCGATCAGGTCGGCGGGGTCCTCGAGCCCGACGGAGAGCCGCACGGTCGACTCGGCGATGCCGACCGCCGCACGGCCCTCGGGACCGAGCTTGCGGTGCGTCGTCGTCGCGGGGTGCGTGACGAGCGACTTGGCGTCGCCGAGGTTGTTGGAGATGTCGACGACCCGCAGCGCGTCCAGGAACCCGAACGCGACCTTCTTGGTCACGTCGGGGGTCGCCCCCTCGGGCACCGCCAGGTTGAACGTGACGACGGTCCCGCCGCCGGACTGCTGCGTGAGCGCGAGTGCGTGCTGCGGGTGCGACGGCAGGTACGGGTAGCGGACGAGCGAGACGCCGGGCTGCTGCTCGATCCACGTCGCGACCCGCAGGGCCGACGCGGTCTGGTGACGCACGCGCAGCGACAGCGTCTCCAGGCCCTTGAGCAGAACCCACGCGTTGAACGCCGACAGCGACGGGCCGGTGTTGCGGATCAGCGTCTGCACGGGACCGCGGATGTACTCCTCCGTGCCGAGGATCGCGCCGCCGAGCACGCGGCCCTGCCCGTCGATGTGCTTGGTCGCGGAGTACACGACGACGTCGGCACCGAAGTCGAGCGGCCGGGACAGCACGGGGGTGGCGAAGACGTTGTCGACGATGACCGTGGCCCCGGCGGCGTGCGCGAGCCGGGTGACCGCCGCGATGTCCACCAGGTCCTGCATCGGGTTGGACGGCGTCTCGAAGAACACGACGTCGGCCGGCGTGGACAGCGCGGCCTCCCACTGGTCCAGCTCGTGGCCGTCGACGTAGTCGGTGCGCACGCCCCACTTGGCCAGGATCTCCTCGAAGATCACGACGGTGGACCCGAACAGCGCACGGGCGGACACGATCCGGGAGCCTGACTCGACCAGGGCGGCGATCGCGGTGAACACCGCGGACATGCCCGACGCGGTGGCGACGGCCGCCTCGGCGCCCTCGAGCAGCCGCAGCCGCTCCTCGAACGTGGACACCGTGGGGTTGTTGTACCGGGAGTACAGGAACCGGTCGGTGTCACCGGCGAACGCGGCCTCGGCCTCGGCGGCGCCGCCGTACACGAACCCCTGCGTGAGGAACAGCGCCTCGGACGTCTCCTGGAACTGGCTGCGGACCAGGCCGCCGCGCACCGCGAGGGTGTCGGGGCGCAGGTCGGTGCGGGGGGTGCGCCGGTCGTCCCAGTCGTTCGGACCGGGGACGCGGCCGGCGCTCACGCCTGCCGCCAGGGCAGACCCGCGGCGCGCCAGCCGGAGTGCCCGCGGTGGCCGTCGGGGCCGACGTCACCCTCGAAGCCCTCGAGCACGTTGTACGCGGGGCCGAGGCCTGCCGCGGTCGCCGCCTGCGCGGCCGCGATCGAGCGCACGCCGGAGCGGCACAGGAACACGACGGGCCGACCGGCCGTGACGCCCGCCTCGGTGAGCTGCTTGAGGAACTGCGGGTTCGGCCGTCCGGACGGGTAGGACACCCACTCGACCAGGGCCGCGCGGCCGTCGAGCGGGGCGGAGTCGGGGATGCCGACGTAGCGCCACTCGGCGTCGGTCCGGACGTCGACGAGCACGGCGCTCTGGTCGGACGTCAGGAGGTCCCAGGCCTGCTGGGGGGTCAGGTCGCCGGCGTAGCTCATACGGGCCTCGTCTCGTGGGTGGTGGCGGAGGGCAGGACGACGGCCTGCGCGACGATCACGTGCTCGCCGTCGAACGTCGCGGCAGGGCTGCCGTAGAGCGCGTAGCCCTCGTCGAGCGCGGCGGTGACGCGGTCGCAGAACGCGGCGTCGTCGGGGCCGGTGAGCAGCCGGTAGCGCCTGCGTTCGATCGGTACGGCCGTCATGTCGCCTCCATCGGTCCTGGCGGTAGCACCCTCGGCCGGGCACAGGTGCCCGCGGGTTGCTGCGGCGTCGTCGAGCCAGATCTCTCAGCCGCTCTGGATGGTGCGGCGATGCTACGCGCGGCGGCGCCCGCGCTCCAAGTGGTGGACAAGGCGTCCCGTCAGGCGAGACGGTTCGCGTGCCGCGTTGACAGGTCCTGGGACGTGCCGGGACCCTCGTCACAGGTCATGAGCGCCAGCGTCAAGCCCCGGCTCGCTGGCCGGCAACCCTCCTCCGCGGTGGGGTGCCCCGGGTGACGACCTGGCCGCGCCCCGCCCGGGTCGTGGCAAGCGCGGGGTTCCACCGCTGTCGGTGTCCCCCCGGAACGTGTCGGAGGACCATCATGACCGTCATCGCCGAGCGCCTCTCGTGTGCCTCCGTCGACGAGGTGGGCGCCCTGCTCCCGGTCGTCGGCGGCACCACCACCGTCCCGCTGGTCGACGGCACGCAGCGCGTCTACGCCAACCTCGACTACGCCGCCAGCGCCCCGGCGCTCGAGGCCGTCGCCGCCCGCGTGACCGAGGTGCTGCCGCTGTACGCGTCGGTGCACCGCGGCGCGGGGTACCTGTCGCAGGTGTCGACGGCCCTGTACGAGTCGGCCCGCCAGACCGTCGCGCGGTTCGTCGACGCACGTCCCGACGACGTCGCGATCATCACGCGCAACACCACCGACTCGCTCAACCTCCTGGCGGGGGTCGTCCCCGACGGCGGTCGGGTCCTCGTCCTGGACGTCGAGCACCACGCCAACCTGCTGCCCTGGGTCCAGTCGAGCGATCGCCGCGGCAACCGCACGACGATCCTGCCGATCCGGGGCACCGTCGCCGAGACCCTCGACGCGCTGCGCGACGAGCTCGCCCGCCAGCCGTACGCGCTGGTCACGATCACGGGCGCGTCCAACGTGACAGGGGAGGCGCTGCCGATCGACCGGGTCGTCGCGCTCGCGCACGCCGAGGGCGCCCGGGTGGCCGTCGACGGCGCGCAGCTGGTCCCGCACCGCGGCTTCTCCCTGACGGACACGGACGCCGACTACGTCGCGTTCTCGGGCCACAAGACGTACGCACCGTTCGGTGCGGGGGCCCTCGTCGGTCGTCGGGACTGGCTCGACACGGGCACGCCGTACCTCGCAGGGGGAGGTGCGGTGCGCGACGTGCGCGCCGACCGGACCGTCTGGCAGCCCGCCCCGGCGCGCCACGAGGCCGGGTCGCCCAACGTGATCGGCGCCATCGCGCTCGCGGAGGCGTGCGACCAGCTCGCCGCGCTCCCGGCGGGTGCCCTGGCCGCCCACGAGGAGGCCCTGCGCGAGCGGCTGGTCTCCGGGCTGTCGGGGATCGACGGCGTCGAGATCGCGCGCATCTGGCCGGACTCGGAGGCGCCCGTCGGCGTGCTCACGTTCACGGTGCCCGACCACGACCCCGGCCTGGTCGCGGCGTACCTCGCGGCCGAGCACGGCATCGGCGTCCGCGACGGTCGCTTCTGCGCGCACCCGCTCCTCGCGCACCTGGGCGCGTCCGGCGGTGCGATCCGCGCGTCGGTCGGCGTCGGCACGACGAGCGAGGCGGTCGACCGCCTGGTCGTCGCCCTCACGCAGTACCTGTCGACCGGCCCCGCTGTCCGCTACGAGGTCGTCGACGGCTGCTGGGCGGTCGTCGAGGACACCCGCCCCCTCCTCGCGGTCCACGGCCTGAACCACCTGGCAGCCACCGCCGCCGCAGCCTGCGGCCCGGCCCTGGACGACTGACGCACCAGCCGCAGGCACGCCGCTCCACCCCAACGCCCGCGCGGTCGAGCACGCGAGCCCGCAGTCTCACCCCGAGCCCGACCGCAACCCACCGAACTCGTCAGTTCGCGCCGAACTCGTCGCTTGCAACCGACGAGTTCGGCTGGGACTGACGAGTTCGGTGAAGCGGTCGGGGATCGGTCTCGGGGTGCATCCCGCGGGCCGGTTCCGGACGAAGGGGACACAGGGCGTCCTCCTGGGCGTCCGCGCGGCGCGGCGCAGGGGTGTCCGCCGCGGCCCGTCGTCCGTAGGAGCCCACCATGAGGATCCGCCGCACGCTCTCCGCCCTCGTCGCCACCGGTCTGCTCGCCGGCGCAGGACTCGCGCTCGCCCCGTCGGCCACCGCCGCTCCGCCGACGGGGACGTCGAGCCTGGCCGCCCTGCTCGCCTCGGACGGCGACACGTTCGACCGCAGCTGGCGCGACTTCGACATCCTCGACCAGGCCGTCGGCGCGGTCCTCGCGGCAAAGCCCGGCAGCCCCGTCGCGGTCCTCGCGGACGGCACGGTCCCGCTCACGGCGTTCGTGCCGAACGACCGCGCGTTCCAGCTGCTCGCCAAGGACCTGACGCACCGCTGGTACGGCAGCGAGCAGGAGGTCCTCACGGCGCTCGCGGGGGCGGTCGGCATCGACGCGATCGAGCAGGTCCTGCTCTACCACGTGGTCCCGGGCGCGACGATCGACTCCGGTACGGCGCTGGCCAGCGACAACGCGGTGCTCACCACCGCCCAGGGCGGCACGATCACCGTCGACGTCCTCTCCAAGCGCTGGGGCGTCGTGCAGCTGCGCGACCAGGACCGCAACGACCTCAACCCGTTCCTGGTCCCCGGCAAGCTCGACCTCAACAAGGGCAACGTGCAGATCGCGCACGCGATCACGTTCGTCCTGCGGCCCGCGGACCTCTGAGCACCGGAGGGTCGGGTCGTGCCAGCATCGCAGGATGCTGCACGACCTGACCCTCGACGGCCACGGCACCCGCCTGGTCCCGCTGGCCGACGAGCACGCCGGGCCGCTCTCCGCGTTCGTCGACGACCGCCTCTGGGCGGGCATGTCCTCCCCGACCCCGGACTCCCCGGAGGTCATGAGGGTCGAGATCCGAGCCGCCCAGCAGGCACCGAGCCGGCTAGCGTTCGCGGTCCTCGACGACGCGACGGGCGAGGTCCGGGGCTCCACGTCGTTCTACGACTGGGACCCGCGCATCGGCCGCGTCGAGATCGGCTACACCTACTACGACCCGCGCTGGTGGGGCACGACGAACAACCCCGCGTGCAAGCTGCTGATGCTCACGCACGCATTCGAGACGTGGGGCTGTGCGCGGGTCGCGTTCCGGGCCGATGCGCGCAACGCCCGCTCCATCGCGGCGATCCGACGCCTCGGCGCCGTCCCGGAGGGCGTCCTGCGCAGCCACCGGCTGGCACCCGACGGCACGCGCGGGGACAGCGCCTACTTCTCGATCCTGACCGACGAGTGGCCCGCGGTCCGCGACGGCCTGGAGGCCCGGCTCAGCGCAGCGGGGTGACGGACCCGGTCAGGTGCGGCTTGCCGGAGCGGGCGTCCCAGCCGGCGAACGCGAACCCTTCCGACGAGCGCGCGATCCGCACGGTGACCGTCCCCGGCAGCAGCACCGGCTTCACGAACTCGGCAGCCCACTCGAACGCGTCCCCGCGCCCGGCGCCCACGTCGGCGAGCGCGCGCGACGCGGTGTACATGCCGTGCGCGATGGCCCGCGGGAACCCGAGGGCCTTGGCCGAGAGCGCGGACAGGTGGATCGGGTTCCGGTCGCCGGACACCGCGGCGTACCGCCGTCCGACGTCGCCGTCGAGCTTCCAGCGGCCGGTGGGCGTGGGCGGGACGAAGGTCTCCGAGGGCTCCGTGACGGTCCCCGCGAGGAACACCCCGCGTGCGAGGTACGTCGACACCCCGCGCCACGCGACCGACCCGTCGACGGACACCTCGGTCACCAGGTCCACCTGCGTGCCGGACCGGTGCGGCCGCAGGTCGGTGGCCGTGGCGCGCACGTCGAGGACGTCCCCGAGCCGCAGCGGCCGCAGCTGGGTCACGCGGTTGGCCAGGTGGACGAGGCCGACGAGCGGCAGTGGGAAGTCGCTGCGGACCATGAGCGCGGTCGCGACGGGGAACGCCAGGACGTGCACGAACCCGGCGGGCAGCTCGTCGGACCCGGACTCCCCGAGCAGGTGCTGGTAGTCCGTCAGGTGCTCCGACGACGACTGCACCCCGCGCACCACGTACTCCACGTCGGGAAGCGCCGACGGCCCGGGCCGCATGCGCCGCGCTAGCGACAGCCCGGCTCCGCGTGCGTACAGCCCGCCGAGCGAGGGAACCTCGGGCAGGAGGACCGTCGTTGTCGCCCCACCAGGAGTCACTGGCCCACCAGGTTCTGCCCGCACACCCGCAGCACCCGTCCGACGACACCACCGGCGGCGGGGGAGGCCAGGAACGCCACGGTCTCGGCGACGTCCACGGGCTGCCCGCCCTGCTGCAGGGAGTTCAGTCGACGGGCCACCTGCCGCGTGACGGCGGGGATGCGCGCGGTCATCTCGGTCTCGATGAACCCGGGTGCGACCGCGTTGGCGGTCCCGCCGAACGCCTCGAGCAGCGGCGCGGTCGCGCGGACCATGCCGATGACTCCGCCCTTGGACGCGGCGTAGTTGGTCTGGCCGCGGTTGCCGGCGATGCCCGACGTCGACGCGAGCGACACGATCCGCGGCGCGTCGGTGAAGTCGCCGGAGGTCAGCAGCGCCTCGTTGATGCGCAGCTGCGACGCGATGTTCACGGCGAGCACGGAGTCCCAGGTGTCGGGGGCCATGTTGGCCAGGAGCTTGTCGCGCGTGATCCCGGCGTTGTGCACGACGATGTCGAGCCGGCCGTGCCGCTGGAGCGCGTGCTCGAGGATGCGGGCTCCGGCGTCGTCGGCGGTGACGTCCAGCTGCAGCGCGGTCCCGTGCACCCGGTTGGCGACGGTCACCAGCTGCTCGCCGGCGGCCGGGATGTCGACGGCGACGACGGTGGCGCCGTCGCGGGCCAGGGTGTCGGCGATCGAGGCGCCGATGCCGCGAGCGGCACCGGTGACGACGGCGACGCGACCCGCCAGCGGCGCGGACCAGTCCTCGGGCAGCGTGCCGGCGGCGGAGTCGACGGCCAGCAGCTGCCCGTCGACGAACGCGGACTTCGTCGACAGGAAGAACCGCAGCGCACCGACGACGGACGGCGCCGTGACGGGGACGTCGGCGGCCAGCACGACGCCGTTGCCGGTCGAGCCGCCGCGCAGCTCCTTGGCCAGCGACCGCAGCAGCCCGTCGACGCCCTGCCGGGCGGCGGCGACCGCGGGGGCGTCGTCGGCCCGTGAGGCACGGGAGACGGTGACGACGCGGGCGCCCTTCGGCAGCGACTTGAGGACGGCGCCGGCGGCCAGCACTGGCTCCGCCAGCTGGTCGGGGTGCGTCAGCTCGGTGAGCGCGAGGACGACCGCGGAGTACCGCGTGCCCGGCGTCGCGTGCCGGTGCACGTCCAGGTCCCAGTCGGCGGACAGGTACCCGGCGAGCGCGTCGGACTCCGATCCGCGTCCGAGCACCAGGACGGCGCCCTGGAGGAGCGGCTGCCCGGGCTCGTAGCGGCGCAGGGGCGCCGGCTGCGGCAGCCCGAGCTGCTTCGCGACCTTCTTGGTGAAGCCGGTGTTGACCAGGTTCAGGTAGGTGTCGCTCATGGTCAGGCCGCCTCGAGGATCGCGGTGAGGCCCAGCCCGCCGGCTGCGCACACGGACACGAGCGCGCGCACCGGCGCGCCGGTGGCCTCCTTGCGGCGGTGCAGCTCCTTGCTGACCGTCGCGATGATCCGCCCGCCGGTCGCGGCGAACGGGTGGCCCGCGGCCAGCGACGAGCCGTGCACGTTCAACCGGGCACGGTCGACCGTGCCGAACGCGCCGTCGAGCCCGAGCCGGGTACGCCCGAACTCCTCGGACTCCCACGCGGCCAGCGTCGTCAGCACGGTCGCGGCGAACGCCTCGTGGATCTCGACCAGGTCGACGTCGGCCAGCGTCAGCCCGTTGCGGGCGAGCAGGCGCGGCACGGCGAACGCGGGGGCCATCAGCAGGCCGTCGTCGCCGTGCACGAAGTCGACCGCGCCGGCCTCGGCGTCGACCACGGAGGCGAGCGGGACCAGGTCGTGCGCGGCGGCCCAGTCGGCGGACCCGAGCAGCACCGTCGAGGCGCCGTCGGACAGCGGCGTGGAGTTGCCGGCCGTCATCGTCGCGGGCGTGTCCAGGCCGAGCCCGAAGGCCGGCTTGAGCTTGGCCAGCTTCTCCAGCGAGGAGTCGGCGCGCAGGTTGGCGTCGCGCGTCAGGCCCCGGAACGGGGTGACCAGGTCGTCGAAGAACCCGGAGTCGTACGCGGCGGCGAGGCGCTGGTGGCTGGCCAGCGCGATCTCGTCCTGCGCGGCCTGCGTGATCTCCCACTGCGCCGTGGTCAGCGCCTGGTGCTCGCCCATCGACAGGTGCGTGCGGGGCTCGCCGGTGTTCGGGGCGACGGGCGCGAGGTCCTTGGGGCGGATCTTCGAGACCGCGGCGAGCTTCTGCCCGACGGTCTTGGCGCGGGACAGGTCGAGCAGCGCGCGGCGCAGGCGGTTGCTGACCGCGATGGGGGCGTCCGACGTGGAGTCGACGCCGCCGGCGATCGCGGACTCGAGCTGGCCGAGGCGGATCTTGTTGCTGAGCGAGACGACGGTCTCGAGGCCGGTCGCGCAGGCCTGCTGCACGTCGTACGCGGGGGTCTCGGCCGAGAGCGCCGACCCGAGGACGGCCTCGCGGGTGAGGTTGAAGTCCTTGCTGTGCTTGAGCACGGCGCCCGCGGCGACCTCGCCGATGCGCTCGCCCTGCAGGCCGTACCGGGCGACGAGCCCGTCGATCGCGGCGGTGAGCATGTCCTGGTTGCTGGCCCGGACGTAGGGGCCGCCGGCGCGGGCGAAGGGGATCCGGTTGCCGCCGAGCACGTAGGCCCTGCGGACCTCGGGAGTGGGGGTGGTGGGGCGTGCCATGGGGCGCGTTCCTCTCGCTTCGTCGCTGAGCGGTGCCGAGCGCGGAGGCTCGATGATGATGACGTGGTGTCCGAAACCCACAGTACCTGATACCTTCGGTCTCGTGAGCCCTGTCACACCGGGCCAGTCGAAGGCGACGGCCCTCACGCTGCTGAACACCGAGGCCGGTCGTGCGCGACCGGCCCTTCCGACGCCCCCCGCGACCAGACGTCCTGCTGAGGACGCCTTCGCCGCCGACGGCCGGTCGACCCGCTGGGCCGACCACCGCGAGGCCCGCCGCGCGGAGCTGGTGCGCATCGCGCGCCGGACGGTCCACCACAAGGGCCCCGACGTGTCGATGGAGGAGATCGCGGCCGCCGCGGGCACCTCCAAGTCGATCGTCTACCGGTACTTCGCGGACAAGACCGGCCTGCAGATCGCCGTCGCCGAGGCCGTCGTGCTGCAGATCCAGGGGGCGCTCGAGGGCGTCCTGCGGATCGCGCCGACCCCCCGCGACGGGTTGCGGGCGATGGTCGCGGTGTACCTCGAGATGATCGAGTCGTCGCCCAACGTCTACGCGTTCGTGACGCGCAACGGCTCGGTGGAGTCGGGTGGCCCGCTCGGGCACTTCCTCGACTCGGTCACCGCGCTCGTCGCCGCACCGTTCGCCCGGGGACTGACGGAGGAGCACGACGGTCGGCGGACGGCACGCCGGCCGGAAGCCTCGGAAGAGGACGACAGCGCACTCGCCGCCCGCGTCGCGCTGGCCGAGTCCTGGGCCGCCGGTGCCGTCGGCTTCGTCCGCGGCTCCGGCGAGTGGTGGCTGGCCCACCGCGACGAGCCAGCCAGCCCGGACCGCGAAGAGCTCACCGCCCAGGTCGCCGCATGGCTCTGGGCCGGACCCGTCGGGCTCCTGGCCCGTGACCGCAACCGCACGTCTCCCGAGGAGTCCCGATGACGACCACCACCAACCCGCGCCTCACCGTCGACGCGCCCGAGGCGGGCGACCCCCGCCTCGACGCCGACGTCACCAACGTCGACATCGCGCACCTGCAGCAGGTCCTGCTGGGCCACTACCCGGAGCTCCGGCTCGCCGCGCGCAAGCTGATGGCCGACGAGCGGTTCCACCGGATCGAGGGCCAGTCCCTGGCCGACCACCGCGAGCGCGTCCTCGGCCAGCTCCGCCTGCTCGCCGCCGAGGGTGACGTTCACCGCTCGTTCCCGGAGCGCTTCGGCGGTGCGGAGGACCACGGCGGCTTCCTCGCCCGGTTCGAGGAGCTCACCCACGCGGACCCGTCGCTGCAGATCAAGTCGGGTGTGCAGTGGGGGCTGTTCGCGTCCGCGATCTACCACCTGGGCACCGAGCGCAACCACGACGAGTTCCTGGCCGACGCGCTGTCGGTCAAGGTCCCGGGCGCGTTCGCGATGACGGAGACGGGCCACGGCTCGGACGTCGCCGCCATCGGCACGACCGCGACGTACGACCCGGCGACGCAGGAGTTCGTCATCCACACGCCGTTCCGTGCGGCGTGGAAGGACTACCTCGGGAACGCCGGGGTGCACGGCACCGCGGCCACCGTGTTCGCGCGGCTGATCACCGCGGGGACCGACCACGGGGTGCACGCGTTCTACGTCCCGATCCGCGACGAGGCCACGATGGAGTTCCTGCCCGGCGTCGGCGGTGAGGACGACGGGCTCAAGGGCGGCCTGAACGGCATCGACAACGGCCGGCTCTGGTTCGACCAGGTCCGCGTCCCGCGCACGAACCTGCTGAACCGTTACGGCGACGTGGACGAGGACGGCACCTACTCGTCGCCCATCGCGAGCCCGGGTCGCCGGTTCTTCACGATGCTGGGCACGCTCGTGCAGGGTCGCGTCTCGCTCGACGGCGCCGCGGTCACGGCCGCCCGCATCGGTCTGACCATCGCGATCACGTACGGCAACCAGCGCCGCCAGTTCAACGGCGCGTCGCCCACCGACGAGGTCGTCATCCTCGACTACGCCGAGCACCAGCGCCGCCTGCTCCCGCTGCTCGCCGAGACGTACGCCGCCGGGTTCGCGCACGAGGACCTGCTCGCCGCGTTCGACGACGTGTTCTCGGGCCGCAACGACACCCCGGAGACGCGCGAGGACCTGGAGACGCTCGCCGCGGCGCTCAAGCCGGCGTCGACGTGGCATGCGCTGAACACGCTCCAGGTCGCCCGCGAGGCGTGCGGCGGGGCCGGGTTCCTCGCGGAGAACCGGATCACCGGGCTGCGCGCCGACATGGACGTGTACGCGACGTTCGAGGGCGACAACACGGTCCTGCTGCAGCTCGTCGGGAAGCGTCTGCTCACCGACTACGCGAAGAGCTTCAAGCACCTCGACGCGACGAAGGTCGCCCGCATGGTGGCCGAGCGCGCGTCCGACGCCGCCCGGTTCCGCACACCTCTGCACCGTGCCGTGCAGACCATCGCCGACGTCGGCGACCCGCGCCGCTCGGCCGGTCAGCTCCGCGAGACGGCCACCCAGCGCGAGCTGCTGGTGGACCGCGTCGAGACGATGGTCGCCGAGGTCGCCCAGGGGCTGCGCCCGGCGCAGAAGGCCGACCCCGCGACCGCCGCGGCACTGTTCAACGCCCACCAGCACGAGCTCATCGCGGCGGCCCGCGCGCACGCCGAGCTGGTGCAGTGGGAGTCGTTCACGGCCGCGCTGGAGCGCGTCACCGACCCCGGCACCCGCCAGATCCTCACGTGGGTCCGGGACCTGTTCGGGCTCACGGTCATCGAGCGGAACCTCACCTGGTACCTGCTGAACGGCCGGCTGTCCGCCGGGCGCGCCCGCACCGTGACGTCGTACATCGACCGGCTGCTGGCGCGGCTGCGCCCGCACGCGCAGTCGCTCGTCGACGCGTTCGGCTACGAGCAGGCGCACCTGCGGGCACCCATCGCGTCGGGAGCCGAGCAGGCCCGGCAGGACGAGGCGCGCGCCTACTACCGGGCGCAGCGCGCCTCGGGCGACGCCCCCGTCTCGGAGAAGCACAAGCGCTGACCCGCAGACCGCGCGCCGATCCGGCGCGCTGACCCGCCGCCACACCCCCCGGGCGGTGGGTGCTCGGCCCGCCTCCTCGCGCATCCCGCGGGAGACGGGCCGAGCCTCGTCAGGGGTTGCAGCGCTCGCGGATCATCTCGATGGCGTCGACGTCGGGCCGCCACGGCTCCAGGTTCCAGGTGGCCTTGTCCGGGGCGCCGAGCTCGTGGCACTCGAGCTGCGCCTTCATGCCGGGGGTGTCCGCCTCGGGTGCCAGGGCGACGACCTGCGCCCACAGACCCTCCTGCGCGGCCTGCCCGCGAGCACGGGCCCACGCGCTGGGCGTGACGGCGAGCGACCGGCCGCCCTCCGCCTCGCCCCAGACGGCGCTCTCGACGGCGACGGAGGTGAACCAGAGGTCGGCGGCGTCGTCGAGCCGGACCACGTCGGGACCCACCTGGACCAGGCCGGTGCCCCACGGGTCCGTGGTCAGACCGGCGACGAACGCGCCGGAGCCGTCGCGGACCGCGGCGGTCCCGTCGGACAGGGCGGTGATCGTCAGACCCTCGGGCGCGGCGACCAGCACGTCGCCGGGGACCGACGCCCGGGCGGATCCGTCGGGGTCGACCGCCACCACGAGACCGGGGACGGAGACGGTGAGCGTCACGGCACCGGAGGTGACCGGGGTGCCGGTCGCGCGGATGCCGGTGGGGTCCATCGGGTCCGCGGTGAGGGTCGGCGTGGCCGACGGGGCCGGGGGCGGCGAGGGCTCGGCAGGGTCCGGGGCGCAGCCGACCAGCACGAGGGCGAGCAGCGCAGCGACCAGGGCTGCCCGTGTTCTCACCCTGCGAAACGTACCGGCTCATCCGTCAGCCAGACGCACTCCGCGGGGGTGACGGTCGTCGGGTCGGCGCCGGTGCCGCTGCGGGCGACGACGGTCGTCCCGGCGGGCAGCCGCCACAGGCGGGATGACGTGTTGAGCACGACGAGCGCGTCGCCGCGCCGGCCGACGAGCACGCCGGGTCGGGTGTCTTGCCAGGTCAGGTCGTCGGTGGTCCACAGCCACCGACGGGCGACGAGGGCGCGGCGGAGCACCGACCAGGTCGACGTGCGGTCGGCCTCCTGCCGGTCGCGCGCGTACACGGGCCAGGTCGCGGGGATCGGCAGCCACGGCGTTCCCGTCGTGAAGCCGACGCCCGGTCCGGACGTCCACGGCAGCGGCACGCGTGCCCCGTCGCGGTTGGGCAGCCGGCCGCCGGACCGCAGCGACTGCGGGTCCTGCCACAGCTCGGGCGGGACGTCGGCGTCGGGCAGGCCCAGCTCGTCGCCGGCGTACAGGTAGAACGCGCCGGGCAGGGCGAGCAGGAACAGGTGCAGCGCCAGGGCTCGCTCCGGTCCGAGGCGCGTCGCGACCCGGGCGATGTCGTGGTTGCCGGCCACCCACGCGGGCAGGGCCCCGACCGCGCGGTGCGCCGCGAGCTGGGCGTCGACGGTCCGGCGCAGGGCCGCGGCGGGCCAGGGCGTGCGCAGGACGTCGAACGCGAACGCCTGGCCGAGCTCGTCGGCGCGGGCGAACGCCGCGGTGCGCTCGGGCGGCCCCCAGGCCTCCGCGACCGCCGGTGCGCTGCCCAGCACGTGACGCCAGGACCGGTAGATGTCGTGGACCTCCGGGCGGTCCCAGTGCGGGTGCAGGGTGCCGCGACGGACCTCGCCGTACCCGGGGTCCTTGGCCAGCCCGCCGGCGACGTCCACCCGGAACCCGTCGACCCCGCGCGCCAGCCAGAACCGCAGCGTGTCCGCGAAGTCGGCCTGCACCACCGGGTGCGCCCAGTTCAGGTCCGGCTGCTCCGGGGCGAACAGGTGCAGGTACCAGTCGCCGTCGGGCAGCGGCGACCAGGCCGGCCCGCCGAACATCGACCGCCAGCCGGTGGGCCGCGGACGGATGTGGAACAGGTCCCGCTCGGGGCCGCCGGCGCGGGCCGCGACGAACCACGGGTGCTGGTCGGACACGTGGTTCGGGACCAGGTCCATGAGCACCCGCAGCCCGCGCTCGTGCGCCGCCTCGACCAGCCGGTCGAACGCCGCGAGATCCCCGAAGAGCGGGTCGATGTCGCGGTGGTCGGCCACGTCGTACCCGTGGTCGGCCTGCGGCGAGCGGTACACGGGCGTGAGCCACACCGCGTCGACACCCAGGCGCGCGACGGCGTCGAGCCCGGCGGTCAGGCCCGCCAGGTCACCGACGCCGTCGCCGTCCCCGTCCAGGAAGGAGCGGACGTACACCTGGTACACGACGGCGCTGCGCCACCAGGGGCTCACCCCGCGTGGACCGCGCGGACCAGCTCCACGAGCACGATCGAGGGGTTGGGCAGGTCGACCAGCAGGGTCGACCCGTCCAGCGGGCGCTCCGTGACCGCGAGCCGGTCGGCGGCCCGCAGCGTCGACCACTGCTCGTCGGTCGGCCAGTCGGCACCGTCCGACATCGACGACCAGAGGGCCGCGATGTTGGAGTGGTCGGCGTCGACCCGCGACTCGCGCACCGCCCACGAGCCGTCGGGCAGCCCGTCCACCGAGACCTGGACCGTCCGGCCGAGGAGGGCGGACCCGTCGACCTTCGACTGGTCCAGGGTGCCGTTCCACAGCGCGATCGCGACACGGTCGTCGCCGTCGCGCGACGCCCACACCTCGACCAGGCTGTCCGCGCCGTCGCCGGTCACGGTCGCCGCGACCTCGTCGCGCCCCAGCTGCTCCAGCAGCCACAGCGCCCACCACCGCGGCTTGCGCAGCTCACCGACGGTCCGCAGACCGAACCCGCCGTGCAGCAGCCGCGGCGGGCGGCCGAGCTCCTCGAACTGGTCGGAGACCACCCAGTAGGACAGCGCGTCGATGCGCCCGGCGGCCGAGCGCATCCCGCGGACCAGGAACGCAGCGGAGAACACGCCGTCGTTGGCGTTGCCGAAGTGCGTCGGGCTGACCCCCCACTCGGTCCACCAGATCTGCGCGTCCTCGCGCCCGTGCCGCGCGAGGGTCGCCCGCACGTCCAGCGGTGCGTTGCCGTAGGTGTGCGTCGAGACGAAGTCGACCGGGGCGCCCGAGGAGGCGACGTGCTCCAGGAGCCCGTCCACCCAGCCTGCGGCCGCGGTCGACGGACCACCGACGACGAGCTGGTCGTCCACCTCGCGCACGGCGTTCACCGTCACGTCGTACAGGCGCCAGAACTCGTCGCGCGTGCCCGACCAGAACACCTCGAGGTTCGGCTCGTTCCACACCTCGAACGACCAGCGGTCGCGGACCTCGTCGAGCCCGTACCGCTGGACCAGGTGCCCGACGAGGTCGGTGACCAGCGCCGCCCAGCGGTCCCAGTCCTTCGGCGGGGACACGATCGCGCCGTAGTCGAACACGGTCACGTCCGGGTCGGACGCCAGGTCGCGCGGCATGTACGACAGCTCGACGACGGGCCGCAGGCCGAGGGCCAGCAGCGCGTCGTACGTGGCGTCGACGCCCGTGAAGTCGTGCACGGGCTCGCCGTCGACCTCGCGGTACACGCCGAGGTCGTCGCACAGGATCGCGTGGGCGCGGACCGTCGCGACGCCGAGCTCGTCGTGCGCCGCCCGCAACGCCGACGTGAGGTCGGCGGAGATGCTCTGCCCACCCACGGTCTCGTCGCTCAGCAGCAGGCTGAGGTGCTCGGAGCCGATCATCGGCCGCCACGGTCGGGGCAGCTCGCGGACGACGGTCCCGAGGTCCACCAGGACCTCGACGCCCGCGTCCCCGGCGGGCAGCGAGGCCGCGACGACCTCGTCACCGGCGGGGCCGGTCACGTCGACGTCGGTGACCGTCGCCACCGCGTACCGGTACGGCACGCCGGGTTCGCCGGTGGTGTCCGCGTACGGCCCGTGCGGGACCGCCAGGACGTCGCCGCCCTGGTGGTCGAGCGGGACGCCGTCGCGGACGACCTGGTACCCGACGGCCCCGTCGACCGGCACCCAGTGCAGCGTCACCTGCCCCACCCCCGGCGCGGCGTACAGCCCCGCCGGCGGTGCGAGCACGGGGATCGCTCCAGCCCCGCCTGGGGCCCCTGTCGTGTCCGAGCGACGCCCGATCCTGTTCTCCCAGTCCGTGCGTGCCTCGGTCACTTGATCACCCCCGCGCTGAACTCCTCCTGGCCGATGAGCGGTCGCAGGACCTTCTCGACCTGCCGGGTCCCGAAGGACTCGTGCAGGACGTTCCCGCCGAGCACGTTGCCCAGCGCGCCGAGCACCATGCCCTGGTCGAGCGACAGGTACCGCTTCGCCTGGGTGTTGGAGCGGACCGCGACGGAGTCGTAGAACCCGCCGTCGCCGTACGCGCCGAGCACCGTCTCGATGTTGCGCAGGTTCTGCACGGCCTCGCGCGGTGCGTACGGCAGCGCGAGGAAGGACGCGTGCGGGGTCACGACGCCGTCACCGAACGTCGGTGTCGGGTTGGTCGCCGGACGGCACCCCTCGTAGCCCGCGTCGACGTTCGTCTTCTCCGCGTCCGACGGGTACCCGGTGGGGTCCATGCCGATCGCGTCGACGCCGTACACGTTGTACGTGCCGAACGGGTCGCTGGCCGGCGAGAAGCCCCAGTAGCCGTAGCCGGCCTCGTCCATGCCGTGCTCGATGTGCGCGCGGACGGCGAGCGGGTGGTTGACGCCCCAGCTCTTCGGGGCCCACTCGGACTCCGGCACGAACATGTCGGGCATGAGCTCCTCGAACATGTCGCCGCCCCAGCTCGGGACGATGTGCATGCCGCGGTACGTGAACGCACCCTCGAAGACCTCGATGCCCTCGTACGTGCGGGTCACGCCGACCGGGCGCTGCTCCAGCCAGTCCCAGTCGCAGCTGGCTGGGAACGTGCGGGCCGTCGCGTAGTAGTGCGCGGCCGGGATCTGACCCCGAGCGATGCCGATGTAGCTGGCGATCCGCGGCTCGGAGTTGGTGATGTCGTAGTGGTTCTTGGTGAAGTACACCGGCGACCCGTCGACGGTCCCGGGATCGGTCTCCACGTTCGGCGGGTCCGCCCAGAACCCCCCGCGCAGCAGACCGGCCCGCCCGGGGATGCCGCCGTTCGCGGCCGGGTCGTAGAACGCCGCGAAGTTCATCGGCTCCAGGAGTGCGTCCGCCTGCCTGCGCAGGGACGGCTCGGCGGTGCGGACCACCATGAGGGCCGCGGCCATCCACCCGTTGTCCACCGAGGACAGGAACGGGTAGATCGTCTCGCCCGTCGGGAACACCGTGAGCTTCGCCGCGGTGGCCTCGTCGTACCAGTTGTAGAACATGCCGCTCGGCTCGTGCCGCTCCATCGTCGCCAGCGTGGCCAGCGTCTGCTTCATCCGCTGCCTGGCCTCGCGCTTGCCGATGATCCCGAGCTCCTGCGCGGAGATCGTCGACCACAGGTAGGCGCCGATGTTCGTGGGCGAGGTGTAGCCGGAGCGTGTCGCCGCGTCGAGGGACGCGTCGATGTTGTCGGCCGGCAGGCCCGTGGTCTCGTCCGTCATCGCGACGAACGACGCCCACGTGTCGTGGCCCCAGCGCTTCAGGTCCGCGCGGTCGTGGCGGGTGAGGCCGTCGTGCTCGTGGTGCCGGCCGCCCGCGGAGGCGGTCGTCGCACCCGTCAGGAGCAGGGCGGCAGCCGCGGCAGCGGCGGCCAGAGGTCGGAGTCTCATCATCGAGCCCTTCATGATTTGAGGCCGGTCGTCGCCAGGCCCTGGACCACGTGCTTCTGGAGCGCGAAGAACAGGATCAGGATCGGGATGACGACGACCATCGAGCCGGCGAGCAGGAGGCCGTACTGCGTCGAGTTCTGGCCGACGCTGTACAGCGCGAGCGCGACCGGCAGGGTGTACATGTCCTCGGTGCTGGACACGACCAGCGGCCACAGGAAGTTGTTCCACGAACCGAGGAACGTGAGGATCCCGAGCGTGGCGAGGGCCGGCTTGCACAGCGGCATGACCACCCGCGCGAAGATCCGGAACTCGCCGGCGCCGTCCACCCGGCCGGCGTCGATCAGCTCGTCGGGGATGCCCTGGATGAACTGACGCATGAGGAACACGCCGAACGGTCCGGCCAGGAACGGCAGGATCAGCCCGAAGTACGTGTTGACCATGCCCAGGTTGCTGATCTGCACGAACAGCGGGACCAGCGTCACCATCCCCGGGATCATCAGGGTCGCCAGCACCAGCCGGAACAGCCACGCCTTCCCCCAGAAGTCGAGCTTGGCGAACGCGTACCCGAGCATCGAGCAGAACACCAGGTTGCCGAGCGTCACGACGACCGCGACGACGACGGAGTTGGTGAAGAACTGCGGGAAGTCGAGTCGGGTGAACAGCTCGCGGAAGTTGTCGAGCGTCGGGTTCTGCGGCCACCACGTCGGTGGGTTGGCGCGCAGCTCGCCCTCGCTCTTGACGGACCCGAGGGCCATCCAGACGAATGGCGTGATGACGAGCACGAGCCCGATGCCGAGCACCACGTAGATCCACGGGCGGGACTGTGGCTCGCCGATGTGGGAGCCGACGGTGCCCCTGGGCTTCGCCTGCGGCTTCGTCTCCAGGGCGGTCATACCGCACCTCCCTGCCGACGGAACCAGCGCTTCTTCTGGCCGGTCGCGTCGTCACGCTCGCCGAACACCTTGAACTGGATGATCGTGAGCACCACGACCGCGGCGAAGAGCACGTAGCTCATCGCGGCCGCGACGCCGTAGTTGCCGAACCCGAACGTGTTGTAGACGAGGTAGGCCACCGAGAGCGTGCTGTTCAGCGGACCACCCTGCGTCATGACGAACGGCTCCTCGAAGAACTGCAGGAACCCGATGCCCGTGATGACGCCGGCGAACAGCATGGTCGGCCGGATCGTCGGGATGGTGATCCGGCGCAGCCGCTGCCACGCCGTGGCACCGTCGAGCGCCGCGGCCTCGTGCAGGGCCTTCGGCACGGACTGGAGCCCGGCCAGGAAGATCACGACGAGCGTGCCCAGCGAACGCCAGACGGCCATCGCGATGAGCGACGGCATCGCCCACGTCGTGCTGCCCAGCCAGTCGGGGCCGGTGATGCCGACCCAGCTCAGCACCTCGTTGATCAGCCCGTTCTCCGGCCGTAGCAGGAACCGCCAGACGACGGCGACGGCCACGATCGAGGTGACGACCGGCATGTAGTACCCGATCCGGAAGAACCCGGAGAGCTTGGTGATGCCGGTGTTGAGCGCGACCGCGATCGCGAGCGCCACGACCATCGTCAGGGGGACGCCGACGACGACGAAGTAGAGCGTGTTCGTCGCCGCCTTGCGGAACGTGGGGTCGGCGAGCACGGTGGTGAAGTTCTCGAGACCCACGAAGTTGACCGCGAACGGGTTCTGCAGGTCCTTGCTCTTGATGTCGGTGACGCTCATGAACAGCGACGACACCACCGGCCACGCGGTGAACACGAGGAACAGCACGACGAACGGTGCCGCCATGCCCCACGCGGCGATGCTGCGCCGTCGGCGCAGGGGGGAGGAGCGGCGGACGCGGGGGGCGGCCTGGTCGGCCGCCCCCGGCGCCTGCACGCCCGACCCGGAGGTCAGGGTCGTGGACATGAGGTCAGAGCCCCGTGCCGATCGCCTCGGCCTGCTGCTGGATGGCCGTCGCGGCCTCCTGCGGGTCCATCCCGGACTTGCAGACCTTCTCCAGCTCGGTGTCGATCACGCTGGAGATCTGCTCCCACGTCGGGATCGACGGCGGCGCCTGCGCGGTCGTCATCTGCTCGCCGAACACGGCGAGCGCGGGGTCGGAGGCGAGGTCGCCCTCCTCCCACGCGGACTGCACGGCCGGCAGGTCGCTCGTCTCGGCGTACCAGTCGGCCTGGACCTCGGGCTGGCTGAGCCACTGGACGAACTTCCAGGCCGCGTCGCGGTTCTCGGAGCCCTTGAACACGGCGAGGTTGCTGCCACCGATGAACGACGCCTGCTTCTCGTCGGCGGGCAGCGGCGCCAGGGTCACGCCGTCGAGGAAGCCCTCGCCGCCGGTCTCGTCGAGGATCCCGATGTGCCACGGGCCGGACTGGAAGGCGCCGATCTTGCCGGCGACGAAGTCGGGTTCCAGCGTGCCGTCGGGCAGCTCCTTCGGCGCGACGCCGTCCGTGAAGAACGACTGGTAGTAGGTGAGCGCCTTGACGAACTCGGGGCTGTCGAACGTGAACTCGGTCTGGTCGGCGTTCATGATCTCGGCGCCGGCCTGCCATGCGAACGGCATGAACGTCTGCCACGCGCCGGTCTGCCCGGCCTGCAGGGTGATGCCCCACTGGGCTCCGGCGGACTGCATGCCCTTCGACGTCGCCATCAGGTCGTCCCACGTCGCGGGCGTCGGGGAGACCCCGGCCTGCTCCGCGAGCGCGGTGTCGACGAACAGCACACGCGTCTCGACGTACCACGGCACCGCGTAGGAGACCCCGCCGACCTCGGTGGAACCCCACGCGCCCTCGAAGAACGCGGACTCGTCGATGAGGTCCGGCGGTGTCGGGTCGAGACCGCCGCTGGTGCCGAACTCGCCCATCCAGGTGGTGCCGATCATGGAGACGTCGGGCACCTCGTCGGCAGCGATGGCCGTCGCGATCTTGTCGTGCGCGGCGTCCCAGGGGATGGCCGTGACGTCGACGGTCACGTCGGGGTTCTCCTCGGTGAAGGCCTGGGCGAACTCGCCGAGCTTCTCGCCCTCGGTGCCCATGGCCCAGACCGTGATGTCACCGCTGACGTCGCCGGTCGCGACGGGGGCAGCGCTGGCGTCCTCGGCCGCGGGTTCGTCGCTGCGACCGCAGCCCGCGGTCAGGGCGAAGGTGGTGACGGCCAACGCGGCGACGCTGACGCGCAGGGATCTCTTCATGCTGGTTCCTCCTCGAACCGGACGGCCTCAGGGGTCCGTCAGGGGTGCAGGCCGCAGCTGTCGCGGACCACCAGGTCGGTGGCGAGCGACTCGTGCCGCGGGGTCGTGCGTTCCTTGGTGATGCGCTCGTCCAGCACCTCGGCGGCGAGTGCGCCGAGGGTCCGCATGGGCTGCCGGACGGTGGTCAGTGCGGGACGCGCGTGGCGAGCAGCCATCACGTCGTCCCAGCCGGTGATCGCGATGTCCCGGCCGACGCGCAGGCCGATCTCCTCGGCGGCGACGATGGCGCCGAGCGCGATCTCGTCGTTGGCGCACACGAGGGCGTCGGGGCGCTCGCGGACGGCGAGCAGCCCGGCGGCGACGCGGGTGCCCGACTCCTCGTCGAACAGGCACGGGGTGACGGTCGGCTCGATGCCGTGGGCGCCGAGACCTTCGCGGACGCCGCGCCAGCGCTCGGCGACGTCGGGGGACTCCTCGGGCGACCCGAGGAACGCGATCTTGCGCAGGCCGTGCCCGGCGAGGTGCTCGCCGAGGGCGCGGGCGGCGTCGAGCCCGTCCGCGCGGATGGAGTCGACCCCGTCGACCTCGGGCCGGGCCACGACGACGACCGGCAGGCCGAACGCGCTGAGCTCCTCGATCACGTGGTCGGGGACGGTGCGGCCGAGCAGGACGATCCCGTCGACGCGGCCGGCGAGGTCGCGCACGGCGGCAGCGGGGTCGGGGCGCCCGTGGGTGGCCAGCACCAGCACGCTGCGGCCGAGCCGTGAGGCGCTCTCCTCGTACCCGAGCAGGACCTCGGCGTAGTAGGGGCCGGACAGGTCGGGGAAGACGATCCCGTTGGCGGCGTGCGTGCGTGCGGCGAGCGAGGTGCCCGCGTGGCTGGGGCGGAAGCCGAGCTCCTCGACGGCTGCGAGGACCCGGGCCCGGGTCGCCTCGGCCACGGGAGCGGACCCGTTCAGGGCCCGGGAGACGGTCGCGATCCCGACGCCGGCACGCGCGGCGACGTCGTAGATCGTCACCGTGCCCAGCTCGTGGCCCGAGGGCGTAGGAAGCGCTTTCATGTGGTGACCGTCACACGCCCCGGGAGGCCCCGCAAGTCGAGCGGAGGTCCGTGATCGCGGTCATCACGCGCGCCGACGAGTCACGCGCCTCCTGTCCTCGCAGGTCAGTCCGGCGTTCCCGAGCCTGCCCGGTAGCGCCGTGATTGCCCGGAAACTCGTGCGCGCGGACGCTGCTCCGCACCGCGTCCGGGCGCCGGTATCCTGGCCTGCGTCTGCCGATGTCGGCTGTCGTCGGCCGCCTGGTCGACGAGCGGCCCACGGTCTCCACCGAGGGAATCGATGACCACCGCACCTGCGCGCGCCCCCCAGACCGACACCGTCGACGTCGCCGCCGCGACCCCGGACCAGGAGCAGCCGTTCGCGGAGCTGGGCCTGAAGCCGGACGAGTACCAGCGGATCCGGGACATCCTCGACCGCCGCCCGACGGCCGCCGAGCTCGCCATGTACTCGGTCATGTGGTCGGAGCACTGCTCGTACAAGTCGAGCAAGAACCACCTGCGCCAGTTCGGCGACAAGACCACCGCGGCGATGAAGGAGCACCTGCTCGTCGGCATCGGCGAGAACGCGGGCGTGGTCGACATCGGCGACGGCTGGGCGGTCACGTTCAAGGTCGAGTCGCACAACCACCCGTCCTACGTCGAGCCGTACCAGGGTGCGGCCACGGGCGTCGGCGGGATCGTGCGCGACATCATCTCGATGGGCGCGCGGCCGGTCGCGGTCATGGACCAGCTGCGCTTCGGCGCCGTCGACCACCCCGACACCGCACGCGTGGTGCACGGCGTCGTGGCGGGCGTCGGCGGCTACGGCAACTCCCTCGGCCTGCCCAACATCGGCGGCGAGCTGGTCTTCGACGCCTCCTACCAGGGCAACCCGCTGGTCAACGCGCTGTGCCTGGGCGTCCTGCGGCACGAGGACATCCACCTGGCCAACGCCTCGGGCGCGGGCAACAAGGTGGTCCTGTTCGGTGCCCGCACCGGCGGCGACGGCATCGGCGGCGCGTCGATCCTCGCGTCCGAGACGTTCGACGACACCAAGCCCTCCAAGCGCCCGTCGGTGCAGGTGGGGGACCCGTTCATGGAGAAGGTGCTCATCGAGTGCTGCCTCGAGCTCTACGCCGCGCGCGTGGTCGAGGGCATCCAGGACCTGGGCGCCGCGGGCATCTCCTGCGCGACCAGCGAGCTGGCCTCCAACGGCGACGGCGGCATGCACGTCGACCTGGAGAACGTGCTGCTGCGCGACCCGTCCCTGACCGCCGGCGAGATCCTCATGTCGGAGTCGCAGGAGCGGATGATGGCCGTCGTCCGGCCCGACCAGCTCGACGCGTTCCTGGCCATCACCGGCAAGTGGGACGTCGAGACGGCCGTGATCGGTGAGGTCACCGGCACCGGACGCCTCACCATCGACCACCACGGCCTGCGCATCGTCGACGTCGACCCGAAGACGGTCGCGCACGAGGGCCCGGTCTACGACCGCCCGTACGCGCGACCGGCGTGGCAGGACACGCTCAACGCCGACACGACGGCTGCTTTGCGCACGCCGTCGACCAACGCCGAGCTCCGTGCCACGGTCCTCGAGCTCCTGGCCAGCCCCAACCTCGCGTCCAAGGCCTGGGTGACCAACCAGTACGACCGCTTCGTGCAGGGCAACACCGCGCTCGCGCAGCCCGACGACTCCGGCGTGATCCGGGTCGACGAGACCACCGGCCTGGGCGTCGCGCTCGCCACGGACGCCAACGGCCGCTACGCCAAGCTCGACCCGTACACGGGCGCCCAGCTGGCCCTGGCGGAGGCGTACCGGAACGTCGCGACGACGGGCGCCCGCCCGCTGGCCGTGACCGACTGCCTCAACTTCGGCAGCCCGGAGCACCCCGACTCGATGTGGCAGCTGGTCGAGGCCATCCGCGGCCTGGCCGACGCGTGCCAGGTCCTCGAGGTCCCCGTCACCGGCGGCAACGTCTCGCTCTACAACGGCACCGGGGAGCCGGGGCTCATCGACTCCGCCATCCACCCGACCCCGGTGGTCGGCGTGCTGGGCGTCCTCGACGACGTCGCCGACGCGACCCCGTCGGGCTGGACCGCGCCCGGCCAGGCCGTCTACCTGCTGGGCACCACGCGCGCGGAGCTCGACGGGTCGGCGTGGGCCGACGTCGTGCACGGCCACCTCGGCGGGCTGCCGCCGGCCGTGGACCTGGACGCCGAGCGTCGGCTGGCCGAGGTCCTCGTCCGGGCGAGTCGCGACGAGCTCGTCGACGCCGCGCACGACCTGTCGGAGGGCGGTCTGGTCCAGGCGCTCATCGAGTCGAGCCTGCGGTTCGGCGTCGGCGTGCAGGTGTCGCTGGAGTCGCTCTGCGCCCGGGACGGTGTCACGCCGTTCGAGGCGCTGTTCTCGGAGTCCACCGCCCGCGTGCTCGTCGCGGTGCCGCGCTCGGAGGAGGTCCGCCTGGTCGACCTCTGCACCGCGCGCGGCGTCCCGGCGCTGCGCCTGGGGGAGACCGCCGAGTCGTGCTCACCCGGCGCCGGTACCCCGACCGACGCTGCCGACCACGTGCACGGTCCCGCCGTCGAGGTCCAGGGCGTCTTCACGCTGCCCCTGACGGAGGCGCGCGAGTCCCACGAGGCCACCCTCCCGCACTACTTCGGCTGACCCACGTCGCCGCTCGGCGGCGAACCGGCGACGAGTGCCGCGTCCGACACGTTCGACAGCACTCATCGCCGGTTCGGTTCGCAGGATGGCGAGCGGGGGCGGGTGGCTATTTCTGTGGCTTCTCGACGATGTGCGCTTCTACCGTCGAGGCGTGTCAGGCGATCTGTTCCGCGTGGTCCGTGCCGACAAGGGCGCGGTCCTCGTGCTGCCCGCCGACGGCCTGGACGGCGCGCACGAGCCGCGTCGCATACCGCTGGAGCGTGACGGGCTCCTCGCGACGGAGGACGGCGACCGGCTCGCCCCCACGGTGGGCGACTGGTTGTGGATCCCGGAGGCCGAGTCCGAGACCGACGGGCTCGGCACCAGGGCCGGCACCAGCCTGCGGCCTCGCACCACCGCCCTGGTCCGCGACAGCGCCGGTGCCACGTCCCGGGTGCAGGCGCTCGCCGCCAACATCGACGTCGTGCTCGTCGTCGAGCACCTCGAGCCGGACCCGGACCTCGGCCGGATCGAGCGGCTGCTCACGCTGGCGTGGCGCTCGGGCGCGACCCCGGTCGTCGTCCTGACGAAGGCCGACCTCGTGCCGGACCCCGAGGGCATGACCGCGGAGGTCGAGGCGGTGGCGCTCGCGGTCGACGTCCACACGGTCAGCGTCCCGACAGGCCAGGGGCTCGACGCACTCCGTGCCCTGCTCGTGCCCGGAGCGACCCTGGTCGCCGTCGGCCCGTCGGGCGCGGGCAAGTCGACGCTGGTCAACGCGCTGGCGGGACGGGACGTGATGGAGACCGGCGAGCGGCGGGCCGACGGCCGCGGGCGCCACACGACCACGCACCGCGAGCTCGTCCCGCTGGCGGGCGGGGCGATGCTCATCGACACGCCCGGCATCCGCGGGGTCGGCGTCGTCGCGGACGAGGACGCGCTGGACACCACGTTCGCGGACGTCGCCGAGCTGGCCGCGGCCTGCCGGTTCGCCGACTGCCACCACGCGGGGGAGCCGGGCTGCGCCATCCGGGCGGCGCTCGACAGCGGGGAGCTCGCCGAGCGCCGGTTCGACAGCTGGCAGCGGCTGGCGCGGGAGGCGGCGTACCAGGCGCGGCGGTCGGACGCGCGGCTGCGGGCCGAGGAGCGCGACCGCTGGAAGAAGGTCACCAAGGAGTACCAGCGGGGTCTGCGCGGACCGGGTCGTCCGCGCCCCTGAGAGCCCCGCGGAAGCGCATCGACGACCCGGATCCGGAACCGAAACGTTTCGTATCCGGCCCACCGCTCGCCAGACCCGTCGGCGGTCGGGTTTCCTCGTCGGGACCGGGGTGCAGCAGCAGTCATCGCCGACGCGAGCCCGCCCCGCCCAGGACCCGGACGTACCGAGGAGAACCATGCCCACCCGCAGAACCGCCACAGCGCTGCTCGCCACAGCAGCCGTCGCCGTCGCAGGCCTCACCGCCGTGACCGCGACCGCCGCTCAGGCAGCCCCCGGCTGCAAGGTCGAGTACAAGATCACGAACCAGTGGGGAGGCGGCTACGGCGCAGACGTCACCGTCACCAACCTGGGTGACCCCGTCAGCTCGTGGACGGTCGGCTGGACGTTCACGGCCGGGCAGAAGATCACGCAGCTGTGGAACGGCAACGTCAGCCAGAGCGGCTCGTCGGTCTCCGTGGCGAGCCTGCCGTACAACGGCTCGCTGGGGACGAACGGGAAGACGAACTTCGGCTTCAACGGCTCCTGGAGCGGGTCCAACCCGATCCCGGCGACGTTCACCATGAACGGCACGACCTGTACCGGTACCACCCCGACGCAGACCTCGACCCCGACCCAGACGCCGACGCAGACCCCGACCCAGACGCCGACGCCGACGCAGACCCCGACGCAGACCCCGACCCCCACCCCGACGCAGACGAACCCGCCGCAGTCCGGCAGCTTCTACATCGACCCGACCACGCAGGCGTACCGCGCCTGGCAGCAGGCGGGCGGCAACGACAAGGCGCTGCTCGAGAAGATCGCCCTGACCCCGCAGGCATACTGGGTGGGCAACTGGTCCGACGCGTCCGACTCGCGGGCCGAGGTGGCCGACTACACCGGCCGCGCGGTCGCCGCAGGCAAGATCCCGACGCTCGTCGTCTACGCGATCCCCGGCCGTGACTGCGGCTCGCACTCCGGCGGCGGTGTCTCCGAGAGCGCGTACGCAGCCTGGATCGACACGGTCGCTTCGGGCATCAAGGGCAACCCGTACGTGATCCTCGAGCCCGACGCCCTCGCCCAGCTGGGCGACTGCAGCGGCCAGGGCGACCGGGTCGGCTTCCTCAAGTACGCCGCCAAGTCGCTGACGCTCAAGGGCGCCCGCGTCTACATCGACGCCGGCCACTCGGGGTGGCTGCCCGTCAGCACGGCCGTGAGCCGCCTCAACCAGATCGGCTTCGAGTACGCGGTCGGCTTCGCGCTGAACACGTCGAACTACCAGACGACCTCGGCCTCGAAGTCGTACGGACAGCAGATCTCGCAGCAGCTGGGCGGCAAGAAGTTCGTCATCGACACCTCCCGCAACGGCAACGGCTCCAACGGCGAGTGGTGCAACCCGAGCGGTCGCGCCCTCGGCGAGAAGCCGACCCTGGTGAACGACGGCTCCGGCCTGGACGCCCTGCTCTGGGTCAAGCTGCCCGGTGAGTCGGACGGCGCCTGCAACGGCGGACCCTCCGCCGGCGCCTGGTTCCAGAGCATGGCCCTGGAGCTGGCGCGCAACGCGAAGTGGTGACCGGCTGACCGGCTGATCTCCAGAGAGCCCGCGGGGGACATCCCCCGCGGGCTCTCGCGCGTCACCGACCGACCTGGCCGCAGACCGACGCCATGAGCTCGCAGACGTCGCGGAGGGTGGCGTCGGCGAGCTCGTCGGCGCGGCTGCTCCCGCTCCGCCAGGACGTCGGCCGCCAGGCCTGGCTCGGCAGCGAACAGAGCCCGACGGGTCGTCGTGAACATTAGGCCAACCGGCGCCACCCTCGTCGCACAGGGGAGAATCGCAGCATGCCGCCACGTCGACGTACCGACCCCGCCGACGGGCGGGCCGCGCTGGCCGTCTGGCGGGCGGACCCCGTCGGCGTGCCGACTGCTGCGCGGCGGACCGCGGTCCGGTTCACGCTCGAGGAGCTGGCCGGGGTCGCCCCGGGGAACGCGGTCGAGGTGCGGGTGCCGCCCGACGGTGCCGTGCAGGCGGTGGACGGACCTCGTCACACCCGGGGCACCCCGCCGAACGTCGTGGAGACGGACGCCCAGACGTGGCTCGGCCTGGCCACCGGGGCTCTGACCTGGGAGTCTGCCGTGGCCGACGGTCGGATCCGGGCGTCCGGCGAGCGCGCCGACCTGCGCGAGTGGCTCCCGCTCCAGGCCGCCCGCCACCGCGGCTGAGGGTGCCGATGCGGGCACTGACCTAGGATCACGGGGTGCCTGACGACCCCCAGCCCGCCGACGCCCCGGACGCAGCCGCGCAGCCCGGAGCGGCCCCGACCGCGGCTGAGCCCGCGACCGACGAGCCCTCGGCTGAGCGCGTTGCCGACCCTGTGGCGCCCCCGGCGGAACCACCACCGGCCACTCCGACGGCACTCGACGCCCGCGGCGTGCCGATCCCGTCCGAGGAGGAGCTGTCCCGGGTCGCTGAGCCGGCCACCGTGCGCCACGCCCCGAAGTACGGCGCATTCATCGTGACCGGTGCCCTGGTCGGCATCGTCGTCGCGCTGGTCCTGGTCGCGGTCGTCCGCCCCGAGGTCCCGTGGGTCGCCGACGGGTCCGGCTTCATCTCGTTCCTCGACGGCGAGGGCGCCGTGCGCACCGTCATGGCGGTCGCCGGGGGTGTGCTCGGCGGGTTCCTCGGTGGGCTCGCCGCGGTGCTGGCCGACCGGCGCAGCGTGCGCAAGGCGGTCCGCGCGGACGTCTGAGCAGACGTGTGACGCGTGGTCACGCTGGCCGCCCACCGCGAGGACTGTGCGACCATAGGCACGTGGCCCCCCGCGCAGACGGACGTCTGAACCACGACCTCCTCCCCAACGAAAAAGGCCCCCAGGACGCTTGTGGCGTCTTCGGTGTGTGGGCACCTGGCGAGGAAGTCGCCAAGCTGACCTACTTCGGCCTGTACGCCTTGCAGCACCGCGGCCAGGAGTCGGCGGGCATCGCCACCTCCAACGGCCAGCAGCTGCTCGTCTACAAGGACATGGGCCTCGTCTCCCAGGTCTTCGACGAGACCGCGCTGAACGCCCTGCAGGGGCACATCGCGATCGGGCACGCGCGCTACTCGACCACCGGTGGCAGCACCTGGGAGAACGCGCAGCCGACGCTCGGCCCGACGGCCGCCGGCACCGTGGCCCTGGGCCACAACGGCAACCTGACCAATGCCGCGGAGCTCGTCGACCTCGTCGCCGAGCGCTACGGCAGCCAGCGGCGCGGGGAGCTCGCGCGCGGCAACACCACCGACACCGCGCTGATCACGGCGCTCCTGGCGGGGGACCCGGACCACACGCTGGAGGCCACCGCGCTCGAGGTGCTCCCGCGCCTGCGCGGCGCGTTCAGCCTGGTCTTCATGGATGAGCACACCCTGTACGCCGCACGGGACCCGCAGGGCGTCCGTCCGCTGGTCCTCGGCCGGCTGGAGCGCGGCTGGGTCGTGGCCAGCGAGACGCCGGCCCTGGACATCGTCGGCGCGTCGTTCGTCCGCGAGATCGAGCCCGGCGAGTTCATCGCGATCGACGCGGACGGCCTGCGCAGCAGCCGGTTCGCGTCGGTCGACCGTGCCGGGTGCGTGTTCGAGTACGTGTACCTCGCACGCCCCGACACCTCGATCGCCGGCAGGTCCGTGCACGCCGCACGCGTCGCGATGGGTCGCCGCCTCGCGGTCGAGCACCCCGTCGAGGCCGACCTGGTCATCCCCGTGCCGGAGTCCGGGACGCCCGCGGCCGTCGGGTACGCCGCAGAGTCCGGCATCACGTTCGGTCAGGGTCTGACGAAGAACGCCTACGTCGGGCGCACGTTCATTCAGCCGTCCCAGACCCTGCGCCAGCTCGGCATCCGGCTCAAGCTCAACCCGCTCAAGGACGTCATCCGTGGCAAGCGCCTGGTGGTCGTCGACGACTCGATCGTCCGCGGCAACACCCAGCGCGCGCTCGTCCGGATGCTGCGAGAGGCCGGTGCCGCCGAGGTGCACGTGCGCATCAGCTCCCCGCCGGTGAAGTGGCCCTGCTTCTACGGCATCGACTTCGCGTCCCGCGCCGAGCTCATCGCCAACGGACTCGGGGTCGACGAGATCGCGGCCTCGCTCGGCGCCGACTCGCTCGGCTACATCTCCCCGGAGGGCATGATCGCCGCCACCGAGCAGCCTGCGTCGCAGCTCTGCGCCGCCTGCTTCACCGGTCAGTACCCGATCGAGCTGCCGCCGGACGACCGGCTGGGCAAGTTCCTGCTGGAGCAGAGCGAGCTCCCCCTGGGCGCCCCCGAGGACGGCCTGCTCTCGATCGTCCCGAGTGCCGGTGGCGCGACCGCGCTGGACCACCCGTGACCGGCGAGCAGGTCACCTACGCCACCGCCGGTGTCGACACCGAGGCCGGTGACAAGGCCGTCGAGCTGATGAAGGACGCCGTCAGGGCGACGCACGGCCCGCAGGTGCTGGGCGGCGTCGGCGGGTTCGCGGGGCTGTTCGACGCCAGCGCGCTGCTGGGCTACCGCAAGCCGCTGCTGGCCACGTCGACCGACGGCGTCGGCACCAAGGTCGCCATCGCGCAGGCGCTGGACATCCACGACACCATCGGGTTCGACCTGGTGGGCATGGTCGTCGACGACATCGTCGTGGTCGGCGCGAAGCCCCTGTTCATGACCGACTACATCGCCTGCGGCCGCGTGGTGCCCGAGCGCATCGCCGGCATCGTGTGCGGCATCGCCGCGGCGTGCTCGGTGGCCGGGACGGCCCTCGTCGGCGGCGAGACTGCGGAGCACCCCGGGCTGCTGGGTCCCGACGAGTACGACGTGGCCGGTGCCGCGACGGGCGTCGTCGAGGCGGACCGGCTGCTCGGCCCGGAGCGCGTGCGCGCGGGCGACGTGCTGGTCGCGCTGGGCTCGAGCGGTCTGCACTCCAACGGGTACTCGCTGGTCCGCAAGGTCGTGTCGGTCGCCGACTGGTCGCTCGACCGCCACGTCGACGAGCTCGGCCGCACGCTCGGCGAGGAGCTCCTCGAGCCCACCCGCGTCTACGCCTCCGACTGCCTCGCCCTGGCGGAGCGCGCGGGGGTCGCCGGCCTGCACGCGTACAGCCACGTCACGGGCGGAGGGCTCGCGTCGAACGTCGCGCGCGTGCTGCCGCAGGGCCTGGTCGCGGACATCGACCGCGGGGGTTGGACGCTGCCGCCGATCTTCTCGCTGGTGCAGCGTCTCGGGCAGGTGCCGTGGACGGACCTCGAGGGCACGCTCAACCTGGGGGTCGGCATGGTCGCGATCGTCGCCGCCGACGCCGTGGACGGGGTCCTGGCGCACGCTGGTGAGCTCGGCCTGCCGGCCTGGGAGCTCGGCACCGTCCGGCACACCGACCCGGGCACCGACGTGGTCGGTGCCCCCGGGTTCGTCGCGGGCACCAAGGGCGTCCACGGCGGAGCCGTCCAGCTCAGCGGTGCCTACCGGACGTGACCCTGCGGGAAGCCGGGGCGATCCACCACGCCCCGGGCTCGGGGAGCGACGTGCGAGACGAGCGACAGCTGAGCTGCCGCCGTCTCGCCCGGCGATCCCGCGACGCGCGCGAGATGGGTGACGACCGCGTCAGCGGTCGTCGTCGGACCAGCGGCGGTAGTCGTCGCTGTCGTCGTCAGTGTCCGTCTCCACAGCCGCGCGAGGGCGGTTGTCGGTGACGACATCGTTGTGGCCGTGCGACGTGAGCTCCTGCTCGAGAGCTCGGTAGTTGGTCTCCGGGCTGAAGTACTTCAGCTCCCGGGCCACCTTCGTCTGCTTAGCCTTCTGACGGCCGCGCCCCATGGCATCGACCCCCTCTTACGTGGATGCGGGGCGGCTCCGTGCTGACACGTGCGGCCCCGGGGTGCTGAATCGTCTCTTCGAGGGGCAACGGTACATGCTCGTTCGCTATTCCGACCACTCGCCGCGGGCGATCCGCGTCACGTCTCCCTGAGTGCGACGTCTCGGCGAGCGCGAGTCCAAGTCGGCCGTCCAATCCTGCGTGGACGGGTTCGCGCGTCGGGGTGTATGACCGATTGGTCGGGTTTAGGGTGGTGCTGTGGCCGCGAAGTGGAGCGGTATGAGAGTTGCATGAGAGTCGTGTGTAGGTTTGTTACGGGAACGTGTCCTGGAATGCGGTGTCTGCGGCTTTCGCTCATGCTAGTGGGGCGATGTCACGGTTTGGACGTCGACGACGTAGGCTCGCCTTCTGAGAACGTTTCACACAGTTGGACCTGCACCACCCGCACCTGAACTGGCCGGGCGCCGACAGATCGGCACCGCGGGCCGCACGCTTGCCAGGAGGCAGCTGATGAACACGCACCCCGTAGAGACCGAAGCACTGCTCACGCCCTCCGAGGTCGCGACGCTGTTCCGGGTTGATCCGAAGACCGTCACCCGGTGGGCCAAGGCCGGGAAGCTGTCCTCGATCCGCACCCTCGGTGGTCACCGGCGTTACCGTGAGTCCGAGGTGCGCGACCTGCTGAACGGTGTCCCGCAGCAGCGCCCGTCGGACGGCTGACCGACCGCACCTGCCCCGCTGAGCCCTGTCGACCACCTTCGACGGGCCACGGACTGTCGAGCGCCCGGCGCGCTCTGCCTGCCTCCCAGACCGCTCACGGAACTGCGAGGGTCGCGACGACGCGACCCTCGCAGTTCTCGTCCCTCGGGACCTGACGCTCAGCCCCTGCGGCGACCCGCTGCCACGACCAGCACGAGCACCGCTGCCACCCCCGCCACGGCCCCGCCGAGGACCGCGAACGCCTTCTTGCGAGCCTCGGGGGAGGCGTCGCCGTCCAGCGCGTCACTCCACAGCCGGCGGCCGGACGCCACGGCCCGGCCGGCCTGGGCGCGCGGGTCGAGACGCGCCACCAGCTCGTCCACCGTCGACGCCAGCTGGGCGCGGGTCACGGCGAGCTCGGCCTCCAGGGCGACCATCTCCGGTGTGCTGAAGGGCTTCTGCGTGCTTGCAGGCTTCTGGACCGACTCGTCGCTCATGCGCTGAACCCCGCCTTGACTGCCGCGATGTCGTTCTGGACGTTCTCGATCGCCTTCGCCGGCGTGGGTGGCGAGCCCGCCTTCACGCGGTTGATGCCGATCAGCACCAGGACCACGATGACGAGCAACAGGAACGCGCAGACGATGAGCGCGGCCAGCCACAGCTCGAGCCACAGGTCCAGCACGATGATGGTGGTGGCGATCCCGGCGGCCAGCAGGTAGAGCGCCAGCACGGCGCCGACCGCGATGAGCGCGGCGCCGACCCCCAGCTGCTGCGCCCGTCCGGTGATCTCCGCCTTGGCCAGGTCGATCTCGGCGCGGACCAGCCGCGCCCCCTGCTCGCTGAGCTCCGACACCAGCTGCCCGAGCGACTTCTCGTCACCCGGCAGTCCCGACTGCGTGGTCATGGGTACGGCCTCTCGTCTGCGCGTGCGTAGAGCACTCAGTGTGCTGGTCGGTGATCCAGGCCGCGAGTCAGTCCGCCCAGGGGTGCACCTGCTCCTCGGCCGGGTGCACCGGCTCGTGGATGCGGACGACCGACACCGACGGGGCGGGAGGCAGGTGCCGCTTGGCCCACGCCGCCACCCCCGCGCCGACCAGCAGGAGGGCGACACCGATGATGAGCGCGGCGAGCCAGGGGTCGACCGTGTGGGACAGACCCAGCACGCCGGCGGTGATCAGGAGCGCGAGACCGAAGAAGCTGAGGAGCGCGGCGGCGGCGAACCCGATGGCCGACGGGCGGACCTCGATCGCGCGGGTCCGGACGCTGCGCGCGACCGCGTCGATCTCGTGCTGGATGGCCTCACGGACGTGATCCTCGGCCTGCTCGAACTTCTCGCGCGCGCGGTCCGTGAACGGCTCGGTCAGCCGGTCGAAGAAGCTGCGGGGTCGATCGGCACCGGGGGTGCTGGCCATGGGTCCTCCTCGTACGGCGTGCGGTGCGCCCAGCCTAGGAGCAGGAGTGCTGGCAGCGAGGTTGCCGCGCAGACGACGAAGCCCCGCTCCGGATGCTCCGGGCGGGGCTTCTGCTGTGGCCACTGGCAGGGTCGAACTGCCGACCTTTCGATTTTCAGTCGAACGCTCTACCAACTGAGCTAAGTGGCCGTAACCGACGACGCCCGGGTTCCTGCGAACAGGATGACCGGGCGGATCGAGCGACCCCGACGGGACTTGAACCCGCGACCTCCGCCGTGACAGGGCGGCGCGCTAACCAACTGCGCTACGGGGCCTTGGATACTGCTGCAAGGCCTGTACTGCTGAACTGCTCGTACCCCCAACGGGATTCGAACCCGTGCTACCGCCGTGAAAGGGCGGGGTCCTAGGCCGCTAGACGATGGGGGCAAGTCGTGATGTCCAACCCCTGACGTCGAGGCGCCGGATGACCGTTGACGAGCATACGGGGTCATCGGCCGGAACTCCAAAGCCGAAGGGGAGTGGCGGTCGTCACCACTCTGCCCATGTCGCTGAGCAGGCAGGATGGACCCATGGTCGACATGACGCTCGCCGAGTTCGAGGACGCGGTCAGGGACGCGCTCGACGAGATCCCCGACGAGCTCGCCGCGATGATGGACAACGTGGTCGTGCTCGTCGAGGACGCTCCGCCCGAGGGTGAGGTCGAGCTGCTCGGACTCTACGAGGGCACCCCGCTGACCGAGCGCGGCGAGTTCTGGGCCGCCGGGTCGCTCCCCGACCGGATCACGATCTTCCGGCTGCCCACGCTGGCCATCTGCGACAGCCGCGACGACGTGGTCGAGGAGGTGGCCGTCACGGTCGTGCACGAGATCGCGCACCACTTCGGCATCGACGACGAGCGGCTGCACGAGCTGGGCTGGGACTGAGCCCGTGGGCCACGACCACTCCCACTCGACCGCGGCGCAGGCCCATCGCGGGAGGCTCCTCGCGGTCCTCGTCCTCACGCTCGCCGTGCTCGTGGTCGAGGTCGTGGGCGGGCTCGTCTCCGGCTCGTTCGCCCTGATCGCCGATGCGGGGCACATGCTCACCGACGCCGCCGGGGTCGGTCTGGCGCTGGGTGCCACCGCGCTCGCCGCCCGGCCCGCGACCGCCGCCCGCACGTTCGGGTGGCAGCGCGCCGAGATCCTCGCGGCGCTCGTGAACGGGCTGGTCGTCGGGGTCGTGGGCGCGGGGGTGATCGTCGGCGGGATCGCGCGGATCGCCACGCCGGGCGAGGTGGAGGCCGGGCTCATGCTCGCCGTCGCCGTCGTCGGGCTCGCCGCCAACGCGGTCGGGCTCGTCCTCCTGCGCCGCGGTCAGGAGGAGTCGCTGACCGTGCGCGGCGCCTACCTCGAGGTGCTCGGCGACCTGCTCGGCTCCGCGGCGGTGGTCGCGGCGGCCCTCGTCGTGCTGGCCACCGGATACCTGCGCGCCGACGGGATCGCGTCCGTGCTGATCGGCCTGATGATCGTGCCGCGCGCGGTCGCGCTGCTGCGCGAGGTCGGGACGGTCCTCCTGGAGGCCACCCCGCGTGGCGTGGACCTGGACGCGGTCCGTGCGCACATCTGTGGCGTCCGGGGGGTCCTCGGGGTGCACGACCTGCACGCCTGGACCATCACGTCGGGCGTCCCTGTGCTGTCCGCGCACGTCGAGGTGCCCGACGAGCTCCTGTCCCGGGGCGAGGCCGGACGTGTGCTCGACGACCTGCGACGGTGCCTGGCCGGGCACTTCGACGTCGACCACTGCACGTTCCAGCTGGAACCGCCGTCCACCACGGGCAGCGAGCACCACGCCCACGCCTGACCGGCCGTAGGGTCGGCGCATGGTTGCCGTCGGGATCGCGTTGCTGCCGCAGGAGCGGTGGGTGTCCGCTCGCCGCAAGTGGGAACAGGTCGAGGAGTGGGGTTTCGACCACGCCTGGACCTACGACCACCTGGCCTGGCGGACGCTCGTCGACCAGCCGTGGTTCGCGACCGTCCCCCTGCTGGCCGCGGCGGCCGCCGTGACCGAACGGATCGGGCTCGGGACGTGGGTGGCGTCGCCGAACTTCCGGCACCCGGTCCCTTTCGCGAAGGACGTGCTGGGGCTCGACGACGTCAGCAACGGCCGGTTCCTGCTCGGGGTGGGTGCCGGCGGTGAGGGGTTCGACGCCTCGGTCCTGGGCGACCCGCCCAGCCGCGGTGAGCGGACCCGGCGGTTCGAGGAGTTCGTCGGGCTGCTCGACGAGCTCCTGACGCAGCCGGTCACGTCGCACCAGGGTGCCTTCTACCGGGCGGACGAGGCGCGGATGATCCCCGGCACGATCGCGCAGCCGCGGACCCCGTTCGTCGTCGCCGCCAACGGTCCGCGCACGATGGCGCTCGCCGCGCGGTACGGGCAGGGGTGGGCCACCTACGGGCCCGCGTACGCGACCGAGGACGTGCCCGACGACCCCGGCGCCGCGCAGGAGCAGTGGTGGACGGGGCTCGCGACGATGCTCCAGCAGGTCGACGCCATCGAGGCTGAGCACCGCCCCGCGGGACAGCCACCGCTGCGCCGGTACCTGAGCCTGGACGGCGCGCCGATCTTCTCGATGACCTCGCTCGCCGTGGTCACCGAGGGCGTCGAGCGTGCGGCGGCGCTGGGGTTCACCGACGTGGTCGTCCACTGGCCGCGCGCGGACGGGATCTACGCGGGCGACGAGTCGGTGCTCGAGGGCCTCGTCGACCACCTGCCGCGCCTCCAGGCCCTCTGACCCGACCCCGCCGCACGACGTCCGAGCATGTGGCCGCCAGAGCGACCACTTCCTCGGACCTCATGCGGTTGACAGGGGGAGCGTCCGAGGAAACGGCTGCTCTGGCGCTCACTTCCTCCGACGTCCTGCGGTGTGGGGTGGCTCCGGGCCTCGAGGTCAGTGGGCCTGGCGGGCGGTCCAGGCGCTGGTGACCATGTCCAGCAGGGTGTGGCGCATCTGCCAGTCGAGGTCGCGGGCCGCCAGCTCGCCCGAGGCCACGATGCGGGCCGGGTCCCCGGGGCGACGGGGGGCGGTCTCCGGCTCGAAGGGGATGCCCGTGCCCTCGGCCATGGCGGTCATGATCTCGCGCACCGAGACGCCGTCGCCGGAGCCCAGGTTGTAGACGGGCTCCAGGGTGCGGCCCGCGGCGAGGGCCTGTGCTGCCGCGACGTGGGAGTCGGCGAGGTCTGCGACGTGGATGTAGTCGCGGACGCACGTCCCGTCCGGCGTCGGGTAGTCGGTGCCGTTGATGCGCGGCGTGCGACCCCCGGCCAGGGCGTTCAGGACGAGCGGGAAGAGGTTGTGCGGGCTGGTGTCGTACAGGTCGGGCGTGGCCGACCCGACGACGTTGAAGTAGCGCAGCGACGTGTGGCGCAGGCCGACGGCCCGTCCCTGGTCGCGCAGCAGCCACTCGCCGATGAGCTTGGACTCGCCGTACGGCGACTCGGGGTTGGTGGCGGTGGCCTCGGTGACCAGGTCGACGTCCGGGGTGCCGTAGACGGCCGCGGAGGACGAGAACACGATCGCGTCGACCCCCTGCGACGCCATGGCGTCGAGCAGGTGGGCGGTACCGGTGACGTTCTGGTCGTACGTGTGCAGGGGGCGTTCGACGGAGACGCCCGCGTACTTGAACCCGGCGAGGTGCACGACGCCGACGACGCCGTGCTGGACCAGGGCGTCGGCGACGAGATCGGTGTCGAGGATCGACCCCTCCACCAGGGGCACGTCGTCGGGGACGAAGGCCCGGTGCCCGCTGGACAGGTCGTCGAGCACCACCGTCTCCAGCCCGACCTGCCCGAACGCCCGCACCACGTGCGACCCGATGTACCCGGCACCCCCGGTGACCAGCCATGTCATGCAGCCGAGCGTACCGACGACCGCCGTCGACGGCTGACCGGTCCTGGCAGGGAAGAAAGTCGGCGGGAGGTGCATCCGTCGCGGGCCTTCGGGCCGAAGGGTGCAGGACAGCCTCGTGCGGTGGCGGTCCGGAGGATGCTCAGTATGCTGAGTATTTCTCGTCGGGGCTCCGGACGGCGAGGCGGACGGACCTGTTCAGGAGCGACGACGGGAGAGCGCATGTACGTCGAGCCGGCGCTGCGGACCTCACCGAGGGCATTGCAGGGTCACGAGGCCGACGCGCGCGCGGAGGCCGCCGGGCGCGCGGACCTCGCGGAGTCCGTCGAGCGCACGATGGCCGTGACCTCGGCCGTGCTGCAGGACTTCCTCGACGCGCGCGTGCGCGCCGCGGCCACCCGCTCCGACGTCGCGGTGCAGCTCTGGACCGACCTTGCGGACGGTGTCGGGGGCAAGCTCATGCGTCCACGGCTCGCGGTCGCCTCCTACCTCGGGCTGGGCGGGCAGGACGCGGCGGCGATCGCACCCGTCGCCGCCGCCGTCGAGGTGCTGCACGCCGCGATGCTCGTCCACGACGACCTGCTCGACCACGACGAGGTGCGCCGCGGTCGGCCCAACGTCGCCGGGGCGGCGCGCGCGAGGCTCGCCGGCCGAGGACTGCCCGAGCGGACCGTGTCGGACCAGGTGCTCGCCGCCGGCCTGCTGGCGGGGGACCTGGCCATCGCGTCGGCGTTCGCGCTCGCGGCGAGCGCACCCGCGGACAGCGCCGCCGTCCTGCGCGTGGTCGGGCTGCTGGCCGAGGGCATCGAGACCACCGTCGTCGGCGAGCTGCTCGACGTGACGGGCGCGCTGTCGTCGCCGCGGGACGTGGACGCGCTCGCGGTCGCGGAGCTGAAGACGGCCGCGTACTCGGGCAGCCTGCCCCTGGTCGTCGGTGCGGTCCTGGCCGGGGCCGACGACGCGCAGGTGGCCCGGCTCGGTGCCGTGGGGTCCGCCCTCGGCGTCGCGTTCCAGCTCGCCGACGACGACCTGGGGGTGTTCGGCGACCCCGCGGTGACCGGCAAGTCGGTGCTGTCGGACCTGCGCGAGGGGAAGCGGACCGAGCTGCTGCGCCGGGCCTACGCGATGGCGGACGACGCCGGGTGCGCAGCCCTCGACGCGCACGTGGGCAGGGTGGACCTGGACGACGCGGGAGCCGCCGTCGTGCGCGGGGTCATGGTGTCGAGCGGGGCGCTCGACGCGGTGCGCGAGCTGGCACGGGCCACCGGGCAGCGCGCGCGGGAGCTCGCGGTGGACGGGGTGCCGGAGCCGTTGGGAGGCTACCTTGTGGGCGTCGTCGACGATCTGGTCGGACGAGGTCACTGAGGTGCTGGGGGAGTCGATGACGGACCTGCGGACAGCGCGCGACCGGGCGCTGCGGTTGTACGACGCGACGGCCGCGCGCACGAGCGCGGGCGTGCTGGCCGCCTACTCCACGTCGTTCGGCCTGGGTACCCGTCTGCTCGGGCGACGGGGCCAGGAGGACATCCGCGCGGTGTACGCCCTGGTGCGGCTGGCCGACGAGGTGGTCGACACCTACCGCGGCGACGACGCGGGCGCGGAGCTGGACGAGCTGGAGGAGCAGACGGTCCGCGCGCTGCGGACGGGCTACTCGACGAACCTGGTGGTGCACGCGTTCGCCCGCACGGCCCGTCGCGTCGGGATCAGCGCCGCGGAGACGGTGCCGTTCTTCGCCTCCATGCGGGCGGACCTGACCGTCCGCGAGCACGACCGGGCCAGCTACGAGGCCTACGTCTACGGCTCCGCCGAGGTGGTGGGCCTGATGTGCGTGCGCGCGTTCCTCAACGAGGACAGGAAGCCAGGCGAGCCGGTCCGGGAGCCCGACGAGGCGCAGGTGACCGGGGCCCGGGCGCTCGGCGCGGCCTTCCAGAAGATCAACTTCCTGCGCGACCTCGGTGCCGACACCGACGAGCTCGGCCGCACCTACTTCCCCGGCACGACGCCGGGACACCTGGACGACGCGCAGCTGAGCGCGATCCTGCACGAGATCACCGACGACGTGGAGGCGGCGCGGGCTGCGGTGCCGAGCCTGCCGCGGCGGGCGCGTTACGCGGTCGGCGCCACGCTCGCGCTCTACCAGCGGCTGCTCGACGAGATCGCGTCGCGGCCGCCCGAGGAGCTGCTGGTCGGCCGGGTGCGGCTCCCCACGCCGGTCAAGCTGCTCGTCGTGGGCGAGTCGGTGCTGGCGGAGGTACGGGCGGGGCGGGCTGACGACTCAGGACGCCCCGACGCATGACACCGGGACGCGTCGTCGTCGTCGGCGGCGGCATCGCGGGGCTGACCACCGCCGCCCTGCTGGCCCGCGGGGGTGCCCTGGTGACCCTGCTGGAACGCCACGACCAGCTCGGCGGCCGGGCCGGGACGTTCTCGGTCGACGGGTTCCGGTTCGACACCGGACCGTCCTGGTACTTCATGCCGGAGGTGTTCGAGCACGCGTTCGCGCTGCTGGGCGAGCGGATCGAGGACCACGTCGAGCTGGACCGGCTGGACCCCGCGTACCGGTTGTTCCCGGAACCGGTCGACGGTGGACGGTCGGAGCCGTTCGACGTCGTCGGCGACGCCGAGACCAACTGGGCGACGTTCGAGGCGCGCGAGCCCGGCGCGGGCGCCGCGATCCGCAGGTACACGCAGGACTCGACGGAGGCGTACCGGACGGCGCTCGACGCGTTCCTCTACACGACGTTCGCGCGGCCCGACCGGCTCCTGTCGCTCGACGTGGTCAGGAAGTCCCGGACGCTGGCCGGGCTGCTGACGGGCACGCTCGCGGACAAGGTCGCCGCGACGGTGACCGACCCGGTGCTCCGGCAGGTGCTCGGCTACCACGCGGTCTTCCTCGGGTCGTCGCCGTACCGGGTGCCCGCGCTGTACTCGCTCATGAGCCACCTGGACCTCGTCGACGGCGTACGTTTCCCCCGGGGTGGGATGTACACGATCATCGAGGCGCTGGAGCGGATCGCCCGCAAGGAGGGTGTCGAGATCCGGACGGGTGCCGAGGTGGCCGCCGTCGAGATCGACGACGACCGGCCCACCGTGAGGCATCCGCGCAGGTCAGGCCGGGCGCGCGGGGTCCGGCTGGCCGACGGGACCGTCGTCGAGGCGGACGTCGTCGTGTCCGCCGCGGACCGCCACCACACGGAGACCTCGCTGCTCGGCGCGCACCGCGAGCTGCCCGACGCGTGGTGGGAGGACCGGGGGCCGGGGATCTCGGCTCTTCTCGTCATGGCCGGCGTCCGGGGTGAGCTGCCCGAGCTGGCGCACCACTCGCTGTTCTTCACGCGCGACTGGCCGGGCAACTTCGAGGACATCCTCGGGTCGGGACGCTCGACCCCGCCGGACGGTCTGCGGATCCCCGAGGCCGCGTCGATGTACGTGTCGCGGACCACCGCGAGCGACCCGACCGCCGCGCCGCCGGGGCACGAGAACCTGTTCGTGCTCGTCCCGTTCCCCGCGGACCCGGCTCTGGGCGCAGGGGACCGGGACGAGGTCGAGCGGCACGCGGACCGGTACCTCGACCAGGTCGGCGCCTGGGCGGGCATCCCCGGGCTGCGCGACCGCGTGGTGACCCGCCGGGTCGTCGCCCCCGCGGACTTCGCCCGTGACTTCTCCGCCTGGCGCGGGACGGCCCTCGGGATGGAGCACACCCTGCGGCAGAGCGCGATGTTCCGGCCCGGCGACGCGTCGGCGCGCGTCCCGAACGTGCTGCACGTCGGAGGTGGCACGATCCCGGGTGTGGGACTGCCGATGTGCCTGATCAGCGCCGAGCTCGTCGTCAAGCGGATGCTCGGGGAGACGTCGTCGCGACCCCTGCCCGCGCCGCTGCGTCCGGGCTTCCTGGCGTCCGCGCGGCCGCGCGGGGTGTGGAGCGAAACTGTTGGTTGATGTGCTCACGGGCATGGCGTACCTCGGCGCCCTGCTCCTGTCGCTGGGCGGCCTCGCCGTGCTGGACCGCAGGTTCCGGCTCGCGTTCTGGTCCGACCCCCGCCGGGCAGCCCTGGCCGTGGGGATCGGCGTCGTCGGCTTCCTGCTCTGGGACGGGATCGGGCTGGTGCTCGGCATCTTCGCGCGCGGCGACTCCCCGCACATGACGGGCCTGCTGCTGGCGCCCGAGCTCCCCGTCGAGGAGGCGTTCTTCCTGGCGCTGCTCTGCTATACGGCGCTGCTGGCCTGGCGGGCGCTCGACCGCTGGAGGGGCGAGTCCTCGTGACCAACATCGTGCTCAACGTGATCGTGCTCGCCCTGCTCGGGGCGGTCTGCTGGCCGGTGCTGCGCCGGATGCGGGCGGTGCCGATCCTGCTGACGGTGCTGATCCTCTGCGTGCTCACGGCCGTGTTCGACACGCTCATGATCGCCGCGGACCTGTACGTCTTCGACCCGGACAAGATCCTCGGGGTGTACGTGTGGGGCGCGCCCCTGGAGGACTTCGCCTACGCGATCGCCGCAGCGGTCGGCATGCCGGTGCTCTGGGTCGTGCTCGGGCGTCGCAAGGGACGGACCGAGTGAGAGAGGTCCTCGCCGCGTCCCGGCCGTTCTCCTGGATCAACACGGCGTACCCGTTCGCGGCCGGCTACCTGCTGGCGACCGGCGGACGCCTCGACGTGACGTTCGTCGTCGGCACCCTGTTCTTCCTCGGTCCCTACAACCTGCTGATGTACGGGATCAACGACGTGTTCGACTACGCCTCCGACCTGCGCAACCCGCGCAAGGGCGGGATCGAGGGCGGCCTGGTCGAGCCCGCGCGAGCGCGTGAGGTGCACCGCCGGATCCTGTGGGCGTGCCTCGTCACGACGGTCCCGTTCGTGGTCTACCTCCTGCTGGTCGGCGACGCCGCCGCGAACGCGACCCTCGCCCTGGTCCTGTTCCTCGTCGTCGCGTACTCGGCGCCGGTCCTGCGGTTCAAGGAACGCCCGGTCCTCGACTCGCTGACGTCCGCGATGCACTTCGTCGGGCCGCTGCTGTACGCGCTGGTGCTGGTGGGCGCGGACCTGGGCGCCTCGACGACGTGGCCCGTGCTGGTCGCGTTCGTGCTCTGGGGGATGGCGTCGCACGCGTTCGGGGCCGTGCAGGACGTGCGCGCGGACCGGGAGGGCGGGATCGCGTCCGTCGCGACCGCGCTCGGCGCGCACCCGACGGTCGTGGCCGCCACGGTGCTCTACGTGCTCGCGGCCGCCGTCCTGCTCGTCGTGCCGTGGCCCGGAGCGCTCGCCGCGGTGCTGCCGATCCCGTACGCGATCAGCACCGCGCAGTTCTGGTCGGTCCGCGACGACGACTGTGAGCGCGCCAACACCGGCTGGCGCCGGTTCCTCTGGCTGAACCTGGTCACCGGGTTCCTGGTCACGATGCTGCTGATCGTGATCGCCCGCACCGGCTGAGGCTGGTCCTCTACAGTCCGGACATGGCGGACGCGAGCACGGTCGACTGGGCGGTGTTCGTGCTGGTCGTGGGGCTGCGACTGGTGGTGCCGCTGTTCATCCCGCGGTTCCCGCTGCCGGCGATCCTGGCGGCGCTGGTGATCGACGGCATCGACAAGTCGATCTTCGCCGCCTTCACGGGTCTGCCGCTCGACAACTACCAGTCGTACGACAAGGCGCTCGACATCTACTACCTGACGATCGCGTACCTGTCGGTGCTGCGGAACTGGCGCAACCCGTTCGCGGTCGGCGTCGCGGCGTTCCTCTGGTACTACCGGCTGGTCGGGGTGCTCCTGTTCGAGCTCACCGACGAGCGCTGGCTGCTCATGGTCTTCCCGAACACGTTCGAGTACTTCGTCATCGCGATCGAGGTGGTCCGGACGCGGTGGGACGCAGCGCGCCTGAGCCGGGCAGCGTTCCTCTGGACGGCGGGGCTGATCTGGGTCGTGATCAAGCTGCCGCAGGAGTGGTGGATCCACGTCGCGCAGCTGGACTTCACCGACGAGTTCGGGGAGCTCGTCGACGCGCACCCGTGGGTCTGGGGTGTGCTGGCGGCCCTCGCGGTGGTGCTGGTCGTGGTCGGTCCTCGCCTGCTCCGGCGGCTGCCGCCCGCGGACTGGCCGTTCACGGTGGACGCGGACGTCGTCGCCCAGCGGGTGGGCTGGGTGCCGCGGGGTCCTGTCGGGGTCGCGCCGCGGGGTGTCGCTCACCTTGCCGAGAAGGTCGTGCTGGCCGGCCTGGTCACCGCGGTGCTGTTCGAGTCCTATCCGGCGACGGAGGGTCCGCTGTCCGTGGTGGCGCTCGTCGTCACCGGGACGGTGCTCGTCCACGCGGTGCTGGCCCTGTGGCGCGGGCGGGCGTCCCTCGGCGTCGAGGTCGTCGTCAACACCGTCATCAGCGTCGTCGCCATGCTGGTCTTCGCGGCGTTCGCGACCGGGCAGCGGGGACAGGTGTCCGTGGGTGACGTCCTGCTGTTCGCCTACGTCGTGGCCCTCGTCGTCACGCTGTACGACCGCTACTCGGCCCGTCGCGAGGCATCTGTCGCCTGATCAGTGGGACGATCCCGAGGAGCGCGAGGGTCCACGTGAGCGCCACCAGGAGGGTGGAGGCCACCGAGACCGCGAACCACGGGGACGTGAACGCGTGCGGGGCGTCCGACCCGGTCAGCGCGACCGTGTAGCTGCCGCCGCCCTCCGTCTGCCACCAGACCCAGCTCAGCGCGAGGGCCGGGACCGCGTAGAGCGCGACGACCCGTCGTCCGCGCCACAGGGTCAGCCCGCCGAGCAGCACGACGAGCACGAGGGACGTGAGGCGGACGGGCACCACCCCGGGTGGTGACGCGGCCGCGACCATAAAGACGCCGTCGGACGTGGTCGCGTGGTCCGGGGGAGCCCACAGCGGGATCGTCGCCAGGGCAGCCAGCAGCGCGAGCACGCGCACGAGGCGCGAGCGAACCTGCTGGTCAGCGAGGGGCATCCCGCCACGCTAGGAGCGGACCGGTCCACCCGGGGGTGAACCGGCCCGACGTTCACCCGTGCGCGCGCAGGTTCCTCCACGTCTCCCGGCGGGCGGCCTGCTCGACCGGGTCCGGGACCGGCAGGGACGCCAGCAGCCGCTGCGTGTACGGGTGCTTCGGTGCGCCCAGCACCTGGTCACCCGTGCCCTCCTCGACGAGCACCCCGCGGTGCAGGACCGCGATCCGGTGGGCCAGCAGGTCGACGACGGCCAGGTCGTGGCTGATGAACAGGCACGCGAACCCCAGCTCGGCCTGCAGGCGGGCGAACAGGTCGAGGACCCTGGCCTGCACGGAGACGTCCAGGGCGCTGGTCGGCTCGTCGGCGATGAGCAGCTCGGGGCCGAGGATGAGCGCCCGGGCCAGGCTCGCACGCTGGCGCTGGCCCCCGGAGAGCTCGTGCGGGAACCGGTCGCCGAACGCCTTGGGCAGCTGGACGGCCTCCATGAGCTCGTCGACGCGCGGCCGGGCCTCCTCGGGGTTCGGCGCCAGACCGTGCACGACCATCGGCTCCGCGACGCACTGCGCGATCGTGAGCAGCGGGTTGAAGCTGGTCGCCGGGTCCTGGAAGACGAACCCGATGCGCTTGCGGACCGGTCGGAAGACCTTCTCCTTGACGTCGAGCATCTCGACGCCGTGGACCTTCAGCGAGCCGCCGCTGATCGGGGTGAGCCCGGCGATCGCGCGGCCGATCGTCGTCTTGCCGCTGCCCGACTCGCCCACGAGGCCGAGCACCTCGCCGGGGCGGATGGCCAGGTTCACGCCGTCGACGGCCGTGAACGCGGGCTGCCGCAGGCGGCCCGGGTACACGATCCGCAGGTCGCTCGCCTCGACGACGGGCGTCGCCGACTCGTCGACGACCACCGCCTCGAGCTCGTCGGCGACCCGTACCCGGTCCCGCAGCCGGCGCCCGCCCACGCGGGGCACGGCATCGAGGAGCCGCTGCGTGTACGGGTGCTGGGGCGACGAGAACAGGGTGCGGACGTCGGCCTGCTCGACGATCTCGCCGTTGAACATGACCGCGACCCGGTCGGCGAGGTCCGCGACGACACCCATGTTGTGCGTGATCAGGACGATCGCGGAGCCGAACTCCTGGGGGAGGCGGCGCAGCAGGTCGAGGATCTCGGCCTGCACGGTGACGTCGAGCGCGGTCGTCGGCTCGTCGGCGATGATCAGGCCCGGGTCCAGGACGAGAGCCTGGGCGATGACGATGCGCTGCTTCTGCCCGCCCGAGAACTGGTGCGGGTAGTGGTCGACGCGGTGCTCCGGGTCGGGGATGCCGACCAGCCGCAGGACGTCGATCGCCTGCGCGCGGGCGTCCTTGTCGGAGATCTTGCGGTGCGCCTTCAGACCCTCCGCGATCTGCCAGCCCACCGGGAACACCGGGTTCAGCGCGGTGGACGGCTCCTGGAACACCATCGCCGCGTCGCGGCCGCGCACGTCGCGCAGGTCGCTCCCGCGCAGCGTGACGATGTCGTGCGTCGCGGACCCGTCCTTGCGGGTGAGCATGACCGTGCCGCTGCTCAGGGCGGTCTCCGGCAGCAGGCCCAGGATCGAGCGTGCGGTGACGGTCTTGCCGGACCCGGACTCGCCGACGATCGCGAGCACCTCGCCGGAGGCGACCTGGAGCGTGACGCCCTCGACGGCCCGGACGGTGCCGGAGTCGGTGGCGAACGAGACGTGCAGGTTCTGGATGTCGACGACGTTCGTCATGAGCGCTCGCCCCTTCCGTCGAACAGGTCAGTGGGGCCCTCCAGCTCGTCGATGCTCTCGACGCCGGGGACGCGGTCGGTGGCGACGCCGCCGGGCACGGCGGTGACCGGGCTCAGCGGCGCGGCGGCCTTGGCGGCCCGGCGCGTCCGCAGACGCGGGTCCGCGAGGTCGTTGAGCGACTCGCCGACGAGCGTCAGCCCGAGCACGGTGAGCACGATCGCGACGCCGGGCGGCACCGCGGTCCACCAGATGCCGCTGGTCACGTCGGAGAGCGACTTCGACAGGTCGTAGCCCCAGTCCGCTGCGGCCGTCGGCTCGATCCCGAATCCGAGGAAGCCGAGGCCCGCCAGCGTGAGCACGGCCTCCGAGCAGTTCAGGGTGAGGATGAGCGGGAGCGTGCGCGTCGAGTTGCGCAGGACGTGGCGGCCCATGATCCGCAGGTGGCCGGAGCCGATCACCCGTGCGGACTCGACGAACGCCTCCGCCTTGACGCGCACGACCTCGGCGCGGACCACCCGGAAGTACTGGGGGATCATCACGACGCTCAGGGAGATGGCCGCGGCCATCACACCGCCCCACATCGACGACTGCCCGCCGCTGATCACGATGGCGACGACGATGGCGAGCAGCAGCGACGGGAACGCGAACAGCGCGTCGGCGACGACGACGAGCACCCGGTCGACCCAGCCGCCGAAGTAGCCCGACACCAGGCCGAGCGCGACGCCCGCGAAGATCGACAGGGTGACGGCGACGACGATCACGAGGAACGCCGGCCGGGCGCCCCAGATGGTGCGGGAGAGCACGTCGTAGCCGCCGACGGTGGTGCCCAGCAGGTTCTGCGCCGAGGGCGGCTGCTGGGAGCCGAAGTTCACGTCGCCCGAGCTCAGCTGCGCGTACCCGTAGGGCGCGAGCAACGGGGCGAACGCCGCGGTGATGATGAAGACCAGCATGAGGACGATGCCGATGACCAGCATGGTGCGCTGCAGGCCGACGCTCGTGCGGACGTGGCGCACCACGGGCAGGCGCTTCCAGAGCGAGGTGTGCTCGGGCCTCGCGGAGTCGGCGTGGGCGATCACCATCATGACGTCGGGTGCGGGGAGGTTGGTCATGTCAGTACCTGATCCTCGGGTCGACGAGCGCGGCGATGACGTCGACGACGAAGTTCGTCAGCGCCACCACCACGGCGAGCAGGACCACGAGGCCCTGCACGGCGACGAAGTCGCGGGCCAGCAGGTACTGGACCAGCTGGAAGCCGAGGCCCTTCCACTCGAAGGTCTTCTCGGTCAGGACGGCGCCGGACAGCAGCAGCGCGACCTGCAGGCCGATCACCGTGATGATGGGGACCAGCGCGGGCCGCCACGCGTGCTGGCGCAGCAGCCGGCGCTCGTTGACGCCACGCGAGCGGGCCGCCTCGACGTACCCGGTGGACAGGGTCCCGATGACGTTGGTGCGGACCAGGCGCAGGAAGATGCCGCCGGTCAGCAGGCCGAGCGCGAGGGCCGGCAGGATCGCGTGCTCGAGCACGTCGAGGACCGTGGACGGGTCGCCGGTGCTGATCGCGTCGATGAGGAAGATGCCTGTGCCCGCGCCGTTGCGCTGGATCTCGATCTGGGCGTCGGTGGACGCGCGCCCGGCGACCGGGAGCCAGCCGAGCCACACCGAGAAGATGAGCTTGAGCAGGATGCCGGCGAAGAACACGGGCGTCGCGTAGGCCAGGATCCCGGAGATGCGCAGCGACGCGTCGACCCCCTTGTCCCGGCGGGCGGCGGCGATGCGGCCCAGCGGGATGCCGACCAGGAGCGCGACGAGCAGCGCGTAGAACGCCAGCTCCAGGGTCGCCGCGCCGTACGTCATGACGACCTCGGTGACGGGGCGGTTGTCCGAGATCGTGGTGCCGAAGTCACCTCGGAACACGTTGCCCAGGTACTCCAGGTACTGCACGAGGATCGGCCGGTCGTAGCCCGCCTCGGCGATCCGCTCGTCCAGCTGGGCCCGCGTCAGCCGTCCGCCCAGCGACGCGGTGATGGGGTCGCCCGTCGCGCGCATGAGGACGAAGACGGTGGTGACCAGGATGAAGATCGTCGGGAAGATCAGCAGGAACCGCACCAGCAGGTAGCTGCCGAGGTGTCCCCCCGATCGCCTGCTCTTCGCGGCTGCGGTCGCCGGTGTGCTGGGGCCCGGGGGCGCGACGTCGGTGGGCGCTCCGGTGGTGGTGGAGGTCATGGGTTCCTGCCTGTTGCGTGCGGACGAGCCGGACGGCCCCGCCCCCCGAGTGTGGCGGGGGACGGGACCGTCGGCCTGCGGTGCGGTGCGGTCAGCCGTTGGCGAGCGCGCCGTAGCGGAACTTGAACGACGCGTCGAGGGTGTCCTCGGTGCCCGTCACGTCCTTGCCGACGACGGCCACCTGGGCGCCCTGGAGGTACGGGACCGTGGACAGGTCGGCTGCCACCTTGTCCTGGATCTCCTCGATCAGCGCGGTGCGGGCGTCGGCGTCGGCCGTCGTCGCCTGCTCCAGGATGAGGTCGTTGACCTCGGTGTTGTCGTAGTGGTTCCCGAGGAAGTTCTCCGTGAGGAAGAACGGCGTCAGGTAGTTGTCGGCGTCCGAGTAGTCCGGGAACCAGCCGAGCTGGTACGACGGGTAGACGTCGGCGGTGCGGTCCTTGGAGTACTGGACCCACTCGGTGGTCTGCAGGTCGACCGCGAACAGGCCGTCCTTCTCCAGCTGGTCCTTGATCAGCGCGTACTCGTCGGCCGACGACGGACCGTAGTGGTCGTTCGAGTACTGGAGGCTGAGCGCGACCGGCGTCGTGACGCCGGCGGCCTCGAGCGTGTCCTTGGCCTTGGCGGCGTCGGGGCCGCCGTCGCCGTCGCCGTACAGGCCCTTGAGGGACTCGGTGGCGCCGGTCAGGCCGTCCGGCACGTAGGAGTACAGGGGCGTGTAGGTGCCCTTGTAGACCTGCTCCGACAGCGGTGCCCGGTCGATCAGGTGGGCGACCGCCTGGCGGACCGCGAGGGCCTTCGCCGGGTCGGCGCCGTCGGCCTTGGTGCCGAACGGCTGCGTGTCGAAGTTGAACGTGATGTAGCGGATCTCCCCGCCAGGACCGTCGACGACCTTGACGTTGTCGTCCGTCGCCAGGTCCGCGATGTCCGTCGCCGACAGGCTGCGGAAGGCGACGTCGATGTTGCCTTCCTGGATGTCCAGCTTGAGGTTCGACGAGTCCGCGTAGTACTTCACGTTGACCTCGGCGGTCTGTGCCGGGGGCAGGACACCTGCGTAGTCCTCGTAGGCCTCGTACGAGATCAGCTCGTTGAAGGCGTAGCTCGTGATCGTGTACTGGCCGGCGAACGCGTTGGCGTCGACGATCTCGTTGTCGGGCGTCAGCGCGTCGGCCGAGAAGACCTCGTCGTCGACGATCGGGCCCGCGGGGCTGGACAGGATCTGCGGGAAGATCTGGTCGTTCTCCGACTTCAGGTGGAAGACCACCGTGGTGTCGTCGACCGCGTCCACGCTGTCCAGGTTGTAGAGCAGCGACGACGGGCCGTTGTCGGCCGCGATCGCGAGCTGGCGGTCGAACGTGAACTTCACGTCGGCGGACGTCAGGTCGTTGCCGTTGGCCCATTTCAGGTCCGGCTTGAGCGTCACGGTGTACTCGGTCGGTGCCGTGAACTCCGCGGAGACCGCGATGTCGGGCTCGACGTCCGGGCTGCCGTAGGGGGTGTTCATGAGGAACGGGAACACCTGGTTCTGCACGGCGAACGAGCCGTTGTCGTACGAGCCGGCCGGGTCGAGGGTGGTGACCTTGTCGGTGGTCCCGATGGTCAGGGCGCCGCCGGCGGAGGTGCTGCCGCCGTCGGCGTCGCCGCTGTCGTCGTTGGCGCCCGAGCAGGCGGTCAGGACGAGAGCGGTGGCTGCGAGGCCGGCGGTCGCCGCGAGGACGCGGCGACGGTGTGGTGCGAGGGAGGACATGCGCTACCTCTTCTGTCAGGGCCGCGGGCGCGCGTCAGAACGCGCCCGTCGGCTGTTTCTCAGTGGGCTATGGGTAGCACACAGATGTGTCAGGCATCACGAGGGTCTTACCGGTAAGTAACATCCACATCTCGGGATGGTCACGATCGGTCGGAGATTTTCCGGGGGACGCCGTCGTCGTCGATGGGCTCGATCTCGGTGGCGCGGACGCCCAGCAGGCGTGCGACCAGGGGGCCCGTGCCGCCGTACACGATCGCCGTGCACAGCACGATGCCGAAGATGATCGGGACGAGTTCCGGGAACGGTTCGCCGGCGTCGTCGAACTGCAACGCGAAGACGCTCGCCGTGGACGCCGCGACGATGCCGCGCGGCGCCATCCACGCGACCATCGCCCGCTCCGGACGGGACAGCACCGTGCGCATCGTGGCCAGACCGGCGGCCAGGGGCCGGACGCCGAGCACCAGGAAGGCGAGCAGGACCAGCGTGCCCGGCAGGAACAGCACCATCGCGTCGAGGTCGACCCTGGCCGCCAGCACGATGAACAGCGAGCCGATCAGCAGCATCCCCACATGGCTGCCGAACTCGTGCAGCGCGTCGAGGCGTACCCACGGCTGGTTGGCCAGGGCGACCCCCAGGGCCGTCGTCGCCCACAGCCCGGACTCCTCGCCGACGGACTCCGCGGTCGCGAACGCCGCGAGCGCGACCGCCACCCCGAGCGCGACGTGGGTGGCGGGCGGGATGCGCCCGAACCGGACGATCGCCAGGTACGCCGCGGCTGTGCCGACACCGGTCACGATGCCCACGAGTGCCGTGGCGCCGAGCCCGACGCCGTTGTCGTGCAGCGCGAGGTGGACCATGCTCAGCGCGATTGTGGCGCCGATCGGGTCGATGAAGATGCCCTCGAACGCCAGGACGGACTCCAGCGGCTGCTTGGGCCGGATCACCGCGAGCAGCGGACCGACCACCGTCGGACCGGAGACGATGAGGATCGCCCCGATCACCGCCGCCCGGCTGAAGGGCAGGCCGAACACCCACTGGGCGATCAGCGTGGCGCAGACGCCGGTGACGACGGCTCCGGTCGTGACCAGCCCGAGGACCGGCCGGCGTGCGCCGCCGTGCAGCCGGGAGAAGTCGAGCTTGAGCGACTCCTCGAACAGCAGCAGCCCCACGGCCATCGACACGAGCGGGAACAGCGCGTCGCCCAGGAGCGCGTCCGGGTCCACGAGGCCCAGGACGGGACCGGCGAGCAGCCCGAGGACGAGCAGCACGATGATCGAGGGGATGCGCACGGCGTGGCCGAGGAGCTGTCCCAGCACCCCGAGCAGGACGATCGCGGCGATGCCGGCGGTGAACCCGAGCTCCATGCCCGCCATTGTGTCGGGCGGGCGCTACTTTGTCGGGTGGCCCGATCACAGGGTCGGAGCGACGCACACGAGGAGACGTCATGAGCGGCACCCCACCGTCCGGGCGGCAATACCGCATCCTGGCGGGCGACCACGAGGCGGTCGTCACGCAGGTCGGCGCCGGGCTGCGTGAGTGCACGCTCGGTGGCCGTCCGGTGCTCGACGGCTACGACGAGGGTGTGCGCGCGCCCGACGGCCGCGGTCAGGTCCTCGCACCGTTCCCGAACCGGATCGCGGACGGCCGGTACACCTTCGGCGGTCGCACGTGCCAGGTCGCGATGGACGAGCCGGAACGCGGCAACGCCATCCACGGCATGGTCCGCTGGCTGGACTGGACCGAGGTGTCCTACACGGAGCACGACGTGGTGCTCGCCTGCGTCCTGCGCCCGCAGCCCGGCTACGCGTGGGAGCTCAGCCTGCAGGTCGGCTACCACCTGTCGGCCGAGGGGCTCACGGTCGCGACGTCGGCGACGAACACCGGCACGGAGCCGGCCCCGTTCGGCATGGGCTTCCACCCGTACCTCGGCCTCGGCGCGGACGTCGCCGGGCTCGAGCTCCTGGTGCCCGCCGGGAGCCACTCGCCGGTGCCGACCGACCGCGACGAGCTGCCCGTCCCGGTCGACGTGACCGGCACCCCGCTCGACTTCCGCTCCGGCCGGGCCGTGGGGGACACGGTGCTGGACACCGTCTTCGGTGACCTCGCACGCGGGGCCGACGGGCGCGCCGTCGTGCACCTGACCGACCCGGACAGCGCCGCGGGCGTGCGTCTGTGGGTCGACGAGTCCTTCCGGTACGTCATGGTCTACTCGGCCGATGGCGTCCTGCCGGTCGAGCGGCGACGGCAGTCGCTCGCCATCGAGCCGATGACGTGCCCGCCGCACGCCTTCCGGTCCGGCGCGGACCTGCTCACGCTGGCGCCGGGGGAGTCCTGGACGGGCAGCTGGGGTCTCGACCCGGTCTGACACGGTCGGTCCGTTGGGCCGTTCGGGTGAATCGGCTGAACCCGCCCTCGCGGCGCGGATCGACGGCCTAGCGTCGCGGTCGCCCACCCACGACCGCAGGGAGAACCCGTGTCACCGAAGAGCGCACTCCTCGACCAGCTCGCCCCGTTCCTGCTGCCCGGCGAGGAGGTCCGCGGGGTCGTCGTCGTGCAGGTCAAGAGGTCGGCCACCGCGAACGCTGCGAAGTCGGTGGCGGCCACGACGGCGGCGAGCGTCGCGACGCTGGCGCTCACCGGAGGGATGCTCGGGATGGGCGTGACCTTCACGGCCCCGGCGGTCTGGTGCGTCTCGACCACGCACCGGCTCCTGCTGGTGTCGCGCGAGTCCGGTCGCACGCCCATCGTCGAGCGGGTGCTCCTGTCGGCCCCCCGGGGGCAGGTGAGGGCGGAGCTGAAGCGCGGGCTGCTGAACCAGGTCACCCTGGTCGACGCCTCCGACGAGTCCGTGATCGCGCGCCTGAACGTCGGGGCGAAGGGCGGTGCGGCCCGCACGATCGTCCGGGAGCAGCAGGGCGCAGCCTGACGACGGAGGCGGCCGGTGAGGGGTCCGGCCGCCCCCTTCCGTCACGGCAGGACGAGCAGCACCCTGCGGTCGGTCGAGGCCTGGACCGTCGCCGAGCCCGCGTAGGTCGTCTCGACCACGTGGATGCCGACGGGCAGGCGCGGCAGCCGGAGGCGGGCGACCGAGTCCTTGTGCGGACCGGGCACGAGGGTGCCGGTGACCTGGGCGAGGATCTGGCCGTCGCCGTGCAGCCGGGCCGTGCGGACGGTCGTGGTCACCTCACCGGTCGGTGACGCTCCCTTGGCGGCCTTGACCGTCGCGACGACCGTGGCCTGCGTGGAGCGCCGGACGACGTGCGGCTCGATCTTCACCGACGTCGTCGAGCGGACGGCGTTCGCCGCCGGGACGGTCGTGCTCGTCGTCGCGCCCACGTTGCCGACCTTGTCGACCGCCCGGTGCTCGACGGTCGTGGCCCCGGCACCGACCGGCACCGATGCGGTGAAGGACGTCCACGCCCCGGCGCCGATCCGGTACTCGATCCGGTCGACCCCGGAGCCCTGGTCCGTCGCGGTGATCGTCACCCGCCGCTTCGTGTCCACGGCCGCCGTGGTGGTCGGCGCGATCGCGTCGAGCCGGAACGTGACCGACCGGACCTCCGACACGTTCCCGGCGGCGTCCGTCGCGCGGACCCCGACGGTGTGCTCGCCGTGGCCGTCGACCTGCACGGAGACCGTCGCCGGGTCGGCGGACGCCGTCCAGGCACCGCCGTCGACGGACGTCTCCAGCGTGGCGACCGCGCGGTCGTCCGACGCGGTGGCCACGACGGTCGCCGGTGCCGTGCGCCAGCCGCCGACGGCGTCCGGGGAGACGAGGAGCGTGTCGACCGTCGGGGCCGTCGTGTCCTCCGGCACGGTGTGCAGCGTCAGGAACGTGACCGAGTACGGCGGGAGGTCGTACGAGAACGACGACGACAGCCCGCCGAGCTCACGCGTGACCGGTTCGACCGTGCCCGGTGCGGCCTTGGTGTTCGTCGCTCCCGGCGGCGCGACGATCTCGGTGACGGAACCTGTCGAGGCGATCTCGACGTCGGACACCTCGACCTGCGTGCGCTGGGTGACGGCCGAGACGTTGACGACCTTCGCGACGATGTCCCCGCTGTCCTCGTCGCGGGTGACCACCTGGAAGACGTCCGCGGCGGGTGCCGGGTCGTCGTAGGACATCTGCAGCACCCCGTCGAGGTACAGCTCGATGTGCCGGTCCTGGACGACGACTTTGACCCGGTAGGTCCGGTCGGTCGCGATGCTGTGGCCCTCCACCGCCTTCACCTCGCCGGCGCCGCCGCCGTCCGCCTTCTGCAGGGCCTGGCGGGTGTTGTTCCAGCCGCCCAGGTTCCACCAGAAGTAGTCGCTCGGGCCGCCCGCGGCGAACCCGACGAGGAAGCCTTCCGACCCCGCTGTCTTGCGGGCGTCGAGCTCGAGCGTGTAGCTGCTCCAGTCCTGCTCGTAGGTGCCTGTGGGGATGCTGCGGGCGTCGGTGACCGTCGTGCTGGACTGCACGTACTCACCGTCGACCACCGACCAGTCGCCGGTCTGCGGCGACCAGTCGGACGCGTCGGCGAAGTCCTCCTCGTACAGGACCTCACCGCCGCCGTTCTCCGTGACGCGGACGTTGTCGTACGCGGCCGACGTGGCCCAGGTCGACAGGAACACACCGCCGTCCAGCGGCTTCGGCTCGACCGACGGGGTGGTCAGCGTGCTGGGCACCACCTGGTCACCGACGTTGTTCGAGAACAGGTGCTGCACCCAGTAGTTGGCGCTGTTCCACGACTCGTCGTTGTCGAACCAGATCGCGTCCGGCGACCACTGCACGTACGACTCGTTGGCCAGCAGCGGCGCGTAGGACGCGAGCTCGACGAGGTCGCCGTTGCGCTCCAGGCCCGTCATGTACGCGGCCTCGGCCAGACCGTTCCACCACGTGTTGCCGCGCGAGGCGTACTCGCCGAGGAACACGTGCGGCCCCTCGCGGTCGTAGGCGTCGTACCGCTGCGTGTTGGCCAGGAACCAGCTCGGGTCGTTGTAGTAGTGCTCGTCGACCAGGTCCACGTCCTGCTCCCGGTTGAACTCCCAGAGGGCGTCGAACCGCGCGCCGGTGTCGTCCGGGCCGGAGTTGGAGATGATCTTGATGTCCGGGTACTGCGCCACGATCGCGTCCCGGAACGCCGGGAAGTTGGCCTCGAACGTCGTCGTGTTCTCCTCGTTGCCGAGTCCGATGTACGGCAGCTCGAACGGCTCCGGGTGCCCCAGCTCGGCGCGCTCGGCGCCCCACGTGGTGGACGTGTCGCCCGTCGTGAACTCGATGAGGTCGAGCGTGTCCTGCACCCACCGGTCGATCTGCACCGGGTCCGTCATCTCGGGGATCGTCGACCCGCAGCCGTTCGCGCCGACGGACAGCACCGGCAGCGGGATGGAGCCCAGGTCCTCGGCCAGCTCCAGGTACTCCAGGTAGCCGATGCCGTACGACTGGTTGTAGCCCCAGAAGTTCCAGTTGGTGGGGCGCTCCTCCACCGGCCCGATGGTCTCCTTCCACTGGTACGTGCGGCGCCGGTCGGTGTACCCGGACTCCTCGTACGTGCGGAACGTGCCGACGTTGGTCACGCAGCCGCCGGGGAAGCGCAGGAAGGACGGGTCGAGCGCCGCGACCTTCTCGGCGAGGTCCTTGCGGAGCACCGAGCGGCCGTTCACCGGACCCACCCACGTGTCCTGAGGAAAGAGGGACACCTGGTCGAGGTGGAGCGTGGAGGCCGCACCGGCGAGGACCACCAACCGGCCCGCGTCCGTGGTCGCGCTCGCGGTCAGGGTGACCTCGTACTCCTTCCAGACGTCCGAGCCGTCGACGTCGACGGTCCCGGAGGCCACGGTCTCCGTGCCGTTCTCGACGGCCACGGTCAGGGTCTGCGGCGTGGTGGTGCGGACCCAGACGCTCGCGTCGTAGGACGCACCGTCCGTGACCGCGACACCCGAGTTGTAGCTCGCGTTGCGCAGCCCGTCGCCCGCCGCAGCGGCGACCAGGACGGCCCGGTTGCGGTTGGTCGCGTTGAGCCGCCCGTCGTCGTCGACGACCGTGACCGTGGTGCCCGCACCGCTGCGGTCCAGGACGTCCCACCCGGTCAGACCGGTGAAGGACGCGTTGTCGGAGGTGTTGAACTCGAACGAGCGGTTGCGCACCAGCTCGGCGTACAGACCCCCGTCGGCGGCGTAGTTGATGTCCTCGTAGAAGATCCCGTACAGCCGGTCGGAGATCTCGGCGTCGGTCCCGTCACCGTCGATCTCGAGGGTCGTGCCCTCACCCAGCGCGAACGGCTCGAGCACGAACCCGGCGGCGCTGCCCGGGTCACCCAGGACGAGTGCGCCGTCGACGATGCCGACGGCCTGCGACCCGTCGGCCGTCGTGAGGTGCAGCCTGCCGCCGCCGGCCTCGGTGAGCCGGAGCGTCGTCGGCTCGTCGCCGAGCGCGAGGTGGCCGTCGTCCCGTGCGACGACCGACCGGCTCCCGGCGGCGAGCGTCAGGCCGCCGGACACCTCGGTGGCCTCCAGCACGAACGCGTCGCCCGGGCGCTGCGCCGCGACGACGATCGCGTCGTCGCCGTCCGTGGTCAGGTGGGGCGCGGTGCCCGGTGCGCGCAGCGTGAACGGACCCTCGGGTACGACGTCGTCGCCGGGGGAGGCCACGAGTGCGACGTCGTCGAACACGGCCGGGAACGTCGTGCCGTCCTGCGCGCCGAGCGCGTAGAGCCCGACGTGCTCGATGGGGAACGCGACCTCCACGGAGCTCACGTCGACCCAGGCCGTCGTCGGCTCGTCCCAGCGTGCCGTCGTGACCGTGTTCCCCGCACGACTCAGGCGCAGGGTCTCGCCCGTCGATCCCGGGCGGTCCTCGAAGTGGTCGGCGGCGAAGATCGCCGCGGTCTCGATGTCGTTCTCGATCGCGACCCCCGACGCCGTGAGCCCGCCGACAAAGGTCAGCCCGGAACGCACGTAGTTGTCGAGGTCCTGGTACGCGATGAGGCCGGCGCCCTGGAACGTCTTCGCGACGGGCGCCTGGACGCTCACCTGGATGGAGAAGTCCCCGTCGGGGATGTCGAGCGTCATGACGTTGCGCGCCGAGTTGTTGCCCTGCCACGTGTCGCCAGGCAGCGCGGTGATCGTCAGCGCTCCGGGGGTGGTGGTCAGGGAGCGTGCGCTCGGCTCGTCGTTGAGGGCGGTCCAGCGCGGGTCGAGCGTCGACGAGTCGAAACCGTCCGTCCACGCCCCGTCCGGCACGGGCGGTGCGGCGCTGGCCGGTGCCGCGACGGTCGCGCCCAGCGGCACGACCAGGGCGACGGCGAGGACGGCACGCAGGCCGAGTCGACGGGTTGTGCTGGTCTGTCGCGACAGTGCGACGGGCATGGCGGCCTCCCTGTGCGCACGTCGTCGTGCGCCTCGTCCAGGACTCCGTCGCGCCCGATGTGAGCGCTAACATCCCGGTGCTGCGACGACCATAGGGCGAGGGGGCAATGCCCGGCAAGAGTGGTTTACAACGTTTACCGATGCTGACCGGCCGGTCAGTGCGCGGGCTCGGCCTTCGTGCGCTTCGGGATCAGGTGCATGACGCCCACGACCACGGCACCGACGACGAGCCCGACCAGGGCAGAACCGAGCGTGTCGATGAGCCACGCGAGGAGACCGCCGACGCCCGGGATCCCGGCCACGCCCTCCTCCAGGTGGTGCAGCAGGTCGATCGGCGCGTGCCAGCCGAGCTCGTCGACCCCGGCGAGCAGGATGTGCCCGCCGACCCACAGCATCGCGACGATGCCCACCGTCGACAGCACCGACAGCACCTTCGGCATGGCGAGGACCAGCCCACGGCCGACCGCCGCGACCGCACCGTTGCGCCGCGCCGCGAGGTGCAGCCCGATGTCGTCCATCTTCACGATGAGCGCGACCACGCCGTACACGAGCACCGTGATCGCCACGGCGACGACGGCCAGGATGATCGTGCGGGACAGGAACGGCTCGTCGGCGACCTCGTTGAGGGCGATCACCATGATCTCGGCCGACAGGATGAAGTCGGTGCGGATCGCTCCCCGCACCATCGACTTCTCGGTGTCCTCACCCTGGACGGCCACCGGCGTGGTCGTGTGCTCCTTGGCGTGCCCGGTGATGAGCTCGTAGATCTTCTCCGCGCCCTCGTAGGCGAGGTACGTCCCGCCGACCATGAGGATCGGCGTCAGCAGCCACGGCAGGAACTGGCTGAGCAGCAGGGCCGCCGGGAGGATGAAGAGCAGCTTGTTGCGCAGGGACCCGACGGCGATCCGGCGGACGATCGGGAGCTCTCGCTTCGGCTCGAACCCGTGCACGTAGCGCGGGGTGACCGCCGTGTCGTCGATGACGACACCCGCCGCCTTCGCGCTCGCCCGGCCCGCGGCGGCACCCACGTCGTCGACCGACGCCGCGGCGAGCTTCGCCAGCGCCGCGATGTCGTCCAGAAGCGCGGCCAGACCGCCAGCCATCAGTTCTCCCTCGTCGTCGTGCGCACGGGTGATCCTGACACAGCGAGCGCCTCAGTTCAGGCTGGCGTCCGTCGCGAACGTCGACACGATCGCCAGGTCGCCGCCCTGACGCCTCAGCACCCGCCGCCAGAGCTGCTCCGGCTCCGGCGTCAGCACGTCGTCCGCGACGGCGTCGACCACGTACCAGGCGCGCTCGACGAGCTCGTCCTCCAGCTGGCCGGCACCCCACCCCGCGTGCCCGGCGAACACCCGGACGCCACCCACGTGCGGCGCCACCGACGTCGGCACGGCATCCAGGTCGACCAGGCCGAACCGGCCCGTCAGCCGGTCGACGTCGGGCGACGTGCCGGCACCGCTGGGGAGCGCCGCGACGCCCATCGCACCGTCGAGGCCGACCGGCCCGCCGTGGAACAGCCGCGGTGGTTCGCTGACGATGTCCTGCCAGTCCGGCAGGACGACCCCGACGTCCACCGTCGACGGGCGGTTCAGCACCACGCCGATCGCGCCCTCCGGGCCGTGGTCGAGCAGCAGGATGACCGTCCGGAAGAACGTGGGCTCGCGCAGGCGCGGCGTCGCGACGAGGAGCCGGCCGCGCAGGGCCGCGTCGGTCATCCGGCCACCTCCCGCCGCATGACCACCCGCGGCCGACCGCCGCTGTGCCCCGTCGTCCCCGCCGCCTGCGTGAACCCCGCGGCCTCGAAGAGGCGGCTCGTCCCCACGTAGCCGGAGATGACGTCGACACGGTCACCCTCGTCGACGGTCACCGGGTAGCCCTCGACCACCTCGGCGCCGTGCGCGGCAGCGTGCGCGACCGCGCCCTCCAGCAGCTCGTGCATGACGCCCTGACGCCGGAACGCCGGCCGGACCACGAAGCACACGACGCTCCACGCGTCACGGTCGTCGACGAACGGGATGGTCCGCGAGCTCATCAGCCGCCGGTACGTGCTCCGGGGTGCGACCGAGCACCAGCCCGCCACCTGGCCGTCCACGTACGCCAGCACCCCCGGACCCGGTTCCGTGGCGCACTCGTCGCGCATGTACTGCGCCCGCCCCTCGTTGGGCACACGGCTGTCCCGGTACGCCATGCACCAGCAACCGGCGCCGCCGGGCTTCTTGACGCCGACGACCTCGAAGAAGTCGTCGTACCGCCCGACGGCGGGGAGCACCTCGATGGCCATCCACCCAGGCTACGGAACGCCTCAGACGCGCTCAGACGCCCTCAGGCGCGCTCGGCTGCCTGCTCGTCGATCCTGTGCCGCTCGTCCTGGATCGTCGCGCCGCCCGCGACCAGCCGGGCCTCGTGCGCGCGGAAGTGGTGACCGCAGAACAGCAGGTCGAGCCCGTCGGCCAGCGTCGCCTTCACGTACGCCTGTGCGCCGCAGCGGTCGCACCGGTCCTGACGGGTCAGCTCGGCGGTCGTGGGAAAGTCCATCGTGGCGATCGTCATGTCGAGTACCTCGTCTCGGTGCAGGAGTCGGAGCCGAGGCTCCGTGCGTGCTGCTCATCCGAACCATCGGTCGAGGGCGGACCATTCCTTCGGGGTGTTCGCTCAACGGGGAACTGCTGTACCTGGAAGGGGCGTGAGCGGTCGCCGGAATACCCGGCGACTAGGTGCCGGACCTCTTCGTCGACACCGGGTACGGGGTCGTGCCCTGAGCGAGGGCGTCGGTGAGCTGCTCGATGCGGCGGGCGCGGGTCTCCGGGCGCACCGCGGTCTGGATGCGTGCCAGGAAGGCGAAGCGGTTGCGGCCGTCCAGGGCGGCGAAGACGTCCGTGAGGTTGCGTGCGGCCAGGGCGGCGGCGAGGTCGTCGGGGACCGTCGCCGTGGCCGGGCTGTCGTAGGCGGCGTCCCAGCGGCCGTCCGCCTTCGCCCTGTCCACCTCGGCCAGGCCGGCGGGGCGCATCCGCCCGTCGGCGGTGAGCCGCTCGATCCGGTCGCGGTTGATCTTCGACCAGACGCTCCTCGCGCGCCGCGGGGTGAACCGCTGCACGTACCACTCGTCGTCCAGCCGCCGGGCGATGCCGTCGATCCAGCCGAAGCAGAGCGCCACGTCGACGGCCGTCGTCCAGTCGATCGACCTGACGCCGGTCCCCTTCTTGGCCATCCGCACCCACACGTGCGTGGCGCTCGCGGAGTTCTCGACGAGCCAGGCCTCGAACGCCTCGTCGCCCTCGAAGAACACCGCGTCGGTGTGGTCCATCGACATGGCGGCAGCCTAGAGCTCTGTGGGTGACGGGTCGGTCGGTGCGCCCCGAGGTTGACCGGCTGGAACTCGTCGTCGAGACGGTTGGCGAGAACCAAGACCTCCGCTATTCCGTCGCTTCCGGGGCAGGGCTGCTGTGCTCCTCCAGCCACGTCGCGATCTGCTCGAGGTCGATGTGGTCGCCGCCGACGGCGCGGACAAACTCGTCACCCTCGCCCGGATCGACGGTCAGCCGCAAGCCGTTGAGGCTGTAGAACGCGTCCACCATCGTCCACGACAGCCGCTTGTTGCCGTCCAGGAGCGGGTGCGACCGGTTGATGCCGTCGAGGAGTGCGGCACCCTTCATGTGGATGCCCTCGTACGCTTCGTCTCCCCACACGACGGAGGCCGGACGCGCGAGCGCTGAGTCCAGCGCACCTGCGTCTCGGATGTAGAGCCCCAGCACCTCGCAGACGTACAGGGAATCCTCCATCGTGGGGTACTCAAAGCTGGTCACTTGGCCAGGCGCTCCAGCAGTTCGGCGTTACGCGTCATCGACTCGTCGATCGCCTTCCTGTGCGCGGCACGACGCTCGGCGCGCTGGGCCAGATCGGCCTGCTCGTCCTGCGCGACGAGCGCGTCCCTGTAGAAGCGGACGGAGAGTGCGACCACGTCGGTCATCGTGTGGTTGGTGCGCTCCGCAACTTCACGGAGCAGAGCCTCGTCCGAGGCATCGAGGCGCAGCGTCATGGCCATAGCGGAGACCTTCCTGTTGTCGTTGTTGTTCGTGTTCTCGGTATGTCTGGTGTCAGGTGTTGTTGGTATCTCGCAGACACCACCCTACGAGAGGTATCCCTGAGATACCAGTGATCTCTCACCCACTCACTCGCCCGCCCGCGTGCCGCGGGCTGGGTCGACGCGCTCGAACGGCGCGCGCCCTCCAGGGAGGCAGATCTCTCGGAGCGATATCTCATTCCCTCCGGGAGGCCCCGGACCCCACCTTCACGACCACGCGCTCCGCACGACCGCGGATGCAACCGGGGCGTTCTCCGCGACCGAGTGTGGTGACGGACAGGCCGGACCTCGTGACACCGCGTCGGTCGTGCGGAAGGCGAAACGGTGGCCTGACCTGCACGGACATCGGTGGGCCCCGTGGGGATCGAACCCACAACCCGCGGATTAAAAGTCCGCTGCTCTGCCGATTGAGCTAGAGGCCCGGTGGATGGGGACAAGAACGGGGAGAACCCTCGGGACAGCTCCCGTGTCGTTCGCCCGGTCCGCAGCCCGTCCAAATGCGGGTCTCGCCGGTGCCCGGCGCGACCGACCACGACTCTACGGGAGTCGATCACCTGAGCGATGGCACCTCGGGCATCGCTCCTGTCGCTACGTGGTCAGCTCCCGTCGTCGCTACGGTGCGCCAGTGGCAACGCCCTCTCGAGCGTGGATCGGTCGGCGATCCGGAGCTCGAGGTCGCCGGTGCCGACGTGTCCGATCAGGCGGCCGCGGGGTTGAGCTCGGCCGTGGTGACCTCACTGGCGCTCACGGACCAGCTGGTGAGGATCCTGCCGTACGCGCCGCTGTCGATGAGCTGCTGCACGGCCTTCTGGATCGCGTCCGTCAGCGCCTGGTCGTCCTTCGAGACGGCGATGCCCTGGGGGGCGATGGCGAACGGCTCGCCGAGCTGCTCGAGCCGGCGCGACGTCTGGACCGCGTAGGCGATGATCGGAGAGTCCGCGTACATGACGTCGGCCTTGCCATCGACCAGAGCGCTGGTCGCTCCCGTCTGCGTGTCGAACGAGAGCCGCCTGATCGACTGCTTGCCGGCGCTCTCGCACTCCTCCGCGAGCGTGTCGAGCTCCTCCTCCTGGATCGTGCCGGCCTGGACGGCGACGGTCACGCCGCACAGGTCGTCGGGGGAGATCTCCTGAGGGTTCCCCTTCTCGACGGCGAAGGCCTCGCCGGCCTCGAGGTACTGGACCATGTTCACCTGCGCCACACGCTCAGCATTGATGGTGAACGACGAGATGCCGACGTCGTACGTCGAACCGACGGCCGGGATGATGCTGGAGAAGTCAGCCGTCCGGACGTCTGCCTTCAGCCCGAGCACGATGGCGATGGCGTTGGCGAGGTCGACGTCGTAGCCGACGGGCGTGATGCCATCGACGTCCAGGAACTCGGCCGGCGCGTACGAGGTGTCCGCCCCGACGACGAGCGTGCCGCTGCTGGCGATCCCCCGGGGCAGCAGGGCCGCGATGCTGTCGACCTTCACGATGGCGCTCGGGCTGAGCGAGCTGCCATCGTCCGGCAGCGCGAGGGCGTTCGAGCTCCCGCTGTCACCGCCGCAGCCGGTGAGGAGCAGGGCGGACACGGCAGCGAGGGCTGCGGTCGCGAGGACGAGACGAGGAATACGCACAGGGGACCTCTCGCGGCGCCGGGGTGGAGCACCGTCTGGTTCTCGGCTGGGGCCGCGGACTCAGCACCGATCAGGTGCCGCGCACGTGGGAGAGCAATCGCGCGATCGTACGGTGCGGAGGCCCTTACCACACAATCAGACAATTCGGCAAGGCGTCAGGGTTCGGCGGTGCGAATCCGCTCCTCGGGCCTGATCTCGCTGACGTGTACCGGCGCGTTGCTGCCCCGACCGGGGCGCGCGGGTGAACCTCGCCAGGACCCGGGCGTCCCGACCTGTCGCCTCCGCTACGGTGCGGCGGGTGAGTGAGCAGACAGGACCCGAGCCCGGCGGGACGCCGTTCGCCCCGCCGGGAGGCCCTCGCCCGGCGGTCGACGCCGGACGGTCGGCGGACGAGCACCGCCCTCCGGCGAGGGGGACGTCTCCGTACGCCCTGCCGACCACGGGGGAGGCGACGCCCTTCGCCCCGCCCGCCGTACCCCAGCCGGCCCTGGGATACCCGCCCTACGGCCAGGCCGGCCCGTACGCCCAGCCGGGCCCGTACCCGCAGGCCGACGCTTACGGTCCGGCCGTCCCGATCGCGCAGCCACCCGTGTACGGCGCGCCCGCTCCCTACGGCGCGCCCGTCCCGTACGGAGCGCCACCGCCGTCCTACGGGGTTCCCGGCGCCTACGGCGGTCCGCCGCCGTACGGCACGCCCGGCTTCCCGGGGGCGCCCTTCGGGTACGGCGGCGTCGTCGAGCCGCCGACGGACGGTCTGGCGATCGCCTCGCTCGTGACCAGCGTCGCGGGTCTGCTGGTCCTCGCGGGGATTCCGGGGCCCGTCGGTCTGGGCCTGGGGATCGGTGCGTTGCGCAGGATCCGGCGGCGCGGCACGAAGGGCCGCGGGATGGCGATCGCCGGTGTGGTCGTCGGTGCGGTCAGCACTCTCGTGTGCATCGGCTGGGTGTGGCTCGCGATCTGGGCGTCGTCGAACCCGAGCGCTGTCGGCGGCCTGCCGTACGAGGACGAGCTTCCCGACTACACGCTGCGCTCGGACCTCGTCGTCGGCGACTGCCTGCGCGAGTACCCGGGGTCGTGGGACCTCGGCACGGCCGACCCGGTGGACTGCGGCGAGGCGCACGCGCTGGAGATCGTCGCGGTCCTGCCCATGTCGGCTCCGGTCGACGCGTTGGCGGACCCGTCGGACGCCGGGTACGACCGCGGGTTCGCGCAGTGCACGGCGACGATCGAGCGCGCGGCGCCGGGTCTGCTCGACGAGTGGGTCGTCTGGACGGACGTGAGCTTCCCGCACCCGGACGACTGGTCGACGGGTGCGACGACGGCGTACTGCGCGGTGGGGACCGACTACCCGGAGCTGCGAGGCTCGGTGCTCGACGGCACGGTCACGGGACCGGAGTAGTCGACGGCATGCGTCGGCACGATCGCCCGTGAGCGACGCCGACGATCTCGAGCTGGGCCGCTCCCCGTGACTGGCTCCCGTGGACCGCGTCGATGTAGCCGTATTTCCACGGGCGGTCGCTTTTGTGTGGATGTCGGTCAGGTTGTAGAGGAAATGTGAAGCCGCCGAACTGACGATTCTTTTGTCGGGCCGGCCGACGCCGAGGATATTGTCCCGATCGCCGTCGCGGCTGCGTCGCCTTCGCCCGCGGTCGGGCCTCGGGGGACGATCTCCCTGGTCACGACGGTGTCTCGGTCTGCGGAGGGCACGCCCATCCGTTACCCGAACGGGACGTTCACGTGACCGTGTCGTGCTGGTCCCGGACCCCGCCGACCGCCACGCTTCAGTCCTCGAACAATGGAGGCAGCGATGCGCGCTCGGTCATTGATGGGTGCCCTTTTCACGGCGAAGGCGCGTGGTCGCGAAAAGGCGCCGACGCGCGTCGTCGCTGCTGTGGCTGCGGTTGCGGTCGTCGGCGCGCTCGCCGCCTGCAGCGGCGCGGACGGCATGAGTGACGCCTCCTACCACGAGGGCATCGCCTACGACGGCTCCGTCCCCCCGGAGCAGTGGCGCGACGTCCCGGTCGACGAGCAGGAGGAGTACGACGACTCCCCGGAGCAGTCGTTCCAGGACGTGACGACGAGCCCGCTGTCGACGTTCGCCTCCGACGTCGACACCGCGTCGTACAGCAACCTGCGCCGCCAGCTGCGGCAGGGCGTCGCGCCGGAGGGCGTCCGGATCGAGGAGCTGGTCAACTACTTCGACTACGACTACCCGACGCCGGACGGGGATGCGGAGGACCCGTTCACCGTCACGACGCAGATCGCGGAGTCGCCGTGGTCACCCGACCACCAGCTGGCGATGATCGGCGTGCAGGCGACGGCCGCGAAGCCGACCAGCCAGGGCAACAACATCGTCTTCCTGCTCGACGTGTCCGGCTCGATGGACGAACCGAACAAGCTGCCGCTGCTCGCCGACTCGTTCGAGCTGCTGGTCGAGCAGCTCGACGAGGACGACACGGTCTCGATCGTGACCTACGCCGGAAGCGACCAGGTGCTCGCCGACTCCGTGCCGGGCGACCGGCGCGGCGAGCTGGTGGAGATCCTGCGCGAGCTGCAGGCGGGAGGATCCACCGGCGGCGCGCAGGGCCTGCAGACCGCCTACGAGCTGGCGGCGGAGAACTTCGTCGACGGTGGGAACAACCGGGTCATCCTGGCGACCGACGGCGACTTCAACGTCGGCCCGTCCACCCCCGAGCAGCTCACCGACCTGATCGAGGACCACGCGAAGTCAGGGGTCTACATCTCGGTGCTCGGGTTCGGGATGGGGAACCTCAAGGACAACACGATGGAAGCCATCGCCGACCACGGCAACGGCAACTACGCGTACATCGACACCCTCGACGAGGCGCGCAAGGTCCTGGTGGACGAGTTCGACTCGACGATGTTCGTCGTCGCCCAGGACCTCAAGGTCCAGGTCGAGTTCAACCCGGCGACCGTCGCCGAGTACCGGCTGCTGGGCTACGACAACCGGCGCCTGGAGGACGAGGAGTTCGACGACGACACCAAGGACGCCGGCGACGTCGGAGCCGGGCACGCCGTCACGGCGTTCTACGAGCTGGTCCCGGCTCGTGAGGGGGCGCCGGTCGACGACCTGGACTACCAGGACGTCGAGTCCGGGCAGTCCACCGACTTCCTGACCGTGCACGTCCGCTACAAGCAGCCGGGCGCCGGCACCAGCACCGAGGTCGTCTTCCCCGCCCGGGCGAGCGTCTTCACCACCAGGCCGACGAGCGACTTCAGGTTCGCGTCGGCTGTCGTCGAGTTCGCCCTCGCGGTGACCGGCTCCCCGCACGCCGAGGACGCCAGCCCCACCCGGGCCCGCGAACGCGCCGAAGCCGCCCTCGGCGAGGACTCCTACGGCCTGAGGTCGGAGTTCGTCGGCCTGATCGACACCTACCAGGAGCTCGCGGGCTGACCCGCAGGTGGGCCGCCGGTCAGCTCGTCGGCATCGCGACCGGCCGGGACGGCTGCGTCGAGGCGTCCAGAAGCAGCCGGTCGCCCAGCGGTTCGTCCAGCTCGACCGCGAAGGGGGTCGGCGGGTTGGACTGGCAGTCGTGGCCACCGTCCCGAGGGGTGACCGTGACGACCAGCTCGACGGCGGTGTCCGTCTCGCGCAGGCTCTCCAGCTCGATGCGACCGTCGGCGTCCTCGCCGCTGTTGCACGCCGTCTCGGTGACCAGGAGGGCGACCGTGGCCGAGCCTGGGCTCGGGGGTTCGGCCGGGTCGAGCGTCACACCGGCGGCGCCTGCGGACGAGCCCGATCCGGCGACGGCGCACCCGGCGAGCAGGGCGACGACGGCGACCAGCGAGCCACCGCGGGTGCGTTCACCGTTCGTCGTCATCGAGGCCTCCTGCGGGCAAGGATGCCGGTCGGCGGCGCCACGCGGGGCTGGTTCCCAGGTCACGCCTCGATGTCGACCTACCTGACGTCCTCGAACCGCCGTCGCCCGGCGCTCGGCTCTGCCGGCGGCGTCGCGACGATCACGCCCGACGGGTACGTGGCCGCGACCGACTGACGTCAGGGCACCACCGTGATCCGGTTCTGCGGTCCCGGCCCGACGGGTCCGGCGGCGACGTAGGCCGCGAGCGAGTCGACGTCGAAACCGGGTGCGGTCACACGGTCGGTGGCGACGGCGAGGTTCGTGAACCCGTCACCGCCGTTCGCGAGGAAGTCGTTGGTGCTCACGCGATACGTCCCGGCAGGGTCGAGCGGGACGCCGTCCAGCGTCATCGCGCCGACCCGGCTCCCGAGGGGCGCCGACGCGGTGTAGGTGTACGTGAACCCGTCGGACACCTGCAGGATCCTGGTCGTCGACTGCCCGGCGTAGCCCGCGAACTGCTGCTCGAGGACCTCCTTGAGCTGGGCGCCGGTGAGCGTCACCGTGACCACCAGGTTGTTGAACGGCTGGACCGTGAACACCTCGCCGTAGGTCACCTGCCCGGGCGCCTCACCGCCCGGTGAGGCGGTGAAGATCAGGTCCGCGCGGATGCCGCCGGGGTTCATCAGGGCGAGCTGGGCCCCGGCCGACGAGGTGTAGGCGACCATGCCGTCGGCGATGACGTCGCCCAGCGCGCTCTCTCCTGCCGGGGTCACGGCCCGGGCGATGTCGGCGGAGATCGAGCCGACGACCCGGTTGGCCAGGGGCGCCACCGCGGTGCGGTACTTGTCCGCGATGACCTTGGCCTGCGGGTCGACCGTGGCGGGGTTCCGCACGAACACGCCGGGAGAGGACTGCTGCCAGGTGCCGTCCGGGTTCTTGACGCCGTTCTCGACGATGATGTTGTGCGCGTCGGCCGCGACGATCTTCTTCGTGTGCTTGTCGAGCGTCATGCTGATGTCCGTCAGGACCGTCCCGTTGCTCCCTGCGCTGGTCACGACGGTGCTGGCCCCGGACGAGTTCGGCAGCGCACAGCTGTAGGCACGGTGCGTGTGGCCGCTGACGACCACGCCGTACGCCGGGTCCAGCTGCGACACGATGCCGGTCACGGCGCCCGAGAAGCCGCTGCAGCCGCTGGGGTCCGGTGCCGCGCCGGTCTGCTGGCCGCCCTCGTGCAGGAGCAGGACGATCGACCGCACGCCGTGGTGTCGCAGCTCGCGGGCGTACCGGTTGGCCGTCTGCGCCTCGTCGAGGAAGTTCACGCTCGCGATCCCGGCCGGGTTCACGATGCTCGGGGTGCCTTCGAGCGTCATCCCGACGAAGCCGACCTTCACGCCGCCGACCTTCTCGATCGTGTACGGCTGGAGGATGGGCCGCTTGCTCCTCCTGTCGACGACGTTCGCCGCCAGGATGGGGTAGTCCGCCCCGGCGAACCCGTCGCCGTCCAGGCAGCCGTCGACCGGGTGGCACCCGCCGTTCTGCAGGCGGAGCAGCTCCGTGACGCCCTCGTCGAACTCATGGTTCCCGACGCTCGTGACGTCCAGGCCCAGGCTGTTCATCTCGTCGACGGTCGGCTCGTCGTGGAACGCCGCACTGACCAGCGGGCTCGCGCCCACGAGGTCCCCGGCCGCCACGGTGAAGCTGTGCGGCGACTCCTGCTCCTGCTGGGCGCGCAGGGCCTTGACCGCGGTCGCGAGGTACTCGACGCCGCCCGCGGGGGTGCCGTTGACCAGCCCGCCGCTGCCCGTCGGTGGGTCGATGGCGCCGTGGAAGTCGTTGAACGCGATGAGGTTGACGGTCACCGACTTCGAGGGCTTCGGAGGCTTCGGAGGCTTTCCGTGCGCCTCGGCAGCGGCGGCGCTGGTCACGACCAGGGCCAGGGCGGCGACGAGCGCAGCAGCGCCCTGTGGCCGGCGACGGATCTGCATGGGGGCTCCTCGGTCGCGCTCGGACAACCAGCCACCTTGCCCCGTATGGACCGGTTTGGGAAGAGCGCATCATGGAGGTGTGCTCCTCGACCAGCGCACCGCCGACGGGATCCGCCGCGGAGAGGTGACCCTGGCGTTCCGACGGTGGTCGAGCCCACGCGTCACGCCGGGCGGCTCGTTCCTGTCGTCCGTCGGTGTCGTGCTCGTCGGCGCCGTCGACGAGGTCGGCGGCGCGACGCCCGACGAGGCGCGCGCGGCAGGGGCGTCGTCGGTGGACGAGGTGGTCGGCGGCCGGACGGAGCTGCCGCTGTTCCGGATCGGGCTGTCGTGGGGTGGCCCCGACCCGCGTGACGCGCTCTCCGCCGACACGACGTTCACCGCGCAGCAGCTGGCGGACCTCACGGCCAGGCTCGCCCGCTGGGACGCGCGGACGCCGTGGACGCGGCAGACCCTCGAGCTGATCCGCGACCGCCCGGCGACCCGCGCCCCGGACCTCGCCGCGTCGCTGGGCCGGGAGACCGCTTCGTTCAAGCGGGACGTGCGCCGGCTCAAGGAGCTCGGCCTGACGCACAGCCTGGAGGTCGGGTACCGGTTGTCCCCGCGGGGGCGGGCGTACCTGGACCGTGTCGGTGGCGGTGACGTCGGCGTTCTGACCAGGTCACCCGTCGAGCGACCCGTGCCGGAACACCCGCCAGACGGTCGGCAGCATCCGCTTCCGCGGGACGCCACGCAGGATGCGGGTGATCTGCGTGCCCGCGACGAGCGCTCCCAGGCCGCCGACGACGGTCTGGACGACGACGAGGCCGATCACTACCTTCTCGACGTCGAGCCCGAAGGCCTCGGCGATGACCGGTGCAGCGAGCCACACGGGGATCCACCAGAGCAGGATCAGGAACACGCCCGCGCGCAGGCGGGTCGGTGAGATCGGCGCTCGCGGCTCCCCGTCCATCGTGGTCGACTCTGGCACGACCGTCAGTGGTCGGTCCGCGGAGGCGCGGCCGGCAGGCGCACCACGACGCGCAGGCCCCCGGTGGCCAGCGGGGTCAGGACGAGGTGCCCGTCGTGCGCCCGGACGATGCTGTCGACGATCGCCAGCCCGAGGCCGACACCCGCCTGGTCCCCGTGCACGCGTGCCGTGCCGCGCTGGAACGGTTCGACGAGGGTCGCGACCCGCGCCGGGTCGAGCGTCTCGCCGGTGTTCTCGACGGTGACGACGACGGAGCCCTTGAGCACGCCCGTCCTGACCTGCACCGTCCCGCCCGCCGGGAGGTTGTGGACGATCGCGTTGTGCACGAGGTTCGTGACCATCTGCAGCAGGAGGGCCCGTGACCCGACGGCGGGCGTGACGTCCCCCGAGGTCTCGATGCTCACGCCGCGCCCCTCCGCGAAGGGCAGCAGCGTCTCGGCGGCCTCCTCCGCCAGGAGCGACAGGTCGACGCGCTCGCGGAGGAAGGACCGCTGGTCGGCGCGGCTGAGCAGCAGCAGAGCCTCGGTGAGGTCGATCGCGCGGGCGTTGACCGCGTGCAGGCGTTCGACCAGCTCACCGGGGTCGTGCGGGGGGTCCTGGCGGGCGACGTCGAGGAGGGCCTGGGTGGTCGCCAGCGGGGTGCGCAGCTCGTGGGATGCGTTGGCGGCGAACCGGCGCTGCTCGGCGACGTGCGCCTCGAGCCGGTCGAGCATCGCGTCGACGGTGTCGGCGAGCTCGCGGAGCTCGTCCCGTCGGCCGGGCAGCCGGATCCGGTGCGAGAGCGAACCGCTCCCGGCCGTGCGGGTGACCTCGGTGATGCGCTGCAGCGGCGCGAGCATCCGGCTGGCGAGGAGCCACCCGCCGACCAGCCCGAACACTGCGAGGAACGCGAGCATGAGGGCTGCCTTGGGGGCGAAGGCGCGCCACAGGTCACGGCGGCCGGGGATGAACAGACCCGGTCCGCCGGGCGCGTCGTCCCCGGACACCGTGACGGCCTGGTCGGGGACGTACCGCAGCAGGAACACCCACACGACCGCGATGAGCAGGACCCCCGCGACCAGGAGGAACCCCGCGTAGCTGAGGGTCAGCTTGAGGCGGACGCTCAGACCGGGCTCCCTATCCACGCGGGTCCGCCTCGATGCGGTACCCGGCGCCGGGGACCGTGGAGATGAGCCAGGGCTCGCCGAGGCGCTTGCGCAGCAGGGACACGGTGATCCGCACGGCGTTCGTGAACGGGTCGGCGTTCTCGTCCCACGCCCGTTCGAGGAGCTCCTCCGCGCTGACCACGCCGCCGTCGGCCGCGACGAGGACCTCGAGGACGGCGAACTGCTTGCGGGTCAGCGGGACGTAGCGGCCGTCGCGGTAGACCTCGCGGCGGAACGGGTCCAGCCGTAGGCCGGCGATCTCGTGCACGGGCGGCCGGTGGTGGGCGCGCCGCCGGTCGAGCGCCCGCAGCCGGAGCACGAGCTCGCGCATGTCGAACGGCTTGGTGAGGTAGTCGTCGGCGCCGAGCCCGAAGCCCGAGGCCAGGTCGTCGAGCCGGTCGGCGGCGGTGAGCATGAGGATCGGTGTCCCGCGTCCGGACGCGACGATGCGCTCGGCGACGACGTCCCCGGACGGTCCGGGGATGTCGCGGTCGAGGACGGCGAGGTCGTAGGCGTGGACGTCGAACAGCTCCAGGGCGGTGTCCCCGTCCCCGGCGATGTCGGCGGCGATGGCCTCGAGCCGCAGTCCGTCGCGGATGGCCTCGGCCAGGTAGGGCTCGTCCTCGACGATCAGCACACGCACTCTCTCGACTCTACGAGCAGCCACCTATCGTCGGGATATCGAGATCTCCCTACGCGACGGCAACACGCGGTCGCGTTGGCTGGGGCGATGTCCTCCTCCACCCGTACCCGGTCCGCCGTGGTCGCCCTGGCGTTCGCCGGTGTCGTGGCCGCGGGCGTCGGGCTTCTCGACGACGGGCCGTCGGCGGCGCCCCGCGGCCAGGCGGCCGTCCCACCGCCTCCGCCATCTGCCGTCGCCCCGGTCGACGACCCCGGTCAGCTCGGTGCCGACGGCAGCGTCCCCGACGGCGTGACGGTCTTCGACGACGACGTCCCGGCCGTCACGAACCTCGACGGCGCACTGCTCGACGCGCTCCGCCGCGCCGCGACCGACGCGACGGGTGACGGGGTCGCGTTCGTCGTCAACAGCGGTTGGCGCTCCGCGGAGTACCAGGACCGCCTCCTGCAGGACGCCGTCGTTCAGTACGGCTCGGCGCAGGAGGCCGCGCGCTGGGTGGCGACGGCAGAGACGTCCCCGCATGTGCGGGGGGACGCGGTCGACGTGGGACCGTGGGCAGCCACGGCGTGGCTGTCGGAGCACGGCGCCGGGTACGGGCTGTGCCAGGTCTACGGCAACGAGCCCTGGCACTACGAGCTGCGTCCCGACGCCGTCGGCGCCGGCTGCCCCGCGATGTACCCCGACCCGACGCACGACCCGAGGATGGCGCAGTGACCAGCACGGAGGTGGCGCAGCCGCCCCGACGGACCTCGGAGGCCGCCACCCGCCTGCTCCTCCTCTCCGTCGTCTACCTCGTCCTGCTCGCGTGGGCCGTGCTGTGGAAGCTCGAGGTCCCGTGGGTCGGTGAGGCGGGGATGCGGGTCGTCAAGCTCGTCCCGTTCGCGGCGACGAGCAGCGCGGGTGCCAGCACGCCCTTCGACGTCGTCGTGAACGTCGCGCTCTTCGTCCCCCTCGGCCTCTACCTCGGTCTGCTCGCGCCGTCGTGGCGGTGGTGGCGGGTCGCGGGCGTGGCGGCCGCCGTGAGCCTGGGTCTCGAGGTCGCCCAGTACGTCCTGGCGGTCGGGAGCTCCGACCTGACGGACGTCGTCGTCAACACCGCCGGCGCCCTGGTCGGGCTCGGCCTCCTCGCGCTCGTGCGCCGCAGGCACGAGGAGCGCGCCGCCGCGGTCCTGACACGCAGGTGCGCGATCGCGACGGTGCTCGCCGTGCTCGCGTGCGCGCTGGTCGTCGCCTCGCCGGTGCGGTACGCAGCCCCGGAGGACGTGCGGTGCGACCGCGTCACGGGGCGGTGCGGGCCGCCCCTAGAGGAACTCGAGCCTCGCGATGCGCTGGGCCTTGGGTAGCAGCCCCTTGTGGACCTGGTCCAGCACCCACAGGACGGGCATCAGGACCTCGACGAGGCTCGCCGACTCCTGCCAGGTCACCGTGGGCGGTCCGGACGGCGAGCGCGGGTGCCCGGGGACCGGCCGCAGCGTGTGGGTGACGACGGGGGAGCGGTCGCCGTCCCGCGTGAGCTCCATGCGGTCGGCGATCAGCGCTCCGGCAGGACGCCACCGCCAGGTCCGGTCCTGCGGTCCGGCCACGCGGAACGCCCACCGGTCGCGACCGCTGCGCTCCCGGGTGACCTCCACGGTCTCGCCCAGGACGGACAGCGGCATCACCGTGTAGTCCCACACGAACGTGTCCTGACCGGTCCGGACCCCTTCCGCCTTCCCGGACGCGACCTCGGCCCCGGCCACCGAGCACGCCAGGACGCGACCGAGCCGCCAGTGCACGTCGACGTGGTGGCCGGCGACGTCCAGGTCGCACCGGTGCACGTGCGGGGCCGTCGCGGGGGTGCCCTGGAACTGCAGGTGGGTCAGGGCGTCGACGACCTCGGCCGTCCCGGCCGCGCCGAGCGGCGCCCAGACGTCGAGCCGGGTCACCGCGGGCGGTTCGCTTCGGCGCGCGCGTCCTCCTCGCGCTGCGCGGCCCGGCCGGCCTCGCCCCGCACGCGCGACGCCTCCTCGCGCAGGCTGCCTGCCGACGAGCGGGCGGCGCTGCGCCACTGGTCGAGCGCGCCGCGCACGTCGTCCGCGTTGGAGCACTCCCACTCCGGCGAGCGAGGCACCCCCCACGCGACGTCGACGCAGGTCTCGACGTCGTCGGCGAGCGCGTCGAGGTCCCGCGCCTTGGCGTACAGGTCCGCTGACGTCATCGTGTCCTCCTCAGAACCAGTTCATGGGGTTGAGGTCGGACTCCTTGATGTCGTCCAGCCGGTCCCCGGCCCAGTCGGCGGCGTCGTCCGCCCGGTCGCCCACCCAGTCCGCGGCGTCGTCGACCGCGGCGGTGATGTCGTCCCAGTGCTCGACGACCTCCGCCCCGGCCCAGACCAGCCCGGTCACGGCGACGAGCCCCAAGGTGACCGGGTTGGGGGCGATGAGGGCGGCGGTCATCGAGGCGTTGAAGGCGGTCTCGGCGTACTCGCCGATGACGTGCGCCTTGCCCTCGGTGCCGCCGTTCTCCCACAGGTCGGCGTTCTCGTCCCAGTTGTTGACGAGGCCGACGACCCCGTCGACGGTGGCCAGACCGCTGCCGGCGACACCCAGGACGCGCAGCGCACCGGCGCTGGACACCATGGTGCGCAGCCCGGACTGGTTCGCCATCGTCAGGAGGTTGCCCGCGCCGCGCCCGTAGGTGACGCCCGTGACCGTGTTCGTCCAGGGGCGCCCGAAGACGTTGTTGCCCCAGCCGGCGAGCCGCGTCGCCAGCTGCCCGGTGCTCGTCGTCTGCAGGATCGACGACACCCACGTCGTGCTGGCGACGCCCGGGCGGGACGTGAGCAGCTTGGCCAGGAGGGTCGGCTTCACCTGGCCGGCGACCTCGTACGGCTTGACCGCCTGGGACGTGCGCAGCACCCAGGAGTCGAAGTCCTCGACCGTCGACGCGGTGCGCAGCAGGAGCTTCTGCGTCAGGTTGGGGACGAAGGCGCCCGGGCGGGTGAACTGGGTCTTGCCGTTGATGTAGTTGGAGTCGGCCGCGTTGAGCGCACCGCTGAGCCAGTTCGCGAGGCCCGGGCGGCCGGACGCGACCAGGGCGTTGAGCCCGGGGTCCACGATGCCGCGCTGCGCCATCCACCGGACGAGCGCGGGGCCACCCTTGAGGATGATCTGGGAGACCGCGGCGGTGGTGCCGGCGCTGGCGACGACGAGGTTCTGGACGTCGTTGTAGGCGTCGACGAGCTTCTCGGCCTGCTCCGCGTCGCTCATGCCGGTGAGCTTCTGCAGGGCCCGGGCCTGGAGCTCCTCGAACCACTCGCTGAGGTTGGCCGGGTCCCCCGTCCAGGCGTCCGCGGGCGTGTCGGCGACCTCGAGCGCGAGCGCGGCGTCCTCGATCCGCATCGACTGGCCGGCGATCTCGAGCGCCTGGTCGCCGGACATGCGGACCCCGGCGAACGAGGGGTTCGCCTGGGCCATCTGCTCCAGGACACCGATGCGGGCCTGCAGGTCCCGGGCGGTGTCCGTGGCCCACTGGTCCGCCCCGCGCAGACCGGCGAGGTCCGTGCCTGCGCCCAGGGCAGCGGCGCGGGAGAACAGGTCGGGGAGGGCGTAGGACAGGTCGTCCAGGGCGATGACCGTCGCCGCCAGGACGTCCTTGTCGACCTTGACGGTCACGGGGCGGGGACCCGGTCGAGCACCGCCCGCAGGTCCGCCGACGACGGCAGCAGACCGGCGAGCAGCTTCCACGCGTCGCCGCCGGTGACGGGCCGGAAGTGGGCAGGGGTGTCGGGAGTGATGTCCTCGGCACGCAGCGGCTCGGCCGGCTGCTCCCGGACCCAGTAGCCGCCCGGCCCGCAGTCCCACAGCACCAGGCCGCGGGCGTCCGTCGCGATGTCCGGACCCCACACCAGCGTCACCCGGGAGGTCGACTCCAGGAACGACAGCGTCGCCATCAGCATCGTGCGGTCCTGGTCGGCGAGGTCGGCGCCGAAGAACCGCTCCAGCTGCGCGGTCGCCACGATCCGGGTGGGCTCCCACGCCTCCTCGGACAGCGCCATCGTCTGCACGACGGCGTCGATCGCCCGCAGCGGGACCGTGAACGGCGTCGCGACCCGCGGCACCTCGCGGCGCCGCAGCCCGACCAGCCGCGCGAGGATCCACAGGATCTGCGGGAGCTCGTCCTGGCTGTACACCGTCGACCCGCCCTGCGGCCACGGGTCCGTGTACCAGACCGTCTCCTCGCGCACGGCGAGCAGCGCGTTCGCGGCACCCTGGGGGCCGGCGGTCTCGACGGCGCACTCGATCATCGGCTCCGAGACGGTCTGCACCAGGTCGAGCACGAGCGGCGCGATGGCGCCGTCGGCGTCGACGATCCCGGCCTCGACGAGCGCCTGCCGTGCCTCGTCCGCGACGGGCTCGGCGTTGTGGACCAGCCGCAGCGTCTCGAACTCGTCGTCGCTCAGCGAGATCCGTCGCCGCACCACATCCAGCTGCGCCATGCTCAAGGTCTCCTCGGGGGTGTCGGTTGCCGGGCGAAACCCTACCGGGCGCGCGCGGCCCGGACGGGGTCGGCGGTCCGTGTCAGGGCGCGTCCGCGCGGAACGGCACCAGGGCCTCCTCGAGGGCCGCGCGCAGCGCCTCCGGGTCCTTCGCCTGCACCAGCTTCGTCTGGCCGTCACGCATCGTGAGGCCCACGACGTGCGTGCCCATGGCCTGCGCGTACGCGCCGCCGATGATCTTCCCCGAGAGCGCCTCTCCCGGCTTCGAGACGCCCCACGGGTGGAGGTCCGCGAGCGGCACCCGGGCCCGCCCGACGCGCAGCAGGGTGTCCGTGAGCGTGATGTTGCCGTACCGCCCGGTGCTCCACAGCGTGATCGCCGCGATGACACCGAGCATGCCCACGATGGTCGTCGGCATCCACGGGGAGCTCGTGTCGACGAGGAACAGGCCGAGCCACGCGACGACGCAGATGCCGAGGAGGACGAGCCACGCGCGACGGCTGGGGGACCGTTCCTGGTACCGGATCACCCGGGCATCCTAGGACGCACGAGACAGGAGGCGAGCCGGTCCCGCCGTGCCGTGGGTCGTGCCGGCCGACCCGCGCACCCGATATACCCGCGATGTCCGTATCACGCCCTCCTGCCGACCCCTCCTCCCGTGCGAACGGCCCGGCCCGGGTCGTCCGCCCGACGCCGCGCGGCGCCGGACCTCTGGAGGGGGAGCCATGGGTTTCTACGTGAAGGACCTGTACGTGCAGCGCGTGCCGAAGTTCCAGTGGCACGACAAGCTGACCAACCCGCCGACGATCCCCGAGACGTCGCCGATCATCCACATCGCGGCGCTGTCGCCGCAGATCGCCCAGATCCGTGCCGGTGGCGGCGGGGGCGGGGTCTTCCTGCCCAGCGACGAGAACACGCTCTACACGATCCCGTCGTGGCTCACGCCGGTCGTGAACCCGGCCGGGCGTCTCGCGGAGGCCGACCTGCACGTCGTCCGGGAGAGCCTCGCCGCCAGCCTGAGGGCCGTCGAGCAGACGATCGACGCACTGCAGGGCAGCGCGGAGGACATCGCGTACGCCCAGTCCGTGCTCAAGGGCTGACCATGTCCCTCCCGCCCGGCGGTCGCCTCGCACAGCTGACCCACACGGTGGTCGTCCGTGCGGCGGCGCTCGCCGGGCGGGTGGGTCCCGACGAGCTGGCCGCCGTCCTCTACCGGTCCGGGGGGAGCGCGGTCGACCCGCGCCGGGACCCGCGCTGGCCGCACCACCTCGTCGGGCTGGCCGAGCGGGCGGCCTCCGGGATCGACCGGTACGACCGGTCCCGCGCTGAGCACTGGAACGGCTGGACGACCCCGGGGGTGGAGACGTCCGCGCAGGTGCACAAGGTGTACGTCAGCCCCACGGTCACCTGCCTGCCCGACGCGCTGCCGGTCGTCTTCGCGACCGCGACCGCCCTCGACGTGCCGTCGTGGAAGGTCGGCGCCGATGCGGCCGGGCTGCACCGGCCGGACAAGATCGTGCTCTACCTCCCGTCCGCGCCGCGCGCCGACGTCGTGGCCGACGCCCTCGCCCACGCCCTCGACGGTTTCGACGCCCAGGGCGTGCCCTTCACCGGGCAGGTCGGCGCGACGGGCATCGTGTCCCGGGGGCAGGACCGGGACGGCGAGAGCTGGCGCGCCGTGGTGTGCCGCGCGGTGGCAGGAGCGCTCGGCGAGCACCGCGTGCGGCTGGGTCCGGACGCAGCGCCCGGAGCCGTCGCGGACGACGCGCTGGCCGCGCTCGCGGACGCGTACGACGTGGTGACCTGGCGCCCCGGCACCCACCGGCGGGTCCCGGCATGAGCGCGCCCGAGGTGCGGTACCTGCTGCACCCCGACGTCGAGGCCGTGCCGATGCCGGACCAGGACGAGGTGCTCGTCGCTCGCCGCGGCAGCCGCGTCCCGCCGCAGCTGATCTCCAGCGACGCGATGGCGCTGCTGACGCGCTTCCGGGAGCCGTCGACGCTGGTCGACGCGGTCCTCGCGTACAGCGCGGACGTCGGGACCGACCCGATGGTCACGCTCGACGAGGCGTTCGCCGTCCTGGTCGCCCTGACCCGCACCGACATCCTCGTCGCGGACGGCACGGCGCCCGCCCGGTCCCTGGAGGACCGGCGCCGGGTCGGTGAGCTGGTCGGGCCCGCGACGATCACCGGACGCATCCGCGTGCTGCGGGACAGCGAGATCTGGCGCGGGGTGCTGGCGGACGGCACGCGGGTCGTCGTGAAGGTCGTCGACGACGAGCACCAGGGGCCGGGCCTCGTGTCCCGTGAGCTCGCGGCGCTGAGCAGGCTCGACGGCTCCGTCGCACCGCGCCTCGTGTGGCACGAGCGGTCGTCGACCGGGGGGACGCTCGTGCTCGACGAGGTCGACGGCGACCCTGCCGACCTCGCGACGCTGGTGGCCGACGCCGACGGGCGCCGCCGGATCGCGACGGCCGTGCTCGACGCCTACGTCGCCCTGCACGAGCGCGGCGTCCTGCACGGAGACGTCCACCCGGGGAACGTGCTCGTCGGCGCCGACAGCAGCGTGGCGCTGGTCGACTTCGGCCTGGCCGGCACCGCGACCGAGGCGCCCCCGCGGCCCGGCGGGGGCGAGTACCTCGACCCGGCCACCGCGGCGGCCCTGCGGACCGGCGCCCCCACGCCCGCGCTGGACGCGTCCGCCGAGCAGTACGCCGTCGCGGCCGTGGTGTACCGGCTGCTGACCGGTGCCGCCCACCTGGACCTGGCGTGCGAGCGGGCCGAGGCGTTGCGGCGGATCGTCGAGGACCGGCCGCGGCCGTTCGTCGCGGTCGGGGCGGCACCGTGGCCGACGGGCGAGCGGGTGCTGCGCCGCGCGCTGTCCGCCGACCCGCAGCGCCGGTACCGGTCGGTGCGGGCGCTGCGTGACGCCTTCGTCGGGGCGGCCGCGCAACCGGGCACGGGTGCCCCGGACCTCGGCGACGCCCTGGCCGCGCTCGATGTCACCGGCTCGGTGTGGGCCACCGCCGACGACGCCCGCGCGGCGCACGTCGCCTGGTTCGCCGGGCGCGTCGCGACGCTCACGGGCGACCCGTTCGCGTACGACCTCGCGCTCGTCTGGGCGAGCCGCTGCGGCCACGCCGCGCCGCCTGCGCCCCACCCGCGCAGCCCGCTCGCCCGCGCCCACCGCGCGCTCGCGGCGCACGCACGGACCGGTCGGCCGGCCCTGCTGCGGGTGGCCCGGGAGATCGCCGACCAGCTCTGCGCGCAGGCCCGCGCCCCCGAGCCGGTCGACGTGCTCACGGGTGCGTGGGCAGGACTGCTCCTGGCCCTCGAGTGCGAGACGCCGGCCCTCGCGCTCGCCCCGGGCGACCTCGACGGGTGACCGGGGTGGCGGCGACGTCCGGACAGCCGACCTGGATACCCTCGCGAGATGCCCGCCAAGAGCACGCGCCAGGCGCGGTACGCCCGCCGTCGCCAGCGGCGCATGGCGGCCGTCGAGCACGACCTGCTCCCCGAGCAGTGGGCGGCGCTGACCGCCGCGTGGGGTGGCTGCGCGTACTGCGGGGTCACGGACAAGCCGCTGCAGCGCGACTGCGTGCAGCCGATCTCCCGCGGCGGCCGGTACACGCTCGGGAACATCGCCCCGGCGTGCGGGCCGTGCAACGCGAGCAAGTGCAACGACGAGGTCACCGGGTGGCTGCGGCGCAAGCGGCTCGACGAGCGCTCGTTCCTGGAGCGGCACGTCCGGATCCAGGCGGAGCTGGCCGAGAGGTTCAGGCCAGGGTGAGCTTCTCCAGCAGCGTGCACGAGAAGTCGGCGAAGTCCCGCCGCCCGACCGCCCGGAACCCGTACCCCTCGTAGTAGGCGCGCAGGACCGGGTTGGTGGTTCGGCAGTCGAGCCGGAACAGGTCCACCCCGGCGTCGCGTCCCCGGGCAGCCGCCCAGTCGAGCAGCGCCGTGCCCAGGCCGCGGCCGGCCGCGCGACGGTCGACCATCAGGCCGTGCACGTAGACCGCCGGGGTGGGGTCGTCGCCCCAGAAGTCGGGGTCCGACCACAGGAGCCGGACCGTGCCGACGAGCCCGAGCGCGTCGTCGTGCACCACGTGGAACTCGCCGGCGTGGACCCGGGCGGCGACGCGCTCGCGGGGCAGCGACCCCTGCGGCCACTGCACCGTGCCCTGCGCGGCCATCCAGTCCTCCAGGGACCGGCGCAGCGCATGGATGTCGTCGACGTCAGCAGCGGTCGCGAGCCGTGGCGGATCGAAGGTCACCGGGAGAAACTACCCGCCGGAGGTCGGTCGCTCGCTAGGGTCCGAAGATGGGTGCGAGGCGTCGCCGCTGGTCGGACCGGGTGCCGATCGTCGAGGTGCTGCGCACCTACGACCGGCGCTGGTTGCGCGCCGACGTGGCCGCCGGGATCGCGGTCGCGGCGTTGATCGTCCCGAAGAACCTCGGATACGCGGGGATCGCCGGGATCCCGCTGCAGAACGGTCTGTACGCCGCCGCGGCCGGCGCGATCCTCTACGCGATCTTCGGCACCAGCCGGCAGATCTCGACCGGCCCCAGCTCCGGGCTCGCCGCCGTCGCCGCGAGCGCGGTCCTCGCCGTCGGCCTCACCGGTGCGCAGGCGGCGCCGTTCGTCGCGGGGATCACGCTGGTCTCGGGCGTCGTGTTCCTCGTCCTCGCGGTCCTGCGCATGGGGTGGATCGCGCAGTTCCTCTCACGGGCCGTCGTGACGGGGTTCCTGTTCGGCGCGGCCATCGACGTCGTCGTCGGCGAGCTGCCGAAGATCACCGGGACGAGCGCCGAGGGGGCGACCCCACCGCAGGAGCTCTGGTCCTGGCTCGGGACGCTGGGCGACGTGAACCGCGCGACGGTCGTCGTCGGCGTGGTCGCGCTCGGGACAGTGTTCGGGCTGCGCCGGGTCGCGCCGCGGGTGCCCGGGGCGCTCGTCCTGGTCGTCGGGGGACTGCTCGCCACCTGGCTGTTCGACCTGGGGGAGCGCGGGGTCGCGCTGGTCGGCGACGTGCCCCGAGGGCTGCCGTCGGTCGAGGTGCCCGACGTCGCCCTGCTGCTGGACAACGTCGCGACGGTCGCCCTCGCGTCCGTGGCGCTGGTGATGATCGGGTTCTCGCAGACCGCCGGGGACGCGCGCACGTTCGCGGCGCGGCACCGGTACCGCGTCGACATCGACCAGGAGTCGTTCGCGCAGGGCGCCGCGAACGTCGGGGCGGGGCTGCTCCAGGGCATGCCCGTCTCGACGAGCCTGTCCGCGAGCTCGCTGAACGACCGCACCGGTGCGCGCTCGCCGGTCGCGTCGCTGACGTCCGGCGTGATGGTGCTGCTCACGCTGGTGCTGCTGGCGCCGCTGTTCTCCGGGCTGCCCACGGCGGTGCTCGCGGCGATCATCATCGAGGCCGTCGTGATGGGGATGATGGACGTGGCCTCGCTGCGCCGGCTCGCCCGGGTGCAGCGGTTCGACTTCTGGATCGCGATCGTCGCGCTGGTCAGCACCGTGCTCGTCGGCGTGCTGGCGGGGGTGCTCGTCGGGATCGGGCTGTCGCTGCTGTGGCTGATCTCGGTGACCACCCGACCGTCTCTGCCGCTGATGGTCCGGGAGCGCGGCACGCAGGTGTTCCGCGAGCTCGGGGAGCACGCCGACGACGAGCCGGAGCCGGACATCGCGGTGATCCGCATCGACGGCGGCCTGTTCTTCGCCACGGCCGACGCTCTCGAGGACCGCGTGCGCGAGGTGTCCGAGGCGAACCCCGGGCTGTCGGCGATCGTGATCGACTGCGGGGCGATCACCATCGTCGACGCCCAGGGCGCCGCGACCCTGCACGAGATCCTCGCCCTGGCGCAGGACCACGGCGTGACGGTGCGGCTCGCCCGGGTCAAGCCGTCGGTGCGCGCGACGCTCGCTCGCGACGGGGTCGTCGACCGGCTGGGCCCGGACCGGCTGCACGGCAGCGTGCACCGCGCCGTCGAGGCGCACCGCGCGCAGGCGGCGGGGGACTCGTCGGACCCAGGCCCGTCGGCTGCTCCGGCGCCCTAGTCGCCCGCGATGACCTTCGCCTTGGCCTCGGCGTACTCGACGTCGTCGAGGTGCCCGTCGCGGTGCAGCTGGCTCAGCCGCTCGAGTCGGCTCGTCACGTCGACGGGAGGTTCCGGCGCGACGTAGGACGCGGTGGCCTGCTCCTGGCGGGTCCGCTGGAACGCCTCGCCGCCGTCCTTCGCGGCGGTGACGGCGCCCTTCCCGGCCTCGACGGCACCCTTGGCGATCGCGACGGAGGTCTCCCCGACGACGACGACCGCGGTGGCGCTCTTCGACGTCAGCGAGCTCTTCGTGGTGTCGCTCACGGGCAGCTTGCTGATGCCTGCGGCCATCGCGCGCTGCAGGTCCTTGGCCATGCCGAGGCGCCGGAGCCGCTCGTCGATCGGAGCCTTGCTCTCCGAGGGGGCGTCAGAGGGACTGTCGAAGGGATCGTCAGTGGACACAGGGGACCTCCGTGCTCGTCGTCGGTCGTCCATCCTCCACCACACGGGCGCCGCGCGTTCGCCGAGAGGCGAAATCGGCCACCCGGTCGAGCGGACCGGCCTCGCCGTCGACCCCCCGTGCTAGTGTCCGCGTGAGGACGACTTGACCATTCCATGACCTTCGTTGATGACCATTGAGGACGCGGGCGAACCGCCCTCTGCGCCGAGCTGGACGTGAAGGACGACGATGACCGACGCAGCCCCCCTGCAGCCCCCCGCACCCCAGTCGGTGTTCGCCCTCGAGGCGCCCGCACCGGTCGCGCCGGTCGCGACGACGGCCGCCCCCGCGATGGCGCCGCAGATCCCCGAGGCCGCCCTGCCGGGGCTGGACGCCAAGGTCAACGCGTACGTCGACGGGCTCATGGCCGCCCAGATCGGGTCGCCGGAGATGGCCGGCAAGGCGGACGACATCCGCCTCATGGGCGACTCCGACATCCGCGCGGCCGCGGACACCTCCAACCGGCTGCTCCAGATGCCCGTCAAGGAGCTGCGCGAGGGCGGCGTGTCCGGCACGTCGCAGGTGAGCAAGTCGCTGCTGGACCTGCGCAAGACGGTCGAGAGCCTGGACCCCAGCGAGGCCACCATCGGCAAGAAGCTGCTCGGGCTCATCCCGTTCGGCGACTCGCTGACCGACTACTTCCGCCGCTACGAGAGCTCGCAGAAGCAGATCGACGCGATCGTCCGCGCGCTCTACAACGGGCAGGACGAGCTGCGGAAGGACAACGCGGCGCTCAACCTGGAGAAGCAGCACCTCTGGGACACGATGGCCCGCCTGCACCAGTACATCTACGTCGCGGAGTCGCTGGACACGCGGCTGGCGACGACGGTCGCGGAGCTCGACGCGACGGACCCGGCGCGCGCGAAGGCGCTGCGCGAGGACGTCCTGTTCTACGTGCGCCAGAAGCACCAGGACCTGCTGACGCAGCTGGCCGTCTCGATCCAGGGCTACCTGGCGATCGACATCATCATCAAGAACAACATCGAGCTCATCAAGGGTGTCGACCGGGCCACGACCACGACGGTCGCCGCGCTGCGCACCGCGGTCATCGTCGCGCAGGCGCTCAACAACCAGCGGCTGGTCCTCGACCAGATCACGGCCCTGAACACCACGACGACCGGCCTCATCGCGTCGACCGCCAAGATGCTCAAGGAGCAGTCGGCGGGCATCCAGGAGCAGGCGGCGCAGGCCACGGTCGGCCTGCCGCAGCTGCAGCAGGCGTTCTCGGACATCTACGCGACCATGGACTCGATCGACACGTTCAAGGTCAAGGCGCTCGACTCGATGGCGACCACCATCGGGGTGCTCGAGACCGAGACGACGAAGGCGCGCTCCTACCTCGACCGGGTCAAGCGCGCGGACACCACGGACGTGGCCAGCGGTTCGCTCGACCTCGGCACGAGCTGAGCTGGACCTGAGCAGGCACAGGTCGGGTAGGCGTCACAGATGAGCTGGATCGCACGCCTGCTGGGGCGGCGTCAGGAGCCCGAGGTCCCGTCGGCACCTCCTGCGCCGACGACGGCCGAGATCCTCGCGTCCGCGCACCAGGTCGAGCAGCTGATCGCCGGCAAGGTCCCGGCCGCGGTGACCGCACGCGTGCTGCGGATCACGCGGACCGTCGACGACATGGCCCCGCGCCTCGACCGGCTCGGCGCCGGCAGCCGGCAGGCGCACACCGTCGTCGCGACCGCGACCTCCTACCTGCCCGAGGCCGTGGGCGGGTACCTGCGGCTGCCGCGGGACTTCGCCGACCGCCGCGTCGTGTCGAAGGGGAAGACGTCCCTGATGGTGCTGTGCGACCAGCTGGACCTGCTCGGGGTCACGCTCGACAAGATCTCCGACGCCGTCTCCCGCGAGGACGCCAACGCCCTCGTGGCGCACGGCGCGTTCCTCGCCGAGAAGTTCGGTGGCTCGACCCTCGCGCTGGCCCCGGAGGCCGGCCTCGACACCCCGCAGGTGGAACGGCCATGACTCTCGCTGCTGCTCTGGACGCCCTCGCGACGGTCGGCTCGACCGCGGGGCTCGACCGTGCCGCGGTCCGGGACGAGGGTGCGCGGCTCGCGGCCGCCGTCGCGGAGTCGGTCCCCGGGGCGGCCACCGGCTGGCTCGAGGCCGTCGGCGCACCGGACGCGACCTTCGGGGCCTTCTTCGCGGCGGCGTCCAGCGCACGCCGCTGGCGTTCCGCGCCGACCGACCTGCTGACCGGCCTCGTCGGCACCCCGCACGCCGAGCCGTACGCCGCGGCGCTCGCCGACGTGGTCTCGGCCGCGTGCGACCTCGGGCCGGCCCCGATCGACGTCATCGCGCGCGCCTCGTCGACCGCCGCGGTCCAGCGCGCCGCGGTGCACGGCCCGGTCCCGGCGGCCCCCACCGAGCTCCCCTCCGCGTTCGACCTGCCCCGCGTCGACCTGTCGGCGTTCGACCTCTCCTCCCTCGCCCTGCCGCCGCAGCCCGGCGCCGGGGAGCCGGGCCTGGTACCGGTCCACGGCGGTGTACCCGCGGGAACCACGTTCGTTCCTGGGGAACCCGAGGAGAAGCCCGCCAAGACCCTGGAGGAGCTCCTCGCCGAGCTCGACGCCCTCGTCGGCCTGAACCGCGTGAAGGCCGAGATCCGGCAGCAGACGCAGCTCCTGCGCGTCGAGCGCCTGCGCACCGAGGCCGGGCTGACCGCGCCGACCCTGACCCGGCACCTGGTGTTCCTGGGCAACCCCGGGACCGGCAAGACGACCGTCGCGCGCCTGGTCGCGGGGATCTACCGGGCGCTCGGGCTGCTGTCGAAGGGGCACCTGGTCGAGGTCGACCGCTCCGAGCTCGTCGCCGGGTACCTGGGACAGACGGCCGTGAAGACGTCGGAGGTCGTCGCGACCGCGCTGGGCGGCGTCCTGTTCGTCGACGAGGCGTACGGTCTGGCCGAGGACCAGTACGGCGCGGAGGCCGTGAACACGCTGGTCAAGGACATGGAGGACCACCGCGACGACCTCGTGGTGATCGTCGCCGGCTACCCCGGGCCGATGGCGACCTTCCTCGCCACCAACCCCGGGCTGGAGAGCCGGTTCTCCACGACCGTCGAGTTCGACGACTACACGGACATCGAGCTGCGCGAGATCTTCGCCCGCGCCGCGGCCAAGGCCGACTTCGAGCCGACCCCCGAATGCCTGGCGCGGTTCGAGGAGCTGGCGTCGCTGCAGATCCGCGACGAGGGCTTCGGGAACGGTCGGTACGCGCGCAACGTGCTGGACCAGGCGATCACCAGGCACGCCTGGCGGCTGCGGGACGTTGAGCAACCGACGGTGGACCAGCTGCGGCTGATCCTCCCGGAGGACCTGGTCCCGGCGGCCGACGACCCGGTGCCCGGGGAACCGTCGACCAGCGAGCCCGAGAGCACCGACGAACCGTCGCCGAGCGAACCGTCGACCAGCGAGCCCGAGAGCACCGACGAACCCGAGAGCACCGACGGACCCGAGCGGGTCGTCGGGCCCGACGAGCACGAGCACATCGAGGAGTCCGCGTGACGCAGACCATCGCCCCGTCCGCGGCACCTCCGGCTGCGGTGCCGTCCACGGCGACCGCCCCCGTGCACCGGACCGGCCTGCGCGGCGCGCTGAGCCGCACCCCGGGACGCCTGCGCGTCGCTGGGGTCGTCTCGGTGCTCGCCGCCGCCGCGGTGGGCGTCATCGGCCTGAACGCCGGCCTCGCGCAGTCGCAGGCCCTGTCGGACGCCGACGCGGACACCACGCAGCTCGTCGGCATCCAGGACGTCCGCAACGACCTCGTGGTCGCCGACGCCACCGCGACGAACGCGTTCCTGGTGGGCGGTCTGGAGCCGCCGGAGCAACGTGCCCGGTACGACGAGGCCGTCGCGTCCGCCGCGAACGGGCTCGCGCAGCTGGCCGGGTCCAACGCCGCCGACGCCGAGCTGCTGGGCCAGGCGACCGCCGGGCTGACCACGTACACCGGGCTGGTCGAGCAGGCCCGCGCCAACAACCGGCAGGGTTTCCCGGTCGGTGCCGCCTACCTCGACCAGGCGTCGTCGGTCCTGCGCACCGACGTCCTCCCGCAGCTCGACGAGCTCGTGCAGGCCAACAGCGACCGGGTCGACGCGTCGTTCGACTCCGTCGCGTCGGTGCCGTGGCTGCTGGCGCTCGGCATCCTCGCGCTCGCGGTGCTCGTGGTGGTCCAGGTCTGGCTGGCCAAGCGCACCCACCGGCGCCTCAACGCCGGGCTGTTCTGGTCCACGGTCCTGGCGCTCGTCGCGACGATCGCGGGGGCGTTCGTGCTCGGCTCCGCGGCCGCGGAGGCGGGCGACGCGCGGTCCGGCCCGTACGACGCGACGGTCTCGGTGTCCCAGGCGTACTCGCTGGCCAACGACGCCAAGTCCCAGGAGTCGTTCACGCTCATCAAGCGCGGCTCCGGGGCGACGTACGAGGAGCAGTTCGTGCTCAAGACCGACGAGGCGCGCGAGCTGCTCCTGCGTCCGACGGTCGACATCGAGCTCGTCGGCCTGCTGGACGACTGGGTCGCGTCGCACCAGGAGATCCGCGCGCTGGACGACGGCGGCCGGTGGGACGACGCCGTGGCCCTGGCGATCAGCGAGGAGCCGGGCGCCCCGAACGACCTGTTCCAGACGTTCTCGACGGCGGCGTCCAGCAGCCTGGAGGCCAGCGCCGCGCAGACGCACGACGCCCTGTCCGGCTCGGGCGGCTCGTCGGTCCTGGTCGGTTGGCTGATGCTGGTCGCGGGCGTCCTGGCGGCGGTCCTGTCCTGGCGCGGCATCTCGAAGCGAGTGGAGGAGTACCGGTGACCACGACCATGACCCGCAGCGTCGGTGCGACGCTCGCCACCCTCGCCCTGCTCGCCGGCTGCGCGGGGGTACCTGCCGCCGCCCCCGCGGCCCAGCAGCGGGCGGCGGCTTCCGTCGACCTCCCGGCGACGCTCCCGGCCGCGACGGTGTGCGACGACTCGTTCGAGTCCACGATGTCCTACGCCCCGGGACCCGGCGGCGGGTCGGTGCAGGCCATCCGCGACCGCGGCGCCCTGCACGTCGGCGTCTCGGCCGACACCCTGCTCATGGGCTCGCGCAACCCGCTGTCGGGCCAGATCGAGGGCTTCGACATCGACATGCTGCAGGCCGTCTCGAACGCGATCTTCGGCGACGCGCGACCGCTGCAGTTCCGCGTGATCACGTCGGCGCAGCGCCTGGAGGTCCTGGAGGCGCACGAGGTCGACGTGGTGGCCCGCACGTTCACCATGAACTGCGAGCGCTGGGAGACCATCGCGTTCTCCGCGGAGTACCTGACGGCCGGGCAGAAGGTGCTGGTCACGCGCGACTCGGAGGCGCAGAGCATCGAGGACCTCGAAGGCCTCGGCGACCAGCGTGTCTGCGCCCCGGAGGGCACGACGACCTTGGAGCGGCTCCAGGAGACGTACCCCGGGGTCGAGGCCGTCGCCGCCCCGACGCACACCGGCTGCCTGGTGCTCTTCCAGCAGGGCAAGGTCGAGGCCATCACGGGCGACGACACGATCCTGGCCGGGTTCGTCGCGCAGGACCCGTACGCGAAGGTCGTCGGTGAGCCGTTCAGCGCCGAGCCGTACGGCATCGGTGTCGCGGCCGACCAGGTCGACCTCGTGCAGTTCGTCAACGGCGTGCTCGACCAGGCCAAGGCGGACGGCTCGTGGGCGGCGTCCTACGACCGCTGGCTCGCCGCACTCGGCCCTGCTCCCACGCCGCCGGTCTCGGTGTACGGCCGGTGAGCGGACCCGACGCGCCTGAGGCGCCCGGCAGGCTCGGTGAGCCGATCCCCGCACCGCAGCTCCTGCGGTACCTCAGCGGGCTGGAGGCGTGGCTGGCGCACCGCCGTGCGGAGCTGGACCGGCTGGACGGGGCCGCGCAGGCGTCCCCGGCCTCCGAGAGCTACACGGACGACGTGCTGCTCGCGCTGACCATGTGGCAGGCGATCCGCACGCGTACCGACGAGCTGGTCGCGGTGTGGGACTCGGGCCGGGCGGACGCGGTCGACCGGGAGAAGATGTCGCAGCTCGTGTGGGGGCGTCTGGACTCCGGTCTGGGGGCGGCGCTGGTGTCCCTGGTCGAGGCCGTGACGTTGTGCGACGCGATGATCTCCCAGGTCCGGGCGCGTCTGTCGTTCGACCCGGACACGGCCGACCAGGCGTCCCGGCTGCGCGGGCTGCGTGCGGGGCTGGTCCGCGCGGAGGACCTCGCGGGCGTCGACTCCGCCGCACGCGAGCTCGTCGCGACGCTGCGGGCACGCGAGCAGAAGCTGGTCGCGCAGGCGGCCCGTGGCGCCGACATCTCGGGCCCGCTGGCCGAGCTCGAGGCGCGGGCGGCGCTCGCGGAGCGGGACCTCATCGTGCAGGTGTCGCAGCGGCGCACGCTGGAGAAGGGCCGTGCCGACGCGCGGGCCACCATGGCGGCGCTGGAGCTGCGGGAGCCGACGCTGCACCAGCTGGCGGAACGCTGCCGCCGCGAGATCGCGCACCCGCCCCGGCTCGCGGTGCCGGACGTGTCCCGCCTGGGCGAGGTGCCGGGGACGCGCACCGAGCTCGACGCGTTCGTGGACCGGCTCGCGGCCGTCGGCCGGGCGTTCGACGCCGTCGCCGACGCCTACAGCGCCCCCCTGCGCGAGCGGGCGGAGCTGCGCTACCGGTTGGAGGGGGCGCGGGCAGCGGCCGACGCGAACGGTCGCAGCTCCTCCCCGACGGTCCGTTCCGGGTACGACGAGGCGCGTGAGGTCGTCGCCCGGACACCCTGTGACATCACCCTGACCCGCTTCCTCGTGGAGCAGTACGAGTACCTCACCCGAGACCTGCCCACGGTGGGTCAGGAGGGACGACGATGATCGCCTGCACCGAACCGGGCTGCACCGGTACCTACGAGGACGGCTACTGCAACGTCTGCGGCTCGCCGCAGGCCGCGACGGCCGGAGGGGCCGCACCGGCATCCGCGACCTCGCTGCTCGGCACCGGGGTGGCCCAGGCGAGCCCGGACCGCTCCGCCGGGGCGACGGATCCCGACGCGGAACGGTCCACCCGCACGGGCCGGACCAGCTCGAGCCGGCTGGCGACGGCCGCGCTCGGGTCGGCGCGCACGGCGGCGACCGGGGGCTCGCGGCCGACCCGTCGGGTCGGCACGTCCTCGACCCGGCTGCGCGGCGCGCGCCTGGGCGCCGGTCTCACGACGGTGCCGGCCGCCCCGGTGCAGGACCCGCTGCAGGCCGTCATGGCCGTCGCCGAGGTGCCGGAGCGCAAGCGCTTCTGCCCGGCGTGCGGGGCCGAGGTCGGCCGGTCGCGCGACGGTGTGCCCGGCCGGACGGCCGGGTTCTGCCCGAAGTGCGGCAACCGCTTCGACTTCACGCCCTCGCTGAACCCGGGCGACGTGGTCGGCGGCCAGTACGAGGTCGTCGGCTGCCTGGCGCACGGTGGCCTCGGCTGGATCTACCTGGCACGGGACCGCAACGTCTCGGGCCGCTGGGTCGTGCTCAAGGGCCTGCTGAACTCCGGGGACCCGGACGCGTACGCGGCCGCGATCTCCGAGCGGCAGTTCCTGGCCGAGGTCGAGCACCCGCTGATCGTGGAGATCTACAACTTCGCCATGCACGAGGGCGCCGGCTACACCGTCATGGAGTTCGTCGGCGGGCGCTCGCTCAAGCAGATCCTGCAGGACCGTCGCGACGCCGCCGCCGGGGTGAACACGCCGCTGCCGGTGGACCAGGCGCTCGCGTTCGTGCTGGAGATCCTGCCCGCGTTCGCGTACCTGCACGACGTCGGGCTGCTGTTCTGCGACTTCAAGCCGGACAACGTGATCCAGCAGGGCGACGCCGTCAAGCTCATCGACCTCGGCGGCGTGCGCCGGATCGACGACCTGGACTCCGCGATCTTCGGCACGGTCGGCTACCAGGCGCCCGAGGTCGCCGAGGTCGGGCCGTCCGTGGCGTCCGACATCTACACGATCGGTCGCACCCTGGCGACGCTGGTGCTCGACTTCCGCGGCAACACGAGCACCTACGTGGCGTCGCTGCCGGCCGTCGCGGACACCCCGGTGTTCCAGACGTACGACTCGTTCTACCGGCTGCTCGCCAAGGCGTGCGCGCTCGACCCGTCGGACCGGTTCGCCACGGTCGACGAGCTGCGCGCCCAGGTCCTCGGCGTGCTGCGCGAGGTCGTCGCCACCGACCGCGGACCGGGCAGCCCCGCGCTGCACTCGGCCGCGTCGGTCCTGTTCGAGGCGCCGACGTCCGACGAGGCCGGCCACCCGCTGGCCTGGGACCAGCTGCCCGCGCTCAAGGTCGACGCGAGCGACCCGGCGGCGAGCTGGCTGGCGGGGGTCAACGTGAGCGACCCGGTGCAGCGCATCGCGGCGCTGGCCGACGCGCCCCAGGAGACCGTCGAGGTGCGCCTGCGCCGGACCACCTCGGCGATCGAGGCCGGTCAGCAGGACATGGTCGACCGGACGATCGCGCAGATCCTCGAGGACGACCCGTGGGAGTGGCGGGCGGCCTGGCTCGGCGGGCTCGCGCAGCTGAGCACCGACGACCCGGTCGCGGCGCGCGCGTCGTTCAACGCCGTCTACGGCCAGGTGCCCGGCGAGCTGGCGCCGAAGCTCGCGCTGGCCACCGCGTGCGAGCTGAGCGGCGAGCCGGACATCGCGGAGTCGCTCTACATCATCTGCGCGCGCTCCGACGCCAACTACACGGCCCCGGCCGCGTTCGGGCTCGCCCGCATCCGCCGCGCGCGGGGCGACCTGCGCGGTGCGCTCGCGGCGCTCGACCTGGTGACCGCCACGCGCAGCTCCTACGTGGACGCCCGCATGATGCGGGCGCAGATCCTGGCCACGTCGAGCGGCGACCTCACGTCGCTGTCCGACGCGCTCGCGAGCGTGCAGACCGTGTCCATCGAGCCGCGTGTCCGGGCCGCCCTGCGGGTCGACGTGCTCGGCTCGGCGCTCGCGGTCGTGCTGGACAAGGGCCCGTCGACGACCGTCCAGGTCGGCGGCGTGCCCGCGCAGGAGCCGGAGCTGCGCGACGCCCTGGAGGCGGCGCTGCGGGAGTCGGCCGTGCTGAACGAGAGCCACGACGAGCGGATCGCCCTGGTCGACCAGGCCAACACGGTCCGTCGGTGGACCACGTGGTGACCTGCGCGGCCTGCGGCACGATCGCCGAGGACGGCTCGACGTTCTGCGAGCACTGCGGCGCACGTCTCGAGGCGACGACCGCACCCGCACCGGCGGCCGTCGTCGTGCCGGACGAGCCTGCGACACCCCCGGTCTGCCGGGCGTGCGGCGGCACGATCGCGGACGACGGCTACTGCGAGAGCTGCGGCGAGAAGGCCGTGAGCGAGCGTGACCACTGGAGCGAGCTCCCGTCCGCGCTGGTGGGCGGGGTCAGCGACCGCGGGCGGCGCAAGAGCCGCAACGAGGACGCGATGGCGCTGGCGCTCAGCGGGACGACCGCCGTCCTCGTGGTCTGCGACGGGGTGTCGAACGTCCCGGACTCCGACATCGCGAGCCTCACCGCGGCCCGCGCCGCGCGGGACGTGCTGGCCACGGGCCAGGCGGGCAGCACCGTCGGTGCGTGGTCGGCGCTCCTGGTCACCGCCGCGGCTGCGGCCGACCAGGCCATCGCCGACGCCGTCGGGGACACGGCCGAGCGTGCCGAGCCGCCGTCGTGCACGTTCGTCGCCGCGGTCGTGGACGGCCCGACGGTCGTCGCCGGCTGGCTCGGGGACTCCCGGGTGTACTGGCTCCCCGACGAGGGCGCCGCGCACCAGGTCAGCGTCGACGACTCCGCGGCGAACGAGATGATCGCGCGCGGCGTGCCCCGGGCCAAGGCGGAGGCGTCGCGCGAGGGCCATGCCATCACGCGGTGGCTCGGGCCGGACGCCGAGACCGTCGTCCCCGGCACCGGCACCACGCGCGCGCGTGGAGCCGGCTGGGTGCTCGCCTGCTCGGACGGCCTGTGGAACTACTGCTCCGAGGCGACCGACGTGGCCGCGCTGGTCCAGCGCACGGTCGCGCAGGTGGGCACCGCTCCCGACGTCGTCGCCGCCGAGCTGGTCCGCTGGGCCAACGAGCAGGGCGGGCACGACAACATCACCGCGGCGCTGGCCCGCGTCGCAGCACCCGTCGATACTGTCCACACCGACGAGGCCGTACCGGCCGACACCGCCGACGCGGCACAGCCCGCACGCTGATCGAGGAGCCACAGTGGCCGACTTCCGTACCGAGGTGTTCCAGAACGAGTTCCTCTCCGACGGAGCCACGGACGTGCACGCGATCGTCACCGTGACGAGCTCGGGCGCGGGTTCCGCGGCGTCCAGCGGCGGGGGTGTCGCGGAGATCGTCATCATCGACACGTCCGGGTCGATGAGCGGCCCGAACATCGACGCGGCCAAGTACGCGGCGCAGGTGGCGGTCGACCAGATCGCGGACGGGACGTGGTTCTCGATCATCGGCGGCAGCCACGTCGCCAACCGGGCCTTCCCGTACCCGAACGCGCCCGTCGCGATCGTGCAGATGGAGCCGGGGGCGCGCGAGGAGGCCAAGCGCGCCATCTCGTACATGCGCCCGTCCGGCGGCACCGCGATGAGCACGTGGCTGCGGCTGGCCGACGCGATCTTCGCCGAGGTGCCGCAGGTGGCCCAGAAGCACGCGATCCTGCTCACCGACGGCCGCAACGAGTCGGAGCCGCGCGCCGAGCTGTCGAGCGCGATCTACGACGTGACCGGGCACTTCCAGTGCGACGCCCGCGGCGTGGGCTCCAGCTGGGAGGTCGCCGAGCTGCGCGAGATCGCCACCGCGCTGCTGGGCACCGTCGACCTGATCCGCAACCCGGCGGACATCGCGGCGGACTTCAAGGCGCTGGTGAACGAGTCCATGTCGAAGGGTGTCGCCGACGCCGAGCTGCGCGTCTGGGCGCCGCAGGGTGCGCAGGTGCTGTTCGTGCGCCGGGTCGCCCCGACCGTCGAGGACCTGACGGCGCGGCGCACCGAGGTGAACGCCCTGACCGGCGCCTACCCGACGGGGGCGTGGGGCGACGAGACCCGCGACTACCACGTGGCCGTCCGGGTGGCGTCGAAGCCCGTCGGCTCGGAGCAGCTCGCGGCACGCGTGCAGATCGCCGTCGGGGGAGACGTGCTCGCCTCCGGGCTGGTCAAGGCCCGCTGGTCCGACGACAGCTCGCTGACCGCCCGCATCAACCCCGAGGTCGCGCACTACACGGGCCAGGCCGAGCTGGCGTCGGTCATCCAGGAAGGGCTGGCCGCGAAGGCGTCCGGCGACGAGGCCACGGCGACCGTGAAGCTGGGCCGCGCGGTGCAGCTCGCCGCGGAAACCGGCAACGAGGAGGCCACCTCCCGGCTGCGGCGCGTGGTCGAGATCGACGACGAGGAGCAGGGCACCGTGCGGCTCAAGCGCAACACCGACAAGCTCGACGAGATGGCGCTCGACACGGCCTCGACGAAGACCACCCGGGTCCGCCGGTGAGCACCGTCACCTGCCCCAACGGACACCTCTCCACCTCGACCGACTACTGCGACGTCTGCGGCTCACCCATCGAGGCGGCCGTCGCCGTCGCGGCACCCGCACCCGCAGCCTCGTCGTCGGCGGGCACCGCGACGACCTGCCCGCACTGCGGGGCACCCGCCTCGTCGCTCGCCCTGTTCTGCGAGGTGTGCGGCTACGACTTCACGACGGGCACCGCCCCGGCCCCGGTCGCCCCGCCGGCGCCGATCGCCCGGCCCGCGCCGACCACGCCGCCTGCGAGCGGCACGGAACCTGCGCCGCTCTCGGCACCCGTGCCTGTTGCCACGCCCGCTCCGGAGTCGGGCTCCGGAGCGTCCGACCCCGGCTCCGGCAGCGCCGCCCTCCCGACCCCCGCGCCCGACGGCGAGGACTCCTGGGTCGCCGAGATCTGGGTCGACCCCGACTGGTACGCGGTGCAGAAGGCCGAGGACCCGATGCCGTCGGCCGGCCTGCCCGGCCTGGTGCCCCTGCGGGAGCGCAGCGTGCTCGTCGGCCGGCCGTCGGCGTCGCGCAACATCCACCCCGCGGTCGACTGCGGGACGGACTCGGGCGTGTCCCGCCGGCACTGCCAGCTCAACACCGACGGTCAGCGCTGGTGGGTGGAGGACCTGCAGTCCGCCAACGGCACGTACGTGAGCCGTGCGGGCGACCCGCTGCCGACCACCCCGATCCCGGCCGGTCAGCGCCGCGAGCTCGAGGACGGCGACCGGCTCTACCTCGGGGCGTGGACGCGCATCGTGATCCGGACGGCGCTGCCGGGCGAGGTCTAGTCAGGTGTCTCGTCGCGCGCCCGGTGCTCCGCCGCGAGCACCCGGGCGGCGACGAGTGCGAGCAGGAGCCCGATCGCCAACGCGCTCGCGTGGCCGGCGTCGGTGAACGTCCGGGTGATCGCGCCGGGCACCAGCCAGTAGGCCGCCGTCGCGCCCAGGTACCACCAGCGCCAGCGGGACGGGACGGCCAGCACGAGGAAACCCATCGCCGCGGCCATGACATAGCTGACGCCGACGTCGGTGGTGGCCGCGACGCTCTCGTCGACGAACCCGTGGAAGATGCCGGTGGCCAGCCCGGCGGCGACCACGAGGCCGGCGCCGACGTGACCGGCGAGCCCGACGACGAGCGACGCGAGCCGCCCGACGAACCGCTGCAGGTATGCCAGCACCACCAGCAGCTGCACGACGAGCGCGAGACCCCAGATGCTCTCCACGACGAACGCGCTGCCCAGCATCGACAGGATCGGCTCGGCGCGCAGGTTGTCGAGGTTGCCGCTGACGCGGGCCAGGATCTCGGCGGTGCGCTCCTCGGGCTGGAGCATCACCACGAGCGTCACGACGGTGACGGTCGCGCAGTAGGCGATGGCCAGGTCGGCGTGCGCGACGGTCCGGCCGACGTCGCGGAGCACCGCGCGGACGACGTCAGCCGGGGCTCGCCGTCCCGGCGCGGAGCGCGCGACCGTCATGCCGGTCACGGTACCGGCGTGCCGAGCGCGCGACGTCGGTCACGCCCGATCAGGGTCGAAGGTCCCGGGGCGCGTTCCGGGCGTGCCTGGTAACTTCCGAAAGACACCAGGTCCGCGCGACGACGCCGGACGAGCTCGGGGGGTCTCATGGTGGAGCAGGCCGAGGGCAGGACCGCGGTGCGGGTGCTCGTCGTCTCGACGATCGGGTTCCTGGTCAACTTCTGGGCATGGGCGCTCATCAGCCCGCTGGGTGGGTCGTACGGGAAGGCGCTCGACCTGACCGGGGTCCAGCAGTCCGTCCTGGTCGCGGTGCCGGTGATCGTCGGGTCGCTGGGCCGGATCCCCGTCGGGGCGCTCACGGACCGGGTCGGCGCCCGGACGATGTTCCCCGTCGTCACGCTGCTGACCATCCTGCCGGTGCTGTTCATCGGGTTCGTGGCGGACACCTATCCCGCCATGCTCGTCGGCGGTTTCTTCCTCGGTCTGGGCGGCACGACGTTCGCGATCGGGGTGCCCGCGGTGAACGCGTGGTTCGCGCCCGAGCGGCGGGGGACGGCGCTCGGCATCTTCGGGCTCGGCATGGGCGGGACGGCGATCTCCGCGTTCACGACGGTGTGGATCACGGACACGTACGGGCCCGAGGCGCCGTTCGTGCTGGTCGCGTGCGTGCTCGCCGTGTACGCGGTGGTCGCGGCCCTGCTGCTGCGGGACAAGCCGGGTCGTCCGACGCCCCAGGGCTCGTTCCTGGCGCGGACCTGGGCGACGGCCCGTATCCCCGCGACCGGCCAGCTCTCGCTGCTGTACGCGCTGGGCTTCGGCGGTTTCGTCGCGTTCAGCGTCTACCTGCCCACGTACCTGGTGAACGCCTACGACCTGTCCGCGAGCGACGCGGCGGCCCGCACCGCCGGGTTCGTCGTGCTGGCGGTCGTGATGCGACCGGTCGGCGGGACGCTGTCCGACAAGATCGGCCCCGTCCCGGTGCTCATGGTGGCGTTCGTGGCTGCGGGGGCCCTCGCCCTGGTCGCCGCCCTCGAGCTGCCTCTGGTGCCCGTGGAGACGATCGCGTTCCTCGGTCTGGCTGCGGCGCTCGGCGCGTCGTCGGGTGCGGTGTTCGCCCTCGTCGCGCAGGTCGCGCCCGCGGACAAGGTCGGCGCGGTCACGGGCATCGTCGGTGCCGCCGGAGGCCTGGGCGGCTTCTTCCCACCGCTGGTCATGGGAGCCGTCTACGACCGGGTGGGCGACTACAGCCTGGGCTACGTCCTGCTCGCCGCGAGCGCGTTCGGCGTCGCCTGGTTCACCTGGGGTCCGGTCCGCCGGGCCGCCCGCGCACGTGCCGCCGAAGCAGCGACCACCAGCTAGGGAGCCTCATGACCATCGAGCAGGGACGCCGGCCGGGCCTGGACGAGGGGGTCGTCGAGGCGCTGCTGCGGACGCGGCGGTTCCTGCGGAAGAACGAGGTGTCGGCGGACCTGCGCACCTTGCACCAGATCGGCGGGCGGGACGCGGACACGTTCTACCGGGACCGCTGGAGCCACGACAAGGTGGTGCGGTCGACCCACGGCGTGAACTGCACGGGGTCGTGCTCGTGGAAGGTCTTCGTCAAGGACGGGATCATCACGTGGGAGGCGCAGCAGACGGACTACCCGTCGACCGGCCCGGACCGCCCCGAGTACGAGCCGCGGGGCTGCCCGCGCGGCGCGGCCTTCTCCTGGTACACCTACTCGCCGACCCGGGTCCGGTACCCGTACGTCCGCGGGCTGCTGCTGGAGATGTACCGGGAGGCCAAGGCGCGGCTGGGGGACCCGGTGCTGGCGTGGGCGGACGTCGTCGGCGACCCGGTGCGGTCGGCGCGCTACAAGGCGGCCCGCGGCAAGGGCGGGCTGGTGCGGGCGTCGTGGGCCGAGGCGGTCGAGATGGTCGCCGCCGCCCACGTCCACACGATCACGGAGCACGGCCCGGACCGGATCGCGGGGTTCTCCCCGATCCCCGCGATGTCGATGGTGTCGCACGGGGTCGGTGCCCGCTTCTACGCCCTGCTGGGTGCCCCGATGCTGTCGTTCTACGACTGGTACGCGGACCTCCCGGTCGCGTCGCCGCAGGTGTTCGGGGACCAGACGGACGTGCCGGAGTCGGGGGACTGGTGGGACGCCGGCTACCTGGTGATGTGGGGCTCGAACGTGCCGGTGACCCGGACGCCCGACGCGCACTGGATGGTCGAGGCACGGTACCGGGGGCAGAAGGTCGTCGCGGTCTCCCCGGACTACGCGGACAACGTGAAGTTCGCGGACGAGTGGCTGGCGCCCGCGCCGGGCACGGACGGTGCGCTGGCGATGGCGATGGGGCACGTGGTCCTGCGCGAGTTCTTCGTCGAGAGGACCACGCCGTACTTCGACGGGTACGTGAAGCAGTACACGGACCTCCCGTTCCTCGTCTCCTTGGAGCCGGACGGTGACGGGTTCCTGCCGGGCAAGTTCGTCACGGCCAAGGACCTCGGCGAGACCTCGGAGAACGCCGAGTTCAAGACGGTCCTGCTCGACGAGACGACCGGGCAGCCGGTCGTGCCGAACGGCTCGCTGGGGTTCCGCTTCGGCGCCGAGGGTGAGGGCCGCTGGAACCTGGACCTCTCCGACGTGAGACCGCAGCTCAGCGCCGCGGGCGCGGGCTCGGGCACCGCGGCTGTCACCCTGCCGCGGTTCGACGCCGTCGACGGGTCCGCGGGCAGCATCGTGCGGGGCGTCCCGACGAGGCAGGTGGCCGGCCGCACGGTCACCACGGTGTTCGACCTGCTCCTGGCGCAGTACGGCGTCGGTCGCCCGGGGCTGCCCGGGTCGTGGCCGACCGGGTACGACGACGCGTCGTCGCCGTGCACGCCCGCCTGGCAGGAGACGATCACCGGGGTGCCCGCCCGCAAGGCGGAGAAGATCGGCCGCGAGTTCGCCGCGAACGCGGAGGAGTCGACGGGCCGGTCGATGATCCTCATGGGCGCGGGCACCAACCACTGGTTCCACGCCGACACGATCTACCGCGCGTTCCTCACACTCACCAACCTGTGCGGGACGCAGGGCGTCAACGGCGGCGGGTGGGCGCACTACGTGGGCCAGGAGAAGGTCCGGCCCATCACCGGGTACGGCTTGTACGCGAACGCCCTGGACTGGTCGCGGCCGCCGCGCAACATGATCCAGACCGCGTACTGGTACCTGCACACCGACCAGTTCCGGTACGACCACTTCGGCGCCGACGCGCTCGCGGCGAGCAAGGCGGGCGGGCTGTGGGCGGGGATGACCACCGCCGACGTGCTCGCGCAGTCCGCGCGGCTCGGCTGGATGCCGAGCTACCCGACCTTCGACCGCAACCCGTTGACGCTGGCCGACGACGTCGCGGCCTCGGGCGTCCCGGCCGGCGAGTACGTGCCCAAGGCGCTGCAGGACGGGACGCTCCGCTTCGCGGGCGAGGACCCGGACGCGCCCGAGAACTTCCCGCGCGTGCTGACGATCTGGCGGTCCAACCTGCTGGGCAGCTCCGCCAAGGGCAACGAGTACTTCCTCGAGCACCTCCTGGGCACCGACTCGTCGTTGCGTGCGCAGGAGGCGCCGCCCGAGCACAGGCCCCGCGACGTCGTCTGGAGGGACGAGGCGCCGCGGGGCAAGCTCGACCTGCTGCTCACGCTCGACTTCCGGATGACGTCGACGACGGTGTTCTCCGACGTGGTCCTCCCGGCGGCCACCTGGTACGAGAAGTACGACCTGAGCAGCACCGACATGCACCCCTTCGTGCACTCGTTCAACCCGGCGATCTCGCCGCCGTGGCAGACCCGCACCGACTTCGACGCGTTCCACGAGATCGCGAAGGCGTTCAGCGCGCTGGCCGCGACGCACCTCGGGGTCCGGCAGGACGTCGTCGCGGTGCCGCTGACGCACGACACCCCCGACGCGATGGCGACGCCGTCGGGGATCGTGCGCGACTGGAAGGCCGGTGAGTGCGACCCGGTGCCGGGCGTGACGATGCCGAAGCTGGTCGTCGTCGAGCGGGACTACCCGGCGGTCGCGGACAAGCTCGGGGCGCTCGGGCCGCTCGCGTCGACGCTGGGTGCCACGACCAAGGGCATCACGTTCGACCTGACGAGGCCGATCGACTACCTCGGCCACAAGAACGGGCTGGTCCGCGGGGGTGCAGGCGACGGGCGGCCGTCGCTGCAGCGGGACGTGCACGTGTGCGAGGCGATCCTCGCGCTGTCCGGCACGACCAACGGGCACCTGGCGACCGAGGGGTTCCACACGCTGGAGAAGCGCACCGGCCGCAAGCTGGCCGACCTGGCGGCCGAGCACGAGGGCAAGCAGGTCACGTTCGCGGACACCCAGGCGGCGCCGACGCCGGTCATCACGTCCCCCGAGTGGTCCGGGTCGGAGTCCGGTGGTCGTCGCTACTCGCCGTTCACCATCAACGTCGAACGACTCAAGCCGTGGCACACCCTCAGCGGCCGGCAGCACTTCTACCTCGACCACGACTGGATGACGGAGCTGGGGGAGAACCTGCCGGTCTTCCGGCCGCCCCTGAACATGGCGGCCCTGTTCGGGGAGCCGCAGATCGGGTCGAACGGCGAGCTCGGCATCGCGGTGCGGTACCTGACCCCGCACAACAAGTGGTCGATCCACTCCGAGTACCAGGACAACCTGCTGATGCTCAGCCTGTCCCGCGGCGGTCCGGGGATCTGGATGAGCCAGCGGGACGCCGACACGATCGGGGTCAAGGACAACGACTGGATCGAGGCGGTCAACCGCAACGGCGTCGTCGTCGCCCGCGCGATCGTCAGCCATCGGATGCCCGCCGGGACGGTCTACATGCACCACGCGCAGGACCGGCTCATCGACGTCCCCCGCTCGGAGACCTCCGGCAAGCGCGGCGGCATCCACAACTCCCTGACCCGCATCCTCATGAAACCGAGCCACCTCATCGGTGGCTACGCGCAGCTGACCTTCGCGTTCAACTACCTCGGCCCGACGGGCAACCAGCGCGACGAGGTCACCGTGATCCGCCGGCGCTCGCAGGAGGTGCAGTACTGATGCGGATCATGGCGCAGATGTCGATGGTGATGAACCTCGACAAGTGCATCGGGTGCCACACCTGCTCGGTGACGTGCAAGCAGGCGTGGACCAACCGGGCCGGCACCGAGTACGTCTGGTTCAACAACGTGGAGACGCGGCCGGGGCAGGGCTACCCGCGCACGTACCAGGACCAGGAACGCTGGCAGGGCGGGTGGCGGCTGAACAAGCGCGGCCGGCTGAAGCTCAAGGCGGGTGGCCGGCTGAAGAACCTGGCGACGATCTTCGTCAGCCCGAAGATGCCGTCCCTGGACGACTACTACGAGCCGTGGACGTACGACTACGAGACGCTGACCACCGCGCCGCTGCAGGAGCACACGCCGGTGGCGCGGCCGCGGTCGCTGATCAGCGGCGAGCCGATGCAGATCGGGTGGAGCGCCAACTGGGACGACGACCTCGGTGGCAGCGCCGCCACCCTGGCGCACGACCCGGTCCTGGCCAAGGTGTCCGAGAAGGTGAAGTTCGAGCTCGAGCAGACCTTCATGTTCTACCTGCCGCGCATCTGCGAGCACTGCCTCAACCCGTCGTGCGCGGCGTCGTGCCCGTCGGGGGCCATCTACAAGCGGGCCGAGGACGGGATCGTGCTGGTCGACCAGGACCAGTGCAAGGGCTGGCGAAAGTGCGTCACCGGGTGCCCGTACAAGAAGGTCTACTTCAACCACCGCACCGGCAAGGCCGAGAAGTGCACGTTCTGCTTCCCGCGCATCGAGGTGGGCCTGCCGACGGTCTGCTCGGAGACGTGCGTCGGCCGCCTGCGCTACCTGGGCCTCGTGCTCTACGACGCCGACAAGGTGCTGGCGGCGGCCTCCGTCACCGACGAGCACGACCTGCTGGAGGCGCAGCGCGGCGTCTTCTGCGACCCGCACGACCCCGCCGTGGTGCGGGAGGCCGAGCGGGCGGGCATCCCGCGTGACTGGATCGAGGCGGCGCAGCGCTCCCCGATCTGGTCCCTGATCAGCACGTACAAGGTGGCGCTGCCGTTGCACCCGGAGTACCGGACGATGCCGATGGTCTGGTACATCCCGCCGCTGTCACCGGTGGTGGACGCGGTCGCGGAGACGGGGGAGGACGCCGAGGCGAAGGGCAACCTGTTCGCGGCCATCGACCAGCTCCGCATCCCGGTGGAGTACCTGGCGGAGCTGTTCACCGCGGGGGACACCGTCCCGGTCACCGGCGTGCTCAAGAAGCTGGCGGCCATGCGGTCCTACATGCGGGACATCTCGATGGGTCGCGACGCCGACCCGTCGATCCCCGCGGCCGTCGGGATGACCGACCAGGAGATGCTCGACATGTACCGGCTCCTGGCCATCGCCAAGTACGACGAGCGGTACGTCATCCCGCCCGCGCACGCGGAGGCCGCGCACGACCTGGAGGAGCTGGCCACCGAGTGCAGCCTCGACTACGAGGGCGGCCCGGGCATGGGTGGCTCGGGACCGTTCGGTGAGGGGTCCGGGGCGGGCACGCCGCTGGCCGTCGAGAACTTCCTGGCGTTGAAGGACCGGCAGACCGCCGACGAGGTCACGCCCACCGGCGGTCAGGGCGGCCGCGTGAACCTGCTCAACTGGGACGGCAAGGGCTCCCCGCCCCCGGGTCTGTTCCCCGAGCGGAAGGACCCGTCATGACACGCGACCGCCGCGGCGCGGCACTGACCCACCGGATCGCGGCACTCCTCCTGGAGTACCCGACCGCCGAGCTGGTCGCCCAGGTCCCGACCCTGCGCGCCGTCGCGCCCACGCCCGCGTTCGAGCCGCTGCTCGACCACCTCGTCGCCACCCCGCTCGAGGCCCTGACCGCCGAGTACGTCGACACCTTCGACCTGCACCGCAAGGTCTGCCTGCACCTCACCTACTACGCGTACGGGGACACCCGGGAGCGGGGGATGGCCCTGCTCGCGTTCAAGCGGGCGTACCGGGCGGCCGGGCTGGAGGTCAGCGCCGACGAGCTGCCCGACCACCTGTGCGTCGTGCTGGAGTTCAGCGCCACCGAGGACGTCGAGGTGGGCACGCGGCTGCTGCTGGAGCACCGCGCCGGCCTGGAGCTGCTCCGGCTCGCCCTGGTGGACCGCGGCTCGCCGTGGGCCGCGGCACTGACCGCCGTGTGCTCGACGCTGCCCGCGCTGCGCGGCGACGAGCGGGAGGCCGTCGCCCGGCTGGCCGCGGAGGGCCCCCCGGGCGAGCAGGTGGGACTCGAGCCCTACGGGGCGATGGCGGGGATGCCGCGATGAACGGCGTCCTGCTCTGGGTGGTCATCCCGTACGTGTGCCTGGCGTTCTTCGTGCTCGGGCACTGGTGGCGGTACCGGTACGACAAGTTCGGCTGGACCACGCGCTCGTCGCAGCTCTACGAGAGCCGGCTGCTGCGCTGGGGGAGCCCGCTGTTCCACTTCGGCATCCTGGCGGTGTTCCTCGGGCACGTGATGGGGCTGGGCATCCCGGAGAGCTGGACGCAGGCGGTCGGGATCTCCGACGAGGTGTACCACGTCATGGCCGTCTCGATCGGCGCCGTGGCGGGATTCTGCACGCTCGTCGGGCTCACGCTGCTCATCTACCGGCGCCGCACGGTCGGGCCGGTGTTCAGCGCGACCACGCGGATGGACAAGGTCATGTACCTGTTCCTCGCGCTCGTGATCGTGCTCGGTGTGTGGAACACGGTGGCGGGGTCGGTGCTCAACCTGAACGGTCACTACAACTACCGGGAAGGCGTCTCCGAGTGGTTCCGGGGCATCTTCCTGTTCCAGCCGAAGCCGGAGCTCATGGTCGACGCACCGTTCGGCTTCCAGGCGCACGCGATGGTCGCGATGCTGCTGTTCGCGCTCTGGCCGTTCACGCGGCTGGTGCACGTGCTGAGCGTGCCGGTCTTCTACCTGTGGCGTCCGTACGTGGTCTACCGCAGCCGCTCCGACCGCACGGGCAGCCGGGCGGCCCGACCGGGCTGGAGCCCGTCCGACGACCGGGTCCGGCGCTAGCCGCGGGGCGGGTGCAGGCGGTTCGTCGCCTCGGCCAGGAGGCGCTCGAGCACCGCGTGCCTGTCCAGGGCCCGCAGCAGCGCGTCGTCGTCGTGGCTCCGGCGGGCGTCGTCGACGGCGTGGTGCGCCTGGCTGGTCGCTGACGCGAGCCTGAACCACGAGGCGCCGGCGACCTCCCGGCGGACCTGCGCCTCGGTCTCCGCTGCGATGTGGTGATGCTGATCGACGACGGTCATGTCCTCGACCTCCCTCGTCCTGTTCGTTCCGTCCCCATGCTCCTCGCCGCCACCCACACGACTGTGACGACACGCGCGGCACTACCCACCAGGAGCGCGTCGACGTCGTCCACGTACATCTGAGGCCGCCCGAAGAATGTCGCGGCGCCACTCGTACCTCGGCATTCCTCGCGTCATTTCTGAGGCTTTTCACCTAGGTCGTGGTAGCGCGTCCACGCAGGTCAGAGAGTGCGCTTTCCCACCGATCTGTACCGGGTAAGACGGGCGAAGCGGTCATCGGCGAACCGTTGACTTCACCCTGTGACGGTTGTTAGCGTCACTGTGAACCATTAGTACACACTCCTTACATATTCGACGCTCCGACGATGGACAGGGGAACCGCACGATGGCTTTCGCTCAGCACTCCAGCTCGACCCCGACGGGACGACGACGTCCCGTCCTGATCACCACGGCTCTCGCCGCGGTGATGACGCTGCTCGCCGCACTGGTCGTGACCCAGCCGGCGTTCGCAGCAGGCTCGATCGGTGCCACCTTCACCTCCGCCGGCGACTGGGGCACCGGTCACCAGGTCACGGTCAAGGTGACGAACGCCGGGTCCGCCCCGGTGAACGCCTGGACCCTCGAGTTCGACCTCCCCGCCGGGGACACCGTCACCAGCTCGTGGGACGCCGACGTCACGCGGGCCGGGAACCACTACACGGCGAAGAGCAAGAGCTGGGCCGGCCCGGTGGCGCCCGGAGCCTCGTTCACGTGGGGCTACGTCGCGACGGGTCCGTTCAAGTCCCCCACGGCGTGCAGCATCAACGGCGTGGCCTGCACCGGCGGGACCCCCACCAGCACGCCGACCACCAGCCCGACCCCGACCCCGACGCCGACCACCCCGACGCCGACCCCGACCACCACCACGCCGCCGCCCCCGGGTGGCAAGAAGCTCGTCGGGTACTTCGCCGAGTGGGGCGTGTACGGCCGCAACTACCACGTGAAGAACATCCAGACGAGCGGCTCGGCCTCGAAGCTGACCCACATCCTCTACGCGTTCGGCAACACGACCGGCGGCAAGTGCTCGATCGGTGACTCGTACGCGGCCTACGACAAGGCGTACACGGCAGCCGACTCCGTCGACGGCGTCGCCGACACGTGGGACCAGCCGCTGCGCGGCAACTTCAACCAGCTCAAGAAGCTGAAGGCGATGAACCCGGGCCTGAAGGTCATCTGGTCCTTCGGCGGTTGGACCTGGTCGTCCGGCTTCACGCAGGCGGCAGCCAACCCGACCGCGTTCGCCGACTCCTGCTACACCCTGCTCAACGACTCCCGGTGGGCCGGCCTGTTCGACGGCATCGACATCGACTGGGAGTACCCGAACGCGTGCGGGCTGTCCTGCGACTCGAGCGGCCCCGCGTCGTTCAACAACGTCATCACGGCGCTGCGCAACAAGTTCGGCAGCAGCAAGCTGATCACGGCGGCCATCACGGCCGACGGCAGCACCGGCGGCAAGATCGACGCCGCGGACTACGCCGGTGGGGCGCAGAAGCTCGACTGGATCATGCCGATGTCCTACGACTACTTCGGGGCGTTCAACCCGACGGGTCCGACGGCACCGCACTCACCGCTGACGTCCTACTCGGGGATCCCGCAGGCGGGCTTCAACACCGAGGCGGCCGTCAACAAGCTCATCGCGAAGGGCATCCCGGCGAACAAGATCCTGCTCGGCGTCGGCTTCTACGGCCGCGGCTGGACCGGGGTCACGCAGACCGCACCCGGGGGGTCGGCGACCGGCGCCGCACCCGGCACGTACGAGGCCGGCATCGAGGACTACAAGGTCCTCAAGACCAGGTGCCCCGCCACGGGCACCGTCGGCGGCACGGCGTACGCGAAGTGCGGTTCCGAGTGGTGGGGCTACGACACGCCCAGCACGCTGGCGGGGAAGACGTCGTGGGCCAAGACCAAGGGCCTCGGGGGCGCCTTCTTCTGGGAGCTGTCCGGTGACACCACCAACGGCGAGCTGATCAGCGCGCTGTCCAACGGCCTGAAGTAGGCCACCACGCTGACGCTCGGCCGCCGGTCCTCTCCCCGGCGGCCGGGCGTCACGTCGTTTTCACCTCATCTGTCCCGGTTCTCCGGCCGTAAACTGGATGATCGGGCATCCATCGGTGAGGCCCGCGCGACGTGAGGAGTCGTGCGATGAGGCGAGCTTTCCTGTCGGTCGTGCTGCTGGTCAGCGCGTTCCTGATCGTTCCTGCGTCGCCGGCCACGGCGGCGCCGTACTGCGGACTCGTGTGGGGGTCGCTCGACGAGACGGCGGGAGACGTGTGGCCGTCGCCGATCGTCGACGTCCGCACCGGTCAGCACGCGTGCTACGACAGGCTTGTCGTGGACGTCGCCGGTGACGTCGGGGGGTACCACGTGTCCTACGGCCGGTACCTGGTGAACCCCGGTTCGGGTGAGTCGACGGCCCTCCGCGGCGGCATGGTGCTGCAGATCACGGTGAACAACCCGGCCCACGACGAGAACTACACCCCCACGTACAACCCGGCCAACCCGCTCGAGCTGCGCAACGTCGCGGGGTACCGCACGTTCCGCCAGGTCGTGTCCGCGGGGTCCTACGAGGGGTACACGACGATCGGGCTCGGCGTCCGGGCACGGTTGCCGTTCCGGGTCTTCGTGCTCGACGGGCCGGGCACGTGGTCACGCCTGGTGGTGGACGTCGCGCACCGCTGGTGATCAGGCCAGCAGGTCCCGCACGACCGTGGCGGTCGCCTCCGGGGGGATGCCGTGGTCGGCGCCGCCCGGGACCACCACGTGGCGGGCCCGCGGCAGCAGCGCGGCGAGCGCGGCGGCGGACTCCGGCAGACCCGGCCAGGTCTGCGCGCCGGTGATCACGACCGTCGGGACGTCCACCGCGCGCATCGCCTCCGTCGGTACGCCGAGCACCGAGGTGATCGTCGCGTCGTAGACGGTGCTCTGCGCGATCGCGACCAGCGACGCCCAGCCCGGCGAGCTGCGGAACTGCTCGACGAGGGGGGCGGGGATGCCGACACCCTCCGTCTGGAACAGCGCGACGGCGTCGTCCGGCCTCCCGTCGGCGATCAGTGCCGCCAGCCGCTGCGGCAGGTCCGCGGGACGCGCGGGCAGGGTGCCCAGCGCGAACGGAGCCTCGTAGAGCGCGAGGTGCGTGATGCGGACACCGGCCGCCGCCGCGGCGAGGGCCAGGTTGCCGCCGGACGAGAACCCGAACACCGCGGCACCACCGTCGGCACCGCCCGCGATGTCGATCACCGCGGCGAGGTCCTCGATCTCCCGCTCGATCGCGTACGGCGCCGTGTCCCCGCTGCGCCCGCGCGCGCGACGGTCGTAGGTGACCACGGTGTGGTCCTTCTCCAGCAGCGCCGCGACGTCGGCGCACGTGGTGTGGTCGTTGAACGCGCCGGTCGCGAAGACGACGGCCGGGCCTGTCCCGGCGTGCACGTACGCGATCGTCGTGCCGTCGGCGGAGGTGAGGGTCTGCATGAGGGCTCCTTCGTGGATGGTCTCCCGGAAGGACGAAGAGCACGGCGCTCGATGGACACTGTCCATCGAGGCGCCCGCCGCTCGTCCAGGGGCAAGGACCAGCCGTCGACAGTCAGGAGCCGTCATGCAGTACCTGTTGCTCATCAGTGCCGACGAGGAGCGTGCGGTGACGCGCCTGCGCGAGGCGGCGGCCGGCTCGTTCGACACCTGGATCACCGACCTGGAGCAGCGCGGGGTGCTGCGCGCGCACGTCGGGCTGCACGACAGCGCGACCGCGACGACCGTGCGGCTGCGTGACGGCGAGGTCCTGCTGACCGACGGCCCGTTCGCGGAGGGGCGCGAGCAGGTCGGGGGGCTCGCCGTCGTGGACTGCGCCGACCTCGACGAGGCGGTCGCGATCGCGGCGGCGCACCCCGCGGCGGCGTTCGGGCAGGTGGAGGTCAGGCCGGTGCGGGTCTCGTGACGGACGATGTCGAGCGGGTGCTCGCCGACACGTTCGCCCAGGACTGGGGGCGGCTCGTCGCCACCCTGATCCGGGTCACGGGCGACTGGGACCTGGCCGAGGAGTGCACCCAGGACGCGTTCGCCGCGGCCCTGCGCACCTGGCGTCGCGACGGCATCCCGGACGTGCCGCGCGCGTGGCTCACCACGACCGCGCGCAACAAGGCGGTCGACCGCATCCGGCGGGAGCGGATCGGCGCGCAGAAGGTGCGGTCGCTGGCCCACGAGCCCGAGCCCGACCTCGACGCCCTGGACAGCGGGATCTCCGACGACCGCCTCCGGCTGCTGTTCACCTGCTGCCACCCGGCGCTGTCCCTGTCGTCGCGCGTCGAGCTGGCGCTGCGGACCCTGTGCGGGCTGACGACGGCCGAGATCGCGCGCCTGTTCGGGGTGCCCGAGCCGACGATGGCCAAGCGGCTGGTCCGGACCAAGCACAAGATCGCGGTGGCCGGCATCCCGTACCAGGTGCCGCCGGCGGCCCGGCTGCCCGAGCGCACGCCCGCCGTGCTCGCGGTGCTCTACCTGATGTTCACCGAGGGCTACGCCGCGACCGCGGGTCCGCACCTGGTGCGCGTCGACCTGTGCCACGAGGCGATCGACCTGGCCCGCGTGCTGGCGGGACTGGTCCCGGACGACCCGGAGGCCGCGGGCCTGCTCGCGCTGATGCTGCTCCAGCACGCGCGGGCGTCGGCCCGCACGGATGTCGACGGCGCCCTCGTCCCGCTCGACGAGCAGGACCGCGACGCCTGGGACCGCGCCGCGATCGACGCGGGCCTCGCCGAGCTGCGCCGGGCGGTCCGTCGCGAGCGCGTCGGCCCGTACCAGCTCCAGGCGCTGGTCGCGGCGTGCCACGCGACCGCCCCGACGCCCTCGGACACCGACTGGGACCGGATCGTGAGCCTGTACGACGAGCTGGTGGCCGTGCTGCCGTCGGCCGCCGTGCAGGTGAACCGGGCGGTCGCGATCGGCATGGCCAGCGGCCCGCAGGCTGGTCTCGACGCGCTGGCCGGGACCCCGGACCACCCGGTGCGCCCCGCGGTCCGCGCCGACCTGCTGCGTCGGCTCGGTCGCACGGACGAGGCGGCGTCGGCGTACCGCGAGGCGCTCACCCGGACGGCGAACCAGGCCGAGCGGGCCTACCTCCAGGGCAGGTTGCGCGCCTGAGGCCTACTGTCGCGGGATGGGGCCGGTGCGTCGCATGCAGCAGGTGGAGGTGGTCGACGACGGCCACCCGGCCGTCGCTGCGGACGAGGTCCGGGCCGCCGGACGCGTCCGGCGCTGGTGGGCCGTGCTGCTCGTCGTCGTCCTCGTGCTCGTCGGTGCCCAGCTCGCCCTGGCCGCCCGCGACCGCACCCTGTCCAGCCGCCTCGCGCAGCTGCCCGGTGTCCTTCCCCCGGTCGAGGCGGACGTGCGCGCGCTCTGGCGGGTGGACGCCACCGACACGGAGGTGCTCACGGAGGGCGTCGCGGTCGAGGGGGACCTCGTCGGGGTGCGCACGGGGGCGGACGGGGCGCAGAGCGTCGTGGCGCTCGACGCGCGGACCGGGGCCGAGCGATGGGCGGCGCCGTTGGCCGACCCGGACGTCGTGCTGGCGCAGCGCGGCGCACGGGCCTCGGTGACGTCGTGCCTGCCGGTGCCCGACGCGGGGACGGACGCCACCGCGCACCGGGTCGCCTGCCTGGTGTCCGACGCGTTGCTGGCGATCGGCATCCGCGGTCGCCTGACCGTGACGCGACCACCCACGACGTCCCGCGTCGTCGTCGTCGACGCCGCGGACGGGCGGGTCGTCGCGGACCGGACGGCGCCGCCCGCGATCGCGTTCGCGGTGCTGCCGGGGCTCGTCGCGGTCGGCGTCCCCGGCCACGACGGGCACGCCGAGGTCACCGCGCAGGACCTGCTCACCGGCGAGGCACGCTGGCGCTACACCTCGGGCCGACCCGCGCTCGACCCGGTGGGCGACGTCTCGGGCTTCGGCGTGCTCGCGCTGGGCGGCGGTGTCGCGGTGCTCGAGGTCGGTTCCGCCGTGACGCTGCTCGGGGCCGACGGCACGGTCGCGCGGGAACGTCAGCGGTACGACCGGCTCTCCCGCGACGAGGCAGCCACCCGTCTGGAGGTGCTGTCGGGCTACCTGGCGTTCCGGCCGGTCACGACGATCGTGCAGCCCGGCAGGGCCGACGTGACGATCCCCGGCCGGCTGGTCCACCGGTCCGTCGACGACGGCAGCCTGCCGGGGATCGAGCTGATCGAGGGCTCCCGCATGCAGGCCCGGGACGCGACCAGCGGCGACCACCTGTGGCAGACCGACCGGCACACCAGCGGTCCGGTCCTCGTCCTGCAAGGGCTGGTCTACTGCACGAGCGGCGACGCCCCCGGGGAGGTCGTGGCGTACGACGGCCGGTCCGGGGAGGTCGCGTGGTCGGCGAGCATCGGCTCGTACGACCAGCTCGTCCGGCTGATGACCGACGGCCGGGTCCTTCTGGTCGGCCTCACGCCCGAGGAGGGCTCCGCCGCGGGCTCGCTCGTCGCGTTCTCGCTGCCCGGCGGGGAGCGGCTGTGGCGCGTGCCGCTGCCCGACGGGCTCGACGCGGCGTGGTCGCAGGGGCACGTGCTCGTCGCCGGTGAGGGTGCCGATCCCACGCCCGCTGCCGTGCTGGGCAGCTCATGAGCCTCGCCCGACCGGCGCGCGCCGGCGCGATGCAGCCTGTCGAGCTCGACGAGACGGGCGAACCCGTTCCCGCCCCGGCACCCCCTGCGCGGCGCCGCGGTGCGTGGCGGTGGGTCGTCGGCGTCGCTGTCGGCGTCGTCGCGGCGCTCGCCGGCACGCAGGTCGTCCTCGACGCGCGCGAGCGTGCGACCGGGGAGCGCCTCGCGGCGACGCCGGGGGTCGTGCGGCCCGTCGCTGCGGACGTCGACGTGCTGTGGGAGCCCGACGCGACCCGGAGGGCGGTGATCGCGCAGGGCATCGACGTCGACGGTGCGGTCCTCGGGCTCGCGGTCGCCACCGACGGGTCGCAGGCGTTCGTCGCGCTCGACCAGCGCACCGGTCGGGAGCGGTTCCGGACCGTGCTGCTCGGACCCGACGCCGACCGGGCGCGGTCCCTGGACCGGACCGCAGCCGGCACCTGCGTCGCGGTCCCGGTCGACGAGGGCGCGCCGGACCGTGCCGCGTGCCTGGTCAGCGACGGCTTCGTGCAGTACGGCGACGAGGGCGTCGAGACCCGCAAGCCTGCGACGACCACCCGGGTGGTCGTCCTCGACACCCGCGACGGGCACGTCGTCGCCGACACGTCCGCACCCGGCGCGACCTCGCTCGCGGCGGTGCGCGGGCTGGCGGTCGTGGCCGTCCCCGCGCGCGACGCGCAGACGGAGGTGACGGGCCGGGACCTGCTCACGGGTGAGGTCCGCTGGCGGTTCAGCCCGCCCGCGCCGGGTGCCGACCGCCGCGCGTTCGCCGACGAGGTGCGGCTGGTCGCCGTCGACGGCCTCGTCGGCGTGACCGTCCCCGGCTGGACGGCCACCGTCCTGTCGTCGTCGGGCGAGGTGCTGCGTTCGAGTCGGCCGGGGGACGCCGACCACGTGGTCGACCCCGTCGCCGGCCGGCTCGTCCTGCTGTCGACCACCGGCTCCGGCACCCTGCTGTCCACGCTCGTCGAGCGGGGCCGCGCCGATGTCGACGTGCCGGGCGAGGTCCTGCCGTTCACGGTCGACGACGGGAGCGTGCCGGAGCTCGTCCTGACGTCCAGCGGGGACGTGCGCGGCTGGGACGCGGCCACGGGCGAGCAGCGCTGGAGGTCCGACGTCGTCGCGTCGTCGAACGCCGCCCTGGTCCTCGGCGGGCGGGTGTTCGTCAGCACCCGGGCCGGGGTGGTCGCGCTCGACGGGGACACCGGTGACCTGCTGTGGCGGGCTGCGACCGTGGCGGGCACCGCGCCGGGGTTCCTCGTCACGGACGGACGGCACGTGGTCACCGCCGAGCAGCCCCTCACCGGCGGGATCAGCGAGCTCGTCGCCTACGGCCTCGATGACGGCCGCACCGTGTGGCGGGTCCCGTTCCCCGACAGCCTGCGGTTCAGCCTCTCCGTCGGGCACCTGCTGCTCGGCCGGGGCACGGACGGTCGGGTGGTGGTGCTCGGCTAGGGACGGGCGCCCCCGGGGTTCCGCCGGGGGCGCCCGTCGGTCAGTGGGAGTGCGTGGCGCCGGCGACGCCGGTCAGCTCGTTCGGGGTGACCGTCAGCCCGACGCTCTTCCAGATCTCCCCGGTGACAGGGTCGACGACGTGCAGCCGGCGCTGAGCGGGGTCCGTCACGTAGGCCATGCCGTCGAGCACGCGCAGGGTCGGCCGGGGCTGCTGCCAGTCCTCGGGCTCCGTCCACGGCTCGACCACCGGGGCGGACCGGACGAGCTGCCCCGTCGCGGGGTCGACGACGTGCAGGGCGCCGTCGGTGCCGAGGACCAGGGCGGACCCGTCCGCGCCGCGGCCGAGGGACCGGAACGAGTAGCTGGCGGGCAGGTCGACCAGCCGCAGGGTGCCGGCGACGGTGTCGACGAGCGAGACGCGGGTCGGCCGCTCGAGCTCGGCGTCGGGGTCGGACTTGTAGTCGCCGAGCACCACGGGAGACGCCTCGGTGCCGGCCTGGTTGCCGATGCGGCCGTACGCGTCCGGGGACGCGACCTTGGTGATCGTGCCCGCCCGGTAGACGAGGACGCCGTCCTGGCAGCCGACGACCACGGCCTCGTCGGCGGCCACCGCCTCGCCGTGCACCCCGGGGCACGCGTCCGAGCGGCCGGTCTCGGTGCCGTCGGCGTCGAGCACCCGGATGCCGGTCCGGGCGTCCTCGGTCCCCTCGCTGACCACGACCGTGCCGTCCTCGAGCTCGACGGCGACGCCGTGGTGCGCCGACGGGGTCGTCAGGGTGCGGGCACCCTCCGGACCGTCGGCGACGTGCGCGCTGTCGACCACGGTGACCGTGCCGGTGCCGTCGTCGAACAGGGCCGTGCGTCCGTCGTGGGGCACCACGTGACCGGGCTTCTCGGCGGGGAAGACGGTCCCGGTCAGCTCGGGGTCGGCCGCGTAGTAGTGGGAGTGGTCCCCGTGGGCCTCGGCCCAGGCCCCGGCGTCGAGGACGGTGAAGCCCTCCTCCGTCGAGACGAGGACGTGCCGGCCGTCGCCGGCGTCGTTGACGCGGGTGAACCCGTCGAGCGGGAGGTCGGCGAGGGTCTCGAGCGTGCTCGCGTCGAGCACCTGCAGGCCACCGTCGTAGGTGAGCACGAGACGGGACTCCAGGGTGGCGGTCTCGCGGGCGTCGGACGTGCTCTCGGGGGTCGGGGCGTCAGCCGGGGCACCCGCGCAGGCGGCGAGCAGGGTCAGGGGCAGGGCGAGCCCGGCGAAGGTCGTCCGACGTCGCAGGGCAGCTCTCGTGGAGGTCATGGCGCGACCGTAACAGCGAATGAGAACGAATATCAATTACTCCGTCAGTAGTTGTAGTGTCCCTGCATGGCGCGCGGCGGGGTGACGCAGGAGGTCGAGCTGCTCCACGACACCCCCGAGCCGACCCCTCCCGCCGCCGGGCCGCGGGTGAGGCGCTGGTGGCTGCCGGCGGCCGTCGTGGCGGTCGTGCTGGTGCTCCTCGGCGTGCAGTGGGTCGTCGACGCCCGGGAGGATGCAGCCGTGGCCAGACTGGCCGCGGTCCCGGGAGTCCTCGCCCCGCTCGGCGACGAGATCGAGACCGTCCGCGCGCTCGACGAGGAGGAGACGGTCGCCCTGCGGGACGCGATCCCGGTCGAGGACGGGACGACGGCGAACCTCCGGGTCGGCGAGGACGGCTCGCAGGCCTTCACGGCGACCGAGCTGCGCACCGGCGAGGTCGTCTGGTCCACGCCGCTGCTCGGTCCGGACGCCGCGCGGGCAGCTGTCCGGTTCCGCAGCTCGGGCGGCCGGTGCCTGCCGGACCCCACGCCGGGAGCGGCCGTGCCGGAGTACGCCGTCTGCACGGTCACCGACGGCTACGACGTGTCCTCGTACGCCGAGCCGCAGGAGTCGGTCCCGGCGACCGTCACGCGGGTCGCGGTGCTCGACACGGCCGACGGGCACCTGATCACCGAGTGGGACGTGGAGCACGACGCGCGCGTCGCGGTGCTGCCCGGCCTCGTGCTGGTCGGACGGAAGGACGGCGACGCCCTCGAGATCGTGGCCCACGACGCCCGCACCGGGGCGGAGCGGTGGCGGCACGAGAACCCGAGCGTCGTGAACAGGTCCGACCCGGTCGGCGTCTGGTTCATCGACACCGCCGGCGACCTCGTCGCGTACGCGGATGACGACGGGTTGACGATGCTCTCCGCGACGGGGACGGTGATCCGGCAGGACGTGCAGGCAAACGCGCTCGGCACCGACGACGGTACCGGGCTGCCGATGCTGACCTCTGTCCTGACCGACGCACCTGGCGCGCCAGGCGGGACGACGCTGCTCGCCCGCGACGGGGACCCCGCCGGTGACCGCGTGCTCCGAGGTCGCGTCGTCGGGCGGTCCGTCGACGACGACAGCGTGCCCGGTCTCGTGCTGACGTCGGCCGACAAGCTGTACGCGTGGGACGAGGAGACCGGTCGGGCGAGATGGGACCGTGAGCTCGCCGACGTGTACGACGCGCTCGTCGTGCGGGGTCGCATCTTCCTGTGCACGTCGAGCGGGATCGCCGCGCTCGACGGCCGCACGGGGGAGCAGGTGTGGGAGACGAAGGCACCCGCCTGCATGAGCTCCGGCCTGGCGACCGACGGCCGGGACCTCCTCCTGCTGTCCGTCGCGGGCGGCGCCGCCGGTCCGGCCGGGGTGACCTCCTACGACTTCGCGACGGGTGAGCGGCTCCGGGCGCTCGACGCCCCGGACGAGGTCGCCGCGATCCAGGTCCGCGACGGGCGCCTCCTGGGCCTCACGGTGACGTTCGACGAGGTCACCCTCCTCGACTGACCCGGCAGGTACAGTCCCGCCATGGCGCACGGTGGCGACATGCGGGAGGTCGAGCTCCTCGACGGTGACGACGACGTCACCGAGCAGCCCGAGGTGCCCGCGCGGAACCGCAAGGGGCTGTGGTGGATCGCGGCAGGCGCCGGTCTGGTCGCCCTGTCGCTCGTCGGCACGCAGCTCGTCGTCGACGCCCGCGAGGACGCCGCGGCCGCGCGGCTCGCCTCCGTCCCCGGCGTCTTCCCGCCGCTCGGCGACGAGCTGGAGGTGCTGCGCACGATGTCTGACGCAGACGCGAACACCCTGTGGTCCGTGGTCGAGATCGGCGAGGGGCGCACTGCCGCGCTGCTCGTCGCGCCGGACGGGTCGCAGTCGTTCACGGCGACCGAGCAGCGCACGGGCGAGACGCTCTGGTCGACCCCTCTGGTCGGGCCGGACGCGCGGCGCGCAGCGTCACCGGAGAACGGCTACGGCGGCGGGTGCCAGGGTGACGCGGAGCGCGGGGGACGTGCGACCGTCGCCGTGTGCCTCGCCTCCGACGGGTTCGTGCGCTACGACAACGACGGGACCGAGGAGCGGTTTCCCGCCACCACCAGCCGGGTGGTCGTGCTCGACATCCGTGACGGGCGCGTCATCGTCGAGTGGGCCGTCGAGGACGGCTCGCAGCTCGCGGTCGTCGACGACCTCGTCGTGGTCGGGACGCGGGACCCGCAGAGAGGCGTCATGGTGGTCGCGCACGACGTGCGGACTGGCGACGAGCAGTGGCGCTACCAGGAGCCCGCCGACGCCGACCCGCACGAGACGCCCGAGGAGCAGTACTGGGGACTCTTCGCCGCCGGCGCCGCCATCGCCCTGTACGACGACGACGGGCTCGTCCTCCTGTCGTCGACCGGGGAGCGCGTCCGCGACGACCTCAGGGAGGTCAGCCGCGACGCCAGCTTCGGTACCGACCCCATCACGGGCACGTTCTCGATCACGTCCTACGGCGGCACGGGTGGGCAGACCACGACGCTGCTCGCCCCCGACGCCGACCCCGCCGGGGACGTCGTGCTCCGCGGCGAGCCTGTGCACGTGAGCGTCGACGACGGCAGCCTGCCGGGCGTGGTCCTGACGTACCTGAGCCACGCGTACGCATGGGACCGCCGCACCGGCGAGCAGCTGTGGGAGGCGAAGGTGCAGCCCAACTACGGCGCCCTCGTGATCCGGGGCCGCGTGTACCTGACCACCTCCACCGAGGTCCTCGCGCTCGACGGCCGCAGCGGCGAGGTCGTCTGGCGGCACCCGCTGCCGTCCTACGGCGAGGGCTCGCTCGCCACCGACGGTCGCGACCTGCTGCTGCTGTCCTCGTCGTACGACGGCAGCCGGGAGGGCGGCGTGACCGTGTTCGACCTCGCGAGCGGGGACGAGACGCGGACGGTCCCGTTCCCGGACGGCGTCTCCGACGTCCAGCTGCTCCACGGTGTGCTCATCGGCTGGTCGAACGTGACCAGCGAGGTCACCGTCCTGGAGTGACGCTCACCGCAGCGCGTCGATCGCCGCCATCTCCTCGGCGGTGAGCGTGAACCCCAGGATGTCGAGGTTGGTCGCGATCCGCTCCGGCGTCGTCGACTTCGGGATGACCACGACGTCGTGCTGGACGTGCCAGCGCAGCACCACCTGCGCGGGTGTCACACCGTGGGCCTGCGCCGCGTCGGTCAGTGCCGACGCGCCCAGGTCCGTGCGCTTGAGCGGGCTGTACCCCTCGACGACGACGCCGCGCTCGCGGTGGGCGGCCAGCAGGTCCGGGTCGTGGTCACGCGGGCTGTACGGGATCTGGTTCACGGCCGGGGCCTCGCCGGTCGCGGCGATGAGCTCGTCGAGCTGGGCGATCGAGTAGTTGGACACGCCGATCGAGCGGACCAGGCCCTCGTCCCGCACCTCCCGGAACACCTGCCACGTCTCCGGGGACGCCTGGCGTCCGGGCGGCCAGTGGATCAGCCACAGGTCCAGGTGGTCGGTGCCCAGGGCCGCGAGCGACTCGGTGAGCGTGCGGCGGGCGCGGCCGGCGTGGTCCGGCGGGAGCTTCGTGGTGACGAACACGTCGTCGCGGTCGACGTCGATGGTCGCGAGCGCCCGGCCGACCTCCGCCTCGTTGCCGTACCCCGTGGCGGTGTCGACGTGCCGGTAGCCGAGCTGCAGGGCCGCGCTGACCGCGCGCTCCGCGGCACCGCCCTCGGACTGCCAGGTGCCGAGGCCGACGACGGGGATCTGCCCGCCGGGCAGGGTGAGGGTGGGGACCGGTACAGAGATCATGAGGTCCATCCTCACCCGGCACCTCCCGCTGCGCCCGACGGTGTCGCTACGCTCCCCGGGTGGTCGTCGCCGACGTCGGTCGGCGTCACGGTGTCCCCCCGGCCGTGGCTCCGTTCGCGACGCGCTGGGTGCTCACCGCCGCGGGCCTGGTGCTCGCGGTGCTCGTCGCGTCGTCCGGGCGGTACGGCCCGCACCGTGACGAGCTCTACTTCGTCGCTGCCGGCCGGCACCTTGCGTGGGGGTACCCCGACCAGCCGCCGCTGACCCCGCTGATCGCGCGCGTGACGGACCTGCTCGCACCGGGCTCGCTCGTCGCGCTGCACCTGCCGAGCGCGCTCGCGGCCGCCGCGGTCGTCGTGCTCGCCGCCCTGACGGCCCGGGAGCTGGGCGGCAGGACCGGGGCGCAGCTGCTCACGGCCGTCGCGACGGGGACCGGTGTCGTCGTCGTGACGCTCGGTCACATCCTGTCGACGACGACGATCGACACCCTCTTCTGGGTCGCAATCGTCTCCGTGGTGCTGCGGACGCTGTCCCGCGACGCACCCCGCGGGTGGCTCCTGGTCGGGCTGCTCGGCGGGGTCGGGCTGCTGGACAAGCACCTCGTCGCGTTCCTGCTGGCCGCGATCGTGGTCGGCGTCGCGCTGACCCCCCAGGCCCGGCACCACCTGCGTTCGCCGTGGGCCTGGGCGGGGGTCGGCCTGGCCCTGCTGCTCTGGCTGCCGAACCTGCTGTGGCAGGCGACCCACGGCTGGCCGCAGCTGGAGCTCGCCGCCGACATCCGCGACGAGTACTCCGGGGTCGGTCCGCGCCTGGAGTTCGTCGGGCTCCTGCTGGTCCAGTTCAGCCCCGTCGCCGCGGCGCTGTGGATCTACGGGCTCGTGCGGCTGCTGCGCGTCCCGGCGCTGGTGCGGGCGAAGCCGCTCGCGTGGGCGTTCCTCGTGCTGGTGGTCCTGTTCCTGGTGACCGGCGGCAAGGCGTACTACGTCGTCGGCGCGGTACCCGTGCTGCTGGCGGCGGGTGCGTGCGGGCTGGAGGAGCGTTGGTCGCGACGAGGGCTGGTCGTGGCCGGTGCGGTGCTCGCGCTGAGCGCGTTCGTCGCCTGGCCCGCCGCGCTCCCGCTCCTGCCCGAGCGGACGTTCGGCGCCTCGGTCTACCCGGAGCTCAACGACGACCAGGCGGAGATGATCGGCTGGCCCGAGCTCGTCGAGGCCGTCGGCCGGGCCGTGGCGGACAGCGGCGCCGCACTCGTCGTCACGGCGAACTACGGCGAGGCCGGGGCGCTGGAGTGGTACGGGTCCGACGTGCCCGTGTTCAGCGGGCACAACGGGTACGCCGCATGGGGTCCGCCAGGCCCCGACCTCGCCGGACCCGTGGTGCTCGTCGGGTACGGCGACGCCCCGGGCTGGGCGGTCGGGTGCCGGGAGGTGGGACGCGTCGACAACGGGGTCGACGTCGACAACGAGGAGCAGGGCGGGCTCGTGCAGGTGTGCGACGGGCCGCGCGGCTCGTGGGCCGACGTGTGGGACGAGGTCAGCAGACTGTCTGCCTGAGTCTCGCGGCGGCGCATCCTGCGCCCACACCGACCCGCGTCGTCGGGCTGACCCGATCCTGGTCGATATCGACAGTCCTTGCGTGCAACTACGTAAGTTCTTGCTTTGTGCTATCCAGTCTTGTCTCGCTGATTGTCCAGAACGTACGGTGTGTCCCGTCCATCCGGCGCCGTGCCCCTCAGGCACCCCGCGCCGTCCCGGCGGCGCAAGGAGGCGCTCCGTGAGGAACACAGTCAGCTGGTCAGGCCGTCGCGCGGCACGCGCTCTCGCGCTCGTCCTCGCAGCCGTCGTCGTCGTCGGCACGGGCAGCGCCGCCCAGGCCCACGGGCGGCCCCCCGCACCGGCGCCCACCCCGGTCACGCGCGCCGCCCTGGATCCCGCGCTCGTCAGCGGGCGGGGCGCCGCGGTGAGCTTCCTCGAGCAGGAGGCCGAGAAGGCCGTCACCACCGGCACGGTCATCGGCCCCGACCGGACCGCCTACACGCTGCCGGCGGAGGCGTCGGGCCGCTCGGCCGTGCAGCTCGCGCCCGGCCAGTACGTGGAGTTCACGCTGCCGAAGGCCGCGAACGCGCTGACGGTCCGGTACTCGATCCCGGACTCGCCCACCGGCGGCGGGATCACCGCCCCGCTCGACGTCACCGTCAACGGCTCCGGGAAGCGGACCATGACGCTGACCTCGCAGTACTCGTGGCTCTACAACCAGTACCCGTTCAGCAACGACCCGAACGCCGGGCTGCTGCACCCCGACTGGTGGATCACCGAGTGCGCGTGCGTCCCTGCCGCGACGACGCCCACCCCGACGATCACGACGCCGTTCCGGCCCATGCACTTCTACGACGAGCAGCGCCTGCTCCTCGGTCGCACCTACCCCGCCGGCGCCAAGGTCCGCCTCACGGCCCCGGTCGGGACGAACGCGGCGACGACCACCATCGACCTCCTCGACTCCGAGCAGGTCGGCCTGCCGCACGTCCGCCTCAAGGCCGCGAACGTCCTTCTCTTCGGCGCCGACCCGTTCGGCCGCAAGGACTCGGCGAACGCGTTCGACAAGGCCATCGCGTACGCGCAGAAGAAGGACCTGCCCGTGTACGTGCCGCCGGGGGTCTACCAGGTGAACCGGCACATCATCGTCGACGACGTCACGATCGAGGGTTCGGGGTCCTGGTACACGACCATCAAGGGTCGCGAGGTCGCGCTGCCCACCCCGGCACCCGACGGCTCCGTGCACACCGGTGTCGGGTTCTACGGCAAGTCGGCCGCGGAGGGTGGGTCGTCGAACGTGCACCTGTCCGGGTTCGCGATCCAGGGCGACGTGCGTGAGCGCATCGACACCGACCAGGTGAACGGCATCGGCGGCGCGCTGAGCGACTCCACGATCGACGGGCTGTACATCCAGCACACCAAGGTCGGCGTGTGGGTGGACGGGCCGATGGACAACCTCGTCGTGAAGAACAGCTACGTCGTCGACCAGATCGCCGACGGGCTCAACTTCCACACCGGCGTCACCAACTCCGTCGCGTCGAACAACTTCGTGCGCAACACCGGCGACGACGGGCTCGCCATGTGGGCGGAGAAGACCACGAACTCGGGCAACCGGTTCGAGCGCAACACGGTCCAGACGCCCACCCTCGCCAACGGCATCGCGATCTACGGCGGCCACGACACGACGCTCGTCGGCAACCTCGTGGCGGACCCGATCCGCGAGGGCAGCGGCATCCAGGTGGGGTCGCGGTTCGGGGCCGAGCCGTTCACCGGGAGCCTGTGGATCACCGACAACACCACCGTCCGCGCCGGCACGTACGAGCTCAACTGGAACATCGGGCTCGGCGCGATCTGGTTCTACGCGCTCCAGGGGGACATCGAGGCGGACATCCAGGTGGTCGGCGACCACGTCCTCGACAGCACGTACAACGCGATCATGGTCGTCGCCGACTGGCCGGTGAAGGACCTCTACTCGGTCACGAACCTCCACTTCAAGGACCTCCGCGTCGACGGCACCGGGACCTCGGTGCTCAGTGCGCGGGCGGCCGGGTCGGCGACGTTCGAGAACGTGGACGCGCGCAACGTCGGTGCCGTCGGCATCAACAACTGCGGGTCGTTCAACTTCCCGCCCACCGGGTCCGAGTGGTCGTCCGTCGACCTGGGCGGCAACGACGGCGGCGGCACCACCGGTCCATGGTTCGGGTCGTGGCAGCTGCCGAACACGATCACGTGCGACGACCGCCCGCCGGTCGTGGCCCCTCCGGCGCCGTCGCCCTGGTGACGGCAGGACCACCGCCGGGGGTGCGGTGAGGGAGGGGCGGTGAGCCGGCTGGGTACCGGCCCGCCGCCCCTCCCGCGCTACCGTGCCGACCATAGTCGTCGAGGTCCCCACCCGCTTCGCCTGGGCGGTCGACGTGATGCGCATCCGGCCCACCGACCGGGTGCTCGAGGTGGGGTGCGGTCGTGGCGCCGCAGCCGCCCTGGTCTGCGCCCGACTCGACGGCGGGCGGCTGCTCGCCCTCGACCGGTCGGCGACGATGACCGACGCCGCCCGCCGACGCAACCGGGCGAGCGTCACCGCCGGGGTCACCGGCGGCTGGACGGTGCACGCCACGGTCGCCGGGGATACCGCGCCCGTCGGGTCGATCGGTCTCGTCGCGTCGCCCCGAGAGCCATGACGGGCACCCGTCGGGCGCGCGCCTTCCGTCGTTCGCCGCCGCGTCGCTCCGGCGCCCCCGCCCCTGCGGAACCGCCCATCGGGCCGGGCTACGGCGCGACGACCGCCCACCCGTGCGGAGCGACGTCGGACCGCCCGCGGGTGTCGTCGTCGCTCGCGAGGACCTCGCCCGCGGGCCGTGCGAGCGGCGCGTCGTCCAGGTTCAGTGCCACGAGCAGGGCGTCGTCCCCGTCGCGGACCTCGTAGACGAACGTCGTGTTGGTCAGCGTGACCTGCGTGGTGCGGGCCCGGTGCAGCCACGCGTGGCGGCGGCGCAGGCCGATCAGCTCCTGGTGCAGCTGCAGGACCGGGTTCTCCGCGGTACCCGGCCCGCCGACGTCGAGCTCCGGCCGGACGGCGTCGTCGCCCCCCTCCCGCTCCTCCTTGACTCCGGTGAACCCGAGCTCGTCGCCCGCGTAGACCGTGGGCGTGCCACCCACCGTGAGGAGCACCACCACGGCGTGCGCCCGATGGCGGGGATCCTCGATGGTGCTCGCGATCCGGGTGGTGTCGTGGTTGCCGACGAACGTCTGTGGCGCGAACGACTCCAGGAACTCGTCGTGCCGCGTCAACGACCAGGCCAGCTCCCACAGGTTGGCGTCGCTGATCGAGCTCCAGACCGCCTTCCACAGCTCGTACTGGGTGACCGAGTCGACCGTCGACTCCTGCACGAACGCGGGGTAGTCGCCATGGATGACCTCCGCCACGAACCACGCCTCCGGGTGCTCGGCGCGCACGCGGGGCAGGACCTGCGCCCAGAACGACGTCGGCACCGCGTACGCCGCGTCCAGGCGCCAGCCGTCGGCACCGCGGCCCAGCCAGTGCGTCATCACCCGGACCACGTAGCCGACGACGCCGGGGTGCCCGTGGTCCAGCGTGACCAGCGCACCGTGGCCCTCGAAGCCGACGAACCCACCGTCCTCGTCGCGCAGCAGCCACACCTCGTCGTCGGACCGGCCCTCGATCGCGTCGACGGACCGGCGCGCGATCGCCGAGTCCCGGCCCACATGATTGAAGACCCCGTCCAGCAGCACCTTCAGCCCGCGCCCGTGCGCCTCCGCCACGAGGGTGTCGAAGTCGCCGACGTCACCGAGCCGAGGGTCGATGCGCAGGTGGTCGACGGTGTCGTACCCGTGCGTGGTCGACGCGAACACCGGACCCAGCAGGATCCCCGACGCACCGAGCGCGACGACGTGGTCGAGCCACGCGACCAGACGACCGAGGCGGTGCTCGTCGGGACCTGGCGGTTCACCCGGGAACGCGCCGACGGCCCCGAGCGGGTAGACGTGCCACCAGATCGCGTGTCGGACCCAGTCGGGCTCGGTCATCGGTTTCCTCGTCCCCGTCGTGGTTCGTCGTCGAGCGTAGGCCGTGCTGATCTCCCTCGGGCGGCTGACCGGGCGACCGACCGTCAGCGACCGTCCTCCGGAGGCCCGAGGTGCGGGTACCGACGCCGCAGCACCGGCGGCGCAGCCCACCACCACGACTCCGCGAGGTGCGCCTCCAGCGTCTCCGCATCGACCACGTCCATCGCGATCAGCACCAGGTTCGTGCCGGCATGGTGGTCGGTGGTCGAGTACAGCGCCGGCTGCTGCTCCACCAGCGCCAGCCGCTCACCGTCGTCCTCGACCCGGACGGTGAGCCGGTCCTCGTCCCACATCCGCGCCACCAGGTTCCGGTGGAACCACGCCGGCTGCCCCCAGCTCTGCCGCTCCGTCACCTCGGGCAGCGCGAGTGCCGACCGGCGGGCGTCGTCGAGGTCCATCGCGCCATCCTGCCGCCGACCACCCACACGGACGGCGAACCTCGGACCCGGTGACTGGGGTCCGGGACCACGCCCGCCCGACGACGGTCCTCGACAGTGCTTCCGGGCTCGCCCGCCGTCAGACGCCGGGCGAGCCCGAAGGTGGAGACCGTCGGGTCCCCGATGGCAGGACGCGCCTGCCTCGGCGGCGTGTCTCGTCTGCGGCACAACCATCTCGCCGCACCTCAGGACGACGCGGCCCTCAGAAGGGTGGGTCGCCGAGGTCGGGTGGACGTGGTGGAGGCGGTCGGTGGTGGAAGGCGTCGGGGGCGGTGTGGACCGGGACGGGGTGGCGGGCATAGGTCAGACCGTGGCGGTCGGTCCAGGTCGAGGTGCCGGTGACGGGGTTCCAGGTCACCTGCCACCAGCCGTTGGTCTTCGCCTGGTGGTGGTGCTTGCACAGGGCGTGCAGGTTCTCGAGCGACGTCGGCTCGCCGCCAGCACCTTCTCCGCGGCCCTCGACAGGGCCGGCGCCGGTGGTCAGGCCTCGTGCCCGTGCATGGTCGTACGGCTGACGGTGGTCGATCTCGCAGCGCGCAGCCGGTTGGCGACAGCCGGGGAAGGTACAGGTGACGTCACGGGCGGCGACCGTGCGGGTCAGGTCCGCACCGGGTCGGTACCTCCTGGTGCCGACGGCGGCGACCTGTCCGGCGGGATCCGTCAGGACGCGACGCCAGGTGGCGTCCTGGGCGAGCTCGCGGGCGACCTGGGCGGGGATCGGGCCGTAGGAACCGAGCGTGGCCGGGTGGTCGTCGAGGCCGAGCAGCGTCGAGGCGGCGACGGTGACCTGGAGGGCCGCGCGTTCGCCGTGCTTGCGGGGCAGAGGCGTTCCGTCGGGCGTCGTCCCGGCGTCCAGGATGCCGGTGAAGACGTCCGAGAAGGCGTCCGCTCGTCGTTGGTCCACCGTGCGGTCGTCGCCCTCCACGGCACTGTGGCCCGCCAGGGCGTCGATCGCGGTGAACGCCGCGGTGGCCTCCGCGGCGGGCAGGTAGGCGATCAGGCGTGCCATCGCGTCCGGGGCGAGGACGAGCTCGACGGACCGGCGGGAGCGTTCGGAGATCCGTCGGGCCTCGGCGACCTCGGGGTCGGTCGCGATAACGGCGGCGCGCAGGTGCCGGGTCAGCTGCGGGGCGGTCAGCTCGCCGGCGCGCGCGACCGCGTCGGCGACCACCGCGCGCACGGCACCAGGGGCGGCGTGCGACGCCTCGGCGAGGATGACGTCGACCTTGCGCGCGTCCAGCGCGCCCGCCGACCAGGCGTCGGCCAGAGCCGGGTGGCTTCCGGCACCCAGGCGCGCAGGAACAGGTCGGTGGCTGCGCGCCGGGTGCAGGCCAACGCGCACGCGAGCTCGTCGGGGATGCGGGCCAGAGCGTCGGACGTGCGGGCCTCGATCTCCCGGACGACCCGCGCCTGGGCGGCCTGGGCCATGTTCAGGACCTGCTGCCACGCGGAGACCATGTTCACCAGAGCGACGTCCGAGACGTCCGCGACCGGCACGCCCGTCAGCATCGACGCCAGCTCGCCGACCTCGACGGCCGGGATCGGGAAGGCTGGGACGTCCCGCAGGTTCACCACCGGGCCGCCCTCACTCGACCGAGAACGACCACCGTCGCACCCTCCCACTGCGCAGTGCACGGCGCCATGACCGGTCCGCCCACCGCCAGCGTCGCCCCCGCGGCGAGCGGTGTCCTCAGCGGCGTGAGCAAGGTGAGCGGCATCTGCCAGGGTCCCGGTGTCGTGGGTGAGGTCCGCGAGGTCGATGCCGTGCGTGAGCATGGTCGTCACCATCGCCTCCTCCCGCTCTCGCAACGCAGACTTCACCCGATCCGGGCATAGAACAACTGTACGACCAACCACCGACACGGGCCGCTGACCTGCACAAACGCGGGGACCGTCGTGAGAGCGCGAATGCGCCTGCTCGTACACTTGTTCGATGGCTCGGGAGATCGACTGGTCGAAGTGGCAGCGGACGCCGCGCGGCTGGGTGCGGGTGCCTCCGCAGGGATGCCCGGCGGGCCACCGGTGGACGACGAGCGGGCCGGGCCGGCCGTCGGAACGGTTCGTCACGTGCGGGTGCACGGTCGACCGGCACCACACGCTCTGGGTGTGCCCGACGTGCGGGATGCACTGCGCGGAGGGGTGCACGGACACGGAGCTCTGGGCGGGCACGACGGTGTCGTCGGGGATCGTCGGCAGCCGACGCGGGCTGGTGTGAGCGCGGCTGCCACGCATGGAGCGACCGGGCGACGCGGGTCGCGGGATAGTGGGTGGCATGAGGGGTCGGCTGGGCGTCGTCGTGCTGGTCGCCGTGCTGTGCGCGTCCTGCGCGTCGTCGCAGGCGAGCCGCGCGCCGACCACGGCGCCGACGGCGGCGTCGGCGGCTCCGAGCGCGGCACCGGTGACGGCCCCGCCGGTCGCGGACGTCCCCGACGCTCCCGTCGTCGCCCTGCCGCCGCCGGACTTCACGTCCTCCGTCTCCGAGATCACGCCGGAGCTGGCCGCTCGCATGGAACCGTCGTGGCGCCCGGGGTGCCCGGTCCCGCTGGAGGACCTCCGGTACGTCACGGTCACCCACCGCGACTTCGACGGCGCGAAGGTCCAGGGGGAGCTCGTGGTGCACGCCGATGCGGCGGAGGCGATGGTCACGGTGTTCCGCGCGCTGTTCGTGGCGGGCTACCCCGTCCGGTCGATGCGACTGGTCGACGACTTCGGCGCCAGTGACGACGCGTCGATGGACGCGGACAACACGTCCGCGTTCAACTGCCGGGCCATCACCGGCGGCACGGGCTGGTCGGAGCACGCGTACGGCCGGGCGATCGACGTGAACCCGGTGGAGAACCCGTACGTGTCGGGCTCGTCGGTGGGGCCCCGGGCGGGACGGGCGTTCGTGAGCCGTCCCGACAGCCCGGGGGTGATCCACTCCGGCGACGAGGTGGTCGCCGCGTTCGCCGCGGTCGGGTGGCTCTGGGGCGGCGACTGGGACTCCCCGGTGGACTACCAGCACTTCTCGCCGTCGGGACGGTGAGCCGAGCCGGGACGCCGAGCCGAGCCGGGCCGGGCCGCCGAAGCGACAGGGCCAACCTCAGCCGAGCCGCGCGTCCACCTCCGCCATGCGCCGCTCGGCGATGAGTCGCACGGTCGCGGCGCTCAGCGGCGCGTCGGCGTCGAACTGCAGGGTTGCGCCGGACAGCTTCCCCTCGTCGAGCACCCCGGCCAGCGACGTCGCCAGCGGCGGGCTCATGAGGTGCAGGCTGCAGTGCGTCCTCGCGACGGACAGTGCGACGAGCCCGGTCCCGCGGTACCGGATCGTGGGCACCTGGTACGAGATGACCTGCTCGGCGTCGGGGACGACCTCGAGCAGCCGGTCGCGCACGAGGCGCAAAGCCGCGCCCTGCTCGGGCGGGACGGCGTCGAGGTACTCCTCGACGGTGGTGGCGGGGTAGCCCTCGCGGACCATGGCTCCTCCTGGGGATGCACGACACGCCGATAGTGCGCAGGGTAGGGCGGCGCCACGAGGTGTGCGACCCCAGGAGCGGTCTGGACACCCGAGGTCTCGCCCAGCGGACCTCGGGTTGCACCGCGGGCCCGGACCTGAGCACGGTGGAGACGTCCGATCGAGCCGCCCGCGAGGGTGGCGCCACCGGCAACCGAGAGGAGAGCCTTGTGCTCACCCTGACCGACACCGCCCGTACCGCTGTCCACACGCTCACGACGAAGGCCGGTCTGCCCGACGAGACCGGAGGCCTGCGGATCGCGCAGCAGGAGGCCGGCGGCTTCGCGCTGGCGCTCGTCCCGGAGCCGTTCCCGGGCGACGACGTCGTGACCGACGGGTCGACCCGGGTGTACGTGGATCCCGAGGCGTCCGTGACGCTCGCCGACCAGCGCCTGGACGTGGAGCCGGCCCCGGACGGCACGATGTTCACGCTCGGCCCGCAGTGACGACGCGAACGAACGACGCGAGCGTGAGGCGGGCCTAGGAGCCCGCTCGGGCCGACGACGACGGCGAGGACCCTTCCCCCTCCGAGGTCCTCGCCGTCGTCGTGCACGCAGACGTGACGACGGCCCGACGCGAGCGCGTCGGGCCGTCGTGTCGTGCACCAGGTGGTCAGGCGCCGCCGAGGAGCTGCTCGAACGACGGCACCGCGTCGTAGAGCCCCACGGGTGCGGACGGCTCGCGGTCGGCGACCATCTCGGCGAGCTCCCGCCCGGCGCGACGGATGCGCTGGGGGAGCGGGTTGACGTCGTCGCCGCCCCCGTCGGCCCAGTCGTCGGTGGCCGCGAACACGGCGGTCCCGGCGACGTCGGCCCGCAGGTACGCGAACAGCGGGCGCAGCGCGTACTCCAGCGCCAGCGAGTGCCGGCCGGTGCCGCCGGTCGCGCCCACGAGCACGGGCCGCCCGACGAGGGCGTCCTTGTCGAGGATGTCGACGAACGACTTGAACAGCCCGGAGTACGACGCGGAGAAGATCGGCGTGACGGCGATGACGCCGTCGGCGGCGGTGACCTTCTCGAGGACGTCCTTGAGCGGGCCGGAGGCGAAGCCGGAGAGCGTCATGTTGACGACCTCGTGGGCGACGTCGCGCAGCTCCACGTGCTCGACCTGCGCGGTGATGCCGCGGGCGGCGAGCTCGGTGACGGTGGCGTCGGCGAGGCGGTCGGCCAGCAGGCGCGTGGACGACGGCTGGGACAGCCCGGCCGAGATGACGACGATGGAGCGGGTGCTCATCGTGAAGCCTTTCCCGAACATCAAGAAGAGAGCGAGTCTTCGGCGCGAAGACCGGTGAAGGTGTCCTCGGCGACGACCTGCTCGTGCACCGTACCCGCGGCCTTCGCTGCGGCGACACGGGAGGCGTGCGACGGGGGGTTCGCCGGCACGTGCGCCGGGCGGGCGGACTCGGCCTCGGCGCGCAGCACCGGGACGACCTCGGTCGCGAGGATGTCGATCTGCTCCAGCACGGTCTTCAGCGGGAGGCCCGCGTGGTCCATGAGGAACATCTGCCGCTGGTAGTGCCCGACCTGGTCGCGGAACTTCCCGTAGCGGTCGATGACCTGCTGCGGGCTGCCGACGGTCAGCGGGGTGTCGCGCACGAAGTCCTCCATCGACGGTCCGTGCCCGTAGACGGGCGCGTTGTCGAAGTAGGGCCGGAACTGCTTCACGGCGTCCTGCGAGATCTTGTTCATGAACACCTGCCCGCCGAGCCCGACGATGGCCTGGTCCGCCTGCCCGTGCCCGTAGTGCTCGTAGCGCTCGCGGTAGAACTTCACCATCTGCGCGGCGTGCTCGAGCGGCCAGAAGATCGCGTTGTGCAGGAAGCCGTCACCGTAGTAGGCGGCCTGCTCGGCGATCTCGGGGCTGCGGATCGAGCCGTGCCACACGAACGGCGGGACGCCGTCGAGCGGCCGCGGGGTCGACGTGAAGCCCTGCAGCGGGGTGCGGAACTTGCCCTGCCAGTCCACGACGTCCTCCTCCCAGAGGCGACGCAGCAGCGCGTAGTTCTCGATGGCCAGCGGGATGCCCTGGCGGATGTCCTGGCCGAACCACGGGTAGACGGGGCCGGTGTTGCCGCGGCCCATCATGAGGTCCATGCGGCCGTCGGAGATGACCTGGAGCATCGCGTACTCCTCGGCCAGCCGGACCGGGTCGTTCGTGGTGATCAGAGTGGTCGCGGTCGACAGGATGATGTTCTTCGTCGTGCCCGCGAGGTAGCCGAGCATGGTGGTGGGCGACGAGGGGACGAACGGCGGGTTGTGGTGCTCGCCGGTCGCGAAGACGTCCAGACCCGCCTGGTCGGCGTGCTGGGCGATGGTGAGCATGTTGCGCACCCGCTCCGTGTCGTCCGGCGTCCGGCCGGTCGTCGGGTCGGTGGTGACGTCGCCGACGGTGAAGATCCCGAACTGCATCTCGCGCCTCGCTCAGTGAAGAAGGTTCATGCGTTTGCATGTACTTGCCGCTCAACAGGGGGCACCCGCAACCTATTCCCGCCAGTCCCCGACGGGCACGTGTCCAGGTCCGGATCGGTCGGGTGACCCGCGAGCCCCGATGAGCCGTAGCCCGAGGCGCCCTATAACGTGGGTCGGACACCGGCCGGCTGGGGAGGGCGACTCGGGGTGAGCGAGCAGATCAGGGTGCTGGTCGTCGAGGACGACGCCGACACCGCGCAGTACGTGCGCACGGTGCTGGAGCGTCGCGGCGGCATGGACGTGACCGTCGTGCACGAGCCGATGTCCGCACTCGCGGAGGTCGCAGCGAACACGTTCGACGTGGTGCTGACGGACATCCAGATGCCCGGCATGAGCGGGCTCGAGCTGCTGGTGGAGCTGCGCTCGCGCGCGGCCGGCACCCCCGTCGCCGTCATGACGGCGTTCGCCAGCGTGGACTACGCCGTCGAGGCGCTGCGTCGCGACGCCGACGAGTTCCTGGTCAAGCCCGTCGCCGCCGCGACCCTCCTGGAACGGATCACCGCGCTCGCGGTCGAAGGTCGCGCGAAGCGCGCCGCCGAGGGCCCCACGGAGACCGTGCTCGCCGTGGGGGCGCACCCCGACGACGTGGAGATCGGCGTCGGCGCGACGCTCGCGTCCCACCGTGCGGCCGGTGACACCGTCGTCATCCTCACGCTGTCCAGCGGGGCCATCGGGGGAGACGTGCAGCTCCGTCGCCACGAGGCGCTCGCCGCGGCCGGCGTCATCGGGGCGCGCCTCTACCTGCACGACTACGAGGACACGCGCCTCGACCCCGCGGGCGGCGTCATCACGACGATCGAGGAGCTCATCCGGGAGGTCGAGCCCTCCGTCGTCTACACGCACACCGAGCACGACCGGCACCAGGACCACCGCGCGGTCCGGCAGGCCGTCGACGTCGCCGCCCGCCGCGTCCCGTCGCTCGCGTGCTTCCAGAGCCCGTCGTCGACCATCGACTTCCGGCCCACCCGCTTCGTCCCCGTGGACGGGTTCATCGAGGCCAAGCTGCAGATGCTGGCGGCCTTCGAGTCGCAGTCGCACCGCGACTACATGGATCCGGACCTCGTGCGCGCCACCGCCCGCTACTGGTCGCGGTTCGGCGGCGGCCAGCAGTACGCCGAGCCGCTGGAGATGGTGCGCGCGGCCGCGATGCTCAGCACCAAGGCGAGGGCGGCCGGCGTCACCGCAGCCCCCGCGTCCGACATCGTCGACGAGCGCGGAGGTCACGCATGAGGGTCCTGGTCACGGGTGCCGGAGGGCCCGCGGGGGTCGCTGTGATCCGCTCGCTGCTCCGCCGCGGAGACGTCGAGGTGATCGCCGCGGACATGGACCGGTGGGCCAGTGCGCTGTACCTGGTGGACGCCGGGTCCCGGCACCTCGTGCCCGCCGGCCGGGCCGAGCACTTCGTCGACGTCGTGCGGGGGATCTGCCGCGACGAACGCGTCGACGTGCTCTTCCCGACGGTCGACGTCGAGCTGCCCAAGCTCGCCGCCGTGCGTGACGAGCTGCTGGCCGACGGCACCATCCTCGCGTCGCCCGCGCTGCACACGCTCGAGACGTGCCTCGACAAGCTGGCGCTCGCCGCCGCGTGCGCCCGGACGGTGCGGGTGCCGCGCACCGAGCTGGTCGGCACACCGCAGGCGGTGTCCGGCTGGGACTTCCCCGTCATCGTCAAGCCCCGCCGCGGCGCCGGGTCGCGCGGGGTCCGGCTCGTCGGGACGCAGGCCGAGCTCGACGCCGTGCACGACGCCGAGGAGGACCTGCTGGTCCAGGAGCTCCTGCCCGGCGACGAGTACTCGGTCGACGTCCTGGCGGGGCTCGACGGCCGGGTGATCGCGGCGGTGCCGCGCGCGCGGCTGCGGGTGGACTCCGGGGTCGCGGTCGCCGGGGTGACCGTGCACGACGACGAGCTGATCGAGACCGCCTCGGCGGTGGCCCGCGCGATCGGGCTCACGACGGTCGCCAACGTCCAGCTCAAGCGGGACGCCGACGGTTGCCCGGCCCTGCTCGAGGTGAACCCCCGGTTCCCGGGCGCGATGCCGCTGACCATCGCGGCGGGCGTCGACATGCCGTCGCTCACGCTCGACGCCGTCCTCGGCCGGCCCGTGCCCGACCACGTCGACTTCCAGGAGATCGCGAACGTGCGGTACCTGGAGGACGTCTTCCTCCCGATCGCCGACATTCTCCCCGCCCCATGAGGGCAGTCCGGTGAGGAGCCCGTCCCTCGACGGCGACCACCACGTCCACTCGACGTTCTCCGACGACGCCGTCAGCACCCCCGCCGAGAACCTCGCCGCCGCGCAGGCCGTGGGGCTGCGCACGATCCGCATGGTCGACCACGTGCGGGTGTCCACGACGTACGTCCCGGAGTTCCTCGCGGCGGTCCGTGCCCTGCCGGCCGTCGACGGCCTGACGGTGCTCACCGGTGTCGAGGCGAAGATCCTCGACGCGTCCGGCGCCGTCGACGCCCCGCCCGAGGTGCTCGCCTCCCTCGGCGCACCCCACGGGCCCGACCGTGTCCTGCTCGCCGACCACCAGGTCCCGGGCCCGGACGGCCCGTGGAGCCCACGGTCGACCCGGGAGCGGATCGAGGCGGGGCTGGACCCCGCGGACGTGGTCGAGATGCTGGTCACGGCCACGATCCGTGCGATGCACGCCGTCGGGCGCGCGCAGCTGGCGCACCCGTTCTCGATCCTGCCGAAGATCGGGCTCACCGAGGCTGCCGTCCCGGACGAGCTGCTGGACGCGCTCGCGGTCGCCGCGGTCGAGACGGGCACCCCCGTCGAGGTCAACGAGAAGTGGCACTGCCCGAGGACCCACGTCACCGGCCGGCTGCGCGCCGCCGGGGTGCTGCTCGTCGCGTCCACCGACGCGCACCAGGCCGCCGACGTCGGCTCCTACGACTGGGTGCGCGGATGAGCGATGTCGGGCAGAGCGTCCTCGTCGCGGTCCTCGTCGCCCTCGTCGGCATCGGTGCCATCCCGGTGCTCGCGGGGCTCTACCAGTACCTGCTCGTCCCCGTGCACGCGTTCCGCAACCACCTGCGCGACGCCGCGCCGCACCTGCCGCGCGTCGTCGTCATCGTGCCCGCCTGGAACGAGGGCGCCGTGCTGGCGGCCTCGCTCGACCGGCTGATGAGCCTGCAGTACCCGCCGGACCGGTTGAGGGTCTTCGTGGTGGACGACGCGAGCACGGACGACACCCCCGACGTGGTCCGGGCCAAGGCGGTGCAGTACGACGACCGCATCGTGCACCTGCGTCGCGAGCAGGGCGGCCAGGGCAAGGCCCACACCCTCAACCACGGCATCCGGTACGCCCTGGCGGACGACTGGATGCAGGCGCTGCTCATCATGGACGCCGACGTCATCTACCGCCCGGACTCGCTGCGTCGCATGGCCCGGCACCTCGCCGACGAGAAGGTCGGGGCCGTCACCGCGTTCATCCGGGAGGGCAGCGGCCGGCCGGGCAGCGTGGCCCGCTTCATCGGGTACGAGTACGTGACCGCGCAGGCCGCCGCCCGGCGCGCGCAGAACATCATGGGTGCCATGGCGTGCCTCGCGGGCGGTGCGCAGCTGCACTCGCGCGAGAACCTCGAGGCGGTCGGTGGGCAGGTGGACACCTCCACGCTCGCCGAGGACACGTACACCACGTTCCTCACGCAGCTCAGCGGTCGTCGCGTCGTGTTCGAGCCGGCCGCCGTCGTGCTGGCGGAGGAGCCGGACACGGTCACCGCGCTGTGGAAGCAGCGGGTGCGCTGGGCCCGGGGCAACGTGCAGATCACCCGCAACTTCCGGCGCGTGTGGTTCCGGCCGTCCCGCACGCACAACCTCGGCAACGTCGACTTCGGGATCATCTGGTTCGCGATCTACCTGCTGCCCGTCGCGATGGGGTTCGCGGCCGTGGGCCTGGTCGGTCTGTACTTCGTCGCCGAGGTGACGGCGACGCAGGTGTTCCAGGGCTTCTGGTGGGTCGCGGTGACCGCCTACGTGTTCATCACCGCGGTGACCCTGCTGCTCGACCGGGAGACCGCGCGCCGCTCCTGGGTGCAGGGGCTCGTCTTCCCCGGGCTCGGCGCGCTGGTGGTGATGAGCGCCGCCTGGTTCCCGAACCTCTGGGAGGAGCGGATCCCCGCGCTGCTCGGACTCGAGATGTCCCAGACCGGCAGGATGGTGTGGACGCTGACGCTCTACTCGTGGTCGGTCATCGCGATGGCGCTGGCCTGGGTGGTCAAGCTGCTCGAACGGTCCCGTGCCGTGCGGTGGCTCGCCACGCCTCTGCTGTACGTGGTGGGCTTCGGTCCGGTGCTGTGCGCGATCACCCTGGACGCGTACGTCAAGCAGGCGCGGGGGGCGACCGCGGTGTGGGACAAGACCGAGAAGACGGGACGGGTGATGGGATGAGCGGTTCTCACCGGGCGGCCCCGGGCGACGACGCCCGGTGGTGGGCGACGCTGACGCCCGACGCCCTCGACGACGAGATCCGGTCCAACCGGCGCTCCGAGCGACGCCTGCTGGTGGTCGTCGCCCTGGTCTCGCTGGCGATCACGGCCGCTGCGCTCCTGCTGCACGGCGGTGTGGCGTGACCCCCCGCGTGCTGATCGTCGACGACGAGCCCGACGAGCTCGCGCTGATCACCCGGCACGTGCGCCGGCTCGGCCACGACGTGGTGGCCGTGAAGAGCGCCGAGGAGGCGCTGGCCAGTCCTGAGCTCGACTCCGTGGACGTCGCCATCGTCGACCTGCGGCTCCCCGGGATGGGGGGCTGGGAGCTCATCGACGTGCTGCGCGTGCGCCGTCCCGAGCTGCCCGTCGTGGTGACGTCGGTCCTGGACGCCGACGACTACCCGCACGTCGAGGCCTGGCTGCCGAAGCCGTTCTCCGGTGACGGTGTCCAGGCGGCGCTGGCGCGGGTGCTGGGCGGCGCACCGTGAGCCCCGCATGACCGAGCTCTGGTCCAACGAGCGCGCAGACCTGGTCACCATGGGCTCGCGCTACATGCGCCGGCTCGCGCGCCACCTGGGGCCGGACGGCGGGGTGGTGGAGCGTCAGCTGCCGTTCGTCGGGGTGTTCCTGGTCGCGCTGCTCAGCCTCCTGATCCCCGGGGTCCTCGTCGCCAGCCAGCGCGACGTCGTGATCGCCGCGCTGCTCACGGTCGCGCAGCTCGTCCTGGCGCGGTTCCTGCCGTGGGCCCGGTGGCCCGAGGGGCGTCAGGACATCCTGCCGATCATCCAGCTCGTGGCCGTCGCGTTCCTGCGCGCCGGTACGGGCGGCCCGGGCTCGCCGTACACCACCATCGTGTTCTTCCCCGTGATCGCGCTCGCCTCCCAGCGGGACCGGCGCGGGATCTGGCTCGCGGGGCTCGGCGTGGCGGGCGTCGTCCTGTCGCCCGTCCTGCTCACGTCGACGTTCAGGCTGACCGTGGACACGGTGGTCCGGACGCTGTTCGTCTCGCTCGTCGCGCTGGTGGTCGCCGCCACGGTCCACGAGATCACCGCCCGCCTGCGGGCCCGCAGCAACGCCCTCCTGTCGCTGCAGATGGACCAGGCCGTGCTCCTCGACCGTGCGCGGGCCGACGCCGCCTCGCTCGCCCGCGTCGCCGACCAGCGCCGCGCCGCGCGGGACGCCCTGGTCTCGGTGATCGACTCCGCGACCGAGCAGGCCATCATCGCGACCGATGCCACGGGCCTGGTCGAGGTCTTCAACGCGGGTGCGGAACGGCTGCTCGGGTACGGGCAGGGCGAGGTGGTCGGTCGGCTGCGCCTGACCGACTTCCACGACCGCGAGGAGCTGGAGGCGCGGCGCACGGTGCTCTTCGCCGACGACTCCCCGATCGACCACCCGCAGACCCTCGTCGACGCGCTCGTCGCACCGGCCCTGGCCGGTCGTCCGGAGGTGCGCGACTGGACCTACGTGGCGCGGGACGGGTCGCGCATGACCGTCCGGCTCGCGGTGACGCGGCGCTCCGAGGCGGACGGCACCACGACGGGGTATGTCGTCGTCGCCTCCGACGTGACCTCCGAGCGCGAGGCGTCGCGCCTGCAGGACGAGTTCGTCAGCCTGGTCAGCCACGAGCTGCGCACACCCCTGACGTCCGTGCTCGGCTACCTCGAACTCCTCACGGACGGCACCGACCCGCTCACGGACGAGCAGCGCGAGTACCTCACCGTGATCGAGCGCAACGCCCGCCGGCAGCTGCGGCTCGTGGGCGACCTGCTGCTCAGCGCCCAGGTGGACGCCGGCCGCTTCTCGATCTCGCCGCAGCGCATGGACCTCGCCGACGTCGTGCACGCGGCGGTCGACGCCGCGAAGCCGGTGGCCGACGCGGCGGGGGTCACGCTCGCGGTGACCGCGCGGGAGACGCCGCTGAACGGGGACCCGGTACGGCTGGGGCAGGCCGTCGACAACCTCGTCTCGAACGCGATCAAGTTCACGCCGTCGGGAGGCACGGTGTGGGTGGGGGTGACGTCCCGCGGCCCGCAGGGCTCGGAGGGTGCGGAGGTCGTCGTCTCGGACACCGGCATCGGCATCCCGCCCGACGAGCTCTCCCACCTGACCACCCGGTTCTTCCGGGCGTCGACGGCCACCCGGCGGGCCATCCCGGGCGTCGGGCTCGGGCTGTCGATCACCAAGGCGGTGGTCGACGCGCACGGCGGGTCGCTGTCGATCACGAGCACCGTCGGCGAGGGGACGGCGTTCACGATCTCGCTCCCCGCGACCCCGCCCGGCTGAGCGGGCGTACTTCCCGGTAACTTCGGACATCCCGGGATGTATCAGACGGGGGACCGGCGTCCCTTCCTGCCCGTGCGTCGATGACGGCGCAGGACAGGACGACGAAGGAACCCCCATGACCATCCTCAGCTCGCCGATCGACGCGGACTACCGCCCCGCCACCACCGTGGCCGTCGCGGCGCTCACCGGCGCCGGCGTCCCCGTTCACCTCCCGGGAACCGAGGCGTACGCCGCCCTCACCGGTACCAGCAACCTCACCAAGGCGATCCGGCCCGTCGCCGTCGTCCCCGTGCGTGACCCCGCGGACGTCACCCGCACGGTCCGGGTGGCTGCGACGGCCGGGCTGCGGGTCGCGGTCCAGAGCACCGGGCACGGCGCGACGGAGAGCATGCAGGACGCGATCCTCGTGAGCACCGCGGCCCTCGACGAGCTCACCGTGGACGCCGACGGGCGCTGGGCCCGGATCGGAGCAGGCGTGCGGTGGGCAGCCGTCCTCGAGGCCTGCGCACCCCACGGGCTCGCCGCGCTGGCCGGCTCCTCACCGGACGTGGGCGTCGTCGGCTACCTGACCGGTGGTGGGCTCGGCCCGGTCGCCCGCACCCACGGGCTCGCCTCGGACACGGTCCGTGCGTTCGAGGTGGTCACCGGGGACGGCGTCGCCCGTCGCGTCACCGCGACGAACCACCCTGAGCTGTTCTGGGGCCTGCGCGGCGGCAAGGGGACGCTCGGCATCGTCACCGCCGTCGAGATCGACCTCGTCGAGCAGGCGGAGCTGTACGCGGGCGCGCTCTGGTTCGCCGGTGCCGACGCCGCCGCGGTGGTCCGCACGTGGAGCCGGTGGTGCGACGTGCTGCCCGAGGAGGGCACCACGTCGCTCGCCGTGATGCGTCTGCCGGACCTGCCGTTCGTCCCCGAGCCGCTGCGCGGCACCACGTCCGTCAGCGTGCGGTTCGCGTGGACGGGTGTCCCGGCCGTCGGCGAGGAGATGATCCGGGCGGTCCGCTCCGTCGCGACCCCCCTGATCGACACCGTGCAGGTCATCCCCTACGCGGCGCTCGGCGCCGTGCACACCGACCCCACGGACCCGCTGCCGCTGCACGAGCACCACAGCCTGCTCGACGCGTTCCCGCTGGAGGCCGCCGACCGGCTGCTCGAGCTGGTGGGTCCCGACGCGCGCTGCGCCCAGGTGATGGTGGAGGTCCGTCAGCTCGGCGGCAAGGTGCTCGACGACGGCGGCGTGCCCAGCGCGTTCCCGTACCGGGACGCGGCGTTCTCCCTGTTCACGATCGGCATCATGGTCCCGGAGGTCGCCCAGGTGGTCACGCAGGACACCGCGCGCGTGCACGACGGGCTCGCGCCGTGGGTGCGCGACGGTGGCCTGCCGAACTTCACCGACGGCGCAGGCCCGCAGTGGGCGCAGCGGGTGTTCACGCCCGCGGTCGCACGACGCCTGCAGACCCTGTCGATGGTGTACGACCCCGACGCGGTGCTGCTCGCGGCCCGCGGCGTCCGGTCCTGACGCTAGGGCTGCTCGGGCGCCACGAAGAACGTGATCGAGACGTTCGTGCTGTCGGTGAACTGCGCGGACGTCGCCCCGACCAGCGGGCTCACCAGGGCCGCGACCGCGAACGCGAGCGCGACGCCGAGCCGCACGAGGCCGCCGCGGTCCACGGACAGGAAGCCCCGCCGCGGGGTGGGGTCCTCGGGGGCGGGAGGCTCAGTCGAGGAGGAGCTCATCGACCCTCCTGTCCGTGAGGTCCGTCCTGGGGGTGGGACGGTCGCGGCGGGCACGTCGCGCGTCACCCATCGCGAGCAGCTCGAGCGTAGCGAGCGCGAGCAGCGGAGGTACGAGCATCACGGCGCGCCCCTGCGCGGACCCGGCCCACTGCAGCACCCAGCCCCAACCCTCGTGCACGGCCAGCTGGACACCGCGGATGCGCCCGATCGGGGTCGCGTTGACGTCGGCCTCCGCGTTGGCGTCGCCCTTGGTCACGACGTACGACTTGGTCAGACGTTCTCCGTTGGCGTCGACCTTCGGCACCATGCGGCCGGTCGCCTCGTCCTGCCGGAGGTCGGGCAGCTTGCGCAGCGCGACGATCCGGTGCGTGACCAGCTCGTCGGACCCCGTGGGCCAGAACGAGATGACCTGCCCGACCTTCAGGTCGGACTCGTTCGAGATCGCCCGGAGCACGACGGCGTCGCCCGCCTCGAACTTCGGCGCCATCGATCCCGACGTCACGATGAGGATCCGCTGCTGGTGCATCTGGAACCACAGCGGCACCGCCAGCGACGTCGCGTACGCGAGGCCGCACACGACGACGACCGTCCACAGCGCGACACCGAGGACCCGCCGCCACGCCGGCTTCGGGGCACGAGAGCGCCGCCGACCGGTCGCGCGCGGCGCGCGTCGGTCGACGGCTGGGGCGTCTCGTCGCCCGTCCGACCAGGAGGTCATCGAGCTCAGTTGTTGGCAGTCTGCTCGGCGTTGAAGATCAGGTCGAGCTCCACCGCGGAGTCCTGGTACGCGTTGTCGGCCGCGATGGGGAAGTCGACCTGGAAGCAGAGCCACTCGCTCGCACCGGCGGGCAGGCTGCGGTCACCCGTGTCAGGCCCCATGGTCGGGACGCCCACCAGCGGCGTGGCTGCGCCCGGCCAGTCCTCGCCGACGCCCGGGTTGTTGATCGGGGTGACGGCGGCGACGCCGGCCGCCGAGCAGGCGTTCTCGGACGTGACCGGGTACACCGTGAGCGCCAGGATGTCGCGGAGGTCGCCAGGGGTGGCCGGCGGGTCGAGGACGGGGTCGTCCTCGGGGTTCGTCGTCGGCGTCGCGAAGTACGAGATCGCGTACCGCAGCTGGAGGGAGCCGTTGCTCTGGACCTGCAGCGGCGTGAACGTCGAGTCCCCGGGTGCGAGGTTCTGCGGCGAGAACGCGAACGGCACCGCGTCGCCGATCTCCAGGTCGACCGTGCCGCTCTCGATGGTGGCGGACTGCGCGTCGTTGTCGGTGAAGATGGCCGACGTCGTCAGCGTCGTGGCACCGACCGCCGCCAGGCCGACGATCGCCACCGTCGTCCAGAGTCGCCGTCGCCGCGGTGCGTCGTGGTGCACCGGCGCCGGGTCGATCATCTCTTGCAGCAGGTCGTCCATCATGTGGGAACCCCCCTTAGGTGAAAAGAGTGTTATCGGCATCCGTGCGCCCGACTTGAGCCGAACGCACGATACTCACCCGTTCGTGTCACCCGTGCCAGGTGACCTCGGCGGACGCTGGTGGCGTGTCGTGGCCGGACGCGTCGGGGCGACCGCGACGCCACCTCGGGCACCTCCCCGGTCCCGGCGCGGCCGCGGCACCGACGGGGCGAGCCGCAGGTCGTCGGCAGGCACGGCCTGCGAGTACAGGAAGCCCTGCGCCTGGTCGACGCCGAGCCGACGCAGGATGAGGGCGGTGGGCTCGTCCTCGACGCCCTCGGCGACCACCCGCAGGTCGAAGGAGTGGGCGAGGTCGACCATGGCCTGCACGACGACCTCGGACCCCTCGCGGCCGTCCACCCCGAGGTCCGAGACGAACAGCCGGTCGATCTTCAGCTCGTCCACCGGCAGGTCCCGCAGCTGGGAGATCGACGTGTTCCCGATCCCGAAGTCGTCGATGGCCACGCGGATCCCCAGCGCACCGAGCCGCTCCAGGACAGGCACCACCCGGGACGGGTCCGCGACGAGGGCGGTCTCCGTGATCTCGACCTCGAGCAGGTCCGCCGGCACGGTGTGCTCCTCCAGCAGCGACTCGATGAGGTCCACGACGGCCACGGTGGTGACGTCGTGCGCGGACAGGTTGACCGCGACGGGCGTCGCGCGGCCCTCGGCGCGCCAGGCGGCGAGCTGCGTCACGCACTCGGTCAGCGCGTACCGCGTGACGTCGTGGATGAGCCCCGACTGCTCGGCCAGCGGGATGAACGTCGTGGGCGGCAGCACCCCGCGCGTCGGGTGCACCCAGCGCATCAACGCCTCGAGGCCCACGGTCCGGCCCGTCGCCAGCTCGATCTTCGGCTGGTAGTGCATGCGCAGCTCGCGTGGGGCGCCCGGCGCGGGGGTCAGCGCGCGGTGCAGGTCGCCGAGCAGCACGAGGCGCGCGGGCGACGAGTCGTCCTCGTCCGCGGAGTAGACCGAGACGCCGGTGCGGTGGTGCTTGGCCGCGTACATCGCGACGTCCGCGGTCCGCATGAGCGACGACGGGTCCGTCGCGTGGTCGGGCAGGCACGCGACGCCGACGGACGTGTCGACGTGCAGGGGCAGCTCACCGAGCATGAACGGCGGGACGAACAGCCCGCGCACGCGCCGGGCCAGCCGTTCGGCGTTCGCGACGGAGCGGACGTCGGGCAGCAGGATCGCGAACTCGTCGCCACCGAGCCGGGCGACGACGTCGTCGTCCCGCAGCGCGCCGCGCAGCCGCTCCGCGACCTGCTCCAGCAGCTCGTCGCCACGGTCGTGTCCGAGCGAGTCGTTGATGTCCTTGAACCGGTCGATGTCCAGGAGCATGAGCCCCACGCGCGAGCCGGTCTCCTCCGCCTCGAGGATCGTGCGGCGCATCCGCTCCGCGAGCATGCGCCGGTTGGGCAGGCCCGTGAGCGAGTCGAGGAGCGCGAGGCGGGCGTTCTCCAGGGCTGTGGCCTGCAGCCGGCGGGACGCCGTCCACACCGTCCGGAACAGCACCATCCACAGCGCGAGCAGGCCGATCGCCACGACGAGGGCCAGGGTGCGGACCGCCTCGGACAGCGCGGCGCCCGCGGCGGTGTGGTCGAGCATCACCTCGGCGGCGCCGATCACCGTGCCCTCGCGAGCCGGGTCGGGGTCGGCCACGACGTCGGCCTGCACGGGCACGTAGACGTCCAGGACCTGCAGCTCCGTGCCGCCGCCGTCCCCGGCGTCGGCGCCGCGCACGTCCGTGATCACGCGCGCGCTCGGCTCACCGCCCGTCGTGACGAGGTCGAGCCGGTCGCCGTCGGGGAACCCGGTCTCCGTCTTCTCCGCCGAGCTGTAGATGAGGGAGCCGTCGAGCGACCAGAGCCGCAGCTCCACGAGCCGCTCGCCGAACCCGGAGGTCGCCACCTCGACGGCGTCCTTCTGGGCCTGGTCGAGGTTGTCCGGGAGCACGAAGGAGTCGGTCGGCACGGTCGCCGCGGCGTAGGTCGTGACGGTCTCCGCGGTCGCGATCCCGTCGCGCACCGACTGCTGGCTCATCACGCTCCACGTGACCCACACCAGCGCGCACCCGAGCACGCCCATGGCGACGCTGCTGATGACCGCGAACGACCGCGTCAGCGGCCAGCGGCGGCGGACGGCTCTTGGCACGTGGACCTCACGAGCTGGGGCGAGCGCGGCTCGGGAGGGCCGCGCTCAGGCGAGAGTATGCGGAAGATGTGCCGCGCGACGACAGGCCAGGTCAGCGCGTTGCGTTCGCGGGTCAGGAACTTCTGCGGGCCGGCCACGGTTACACCCGACGCCCCACCCATCCCAGGAGGATCCGATGACGTACGAGGTGTCCAAGACCGACGAGCAGTGGGCCCTGGAGCTGGAGCCGCAGGAGTTCGCGGTGCTCCGCCGCGCCGGGACCGAGCGGGCGTGGACCGGCGAGCTGCTCGACGAGAAGAGAGAGGGTGTCTACCGCTGTCGGGCGTGCAGCAACGAGCTGTTCCGGTCCGACACCAAGTTCGACTCGCACTGCGGCTGGCCCAGCTTCTTCTCACCCCTGGCCGGCGACCGCGTCGAGCTGATCTCCGACCGCAGCCTCGGCATGGTCCGCACGGAGGTGCGCTGCGCGAGGTGCGGGTCGCACCTCGGGCACGTCTTCGACGACGCGCCGCAGACCCCCACCGGCGACCGGTTCTGCATGAACTCGGTGAGCCTGACGTTCGAGCCGGCGGGTTCCTAGTCCACCCTTCCGGGGTGTCCGTCGGCGCGCCGAGAAGGACACCCCGGACGTGTGACGTCCAGATGGTCGACACGTGTGAAGTCCGGCCCCGCGGATGCCGATAATGCACACGTGGAAGATGTCCTGACGGTGCGACGGTGGAGGCGCTACGGCGCCGACCGTCTCTATGTCACGCAGGAGAGCGGTGCCCGGGTCGGCTCGGTCGACCTGCAGTCCGGTGAGGTCGTCGTCGACGACCCGCTGCACGAGGCCGGCCTGCGTCGCGCCGCGCAGGCGTACCTGCGCGCGGACGTCGCCGAGCTGGCGATGTCGCTGCCGAACCCCAGCGCGGCCCTCGACCCCGTGGACGAGTCGGCCCTGCAGGCGTGGCTCGGCGGGGACGACTGGGACTCGATCGACCTCGCGGCGATCCGCGGCGAGCGCGGCAGCTCCGTGCGGACGCGGCTCGAGCGGATGGGCGACGAGGGCTGGCAGGTCGTCCACGACGTCCCGCTCGGCCGGCAGGGCAGCATGGTCGAGCACCTCCTCATCGGTCCGGCCGGGATCTTCACGCTCGCCGAGCGGCGGCACCCCGGCCAGCGCGTCGTCGTCGAGGGCCGCACCATCGCCGTCGACGGGCGGTCCATGTCCTACCTGCGGGATGCGCGCCTCGAGGCCACCCGGGTGCAGGGCGCCCTGCTCGCCGCGGCGTGCGCGGCGATCACGGTGCGCGGTGTCGTCGTCGTGCACGGCGATCTCGAGGTGCGCACGGTCCAGCCGCAGCACGACGCGTTCGCCATCGCCCGCCAGGACGTGCAGACCGTGTTCCGCGCCATGCCGGTCCGGCTCGACCCCGCCCGGGTCATGGCGATCGCGCACGTCGCCCGCCAGCGCGCGACCTGGTCGCGCTGAGCCGCACACTGGGTGTTGACACCCGATCCTTGCGGTGATCTGCTGAAACGCTTCCCTCTGCTCGGGTGGCGATGCGGCGGTTTCGGTAGGGGTCCCGTCAGGATGTGACCGTGGTCGACGAACAGTTCCGCCAGCTCGAGCGCGAGCTCGGCCTCCTCCTGCGGCGTGCCCAGGCTTCCTCCGCCTCGATCTCTCGGGACGTGCACCCCGACCTCGAGCCCGCCGCCTACTCGCTCCTCGCGCTCATCGCGGCGTCCCCGGGCGTGCGGGCGAGCGACCTGGCCCTGACGATCGGGGTCGGGCGGGGCACGATGTCCCGGCAGCTCGCCCGGCTCGGCACCCTCGGGCTCGTGTCGCGTCGCCCCGACCCCGACGACTACCGGGGCCAGCTCCTCGAGCTCACCGACGAGGGCCTGCGTCGCTTCGAGACAGCTCAGCAGGCGCGGCGCGCGTTCCTGCGCCAGGCGCTGGACGCGTGGGCCGCGTCGGACATCGAGGCGCTCGCGACGCAGCTGGGCCGTCTGAACGAGGACCTCGCGGCGGCCCGCCGGGCGCACTGAGACCCGGCCCCCAGCACAACAGCGCCGCCCGGTCGGAGGGGCCGGGCGGCGCTGTTGCGGGGTGCGGTCGGATCAGCTGCGCGCGGCCGCCTTCTGCTCCGCGTCGAGCGCGTCGAGCTCGGCGTCCACGTCGACCTGGCCGGCCGTCGGAGCCTCGCCCTCCTGCTCCAGCAGCTGCTCGATGCCCGAGCGGGTGCCCAGGGGCACCTCCTTGAGGAACAGGACCGCGACCAGCGAGATGAGCGCGACCGGCGCGGCGACGAGGAACAGGTCGGCGATGGCGTTGCCGAACGACTGCTCGACGACGATCCGCACGTTCTCCGGGAGCGTGGACAGGTCCGGGATCGCCCCGGCGGAGCCCATCGCGGACGGGTCGATGCCGAGGGCGACGAGGCCGCGGGCCATGAGGTCGGTGACCCGGTGGGAGAGGACGACGCCGAGCGCGGACACACCGAGCGCGCCGCCGAGCGTCCGGAAGAACGCCACGGTCGACGTCCCCGAGCCGATCTCGCGGACGTCCAGGGTGTTCTGCACGGCGAGCACGAGGTTCTGCATGAGCATCCCGACGCCCGCGCCGATGATCACGAGGTAGAGGGACACCAGCGTGAACGACGTGTCGAAGTGGATGGTGCCCATGAGGCCGAGGCCCGTGGTGAGCAGGACGGCGCCGGCGACCATGAACTTCTTGTACTTCCCGGTGCGGCTGATGATCTGGCCGGAGACCGTCGACGAGAGCAGGAGGCCGACGATCATCGGGATGGTCAGCAGACCGGACTGGGTGGGGGTCTTGCCGCGCGCCAGCTGCATGTACTGGCTGAGGAAGACCGACGTGCCGAACAGGGCGACACCCACGGCGATGCTGGCGACGACGGACAGCACCAGGGTGCGGTTCCGGAAGAGGTGCAGCGGGATGATCGGCTCGCTCGCGCGCGACTCGACCCAGATCGCGGCGGCGAGCGTCAGCAGGGAGACGCCGACCATCGCGGCGGTCTGCCACGAGGCCCAGTCGAACGACGTGCCCGCGAACGTGATCCAGAGCAGCAGCGTCGCGATGCTGACGGACAGGAGCGTCGCGCCGGCGTAGTCGATCGTGACCTTGCGGGCCGTGCGTGCGGGCAGGTGCAGCGTGCGCTGGAGCACGATGATCGCAGCCAGCGCGAACGGCAGGCCGAGGAAGAAGTTCCAGCGCCAGCCGGCGCTGTCGGTGATGACGCCGCCGAGCAGCGGGCCGCCGACCATGCCGATGCCCATCACGGCGCCCATGAGGCCCATGTACCGGCCGCGCTCGCGGGGGCTGATGATGTCCGCGATGAGGACCGTGCCGAGCGCGGTGAGGCCACCGGCGCCGATGCCCTGCAGGGCGCGCATGCCGATGAGCATGCCGGTGTCGTGGGAGAGCCCGGCCAGGGCCGACGAGATGACGGAGATGGCCAGCGCGAGCTGGATGAGCAGCTTGCGGTCGACGAGGTCGGCCAGCTTGCCCCAGATCGGCGTGGAGATCGTCGTGGTGAGCAGGGTGGCGGTGACCACCCACGTGAACGCCGACTGCGTGCCGTCGAGGTCGGAGATGATCCGCGGCAGCGACGAGGACACGACGCTCGTCGCGAGGATCGAGACGAACATCCCGAGCAGGATGCCGGACAGGGCCTCGAGGACCTCGCGGTGGGTCATCTTCGGGGTCGGCGTGCTCTCCGCCGTGCTGGTGGGTTCTGGCGTGGTGGTGCTGGACATGGTCTCGCTCTCGTGGTGACGGCGGTGCTGGCTGGGGAGGTTCAGGCGGGGGTGAGGACGGCCTCGGCGGGGGCGAGGTCGGCGATCGTGGCGGTCAGCCGGTCGAGGGTCGCGCGGGCGTCGAGCAGCTCCTGCGGGGACCAGTCGGCGAACACCTCGTGGGCGCGCCGCTCCAGGACGGCGGCGATCTCGACGGCCAGCGAGCGGCCGGCGGGGGAGAGGCGGACGGTGCGGACGCGACGGTCGCCGTGGTCGACCGCGCGCTCGACGAGGCCGTCGTCGACGAGCTGGCTGACCTGGCGGCTGGCCACCGAGATGTCGACGCGGAGGATGTGCGCGAGGTCGCTCACCTGCAGGGTGCCGCGACGCTCGAGGATCCGGACGATCGCGAACGCGCCCTTGGAGCAGCCGACCTCGCGGGCGACCCCGAGCGACGACTCGCGCAGCGCGCGGCTGAAGGCCTCGACGGACCGCAGCAGCAGCTGCGGCGGGGCCTCGGGCGGGACGGACGGCATGGCACTCCTCTTTGTTGCTCGTAGCAACCATAAGTTCAACACTTGCTTCAAGCAACTGATGGTCGTGAGTATTCCGTCACACAGCGACCACACAGCGACGCGGCCGGACCCGTGGAGTGGTCCGGCCGCGTGCGGTGGTCTGGTCAGGCGGGGGAGGAGCTCCCCCGACGGGTCCGGTCGACCTTGACGCCCTCCATGTCCTCCAGCTCGATGCCCTTGGTCTCGGGCACCTTCCAGAGCGTGAAGAAGAAGGACAGCGTCGCGAAGATCGCGTACATGAGGTACGGGATCGATGCCCCGAACGCATCGAGCATCGGCGGGAACGACACGGTGATGAGGAAGTTCGCGACCCACTGCGCGGCGGCCGCGACGCCGAGGGCGGCCGCGCGGATGCGGTTGGGGAACATCTCACCCAGCAGGACCCAGACGAGCGGACCCCAGGTCGCGCCGAAGAAGACCACGAACAGGTTGGCCGCGACCAGGGCGATGACGGCCCACGGGCCGTCCAGCGTCAGGTCGTCGCCCGTGCCCGTCGACTGCGTGAAAGCCAGCGCCATGAGGCCGAGCGTCACCGCCATGCCGAACGAACCGGTGAGCAGGAGCGGTCGGCGGCCGACCTTGTCGATGAGCGCGATGGCGATGAACGTCACGAGCACGTTGGTGACCGACGTGATCGTGGAGATCATGAACGACTGGCTCTCCTCGAACCCGACCGCCTGCCACAGCGTCGTCGAGTAGTAGAAGATCACGTTGATGCCGACGAACTGCTGGAACACCGACAGCAGGATGCCGATCCACACCACGGGCAGCAGCCCGAACCGCGGACCCTTCAGGCTGGCCTGGGACTCGAGCTTCTTGTCCGTCTCGATGGTGTGCTCGATCTGGACGATGTGCGCCTCGACGTCGTCACCCTCGGGGAGCGTCGTGGCCAGCACCTTCTTGGCCTCCTCGCGCTTTCCGGTGGCGATGAGGTAGCGCGGCGACTCGGGGATCCGCAGGGCGAGGATGCCGTACACCGCGGCCGGGATCACCGCGACGATGAACATCCAGCGCCATGCCTCGAGGCCCAGCCACAGGTCCTCGGACGCCCCGCCCGCCGACGTGGCGAGCAGCTGGTCGGAGAGCAGGGCCGCGAAGATACCGAGCGTGATCGCGAGCTGCTGGAGCGAACCCAGCCGGCCGCGCATCGCCGCCGGGGCGATCTCGGCGATGTACGCCGGCGCGATGACCGACGCGATGCCGATGCCGATACCGGCCATGACGCGCCACAGGACCAGGTCCCAGACCCCGAACGCGATACCGGACAGGATCGAGGAGACGAAGAACAGGACCGCGCCGAGGAACATCACCCGGGTCCGGCCCCAGCGGTCGGCGAGCTTGCCGCCCAGCCACGCGCCGAACGCGCAGCCCAGCAGGGCGATGGCGACGACGAGGCCGGTGACCGCGGGGTCGATCTCGAACTCGCCCTCGATCGCGTCGACCGCACCGTTGATGACCGAGCTGTCGAACCCGAACAGGAACCCACCGACGGCGGCCGCGACCGCCAGGCCGATGGCCTTGTTCTTGTAGGGGTGCGGCGGAATTGCAGCCCCTCCCGTCGCCCCCTGCGGCGACCCTGACGCGTCGGACATGGTCTGCACCTCCGTGAGCCGCCCGAGCCGCTCCCGGGGCGATGATCCCCACCCTGGCCCTGACCGGGTGAGTGCGCACGTCGGAGGCGTGCCTGGTAGCCGCAGGCCGACGAGCGAGGCAAGATCGTCCGATGGACGGCACAGGTGGAGCGAAGCGCCCTCGGCGTCCCGCCATGCTCGACCCCGCACAGGCCGAGGAGCTTCCCGGCGGCTACGACCCGGCCCTGCGCAACGAGGCGGCGCACACGACCGCGGCGGCGCTCGTGCACCAGGGTCGTGCCAACACCGACCCCGAGGTCGTCGCCCGGCTGGTCTCGCTCGTCGAGCGCGAAGGTCTCGACGTCGTCGCCGCCCTGTGGTCCGAGAGCCAGGCCGACAGCCTCCCGGGCGCGCTCTGGCGGCTGTACGTGCTGCGCGAGTGGGTACGGCGGGACCCCGCGACGGTGGCGGACCGGTACCGCCTCGGCGTCGCGGCCGCACCCGTGCACGACGTCGTCGCCGGTGTGGCCGACGCCCCCGGACCGGCCGACGTCCTCGCGGTCGCCGACGCGGTGCTGTCCGGGGTCTACACGGGTGAGCTCGACGTCGCCCTGGAGCGCGCGGCGGCGTTCAGCAGGGTCCTGGCGACGGGTGCGGCCTTCGACGCCGACCACCTGGACGACGTCGACCCGTCGGCCGCCCAGCGGCTGACCCGCGGCGCCGCGTCCCTGGTGCGCACCGCGGAGGAGCTCGAGCACGCCGCGTCGCTGTGGCGGGCGGACCGGCTGGAGTGACGTCGCCCACGTCCGCACGGGTGAACGCGCAGGTCCGGGCCGGATAGCCGGGCCGCGGGGGAGTGATCACCCCGCCCGGACGGGTGGTCGGGCGTACGATGAGCGGCGACGTCGGGCCGCGGTAGCCCCGGGCTCCATCTCAAGCCGCTTCGAGCGGCCTCGCGCCGAGAGGCGCTCCGCGGTCCGGCGTCGCCCCCACGAGCAGGTACCCACGGACGTCGTCCGGCTGTCACCATGTGTCCATGCGCGCGTCGTCGTGCGTTAGGCATCCGAGCCACCGTGACCTAGCCTGATCCCCGCCCTTCCTCCCCCTCCTCCGGAGCCCGCTGTGCGCCTGCGCCTCACCCCGCGCGACACCACGTTCTTCGACCTCTTCGCCGCTCAGGCGATCCATCTCGTCACCGGCGCGAACCTGCTGGGCGAGATGCTCGGGGCCGACCGCTCCACCCGCAAGGAGATCGGCAAGCGCATCGCCGACGCCGAGCACGAGGCGGACGACGCGACGCACTCGATCATGCGTCGGCTGAACCAGACGTTCGTCACCCCGTTCGACCGGGACGACATCTACACGCTGGCCTCGAGCCTCGACGACTGCATGGACTTCATGGAGGAGGCCGCGGACCTCATCGTCCTGTACAAGGTCGACGCCCTGCCGGCGCGCGTCTCCGACCAGGTCCAGGTGCTCCAGCGCGCTGCCGAGCTCACCGCCGAGGCCATGCCCCGGCTGCGCTCGATGGACTCGCTGTCCGAGTACTGGGTCGAGGTCAACCGCCTGGAGAACCAGGCCGACAAGATCCACCGCAAGCTCCTGGCCCAGCTGTTCGACGAGGTCACCGACCCGATCCAGCTGATGAAGGTCAAGGAGATCGTCGAGAAGCTCGAGGACGCCGCCGACGCGTTCGAGAAGGTGGCGAACACCGTCGAGACCATCGCGCTCAAGGAGTCCTGAGCCCGGTGGAACTGGCGCTCGTCGTCGTCGTCGTCGCGTTCGCGCTCGGCTTCGACTACACCAACGGATTCCACGATGCGGCGAACGCGATCGCGACCTCGGTCTCGACGCGCGCGCTGACGCCCAGGGTCGCGCTGATCATGGCGGCGGTCTTCAACCTCGTCGGCGCACTGCTCGGCACCCAGGTGGCGACGACCATCGCCGAGGACATCATCAGCATCGGCAGCGTCAGCTCCGAGGAGGCGCTGATCATCGTGCTCTCCGGGCTGATCGGTGCGATCACGTGGAACCTCATCACGTGGTGGCTCGGGCTCCCGTCGTCCTCCACGCACGCCCTCATCGGTGGGCTGACCGGCGTCGGCATCGCGTCCGGTGTCACCGTGCACTGGGACGCGATCCTCGACAAGGTCGTCATCCCGATGATCTTCTCGCCGCTCGTCGGCTTCTCCCTGGCGTTCGGGCTGATGGTCGGGGTGCTCTGGCTGGTGCGGAACTCCGCGCCGGCCCGCACCATGCGCCGGTTCCGGCTCGCGCAGACCGCGTCCGCCGCCGCGATGGCTCTCGGGCACGGACTGCAGGACGCGCAGAAGACCATGGGCGTGATCATGCTCGCCCTCGTCGCGGGGGGTTTCTACACGCAGGGTGACGCCATCCCGCTGTGGGTCAAGCTGTCCGCGGCCGGCGCGATCTCGCTCGGCACCTACGCCGGTGGCTGGCGGATCATGCGCACCCTCGGTCGCAAGATCATCGAGCTCGACCCCGCACGCGGCTTCGTCGCCGAGTCCGTCGCCGCGTCCGTCCTCTACGCCAGCGCCTACTGGCTGCACGCGCCCATCTCGACCACGCACACGATCACCTCGGCGATCATGGGCGTCGGCGCCACCAAGCGGCTGTCCGCGGTCCGCTGGGGCGTCGCCAAGAACATCGGTGCCGCGTGGGTGCTGACCATCCCGATGGCCGCCCTCGTGGCGGCCTGCGTCTACTGGATCCTCAACCCCATCCTGACCTGACCGGCGACGCCCGGGTGTCGTCTCCCCGGGCCGCTGGTGGGCGACGTGCACGGCTAAACCTTTCGCAGGCTCCGTCCGGCTCTCTGGCCCCTTGTGCGCAGGAAAGCGCAATCCTACCCTCGGGAAACCGGTTGCTCACATGGTGGAACCAGCACGCGACGTCGGGTGCGGGCCGACCTGGAGCACGCGGCGCCCATGCGCACCGAGGCCCCTCCCCTGAGCTTCGAGGGACCGCTCGCTGCGCACGCGCACTCCCGCACTCTTCTCTCGAAGGCGAGGCAAGTGATGAGACGAGCAGTCACGGCACGACTGGTTGCGATCGGGGCCACGGTGGCCCTCGCGACAACGATCGGACTGGCCGCAGCGTCGACCGGCGCGCAGGCGGCGACCGGTGGGGTGACCGGTTTTGCGACGCAGAACGGTGGCACGACCGGTGGTGCCGGTGGTGCGACCGTGACGGCGTCGACCGGGACGGTGGTGCGACCGTGACGGCGTCGACCGGGACG
>NZ_LMOO01000007.1 GCF_001424195.1 Cellulomonas sp. Leaf334 | reverse complement strand
TGGAAGCTAAGCCCTTCAGCGCCGATGGTACTGCACTCGCCAGGGTGTGGGAGAGTAGGACGCCGCCGGACATCATTCAGGAAGAGCCACCCCTACGGGGGTGGCTCTTTCTGTTTCCCGGACCATTCTGGCTGCCGCTCTGCGTGCTATTCGGGAGCAGTTCCTCGAGGAGATCGGCTAGTTCGGAGAACGCCAGGACGCGCTCCATGAGTACGCCCGGAGACGACGGAGCCCGCGCCATTCGGTGCGGGCTCCGTCGTGTCTACGGCGCCGGTCAGCCGGCCTCGAAGACGACGACGCCCAGCGGAGGGACGCGGATCGAGGCGGAGTACGGGCGGCCGTAGTGGGGTTCGGGGAGGGCGTCGATCTCGCCGAGGTTCCCGACGCCGGAGCCACCGTAGGCCTCGGAGTCGGAGTTGAAGATCTCGCGCCACCGACCGCCGCGGGGCAGGGCGAGCCGGTAGCCCTCGTGCGGGATGCCGGCGAAGTTGATGACGACGGCGACGGGCGGGGAGTCATACCCCTTGCGGAGGTAGGCGAGGGTGTTGCGGAACGCGTCGTCGGAGTCGATCCACTCGAAGCCGTCGGGGGAGTGGTCGAGCTGCCACAGGGCGGGTGTCTCCTTGTAGACCCGGTTCAGGTCGGCGACGGAGCGCATCACGCCCTGGTGGGCGGGGTCGTCCAGGGCATGCCAGTCGAGGGAGCGCGACTCGGCCCACTCGGTCTGCTGCGCGAACTCGCTGCCCATGAAGAGCAGCTGCTTGCCGGGGTGGGTCCACTGGTAGCCGAGCAGCAGGCGGACGCCGGCAAGCTTCTGCCAGTGGTCGCCGGGCATGCGCTCATAGAGGGAGCCCTTGCCGTGCACGACCTCGTCGTGGCTGATCGGCAGGACGAACCGCTCGGAGTAGGCGTAGACCATCGAGAAGGTGATCTCGTTGTGGTGATAGCGCCGGTGGACGGGTTCCTCGGCCAGGTAGCGGAGGGTGTCGTTCATCCAGCCCATGTTCCACTTCAGGCCGAACCCGAGGCCGTTGCCGTCGGTGGGGGCAGTCACGCCCGGCCACGCGGTCGACTCCTCGGCGATCATCATGATCCCCGGGGTGCGCCGGTAGGCCGTCGCGTTGGCCTCCTGGAGGAACGAGATGGCGTCCAGGTTCTCCCGGCCGCCGTACTGGTTGGGCCGCCACTGGCCGGGCTTGCGGGAGTAGTCGAGGTACAGCATCGAGGCGACGGCGTCGACGCGCAGGCCGTCGACGTGGAACTCCTCGAGCCAGTAGGTCGCGTTGGCCACGAGGAAGTTGCGGACCTCGGAGCGGCCGAAGTTGAAGACGTACGTGCCCCAGTCGGGGTGCTCACCGAGGAGCGGGTCCGGGTGCTCGTAGAGCGGGGTGCCGTCGAACTGGGCGAGGGACCACTCGTCCTTGGGGAAGTGTGCGGGGACCCAGTCGACGATGACCCCGACGCCGGCCTTGTGCAGGGTGTCGACGAGGTAGCGGAAGTCGTCAGGGTGCCCGAAGCGTGAGGTCGGAGCGAAGTAGGACGACACCTGGTAGCCCCAGGAGCCACCGAACGGGTGCTCGGCGACGGGCAGCAGCTCCACGTGCGTGAAGCCGAGGGAGACGACGTGCTCGGTCAGCTGGTGGGCGAGGTCCCGGTAGGAGAGCCCGACGCGCCAGGAGCCGAGATGGACCTCGTAGACGCTCATGGGGGCGGTGTGGGGATCGCGGGCCGAGCGGGCGGCGAGCCACGCGTCGTCGGTCCATCGGTAGCGCGACTCGACGACCACGGACGCCGTCGCGGGCGGCACCTCGGTGCCCTGCGCGAGCGGGTCGGCCTTCTGGCGCCACGAGCCGTCGCTGCCGAGCACCTCGAACTTGTAGCGGGCGCCGGCGCCGACCTCGGGGGCGAAGACCTCCCAGACGCCGCTGTCACCCAGGGACCGCATCGCGTGCGACGCACCCTGCCAGTAGTTGAAGTCGCCGACGACGCGCACGGCGCGGGCGTTCGGGGCCCAGACGGCGAACGACGTGCCGCTGACCTCGCCGAGCTCGCCGGGGTAGGTGCGCACGTTGGCGCCGAGGACGGTCCAGAGCTGCTCGTGCCGGCCCTCGCGCACCAGGTGGCGGTCGAGCTCCTGCACGGTCGGCAGGAAACGGTAGGGGTCGTCGACGGTGCTGGTGTGACCGTCGTAGGTCACCTCGAGGCGGTAGTCCGGCACGTCGGCGCCCGGCAGCACCGCGACCCAGATCCCGTCCTGCTCGTGGCGCGCCGCGACCCTCGACGTGGACGTGACGACCACCACCGACTCGGCCAGCGGGCGGAGCGTGCGGACGGTGACGCCCCCACCTCCGACGTGCGGGCCGAGGACGTCGTGCGGTGCGTAGTACGCCCCGTGGGCGACGGTACGCAGGGTGTCGTCGTCGACGGGAACCGGAGAGGGGGCGGCCGGGCTCATGCCCCTACCCAACCACCCGCGGGAGTTCCGCGCAGGATGGTCCTCGTGGTGACCTGCGCCTCAGCCGTCGGCGGGCGGCGCGGTCGTCGTCGTCCCGCGGGCCACCAGCCGTGGCAGGGGTGCGGTGTAGGAGCGGACGGTGCCGGAGGCGAGGAGGTTGAGCACGCAGTCGGCCACCTGGACGCCCATGGCGTGCACGTCGAGACTCATGGCGGACAGCGCCGGGTGGGACAGCCGGCACAATGCCGAGTCGTCCCAGGCGAGCAGGGACAGGCGCTCCGGCACGGCGATGTCCATCTCGTGTGCGACACCGAGGCCCGCCACGGCCATCACGTCGTTGTCGTAGATGATCGCGGACGGTGGTGTGCCTCGACCGAGCAGCGCCCGGGTGGCGCGCGTGCCGGACTCCTCCCCGTAGTCGCCCTCGACGACCGCACCGTGGGCGCCGAGGCGGGCGCACTCGCCCATGAACGCGTCGGTCCGGGCCTGCGTGTGCGCGAGGTGCCGAGGGCCGCTGACGCGGGCCAGGCGCCGGTGGCCGAGTCCGACGAGGTGGGTGACCGCGGTCCGCATCGCCTGCGCGTTGTCGATCCAGACGTTGGCGAACGGCAGGTCCGGGCGCGGGCCGCCGACGACCACGGTCGGGATGCCGATCTCGCCCAGGACGTCCAGCCGGGCGTCCTCGAGTGCGATGTTGACGACCACGACGGCGTCGACGAGCTTGCCCTCGCCCCAGCGCCGGTACGTCCGGATCTCGGCGTCGTGGTCAGGGACGACGTGCAGCAGCAGCGAACGTCCCTCGGCAGCGAGGGACTCCTCGATGCCGCCGATGAGCTCCATGAAGAAGGGCTCGAAACCGAGCATGCGGGCGGGGCGCGCAAGGACCAGTCCCACCGCGTCGAGCCCATGTGCCATGGACGCGAGCGTACCTGCGGTGGGACGTCGTTCAGGCCGGGGACTGGGTGAGGTCACGTGCGCCGACCCGGGGGAGCACCACGTCGTTGGCGGAGCGCAGCACGGGGGCGCGGGTGAGGGCCGCGGCGTCGAACGTGCCGCGGGTGCGCACGTGGAACGAGGCGGTGGCACCCGCCGGGATGTCGACGAGAGCGGTGTCGACGACGGCGTCCGGGTCGAGCCGGTCGACGAGGAGCGTGACGTCGCGAGCGAACGAGGTCGCCCTGACGTCGACGCGGTAGCCGTCCTGGACGGGGGTGACCGAGGCGCGCACCGCGTCCGGTTCGAGCGCGAGGTCGACGTCCTCGACCCAGGTGTGCACGGTCTGCAGGGCGCCGAGTCGCACGACGAGCACCTCGCGCGAGGGGTCGGCCGGTGTCGCCACGGTGCTCGGCAGCGCGAACTGCCCGACGGACCACGCCCCGACGGCGAGGGCGAGGTCCTCCTCGGCGAGGACGGTGCCGTCGAGACGCTGGCGGGAGAGGTGGACGATGCCCTGCCAGATGACGGGCGTCTCGTTCACCACCGCGAGCACCTCGCGACCCTCGCGTGGCTGCACGGTGAGCAGGCGCGTCGCGTAGGCGGACCTCAGGGCGTACCAGAGCGGCTTGGGGCGCTCGTCGCCGTCGATCGCCGACCACGAGGTCACCGGCCAGCAGTCGTTGAGCTGCCAGACGATCGAGCCGGCCGTGCGCGGCCACCAGGAGCGGTAGTGCTCGATGGCGAACCTGACGGCGCGCGCCTGGTTGAGCTGGGCGGCCCAGTGCCAGTCCGTGAAGTCGTCGGGCACGCCGAGGTGGGGCTCCATGCCGCGGTCGAGCTTGCCGTTGCCGTCCTCCGCCTTCTGGTGCAGGAGGAACGTCGGGTCGCCCTTGGTCAGCGGGCCGCCGTCGGCCGCGTGCACGGCGCGGGTCAGGGTGGCCCACGTCGGCGGCCCCTGGAACCCGAACTCCGAGCAGAAGCGGGGGACGTCGTCGCCGTAGACGCGGTAGTCGACCCGGTTCCAGACCTCCCACTGGTGGAAGGTGCCGTGGTCGGGATCGTTGGGGTGGACCTCGGTGAGCGCGGCGCCGGGGGAGTAGGGGCTCCCGTCCGAGTACGGGCGGGTGGGGTCGAGCTCGGCGACGACGTCCTTCAGCAGCTCCGTCGCGTAGCGGAAACCCCAGGTCCGTCCCTGGAGGTCCTCCTGCCAGCCCCAGTCCATGAACCCCCAGAGGTTCTCGTTGCCCCCGTTCCAGAGCACCAGGGACGGGTGCGGGGTCAGGCGGGCGACGTGCTCGCGCGCCTCCGCCTCGAGCTCGTCCCAGAGCGGCTGCTCCTCGGGGTAGGCCGCGCACGCCAGCAGGAAGTCCTGCCAGACCAGCAGGCCGCGCTCGTCGCAGAGCTCGTAGAAGTCCTCGGACTCGTAGATGCCGCCGCCCCAGATGCGCACGAGGTTGAGGTTGGCGTCGACGGCCTGGTCGAGCCGGTGCGCCAGCCGCTCGCGGGTGATACGGGTCAGCAGGTGGTCGTCGGGGATCCAGTTGGCGCCCTTGACGAAGACCGGGCGACCGTTGATCCGGAACGTGAACGCGGTGCCGTGGTCGTCGGGCGTGGTGTCGAGCTCGACGGTGCGGAAGCCGATCCGACGGGTCCACGTGTCCAGGGGCTCCTCCGGGTCCGCCCCCACGAGGGCGACCGTGAGCTCCGACAACGGCTGCGCGCCGTGGCCGACGGGCCACCACAGCGGTGCGTGGGGGACCTCGAGGACGAGGACGGCGGCGCGCGCGCCCGCGGGCACCGGCACGGTGACGTCGGCGCCCGCGACCCGGGCATGCACGGTCAACGGTGCGTCCCCGCCCGGCAGACCAGACCGCTCGATCGTCGCGTGCACCTCGACCCGACCGGTCCCGTCGGCGTCGACCGTGACGAGCGGCCGGACCCCGGCGAGGCGGGCCACCGTCCAGCGCTCGACCTTCACCGGGCGCCAGAGGCCCGCGGTCTGCAGGTCCGGTCCCCAGTCCCAGCCGAACGAGCAGGCCATCTTGCGGACCATGTTGAACGGCTGCTCGTACGCGAGCGGGCGCGGTCCGAGCCGGACGGCCTCGGCCTCGGCGTGGACCAGGGCGGACCGCAGCTCGACACGCAGTCGCTGCGTGGCCGGCCGGAGCAGGTCGCGGACGTCGAAACGGTAGGAGCGGTGCTGGTTGGCCGTGCGGCCGATCTCGTGCCCGTCGAACGTGAGGGTGGCGACGGTGTCGATGCCGTCGAAGACGAGGTCGACACGCTCGTCAGGAGCAGCGTCGGCGAGGTCGAGGTCGCGCTCGTAGGCCCAGTCGGTGCGCTTCATCCACGCCAGGACCTCCTCGTTGCGGTCGAGGTAGGGGTCCGGGATGAGGCCGGCCTCCCGCAGGGCCGTGTGGCTCGTGCCCGGGACGCGGGCGCGGACGCGACGGCCGTCGAGGTCGGTCGGGACGGGGCCGGCGACAGCGGTCAGCGACCATCCGTCGTACAGGTCCTGGGTGTTCATCGTCGAGCTCCTGGGTCCGGGGGTCCGGCGTGTGCGCGCCGCATCCTCGCGACGCACATCGTCGGCTCCCGCGGACGGGGCCGATCATCTGGCAAGTACCCTGGAGTCATTCTTAGACAACTGAATAAAGTAAGTCAATGACGCGGGCACGTAGCGTTGCACCGGACCATCCCCGCACGACCAGGAGACGCCTCTCGTGACCGCTGCCGCCCACCCTCCCGAGCTCCTCCACCTGCGCGCCGCGGGGGTCAGCCTCGTCGTCGACCTCGGCGGCGGGACCCTGCCGCGGGTCCTGCACTGGGGCGCCGACGTGGGTGCGCTGGACGCCTCGGCGCTCGCGTCCGCGCGCCGGGCCTGGGACGTCGTCCCGCACGGGTTCCCGGTCGACGGCCAGGTCGAGGTCGCGGTCCTGCCGCAGGAGTCGGCCGGGTTCCTCGGCACGCCGGGCCTGGTCGGGAGCCGGGCGGGGCAGGACTTCTCCACGCTGTTCGCCGTCCGGTCGTGGGACGTGGAGACCGCACCGGACGGGACGCAGCGGCTGACCGTGCACGCGGGCGACGAGGCGGCGAGGCTCGGCCTGGTGCTCGTGCTCGAGCTCACCGCGCAGGGCCTGGTCCGGCAGCGGGCCGTGCTCACGAACGAGGCGGACGACGTCTTCGGCGTCGACGGGCTGCTCCTGACGCTGCCCGTCCCCGCGGTCGCGACCGAGCTGCTCGACTTCACCGGGCGCTGGGCGCGCGAGCGCAGCCCGCAGCGCACCGCCTTCACCCACGGCACGCGACTGCGCGAGAACCGGCGCGGTCGCACCGGGTACGACGCCGCGTTCGTGCTCGTCGCGGGGACCACGGGGTTCGCCCACCGCACCGGTGAGGTCTGGGGCGTGCACACCGCCTGGTCCGGCAACCACCGCTCGCTCGCCGAGCGCAGCCACTACCACCCCGGGCTGCTCGGCGGCGGGGAGCTGCTCGGGTCCGGCGAGGTGCGGCTCGGCCGTGGGGAGTCCTACACCAGCCCGTGGATCTACGGGTCGTGGGGCGTCGGGCTCGACGCGCTCGCGGGCCGGTTCCACGCCTGGATGCGGGCCCGCCCGCAGCACCCACGGTCGCCCAGGCCCGTCACGCTCAACACGTGGGAGGCGGTCTACTTCCAGCACGACCTCGGACGGCTCACCGCGCTCGCGGACGCCGCGGCCGCGGTCGGTGCGGAGCGGTTCGTGCTCGACGACGGCTGGTTCGGGGATCGTCGCGACGACACCCAGGCGCTCGGGGACTGGTACGTGTCCGCGGACGTGTGGCCCGACGGGCTGCACCCGCTGGTCCAGCACGTGACCGGGCTCGGTCTGCAGTTCGGCCTCTGGGTGGAGCCGGAGATGGTCAACCCCGACTCGGACCTCGCCCGGGCGCACCCCGACTGGGTGCTCCGTGTGCCGTCGCGGCTGCCCCGGGAGGCGCGCCACCAGCAGGTGCTCGACCTCGCCGTCCCCGAGGCCTACGCGTACATCCTCGAACGTCTCGACGCCCTGCTCACCGAGTACCCGATCGGGTACCTCAAGTGGGACCACAACCGGGACCTGGTGGACGCTGGCCACGGCGGCGCCCCGGGCGTGCACGGGCAGACCCTCGCGGTCTACCGACTCCTGGACGAGCTCAGGGAGCGCCACCCGGTGGTCGAGATCGAGTCCTGCTCCTCGGGCGGGGCGCGCGTCGACCTGGAGATCCTGCAGCGCACCGACCGCGTCTGGGCGAGCGACTGCATCGACGCCTACGAGCGGCAGCAGATCCAGCGGTGGACCAACCTGCTGATCCCGCTGGAGCTCGTCGGCGCGCACATCGGCTCCGGTACCGCGCACAGCACCGGCCGTCGGCACGACCTGTCCTTCCGGGCGGCGACCGCGCTGTTCGGGCACCTCGGGATCGAGTGGGACCTGCAGGAGGCCGACGACGCCCAGCGGGCGGACCTGACCGCCTGGATCGCGCTGTACAAGGACGTGCGGGGGTTGCTGCACTCCGGGACGGCCGTGCACGCGGACGTCGTCGACCCGGCCCTCGCGGTGCACGGGGTGGTCGCGCAGGACCGCGGGGACGCGCTCTACGCGGTCACGATGACCGACAGGTCGGCGAGCACCGCGCTGCCCCGGGTGACGCTGCCCGGTCTGGATCCCGACGCGCTCTACGACGTGCGTCCGCAGGCGCCGGGCGACGACGTCGACCACGCGCCGGCGTGGTGGACCGCGGAGGGCGTCCGGCTGCCCGGGCGGCTGCTGTCCGGGGTGGGGCTCGAGGCGCCCCTCCAGCTGCCCGAGCGCATCGCGCTGGTCCGGGCGACACGGGTCTGAACGACGCCGACGGCGGAGGCAGCCAGCCCAGCTGCCTCCGCCGTCGAGATGGGGGACTACTTCGTCGCGCCCGACGTGAACCCGTTGTAGATGTACCGCTGCAGGAACAGGAAGAGCACCAGGATCGGGATGATCGTGATGATCACACCGGCCGAGATGGTCTCCCACTGCGAGCCGTACGGGCCCTTGAAGTCGAACAGCGTGGTGGAGATCGGCCGCAGCTCCTTGGACGGCAGGTACAGGAACGGCAGGTAGAACTCGTTGTAGATCGCGATGCCCTTGATGATGACGACCGTCGCGATGGCCGGCTTGAGGTTGGGCAGGATGATCTGGAAGAAGATCCTCAGGTGCCCGGCGCCCTCGATCATCGCTGCCTCGTCGAGCGACTTGGGGATCGCCCGGATGAACTGCAGGAAGATGTAGATCGAGATGATGTCCGTGCCCATGAAGAGCAGGACCAGCGCGAACCGGGAGTCGTACAGCCCGAGCCCGTTGATGATCTGGAACGTCGCCACCTGCGTGGTGACGCCGGGGACGAGCGTCGCGAGCAGGAACAGGGCGAGCACCGTCGAGCGGCCGGCGAACTTGAACCGGTCGAGGGCGTAGGCCGTGGCGGCACCGATCAGGATCGTGCCGACGATCGCGGCGCCGAAGATGAAGATGGTGTTGCCGAAGGCCCCGAGCATGTTGCCGCGAGTGAATGCCGTGACGTAGTTCTCGAAGTTGAACCAGTTCTCCGGCGGTGTCATCGGACCCGTCGCGAGGAACTCCTGACCGGTCTTGAAGGACCCGAACAGGATGAGGCCCAGGGGCAGCAGCATCACGATCGAGGCGATGACCAGGGAGACGTACTTCCCGGTGCTGGTGACGGTGCGGATCATGTGAGGTCGACCTCCTCGTCGGGGATGACCTTGCGCTGGATCCAGGTCACGAGCAGCACGATCAGCAGGAGGACCACGGCCATCGCCGACGCCAGGCCGACCATGCTGCGCTCGAACGCCATCCACACGGTCCGGATGACGAACGTCTCCGTGCCGTTGGCGCCGCCGGTCATGACGAACGGGACCTCGAACACCGAGAGCGCGCCGGAGATCGCGAGGATCAGGGACAGGCCGATGATGGGGCGGATCGACGGCAGGATGATGTACCAGAACTGGTGCCACCGGTTGGCGCCGTCGAGGTCCGAGGCCTCGTAGACCTCGGAGCTGATCGACTGGATCGCGCCGAGGAACATCACGAAGTTCAGGCCCATGTAGCGCCAGACGGACACGCCCGCGAGCGAGAAGTTCGCGATGTCGGGGTCGCCGGTCCACTGCTGGATGAGGCCCTCGAGCCCCGCGGTCATGAGGATCGTGTCGATGCCGCCGCCCGGCTTCAGGAAGTTCAGGAAGATCAGGCCGATCGCGACCCCGTTGATCAGGTACGGGAAGAACAGGATGCCCTTCCACAGGTTCCTGAACCGGGTGTTGAACGACAGGATCGTCGCGAAGTACAGCGCGATCGCCATCTGCAGGAACGACGCGGCGAAGTAGTAGAGGGAGACGTAGAAGACGCGGACGTTGTCCGGGTCCGTGAAGACCTCGACGTAGTTGTCGAAGCCCACGATGTTCTTCGTCTTGTCCAGCCCGTCCCAGTCCGTCGCCGAGTACCAGAACATGTTGAGGACGGGGGCGAACGTGAGGAGAAGCAGGAGCCCGACGGGGATCAGCAGGAAGTAGTAAGGCGTCAGCCGGCGGTACCACGCGGTGCCGCGGCCCGCACCGCCCCGGGGCTTCCGGGGGGTGCGGACCGCGTCGGACTTCTGCGCGGCCGCCGTCGTCGGGTCGTCCAGACCCGAGGGAGCGGTCGTCATGAGAGGACTCAGCCGGCCGAAGCTCGACCCTCGGCCCACTGGGCGTTCAGGTCGTCGAAGATCTGCTGCTTGGTCCGGGCGCCGGAGCGGGCGTCGTCGATGTTCTTCTGGCGGAACTTCGGGTCCGTCGTGACGATGCCGGACGCCTTGTCGATGTCGCCGAACAGCGCTTCCTTGCCCTCGGGGGCCGGGTTCAGCGTGATGAGCTCGACCTCCTGGACGAAGCCCTCGAGGGCCGCGGGGACGGGGCCGTCGATCATCGGGGACAGGCCGGCCTGCGACTCCGAGAAACCGGACTCGTGGTTGAACCAGTCGATCCACGCACGCGCGGTCGCCTTGTTCTCCGAGTTCACGTTGATGCCGAGGTTGTAGTCGCCACCGGCGACGGAGTGGAACTTGCCGTCGGTCTTCATCGGGGTCGGTGCGTAGGCGATGTCGTCGCCGCTGGCACCGGCCGCCTCCGCGGCGGCGGCCATCTGCGGGATGGCCCACGAGCCGAGGACCATCGTCGCGACGTCACCGGTACCGAGGAGCCGCTTCGACTCCTCCCAGTTGGTGGTCGTCGGGTCGGCCTCGGTGAGGCCCGCCGCGACGGCGTCGTAGATCAGGCCGTCGATCACGCCGTAGTCGCTGTCCTCGGTCCACGGGGTGTCGGACTCGGTCATCGCGTTCTTCACGTCGGGGTCGGCCGTGACCGCGCCGAGCCAGCCGTCCCACTGCGAGAGCGGCCAGCCGTCCTTGTAGTTGGTGTAGAGCGGCGCGACCTCGACGCCGGTGTCCTTGATCGCCTGGAGCGCGTCGAGGAATGCCTCGGGGGTGTCGGGGAACTCGGTGACCCCGGCTTCCTCCCAGACGCGCTTGTTGTAGACGAAGCCCTGGACGTTGCCCACGACGGGGATGCCGTACGACTGGCCCTCGAACGACTTGTCATTGATCCAGCGGTACTCGGCGCCGATCTCGTCCTGGGTGCCGAGGGGCTCGAAGAAGTCCGCGAACTGGTCCGGGGTCACCGAGCCGGGGATGGCGAGCACGTCACCGTAGTTGTCGGTGCTCATGCGCGTCTTCACCTCCCCCTCGTAGTCGGTGAGGCCCTCGACCTTGACGTCCGTGACCTCGGGGTACTTGGCCTTGAACTCCTCGACGTACTCGTCGAAGGTGCCGTCCTCGACGAGGTCGGTGCGCCAGGTCAGGACGGTGATCTCACCCGAGGGCTTGCCATCGCTGGCGGCCGCGTCGTCGCTCTCGCCGCTGCCGGACGAGCAGGCGGCCGTGAGGGCGAGCAGGGAGCCGGCGGCCGCGAACGCCATGAGGCGGGTGCGTCGCTTCTGAGGGAACATCGTTGATCCTCTCTTCGGGTCGGCACCTCCGCGTGCCGACCGGGGTCTGATGAGGCACAGCCGCCCGGGGGTCGAGCCTCTGTGCTCCGTGTGGCATTCTTAGGCAACTGAACAAAGTAAGTCAACGGGCGTGTCCCTCGGACCCTGCGCCGTGTTCAGATCGTTATGGTGTGCGACGAGGGGGATCCCCCCATGGAGGAGGACTGGTGAGCGGCTCCCAGCCGGGTCTCGGCGCCGCGCACGCGAGCAGCCGGTCGGCGATCCTGGATCTGATCCGGGCCGCCGGGACGATCAGCCGTGTGGAGCTGACGCGCGCGACAGGCCTCACAGCGGCCACCATCTCCACGGTCGTGCGCCGGCTCATCGACGACGGCCTCGTGCTCGAGGTCGGCCGCGCCGAGTCCACCGGTGGCAAACCCCGGATGCTCCTGCAGCTGGACCCGTCCGCGCGCTACGCCGTCGGGGTCCACCTCGACCACGCCGGCATCACCTACGTCATCGCGAACCTCGGCGGTGCGATCGTCGCCCGCTGGCGGCGGCCGGGAGCCGGGTCCGACGACCCCGCCACCGTCGTCGCCCGCATCGCCGCCGAGATCCGGACGACCATCACGCGCGTCGGCGTCGACCCCGCGCGGATCCTCGGGCTGGGCGTCGTCTCGCCGGGACCGATCTCCGCGTCGACCGGCATGACGCTCACCCCGCCCGTGATGCAGCGCTGGGCCGAGTTCCCACTCGGGGCCGCCCTCGAGGACGCCGTCGGGCTGTCCGTGCTGCTCGACAACGACGCGACCGCCGCCGCCATCGGCGAGTACTGGTCCGGCGGGATCGCCACCGGCTCGGCGTTCGCCGCGCTCTACATGGGCACCGGGATCGGCGCCGGGATCATCGTCGACGGCACCGTCTACCGCGGGTCCAGCTCGAACGCCGGCGAGGTCGGGCACATCTGCGTCGACCTCGACGGACCCGTCTGCTGGTGCGGGAACATCGGGTGCGTCGAGGTGCTCGCCGGCCCGGCGGCGGTCGTCGCGGCCGCCCGGGACGCCGGTCTCGACCTGCCCGGCCGCAACGTCGCGGAGAACTTCGGGGCGCTCGCCCGGGCCGCCAGCCGGGGCGAAGCCCTGCCGCTGCAGCTGCTCGAACGGTCGTCGCGGTACCTCGGCGTCGCCGCTCAGACCCTGGCCAACGTGCTCGACCTCGAGCTCGTCATCCTCACCGGACCCGCGTTCGCGCTCGCGGGCTCGCTGTACCTGCCGGAGATCGAGCGCCGGCTGGGGCAGTCGTTCTTCGCCCGCGGCAGCCACCCCGTGCGCGTGACGATCTCCTCGAACGCGCCCGAGGCCGCCGCGGTCGGCGCCGCCGCGCTCGTGCTGCAGAGCGAGCTGGCGCCCCGGCAGGCGGGCGTCCGGATGCCGCTGGAGCTACCGCTCGAGGTCACCGCCGGCTAGCCGCTCCAGCCCGGCGACAGGGATCGGCAGCCACGACGGTCGGTTGCGGGACTCGTACACGGCCTCGTAGAGCGTCTTGTCCAGCTCCAGGGCGCGCAGGAGGGTCTGGTCCCCGCCGCCGTAGCCGCGGAGCAGCCCGTCGCGGGCGTCGGCCGTCCAGGTGGCCGCCTCGGAACCCGTGAGCCCGCCGACGGCAGCCGCGTAGTCGACCGAGCGCAGGAGGCCGGCGAGGTCGCGCAGCGCGAGGTCGGGACGCGTGCGCTGCTCCAGCGGCGCCAGCGGCTCGCCCTCGAAGTCCATGATGAACCAGGTCCCGTGCGACCGGAGCACCTGCCCGAGGTGCAGGTCGCCGTGGACGCGCTGCCGCGGGGGAGCCGCGGGCAGCGCCCGGACCTCCGCGACGACCTCGGCGACGCCGTCCGCGAACCGGGACAGCGCAGGGACGGCCGACAACGCCCACGAGAAGCGTGCGGCCACGGCGCGGGCGACCTCCTGCGGACCCTGGTCGGAGGCGTCGACCCCGTACGCCGACACGAGGGCGGTGTGCATGGTCGCCGTGATCGCGCCCAGGTCGGCAGCCGCGGAGGCGAACGACTCGCCCCGCGCCGCGTACGCGCAGGCCAGCTCGAACCCGTCCTCGGCGGAGTCCACGAACGCGGCGAGCACCCCCAGGTAGCCCGTCACCGGGGAACCGTCCGGACCGGGCCACTGGCCCTGGAGCCACGCGAGCGGTGCCGGGACGTGCTGCCAGCCGACGGCGACCAGGTGCCGGGGCACATCGACGTCGGGGTTCTCCCCGGGCGCGACCGCGCGCAGCACCTTGAGGATCGCCGGCCGGGCGCCCGGCAGGATCACCGAGGTGTTGGACTGCTCGCCGGAGACCACCCGGGCAGCCGACACGTCGACGTCCGCACCGGGTCCGTCCGCCACGGAGAGCCAGGCCCGCAGGAAGTCCGGGTGGCCGGCACCGTCCAGGACGGTGCGGCCGTCGAGGACGCCGATCGCGTCGTCGTGCGCACCGTCCGTCAGGACGAGCGGCACCTGCAGGACCGCGTCGATCGAGCCCGCGCGGGCCCGGACGAGCAGCACCGTCACGTCCGGCGCGAGCCGGAACGCCGCGACCGCCGACAGCTCGGCGACCTGACCCTTCGCCGGGAACCAGCGGCGCGTCGGCAGCCAGTCGCGCAGGACGTCGAGCAGGCGCGCGTCGTCGGGGGACGTGCGGGCGATCAGGCTCACGGGGCGGTCAGCTCCAGCCAGTAGAAGTCGCGCGAGCCGAGCGTGAACGACGCCGTCCCGTCCGCGCCGACGGCCGCGAACGGTGCGCCGCCGAACACGTCGTGCGCGGTCCAGCCCGCACGAGCAGGCATCGTCACCGTCGCGGCACGCGCGGTGGACGCCAGGTTGGCGACGACGAGGATCGTCTCGTCGGCGGTGTGCCGGCAGAACGCGAGGACGGACTCGTTGTCGCAGGGCAGCACCTCGAACTCCCCGGCTCCCAGCGCGGGATGCTGCCGGCGGACCGTGAGCATGCCGCGCACCCAGTGCAGCAGGGACGTCGGCTGCGCCAGCTGGGCCTCGACGTTCGTGTGGCTGTAGTGGTGCACGAGCGACTGGACCAGGGGCAGGTACAGCTTGCCCGGGTCGGCGGTGGAGAAGCCGGCGTTGCGGTCCGGCGTCCACTGCATCGGCGTGCGGACCGCGTCCCGGTCGGGCAGCCAGATGTTGTCGCCCATACCGATCTCGTCGCCGTAGTACAGGCACGGGCTGCCCGGCAGCGACAGCAGCAGGGCGTGCGCGAGCTCGATCTCCTTGCGGGAGTTGTCCAGCAGCGGTGCCAGCCGGCGCCGGATCCCGACGTTCGCGCGCATGCGGGAGTCGGGCGCGTACCACCCGTACATCGACGCGCGCTCCTCCGTGGAGACCATCTCGAGCGTGAGCTCGTCGTGGTTGCGCAGGAACGTGCTCCACTGGGCGCCGTTGTTCGGGATCGGCGGGGTGTCGGCCAGGATCTCCACGATGCTCGTGGCCTTCTGGTCCCGGATCGAGTAGTAGATCCGGGGCATCACCGGGAAGTGGAAGCACATGTGGCACTCCGGCTCCTCCTCGGTGCCGAAGTAGTGCACGACGTCCTCGGGCCACTGGTTGGCCTCGGCCAGCATGATCCGGCCCGGGAACTCCTCGTCGATCATCGCGCGGACCTTGCGCAGGAACGCGTGCGTCTCGGGGAGGTTCTCGCAGTTGGTGCCCTCCGCCTCGAACAGGTACGGCACCGCGTCCAGCCGGAAGCCGTCGACGCCGATGCCGAGCCAGAACCGGCCGACGTCCAGCATCGCCTCGACGACGCGCGGGTTCTCGAAGTTCAGGTCCGGCTGGTGCCCGAAGAACCGGTGCCAGAAGAACTGCCGCCGCACGGGGTCGAAGGTCCAGTTGGACGTCTCCGTGTCGACGAAGATGATCCGCGCGTCCTGGTAGCGGGTGTTGTCGTCGCTCCACACGTAGAAGTCCCCGTAGGGCCCCTCGGGGTCGGAGCGGGACGCCTGGAACCACGGGTGCTGGTCGCTGGTGTGGTTCATCACGAGGTCGACCACGATGCGCATCCCGCGGGAGTGCACCTGCTCGATGAGCTCGGTGAAGTCGGCCATGGTGCCGTACTGGCCGGCGATCGCGGTGTAGTCGGCGACGTCGTAGCCCCCGTCGCGCAGAGGGCTCGGGTAGAACGGCGGCAGCCACAGACAGTCGATGCCGAGCCACTGCAGGTAGTCGAGGCGGTCGATGAGGCCGCGGAGGTCCCCGCTGCCCTGGCCCGACGAGTCCGCGAACGTGCGGAGCATGACCTCGTAGAAGACGGCGGTCCGGTACCACTCGCTGTCCTCGGTCAGGCCGCCCGGCGGCTCGACAGGGTGCGGCATCGTGGGCTTGCGGTGCCCGGGCAGCACGATCTGGGCGGTCGTCGGTGCGGGCTCGCGCGCGTGCCGACCCGTCGTGGGCGTCTCGGTCACGGCGCCACCAGGTTCACCACGTGCGCCGCGCGGACGGTCGGGTCGAGCCGGACGAAGACCGACGGACCCCACTCGTACGTCTCGTTCGACAGCACGTCGTGCGCGACGACGGGCCGGTCCGGGTCCAGCCCGAACGCGTGCAGGTCCAGCTCCACGGTGCCGCCGCGGGCGTTCCACGGGTCGAGGTTGACGACGACCACGATGGTGTCGGCACGGCCCGTCGGGGAGTGCTCGGCGTCCAGGTGCTTGGCGAAGGCGACGAGCGCGTCGTCCGACGTCGGCAGGACGCGCAGGTTCCGCAGCTGCTGCAGGGCCGGGTGGGTGTGCCGCAGCTCGTTGAGCCGGCCGAGCAGCAGGTTGATGCCGAGGGCGTCGGCCTTCGACCAGTCGCGGGGCTTGAACTCGTACTTCTCGTTGTCGATCTGCTCGTCGACGCCCGGCCGCGGCACGTGCTCGACCAGCTCGTACCCGGAGTAGATGCCCCACGTCGGCGCGCCGAGGGCGGCCAGGACGGCCCGGACCGCGAAGCCGCGCAGCCCGGTGGCCTGCAGGTACGGCGGGAGGATGTCGTGCGTCGTCGGCCAGAAGCTCGGCCGCATCCACGCGCCCTGCTCGCCCGAGACCTCCTCGAGGTACTCGGTGATCTCCTCCTTCGTGTTCCGCCACGTGAAGTACGTGTACGACTGGTGGAACCCGATCTTCGCGAGCGTCTGCATCATGGCCGGCCGCGTGAACGCCTCGGACAGGAAGATCACGTCGGGGTGGTCGGTGCGCACCGACTCCAGGATCCGCGCCCAGAAGTCGAGCGGCTTGGTGTGCGGGTTGTCGACGCGGAACAGCGTCACCCCGTGGTCGATCCACACCTGCAGCACCCGCCGGATCTCGGTGTAGATGCCCTCGGGGTCGTTGTCGAAGTTCAGCGGGTAGATGTCCTGGTACTTCTTCGGCGGGTTCTCCGCGTACGCGATCGTGCCGTCGGCCCGCGTCGTGAACCACTCCGGGTGCGCGCTCACCCACGGGTGGTCGGGGGAGCACTGCAGCGCGATGTCGAGCGCGACCTCCATGTGCAGGTCCCGCGCGGCGGCGACGAACGCGTCGAAGTCGTCGAACGTGCCCAGGGTCGGCTCGATCGCGTCGTGCCCGCCCGCGGGGGAGCCGATCGCGTACGGCGAGCCCGGGTCGCCCAGGTCCGCGAACAGCGAGTTGTTGGGTCCCTTGCGGTGGGTCTCGCCGATGGGGTGGATGGGCGTCAGGTAGACAACGTCGAACCCCATGCCCGCGATCCGCGGCAGGTCCAGGATCGCCGTGCGCAGCGTCCCCGACGCCCACTTCCCGGCCGCCGGGTCGTACTGGGCGCCCTGCGAGCGGGGGAACAGCTCATACCACGAGCCGGCGAGGGCCAGCGGGCGGTCGACCGTCAACGGGTACGCGGACGAGCGCGTCACGGAGTCGCGCAGCGGGTGCTCGGCCAGCGCCGCATGGACCTTGGCGGACAGTCCGGCCGAGAGTCGGTCCTGCGGGCTGTCGCGGATGTCCCGCAGTCCCATGACCGCGTCCTTGAGGACCCGGGCGGCAGGCTTCGACATCGCGTCGGCACCCTTGCGCGCCGCCGCCCGCTCCAGCAGCAGCGCACCCTCGGCGAGCATCAGCTCGACGTCGACCCCCGCCTCGACCTTGATCGTGGCGTCGTGCACCCACGTGCCGTACGGGTCCGACCAGCCCTCGACGCGGAACGTCCAGTCACCCGTGCTCGTCGGCACCAGGCGCGCCTCGAAACGGTCCAGACCAGGGGCGATGTCGACCATCCGCGCACTCGCGCGGTCCACGCCGGACGGGTCGGTGAGCACGGCCGTCGCAGCGACGGCGTCGTGCCCCTCGCGGAACACGGTGGCCCGGACGGGGACTGCTTCACCGACCACGGCCTTGGCGGGGAACCGGCCGGCCTCGGCCACGGGGGAGACATCGACGACGGGGATACGTCCGACAGAGGTGCCGAGGGGCACGGGGCGAATCGTCACGCTCCCGAACCTATCCGTAGGTCCAGGCCGGGGGCATCCGGAGCGCCGCTCGTCGAGGAAGCTACCCGCCGAGCGCGCGCCCCACCGTGCGGCCCGTGAACAGGCAGCCGCCCAGGAACGTGCCCTCCAGCGCGCGGTGGCCGTGCACGCCGCCACCGCCGAAGCCGGAGGCCTCGCCCGCGGCCCACAGACCCGGCAGGACCTCGCCGTCGGGACGCAGGACGCGGCCCTCGAGGTCGGTGTGCAGGCCGCCGAGGGTCTTGCGGGTCAGCACGGAGAGCCGGACGGCGAGCAGGGGTCCGTGCGCGGGGTCGAGCAGCCGGTGCGGCTTCGCGACGCGGATGAGCTTGTCGACGACGTAGCGCCGCGCCATGGCCGTCGCGACGACCTGCGGGTCCTTGCCGAGCCCTGTCTCCACCTGCCCGTCCCGCGCGACGATCGTGCGCTCCAGGGCGTCGGCGTCGATCCGGTCGGAGCCGGACAGCGCGTTCATCTTCGCGGCGAGCTCGGCGGGCGTGTCGGCCCAGAGGAACTCGTCGGACTTCTGCGCGAACGCCTCGACCGGCCCGACCGCGCCGGGCTTCACGCGTTCCAGCAGCAGCTTCAGGTCCTTGCCGGTCAGGTCCGGGTTCTGCTCCGAGCCGGACAGCGCGAACTCCGACCCGAGGATCGTCTTGTCGAGGACGAACCACGAGTGGTCGTCGCCCCGCCCGGTGATGTGCCGCAGCGAGCCGAGGGAGTCGAAGCCGGGGAACAGCGGGGCGGGCAGCCGGTTCCCGTCGGCGTCGAGCCACAGGCTGCTCGGTCCGGCGAGGATGCGGATTCCGTGCCGCGACCACACCGGCGAGTGGTTGGTGATGCCCTCGGGGTAGTGCCACATGCGGTCCTCGTGCACGACGGCGGCGCCGGAGGCCGCAGCGGCAGCGATGCCGGAGCCGTCCACGTGGTCCGGGACGCCCGACAGCATCCGCGCGGGGAGGCGGCCGGCCGACGCGGGCCACGTCGCGCGGACCAGGTCGTGGGCGGCGCCGATCCCACCCGTGGCGATGACGACGGCGCTCGCGGGCAGCTCGAACGGCTCCTGCACGTCGCGTGAGCTGGGCACTGCGCGCTCGGCGGCGTCGGCGACGAGCACGTCGCCGCGGACACCCGTGACGCGGCCGTCGGTCGTCACCAGCCCGGTCACCCGGTGCCGGAAACGCACGTCGACCAGGCCCTCGCGGCGCGCGTCCAGCAGTGCGCGGACGAAGGGCTCGAGGATGCCGGGTCCGGTACCCCACGTGACGTGGAACCGCGGCACGGAGTTGCCGTGCCCGTCGGCCAGGTACCCGCCGCGCTCCGCCCACTGCACCAGCGGGAACCACCGCACGCCCTGGGCGTACAGCCACGAGCGCAGGTCCCCGGCGGCGAACTCGACGAACCCCTCCGCCCACGCCCGGCCCCAGCGGTCGGAGCCGTCGTCCGCGAAGTCGGCGGACCCGAACCAGTCGGCGAGCGCCAGCTCCGCGGAGTCCTTGACGCCGAGGCGGCGCTGCTCGGGGGAGTCGACGAGGAACAGCCCGCCGAACGACCAGAACGCCTGGCCGCCCAGGCTCGCCGCGGGCTCCGCGTCGAGCAGGGTGACCCGGCGGCCGGCGGCGACCAGCTCGGCGGTGGCGACGAGACCGGCCAGGCCCGCGCCGACGACCACGACATCGGAGTGCGTCATGGGGCGACTCTACGATCCGTGTCGTGACCTACGTGCTGAGCGACGCGACCGAGCGTCTCGACCGTGACGTCGTCTGGCAGTTCCTCTCGACGGAGGCGTACTGGGGCCGGTGGCGGAGCCGGGCGGACGTCGAGAAGCAGCTCGACGGCGCCTGGCGGGTGGTCGGCGCCTACGACGAGAGGTCCGGTGCGCTGGTCGGGTTCGCCCGGGCGGTGTCGGACGGCGTCGGCTTCGCCTACCTGGCGGACGTGTTCGTCGTCCCCGCGCACCGCGGCGTCGGGCTGGGACGCAGGATCGTCGCCACGATGATCGACGACGGACCCGGCGCCGACTTCCGCTGGACGCTGTTCACCGGCGACGCCCACGGCCTGTACCGGGAGTTCGGGTTCACCGAACCTGACAGCACGGCGATGGTCCGGCCGGACCGCCGGGGCTGATCGCAGGGCGTCACACGAGGTCGGCGACCAGCCGCGCCGCGCGCGCGGCGCCGTCCGTCTCGACCGGCCGGTAGCGCACCGGTGCAGCGAGCGCACGGACCATCGCGTCGGCGAGGCTCTCGGGGTCGGTCGTCGCGAAGTCCATGCACGTGCCTGCGCCGTACCGCTCGAGCCGGTGCCGCACGTGGAAGGACTGCTCGAAGTGGTGCTGGAGCGGGAAGTAGAGGAACGGCCGCTGCGACGCGGCCAGCTCCATGGTGGTCGCGAGCCCGCCCTGCACGACGGCCAGGTCGCACACCGCGAGGTGGCGGTAGAGGTCCGGCACGAAACCCCGTACGTCCAGCCCTCGGTGCCGCGGGAAGCCGTGGTCGTCGATGCGCGGCCCGGCCACCGCGACCATCCGGAAGCCCGGCACGTCCCGTGCGACGTGCGGGAAGGCGGCGACGGCGAGGTCGAGCAGGGCACGCCCGACGCCCGACCCGCCGACGGTGACCACACAGACCCGCTCGTCGTCGCGGTACCCGAGCCGTGACCGCCACTGCGCCCGCTCGTCGTCGGTCGGTGGGGCGTCGCCGGTGACGTAGCCGCAGAAGTCGAAGTTCGCCTGCGTCCAGTCGCGGATCGTCGGCAGGCCCGGACCCAGCCCGTCGGGGACGACGTCCTCGGGGTTGCCGACGAAGACCGCCCGGTCGCGGACCCGGGGGAACCGGGCGACGTGCTCGACCATCTCGGCGTTGTAGTCCGCCGTCAGCGCCGCCTCGCGCGGGCCGCCGTCGGGCATCGGCAGGAAGCCCACGAAGTCGGTGAACCAGACGTGCGCAGCGCGCTTGAGCTCGGGGTTCTCGTGCCAGAAGTGGTCGACGTCCCAGGCCTCGTCGCCGACCACGACGTCGTAGCGGCCGGACTCGACGACCTCCTGGAAGACCATGAAGTTCGCGACGAGGATCTCGTCCATCCGCCGCAGCGCCTGGAAGCAGTGCAGGTCGTGCCCGTCGGCCTCGGACGCCAGGTGGCCGGACTCCGACGCGAGCCACCGGCTCGCCGGGTGCACGTGCTGGCCCGCAGCCCGCAGGACGGCGGTCACCGGGTCCTGCGCGAGCCACTCGACCTCGACGTCGGGCCGGAGGCGTCGCAGCTCGTCGGTGATCGCGAGGTCGCGGCGCACGTGCCCGAGCCCGATCGGTGACGACACGTACAAGACCCGGGGCGTCCGGCTCGGTGCCCGCGTCCACCGCCGCGGTGCGGGCCGCGGGCTGAGGCGGTCGACGAAGTCGCCGACCGCGCGGTTGACGCGCACGGGGTCCCGGACGAGCGCGAGGTGGCCGCCGCCCTCGATGACCAGCAGCTCGCCCCCCGTCAGCTCTGCCAGCTCCCGCCCCTTGTCGACGTTCTGGCACACGTCCCGGTCGCCGTGCACGACCAGCACCGGAACCCCGATCCGTCGGCACCGCGCGACGATCTCGTCCCTGGTCGGTGGGTCGAGGTCGTGCCCCTCCTCGCTCGCCGCGAGAATCTCCCCGGTCGACTCGAGCGCCCAGCCGACCGCGTCCTCCAGCTGCTTGGTCGAGTGCGGCTCGACCAGCTGGGCATCGAAGAAGAACTCGACCCACCGGCGGTGTGCCGTCGTGATCACGTGCCGGTTGTACAGCTGCCAACCCTGCGGGTCCTCGAGGTGCGCGTCCCACGTCGCGACGGCGGCCGCCCAGTGGGCCTGGGGCCCGCCGAGGTGCGGCACCCCTGGCTCGATCGCGACGAACCCGACGACGCGCTCCGGGTGTCCGGCGATCAGGTCGAGCGCCCACCACGCTGCGTCGCAGAGGGTGACGACCACGACCTCCCGCGTCCCGGTCGCATCGAGCACGGCGACGATGTCGGCCACGTTCGCGGCGCGGCTGTGGTCCTCGACCGCGGTGGGCCGGCCCGACCGGCCGTTGCCCCGGCCGTCGAAGGTCACCACGCGGTTGCGCCGCGCGAGGTGCGGGAGCAGCGTCTTCCAGATCTGCGCGTGCGTGATCGGCGACGGTGGCACCAGCAGGACGGTCGGCGAGCCGGAGCCGTGCACCTCGTAGTGGATCGTGACGTCGCCGCTCTCGACGTCGCCCTCCCGATCCGGCAATCGCGCACGCATCATCGCCACCACCCTGGGACCGAACGTACGCGCGGTCAGTCGAGGACGTACACCCGCATGCTCAGCGCCTCCACGACGGTCGCCTCACCGGGCTCGGCGTGCAGGCTGCCCTCGATCGCGGCCGCTCGTTCCTCCGCGGGGTTCTCCCAGACGGAGTCCCACGCGAGCCGCCACCGGCCGCCGTGGTCGTCGGCCAGGATCAGGTGCACCGCGTCGAGCGACCCGTTGATGACCAGCAGCACAGTGTCGTCGTCGGGCGGCGGCGCGGTCCGCACCATCTGCAGGGTGCGGATCGACGAGTCGTGCCACCGGTCGTGGTCGAACGCGACACCGAGCGCGTCGAACCAGGCGAGGTCGGGCCGCTTGCCGGGCACGTAGGGGCGGCCGGAGTAGAACCGTTCCGAGCGCAGCGCGGGGTGCTCGCGACGCAGCAGCAGGAGCCAGCGGGCGGTCGCGAGCAGGTCGGTGCGCCAGGGCGTCACGTCCCAGCGCACCCACGAGATCTCGTTGTCCTGGCAGTAGGCGTTGTTGTTGCCGTGCTGGGTGCGGCCCAGCTCGTCGCCGGCCGTGATCATCGGCGTCCCCGCGGCCAGCACGAGGGTCGCGAACAGGTTCCGGATCGAGCGGCGCCGCAACGGCACGATGTCGACCGCCGGGGAGTCCGGCCCGACATGGCCCTCGATCCCGTGGTTCCAGGAGCGGTTGTCGTCGCTGCCGTCGCGGTTCTGCTCACCGTTGGCCGCGTTGTGCTTGTGGTCGTACGCCACCAGGTCCGCGAGCGTGAAGCCGTCGTGGGCGGTGACGTAGTTGACCGACGCGACCGGCCCGCGCACCAGCGGCGGGTCGCTGTGCCCGAACAGGTCGACGGACCCCGCCAGGCGCGTGGCCAGGTCGCGCACGCGGTGGCCCGGCAGACCGTGCGCGGCGCGGCCCGGGTCGGCGAGCCAGAACGAGCGTGCCGCGTTGCGGAAGCGGTCGTTCCACTCGGCGAACGGCACGGGGAACTGCCCCGTCCGCCACCCGCCGGGTCCGACGTCCCACGGTTCGGCGACGAGCTTGAGCCCGTGCAGCGCGGGTTCGACGGCCATCGCGACGAGCGCAGGGTGGTCCGGCGAGAAGCCGCCCGGGTCCCGGCCGAGGGTCACGGCCAGGTCGAAGCGGAACCCGTCGACCCCCACGACGTCCGCCCAGTAGCGCAGCGAGTCGAGGGTCATCCGGACCACCTCGGCCCGGCGGAAGTCGAGCGTGTTCCCCGTGCCGGTGACGTCCGCGAGCGTGGCGGGCGCCCCACCGTCGTGGGCGTAGTAGCCGGCGTTGTCGAGGCCGCGCCAGGACAGGTGCTGGCCGGGCAGCCCGCCCTCGCAGGTGTGGTTGTAGACGACGTCGAGCAGCACCTCGAGGCCGGCCTCGTGCAGCGCGTGGACAGCGCCGCGCAGCTCGGCCAGGACGGCCGCGGGACCCGCTGCCTGGGCGGCTGCCGTCGCGAAGGCCGCGTGCGGCGCGAAGAAGCCGAGCGTGCTGTAGCCCCAGTAGTTGGTCAGGCCCTTCTCGACGAGGTGCGGCTCGGAGGAGAACGCGTGCACGGGCAGGAGCTCGACCGCGGTCACGCCCAGCCCGAGCAGGTGGTCGACGACTGACCGGTGCGTGAGGCCCGCGTACGTGCCGCGCAGCTCCTCGGGCATCCGGTCGTCCAGCATCGTCAGGCCGCGGACGTGCGCCTCGTAGACGACCGTGCGGGACCATGGCGTCCACGGGCGGTTGGCGGCCGGGTCCGGTCCGGGCAGGTCGCGCGTGTCGACGACGACCGAGTACGGGACGTGTCCCGCGGAGTCGCGCGGGTCGGCGGGACCGTACGGGTCGCCCGCCAGGTCCGGGCCGACGAGATGGCCGTACGTCTCCGGGGTGTGCGCGACGTCCCCGTCGAGCCCGCGGGCGTACGGGTCGACCAGCAGCTTGGCGGGGTTGTACCGGTGGCCGGCCGCGGGCTCCCACGGTCCGTGCGCGCGGAAGCCGTACCGCTGGCCGGCGCGGACACCGGGGACCGAGGCGCTGAACACCCCGTGCACCGGGGGGCCGAGGGGGACCCGGCGCTCGACGGCCCCGTCGAACAGGCACAGGTCCACGGCCGTGGCGTGCGCGGCGTAGACGGCGACGTCGACGCCCGCGTCGGTGACGTGGACACCGAGACGTGGCGCTCGCCGGTGGGGGGAGGGCGGGGTCACCCGCACATTGTGGGGGAACAAGCCCACACGTGTCGGGTGTCTCCCGTCCTGGACCGCTTGTCCGTCGGTTCCGGGACGGGCGGTAACGTTCCGCGGGTGAGGATCGTCGTCTGCGTGAAGCATGTCCCTGACATCCAGTCCGAGCGGGCCCTGGGCCCCGACGGTCGCGTGGTCCGCGACGGCGGGGACGGGACCCTGAACGAGCTGGACGAGAACGCCCTCGAGGCGGCGCTCGCCCTCGTCGAGGCAGGTGAGGGGTCCGTGGTGGCTCTGACCGTGGGCCCCGACGACGCCGTGGACGCCGTCCGACGCGGCCTGCAGATGGGCGCCGAGGACGCGGTCCACGTGGTCGACGACGCCGTCGCCGGGTCCGACGCCATCGGCACCGCGCGGGTGCTCGCCGCCGCGATCCGCCACCTGGACGCCCAGGAGCACGTCGACCTGGTCGTCACGGGCATGGCCGGGCTCGACGGTCTGACGTCCCTGCTGCCGACCGCCCTCGCGGAGCTGCTCGACCTGCCCGCGCTGCCGCTCGCCGCGGAGCTGACCGTCGACGGGTCCACCGTGCGGGTGCGGCGCAACCTCGACCACTCCACCGAGGTGCTCGAGGCCACGCTGCCGGCCCTGGTGTCCGTCACGGACCAGGCCAACGAGCCGCGCTACCCCAACTTCAAGGGCATCATGGCGGCCCGCAAGAAGCCGATCACCACCCTGACGCTCGCGGACCTCGACCTCGACGCCTCGCGCGTCGGCCTGCTCGGCGCCCGCACCGAGGTCGTCGAGGCCGCCGCGCGACCGCCCCGCGACAACCGCGTGCTCGTGCAGGACACGGGCGACGCCGGGGTCCGGCTCGCTGCGTACCTCGTCGACAACCAGCTCGTCTGACGTCCCGAACCGAAGGATCGCCGCTGTGACCGCACCCGTGCTCGTGCTCGTCGACCACACCGTGGACGGAGCCGTCCGCGCCCCCGTCCGGGAGCTCCTCACGCTCGCCCGCGAGCTCGCGGGCGGCGCCGGGGTGCACGCCGCGTGGACCGTCGACGGCGTCGAGCCGTCCGCCGAGGTCGTCGCGGAGCTCGGTGCCCTGGGCGCGACCCACGTCCACCGGGTCGTCGCCGACGCGGACCCGCACCTGTCCGCCGTGCTCGCCGAGGCGCTCGCGTCGCTGCTCGACGCGACCGGTGCCGGGCTTCTGCTCGTGGTCTCCTCGTTCGAGAACAAGGAGGCCGCGGCGCGGCTCGCGGTCAGCACCGGCGCCGGGGTCGTGACCGACGCGGACGGTCTGGCGCTCGTCGACGGTCGGTACGTCGCCTCGAAGACCGTGTTCGCGGGCACCTGGAGCACGACGTGCGCGGTCACGGCGCCGTTGGCGGTCGTCGCGCTCAAGTCGAACTCGGTCGTGCCGTCGACGGTCGAGGGTGCGCCCGCCCCGCAGATCGGCGAGCACACCGTCGCGGTCAGCGACAAGGCCCGGCGGGTGACCCTGGTCGAGCGCGTCGAGCGACCCGCGAGCGGGCGCCCGGACCTCGGCAGCGCCAGCATCGTCGTGGTCGGCGGACGCGGCACCGAGGGCGACTTCTCGGTCGTCGAGGAGCTGGCGGACGTGGTCGGCGGCGCGGTGGGTGCCACGCGTGTCGCCACCGACGAGGGCTGGATCGGGCACGACGCGCAGATCGGCCAGACGGGCGTCACCATCGCGCCACGGCTCTACGTCGGCGTCGGCGTGTCCGGTGCCGTGCACCACCGCGGCGGCATGCAGGCGTCCGGCACGATCGTCGCGATCAACTCCGACCCCGACGCCCCGATCTTCGAGATCGCAGACTTCGGCATCGTCGGAGACCTGTTCACCGTCGTCCCGCAGGCCGCTGCGGAGATCCGCCGGCTGAAGGGCTGATCCGCGCGGGCGCGCGTCGGTAGGGTCCGGTCATGGCCCGGCCCGCACCGATGCAGACCGTCGAGCTCGTCGAGCTGGACGACGACGCAGCGCCGCTGCCTGCCGTCGCCCGGTTGAGCAGGGCGGACCGGTGGCGGATCGTCCGGCGCTGGGCTCCCGCCCCGGTCGCGCTGCTGCTGGTGCTGGGCGGGATGCAGGCCCTCGACGTCGCCCGGGACCGGGCTGCGCTCGACGCGCTGAGTGAGGTCCCCGGCGTGGTGCGGCCGGTCGACCAGGACGTCCGCGTGCTCTGGACCGTGGACGAGGACCTGGCGTCGCTCTTCTGGTGGGACCTCCGCGCGGACGGGACGATCATCGGCCTGGAGCGGCCGGCCGACGGATCCCAGGCGTTGGTGTCCGTCGACGAGCGGACCGGCGAGCGACGGTGGACCACCCCCTTGGCGCCGGCCCACCCGGTCGGGAGCGCCGGGGGCCAGATCGGCGGCTGCGCGCAGGTGCCGCACGTGTCCGGCCGGGTGGCGTGCCTGGTGAGCGACGGTGTCGTCACCTACACGGAGGGGGTCGCCCATCCGGTGCCGGGCGAGCTCAGCACGGTCGTCGTGCTCGACACCGCCGACGGGTCCGTCGTCGGGGAGCACCCGGCGCCCGGGGCCGTCGCGTTCGCCGTGCTGCCGGATGCGGCGGTCGTGGCGGTCGCGGGTGCCGACGACGCGGTCACGCTCGTCGCGACCGGGCTGCTCGACGGCGAGCCGAGGTGGACCACGACGGTGCCCGCGCCGACCGGGCAGGGCGACGGCGTGTTCCTGGACGGGAGCATCGCCCTGTTCGGCACGGTCGACGGCCTCGGCGCCGTCGTGTCACCCGGGCGGATGTTCCTCCTCGACCGGGAGGGAGAGGTGGTCCGCGACGACATCGACGCGGGCGCAGGCTGGGAGGTCGACAAGGTCACGCGTTCGGTGGCGGCGTTGTCGGTCGAGCCCGGCGGGGACCAGTCGACGACGTTCGTCGGCCGTGACCGGTCCGACGTGACGATCCCCGGGAGGCGCGTGTCGCTGTCCGCCGACGACGGCAGCGTGCCCGGGCTCGTGCTGATGTCCGACTCGACCCTGCGGGCCTACGACCGCGGGAGCCCGGAGCCGCGCTGGTCCCTCCCGGACCTGAGGGCGGACACCGCGCTGGTGCTGCGTGGGCGCGTGTACGTCAGCTCCGGACGCGGGCTGGCCGCGGTCGACGCCGGCACCGGCGAGGAGCTGTGGCGGACCCGGGTGCCCGACGGGCGGAGCGTGGGAGGCCTGGTCACCGACGGCCGTCACCTGCTCAGCAGCCAGCAGCGGCCGGACACGGCGAGCACCGACACGACGGAGGGGTTCCCGAGCATCGGGGAGCTCGCCGCGTACCGGCTGGACGACGGGACCGAGGACTGGCGGGTCGACCTCCCCGACGGCCTGACGGGAGTCTGGGCGACCGGGTCGACGCTGCTGGCCTGGGGTGAGGCCGGCGCGTCGGTCCTCGGCTGACTGGTCCGTCCGGGTGATCGCGTCTGCCGGGCAACCGTTCCGCGGACAGGGGGGATCCCGCTCCGCTAGCGTGCGCGTCGGTCCCGGCTGACAGCACGTCGGGCAGGGGTGCCCGAGGAGTCCCGTGATCCGCTACCTGCCGTTCCTGATCGAGATCGCCCTGCTGGTCTACTGCCTCATCGACTGCATCCAGACCGACGTCCCGCGGAACCTGTCGAAGACCACCTGGGTGTTCGTCATCATCCTGCTGCCGGTGGTCGGCGGGATCGCGTGGCTCGTTGCGGGGCGCCCGGAGCGACAGGCCGCGCGGAACGTGCCCTGGCCGTCGACGCAGACCGCGGGATTCCCGGAGTACGAGCGGCCGCGCACGACGTCCCCGGACGACGACCCGGACTTCTTGGCGGGCATGCGGACGTCGGACGACAAGCACGAGAAGATGCTCAAGGACTGGGAGGCGCAGCTGCGCGACCGGGAGCAGCAGCTCAAGGCCGACGAGCCGCGCGACCAGGCCTGACGGCTCGGGGCGCCGTGACGGGCGGATAATCCGGGCATGCGACGGCGCCAGGGCATGGCGGCGGTCGAGCTCGTCGAGCCCGACGACGCTCCCGCGCGCCCGGCCGAGCCGGGTTCACGGCACCGGTCGCGGCGGTGGCTGCTCGTGTCCGCGGTCGCCGTGGTCGTCGTGCTCGTCGGCGCGCAGGTCGTCGTGGAGCTGCGGGAACGGGCTGCGGTCGCGGTCTTGGCGCAGGTCGACGGCGTCGTGCGACCCGTCGACGAGGACGTGCGCATCCTGTGGACGCTGGACCCCGGCATCGAGTGGGTGCCGTCGTCGGGGGTGGCCGGCGGCGTCCTCGTCGGACTGGAACGGGCGGGGAACGGGTCGCAGGCCCTCGTCGCCGTCGACGAGCTGACCGGCGAGCACCGCTGGACGACCCCGCTCGTGGGCGCGCACGCCGTGGCGCGGACGGACGACGGGTTCGAGCAGGTCGGTGGCTGCGTCGTGGCAGCGGGGGACGACGAACGCGTCGCGTGCCTCGTCTCGGACGCGTACCTGGCGTACCGCGAGGCGGAGAACGTGCTCGTCCCGTCGCAGCTGAGCCGGCTGGTGGTCGCGGACCTCGCTGACGGTTCGATCGTGGCCGACCGGGACGTGCCCGGCGCGGTGGCGTTCGCGGTGCTCCCGGGAGCCGTCGCGGTCGGCGTCCCCCGCTCCGACGGCGCGCTCGTCGTCACCGCGACGGACCTGCTGACCGGCCGGCAGCAGTGGCAGTCGGTCGTGCCGCCGGGCGAGGTCGAGCCCGACGAGGGTGGGTTCCTCGACCGGTCCATCACGCTGCTCCGCACCGACGACGGGCTCGCCGTCGTGACGGCCGGACGCCGGGTCTCGTTGCTCGACGGCGACGGTGGTCCCGTGCGCACCGTGCTCGACGCCAGCAACGGCGTCGCGGCGGACGCACGGCTGGGCATCGTCGCCGCGTTCTCGCAGGACGACGAAGGGCGCGAGACGACCACCGTGCTCGGGGCCGGTCCAGACCTCGTGCTCCCGGGGCGGCTCGCGCGCGTCTCGGCCGACGACGGCAGCCTGGACGACCTGGTGCTCGCGGCCGGCTCGAGGATCCGCGCGTACGACCGGTCCTCGGGGCGCGAGCTGTGGGACGTCGGGCACGGACTGTCGGGTGCGGCGGTCGTGGCACGCGGTCGGGTGTACCTGAGCACCCCCGACGGTGTCGTCGCGGTCGACGGGCGCAGCGGGACCGAGCTCTGGCGGGCGCCCGTGCTCCCGGGGCGGACGATGGGCGACCTGGTGACCGACGGGCACCACGTGCTCAGTGCGCAGCAGCGCCCCGACGAGCCGGGTGCCGCGACGGCGCTGAACGACTGGCCGGGCGTCGGGGAGCTCGTGGCCTACCGGTTCGACGACGGCGGTGAGGACTGGCGCGTCGACCTGCCCGGGACCCTGCTCGGCGTGGCGTCCCTCGGGCACAACCTCGTCGGCTGGGGGAGCTCGGGCGCCGTCCTCGGCTGAGGGGCGTCAGGACAGGTCGCGCAGCCAGCGCACCGTCGCGACGCCCTGCGCGGCCTGGAACCGGCGCAGGTTCGGGATGCCCAGGGGTGCGGGCTGACGCGAGCTCCACGCGAAGTAGCCGGAGAGGCCCGCCAGGCCCGCCCGCAGGTCGTCGTCGTGCACCCCGTCCGACACGGGGTGCTCGCGGAAGATGGTCGCCGGGTCACCGCCACCCTGGAGCGCGACGCTCGGCAGCATGAAGGCCAGGTCGAGCCACGGCGCACCGACGCTCGCGTGCGGCCAGTCGATGAGCCAGACGCGGTGCTGGTGGTCGGGGTCGATCATGACGTTGTCGGCGCGCAGGTCACCGTGCACGAGAGAGTCCCCGGCGCACACGCGCAGCGACTCCTGCTCCCAGCGGACCAGCTGCTCGACGTTCCCGAGCGCCCACCGGCCGATGTCGCCCGCACGGTCGGCGTACCGCTCCTGCGTCTCACGGTCGAGCGCGCGCAGCTTGCGCCAGCCGGTGAAGTCCTCGGACAGCTGGTCGTCCGTGCGCGGCAGCGTGTGCCCGGGCAGCGGCTCGGCATCTGCGAGCGCTCCCACGGCGTCGGAGACGGCGCGCAGGTCCTCTGGTCGCCACGGCAGCTCGGGCGAGCGGCCGTGCACCACCTCGAACCCGAGGATGACCCAGTCGCCGTCGTCGGAGAACCACAGCAGCCGCGGCGCGGGGACCTGCGGCGGCAGCGCGCGAGACACCCGCATCTCGGCGCGCGCGAGGTCGGGAGAGATCGGGTTCTGCTCGCCGGACACGGCCTTCACGAAGACGCCCCGCCCGTCGGCGAGCTCGAGCACGGCGGCGAAACCGGGGCTGAACCCGCTGGTCGCGCTGATCTCCGCGGTGACCTGAGCGCCCGCCAGCTCGGCGATCCGGGCCCGCACGTGCCGGGGGAGGTCACGCCAGTCCAGCCGCTGGCCGCTGAAGGCGAGCGGGAGGGCAATGACGTCGTCGGCACTCACGCGGCACATCCTGCCAGTTGGCGAGCGGCCCCCGGAGGGTGATCCCACGCGCCTTGCGGTCGGGAGTTGTGGAGGTCGTTCGTAGACTGGAGCCGATGAGCGTGTATCTCGACCATGCGGCGACCACGCCCATGCTCCCGGAGGCCGCGCGGGTGCTCGCCGAGCAGCTCGTGCGCACCGGCAACCCCTCGTCCCTGCACGCGTCCGGCCGGGCGGCCCGTCGCGTGGTCGAGGAGGCCCGCGAGCGGCTCGCCGCGGCACTCGGCGCACGGCCGAGCGAGGTCGTCTGGACCTCGGGCGGCACGGAGGCGGACAACCTCGCGATCAAGGGGATGTTCTGGGCCCGACGCAACCAGGACAAGCAGCGGCGACGCCTCCTGGTGTCCGCCGTGGAGCACCACGCGGTGCTCGACCCCGCGTTCTGGATGGCCGAGCACGCCGGTGCGGAGCTGGTCCTCCTGCCGGTCGACGGCGACGGGGCCGTCGAGGTCGACGCGCTGCGCGAGGAGCTGGAGCGCAGCGGCGACCAGGTCGCGCTGATCTCGGTGATGTGGGCGAACAACGAGGTCGGCACCCTGCAGCCGCTGGACGACGTGGTCGCGCTCGCGCGCCGGTACGGGGTCCCTGTGCACGCGGACGCGGTGCAGGCCGTCGGTCAGGTGCCCGTCGACTTCGGCGCGTCGGGGCTCGACGCGATGACGATCAGCGGTCACAAGGTGGGTGGACCGGGCAGCGCCGGGGCGCTCCTGGCCCGGCGCGGGCTCGACCTGACACCGGTGCTGCACGGGGGAGGGCAGGAGCGCGGGGTGCGGTCCGGCACGCTCGACGCCGCGCTGCTCGCGTCGTTCGGGCTGGCCGTCGAGGAGTCGGTCCGCGGCCGCGAGGAGTTCGCCGTCCGGGTGGGCGCCCTCCGGGACACGCTCGTCGCGCGGGTGCAGGACGTGGTCCCCGACGCCGTGCTGCGCGGACCGCGGGACCCCTCGCGACGGCTGCCCGCCAACGCCCACTTCACGTTCCCCGGCTGCGAGGGCGACTCGCTGCTCTACCTGCTGGACTCCGCCGGCATCGAGGCGTCGACGGGGTCGGCGTGCCAGGCGGGCGTGCCCCGGCCCAGCCACGTCCTGCTGGCGATGGGGGTCGACGAGGTCGCCGCGCGCGGTGCGCTGCGGTTCAGCCTCGGGCACCCGTCGACCGCCGCCGACGTCGACGCGCTGCTGGCGGCCCTGCCGGGCGTTGTCGACCGGGCCCGCGCCGCCGGGCTCGCGACCGTCGGGTCGGTGCGCTGATGCGCGTGCTGGCCGCCCTGTCGGGAGGCGTCGACTCCGCGGTCGCCGCGGCCCGCGCGGTCGACGCCGGGCACGACGTCGTCGGCGTGCACATGGCCCTGTCCCGCACGCGCGACCAGTTCCGCACGGGATCGCGCGGGTGCTGCTCGATCGAGGACGCCGGGGACGCCCGCCGGGCGGCAGACGTTCTCGGCATCCCGTACTACGTGTGGGACCTGTCCGAGCGGTTCGAGGAGACCGTCGTCGCGGACTTCGTCGCCGAGTACGAGGCCGGCCGCACCCCGAACCCGTGCGTGCGCTGCAACGAGCACATCAAGTTCGCGACGCTCCTGGACAAGGCCGTCGCGCTCGGGTTCGACGCCGTCTGCACCGGTCACTACGCCCGCATCGAGACCCGTCCCGACGGCACCCGGGAGCTGCACCGCGCCCGGGACGTGGCCAAGGACCAGTCCTACGTGCTCGCCGTGATGGGTCCCGAGCGCCTCGCGCGGTCGATATTCCCGCTCGGCGACGTGGCCTCCAAGGAAGAGACGCGCGCCGAAGCGGCCGCCCGCGGGCTGTCCGTGTCCGCCAAGCCGGACTCCTACGACATCTGCTTCGTCGCCGACGGGGACACCCAGGGCTTCCTGCGCTCGCGGCTCGGGTCGCAGCCCGGCGAGATCGTCGACGGCTCCGGCGCCGTGCTCGGGCAGCACGACGGGGCGTACGCGTTCACCGTCGGGCAGCGCAAGGGCCTCTCCATCGGCCGGCCTGCGCCCGACGGCAAGCCGCGGTACGTGCTGTCGGTCGAGCCGGTCAACAACCGGGTCGTCGTCGGGTCCGCCGACGAGCTCGCGGTGCAGTCGGTCGAGGCCGACCGCGCGGTCTGGTTCGCCGACGCGGACGGCACCTTCGCGTGCTCGCTGCAGGTCCGCGCCCACGGTTCTGCCGTACCCGCGAGGGCCACCGTGCGCGACGGGACCGTCGAGGTGGTGCTCGACTCGTCGGGTGACCTCCGCGGTGTGGCCCCCGGCCAGTCGGCCGTGCTCTACGACGGCACCCGCGTGCTCGGCCAGGCCACCGTCACCGCCGCGCAACGCGCCACCGCCGGCGTCGCCCGGTGACCGGCGGGCGACCGGGTGTCACGGGGACCGGCCCGTGGCCCGGCCTGGACGTGCTCGAGGCGCAGACCGTCGTCGTCGGCGACCTCGTCGACACCCCGTCCGAGGTGGCCGGGCTGCCCTTCACGGTGACCCTCGCCGAGCGCGGGCCCTGGGCCGACCGGGTCGGTCGCTCCGCAGCGCTGCTCGCCGAGCTGCCCACCGAGCTGGGCCCGCACGGCTGGAAGCTCGCCGACCGCCCCAGCCGCGACCTCGCCCGTGCGCAGGCCTACGCGCGGGAGGACATCGACGCGCTCGCGGTCGCGGGCCACGGCTGGTCCGGACCGCTCGTCGTGCCCGTGCTCGGTCCGATGACCCTCGCCGCGTCCCTCTACCTCTCGCGCGGGGACCGGGTGGTCTCCGACGCCGGTGCCGTCCGCGAGCTCGCCGCATCGCTGTCCGCGGGACTGGCCGAGCACCTCGCCGCGGTCCGCCGCTCGGTGCCGGGCGCCGAGGTGACCGTGCTGCTCCACGAGCCCCTGCTCGCGCAGGTCATGGCGGGCGTGCTGCCGTCGTTCTCGGGCTACTCCGCGCTGCGCTCCGTCCCCGGTCCCGTGGCGGCCGAGCGCATCGGCGAGGTGGCCCGCGCACAGGACGGTGCCCGCGTGGTCGTGCACGGCGGCACCGCCTGGACCTCCCTGGGTGCGATCCGCGCCGCCGAGGTCGACGGGTTCGCGCTCGCCGTCCCGGCGCTCGACGAGCGCAGCTGGGAGAAGGTCGCCGAGGTGATCGAGGGCGGCCTCGCGTTCTGGCCCGAGCTCGCGCCGCAGGCGTCGTCGCAGTGCGCCGGTCCCGACGTGGCCGGCCAGGCCGATACGCTCACCCGGCCGTGGCGGTCCGTGGGGCTGCCGATGGCGGGGCTGCGCGACGTCGTGCTCCTCGCCGGGGACATCACCGGGAAGGGCAGCCCGGACGACGCCCGCGCCGTGCTGGCCGGACTGGTCAGGGCCGCGAGGATCGTGGCCGAACGAGCGGAGGCATGACGGTGGCCGCACAGCCGAGCGTGAAGCGTGCACTGACGCTGCTCGTCGGGTCCGGGGCGGCGATCGTCGGGATGGTGCTCCTCGTCATCTGCTACACCGGCATCGGCGTGACCACTCTGACCGCCACGAAGGACGACCCCGACCCGTGCGTCGAGGCCTTCGCGGCCGGGACCGACTCCGCGTCCGTGCGCTACACCGTCGTCCCGCCGCAGGCCATCTGCACGTGGGACGTCGACGGGGAGCCGACCGAGGTCGTCGTGGCCGCAGCGTCCGTCCCGCTGTTCGCCGCCGGCGCGGTGCTCGCCGTGGGTGGCGTGCTGGTGTGCGGGGTGCTCGTCGTCGGGCCGTGGTTGCGGCGCCGACGGGACGCATCGGCACGCGGCTCGGCCTGAGCTCGACCCACCGGCGTGGACGGCGCGGGTGTGGGCGGTGCGCGAGAGGATGTGCGGGTGAGCGACGAAGCACCCGCGCCCGTGAGCGCGTCCGCCGAGACCGAGATCCCCGCGCAGGCCCGGCATCGCTGGGCCGAGCTGGCCGCCCTGATCGAGGCGGACCAGTTCGCGTACTACATCCGCGACGCGCCCACGTCGTCGGACAAGGAGTACGACGAGCGGCTGCGGGAGCTGCAGGCGCTGGAGGACGAGCATCCGGGGCTGCGGACCCCCGACTCGCCGACGCAGCGGGTCGGCGGCACGTTCTCGACGGAGTTCGCGTCGGTCCAGCACGTCGAGCGGATGCTCTCGCTGGACAACGCGTTCTCCGACGAGGACATCAGCACCTGGGCGGGTCGGCTGCACCGGGATCTGGAGTGGGACGTCGACACTGAGATCCACTACCTGTGCGAGCTGAAGATCGACGGGCTCGCCATCGCGCTCCTGTACGAGAAGGGGCGGCTCGTCCGGGCGGCGACGCGCGGCGACGGGCGCACCGGCGAGGACGTGACGTTGAACGTCCGGACCATCTCGACGATCCCGGACGTGCTCGGCGGGGACCCCGCGACGCACCCGGAGCGCATCGAGATCCGCGGTGAGGTGTTCCTGCCGGTCGCGGCGTTCGCCGAGCTGAACGCGTCGCAGGTGGAGGCGGGAAAGAGCCCGTTCGCCAACCCGCGCAACGCGGCGGCCGGGTCGCTGCGGCAGAAGGATCCCCGGGTCACGGCGTCGCGGGACCTGCGGATGTACGCGCACGGCATCGGAGCGCTGGTCTGGGGTGCGGGGCAGGGGACCGGGATCGAGCGGCAGTCGCAGGTCTACGACCTGCTGGCCGGCTGGGGTGTGCCGGTCTCGGGGCACACGCGCATCGTCGAAGGGCTCGACGGGGTGCGGGAGATGATCGCGTACTACGGCGAGCACCGGCACGACGTCGAGCACGAGATCGACGGCATCGTGATGAAGGTCGACGAGATCGCGCTGCAGCGCCGCCTCGGGTCGACCAGCCGTGCACCGCGATGGGCGATCGCGTACAAGTACCCGCCCGAGGAGGTGAACACCAAGCTCCTCGACATCCGCGTGAACGTCGGGCGCACGGGGCGCGTGACGCCCTACGGCGTGATGGAGCCGGTGTTCGTGTCGGGGTCGACCGTCGAGATGGCGACGCTGCACAACGCGAGCGAGGTCGCGCGCAAGGGCGTGCTCATCGGGGACACGGTGGTGCTGCGCAAGGCCGGGGACGTGATCCCGGAGATCGTCGGACCCGTGGTCGACCTGCGCGACGGCACCGAGCGTGCGTTCGTCATGCCGACCGAGTGCCCCTCGTGCGGCACCCCGCTGGCGCCCGCCAAGGAGGGCGACGTCGACATCCGCTGCCCCAACCAGCGGTCCTGCCCGTCGCAGCTGCGCGAGCGGCTGTTCCACGTCGCGTCCCGCGGGGCGTTCGACATCGAGGCGCTCGGCTGGGAGGCGGCCAGCGCGCTGCTGACCGCCGGAGTCGTCACGGACGAGGGTGACCTGTTCGCGCTCGACGCCGACGCGCTGCGCAAGGTTCCGCTGTTCACGCTCTCGGCCCGCTCCAAGGTGGCCGGCGCCGTGCGCGAGGCGGGGGACCTCAACGCGACCGGTGCGGCGCTGCTGGGCAACCTGGAGAAGGCCAAGGAGGCCGCGCTCTGGCGGGTGATCGTGGCGCTGTCGATCCGGCACGTCGGACCCACCGCCGCGCGGGCGCTCGCGCAGCACTTCGCGTCGGTGCCGGCGATCGCGGTCGCGACGGAGGAGGAGATCGCCGCCGCCGAGGGCGTGGGCCCGACGATCGCCGCCGCGGTGGTGTCCTGGTTCGAGCAGCCGGGCGAGGACGACAAGTGGCACGCGGCGATCGTCGAGAAGTGGGCCGCTGCCGGCGTGCGGATGACCGAGGAACGTGACGAGTCGGCGCCGCGCACGCTCGAAGGACTGACCGTCGTGGTCACCGGAGGGCTGGAGCGGTTCAGCCGGGACGGTGCGAAGGAGGCGATCCTGGCGCGCGGCGGCAAGTCGGCGGGGAGCGTCTCCAAGAAGACGGACTACGTGGTGGTCGGGGAGAACGCCGGCTCCAAGGAGGCCAAGGCGCGCGAGCTCGGGCTGCGGATCCTCGACGAGGCCGGGTTCGAGCGGCTGCTGGCCGAGGGGCCGGCGGGTGTGGGAGACACCCCGGCGGACGGGCCGGCCGGCGACGATGACGCCTGACGTGCTCGGCGGCCGACCAGCGGGAGGTGCGGCGTGACCGGTGCCGTGGTCCGCGTGGCGGTCGGTGCGCAGGTGGCGGACGCCGGGGCGCTGACCGCCGAGGCGTACCTGGCGGACCGGCTGGTCGGTGCGGAGGAGTCCTACGCCGACGAGCTGCGCGATGCCGAGCGGCGGGCGCGCGAGGCGACGCTGCTGGTCGCGCTGGTCGCGCTGGTCCCGCCGGGGGAGGGTGACGGTGCGAACGACCGTGCCGACGACGACCTGGTGGTCGTCGGCACCGTCACGCTCGCGCCGTACGGCACGTCCTACGCCGAGGTCGCGGAACCGGGGGAGCTGGAGATCCGGATGCTCGCGGTGGCGCCCGAGGCCCGGCGTCGCGGTATCGCCGACCTGCTGATGGCGGCGGCGCTGCGCGAGGCGGTGGCGAGCGGCGCGACGCGGGTGGTGCTGTCGACGCTCGACTCGATGCAGGCTGCTCAGCGCCTGTACCGGCGGCTCGGGTTCGTCGCGGTGCCGGAGCGCGACTGGGGCCACGTCGAGGTGCACCTTCGGGTGCACACGTGGACGCCGCCGGACGCGCCCGGTGCACTGGTCGAGCTCGCGACGTGGCCGCCGGCCCGGGTGGTCGACGTGGACGGGTGGCGGGTCGGGCTGTCCGGCGGGCTGACCCGCCGCGCGAACAGCGTCCTACCGCTCGGCACCCCGCCGGACGTCACGGCGACGCTCGACCGCGTGGAGGAGCTCTACGCCGAGCAGGGGCAGCCGTCGATCGTGCGGGTGTGCCGGGCGTCGCCCCGGGGCCTGGACGACCTGCTCGCGCTGCGCGACTACGAGGTGATGTCCCGGACCGACGTGCTCGTGCGGGATCTCGACGGGATCGATCCTCACCACGGCACGGTCCGCACGAGCGCTGGACCGGTGCGGGTGTCCGTCGCCGACCGCCCCGACGACGAGTGGCTCGCGGCGTGGTCGGGGTCGAAGGCCCGGCTGCACGCCACCGGAGCCGCGGCGGAGGCGGATGCTACGAGCCTCCGGCTGGCCCGCAGCGTGCTCGGTGGGGCGCCCGCGGTCTACCTCACGGCGACCGACGCGACGGGACTGGTCGGAGTCATCCGCGCCGCGTTCGCGGAGGAGTGGGTCGCGCTGTCGTGCCTCGTCGTCGCGCAGGCCGCCCGCCGCCGCGGGCTCGGGCGGTACCTCACCGAACGTGCGCTCGACGAGGGTGCGCGGCGGGGTGCCCGGCGTGCGTTCCTCCAGGTCGAGGCCGAGAACGCGGCCGCCGGTGCGCTCTACACGGCGCTGGGTTTCCAGCCGGCCGAGAGGTACGTCTACCGGGAGCGGAGCTAGGCGAAGTAGGTGGCGAGGCGTTCGGCCGCGTCCTCGTCCCCGTCGACGGTCGCCTCGCCGGAGGTGATGACGTCGGCCAGGGTGCGGTCGCCCGACACGATCGCATCGAGCGCGCGAGGGTTGGTCGTGATCGTGGCGTCCGGCCCGTCGGCTGATCCGCGCGCGACGTCGACACGCCCGTCGTGGAGCCGGACGGTGAACCGGTACGCGTCGAGTCGCAGCTCGTAGGTGGCGGGCGGGTCGGTGTGGGTGAGCTGTGCCCCCAGCGAGAGGATCACCGAGTCGACGCCGAGGTGGCCGTCGCGGGGCAGGGTGGGGGAGCGGATGCCCCAGGTGCCGAGCGCGAGGACCACGGGTTCGAGCTCGGCGCCGCGAGGAGTCAGCGCGTACACGGCCACCGCGGCCGGCGGTGGCAGGGTGGCGCGCTCGACGATCCCCTCGGACTCGAGCTCGCGGAGCCGTTGGCTGAGGATGTTCGCGCTGACCCCCGGCAGGCCCGCGCGCAAGTCGGTGAAGCGCTTGGGCCCCAGCAGCAGCTCCCGGACGACGAGGAGAGCCCACCGTTCCCCGACGAGGTCGAGCGCGTGGGCGATCCCGCAGGCGTCGTCGTACGTGCGTGTCATGGAGACATACTAAGTGGTTGTTATTTCTAACTAAACAGTCCTACTGTGCAACATGCCCACGACGCGGATCCTGGCGGTGCTCGGCACGGCGTTCTTCGTCGTCGTCCTCGACAGCACGATCGTCTACGTCGCGCTGCCGTCGATCGCCGACGACCTCGCGTTCGCCTCCGGGGACGTGCAGTGGGTGCTCAGCGCCTACCTCGTGACGTTCGGCGGGCTCCTGCTGTTCGGCGGGCGGGTCGCGGACCTGCTCGGCCGCCGCCGGGTGTTCCTGGTCGGCATCGCGATCTTCACGGCCGCGTCGTTGGTCTGCGGCTCGGCGAGCGCACCGGCGGTGCTCGTCGGCGCTCGCGTCCTGCAGGGGGTGGGCGCGGCGATCATGGCGCCGACGGCGCTCTCGCTGGTGCTGACGACGTTCGAGCCCGGTCCGGAGCGCAACCGGGCGCTCGGCATCTGGGGCGGGATCGGCGGGGTCGGCGGCACGGCCGGGCTGCTGCTCGGCGGGCCGATCACCCAGCTGTGGGGCTGGCAGTGGATCTTCCTGGTCAACCTGCCCGTCGGCGTCGTGCTGCTGGTCGCGTCGCGGCGGCTGCTCCCGAAGGACACCGAGAGGCCGGCCGGCCCCCGTTCCTTCGACCTGACCGGCGCGGCCACCGTGACCGCGTCACTCGTGCTCCTCGTCCTGGCGATCACGGAGGCGTCGTGGCCGGCGCTGGTGGCCGCCGCCCTGCTGATGGCGGTCTTCGTCGTGGTCGAGCGCCGCACGGTCGCGCCGCTGGTCCCGTGGCGGGTGGTGCGGTCGCGACGGCTCGTCGCCGGGAACGTGCTGCTGCTGGTGGCGGGGATGTGTGTGGACGGCGTCCTTCTGGTGCTGGCGCTCGGCGCGCACGCGTCGGGCACGTCCCCGGTGCAGTTCGGGCTGACCACGGCCGCCATGACCGTCGCCTCGGTGGCCGGGTCCTTCGCCGGGCAGGCCGTCGTCACCCGGGCGGGGGTGCGGACCGTGGCCGTGGCCGGCACGGCGCTGCTCGCGGTGGGCAGCGTCGCGCTGACCGCGCTGCCCCTCGGCGTCGGTCTGGTGGTGTTCGGCGCAGGTCTCGGCGCCGCCTTCGTGAGCGCCCAGATCGCCGCCGTCTCCGGGGTGGCGGACGACGACGCAGGGCTGGCCGCCGGGATCGCGGACACGTCGTTCGCGATCGGTGGCGCGCTCGGCGTCGCGGTGCTCTCGACCGTCGGCGACACCCGCACCGCGCTCGTCGTGGCTGCGGGTGTCGCCGCTGTCGGCGTCGTGGTGGGGACGGTCCTGCGCGCCGACCGCTCGACCGTCAGCGCGGCCGCGTCATGACCTCGAGCGCGTCGAGCAGCGAACGGCGCGCCCCGTCCGTCCCGTCCCGGGGCACGGGCAGGTCGAGGACGACGCGACCGGGCCGTTCCGAGAGCACGAGCACGCGGTCCGCGAGCAGCAGCGCCTCGTCGACGTCGTGCGTCACGAGCACCACGGTCCGCCCGTGGCCGGCGAGGTCGAGGCCCGCCAGCCAGGCGTTCATGCGGCGCCGGGTGATCGCGTCGAGCGCACCGAACGGCTCGTCGAGGAGCAGCACCGGACGCCCGGGCAGGCAGGTCCGGAGCAGCGCGAGGCGCTGCCGCATGCCGCCGGACAGCTCGTGAGGCCACGCCCGCTCGAACCCTGCCAGCCCGAACTCGTCGAACAGCTCGCGCGCCCGAGCCTCGGCGACCGTCCGGTCCTGACCTGCGATCCGGGCGCCGACCAGCGCGTTCGGCAGCGCCCGCCGCCACGGGAGCAGGCCGTCGCGCTGGGGCATCCACGCCGCGGCCGACGGGCAGGCTGTCGCGCCGGTCACCGTCGCGCCGGACGGTGTGAGGCCGGCGAGGATGCGCAGCAGTGTCGACTTGCCGCACCCGGACGGTCCGACGACCGCGACGAACTCGCCCACCCCGACCTGCAGGTCGACGTCGTGGAGTGCGACGACGCCGGGGAACGTGACGGTCAGCCCGGCGACCTCGAGCGCCGGGACGGCCGTGGTCGGCGCCTCAGTCGACAGGGAGGTAGTCATCGGTCCACGCGGCGTCGGTGTCGAAACCAGGGTCGGCGAGGTCGTGGTCCTGGAGGAAGCCGACGAAGTCGTCCCAGACCTTCGCCTCCTGGACGCCCCAGTGCTCGGGGTCGTCGGTGTAGCGGGGTGCGAGCCACTGCGCGCTGAGGGCGAGCAGCTCCTCGTCGATCTCGGGCGCCGCCCCGTGGATCGCGTCGGCGGCGGCCTGCGGTTCGGCGATGGCGTCCTCGTACCCGTGCGTGAGGGCGGCGAGGAAGTCCCGGACCAGCTCGGGGTCGTCGTCGAGGTGCTGCTGCGACGTCGCGACGAGCGGGGTGTACCAGTCGGGGATGCAGTCGGTGTGCTCGATGAACGGGATCGTCGAGACGTCCAGGCCGTCGATCTGCCCGAGCCGGATGGTGTCCCACGCGTCGAACACCCAGGCGGCGTCGAACTGGTGCTCGGTCAGGCCGATCCGGAAGTCGTCGCTCGACAGAGGGGTCAGCTCGACGGCGTCGGGGTCGCCGCCGTCGCACTCGACGAGCGTGCGGATGAGCGCCTCCTCGAGCTCCGAGCCGTACGACCCGTAGGAGTGGCCGGCCAGGTCGCGCGGCCTGGTGATGCCGGACTCGGTCAGGGAGATGAGGCTGGAGGTGTTGTGCTGGATGACGGTAGCCACCGAGACGACCTCGGCGCCCTGCTCACGGGCGGGAACGAGCCCCTCGGCGACGGAGAACGCGAAGTCCGCCTTGCCTGCCGCGAGAAGCTGCAGGCCGGACGTGTCACCGGGCTCGACGATCGTGAGGTCGATCCCCGCGTCGGCGAAGTAGCCGCGCGCCTGCGCGAGGTAGAGGCCGGAGTGGTTGGTGTTCGGCGTCCAGTCGAGGATGACGGACACGGGTCGCAGCGCGGCGTCGTCGGCGGCGACCGCCGTGCAGGCGGTGAGCAGCGAGAGGCTCGCGACGGCAGCGAGGAGACGGGTTCTCATGCGGGGGTCCTTCCGGGACGCGAGGGGAGCGACGGCCGCTGCCACGGCGTGGCGAGCCGCGCGAGGCCGTCGACGAGCAGGAACAGCAGGCCGGTGAGTACGGCCACGAGGGCGACGGCGACGAGGATCTGGTCGACCTCGTAGCCCTTGCGCGAGCGCTGGACGAACACGCCCAGACCGCTCTGGCCGGCGAGGTACTCGGCGACGACGGCCGCGCCGATCGCGTACGTCGCGGCGACGCGCAGGCCACCGAGCGCACCGGGCACGGACGCGGGGAGCTGCACGAGCCAGAACTGGTGCCGGCGGGTGCCGCCCAGCCCGGCGACCATCTCGGCGTGCTCCGCGTCGACGGCGGCCATCGCGGTCACGGCGGCGACGAGCACGGGGAAGAACGCCGTGAGGGCGACGAGCAGCACCTTGGGCAGCAGCCCGAACCCGGCCCACAGGATGAGCAGAGGGGCGAGGACGACGGTCGGCACGGTCTGCGTGAGCGTGACCAGCGGGTAGACGGTGTCCGAGACCAGCGGGAACGCCGCGATGAGCACGGCGAGCAGCAGCCCGACGACGGCCCCGAGCAGCAGCCCGAGACCGGCCTCCGTCAGGGTCGTCGCGACGTCGTCGCCGAGCAGCGGTGCGACCTCGACGGCGGTGCGGGCGACCTGCGACGGCGGCGGCAGGACGAAGGCGGGGAGGTCGGACAGGCGCACCCCGACCTCCCAGCCGACGAGCAGCACGAGGCCGGCCAGCGACGGGGCGACGAGTCGACGCCAGCGGCGCACGGACTCAGGCCCGGAACTTGCCCACGAGGTCCGCGATCGTGGGTCCGGCGTCGTCCTTGCCCTGACCCACCTTGATCACGCTGGAGACCGCCGACGCGCCCGCGAGCACGGTCGCCTCGTGCACGGCGCGCAGCAGGGGCCAGATCTGGTCGGGCGTGCCCTGGACGGTGGTGCCCATGGCGCCGACCTCGTACACGAGGCCGGACTGCTGGATGACGGCGATGGCGGCGTCGACGTAGGCGTACCGGTCGTCGTCGGTCCCGCTCGGGCGGGGAGAGACCTGGATCTGTGCGAGCACGGTGTTCCTCCGGGGTGGGTCGGACCGGGCACACGCAGCACAGGTCCACCCGTCCGGGGACGACGACGACGGAGACCCGGCGACGGCCAGGAGACCGCCCACGCCGCGCTCGGTGGCGCATCCCTCCGCTGGCATTACCCAGTTCAGGTTCTCGGGTCGACGTGCGCTGACACCCTGCGGTGTCGCGGCTCGTCCTCTCAGCCCGACTGTCTCGAGCTCCCCGGCGTTGGCAGGACGAAATCTACCCGACCGGCGGACTGTTGCTCACCGTGTTCCCGCCGTGCGGTCGCTCAGCGGGCAGCCCAGAGCAGCCCGCGCTCGATGATCGTCCGGACCGAGGGCACCTCGAGGTCGGCCAGCAGGTGCCCGGGTGCGCAGACGAACACCCGCCCGGCGCCCCACCGACGCGTCCAGACTGCCGGGGACGTCACGGGCTCGTGCCAGGGGTCGTCGGGACCCGGGGTGATCGTGGTCGTCGCCAGCACGTCGTTGAGGGGGTCGGTCAGCAGCCAGTACTGCTCGGAGCGCAGCGTGAAGTCGTGCACGCCCTCGACGATCGGGTGGTCGCCGGTGATCTCGATGGTGTGCTCGACCAGGGGACCGCCGGGGTGCGCGGCGAACTGGGCGCCGACGAGCTGGAGGTAGTCGGTGGCGATCCGGAACGAGTCCACGATCCCGCCGTGCCAGCCGGCGAACCCGGTGCCGGCCGCGACGGCGGTGCGCAGGCCGCGCAGCTCGTCGGCCAGGATGTCGCCCATGGTCCAGCACTGGACCACGAGGTCGGTGGCAGCCATGAGGTCGGGGTCGGCGTAGGCCTCGAGCGAGCCCTCGACGACGACGTCGAAGTCGTGCTCGCGCAGGAACGGCACGAACAGCTCGGCGGCTTCCTCGGGCGCGTGCCCGTCCCAGCCGCCGCGGACGACGAGGGCGCGACGTTGTGGGGCCACGGCGGGTCTCCTTCTAGCTGATCAGGGCGTCGATCGCGGCGGCGGACAGGACGTGCTCGGAGGCCATCGCGCTCGCCCCGAGCACGCCGGCGCGCCCCTTGGTGCGGGACGCGACGATGCGCAGGTGCTGCGTGGCCAGGGGCAGGGAGCGGCGGTAGACGACCTCGCGGATGCCGGCGAGCAGGTGCTCCCCGGCCTCGGCGACGACACCGCCGATGACGATGACCGACGGGTTCAGCATGCTCACGCACGCGGCGAGGACCTCGCCGATGTGCCGGCCTGCGGCCCGGACCTCGCGGCTGGCGTCGACGTCTCCGGCCCGCACGAGCGCCACGACGTCCGCGCTGGTCGCGGCGTCGGCCAGGGCGTTCGCGATGGCGGGTCCGCTGGCGACGGCCTCGAGGCAGCCGGTGTTGCCGCAGCGGCACGGCAGGTCGAGCCCTCCGGGTACGGCGATGTGCCCGAGGTCGCCGGCTGCGCCCTGCGCACCTCGGCGGATCTGACCGTCGGAGATGATCCCGGCGCCGATGCCGGTGGCGACCTTGACGAAGAGGAGGTGGTCGACGTCGGGCCACTCGGAGGTGTGCTCGCCCAGTGCCATCACGTTGACGTCGTTGTCCACGAGCACCGGGACGCGCAGCTTGCGGGCGAGGAGCCCGGGCACGTCGGCGTCGTCCCAGCCCGGCATGATCGGCGGGTTGATCGGGCGTCCGGTCGAGTGCTCGACGGGCCCCGGCAGGCCCACCCCGACGCTGACCAGGTCGCTGAGCGGGCGGCGCGCGGTGCTGAGCAGCTCGAGTCCCAGCTCGACGACGCGGTCCAGCACGGGGCCGGGGCCCTCGGCGATCGCGATGGGCTCGTGGTGCTCGGCGAGGACAGTCCCGACGAGGTCGGTGAGGGCCAGGCGGGAGTGGGTGGCGCCGAGGTCGACGGCCAGGACGACGCGTGCCGACGGGTTGAACGCGAACGTGGCGGGCGGACGGCCGCCCGTCGAGCTGGCCTCACCGGCGGGCGCGACGAAGCCGGACGCGAGCAGGAGGTCGACGCGGGCGGCGATCGTGGAACGCGCTTGCCCGGTGAGCGTGGCGAGATCGGAACGGGTCCGCGGCTGCCGGTCACGGAGGAGCTGGAACATGTCCCCGGCGCCCGTCGGCCGAGGAGCGAACTTCAGTAGCTCGTCCATGCGCACAGTGAACCATTCCGCCTTCTGTAGGTCACGTTCGTGTAACCGTGCCACACAAGTGGCGACTTTTGCTTGACCGGCGACAGAAGTGGTTCTACGTTCCTGCCCATGGTCAATGCGGACCGAACGGAAGACCCGCCGCTGCTGCAGATGCGCGGGATCGTGAAGCAGTTCCCGGGGGCCCGGGCGCTGGACGGCGTCGACCTGGAGATCCGGGCCGGCGAGGTCCACTGCCTCCTGGGCCAGAACGGCGCGGGCAAGTCCACGCTCATCAAGGTGCTCGCCGGCGCCCACCAGCCGACCGAGGGCGAGATCCTCCTGGACGGCGAGCCCGTCACCATCACGCACCCGGTCGCGGGCCTCAAGCTCGGCATCGCGACGATGTACCAGGAGCTCGACGTCGTCGACGGGCTCTCCGTCGCGGAGAACATCTACCTCGGCCACGAGCTGGCCACCGCCGGGTTCTCGCAGCGTCGCGCCGCGACGGCGAACACCCGTGCACTCCTCACGCGCCTCGGTCACGGAGACCTGTCCCCGCACCGCGAGGTCGGCCAGCTCTCCGCCGCCGGCAAGCAGATCGTCAGCATGGCGCGCGCCCTGTCGCACGACGCCCGGGTGATCGTCATGGACGAGCCGTCCGCCGTCCTCGACGCGGAGGAGGTCACCAACCTGTTCCGCGTGGTCCGCGAGCTCACCGCGTCGGGCGTGGCCGTGGTCTACATCTCCCACCGCCTCGACGAGATCCGGCAGATCGGCGACCGGATCACCGTGCTCAAGGACGGTCGGACCGTCGCGTCGGGCCTGCCGGTCGCCCAGACACCCACCGCCGAGCTCATCAAGCTCATGACCGGACGCAACGTCGAGTACGCCATCCCGCAGCGCGACGCCGTGCCGCCGGACGCCGCGACGGTGCTCCGCGTCGACGGGCTCGGTCTGCGCGGGGCGTTCAGCGACGTGTCGTTCGAGGTGCGGGCCGGCGAGGTCGTCGGGCTCGCCGGGCTCGTCGGATCGGGACGCACCGAGATCCTGGAGACCGTGTTCGGGGCGCGCAAGGCGACCGCCGGGACCGTCCAGATCGAGGACCGTCGGCTGCGCGCCGGGTCGGTCAGCGACGCGGTCACCGCCGGCATCGGCCTGTGCCCCGAGGAGCGCAAGAGCCAGGGCCTGATCCTCGACGAGCCCGTCTACCGCAACATCACGCTCTCGACCTTCGCGCGCACCGCCAAGGCGTCGTTCCTCGACGAGGGCGCCGAGCGCACGGTGGCCCGCGAGCAGATCCAGGCTCTCGACGTGCGGCCGTCCGACCCGGACCGCAGCGCACGCACGCTGTCCGGGGGCAACCAGCAGAAGGTCCTGCTCGCGCGCTGGCTCGTGCACGGCTGCCGGGTCCTGCTGCTCGACGAGCCCACCCGCGGGGTCGACGTCGGCGCCCGCGCCGAGATCTACGGGCTGATCGCCGACCTGGCCGCCCAGGGGGCCGCCGTCGTCGTCGTCTCCAGCGACATCCCGGAGGTGATCGGGCTGTCCGATCGCGTCCTGGTCATCTCCGAAGGGCGCGTGGTCCACGACGGGCCGGCGTCCGACATCGACGAGCACCGCGTGCTCGACCTCGTCATGGAAGGAAGTGCCGCGTGAGCGAGCAGGACGTGACCGTCCCGGCCGCCGACGAGTCGGCCCGGATCGAGAGGGTGGCCAAGCCCTCCCAGAAGCGTAGCGGTCTCCTGACCGGGGCGACCGGACGCAACCTCGGACTGGTGATCGCGCTGGTCGCGCTGTGCATCTTCGGTGTCATCACCGCCGGTGAGCGGTTCGCCAGCATCGACAACCTGCTGACCATCCTGCGGCTCGCGTCGGTGATCGGGGTCCTGTCCATCGGGATGACATTCGTCATCACCGGCGGGGGCATCGACCTGTCGGTCGGCTCCGTCGTCGGGCTGTCGTCGGTGTGGGCCTCCACGCTGGCCACGCAGGCGATGGCGGAGGACTTCCACTGGATCGTCATCGTGCTCTGCGCGCTGGGCGTGGGTCTGGGGGCGGGCGTCATCAACGGCGTCCTGATCGCCTACGGCAAGGTGGTCGCCTTCATCGCGACGCTGGCCATGCTCGTGGCGGCCCGCGGCTTCGCGGAGATCATCGCCAACCGGCGGACCCAGGTCGTCAAGGTCGACTCCTTCCTCGACTTCTTCCGCTCGTCCCCCCTCGGGCTGCCCATGCTGGTCTGGATCTTCCTCGTCGTCGCCGTCGCGGGCTGGTTCCTGCTCAACCGCACGACGTTCGGCCGACGCACCATCGCGGTGGGCGGCAACCCCGAGGCAGCACGCCTGGCGGGCATCAAGGTCAAGCGCCACACGATGTACCTGTACGCCCTCTGTGGTCTGACCGCGGGCATCGGTGGCGTGATGATGCTCGGCCGCACGACGGCCGGCAGCTCCACCAACGGCCAGCTCTACGAGCTCGACGCCATCGCCGCCGTGGTCGTCGGCGGCACCCTGCTCATCGGCGGCCGCGGCACCATCGTCGGCACCGTCCTGGGCGTCCTGATCTTCTCGACGCTCCGCAACGTGTTCACGCAGAACAACCTGTCCATCTCGGCGCAGGCCATCGCGATGGGCGTGATCATCGTCGTCGCCGTGCTGCTCCAGCAGCGCATCGCCGAGCGCTCCCGCGCCGGAACCTGACCTTCACCAGCTCCGCCCCGCACCAGCCCGTTCGATCAAGGAGGATCGTCATGTCCACAGCTCTGCGCCGTAAGTGGCTCGCGGCAGCCGGCACCGCCGCAGCTCTCGTGCTCGTCGTCGGCTGCACGTCCAACACCCCCGAGGCCGAGGACACCGGTGAGCCGCAGGCGCCCGCCGCGGCCGCCGGCAGCAACGACGAGCCCGGTGACAAGGTCGTCATCGGCTTCTCCGCCCCCGCCGCCGACCACGGCTGGATGGGCTCCATCACCAAGTCCGCCGTCGACGAGGCCGCCAAGTACTCCGACGTCGAGCTGGTCCAGGCCGAGGCCACGAACGACGTGAACCTGCAGATCAGCCAGATCGAGCAGTTCATCAACGACGGTGTCGACGCCATCGTGCTGCTGCCGTTCGACGGCGCGGCGCTCACCGAGGTCGCCATCAAGGCGATGCAGGCCGGGATCGTCGTCATCAACGTCGACCGCGAGTTCGAGGACCCGGACGCCGCCCGCACCACCGTGCTGGGTGACAACTACGGCATGGGCGTCAGCGCCGGCGCGTACATCTGCGGCGAGCTCGGCGGCAAGCCTGACGCGAAGGTCGCGGAGATCGCGGGCATCGACTCCCTGCCGCTGACGCAGGACCGCAGCCAGGGCTTCGAGGACGCGCTCGCAGCGTGCGGCCTCGAGGTCAGCAACCGCGTGGCGGCCGACTTCACCGTCCAGGGCGGAGAGTCCGCGGCGGCCAACCTCCTGCAGGCGGCGCCGCAGCTCGACGCCATCTGGAACCACGACGACGACCAGGGCGTCGGCGTCATGGCGGCCATCGAGAACGCCGGTCGCGACGAGTTCATCATGGTCGGCGGCGCCGGCTCGAAGAACGTCATGGAGGCCATCAAGGCCGACGACTCCGTCCTCAAGGCGACCGTCATCTACCCGTCCACGCAGGCAGCCGACGGCGTCAAGCTGGCCCGCCTGCTCGTGCAGGGCAAGTCGATGAGCGACCTGGTCGAGGTCGAGGTGCCCCGCACCATCCAGCTCTACGCACCCGTCGTGACCAAGGAGAACGTCGACCAGTACCTGCCGACCGCCTTCGAGTCCTGAGTCCCACCTGACGAGCCGGGCGGGTTCCCCTCCGCAGGGAACCCGCCCGGGCACGGGCCGCGAGGAGGAGCCGTGACAGAAGCAGTCCCACGCCTGGGCATCGGCATGGTCGGGTACGCGTTCATGGGCGTCGCGCACTCGCAGGCCTGGCGCAACGCCCCCCGGTTCTTCGACCTGCCGCTGCGGCCGGACATGGCCGCCGTCGCAGGTCGCGACGAGGCCGCGGTGACCGCCGCGGCGACGAAGCTGGGCTGGTCCAGCTCGGAGACCGACTGGAAGGCGCTCGTCGCCCGCGACGACATCGACCTCGTCGACATCTGCACCCCCGGCGACACGCACGCCGAGATCGCGATCGCGGCGCTCGAGGCCGGCAAGCACGTGCTGTGCGAGAAGCCGCTGGCGAACTCCGTCGCGGAGGCCGAGGCGATGGTCCGGGCGGCCGAAGCCAGCAGCGGGCTCGCGATGGTCGGGTTCACCTACCGCCGCGTCCCTGCCATCCAGCTCGCCCGCACGCTCGTCGCGGACGGCCGGATCGGCACGGTCCGGCACGTGCGCGCGCAGTACCTGCAGGACTGGATCGCCGACCCGCAGGCGCCGCTGTCGTGGCGGCTGGACAAGCAGAAGGCCGGCTCCGGGGCACTCGGGGACATCGGCGCGCACATCGTGGACCTCGCCCAGTTCGTCACGGGGGAGTCGGTCACGGGTGTGTCCGCGGTGCTGGAGACGTTCGTCACGGAGCGCCCGGTCGCCTCGGAGCACTCCGGTCTGCACGGCACGGCCGGCTCGGAGACGGGCCCGGTCACCGTCGACGACGCCGCGATCTTCCTCGGCCGGATGTCGGGCGGGGGGCTGGCGACGTTCGAGGCCACCCGGTTCGCGTGGGGGCGCAAGAACGCGATCCGCCTGGAGATCAACGGGTCGACCGGGTCGCTCGCGTTCGACTTCGAGGACATGAACGTCCTGCACTACTTCGACGCGTCCGAGCACGCCGCGGTCGCGGGGTTCCGACGCATCGTCGTCACGGAGCCCGAGCATGCCTACGTGGCAGCCTGGTGGCCCCCGGGTCACGGCCTCGGGTACGAGCACGCGTTCACGCACCAGGCGGTGGACCTGGTCACCGCGATCGCCGAGCACCGCCAGCCGGTGCCCAGCTTCGCCGACGGGCTCGTCGTGCAGCGGGTGCTCGCCGCGGTCGAGGAGTCCGCCGCGAACGACAGCACGTGGACCCCAGTCACGAAGGAGAGCTGACGATGGCGCGACCGATCACCCTGTTCACCGGCCAGTGGGCGGACCTGCCTTTCGAGGAGGTCGTGCGCCTGGCCGCCGGGTGGGGCTACGACGGCCTCGAGATCGCCTGCTGGGGCGACCACCTGGACCCGTGGCGCTGGGACGACGACGAGTACGTCGCCGGCAAGCTCGCGCTGCTGGAGGAGTACGGCCTGAAGGTCTGGGCGATCTCCAACCACCTCAAGGGTCAGGCCGTCTGCGACGACCCCATCGACCAGCGGCACCGCGACATCCTGTCCGACCGCGTGTGGGGCGACGGCGACGCCGAGGGCGTCCGGCAGCGGGCCGCCGAGGAGATGAAGAACACCGCCCGGATCGCCGCGAAGCTCGGCGTGAAGACGGTCGTCGGGTTCACCGGGTCGAGCATCTGGAAGTACGTCGCGATGTTCCCGCCGGTCTCGCAGGAGGCCGTCGACGCCGGCTACCAGGACTTCGCCGACCGGTGGAACCCGATCCTCGACGTGTTCGACGAGGTCGGCGTCCGGTTCGCGCACGAGGTCCACCCCAGCGAGATCGCCTACGACTACTGGACGACCGTGCGGACCCTGGAGGCCATCGGCCACCGCGAGGCGTTCGGCCTGAACTGGGACCCCAGCCACTTCATCTGGCAGCAGCTGGACCCGGTCGACTTCATCCTCGAGTTCGCCGACCGGATCTACCACGTCGACTGCAAGGACGTGAAGCTCCGCCTCGGGAACGGTCGCAACGGCCGGCTCGGGTCGCACCTCGCGTGGGCCGACCTCCGCCGCGGGTGGGACTTCGTGTCCACCGGCCGCGGGGACGTGCCGTGGGAGGCGTCGTTCCGGGCGCTCAACTCCATCGGGTACGACGGCCCGATCTCGGTCGAGTGGGAGGACGCCGGGATGGACCGGCTCCTCGGCGCGCCCGAGGCGCTGGAGTTCGTGAAGCGCAACGCGTTCGACCCGCCGACGGCCGCGTTCGACGCGGCGTTCAGCACGCGCTGACCGGTCCGGGTGGCGCGCTCGGCACCCCCGCGCGCCACCCCCGCGCGCCACCCCCGGTCCCACGGTGGACCAGATGCCCGCGTGCACGGGCTGTGCCAGGCTCGACGTGTCTGTGGTCGCACGGGGCAGTGCGACCACGTGCGACGAGCTGACCGGGGGGGGCCGGGGATGGTGGCTGGGCGACGTGCACCGGAAGGACCGACGGGCGGCGGACGGAGGCTGCCGTGGTGGCGACCACGGGTCGCCGTGCTCGGCGCAGTCGTCCTGTCCCTTCCGTTGATCGTCGTCCCCGCGCTCCCGGCCGCGGCCGCCACGTGGGGCATCAGCAAGACCGAGACGAGCACCGGGCCGTACCAGCCCGGTGACAACGTCCAGTTCGTCGTCACCGTGTCCTGCTCGGACCCCAACGCGGACCCCTGCACGAACGCGGTCGTCACCGACCCGCTGCCCGACGGCCTCGAGCTGGTCAGCGCGTCGATCCAGAGCGGGCCCACGGGGGGCGCCATCGACGCTGACACGACGACCGACACGGTGACCGCCACCTGGCCGAGCGTGCCGAACGGTGCTCAGGCGCAGATCCTCATCACGGCCCAGGTGGACCCGGACCTGCCGTACTCGGCTGACGGCGTACCCATCACGAACAGCGCCACGGTGGTCGCGGACAACGCGCCGCTCGTGCCCGCGAACGCCACGATCACCCCGGTGGTCCCGCTCGTGATCGGGTCCACGACGACGAAGGAGATCGTCCCGGAGGGAGCGATCGCTGCTCCCGGGACCCCCACGACGATGACGCTGTCGGCGACGAACACGTCGAACGACCCGGTCGACCAGCTCGTCGTGCAGGACCCGGTGGACCCGACGGCGACGCCGAACCCGTTCACCTACCTCGGCTACTCCGCCACGGGGGACATCGGCCTGCCACCGAACGCGACCACGGTGACGGAGGAGTACTGGGACGGCGACTCGTGGGAGCCGCTGGACGACTCGGTCGACCCGACCGCCGTGCAGGGCGTCCGGTACACCTTCGAGGGCGACATCCAGCCTGGTGCCACAGCGACGATCCCGGTCTCGGTCGTGCAGACCGACGCCGTGGAGGAGCTCACCGGCGCGACCACCGTCACCAACGACGTCCAGTCCTCCGTGGTGCACCCCGAAGGCGGTCAGTCGGTCCCCACGTCCGACAGCGACACCTACGTCATCACGCCCCCGAACAACTCGGTCACCGCGTCGAAGAGCTTCGACCCGGCGACCGTCAGCGCCGGCGCGCCGACGACCGTGACGATCGGCGCCACCAACGGTGGAGACCCGACCACGTCGCTCACGCTGACCGAGCCGTCGCCGGGCACCGCCAGTCCCTTCGAGGGCGACGACCCGCTGAGGTTCACCGGGTTCGGGCCGAGCGGCGACGGGACCGGGGTCCAGTGGCCGGCGAACGCGGACGCGGCAGCGGTGACGTTCACCTGTGCCGACGGCGCCACCCCGACCCTGGACACGACGACCGTCGGCACCCTGCCGAACCCGCCGCCGGACTGCGAGGTCCTGGGTTTCAGCGTGGAGTTCACGGGCGCCATCGTCACGGGTGCGCAGGCGTCTGTGCCGTTCACGGCGGACACGGACCCCGACCAGGACCTGGACGACGTGACCCACCCCAACGAGGTCACCGCCACGATCCCGAACGCGGAGAGCACGGCGGCGGCGGACCTCGTCACTCTCACCGACCGGCTCGCGACCGACACCGACAAGCTCATCACCCCGTCGACCTTCCCGGCGATCCCTGGGCAGAGCGTGATCGTCCAGCTGCCGAGCGAGCTGCTGCCGTTCGGGCCGGACGGGTCCACCTCGTCCGCGGACCAGGTGGTCATCCAGGACCCGACCGACCCGTCCGACCCGGGCGACTTCTGGGCGAACTTCTCCGCGACGTCGGTGCGCACGACGGACGTCCCCCCGGGTTCCACCCTCACGGTGAACTACTGGGACGGCAGCGAGTGGGTCCCGGCTCCGGGCTGCGGACCGTGGACGGGACCGCAGGTGGTCAGCTGCGACCTCCCGGCGGGGGCCGAGGGCGTCCAGTTCGTCTACGACTCGACGGACGGCGGCTTCCCGCCGGAGACCTCGTTCCAGCCGAACTTCACCGCCGCGTACGACGGACCGACCGACCTCGACACGCCGTTGACCAACTGCGGCGCGTCCAGCGCGTCGTCGAGCACCGTCGCGCCGACCGACCCGGCCGAAGGCTGCGCGTCGGTCGACCCGTTCCCGGTGGACGGCGCGGGTGACCTCGACTTCCTCGACAAGGCGTTCCTCGGCGGCGACCCGCCCTCCGTCCTCGCGCGGTCGACCGACCAGGTGACCGCGCAGATCACCTGGTCGACGAACGGCTTCTCCGGCGTGGACCCGATGGTGATCGGGGACATCGGCACCCCGGAGACCACGCCGGTCGCGAGCTCGTTCTACGACGCGTTCGACCTCGTCCGGATCGAGGCGATCGACGCGTCGGTCGACCCACTGATGCAGTACGACGAGATCGAGAGCGTCGAGCTCTACGTCGGCGGGGCCTGGGTGCCGGCCGCGGGGGACCCCTGCCCGTGCGACGGCTCGTTCCCCGGGTACACGCTCTCGGCCGACGAGAGCGCGGACGCGACGGCGGCGCGGCTGACGTACGTCGAGTCACCGTCCCGCACGACGGACGACGTGCTCGCTCCCCAGCCCGGCGACGGTGTGGCACGGTCCACGCAGGCGGACGGGCGGCACGTCCAGCTCACCTTCCAGATCCGCGACGACCGCCGCAGCGACGGGTCGCCGGTCCTGGGCTCGACGAACGGGACCCTCTACAACACGCCTGATGCGGGCCTGGTGAGCGACGTGGCGCAGGGCACCGCGACGTTCGACGGCGAGCAGTACACCGACTCGGACGACGCGACCGTGCTGATCATCGACCAGCCGATCAACGTCGGCACCGACAAGACGTGGACAGGCGGCCCGATCTCCGTCCCACCGGAAGGCACGCCGGCGGCCTTCTACCCGTCGACCACCGTCACCGTCACCGGCACGAACGAGTCCCTGGCGCGCGTCGACCAGCTCCGGATCGTCGACCCGGGTCTGGAGGGCACCGACGAGGTGCAGGTCACCGAGGGCACCGAGCCGTTCGACGCGTTCACGCTCCGGGCCGTCGACGTCTCCCCGCCCACGGGCACCGAGACCACCACCGTCACCCTCACGACCTGGGACGGCGCCACGCTCGACACGGCGACGTACGACGAGACCGCGGCCGAGGCGCTCACGGTGGACGACCTGCAGGACGTCGTCGGCGTCGAGGTGGCGTTCGACGGGCGGATCGCGAGCCAGGCCTCGGGGACGATGACGCTGACGCTCCAGCTGCGCGCCCTCGACCGCTACACCGGGGACCCGGTGACGGTCGAGGGCTACAGCCCGGTGCCGAACGTCGCAGCGGCGCAGGTCTCCGACCCCGGCGGGACGTCGCAGGACCAGCCGCTCGCGTGGGACGGCGCCGACATGGTTCTGCAGACGGCGGCGATCGACCTGGAGGTCGGCAAGACGTTCGAGCCCGGCCAGGTGGTCGAGCCGGGGACCGGGCCGGTGCTCATGACGCTCACGGGTCAGCCGGTCGGGCCGTCACGGGCCGTGGAGATGGTGCTGGTCGACGACGACCCGCAGTTCTGGAACCAGTACGACTTCGACGCGTTCGTGGGGGCCACCCTCACGGCACCCATCGACCAGGTGCAGGTCGACGCGTTCACGGGGGCGACCTTCACAGCGATCGGCGACAACGTCGTCGTCAGCGGAGGCGGCTGGGAGACCGGCACGCTCGGGAGCACCTTCGCGCTGCCGGCGGGCGTCGGTCCCGAGGACGTCCAGGGTCTGCGGTTCACCTTCACGCGCGCCGACGGTGCGATCTGGGAGAACCCGGAGAACCCCCTGCAGAGCGTGCCGATGAACGTCGAGCGCCGGGAGGAGCTGCGCACGGGCGGGCCGGTCCTGCCCGACCTGGCGGACAACCCACCGGCGCCCGGGGAGGACGCGCCGGGTGTCGCGAGCAACACGGTCGACGGCACGGTCTCCGGTGCGGACCAGGTGGTCGACCCCGACACGGGGGACCTCGTGCCCGTCGGCGGCACGGACTCCCAGGACGCGTCGGTCGTCTACGTGCACGCCGAGAACGGGGTGCAGATCGTCAAGGCCTTCGACGGCACGGTGACCGGCGGCACCGAGGCGCCCAACGCGGTCTTCCCGATGACCATCGCGGTGACGAACACCGGCAACCGGCCGATCTTCGACCTCGTCGTCACCGACCCGATGCCGGTCGACGACGTCGGCGCGCAGCTCGCGCTGGCCGACGTCGACGAGCCGTTCACCTTCGCGCTCACGGGCGCAGCGCCGGACCCCGCCAACGGCGAACCGCTGCCGACCGATCCCGCGGACGTCACGATCGTGCAGACGGGCGACATCGAGAGCCTCGAGCTCTCGTTCCCCGACGACACCGTCCTCGAGGTGGGCCAGACCTACACGATCACCGTGATGGTGCAGTTCCGCCTGGGCCTCCCGGCCGAGACCGTGGTGCCGAACACCGCCGGCGTCACGGGTGACCGGCCGTGGGACGAGTGCGTCACGCGGCTCGACGCCGACACGGGCGCGTGCGAGGCCGACGCGGACGTGACCAGCGTCCCCGCCGGCGTCCTGGCCCAGTCGAAGCAGGTCAAGGCCACCGACGACGACGAGCTCGAGGTGTTCGTCGACCCGGCCGCCGACCCCGCGACGACCTGCACACCGGACGCCCAGGGCTTCTACTCCTACCCGTGCACCCCCGTGGTGCCGCCCGGGCACGACGAGACGTGGCGCGTACGCATCGACAACGTCGGCAACCTCCCGATGACCAAGGTCGTCTCCTACGACCGGCTGCCCGTCCCGGGTGACACGGGTTCCTACTCCGGCTCGGACCGCGGGTCCCAGTGGGAGCCGATCCTCACCAACGACCCGCCGCCCGTTCTCGTGAACGCACCGGCGGGCGCGGTGGCGACCTTCTTCTACACGACCGCGACCGACTACTGCATGGCCGACCTCGAGGACCCGCTCAATGAGCCGACCTGCCCGGCAGGCGACCCCGCGACGGGGTGGGCACCCCTGACGGGCACCGAGAGCGAGGAGGTCTTCGAGACGATCACCGCGATGAAGTTCGTCATCGACTTCCCCGAGGACGCCCCGTTCGAGCCGGGCGAGTCGATCGCGATCGAGGGGACGACCACCACCCCGGCCGAGGCGCCCGCGGCGGGCGACCGCTCCATCGCCTACAACTCGGCGGCGGCCAACGCGGTCATCGAGACCGTGCAGGGGCAGCAGTTCAACCTGCTGCCCACCGAGGGCACCAAGGTCGGCGTGGCGACCGCGACGGGCTCGCTCGACGTCACCAAGACGGTGACCGGCGACGGCGCCCAGTACGCGCCCGACTCGTTCAGCCTCCAGGTCGCCTGCACGTCGGCCGTCGGCACCTGGCTCGAGACCGAGCTCGACCCGATCCCGATCACCGTCACACCACCCGACGCGACGACGGTCACGAACCTGCCCTACGGCGCGGAGTGCACCGTCACGGAGGACGGTAGCAACGGCGAGACCGAGCTCCAGGTGGGTTCGGTGACCATCGGCGAGGAGCCGGACGTGGTCGAGCTCGAGGCCGTCAACGTCTACGACCTCACCGGCCTCGAGCTGTCGAAGGTGCTCGACACCGACGCGGTCGACCAGGACGGCGACCCGGTCCCGTTCGGCCCGTTCGAGCTCACCGTGGAGTGCACGTTCCTCGGCGAGCCGGTGTACGCCGACGGGTTCGACCCGGGTGAGCCGATGACCGTCACGATCGACGACGGCGACGCCCCGGTGGAGCTCACCGGCCTGCCGGTCGGCTCCGAGTGCGTCGTCACCGAGACCGCGACGGGCGGCGCGACCTCGACCACCTTCACGGTCACCCAGGACGGGCAGCCGCCGGTCACGGTGGACGGCTCCGCGACGGTGGTCCTCACGGCCCGCGACGCCGGCGACGAGGTCACGACCGCCGTCGTGGTCACGAACACCGTCGCGGTCGGCGCGATCGACCTCCTCAAGGTCGTCGACGGCGACGGTGGCGACGTGTGGGGAGGCGGTCCGTTCGAGATCGACGTGACCTGCTCGTTCGACGACGACGGCGACGGTCCCGGCGATCCGCGGACCGTGTACGACGACACCGTCTCGCTCGGCGGCGGCGACCCGCTCGAGGCGCAGGTCGTGGACCTGCCGGTCGGCGCCGTCTGCACCGTCACCGAGACCGATGACGGTGGTGCCACGGGCGCCGTCGTCGTGCCGGACACGGTGACGGTCGGCGGCGGCGAACCCGCCCAGGTGGTCATCACCAACACGTTCGACGTCGGCTCGATCGTCGTCGACAAGGCTCTCGCCGGCATCGGCGCGCAGTACGCCACGGGTCCGTGGGAGGTCTCGCTCAGCTGCACCTACGAGGGCGAGCCGATCACGATCCCCGGTGGCCCGACGCGCGAGCTGACCGTCGACACGCCCGCCCGGTACGACGACCTGCCCGTCGGCTCGGAGTGCGTCGTGACGGAGACGGACGACGGCGGGGCGACCGACGTCGAGATCTCGACGACCGTGGACGGTGGCGCCCCCGGCGAGGTCGTGGTCACCGACGGCGACGCCGAGATCACGGTGACCAACACGTTCCGGATCTCCCCGGTCGTGGTCCGCAAGGTCGTCGACGGGGACGGCGCGCAGTACGCCGCCGGGCCGTGGGAGGTCACGCTCGCCTGCACCTTCGGCAGCATCCCGATCGAGACGTACCTCGGTGGACCGACGCGTGAGATCACGCCCGGTCAGCCCGGGGTCTGGTTCGGGATCCCCGACGGGGCGGTGTGCTCCATCACGGAGACCGACGACGGCGGAGCGACCGCCGTGTCCGTCGCTCCGGACACCGTGACCATCACGGAGGACGAGATCGCGCTGGTCACGGTGACGAACACGTACGACCTGGGCGAGCTGAGCGTCGAGAAGGTCGTGGACGGGGACGGTGCGCAGTACGGCACGGGCCCGTTCGAGGTGTCGCTGGCGTGCACGTTCGAGGGTGACCCGGTCGACATCCCCGGTGGCGCCACGCAGGACGTCGGCCCAGGGGAGACGGTCACCTACACCGACCTCCCGGTGGGAGCCGAGTGCGTGGTGAGCGAGACGGACGCGGCGGGGGCGACGTCGACGACGGTGTCCACGACGGTCGTCGACGGCGAACCCGGCCAGGCGGCCGTCCCCGGTGACGACGGCGACCCGGTGCTCGTCACGGTGACGAACACGTTCGACCTGGGTGAGCTGAGTGTCGAGAAGGTCGTGGACGGGGACGGTGCGCAGTACGGCACGGGTCCGTTCGAGGTGTCGCTGGCGTGCACGTTCGAGGGCGACCCGATCGAGATCCCGGGCGGTGCGACGCAGGAGGTCGGGCCGGGCGAGACCGTGACGTTCACGGACCTGCCCGTCGGCGCGGACTGCGTGGTCAGCGAGACGGACGACGGGGGAGCGACGTCGACGACCATCTCCCGGACGGTCATCCTCGGCGGTCCCGGTGCGACGGTCGTGCCCGCGGACGAGGCCGACCCCGTCGTCATCACGGTGACGAACACCTACGACCTCGGCGCGCTCGTGGTCGACAAGGTCGTGACCGGTGACGGCGCCGACCTCTACGGCGGCGGTCCGTTCGAGGTGTCGCTGTCCTGCACGTTCGACGGGGTGCCGGTCGAGATCCCGGACGGCGCCACGCGGAGCGTCGAGCCGGGGTCACCGGCCACGTACGAGCAGCTCCCGGTCGGGTCCGAGTGCGTCGTCACCGAGCCCACCACGGGCGGGGCGACCTCCACGACGATCTCGGCCGTCGACGACGGGGAGCCCGGGGAGATCACGGTCGCGGGTGAGCCCGCGACGGTGACCGTGACGAACACCTTCGACGTCGGTGAGGTCAGGGTGGTCAAGAGCCTCTCCGGGGCGGACGCGCCCAGCCACCAGGGGGACGTGTTCACGGTCGGCCTCGCGTGCACCCAGGAGGTCGACGGTGTGACGGTGCCGGTCGACGTCCCTGGCGGGCCGACGCGGACGCTCTCCCAGGCGGGTGCCTGGGTCGCGGTCTACGAGGACCTGCCCCAGGGAGCGACGTGCGTGGTCGCGGAGACGGACGCCGGGAGCGCCGACGCCGTGCAGGTCGTCGTCGACGGTGTCGGCACGCCGACGATCCCGACCGCGACCGACCCGCCGTCGGCGCAGTTCGCGCTGCCTGTCGGCGACGACGTGTGCCAGCCGGTCGAGGTGATCAACACCTGGTTCGCGTCCCCCGGTGGTGGTGGGCCGGGCGCCGGCCTCGGCACCGCGGTCACCGGGCCGTCGTCGGCACCGATGTCGGCGGCAGCCCTCCTGGCGGCGTCGGGCTGCTCGAGCACGCTCGCGGCGACGGGGACGAGCCCGCTCGCCCCGGCGCTGCTCGGTGTGCTGCTGCTTGTCACGGGTGTGCTCGCCGTGCTGGTGGCGCGACGGCGCTGGGCCGTGCCGACCGTCTGAACAGGGGTGATACTGGCCAGATGATCAGCATCGCCCGTGCCGAGCAGCTCCACTCCGCCGGCCTGCGCTGGCGTCCGGCGCCGGGTGACCGGTTCGCCGTGCGGACGCTCGCCGACCAGGTCTTCACCATCTCGGACATGGTCGTCGAGCCGCACGAGTACCCGACCGGGACGGTTCTCGGGTTCAACGGCACGACGGAGTGGGCGCTCGACTCGGTCGCGCAGGAGGATGCCCTCTGGCTGCCGCGCGAGGACCAGCTGCGCGAGCTGCTCGGCCGGACGTTCCGGAGCCTGGCGCGGTCGCTCGACGGTCAGTACCAGGTGCTCGTCGAGCTCTCGGGGCAGCCGGAGCGGGTGTTCACCGCCGACGAGGCGGCGGACGCGTACGCCCAGGCGCTGCTGGCGCTGGTCAGTGCGGCGGTCGACCGGGTCTGACCCGGTCAGTCGTCGTAGCGGTCCTGGTCCTGGACCGGCACGAACGTGCCGCGCTCACCGGACACGGTCCACCCCGGGCCGTCGTCGCCGGCAGGCTGTCGCGGCGGGATGCTGATCGGCTGCGTGTCGTCCGGGCGCACCTCGTGGAGAGGTGGCCACGCGACGCCGCGGTCGGCGACCACCGGGCTGACGGGCGCCGGTGCCGGGCGGCGCACGGCGACGGACGGCGGACGGTTCTGCGCTGCCTGAGGTACCTGTGTCGGCGTGAAGATGATCGCGCACAGCTCGCGGTAGGTGGAGTCGGGGTTGGCCACCCAGGAGATGCGGCTCAGCGCCTGGTCCTGGCCGGCGGACTCCATCAGGAACTCGCCGTAGCCGAGCACGCGGCCGGTGATGGACCGGGAGTACCGCATGTCGGTGACCTTGACCAGCGGCATCATCGAGACCTTCTTGGTGATGAGCCCGTAGAGCAGCAGCATGCGCTTGTCGGTGGCGACGAACCACTCGTTGCGCCAGTCCAGCACCTTCCACACGAGTCGCACGAGCACCGCGACCCACAGCCACCACAACCACTCGGAGCGCTGGCCGACGGCGGTGGCGGCCACCTCGACGAGCCACGCCACGACCACGAAACCGACGAAGGTGCTGAGGGCGGGCTCCGCGAGCTTGCCCCAGTGGGACCGGCGGGTCAGGACCACGCGCTCGCCGGGCAGCACGTACTTCCGCAGGGTCCGGTGCCCCGCGAGAGTCTGCTCGACGGTGGCCATCGTCACTCGGTCAGGTTGGAGAAGAACGTGGCGAAGCTGCTGAACGCGCTGACGATGATGTCCCACACGGCGCGCACGGCGTCGGCGGCGCGGTCCGGGCTCGTGACGATGGCGTACACGAGGAAGATCGCGATGATCCAGAAGAGGGCGGTCTTGATCTTCGGCGGCATGGTGGTCCTCGCAGGGCGTCGTCGGGTGGCGCGGGCGCGGTCAGGGGGAGCGCGTTTCTTGCGGGCAGCACGGTCGGGGGCAGGCGGCGGGTCGACCCGGGGGGCAGGGCCGGCCAGCACCACCAGTCTCGGCAAAGCGTACTTACCGGACGGCGCCCAGCGGGGGAGCACACACCGGGAGCGGGACGCGTTGCTGTGCTCGCCCGCGTAGGCAGGCATGCCCAACGTCTAGACTCCGACGCATGTCCACCCTCTCTCGCGACGAGGTCGCGCGCGTGGCGGGCCTGGCACGGATCGACCTCACGCCGGCGGAGCTCGACCGCCTCGCGGGCGAGCTCGACGTCATCGTCGAGTCGGTCGCCCGCGTGAGCGAGATCGCCACGCCCGACGTGCCGGCCACCAGCCACCCCCTGCCGCTGACCAACGTGTTCCGCCCCGACGTGCCCGTGGAGCCGGTCGACCGCGCCCTCGTGCTGGCGTCCGCGCCGGAGCACATCGACGGCAAGTTCGCGGTCCCGCAGATCCTGGGGGAGGACGCGTGAGCCTCACTCGTCTCTCCGCCGCGGTCCTGGCCGAGAAGCTCGCCGCGAAGGAGGTGTCCAGCGTCGAGGTGACGCAGGCGCACCTCGACCGGATCGCCGACGTGGACGGTGCCGTCCACGCGTTCCTGCAGGTCAGCAGCGATGCTGCACTCGCTGCCGCAGCCGACGTCGACGCGCGCCGCACGTCCGGGGAGTCGCTGCACGCGCTCGCCGGCGTGCCGATCGCGGTCAAGGACGTCGTCGTCACCAAGGGCCTGGAGACCACCGCGGGCTCGAAGATCCTCGAGGGCTGGATCCCGCCCTACGACGCGACGCTCGTCGAGAAGCTCAAGGCAGCGGGCCTGCCGATCCTGGGCAAGACCAACATGGACGAGTTCGCCATGGGGTCGTCCACGGAGCACTCGGCGTACGGCAACACCCACAACCCGTGGGACCTCGACCGGATCCCCGGCGGCTCCGGTGGCGGGTCCGCGGCGGCGGTCGCCGCATACGAGGCGCCGCTGGCGATCGGCACGGACACCGGCGGCTCGATCCGCCAGCCGGCCGCCGTCACGGGCACGGTCGGCGTCAAGCCCACCTACGGCGGGGTGTCCCGCTACGGGCTCATCGCGCTGGCGTCGTCGCTGGACCAGGCCGGACCCGTGACGCGGACGGTCCTGGACTCCGCGCTGCTGCACGAGCTCATCGGCGGCCACGACCCGCGCGACTCGACGTCCATCGACGAGCCGCTTTCTCCGCTGGTCGCCGCGGCCCGTCAGGGCGCGAACGGCGACCTGACCGGTGTGCGCGTCGGCGTCATCCGCGAGCTGCAGGGCGAGGGCTACCAGCCCGGTGTGCTCGCGCGGTTCGAGGAGTCGCTCGAGCTGCTGCGGAACGCGGGTGCGCAGATCGTCGAGGTCTCCTGCCCGCACTTCACGTACGCGCTCGCGGCGTACTACCTGATCCTCCCCGCGGAGGCGTCGAGCAACCTCGCCAAGTTCGACGGCATGCGCTTCGGCCTGCGCGTCGTCCCGGAGGACAACCCGACCGCCGAGCGCGTCATGTCCGCCACGCGCGGCCAGGGCTTCGGCGACGAGGTCAAGCGCCGGATCATCCTGGGCACCTACGCCCTGTCGGCGGGCTACTACGACGCCTACTACGGCTCGGCGCAGAAGGTCCGCACGCTCATCCAGCGCGACTTCACCGCCGCGTTCGAGCAGGCCGACGTGCTGGTCTCCCCGACGGCGCCGACCACCGCGTTCAAGCTGGGCGAGAAGCTCGACGACCCGCTGGCGATGTACCTGAACGACGTCGCGACCATCCCCGCCAACCTCGCGGGCGTGCCGGGGCTGTCGCTGCCGAGCGGGCTGTCCGACGACGGCCTGCCGGTCGGGTTCCAGGTGCTGGCCCCGGCCAAGGCCGACGACCGGCTGTACCGCGTCGGTGCGGCGCTCGAAGCGCTGCTGGAGAAGGAGTGGGGCGGGCCGCTGCTGCTCAAGGCTCCTGAGCTGGAGGTCGGACGATGAGCACGCTGGTGGACTACGACGACGCCGTCGCGCGCTACGACACGGTCATCGGCATCGAGGTGCACGTCGAGCTCGGCACGAAGACCAAGATGTTCGACGGCGCGCCTGCCGGCTTCGGTGAGGAGCCGAACACCTCGGTCACGCCCGTCTCGCTCGGTCTGCCCGGGTCGCTGCCCGTGGTCAACGGGGTCGCGGTCGAGTACGCGATCCGCATCGGTCTCGCGCTGAACTGCTCGATCGCGGAGACGTGCCGGTTCGCCCGCAAGAACTACTTCTACCCGGACGTCCCGAAGAACTTCCAGACGTCGCAGTACGACGAGCCCATCGCGTACGAGGGCTGGGTCGACGTCGAGCTGGACGACGGCAGCATCTTCCGCGTCGAGATCGAGCGCGCGCACATGGAGGAGGACGCCGGCAAGAACACCCACATCGGCGGCTCCGACGGGCGCATCCACGGCGCCGAGTACTCGCTCGTCGACTACAACCGCGCGGGCATCCCGCTGGTGGAGATCGTCACCAAGCCGATCACCGGTGCCGGCGCCCGCGCGCCCGAGGTGGCCCGCGCGTACGTCCAGACGCTGCGTGACCTGTTCCGGGCGCTGGAGGTCTCCGAGGCGCGCATGGAGCGCGGCAACGTGCGTGCGGACGTGAACGTGTCGATCCGCCCGACGCCCGAGTCCCCGCTGGGCACCCGCACCGAGACCAAGAACGTGAACTCGTTCCGGTCGGTCGAGCGGGCCGTGCGCTACGAGGTCAGCCGCCAGGCCGGCGTGCTCGACGACGGCATCGCGATCATCCAGGAGACCCGCCACTGGCACGAGGACACGGGCACCACCGCGTCGGGTCGCGTGAAGTCGGACGCGGAGGACTACCGGTACTTCCCGGAGCCCGACCTGGTCCCGATCGCCCCGGATCGCGCGTGGGTCGAGGAGATCCGCGCTTCGCTGCCCGAGCTGCCTGCAGCCCGTCGGCGTCGTCTGCAGGGGGAGTGGCAGTACGCCGACGCCGAGATGCGTGACGTCGTCAACGCCGGTGCGGTCGAGCTCATCGAGACGACCATCGCTGCGGGTGCCAGTCCGGCCGCCGCGCGCAAGTGGTGGATGGGCGAGCTGGCCCGCACCGCCAAGCAGCAGGAGGTCGAGCTGGCCGAGCTGCCGGTGACGCCGACCCAGATCGGTCAGCTCCAGAAGCTGGTCGACGACGGCCGGATCAACGACAAGCTCGCCCGGCAGGTGCTCGAAGGGGTGCTGGCGGGCGAGGGCGACCCGGAGACGGTGCTCGTCGCGCGCGGCCTGGAGGTCGTGTCCGACGACGGCCCCCTGCTCGAGGCGATCGACGCCGCACTGGCTGCCCAGCCGGACATCGCGGAGAAGATCCGGTCCGGCAACCTCGGCCCGGTCGGCGCGATCATCGGCGCGGTCATGAAGGCCACCCGCGGGCAGGCCGACGCGGGCCGCGTCCGTGAGCTGCTGCTGGAGCGCATCCAGGGCTGAGCCGCTGGTCAGCGCCCCGTTCCGGCGGGGCGCTGACCGCCGCCCGTGATCCGCCGGTAACGTCCCTGCCATACCCGGGCCGTAGCGTTCGCCGCAGCGACAGGAGGCACCGATGGAGAAGCCCACGCTCCAGGGCGAGATGATCGTGCTCCGACCACTTCGGGCGAGCGACGCGGACGCCCTCTGGGAGTCCGTGAACGACGCCGAGGGCAACCGGCTCACCGGCACGACGCAGGTGTTCACGCGCCAGCAGATCGACGACTGGTGCGCGACGATCTCGTCGGTCGACGGCCGGATCGACCTGGCGGTCACCGCGAACGGCTCCGACGAGTACCTGGGCGAGATCGTGCTGAACGAGATCGACGAGGTCGTGCGCTCGGCGAACCTCCGCCTCGCGATGCGCCCGGGGTACCGCGGTCGCGGGTACGGCACGGAGGCGATCCAGCTCATCCTCGGGCTGGCGTTCGACGGCCTGGCCCTGCACCGGGTCGAGCTGGACGTGCTGAGCATCAACGCCCGGGCCAAGTCCCTCTACGAGAACCTCGGCTTCCGGGTCGAGGGCCGCAAGCGCGACGCCTACCGGGACGGCGACGGGTACTGCGACGCGATCATCATGGCGCTGCTCGAGGACGAGTACCGGGCGAGCCAGCTGGACTGACTAGCGGGGCAGGTACTTCTCGACGGCGGCCAGGTACGCCTCGGCGTCGAAGTCCGGCACCATCGCCGACTGAACCACGAACCCCTGCACGGCTGCGATCAGCAGGGGGGCCTGCTCGCCGGCGAGCGCGTCGGCCTCGTCGGGCGGCGTGCCGTGGGTGCGCTGGTGCCACAGGGACGTGTACTCGACGAGCGCGCCGCGCAGCCGCACGATGACGTCGTGCGCGACGGCCCGCACCTGGGGTTCCGTGACGCCCTCGCCCCACAGCTGCAGCATGATCGCCGGGTTGCCGATCGCGCGGAGCATGCCCCCGATGAGGACGCGAGGGAGGGTGGGCGGCGGCGCGAGGGGCTCGGTGCGCGCGAGGCGCTCGACGTCGAGGATCCGGTTGCCGACGACGCGGGAGGCGACGTCGACGATGATCGCGTCCTTGCTGGGGTAGTGCCCGTAGATCGCGCCGGCGGACAGCCCGGACTCGGCGATGATCTCGGCCATCGACGTGGCCTGGAACCCCTTGCGGCGGAACGCCCGCAGGGCTGCCTCGGCGATCTCGTCGCGACGGGCGACGCGGTACTCCTCGGTGACCTTGGGCACCCCGCAGCATAAAAACGAATGATCGTTCTTGACAAGCGCGGCGCGCGGGAGTTCGCTGGGTCTACAAGAACGAACGTTCGGTTTATGAGAGGACCCGTCATGCTGCACACCTCGTGGCGTCACCTGCTGGGCGTGAGTGCCGGGCTCGTCGGCGCCCTCACCGTCCTGGTGCTCGCCTTCCTCTGGCCCGCAGTCGCGTCCGAGCCGCGCGACCTCCCGGTCGCCGTCGCCGGTCCCGCCGCCGCCGTCGCACCGGTGGCCCAGGGACTCGACGAGCGCGCCCCCGGTGCGTTCGAGATGATCCCCGCCGCCGACCGCGCCGCCGCGGTCGGCCTCGTCGAGAGCCGCGAGGCGTACGGCGCCCTGGTCCTGGGGCCGGAGCCCGAGATCCTCGTCGCGTCCGGCGGCAGCCCGCTCGTCGCGCAGCAGCTCACGGCCCTCGCGCCCACGTTGCAGGCCCAGCTCGGCGTGCCCGTCCTGGTGACCGAGATCGCTCCGCTCCTGGCGGGCGATCCCCGCGGCGCGATCCTCGGCGCGATCACGTTCCCGCTGGTCATCGGCGGGATGATCGGCGGCATCGCCATCTCGGTCACCGTCGTCGGTGTCTGGCGGCGCGTCGTCGCGGTCACCGCCTACTCCGCCCTCGGCGGGCTCGCGGTCGCCGGGGTGCTCCAGGGCTGGTTCGGCGCGCTCGCAGGCTCGTACTGGGTCAACGCGGGCATCATCGGGCTGGCGATCCTCGCGATCGGCGGGGTGATCGTGGGCGTCGTGTCCCTCGTGGGTCGCCCCGGCATCGCGATCGGCCCGGTGTTGTTCCTGCTCATCGCCAACCCAATCGCGTCCGCCGCCCAGCCGTGGCAGATGCTGCCGGCGCCGTGGGGTGCGATCGGCCAGTGGCTGCCGCCCGGTGCCGCCGCCGCACTCCTGCGTGACGAGTCGTACTTCCCGCAGGCCGACACCACGCAGCTCTGGGTCGCGCTCGCGTCGTGGGCGCTCCTCGGCCTGCTGCTGGCGACCCTCGGCCACTTCCGCGACACGGGTGCCGCATCGCAGGCGGCGATCGAGGAGGCGAGCACGTCCGAGGCGCCGGCCCCGCAGCTGATCACCACCTGACCTCTGCGCGATCCAGCCGCACTGGTGACGTGTGGGGGAGGTGGGACACCCGCGTCGCCCCACACGACATCATCCGCACCAGGTGCGGCTGGATCTGGCGCTGGATCAGACAGGTCGGCGTCGAGCGGGTCAGCCGCGGCCGCGGTGGAAGTCGTCGAGAGCGACCTTGCGCTCCACCGCGTGGTCGACGATCGGCGCGGGATAGTCCTCGGGCGCCTCGAGCCCCAGCCTCCACGGCTGGTGCACGGCGCGCCCGGGGATGCCGCGCAGCTCCGGCACCCACTGCCGGACGTAGTCGCCGTCGGGGTCGAACCGTTCGCCCTGCGTCACGGGGTTGAACACCCGGAAGTAGGGCGCCGCGTCCCGACCGGTGCCGGCGACCCACTGCCAGTTGAGCTGGTTCTGCGAGATGTCCCCGTCGACCAGCCAGTCCAGGAAGTGCGCAGCTCCTCGCTGCCAGCGCACGTGCAGGTCCTTGACCAGGAACGACGCGACGACCATGCGGACGCGGTTGTGCATCCAGCCGAGCGCGTGCAGCTGACGCATACCGGCGTCGACGAACGGGTAGCCGGTGCGGCCTGCCGCCCATGCCTCGAACGCGGCGTCGCCGGTGTCCCAGGAGTCCTCCGGCACGACTGTCCGCAGCGACCGCTGCGTCGCGCCGGGATGGTGCCAGAGGACGTCCGCGTGGAACTCGCGCCAGGCCAGCTCGGACCGGAACGTCGCGACGTCGACCGGTGCGTCGGCGAGGTCGGCGAGCAGGGTGCGCGGGTGCAGCTCGCCGTACTTGAGGGGGATGGACAGCATGGACGTGCCGTCCAGGTCGGGTCGGTTCCGCAGCGTGGCGTACTCGGCGAGCCCGTCGTGCAGGTACTCCGACCAGCGCGCGTGGGCGGCGCGCTCCCCGGCCGTGGGGAGCCGCACGTCCGTCGCGGGCTCGTCGGGGACGCCGTCGGAGCGGACGTCTGCCCACGGGATCCGCTGCGGACGCCGCGCGGGGGCTGACCAGCCGTGGTCGAGCCACGCGCCGCGGAACGGGGTGAACACCTGGAACGGTGTGCCGCCCTGGGTGGTCAGCCGGCCGGGTGCCACGGCGTAGGGGGAACCGGTACGGACGAGCGGCACCCCGAGGGCCCGCTCGACCGCGTCGTCGCGTCGCCGTCCGTAGGGCTCGGTCGCCGCGGTGACGTGCACGGCCGGCGCCTCGACCTCGCGGGCCACGGTGGGCACCACGTCGGACGCGCGCCCGTGGCGGACGACGAGCCGTCCGCCGAGCGACTCGTCGAGGGCCCGCAGGCTGCGCGTGAGGTAGGCCGACCGGGGCGTGCCGACCGACCGCCAGAGGGCCGGGTCGACGACGAACAGCGGCACGACCTCGTCGTCGGCGGAGCGGGCCTGGTCCACCGCGGCGAGCAGAGCAGGGTTGTCCGCGAGCCGCAGGTCGCGGCGGAACCAGTGGATCGTGGGCACCTGGCGACGGTAGCCGGGGAGCGTCCACACCGCCCGCCGGTGGTGCGCAGCCATGGGCGAGGCCACGATGGGCAGATGAGCGGCGCAGCCGACGCGCAGGTGGGGGGCCCTGGGGGGACCGAGCCGAGCGCCCGCAAGAGCGACACCCTGCCCAAGGACCGTGCGTTCTTCGGCCAGCCCCTCGGGCTGTTCACGCTGTTCGGGACCGAGCTGTGGGAGCGGTTCAGCTACTACGGCATGCGCGCCATCCTGCTCTTCTACCTGACGGACACGGTCGCCAACGGTGGCCTGGGGATCGAGCAGACGTCGGGCGAGGCGCTCGTCGCGGTGTACGGGTCCTCGGTCTACCTGCTCTCGGTGCTGGGTGGTTGGCTGGCCGACCGGATCATCGGGGCGCGACGGTCGGTCCTGTACGGCGGCATCATCATCGCCGCGGGCCACCTCTTCCTGACGGTGCCGCAGGCGTCGTTCTCGTTCCTCGGCATCGTGCTGGTGGCCCTCGGCACCGGCCTGCTCAAGCCCAACGTGTCGAGCATGGTCGGGGAGCTGTACGACCGGGACGACCCGCGGCGCGACTCGGGCTTCTCGATCTTCTACATGGGCATCAACATCGGCTCGTTGGCGGCGCCGTTCCTGGTCGGCGCGGCGCGCGCGGTCGGCGGCTACCACTGGGGGTTCGCGGTCGCGGCGATCGGCATGGCGATCGCGCTGGTGTTCTTCGTCGCCGGCCGCAAGTACCTCGGCGGGGCCGGCGACGTCCCGCCGAACCCGCTGACCCCGGGGGAGCGACCGGCGGTGGCCCGGCTGCTGGCGGTCGTCGCCGGCGGCGTCGTCCTCGCGTTCGCCGTCGCCGCACTGATCCAGGGCGGCTTCGGGCTCACGTCGTTCATCGACGCGATCTCCTACCTCGCGTTCGCGGCGCCGGTCGCGACGTTCGTCGTGATGTTCCGCTCACGCAAGGTGACCGACCACGAGCGGACGCGGCTGCGCGCCTACATCCCGCTCTTCGTCGCAGCCATGATCTTCTGGATGATCTTCGAGCAGGCCGCCAGCACGCTGGCGTCCTACGCGCAGGACAACACCGACCTGACGCTGTTCGGCGTGACCGTGTCGCCCGAGCTGTTCCAGTCGATCAACCCGGCGTCGATCATCCTCCTGGCGCCGGTGTTCGCGTGGCTGTGGATCAAGCTCGACGACCGCCCGCCGACGGCCGTGAAGTTCGCGCTCGGCCTGACGTTCGCGGCGCTGAGCTTCGTGTTCCTGGCCGGGGCGTCGTGGCTGGCCGACGGTGCGAAGACCTCGGCGTGGGTGCTGATCATAGTGTACGTGATCCAGACGGTCGGTGAGCTGTGCCTGTCACCCGTCGGGCTCGCGGCGACGACGCTCCTGGCGCCGAAGGCCTACCGCGGCCAGGCGATGGCGCTGTGGTTCCTCGCGCCGTCGGCCGGCAACGCCATCGCAGCGCAGGTCATCCAGTCGACGCCGGACGTCGCCCCGGCCGTCTACTTCGGGGTCATCGGGCTGGTCGCACTCGTCTTCGCCGGAGGCATGTTCGCCCTTGCGCCGTGGGTCACGCGGCACATCCGGGCGGGCGCGGACTCCGAGTCCGAGGCGGCGCTGCAGCGCTGAGCGTGCGGTGGCAGGGTGGGCGGCATGGCTGACACCACCCTCCTCCGGCACTCCGACGTCACGGCCGCGGTCGACGAGCGGCACTGGCGCGTCCTGCTGCAGTCGCTGCGGGCCACGTTCTCGACGCCCGACTTCAGCACCGCGGCCGCCTTCGTCGCACGCATCGCCGCAGCGGCCGACGAGGCGAACCACCACCCCGACGTCGTGCTGCGCTGGGGCCAGGTCACCGTGACCACCTCCAGCCACGACGCCGGTGGCCTGACCCGGCGTGACGTCGACCTTGCCGCGACGGTGACCGCGATCGCCGACGAGCTGGGGGTCACCGGGGACACGCCGCTCAGCGGGATGCTCGAGATCGCCGTCGACGCCCTCGACATCCCCGCCGTCCGCCCGTTCTGGGCGGCGGTGTTCGGGTACGACGTCCGCAACGACGACGACCTCGTCGACCCCGCCGGGATCGGCCCGTCCATCTGGTTCCAGCAGATGGATGCGCCCCGCGTGCAGCGCAACCGGATCCACTTCGACGTCATCGTGGGGCACGACCAGGCGGAGGCGCGCGTCGAGGCGGCGATCGCCGCGGGCGGCCACCTGGTCAGCGACGAGCGGGCACCCGCGTTCTGGGTCCTGGCCGACTCCGAGGGCAACGAGGTCTGCGTGTGCACCTGGCAGGCCCGCGGCAACAGCTGAGAGCGACAAGCAGGCCGCGGGTCCCGGAACGGAGGTTCAGCGGCGCGGCGGCGCGCACGAGGCGCGGACGACCAGCTCGGTCGGGAGCCGCAGGTGCGTCGACCGCTCCTTGCCGTCGATCAGGTCCACGAGCAGGCGCAGCGCCTCGGCGCCCATCTCCTGCAGCGGCTGGTTGATCGTGGTCAGCGGGGGAGAGGCCAGCGCCGACTCGGGGACGTTGTCGAAGCCGATCACCGACAGGTCGTCGGGCACGGTCAGGCCGAGCTCGACGGCGACGGCCATCACCTGGATGGCCGAGAGGTCGTTCGCGGCGAAGACCGCGGTCGGGCGGTCGGCGTTGCCGAGCAGGACGCGCGCCGGGGCGTCGGCGGTCTCGGGGCGGTACCCGCCGACGGCGACCAGGGCCTCGTCGACGGGGAGGCCGGCGGTGTCCATCGCCTTGCGGAACCCGTCCTCGCGCAGCCGCGCGGACTCCAGGTCCAGACGCCCGCCCAGGAAGCCGATCCGGCGGTGACCGAGCCCGATGAGGTGCTCGGTCGCGAGGACCGCGCCCGCGTAGTTGTCGGAGTCGACGGTCGGCAGGCCGGTGGGGCCGGTGTGCGGGTCCACCGCCACCACCGGGACGCCCGTGTTCGCCTCGACGACGGTGGGGGTGACGATGATCGCACCGTCGATGAGCGTGCCCGACAGCCGTGAGAGGTAGCGCCGCTCCCAGCCGACGTCGGCGCCGCGGCCCCCGCCGGAGTAGGCGAGCAGCTCGTAGCCGGTCGAGCCCACGGCGGAGGAGGCACCCTTGAGGAGCTCGGTGCTGAACGGCTCGAACTCCGCGACGAGGATGCCCAGGACGTTGGTGCGGTGGCTGCGCAGCGACCGGGCGCCGAGGCTCGCCTCGTACCCGAGCTCGTCGATCACTTCCTGCACGCGCGTCAGCGTGGCCTGCGCGACGCCGTACCGTCCGTTGACCACCTTGGAGACCGTCGCGACCGAGACACCTGCGGTCCGGGCGACGTCTTCCATCTTCACGCGCGGTGTCGAGTCCACGTGGTGGAGCATAGAGCATGGTTTCGATAACGTTATCTGCCCGAGACCTTCGTTTCGATAACGTTATCGACAACGATTGACACCTCACAGACTCAAGTGCCAACCTTGGCGCCGTCCAGCCCTGTCAGTGACGACGAGGAGATTCAACGATGATGAGGACAACAGTCCTTCGCACCCTTGCCCTGGGTGCTGGTATTGCCCTGCTGGCGACCGCCTGCAGCTCGGGCGACGCGGGCGACGACTCGACCGACGGCGCCTCCGGCGAGGCGACGACGATCACGTGGTGGCACAACTCCAACACCGGTGACGGCAAGGACTACTACGACAAGGTCGCGGCCGACTTCGAGGCCGCCAACCCGGGCGTGACCGTCGAGGTCACCGCCATGCAGCACGAGGACATGCTCACCAAGCTCGACGCCGCGTTCCAGAGCGGAGACGCCCCCGACGTCTACATGGAGCGCGGTGGCGGCGAGCTGGCCGACCACGTCGAGGCGGGCCTGACCAAGGACATCTCCGAGGCGGCCGCGGACACCATCGAGAAGATCGGTGGCTCCGTCGCGGGCTGGCAGGTGGACGACAAGACGTACGGCCTGCCGTTCTCGGTCGGCGTCGTCGGCTTCTGGTACAACAAGGCGCTCTTCGAGCAGGCCGGCATCACCGAGCCCCCGACCACCTGGGCCGAGTTCGAGGAGGCCACCGACAAGCTCAAGGCGGCGGGCATCGAGCCCGTCTCCGTCGGCGCCGGCGACAAGTGGCCCGCCGCGCACTACTGGTACTACTTCGCGCTGCGTGAGTGCTCGCAGGACGTCCTGAGCGACGCCGTGCAGACGCTCGACTTCTCCGACGCCTGCTTCGTCAAGGCGGGCGAGGACCTCGAGGCCCTCATCGGCACGGAGCCGTTCAACGCGGGCTTCCTGTCCACGAAGGCCCAGGAGGGTGCGACCAGCGCCTCGGGTCTCCTGGCGACCGGCAAGGTCGCGATGGAGATGCAGGGACACTGGGAGCCCGGCGTCATGCAGGGCCTCACCGAGGACGGCAAGGGTCTCGGCGAGAACACCGGCTGGTTCCCGTTCCCGGCCGTCGACGGCGGCGAGGGCGACCCGGAGGCCGCGCTCGGTGGCGGTGACGCGTGGGCCGTCTCGCAGGAGGCGCCCGACGCCGCGGTGGACTTCGCGGTCTACCTGCTCTCGGACGAGGTCCAGAAGGGCTTCGCGGAGCTCGACATGGGTCTGCCGACCAACTCCACGGCCTCGCAGTACGTGTCGGACCCGGCCCTGGCCGAGCTCCTCAAGATCCGTGACGCGGCGCCGTACGTGCAGCTCTACTTCGACACGGCGTTCGGTGCCTCCGTCGGTGGCGCCATGAACGACGAGATCGCCCTGGCCTTCGCCGGCCAGGCCACCCCGCAGGACATCGTCGACGCCACGCAGGCGGCGGCTGACGCGGAGAAGTGACCGACGTGGCAGACGAGACGACCGCCCGCGTGGGCGTCACCGCCTCGCCTGCGACGTCCTCCCCGCAGACCGTGGTCACCGGTCGCGCTTCGGCGCGGCCGGTGGCCCCGGCCCCGGGCGGACGCCGTGGGACGGGATCGGCTCTCCGCAAGCGCCTGGAGATCGCGTTCTTCGTGGCACCCGCCCTGCTGCTGTTCCTGTTCTTCGTGGTGGTGCCGATCATCAGAGCGATCCAGCTCTCGGCCTACCGCTGGAAGGGGTACGGCCCGCTCGTCGACTTCGTCGGCTTCAAGAACTACGTGAGCGTGCTCCAGAACGACGTCTTCATCGGCGCGCTCCAGCACAACCTGATCATCGTGGTGGCCTCGATCGCCATCCAGCTCCCGCTCGGCCTGGCCATCGCGCTGCTGCTCAACCGCAAGATGTGGGGCCAGGGCATCCTGCGCACCATCATCTTCGTCCCGTACGTGCTGGCGGAGGTCATCGCCGGCGTCGTATGGCTGCAGCTGCTGCAGCCGAAGTACGGCGTCATCGACACCGTGCTGGACGCGGTCGGGATCAACGGCCCGGAGCAGGGCTTCCTCGGCACCCCGCAGTACGCACTGTGGACGGTCATCGTCGTCCTGACCTGGAAGTACCTGGGCCTCGCGGTGATCCTGTTCCTCGCCGGCCTGCAGAGCGTGCCCGAGGAGCTGTACGAGGCGTCCCAGATCGACGGTGCCAGCTGGTGGCAGACGCAGCGCAAGATCACCATCCCGCTGCTCGGCCCGACCATCCGCACGTGGGCCTTCCTGTCGATGATCGGCTCCCTCCAGCTCTTCGACATGGTCTGGATCCTCACCGGCGGCGGCCCCGCCAACGCGACCACCACCATGGCGACCTTCCTCATCAACGAGGGCACCAAGCGGCAGAACTACGGGATCGCCGGGGCAGCCTCCGTGATCCTCTTCGTCGTCGCCCTCGTCCTGGCCCTCCTGTACCAGCGATTCATCCTGCGCCGGGACATCCAGGACCCCGCTCTCCGGAAGAAGGCCAAGGCATGAGCGCCGTGTCGACGACGCGGAGGACCCCGCCGACCACCCCGCAGGCCGCCGAGGGCTCGCGACGACGGACGGGCAAGTACACCGGCGGCAACCCCCTGGTCTACGCCCTGGCGCTCGTCGTCGTGGCCCTGACCCTCGGGCCCGTGCTGTACGGCGTGCTGGGCGGTTTCCGCACCAACGCGCAGCTGGCCCAGTCGCCGGCGGGCATGCCGGACCCGTGGGTGCTCTTCAACTACACCGGCGTCCTGACCAACCCGGCCTTCTGGAAGTACGCGTTCAACTCCACGGTGATCGCGCTGATCACCACGGCCCTGGTCGTGGTCTTCGGGATCATGGCGGCGTACCCGCTGGCCCGCTACAAGTTCAAGGGCCGTGAGCAGATCTTCATGGTGTTCGTCCTCGGCCTGCTCTTCCCGGCCACGGTGGCGATCATCCCGCTGTTCATCCTCATCACGGACCTGAACATGGGGAACACCTGGTGGGGGGTGGCGCTGCCGCAGGCGGCGTTCGCGCTGCCGGTGACCGTCGTCATCCTGCGGCCGTTCCTGCAGGCGCTCCCCGACGAGCTCGAGGAGGCCGCGCTGCTCGACGGCGCCTCCCGCATCGGGTTCTTCTGGCGGATCCTGCTGCCACTGTCCGGCCCCGGCATGGTCACCGTCGGCGTGCTCGCGTTCGTCGGCTCGTGGAACGCGTACCTGCTCCCGCTGCTCCTGCTGCAGAGCGACATGAAGACGCTGCCCCTGGGCGTCGCGGACTTCTCGTCGGAGTACTCCTCCGACACCGCGGGCGTCTTCGCGTTCACGACGCTGGCCATGATCCCCGCGCTCGTGTTCTTCCTCGCCATGCAGAAGCGGATCGTCAACGGCCTCCAGGGCGCGGTCAAGGGCTGATCCGTGAGCACCCAGCACATGCACATCACCACCGAAGGAGACAGATCCGTGACGGATCTCCAGACCCTGGCTGTCCCCGCGACGGTCGACCGGGCGAGCGAGCTGCTCGCCCGGATGACCCTCGAGGAGAAGCTGGCCCAGATCGTCGGGTTCTGGGAGAAGGGCGACGGCGAGGTCGTCGCGCCCCTCCAGGGCGAGTTCACCGTGGAGCAGGGTCTCGACGAGGCGACGGTGCACGGGCTCGGGCACATCACCCGCGTGTACGGCACGCGCCCGGTGGACGCGGTCGAGCGAGGCCGCTGGCTCTGGGACCTGCAGCGCCGCCTGGTGCGTGAGACGCGGCTGGGCATCCCGGCCCTCGTGCACGAGGAGTGCCTGACGGGTCTGTCGGCCTGGCGCGCGGCGACGTTCCCGACGCCGCTGGCGTGGGGCGCGTCGTTCGACCCGGAGCTCGTGACCGAGATGGGCGCCGCCATCGGCGGGTCGATGCGAGCCCTCGGCGTGCACCAGGGGCTGGCGCCGGTGCTCGACGTCATCCGGGACCCGCGCTGGGGCCGGGTCGACGAGTGCATCTCCGAGGACCCGTACGTCGTCGGCACGCTCGGCACGTCCTACGTGCGCGGCCTGCAGTCGACGGGCGTGCACGCGACGCTCAAGCACTTCGTCGGCTACTCCGGGTCGCAGTCCGGCCGGAACTTCGCGCCCGTGCACGCCGGTCGGCGCGAGGTCGAGGACGTCCTGCTGGTGCCCTTCGAGATGGCCCTGCTCGACGGCGGGGCGCGCTCGGTCATGAGCTCCTACAACGAGATCGACGGCGTCCCGGTCGCGGCGGACCCGCGGCTGCTCACAGGGGTGCTGCGGGACCGCTGGGGCTTCGACGGCACCGTGGTCGCCGACTACTTCGGCGTCGCGTTCCTGCAGATCCTGCACGGGGTGGCGGGCGATCTCGGCGAGGCGGCGGGCCAGGCGCTCGCGGCCGGCGTCGACATCGAGCTGCCCACGGGCGACGCCTACCTGACCCCCTTGGCGGACGCCGTCCGCGCCGGACGGGTCGACGAGGCGCTCGTCGACCGAGCCGTCCTGCGCGCCCTGCGGCAGAAGGACGAGCTCGGGCTCCTGGACGCCACGTTCGACGACGAGCCCCCGCGGGAGGTCGACCTCGACAGCCCGGAGCACCGCCGCATCGCCGCCCGGCTGGCGGAGGAGTCGGTCGTGCTGCTCTCGAACGACGGCACCCTGCCGCTGGCGACCCCGGCGAGGGTCGCCGTCATCGGACCGAACGCCGACCGCGCCGAGGCCCTGTTCGGCTGCTACTCCTTCCTCAACCACGTGCTCGCGCACCACCCCGAGGTCGAGGTCGGGCTCGACAGCCCGACGGTCCGGGCGGCGCTCGCGGCCGAGCTCGGTGGCACCGAGATCGTCTCGACGCTCGGCTGCGCGGTCGACGACGACGACCGGACGGGCTTCGACGAGGCCGTGCGCGCGGCGGCGTCCGCCGAGGTGGCCGTGCTCGTCGTCGGCGACCACGCCGGTCTGTTCGGCCGCGGGACCGTCGGCGAGGGCTGCGACCGGGACGACCTGGAGCTGCCGGGCGTCCAGCGCGAGCTGGTCGAGGCGGTGCTGGCCACCGGCACGCCCGTCGTGCTCGTCCTGCTCACCGGACGTCCTTACGCGATCGACTGGGCCCTGGCGCGCTGCGCGGCAGTCGTGCAGGCGTTCTTCCCGGGCGAGGAGGGCGGCACCGCGCTGGCCGGCGTCCTCTCCGGCCGGGTCAACCCGTCGGGGCACCTGCCGGTGAGCCTGCCGCGGTCCGCCGGCGCGCAGCCGTTCACGTACCTGCACCCGCCCCTGGGTGGCAACGGCGACGTCACCAACCTGAAGAGCACGCCGGCGCTCCCGTTCGGGCACGGGCTGTCGTACACGACGTTCGTGCACAGCGATCTCGAGGTGGATGCGCACGTTCCCACCGATGGGCATGTCGGGGCGAGCGTCCGCGTCACCAACACGGGGGACCGGCCCGGGGCCGATGTCGTGCAGCTCTACGCGCGCGACGTCGTCGGCTCGGTGACCCGACCGGTGGCGCAGCTCGTCGGGTACCGGCGCGTCCACCTCGAGGCCGGCGAGTCCGCCGTGGTGACCTTCGCGGTGCCGACGGCGCGGCTCGCGTTCTCCGACCGCGACCACGTGCGCGTGGTCGAGCCGGGCGAGGTCGAGGTCTGGGTCGGCCCGTCGTGCTCCGAGCGGGAGGCAGAGGCGCGGACGTCGCTCACGGGTCCGGTTCACGCTGTCGGCGTGGAGAGCCCGCGCTGGACCGCGGTGTCCGTCACGTCCTGATCGTCGCGAGGTCGTCGTCCGCGGGGGTCGCGTGACGACGACCTCGCGGGCTGCCCGCCGGCTGACCTGCGAGTACACCCCGTTCCGCCGAACGGGGGATCGTGCTCCGTTGAATCGATAACGATGTCGATAACGATGTCGGAACCACCGAGCTCCCTGTGCGCCGGTAGCGCCATCGCCCGCGCAGTCCCACCACGTCAACGACGACCTGAGAGGACCACGACATGAGAATCGCGCACACCGGGAGGGCGGTCGCGGCGATCGCCGCCGTGACGGCCCTCCTCGCCGCCTGCGGAGGCACGGGCAGCGGTGACCGCGGCTCCGACGGCCCCGTCACCCTCACCTGGTGGCACAACGGCATCGACGAGCCCCTGAACACGTACTTCGAGCGGGTCGCGCTGGGGTTCGAGGCGGACCACCCGAACGTCACCATCGAGAACGTGCCTGTGCAGAACGAGGAGCTCAAGGCCCAGCTGGCCGACGCGCTGGAGACCGGGGAGTTCCCGGACGTCTTCCAGCAGTGGGGCGGCGGACAGATGGGTGAGCAGGTGGCCGCCGGTGTGCTGCTCGACCTGACCGACGACGTGGCCTCCGAGCTCGAGCTCATGGGCGGGTCGGCCGCCGGGTGGCAGCTGGACGGCCGGACGTACGGGCTGCCGTTCAGCATGGGCGTGGAGGGGTTCTGGTACAACCGCGCGCTGTTCGCGCAGGCGGGCATCGAGGAGCCCCCGCTCCTGCAGGAGGAGCTGGACGAGGCGGTCCGCAAGCTCCGGGCCGCGGGCATCGTGCCCATCGCCGTGGGCGCCGGGGACAAGTGGCCGTCGGCGCACTACTGGTACAACTACGCGCTGCGCGCGTGCGAGCCCGACACGATGGCCGCGGCCGGCGCGGCGAAGGACTTCAGCGACCCCTGCTTCGAGAAGGCGGGCAGCGACCTGGAGGCGTTCCTCGCCACGTCGCCGTTCCAGGACGGCTACCTGGAGGCACCCGCCCAGCAGGGGGAGACGAGCTCGGCCGCGCTGCTGGCCAACGGGGGAGCGGCCATGGAGCTCATGGGCCACTGGCACCCGGGCGTCATGTCGGGGCTGGCCGCGGACGGGGTCGGCCTGGGGAACGACCTCGGCTGGTTCCCGTTCCCGCTGACGGCCGGCGGGCAGGGCAACGCCTACTCCGCGCTCGGCGGCGGCGACGGCTTCTCCTGCTCGGCGGACGCACCGCCGGAGTGCGTCGACTTCCTGCGGTACCTCCTCAGCGTCGACGTCCAGACGGACTACGCGAAGACCGGCGCAGGCCTGCCGGTGACGCAGGGCTCCGAGGCAGGCGTCGACGACCCGAACATGGCCGCCCTGCTCACGTTCCGCAACAAGGCGACCTATGTGCAGCTGTGGCTGGACGTCGCGTACGGGAGCACGGTCGGTGGCGCGCTGAACGACGCCGTCGTCGAGCAGTTCGCGGGCACCGGCTCCGCAGCGGACGTCGTCGACGCGATGACCGCGGCTGCGAGCGGCTGAGACACGGCCCTCGCCGACCGTCCCCGGTCGGCGAGGGCCGGCGTCCGCTGGGTGACCCTCCCGCGGCTGCGCGCAGGCGCAGTCCTACACTCGCGAGCATGACCGTGACGTCGGACAACGCCCCCAGCTCTCCTGCTCCCTCAGTCGACATCAAGCCCCGCTCGCGCACCGTCACCGACGGTCTCGAGGCCACGGCGTCGCGCGGCATGCTCCGCGCGGTGGGGCTCGGTGACGACGACTTCGCGAAGCCGCAGATCGGCGTCGCCAGCTCGTGGAACGAGATCACGCCGTGCAACCTGTCGCTGCAGCGGCTGGCGCAGGCGGCCAAGGCGGGCGTGCACGCGGCGGGCGGCTATCCGCTCGAGTTCGGCACCATCTCGGTCTCCGACGGCATCTCGATGGGCCACGAGGGCATGCACTTCTCGCTGGTCAGCCGCGACATCATCGCCGACTCGGTGGAGACCGTCATGCAGGCCGAGCGCCTCGACGGCTCGGTGCTGCTGGCCGGCTGCGACAAGTCCCTGCCGGGCATGCTCATGGCCGCGGCCCGCCTCGACCTGGCCAGCGTGTTCCTGTACGCCGGGTCGATCGCGCCGGGGTGGGTCAAGCTCGAGGACGGCACCGAGAAGGACGTCACGATCATCGACGCCTTCGAGGCCGTCGGCGCCTGCGCGCGCGGGCTGATGAGCCGCGAGGACGTCGACCGCATCGAGCGGGCGATCTGTCCGGGCGAGGGCGCCTGCGGCGGCATGTACACCGCCAACACGATGGCGTCGGTCGCCGAGGCGATCGGCATGTCGATCCCCGGGTCCGCTGCCCCGCCGTCGGCCGACCGCCGGCGTGACGCGTTCGCCAAGAAGTCCGGCGAGGCCGTCGTCGAGCTCTTGCGCAAGGGCATCACGGCGCGCCAGATCATGACCAAGGAGGCGTTCGAGAACGCCATCGCCGTCGTCATGGCGTTCGGCGGCTCCACCAACGCCGTCCTGCACCTGCTGGCCATCGCGCACGAGGCCGAGGTCGACCTCACGCTCGCCGACTTCTCCCGCGTCGCCGCCAAGGTGCCGCACCTGGGCGACCTCAAGCCGTTCGGCCGCTACGTCATGAACGACGTCGACCGCATCGGCGGGGTCCCGGTCGTGATGAAGGCGCTGCTCGACGCGGGCCTCCTGCACGGCGACTGCCTCACGGTGACCGGCAAGACGGTCGCGGAGAACCTCGCGGACGTGAACCCGCCGGACCCCGACGGCAAGATCCTGCGGGCCCTGGACAACCCGATCCACAAGACGGGCGGCATCACGATCCTGCACGGCTCGCTCGCACCCGAGGGTGCGGTGGTGAAGTCGGCCGGCTTCGACTCCGACGTGTTCGAGGGGACGGCCCGCGTGTTCGAGCGCGAGCGTGCCGCGATGGACGCGCTGGAGGACGGCACGATCGTCGCCGGTGACGTCGTCGTCATCCGCTACGAGGGCCCGAAGGGCGGCCCGGGCATGCGCGAGATGCTCGCCATCACCGGCGCGATCAAGGGTGCCGGTCTGGGCAAGGACGTCCTCCTGCTCACCGACGGCCGCTTCTCCGGGGGCACCACCGGCCTGTGCGTCGGGCACGTGGCACCCGAGGCCGTCGACGGCGGTCCGATCGCGTTCGTCCGGGACGGCGACCGGATCCAGCTGGACGTGGCCAACGGGACGCTCGACCTGCTGGTCAGCGCCGAGGAGCTCGAGGGTCGCAAGGCCGGCTGGGCGCCCCTCGCCCCCACGTACACGCGCGGGGTGCTGGCCAAGTACGCGAAGCTCGTGCAGTCGGCGTCGAAGGGCGCCGTGCTGATCTGAGCGACGTCGAACGGCCCGGCCCCCGAGGGAGCCGGGCCGTCGCCGTCCCGCCGTCGACTACTTGATCGACCCCCGGGTGACCCCGGAGATGACCCAGCGCTGGCTGAAGATGTAGACGACCAGCAGCGGCGCCATCGCCATGAGGTAGGACGCGAACGCCACCGTGTAGTCGGTGTTGAACTGGCCCTGGAACACGAACTGCGCGAGCGGCAGCGTCCGCGCGCCGGGGTCGGTCAGCACCACGAGCGGCATGATGAAGTCGTTCCACGCCCACACGCAGGTGAGGATGCCGACCGTCGCGTTCATCGGGGTCAGCAGCGGGAAGATGATCTGCCGGAACACCCGCCACGTCGACGCGCCGTCGACCCGTGCCGCCTCCTCGAGCTCCATCGGGATCGAGCGGATGTAGGCGGTGTAGATGAAGATGTTCAGCGACAACCCGTAGATCGTGTACAGCATGATCATGCCCGCCTGGTTGTCGAGCCCCAGGAGCGACGTCTGCTTCACGAGCGGCAGCATGATGATCGGGAACGGGATGAACAGGGCGGCCAGCAGGTAGAAGAAGACGCCCTTGAAGAACGGCCGGTGGATGTTCCGCGCGATGCCGTAGGCGACGACCGAGCTGGTCAGCAGCGTCAGGACGACCGCCCCGACGGTGATCATCGCGGTGTTCATGAGGGCCTGCGGGAAGCTCGTCCGCTCCCACGCCTCCGCGAAGTTCTCCCAGCGGACGGGGTTCGGCCACTCGAAGCCGGTGCCGGCGGCGAGCTGGTCGGGAGTCTTCAGGGCCACGACGACGGCCAGGTACAGCGGGATCAGGATCGTCAGCGAGCACACCGCGATCAGTGCGGTCACCCACCAGTTGATCTTGCGGGAGTCGTCGTCGGCGACGTTCTTGGTGCGGCGCCGCCGAGGTTCGGGAAGGACGGCCTCGGCCTGGCCGAGCGCGGTTCCTGCGGTGGTCATCAGAAGTCCGCCTCTCTGCGCTGAAGGACCTTGAACTGGAACAACGAGACGATGGTGATGACGATGAAGAAGATCACCGCGTTCGCCGACTGGTAGGCGAACTCCCCGCCGGAGAACCCGCCGCGGAAGATGAGCAGGGTCACGGACTCGGTCGCCGTGCCCGGACCACCGTTCGTCAGGGCGACGATCTGGTCGAAGACCTGCAGGAAGCCCTTGAGGCTCAGCACGACGTTGATCGTGAAGAACGCGCTGATCAGCGGGAAGGTGATCGAGGAGAACTGCCGCCAGGGCTTGGCGCCGTCCAGGGACGCGGCCTCGTAGAGCTCGCGCGGGATCGTCTGCAGCCCGGACAGGTAGATGATGATCGTGAAGGCGCAGGCCTGCCAGACGGCGAGCGCGACGATCGCGGTCCACGCCCACGTCTCGTTGGTGAGGATGTTGTCGGCGATGAGCGGGATGCCCGACAGGATCTTCGGCAGCGAGCTGGAGAAGAGGAACTGGAAGACGTAGCCGATGACCAGCGCCGCCAGGACGTAGGGCACGAAGTACACGCCGCGCCACAGGTTGCGCGCCATGATCTTGGCGTTCAGGCCCATCGCGATGGCCAGCGAGATCGCGTTGGTCAGCACGGTCGCCGCGATGGCGAACAGGAACGAGAACCCGTAGGCCGCCAGGATGCGGTCGTCCTTGAACAGGTTCGCGTAGTTGGACAGCCCGACGAAGTTCCACGCGCCGTAGCCGGCGTAGTTGGTGAAGCTGTAGAAGATGCCGACGAGCACCGGGATGGTGTGGAACAGGAAGAACGCGATGACCGCGGGCCAGACCATCCAGTAGAACGTGCGTTGGGCGCGGTCCTTGGTGCGGCGCGGTGTCGTGGGCGGACCGGCAGTGCCGGCGCCGCGTGCCGCAGGCAGTGCTTGGGTGGAGGACGTCATCGTCATTCTCCCGTCACGGGGATGGTGCGAGCGGCGACCTTGCTCCACTCGCTGTCGAGGGTGGCGAGCGCCGCGTCGGCGTCGCCGCTGAACAGGAACTGCTGGTCGATCGCCGCGAGCGGGATGCTGGGCGGGATCTGGTGGTCGATGAACCCGGCGATGCGGCCCTCGTCGAAGTAGGGCGCGACCGACTGGATCGCCGGCTCGTCGCTCAGCTCGGAGCCCTCCACGGACGGGATCATGTTCTGCGAGGCGGCGAACTCCTCGATCACGTCCTTCTGGAACAGGTAGTCGATGAACCGCAGCGCCTCCTCTTGACGCGGCGAGTCCTTCGCCATGGTCACGACGACGTCGACACCGGAGACCAGCACGCGGTCGGCAGGGTCGTCCGTGGCCGGGTACGGGAAGATGCCCGCCCGGATGTCCGGGTTGACTCCCTTGATCGGGCTCAGCGCCCAGATGCCCTGCAGGAGCATCGCGACGTCCCCGTTGGCGAACGCGGCGTTGCCGTCGTCGTAGGTCGCCCCGCGGTAGCCGTCCTGCATGTACTCGAACAGCTGGTACTGCTGGTCCATCGCCTCGGCGAAGTTCTTCTCGAACGACACCTCCGAGTCGGGTCCGGTGTCCTCGCCCTGCTCGCGCATCTTCTCGAAGAAGCCGTCCATCGCGGGATAGGCCCCGAGCGCGTTCCACGACGGCATCCCGGTCCACGAGTCGGCCAGCGTGCCGTAGAACGGCGTGATCCCCGCGGCCTCGAGCGCGTCGCACACGGCGATGAGCTCGTCCCACGTCTCGGGGACCTCCAGGCCCTGCGCCTCGAAGATGTCCTGGTTGTAGATGACCCCGTTGGCGTTGTTGACGTAGCCGAGGCCGTTCACCTCGTCGCCGTACGTGCCCAGGTCCGCGACGATCTCCTGCACCGCCGGGTTGATGGTCTCGAGGACGGGCTCGTCGGAGAAGTCGTGGAACACCCCGGCCTGGGCGAGACGGCCGAAGTTGCCGCTCGCGTTCAGCGTGATGACGTCCGGCGCCTTGTCCTTGACCAGCAGCGTCCGGATGGCCGTGTCCGCATCGGCGACCTGGTTCTGCACGACGCGGATGTCCGGGTTCTCCGCCTCGAAGTCGGCGATGATCTCGGTGAAGTCCTCGAGCGCCTCCCCCTTGAACTGGAAGAAGTTCAGGGTGGTGACGCCATCGGATGGTTCGTTCGCACAGCCGCCGACGGCCGCCAGCAGGGCGACCGCCCCGACCGCTGCCACGCGACCTCGTCGCGTCATTCGGTCTCTCATCGTGCGCCTCCTTGCGCCTGGGTGGTGCTCAGTTCTGGGCGATCAGCTCGATGACGGTGGATCTCTGGGGGTACTGGACGGGAGGGCGGAGGCCGACGGCGTCGAGCTCGCGACCCGTCAGCGTGATGCCGTTCTCCTGCCATTGCAGACCTGACTGCGCGGCGGCGCTCGTCGAGCTGCCGACCACCCGGACCCGGTACTGCCGACCGGCGTCGAGCCCGGGGATCCGGACCCGTCCGGGGGGATAGGCGACGGTGGTGTCCGTCTGCGTGAGGGTGAACACGGCCGAGGAGCCGTCGCGCGCGACGATGCCGCGCACGTCGATGCCGGGCTCGGTGCCGTCGACGTCGACCGTGCGACCGGTCGCCACGAGTGGGCGGATGCGCTTGGCGTACTCGACCCACGCGGCGATGCGGCGGCGGGTCTCGTCGTCGGTCGCGGTGAGGTCCCACTCGATCCCGACGTGCCCGAGCAGCGCGACGGCGGCGCTGAGGTCGAGGTCGACGGTCCGGCCGGTCGAGTGCACGACGGGGCTGGTCAGGTGCATGCCCATCAGCTCGGGTGGCACCAGGAGGGCCGTGTACCGCTGGTTCACCAGGCGCTCGAGCGGGTCGAGGGTGTCGCTGGTCCAGATCCGGTCGGTGCGGGCCAGGATGCCGAGGTCGACGCGGGCGCCCCCGGACGCGCAGCTCTCGATCTCCAGGTCGGGGTGTGCCGCCTTGAGCTCGTCGAGCAGGCGGTAGAGGGCGAGGGTGTGCTCGCGCACCCGGGCGACGCCCTCGGGTCCGCTGCCCGCGTCGAGCAGGTCGCGGTTGTGGTCCCACTTGAGGTACGCGATCGGGTACTCCTCCACCAAGGCGTGCAAGCGCTTCGCCACGTACGCGTACGCGTCCGGGTGTGCGAGGTCGAGCACCTGCTGCTGGCGGGCGGCGGGTGGCAGCGCCATCCGACCGCGCAGGATCCAGTCCGGGTGACGCCGTGCGACGTTGCTGTCGGGGTTGACCATCTCGGGCTCGACCCACAGCCCGAATTCCATGCCCCGGGCGTGCACGTGGTCGACGAGCGGGTGCAGGCCGTCGGGCCAGACCGTCGGGTCGACGTACCAGTCGCCGAGACCGGCGGTGTCGTCGCGACGTCCGAGGAACCAGCCGTCGTCGAGGACGAACCGCTCGACCCCGACGGTCGCCGCGGCGTCCGCGAGCGAGGTGAGCCGTTCCAGCGAGTGGTCGAAGTAGACCGCCTCCCACGTGTTCAGGGTGATGGGACGCGGGCGGCGAGGATGGGCCGGCCGGCTGCGCCACTCGTCGTGGAAGCGGTGCGCGAGCTCGTTCAGCCCGTCGCCCCAGGACCCGATCACCTCGGGTGACGTGATCGACGAGCCGGGCGCGAGGACGACCTCTCCGGGCGCGAACAGCTCGCCTCCGGCGAGGAACGCCTCGCCCGACACGGACCGCTCCGCGACGAGCCGGTGGTTGCCGCTCCACGCGACGTGGACGGCGTGCACGCGACCGCGCTCGAAGCCGAACCCGGGCCGGCCCGCGGCCAGCACGAGGGTGGCGTCGGCGCCGGGCCGGCCACGGCGGCTCTCCCGCAGGTAGGTCCCGTAGCCGAACGGGTGCCGCTGCGGCGTCCGTTCGCGCAGGTGACGTCCGGTGGTGTCGAGGAGCTCGGTCGCGTCCCACGGCACGGGGAACGCGAGGTGCAGGTGCTGGAGCGTGTAGCGCGAGTCGCCGTCGTTGCGCAGCGTGATCCGCTGCCGTAGGAGACCGGCGGTTCCGACGCCGATCTCCAGCTCCGCGCTCAGCCGGGCCTCGGGGTCGACCAGCGACAGCCGGACGTGGTGGTCGTCGGCCTCGACGTCGGTGAGCTCCAGCCGGACGCTGAACGAGGCGCCGTCGCGGTGCCCCTCGAGCCCGGGGGTGCCGAGCCAGCCGCCCGCGGGGGTCGCGACGAGCGTGGCGCGTGCCGGCTCGTCCAGACCGCCCGAGACGCGCTGCGGACGGGCCGCCACGGCCAGGCTCGCGAGCGTCAGGTCGGTGGAGTCGGCGAGCTCCTCACCCCAGTGCACGATCACGGGGTGCGGGACGGCGTCGAGGTCGATGACGACGCTCGTCCCGCCGCGGCGCAGGTGCAGGACCCGTCCTGCCAGGGCTGAGGAGGGGGCGACCATCTCGTCGGGAGAGAGCATGGTTTAGTTCTAACACGGAAGTAACGAGCGCCACAAGACGGGAGAATCAGGCAATGTGCCCTCGAAGGGCCGATGTTCGTGCCAGGATGGAACCAATGAACCGGTCACGCACATGCTGAGCGACAGCGAGAGAGCCCTCGCGCGCGCCGTGCTCATCCACGGGCCGATCTCGCGCAGCGAGCTGACGAGCAGGCTCGGGCTGTCCCCGCCGAGCCTCACGCGGCTGGCCAAGCCGTTCCTCGACCGCGGCCTGCTGGTCGAGCTCGACGACCGGTCCGACGGGTCCGTCGGTCGCCCCGTCCGCCCCCTCGACGTCCGGCCCGGGCTGGCGCACTTCGCCGGGGTCAAGATCACGGGGGAGGCGCTCCACGTCGTCGCCACCGACGTGCGCGCCGAGCTGCTGGCCTACCAGGAGGTCCCGCTGCACCGTCGCGACCCGGCGGGGGTCGCCACCGAGATCGCCGACGCCGTCCGCGCGCTCGGCGTCGACCGCATCGCGGGGGTGGGCGTCTCGCTCGGCGGTGCCGTCCGCGACGGACGCGTGGAGTTCGCCCCGTTCCTCGACTGGACGGACGTGCCCTTCGCGCAGCTCGTCGAGGCCGAGCTGGGCGTCCCCGCGTCGCTCGAGAACGACCTGGTCGCGCTGGCCGAGGCCGAGCGCTGGTTCGGGCTGGGCCGCGGCATCCCCGGGTTCGTCGTCATCACCATCGGTGCCGGCATCGGGTACGCGCTCGTCGTGAACGGCCAGGTCGTGCACTCCCGCGAGGCGGGCGTCGGGCTGGGCGGGCACATCCCGCTCGGCACCACCGGCCCGGTCTGCCACGCCGGCCACCGCGGGTGCGCGGAGGCCATGCTGACCTCGGGCTCGATCGCGGCCCAGGTGTCGGCGGCGCTGCAGCGACCGGTCGACCACGCCGAGGTCCTGCGGCTCGCGGCCGCGGGCGACCCGGCGGCCGCGACGGTGGTCGACGAGGCCGCGACCGCCCTCGGGCGGCTCGTCGCGATGGCGGTCAACCTGACCCTGCAGCCCGCGGCCGTGCTCGCGGGCGAGGGCATCGGGCTGTTCCCGCTCGCCGAGGAGCGGGTGCGGGCGGCCATCGCCGCCGACCGGGACCCGCGCGCCGAGCCCGTCCGGCTGTTCGTCGACGAGTCCGGTTTCTCCGCCTGGGCCCGCGGAGCGGCCACGATCGCGATCCAGGATGCCGTCGACCGCATCGACCTCCATCGTGGGGAACAGGAGCTGCTGCCCACGAGAGGAGCCCTCGCATGACCTGGACGCCGCAGGACGCCCCCTGGTGGACGCGGGCCGTCGTCTACCAGGTGTACCCGCGCTCGTTCGCGGACTCCGACGGGGACGGCATCGGTGACCTGCGGGGCATCCTGGGACGGCTCGACCACCTGGCCGAGCTGGGGGTCGACGTGGTCTGGCTGTCGCCGATCTACGCCTCCCCGCAGGACGACAACGGCTACGACATCAGCGACTACCAGGCGGTCGACCCGGTGTTCGGCACCCTGGACGACCTCGACGAGCTGGTCGCGGCGCTGCACGCGCGGGGCATGAAGCTGGTCATGGACCTCGTCGTCAACCACACGTCCGACGAGCACCCGTGGTTCGTCGAGTCCCGGGACCCCTCGAGCCCGAAGCGGGACTGGTACTGGTGGCGCCCACCGCGCGACGGGATGGCGGCCGGCGCCCCGGGCGCGGAGCCGACCAACTGGGGCTCGTTCTTCGGCGGGCCCGTCTGGGAGCACGACGAGCGCTCCGGCGAGTACTTCCTGCACCTGTTCAGCCGCAAGCAGCCGGACCTGAACTGGGAGAACCCGCGGGTCCGCGACGCGGTCTACACGATGATGCGCTGGTGGCTGGACCGCGGTGTCGACGGCTTCCGCATGGACGTCATCAACCTCATCTCCAAGGACACGAACCTCCCCGACGGGGTGGTCACGGGCGGCCTGCTCGCGGACGGCTCCGCGTCCTACGTGTGCGGACCGCGCATCCACGAGTTCCTCGCCGAGATGCACGAGGAGGTCTTCGCGGACCGTCCCGAGCGTCTGCTGACCGTGGGGGAGATGCCGGGCGTCACTGTCGAGCAGGCGCGCGACTTCACGGACCCGGCGCGCGCCGAGGTCGACATGGTGTTCCAGTTCGAGCACGTCGGGCTCGACCACGGCCCGGGCGGCAAGTTCGACGTCCGGCCGCTGCGGCTCCTCGACCTGAAGGCGTCGTTCGGTCGCTGGCAGGCGGGCCTGGCCGACGTCGGCTGGAACAGCCTCTACTGGGACAACCACGACCAGCCGCGGGTCGTCTCCCGGTTCGGCGACGACGGTGCGTTCCGACGGGAGTCGGCGACCATGCTGGCCACGGTCCTGCACCTGCACCGTGGCACGCCGTACGTCTACCAGGGCGAGGAGCTCGGGATGACGAACGCGCACTTCACGCGGTTCGACCAGTACCGGGACATCGAGACGCTCAACCACGTGGCGGTCGCGCGGTCCGTCGGCACCGGCTCCGACGAGGACCTGCTGGCGGGCATCGCCGCGATGGGGCGGGACAACGCCCGCACCCCGATGCAGTGGGACGACTCCCCGCACGCCGGGTTCACCACGGGCACGCCCTGGATCGAGGTGAACGCCAACTACCCGTCCGTGAACGCCGCGGCGGAACGCGCTGATCCGGGGTCGGTCTTCCACTACTACCGCACGCTGATCGCGCTCCGGCACGCCGATCCGGTGGTCGCGCTCGGCGACTTCACGATGCTCCTGCCCGACCACGAGCACGTGTACGCGTTCACCCGTCGGCTCGGTGACGTGACGCTGACGGTCCTGGGCAACTTCTCGCGCGACGAGCAGGAGGTCGGACTGGACCGCGCTCCGGGCGAGCTGGTGATCGGCAACTACGCAGACCCGGCCGGACCGGCCTTGCGCCCGTGGGAGGCGCGGGTCTACCGCCGCTCGTCCGACTGAGCTGCCCGTGCCACCGGGTCGACGATCCGGAGCGTCGGCAGCCCTCGCCGCCGGACCATCCACTCGGCGATGACGAGGTTCGGCACCCACGCCAGGAACGTGACCGCGTCGTACGCGTTCTCGAAGGCCGCGTCGAAGTCGAACGCGTCGCCGGCGGCGAACGCCTGCGCGGCGACGAGCGTCCCGGTCCACGTACGCAGCATGACCGCCCCGAACGTGAGCGAGAAGTTCCGGATCATCCACGCCTGGTGCGACCGCACGTCCCCGGTCCGGATCGCCCGGTAGGCACGCCAGCCCGTCCAGACCCAGAGCGCGCCGAGCGTCCCGAACCCGAGGAACCCGATCATGCCTGCCGTGTTGTAGGGAGCCATGACCAGGGACGCGACCCCGCCCACCCAGACGCCGGCGAGGTACGTGCGGCCCAGCCACCGGTGCAGGCCCGGGAACCGGCGACGCGACGCCGCCCAGAACTGGAAGGGCCCGACGAACAGCGCGACGGCTGCCCCGACGATGTGGACGACGAGCGCGACCTGCACGACGGTCGGGGTCTGCGCGTACGCGGGGGCGAGGGGCGCCCGGTCGGGGTCGAGCTGCTCGAGCGAGCCCATCAGGTAGGGCACCGCCGAGTACGCGACGATCGTCAGCGACGTGAGCAGCACCGCGAACCAGCCCGTGCGAGCCGTGACCCGGCGCCGTCGTCGGGCGGACCTGGACGGACGGGACGGCCGCGCGGGCGGGCTCGGCGGAGTCTCGGTCGAGAGGGTCGTCATGTCCGACAACGGTAGGTATGTCTCCTTCCCGTGTCGGTGGGGCACACCCACGCGTGCACACGGTGGTGTGCCCCCTCCGGACGCCTGGACGACCGGAGGGCGAGACCGGCGGGGCCGTGCGCGGTCGGTTGGCTAGGGTCGTCGCGGAGAGGTGGTCGGACCATGGGCAAGGTGCACGAGAAGATCGACGGCCGGCTGCGGGCGTTCGTCGAGGCGCAGCCGATGTTCTTCGTCGCGACGGCCCCGAGCGGCCCCGACGGGCACGTGAACCTGTCGCCCAAGGGCATCGCCGGGTCGTTCGCGGTGCTCGACGAGCACACGGTCGCCTACCTCGACCTGACCGCCAGCGGCGCCGAGACCATCGCGCACCTGCGCGACAACGGCCGGATCACGCTCATGTTCTGCGCGTTCGAGGGTCCGCCCAACATCGTCCGGCTGTACGGCCGCGGCCGGTTCGTGACGCTGTACGACGAGGGCTTCGCCGAGCTCGCTGCGCTGTTCCCGGAGACGCGCGGCGCGCGCGCGGTCATCGTGGTGGAGGTGGACCGCGTGTCGGACTCGTGCGGCTACGCGGTGCCGCGGATGGAGCTGGTGGGGGAGCGGGACCTGCTGCCGCAGCACATGGAGCGCAAGGGGCTCGACGGGCAGGCGGACTACCGACGGCTGAAGAACCGGGTCAGCATCGACGGACTCCCGGCCTTCGACATGGACCCGGCGCCCGTTCACGCGCCGTCCACCCCTTGATCCCGTGAACCACGATGTGAGACGCGCGGCCGGTGGCGTGACACATCGGAAACGTGGGCGTAGTGTCCAACGGGTGCAGACGACCCTTCTCGTAGTACTTCCTGAGCGCGCCGGCTAGAGGCCTCCCGCACAGGCCCCGTCAGCGCGCTCGCCCCTCGACCAGCCCGTACGTGGCTCGAGGGGTTTTTTCATGCTCAGGCACCCATGCAGGACACGTTGCACGACCCAGGGAGACATCGATGGTCCAGGGCCCTCACCCGGCACCGCCGCGAACGCCCACGCCTACCGCCGCGCGCGTCTCGGTTCCCGCCACGACGACGAGCGCGATCGGCCCGGAGCGGGTCACCGGCGCGCAGTCGATCGTCCGCTCGCTCGAGGAGGCCGGCGTCGAGGTGGTCTTCGGCATCCCCGGCGGCGCGATCCTGCCCCTCTACGACCCGCTGATGGACTCCACCCGCGTGCGCCACGTCCTGGTCCGCCATGAGCAGGGCGGCGGCCACGCGGCCGCGGGCTATGCGGCGGCGACCGGCCGCGTCGGCGTGTGCATGGCGACCTCGGGCCCGGGTGCGACGAACCTCGTGACCCCCATCGCCGATGCCCACATGGACTCCGTGCCGCTGGTCGCCATCACCGGACAGGTCGTCGCCTCCCTGATCGGGACGGACGGGTTCCAGGAGGCCGACATCGTCGGCATCACCTTGCCGGTGACCAAGCACAACTACCTGGTCACCGACGCGGACGACATCCCGCGCGTGATCGCCGAGGCGTTCCACATCGCGTCGACCGGCCGCCCGGGCCCCGTGCTCGTCGACATCTCGAAGTCCGCCATGCAGGCCAGCACCACCTTCTCCTGGCCGCAGGACCTGAACCTGCCGGGCTACCACCCGGTCACCAAGCCGCACGCCAAGCAGATCCGTGAGGCCGCGCGCCTGATCGCGACGTCCCGCAAGCCGGTCTTCTACGTGGGCGGCGGCGTGATCCGGGCACGGGCCGCGGCCGAGCTCAAGGCGCTGACCGAGGCGGCGGGCGCGCCCGTCGTGACCACCCTGATGGCCCGTGGTGCGCTGCCCGACTCGCACCCCCAGAACCTGGGCATGCCCGGCATGCACGGCACGGTCACGGCCGTCGCGGCGCTGCAGAAGGCGGACCTGATCGTGGCGCTCGGCGCACGGTTCGACGACCGCGTGACCGGTCAGCTGTCGAGCTTCGCGCCCAACGCGACGATCGTGCACGCCGACATCGACCCGGCCGAGATCGGCAAGAACCGGACCGTGGACGTGCCGATCGTCGGTGATCTCAAGGAGGTCATGGCCGACCTGCTGCCCGAGCTCGCCCGCGAGCACGTCCAGCACGGCAAGCCGGACCTCGAGGGCTGGTGGCGTCTGCTGGACGACTGGCGCGCGACCTTCCCGCTCGGCTACGACGAGCCGCTCGACGGTCACCTGTCGCCGCAGTACGTCATCTCGCGGATCGGTGAGCTGTCCGGGCCGGAGTCGATCTTCGCCGCGGGCGTGGGCCAGCACCAGATGTGGGCCGCGCAGTTCATCAAGTACCAGCGGCCCAACTCGTGGCTGAACTCCGGGGGCCTGGGCACCATGGGCTACGCGGTGCCGGCGGCGATGGGCGCCAAGGTCGGGGACCCGTCCCGGACCGTGTGGGCGATCGACGGCGACGGGTGCTTCCAGATGACCAACCAGGAGCTGGCCACCTGCACGATCAACGACATCCCGATCAAGGTCGCGATCATCAACAACTCGTCGCTGGGCATGGTCCGCCAGTGGCAGACGCTGTTCTACGAGTCCCGCTACTCCAACACCGACCTGAACACCGGGCACGGCACCGTGCGCATCCCGGACTTCGTCAAGATGGCCGACGCCTACGGGTGCGCCGGCCTGCGCTGCGAGACGGCGGCCGATGTCGACGCCACCATCAAGCGCGCGCTCGAGATCAACGACCAGCCCGTGGTCGTCGACTTCACCGTGTCCCGCGACGCGATGGTGTGGCCGATGGTCGCCGCCGGCGTCAGCAACGACGCCATCCAGTACGCCAGGGGAATCTCCCCGGCGTGGGACCGGGAGGACTGAGCCATGTCCCGTCACACCTTGTCGGTCCTCGTCGAGAACAAGCCCGGCGTGCTCACGCGCGTCGCCGGCCTGTTCGCGCGGCGGTCGTTCAACATCCACTCGCTCGCGGTCGGTCCGACCGAGCACGACGAGATCTCCCGCATCACGGTCGTCGTCGATGTCGACGCCCTGCCGCTGGAGCAGGTGACCAAGCAGCTGAACAAGCTGATCAACGTCATCAAGATCGTCGAGCTGGAGGACGCCGCGTCCGTCCAGCGCGAGCTGCTGCTGGTGAAGGTCAAGGCCGACGCCACGCAGCGCACCGGTGTCCTCGAGGTCGTCCAGCTGTTCCGGGCGCACGTCGTCGACGTCGTGCCGGACACCGTCGTCATCGAGGCGACCGGCGGACCGGGCAAGCTCGACGCCCTGCTCGCCGCCCTGGAGCCGTTCGGCATCCGGGAGATCGTGCAGTCCGGCACCGTGGCCATCGGCCGCGGGTCCCGCTCGATCACCGACCGCGCACTCGAGCGCGTCAACCGCAGCGCCTGAATCTTTCCCCTGTCAGCAGCACCAATCACCGAGGAGAACCCATCGTGGCCGAGCTGTTCTACGACGACGACGCCGACCTGTCGATCATCGCCAACAAGAAGGTCGCCGTCATCGGCTACGGCAGCCAGGGGCACGCGCACAGCCTCAACCTGCGCGACTCCGGTGTCGACGTGACCGTCGGCCTGCGCGAGGGCTCCGCGTCCCGCGCCAAGGCCGAGAACCAGGGCCTCAAGGTCGCCTCGGTGGCCGACGCCGTCCGCGAGGCCGACGTCGTCGTCATCCTGGCCCCCGACCAGGTGCAGCGCATCGTCTACCGCGACGAGATCGAGCCCAACCTCAAGGACGGCGCCGCGCTCGTCTTCGGCCACGGCTTCAACATCCGGTTCGGCTACATCAAGCCGGCCGCCGGGCTCGACGTCCTCATGGTCGCCCCCAAGGGCCCCGGCCACCTGGTCCGTCGCGAGTACGTCGACGGTCGCGGCGTGCCCGTGATCGTCGCCGTCGAGCAGGACGCCTCCGGCTCCGCCTGGGACCTCGCGCTGTCGTACGCCAAGGCGATCGGTGGCCTGCGCGCCGCCGGCATCAAGACGACCTTCACCGAGGAGACCGAGACCGACCTGTTCGGTGAGCAGGCCGTCCTGTGCGGTGGCGTCTCGCAGCTGGTCCAGTACGGCTTCGAGACCCTGACCGAGGCTGGCTACCAGCCCGAGGTCGCGTACTTCGAGGTCCTGCACGAGCTGAAGCTGATCGTCGACCTCATCTTCGAGGGCGGCATCACCAAGCAGCGCTGGTCCGTGTCCGACACCGCCGAGTACGGCGACTACGTGTCCGGCCCGCGCGTCATCACGCCCGACGTGAAGGCGAACATGCAGGCCGTCCTCGCGGACATCCAGAACGGTGCCTTCGCGGAGCGCTTCATCAACGACCAGGACGCCGGCGCGCCGGAGTTCAAGGAGCTGCGCGAGAAGGGCCAGAACCACCCGATCGAGCCCGTCGGCCGCGAGCTGCGCAAGCTGTTCGCCTGGGTCAAGCCGTCGGAGACCGACTACGTCGAGGGCAGCGCGGCGCGCTGACCCTCCGCTCCACCGAACGGCACCCCGGCTCCGGGGTGCCGTTCGTCGTCCCCGCCCGCGCCCCACCCCGCAGCGCCGAGCGCGCCCGAACCGTTCGAGCGCACATGCTGCAGCTACCGCGGTCGGCGGTATCGGGCGCGGTGGGCGTCGGGAACTGTGCGTGGGCAGGAGCGGTCGGGCCGGGGGCGCTAGTCCGGTCGCGGGCGATGTGCCGGTGGCCAGCGGGTACGCAAGGATGGGGCAACCACGACGGAGGGACGACGATGACCGACGAGCAGGTAGAGCCGGCCGAGCACGCAGCCGAGGGAGCGGTCGAGGACCTCCGCATCGCGGCGTTCTGGCAGGCGGCGCGCGGGCACGTCGGGATGGGCAAGATGGACCAGGTGCTGGGCGGGACCGCCGACGACGTCGTACCGCCACCGTCGTGGTCGTACGGCGACGACGCCGAGGCGGACGACCTGCTGGCCCGGGTGCTCGACGGGCGCAAGACGGCGACCGCCCTCGCGGTCGCCGAGCTGACGCAGGTCGGGCTCGAGGTCCCGCGCGTGGGGGACCTGTCGATCGTCGTGGACGGCGCCGGTGACCCGCGAGCGCTGCTGCGCACCACCGAGGTCGAGGTGGTCCCGTTCGACCAGGTGCCGGCGGAGCACGCGGCGGCGGAGGCCGAGGGTGACGGCTCGCTGGGGTCGTGGCGCGCGCAGCACGAGGAGTCGTGGCGTCTGGTGCTGGGGGAGGCGTTCTCCCCGTCTCTCGACGTGATGCTGGAGCGGTTCGAGCTGATCTACCCGACGACCGGCCCGACGCCCGCGGTGGACTGAGCACAGGATTCCGCAGGATGAGACACCCGTCCCGAGCGGTGGGACGGGGTCTAGGCTCGGTCCATGGTCGACACCACCGCTGCCCGGGACATCCGCCTCGCCGTCGTCGCAGGTGACGGCATCGGCACGGAGGTCGTCGAGCAGGGCCTGCTGGCCCTCGACACGGCGCTGCACGGCAGCGGGGTCACCGTCTCGACGACGGACTTCGACCTGGGCGCCCGGCGCTTCCACGCGACCGGCGAGACCCTCACGGACACCGACCTCGACGCGATCCGCGCGCACGACGCGATCCTGCTGGGCGCCATCGGGGACCCGAGCGTCCCGTCCGGCGTCCTGGAGCGCGGGCTGCTGCTCAAGCTGCGCTTCGCCCTGGACCACTACGTCAACCTGCGCCCCAGCCGCCTGTACCCCGGCGTGGTGTCCCCGCTGGGCAACCCCGGGGAGATCGACTTCGTCGTGGTCCGCGAGGGCACCGAGGGCCCGTACGTCGGCAACGGCGGCGCCATCCGCGTGGGCACCCCGCACGAGGTGGCCAACGAGGTCAGCGTGAACACCGCGTTCGGCGTCGAGCGCGTGGTCCGGGACGCCTTCGCGCGCGCCGCTGCCCGTCCGCGCAAGAAGCTCACGCTCGTGCACAAGCACAACGTCCTCGTGCACGCCGGCCACCTGTGGCGCCGCACGGTCGAGGCCGTGAACGCCGAGTTCCCCGACGTGACGGTCGACTACCTGCACGTGGACGCGGCGACCATCTTCCTCGTCACCAACCCGGCGCGGTTCGACGTCATCGTCACGGACAACCTGTTCGGCGACATCCTCACGGACCTCGCCGCGGCGATCACCGGCGGCATCGGGCTCGCGGCGTCGGCCAACATCAACCCGGACCGCACGGCGCCCAGCATGTTCGAGCCCGTGCACGGCTCGGCCCCGGACATCGCGGGCCAGGGCAAGGCCGACCCGACCGCCACGGTGCTGTCCGTCGCGCTGCTGCTGGAGCACCTGGGCCTGACGGCCGAGGCCGCCCGGGTCGAGAAGGCCGTCGCCGAGGACATCGCGGACCGCAAGGGAGCCGAGCGAGTACGGTCGACGGCCGAGGTGGGCAAGGACCTCGCCGCGCGCATCGCCGGCTGATCCTGCATCCCCGGGGCCACTGGGCCCCGTCCCGGATTCCACCCGGCCGTCCTCACCGGTACCGTCAAACCTGACTCTGGTGAAAGGCCCCGCACATGAGCACCACGACCCACCCCACGTCGGCTGACCTCTTCGAGATCACCCGGACCGACACCCCCGTCCCCGACGAGCAGCGCGAGGCAGCGCTCGCGTCGCCGAAGTTCGGCACCGTGTTCACGGAGCACATGGCCCGCATCACGTACTCGAACGAGGACGGCTGGACGGGCCGCCGCGTGGAGAAGTACGGGCCGCTGCTGATGGACCCGGCGACGGCCGTCCTGCACTACGGCCAGGAGATCTTCGAGGGCATGAAGGCGTACCGCCACGCCGACGGCTCGGTGTGGACGTTCCGGCCGCGCGACAACGCGGCCAGGTTCACGCGGTCCGCCCGACGGCTGGCGCTGCCCGAGCTGCCCGAGGAGGACTTCCTCGGAGCGATCGAGGCGCTCGTCGCGACCGACCTGGCCTGGGTGCCGTCGGGCGAGGAGACGAGCCTGTACCTGCGCCCGTTCATGTTCGCCTCCGAGACGTTCCTCGGCGTGCGACCGTCGCTGGAGGCGGAGTTCCTCGTCATCGCGTCACCGGTCGGGCCCTACTTCGCCGGGGGCGTGCGGCCGGTGTCGATCTGGGTGGATCAGGAGTACCACCGTGCGGGTGCCGGTGGCACGGGTGCCGCCAAGTGCGGAGGCAACTACGCCGCGAGCCTCCTGCCGCAGCAGCTGGCGTACGCCAAGGGCTTCGAGCAGGTGTGCTTCCTCGACGCGTCGACCAACACCCAGCTCGAGGAGCTGGGCGGGATGAACGTGTTCGTCGTGCACGCCGACGGCAGCGTGGCCACGCCGCCGGTGTCGGGCTCGATCCTCGAGGGCGTGACGAGGTCGTCCATCCTGCGGCTCCTGACGGATGCGGGCCACGAGGTCTCCGAGCGCCAGATCCCGCTCACGGAGCTGCGTGAGGGCCTCGCCGACGGGTCGGTGCGCGAGGTGTTCGCGTGCGGGACGGCCGCCGTCATGACGCCCATCGGCCGGCTGGCCAGCGACGACTTCGACCTGACCGTCGGCGACGGTGACGCCGGACCGGTGACGACGCGCATCCGCGCGGAGCTCACGGACATCCAGTACGGTCGCGCGACCGACCGGCACGGCTGGCTCCACAGGCTCGTCTGACGCGCCCTCGCGGCGCGATCAGTCGACGAGGGTCCCGGGACGCAGGGTGCGGCTCAGGACGCCCAGGAGCAGCGTCCAGATCGCGATCCCGATGACGGCGTTGACCAGGCCGGAGGCGATCGAGGACTCCAGCACGTCGGTCCACGTCAGCGGCAGCAGCGCGGCGGTCAGGGTGGCCAGGAACATGATCCAGCCGAAGAACGCGCGCGGCTTGGGCGTGGACAGGACCAGCACGTGCAGCAGGCCGCCGGCGAGGACCGAGGAGAGCACACCGCCGACGACGAACGCGGCACCGGTGGACTCCGTCCCGAAGATGTCCTTGACCACGAGCTCGATGTCGAGGATCTGGTCGACGATCAGCACCCCGACCAGACCGATCAGGGCAGTGACGAGCGCGGTGGCCACGACGCCGGCCCAGTACCGCCCCGCGTCGACCGACGGCCCGGAGGGGACGGCCGCCACGGGCTGCACGGGCACGACAGGTTGCACGGGCTGCGCAGGCTGCACGGCGGCGGGGTAGACCATCGTCGGGTCGGCGACCGGCGCGGGTGGCGGTGGCGGCGTCGGCGGGGTCTGGTGCGGGTAGGCGGACTGGCGCTCCGGCGGGGGAGTGGGGGTGGACATCGCTGCCTCCTGGAGGTCGGCCGACCTGCGCGCCGCCGGTGACGACACGGGGCAACGCTAGCGAACCGGACATCGGAGCGCGCGGACGCGCGCGACCGGTCTGTCCAAGGAGTGGAACGCGTGACCGCGGAACGTGACGTGTGCCACCATGCACGGGTGACCCGCTCCTCCCTCATTATCGAGTAGCGCGTCGGCCCACCAAGCTGACGCGCAGACCTCCCGTACCCCGGGGGGTCTTTTTGTTGGTCGGAGCATCACCCCGCCCCGGCTAGCGTCGACTGCACCGGCACACCCCCGCCGGAAAAGACTGAGGTAGTACGACGCAGTTCGAGAAAAGTCGCCCCAGCACCGAAGAGAGCCCATCGTGTCCGTCCCCGTCAGCACCCCGTTCCAGGTCTACGACACGACCCTGCGCGACGGCGCCCAGCAGGAGGGGATGAACCTCTCCGTCGCCGACAAGCTGGCCATCGCGCCGCTGCTCGACGAGCTGGGGGTCGGCTTCATCGAGGGCGGCTGGCCGGGCGCCGTGCCCAAGGACACCGAGTTCTTCAAGCGGGCCGCCAAGGAGCTGGACTTCCGCAACGCCGAGCTGGCCGCGTTCGGCAGCACCCGCAAGGCGGGGACGCGTGCGGTCGACGACCCGCAGGTCCGCGCGCTCGTCGACTCCGAGGCGCCCGTCGTCGCGATCGTCGCCAAGCACGACCTGCGGCACGCGGAGCGCGCCCTGCGGACCACCGGCGACGAGAACATCGCGATGATCGCGGACACCGTGGCGTTCCTCGTGCGCGAGGGGCGCCGGGTGGTGGTCGACGCCGAGCACTTCTTCGACGGCTACCGGTTCGACCCCGCGTACACACGCGCCGCGGTGCTCGCCGGTTTCGAGGCGGGTGCCGAGGTCGTCGCGCTCTGCGACACCAACGGAGGCATGGTCCCCACCTGGGTCGCGGAGATCGTGCACGAGATCCGGGGGGCGGTCGGGCCCGACGCGGTGCTCGGCATGCACGCGCACAACGACTCCGGCTGCGCCGTCGCCAACACGCTCGCCGCGGTCGAGGCCGGGTGCACGCACGTCCAGGGCACCGTCAACGGGTACGGCGAGCGCACCGGGAACGCCGACCTGCTGGCCGTCGTCGCCAATCTGCAGCTCAAGTACGGGCTGCCGGTGCTCAAGGTGACCGACGACCTGCCCGGTGGCCTGCCGGAGCTGACCCGGATCGCCCACGCCATCAGCGAGATCACGAACATCTCCCCGTTCGCCCGCTCGCCGTACGTCGGTGCCAGCGCGTTCGCGCACAAGGCGGGCATCCACGCGTCCGCCATCAAGGTGGACCCCGACCTCTACCAGCACATCGACCCCGCGGACGTCGGCAACGACATGCGGATGCTGATCTCCGACATGGCCGGACGCGCGTCGATCGAGCTCAAGGGCCGCGAGCTCGGGTTCGACCTCGCGGGCCGCCCCGAGCTGCTCGGCCGGGTCACGGACCGGGTCAAGGACGCCGAGGCCAACGGGTACACCTACGAGGCGGCGGACGCGTCGTTCGAGCTCCTCCTGCTCGAGGAGATCGACGGGCAGCGGCCGCAGTACTTCCGGGTCGAGTCCTGGCGGACCATCGTCGAGCGCAGCGGTGGGCGTGGCACGCCCGCGACGGCCGAGGCGACGGTCAAGCTGCACGCGGGCGGCGAGCGCGTGGTCAGCACGGGGGAGGGCAACGGGCCGGTCAACGCGCTCGACCACGCCCTGCGCCAGGCGCTGGTCCTCGTCTACCCCGAGCTGGAGACGTTCGAGCTCATCGACTTCAAGGTGCGCATCCTGGACTCGATGCACGGCACCGACGCGGTCACGCGCGTGCTCATCGAGATGACCGACGGGCAGCGTTCCTGGAGCACGGTCGGCGTCGGCCCCAACCTGCTCGAGGCGTCGTGGGAGGCGCTCACGGACTCCGCCATCTGGGGGCTGCGCCACCGCGGTGTGACGCCTCGCTGAACTTCATCCCTGCGCAGTCGGTCGCCGCGGCTTAGCCTCGGAGCACCGGCCGCTGCAGCGCGGCCGCCGACGTGTGGGAGGAGCGGTCGTGTCCGGCAGTACGTCGTCGCCCGGCGCTGGACCTGGGCGGTCGCGTGTCGGCTGGTGGTGGCTGCTCGTCGCCGTCCTCGCGATCGCGCTGGTGACCGCGCTCGTCGCACAGCCGTGGGCGCCGGTGGAGACCGAGCCGTCGCCGACGGGCACCGTCACCGTCACGGAGCCGACCGTCGAACCGACCACGCAGTCGCCGTCCGTGCCGCCGCCCGGGTCGGAGGCGATGTTCGACGGGACGACGGCGCAGGCCTTGTTCGTCACCCCGGCGGAGCTGGTCGAGGACGTCCCGGCTGCCGAGCCCGAGGTGCAGCCGCTGATCACGTCCGGCCAGCTGCCCTGGGGTCTGCCCGCGGGCTCCACGGTCGAACCGCCGGAGTGCACCGTCGCGGTGACCGTCGTCGCCACCGCGCCGACGTGGTTCGACGCGCTGATGTGGGGCAACGACGCGATGTCGTTCGAGCAGGAGGTCGTCCTGCTGCCGGACCCGGCCGCGGCCCGTGAGGCCTTCCGTGCGCTGGTCACCGCCGTCGACGCGTGTCCTGAGTACAGCCAGGTGAACCCGGACATCGACGGCGCCACCTGGACAGCCGAACCCGCGATCGAGGGACAGGGTGTCTACCCGTCGATCGTGCAGGAGATCGTGCACTTCGCCGAGGGGTCCGAGGTGCCCGGGTACCGGGGTCACCTGCTCGTCGGCAACACCATCGTCACGTGGACCGCCGAGGCGCTCGCCCCGGGCGAGCCCGACGAGGCGCGGGCCACCCTGGGCGACGCGGCGAGCCTGTCCGCGATGGTCCAGGACCGTGCGCAGTCCGCGGTGGGGGCTCTCGGCTGACCGAGCCGCCTACGCTGGGCGACGTGCACGGTGAGTACAAGGTCCCCGGTGGCAAGCTCGTCGCGGTCGACCTCGACGTGGTCGACGGGCTGCTGGCCGGGGTCAGTGTCAGCGGCGACTTCTTCCTCGAACCCGACGAGGCCCTCGGGGTGCTGTCGTCCGCCCTCGACGGGCTGCCGCGGGACACCCCGGTGAGCAGGCTCGCCGAGGCCGTCACCGCAGCGCTCGTGCGGCAGGAGCAGCCGGTCACGATGGTCGGGTTCGACGCCCACGCGGTCGCCGTGGCGGTGCGGCGGGCGCTCGGGTACTCGACCGGCTGGGGGGACCACACGTTCGAGCTGATCCACCCGGGACCGCTGCCCCCGGCGCTGCACACCGCGCTCGACCAGGTGCTCACCGAGGAGCTGGCGGCGGGGCGGCGCGGTCCGACCCTGCGGTTCTGGGAGTGGGTCGAGCCTGCCGTGGTCATCGGGTCGTTCCAGTCGCTGCGCAACGAGGTGGACCTCGAGGCGGCCGAGCGCCACGGCATCACGGTCGTCCGGCGGATCTCCGGCGGTGGCGCGATGTTCATGGAGGCCGGCAACTGCATCACGTTCTCGCTGGTGGTGCCCGTGTCGCTGGTGGACGGGATGACCTTCGAGGACTCGTACGCGTTCCTCAACGAGTGGGTGCTGGGTGCGCTCGCGGACGTCGGCGTCCAGGCGTTCACCAGCGGGCTGAACGACATCGCGTCAGCCGCCGGCAAGCTCGCGGGCTCGGCGCAGAAGCGGATGGTCGGCGGCGCGGTGCTGCACCACGTGACCATGGCCTACGACATCGACGCGGACAAGATGCTCGAGGTGCTCCGGATCGGGCGCGAGAAGCTGTCGGACAAGGGGACGGCGAGCGCGAACAAGCGCGTCGACCCGGTGCGCTCGCAGACGCAGCTGCCCCGCGACGAGGTCATCGGCGCGTTCGCCGCCCACTTCCGCGGCCGCTACCCGACCGTCGACGGCGAGCTGCGGCCTGCCGAGCTGGCCCGTGCGACCGAGCTGATGCGGACCAAGTTCACCGACCCGACCTGGACCGCCCGCGTGCCGTGACCTCAGGCGCCGCGCAGCAGGACGAATGCGACCGCGGCGACGCCGATCACGAGGACGCCCGCGGTGCTGGCGGCGACGAGCCGACCGCCCGGAGGGAGCGCGCCGTCGACAAGATGCCTCCGGTGCGAGACCGACCCCAGCGCGACGGCCACGACGAGGGCGGTCACCGCGAGGCTCCAGGCGGCCGGCCCGAGGAACTCCTGCAGCAGGTGCGCGGCCGCGACGCCTCCGCCGGTGAGCCCGATGGCGGTGCGTCGCCACGCCAGGTGCGTGCGCTCTGCCGCCAGCGTGGGAGGTGGCTCGGTCACGCCACGGCCAGCCCGACGAGCACCAGGCCGCCGGCGACGCAGACCCCGACCACGAGCAGGCCGAACGCCGACGGCGCGGGCAGCGACGAGCTGCGCCGGACGGCCCGCTCGGCGCGCGCCCACCCGATCCAGGCCAGCACGGGGGCGAGGACGCCCAGCGCGACCAGCACCATCGCGGCAGCGAACCGCAGGTCCGACTGCACGGGCAGGTCGAGCGCCTCCAGGGCGACGCCACCGGCCAGCAGGGCGAGCGACGTGCGGATCCACGCGAGGAACGTCCGCTCGTTGGCCAGCGAGAAGCGCGCGTCGGGATCGGTCCCGGTGCCGTAGACCCACCGGGGGAACCGGCGCTCGTCGCTCATGGCCCCCATCCTGCCGTGCGGGCGGTCAGGTCCGCCGCGACTGGGCGACGAACGCTCCGACGAGCACCGCGATCAGGAACGCCTCGATGGCGCCGATGACGGTCGACCCGTCGGCCCCGAGCGCCACGGCGGCGAGCCCGATCGCGTTGGCGAGGAACGCGGCGAGCCCGACCCACGCCAGCGATGCCGTGAGGATCGCGTTGTCGCGCTCGTCGGCGGTGCCCAGGAGGATGCGGCCGAACCCGCCGTCGGCGGACGGGCCCCGACGCTGGGCGCGCCAGCGGACGACGACGGCGAGGGCCGTCACCGCGAGCCCGCCGACGAGGGCGCCGGTCGCCGTGTCGGGCTGGCCGGCCAGCGTGAACACGAGCCACATGACGCCGACGGCGACGAGCCCGCAGCCGAGGGCGACGAGGAAGCGGGCGTCGGACAAGGAGCGTGCGGTCTCAGGCGTCGACATGGAAGATCTCCTCGATCGTCGTGCGGAAGTAACGGGCCACCGCGAACGCGAGCGGCAGGGACGGGTCGTAGCGACCGTTCTCCAGGGAGTTCACGGTCTGGCGGGAGACCGACAGCGCCTCGGCGAGAGCCGCCTGCGAGAGACCGGCCTCCTCGCGCAGCCGCCGGATGTCGTTCTTCATCGGGCCTCGCCTCCAGTGACAAGCGTGCTTGACATGACAAGCGTGCTTGTCACCTCTCGCGATGTCAAGCCCCCTTGTCATGGACGCGTGTATCAGAGCGCACGCGCGGTGCTCCTGACCCACATGGACCTCGACAGAGAGCTGCGTCGGCTCACCGTGCTGCACGCCCGTGAGCGTGCCGTCGTGCGTCGCCGCGCACCCGGTGCCGCCACCCGCACCGCGCAGGTGGTGCTGCTGCGTGGGGCCTACGTGGGGCGGGCGCCGAAGACCGCGCTCCCGACGCGCACGAGCGTCGCGCCCTCGGCGACCGCCAGCTCCAGGTCCCCGCTCATGCCCATGGACAGCTCCGTCGCGGTCGGAGTCCCCGCGGCCACGATCTCGTCCCGCAGCGACCGCAGGAGCGCATAGCCGGCCCGCACCACCGCGTCGTCGTCGGAACGTGCGCCGACCGTCATCAGTCCCGTCAGCCGCAGGCCGGGCAGGGCGGCGACGGCTCCGGCGAGCGCGACCGCCTCGGACGGCGCGACCCCGTGCTTGGAGTCCTCGCCCGACACGTTGACCTGCACGTAGACGTCCAGGGGACCGGTCGCCCGCGCGGAGAGCCGCTCCGCCAGGCCGAGCGACTCCACCGACTCGATGCACGACGCCCAGCGCAGGGCGGCGTTGACCTTGTTGGACTGCAGGGGCCCGATCAGGTGCAGCGGCGCCAGCCCGGCCAGTGACGGCCCCTTGGCGACGAGCTCCTGCACGCGGTTCTCGCCGACGAGCACGGCGGTCAGGGCAGGGTCGTCGGCCCTGGCCCGGGCGTCGGCCTCCAGCGCCTCGCGGACCAGGTGGACCGGCTGCGTCTTGGTCGCCAGGAGCAGGCGGACGTCCGCCGGGTCCCGACCCGCGTCGAGCGCAGCCTGCGCGACGCGACGGCGGACGTCGGCCAGGCGCTCGGCGATCACGGGTCGGACCGCGCGATGTCCGCGACGGTCGCCGACGTGAGCCGGACCAGGTCGTCCGGAGCGAGCTCGACGTCGAGCCCGCGTCGGCCGCCGGAGACCAGGACGGTGTCGAAGAGCCACGCGGTCTCGTCGACCACCGTCGGGTGCGGCGACCGCTGGCCGAGGGGTGAGATGCCGCCGACCACGTACCCGGTGGCACGCTCGGCGTCGGGCTTGGGCGCCATCGACGCGCGCTTGCCCCCGACGGCCTGCGCCAGCGCCTTGAGGTCGAGCTGCCCCGTCACGGGAACCACCGCAACCGTGAGGGTGCCGTCCACGACCGTCATCAGCGTCTTGAACACCTGCTCCGGCGGGACCCCCAGCGCGGCCGCGGCCTCCAGCCCGTACCCCAGGGTGCTCGCGGGGTCGTGCGAGTACGTGTGTGCGGTGTGCGCGACGCCCGCCGCCGTCAGCGCGACCAGGGCCGGGGTGCTCGACCCACTCGACACAGGTGCCCGCCCTTGTTTCACCACGGGGCCACGATAGGGGCGGATCAGGGTCCTCCCGGATAGTGTCCGCGACCGCCGGGGGTGCAGGCTGGGCACGTGAAGACCCTGCTCAACATCATCTGGCTCGTGCTCGCCGGCTTCTGGCTGGCCCTCGGCTACGCCCTCGCCGGGATCATCTGCTGCATCCTCATCGTCACGATCCCGTTCGGCATCGCGTCGTTCCGGATGGCCAGCTATGCGCTGTGGCCGTTCGGCCGGACCGTGGTGGACAAGCCGACCGCGGGTGCGTTCTCGGTCATCGGCAACATCATCTGGGTGATCGTCGCCGGTTGGTGGCTGGCGTTGATGCACATCGTCACCGGCATCGCGGAGGCGATCACGATCATCGGCATCCCGCTGGCCCTGGCCAACTGGAAGATGGTGCCGATCTCGCTGTTCCCGCTGGGCAAGCAGATCGTCCCGTCCGACCGGATGATGGCGGCCTACGGTCAGTGACGGCCTACTCGCCGGTGATCAGGACGATCAGCAGGTAGATCAGTGTCCCGGCGGCCACTCCCGTGCCCGCTGCGTACCAGGTGGCCGGGTCCTTGCCGCGGGCCTGGAAGACCATCGCGACGACGACCAGGACGACCGCGGCGACGATCGTGAGGATGCCGAGCACCCAGATCCCGGACACGAGCGCGGCGACCAGGCAGATGAGGAACACGAAGCGCGGAGAGCGCGTGCGGCGCACCGGGGCGTCTGTGGGCATGCGCGAACGGTAACCCGGCGGAGCCGCCTCAGTCCGGTCCGTCCGGGTGACTGGCCAGCCAGGCCTTCGCGACACGCTTCGGTGCCTGCGTCAGCCAGGCCTCGACCACCAGGTCCTGGAGCTCGTCGGTGTCGATGACGTCGAGCCGCGCGAGGATCGCGGGGTACCCGTCGAAGTGGGGCGTGACGAAGTAGACCTCCGGGAGGCGCGCCAGGAGCTCCTCCTTGGCGTCGAGGTCCGGCACCCGCGCGCCCAGGATCGGTCCGTCGGGAGCCGACGAGCCCAGCGTCTGATGGTCCACCGCGCGCAGCGGCCGGTCCCAGACGAGCGGCTTCTTCCCGACGCGCCAGCTGCGGACCGGCTGCTCGGACGTCTCGGGCAGTGCCGCCACCACGTCCCGCACGTCGTCCCACGTGGCCATGCGACCAACCTAGGTGAGATCGCCCAGGGGGCCCACGGCGATGATCCGCAGCTGCACCTCGCCCGTCTCGTCGGAGCCGGCGAGGTCGACGGCCGCGTCGATGCGCCAGTCGTGGTCGCCCTCGGGGTCGTCGAGGAGCTGCCGGACCTGCCAGGTCCCGCGGCCCGGCGTCACCTGGAACAGGGCCGGACCGCGCGCGGGTGCACCCGTGAGGATCTCGTCGTGCTCGTCGTAGAACGGGTCGAGCGCGGTCCGCCAGCGGTCCGCGTCCCAGGGGTCGCCCTCCGCGTCGAGGTCACCCAGCTGCGCGAGCCCGCCGTAGAACTCCCGCGCGGCCAGCTCGACGCGGCGGAACAGCGCACCGCGCACCAGCGCGCGGAACACGCGCGGGTTGGCGGTGATCGGCTCGGGCACGTCCTCGTCGATCCCGCCGGGGGCGTCGGCGCCGTGCTCGTCCAAGGGGTTGCTCAGGCGCTCCCACTCGTCGAGCAGGCTGGAGTCGGTGCGCCGGACCAGGTCGCCCAGCCACTCGATGATCTCCCACAGCTCCTCGGTGCGGGCCTCCTCGGGGACGGTCTGGCGCAGCGCGCGGTAGGCGTCGGCGAGGTAGCGCAGCAGGACGCCCTCGGTGCGGTCCAGCTGGTAGAACGCGACGTACTCCGCGAAGCTCATCGCCCGCTCGTGCATGTCCCGCACCACGGACTTGGGGGACAGGGCCAGGTCCGCGACCCACGGGTTCGTCTGCCGGTAGGTGACGAACATGGCCTCCAGCAGCTCGGCGAGCGGCTTCGGGTAGCCGACGTCCTCGAGCAGGGCCATGCGCTGGTCGTACTCGAGCCCGTCGGACTTCATCTGCGCGACGGCCTCGCCGCGGGCCTTGTTCTCCTGCGCGGACAGCACCTGGCGGGGGTCGTCGAGGGTGGCCTCGATGACGGAGACGACGTCGTGCGCGTACGCCGGGTCGTCACGGTCCAGCAGGTCGAGCGCCGCGTACGCGAAGGGGGACAGCGCCTGGTTGAGCGCGAAGTTCGGCGCCAGCTCCGCCGTGAGCTGCACCGCCCGGCGACGTCCGTGGGGGGCGGTCGGGTCCTCGACCCAGGGGCGCTCGATCACGCCCGCGGCGCGCAGCGACCGGTAGACGGCGATCGCGCGCCGGACGTGCCGGCCCTGCGCGCCGACCGGCTCGTGGTTGTCGGTCAGCAGCTTCGTCATCGCGGCGACGGGGTCGCCCTCGCGGGCCAGCACGTGCAGCACCATCGCGTGCGACACGGCGAAGCTGCTGGTCAGTGGCTCGGGCGGAGCGTCGCGGAGGCGCTCGAACGTCTTGTCGGTCCAGTTGACGTGACCCTCCGGCGCCTTCTTCCGGATGATCTTCTTCAGCTTGCGAGGGTCGTCGCCGGCCTTCTCCAACAGCTTGCGGTTCTCGATCACGTGCTCCGGCGCCAGGATGATGACCTCGCCGACGGTGTCGAACCCCGCGCGACCGGCCCGGCCGGAGATCTGGTGAAACTCACGCGCGGACAGGTGCCGCATGCGGACGCCGTCGTACTTCACCAGGCTGGTCAGCAGGACCGTGCGGATGGGGACGTTGATCCCGACGCCGAGCGTGTCCGTGCCGCAGACCACGGGCAGCAGACCCCGCTGCGTGAGGCGCTCGACGACCCGCCGGTACTTGGGCAGCATCCCCGCGTGGTGCACGCCGACCCCGTGCCGCAGCAGCCGGTTGAGGGTGCGGCCGAAGCCCGGACCGAAGCGGAACCCCGCGATCTCGTCGGCGATCCTGTCCCGCTGCTCCCGGCTGGCCAGGGGCGTCGACATGAGCGACTGCGCCCGCTCGACGGCTTCCTTCTGCGTGAAGTGCACGACGTAGACGGGGGCGCGACGGGTCTTCACCAGCTCGTCGAGCAGCTCGTGCAACGGCTCGACCGCGTAGGAGAACGTCAGCGGCACGGGACGCTCGGCGTTCGCGATGACCGCGACCGGCTGGTGCGTCCGGCGCGTCAGGTCCTCCGCGAAGAAGCCGACGTCGCCGAGCGTCGCGGACATGAGCACGAACTGGACCTTCGTCAGCTCCAGCAGCGGCACCTGCCACGCCCAGCCGCGCTGCGGGTCCGCGTAGAAGTGGAACTCGTCCATGACGACCTGGCCCACGTCGGCGTCGTCACCGTCACGCAGGGCCACGTTCGCCAGGATCTCGGCCGTGCAGCAGATGATCGGGGCGCCCGGGTTGACCGCGGAGTCGCCCGTCATCATCCCGACGTTCGCGGACCCGAACGCCTCGACGAGCGCGAAGAACTTCTCGCTGACCAGGGCCTTGAGCGGGGCGGTGTAGTAGGTCCGTCGGCCCTGCGCCAGCGCCACGAAGTGGGCGGCGACCGCGACGAGCGACTTCCCGGACCCGGTCGGCGTCGACAGGATCACGTGCGCACCGGTGACCAGCTCGAGCAGCGCCTCGTCCTGGTGGGGGTACAGCGCGAGCCCCTGGTCGGTCGCCCAGTCGGTGAACGCCTCGTACAGCGCGTCGGGGTCGGTGGGATCTGCGGGGATGCGGTCGGCCAGGGTGCGGGTGCTCATCGTGCGTCGATGGTCCCACGGGCACCGGCGTCTAGGGTGTGGGCCGTGAGCGAGCGGCCGACGGTGGAGATGTGGACCGACGGGGCCTGCAAGGGCAACCCGGGTGTCGGTGGCTGGGGCGCCTGGATGCGGTACGGAGCCCACGAGCGCGAGCTCTTCGGTGGGGAGGTCCTCACCACCAACAACCGGATGGAGCTCACCGCCGTCATCGAGGGGCTGCGCGCGCTGACCAAGCCCTGCGACGTCACGCTGCACGTCGACTCGACGTACGTCATGAACGGCGTCACCACGTGGATCGCCGGCTGGAAGCGCAACGGCTGGCGCACGGGGGACAAGAAGCCCGTGAAGAACCAGGACCTCTGGGAGGCCCTCGACGCCGAGGTCGCCCGGCACACGGTCCGCTGGGTGTGGGTCAAGGGCCACGCGGGGGATCCCGGCAACGAGCGCGCCGACCTGTTGGCCAACCGCGGCGTCGAGCAGGTGCGGGCCCGGGCCTGACGGCCGCAGGATGGGGACGTGAGCCCCGTCGACTCGATGCGCGACCGCGCAGGCACCTCCCTGTTCCTGCGCGTCGCAGGACCCGACGGGCTGGCCACCCGGGAACGGATCCACGGGACGCCCGGACCGCGCTGGTTCGGGCCGGGCGCGCCCATCCGGACCGTGCACGGCGACGCGTCGATGTTCGTCGGCGGGATGCGGGCCCTGCTCCTGCAGTCCCTGCACCCGGCGGCGATGGCGGCGGTCGCGGCGCACTCCGGCTACCGCGGCGACCCGTGGGGCCGCCTGGCGCGGACCAGCACGTTCATCGCCACGACGACGTTCGCCACCATCGACGACGCCACCGCCATGATCGAGCGCGTCCGCAGCGTGCACGACCGCATCCGCGGCGTCACGCCCGACGGGATCGAGTACGTCGCGGGCGACCCGACGCTGCTGCGCTGGGTGCACGTCGCCGAGGTCGACAGCTTCCTGCGGTCCCACCGGGTGTACGGGCAGCGACCGCTCGACCGGGCGGGTGCCGACGAGTACCTCGCGCAGGCGGCGCGGGTGGCGGTCGCGCTCGGAGCCGAGCGCGTGCCGGAGTCGGTGGCCGAGCTGGAGAAGGCCCTCGACGAGTTCCGGCCGGTTCTCGCCCCGTCCGCCGCTGCACGCGACGCCGCCGACTTCCTCCTGCACGAGCCGCCGGTCCCGCGCTCGCTGCGACCCGGCTACACGCTGCTCGCCCGGGCGGCCGTCGCGTCGATGCCGGACTGGTCGTTCGACATTCTCGGCCTGGAGCGCCCCGGGCCGGTCGGCCTGAGCGCTGCCCGGACCGCCGGCGCGGTGGCCACCCGGTCCATCCGGTGGATGCTCGGACCCGACGACGCCAGCCGGGTGGCGGGCATCGGATGACCCGCTTCCTCCTGCTCAGCTCACGCGCGGAGGACATCGCGGCCGACGGGGAGTACGCGGCGTTCCTGAGGTTCGGCGGTCTGCGTGCTCACGAGCTGGAGCGGGTCCGCATGGAGCAGGCGTCGTTCCTGCCCGTCGCGCTCGACGACTACGACGGGGTGATGGTCGGTGGGAGCCCGTACGACGCGAGCACCCCCGAGGAGAAGAAGTCGCCGGCCCAGCGCCGCGTCGAGGCCGAGATGTCGACGCTCCTCGACGAGATCGTCGACCGGGACTGGCCCTTCCTCGGCGCCTGCTACGGCGTCGGCACGCTGGGCGTGCACCAGGGCGGCGTCATCGACCGGACGTACCCCGAGCCGATCAGCGCCGTCACCATCACCCTCACGGACGCCGGCCGGCAGGACCCGTTGCTCGCGTCGCTGCCGGACTCGTTCGACGCGTTCGTCGGGCACAAGGAGGCGTGCAGCGTGCTCCCGCCCGACGCGGTCCTGCTCGCGTCGTCCGCGACGTGTCCCGTGCAGATGTTCCGGGTGCGCGAGAACCTCTACGCCACGCAGTTCCACCCCGAGCTCGACCTGCCCGGCATCATCACGCGCATCGGCGTCTACCGGGACTACGGCTACTTCCAGCCGAAGGAGCACGACGAGGTCGTCGCCGGCGTGCGCGGCGCCGACGTCTGGGCGCCGTCGCGCATCCTGGAGGCGTTCGTGCGGCGGTACGGCGCGACCTGAACCACGCGTCCTGCCCGGACCGGACGGCCCCGGAGCCCTACGGTTCAGGGAGGCCACACGAGGAGAACCCATGATCCGATCCCTCCCGGCGCTGGTCGCCGTCGGCGCCGCGCTGCTGCTCGCGTCGTGCGCGGACCAGGCACCTCCGGCGACGCCGTCGACGACCACCCCGCCCACGAGCTCGCCCGGGCCGACCGCCTCGGTGACGGTGACGCCGAGCCCCACGCAGGACACGACGACGGACGAGCCGGTCCCCTTCCCGGCCGACGTCGCACCGGACGAGCAGGCGGCGTCCGCGGATGCGGCGCTGACCCTCACGGACGTGACGACCGGGCAGCACCCGGGCTACGACCGGGTGGTCTTCCGCTTCGACGGGACCGGCACCCCGGGATGGATGGTGCGCTACGTCGACGGCGCCACCGACGACCCCGCCGACACCAGCCTGGACATCGCAGGCGACGGCACCCTCCAGGTGGTCGTGCTCGGGGTGCAGCTGCCGTACATGACGGGGATCGAGGAGTGGGCCGGGCCGAACCCGATCCTCACGCCCGAGTACGCAGTCCTGCGCGAGGTCAACGTGCGCGGCCAGTTCGAGGGGCAGCACCTCGCGTTCCTCGGCGCCACGACCGCGGCCCACCCGTTCCGCGTCTTCGGGCTGACGGACCCGACCCGGGTCGTGGTGGACCTCCGGACCGACGGCTGAGCCCTGTCAGCGACCGGTCGTGAGTCAGCTCCAGCGCCACGAGGCGATCATGCTCTCGACCGTGTCGCGCGACGTCTCGTCGCCGGCGGGGCGCACCCACTGGAACGTGTAGATCATGCCGTCGTGCTCGACGTACCACCGCGTCATCGGTGAGCCGACGGGCACCGTGGGCACCGTCAGGTCGAGGCGGTACGCGATGCCGAGCGCGCTGTGCTCGATCACGAACCGCTCCATGTGCGAGTCCTCGGGGTCGCGACGCAACGAGTCGATGAACCCTGCGAGCCCGCCGTCGTAGGTGCTGGCGTGCTCCCCCCAGAGGACGACCACCTTGTTGGCGGGGAGCCCGGCGAGCGGGATCGTGAGCTGGCTGCCCCCGCTCATGGCCTCCGTCGGCGAGTCGAACGAGAAGGCCGGACCACCGGTGCCTCCCCCGCCGACGACTCGGTGCGGCAGCTCGATCCCCGTCGCCGGTGCCAGCGTCTCGACCGCGAGCGGGGCCAACGGCTCGATCTGCGGTGCGTGCAGCTGCCAGGCGGCGACGCCACCTCCGGCCAGGGCGAGCACGGCGACGATCGAGGTGAGCGCACGAGGCCGGGTCAGCACGCACCGATCATGGCGATGCTGCGCAGCGAGTGGAGCAGTGTACGGACGATGTCACTCGATCGGCCCCGAAAGCTCCACGACATCGGGCGTGAAGAACGGGTAGGCGTCGACGTGGGTGCTGCGGATCTTGTGCGTCTCGACGACGGCGTCTCTCCGGGCACACCGTGTCTACCGCTCGGTGAGGCGACGGACCGTCCCATCCCCGGTGCGATCCGCACGACCGCCTGCCGGCGACCGCTACGGTGACCGCCGTCGGAGGACTGACAGCGCCGCGGTCTCCCGTCTACGTCCGCCGAGACGGCTCAGGATCTCCCGGGAGAACACGATGACAGCCCTGCCTGGTTCGCCGCCGAGCTACCGCACGCCCGACGCGGAGGTCTCGACCAAGTCCTTCCTGGCCACCTGGCTGTTCGCCTTCTTCCTCGGGACGTTCGGCGTCGACAGGTTCTACCTGGGCAAGGTCGGCACCGGCGTGCTCAAGCTCGTCACGCTCGGAGGCTGCGGCATCTGGGTCCTCGTCGACGTGATCCTCGTGGTCGTCGGCGCGCAGCGGGACAACCTCGACCGGCAGCTCAACGGCTACGACCAGTACAAGAACGTGGCTCGGGTCATCACGGTGGTCCTGATCGCGATCTCGGCCCTCAGTGTCGTGCTCAACGGCATCAGGACGGCGAACCTGGTGCTCGACGAGGTGCAGAACGGGCCGGTCGTCGAGGAGCCCGCGGTCGTGGAGTCCGAGGAGGCCGCGGCCCCTCCGTCGCCCGAGGTCGAGGAGCCGGTGACGGTCCAGGCGTGGGCGGACCAGACGTTCGGCACCTTCGCGCCCGCCAGCCAGGCCGGGACCGGCGACGGTCTGGTGACCCTGCCGGCGGGCGCCGTCGCCGGGATCGTCAGCGCCACGCACGACGGCGACGCCAACTTCGTGATCTCGGTGCTGGACACGGGCGGTACCCCGACCGAGCTCATCGTCAACGCGATCGGGGCATACACCGGTGCGACGCTGTTCGGCGACACGTCGTCCCTGCCCACGACCCTGGAGATCAAGGCTGACGGGAACTGGTCGGTGTCGGTCGCGCCGGTGTCGAGCGCTGCACCGTTGGCCTCGGCCGGGTCGGGGGACACAGTCGGGCTCTACGACGGTCCCGCCGGTGCCCTCACGACGGCGTACCCGGGCGACTGGAACTTCGTCGTGTGGGAGACCCGAGGGCTGCTGGAGGGCGGCCTGCTGGTCAACGAGATCGGTCCGTACTCGGGGACTGTCCCACTGAGTGCGGGCCCGTCCGTGATCTCTGTCCAGGCCGAGGGCGAGTGGACCCTGACGGTCGGCTGAGGCCCCCGATCAGGCGAGCACGGCCTCGCACGCCGCGACCAGCCGTGCTCGCAAGGCGTTGCCACGCTCCGCGAAGTCGCGCTGCCGCGCGACGTACTCGGCCTTGCCCTCGGGCGTCTCGATGGTCACCGGGTCGAGCCCGTACGTCGTCACGTCGTACGGGGAGGCCCGCATGTCGAGCGTCCGGATGTCGCGCGCGAGCTCGAAGCAGTCGAGCAGGAGGTTGCCGGAGACGGCAGGCCCCAGCTTGGTGGCCCACTTGTAGACGTCCATCCCGGCGTGCAGACAGCCGGGCTGCTCCATCGCGGTCATCGAGCCGCGCGTCGGTCGCAGCGTGTTGAGCTCCACGGCGTCGGGCGTGAAGAACCGGTAGGCGTCGAAGTGGGTGCAGCGGATCTTGTGCGTCTCGACGACGGCGTCGGTGCCGGCTGCGCCGAGCCGCAGGGGGAGCGGGTGCCGGTGCTCGTCGGTCTCCCGGTACACCATCGCCCACTCGTGCAGGCCGAAGCAGCCGGTCAGCGCGGGACGGCCGAGGGTCGCGGTCAGGAGGCCGTGGATGAACCGCACGGCGTCGCCGCGGTCGGTGACGAACGCGTCGACGTCGAGGGTCGCCGTGCCGTCGGTGGTCCGGTACCAGCGCCAGTCCGCGTGCGGGGCAGGGGTGGCCAGTGCGACCCCGACACCCGGGTGCCAGCGACGCAACGCCGCGGGCGTCACCGGGTAGTACTCGAACAGGAAGTCCTCGATCGCGTGCTTCTGCTGACGCGACCGGCGTTCCCGTCGGCCGGCCGTGAAGGCGTCCGCCCGCTGTGCGTGCGCGTCGGCGAGCGACTGCCACGTCGCGGCGTCGAGCACGGGAGGAGCGGTCACTGGCACACCCACCAGGGTAGGCGAGGCTGCCACACTGCCCCTGTGGTCATCATCGCGTCGGTCTTCGCCGTCCTCGCCGCCCTGCTGCACATCCTCTTCTTCGTGTACGAGTCGGTGATGTTCGAGCGCCCCGAGGTCCACGCGCGGTTCCGCACACGCACCGAGGACGTGCCCGCGGTCAAGCCATGGGCCTACAACCAGGGCTTCTACAACCTGTTCCTCGCCGTCGGCGCGCTGGTCGGCGTCGTCCTCGCGCTCGCGGGCCAGGAGACGGTCGGTCTCGCCCTGGTGCTGTTCGGGTGCGGGTCGATGCTCGCTGCCGCCCTCGTCCTCGTCGCGACGAACCGCGCCATGGCCCGCGCTGCCGTCACGCAGGGCGCCTTCCCGCTGCTCGCCGTCGTGCTCGCGGTGGCCGCCCTCCTCGCGTAGACCCCAACGCCGTGACGGGCGACAGGCGTTATGGGTTCAGGACGTCGTCGTCGAAGGGGTGCATGGGGTGAGCAGACGGTGGGAGGACCTGCTGGAGCAGGTCGCGCGTGAGCGCTACCAACGCCTCGTGGCGCACGCGACGCTGGTCTCGGCGTCGCCGTCCGACGCCCAGGACCTCGTGCAGGAGTCGCTGATCGCGGCGTTCTCCGGGCGGGCGCGGTTCGGGTCGGTCGAGCAGGCCGAGGCGTACGTGCGGCGGGCGATCGCATCCCGCGCGATCGACGCCGGGCGGCGCAGGACCCGCGAGGCGCGCCTCCTGGCACGGGCAGCCGCGCAGACGCCGAACACCGTGGTCGACACCGACCGGCTTCCCGGCGCGGACGTGGTCCGGGCGCTCGCGGCGCTCAGCCCGCGGGAGCGCGCGTGCGTGGTGCTGCGGCAGATGGAGGACCTGTCCGTCGCCGAGACCGCCTCCGTCCTCGGTCTGTCCGAGGGTGCGGTCAAGCGGTACACGTCCGACGGGCTCACGCGCCTGAACGCGCAGCTCGGCAGCACGGCGGACGCCGGTGAACGGATCGCTGTGCGGACCCTGGACACGACGGAGGTGCGCCATGAGCGATGAGCTGCACGCCCTGCTCGCCCGGGCGTCGAACGACATCGAGGGGTCCGTGCCGTCACTCGACGGGGGCCGGCTGGGTCTGGTCCGGGCCGCGGCCCGTCGTCGCCGGATCGTGCGGCGGACGGCCGAGTCCTTCGCCGGGGTCGGGGCGGTGGGGGTGCTCGGCGTCGGCCTGTGGTTCGGGCTGGGCGAGCGAGCCCCGGAGCCCGTGGAACCCGTCGTGACGCCGACCGTCACGACGAGCCCGACGACCACACCGACGACGACGCCGACACAGGACGCGGCGCCGACGGGACCGGTGGTGCGGGAGGAGTCGATCGACGACGCCGCCGTGCTCGCGCGGCTCGCCGCGCCCCGCACGGGCGAGGTGTGGCAGACGCCGACCCTGGTCCCGGACGTCCCCGAGCTCCGCCGGATCGACGGCGAACCCGCTCCTGCGTACCTCGTCGGCACGCACGGTGAGGCGTCGATCTACCTCACCGCCTGGGAGTTCGGGGGCTCCTGGCACGTCGACGGCCTGTTCGAGGTGGGCCCGCAGGGTGCGCGCCTGATCGCGTGCCCGAGCGCGCGGACCGTCGACGCGTGCGCCGACGAGCCGAACTACGTGCCGCCCCCGGGCGTGGTGCGGGACGTGGACACGTTCTACGACACGCTCACCCTGCCCGCGGCGGTCGACCTGGGCGACGGCTTCACGGTGACCACCACCGGTACCGCGCGATCGCCCGAGTCCGGGTTCGCGCTGTACGGCGACGCGGTCCCGATCGTCGACGCGGAGTACGAGCAGCGGGTGCTGCGGCAGCTCGGCCCGGTCGCCGTCGTCGCGCGGGTGACGACGTCGGAGGTCTCGGGCCTGACGAACCTCACCTACGGGGTCGCCACGCCGTTCGGCACGTTCGTGCGGCTCGACCCCCAGGACGTGCCGGGTGGCGAGTTCGCGGCGATCTCATGGGACGACGGCGTCGAGCGGTCGGCGTCGGCCGATGCCGACGACGACCGGGTGGTGCGCACCGTGGCACCCGGCGGGTACGCCTGCGCGTGGACGTCGTTCTCGGAGGCGGCCTCGCACGTGCCCGGCGACTGGCGGCCGGCCGGGACGACCCCCGGCGGTCACCGGGTCTACGTGCCGGTCGCGGGAGGCAACCCGCTCTCCCGGGCGGTGCGGGCCTGGCAGGAGGAGGCGTCCTCGACGATCGCACCGGAGGGGGTCGAGGGCGACGAGTACGGTGCGGTGCACGGTGCCGCCGCGGGCTACCCCTACACGTCCGACGACGCGTTCCTGCAGGCGAACGCGCTGTTCGCGATGCAGGGGCCGGCCGGAGAGTGGCTGCTCGGGATGCGGTCCGACGCCCTCCACGTCGTCTACGAGTGCGCCTGATCGGCGGTCTCGGTGACGGGCGGAGGCGTCGGCAGGACGTCGGGCGCGATGTCCGCGGCCTTCGTCGACACCCGGTGCAGCACCCACTCGAACGGCCCGCGCCCGACGGCCACGACCCAGAGCCAGCACAGCGCGATCGTCGTGAGGAGGAACGCGAGCCACACCTCGACGGTCGCCTGGTAGACGACGCCGTGCCCGAGGACGGCGATGACGACGATGTGCACGGTGTACGCGGTCAGCGCGAGCGACCCGACCGCCGCCAGGGGCGCGAGGACCCGCGGCCACCGGTCGCCGACGACGAGGCAGCCGGAGATCACCAGCAGCGCGACGCCGACGTTGCCGACGACCTCGAACGTGGTCGACGAGTGCGGCTCGGCGGTCGCCAGCGCCGCGGGCCAGCCCAGCACGTGCAGCGCGACCCACGAGCCGCCGTGCCCCAGGATCACGAGCCCCACGCCGGCCAGCGCGCCGAGGCCTCGCAGCCGGGTGGAGCGCAGGTCGCTGCGGCCGATCGCGAGCCCGACCAGCAGGTACGCCGTCCAGACGATGGCCGGGTAGTAGTGGCCGACGGTGATCTCGGTGAGCACGGTCGGCCGGGCGTCCTCGAGGGCGTCGGCGACTGCCTGGCCCACCGGGGGGCCGACGACGGCGACGACCCCGGCGGCGGTCAGGAGTGCAGCCCGCGACCACCGCAGCGCCACGCAGCCGAGGGCGAAGAGCAACCCGTACGTCGGCAGGATCACCACGACCGGCGTCGCCAGGATCACGAGGAGCGCCCCGAGCGCGAACAGGAGCAGCGCCCGCACGAGGATGCGCACGCGCGCCTGGACGAGTCGGGTACCTGTCACGGGGTTCGCGCTGCCGGAGAGCAGCGCCAGCGACAGGCCGGCCAGGACGACGAACAACGCGGCCGGCCGGCCGTCCGCCAGCTGCGAGAAGCCCCCCGGGGGGACGGGGCCGCGGTCGTCGGGACCGACGTGCGCGGTCATCATCCCGAGCACCGCGAGGCCACGGGCGACGTCGATCCCCACGATGCGGCGCATGGAGGGATGCTAGCGAGCCGGACGAGGCGCGCAATCTCGCATGTCGAAACGGTTCGTCCCGGTTATTGAACTCGGAGCCTCATCGATGATTACAGTTCGATGTGAACTCCCCGACGCACCCCGACGTGTACACCCACGGGCACCACGAGTCCGTGCTGCGCTCGCACCGCTGGCGCACCGCCGAGAACTCGGCGGCCTACCTGCTGCCGGCCCTCGTCCCGGGTACCCGGCTGCTGGACGTGGGCTGCGGCCCGGGCTCGGTCACGATCGACCTGGCGGCCCGCTTGGAGCCGGGCGAGGTCGTCGGCGTCGACACCTCCGCCGCCGTCGTGGAGATCGCGCAGAAGGCTGCCGCGGACGCGGGCGCGGACAACGTGACGTTCCAGGTGGCCGACGCGTACGAGCTGCCGTTCGCCGACGACTCGTTCGACGTCGTGCACGCCCACCAGGTGCTCCAGCACCTCACGGACCCCATCGCGGCCCTGCGCGAGATGCGCCGCGTGACGCGGCCGGGCGGGGTGGTCGCGGTGCGCGACGCCGACTACTCGGGCATGACCTGGTACCCGCAGTCGGACGGCCTGGACGAGTGGCTCGCGCTCTACCACGAGGTCACGCAGGCCAACGAGGCCGACGCGAACGCGGGCCGCAAGCTGCTGTCGTGGGTGCGCGAGGCCGGGTTCGAGCCGGACGGCATCGTGCCCAGCGCCGGTGTGTGGTGCTACGCCACCCCCGAGGACCGCGCCTGGTGGGCCGGGCTGTGGGCGGACCGCTCGGTCGCCTCCAACTTCGCCGCGCAGGCCATCGCGCACGGCCTCGCCGACGAGGTCGGCCTCGAGCTGCTCGCCGACGCGTGGCGCGAGTGGGGCAAGCAGCCCGACGGCTGGTTCGCGGTGCTGCACGGCGAGGTGCTCGCCCGGGCCTGACATAGGCTGCCGACGTGCGCATCGCAAGGTTCACCACCGGGGGAGACCCCCGTTACGCCCTGGTCGACGGAGCCCCCGGCTCCGAGGAGCTCGTGGTCATCACCGGTGACCCGCTCTACACCCCGGTCCAGCCGACGGGGGAGCAGATCCGGCTCGACGACGACAGCGTCCGCCTGTTGGCCCCTGTCATCCCACGCTCCAAGATCATCGGCGTCGGCCGCAACTACGCCGAGCACGCCGCCGAGATGGGCAACGAGCTGCCGCCCGCGCCGCTGCTCTTCCTCAAGCCGAACACCTCCGTCATCGGCCCGGACGACCCGATCGTCCTGCCCGACTGGACCGAGCACGTCGAGCACGAGGCCGAGCTCGCCATCGTGATCGGCAAGGTGACCAAGGACGTCCCCCCGGACCGCGCCCTGGACTACGTCTTCGGCTTCACCGTCGCCAACGACGTCACCGCCCGCGACGCCCAGCGGGCCGACGCCCAGTGGACCCGCGCCAAGGGGTTCGACGGCTCCTGCCCGGTCGGCCCGTGGATCGTGCCCGGCCTCGACGTCGACGACCTGTACGTCCGCGCCCGCGTCAACGGCGAGACGAAGCAGGACGGCCGCACCTCGCAGATGATCTTCGACGCGGCCTACCTCGTCTCCTACGTGTCCGAGGTGTTCACCCTCCTGCCCGGTGACCTCATCCTCACGGGCACCCCCGCGGGCGTGAGCCCGATCGTCGACCGGGACGTCGTCGAGGTCGAGGTCGAGGAGATCGGCGTGCTGCGCAACCCCGTCCTGCGCCGCCACTGAGTCTTCACGCGGACGGACGCGGAAAGTCGAGCACGCTGCGCAACCGGGTCCTGCGCCGCCACTAACCTGGAGCCCGTGACTTCCTCAGCCGTGCGTGTCCGCTTCTGCCCGTCGCCCACCGGTACGCCGCACGTCGGCCTGATCCGGACGGCCCTGTTCAACTGGGCGTACGCGCGCCACACGGGGGGCACGTTCGTCTTCCGCATCGAGGACACGGACGCGGCGCGCGACTCGCAGGAGTCCTACCTCCAGCTGCTCGACGCGCTGCGCTGGCTGGGGCTGGACTGGGACGAGGGCGTCGAGGTGGGCGGCCCGCACGAGCCGTACCGGCAGTCGCAGCGGATGGACCTGTACGCGGACGTGGTCCGCCGGCTGGTCGAGGGCGGGCACGCGTACGAGTCGTTCTCCTCTCCGGAGGAGATCGAGGCGCGCCACAAGGCCGCCGGCCGGGACCCGAAGCTGGGCTACGACGGCGTCGACCGGGACCTGACCGACGAGCAGAAGGCCGCGTTCCGCGCCGAGGGTCGGGAGCCGGTCCTGCGCCTGCGGATGCCCGACGAGGACCTGACGTTCGCCGACCTCGTGCGCGGCGAGGTGACGTTCAAGGCCGGATCGGTGCCGGACTTCGTCATCGTGCGCGCCAACGGCCAGCCGCTCTACACGCTGGTCAACCCGGTGGACGACGCTCTCATGGGCATCACGCACGTCCTGCGCGGGGACGAGCTGCTGTCGTCGACGCCCCGGCAGATCGCGCTGTACCGCGCGCTTCTGGAGATCGGTGTCGGGACCGGTGAGCCCGTGTTCGCGCACCTGCCGTCGGTGCTCGGCGACGGCAACAAGAAGCTGTCGAAGCGCGACCCGGAGTCCAACCTGTTCCTGCACCGGGACAACGGCTTCACCCCCGAGGGCCTGCTCAACTACCTCGCGCTGCTCGGCTGGTCGATCGGGCCGGACCGGGACATCTTCTCGATGGCGGAGATGACGGCCGCGTTCGATGTGGCCGACGTCAACCCGAACCCGGCGCGCTTCGATGTGAAGAAGGCCGAGGCCATCAACTCCGCGCACCTCCGGCTGCTGGCGCCCGACGACTTCCGCGACCGGCTGGTCCCGTACCTGCACCGTGGCGGCCTGGTCCCCACGGACGCGTACGCGGACCTGTCCGCGGAGCACCGCGCGCTGCTCGACGCGGGCGCACCTCTCATCCAGGAGCGGATCACGCTGCTGGGCGAGGCGGTCGGCATGCTCGGCTTCCTGTTCGTCGCCGACGACGCCCTCGAGATCGCCGACGACGCGCGTGGGGCACTGCGCGAGGAGTCCGGCGCGGTGCTCGACGCCGCGGCGAGCGCGCTGGCGGGGATCGACGACTTCACCACGGCCGCGACGCAGGAGGCTCTGCAGGCGGCGCTCGTCGACGGCCTCGGGATCAAGCCGCGTCTCGCGTTCACGCCGCTGCGCGTGGCGCTGAGCGGCCGTCGCATCTCGCCGCCGCTGTTCGAGTCGATGGAGATCCTGGGCAAGGCGTCCACGCTCGCGCGGATCGCGGCCCTGCGCGCGGCGCTGTGATGCGCGTCGACGGCGTCCTGTTCGACATCGACGACACCCTCGTCGACACGCGCGGTGCGTTCGGGCACGCCCTGTCCAACGCCGCCCGTCGGTACCTGCCCGACCTGCCGCCCGAGCGCTACCCGGACCTCGTGACGGTCTGGCGGGCGGATGTCGGAGGGCACTACGCGGCGTACACGCGCGGCGAGGTCGGCTTCGTCGAGCAGCGGATGACGCGGGCCAACGAGCTGCACGCGCAGTTCGGCGGACCGGTCCTGGACGCCGCCGCGTTCGCGGTCTGGGACGAGACGTTCCAGCAGGCGTTCGCCGACGGGTGGACCGCCCACCCGGAGGTCGACGTGGTCGTCGACAAGCTCCTCGCGGCCGGTCTCGCGGTCGGCGCGCTGTCCAACGCCTCCGTCGCGCTCCAGACCACCAAGCTCGAACACGTGGCCCTGCTCGACCGCGTGCCGATGCTGGTCGGCGTCGACACGCTGGGCGTCGGCAAGCCCGACCCGCGCGTGTTCGTCGAGGCGTGCCGACGGCTGGGGACGGCTCCCGAGCGCACCGCGTACGTGGGCGACGAGCTCGACGTCGACGCGGTGGCCGCCCGGGCGGCCGGGCTGCTCGGCATCTGGGTCGACCGGCCCGGCGGGCGTCGGCTGCCCCTGACGGACGCGGAGATCGCGGCGGCGGACGTCGTCGTCATCGAGTCCCTCGACGCTCTCCCGGCGGCGATCGGCCTCTAGCGCAGTCGCGCCCGGTAGCACTCCGTGCGGTACGGCACGTCGATCCACTCCCGGCCGCGCAGGTCCGGGTGGGTCGCGACGAGGCGGTCGATCTCGTCGAGCAGCGCGTCGCGCTCGTCGGGCGGCAGCAGGATCAGGTGGCTGCGGCTCGCGGCGAGGGTGCGCAGGTCGGCGGCGCGCAGCCGCTGCGCCCAGTGGAAGGTGGTGTGCTCGGGCTCGGTGAACGCGTCGCCGAGCGCGGGATCGCCGTAGCTCGTCTCCAGGCCGTCGCCCCGGTGCACGATCTCCGTCCACCGGGCGACCCAGTCGGTCTCCTCGTCGCGCACGTTCCACAGCGGGGCGACCTGGCCACCGGGACGCAGGACGCGGGCGATCTCTGCGGACGCGGCCGGCGGGTCCACCCAGTGCCACGCCTGCGCGATGGTGACGGCGTCCACCGACGCGGTCGGCAGGCCGGTGCGCTCGGCGGTGCCGGCGAACGCCTCCACGTCGGGGAGGACGGCGGTCAGCTCGGCACGCATCGCGTCGGACGGCTCGACGGCGACGACGTGCCAGCCGAGCGCCACCAGCCGCTCCGTGAGCTTGCCGGTCCCCGCGGCCAGGTCCAGGACGTCACGGGCCCCGTCCGGGACGGACCAGCGGACGGCCTCCTCCGGGTAGCCCGGCCGGGTCGCCTGGTAGACGGCCGCCGCACGGTCGAAGGAGGCGGCCCGGTCGTCGCGGTCGTCGGTGCTCATGGCACCGATCGTGCCCTGGACCGGGACGTCACGCCTCGGGCAGCGGGTCCAGGTACTCCAGGGCGGCCTGGTGGAGCTTCCCGTTGGACACCAGTGCCGACCCCCCGAACGGACCCGGCACGCCCCGGATCGACGTGAACATCCCGCCGGCCTCGGTGACGATCGGCACGAGCGCCGCCATGTCGTGCAGCGCGAGCTCCGGCTCCGCGGACAGGTCCACGGCGCCCTCCGCGACCAGCACGTGCGACCAGAAGTCGCCGTACGCCCGCGTCCGCCAGGTGCGCCGGGACAGGTCGAGGAAGGCGTCCAGCTGCCCGCGCTCCTCCCAGCCGCCCAGCGACGAGTAGGAGAGCGACGCGTCCTCGAGACGGTCGACGCCGGACACGTGGAGCTGGCTCGCGGCCGCGAGCGACTTGCCCGTCCACGCCCCCGAGCCCTGCGCGGCCCACCACCGGCGGCCGAGCGCGGGGGCGCTGACGACGCCCACCACCACCTGGTCACCGTCCAGCAGCCCGATGAGCGTGGCCCACACGGGCACGCCGCGGACGAAGTTCTTCGTCCCGTCGATCGGGTCGATGATCCAGCGTCGTGGCCCGTGGCCCGTGTCGCCCATCTCCTCGCCGTGCACGGCGTCGCGCGGTCGCGCCCGGGACAGCTGACCGCGCACGATCTCCTCCGCCGTCTTGTCGGCATCGGACACGGGGGTCAGATCGGGCTTCGTCTCCACGTGCAGGTCCTGCGCCTTGAACCGGGACATGGTCCACGAGTCGACCTGGTCCGCGATCACGTGGGCGAGGCGCAGGTCGTCGTCGTACCCGGGGCGCAGGCTCATGCCCGACACCGTAGTGGGTCGAGTTCGCACGTCAGGGACGTGCGGGCTCCCGGCTGTCCGGTTCGCCGCTGCCGAGCCGGCTGGCCAGCAAACGGCGGAAGGACTCGATGCGCGCCGCGCGGGCTGCCCGGGTCACGTCGTCGGCGGACGCCTCCACCCACTCGTCGAGCGCACAGTCCGGGGCGTCGTCGGCGTGCGTACAGCCGCGCGGGCACTCCTCGGCGACCGCGGCGAGGTCGGCGAAGGCGCCCAGCAGGTGCTGCGGGTCGACGTGCGCGAGCCCGAACGACCGCACGCCGGGGGTGTCGATCACCCAGGTGGGCTTCGTGGTGCCCGGCACGCGCAGTGCCACCGCGGAGCTCGACGTGTGCCGCCCGCGGCCGGTCACGTCGTTGACGATGCCCACCGCGCGGTACGTGCCGGGCACGAGGGCGTTCACCAACGTCGACTTGCCGACGCCCGAGTGCCCGACGAGCACCGACGTCTTGCCCTCCAGCGCCGCCCGCACGTCGTCCAGCCCGCGGATGATCCGGCCGCCCACCGACTTCTCCGCACTGGTGACGACGACCTCGACGCCGATCGGCGCGTACATCCCGACCAGCTCGGCAGGATCCGCCAGGTCGGCCTTGGTGAGTGCCAGCAGCGCGTCCATGCGGGCGTCGTAGGCGGCGGCGACGCACCGGTCGATCATGCGGGTGCGCGGCTCGGGGTCCGCGAGAGCGGTGACGATCACCAGCTGGTCGGCGTTCGCGACGATGATCCGCTCGACCGGGTCGGTGTCGTCGGCCGTCCGCCGCAGCACGGTCCGCCGCTCGGTGATCCGGACGATCCGGGAGAGCGAGCCGTCGTCGCCCGACGTGTCGCCGACGATGTCCACGCGGTCGCCCGGGACCACGCGGTCACGGCCCAGCTCACGGGCCTTCATCGCGATCGCGACCCGCTCGTCGGGACCGTCGGGGTCCACGAGGATGGCGTAGCGGCCGCGGTCCACGGCCGTGACCAGGGCGCTCTCGGCGTCGGCGTGCTCGGGGCGCTGCTTGGTCCGGGGGCGCGAACCACGACCAGGACGGATACGGACGTCCCGCTCGTCGTAGCGCCGCGTCCCCATCAGGCCAGCACGGCCGATCCGGCGAGCATGCCACCCCAGAGACCCACGAAGTCCGGGAGCGTCTTGGCGGTCGTCGCGACGTCCTCCACCTCGACGTCCGGCACCCGGAGGCCGACGAGCGCGCCCGCTGTGGCCATCCTGTGGTCCTCGTACGTGTGCCAGGTGCCGCCGGTCAGCGGTCGCGGCGTGATGACGAGGCCGTCCGACGTCTGCTCCGCCTGCCCGCCGAGCCGCGTGATCTCGGCGGCCAGCGCGGCGAGCCGGTCGGTCTCGTGGCCGCGCAGGTGGGCGATGCCGCGGAGCCGGGTGGGGGAGTCGGCCAGCACGGCCAGCGCGGCGATCGTCGGCGCGATCTCCCCGGCGGCGTGCAGGTCGAGGTCGAGCCCGTGGATCGTGCCGGTCCCCGTCACGGTCAGCACGTCGCCGTCGAGGCGCGTCGTGGCGCCCAGGCGCTCGAGGATGCCGGGCAGGAGCCCGCCGGGCTGCGTGGTGCTCGTCGGCCAGCCCGGCACACGGACCGTGCCCCCGGCGACGAGGGCCGCGCACAGGAACGGGGCCGCGTTGGACAGGTCCGGCTCGACCCGGACGTCCCGGCCGGCGATCGGACCGGGCGCGACCTGCCAGATCGCGGGGCGGGAGTCGTCGACCTCGACGCCGGCCTCCCGCAGCAGCGCGACCGTCATCTCGATGTGGGGCAGGCTCGGCAGCGTCCGCCCCGTGTGGCGCAGGGTCAGACCGCGCTCGAACCGGGCGGCAGCGAGCAGCAGCCCCGAGACGAACTGGCTCGACGCCGATGCGTCCACGTCGACCTGGCCGCCCCGCACGGAACCGCGACCGTGCACGGTGAACGGGAGGTGGCCGGGCTCCCCGTGCTCCTCGACCCGGACGCCCAGCGTGCGCAGCGCGGTGAGCACGGGACCCATCGGCCGGGCCAGGGCGGAGTCGTCCCCGTCGAACCGGACCGGTCCGTCGGCGAGCGCGGCGACGGCCGGCAGGAAGCGCATGACGGTCCCCGCGAGGCCGCACTGGACCGTCACCGCGCCCCGCACCGCACCCGGGGTGACCACCCAGTCGGCACCGTCCTCGTCGATGCGCGCGCCGAGGCCGCTCAGCGCGTCCCGCATCAGCAGGGTGTCGCGGGAGCGCAGGGCGCCCCGCAGGCGACCGGGGGCGTCGGCGAGCGCGGCGAGGACGAGGTACCGGTTGGTGAGGGACTTCGAGCCAGGCACGTCCACGAGCGCGTCGAGCGGGCCGGTGGCGAGCGGTGCGGTCCAGAGATCCATGACACCCAGGCTAGTGGGGGTGCCCGTCGAGCCCGGTAGACGTCTCAGTCCGAGGCCTTCGCCGCGGCGTGGTCCGAACGCGCCTTCTGCACACGCCAGCTGATCCCGGGACGCCCCTCCAGGTCGACTCCGGCGATCAGGGCACCGCCGGTGAACGCGAGCGCGCGTACGAACCGGTCGCGACGCGCCCGGCGGAGCGCAGGGTCCTCGCCCTTGACGCGCTTGAAGGGCAGGTTCAGCACGATCAGCGGCGCGGTGAGGACCGCCAGCGCGAGCGCGGCCGTGCGGGGCGCCTTGCCGACGGCGAGCAGCACCCCCGCACCCGCCAGGGCGACACCGTGCGCCTGGACGATCGAGGTCAGCTGGCGGTCGCTGAGCTCGTAGCCCAGCGCCTCACCGGCCGGCCCGTCGCGGACGGGCTCGGGCAGGCGGGCGCGCAGCGTCGTCAGCGCACCGCGGGCGTCGGCGGCGTGCGCGGCGGGGTGCCGGACGACGTCGAGACCCTCGGTCACGAACCACGAGGCGAACAGGGGACGCGCAAGACGACGCAGCAGCACGGCAGCTCCTCCTACAGGGCGCCGCCGGCGGCCGACGGTGCGTCGGCGGACTCGCCGCCGTCACCGATCTGCTCGCGGGCGACGTAGTTCTCGAGGTCGAACAGGTTGTCGCCGGCACGCGTGGCGACGGTGAGCAGGGTGGTCGCCGACGCGACCTCCTCGACCTGCTCCTTGAGGAACCACAGCAGGAACTGCTCGCCCAGGGCGTCACCCTCGGACCGGGCCGCCGCGAAGATCGCCTCGATCTGCGCGGTGACCTGCTTCTCCTGCTGCAGGGCGAGGCCGATCGGCTCGGTGACCTGGGTGAAGTCGTTGCGCACCGAGCTCCCCCCGGGGATGGCGACGGGCAGGTCCCGGTCGAGGAGGTACTGCACGATCATCAGCGCGTGGTTGCGCTCCTCGATGGCCTGCCGGTAGTAGTGCCGCGCCAGCTGGGGGAGGTCCTGCCCGTCGAACCACACGGCGATCGCCACGTACTGCTGGTGGGCGTCGAACTCGTGGCCGATCTGCTCGCGGAGCAGGCGCAGGAAGGTGGACTCGTCGGTGGTGCTCGTCATGCCGCCAACCTAGTGCGGAGGCGCAGCCCTGGCGACGCATGAGCAGAGCTGGGAATGGGACACGCCGCCGTGCCGTTGTGGCCACCATGAGCTTCGCTACCGAGACGCGCCCCGCGCTGCCCCCCGTGACGGGGTGGGTGATCGGTATCCCCGTGGACACCCTTCCGGTCCAGTGGCCCGCGCAGATGCAGCCGTCCGGGGTGAATGTGGTGTACCCCACGCCGGTCGGTGGTCCCGCGCCTGCGGGGCTAGGCTCGACCGCGATGAGCGAGGACACGAACCGCGCGCCTGAGGCCGAGGGCGACGCGGCACGGACCGAGAGGTTCGAGGCGGAGGCGCTGGTCTACCTGGACCAGCTGTACGGCGCTGCCCTGCGGATGACGCGCAACCCGGCGGACGCCGAGGACCTGGTGCAGGAGACGTTCGCGAAGGCGTTCGCCGCGTTCCACCAGTACCGTCCGGGCACCAACCTCAAGGCCTGGCTGTACCGCATCCTGACCAACACGTACATCAACTCGTACCGCAAGAAGCAGCGCGAGCCCCAGCAGTCCCGGTCCGAGGAGATCGAGGACTGGCAGCTGGCCCGCGCCGAGTCGCACACGTCGAGAGGTCTCCGGTCTGCCGAGGCCGAGGCGCTCGACCACCTCCCGGACTCCGACATCAAGGACGCGCTGCAGCGTCTCCCGGAGGAGTTCCGGATCGCGGTGTACCTCGCCGACGTCGAGGGCTTCGCGTACAAGGAGATCGCCGAGATCATGGGGACGCCGATCGGGACGGTGATGTCCCGTCTGCACCGCGGCCGCGCCCAGCTGCGCGAGCTGCTGTCGGACTACGCGCGGGGGCGTGGTCTGGTCGGGGTGGCCCCCACCGCGCCGGAGGGCGAACGATGAACGAGAGTGACCTGTCGGCGGGCAACTGCGGCAACAACTGCGCCGACGCGCTCGACCGCCTGTGGGAGTACCTGGACGCCGAGCTCGGCGCGCCCGACGCCGAGACGGTCCGCGCTCACCTCGCCGAGTGCGAGGGCTGCCTCGAGGAGTACGACGTCGACGTCGTCGTCAAGACGATCGTGCGTCGCGGGTGCCAGGAGGCGGCGCCGGACAGCCTGCGTCTGCGCATCCACGAGCAGCTGACGGTCATGCGGGTCACGCAGGACTGATCGACCGACGACGGAAGGCCCGGCGCAGCAGATGCTGTTCCGGGCCTTCTGACTACCAGTCGCCGAACGCTCAGGCGTTGGGACGGTTGCCGTGGTTCGCTGCGCTGCCCTTGCGGGAACGGCGCTTGCGGCCTCGCTTGCTCATCGGATCTCCTCGGGTTCAGGCGCCCGTGCTGCGCGCCGGACTCGCTCCATCGTCCCACATATCGTGCGGCCTCAAGTGCGGGGCCCCGGCGTCCGATATCCAGAGCGTGAGTCAGCCGACACAGTCCGTGATCCCGTTCCTGCACGCCCTCGCGAGCACGGGCGGCTCCGACCTGCACTGCAAGGTGGGGTCAGCCCCGCGCGTGCGTGTCGACGGGCGGCTGCGCAAGCTGCAGGTGCCCGACCTCAAGCCCGCGGACACCGAGCGGATGCTCGAGGAGGTCCTGCCCGACGACCTGGTCGACCAGTTCCGCGAGAACCACGAGGCGGACTTCGCCTACTCGGTCTCCGGCGTCGGCCGGTTCCGCGTGAACGCCTACCAGGCGCGCGGCACGTACGGCATGGTCTTCCGCCGGGTCGCCGTGGGTGCCCAGGCGCTGGCCGAGCTGGCGCTGCCCGAGGTCATCGGGGAGCTCGCGCTGGAGCCTCGTGGGCTGGTCCTCGTGACCGGACCCACCGGGTCGGGCAAGACGACGACGCTGGCGTCGATGGTCGACCTCATCAACACGCTGCGTGAGGTCAACATCGTCACCATCGAGGACCCGATCGAGATCCTGCACCAGGACAAGAAGTCGATCGTGTCCCAGCGCGAGGTCCGGCAGGACACCGCCGACTTCACGGTCGCGCTCCGCGCCGCGATGCGCCAGGACCCGGACGTGATCCTCGTCGGCGAGATGCGGGACGTCGAGACCGTGCGCGCGGCCCTGTCCGCCGCCGAGACCGGCCACCTCGTCCTGTCGACGCTGCACACGATCGACGCGGCCGAGACGATCAACCGCATCATCGACTTCTTCCCGCCGCACGAGCAGAAGCAGGTCCGCATCGCGCTGGCCCAGGCCCTGCGCGGCATCGTGTCCCAGCGCCTGGTCCGGCTCGCCGACGGCACGGGCCGCCGGCCGGCGATCGAGGTCATGATCAACACGGGCCGCACCCGCGACGCGATCCTGGACCCCGAGGACGCCCCGCCGCTGATCGACCTGATCAAGGAGGGCGACTTCTACAAGATGCAGACGTTCGACCAGCACCTGTTCCAGCTGGTCCGGGACGACATCATCACCTACGACGAGGCGCTCTCCGCCTCGACCAGCCCGCACGACCTCACGGTCGAGCTGCGGCAGGCCGGCCTCGTGTCCTGAGACCCTCCACGAGAAGAGCCCGCGACCACCCGGTCGCGGGCTCTTCTCGTTCGTGCAGACGCGATATGACGCGAGATCTTGCGTCCCGGCCGAACGCGATATAACGTGTTTGAAGGAACGAGATATATCGCGAATGGGAGAGCATCATGGCAAGCGAGTCCTGGGTCGTCGCCGGCCCGCAGATCATCGAGATCGAGGCGATCACCAGCCTGCGCGTGCAGCTCGCGGGTGGTCGCGTCGACGTCGTCGCGCACGACGGACCCGGTGCCCGGATCGAGGTGCACGCGGTCGACGGCCGGCCCCTGGAGGTCAGCCTCTCCGGTGACGGGGAGCTCCGGGTGGGCTACCAGTTCACGCTGGGCGGCTGGGACGGGTTCCTGGAGAAGTTCCGGAACTTCAGCGGCAAGGACAAGGCCGACGTGCACCTCGCCGTCCCGCGCGAGGTGCACGCGAAGGTGGGCACCGTCTCCGCCGACGGCCTGCTCGCCGGGATCGAGCAGGACGCGTCGGTGTCCACGGTGTCCGGCACGCTCATCACCGACGGCACCCGCGGCCGGCTCAGCGCCAACACGGTCTCCGGCGAGATCGTGGTCCGCGACCACCGCGGCGACCTCAAGCTCAACACCGTCTCCGGCGAGCTCGCCGCGTCGGGGGAGCTGAGCCTCGTGCAGGCCAACTCGGTCTCGGGCTCGCTGACCTTCGACGTGACGTCCGGGACGTCGAGCGTGACCGCGACGACGGTCTCCGGAGACGTCACCGTCCGCCTTCCCGAGGGCAAGGGCGTGCAGGTCAAGGGGCAGTCGGTGTCCGGGCGCCTCGTCGTGGACGGCGAGGAGTACAAGGGCACGACGCCGGGGCACCGCAAGGTCGACCTGCGCACCGGTGACGGGGCGTGCTTCGTGTCGTCCAGCACGGTCTCCGGGCACCTGACGGTGCTGCGCGGCGCCGGGACCGGGGTCGCGTGATGATGGCGCCCGTCTTCGCGCACGGACAGCTGCGCCTCTACCTGCTGTCGCTGCTGGAGAGCGGCCCCAAGCACGGCTACGAGCTCATCACGGCGCTCTCGGACCGGTTCGGGGGTACCTACCGCCCCAGCCCGGGCACCGTCTACCCGCGGCTGGCCCGTCTTGAGGAGGAGGGCCTGGTGCAACGGGTCGACGAGGAGCGCAAGAGCACGTACGCGCTCACGGAGGCCGGCTACGCCGAGCTCGACGCGCGCCGGGCCGAGCTCGGCCACCTCGAGGAGGGCATCGCGGAGTCCGTCCGGGAACGCGCCGCCCAGGTGCGCGAGGACGTCCGCGGGTCCATGCGCGGGCTGCGCGCGGACCTCGCCGCGGCCGCCCAGCAGGCCCGGGCGTCGGCGGTCCCGCACGCCGCGGGGGCACCGGACGACCCGCGGCTCGCGTCGCACGTGCGGTACCAGGACGCCGAGGCGATGATCCACCGTTTCCGCGACGAGCTCCGGGCCGACCTGAGGCGTGCCGATGCCGGCGGGCGGGTCGAGCAGCTCACCGTCGACACGCTGCGCACCGTCCTGGACTCGGCGCTGACCGCCGTGCGCGGCACCCTGCGCTGACGCTGGACGCCGTCGGCCGGCGTCGTCGGGACGGGTCGCCCGACGGCGTCGTCGTCAGGCGGCGTCGTCAGGCGGCGTCGTCCGGCAGGCCGAGCCAGGCGTGCCAGCCGGTGTGCAGCACCAGCCAGGCCATCAGGCCGTACCCGGCCTGACCGGGCAGCACGCCGTCGCCGGCCGCCAGGTCGCCGAGCCACTGGTCGTGCGCGGCGAGCGGTGTGTAGGTGTCCACGTACGGCACGCGCCGTCGGGCTGCGACGTCCGCGAACGCGGCGGACAGGTCGGCGAGCTTCTCGCTCTCGGCCGTGGCGCCCGGCGGCGGGCCGACGACGAACGCGGGGATCCGTCGCTGGTCGGCGACGTCGAGGATGTTGGCGAGGTTGAGCCGGCTGCGGGCCAGCGAGAGGCCGGCGGCGACGTCGGCGCGACCGAGGGCGATGACCAGACGGTTGTCGGTGTCGGGCGACCAGCGGCGCGACGTCTCGTCGTCCCACCGCGCGCCGAGCGCCGTCGTGGTCTCGCCCGGTACTGCGAGCGTCAGGACGGTGAGCGGGTCCGGCGTCGGCGTCCTGGCGGTCACGCGACCGACCCAGCCCAGCCCCTTGGGGTCGCCTGCCCCGGCGACGAGCTCGTCACCGACCACCGCCAGTCGCAGCGGCAGCTCTCCCACGCGCGTCACCTCTCGCCGTCCGACCCCGACACGCCGTCGGGTGACGGCCGTCGTCGCACAGTGTCTCAGGGTGCGACGACAGCCGCGGGTTCATCGACGGGCCTGTCGTGGGTGGAACGTGTGAAGCGTTGCGGGCAGGTCAGGCGCTGCGATAAGGGTGGCTGGGCAGGTCGGAGACGGCGTCCGACCAGTCGGAGTGGGACGCGGGCGGCTGTGCGCTGCCCAGTCCGTCGTGCCGCAGCGTGACGACGAGGCGGGCGACCAGCCAGGTCGCTGCGACGAGTGCGAGGACGATCCAGAAGGTGGTCATGGCAGAAAGTCTGCGCTCGACGAGAACGCGCCACGAGTGGCAGAACTGACGATGACCGTTGACATTCCGCCAGGCGACGTCGGATGCTGGCACCATGCTCCGATCCGTCGCCGTCATCGTCCTGCCGAACGTCGCGCCGTTCGAGCTGGGGGTCGCCTGCGAGGTCTTCGGCATCGACCGCCGCGACACGGGCGGACCTGCGTTCGACTTCACCATCTGCGGCGTCGAGCCCGGGATCGTCAGGACCAAGGACGCCGGACACTTCTCGATCGTCGTCGAGCACGGACTGGAGGCGACGCGCGACGTCGACCTGGTCGTCGTGCCCGCCTACGGCAGCTCCGGCCCCGTGCCCGAGGTCGTCCTCGACGCCCTGCGCGACGCGCACGCGCGCGGGGCGTGGGTCCTGAGCATCTGCAGCGGCTCGTTCGCGCTCGGTCAGGCCGGGCTGCTCGACGGCCGGCAGTGCACCACGCACTGGATGTACACCGCCGAGCTGGGCCAGACCTTCCCGCAGGCCCGCGTGAACCCTGCGGTCCTCTACGTCGACGACGACCGGGTGATCACCAGCGCGGGCACCGCGGCGGGGATCGACGCGTGCCTGCACCTCGTGCGCCGGGAGCTCGGCGCGAGCGCCGCGTCGGCGATCGCCCGGCGGATGGTCGTGCCACCGCACCGCGACGGCGGCCAGGCCCAGTACGTCGACACGCCGCTGCCGTGCGACGCGGACACGCTCGCCCCTCTGCTCGCGTGGATGGTCGAGAACCTCGAGGAGGAGCTGAGCGTGCCCGACCTCGCCGCCCGCGCGTTCGTGTCGGAGCGGACGTTCGCCCGCCGGTTCCGCGCCGAGACCGGGACCACCCCGGCGGCGTGGGTCACCCGCCAGCGCGTCGTGCGCGCGCAGGAGATGCTCGAACGGTCCGACGCGAGCATCGAGGAGATCGCGCGGCTGTGCGGCTTCGGCACGGCCGCGGTCCTGCGCCACCACTTCGCGCGGACGCTCGGCACCAGCCCGCAGGCCTACCGACGGACGTTCGCGCCCGCACCCGTCTCCTGACATGCCGAGAGCCGCACCCGTCACGGATGCGGCTCTCGGTCAGCTGGTCGTCAGCGCGCGAACGCGGTCTCGACGAGGTTCGCCTGCTGGGCCTGGTGCTTCTTGGCGGACCCCGCGGCCGGCGACGCCGACTCCTTGCGGGAGACCACCCGGAGCGTGCGGTTCAGCAGCTGCGGCAGGTGCATGGACAGGAACGTCCACGGACCCTGGTTGCGCGGCTCGTCCTGCACCCACACGAGCTCGGCACCGTCGAACGGCGCGACCGCGGCACGGGCCGCCTCGGTGTCGAGCGGGTAGAGCTGCTCCAGGCGGACGATCGCCGTCTGCTCGTCGCCCGTCTTCACGCGGTGCGCGAGCAGGTCCCAGTAGACCTTGCCCGAGCAGAGCAGGACGCGGGTGACCTGACCGGCCTTGGCCGCGGCGAGGTCGTCGCCGATGACCGTGCGGAACGTGCCCGACGTGAACTCCGCCACGTCGGACGACGCCGACTTGAGGCGCAGCATCGACTTCGGCGTGAACACCACCAGCGGGCGACGCGGACGGTCGTAGGCCTGGCGACGCAGCAGGTGGAAGTGCGACGCGGGCGTCGACGGCTGCGCGATCGTCATGTTGTCCTCGGCGGCGAGCTGCAGGAACCGCTCGATGCGTGCCGACGAGTGGTCCGGACCCTGACCCTCGTACCCGTGGGGGAGCAGGAGGACGACCGACGAGCGCTGCGCCCACTTCTGCTCGGCCGACGAGATGAACTCGTCGATGATCGTCTGGGCGCCGTTGACGAAGTCGCCGAACTGCGCCTCCCAGAGCACCAGCGCGTCCGGGCGCTCGACCGAGTAGCCGTACTCGAACCCGAGCGCGGCGTACTCCGACAGCGACGAGTCGTAGACCCAGAACTTCGCCTGGTCGGCCGACAGGTACAGCAGGGGAGTCCACTCGGCACCCGTGTCCCGGTCGTGCATGACCGCGTGCCGCTGCACGAAGGTGCCGCGTCGCGAGTCCTGCCCGGCGAGCCGGACCGGCGTGCCCTCGATGAGGAGGGAGCCGAACGCCAGGAGCTCGCCGTAGCCCCAGTCGATGCCGCCCTCGCGGGACATCGCCTCGCGCTTGGCCAACAGCTGCGCGAGCTTCGGGTGGACCGTGAAGCCCTCCGGCGGACGCACGTGCGCGCGCCCGATGCGCTGCAGGGTTCCGGCGTCGACGGCTGTCTTCCAGCCGACCATGACGCCCGCGTCCTCGAGCTGCGACTCCGGGCGCTCCAGGCCCTTGACGGCCTCGGCCTCCGGCGGCGCCGCCTGGTAGCCGTCCTCACGTGTCTCCGTGAACACCCGCTCGAGCTGCTGCTGGTAGTCCTGCAGCGCCTGCTCGGCGTCGGAGATCGTCAGGTCACCGCGCGCCACCAGGGTCTCGGTGTAGAGCTTGCGCACCGAGCGCTTCGCCTCGATGAGGTTGTACATGAGCGGCTGCGTCATCGACGGGTCGTCGCCCTCGTTGTGACCTCGGCGGCGGTAGCAGACCATGTCGATGATGACGTCTCGGTCGAACTGCTCGCGGTACTCGAACGCCAGCTCCGCCACCCGCACGCACGCCTCGGGGTCGTCCCCGTTGACGTGGAAGATCGGCACCTGGAGGCCCTTGGCCACGTCGGTCGCGTACTGCGACGAGCGCGACGAGGACGGGCCCGTGGTGAAGCCGACCTGGTTGTTGATGATGACGTGGATGGTGCCGCCCGTGCGGTACCCGCGCAGCTGGGCCAGGTTGAGCGTCTCGAACACGACACCCTGGCCGGCGAAGGCCGCGTCACCGTGGATGAGGATCGGCAGGACGGAGAACCCGTCGCCACCGAGGTCGATGCGGTCCTGCTTGGCACGCACGATGCCCTCGAGCACCGGGTCGACCGCCTCGAGGTGCGACGGGTTGGCGGCCAGGTACACCGCGGTCGTCGCGCCGGACTCCGCGGTGAACGTGCCCTCGGTGCCCAGGTGGTACTTCACGTCGCCCGAGCCCTGGACCGACTTCGGGTCCTGGTTGCCCTCGAACTCGCTGAAGATCTGCGCGTAGGACTTGCCGGCGATGTTGGCCAGGATGTTCAGCCGGCCACGGTGGGCCATGCCGATGCCGACCTCGTCGAGCCCGCTGTTCGCGGCCTTGGAGAGGATCGCGTCGAGCAGGGCGATGACCGACTCGCCGCCCTCGAGCGAGAAGCGCTTCTGGCCGACGTACTTGGTCTGCAGGAAGGTCTCGAAGGCCTCCGCCGCGTTGAGCCGGCGCAGGATGCGCAGCTGGTCCTCGCGCGGCGTGCGGGCGTAGCCCGACTCGAGCCGCTCCTGGAGCCACTTGCGCTGGCGCGGGTCCTGCAGGTGCATGTACTCGCTGCCGACGGTGCGGCAGTACGAGTCGCGCAGCAGGCCGAGCACCTCACGGAGCTTGGCGCGGGGCTTTCCGCCGAAGCCGCCCGTGGGGAACACCCGGTCGAGGTCCCACAGCGTCAGGCCGTGCGTCTGCACGTCCAGGTCGGGGTGCTTGCGCTGGCGGTAGGCCAGCGGGTCCGTGTCGGCCATGAGGTGGCCGCGCGAGCGGTAGGAGTGGATGAGCTCCGCGATGCGCGCCGGCTTGATGGCGTCGGCGTCGGGGTCGGCGGTCTCGCGCACCCACCGGACCGGCTCGTACGGGACACGCAACGACGCGAAGACGCGGTCGTAGAAGCCGTCCTCGCCCAGCAGCTTGCGGCCGATGATCCGCAGGAAGTCCCCGGACTGCGCGCCCTGGATGATCCGGTGGTCGTACGTCGAGGTGAGCGTCAGCACCTTCGAGACGCCCATCTTGTTCAGCGCGTCCTCGGACGTCCCCGCGAACTCCGCCGGGTAGTCCATGGCGCCGACACCGATGATCGTGCCCTGACCCTGCATCAGACGGGGCACCGAGTGGACCGTCCCGATGGTGCCCGGGTTGGTCAGCGAGATCGTCGTCCCCGCGAAGTCGTCGACCGTCAGCTTGTTGCCGCGGGCGCGCCGCACGACGTCCTCGTAGGCGGACCAGAAGCCGGCGAAGTCGAGCGTCTCGCACTTCTTGATCGACGGGACCAGCAGCTGGCGGGTGCCGTCCGGCTTGGCGAGGTCGATCGCGATACCGACGTTGACGTGCGCCGGCGTCAGGACGCTCGGCTTGTCGTCCGCCAGCGTGTAGGAGGTGTTCATCGCCGGCATCTCCGCCAGCGCCTCGACCATCGCGAAGCCGATGAGGTGCGTGAACGAGATCTTCCCGCCGCGGCCACGAGCGAGGTGGTTGTTGATGACGATGCGGTTGTCGACCATCAGCTTGGCCGCGATGGCGCGCACCGAGGTGGCCGTCGGGACCTCGAGGGAGGACTCCATGTTCGTCACGACGCGCGCCGCCGGCCCGCGCAGCTTCTGCACGTCGTCCGTGGACTCGGCCTCGTCGGCCGTGGAGGCCCGCTGGGCGACCTGCGCGTACGGGGCGGTGGCCGGCTGGGCGGTCGCGATGGGCGACGTCACCGCGGGTGGCTCCACGAAGGGCGCGGCCGGGGCGGGCGCGGGAGCGACGGGAGCCGCAGCGACGGGCGCGGCAGGCGGTGCCGCCGGAGCCGCGTGCGCGCCGCGGGGCGGTGCGACCGGCTGCGGGCTGCCGTTCGCAGGTGCCTGCGCCGAGCTCGAGCCGTTCGTGGAGGCCTCCTCGGGCTTGTAGCCCTCGAAGAAGTCCCACCAGGCCGGGTCGACCGAGTTCTTGTCCTTCTGGTACTGCTCGAACAGCTCGTCCACGAGCCACTCGTTTGCGCCGAAAACGGCACGCGTCGAGTCAGGATCCGCCATCTGGGTCACGCTGGGATCGCCCACTTCCGCTGCGGTTCGTGACCGCGCCTCTGCTAGTCCGACTGCTACTTCTGTTGATGACAACACTACGGCCTCCGCGCGCTCGGACCGGCCTCAGGACGGCTGTTCGGGACGGATCCACAGCCGTCTTCACCTGGTCAGCACACGCGGGTCAACGGGGGGCAACGTGCCCGTTCGCGCGCCCTCAAGGCGAGGTTGTCGGCACCCCTGTGAGGTCATGGTTGTGCTGCGCGTCCCGCGGTCTCACGTGATGTCCCGTCGGAAGGTCGTGACGCGCCCGATCGCCGCCAGGCCGACCCCGTACGCCAGCAGCACCAGGGCGCCCTGCCACCACTCCAGCAGGGACCCGAGACCGGTCTCGGAGTAGAAGCTGCCACCGGAGACGGCCTCCCCGGCCGCGCCCGGCAGGTACGCCGCGACGTCGGCGCCCCAGCTGGTCAGCGCCAGGACGAACCGCAGGACCGGCTCGACGAACTGGGTGAACGCGAGCACCACGACGATGACCGCGACCTGGTTGGTGAGCACCGAGCCGAACCCGACGCCGACGACCGCCCACAGGGCGAGGGCGAGCACGGACAGGGCGATCGTCCGCCAGGTCGAGGCCTGGTCCAGGAACGTCGGCTGGTCCAGCAGGGTGAGGACGGCGGCGCCCGCACCGACCGCGGCGAGCGTGCCGACGATGCCGTACACGAGGCCCAGGACGCCGGCGGAGACGAGCTTGGCGGACACGAGCAGCGTCCGGCGCGGCTCGGCGAGCAGCGTCGGGGTGATCGTCTGGTGCCGGAACTCGGAGGCGACGGCCAGCGCGCCGACCAGCAGCGGGAACACGTAGCCGAACGTCACGGCGATCGTGTAGACCGCCCGCACCACGGCGTCGGGGGCCAGGACGAGGTCGTCCTCGCCGCCGGCTCCGGCGCCGGTGCTGCTCATCCCGCCGCCCTGCGTGATGCCCCAGCCGAGGACGGCGGACAGGAACGCCATGTAGACGGCCATGCAGAGCAGGAGGATCCACCACAGCCGGGTGGTGACCAGCTTGCGGTACTCGGTGACCAGGGCGGCGCGCATCAGGCAGCCACCCCCGCCGTCTCGACCGCTCCGACGAGCTGGAGGAAGAGCCCTTCGAGCCCGACGTCCCTGCTCGTCAACTCGTGCAGCTCGACGCCGGCGGCGAACGCTGCGGCGCCGACCGTCGCGGCGTCGACGTCCCAGAGCTCGGCCACCCGGGGGTCACCCGCGTCGGTGCGGGTCCAGGCCGCGCGCTCGACGAGCGTGGCGAGTGCGGCGGCGTCGGGTGAGACCGCCCGGACCCGGACACGGGCCATGCGGGCGAGCTCGGGCAGCGACGAGGCGTGCGCGAGCCGGCCGCGGGCGATGATGACGACGTCGTCGACGGTCTGCTCGACCTCCGAGAGCACGTGGCTCGACACCAGGACGGTGCGCCCCTCGGCGGCGAGCATGCGCAGGAAGCCGCGCAGCCAGCGGATGCCCTCGGGGTCGAGGCCGTTGGCGGGCTCGTCGAGCAGGAGGACCCGGGGGTCGCCCAGCAGGGTCGTGGCGAGGGCGAGGCGCTGACGCATGCCGAGCGAGAAGCCGCCGACCCGTCGGCCGGCCGCCGCGGACAGCCCCACGAGCTCGAGCACCTCGCCGGCGCGTGCGTCGGGTACGCCGACCTGCGGGGTGAAGAGCCGCAGGTGGTCGAGGGCCGTGCGGCCGGGGTGGAAGCTCGCCGCCTCGAGCGCGGCACCGACGGTGCGCAGCGGGCGGCGGATCTGGCCGTACGTCAGCCCGCCGATCGTCGCGGTGCCCGACGTCGGGCGCACGAGCCCGAGCAGCATCCGCAGGGTGGTGGTCTTGCCGGCCCCGTTGGGTCCGAGGAAGCCGGTGACGCGGCCGGGAGCGACCTGGAAGGAGAGGTCGTCCACCGCGCGGACCGGGCCGAAGGACTTGGAGAGGTGCTCGACGCGGATCGTTCCGTCGGTCGTCATGCCGGGAGAGCCTAGTGTTCTAGCGTGAGTAGAACAACCGTCAGGCCACCGCCGGGCTGACCGCCGGCAGCGTCACCCGCATCGTGCAGCCGACCTCGGTGTCCGCGACCTCGATGTGCCCGCCGTGCAGCTCGACGGCCCAGCGGACGATCGCCAGCCCCAGACCGGTCCCACCCGTCGAGACCTGACCGGTGACCGCCGGGTTGTTGCCACGGACGAACCGCTCGAACACGTGCGGTCGCTGCTCGCGCGAGATCCCCGGGCCGTGGTCGACGACGTCGATGCGCACCTCGGTGCCCACCAGCCGCGCCTCGAGCCGCACCTCGTCGTCCGCGGGGGAGTGCCGCACCGCGTTGTGCAGGAGGTTGGCGACGACCTGGTGCAGACGGTCCGGGTCGGCCGGCACGGCGAGGTCCGCCGGCTCGACGACCACGGGGAACGTCAGCCGCTTCGCCGCACCGACGAGCATCGCGCCCTCGGCGGCCTCCTCCAGGAACTCCTGCAGGTGGACGTCGGCGATCTCGAGCGGGACGTCACCGGCCTCCAGCCGTGACAGGTCCAGCAGGTAGGTCACCAGCCGGCCGAGCCGCTCGGTCTGAGCGAGCGCGGCCTGCATGGTCGCCGGGTCCGCCTCCGTGACACCATCGACGATGTTCTCGAGCTGGGCCTGGAGCGCGGTGACCGGGGTCCGCAGCTCGTGGGACACGTTCGCGATGAGCTCGCGCCGGAACACGTCCGCCTGCTCGAGGTCGTCGGCCATCCTGTTGAAGGCGTCGGCCAGCTGGCCGACCTCGTCGAGGCTCGTCGCCCGCACCCGACGGCTGTAGTCGCCCGCAGCCATCCGCCGTGCCGCGTACGTCATCTCCCGCAGCGGTGACGTCATGCCCCTGGCCAGCAGCTGGGTGACGATGAGGGAGCCGGCGATCGCGATCGGTAGCGTCCGCGACGGCCCCAGGTGGTTGTACAGACCCAGCCACGTGATGAACGCGGCCGCGGTGACCGTGGCCGCGACGAGGACGCCGAGCTTGATCTTGATCGAGCTCAGCCGGTCGAGGGGCCGGACGTCGGGGAGCCGCGAGCGGGCGAACTCGCCGCGGACGTGCCGAGGTGCGTTCACGCGCCTTCGGGGACGCTCGCCCCGCTGGGCCCGTCGGCACCCGTGGTGCCGTCGCTCGGCTCGAACGCGTACCCGACACCGTGGACCGTGCGGATCAGGTCGGGGCCGAGCTTGCGGCGCAGCGCCTTGATGTGGGAGTCGACCGTGCGGGTGCCGCTCGCGTCCACCCAGTCCCACACCTCCGCGAGCAGGCGCTCCCGGGTCAGCACCGTCCGGGGCGTCGCCGCCAGCGCGAGCAGGAGGTCGAACTCCGTCGGGGTCAGGTGCACCTCGGTGGCCCCGCGCAGCACGCGCCGCTGCGCCCTGTCGACGGTGACGTCGCCCAGGACGAGCGGGGGATCGGGCTGCTCGGCGGACGCCATCTCGGCGGCCCGCGTGGCCCGCTCCGTGCGACGGAGCAGCGCCTTGGTGCGCGCGACCAGCTCACGCATCGAGAACGGCTTCGTCATGTAGTCGTCGGCGCCGACACCGAGACCGATCAGCATGTCCGTCTCGTCGTCCCGCGCGGTGAGCATCAGCACCGGGACCGGCCGCTCGGCCTGGATCCGCCGGCACACCTCGAGCCCGTCGATGCCGGGGAGCATCACGTCGAGCACGACGACGTCCGGTCGCAGCCGCGACGCCGCGCTGACGCCTGCCAGCCCGTCGCCGACCGCCTCGACCGTCCAGCCCTCCGCCGAGAGCCGGTGGACGATCGCCTGCGCGATCGCCGGTTCGTCCTCCACCACCAGGACCGTGGTGCCGGCTGCCCCGCCGGGCGCCGTCGTCGGCCCACCGCTCACGTTCGCCATGTCGCCAGGGTGGCACAGCGATGCACGGATAACCCCTGCTGACGCTCGCGTGTGTGGGCGGACCCTGTGAAGACGCCCGGACGCCCGTATGATCGACCCCACCATGAGCAGCTCAAGTCGCTGCCGGCGTCCCGCCCGGGCCGATGCGCCCGGGGGAGACCATGCCGGCCACCTCTTCCTCTTCTCTTCTGCCCTCACCAGCGCCGACCTCCGGGTCGGCGTTCGTCGTGCCACCAGCGGTGCCGCGTGCTGATCGAGTGGCTCCTGGTCGGGCTGGGCGTCCTGCTCACGCTCGGCACGGCGGTGTTCGTCGCCAGCGAGTTCTCGCTCGTGACGCTCGACCCGGGCCTCGTCGCGAGCCAGACGTCCCCCGACGACCGTCGCAGCCAGTCGGTCCTCAAGGCCCTGCGCCGCCTGTCGACCGAGCTCTCCGGCGCGCAGCTCGGCATCACGCTGACCACGGTCCTGCTCGGGTACACCACCCAGCCCGCAGTCGTGCGGCTGCTGCAGATCCCGCTGGAGGACTCCGTCCTCGGTCAGGTGGTCGGCGGCATCGTCGCCGGCGTCCTGGCGATCATCCTGGTCAACGGCTTCTCGATGGTCGTCGGCGAGCTCATCCCCAAGAACCTCGCGATCAGCCGTCCGCTGCCCACGGCCCGGATGGTCGCGCCGCTGCAGCGTGGGTTCACGATCGCCCTGCGTCCTCTGATCGTCGCGTTCAACGAGAGCGCCAACAAGCTCCTGCGCAGCTTCGGGGTCGAGCCGCGCGAAGAGCTGTCCGGCGGCCGCTCGCCGCAGGAGCTCGCCGCGCTCGTCCGGCGGTCGGCCGAGGTCGGCACGCTCGACGAGTCCACCGCGACCCTGCTCACCAACTCCATCGAGTTCACCGAGCTCACGGCCGTCGACGTGATGACGGACCGGCTGCGGCTCGTCGTCGTGCGCCGGGAGGAGTCGGCGGCCGACGTCGTCGACCTGGCCCGACGCACCGGGCACTCCCGGTTCCCGGTCATCGGTGACTCGAGCGACGACATCGTCGGCCTCGTGCACCTGCGGCGCGCGATCGGCGTCCCCTACGAGCGCAGGACAGACGTGCCGGCGGCCGCCCTCATGGTCGAGGCGCCGCGCGTGCCCGAGACCGTGCACCTGGGACCCCTCCTCGTCGACCTGCGCGAGCTGGGCCTGCAGATGGCCGTCGTCGTCGACGAGTACGGCGGCACGTCGGGCGTGGTCACGCTCGAGGACGTCGTCGAGGAGCTCGTCGGCGACGTCGCCGACGAGCACGACCGTCGACGCGCCTCCACCACCCGCGTGGCCGACGGCTCGTGGCTGCTGCCCGGGGTGCTGCGCCCGGACGAGCTCGCGGAGGTCACCGGGCTGCACGTCCCCGCGGACGGTCCCTACGAGACCCTCGGCGGGCTGCTCATGTCCGAGCTCGGGCGGATCCCGAGCGTCGGCGACGAGATCGTCGTCGAGCGGGTCCTCCTGCAGGTCGACGCCATGGCGGGCCGCCGTGTCGAGCGGGTGCGCGTGCGCGCGGTCGAGACCGACGACGAGGACGAGTCATGAGCTCCACCCTGGCGCTCGTCCTCGGCGCCCTCCTGCTCGCCGCGAACGCGTTCTTCGTCGGCGCCGAGTTCGCCATCATCTCCGCCCGACGCAGCGCCATCGAGCCGCTCGCGCGCGACGGTGACAGGCGGGCGAAGACCGTCCTGTGGGCGATGGAGAACGTCTCGCTCATGCTCGCGTGCGCCCAGCTGGGCATCACGGTGTGCTCGACGAGTCTCGGTGTCGTCGCCGAGCCCGCGATCGCCCACCTCATCGAGGGCCCGCTGCACGCGCTCGGCGTCAGCGAGAGCCTCACGCACCCGATCTCGTTCGTCGTCGCGCTCGCGATCGTGGTCTACCTGCACGTCGTGCTCGGCGAGATGGTGCCCAAGAACCTCGCCGTCGCCGGACCCGACCGCGCGGTGCTGCTGTTCGGCCCCCCGCTGGTCTGGGTCGCCCGCGCCGTCCGACCGCTCATCGCCGCGCTGAACTGGATCGCCAACCACGCGCTGCGGCTCTTCGGCGTCGAGCCCAAGGACGAGGTGGCCTCCGCGTTCACCGCGCAGGAGGTGCAGTCGATCGTCGAGCGCTCCCAGGCGGAGGGTCTTCTCGACGACGAGCAGGGACTGCTGGCCGGTGCCCTGGAGTTCTCGGACAAGACCGCGCGCGACACCATGATCCGGACCGGCGCGTTGGTGACCGTCGGCGACGGCAGCACGCCCGAGGACGTCGAGCGGCTGGTCGCCCGGACCGGGTTCAGCCGGTTCCCGGTCGTCGACGGCGCCGGGGTGCCGACGGGGTACCTGCACCTGAAGGACGTCCTGTACGCCGACGAGGCCGCGCGCAGCCTGCCGGTGCCGCCGTGGCGCGTGCGGGCGCTCGCGGTCGTCGGGCCGGAGGACGAGGTCGAGGACGCGCTCGCCGCCATGCAGCGCTCCGGTGCCCACCTGGCACGGGTCGACGAGGACGGTCGGACCGTCGGCGTCGTGTTCCTCGAGGACATCCTCGAGGAGCTGGTGGGCGAGGTGCGGGACGCGATGCAGCGGGACCAGCTGTCCTGATCGTTGGTCCGGATGTAGGGATCCCGTGTGCTCCGTCGGCGTGTCGCTCCGCGTGTCGCCCGGAATGTCCACTTCCCGGACTGGACGGGCGTCCAGAGGGTTGGACGGGCGTCGACGAGCCGTTATGGTTTCGTGACCGCAAGTCGCCGGGTCGCCCGCAGCGCACCGGACGATGACGTCGCGGCAGACCAGAGACGCGTGAACGGACTGGAGGTGTCGTGGGGTCGCACAGCGAGGAGCCCGTGACGGCACCCCCCACCCGTCGCCAGCTTCGTGAGGCCCAGCGCCGCTCCGAGTCCGGGTCGACCCCCGTCACCGGGACGCGTCCGGACCCCGACTCCCCGGCCGCGCACCACGTACCCTCCTGGGCGCACCACGGGCCGTCCGCACCGCACGGGTCCACGCCGGTCACTGAGGCGCTGGCACGGTCCACGCCCCCGCAGCAGGCCCGCTCCGCGTGGTCCGCGGGACCCCAGGCGCACACCGCGGCACCGGTCACCCCACCGCAGCCACGTGCGGTCGCGCGGGACACCCCGCCGCAGGCCCGGTCCGCGCCCCTCGTGTCCGCCCCGCCCACCCGCTCGGCTGCTCCGGCCGCGCCGCCGGTCCGGTCCGCAGCGCCAGCCGCGGCTCCGCCGCGACGGTCCGCGGACACGGCACCGTTCAGCGCCTCGCGCACCCCGGAGCCGCTCCCCACCCTGCCCGCGCGCATCGAGTGGCCCGCCGCCCCCGTGCAGCGACCGGTCGCGGCTCCCACGGTCCCGACGTCCGTGAGGTCCGCAGCTCCTGCCCCCTCGCCCCGCGCGCTGGCCACCACGGCGATCCGCCTGGACACCCCGCAGCCCGCTGCGCCCTTCCCGGCGGTCGAGAACGTGCCCGAGCTCGAGGTGACGGCTCACGGGACGGTCGGGCGCCGCTCCCGCAAGCCCACACGCGCCGCCGCACGGCTCAGCGTGCTCGGCGTCCTGGCCGGCATCACCGTCGTCATCCCGGTCAGCCAGGGGCTCGTGCCCAGCTCGGTGGCGTTCGGCTCCGACGCCCTGGCCGACTCGACCCTCCCCACGACCGTCTCGGCGCTCGCCGGGTCGCCGCTCTCCGCGCTGCCGCCGACGTCCTTGATGGCGACCGACGGCGCGCTCCAGGCCCGCGGACTGGCCACCGCGAGCCGGGCCGAGGACCGGTCCGCGCTGCCCGGCTGCGACGGCTCGATGCGGCCCGCCGGTCAGAACGGGCTCCTGAAGACCTCCGACCTGTGCAACCTGTGGGACAACCACACCCAGCTGCGCGCAGACGCGGCCGTCTCCCTCGCGGAGTTCAACCAGGCGTTCGCCGCACGGTTCGGCGGAGACCTCTGCATCAGCGGCGGCTACCGCACGCTGGCGGCGCAGCGGACCGTCAAGGCGCAGAAGGGCGGCCTCGCCGCCGTCCCCGGCAAGAGCAACCACGGCTGGGGCCTGGCCGTCGACCTCTGCCAGGACCAGACGTCCGGTGCGAAGTGGCGGTGGATCACCGAGAACGCGCCGACCTTCGGCTGGGAGAACCCCGCCTGGGCGCAGCCCGGTGGCAGCGGCCCCTACGAGCGCTGGCACTGGGAGTACAAGAAGGGTGTCCAGGCCGACGGCGAGTACTACGACGGCTGAGCCCGGCGGCCGGGTCCGGCTCAGAGGAGCGCGAGACCCCAGGTGATCGTGTGGCTGGCGCCCGGCGCCAGGTGCACCAGGTCGATCCCCGTCCGGAACGCGTCGGCGACGCACGTCATCGGCTCCGCGGCGACGCCGCGACGCGCGATCTGCGCCACCGTGTCGCCCGTGCAGACCTGCCAGGCCATCGTCGCGCCGTCCGCCCACATCGCGACCGTGCGCCCGTCCGGGCGGCCGAGCCGGATCCAGGACAGCCCGTCCGCGTCACGGACGACGGCGACCCACGCGTCGTCCAGGTCGAGCCCACGCAGCGGACGCGGCGTCCGCAGGTCCGTGTCGCCGGACGCACGCTCCGTCCCGGTCGGGAGCAGACGGTCGTCGACGGTCACGTGGTCCGCGGCGTCCACCTGCAGCGTGCAGTCGTCGACCTGGCCGTCGCCGGGCGACAGCCACGGGTGGAACCCGATGCCGTAGGGCGCCGTCGTCGCGCCGAGGTTCGTGCCCTCCGCCGACACGTGCAGGCCCGCGTCCGTCAGCGTGTAGGTGAGCCGCACGCGCACCGGCCACGGGTAGCCGTGGGTCGGGACGACGACGTGCTCGAGCGTCACCGACGTCGTGCTGGAGTCGGTCGTCTCGAAGGCTGTGCTCGCCACCAGGCCGTGCAGAGCGGTGTGCCGCAGGTGCTCCGTGAGCGGGACCTCGAACGTCGTCCCGTCGTAGGAGTACACGCCGTCGCGCAGCCTGTTCGGCCACGGGGCGAGCACCGCGCCGGAGAACGCCGGCGGGATCTGTGCCTCGTCGAACGGCAGGACGACGTCCCGACCGTCGGCCGTGTACTCGCGCAGGCTCGCGCCGACGGCCGTCACGACCGCGCGCTGGTCCCCCAGCTCGAGAACGTGCTGGCGACCGGTCGGCAGGGGGGCGGTGAGAGTCGTGGACACGCTCACACGCTAGCGGGCGCGGCGCGTCCCTCGGGGGATCGGGACGTGTGTCCGCCGCGCCTCAGTCGGTGGGCTCGTCGTCGTCCGGGCGCCGGCCCGTCAGTGCGACGACCAGGGCCGCGCCGATCAGCGCGACGAGTCCGAGCACGACGACCGAGTCGGTCGGGACGCCCGTCGGCCCGCTCGTGCCCGGGTCGGCGGCGGTGACGCTGGCACCGTGCCCCTCGGACGTCGCGGGACCGCTGGCGTGCGCGCCGACCGGGAGAAGGAGGAGTGCGGCCGTGAGCGCGGCGGCACCGAGCATTCGAGCGTGCATGAGGGCGTGTCCTTGTGGGGCGCGCGGACGACCTCGGGTCGCCGCTCAGGAGGCTGACGGGTGAGACTCTCGGCTCCGTCACGGAGCGCGATCCGGAGGCGTTGCGGAACACTCGCCGCCGTTGCGACGTCTCCGATGCCTCGTGCTCGATGTCCCGACAATTCTCGCCCGACAGGAGCCGCAGGTGCTCGGGCCGAAGGTCCCGACATGTCGGACGGATGCGCGACGTCCTGTCTGTGGACAGCGGGATGTGTCACCCCCGCGATGTCCCCTAGGGTTCCCGCCAGCGTGCAACCCGGACATGACGGATGAACCGGGCACCTGTGACCCAGACCGAGGAGGACACCGTGGACGGTGTGGCGATCCTCGAGGCCGAGGTCCGTGAGCTGATCCGACGGCGCGGACTCGATCCCGTGCGCGACCGTCCCGGCGTCGTCGCGCTCGTGTCCGACGCGATCGCCGACTACGACGAGCGCTCGGTCGTCGGCGCGGTCCCGCCGCTGGTGGACGCCGTCGCCGCGCACAAGTCGGTGGTCGACGCCGTGGCTGGGCTCGGTCCGCTGCAGAAGTACCTCGACGACCCGGAGGTCGAGGAGATCTGGATCAACTCGCCGACGCAGGTGTTCGTCGCGCGGCGCGGTGAGGCAGAGCTGACGACCACGATCCTCACGGACGGTCAGGTCCGCGACCTCGTCGAGAAGATGCTGAAGGTGTCCGGGCGCCGGCTCGACCTGTCCAGCCCGTTCGTGGATGCCAGCCTCCCCGGTGGGGAACGGCTGCACGCGGTGATCCCCGACGTCACGCGGCGGCACTGGTCGGTGAACATCCGCAAGTACGTGGTGCGGGCGACGACGCTCGACGAGCTCGTCGGCCTCGGCACCCTCACGCCGCACGGCGCCGCCTTCCTCCAGGCCGCCGTGCGGGCCGGCCTCAACGTGCTCGTCTCCGGCGGGACGCAGGCGGGCAAGACCACGCTCCTGAACGCGCTGGCCGGTGCGATCCCGGCGCGCGAGCGGGTCATCACGTGCGAGGAGGTGTTCGAGCTGCGGCTCGTCGCGCGGGACTGGGTCGCGATGCAGTGCCGCCAGCCGAGCCTGGAGGGCACCGGGGAGATCCCGTTGCGCAGGCTGGTCAAGGAGGCGCTGCGCATGCGGCCGAACCGGCTGCTGGTCGGGGAGGTGCGGGAGGCCGAGGCGCTCGACCTGCTCATCGCGCTGAACGCGGGCGTGCCGGCGATGTGCACCATCCACGCGAACTCGGCCCGCGAGGCGCTGACCAAGCTCTGCACGCTCCCGCTGCTCGCCGGGGAGAACGTCTCGGACCGGTTCGTCGTCCCCACGGTGGCATCGGCCGTCGACCTCGTCGTGCACCTCGACCTGGACGCGGGGGGACGGCGCGTGGTGCGGGAGATCGTGGCGGTGCCCGGCCGCGTCGAGCAGGGGATCGTGGAGACCGCCGACGTGTTCCACGCTCGCGACGGCCACCTGGTCCGCGCCGACGGCTACCCGCCGCACCCGGAGCGGTTCGCCCGGTCGGGGATCGACCTGGCCGCACTGCTGCGAGGGCGGGGCTGATGGGGGTCGTCGTCGGACTGCTGCTCGGGGCAGGGGTCGCGTGCATCTGGTGGTCGTTCTGGGCCGAGCCCGCAGGGACCGCCGTGCGGCGTCCGACCGGCTGGCACGCCCGGACCCAGGACGCGCTGGTGCAGGCCGGCGTCGCCGGGGTGACGCCCGGAGGGCTGGTGACGGCCAGCGTGACGCTCGGGCTGTTCGCCCTGCTCCTGGGCACGGTGCTGACGCGGATCCCGTCGATCGCGCTGTGCTTCGCGGTGTTCGCCGCGATGGCGCCCTGGGCGGTCGTACGAGGACGTGCCCGGCGCCGTCGAGCACGGCTGCGGCAGCTGTGGCCCGAGGTCGTCGACCACCTGGCATCGGGGATCCGCGCCGGGCTGGCGCTGCCGGAGGCCGTCGCACAGATCGGGGAGCGCGGTCCGGTCGAGCTGCGCGAGGCGTTCACGGCGTTCGCCGAGGACTACCGGGCGACCGGCCGTTTCGGCGAGAGCCTCGACGCCCTCAAGGCCCGGCTCGCGGACCCGGTGGCGGACCGGATCGTCGAGGCGCTGCGCCTGACCCGCGACGTCGGTGGCACAGACCTCGGCCGGCTGCTGCGGACCCTGTCGACGTTCCTGCGCGAGGACGTGCGCACGCGCGGGGAGCTCGAGGCGCGGCAGAGCTGGACGGTGAACGCCGCGCGGCTCGCGGTCGCCGCGCCGTGGATCGTGCTGGCGCTCCTGGCGACCCGCTCCGAGGCCGCGGCGGCGTACGACACCCCGGCCGGTTTCGCGGTCCTCGTGGTCGGCGGCGCATGCACGGTCGTCGCCTACCTCGTGATGCTGCGCATCGCCCGGCTCCCGGACGACCCGCGGGTGCTGCGGTGAGCCCCGGGCTGGTCGGTGCGCTCGTGGGCCTGCTCGGCGGGCTCGGGCTGACGATCGTCGTGCTGCGGCTGAGGTCCCGTCGGATCAGCCTCGACCAGCGGCTCGCCCCGTACCTGCGCCCGCAGGCCACCGCGTCCGGGCTCCTGCGCGCGCCCGTCGTGCGCGGCCCGTTCGGGACGGTCGAGCGACTGGTCGCCCCGGTGATGACGGACGCCGTCCGGCTGGTGGCACGCCTCGGCTCACCCACCGCCGAGCTCCGGCGGAGGCTGAGCCGGGCGGGACGCACCGAGACGGTGGAGCAGTTCCGCGCGGGGCAGGTCGTCTGGGGAGTCCTCGGCCTGGCCGCAGGGCTCGCTCTCGCTCTCGTGCTCGCGGCAACACGCGGCGGGGGCGTCCTTCCGCTCGCCGTGCTGGTCGCCGTCTGTGGACTGACCGGTGTGCTCGCGCGCGACTGGGCGCTGACCCGGGAGCTGCGTGCTCGCGAGTCACGGATGCTCACCGAGCTCCCGACGATCGCCGAGCTGCTCGCCCTCGCGGTCGGGGCGGGAGAGGGGGCCGTCGGCGCGCTGGAGCGCGTCGTGCGATCGACCCACGGTGAGCTCTCCGCGGAGCTCGCCCGGACCCTCGCGGACGCGCGCGCCGGTGCACCGCTGACGGTGGCCCTGGACAACCTGGCCGACCGGACCGGGCTGCCCGCGCTCGCGCGGTTCGCCGAGGGGGTCGCCGTGGCCGTCGAACGAGGCACCCCGCTCGCCGACGTCCTGCGGGCCCAGGCGCAGGACGTGCGTGAGGAGGGGCGTCGCGCCCTCATGGAGACCGGTGGGCGCAAGGAGGTGCTGATGATGGTCCCGGTGGTCTTCCTGATCCTGCCGGTGACCGTCGTCTTCGCCGTCTTCCCCTCGATGGTGGTCCTGCGGGTCGGTCTGTGACCGAGGCAGGAGTCGTGCACGGCGCCGCGATGGCGCTCGACGAAGGGAGTACGGATGACGGGCGGGACCGAGAGTCAGTCGGGGAGCACGGACGACCGGCCGACGTCACGCGTCGGTGCGGCGCTGTGGGGCTCGTTGGTGTGGGGGAGCGCGGCGTGGAGCGGTGTGCGGCGACGTGTCACCCGCGACGGGCGCGACCGTGGCGACGTGCCCGGCTGGGTCCTGGTGACCCTGATGACCGCAGGCCTGGTGACCGCACTGTGGGTCATCGCCGGCGACGCGCTCGGCAGGGTGTTCGAGGAAGCCATCAGCAGCGTCACCGGCCCCTGACGGGGGACGTGGGGTCGGCGATCGTCGACTTCGCGCTCGTCGGGGGACTGGTCACCGTGGTGTTCGTCGCCGTCCTCCAGCTGATGATCGTGCTGCACGTCCGGAACACCCTCGTCGACTCCGCCGGGGAGGGCGCCCGCTACGGCGCCCTCGCCGGGCACCAGCCGGCCGACGGGGCGCAGCGGTCGCGGGACCTCATCGCGCAGTCGCTGTCACCGGCCTACGCCCAGGCGGTGAGCGCCGGGCGGACCACGCTCGACGGGCTCGAGGTCGTGGAGATCGAGGTGGAGGCGCCGTTGCCGCTGGTCGGTCTGATCGGTCCGGCGGGCACCCTCACGGTCCGAGGGCATGCGCTGGTCGAGGATCCGTGAGGGAGTCCTGGGCGACGCGGCGCGCACGGCTCGGCGGCGACGACGGGAGCTCCGTCATCGAGTTCCTGGGACTCTCGCTGGTCCTGCTGGTCCCGCTCGTCTACCTGGTGCTGACGCTCGGGCGCCTCGAGGCCGCGATGTTCGCCACGGAGGGCGCGGCTCGCGAGGCCGCACGCACCTACGTCGCGGCCGACCGTGCCGACGAGGGCACCGAGCGGGCCGTCGCCGCGGTCGGCATCGCGTTGCGGGACCAGGGCTTTCACGACGACCCCGCGACCGCACTCACCCTCACCTGCTCGGCGGTTCCCTGCCTGGCTCCCGGCAGCGACGTGTCCGCCCGGATCGAGGTGCGGGTGCCGTTGCCGTACGTGCCGAGCTTCGTGCGGGACGTCATCCCCCTCGAGATCCCGGTGAGCGTCGAACGTGTCGCACCGGTCGACACGTACCGGACGACGGATGAGTAGCACGGGCAGGGTCGGTCGGACAGGACCGGGGCGGAGCACGGACCGCGCCGACCCGACGAGAGAGTCCCGCCGGCCGGTGGGTGACGACGGGCAGGTGATGATCCTGACTCTCGGGTTCGTGGTCGTCGCCCTCCTCCTGCTGACGGTCGTCGTGTCCGCCGCCGGGGTGCACCTGGAGCGCAAGCGCCTGCTCGCGCTCGCGGACCTGCTCGCGCTGGAGGGAGCGGACGCGGTCGGTGACAACCGCTACTTCGTGCCCGGTGCGGGTCAGGGGGCGTCGGGAACCGGGGGCGTCCCGCTCACCGACGCGTCGGTCCGTGCGTCCGTCGACGGGTACCTGCGGGACAACCCCGGCGCTGCGGCGGCCTGGGACGAGTTCGCGGTCCTCGATGCGACGACGCCCGACGGCCGGACCGCGGAGGTGCGTCTGGGTGCGGTGGTCCGCCCGGTGCTCCTGAGCTGGGTGCTCGCCCCGTGGTCCGACGGGATCGCCCTGGAGGCCGAGTCGGTCGCCCGCGGGGCCTGAGCTCGGGCCGTGGGGGAGGATCAGGCACTGCGGACCCGGTAGCCTGGACGGTTGTGGCCACCACTGACTTCCCCACCGCGATCCGTGATCTGCGCACCACCCTGGGCACCATCCAGGCGGTGAGCGACCCCACCGCGCTCCAGGCGAAGGTGGCGCGGCTCTCGGAGCAGGCATCGGCCCCGGACCTGTGGGACGACCCGGACGCCGCGCAGAAGATCACGAGCGCGCTCTCCTCGACCCAGGCCGAGCTCGACCGGATGAGTAAGCTCGACGGCCGGATCGACGACCTGGAGACGCTCGTCGAGATGGCCACCGAGGAGGACGACGAGGACACCCTCGCCGAGGCCGAGGCCGACCTGCTGAAGATCAAGAAGGACCTGGGCGAGCTCGAGGTCCGCACGCTGCTGTCGGGGGAGTACGACCAGCGCGAGGCCGTCGTGACCATCCGCTCCGGCGCCGGCGGCGTCGACGCCGCGGACTTCGCCGAGATGCTGCTGCGCATGTACCTGCGCTGGGCGGAGCGGCACGGGTACCCGACCACCGTGCTCGACACCTCCTACGCGGAAGAAGCGGGACTGAAGTCGGCGACGTTCGAGGTCAAGGTGCCGTACGCGTTCGGGAACCTCTCCGTCGAGGCCGGTACGCACCGCCTCGTCCGCATCTCGCCGTTCGACAACCAGGGCCGACGCCAGACGAGCTTCGCGGCCGTCGAGGTAATCCCGCTGATCGAGTCGAACGACTCCATCGACATCCCCGAGTCCGAGATCAAGGTCGACGTCTTCCGCTCGTCGGGCCCCGGTGGCCAGTCGGTCAACACCACGGACTCCGCGGTGCGCATGACGCACATCCCGACCGGGATCGTCGTGTCGATGCAGAACGAGAAGTCGCAGATCCAGAACCGGGCCGCCGCGCTCCGCGTCCTGCAGTCGCGCCTGCTCCTGGTGAAGAAGGCCGAGCAGGACGCCAAGAAGAAGGAGCTGGCCGGCGACGTCAAGGCCAGCTGGGGTGACCAGATGCGGTCCTACGTGCTGCAGCCGTACCAGATGGTCAAGGACCTGCGCACCGAGCACGAGGTGGGCAACCCCGCCGCCGTGTTCGACGGTGACATCGACGACTTCATCGAGGCGGGCATCCGCTGGCGCCGCTCGGCGGAGGTCGTCGCCGACTGACCCGCGCCTACGCGTCTCGACGGTTCTGGCGTGCGCGAGGCCCGGCATCCACAGCGATGCCGGGCCTCGGTCGCGTCAGCGAGCCCGTCATCACGCGCGCCCGCCCCCCGACGTCCGGTCGCCCGAACGCCCGATCGTGCGGACGTCCCGGCAGACCCGCTGACGTCCGCACATGCGGCGTCCAGACGCTCGATCGTTCGGGCGTCGTGAAGGTGGTCCGCTGACGCACCCGGTGCCGAGTGCCCAGCCCACAGAGCCTCGGTGCGTCCGCGCCCCGGCGGGTTCCAGCCCTCTCGAGTGCGGACGTCCGGGGGAAGGGGGTAGGGCCCCCGGGGGTGGAGGGGGTTTGTTGCCGGGGGGAACATGGTTCGCCCAAGTGGGCGAATCGGGCATCCGAGAAAGCGCTTGCTGAGCCTCCTAGGTCACGGTTTGACCACGGAAAGCGCTTCTGACCTTGTGAGTCACCCTGCACCGCCATATGTTGTCGCCCGCAACATAGTCCGAGCGTCCGAAAAGCGCCGGGTGGAGACGAGCGCAACGGGGCGTCGTCGAGAGAGGGAGCACGATGCGACGAAGCATGATCCTGGCGACGGCGGCTGTCATGGCCTCCGGCTTGCTGCTGGCCGGATGCGGCAGCGACACGCCCAGCGGTGAGAGCACGGAGAGCGGCGACGGCGGCGCGACCACGCCGAAGGTCGGAGTGATCCTTCCGGACACGAAGTCCTCGGCACGGTGGGAGACCGCCGACGCCAAGTACCTGCAGGAGGCCTTCGAGGCCGCAGGCGTCGAGTACGACATCCAGAACGCCCAGGGCGACGTCAGCCAGTTCCAGACGATCGCCGACCAGATGATCACGAGCGGCGTCAACGTCCTCATGATCGTCAACCTGGACTCCGGTTCGGGCAAGGCGGTGCTGCAGAAGGCTCAGGCGCAGGGCATCGCCACCATCGACTACGACCGGCTCACGCTGGGCGGCGGCGCGGACTTCTACGTGTCGTTCGACAACGTCAAGGTCGGCCAGCTCCAGGGCGAGGGTCTGGCGAAGTGCCTCGCGGACGCCGGCAAGACGACGGGGAACCTCGCGTTCCTCAACGGCTCCCCGACCGACAACAACGCCACCCTGTTCAAGGAGGGTGCCGCCACGGCGCTCGGCCTGGCCGACGCTCCGGACCCGGTCAACCTCAAGGGTCAGACGGCGATGGTGGACGGCGCCGAGTACGCGGTCGTCGCCGACCAGGCCGTCGAGAAGTGGGACAACCAGATCGGCGGCACGATCTTCGAGCAGATGTGGACGGAGAACGCCGGCAAGATCGACGGCGTCCTGGCGGCCAACGACGGTCTCGGCAACGCCGCGATCGCCATCCTGAAGAAGAACGGCGCCAACGGCACGGTCCCCGTGACCGGTCAGGACGCGACGGACCAGGGCCTGCAGAACATCCTCGCGGGCGACCAGTGCATGACCGTCTACAAGGCCGTCAAGAAGGAGGCCGACGCCGCGTCGGCCCTGGCCGTGGCACTCGCCAAGGGTGAGGACACGTCCGACCTGGCCACCGGCACCGTGACGGACACCGAGACGAACGAGGAGGTCGCGTCGGTTCTCCTGGACCCCGAGGCCATCTTCTTCGACTCGGTCAAGAACGTCATCGCCGACGGCTACACCACCAAGGAGAACGTCTGCACCGCCGAGCTCGAGGCCAAGTGCACCGAGGCCGGGATCTCCTGACGCACGACTCCCGGGAGCACCACCCCGGGTGACCAGGCGGGGCCGGTCCGCGAGAGCGGCCGGCCCCGGCCTGGCGTCCGGAGGAGCCGGGACGAGAACGACTGCACAGACCCGCGACGATGCGGGGTGAACCGACGGACCCGACGAGGTGGACGATGACACAAGCACCCGACCTGGCACCTCCGCCGACCCTCGAAGTACGGGGCGGCCGCAAGAACTTCGGGGCGGTGCACGCGCTGCGCGGCGTCGACCTGGTCGCGCGGGCCGGTGAGGTCACGGCGCTGGTCGGTGACAACGGCGCCGGCAAGTCGACGATGATCAAGTGCGTCGCGGGGATCTACGCGTTCGACGCCGGTGAGGTGCTGTTCGAGGGCGAGCAGACGCACATCAGCGCCCCGGCGGACGCGAACGCCCTGGGCATCGAGGTCGTCTACCAGGACCTCGCGCTGTGCGACAACCTCGACATCGTGCACAACATGTTCCTCGGCCGGGAGCTGAAGAACGGCTTCCGGCTCGACGAGTCCGCGATGGAGACGCGCGCGGCGGAGGTGCTCGCCAGCCTGTCGGTGCGGACGGTCCGGTCGATCCGGCAGCACGTCGCGAGCCTGTCCGGTGGTCAGCGCCAGACGGTCGCGATCGCGCGGGCCGTGCTGTGGAACTCGAAGCTCGTCATCCTCGACGAGCCGACCGCCGCGCTGGGCGTGGCGCAGACGGAGCAGGTGCTGCAGCTCGTCCGGAGGCTCGCGGACGCGGGCCTGGCCGTGGTGCTGGTCTCGCACAACATGAACGACGTGTTCGAGGTCGCGGACTCCATCAACGTGCTCTACCTGGGCCAGACGGCCGCGCAGGTGCGGACCAAGGACACGTCGCGCATGGAGGTCATCGAGCTCATCACCAGCGGCTCGGCGGGCATGCCCCCGGGCACCGTGGCGCCGAAGATGTCGCCGGACGCGCCGGAACGGTCGGCGACGTCCGTGGCGAGCGCCACCGCGACGACGAGCGACGCGCCGACCACCACGAACGGGAGCACCTCCGCATGAGCACGTCCACGGTTCCCTCGGCGCCCACCGCGCCGTCGCTGCTGGCCGGCTCGGTCGAGCAGCCCACGTTCGGCGAGGCGGTCAGCAGCTACGTCAGCCGGGTGCGCGGCGGCGACATGGGTTCGCTGCCGGCCATCCTCGCGCTGGCGGTGCTGACGCTCGCGTTCGTCATCATGAAGCCGGAGACGTTCGCGTCGGCGTTGAACATCGCGAACCTGTTCCAGCAGGGCGCGGTCGTCGTGACCATCGCGATGGGCCTCGTGTTCGTCCTGCTGCTGGGCGAGATCGACCTGTCGGCGGGCTTCACGTCAGGGGCGTGCGGTGCCGTGCTGGCCACGTGCCTCGTCGTCTACGACTGGCCCTGGTACCTGGCGCTGGCCGCGGCGCTCGTGACCGGTCTCGTCGTCGGCACCATCCTCGGCACCCTGGTCGCGCGCGTCGGTATCCCGTCGTTCATCATCACGCTCGCCATGTTCCTGGCGCTCCAGGGCGTCGTCCTGCTGATCATCGGGGCGGGCGGCAACATCTCGATCACCGACCCGGTGATCATCGCGCTGCAGAACCGGAACGTCCCGCCGCTGCTCGGGTGGGCCCTGGCGATCATCGCGGTCCTGGCGTACGCGGGGACGAGCCTGCGGACGTGGCAGCTGCGGCGCAAGCGCGGGCTGCTCGCCGCACCGCTCGGCATGGTCGTCCTGAAGATCGTCGCCCTGGGCGCCGTCGTCCTGGCGATGGTTGCGGTCCTCAACCAGGAGCGCAGCCTGAACCCGCTGCGAACGTCGATCATCGGTGTCCCGATCGTGGTGCCGCTGATCGTCACCCTCGCGCTGATCCTCGGCTTCGTCCTGACGCGCACGGCGTTCGGCCGGCACATCTACGCGGTCGGCGGCAACACGGAGGCCACTCGCCGAGCGGGCATCAACGTCAAGGGCGTGCAGACGGCATGCTTCATGATCTGCTCCTCGATGGCGGCCATCGCCGGTGTCCTGGCGGCGTCGCGTGCCACCTCGGTGGACCCGAACGCGGGGGGCTCGAACGTGCTCCTGTACGCCGTCGGCGCCGCGGTGATCGGTGGGACGTCGCTGTTCGGTGGCAAGGGCCGGATCATCGACGCGCTCATCGGTGGTGCGGTGATCGCGGTCATCGACAACGGCATGGCACTGCTCGGGTACTCGTCGGGGATCAAGTACGTTGTCACCGGCGCCGTGCTCGCAGCTGCTGCGGCCGTCGACGCGGTCTCCCGCCGACGTGCCAGGGCCACGGGACGCGGCTAGACGATCTGAAGGAGGCTGCTGGTGCGGCTCGGCGCTGGTCCGCCGGTCCGGCGGGCCGACGCGGCCGCGCAGGACGACGTACGACGGGCCAACCTGTCGGCGGTCCTCCGCCTGCTGCACTTCCACGGGCCTGCCACGCGGTCGGACCTCGTGGCGTCCACGGGCTTCAACCGGTCGACCGTCGGGTCGCTCACGTCCGAGCTGGTCAAGCTCGGGCTCGTGCGTGAGCGACCCGGCGTCGTGTCCGGCAAGGGCCGGCCGTCGAACGTCGTGGAGCCGGTCAGCACGAGCGTGCACGTGCTCGCGTTCGACGTGACGCCGTCGAGCGTCGGCGCCGCACGCGTCGGTCTGGGCGGCTACATGCTGCAGGTCCGTCGCCGTCTGCACAGCACCTCTCCGCACGACGTGCCCGCGGTCGTCGACCTCATCGCGACCCTCGCCCGGGAGATGCAGGCGAAGGCCGTCCCCGGGTCGGTGTGCCTGGGCCTCGTCGTCTCGGTCCCGGGCAGCGTCCGGCAGCCGGACGGGATGGTGCGCCGATCGCCCCCGCTGGGCTGGCACGAGGTGCCGTTCGCGGAGATGCTCGGCGAGGCCACCGGTCACGAGTACCCCGTGGCCGTCGGCAACGACGGGGACCTCGGGGTGGTCGCGGAGTACCTGCGCGGCGCGGCGCGCGGCAAGCAGGACGTCCTGTACGTCCGCGGCGAGGTCGGGGTCGGCGGTGGGGTCGTCGTCGACGGCGAGCTGCTCAAGGGCGCCGGCGGGTACGCGGGCGAGGTCGGGCACATCGTCGTGAAGCCCGGGGGCCGCGTGTGCTCGTGCGGGGCGCGCGGCTGCTGGGAGGCGGAGGTCGGCGACGCCGCGATCATCCGCGCCGTCGGGCGGGACCCGCGCGAGTCCGACATCGAGGACGTCCTGAACGACGTCGCCGTCGGCAACCGCCGGAGCATCGCCGGGGTGCGCAAGACGGGGGAGTGGGTCGGGCTCGGGCTGGCCAGCCTGGTCAACCTGTTCAACCCGCACGTGGTCGTCCTCGGCGGGTCGCTCGGGGCGCTCTACCCGACGATGGAGCCGACGCTCGCCGCGTCCTACTCCCGGGCGCTGGGGCCGATCCGGGAGCAGGCGCTGCTCGTGCGCTCGGACCTGGGCTCGGACGCGCAGCTGGTCGGAGCAGCCGAGGTGGCGTTCGCCGACGTGCTGGAGGACCCGGCAGGCACGCTCGGGGGGCGGTCCGACCAGGAGCCCGAGCTGCTCTCGGGCACCTGACGACCCGACATTCTGCACCAAAGCAGACGTCCGCCCGTTCTCACAGGCAACCGTCGGCGTGTCACCACCGTGCCGGGGCGGGCCCGCTGCCTACGCTCGTTCAGGCCAGCAGCAGTGCCCCGTCCCCGAACCTGGCCCCCGCGAGCATCGTGATCAGATTCGAGAACGTCACCAAGGTCTACGCGCGCGGCGCCCGACCGGCGCTGGACCGCGTGTCCCTGGATGTCGAGCGGGGCGAGTTCGTCTTCCTCGTCGGCGCCTCCGGCTCCGGCAAGTCCACGTTCCTGCGCCTCGTGCTGCGCGAGGAGCGGGCGTCGGCGGGCCGCGTGTTCGTCGCCGGCAAGGAGCTGGGCACGCTGTCGTCGTGGAAGGTGCCGACGCTGCGCCGCCACATCGGTGCGGTGTTCCAGGACTTCCGTCTGCTGCCCAACAAGACGGTGTTCGAGAACGTGGCGTTCGCGCTGCAGGTCATCGGCAAGCCGCGGCACCACATCCTCACGACCGTGCCGGACACGCTCGAGATGGTTGGCCTGGCCGGCAAGGAGAAGCGTCGCCCGCACGAGCTGTCCGGTGGCGAGCAGCAGCGTGTGGCCATCGCGCGCGCGTTCGTGAACCGCCCGAACATCCTGCTGTGCGACGAGCCCACGGGAAACCTGGACCCGACGACGTCCCTGGGGATCATGCGCCTGCTCGACCGGATCAACCGCACGGGCACCACGGTCGTCATGGCGACGCACGACGACGAGATCGTCGACCAGATGCGCAAGCGCGTCATCGAGCTGTCCACCGGCGCCCTGGTGCGTGACCAGTCGCGCGGTGTGTACGGATCGGACCGCTGATGCGCCTCCAGTTCATCCTGTCCGAGATCGGTCTGGGACTTCGTCGCAACCTGTCGATGACCATCTCCGTCATCCTCGTGACCTTCGTGTCGCTCACCTTCGTCGGCGCCGCCGCCCTGCTGCAGACGCAGATCGGGAAGATGAAGGACGACTGGTACGACAAGGTCGAGGTCTCCGTCTTCCTGTGCCCGCAGAACTCCACGGCGCCGACGTGCGCGAGCGGTGAGGTCACCGACGACCAGAAGGCCGACATCCAGGCGGCGCTCGCGTCGCCCGAGGTGGAGCCGTACGTCGAGAAGGTCTACACGGAGACCAAGGAACAGGCGTACGACGCGTTCCAGAAGCAGTTCAAGGACCAGTTCTGGGCGTCGGCCGCGACGGTCGACGACATGAACTCGTCGTACCGCATCAAGCTCACGGACCCGGAGAAGTACTCGGTCGTCTCCGAGGTGATCTCGGGCCGCGCCGGCGTCGAGGAGGTCAAGGACCAGCAGCGGCTGTTCGACCGGCTGTTCTCGGTCCTGAACAACGCGACCCTGCTGGCCGGTGGTCTCGCGGCGGTGATGCTGCTCGCCGCGGTGCTGCTGATCACGACGACCATCCGGCTGTCGGCCCTGAGCCGCAAGCGCGAGACCGGGATCATGCGCCTGGTCGGGGCGTCGACGGTGTTCATCCAGCTGCCGTTCATGCTGGAGGGGGCGATCGCCGCGACGATCGGTGCGCTCCTGGCGGTCGGCGGGCTGTGGGTGGGTGTCACGTACCTCGTCGACGACTGGCTGGGGGAGTCCGCGGGCTGGATCCCGTACGTGAGCACCTCCGACGTGCTCACCATCGCCCCCGTCCTCATCGGCGTCGCCATCCTGCTCGCGGCGATCTCGTCCCTGGTCACGCTCAGCCGGTACACGAAGGTCTGACGATGAACCGCCTGCGCCTCTCCGCCTTCCTGGCCGTGCTGGCCCTGCTGCTCACGGCCGTGCTCGTCGGCCCTGCCGCTGCGGACCCCATCGACGACCGCCGCCGGGCCGCCGAGGCGCAGCGGGAGGCCATCGCGAAGGCCCGCGAGCAGACCGAGGCCGCCATGGAGGGCGTCAGCGCCGAGATCCAGGCGCTCGCCGTGCAGCTCGCGGACACGCAGGCGAAGATCCCCGGCGCGCAGGCGGCGCTCGACGCCGCGAAGGCAGCCCTGGAGAAGGCGCAGCGCGAGGCGGCGATCATCGCGGCCCGGCTGGTCGACGCCGAGGAGCAGCAGGCGACGATCACCACGACCATCGCGCAGGACACCGAGCACGCCGCAGCGATGCGCGCCGCGATCGGGCAGATGGCGCGTGAGGCGTACAAGGGCGGCGGCGGGGTGTCGAGCGTGGACGTCATCCTCGACGCGCAGAGCACCGACGACTTCGTGCAGCGCTACGGCCTCATGGCGACGGCGCTGCGCACGCAGGCCCAGATCCTCGACGAGCTCAAGGCTGCCGAGTCGGCCAACCGCAACGCGGAAGCCCGGCTCGTCGCGGTCAAGGAGAAGATCGCGCAGCTGAAGGCCGCCGCCGACCAGAAGGTGGTCGAGGCCGACGCGGCGAAGGCGGCCGCGACGTCCGCGAAGAAGGCCCTCGACGACCTGCTGGCTCAGCAGGTGCAGCAGCAGGCGGCCCTCGACGCCACGAAGGCAGCCCTCGAGGCCGAGCTGGCGCGCGCCGACGCCGAGGCCGCTGCCGTCCAGGCCGAGCTCCAGGCTGCGATCGCCGCCCAGCGTGCGCGCGACGCCGCGGCCGGCACGCCGCAGGGCCCGCCCGGGGCGATCGGCGGCGGGCTGTTCGGCAACCCGACCAGCATCAGCCCGATCTACGTGACCTCCGACTACGGCATGCGGCTGCACCCGACGCTGCACTACGTGCGGCTGCACGCCGGCATCGACCTGCGCACCTACTGCAACACCCCGATCTACGCGGGGCGCGGCGGCACGGTCACGTGGGCGAAGTCGCGGTTCGGGTTCGGCAACCAGGTGATGATCGACAGCGGGTTCGTCAACGGCAACGCCCTGTCCGCCAGCTACAACCACCTGACCAGCTTCGCGGTGAGCAGCGGGCAGCACGTCGAGCGGGGCCAGCTGATCGGGCGTTCCGGCAACACGGGGACGTCGGCGGCCTGCCACCTGCACTTCGAGGTGTACGTCAACGGCGGCACGACGGACCCGCGGCCACTCCTCGGCCTCTGATTTCGGGTGGCGCGCGGACGGTAGTCTCGACCCCGCACACATCCCTTTGATTGCAAGGAACGAGGTTCGACCACCGTGGCCAAGGACGTCGGGCGCAAGGTCGTCGCCTCGAACCGCAAGGCCCGGCACGACTACGTCATCGAGGACGTGTTCGAGGCCGGCCTGGTGCTGCGCGGCACCGAGGTCAAGGCGCTGCGCATGGGCCGGGCGTCGCTGGTCGACGGCTGGTGCGAGGTGACCAACCACGAGCTGTGGCTCGAGGGCGTGCACATCCCCGAGTACTCGCAGGGCACCTGGACCAACCACGCGCCCCGTCGCAAGCGCAAGCTGCTCCTGCACCGCCAGGAGATCGACCGCCTGGAGTCGAAGACGCGGGAGAAGGGGCAGACGATCATCCCGCTGTCCCTGTACTTCCTCGACGGGCGCGCCAAGGTGGAGATCGCCCTGGCCCGAGGCAAGCGCGAGTGGGACAAGCGGCAGGCGCTGCGCGAGAGGCAGGACAACATGGAGGCCACCCGCGCCATCCGCGAGAAGCGCGACCTGTGAGGGCACTGCGGGCGGTCCTTCTCGCCCTGGGTCTCGTCGTCGCCCTGACCGCTGCCGCCCCTGACCAGTCGAGTGGTCAGGAGATCACGCGGTACGACGTCACCGCGTCGCTCGCCGCCGACGGCACCATGGCCGTCACGCTCGACTTCGACTTCGACTTCGGGGACGACCCCGGGCACGGCCCGTACCTGACCTTGCCGACGAGGGTGTCCTACGACGACGAGCTGGACCGCGCGTTCCGCTACACGGACATCACGGCGTCGTCGTCGACGGGCGCGCCCGCGGACGTCAACCAGGAGTCCACCGACAGCGCGCTGATCCTGCGCATCGGCGACGAGGACATCGACGACGTCTCCGGCGTGCAGACGTACCGGATCGAGTACACGGCCGACGGGCTGCTGAACCCCGCGAATGCCGAGCACTCCGGCGACGAGCTGTACTGGAACGTCATCGGCGCCGGGTGGGAGATCCAGCTGGGCGACCTGTCGGTCGCCGTCGACGGCCCCGCCGCCGTCGAGGGCGCGGTCTGCTTCGCCGGTCCGTACGGGTCTTCTGCAGGCTGCACGTCGGTCTCCTTCGCGGGTTCGACGTCGACGTTCACGCAGGATCTCGTCCCCGTCGGTGACCAGTTCTCCACGGTCACCGGCTGGCCCGCCGGCACGTTCCCCGGCGTCGAGCCGATCCTCGTCGACAAGCCCGACCCGCTGGCCCCCGTCCGGCCGAACTCGGTGTTCGGGATCGTCGGGCTGCTCGTCCTCGTCGGCGGCGGGATCTTCGCCTTCGTCCGGCTCCGCCGCGTCGGCCGCGACAAGGCCTACCTCGGCCTGACCCCCGGCCTGCGCCCCGCCGACAACCAGCCCGGCGGCGCGACCGTCGGGTTCCGCGACAAGCGCGGCGCCGTCTCCGTGCAGTTCCAGCCGCCCGAGGGCGTGCGACCGGGGGAGGTGGGCACGCTCGTCGACGAGAAGGCCGACCCCGTCGACGTCACCGCCACCCTGGTGGACCTCGCCGTGCGCGGCTGGCTGCGCATCGAGGAGGTGCCGCGGTCCAACCCGAAGAAGAAGGCCAAGGACTGGACCTTGGTGCAGCTGAAGAACAAGGACGGCTCGCTGCTGCCGTACGAGGACGAGCTGCTGGCCTCCATCTTCGCGTCGTCGACCACGGTGAAGCTGTCCGACCTCAAGACCACGTTCGCCGCCTCGATGGCCAAGGTCCAGGACGGCCTCTACGACCACGTCACCGCGTCCGGCTGGTTCCGGTCCAACCCGAAGTCCGTCCGCACCGCCTGGCACGCCACCGGCATCGTCATCGCCGTGGCCGGCGCGATCCTGACGTTCTTCGCGTTCGCAGCCGGCGCGTCCGTCGCCGGGATCGCGCTCGTGCCCATCGCGCTGGTCGCCGTCGGCATCCTCGTCACGATCATGGGCAACGCCGCCCCCGCCCGCACCGAGGACGGCACCGCCGTGCTCGCCCAGTCCCTCGGGTTCCGCCGCTACCTCGCCACCGCCGAGGCCAACCAGCTGCGGTTCGAGGAGGGCGAGGACATCTTCAGCCGGTACCTGCCCTACGCCATCGTGTTCGGCCTCGCCGACCGGTGGGCGCGCGTCTTCTCCGAGCTCGCCGCACAGGGCCGCGCCTTCGAGCAGCCCGGCTGGTACGTCGGCGGGTACTACCCCGGCGCCAACATCTACTGGGCGACCGCGTTCGCGTCGTCGCTCGACCGGTTCGCCGCCGTGGCCACCGAGTCGATCTCCGCACCCACGCCCGGGACCTCCGGCGGGTCCGGGTTCTCCGGTGGCGGGTTCTCCGGCGGAGGCGTCGGCGGCGGTGGTGGCGGAGGCTGGTAGGCGATACGCCTACTCTCGCCCGTCCAGGACCCGCACGACCGACTCGAACCAGTCCCGGAGCGAGATCCCGTCGTCGCGCGGGTCGTAGTAGGAGTCGGCCTCGTTGATCCAGCGGTGGGCAAGGGCGTCCTCGTCCTGCGCGTCCGCGAGCAGGCGGACGATCTCTCGCCGCAGGGAACTGATCGTCTCCTCATTGACGCTGCCGGCGAAGTTTCGGACGACTCCGAGCGGCTCGCTCGCCTCGAGGTCGTAGTCCTGGTGGAAGTAGGCGGCTCCGAAGTAGCTGATCGGATCCTCACGACGCGGTCGGCTCTTGCCGTGGCGCTCGCCCATGCTCACTCACCTTCCCGTGCGGCCTGGAAGAACGTCAGCTCCGGTCCGTACGAGCCGTCGACGTCGGTCTGGACGACGAGCTCGCGGTCGGGATACGCGTCCCGGAGGGCGATCCGCCAGAACGACGCGATGGGCTCCACCAGTCCGCGCGCCTCCGCCTCGGTGAATCCCCTGCTCGGCAGGAGGTCCCACACGTGGACGTGGTTCACGATCCGCTCGACGTCCGCGACGACACCGAGTCGGTCGAACCAGTCGTCGACGACCGGCCGGTTGCAGGCGAAGCCGAGGAACACGCCGCCTCGGTACTCGACGAACGGGGGAGCCACGAAGGCCATGACGGAGGCGAACATCGACGCCGTCACCGTCGCCCCCAGGTACGGACGAGGGTCGGGCGGTCCGTCCGGGCGCAGGAAGACGCCCAGGTCGCTGAACGCGTGAAGATCCACCTCGGGACGGTCGCTCATGACGGCGGCACACTCAGGGCAAGCACGCGTCGACCTCGTCCCAGACAGAGAGGCGCCGGTCGCCCCATCCCGCTCCCAGCGCCAGAGCGGGCGTCAGCAGGTCTCTGACGTGCGGGGGAGCGTCCGCCAGTGTGCAGCGTCGCGTGCGTCGCCGTCGACGTCTTTGGGCAGTGCCGCGATCGCCAGGTCGGCGGTCATCGCGGGGCTCCAGGCACGATCCCGGACCGTTCCTGGGCTTTGCGCAGGCTGAGCACGAGAGAGCCCGGCGGTGAGACCGCGGGGCTGCGCACGAGGGCGCTCGGTCCCGGGTAGAAGTCGCCGTCGAAGGGTCTCAGGCCCAGCTCCGCGCAGTAGTCGACGAGCATCGCCGCCGTGAACCGCTCGGCGGTCCGACGGTTCTCGTACGCCGCCACGTCCTCGAAGTCCTGGACGACGCCGTTCGCGTCGAACCTCCAGCTCTTCGCGTACTGCACCAGCGAGATGGTGCGGACGTAGTTCAGGAAGTCGGTCGTGACCGGGCCGAACATCTCGAACTGCCGGCACGCCCGCCGAGCCGGTCGCCCGGGTGCTTCCGGCGAGCTGGGGACCGACGCCACCGCCAGGCCCTGGACGAGCATGGTCCTGGCCAGGTGCCCGATCCGAGAGATGGGGTCGCCGTACGGGTACCCGCAGTCGACGATCGCGGTCCACTCCGGGTTGGCCGTCGCCACCACCAGCTCACGAGGACGCACGGCGGACGTCAGGGGCTCCAGCGCCAGGACGTGATCGCGCAGCCCACCGGCCAGTGGTTCCACCCGCGCCACACCGTGGATGGCGCGGCGCCACGTGACAAGACCGTCGACGACGTCGTCGAGAGATGCACGCAGGAAGCCCATGCGCGACGTGATGGGCGCGAACTCGTCGCCCCAGAGCGTCACATGCTTGCTCATGGGGGTCCATCCAGCGCAGCGAGCCGGTCGAGCTCCGACTCGAGCCGAACCTGCATCGCGCCGTCCGAGAGGTCCTCCGGACCGCGCAGCGCAGGATCTCCGCAGTATTCGTCCTCCAGGATGAAGAAGACGTCGTCCAGCATGCGTTCGAACGGCTGGCGGACGCGTTCACCCTGAGCCATCGCGAGGCGTCGACCAGCGAACCACACGCTCTCCAGCTCCGCTCCGGTGATGGAGCCGGCCACGAAGCTGCGAAGGGCTGCGATCTGGCGCCCGACGCCGGTGTTCTCGGGCACCTCCCCAGGACTGGCCCATGCTCGCTGCATCGTCCTCATCTCACTGCTGCCGTTACCGCGCGGCGCTCACCGGGTCGGATCGAGCTGCGCCTCGATCAACGCAACCGCACGACCGCGTCGTGCGCTGCTGTCATCGCGATCTCCTAGGTTCCGGCCGGGCGATGTGCAGGACGTTAGTGGCGTCGGAACGGCCGCGGGGCGATTCGGGACTGTCCGCGCGACACGCTACTAGCGCGACGCTGGCCGCTCCGGCGCTGGACAGCCAGACTGGCGGCATGCAGCTGCCCGTGATGCCGCCCGTCGACCCGATGCTCTCCAAGTCGGCGCCCAAGATCCCCGCGGGAAAGCTCTACGAGCCCAAGTGGGACGGGTTCCGGGCGATCGTGTTCCGCGACGGCGACTCCGTGGAGATCGGGTCGCGGAACACCAAGCCGATGCAGCGGTACTTCCCGGAGGTCGTGGAGGCTGTCCTGGCGTACCTCCCTGACCGCTGCGTCGTCGACGGCGAGATCATCGTGCCGTCCTCGTCGCACAGCGGTCTCGACTTCGAGGCGCTCCTGCAGCGGGTCCACCCCGCGGAGTCGCGCGTGCGGCTGCTGTCCGTGGAGACACCCGCGCTGCTGGTGCTCTTCGACGTGCTCGCGCTGGGGGACGACGACCTGACGTCGTTGCCGTTCTCGGAGCGGCGCGGGGTGCTGTCGTCCATGGTTTCGCCGGGTGGCCCGATCTCGATCACGGCGCAGACCTCCTCGTTGGACGTCGCTTCGCAGTGGTTCTCGCAGTTCGAGGGCGCGGGGCTCGACGGGATCGTCGCCAAGGACCCTGACGGTCTCTACGAGCCCGGCAAGCGCACGATGCAGAAGATCAAGCACGAACGGACCGCCGACTGCGTGATCGCCGGGTACCGGCCGCACAAGTCCGGCGACGACGCCGTCGGGTCGTTGCTTCTGGGGCTGTACAACGACGACGGGGTCCTGGCGTCCGTCGGTGTCGCGGCGTCGTTCCCGATGGCGCGACGCAAGGAGCTGGTGACCGAGCTCGCTCCGCTGGTCGTGCCGCTGGAAGGGCACCCGTGGGACTACTCCGCGATGGCCCGCACACCTCGGGAGGCGGCGGGGAGCCGGTGGTCGGCGGGGAAGGACCTGTCGTTCGTGCCGCTCGAGCCGTCGCTCGTCGTGGAGGTCGCGTACGACCACATGGAGGGTGTGCGGTTCCGGCACACCGCGCAGTTCCGCCGCTGGCGGCCCGACCGCACGCCGACGTCGTGCACCTTCGAGCAGCTCGAGGAGCCCGTGTCGTACTCGTTGAAGGACGTGCTCGCGACCCTCTGACCGGTCCACAGGTTGCGCATGGGTTCGCTCCAGCGACCTCCCGGGTCCGGGCTGTTGTCTCTTCCTTGACGGCGCCACCCGGGAGCTGTCGGGGAGGTTCTGGTCATGGACGAGGTTTCGAGGACGTCGAGCACTCCGGTCGAAGGGCCAGGCGCGTCGGAGGGGTCGGTGCAGGGCGGTTCGAGTGCGGAGGCGGCGGTTCTGTCGACCGACTCGACATCGTCATCGTCACCGATGTCCGCCGATTCGTCGGGAGATGTCGCCGTCGTTCGACGCGGGGTCGCGTTCGGTGCCGCGGGCGGGGCGCTCGCCCTCGGACTGCTCGCCGGAGGAGTCAGCGGCGGTCTGGTCGCGGCGGCGCTGGCGTCGCCGGCCACCGACACCGCAGCCACGTCGGCGATCGAGGGCGCGGCGTACGCGCCACCGTCGACCGAGGAGCAGGTCCCGTCGTTCGTCCCGCCGTCGTGGGGCTCTGGCCAATCGACTGCCACCGCGGCGACCGCCGACCAGCAGGTGGGCGTCGTGACGATCACCAGCACGCTCGGCTACCAGGACGCGCAGTCCGCCGGCACGGGCATGGTGCTGACGTCGGACGGCCTGGTGCTCACCAACAACCACGTGATCGAGGGCTCGACCTCCATCGAGGTGACGATCGAGTCGACCGGCGCTGTGTACACGGCCATCGTCGTCGGCACGGACGCTTCGTCGGACGTCGCGCTGCTCCAGCTCCAGGACGCGACCGGGCTGGCCACCGTGGCGTTGGACGACGACGCCGGTGTGGCTGTCGGCGACGCCGTGACCGCAGTCGGCAACTCAGAAGGCGGCGGCGACCTGCTCGCGGCTCTGGGCAGCGTGACGGCACTGGACCAGACGATGACGGCATCGTCGAACGGCTCGACCCCCGAGACGCTCGACGGGCTCATCCAGTTCTCCGCCGCCGTGGTGCCGGGGGACTCGGGCGGCCCGGTGTTCGACGACGAGGGCGAGGTGATCGGCATGACGACCGCCGCATCGAGCGGGACCGTCGAGACCGTCGCCTACGCGATCGACATCGAGGATGCCCTGGTCATCGCGCACCAGATCCAGTCCGGCATCGCCTCCGACACCGTGACCATCGGGTACCCGGCGTTCCTGGGGATCTCGCTGGGTTCGGACGGTTCCGTCGCGGGCGTGCTCGAGGGAACCCCGGCTGCGTCGTCCGGTCTCGCTGCCGGCGACGTCATCACCGCGGTCGACGGAGTGCCGGTGCCATCAGCCGCGTCGCTCTCCGACCTCCTGGACACGCACTCACCCGGCGACACCGTGACGCTGACCTGGACCGTTGCCGCCACCGGAGCCTCCACCTCCGCGCCCGTCACCCTCATCGCCGGACCGGCCGACTGAGGGAATGAGCACGACCAGCCTCCCGTTGGGAGGTAGGCTGGTCGAGTCAGCTTCGGCTGGTGCTTGAAAACTGAACATGGGGGTGATCGGTTTCGACGGTGATCGTCGAACCAGGAGAAGCGGGTCGAGGACGCACGGTTATCTCGTCAACGCTCCGTGCAAAACAATAGGTGCCAATACAAACCGCACCGACTTCGCCCTCGCCGCCTGAGCGAGTCCCGAAGTCCGTTGGCCTGAGTACGCTCTCGACTCAGTAACCAGCGTCATCTAGAGAGCCACTGCTGGTAATCCTCGTCAGTGGGGTTGCCGGGACTTTTAGCTGACTGGGCCCGTCCACGGCTTGCCTGTGTGACCGTGGGGGCCGAGAAAATCACAGCAGGCTGCACCCGGAGAATCCCTGGTACTGCGTCACCGGACGCGGGTTCGATTCCCGCCACCTCCACCGCTCTGACCTGCGGTAACGCATGGTCATGTTGACAGGAAGTAGCCTCTCGTTGACACGAGGGGCTATTTTCGTGTCTATGGCCTCCATCAGGGAGCGGATACGGGCTGACGGCACACGGTCGTACGCAGTGCTGTGGAGGGACCCTGAGACGAAGCGGCAGAGCTCGCTGACGTACGACGACGAGAACGACGCGCGCGTCGCGAAGCACCTCCTCGAGGTGACCGGTGGGCACACTGACGAGGCCGCCCAGATCGCTGACGCCGTGCGGCATCACGGCCCCTCCGTTGTCGAGGTGGTCTCGGAGCACGTTGACCTGCTGACCGCCGTGGGTCCGGACACCCGTGCGAGCTACCGCACGCAGCTTCGCCGCCACATCGCGCCGACGTTAGGGTCGTATCCGGTCGCCGTGATCACCTACCGGCACGTCGCCGGATGGGTTCGCTCGCTTAGCGCCAGTGGCCTGTAGCCCAAGACAATTGCGAACATCCACGGACTGCTCTCTGCGTCGATGTCGACGGCGGTCCGGCTTGGGTACCGCACGGACAACCCTTGCGTCGGCGTGCAGCTCCCCAAGTCGCAACTGACGCAGGACGAGATGACCGTGCTGACACGCGGCGAGTTCGCTCTGCTGCTCTCGCACGTCCAGCCTCACTACCAGCCATTGGTCCTGCTGCTCGTCGCGACGGGCCTGCGGTGGGGCGAAGCAACCGCGCTGACCCCTGGCGACCTCGACCTCTTCGCCAGCCCGCCGACGCTGCGCGTCACGAAGGCGTGGAAACGTGATGGCGATCGTCACTGGTACGTGGGGCCACCGAAGACCAAACGAGCACGTCGTACAGTCTCACTTCCGGACGAATTGGTTGACGTGCTGATGCCTTTGGCTGCAGGCAAGACCGCGGACGGTCTCCTCTTCACAAACACCGTGGGTCAGCAGATCTCCTCGTCGCGATTCTGGACTACGACCTGGACGCCAGCGCTAGATGCTGCGACCCAGCCGCTGCGCGACGACGGCACGCCGGACCTTGACGCTCCACGGCTTACGAGACGTCCGCGAGTGCACGACCTCCGGCACACGCACGCGTCGTGGATGATCGCGGCCGGCACGGACTTGTTCGTCCTACAGCGCCGACTAGGTCACGAGTCCATTACCACCACAACGGAGACCTATGCCCACCTCTTGCCGGACCAGCAGGCCGCTGCCGCGGCGGCAGCAGGGCGGGCGCTCGGCGGGCTCAGTCTCCCCTCGGACTCGAGGAGCATCAGGGCGTGACGCGCACAACCATTGACCTCTGCCGTGTCGCGCAGAAGAACGACGTTCGCCACTGGCCGCCTGCGGCAGTTCGTGCAGGTTACGAACCTTCCGAAGGCGCCCGCGGATGCCAGCGAGAAGCGAGCGGACCGAAGCGCGTCGCTACGGGAATCCTCAGACACATTGGGGCCGGCTACGTGCGGGGCTCGTGCACGAGGCAAACGCGTCCCCGAGTGCTGATCGCGTATCCGACTGGGGGTCAAGGGGTCGCAGGTTCAAATCCTGTCAGCCCGACAGTGAAAGCGCAGGTCAGGGGCTTCTGCTCATCCTATCAAGCCCCTGACCTTCTCTCTTTGGCCCTGCGGGAAACATCTCGGGAAACATCTCGCCGCATACACAGGCGAACGACGACGCCCCGCGATGTCCGGTCCCGGACCACGTGCTGCTCGCCCAGACCCAATCGATGCTTGGCTCTCCTGATCAGGGTGCAAGGGCCAGCGATTGGGCCCCCGCGCGCCGAAACTGTCTTGCGCGGCCCAAGAGAGCCACCGCAGGACCGCCGCGTGGCGCAGCCGCAAAGCAGCCCGGCGCCCGACCGACACCGAGCAACGCGCGAGCGGCCGACGGCGGCGGGCGCGATGGCGCGCGCGGATGTTCACTGGCGGCAGACCAGCCCTCCAGCCGCGGGCTGTTCAAAGGCCGCGTCACCCGGTGGTACCTGTGGGACAGCGACGACGCGACGATCACGCTCGCTGACCCCCCACCGAAGTGAACGACCCCACTTCGGTTGTCACCCGTGGACTCGCCCATCACCACGCTGAGACGGTCGGGCGTGATTGGGCCGAGGATGCGGACGCCCCGTCACGATCACCTTCGAAGGAGTGCACGTGACTGCGTGTCCCGGCGCAAAGCCTGTTCCTGAGGCCTCCGTGCTGCGCCCACCAGGAGCCCCCGGTCGCCTGGCCCGCGTGAGCAGCCAACTGCCGCCCGCGCCGTAGCAGTCCGCAGCACCGATCGACTGCCCGCCCCCGGCTCGCCCGACGACCTCACGGAGTCGCCCTGGCCGCATCCTCGGCTGGCGGGCACGCGAAGGACAGATGGGCCGTCGACCACGCGGTGTGGCCCCGACACTGGACGCAGCAGCGGATCTGCCTCACACCGCCGCCGCGACATGCCGATGGAAGAGCGTGCCCGCAACACCTTCGACTACAGCCGAACCACGGTTCCCCAGCGTGATCTCGCCGATCAAGGGGATCCTCGGACATCCCTCGGAGCCCACACACGAGGTTCTCGCGCAACTCGACGGCTTCGCGGACAGCGATCCCGAACCTGTTATCCGAAAGTGGGTCCGTCAGCTCCGCAAGAGCAGAGACCCAGGGTTACGGGTCGTGCTGAGCCGTCCAGACACGGGTCTCTTCGTCATGTTCCGGACCTCGACCGACGAGTTCGGGCAGTCCGCTGTCTGGGCGATGGTGCCGGGAAACCGGATGCGACAGCAGTACGAGCTCCCGCAGCTCGACGCGGAAGACAAGGCAGAGATGCGGCACTGCGGCTGGCGCGGACCAGGGCGAACGATCAGCGCCTGGTGGGTGATTCAAATGAGCACCCGGACCGAGATCGACACCGCCCTCGAAGAGCTCCTCTTTGGACCGACGCTCTGGGACGACCGCGACAAGTTGTTCGCGCAGGTGCACACGGAGATCTGGGACGTCTCCGACATCCATGACTACGTCGTGGCATACCCGCCTCTGAGCTTCTTCCTCGGCGCGACGTACGGCTTCACCATGAACGAGATGGTCCAAGCGGGTAGATGAGCGGCCACGGGGATGGCCTAACCATGCAGCGACGAAACGTGCGACTGCCGGGTTACGCCCGGCGTACCACGGTCACCTATGGCGCCGGCCAGGACGGGGCTCCGACCGCTACGACCAGTGCTTGCGGTCGAAGACCCGCTCTCTTTCGGCTGCAGGGTCACCGTCGAAGTCATCGCCGACCTCACCGGTCGAGGCATTGACCACGATGCTCGCAAGAGACGGCTCATTGCGCCTGAAGCAGTCTTCGGAGAGCAGGTCCAGGAGTCGACCCATTCCTTGCACGAGGTAGGGCAGTTCCAACTCTTGACGCAACTCGCCATAGGTGACGAGCTCGCGAGCCAGGGCAGCCTCGACGAGCCGGTCACGCACCCTCGGTAAGCACTCGAAGGCAGTGTCCGTGACTGTGATGTTCCGCCCCTTCATCGATATCTTCTCGCCCTTGCGCAGCTTCAGTCCCATGGGGTGCATCCTGGCAGTCGAGCGCTCGGCGCGGGCAACGTACAGAACGGCGCTCACGCGATCGAGCACCCACTAGCGTCCTAGTTCGGACCAGAACGGAGACACGCTCTGGCAGAGCGGAGAACTGTCGATCGAGCAGGTCGAAACCTCGCCGCCAGCTCGCGGTGCGTTCGGCGCACGGCAGGGAGCTTCCAAGAAGCGCCGCCTCAAGCGGAAGCCGAACCAGCCCGTTCCCGCTCGATCGATCAACCTGGTCTGCCCCTCTGGGCTTGGCTCGGGCACACTCGACGCGTGCCCCAACTCCCACTCGCGACGCGCCAAAGCCGGGATCTACCGGACTTCTTGATTCACTACACAAGCCGCTTCGGCGCGGAGTCGCCGGGCGTCCCGAAGGAGATCCAAGACCTCCTGCCGTGGGAGCGCGTGGTGTCGATCCTTCATCGCGCGGTCCTGAGATACAGCCAGCCGTTCGACACGGTGTGGCCGGTTGCATGCTTCACGCAGTCGACGCGTCGAGCTCTCTCCGGCATGGGCCGGAATGTGGGCATCGGGTTCCACAAGCAGTTCATCTGGGACGCCGGCGGAGGACCCGCTTACTACGTCCGGGGCGACCAGTGGACGGACTGGCAGAACTCGAACCTCTCCGAGCCGGCGCGGTCGATGGGGGTTCGTCTCTGGCCGGGCTGGGAAGGCCCGCCTGAGATCGGTATAGGCAACCGCTTCGTCGACCAGCTTGGGACTCGCAGTGAGTGGCTCCATGAGCGCGAGTGGCGCCTGCCCCGACCGAACGAGACGGACTGGGGCTGGGCGTTCCCTCGCGAGGCGGTCGCGTTCCTCTTGTCCGCGAACCAACGCGTGAAGGATGACGCGTTCGCGACCCTGGCGAGCTGGGGTGGGGATGTGGCGTGGGTCGAGTCGCTTCCCATCTCATGGGGCGGTGCTGACGACTTTCCTGGCGTCGACGGACTTTGAGTCGGCTGCCTGCTGCCTTTCAACGTTGGCTGCGAATCGATGCGGCCAAATCTGGCCGGCCTTCCTACGCGAGGAGTGCGTCGAGGTCACCCGGGCCGAAACCGACGTCCACCAACACCTGACGATCATCCTCGCGGAGCCACCCCCATAGCTGTGCATGCACGGCGACCTCTCGCTCTCGCGGCCCGTGGAGGTCGATCCCGGTCAATGGTGTGTCGTCGGGATGGTGGAACAGGAACCTTCGCGCGCTGTTCACCGTGCAGGAGTTGCTGTACAGCGCAGTCGCGGCAACGCCGGGGAAGGAGGAGTCGCCGAGGTCCGCGAGGGCGGGCGGAACGGCTGATGGGTCGTACATCGCCAACGAGTGGCGCCGCGTGAGTGGAGCATGAATGACCGTCGCGGTCGCGATGCCGGTTCCCATTCCGACCACCGTCATGTCGTGGTTTGGGACGACGTAGACGGGGTGGTCGCTGGTCGCGAGTGCCTTGCGCTGGAAAACGGTCAGAAGCCAGCAGCGATCTAGAAGTGACTGGGTGACACGCGGCAGCATCTGCCCGAGCTGCTGCATGTGATGGTTGGCATGGACCCGTGCACGCGGGGGGTCCTTGAACAAGTCCACCCACTCGCGGTCCACCGTCGCGTCGTCGGCTGTTTGGCCTGCCTCGGTCAGCGCCCGACGCAGTCGTTCGCGTCCGCCGAGGATGACTTCGAGCAGCAGGGCGTGAGACGCGATCTCGCTCATCGAGTCCCGCATACTGGTACCTCGCAGGAGTTGCAGAGCCAGCCAGCCCGCCATCGCGACCCGATGCTCCTCCGGCAGTGGCCACACGCCGTCGGCCATCGCCCTCCACGCTGGCGCCGCCAGTCCCTCCAACTCCGCCAGAGCCTGCTCTACCGCATCCGACTCCTGCCCCTTCTTGTCGACGACGGTGTAGAAGTCGGTGTTGACGGAAGCGTCGCGGATGCTCTGATTGAACGACCGGTCGCCGGGCAGCATGACGGTCCTGACCTGCTGGCGCTCGTCTGCGAAGTACCGCAGGTAGAACTTCGACACCACGTGGTGTCGCCGGGCCGGGGTCGATCGGGACCTGTCGTCTGCGCTGGCCCTTGTCACGAAGCGATGCTCGCAGAGCGCCGGCACCCATGAGAGTTAATCGGCGAGAGCATCACCTTGTGATGTGTGTGCACTGGCCGGCCGCTACGGTCGCGAAGGTGGACCACGGGCGGCGGCCGACATCTGGACGATGAGCTTCGCGAGGTGCTGTAGTTCGACATCGATAGCAATCAGCGTTCGAGAACGGCAACCACACGGGCTCCTCCTTCTCATCCGTTCGGACGCGGCTGTCGCCGAGCACGTCGAAGAGTGCTTCACCGATCTCGACGCTGAGGTCATCCTTCGTGTCGAATGCGTTGAGCCTGCCATTCGTTCGGTATTTGCAGAGGTCCTCAGCGAAGGAGGCGGGCGCGACCGAGACGATAGCCGTCGGCGCGCGTCTTCACGGCGGCACCTGGGCTCAGCTGGAGAGCGCGTCCCACAAGGCGGCTTCGATCGTGTCTGCGGCGTCCGACGCCGACTGGTGCTCCCACACCCGAACGACGCTCCACCCGGCGGTCCGAAGGTCCGCGTCGGTCTGCCGATCGCGGGCGACATTCCGCGCGAGCTTGTCTGCCCACCAGGCGGCGTTCGCCTTCGGACTCGTTGCATGCTCAGGACACGAGTGCCAGAAGCACCCATCCACGAAGACGGCCACCTTCGCCCGCGGGAACACGACGTCTGCTCTGCGCCTGCCGGGCAAGACTGCACGCTGGACGAAGTATCGGCGCCCGCGCCGATGAAGCTCCTTGCGAACCGCGAGCTCAGCAGCGGTGTCGCGATTGCGAACTCGGGCCATCCGAGCGCTGGTCGCAGCGTCCGTCCTCATGGCGTCTATCGTGCAGTGCTGCACCAGCAGGTCCGCTAGCGTCCGTGCCGTGACAGACTCCGCACCGAAGCCGCCGCTGCCTGCACCTGGCGACGTCTGCACGCCCGACCCGCGTCCTGGTCGGGTCCGGGAAGCGCACGACCTCACCGCCCCTGACCATGACGACGAACTCCAGCAGGTCTACGCCTGGCTGGCACTTTCGCCGGTCGAGCGCGCATTCACCCGTGCGGTTGACGACGCCATCAGGTACGTCCTGGACGGATCCCGAACGGGGCGGTTCGACCTCATGAGCCCAGACGTCGACTCGGACGAGCGGGCTTCCGTGGGCACCAAGTTGCAATACCGGATCCTCAACGAGCTCAATCTGGTGAAGGAGCCCCCGCTCGACACGACCATCCTGGGGATCCCGGTCGAGCTGAAGGCGACCGTGCGATCGAACTGGATGATCCCGACCGAGGGCCAGTGCGAGATCTGCCTACTCGTCCAGGTGGACCCCGCAGGCGCGCGCCACCGCGCGTTCCTCATGCGGACGCACCGCGCGTGGCTTCGTGATGGCGCCAACAAGGATGGGAAACGGGGGGTCGTCAGTGCGGCCCTCGTACAATATGCCCTGCCCATTCTCGATTGGACGCCACTTCCGCCAGAGCCTCTCAAGCGGCTGACCCAGCCCCAGCTCGACGTCGTCTTCGCTCCCCGTGCTGGTCAGACAGAACGCCTCACCGCACTGTTCGGGTATCTGCCCAATGTCATTATGCCGCGGTCTTCGATCGAGACCGTGTGCGCCGGCAACCGGGATCCGATGCGTCGCGCGCGTCAGGCCAAGCCCCTTGTCGCCGGGCGGCACGGCCTGACGCTCCTTTGCGGAACCTGGCGCGAAGATCTCGAGCTCGCAACGTCGCGCGGGTTCGACATCTCCGGCGACGCATGGGTGGCGCTTACGCCGGAGGCACTCGTCCGTCCAGAAACGGCCTAATCTGACGGGCGATCGCACGTGCCAGACCACTAGGCACGGCGTTCCCGATCTGACGCGCGATCTGGATCTTCGTTCCGACCCACTTGAAGTCCTTGGGAAAGTCCTGAATGAGGGACGCCTCGTAGTGCGTGATCACGCGGTCGACGCTGCGATCGGGGTCGCCCTTGACCGCGCCCTCGTAGCCGTGGTTTTGAACTGGCGCTGGCTCCCACTGTGGATGCAGGTACTGACCCTTTTCAGGCTTGTAGAACTCAGTACGGATTGTCACGGACGGGGCATCCCAGCGACCTCTGCCCATGACGTCGGTCGTCCCCGTGGGCTTGTCCTGCCAGCAGCGAGACTGAAGTTTGTACGGCAGATCGAATCGGCCACCACCCGGCGGGACGAACGAGTAGCGCTCAAGGCTCTCGTCCCGCGGGTTCCGCTTGATGTGAAGGTCGAGCTCCGTGAACGGGCCGGGCATCGTCTCGCCGTTGAAGTCGCGCTTCCGGTCTGCGCCCGTGGGGAGCTCGGTCGACGCGGGCTTCGCCGGGAGGTGACCGATCACGTCACGCAACGTCCGCCACGGCTTGAGCGCGCTTCCCTCGGCGGGCCGCTGCGCGTGAGTCGGGGCTGGCATCTCGATCCGGCCGATCCGAGACCCAATGACGATGGTTCGCTTCCTTCGCTGGGCGACGCCATAGTCGGCAGCGTTGAGCACGGCGTGCGTCAGGTCGTAATCCTTAAGCGTCCCGTGGTCCTGCTCGGAGAGCAGCATCTGGAACTCCGGGCTCTTCGAGAACCGATCCACGTTCTCGATCACGAAGACCTCGGGGTTCGCTGCACTGACGAAGCGGAGGTACTCGCGCCACAACTGGTTTCGCGGATCGGTGATGTCCTTGAGCCCGAGGTTGCTGAAGCCTTGGCACGGCGGCCCGCCGATGATGACGCGGGCCCTCGGGATCTCCTTCGTGGGCACGTCGGCGATGTCGCCAGCGATGACGTGGTCTTCCCCAAAATTCGCGGCGTACGTCGCGGCGGCCGCCCTGTCCCACTCGACGGCCAGGAGAGGATCGAAACCCTCCTCGACGAACCCCTGAGTCATGCCACCGCAGCCTGCGAAGAGGTCGATCATGGGGATGCCGGTCATGTGGGTGATCGTACGGCGACCAACTGACACTCCGTGTTGGACTCGCTCGTGCGGTCATGTTCCCGAGTCTGTGGTGGGACCGACTGACGCATCGCTCAACGGCCGCGGAGCTTGACCGGGTTGCGATTGGGCGACGCATGCCCCTGCGGATGCTCTGTAGGAGCGCCCCGGGGTCCTGTCGTGGCCGTCCTCAGACCCGTTGGTGGACGCAAGCAAGTCTGTGCTGAAACACGAGTGATCGGCCGAAGGGCGAAGCCGAGAGCCGCTTCGCGTCGGAGGGCGAACGGACAAACACACGCACTTGACCCGGGGCCGGGACTGAATGTGTGAAGTCTTGGGCTTCTGTCGGACGGCTGCTACATGATGGAGAACGTGTCCAGTGCAGAGCAGTGGGAGCCGACGGATCCGGGGCTCGTGAAGTGGATCGCCGATCACCGACAACGCGCATTGGGTGCGTACCGCTCGAATCCCGTACTCGTCGGTGAGCACGGGCGCCAGGAGGACAGCTTCCGTACCGGCGGATACGCGAACCGGCAGATCCTCGAACTGGTTCAGAACGCGGGAGATGCGTTGCGCCGGTCGGGCCGACGTGGCCGGGTCGAGCTCCACCTCCGCGGTGGCGCACTCTACTGCGCGAACGAGGGTGCACCGTTCTCGGAGGAAGGGCTCACAGCCGTCTGCCATGCCTATCTCAGCGACAAACGCGGAGATGAGATGGGACGCTTCGGGCTCGGCTTCAAGTCTGTGCTGGGGGTGACCGACACCCCCATGATCCTGAGCAGGTCGGTGTCATTCGGTTTCGATGCCGTGCAGAGCAAGCGGGAACTCAGCGAGATCGCGCCAGCCGCACACATGTACCCCGTACTTCGACTGCCGACGGTGGTGGATGCCGTCGCCGAGGTCGGCAAGGACCCCGTTCTGTCCGAACTCGGGCAGTGGGCGCAGACGATCGTTCGGCTGCCCCTCGTCGGTGACGCGGGCCGACTGGTCAAGGATCTCGAACAATTTCCACGGGAGTTCCTCCTCTTCGCCCCCTTCGTCGAAACGCTCGGGATCCGCCTCCACGACGACGACGACATCCTCGAGTTCCGGTGTGAGGACCAGGGTGACCATCGCTACCGGCTGATTGATGCAGCCGATGCCTCGAGTGAATGGATGGTTTGGCAGCAGAGCCACCGACCCACAGCCGAGGCGCTCGCCGAGGTCGGTCAGGCGATCGGACGCCCGGAGGTCACCGTCACCTACGCCGCTCCGCTCGACACAACTCGCGAGTTGGGCCGTTTCTGGGCGTTCTTCCCCCTGGCGGATTCGACCTCCACCCGTGGCATCCACAATGCGCCGTGGCACATCAACGATGATCGGACCAACCTCCAGCCTGGGAAGTTCAACGACGAGCTCCTCGAGGTCGTGACCGATCTCGTCGTGGCGGCCCTGCCGCACCTATCTACGCCGGCGGATCCCGCCCGACACTTCGACTATCTGCCGGCCCGAGGGCGTGAAACCGACAACTTCGCCGACCGTCGATTGACGTCCACAATTCCCGACCGCGCGAGTCAGACACCCTGCATCCCCGACATGGACGGAGTTCTGCGCGCGCCCGATGCTCTCCAATACGCCAACTTCGACCTGCGTCTCGATCTCGAGAGCTTCCGGCTGTGGAGTGATGCCCCCGATCGCCCCGTCGACTTCCCTCACTGGTCCTGCTACCAGGGCGCGACGCGCCAAGCTCGGCTACGTCGGCTTGTCCGGGGGGATGCTGATCGCGCCATCCCACGTGAACTGGGCGCCAGCAGATGGCTCGAGCACGTGGTCGAAGCTGGATCTGACCAATCCTGTGCGGCAGCGCTGCGCGTGGCCATGTCAGTCAGTGACGAGGCCACGTTCCGTGACATGGAGACCGCGGCGGTCATCCCGGACAGCGTGGGGAACCTGTCAAGACTCGACGAGTCGAGTCACGTGTTTCTCAAGGGGACACCTCTCAGCGCGTCCGCCGGCATCCGTCTTGTACGGTCGTCCTTCCTGGAGTTGCCACTCGTTCAGGAGTGGCTGCGTGGGCGGGGCTTCAGGGACGTGGACCCGACCGAGGAGCTTCGGACCCTTGCGAGCACGGCCACCCTCCGGTGGGGCACCGCCGAATGGAGTGCGTTCTGGGGCGTGGTCAAGGAGGTGGCTCCCAAGGACGCCGACGAGATCCTGGTCGCCCATGTCAAGAAGGGCTTGGCCCTGCAGGTTCTGGCTCGCGACGGGCAGTGGCACGCCGTGGGGACCGTCGTCGTCGCAGGAGAGGTCGCGCCGCTCGACGACGCCTTGGTGCTCGACGACGCCTTCCACCGTCCACACCTCCAGGTCCTGCGCGTGATTGGTGTTGTGGCGGAGCCGGCCATCACCGAGGTCGCCGGACAGGACCTGGCGCTGCTCGACTACCGACGCCTGCAGCGGGCGGCGTACCTGGCCGACCTTCCCGCTCGCGGACGTCCTGAGCCACAGACCTTGTCGTTCGTGGAGGAGAGGGGTCCGGCGCCGCTTCACATGCTCCGCTTGTTCGCCGACTCGGCCGACGAGAGCTCGCGCGTCACCTGGAGCCGCAAGCTCCTGTCGCTCGACGCGCCCGACCAATGGACCCTTCGGCAGGGCCAGGGAAGCAAGTTTCCGTCGAAGACCGTGCTGGCGCCGCACCTGTGGGCTGTCGAGACCTACGGCTTGGTGGACACGACGTGGGGCCCGCGCGAAGCACGGCGTGCACTCCACCCAGAACTCCAAGACCTCGGTCGACTGCTGCCAGTCGCCACGTGGCGCACGGCTGCCAAGATTCCCGGTCTCGCCCGGCGGGAATCAATGTCCGTCGACCTCTGGCGCGAGTTCCTTCATCGACTGCCCAGCGGCGGCGCTCCCGGCGAGCTCGGAGAACTCTTGCTCGAAGCCTGGAGGCGGCTTCCGGTCGGCGAAGTGCCCCTCGCCCTACCCGCCGTGCGAGGGGATGGCTACGACAGCGTCCCTCCTGGTGAGCTGATGCTCGCCGCGAGCAATGACGAGGCAACTGCGCTGCGCGAACAGCACCTACCGTTTGTGACCTTCACAGACATTGAGTCTGCGGCTTCCATCTGTGAGGCCTGGGGCTGTCTTCCGGCCTCATCAAAGTTGAGCGTAGACATCGTCGCCGAAAACCCAAGTGAGGCGGTCGTTCTGCTCGACAGGTTCCGGCGGCTCAAAGATCATGGCGCCGCGCGACTGGATCTCGTCGAGCTCATCGCGTGCTCAACCGTCGAACGCGTCGTCACCCTGCCTGACGGGACGGCCAGCACGCCAGAGGTGTTCGCGGTCAGCGGGCGCACGATCTACTTCGACGCGAATCTCGACGAAGAGCGCCTTCTCGAACTCATCTCGAGCCACTACGGCCTCGATCTTGACTCGTCGGCGATCTCACGCGTGTTGCACGAGGCAGACACCGAGCGGATCGAGACTGCGAAGGCCTTGTGCCGCTCCGAGCGGAACCCGCCTGCGAAGCTGCGCGCGCTCCTTCCATCGTCGGTGCTCGAAGCCAAGGTCCCAGCGGGGTTGATCGCGACGGTCGCAACGATGCCGGGGCCGTCGGAGACCGTGGACGTCGCGGAGCTCCTCATCCACATCCACGGCTACGACGTCCTGAAACACTTGCGGCGCGAGTTGGAAACGTTCGGATACTCCGTGCCTGAACGGTGGGCGGGGTCGCCTCCAGCGATCGCCTTCGTGCGGTCGCTGGGGTTCGCCGCAGAGTTCGCCGGCGAGCGCGGGAGTCGACGTGAACCCGAAGAGGTCGTTCAAGGACCACCGAACCTCAAGCCGCTCCATGACTACCAGGAGGTCCTTGCGTCACAGATCAGAGACCTCGCGAAGCCGAGCCAGAGCCCAAGACGGGCGATGCTCTACCTTCCAACCGGTGCCGGGAAAACCCGGGTGACGGTGGAGGCGCTCGTGCGATCTATGGTCGCCCGGGACTTCAGCGAACCGGTCCTTTGGATTGCGCAGTCGGATGAGTTGTGTGAGCAAGGGGTGCAGACGTGGATGGAGGTGTGGCGGCAGTTCGGTGACCGTCCGCTCCGAGTGGGCAGACTATGGAAAGGCAATCAGCTCGGGGCGAGTGACATCGACGCGAGCGTGATCGTTGCCACCGACGCCGAGCTTGCCGTTGTCCGAGAGAAGGACGAGTACGAGTGGCTTCGGCAACCTGCGATCATCGTCCTCGATGAGGCGCACGGCGCAACGGGCACTGACATCACGGCCACGCTCCGCTGGCTCGGAATCGAGCAGCGGAGCACTGCACGCCCATTCCTCGGGCTGACTGCGACCCCGTTCAAGGGCAGAGGTGAGAAGGCCAATCAGAGTCTGGCGGCACGATTCGGTGGCACGGTGCTGAATGCGTTGGGGGACGACCCGTACGACGAACTTCGTCGGCTCGAGGTACTGGCTCGAGTCGAGCACGCCGTTCTGCCCGGGTCGGCGTACGTCCTGGACGACCCCGAGAAGAAGAATTTCGCGGAGTTCAAGGACATTCCCAAGACCGTTTTGGCCCGAATCGGCCAGGACCGGGCGAGGACGGTCCGATTGATGGAAGACATCGCGAGGAGACCTCCGGCCTGGCCAATACTTGTCTTCACGTCATCGGTCCTCTCGGCGCAAATACTCTCGGTGCTGCTCCGGGTCAATGGCATCAGCTCAGCAGCCGTGAGCGGGGCGACTCCCATGTTGGAGCGACGTCGGGCGATCGAGGACTTCCGCCGAGGGGACGTACGTGTCCTCACGAACTGCGACGTACTCACGCAGGGATTCGATGCCCCGAAGGTCAGAGCCCTCTACATAGCGAGGCCGACATTCAGTCCGAATGCCTACATCCAAATGGTCGGACGAGGTCTGCGTGGGCCCGCAAATGGCGGCGAGCCGGAATGTCTCGTCGTCAATGTCGCGGATACGTTCAACGTCTTCGGTGAGCAGCTCGCCTACAACGAGTTCGACTACCTGTGGAACGTTCAAGGCGGTGGGTCCAACTGAAACTCGTTCCGCCCGTCGCGCGTTTCGGCAACATCGAGTCGGCAGCCGAGCTGCGCGTCGCGCGCCTGGTCGAGCAGGTCGATCTGGGTGAGCCGGCGACGTGCTTCTACTCCGTCCATCTGCCGCGGCACGAGTACAAACGGATGTCGGAGATCGACTTCCTAATCGTCCTCAACGACGTAGTTCTGGTGCTCGAGATCAAGGGTGGCCGCCTCGCCCGCCGTGACGGGCTGTGGACCTTCACCGATCGATACGGGGAGGTCCACGAGAAGCGCGAAGGGCCGTTCGAGCAGGCCCGGACCGCCATGTTCGCTATCGAGGCGGACCTACAACGGAGGATCCCTGGGCTCAGCGTGGCGTTCGGATCCGTGGTGATCACGCCTGACCAGGCGCTCGCGCCCGACCTCGAGTGGGAGCCGGCGGAGCACCTCGGGCCCGGCTCGATGACCGTCGCGGCACTCGGAGCCGGGCTCACCGCGGCCGCGCGCCATTGGCGAGACCGCTCCCGGCACACTGTGGGCCGGTCTCAGTACCAGGACCTCGTCAAGGCGCTCCGCCCCGACTTCGATCGCGTACCACGCTTATCCCTTCTCGCGAGCGCGTTCGAAACCGACTTCGTCCAACTGGCAGCAGCCCAGTACGACATGCTCCGAGGCGCAGAGGTGAACCCTCGCCTCCTCTGCACGGGCGGCGCGGGTTCCGGCAAGACACTTCTCGCGGTCGAATCGGCCCGTCGCGCTGCACTCCGAGGTGAGACGGTCCTCCTGACATGCCGCTCGTCCGGCGTCATGGACATGATGTCGCGATCGTTGGCCGACACATCCGTCGACTGCATCGAGTGGTCCCGGACCAATGGGCGCGGTCCGTACGACGTCGTCCTCGTCGACGAGGCGCAAGACATCCTCAACACCGACGACTGCCTGCAGCTCGACGAGTTGGTGACGGATGGGATCCGGGAGGGCCGGTGGCGGCTCTTCTGCGACCCGAACAACCAGGCGAACGTGGACGGCGTGTTCGACCGCCAGACGTTCGATGAACTCGGATCCACCGCCGCGCAATTCCAGCTGCCGTACAACTGCAGGAACACGTCGGCGATCGTGCAGCAGACTCAACTCATCACCGGAGCAGACCTCGGCGTGGCCAAGGCCGGAGCAGGGCCGGCGGTCGAGTACGTGCAGCCCCACAGCGACACGGATACAGCCGCACTCCTCGACGCCCGTCTGAAGCGGCTCCGGCAGGAGGAGATCGACCTCTCCGAGGTTGTCGTCGTAACGCTTCGCGACACAGAGAGCGCGAGCTCGGCGGTCCAGACCAAGGCCTACTCGCGGGGCGCTCTCACCGATCAGCCCGGGCGGAGTTCGACCTCAGGACCGGCGGGGGCTGCCCGACTCGTCACGACCCGAGGTTTCAAAGGACTTGAAGCGGCGCACGTGCTCGTCGTCGACGTCGACGAGGTTGAGAGCGACCTTGCCATGGCCCGGCTCTACGTCGCCATGACGAGACCGCGCGTCTCATTGTGGATTGCGGTGGGCCCTCGCGCGTGGGCCCAACTCTCCTCGGCAAACGGAGGCAAGCAGTGAGACCCGAGCGCACGTTCAATCAGGTCCGCTCCGAGGTGGTCGGTCACCTCAAGGAGCAGTACCTCGGCCCTGCCCATGGCGCGGAGGAGATCCTCCCCCAACGCCCCGACCGCGTGTACTTGGTGGGGACGTTGTACCCGCGGGGCAGGTCCGCTCCGCCCATGGACGGTGACGTCCTCGGCGAGGAGGGGGCCGACGACGGACTCGACGAATCGATCGAACTCGCCAACGCCTGGAATCCCGCCTCTGCGGCGATTTCGTTCCTGCACGACGGACCGTCGATTACCTGCACCGTCGCCGCCGGTCGCTACTCGCAACTGCCCGACAAGTCCGGATGGCAGCGGCGGGCGATGGTCGAGCCCGTGTTGACGCTCGATCGCTCGACTCCGCCGCTGGACGTCATGGGCGGGGCCGGTCGCGTCGTCTCGGTTTGGAGGCCGATCGGCGACGCCTGGCTCGTGACCGTCGCCATCGAGAACAGAGCTGAGCACGACGATGCCGACGCGCCCCCACCGACAGAGGACTGCCTCTTCCAGGTCGAGCTCCGATGCGATGTCGTCGCGGGACGAGTCCTGCCCTACCCATCGGTTTCGCTTCTGAGCGACGACGATGAGGAGCAAGAACTCAGACTCCTTTACAGCAATCGCCAGACCTTCGGCGTCGGGCACGGATGCTCGATCGCGTGGGAGGACAGCGACGCACCAACCTGGGTTGCATCCGACATGATCCCGAGCAGCGTCGTCCCTTCGGTCTCACCCGGTGAGCGAGACGCCGAAGTCCTGAAGCTCGTGTACCTCTCGGATGAGACCCTGCCCGTCGACAAACTCTGCGCGACCCTGCAGCAGTTCGTCGACGACTACGGCAACTGGATCAGCGATCAGCAGAAAGCCGCCGACGACCTGCCGCCGAACCACGCGGAGGCAGGGGACCGGCTGGTCCAGCGCATGCAGCGCGCTCGGAGTCGCATGGAAGCGGGCGTAGAGCTCCTACGTTCGGACGAGGGGGTGCGGGAGGCGTTCCAACTGGCGAACCGCGCGATGCGTGTCCAGATCCTCCAGTCCAGGCATGCAAAGGCCAATCCAGGATCGCGGGGCGTGGCGTTGCCCGTGGCCGCGGACAACGCCGACGAACCCGCCTGGTACCCGTTCCAGCTGGCCTTTCAATTGTTAACGGTGGCCTCGACTGCCAGCGCCGAACATCCCGATCGATCGGTCGTCGACCTGATCTGGTTTCCGACCGGCGGCGGCAAGACGGAGGCCTATCTCGCGCTCGCAGCCTTCGAGATGATCCATCGCCGGCTCACGCAGGGGCTGCGCGGCGGAGGGACGGCCGTTCTCACCCGGTACACGCTCCGCATGCTGACCACCCAACAGTTCCAGCGGGCCGCGACGTTGATCTGTGCCCTCGAACTACTCCGGCAACAAGATCGACGTCTCGCAGGTACCCAGCCGTTCAGCATCGGGCTGTGGGTGGGCGGAGAGACCACGCCAAATGACTACAAGACCGCTCACGAGCGCACCCGGGAACTGCTCCGTGCGTCCGAGCCCGAGAACCCATTCCAGATACTCAGCTGTCCTTGGTGTGCCACACCTCTCCTGCCCGCGCGCAGGAACAACGACACGACCGCCTACGGCGTGCGGTCGACGAGCAGCAGTTTCGAGCTGTTCTGCCCTCACAGCGACTGCGCATTCCACAACTTCTTGCCGGTCAAGGTCGTCGACGCGCAGATCTTCGCAGACCCTCCGACGCTCCTGGTCGCCACGGTCGACAAGTTCGCGCGCATGCCCTGGCACAAGGATGCGGGTGCGGTGCTGGGCCGCGGGGGAGTGCCATACAACGCCCCGAGCCTCGTCATCCAGGACGAGCTCCACCTGCTTTCGGGCCCTCTCGGAACAACGGTCGCGCTCTACGAAGCAGCCGTGCTCGGACTCATGGCCTGGGATGGGAAGCGGCCCAAGATCGTCGCCTCCACGGCAACGATCCGATCCGCGCCCGAGCAGGTCAGGAGGCTTTACGGGAGTGCCGTCGCGCTCTTCCCGCCGAGCGGCCTGGATTCCGACAACAGCTACTTCGCCGTCGTCGACAAGACCGCTCCGGGCCGCCTGTACATGGGCCTGATGCCGCAGGCGCACACGGCCTCCTACGCCACGGTGCTCGCCACCGTTGCACTGCTGGAAGCTCCCGTGCTGGTCGGGGAGTCGCCCGAGGACCTGGATGCGTACTGGACGGTCGTCGCGTACCACAACTCGTTGCGGGAACTCGGGCGCACGGTAACGATCACCCGCGACGACGTCGAGAGCATCCTCGCCTCGCGAGCGGAGAAGCGGGGGAGCAGGTCACGTCGACTCAAGCGCGACGGTGTGATCGAACTGACGAGCAACGTCGGGCCGGGGTCGCTCGTCCGCCGACTGGCGCAGCTCGAGAGCAGTGTCGGCGAGGCGGACGCGGTGGATCTCGTAGCAACGACCAACATGCTCTCCGTCGGGATCGACATCAGCCGGCTCGGGCTCATGCTGATGAACGGCCAACCCAAGACGACGGCCGAATACATTCAAGCCACGAGCCGGGTGGGCCGGTCGACCGTTCCGGGGCTCGTCGTCACGCTCCTGCGCCCAGGAAAGCCGCGCGACCGTTCCCACTACGAGTCGTTCAGAGCCTTCCACGAGTCGCTGTACCGCCACGTCGAACCAACGAGTGTGACGCCGTGGTCCCTCGCTTCGCGCGAGCGGTCGCTGCACGCCGCATTGGTGATGCTCGTCCGGCATGGGGCAGGGCTGCGGGGGAACGACGACGCCGGAGCCTTCCGCCCTGATGACGCAAGTGTCGCGAAGGCATGTCGCATCCTGCTCGATGCGGTCACGGCTGCAGAACCCGAGGCGCGCGACGCCGCCGACACCATGGTTCGCAGACTCGTCGCCGAGTGGAGCCGACGGGCGACGGACGCAGCCGGTCAAGGGCTCAGCCTGCGCTACGAGAGCAGCGATAAGGACCACCCAGCGCTGCTGCGAGACTTCGGTGAAGCGCGCGACGGCTGGGCAACGATGCACTCGATGCGCTCGGTCGACCGCACCGTCCGTGTCGTCGCGATCGGAGAGCAGCTGTGAGGACGACCAGACTCAGCCAGACGGTGTCACCCTTCGGCGTGGGAGCGATCCTCGACATCGAGGGCGAATCCCTGATGGCCGCAGACATCAGCACCTGGCCACAGTCCAAGACCCGCCGGATCGAGTCCCGGCGCCTGGAGCTCGCTCTCGGCGTGGCGGAGCTCAGGATGCCACCCAGCGTCCCCTCGAGACCGTCGAAGAACACCCCCGGAGTCGACTACAAGCGCTTCCCGGGCTGGCTGTTCTGCCAGGACTGCCGTCGGATGAATCGGATGACCCGTCGGCAGGAGACCGGCAAGCCACCCCGCTGCGAGCACTGCAAGGGCCCGATGGTGCCGATGAGATTCATCGTCGTCGGCACGGAGCGGGGACACGCCATGGACGTTCCGTGGGTGAGGTGGGCACACTCCGAGGCCAGCGGCGAGAGCCAAGAACGCTGCCGAACGGAGGAGCTCCTGTTCCAAACGCGGCCAGGCGGCGCGGAGGGTCTGTCCAGCCTTGTAGTCCACTGTGCCGCATGCGGCGCGAGTCGTGACCTCGGTGCGTTGACCGCGAAGGGCTCGCTCAAGCGAATCGGTTTCAGGTGCACGGGAGCCCAACCCTGGCAGTCGCCCAAGTTGGACACCTGCGACGAGCGTGTCGAAGTCCTCCAGCGAGGCGCGACCAACGTGACCATTAGCGAGACGTCGACCGCCCTGGACATCCCGGAGCCGACCAACCCGGTCAAGGATGACGCCGCAGAAATCCGCCGCCACCGAAACTTCGAGGACGTCCGTTCAGCACCCTCCGGACCTCGCGCCGCCGTGCTCATCGAGCTGATCGCCGAGGATCTCGGCGTCACGCAGCAGGAGGTGCTCCGGGTGGCGACCGCCGCGACCGACGACACCGACGAGGTCAAAGCCGCACGCGAAGGGCTGCTCGCGGACGAATGGCTCGCATTCCAGCAAGCGATCGACAACCCGGACGAGCCCGTCGGCACGCCCAACTTCGTCGTGTCAGTGACACCGTTCGTCCCAGACGACGCCACGCCTGCCGCTAGCGCGATCGATGACCTCGTCGGCCACATCGTCCTGGCGCATCGCCTCCGCGAAGTGCGCGCCCTCCACGGGTTCAGACGCTACGACGGGGGCTCCGACCTCGTGGACGTCGATCTCGGCCCGCGCGGGCGCGAGAGATGGCTGCCGGCCGTCGAGTCATTCGGCGAGGGGGTCCTCCTCACCCTCGATGAGCACCGACTGGCTGCATGGGAACTCAACGAGCACGTGAAGGTCCGGGTCGAGGACATCGAACGTCGCCGACGTGACTCCGTCGTGGGCTCACGCCTCGGTGTGGCCACGCCGCGTCGCGTCCTGCTGCACACCCTCGCCCACGTCCTGATGCGTCAGCTGGCATTCTCGTGCGGTTACTCGGCGGCCTCGCTCAGAGAACGGATCTACTCGTCCAGTGCGCCGAACGCGCAGGCAGGAATCCTGATCTATACAGCGGCGGGCGATGCGGAGGGGACGCTCGGAGGACTCGTCCGCCAAGGTGAGGCGCCACGCCTCATGCAGAGCCTCTTCGCCGCGCTCGAAGCCACCGCCTGGTGCTCCTCGGATCCCCTCTGTAGCGAGAGCCGTGGCCAGGGACCCAGCGCTCTCAACCTCGCTGCGTGTCACGGCTGCGCGCTCGTCGCTGAAACCTCCTGTGAGGGTTCCAATCTCCTCCTCGACCGGGTGCTGCTCATCGGCCGCGGGGAGACTCCGGGCTTCTTCCAAAGTGTGATCCGAGACGTGCAGCAGGACGCGGCTCGAAGGGCGCGACTGTGACGGACGCTGTGGAGGTCCCGACCGGGCCCGAGCTGACGTTCGATCTTCGCGGCGTCCAGCTGGAGGACTGGCAGCAGGACGCCTGCGCTGCATGGGCGGCGGGCGACGAAGGCGGGCCGTTCCGGGGCACGCTCGAGGTGTTCACAGGGGGCGGCAAGTCGCTCATCGCCCTGGAGTGCGCCCGCCTGGCCGCACTGGTCGAACCTCACCTGCGTTTGGTGATCGTCGTGCCGACCATTGCATTGGCGCGTCAATGGCGCGCAGTCCTGGAAGAACGAACCGGTCTGGATCCGAAGGACATCGGCGAGCTTCGCGGAGGGCGCAAGGACGACCTGCGCACGCATCGCGCGCTCATCGGCGTTCTCAACTCGGCCGCCCAGCGGCTGCCACAGATAGCTCGAGATGCTCGGGGACCGCTGATGCTCATCGTCGACGAGTCCCATCGGGCAGGGGCCCCCGAGTTTTCGCGCGTCCTGGATACCCCCGCGGATTTCCGGCTCGGCCTCAGCGCGACCGCGGAGCGCGAGGACGTCGACGACGACGGTGTGGCCGTCGAGTACGACGATCACGTACTCGGTCGGAACCTCGGCGCGATCGTCTATCGATTCGATCTGCGCTCCGCCAGGGAGATCGGTTGGCTGCCGACGTTCACGGTCCACCACCACGCCGTGCAGCTGGATCCCGATGAGCGTCGCCGGTACGACGAAGCAAGTCGGAAGATCGACGATCTCGCCGACCGCCTGCGGGATATCGGTGTGGACATGTCCGCGGTCCGCGTCGTCGCCGGCCGATCCGGTGAGCAGGCGACGCTGGCCCGGTCGTACGTGGCGGCCGTGTCGACCCGGAAGGACCTGCTCTACCGGGCTCGCGAGCGCACCCGCGTGTCCGCGCGAATCGTCGAGTCCCTGGCATCGCGCACGCCCGGCCCACGGATTCTCCTCTTCCACGAACGGATCGACGAAGCCGTCGACCTCCACGCCGCTCTGTCTCGGGCCGGTCTTGGCGTGGTCGCGCTGGAGCACTCCCGGCTCTCCGATTCGCGACGTCGGCAGGCACTCGCGTCGTTCGCCGACGGAAGTGCCCCGATCCTGGTCAGCGTGAAGTCGCTGGTGGAAGGGATCGACGTTCCGGCAACCGATGTCGGAGTCTCGGTGGCGTCGTCCGCGAGCGTGCGGCAGCGGGTGCAGGCCCTAGGACGCGTGCTGCGGCGGCGCTTCGACGGCGGCGAGAAGACCGCCGAGATGCACCTGCTGTTCGTCGAGAAGACGGCCGACGAGCTGATCTACGAGAAGGAGGACTGGAGCGACCTCACCGGGCCGGCATCCAACCAGTACTTCGGGTGGGGACTCGACGCCGTCGAGCCTGACGTGCTCGACGGGCCGCCACGGACACCACGACCCACCGAGGACCAGTTCTGGACGTCCTTCACTGCTGAGCGGCCGACGCTGCCTATCGAATGGCCGTGCGGATGGCCGCGCGACGAGTGGCGCCTCGACTCACGCGGCTCAGTCACGGACCTCTCGGGCGCGCTGGTGGAGAACCCGCAAGGCGTCGTCGCCGCGGTTCAGCGCCTGAGGCCGGGCGGCGGCCGGTTCCGGGTATCGACCAAGCACCGGTTCGTCGTCGTGCCCGAGGCAGGCTCCGAACTGCGCGCTTGGTGTGTTGATGTCCTCGACGAACCGTTCCGCACCCGACCGGCCGAAGCCATGCAGGACGAGGGGCCAGTCACCGAGGACAGCACGCCCGCAGAGATGACACCCGGCGACCCGTATCTGGGCCCAAGAGACCGCACCGGAGGCACCTACAAGATCCGCCAGAAGCGAGGTGGTGTCATCACGCGACGGGTCAGAACGGGCGAAGAGTACGCGGCCGCCGACCCGGGCGAGGGCACCGAGCCGCAGGTATCGAACGCCGTCCTCGTTCTGGACGCGTGGAAACGCACAGGTGAGTCCGGAATCTCCTTCTTCGTCAATGCCCGCGACGTCGCCTATTACCTTTCAGGAGGCGAGGCGCGATACCTTGCCCACGTAGACGGCGGATTTCTCTGGCCAACCCCGGAAGGTAGCGAGGCATGACCTCTTCCCCTGGAAGGCCCTACCCCTGGCTCGAGCCGTCGTCCGTGAAAGGCGAGGGCAAGTACCGCGTCACTGCCGACGGCCAAGTCAAGGTGCTACACATCAGCGGCCGCAATGAAATGTCCCTACTGGCATCCGATCCCCACGCCGAGCTGGTCGCGATGGTCGGCGGGGTGAAGCGGGCCCACGGCGAGCAACCGTCGGGGATCTTCTACATCAACGAGTGGGGTCACGTACTCGTGAAGGCTGCCGGTGCCACCTGGTATGCCGGGCAATATCGCACGATCCTCGAGTTCGACCTCGGTGGAGGTGTCCTTTCCGCAAGAGCACCGCAGGGCCTTCCACCCGGAGAGCGCTGGCCGGGCCCGCAGGTCGGAATCCGCTACACGATCGCGGCCACCGGTGACGACGTCTACTGCAAGCGTCGTATCGACGTCCGGACCGAGCGGCAGGAGCGCCTCTCCGACTACATCGCAGACTCGCCATCGTTCGTTCGAGAGCTCGCCCGACACCGGCCGACGGGGGGCCGCCTGTACATCAACGAAGCACGCGAGATGTTCAGCCCCCTGGACGGCGAGGGATCCTTCGTCTATCTCGGACGTGCTCCTATCGACCGGTGGTTCCCGGAGCCGCAGCCGTAGGCGATCTCCCGGCGGCTGCGGGTTGCATGCCGCATCGCTCTCTACCGGCCCATGCACCGGCTACAGCTCGTCGCTAGCAAGGTCATGTCCGTAAGTCGGCCCGCGGACAACGTCGCGAGCTCGTTGGGCGACGACTCCAGGTGTCGAACCACTAAGTAGAACGGATCCGCCGGCGACGAGTGCGACCGAGCGCGATCCTGTCCACAGGACCAGCAGGTGAACCGGTCACGTCGAAACACACGGCCGCGCAGATCCTCGGAGAACATGCGCTGCGACGGATCGAGGCGATGCGCCTCATGAGCAGACACCAGTCGGTGCTCTCCTGAGTGTAGGTCCGAGGCATCCCCGGGTGCCTCGATCGGCCACTGCTCGAGCTCACGTAGACCTCGCGCCAGGCGTGCGCCCTCCTTGCTGTGGGCGACTCGGTTCAGTTCGTCGGCAGTCACCGGCTCGCCCAGAAGCCGCACGAACAAGGCGCGTACCCGGTCCACAGGTTCGCCGTCCTCGTCGCGCACCGCCGTCACCGTGAGCCAGCGCTCCCGCCGTGCGTGGTTCGGCTCGACCTCGAGAAGGCGATAGTTCCCGCGATCCTCTTCGATCTCGTAGCCCAGCTCGACCCTCAGTTCCCGGACACGCCGCGCCCACTCACCGATGCCCGACACCGCGGCCAGTTCGTCGCCGCTCACCCACTCGTTCAGGTTGGCCACGAGGTACTGAAGGATCGCGGGCCTGGCGCCGTTGCCCGCGCCGGCCTGCGGGCGGCGGTCGGTGCCGTACACCCTCGTGATCGCAAGTCGAAGCCTGGTCAACGCCTCGACAACTTCGCCGTGCGATTCCTGACGCGCTACTGCGCCCGTGAGGTCGGTCAGGTCCGCGACGGCGGTCTGGAACTCCGCGAGAGGATCGGATCTTGGCACGCCGCCAAGGGTAGGCGGGCAGACCCACAGAGGGCTCTAGGTGGCCGCGCGCCGCGAACCCCTCCGATCGTGGCGCAGCGGGAGAGTGCCGATGACGCCCGTTCCTCGTACCTGGCAAGCGGCAGCGCCCGCGTTCGGTCGTCCACAGGGACCCAGTTCCGCTTCGTTGTCCACAGATTGCCAGCGGATCCTGCCGATCGTTCGACGTCTGCCACGACCATTGATCCATGGCGAACGGAGCGTTCGAACTAGACGGGTACGAGGGCTACTGGCCCGCAGTGCGATTCGGCGATCCGTGGAACGGGTGGGCGACACCCGTGGTCACGGGCACCGTGCTGGCTGGCCTGCTCGCCCACATCGACGGCGGTCATCGATGGGACGGAGACTGCGCCATCGTCTGGCCTACCGCTGACCTGATGCCGGGCGAGCCGCACGACCCGGACATCGAGGACCGGATCTCTCCCGACATCGACGGCCAGTACGACCTCGGCGCCCTGGGCTGGACCTTCGTCGAGCACAGACCTCGATGAGCAATGCACCGCGCCAGGTGACCGTCGTTGACCCGCAACCGTGATTTGGCTCGCGCCGCGAGCCGCCTTGAGCACCGCGGTCACGATGCTGACGCCCGTTGCGCGTGTCGACCGAGGCTCGAGTGGTTGACGCCGCTACCGTTCCCCTGTCAGCGGATCGACGGACTTCCAACGCGCTTGGACGCGTCGGATATGTCCCCCCGCACGTTCATTCGTGCTGCTCGGGGGACACTTCGTGGATTCATTGCGCCGCAGCGCCAGAGAACTGTTGGTGTTGGCCGAGTCCAGCGCGATCGAGACGCTCCTTGCGGACTTCCTGATGTACCAGGGCGTCGGCAGGCCGGGCGAGAGTGAACGGCGGTCTTGGCGAAACTCTCTGCCAGTGCTCGCCGACGACCTGCGGGAGGCAGGCCTCGGCGGGGTTCAGGTTCTCATGGAGCACCGCCTGCCGCTGACGAGCAAGCGTGCGGACGTCATCCTGGCCGGGGTCCACCCCGCGACAGGTCGCAACTCGTACGTCGTCCTCGAGCTCAAGCAGTGGAGTCGCGCACGACGCTGGGGCGACAGCGACACGTTGCTCGACGTCGACGGAGCGCGCTACCGGCCCGTGCTGCATCCGAGTCTGCAGGTCGACGGGTACGTCGACTACCTCCGTGACTTCGTGAGCGTGCTGTCCGAGGCCCCGGAGTCGGTCACAGGCGCGGCGTACCTTCACAACGCCCGGGAGCTCGGTATCGAGGACCTCAGGGGTACCCCCGCCATCGGCGCTGTGGGCAACGGGCGAAGGCGGATTCGACCAGATCGGGTGCGTGTACACCGCGCAGGGCTTCGAGTACTCATGGAACGGAGTCATCTTCGCCCCGGACCTCGTCTGGTCGGTGAAGACAGTGGACGACGGAACATTCGATCGGCTCGTGCGGCACGTCTACAAGGTCTTGCTCACCCGCGGAATGGTGGGCACGATCCTGTTCTCGACTGACCCGGAGACACGAGCGAAACTCCGACAGCTCACCAGCGGCACTCGCACCGCGCCAATCTGAGTTGACGGGTGCAGGAGGGTGCATCGGTTTAGGTCACCCGCCCTGGATGCATCCGACTCCACGAGGAGTCTGCCGCTCCGGCCGACTCATCACGCAGGTCGGTTGTGGCTGGGGAGCGAATCGCCTCTGCCGGGGCCAGCGACCGGACGCGCGTTCCGTGTTCCCCCTGGGTTCCCTTGCCGCTCTGTCGGTGGTTGTCGCTAGGTTTCGCTCAGCCATCGGGGCCGGCGAGCCGATGACAGCCTTAGGCGCGAGTCAGGAGTCCCCGTGGTCGTCGCAGCACCGCAGATCGACGCCGATCTGGAGATCGAGCAGGAGTGGTTCGACGCTGTGCGTGCGGAGCGCGAGGCGAAGCGGGAGGGTCGAGCCGGCGCGTTCGGTGCGGCGGCCAACCCGAAGGACCGCATCGCCATCAACCGGGCTCACCAGCGCGACGAGACACTCGGGCGGCCGGACGAGGAGGTCGCGTTTCTGCGAATCGACTGCGAGGACGGCGGCGCGTACTACGTGGGCAAGCACTCGATCGTCGGCGCCGGCGGCGACCCGATGGTCTACAACTGGCTGGCCCCGGCGATCATGGCGATGCGTGGCGCCACGCACTCGGATGCTCGCGGCGTCGCGCGTCACCGCCAGTACCGGACGAGGCCCGTCAACGACATCGACGACATCGCTGACGTGCTCTTCGCCGAGCTAGCACTGAAGGTCGCGGAGCTCACCGGAGGAGAGGCCGCTCTGCTCGCGTCCGACTCGTTTCTCCAGCAGGTACTCGAGCGTCGACGCAGTCCACAGATGGAGGACATCGTCCGGACGATCCAGGCCGCACAGGCCGACATCATCGCAGCACCCGGGGAACAGCTGCTCGTGGTGCAGGGCGGGCCGGGCACCGGTAAGACTGCAGTCGCGCTCCACCGGGTCGCCGCGTTGCTGTTCAACGAGCTCAGAGACATCGAACGCGACGACGTGCTCGTCGTCGGGCCTAATGCGACCTTCCTGCGGTATATCGCTCGGGTGCTCCCGGAGCTCGGTGAGGATCGGGTCATTCACCAGGACCTGCAGCGTCTGATGGACGCGAGCGTCACGGTCTCGGTCAAGGAGCGGCCCGACGCAGCGCGGCTCAAGGGCGACGGCCGGATGTGCGAGGTGCTTGCCCGCGGACTACACGAGCGTGTCCGCGTACCGCAGGACGACGTCCAGTTCGCTTTCGACGAAGTCTCGTGGCGCGTCACGCTTCAGCCGGCGGCTGTGCAGGAACTTCTCGACGACGTAGGTGTCTCGCCCTATGCGGCGGCTCGTGCCCGGATGCGCACGGGACTCGAAGCGCTCATCTTGCGCGAGGCCCGCCGGACGGATCGTGCAGGTGCTCGCGCGTCCAACCTTCGAGTGCGTGCTTCGGAGGTCGATGCCTACCTGGAGCGCATCTGGCCGCAGCTGACCCCGCAGGCGTTCCTGCGCGACTTGTTCGGCTCGCTCGAGCGGCTCGTGGCTGCCTCGAGCGGAACACTCGACGTGGAAGACCTACAGCTCCTGCGGCGACAGGCGGCGCCACGGCTCTCGGACCAGCTTTGGTCGAAGGAAGACCTGGCGCTGCTCGACTTCCTGGCGTTCGAGATGAGCGGTGAAGGGCGCACGTACGCCCACATCGTCGTCGACGAGGCACAGGACCTGTCGCCCATGCAGCTCATCGCCGTCCGGCGTCGGTCGCGTGCCGGTGCAATGACGATCGTCGGAGACATCGCCCAGTCGACTGGCCACTGGGCCCGCGAGTCCTGGGACGACGTCGTCTCGGAGCTCCAGTCACCACTGCCGCACACGCTCGAACACCTCAGGTACGGCTACCGCGTCCCCCGCGCCGTGATGGACCTCGCCTCGCGCCTGCTCCCCGACGCCGCTCCCGGAGTCGAGGCGCCGACCGTCGTCACCGACGTCGACCGGGCTCCCGTATGGCACTCCGCACCGAACCGATCGACCCTGGTGGCTGCGGCCGTCGACGCCGTGCAAAAGCACAGTGCCAAGGGGTTGTTCGTCGGGATAGTGCGACCTGACGACTATCGCGCAGACCTGGCGGGAGCGCTCGACGCCGCTGAGATCAGTTGGTCGGATGCGGACGACGGCGAGCTGACCAAGGCGATCAACGTCGTCAGCCCGACCGCTGCCAAGGGCCTTGAGTTCGACGCTGTCGTCGTACTCGATCCGAAAGCCATTGTCGATGCCGGCCCACATGGATTGCGGATGCTCTACGTCGCGCTCACCCGCACGACCGGCCAGCTCGACATTGTGCATCTCGCCGGCGAGGTCCCGGCGCAGCTCCTCGACGAGGTGGTTGGCCACGATGGCTCTACCGCCCTCGATCCAGCCGAGTCGAGCGGTGGTGAGCTGGCTCCGTCGGCCTTCGGTGAGACGAGCGAGGAAGTCGCACCGAGTCGCGCTGGCGAGCCGCAATCTCCGGCTGCAGGGGGTGAGCGGGATGCCCCAACAGCGAGCGAGAGCCGACGCGCGCGTCCGAAGGCGCGCGGGGCTGCCCCGGCGTCGATTCGCCGCTCGGTAGTCGACTCGAACGCGCAGCATGTCCTCGACATGCTCGCGGAGGTTGCACCTGAGCACATGTGGTCCGAGATTCTCGAACGGGCGCGCGAACTCGCGGCGAGTGACGGTGGCGACGAGGCTGCTTCGGTCGAGTGACGCTGATGGTTACTTCGAGGGCGACGCGTGCATGTGAGATGCCAGAGGCGACGATGGCGGCATGACAACGACACCGACGCTGTACCGGCCCGAGAGCGGGAAGTTGCTGCACCTGCCGGGTTGCACGCACCTGACGGACACGGACCCGACGACCTTGGTGCTAGCGCAAGACGGCGACCGGGACCGGTACGCGATCTGCAAGAGTTGCCAGCCGGAAATCGACGGGTCAGCGCCGCGGGAATGGTTCGACAGTCTGGACGTCGCGCTCGGTGCGCTGCCGATGCCGCTCGAGAACCGTCCCCGATGCAAGGAACTCGCCGCCGGTATCGCATACGACCGGATCTACATCCCGAGCTCGCACCAGTACGTCGCGATAGGGACGGTCAAGGGTGTGCTCGCATACTTCTCCGTCGGGGTTGTGGACCTGCAACCTTCCGGCGGACCGAAGTCGCGGGAGCTCTTTCCCAACTACGCCGGGCCGACCACCGGGACCCGCGGCAAGACGCACGCCGAGATGGACGAGACGGTGTGCCCGGTGCACAACGAGGTCCTGCCTGCGACCGGAGTGTGCGACTACTGCACGTGACGAAAGTGGGCGCGCGGAGGGTGGTGACGTAGGACGGACGTTGGCCGATCACATCGGTCAACGCATCGTTGCGACCAGTCCAGGACTGCGATTACGCCCCTGAAACTCGGCCGGCGTCTTGCTGCTCCACGGCGTCTCGCGCGCGCTGGGCTGCGCGGCTGTCATGCGCTTCCACTAAGTCCGACCGGTAGGACCAGCAGCGGTCGACGAGCGCACGTGCTGCAGACAGCTGATGGCTGTTCACGTCCTGCGTAGGCGGCCCCTCCGGCATCGTCGTCCAGTCGTCAGTCGTGGCGCCTGAACGGACCCACTCCGAGTACGTCTGTACGTCGTCGTTCTGCGGTCCGATCTCTACCTCCGGCGGTGTGCCGGCCAGAGCGAGGTTCACCGTGACGGCGAGAAGATTGATCTCGTCAGGGGACAGGACTGTCGCGTCCGTGCGTGAGCCGTCGGTGAGCGCGATGATTTCGGCAGCGAACGGTCGATTTCGAACTGCCGGGCGGTGGAGGTAAGAGTTGACGAAGTCCTGCCTGACGAGCGCTCGCTCCACGGGATAGTAGTCAGGGCCGAGGCGGAACAGTTCTCCACTCCACCACAGGCGCGCGAAAGCCTGCTTGTTGATCGAGCCCTTCCACCGATTGGCGGGTGCGTCTTCTCCCCACCGCCAAGTGACATACCGGTCGTAATGGAGCGCGAGCCACAGCCATGCGAGCTGATCGGATGCCTCGCGGCGTGTGAGCCGCAGTGCTGCGTGCACACGGGGTGCTAGCCATCGGTCGCTCGACGGTGCGTCGGGCCACGACTCGTGTTCCACGAGGTCCCAGAAGGTGCGCATGAGTGAGTCGAGCGGGGCGAGCGTGATGCGAGTCTGGTCAGAGCGAATGACGTCCGACTCGTGCGCGTGCACGAGCGAGCGGTCCCCACGGGCGTACGTGCGTTCGTCGGCCGCGAGATCGCGGTTGTACGTGCCGAGAACCTCAGGCATCGATGGCTCCCTTGCATGCGGCGGCGAGGGCGGAGGAGACGCCCGTCAGGCGTGCGACGGTCGTGTCCATGTCGGCCCATAGCCTGTTTCGCTCGTCCATCGTGGTGGCTGCGCCGATGCGTGCGAGCAGTTCTTGAGTAGTACTCAAGCCCATGCCGTCCGACACCGCATCAAGGACCTCCACGAGCCGCGGATTCCCGGGCGGCTGGACGTCGCCCTCGACCGCAGTCGATGTCACCTCATCCACTGCGGCTCGGAGCATCGCTGTTGTCGCCTGTCTTGCGACGTCGGCGCCGAGTAGGCCCTGGAGCCGCCGCTTCTCGAGCTTGGGGCTCTTGAGATGCAAGATCTCCTTGAACCCCTCGATGCCTTCGTTGAGCAGTACCGTCGCACCGTCGGTGAGGTCAACGACGCAGTAGGCATGGGGATCCAGCCGCGCGATCTTGGGGGCCTCCGGTGAGCGGAAGTCGACCCAGGTGAAGTCGAACGGCGGAGCACCCGCCGGCCTCGGAGCGACGCCGGCGTCGGAGATCACCTCCCAGGTGTGGGATCTCGCGATGACGCGCATCCGATCGCCGATCAGCGCTGTGAGGTGCGCTTCGAGGATCGACTTTCCCGCGACGGCATCCTTGGTGAGATGGACGATCGCCACCCACCCCGAGCCGTCGGGGGCGAGGGTGAACGATGAGCGCGACGCGCTCTGGGTGGTTGACGCCACGACGTAGCCCGACGTCGGCATGAGTCCGTCGATCGAATGCGACGTTGTCGCCCGGACGCGGAAGATGGCGCTGGCCCACTCTCGGCCGTCGAGCTCGACTCGGTACGCGGCGTCGTCTGCGAGGGCGATGGAGTCGTGGCCGTCGATCTCGATCGACTCGATCTCGAGGTCCCAGAGTTCGGGGTACGTCGGCCATGGGTACAGCGGGCTCATGCGTCGACCTCCGCTACGTCTCCCTGCGCCGTCCGGACGTCCTTGACGATCACGTCGACGACCGCCTCACTCGCACGGAGAGGCATCGTCCCCCCGCGCGCACTGACCACTGCGCTCAGGCGACGCTTCCTGGGGACGGAGTCGAGCTGGACGCACTCGTCGACGATCCGTCCGCCGTCGAAGATCGCCAGGTCGCCATGCCAGGGAATCTCGGTGCGCGAGCCGTCGGCGCCCAGAGCCACGAGCACGGGTCGCACCGACCACCCCGCTTCGCGGTTCGGCGCGCTGACAGCGAACGTAAGATTCCACCGGCCGTCGACGACCTCTCCCGAGCGGATCTGGATCTTCGGGCGCCCCTGCGAAGCGGCGCCCGTCCCGCCCGAGCCGGGCTCTCCACGGAAGAAACGCAGGTTGCGCACCACTGACTCGGGTGGCTGATCCGCCTCTACCGGCGGAGGGCCGAACAATGCGCGGAGCTCCTTGCGGATGATCTCTGGGATGTCCGTCAGGTTCTTCCGCCACGGTTGGAAGTACCGGGTACTGACATTCACCTGCGACGCCTGGGCTCGTCCTGACCGGGGGATCCACTGGTCGTGCGCGGGCGGCTCGGCGAAACGGAGGAAGTCGTCGGCATGCATCTGATTCGACGTTGGGGCGTCCTTCGTGACCGCCGCTCCCGCTAGGAGAAACGCGTGATACCTGTGCCCCTCGTATTTCCTTTCGATGGTCTCGACGACCATCTCGGAGCGTCGAAGCAGGCACACCTGGTCCTCGAGCGAGTCCGGCGATTCGTCGGAGAGGGTCACCACGAGCTTCGCCGTGTGAGTGAATGCGTCGTGGCCGTCCTTACGGCTCGAGATCTCAATCGGGACGTTTCGTACTACGACATCCCCGACCTTCTCGAGAGCTTCGTCGACATCGCCGGCGTCATACCTCGACAGCGCTCGTGACAGCTCGGAGTACGTCTCTTCGGGGTCGATGATCTTTGACCCGATCAATGTGTCGTTGTCGAAGGCCTCGATCCGGACGGTGAGGCGACCGCGGGTGAGCAGCGGCCAGAAGTTCTCTTCCACGCCCTGGCGCAGGTGGTCCACGTAACGAACCATCCGGGTGTCGGCGTCCTCGTCCGGTTCTCCGTCCGGATCATAGAAGCCGAGCAGAAGCGCCGACGTCCCAGGTCGCTCGTCCTGGCGCTCGAGGCGCAGTTGCCTCGCGAGCTCGGTGTTTCCCCAACTTGAGAAGACGTCCTCCCCGGCATCAGGCGTCGCCGGCTCGACCCCAAAGTAACCGCGCCCCTGGTACCGCACACCGTCGACTGTGTGCACCACACCCTGTTGCACGCCGAAAAGTCGTGTGGTGAAGCGTCCATCGACGGCTTCGGTCGCCGCCAACGTGGAGTTGAACAAGACAGTCTGAAGGGCAGAGAACCTCCAATAGACTGCCTTGCCGAGGCCGAAACTGCCGCCCGCGGCCTCGGCCTTTCCGCTATAGAGGTCCATTCGGCAGAGCTTGATGAAGTTGCCGAACTCCTCGGGCCCGAGGGCCTGGTCCTCGAATTCCGGCCCCGTCAGCCCGCGGCAGCCGTAGTCGGCGACGCGGAGGAGAACCAAATCGTCGCGGTCCCGAACTGCGGTACGGCCCGCCGCAATCTGACCCGCCGAGATCGCGGCATCCGCCGACTGCCCCATGCTGTCGAGGTGACGGTCGAGCTCGTCCCAGTTCGCCGCGTGCTCGAACTCCCGCCGGGCATCACCCGTCAGCCGGATGAACGAGTAGACGAGTTCGGCGTCTTCATCCGGCCGCCGAGCGTCGTTGGAGTTCTGGGTGGCTTCGCGGGCGAGTGATCCGAGCCCTGCGCTCACGGTCCATTGATTCGCGTTCCCGTAGTTCGCGTAGGCCCGGCCTTGTTTCCCCCACTGCCACCGCATCAGCGCTCCAGCACCCTTCGTCGTCGAGGTCCTGGGTCAGGATTCCACAGTGCGCAAGAGTCTCGGGGTTGTTGCCCAGGTTACCCCGCTCTCTGTTCTTCCCTATGGTGTGAGCATGCAGGTCTGCCCGTTCCACGCCGACGAGGGCATCGTGGGAGTCCCGGTCGGCAGCGATGGCACTTTGTCGTTCACGTGCGACCGCACGCGAGGGCACCCGACACCGGGGCTACACATCTGGGTTGTCGTGCCAGCTCCGCCCGAACTCGACGGCATGAGCGGGCTCGGAGCTGAACTCGGCCTGCACGTCGAGTTGCCCGCGTTGATCTCCCAGTTCGGTAGCCGCTGGGTCGAGTTCGGAGTCGTCGAGCACGCTTACGCTCACGCACGTCCCGACGACTTCGCGATGCTCGTTGCGCGATACAGCCACACCGCGATCGCCGCGAGCCGTTACACGGTCTCTGCGTTCATCGCTCGTACGCTCGGTGACCTGTCAAAGTGGGGCAACGTCCTGTTCCACGACGGTCCCGCCACGGGTCGTTGGGCCTACAACAGCCGCATCTCGTGGTGGTCCGTCGCACCGGAACCAGACTGGGAAACTGCCCGCCTGTCGTGGGCGGACACCGGGCTCACCATGGATTACGTGCCAGGGTCCGTCGAGTAGCTGACGCGGGAGTCCCATTCCGGCAACAGCGTCGCAGTGACGTCCCGGCCGCGTCAATTCCACGCCCCGCCGCCGCCCGGGCGTACCGGCGTCGTCGAGTCTTCACGCTCGGTCGTCAGGGTCGATTCGCCGGTCAGGGGTGCGCTCGAGGACCTGCGCGTATTCTCGGAGAATAGGCGGGGAACCCGCGGTGTGTACGTCATCACGGGGTCGCCCTGACCGGCTTGGCCCGTCGGCGTCCGTAGGCGCGACCGGATCACTACTCCGGGATCTTGTGAAGAAACTCCGCCAACGGAATCCTCTGTGGCATCAGCGGCACTGACGATTGATCTGGACCAGACGCGAGCGCAGGGAGAGAACTGGGGCTTCGGACGACCGAAAGATGTCCCTCCGGAGCGAGATCGGGGGCCGACTACCTAAACACCTAGCCGCGAGCGCCCGAACACTGAGACGGGTCCACTCGGGGACCGCGCCGCCGCCGATGCCGCCACCGGATCCACCGCCCGACGTGCATAGGCGGACGCCGAGCGCTGCAAGCACAATGTCGATCGGCGTCGCCGCAGCAAACACGCCCTCGGGGCTAAGAGTCTCACCAGACGGATCCACTACCGCGATGCTCCCGCCGAACAGGAGACCGATCGCCGAATTGTTCGCATCTACGATGACGGACCCGGAGTCTCCTGGAAGTGAAAATGGTTCGGTAGAGAGCCCGGGAAGCGTCGAGCACACGGTTGGTCCTGCGTTCAGCGAGTAATGGATTCGCAGACTGTCAGCTGTGGCTTCCGCCCGGATCTCCGTGTTGGGAACGAACGAAGATGGTCCAGCGCAAAGGACTCGGCCATCACGGCTTCTGCAAATGGCCAGATGTTGCACTTCGGTCCCATTAGAGCTATAGATCAAAAAGGCTGAGCCGGTGCCCTGACTAAACTGTACAGTGGGCGGAGGAACGGCACTGTTGCTTGCGTAACCCATGAGCACGAGCTGTTCGGAGGGTGGGGAGGTCGACAAGTTCACAACAGTTACGCTCGTGTTGATTGGCCCTGGTGTGGTTTGGGTCTCACGGACGAGCACCGCGGGCGGGTCGCCGAACACGGTGTAGGTCGTATTGTTGGTAGATATCGTCTGGTGGAAGATCGAGCCCGTTGGCCCCGTGACGGTGACACCGGGTGCGGGCCCATTGGTACTCCGCACGACAGTTACCTCGCCGGAGATAGTCACAGGCGCCGTTGTCCACTCCGCAGCAATGAAATATCCGGGATCAACGACTATTCTCGGAGTGTCGGCCGCCACCTCGATCTGGTTGCTGAGCGTTACCTCGCCGACGTTCACGTAGGGTATGACGAAAGTTGCGTCGATCGAGTCAATCTCTCCAGTGGTGAGGCGGGTGGAGCGTCCTCGTTTGCGCACTGCCATTCCTAACATGGCATCACGTGTTTCGGTGACCGCACCCAGGCCTTCAATTCGGCATTCGTGTGAGCGACCCGCGATGCTCGCTACCGCCGCATCCATACCATTATCAAGGATGGCACGGCTAAGAACCGCAACGACGTCTTGAGGACACACTCCATTGTCGGCGAGCGCGGGTTGGACGATATTGTCGCCAACTGTGAAGCCGTTGTCCACGGCGAGCACGTGGAAGTTGCTGAGAGCCATGGCTTGGCCAGTCGCTACATCCGAGACGATCATCCCGAGGGTTCCGGCGAGTGGATCGCGGCAAGGGCCGATGCTGATTCCGCCCGTAAGAGGTTCGTAGCGATTCACGTCCTCCGCTGCGAAAAGCATGGGCGCAGCTTCTGCTAGCGATAGTGGAAGAAACCGCCGTTCTATCACGTCGGTCGGCACCACGTCGAAGGACGAAGGGATCCTCTCGGATTCCGGAACGTCCCTCTTTTGCTCAACGTAGACTCGGATAGCTATTTGCTCGGTCTTGCGGTTATTGACGTATTTGTAGCCGACGCTGACGCCCGTGATTCCGGGGATCGAGAGGAGGTCATCCTCGACGTACTGCTTGACGCGACGAATCCCATCCAATCTTGGCGTCTCGCGATCCTCCGACATGATGTGGCCGGATCTACTGGAGTGCTACGAGAATTTGCACCAGGCCACGACCCTCGGGCAGTGGTTCTAGCGCTTTACCGATCACGGAGCCAAAAGCCCGCGAATAGTCGAGCGCGGCCATCGCATGGCCCGGCGTGCTAGACGAAGTGAGCAGATCGCCGATTTGTACGGGCGAGACGTCCGCGTCTACCTTGCAGTAGACCTTGCCGGCCATGGCAACGGCTGCACGATCCATTTTGGCGTCGCCCCGATGATCGAGAACGATCGCGGGGGCGAGATCGGAGGCGCCGGAGACCACTCCAGCGACTCGCCGGTCGTACGCAAGTCTGCTCATTGTCAACCGTCCGGGATCCTCGTCCAGGATCATGACAGTTCCCGGTCCACATTCGTTGTTATCGAAAGCGAATTCCTCCGCGAAGTCGGCATTGAAGAGTTTGATGTCGCCGGCGTCGCCATCGATGTGAATGCTGGCCTGCTGGACGTCGTTTATGTCGTCACCTGAGGCTCGAAATACGAAGATGTCGCCTGATCTGCCGCTTCCACCAATGAAAAGCGTTGCACTGTTTCCATCTAGGTGAACGGTAATGTCGCTCGCGCCTGACCGAAGTTTGACATCACCGTCCACACCATTTCCACCCGCGACGATATCCGCGGTGTCGCCATCAAGTCGTATTAGGGCCGAAACCCCACCACCGATCTCCGGATCAAACACCTCGTTCGGTTGTGGAGTCCGGACGACGTCGACCTTCCCTGAAAAGACGGGCATGTTGTCTCCTCGATGGGTGCGGGACCGCGAAGCGGCGGCGTGCCGCCCGCCCGTGAATCCTTCGCGCGAGCGACGCCTTAGGGCGCACGAAGACGACGGTTTCGCATGGCGTGTCTGCGCGATCGGATAGAGAAGCGTATACCCGGGGGTGACCGTGTGTCGCGGTGCTCACGGCTAGGTCGGTTATCGGACGCGCGTTCAATATGTTCCGTCGGCGTTAACACCTTCAGATGCCAGCGTCCGACGACCTCCACCGGGTGTAAGGCTCGTGGTGGCAGGGTTCCCGAGCCGGGGCTCCGACATCCGCGATCCGAGGGCGCTGACAAGCTCAGAAGGGCCAGTACGGCGAACAGACCCGGACCCGGGGTCCCCGTGCGATCACCACGGCGACCAGCGGGCCGCCGTCGGCGTGCACGACGCCCGCGGCGAGGATCGCGAGCGTGTCCGATCTCTTCGCCGGGGTTGGTGGGGATGGGCCAGGCGGACATCGCCACATGCATCCAGATCGGCGAGGCGACGGCGACCGCTTCGGACGCGATGCACGCCAGACACAAGCGCGATGGTGCGCCCGTTGTGCCCGACCGGCGTGGACTCTCGGGACGTCTCAGCGCCGAATCGAGGGGTGCCGACTCAGTCGGTCGATCGGCGCGGTTCACGCTGGTCTTCCTTAGGAACTGGGGGTCTGCCGAAGCCGTGGCAAGGGCCTGAAGGCGGTACCGGATCACTACTCCGGGATTTCGTGCAAGTGTCGCTGGCGACAGAAGTTCGGTCTTCCGAAACGCTTTTCGGCAGCTCCAAACCGGCGGCAGAAGGCCGTGTTGACTCTGTCAACGGGGGAGCCCGAATGGACGAGATTCGCCACAACCGGTCGAGAGCAAACCTGCAGGCGGCAGCCCCGGGCCAACGGTTTCAGACGGCTCCTAACGCATTCGATTCCCGCCACCTCCAGCAGAAAACGAGACGCCCCCTGACCAGATCCATTCGGGTCGAGGGACGCTTGTGGTTCTGTCGCGATCATCACCGAGGGCCGGTTGCGCAGGCCGACCAGTGTGCGCCGGCCGTTAGCCTCGGTGCCGTGGACACGGCGCCCGAGCACGACGAGAACGACGTCCTCGCCACCCTCCGGCGGTACCCCGACATTGAGGCGCCGAACCTGCACGCGGTCGACGCCAGCGACCGGCTGATCCTCGACGAGGCCGCTCCCGCGCTGGCCGAAGGCACCGGGGAAGGTGTCGTCGTCATCGGCGACCACCACGGTGCGCTGACACTTGGCGCGATCGCGCGACACCGGTTGCCAGGGGTCCGGACGCACCAGGATCGGCTGCTCGGTGAGCGGGCGCTGCATGCGAACGCGGAGAGGCTCGGAATCGACGGGTGCACGAGCCACGGCCTGACGCCGGAGCTCGTCACGGGTGCCCGGGTGGTGCTGCTTCAGCTACCGCGGTCGCTCGACGCGCTCGACGAGATCGCGGGCCTGATCGCCGAGAACGCGGACCCCGAGGTGGTTGTCTACGCGGGCGGCCGGGTCAAGCACATGACGCCAGCGATGAATGACATACTCGGGCGCTACTTCGCCACCGTGCAGGCGCACCTGGCCAGGCAGAAGTCACGCGTACTCATGGCATCCGGTCCGAACGCAGAGCGCACAAAGCCGCGTTGGCCCGAGCGCAGGGAGCACCCGGACCTCGGCATCACGGTCTGCGCGCACGGCGGCGCGTTCGCCGGGACGGGGATCGACATCGGCACGCGCGTGCTGCTGCAGCACCTCGACGCGATCCCGACGGACGTCACCTCGGCTGTCGATCTTGGCTGTGGCACAGGGGTTCTGGCCGTCCTCCTGGCACGGGCGAACGAGAACCTGACGGTCACCGCGACCGACGAGTCCGCCGCGGCGGTGGCCTCCGCCACAGCGACGGTTGCGGCGAACGGTCTGGAGAACAGGGTCGTCGTCGTGCGAGCAGACGGTGCCGAGACGGTTCCCGATGCGAGCACCGATGTCGTGCTGCTCAATCCGCCGTTCCATGTCGGCGCGGCGGTGCACGACGGGGTGGCCAGGACGCTGTTCGCAGAGGCCGCGCGAATCCTCACACCCGGCGGCGAGCTGTGGGCGGTGTGGAACTCGCACCTGCGCTATCGGCCGACGTTGGAGCGGGTCGTCGGGCCGACGAGGCAGGTCAGCCGCGACCCGAAGTTCACGGTCACGGTCTCCACACGGACGGCCCAGCCGTAAGAGGGCTCAGCCTTCGACCTCGTCGATGAGCGACGTCAGGACCTCCGCGACGAGCGAGTCCGCCATCGCCGCGATGCGGGGGAGCTGCGACTTCTGCATCTTGCGCGGCTGGTGCTGGAGGATCTGGAGGGCCCGGTCGACCTGGTCGGCGCGCTGCTTCCAGCCTGCGGCCTGCAGAGAGGCGACGGATTCGGCGGTGCCCGACTCGGACGCCAGGACGATCGACGCCTGCTCCCGCACCGACTCCATCGCGCGCGCGATCTTGGCTTCCGGCGTGCGAGCGCGCTGGACGTCGGCGAACCTCTTGCCCAGGTTCTCCAGGCGCTTCTGGAGCTCGGGGTTGTTCGCGACGATCACGCTGACCTGTGTCGCGACCTTCTTGGCCAACGGCCACGCGACCGCCAGGGCGAGCCCCGTCTTCTTCTTTGCCATCGCTGATCCCCTCTGCTGGACCGACCATGCCTCGGCGGCCCTCCATCGGCAACCGTTCACCCGTCGGCGAACTCGGGATGCATCCGGCGAACCCGGACGTACGCTCGGCCGAATGATGCGTCCCACTGCCGCAACCGTCGGCGAGCTCCGCGCTTCCGGCCACGTGCTGACGTCGGTCCGGGAAGAGATCCGTGCCAACCTCCTGGAAGCCCTCACAGAGGGCCGTGACCCGTGGCCGGGCATCCACGGCTTCGACGACACGGTCGTTCCGCAGCTCGAGCGGGCGCTGATCGCCGGCCACGACATCGTCCTGCTCGGCGAGCGCGGGCAGGGCAAGACGCGGGTCCTGCGCACGCTCCAAGGGCTTCTCGACGAGTGGTCGCCGGTCATCGACGGGTCGGAGATCGGGGAGCACCCGTTCGAGCCGATCACAGCGGCGAGCAAGAGGCGCGCGGCTGACCTCAAAGACGACCTCCCGGTCACCTGGCGGCACCGCGATGAGCGGTACGTCGAGAAGCTCGCGACGCCGGACACGAGCGTCGCGGACCTCATCGGCGACGTGGACCCCATGAAGGTCGCGGAGGGGCGGGCACTCGGTGACCCGGAGACGATCCACTTCGGGCTCGTGCCGCGCGGCCACCGGGGCATCGTCGCGATCAACGAGCTGCCGGACCTCGCGGAGCGCATCCAGGTCGCGATGCTGAACGTGATGGAGGAGCGGGACATCCAGATCCGCGGCTACGTGCTGCGGCTGCCGCTGGACGTGCTCGTGGTGGCGACTGCCAACCCGGAGGACTACACGAACCGCGGGCGGATCATCACGCCGCTGAAGGACCGGTTCGGGGCGGAGATCCGGACGCACTACCCGACCGAGCTCGCCGACGAGGTCGCGGTCATCCGGCAGGAAGCCGTCCTGCACGCGGAGGTGCCGGACCACCTCGTCGAGATCCTGGCGCGCTTCACCCGGGCGCTGCGGGAGTCGAGCTCGGTGGACCAGCGCAGCGGGGTGAGTGCGCGGTTCGCGATCGCGGGGGCGGAGACGATCGCCGCGTCGGCCCTGCACCGGGCGGCACGGCAGGGTGAACAGCGAGCGGTCGCGCGGCCGGTGGACCTGGAGACCGCGGTGGACGTGCTCGCGGGGAAGATCGAGTTCGAGTCGGGGGAGGAGGGGCGTGAGGACGAGATCCTCGACCACCTGCTCCGCACGGCCACGGCGGAGACCGTTCGCGCGCACCTTCGGGGCATCGACTTCGGGCTGCTGGTGGACGCGATCCAGGGTGGCGCGATGGTGACGACGGGCGAGCAGGTCACGGCGCGCGACGTGCTGACCGGTCTGCCGTCGCTGGGGGAGTCCGAGCTCTACGACGAGATCTGCGCACGGCTCGGCGCCACGAACGACGGCGAACGCGCCGCGGCGATCGAGCTCGCGCTGGAGGGGCTGTACCTGTCCCGGCGGATCAGCAAGGAGTCCGGGGGCGGCGAGACGATCTATGGCTAGGCCGAACCGGCGCCTCAAGAGGTACACCCCGTACGTCGACGGGCCGGACCCGCTCGCGCCGCCGGTCGACCTGGCCGAGGCGTTGGAAGCGATCGGCGAGGACGTTATGGCGGGCTACTCGCCCGAGCGGGCGATGCGCGAGTTCCTGCGGCGTGGGGGACGGGACCAGGCCGGCCTGGACGAGCTGGCGCGGCGGGTCGCGCAACGACGCAAGGAGCTCACCCGGGACAACAACCTCGACGGCACGTTGCAGCAGGTCAAGGAGCTTCTCGACCGGGCGGTCCTGGCCGAGCGCAAGCAGCTCGCGCGCGACGTCGACATGGATGAGGGCGACCGTGCCCTGGCGCAGCTGCAGCTCGAGAACCTGCCGTCGTCGCCGGCAGCGGCCGTCAACGAGCTCAACGGCTACGACTGGCGCAGCAGCGAGGCGCGGCAGGAGTTCGAGAAGATCAAGGACCTGCTTGGCCGGGAGGTCCTCGAGCAGCGCTTCGCCGGCATCAAGCAGGCGCTGGAGAACGCGAGCGATGCCGACCGGGCGGCACTGAACGAGATGCTCGCCGACCTCAACGGGCTGCTCGACGCGCGGAAGCAGGGCCGGGACACCCAGGACCAGTTCGACGAGTTCATGGCGAAGCACGGGGACTTCTTCCCGGAGGACCCCCAGAACCTCGACGAGCTCCTGGACGCCCTCGCGCAACGAGCCGCGGCGGCGCAGCGGATGCGGAACTCGATGACGCAGGAGCAGCGCGACGAGCTCGACGCGCTCGCGCAGCAGGCGTTCGGCTCGTCGGACCTCATCGACGCGCTCGGCCAGCTCGACGACAACCTCAGGGCCCTGCGACCCGGCGAGGACTGGGGCAGCTCCGAACGCATGGCCGGGGAGAACGGGCTCGGGCTCGGCGACGGGACCGGCGTGTTCCAGGACCTCGCCGATCTCGACGCGCTCGCGGAGCAGCTCGCGCAGTCCTACGAGGGGTCGCAGCTGGACGACCTCGACCTCGAGAGGCTGGCGCGTCAGCTCGGGCAGGACGCGGTCGTCGACGCCCGGACCCTGCAGCGGCTGGAGAGGGCGCTGAACGAGGGCACGATCCGGCGCGGATCGGACGGCCAGCTCGCACTGACGCCGAAGGCCATGCGCCAGCTGGGGAAGTCCGTCCTCAAAGCAGTCGCCGACACGATGTCCGGCCGCGCCGGCGGCCATGAACTCCGTCGCTCCGGCGCTGCCGGTGAGCCGTCGGGGGCCACGCGACCGTGGGTGTTCGGCGACACCGAGCCGTGGGACGTGAGCCGGACCATCACCAACGCGCTGACCCGCGGGTCGCGGACGATCCAGGTCGACGACGTCGAGATCCAGGAGACCGAGGCGCGCACCCAGGCGTGCGTGGCGCTGCTCGTCGACACGTCGTTCTCGATGGCGATGGAGGGGCGCTGGGTGCCCATGAAGCGCACCGCGCTGGCGCTGCACACACTCGTCACGACCCGGTTCCGCGGGGACGACCTGCAGCTCATCGGGTTCGGGCGCGCCGCGCAGGTCATGCAGATCGAGCAGCTCGTCGGGCTCGACGAGAAGTGGGAGAAGGGCACCAACCTGCACCACGCGCTCCTGCTCGCGAACCGCCACTTCCGCAAGCACCCGAACGCCCAGCCCGTGCTCCTGATCGTCACGGACGGCGAGCCGACCTCCCACCTGGAGGCCGACGGCGAGGTGTTCTTCGACTACCCGCCGCACCCGATCACGATCGCGCTCGCGGTGCGTGAGCTCGACGGCTCGACGCGGCTGGGCGCCCGCACGACGTTCTTCCGCCTGGGCGACGACCCCGGTCTCGCGCGCTTCGTCGACGCCATGGCCAAGCGGGCGGGCGGCACCGTCGTCACGCCCGAGACCGACGACCTCGGCGCAGCGGTCATCGGGTCGTACCTGAACGCGCGCCGCAACGACGCGTTCGGTGGGTGGGGTCGCGACGAGGAGTGGTGACGGACCGATATCGTTATCGAACCTTCTGGAGGAGATGATGATGTCGCCTGACCAGCTCACGTTCGACAACCCCGTCGAGCGCCACTCCCACATCAAGCCGCACGCCTCGTGGCAGCCGCTGCCCGGCCTGGACGCGGAGCTCGACCCGAAGGCCGACCACGGCGAGACGACCTACCGCGGCACCGGCCGACTGCCCGGACGCAAGGCGCTCATCACCGGGGGAGACTCGGGGATCGGGGCGGCGGTGGCGATCGCGTTCGCGCGCGAGGGTGCGGACGTGGCGCTGAGCTATCTGCCGGAGGAGCAGGTGGACGCGGAGGCCATCGCGGAGCTGGTGCGCGCGGAGGGTCGGACGGCGGTGCTGCTGCCGGGGGACATCCGGGACCGCGAGTTCTGCCGGGCCCTGGTCGCCGACGCGGTGGAAGGCCTCGGTGGGCTCGACATCCTGGTCAACAACGCGGCGCACCAGGTGTACCACCAGACGTTCGACGAGCTGGACGAGGCCGACCTGGACCGCACCATCCAGACGAACCTGTACGCGATGTTCTGGATCACGCGCGACGCCCTGCCGCACCTAGGCCCGGGGTCGACGATCATCAACAGCACGTCGGTGCAGGGCTACAACCCGTCGCCGATGATCATCAACTACGCGTCGACCAAGTTCGGGATCATCGGGTTCACCAAGGCGCTCGCCGCCGACCTCGCGCCGCGCGGCATCCGCGTGAATGCGGTCGCGCCGGGGCCGGTGTGGACGCCGCTGCAGGTCTCCGACGGGCAGCCCACGGAGAAGCTGAACGGGTTCGGGGAGTCGTCCTGGCTGGGCCGGACGAGCCAGCCGGTCGAGCAGGCGCCGGCCTACGTGTTCCTCGCGTCGCCGGAGTCCAGCTTCGTCGTGGGCGAGGTCATCAACGTCAACGGTGGCGCGAACGTGCCCTGACGCTCAGAAGAACGGCCACGGGAACGCGGGCATGTCGCCGGACGGTCCCGGGAAGACGCCGTCGTGGATCAGCCGCTCGCACCGGGTGGCCAGCGCCGCGACCTCCTCGTCGTCGAGAAGCTCGGAGAGGCGCTGACCGAGGTCGCCGTCGATCCCGGAGAGCACCCGTTCCACGCCCGCGATCTCGGCCACGTCGAGCGGCTCGCCCCGCCAGCCCCACAGGACCGTCCGCAGCTTGTGCTCGACGTGGAAGCTGACACCGTGGTCGACGCCGTAGCGGTGACCCTCGGCCGTGGGGAGGATGTGGCCGCCCTTGCGGTCGGCGTTGTTCACGACGACGTCGAAGACGGCCATGCGCCGCAGCACGGGGGAGTCCTCGTGGATCAGGGTCACCGGCTGGTCGTCCTCGTCGACCCCGCGGAAGACGGCGCGCCAGCCCTCCCGTGGGACGTCCGGGACGACGTCGACCGCATCCTGCGAGGCGTCGGGCTGCTGCCAGACCTGCACCATGCCGGGACCGAGCGGACCGTCGCGCAGGAGCGTGCGCGGGACGACGTCCCACCCGAACGCCTCCGAGACGAGATAGGCAGCCGCCTCCCGGTTGGCCAGCGTGCCGTCCGGGAAGTCCCACAGGGGCCGCTCCCCGGCGACGGGCTTGTAGACGACGCTGACCTCGTCGATCGTCGCGAGAAAGGTCGCGTTCGAGGCGACCGTGATGCGTCCGACGAGCTCGAGCTCACCGCCGACGAGATCGGGTGTCACGGAGCGGGCGTGCGGCACACGTGGCCCTCGTCGTCGACGGGCTCGCCGCAGATCGGGCACAGCGGCCGGCCCGACCGGACGACCTGCTGAGTGCGCTCGACAAACGCCCGCGCAGTGCCGACAGGCATCCGGACCTGGAGCATCTCGGCGGGCTCGTCGTCGCCCTCGGTCAAGGCGAACGCCTCGACGACGACCTGCGCGGTCGACGGGTCCCAGGCGAGGCGCAGCAGTCCCGTGCGGAACTGCTCCTCGACGGGCTGGTCCAGGGGGTCGTTGTCGACGAGCTCGGCGGGTGTGGCGGCGGGGACGCTGAACCGGTTGGTCTCGTCGGCCATCAACGCGTCCAGGATCTCGGCGATCTTCTCGGCGAGCACGGCGGACTGCTGCTTCTCCAGCCCAACGCTGGCGCTCCGGGCACCGTCGCGCACCTGCAGGTAGAAGGACCGTGAGCCCGGGCTTCCGACGGTTCCGACGACGACGCGGTCGGGCCAGTCGAACTGGTGCACAAGAGCCGGCATGTCCTTCACTTTACGAGGGGGCCAGCGCCGCCGCCGACCGCGGCGTCACCGACCGGACCGGCCGCGCGCAGCCACGACAGGTCGCCGGAGTCGGTGTTCGTGGCCACCACCTCGGGGCGGGTGCTGCCGTACCGGACGATCGAGACCGAGCCCGGGTTCACGGTGATGCGCTGGAAGAGGTCGAGGTGCATGCCGAGGGCGTCGGCGAGCACGGACTTGATGATGTCCCCGTGCGTGACCGCCACCCAGACCGCACCGGCGCCGTGCTTCGCTTCCAGCGCTGCGTCGTGCCGACGGATCGCGGCCACGGAGCGCTCCTGCATCGTCGCCATCGACTCGCCCCCCGGAAAGGTGACCTCGGACGGCCGGGCCTGGACGACGGACCACAGCGGCTCCTTGGCGAGATCGCGGAGGGATCGTCCCTGCCAGTCGCCGTAGTCGGCCTCGACGATGCCCGGTTCGAGCTGCGTCCGCAGGGAGTCGTGTCGCTCCGCGACGACCCGCGCCGTCTGACGGCATCGCGCCAGCGGGCTCGAGATCACCGCGACGAGCGGCACGATCGCGAGCCGCTCCGCCGTCCGCACGGCTTGGGCCCGACCGACCTCGTCGAGGTCGACGCCGGCCGCCCGCCCGCTCAGGACCCCCGCGACGTTCGCCGTGCTCCGACCGTGCCGGACGAGGAGGACTGTGGCCATCTCTGGAGCCTAGGCAGCACCAGCGGGACGCGGTGCACCGAACCGGACTCTTGACGCGGATCGGACACCGGGTCATAGGGTGGGGGTACCCGCATTTGGTAGGAGTACTTACTAATCCACGGTCAGACCTCCACAGTGTCGAGGAGAGCCCCATGCGCCGTTCCCGTCGGTTGTCCGTGCTCGTCGCCCTGACCGTCGCGGGGAGCCTCGCGCTCGTCGCCGCCCCGCCTGCGCAGGCGTCGTCGGTACCCAAGCCCGACGGGCCCAAGAAGGTGGTGACGGCGTACTTCGCCGACTGGAACGTCTACGGCCGGGGCTACTTCGTGAAGGACGTCCCGGTGACGAAGCTGAACGTCATCCAGTACGCGTTCGGCGTCCCGGGGTACGACGAGGCCACCGGTGCGGCGAGCTGCGACGTCCTCGACCCGTGGGCCGACTACCAGCAGGTCTACTGGACGGGCGACAACACGGTCGACGGCGTCGCGGACGATCCGAGCAACCCCGACCAGCACCTGTTCGGCAGCTTCAACCAGCTCCGCAAGCTCAAGGCGGCCAACCCGCACCTGAAGGTGCAGATCTCCCTCGGCGGCTGGACGAAGTCGACGTGGTTCTCGACGCTCGCGTCCACGCCGGAGCTGCGGAAGTCGTTCGTCGCGTCGTGCATCGACACGTTCATCAAGGGCAACCTGCCCGCCGGCGGGTGGCCCGAGGGTGCGGGTGGCGAGGGTGCGGCGGCAGGGGTGTTCGACGGCATCGACCTCGACTGGGAGTACCCGACGCAGGTGGCCGGCGGGAACGTGAACCCCGGCCCCGCCGACCGGCGCAACGCGACGCTGCTGGCCGCCGAGTTCCGCAAGCAGCTCGACGCGTACGGCGCCGTCACGGGCGACTACTACCTGCTCACGGCGGCGCTCCCGGCGGCCACGAGCTCGACGAAGTACTTCGAGCTGAAGGAGATCACGAAGTACTTCGACTGGAACAACGTCATGACGTACGACTTCAACGTGCCGAGCGGGCCGAAGGCGTCGCACAACACGCTGTTCACGCCCGACCCGCGGGACCCGAACGCGCGGAACCTGAGCTGGAACACGACCGGCACGGTCGCGTACTACCTGCTCAACGGTGTGCCCGCGAACAAGATCGTCGTCGGCGTGCCGTTCTACGGGCAGCAGTACCTGCGCACCAGCGGGCTCTACTCGGCGTTCGACAACACCGGCACGGACGCGAACGTGCTGACCGTCGACGTGGCGCCCCAGCCGACGTACCACGCGCTGGTCGACGAAGGCGGGTACGTGGACGCCGCCGGTGTGACGGGAGGCAACGGGTACACCGTCCGCTGGAACCCGCTGGCCGGGGAGCCGTACCTGTTCAACCCGGCGGCCTCGCACCCGAACCTGACGACCGGGCCTGCCACCGTCCCGACGCTGATCGCCTTCTCCAGCCCTCGGTCCATCGGCGAGCGCGTGAAGCTCATCAAGGCGCTGCGCCTGCGCGGCGCGATGGCGTGGGAGATCAGCCAGGACTCCGACAGCCACGCACTGATCAGTGCGCTGGCGCCGGTGATGGAGTAGCCGGCTCCGAGGCTGTCCGGGCGTGGTGAACCTGGCTACCGTCAGAGCGTGACGAATCTCCTGGAGAAGCTGGCCGACTCGGTGTCGTCGTGGGGTGCGGCGCTGGCGTACGGCGAGAAGGTGACGCTGGGCGGCCAGGAGCTCGTACCCGTGGCGCTGGTCGGGTTCGGTTTCGGCGCGGGCGAGGGCTCCGGTGAGACACCCGAGGGCGGCGAGACCCCGGCGGGCAAGGGCGAGGGGAGCGGCGGTGGTGGGGGCGGCTACTCGGTGCCGATCGGCGCCTACGTCGGCGGTCCGGACGGGTTGACGTTCCGTCCGAACCTCATCGCCGTGCTCGTGGTCGCCGCACCGTTGGTGTCCGCCACCGGGGTGGCGGTCGCGCAGGTCGTCCGGGCGTTCCGAGCGCGCTGAACGGTGCAGGCGTCCGAGGTCCTGGACCTGCTGCGCGATCACGCGTCGGCCGAGGCGCGGGCGCTGCTGGGTCCGCGGTACGGGATCCACGTCGACGAGGCGCTCGGGGTGTCGATGGCGGACATGAAGCGGGTCGCTCGTGTGCTCGGACACGACCACGCCCTCGCCGCGGACCTGTGGGTGGCCGGCGTCTACGAGGCACGGGTCGTGGCCGGGCTCGTCGACGACCCGATGATGGTGACGGTCGAGCAGATGGACTCCTGGTGCGCGGACTTCGACAGCTGGGCGATCTGCGACACCGTGTGCTTCACGCTCTTCGACCGAGCACCGGGTGCGTGGACCCGGCTCGAGCCGTGGGCCGCCCACGAGGCACTGTTCGTCCGTCGCGCGTCGTTCGCCCTGCTGTGGAGCCTCGCGCTGCACGACCACGCCGCCTCCGACGACGACTTCCGCGCAGCCCTCGACCTCGTCGAGAAGCACGCGGGGGACGAGCGTCCCCTGGTGGGCAAGTCGATCTCGATGGCGCTGCGCGCGGTCGGCAGGCGCAACGCGGACCTGCGGGCGGCCGTGGTGGCGACGGCCGAGCGGCTCGGCGAGTCCGACAGCCTCCCGGCCCGACGGGTGGGCCGGACTGCTCTGCGGGAGCTCGGGTAGGCGTCGGTCAGTGCTGCCCGCGCAGCTTCATCCCGGCGGACCGCCCGTCGGGGTCGACGATCGCGCGGTAGGCCGGGGTCGCGAGCAGGCGCTGCCAGACGGGGATCCGCACGACCGGGTGGGTGCGTAGCCGGCCGGGCGGGCGCGGGCCCGGTCGACCACCGTCGTGCCAGGCGTCGAGTGCGGCGGCGCTCGACCGGATGGCCTCGATCGCGTCGTCGGGGTCGATCAGTCCGGCGTCGTCGTCGCGGTCGAGGTGCTCGCGCCACAGCTCGAGCCGGAGCTCGCGCGCGAAGGCTCGTGCGCCGTCGCCGAGACCTGCGGGATCGCGGGGCTCGCGTCCGTCGAGGCGCTGGTCGAGGATCGCCGCGGTGAGCTCGGAGTCGTGCGTCCAGGACCGCCGGTTGAAGTTGTCGCTGCCCACGGTGGCCCACACGTCGTCGATCACGCAGACCTTGGCGTGCACGTAGACGGGGTGGCCGTCGCGGTTCTCGACGTCAAGGACCAGGACGCGGTCGCCGCCCGCGGCGCGGACGATCTGCAGGGCCTGCGCATGGCCGAGGCGCACGGGCGGCAGGCCCAGCCGGTCGTCCTGGTCCGGGTACCGGGGGACGACCGCGATGAGGTGCAGGCCGGGTTCGCGGCGCAGTGCGGCGGCGAAGACCTGCGCGACGTCGGCCGACCACAGGTACTGGTCCTCGATGTACACGAGCCGGCGGGCGCGCCGCAGCGCCTTCGCGTACCCGCGAGCGGCGCTGCGTTCACCCGTCGGTGCGAACGGGTACGCGGGTCTGCGCTGGGGGTAGGTGCGCAGGAGCTGGACCGAGCAGGTGCCTGCCGGGGGAGGGTCCGGCGCCGGCGGGGGAAGTGTGCTGGGTTGGCGGTCCTCGCGGCGCAGCACGTCGGGCACGGTGTGCCACGGCAGCCGCGACAGGGCGGCGGGATCCTCCCACCGCTCCCGGAACACGTCCTCGACGTCGCGTACGGCCGGGCCGCGGATCTCGACGTGGACGTCGTGCCACGGCGGGCGGGGACCGTACGGACGCGCGAACGGGAGGGCCTGCGGGTCGCCGCGGTGGTCGGCGTCGTCGCGCCGACCGTGCGCCAGGTCGATCCCGCCGAGCAGCGCGACGTCGTCCGCCGGCCGGTCCGGGTGTCGGACGACCACGAACTTCTGGTGGTGGCTGCCGACCACCCGCACGCGCTGGTCGAGCAGCACCTCGCCGCCGACGTCGTTGACCCGCTCGGCCAGGGTGCGGTTCTCCCTGTTCGAGAACCGCAACCGGTCCAGGTGCGACCGCCACATGAGTCCCTTGACCAGGGCGCCGCGGAGCGCGGCGGACGACAACGCCTCCCGGACCGTCGCGCCCCCGTCGGTCAGCTGCTCGTCGGGGTCTCCGCGCCAGTCGCTGAACAGCACCAGGTCGCCCTCGCCCACCTGCGCGAGCGCCTCGGCGAGCACGGCGAAGTACGTGGAGCCGTGCACGAGCGGGCGCACCGCATTGCCCTCGGTCCACGGCCGGATCCGCGTCGCGTCGTTGCCGCGTTGCTCCGCCGTGAGGAACCAGCCGAGCTCGGGCCGCCCACCGGCGATCGCCGGCAGGCGGACCCCCGACCCGGGCGTGCGGCGCACGGGTCCAAACTCGCACAGGGGCTACTTGATCGCCCCCTGGGTCACCCCGGACATCACCCAGCGCTGGGTGAACAGGTACACGATGATCGCGGGCGTCATCGCCATGAGGTACGACGCGAACGCGACGTTGTAGTTGCTGCTGAACTGGGTCTGGAAGATGTTCTGCAGCACCGGGAGGGTCTGCAGCGTGGAGTCGGCGGTGATGAGCGACGGCATCATGAAGTCGTTCCACGACGCGAGGAACGCGAAGATCGCGACGGTCGCGCTCATCGGGGCCATCATCGGGAAGACGATGCGCCGGAAGACGACCCACGTCGTCGCGCCGTCGAGGCGGGCGCTCTCCTCGAGCTCCTCGGGGAGCCCTCGGATGAACGCCGTGAACAGCAGGACGCTGAACGACAGCTGGAACATCACGTGCAGCAGCGCGACGCCGACGGGGTTGGCGAGGCCGACCATCCCGGTGAGCTTGACCTGGGACAGGGCGAGCACGGGGAACGGCAGGAACATCGCGGCGAGCAGGTAGAAGAAGGACCAGCGGAAGAACGTGTGGTCCCAGTTGCGCGCGATCGCGTAGGCCGCGAAGGCCGCGAGGACGACCGTGCCGATGACGGTCACCGCGGTGACGAACACCGAGATCGCGAAGGCGCGGGGGAAGTCGGTGAGCTCCCACGCCTGGACGAACCCGTCGACGCTGACCGGGGACGGCAGGGAGAACACCTGTCCGTCGACGGACTGCTCGGTGGTCTTGAAGGCCATCGTGACCGTCGCGTAGAGCGGCACGATGACGGCGAGCGTGCACAGGACGAGGACGATGGTGGTGCCCCAGCTGGGACGGTCCTCGCCTCCTGCGCCGAGGAAGCGCCGGCGCTGACGGACGGGGACCTGGGCGGGGGTCGTGGTGACCAGGGTCTGGGCAGTCATCAGAACGCGCTCCTTCCGCGGTTGAGGCGAAGCTGGATCACGGCGAGGACCACGGCGATGAGGAAGAAGATCGTCGCGTTGGCCATCTGGTAGGCGTAGTCGCCGCCGGTGAAGCCGGAGAAGATCGTCATGGCGACGCTGCGGGTCGCCGTGCCGGGACCGCCGTTGGTCAGGCCGACGATGATGTCGTAGGCGTTGAGGAAGTTCTTGAAGCCGATGACCAGGTTGATCACGACGTACCCGGCGACGAGCGGCAGGGTGATGGAGACCAGGCGTCGCATCGACGAGGCGCCGTCCATCGACGCCGCCTCGTAGACCTCGGCCGGGATCGACAGGATCCCCGCGATGTAGATGAGCAGCGCGCTGGGGATCGCCTGCCAGGCGGTGACGATGACGATCGTCACCCAGGCCAGGTCGGGGTTGGCCAGCAGGCTCTGCTCGAGCGCCGTGATGCCCACCGCCTGACCGAGCTGCGGCAGTGAGTTGGAGAACAGGAAGTTGAAGACGTACGCGATGACGATGCCCGAGATGACCATGGGCAGCACGAACGCCGCCCGCAGCGCGATCTTTCCTCGGATCTTGGCGGTCAGGCCGACGGCGAGGAGGAACGCGAGGAGGTTCACCAGCAGCACCGTGACGAGCGCGAACCCGATCGTGAACAGGTACGAGCTGCGGATCGCCGGGTCCGAGAACAGCGCCACGTAGTTGGTCAGGCCGATGAACTCGAACTCACCGAAGCCGACCGAGTCGGTGAAGCTGAACGTGATGCCCATGATCGCCGGGAGGGTGATGCAGAGCGTGAAGAGGACGAGCGTGGGCAGCAGGAACAGGTAGAACGTCCGGTTGACCCGGGGGCGACCGGCCTTGACCGGCCTGGGTGTCGCGACGTCGCGACTCCTCGGGCGGGTGGCAGCTGCTGTGGCCATGAGATGTCTCCGTTCGAAGGTCGAGGTCGTCAGGAACGGAAGGCCAGGCGCCGCCAGTCGGCGTCGAGGGTCCGTAGGACCGGCTCCGGGTCCGCGCCGGTGGCGAGGGACTGCGTGTAGTTCTGCAGCGGGATCGACTGCGGGACCAGCTGGGACGCGCCGAGGTAGAAGGCGGCGCGGTCGTAGTACTCCTTCAGCTCCACCAGCGTGTCGTTGGTGACCGGGGCCGCGTCCTTCGTCACGCCGAAGCCCAGCGCCTGCGCGTTGTAGGCGTCGATGATCTCGGGCTGCATGAGGAAGGCCAGGAACTCGCGCGCCGCCTCCTTCTTCGTGGAGCCCTCAGGGATCCACAGCGCGAGGTCGATGTTGACCCGCACCTTGCGGTCCGCTGGGTCGTCCGTCATCGGCAGGGGGAACGCGCCGACGTCGAGGTCCGGGTTCGACTTCGCGATCTCCCCGATCGCCCACGGGCCCTGCAGGTACATGGCCGCCTCGCCGTTCGCGAACGCGACGTTCCCGTCCCCGTAGCCGCGGCTCTCGGCGTTGTCCTGCGAGTACGGGACGAGCTCCTGCATCTGCTGCACCGGCGCGAGGAACTGCTTCTCGAAGGACATCGGCGAGTCGGGACCGACGTCGTCGCCCTGCTTCTTGAGCTGGGTGAAGAACTCCGTGGTGTCGACCGTGCCACCGACCGAGTAGTCGAAGTGGCCCTGCGCGATCGTCCATGGGTCCTTGAACGTGCTGTAGAACGGCGTGACCCCTGCGGCTGCGAGCGTCTCGCACACGGCGAGGAGCTCGTCCCAGGTGGTCGGGACCGTCAGGTCGTGCTCCGCGAAGATCTGCCGGTTGTAGAGCACCGCCGCTGCCATGAGCGAGTACGGGATCACGCTGGTGCGGTCCGGGTAGGTGGCCGTGACGTCGATCAGCGGCTTGAGCTCGTCGAGGATCCGGTCGGCCTCGGGCATGTCGCCGAGGTCGCTGAGCGCTCCCCGCTCGACGTAGCGGGAGACCTCGAAGTTGTAGTTGAGGCAGCCGATGTCGGGCGGGGACTCCCGGACGAACGTCCCGGCCAGGTTGGAGGCGGCGTCGTGACGGACCCGCACGCGGGACTGGGTCTGGTGGAACTGGTCGATGAGCTCGTCGAAGTACCCGATCACCTCCGGCTTCGACTGGTAGAAGACGATCTCCGTCGGGCCCGAGCCCCCGGGACTGCGGGCGCACGACGCGAGAGCGAGGCTCGCGCCCGCGACCCCGATGCCGCGGAGGAAGTCGCGTCGGCCCAGCTGTGCCGACATGAGGGGGGACATCGAGGGGGAACTGGACGTCATGCCTTCGCCTCCGTTGGTCGAAGTCACCGGCGGGTGCCGGTCAGTCGTCGTGCGGGTGGTCCTGCAGCAGCCAGACGGTCGCCTCCGCCGGCACCTCTCGCCCCTCGACGGGAGCGCTGGACACGATCACGGAGCCGGCCGGCATCGGCGCCGGCGAGCTCCCGAAGTTCGTGACGGACGTCCAGCCGCCGGGCCGCCGGAAGGCGACGACCGTCGGGTGTGGCGACGCGAGCCACTCCAGAGACTCCTCGGTCTGCAGGCGGCGCCTCTCGGCGAGAGCCCGTCGGTAGAAGCTCAGGGTCGACTCGTCGTCGGTCTCCTGGTGCTCGACGGCGAAGCGACCGAAGTCGGCTGGGACCGGGAGGTGCGCGAGCTGGTCGCCGAAGCCGAGCGTCGGTCCGTGCGACGTCCACGGCAGGGGGACCCGGCAGCCGTCGCGACCCTTCTGCTCGCCGCCGGACCGGAGGAACGTCGGGTCCTGGAGGACGTCCGCGGGCAGGTCGGCCACCTCGGGCAGGCCCAGCTCCTCGCCCTGGTAGAGGTACGCGGAGCCGGGGAGGGCCAGGGCGAGCAGGGTCGCCGCGCGTGCCCGGCGCAGACCGCGGGCCTCGTCCGGCCGCGGGTCCGCCCCGTCGCCGGTCAGCCACGCGGCCAGGTCGGTCCCGTCCGGCAGCGCGTACCGCGTGGCGTGCCGCACCACGTCGTGGTTGGAGAGCACCCACGTCGACGACGCCCCGGACTCCCGGGCGAGCGCGAGGTTCTTGTCGATGATCCCCGTGAACGCCGCCGCGTCCCACCCGGCCTCGAGGAGGTCGAAGTTGAACGCCTGGCCGAGCCCGTCGGGGGAGGCGTAGCGGGAGCGCCGGTGAGCGGGCACCCACGCCTCCGCGACCGCGGTGCGCGGCGGGTCGTACCGGTTGAACAGCCGGCGCCACTCGCGGTAGATGTCGTGCACCTCGTCGCGGTCCTCGAGCGGGTGGGCCCCACCCCAGATGTCGGCCTCGAGGTCCGCCTGGCTCGCGAGAGGCTCGGTGAGGTCCTTGGCGAGCGCGTGCGCGACGTCGATGCGGAACCCGTCGACACCCCGGTCGGCCCAGAACTTCAGGGTCGTGAGGAACTCCTGGCGCACCTCGTCGTCGGCCCAGTTGAGGTCGGGCTGCTCCGGGGCGAACAGGTGCAGGTACCACTCGCCGTCGCCGACGGGCTCCCACGCCGGGCCGCCGAACGTGGAGGTCCAGTCGCTCGGCGGGAGCTCGCCGTGCTCGCCGCGGCCCGGCCGGAAGATGTAGCGCTCGCGGGCCCGGGAGCCTGGCGGGGAGTCGAGAGCCTCCCGGAACCACACGTGCCGGTTGGACGTGTGGTTCGGGACGATGTCGACGATGAGCCGGATGCCCGCACCGTGGAGAGCGGCGCGGAGCTCGTCGAACTGCTCCAGCGTGCCGATGCGCGGGTCGACGTCGCGGTAGTCGTCGACGTCGTAGCCGCCGTCGGCCAGCGCCGACGGGTAGAACGGGCTCAGCCACACCGCGTCGACGCCCAGCCCGCGCAGGTAGGGCACCTTGCCGGTGATCCCGGGCAGGTCGCCGATGCCGTCGCCGTTCGAGTCGGCGAAGCTGCGCGGGTAGACCTGGTAGACGACCGCCTGCCGCCACCAGGCCGGGTCCTGCGCGGACGTCTTCTCGAGCTCCGACAGAGCGGTCACGCGTTCCTCCGGACGAGTTGATGTAGGGCTTAAATTTAAGTGCTGGCACTAGAGTGACGCTGTCGACGGAGGAGGTCAAGAGGTGGTCCCGGTTCCCGTGTCGTCGCGTCACCTTCGCGACGCCAGTGCGCGGCTCGTCCTCGACCACCTGTGGGACGCCGGCGACGTCAACGGCTCAGCACTGATCGAGGCCACCGGGCTCTCACGCGCGACCGTGCACGGCGTCTGCGACGAGCTCATCGAGCAGGGCTGGGCCACCGAGCTCGAGAGCCTGCGAGCCCCCGACCACCGCAACGGACGCCCGGCCCGCCGCTACGCCTTCGACGCGCGCGCGGGAGTCGTCGTGGGTGTCGACGCAGGTCAGCACCGGATCAGCGCGACCGTCGCGGACCTGCGCGGGGTCACCCTCTCCCGCACGGACCTGCCCGTCTCGCCGAAGGACGGCACCACCTCTCGTCGGCTCGCGCTGATCGAGGAGGGAATCCTCACCGCCCTCGCGGACGCGGACCCCCGGAGCGTGCTGGCCGTGGCCGTCGGTGTGCCCGCCCCCGTGGACCGGGACGGCCGCACCTCGTTCCAGGACAACCCGTTCTGGGAGCTGATGAACCCCGACATCGGCGGGCACCTGCACGACCGCCACGGCTGGACGACCCTGACCGACAACGACGCGAACCTCGCCGCCATGGCCGAGCACTGGCGCGGACACGGCCGCGGAGCGCGCTGCCACGTCACCCTGCTCGCCGGTGAGCGGTTCGGCGCCGGCGTCATCGACGACGGCCGCCTGCTGCGAGGCGCGCACGGCGGCGTGGGCGAGATGCGCTATCTGGACGTCGTCGAAGGTGTGGGCTCAGCCGACGGCATCGCGGCACTCGTGCGTGACGACGCCCTCGCCCAGCTGCGCCGCCTCGACGGGCGCACCGGCTCGTCGCTGCAGGAGCTCGACCCCGCGACGCTGGACGCCGCGAGCGTCTTCGCCGCCGCCCTGGACGAGGACCCGCTCGCCGTCAGTGTCGTCGAGCACGTGGCCGCGCTGCTCACGCGTGTCGTCGCGACGTTCGCGAGCATCTACGACCCCGAGCGCGTCATCATCGCGGGCGCCGTCGCCGAGTCCTGCGAGCCGCTGCTCGAGCTCGTCCGGCACGAGCTCGACCGGTACGTCGACCCCCCGGGCATCGAGGTCCTCGCCTCCCGGTTGGGTCGAGAGATCGTGACTGTCGGGGCCGTGAAGCGCTCCCTCGACCACGTGCGTGAGCACGCGCTGGAGATCGCGCCCGCCGAGCTGCGCTGACCGGTCGCACCCGCCGTCCGCCGGTTTCGCCACAGGTGTATCGACACCTGTCCCCGGGGGTCCTGACGTCATCGGGGTGGACGTGCCGTTCACCAGGGGTCGTGGGGAGCTCGACGATGTTCAAGGCACAGGCGGACAACTACTTCGGCGCTGCGGCGAGCCCGCCGAAGGTCCCACCTGATCCGGTCCCCGTGCCGGACCGGGGTGGGACGCCGCCGACCTTCAGGGGACTCGCGTCGTGGCAGGCCGAGCCCGAGGTGCGCCGGCGCGAGCTGCTCCTCCAGATCGAGGAGCTCAAGGGCGGCATCCCGGCGGAGGTCGTCGCCATGCTCCGCAGGGACCTCGAGGACGTCAGCGGGATGCTGCTCGGACGCGACGACCCGGAGCGCCACTGGACCGCACAGGGACTGCGCGACTGGCTCACGGGCGCCAGGATCGGTGCCGTCTGGCAGACCCTGCACGGCGTGGAACGCGCGCTGGTCATGTTCCGGTCGGGCAAGGACCTCAAGGGCAGCCTCGACGGGATCGTCGCCGACGCGAAGAAGTACCTGCCGACGCACGACCAGTCGGTCACCCAGGTGGCCCTGTGGACACGGGTGGCGCCGAAGGACCTCGACGAGTTCCGCAGCGGGGTGCGGGACCTTCTCGAGCGGACGCACCACGCGTCCGACGAGTTCCACGAGACCGCACGACGCCTGCGCAACGGGATGCTCGGGATCACTCTCCTCACGGTGGCCTCCGTCCTGGCGCTGCTCGCCGTGCAGTGGCGGGTGCCGAGCGTCTGGCTGATCCCGGCGCCGACGGGGTTCACAGGGTCGCCGTGGATGCTGCTCGCGTTCGTGATGGTCGCAGGGTCGCTCGGGGCGTTCATCACGGCGGTGCCGACGACGATCCGGGCCCGGTCGGGCGGGCTCCCGTACCGGCTGCCCATCCAGCAAGGGCTCCTGAAGCTGGCGATCGGTCCGCTGCTCGCGGTCGTCGGGGTGATGTTCGTCGCCGGGGGTCTCGTGGCCGCGACGAAGGCGGAGGGTGTGCCGCAGCTGCTCGCGCTCGCGGTCCTCTTCGGCTCCGCGCAGCAGGCGCTCACGGCCTTCGCCGACAAGAGTGCGGGAGACCTGCTGGCGTCGAAGAACACGGAGTAGTCGCGGTAGCACGTCGATCGGGCGCGCGGTGCCACGGAACGGTCGCGGTACGCGCCGAGACTTCTTGCCGGGGCAGTGCAATGGAATTCCCAACAATTCTCATGGACACGCGGCCCGCCCAGCGGTTTGATATTGGGCATCGTCGAGGGTGGATGCGTCCGCAGTAATGAGGGGCCGACGAGAGTGCATTGTGCTGGGGACGTGCATGTATCGAGTGAGGCGTACAGCACTCCTTCCGTGTGTCACCGTCGAGAGCGGTGGCAGTCGGCGTGACGGCGAGCGTTTCTACTGCAGGGGCGCCATGGACCCGACTGCCACCACCCGACGTCAGCGGTACCGCCAGTTCGGGGGTGGTGAGGGATGGCGCACGACCCGCGCTACCACGCGCTGCTCATCGGAAGTTGGGCGTACGCGGACGACTCGGGTCTGCCGACGCCGCTGAACGGGCCGGAGGCCAACCTCGACGGGCTGATCAAGGCGCTCACCGACGACGACAAGGGATTCTTCGAACCTGACCACGTCGTCGACTGTCGTAACAGCTCCAAATATGAGATCCAAGAAGCGCTGGACGCGCTGAGCCAAAAAGTGACGCGCGACGACTACGTGCTCGTGTACTTCACGGGACACGGGCAACGGCAGCAGTCGAAGCTCTATCTCACGACCGCGGACACCCGGCTCGACAAGCTCGTCACCACCGCCCTGTCGCACTACGAGCTCGACGACAGGATCGTGGAGCTTCCGGCTCGGCACAAGGTGCTCGTTCTCGACTGCTGCTACGCCGCGCCCGCGGGCACCATGGGTAGTGCGCCCGGGACCCTGACGGCCGATCAGGCCAAGGTGATCAACGCCCTGATGACTGGGACCCAGACGGGTGTGGCAAAGCTCTATTCCAGCGGGTTCGACCAGACGGCACCCGCTGCGCCCGACGCCGCCTCGATGAGCCCTTTCACCCAGGCGTTGGTGCATGCTCTGGTCGAGACGGCGGCGTTGCCCGGGGACGACCACGTCACCATCGACGACGTCTATCGAGCGATGAAGAAGGTGGGCTACAAGGGCAGCGAGGACTGGCAGAGGAGCGGCGCAGGGCACGACACCGTTGCCATAGCCCCTCGGCCTACTGCCCCGTTGCAGGAGGTCTCGATCCGGTTCCCGTCGCTCGAGGGGCTGTGCGAGGCGGGCGACGACCCTGAACCCTTGGCGATCGACGTCTCCCGTACGGCGTCGGATCCCGTCCTCCAGAACGTCTCCCAGCTCATCGAACTCGCCGACCGACTGGCCGCCGCTCACGATGAGGACGCCAGCGGCCTGCTCGCGGGGGCTCGGACGTTCGTCGGAGAGCGGCTAGGTCAGAAGATCGGCGACGGGCTTGCGGAGATCGGCGAACCGCCGAGCAACTTCGTCCTCCGGATCCGGCTCGGCGTGGAGCCGGACCTCGACGAGGCCAAGCTCGACCGGGTGGGGGACTACCCGTGGGAGTACCTCCAAGCAGCCAAGGACCATCCGGTGTTCGAGAAGACCATCGCGCTGAACCACCGTGTCGTCGTCGAACGGACAGTTCCGAGCCCGTCGAAGTTCTGGGGGCCGGCCGAGACGATGGACAAGGTGTTGCTCGTCGGCGACTCTCGGGGCTACGACACCGAGTACGCCGACGCCGTCCGAAAAGACCTCGACCGCGTGGGACTGACGGCGGTCAACGGGGTGTGGCACGACATCACAGGGGCACGGCAGTTCCAGGTCGGCTTTCCGTCCGTCGTCGTCCTGAGCCCGCTGCTGCGCTCGACCGTCGTCGAGGGCAAACTCACGCCGGAACTGGAGATCGCTATGGGCGCACTCCCGGGATGGTTCGGGGTCGAGAGGCTCCTCCAGATCCTTCCCCGAGGTGTGGGGCCGGGTCCGGCTCCGGTTCGGGTGATCGTGCTCGAGACGTTCTCGAGGGTCGGTGCCAAGAACCGCGGTGGGATGGTGACCGCGCGGCTGACGACGCAGCTCGCGCGTCGCCTCGCGGAGCGGGGCGTCGGCGACGTCGTCTTCCTGAGTCATCCGCCGCAGTTCCCCGGCTACCCGCGGATCGCACAGGACAGGCGAGACGACTCCGTCCAGACGTTCGTCGGCTACCTGCTGCGGGCGTTGAAGGACGGTCACCCCATCCACCGCGCGATGGAAGGGGCCGTCAGCAGCACGAGCGAGCTGTTCGGCGAGCCTGAGAGGTCGCTAGGAGTGCCCGGCGCGTACGTCATGAGGTATGCCCAGCGCCCGAGCCAGGACGAGCGAGCCCGGTCCCACGGTGACCAAGGGAGAGGTGAGACTTCGGGGAGGGACCATGGCTCGGGAGGTTCCCGAGGCCACCGCACCACACGCGACCACTTTGCCCCGGCGCGGACCAAGCATGACGACGGGAGCCCGTCGTGAGCGTGCAGCTGCGCCCCGTCCGCGAGCTCAGCTACGAGCTGGCGCTGGCGCTGACGGCCGAGCGACCCGACGAAGCTCTCGAGCACTTCCGGATGGCCCTGGACTGGCACGACAGCTCCGAGCCGACCGACGTCGAGGTCTGGTCCGCGATCGGGGACATCCTGCTGCGCGGCGACGACCCGTCTGGCGCGTTTGAGAGCTATGTCGCGGCGACAGCGTCGCAGGTCGGGTCGTCGGCGCCAGCTCAGAAGGCGATGGAGCTGCTCGGACACTATCCGGAGCTCGCAACCCGACACTGGGAGGGCGAGCACCGGATCGCCGTCGCGGTCGAGGTTGTCCCCGAGGTGAGCGCTGCCACGTGCCACCTGCTTGCCCAGGTTCGACGTGGGCGGGGTGATCTGGTCGGCGCCGCCGCGGCCCTCGTGCGGGCATGGGACAGCGATGACGACGCGCGACCGGACGGCATCGCCGCCGAGCTCGTCGAGCTGTGGCTCAACCTGGGGCAGGTCACCGACGCGGCGCGAGTCCTCGAGGTCGCGGACGGGCAGGTGACACCTGCCCTCGTGGCGGAGGTCCGGCTCGCGGAGCGACGGTTCGAAGACGCGGAGACGATCGCTGGACGGCTCGGACCTGAGGGTGGCTACATCTCGGTGCTCGCCGCCATCGGGAGGGGGAAGTCGCCCGAGCCTGACCCAGAGCCTGGCAATCCGGAGGCGGCCTTCGCGGCTGTCGTCGCGCGACTCGTCCGCAAGGAGTACGACCAGGCGTTGGAGGTCCTCGACAGCGCTCGCTGGGGTAGCAGGACCGACCGGGCCGGTGTCGCAGCCCTCCGCGCCCAGATCGTCCTCGAAGGCGCTGGGCACGCAACCAAAGAAGGTGTACCGGCGTTCCAGGCTATCGACGACGCACGAGCTCTGCTGGCGAGCATGGACGGTCAGGGCTTGCTCCGCCATCGGTGGTTGCGTCGGCAAGAGCTTGTACGTGCCGGCGATGAGTGCTTTCAGTACGCCAGGGCGGAGGCGTCCGCAGCGCTCGGCGACGATGTCCAGACTGCTCTGGCACTGGTCGAGGCCTGTACGCGGAGCTCGACGTCCTACACCCAGGACGCCGCCCTGGACGAGCTGCGCGCGACGCTTCTGCTCAGGCTCGCGAGTGATCCGGAGACCGTCGCGGCGGCGTACGAGAGAGCTGCCACCGCCGCCAGCGTCGTGGAGGACGTCGGACGCGCGAAGCGGCACGCGTACGAGGCGATGCGACGAGCCCCCACGGTCGGGCGAGCGGTGATCATGGCAGACCAGACCTGGCGGTACTCCTTCGATGAGGGCGCCCCCCTGGCAGAGCGGACCGCCGCGGTCTCGGCCGCGATCACCCTCTTCACGGGCGCCTTTCCGGGTGGTGATCTGCCGGTGGACGCCGACCCTGATCCTGCGTACTACGGTGGGCTGCTCCACTACCGGCGTGCCGCTCTTGCCCTGGCGGCTGATCCCAGGGCTGCGACCGCCGCGGACTCTTGCCTGGCGGTCCCTCGAGTCCTGGCGGCCGCCCTCGCGAGACCGTCCTCGGCGTGGGAGGCGAGCTGGGCGTCGAGCGTGCTCTCCGCGGTCAACCTCACCGTCGGCTCATGGCTGGCCGCGAGCAAGGCGTTCGAGCTCGCGCAGCAGAAGGATGAAGGCCTTGCCATCGCCGCCGAGGCGGCAATGAGTGCCGCGGCAGACTTCGCGGGGGACAGCGCGTCGTTCGAGCGCGTCGCCGCCGCTTACCTCGACACCGAAGCCGGCAAGGCCAGCCAGTCCTGGGTCACGAGCGTGCGGTACCACCTGGCCCTCCTGGAGGGCCGGATCGAGGACCTCGACGCCTTCGACGGTCTGGAGATGCTGCCCACCGCAGAGAACCCGTTCCTTCAGTACGACGAGGCCGTCGCGGGTGTCCTGAGCGGGCGTGTGGATATCGCGAGCACATGGGCGCTCGTCGAGACGCTCGGCGACTCCGCCACGGAGCGGTCACTGAAAGTGGAGATCCTCCGTCTCACGGAGCGTGTCGATGACGCAGACGCTCTGCTCGACGATGCCGACCGCCTCGACCAGGTGGACGACCTGTCGATCGAGGTGGACCGTGCCTTGAACACCCTCGTGCGGGGTGACGCCGACGCCGAGCAGCGGGTCGTGGCGACCCTCAGGCAGCTGTCGGCTCCCGCGCACGTCCTCGGTGTGCTCAACGTCTCGCTCGCGATGCTGAGACGAACGCTTCCCCGGCTGGGCGCAACGCTGGACCGCCTCGAGCGCGTCGCCCTCGACCGGCTCGAGGAGCTGCGGACGAGCGAGCCATCGGCAGTTGCCGAAGCCGAGCTCCGGCTCCCGGGAAACGCCCCGCAGCGCGATCTGACGCTGCGACTGCTCGAGCTGCTGGAGTCGTTCGAGACTCTTGGACCGGCGGAGCTCCTCGCAGCGGCGTCGGCGCTGGAAACGTTCGAGGCGGAGTGGGACCTCCGCTCGGTCCTCGCGGCGCTGGGCGTGACGCTTCGGGAGCGGGCGGGTGAGGTCCTGCTCGGCCGCGTCACGGAGTCGGCGCGTGCGGGTGCAGCCGCGGACTCCGATCTCCGGCTGGCGAAGGAGATACCGGACTGGCCCGAGAGCCTCGCCGGGCACCTCCAGAGCTCCACGGAGATCCACGAGCTCCGGTCACTGCTCGGGCGCAGTGTTGTGGATCCCGACCTCGCGCGTCGGCTCGATGTCCTGCTCGCCGAGCGGCTCGACCAGGTCATGGGCCTGACGCTCGTCGTCCCGGAGGCTCAGACGTGGCTCAGTCCGACGCCCATCGCCGTCGAGCTCGACGACGCGCTCGTCCCCTTCGTCGACCCCGACCAGGACTCCGGAGGCGACTTCATCGACGTCCGGATCCCCCTCTTCCGCGAGAGGCTCGCCGCAGAGCGGGGTGTCTGGATCAGCGGGATCAGGCTCCGGGGGTCGGGTGGCTCGGGCGCCGGCCTCGTGGTGCGCGTCGACGACGTCGCCGTCTACCGCTGCGAGCTCGACGCGGCCGCTCACGACGTGAAGGCGGACATCTTCACCGCGATCGAGCGTGGGGTTGCTCCGTATCTCGCTCGATTCCTCGGTCCCGACGAGGTCGAGAAGTTGGTCGCCAGGTGGCGGGACCAGGATCCGACGGAGGTTGCGGTCGTCGTGCCCGACGAGACCGCGCTCGTGAGGCTGGCCTGGGTCCTCCAGGATGCGGTCACGGAGGGCGTGGCCATCGCGGACTGGCGCGCGGTCCTCTCCGCGATCACTCGGGCGGGAGGTATCGGCGAACCCGTTGCCGCGCTGGCGACCGCCGTGACGCAGGCAGTGCGGTCCCAGCAGCCGCCGACTGCCGCGACATTCGCGATCCCGCAGCACGTCCTCGCCGGCCTGGAGGGCGAGGGCCGGACGCGGCCAGAGGCGTGGCAGCCGGTGCTCACCTGGATGCGGGACGTCGCTGTCGCCGCAGGTGAACCAGTCGCCTTTGTCGTCGATGACGAGACCCTTCGCGACGATGTCGCAGTCCTGGCCCGCAGCGTGTCCCCGGAGATCGTGACGTACCTGTCGAGCGAGGTGGACCATGGCCGGTGACGTGAAGCTGTGGCTGTCGCCCGTGCTGCGAGAGCTCGTGGCCCCCGTGATGCATGACGCGCCGGAACCCATCCGGCGGTCGGTGGAGGTCGTCGACGAGCCGGGCGACCGGGACGACGACGGGCCCGTCGCGATCGAGTTCGACGGCCGGACTCGGGCTTTCCCCAGGCAGTGGTTCCTCGACGCCCTCGCATACTCGAGCGGTGCGCACCCGCATCTCGACGCCGTGACCGAGGATGCCGAGCATGCTGCGCAGTCAGCCGGACCGGGCGCGACGGTCGCGGCTCTGACCTGGTTGCTCGATGTCGTGACCGGTGACGCCGAGGCCGAGGCGGACGACTCCTCCGCGGGGCACGTGCTCGAGCTTCATGCGACACCCGAGTACCTCGAGCTCCTCAGTACCCGACCCGACTCCGACGTCCGGATCGCCGACAAGCGCCGCTCGCTGTTCGATCTCCTCGGCGTCGTGCTCCCGCCGTTCGGCCTCGTCCCAGACACAAGCCTGACGTCGGCCGGCTACCGGTTTGTCTACGGCTCCGCCAGGACGGTTCCGCGGCTCGGGCTCGTCGCCGATCAGGTGTCGACGTACTGGTGGCACGGGACTTCTGCCGAGCAAGGCTCCGCCGACGATCTCCGCAGCGCGCAGGTCCCGTTCGTGATGCGGAATCGGATACCCGGCGTGGCGCTGCCCACTGCTTTCGCCGCACAGGTCGAGTCGACGGGTTGGTTGACCTGGGACCCGGTCGAGCACCTGCTCCTCGACCTCGGGGTCGTCGTCGACGACTGGGCATGGCGCCTTCAGTCCCAGGACGCGACCGTTCGGCTCCTCGACGAGCTCGCCTCGCAGTACCCGGTCGTCGGCACGAGGGCGAAGCGCCTGGGCGCCGACGTCGTTCACGGGGTGTTCGTCTCGATGCTGCGCGATCACGTTCCCATCCGGAACGTGGCACGCATCGCGCAGCTGGCCCTGCGATACGACGACGTGCGGACCGCGGCGCCCGACCGTGCGACCTACGTCCGATGGGGCATGGCGGAGGAGATCGGCGCGGGTGTTGCCCGGCACTCCGACACTGTGCGAGCCCTGCTCGTGGACCCGGTCCTCGAGGCTGCGCTCGACGCCCGGTTCGCTACGGCGCTGACGAAGGAGCTCGCCGACCTCCCTGCGCACGTCGAGCCGCCGGTTCTGATCACCAGCGACGACCGCCGTGCGGCTGTCGCGGAGTTCCTCCGGGCGCGGATCCCGTCGGTGACGGTCGTCAGTCTCCGGGACCTTCCCGCGCACCTCAACGTGCAGCCGGTCGCTCGGGTCTCGTAGAGGAGGACACGATGGTCTGGACTGACGACCTCACGTTCGGCACGTGCCGCTGCGGGGCGCGGCTCGAGACGCGGCGGATCCAGGTCGAGCAAGCGGGCGTGACAGACGCGGCGCAGGGTGCGTGCCCGGTCTGCGGCGTCCGTGTCTATCGACCGATGCAGCTGCTGCTGCTCGAGCGCGGCCTTCGGGACGAGGACTTCACACCGGGCGAGCTGGGGGACGCATGAGCGAACAGGTCTATTCCCACCTGCTCTACGACGTGGCCCGCACCGCGCGGCCCTATCTGCCGCAGGTCGTCGGGGATGCCGCCGACAGTTACGACGCCGCGATCGTCGGGCTGCTGGCTCGCGCGTCACAGGGCGAGGACGTCGTCGACGAGATGCTCGCCCTGATGGCCTCGGAGCCGCGCCTCCGGGACTGGGCAGCCAAGGTCGCAGGTGACGACGACCGCCGTCCGCCTGAGCTGCAGTCGACGATGGGAGGCGACCCGGTTCTCTCGCAGGGGGTCGGGCGGCCCGTCGCGGCCGGAAAGTTCGTGTGTCCGATCGATGGTGCGTTCGCGAAGTGGCGACGCACCGTGGCAGAGCGCGTTCCACCTTGCCCGGACCATGGAGTCCGGCTCGTACCGGAGTGAGGATCGGCTGCGATGCTCGACAAGTTCTTGGTGGCGCTGGGCGAGAAGACCGCGGAGCGGTGGATGGCTGTCTCGGTACCGGCGCTGGTGTTCTGGCTCGCTGGAGCGGCCGCCTGGCTCTGGCGTTACGGCCTCGGGGCGATCGACCCGGTGGTGGCGTGGCTCGGCGCGCAGACCGCCGTCGTTCAGGTTGGGTCTCTCGTCGTGGCCTTGTTGGTGGTTTCGGCGTCCGGTGTTGCGGTCGGCGCTCTCTCCGGGCCGCTCCTGCGGCTGCTCCAGGGTGACTCCTGGCCGGCGTGGCTGAAGTCCTGGGGTGCGGCGCGTCACGGGGAACGGTGCGCGGTTCTCATCGAGGAGTGGGATGCACTGTCCGACCCGGTGCTCGGCGGGACCGCAACCCCCCAGCAGGAGGTGCGGTTCGCGGAACTGGACCGGAAGCTGCGCCGCTATCCCGACAGCAGTGCGTTTCTCCCGACGCGCGTCGGAAACATACTTCGAGCTGCGGAGCATCGCGCCCAGCCGCGGTACGGGCTGGACACCAGCACGGTCTGGTCGCACCTGTGGCTGTTGCTACCCGAGCCGATCCAGAAGGGACTCGCGAGGGTTCGCACAGCGCTCGACGATGCCGTGGCGATGGCGATCTGGGGGGTTCTCTTCGTGGCGTTCACGCCGCTCGCATGGTGGGCCGCCGCGGTCGGGCTGAGCTGCGTGGTACTTGCGGTCACCTGGCTCGTCCCTCTGCGAGCGGAGGCCTTCGCCGACCTCGTGGAGGCCGCGTTCGACTTGTATCGCGCGGAGCTCTACACCCAGCTGCGCTGGCCGCTCCCGACGGACCCCGACGACGAACGCGTGCAAGGAGCACGACTGACCGAGTATGTGCTGCGTGGACTGACGGGGTCGGAGCCGACATTCACGAGCGGGACGACGGACGTGACGAACTAGGGCGGTCTCGCACATGAGATCGGCGTCCCCGCCGCACCGTGCCAGGCCGCGCTGAATGGTGAGTCCGTGCAGAAGCGCGAACCCTCTCGGGCCACAGACCGACCTCGTGCTGTAGTCGCTGTCATCGCGGCTCGCGCAGGCCGCTCGCCCGGCGGACCGGTCTCTCGACAGCGGCGCGGACGGCGTCCTGGGTGCCGATGACGCGGACGTGCTCGCGGGCGCGGGTGACCGCGGTGTAGAGGAGCTCGCGGGTGAGCAGCGGGGACGTGGCCGGTGGCAGCAGGAGCGTGACGCGGTCGAACTGGCTGCCCTGGCCGCGGTGGACCGTCATCGCGTGGACGGGCTGCACGGCGGGCAGCCGGTGGGGGCGGACGAGACGCGGGTCGTCGGGCTCGCCGAAGGCCACCACGACGCCGCCGAGTCCGTCCGAGATCACGACGCCGGTGTCACCGTTGTAGAGGCCGCTGGCGCGGTCGTTCTCCGTGACCAGCAGTGGTCGGCCGACGGGCCACGCGCCCGTGCCGGAGCCGATCCACGTCTCGGCGGTCGCGGCCCAGTGGGCCAGGCCGAACGGGCCCTCGCGGTGGGCGACCAGGAGCCGGTGCGCGCCCAGGGCGCGCAGCGCGGCGGGGGCGTCGCCCGCACGCGCCGTCTCGACGAGGGCGGCGCCGCTGGCCTCGACGTCCGCGCGCAGTCCGGCCAGGTCCTGCGGCGACAACCTGTCGGCCGCCGGCTCCACCAGCGCGCGGTGCTCGTCGCCGGAACGCAGCAGCGCGAGGGTGGTGTCGGCGTCGCCCTGCCGGATCGCCTCGGCGAGCGCGGCGAGGGCCGGGCCGTAGCGGTGCGCGCGGGTCAGGCGGACGACGCCGCGGGGGAGCGACGCGACGAGGTCGCCGAGCACCGCACCGGCCTCGACGCTGGCGAGCTGGTCCGGGTCGCCGACGAGCACCAGGCGGGCGGTCGGCCGGAGGGCCTCGACCAGTCGCGCCATGAGGGACAGCGACACCATCGAGGACTCGTCGACGATGACCACGTCGTGCGGGAGCCGGCGCAGGCGGTCGTGGCGGAATCGGGTGGTGGTGCCGGGACGCCAGCCGAGCAGGCGGTGGAGGGTCGTGGCCTGCACCGGGCCGACGCCGTCGAGCGTGGCGACCTCCGTGTTGACCGACTCCTGCAGGCGCGCGGCGGCCTTGCCCGTCGGCGCGGCGAGCGCGACCCGCAGCCCGGGTCCGGCGGCGGCCTGCAGGGTGGCGACCAGCCGGGCGACCGTCGTCGTCTTGCCGGTGCCGGGACCGCCCGTGAGGACGGTGAGGTACGACGTCGCGGCGGTCCGGAGCGCCTCGCGCTGGGCGTCGTCCGTGGCCGACGGGTACAGGCGGTCGATCGCCGACGACAGGGCGACCGGGTCGGCGGGGGCCGGTCGGGCGAGGCGCTCGTGCATCGCCGACCGGACCGTCTGCTCGTCGCGCCAGTAGCGGTCGAGGTAGACGCGGCCGTCGACCCACCGCAGCGGGCGGTCCGCCGGGCCGTCCGGGCCGTCGGCGACGAGCGGGCTGCGGCGGACGGCCGCGTGCCACTCGGTGGGTCCCTCCGCGACGTCGTCGAGGACCACGCACACCGACCCGCTGCGCAGCGCCTGAACCGCGAGCGCCGCGGCGAGCAGGACGCGCTCGTCGTCCTCGCCGCCGATCGCGCCGAGGCGTCGGGCGACGTGCACGTCGGCGGAGGTCAGGTCCGCCCGGTCCGCGAGCAGACCGGTGACGCGCCACGGGATGCTCGCGGCGTACGGGTCCTCGATGGTCGTCATGAGCCCGCCAGCAGGTCGGAGAGGGCGATGACGAGCGCAGCGGGCGGGCGCCACGAGACGACGCCGAACGGCACGCCGTCGACCGTCGGGGTGGTCGGGCCGGCCATCCCGCGCAGGAACAGGTACAGACCGCCGCCGAGGTGCTCGTCCGGGCTGTAGGACGGAAGACGCCAGCGCAGGTAGCGGTGCAGCGCCGCGGAGTACAGGAGGAGCTGCAGCGGGTAGTGGGCGTCCATCATCGCGGCGACCGTCGACGCCGGGCGGTAGTGCCAGAGCGTCAGGGGATCGTCGAACGGGCCGAGGCGGTTCGTCTTGTAGTCGACGACGAGGTAACGGTGGCTGCCCGGGACGTCCGCCGGCACGCGCAGGACGGCGTCGATCGAGCCGGTGAGGTAGCCGCGCAGGCGAACGGTGGAGAGGGTGTCGAGGCGATCGGCGTAGGGGGCGAAGGGGTCCTCGGCGGGCAGGTGCGTGCGCAGCAGGCCGGCGAGGTCGCGGACCGTCTTCGCACCTCGGTGGGGGCCGGTGTCGCCGCCGGCGAGCGGGAGCTCGAAGTCCAGCTCCGCGAGGCGGTCCCGCGGGCTGATCGCGGCGAGCGACAGGTTGCCGGCCAGGGGGCCGAGCGGGGTGTGGAGCGACGGGAGCAGCGCCGACGCGGTCGTCGCCGGGTCGGGGGTGAGCTCGGCGCAGCGGGCGGTCAGCTCGGCGGCCAGGTCCGGGGCGCTCGTGTCGACGAGCTCCAGGACGCGGTGGACGAACGTGCCGAACGCGGTGCCGGACGGCTGGTCGGCCATCGGGGAGGGGACGTCGCGGCCGAGGTCGCCGTCGTCGACGTCCGTCGCGACCGGGTCGGTCGCGCCGTCGGGCTCGTCCTGGACACCCGGGAGCTCCGGCTCGCTGCCGACACGCCCACCGTCGTGCGCGGCCGCCGTCAGCGCGGAGTAGGAGGTCCGTCGCCACGTCACGTCCGGCCGTCGGTCGAGGGTCGCCGCCCGCAGGTCCGTCGCCGGTGGTGCGGGTGGTGCCCAGTGGCCGACGGTGGACGCCGAGGTGACGATCTCGACCTCCAGGGCGTCGTTCGCGAGCGTCCGCAGTGCCGTGGTCGTCGCCGCGTCGGTGACCGACTTCACCAGCTCGGCCGGATTCCCGTCGGCGTCCCGAGCGCTGAGCAGGAGCCTCGTCAGGGCGCCGCGGACGGAGTTCGCCGACGGCGCCCACCAGGCGACGACCTGGCTGGTGGCGCGCGTCAGGGCGACGTACGCCAGGCGCAGACCTTCGCCGTCGTCGGCGGCGGCACCGGCGGCGCGCGCCTCGTCGTACCCCGGGCTGCCCTTGCCGCCGACGTGCAGCAGCCGGACGTCGTCCCGGTCGTACCCGATGGTCGCGGGGCTGGGCGGCGAGTACTTGTCCCAGAGGAACGGCACGAGCACGACGGGGAACTGCAGGCCCTTGCTCGCGTGCACGGTGATGACCTGCACGGCCGCGGTGTCGGTCTCCAGCCGCCGGCTGCGCTCCTCGGCGTAGTCCTGCCCGGCCTCGTCGACACGCGCACGCAGCCACTCCAGCAGAGCGGCGGCGCCGAGCCCGTCGTCCGTCGCGGCCGCGTGCAGCGCCTCGCCGACGTGCCGGACGTCGGTCAGGCGACGTTCGCCGTCCGGCAGGCGCACCAGCCGTTCGCGCAGGCCGTGCGCGGCGGTGGCTTCGAGCAGGGACGCGACGCCGTGGTCGTCGAGCACGCGCGACCAGGTGCGCAGCAGGTCGGCGAGCTGGTCGCGGCGCTCGTCGGACGCCTCCGCGAGCTCGTTCGTGCTCCAGCCGACGAACGGCGTGAGGGCCGCGGCCGACACGAACCCGCCGACGCCCGGCCGGGCGAGCGCCGAGAGCAGGACCAGCCAGTCGCGGGCGGACGGCGTCGCGAACACGCTGGACAGCATCGAGATCACGGCCGGCACACCGGCGGACGCCAGGGCACGCTGCACCGCGACGGCGTCCCGGTTGACGCGCGTGAGCACCGCGATGTCGCCCGGCTCGACCGACCGCCAGCCCCCGTCGTCGTCGGCAAGCTGCTCGTCCGCGAGGGTGCGCAGGACCTGCGCGGCGACGTCGGCGTACACGAGCTCGCGGACCTTGCCGACGGGCGGGTTCGCCGCACCGTCGGCCGCACCGAGCGCCGTACGCGTGATCTGCCGGATGCGCACCGCCGGTCCGCCGCGCAGGCGTCGGCCCGTGCGTGCGGGTTCGATCGGGTGGACGACGATGCGGGGGTCGCCGAGCGCGGTGCCGGCCAGGATCGGGGCGAGCCCGTCGAGGACGGCCGGGTCGGCGCGCCAGTTGCGGTGCAGCGTCTGCGTGGTCGCGACCGCGCGGGCACGCAGGTACGTCGCGACGTCGGCGCCGCGGAACCGGTAGACGGCCTGCTTCGGGTCCCCGATGAGCACCAGGGTGCGGTGCCCGTGGAACGCGGTCCGCAGGATGTCCCACTGGACCGGGTCGGTGTCCTGGAACTCGTCGACCATCACGATGCGGTACCGGGAGCGCACGCGTTCCGCGGCGGCGGCCCCCGTCTCCGGGTCGGTCAGCGCGTCCCGCAGCAGCACCAGCAGGTCGTCGTAGTCGAGCACCCGCAGCGCGCGCTTGCGGCGCAGCAGCTCGCGGCGGGCAGCCGTGGCGAGACCGTACGAGTCGCGCGCCCTCCCCGACGCGTCGGCGGGTTCCAGCGTCGCGGCGGCGTCGCTGACCGCCTCGTGCGCGATGGTGCGGGCGTCCTGGACGGACAGGGTCGGGGAGCCCGTGAACGCGTACTTGCGCAGGTAGAGGTCGTCGACCACCTCCGCCTCCAACGACGCGATGTCCGGGACCAGCCGCGCATCGGGCTCGACGTCACCGAGCGTGCCCAACGACGTGAGCATCTGCTGGCAGAAGCCATGCGTGGTGGTGATCGTCGCGGCGTCGAACTCCGCGAGCGCGACCGCGAGGCGCTGCGCCCGGACCGTGCGATCCGTGCGGGCCAACAGGGTGATGACCGGGTCCGACGAGGCCGTGCCGTCCCGGAGCGCGCGCTCGACCTCGACCAGGCGCTCGCGGACCCGTTCGCGCAGCTCGGACGTGGCCAGCCGGCCGAACGTCACGAGCATCAGCTCGGGCAGGCGGGCGACGCCCTCCGCGACGTACCGGGCGGTCAGCGACGCGATCGTCGTCGTCTTGCCCGTGCCGGCGCTCGCCTCGAGCACGACCGTGCCCTGCGGTAGCGGGCCGCAGACGTCGAACGGCTCGGTCATCCGACCTCCTCGTGCTCGACGAGGTCCGACCACAGGGCCATCGCCAGGGCGCCGAAGCGCGTGGACTCGGAGCCGGTGGCCCGCTCCAGCAGGAGACGGTCGAACGTGACCGGGTCGCCGAACGCGAGCAGGTGGTAGTCGTCCACGGCCTCGAACCCACCACGCCCCGCGGCCGCGTCGTCGGCGGTCCCGAGCTCGGTGCGTGCACTGGTCAGCGCGTCGGCCTCGTCGCCACCGCCGGTGCGGGGGTGCGCGTACGCCAGGCTCGTCGCCAGCGGCAGGGGCAGCGGACCGCACATCGCCTCGTCGTGGAGGGCGACCAGCCGCTGCAGGACCGCTCGGGGGTCGTCCGGCGCGGTGAGGCGCGCGACGCGCGACGAGCGGACCTGTCCCCGACCGATCGTCACGGCCTCGACGGTGCGCTCCGGGAAGGCGGAGGCGAGGGCGAGCAGCTGGACCCAGGCGCGCAGGCGGTGCTTCGCGCCGAGCCGGGAGAACACCGTGCGGACCAGGACGCCGCCGCGCACCCCGTTGACGGTGCCGGTGAGCACGCGACCGTCGTCCAGCGGGATGGTGACGTCGATGCTGGTCGCGGGCTCGGCGAGGTACCGCGCCGACGCGGCCAGCAGCGGCTCGACCTGCGCGCGGATCTGCTGGAGCGTGGCGCCGCCGAGGGTGGCCGGGGGCATGTGCCCGCGGCGGCGCTCCGCTGCGGCGGCGTCGTCGAGGGGGATGCCGTCCAGCGCGGCCTGGAGCAGCCGGTCGCCGACCGCCCAGCGGTCGAGGCCGTCCAGCGCGAGGGGGAGCCGGTCGTCGAGCTGCGGCTCGTCGCCGGGCAGCGTCGCGCCGAGCCGCTTGCGGAAGAACTCGCGGACGGGGTGCTCCAGGGTGGACGCCAGGTCCTCGAGGTCGAGGTGGTCGGCGTCGGGTGGTGCCAGCGGTTCCGGAGCCCCGGGCGGCTCGTCGCGGCGTCTCGTGAGCGCCGCGGCGAGGTCGAGCACGTCGAAGCTGAACGGCTCGCTGCGGCCGAGCAGCCCCGGGCCGAAGTTGCGCTCGTCGACCGTCTGGAGCGGGTGGTGGACGACACGGTCCCGTGCCGTTGCTCCCTGCGGCCAGGTCACGGTGTTGTCGAGGGCGTCGAGCAGCTCCCCGACCGGGACCGCGGGCGGTCGCGTCGCACCGGTACGCTCGTCGGCCCCCGAGTACACGACCACGAGGTGCTGCTGCGCGCTCGTCACCGCGTCGAGGAACAGCTGACGGTCCTCCTGGCGGGCGTCGCGCTCACCGACGAGCGGGTCGCGCGCCAGGATGTCGTCCCCGTCGCGGCCGGACCCACGCGGGAACGCGCCGTCGTCCATCCCCAGCAGCGCGACCACCCGGTGCGGTACGGCACGCATCGGCGCGAGCGAGCACACGGTGAGCGCGCCGGTGCGGAAGTTCGCCCGCGTCGGCCGGCCCGCCAGGTGCGGTTCGAGCAGCGCGACGACGTCCGCGAGGCGCAGCACCGTGCTCGACGCGGTCCGCACGGCGTCGATCGCCCGGGCCGCCTCGGCCTGCTGCCAGCGGTCGGCGGGTGCGACGTCCGTGAGCAGGTGGACGGCGCGGTCCAGCGCCGTGAACCAGTCGGCTGCCGGTCGCGCACCGTCGAGCTCGCCGAGCGTCACGGTGAGCCGGTCGACGAACTCCGCGAGGCGCCCGACCAGGTCCACGTCGCTCGACCCGACGTCGTCGACGGGCAGGACCGTGCCGACGAAACGCTGGTCCTCCTCGGCCATCGCCACCCCGAGCAGGAGCCGGTCCAGCGCGGTCGCCCACGTGCCCTGCGGCAGGGCGCCCATCTGGTAGCGCTCGCGTCGCGACACGTCCTCGCCCCACCGGACCCCCGACTCCAGCGCCCATGCCCGCACCCGGTCGAGCTCCTCGTCGTCGAAGCCGAACCGTCGCCGGACGGGCGCCTGCCCGGCGAGGTCGACGACGGCCGACGCCCCGACGCGCGACTCGGCGAGCTCCAGCAGGGTCGCGACGACGGCGAGCACCGGGTTGGCGCTCCGCGGCGCACGGTCGGCGATCCGGACCCGCAGCGTGCGGCCGGGATGCTCCGGAGCTCCCTCGTCGATGCCCGCGGCGGGGCCGAACACGGCCTCGACGAGCGGGGCGAACGCCTCGACGTCCGGGCACATGACGATGATGTCGCGCGGTTCCAGGGTGTCGTCGTCCGCGAGCAGGCCGACGACCACCTCCCGGAGCACCTCGACCTGGCGGGAGCGGCCGTGGCAGGCGTGGACCTGGACGGAACGGTCTGCCGCGGCTGCCTGGTAAGTCGGTCCGTCGGTGCGATCGTCCGCGATGCGGGTCTGGAGAGCGCCGAGTGCGGTGTCCGGACGCGGTGGTGTGGGGAGGGCCTCGGTGTCGGGGTCGAGGTGCAGGACCCGTGCCGCGAGCTCGGTCGCGTCGTTCGCCATCGACGCGAGCAGCGGGTGCGTCGCGGGTGCGGGCGCAGTTGACCTGCGCGTGGAACCGCTGGACGTCAACCGGCTCCACAGCGCGAGCGACGGCTGCGGCAGCCACAGGTGGACCTCGCGGTGCCCCGCCAGGGCGTCGAGCACGCGCAGGTGGCCGTCGGGGAGCGCCGTGGCGCCGAAGACCGAGAGCCGAGCGGGCAGGTCGATGCTCGACGGGTCCGCCCGCAGCCGCGCCACCGCGTCGTCGAGCCGCTCCGCCGGGGACGCCTCGTCGACCGCCTCCCGGACCGCACGCCACAGCCGCGGCTGCCACGCCAGGTCGTGGGGGAGCGGCGCACCGAGCCCGTCCTCGTCACGACCCTCCGCCCAGGCGCGCACCATCTGCGGGCGCTGGACGTCGTAGGTGCCGAACAGGCGGGCCACCCGCTGCGCCAGCCGGAACCGGCGGCCGCGGCGCACCTCGTCCTGGTCGTCGCCGAGGAAGCGGCTCACGGTGCGGAGCCAGTCCGCGCCGTGCTGGGCGTCGACGGCCGCGAGGACGTGCCACGCGAGCCGCTCGGGGCTCCATGGATCCTCGTCGGCGGACGTCGCCGAGGCCTCGCTCACCAGCCGCTGGGGCGACGGGAACAGCACGTTCGCGCAGATGCCGTCCGCGTCCGCACCGGTGCCCAGCCGGTGCGAGAGCCGCTGGGCGACCCAGCGCTCGACGCCGCGCGTCGGGACGGCGACGACGTCCGGCGTGAACGGGTCGGAAGGGGTCGTCGCCAGGACGTCCGCCAGCGCGGCGACCAGGACGTCGGTGCGCTCCGCGACGTGGACGCGCAGACCGGAGGCTGTCCTCGTCGACGCGTCAGGGCTCACGCTGGGCACTGTAGTCACGGGGCGCTGGTCGTCGTCCCGGGCATGCACAGGGCCGGCTCAGCGTTCACGCGCCGAAGCGACGAAGGCTCGCGGCGAGAGCGGTCCACGGGCTGTCCGACGATCCCCGGCCGAGGGTTAGCGCCGTTCTCACTCATGCGCGAGATCGATCGAGGACTCCGGCGCTCGCTCGACCTCTGACCTGAGGTTCCGACGGCAAGCTGCCGGTTCGAGGCGCGCGTCTCCGTTCTGATGCACCCGTGGGTCAGACCGGCGGGTTTGTGCGCCGCTCTTCGACCACGACGTCTCGGTCGCGCACGGTGCGGTCGGCGGTGGGGACGTTCGTCGTCTGCTCGCTGACCACGTCAGGGTCGATGCGGTCCGCGGTGCTGAGGCGGTCGTCCAGGTCGGACCGTGCGCTGCTGGCCTCGGTGCTGCGTGCCTGAGCTTCGGCCTGGAGCGCCGCAGCATCGGCTGCTCGGGCGTCGGCCTCGGCCTGGGCCAGGCGTGCCTGCGCGTCCAGGCGGGCGGCCTCGGCCTCGCGGCGCTGGACCTCGACCTGGTCGGCGGCGGCCTTCTCGCGGATCTCCTGCGCGCGTGCGCGTTCGGCGTCTGCACGGCGTGAGCCGCTGCGCCGGCTCATGGCGACGGCGGCGACGATCACCAGGACGACCACGACGACGGCGACGATGATCCAGACGGTCTGCGTGTCCATGACACTCCTCCTCGGGACTCGACCCCCGCGTTCGATTGGACTGCTGTCCGGGAAGGGTCGCAACCGGGGAGTGCCGGCCGAGGTAGGCCGGAATGGCTCCGCGTGCAGGTCAGAGGCGTGCAGACCAGTCGACGCGGCAGTGGCGCAGGATCTCGTCAACCACCCGCTCGACGGGTGCGGTCGCGTCGATGGTGACGGCGTCCGTCGGGACGGTGTCCTTGGTCGCGTGCCAGCGCACGATGCGCGAACGCTCGGTCGGCACGCCGCCGCCCCACTCGGAGTCCGGCCGGGCGTCGAGGCGCCGGTGCAGCGTGTCGAGGTCGACCTCCAGGACGAAGACGCCGTCGAACAGGTCGATGAACGTCGGGAAGTTCCGGGAGCCGCCGCAGAAGAAGGTGGCCGGTTCCTGCTGGTCGGCGACCAGCGCGCGGACCTGGGAGACGTTCCAGAGGTGGTTCTCGTGGCTGCCGTCGGTCGTCGGTTCCCCGGTCATCGGATCGCCCTGGTAGGCCAGTTGCCGGTCGCCGTGGACGACGTGGTGGCCGCGGCGGTGCAGCTCTTCGGCGACGGTCGTCTTGCCGGTGCCGGACAGGCCTTCGATCAGGTAGTTCTTCCGACCCATCTGCGGGACGTCCCCTCGTCAGTCACGTGTGTGACTGCGGGTCTAGCACGTCCCGGGTCCGACCTGAACCTGAAAATCCTGGGCGGACCGCTCGGGGTCCAGCCGCTCCGCCGTCCGACGGAGGACGGCGGCGACGTGCGGGCGAACGGCGGTGGTGCGGCGCGGACGTCGCAACGCCTGGTCCGGGAGCGTCGGCGCACCCGGCATCGCCGAGTGCTGCAGGTTCCAGGTGGCCCTCGCTCCGATGAACGCCAGTCCCTCGATCATCGTGACCTCCGCTACCAGTGAAACGGGTTATACAGGTAGCGTACGTCTGCGCTACCATCAAAACAAGGTATGGAGGAAGCGGAGGGCATCGTGCAGGAGCAACCCGAGCTCGTCGGTGGCGCGCTCTGCCTCGACGTCGCGAACTCCGTCGACGGTCGCGTGCTCGAGACCCCGCTGGACTACCTGACGACGTACGTCGACCTCGTCGACTGGGCGACGCGCGCCGGTGCGCTGTCGCACGCGGAGGCCGAGGCGCTGCGGGTCCGGGCGGACGCCGATCCCACCGCGGCGAGGGACGAGCTGGCCCGCGCCCGAGCGCTCCGGGAGTCCGTGTTCGCCCTGTTCCACGGGCACGCCACGGAGGGCTCGGCGGATGCCGAGCACCTCGCCCGCGTCCAGGAGGCGTACACCGAAGCCCTCCGGCACGGCAGGCTCGAGCCGGCCGCAGGGACCATGCGCTGGACGTGGGAACCCGACCTCGCGCTCCCGCGCTGGCTGGTCGCGCAGTCGGCGGTCGAGCTGGCGACGAGCGGCTCGCTCGGACGCGTCAAGGCGTGCGCGTCGCAGGACGGTTGCCAGTACCTCTTCGTCGACACCTCGAAGAACGGCAGCCGACGGTGGTGCAGCATGACGGACTGCGGCAACCAGGCGAAGTCGAAGCGGCTCACCGCGCGCCGCCGCGCGGATCGCACCCGGTGACGAGTCAGTCGCGGAAGAGGAGGAGCGCCTCGCCCTGACCTCCGCCGCCGCAGAGCGCGACCGCGGCACGGCCGTGCCCGAGGCGTGCGAGCTCCATCGCGGCGTGACCAGCGAGCCGCGCCCCTGATGCCCCGATCGGGTGCCCGAGGGCGATGGCACCGCCGTGGATGTTCGTCCGGTCGAGCGGGTAGTCGAGGTCGGCGAGCGACTGGACGACGACGGACCCGAAGGCCTCGTTGATCTCCAGGAGGTCGACGGTCGACAGGTCCCACCCGGCGCGGGCGAGCGCCGCCGTGATGGCCGCGGACGGTTGGGAGTGCAGGGAGTTGTCCGGGCCCGCCACCTGCCCGGACGCGCCGACGGCGGCGAGCCAGGTCCAGCCGTGGGCCTCGGCGACCTCGCGGGCGGCGACGACGACGGCGGCCGCTCCGTCGGTGAGCGGGGACGCGTTGCCCGCGGTGATCGTGCCGTCGGCGGAGAACGCCGGGCGCAGCGCCGCCAGGGACTCCAGCGACGTGTCGGGTCGGAGGCCCTCGTCGGTCTCGACCAGCACCGACGCGCCGCGTCGCTGCGGCACCTCCACCGGCGCGATCTCGGCGGCGAACACCCCGGACGACGCAGCCTCCGACGCGCGGCGGTGGCTCTCCACGGCCACGAGGTCCTGAGCGTCCCGCGCGATCGAGAGGGCCTTGTTTCCGCGCTCGGTCGACGAGCCCATGGACTCGCGGTCGAACGCGTCGGTCAGCCCGTCGAACGCCAACGAGTCGACGGCCTGGATGTCCCCGTAGGTCCAGCCGCGCCGCGAGTCGGGGAGCAGGTGCGGGGCCTGGCTCATGGACTCCTGACCGCCCGCGACCACGACGGAGGCCTCGCCGAGCCGGATCGTGCGGGCGGCGTCGATGATCGCGGTCAGCCCGCTGAGGCAGACCTTGTTGAGCGTCATCGCGGGCACGGTCCACGGGATCCCCGCGGCGACCGCTGCCTGGCGGGCGGGGTTCTGGCCCGCACCGGCCTGGACGACTTGGCCCATGAGGACCTGGTCGACGGACGACGGGTCGACCCCCGCTCGGGCCAGCGCGCCACGGATCGCGACGGCGCCCAAGGACGCGGCCGACAGCGACGACAGCCCGCCGTTGAGACGCGCCATCGGTGTCCGTGCGAACGACAGGATGACAACCTCGCGCCCGGCACTCATGAGACCACCACCTTCTCGTCCACCAGCAGAGGTACCAGGGGAGTGGCCGCCACCACCTCGTCGACGGTGACCCCGGGCGCGCACTCCCGCAGCACGAGCCCGTCCGACGTCACGTCCAGCACCGCCAGGTCCGTGATGATGCGGTCGACCACGCCGACCCCGGTCAACGGCAGCGTGCACGCGGGGAGGATCTTCGCGGACCCGTCGCGCGCGACGTGCTCCATCAGCACGACGATCCGCCGCGCCCCGTGGACGAGGTCCATCGCGCCGCCCATGCCCTTGACCATCTTCCCGGGGATCATCCAGTTGGCGATGTCGCCCGACGACGAGACCTGCATCGCCCCGAGGATCGCGACGTCGACCTTGCCGCCGCGGATCATGGAGAAGCTGACCGCGGAGTCGAAGTAGGACGCACCGGGAGCGATCGTGATCGTCTCCTTGCCGGCGTTGATGAGATCGGGATCCACGGCCGAGTCCGACGGGTACGGACCCACGCCGAGCACGCCGTTCTCCGACTGCAGGACCACCTCGACGCCGGGCGGGACGAACCCGGGCACGAGCGTCGGCAGCCCGATCCCGAGGTTCACGTACGACCCGTCGGTCAGCTCCAGGGCGGCGCGCGCCGCCATTCGCTCGCGCGTGAGGCTCATGAGACCGTCCTCCGTTCGATGCGCTTGTCGGCGGCTTCGGCGGGTGAAAGTGCGACGACGCGGTCCACGACGATCCCCGGCAGGTGGATTCCGTCGGGGTCCAGCGAGCCCACCGGGACGAGCTCCTCGACCTCCGCGATCGTCACCGCACCGGCCGCCGCGCACAGGGGGTTGAAGTTCCGTGCCGATGCGTGGAACACGAGGTTCCCGTGCCGGTCGCCGCGCGCCGCACGGACCAGCGCGTAGTCGGCGGTGATGGCTTCCTCCCGGACGAACTCGTGCGCCTCGCCCCGCACGGTGAACGTCTCGACGGGCTTCGGGGGCGACGAGACCAGGACCGAACCGTCGGCCGAGTAGCGCCACGGCAGCCCGCCGGAGGCCACCAGGGTCCCTACCCCTGTCCGCGTGTAGAAGGCGGCGATCCCGCTCCCACCTGCACGGAGACGCTCGGCGAGGGTCCCCTGCGGGGTCAGCTCCACCTCGAGCTCCCCGGCCAGGTACTGCCGCGCGAACTCCTTGTTCTCGCCCACGTACGACGCGACGATGCGCCGGATGCGACCCGCCTGCAGGAGCAGCCCGAGCCCCCAGTCGTCCACGCCGCAGTTGTTGCTCACAACCTCCAGGTCCTGGACGCCGGAGTCGAGCAGAGCGTGGATCAGCACGCTCGGGATACCGCACAAGCCGAACCCACCGACCGCGAGGGTCGCCCCGTCGGGGATGTCGGCTACCGCCTCGACGGCGGACTGGACGACCTTGTCCATTACTGCCTCCTGTCGACGACGACATTGTGTGCAGCCGTGTCGGCACTCGCGCTAGTCCAACATGTGGACCTACTCTGACAGGACATCAGGCAATGGGGCCTAGCTTCACGAGAGCGACGGTTCCGCCACCACAACGGAGCGAAACATGTTGCGTGCAGATGTGTCACCCGGCCGTGCCCTGCCCACCCATCAGCAGGCGGAAGCGCTGCAGCTGGTGACCCCCGACGGCGTCCGTCGCGACGATCCTGTGTACGACCCGGTGATCGCCGACGTCGACGACGAGAAGCTTCTCGCCCTGTACGAGGACATGGTCGTCGTGCGCCGCTTCGACACCGAGGCCGTCGCGCTCCAGCGGCAGGGACAGCTCGGGCTGTGGCCGCCGCTGCTGGGTCAGGAGGCCGCGCAGATCGGCTCCGCCCGCGCGCTGCGCAGCGACGACTTCGTGTTCAGCAGCTACCGCGAGAACGGTGTCGCGTACTGCCGCGGCGCTCAACCGGCCGACCTCATGCGGGTGTGGCGGGGGACCGCCCTGGCGGGCTGGGACCCGCGGGCGATCGGCATGGCGACCCCGCAGGTGATGATCGGGTCGCAGACGCTGCACGCCACCGGGTACGCGCTCGGCTGCGTCAAGGACGGCGTCGACTCCGTGGCGGTCGCGTACTTCGGCGACGGTGCCACGAGCAAGGGCGACGTGCACGAGGCGATGGTCTTCGCGGCGACGTTCGCCGCGCCGGTGATCTTCTTCTGCCAGAACAACCAGTGGGCGATCTCCGAGCCGGTCGGCCTGCAGGCGCAGCGGCCGATCGCGGACCGCGCGGCCGGCTACGGCATCCCCGGCATCCGGGTCGACGGCAACGACGTCCTCGCGGTCCTGGCCGCGATGCGGGTGGCCCTAGACCGGGCTCGGGGAGGCGAGGGCCCGACGTTCATCGAGGCCGTGACCTACCGGATGGGCCCGCACACGACGTCCGACGACCCCACCCGCTACGTCGACCCGTCGGACAAGGTCGAGTGGGCGGCGAAGGACCCGATCGCCCGGATCGAGCGCCTGCTGACCGCCCGGGGCGCGCTGACCGACGAGCGTGCAGCGGCGATCAAGGCGAAGGCCGACACGTTCGCCACGCAGATGCGAGAGGGCTGCTACGGCCTGCCCACCCCCGAGCCGCTGAGCGTCTTCGAGGACGTGTTCGTCGAGCCGACACCCGAGCTCGAACGGCAGCGCAGCCAGTACGCGGCCTACCTCGCGATGTTCGACGAGGAGGCGTGATGGCCACGATCCGTACGACCCAGACCCTGGCCGCCGCGCTGAACAGCGGCTTGCGGCATGCGCTCGACGACGACCCCACCGTGGTGCTGCTCGGCGAGGACATCGGCACGCTCGGCGGGGTGTTCCGGGTGACCGACGGGCTCCAGCGCGACTTCGGCCCCGACCGGGTCATGGACACCCCGTTGGCCGAGGCCGGGATCATGGGTGTCGCCGTCGGCCTCGCCTACCGCGGCTACCGGCCCGTCGTGGAGATCCAGTTCGACGGGTTCGTGTACCCGGCGGTCGACCAGCTCGTCACGCAGGTCGCGCGGATCCACTACCGGACCGGCGGCGCCGTCCGCATGCCGATCACCGTGCGGATCCCGTACGGCGGCGGCATCGGGGCGGTCGAGCACCACTCCGAGTCGCCCGAGGCCTACTTCGCACACACGCCCGGCCTGCGCGTGGTCACGTGCGCGAGCCCGCAGGACGCCCACACGATGATCCGGCAGGCCATCGCGTGCGACGACCCCGTCGTGTTCTTCGAGCCGAAGCGGCGCTACTGGGTCAAGGGCGAGGTCGACGAGTCGATGCACGACGTGCCGCTGCTCGACCGCGCTCGCGTGGTCGTCGAGGGCACCGACGTCACCCTCGCCACGTACGGACCGCTCGTCATCACGGCGCGCGACGCCGCGCTCGCCGCGCAGGACGAGGGGCTCTCGGTCGAGGTCGTCGACCTGCGGTCCCTGTCACCCGTCGACCTCGACACGCTCGAGGTGTCCGTCCGCAAGACCGGCCGGCTCGTCGTCTCGCACGAGGCGCAGGGCAGCGGCGGTCTCGGCGCGGAGATCGTCGCGAGCATCACCGACCGCTGCTTCGACGTCCTCAAGGCGGCACCCGCGCGCGTGACCGGCTTCGACACCCCGTACCCGGCAGCGAAGGTCGAGGAGCACTTCCTGCCGAACCTCGACCGGATGCTCGACGCCGTCGACCGCGTGATGGGCAGACAGCACTCCCTGACCGGATGGAGGGCGTCATGACGACGATCAAGACCGTGACGCTGCCGGACCTCGGCGAGGGGCTGACCGAGTCCGACCTCGTGGAATGGGTCGTGGCGGTGGGCGACACCGTCGAGCTCAACCAGGTCGTCGCGGAGGTCGAGACCGCGAAGGCCCTGGTCCAGCTGCCGTCGCCGTACGCCGGTGTGGTCGCCGAGCTGCTCGTCGAGCCGGGCGTGACGGTGCCCGTCGGGACGGCGCTCCTGACGATCTCGGTGGAGGAACCGGTGACGGCCGCTGCCGAGCCGGAGCCGGCTCCGGCGACGGACGACACGCCTGTGTCGACGGAACCGGCCGCACCCGAGCGGACCTCCGTGCTCGTCGGGTACGGGCCGCTGGTCGAGGGGTCGTCGCGACCGCGGCGCAGGTCTAAGTCGGCGGACTGGGCCGCGGCGCACGCCGTCGCCGACGACGTCGGGCTCGCCCTGGCGGGTGGTCGGATCGGGCCGAGGGTGCTTCCGCCGGTCCGCAAGCTCGCGCACGACCTGGGCGTCGACCTGAACAAGATGGTCGGCTCCGGCAAGGACGGGATGATCACGCGCGACGACGTCCTGCGGGCGGTGTCGGGGGTCGAGGTCTCGCCGGCGGCACGCCGTCCCGACGCGCTGTCCGCCGCGCACCGGCCAGGGCTCGCGCGGCCGCTCAAGGAAGCGCCGACCCCGCCGGAGGCAGCGACACGGGAGGTGCGGACCCCCGTCGCGGGCGTCCGCAAGCAGACCGCCGCCGCGATGGTGGCCAGCGCGTTCACGGCTCCGCACGCGTCGACGTCGCTGACGGTCGACGTCACGCCGACGCTGGAGCTGGTGGAGGCGTTCCGGGCCGACCGCGCCCTGGAGGGTCACCGCATCTCGATCCTCACGCTCGTCGCCAAGGCGGTGACGATCGCCGTCGGTCGCAACCCGTCGCTCAACGCGCACTGGGACGAGGCCGTGGGGGAGATCGTCCAGTACGGGTACGTGAACCTGGGCATCGCCGCGGCGACACCGCGCGGGCTGCTGGTGCCGAACATCAAGGACGCCGACCGGCTGCGCCTGCCTGAGCTGGCCGACGCGATCGGTCACCTCACCCGGGAGGCGCGGGCGGGCACGACGACACCCGCGGACCTGGGGGGCGGCACGATCACGATCACGAACATCGGGGTCTTCGGCGTCGACACCGGCACACCGATCCTGGTGCCCGGGCAGGCGGCGATCGTGGCGACCGGAGCGATCCGGCGGCAGCCCTGGGAGTTCCGGGACCAGGTCGCGCTGCGCAGCGTCATGACCCTGAGCGTGTCGTTCGACCACCGCCTGGTCGACGGGGCCGAGGCCGCTCGGTTCCTCGCGGACGTCGGACGGATCCTGGCGCACCCGGGCACCGTGCTCGCCCTGGTCTAGCGGCTGTCGCGGCCTCTGATCGATCGTGATCGAACGCGTAGTGATTCGTTTCACCGTGTCGACGAACCCTTGACCGAGTCTCGGGCAGGTGTGACCGTAGCCGACGTCCTGACATGTCCGTGACATGCAGGAAGGCAGCCTCACCAGACCCCGGACACGTGCAACGTCGCACAGACAGGTCGACACCATGAGCCGCTCCAGCGCGCCCGCACGGCGCACCCTCCGTCGCCGCGTGGTCAGCGCACTGAGCGTCCTGACGCTGCTGCCGTTCGTCGCCCTGGCCGCCCCGGCGCCCGCGTCCGCCGCCACGTCACAGTTCCGCGGCATGAACTGGGCGGTGACCGGTGACAACTTCAGCACCGGACCCCTCGTCATCGACGGGCTGAGCAGCTCCGACAGCTACGCGACGGTGCAGGCCACGGCGAACGCGGTGTTCGACGACATGCAGTCGACGCTCGGCATCAACACCGTGCGCCTGCCGATCAACACCCACACCGTCGGGACCGCGTGGTGGAGCAGCTACCGCGGGGTGATCGACGCGGCGACCGCCCGGGGCTGGAAGGTCATCCTCGCGTACTGGGAGGACGGCGCCGCGTCCGGCGGTCGGGTCACGAACCTGACGGCCTTCCACGCGATGTGGTCGACCGTGGTCTCCCAGTACGGCTCGAACGGCCAGGTCTACCTCGAGCCGATGAACGAGCCGCACGGCTACTCGTCGGCCGAGTGGCGCAACGTCGCGGCCGACTGGCTCSCCCGCCACTCCTCCGTGCCCGCGGGCCGGGTGCTCATCGGCGGGACCGGGTACAGCCAGGACCTGCGGGACCTCTGCACCGACAGCCGGTTCGCCTCCACGCTGCTCTCGTTCCACCACTACGCGTTCTTCTACGGCTCGAACACCTACGACGGCTGGCGCAGCCACATGACGACCCGCCTCGGCAGCTGTGCGTCGCGCGCCGTCGTGACGGAGTTCGGCGCCCCGATGGACGGCGGGCTCAACTACGGGGACGCCGGCAGCACCGACAACTTCGTCCGCCACATCCGCGCCGTCACCCAGGTCATGCGGGACAACAGCCTGGGCGGCACGTACTGGCCGGCTCTCGGCGGCAAGCCCGGGACCATCGGCTACGACTGGTACTCGATGTACGCCAAGTCCGGGAGCGGCGCCAACGCCGACCTGACCGTCCGCAGCGCCTCCGGTGCGAACCGCCTGCGCTGGGCGTGGGGCGACTCGGTCGACCCGGACGCAGGCAACGGGGCCGGCGGCTCGGCCGTGCGGATCGTCAACAGGGCCTCGGCCAAGTGCGTCGACGTGGTGAGCGGCTCGACCGCGAACGGCGCCGAGATCATCCAGTACACGTGCGGCGGCGCGGCCAACCAGCTGTGGCGGCTCACGGACCGCGGCAACGGGTACGTGAACGTGGTCGCGTCGCACTCGGGCAAGTGCCTGGACGTGAGCAACGCGTCCGTCGCCGACGGTGCGGCCGTCATCCAGTACACGTGCGGGAGCGGCACCAACCAGCAGTGGCAGGTCCGCTCGGTCGGCAGCTCCTACCAGCTCGTCGCGCGGCACTCGGGCAAGTGCCTCGACCTGCCCGGCTTCTCGACGGCGAACGGCACGCGTCTCAAGCAGTACACGTGCAACAGCGGCACCAACCAGCTGTGGTCGTCATGAGGGCCACCCGGGCGCTCGCCGCTCTGCTCGCCGCCGTGCTGTCCGTGGCGCTGGTCGCCACGGCCGCGGTCGCGGCGACGTTCACGATCACCAACGGCACGCAGTTCCGTGACACCGGTGGTGCTCCGGTGCACGCCCACGGCGGTGGCGTCCTCAAGGTCGGGTCGTACTACTACTGGTTCGGGGAGAACCGGAACGCCGACAACAGCTTCCGGTACGTGTCCGTGTACCGCTCGACCGACCTGGCCACGTGGGAGTTCCGCAACCACGTCCTCACGGAGGCGTCCGCGTCCGAGCTGGACTCCGCCAACATCGAGCGGCCGAAGGTCATCTACAACGAGTCGACCGGCCGCTTCGTCATGTGGATGCACAAGGAGCAGGCGGGGAACTACTCGGAGGCCCGTGTCGCGGTCGCGTCCTCCGCCACCGTCGACGGGAGCTACACGTACCACGGCAGCTTCCGGCCGCTCGGCCACATGTCGCGCGACCTCACCCTGTTCAACGACAACGGCACCGCGTACCTGATCTCCGCGGCCCGGGAGAACTACGACCTGCACATCTACCGGCTGACGCCGGACTACCTGGGGATCAGCAGCCTCGTCGGCAACCCGTGGCCGGGCCAGCACCGCGAGGCGCCCGCGGTGTTCAAGCGCGGCAGCGTGTACTTCCTGCTCACGTCCGGCGCCACCGGGTGGAGCCCCAACCAGGCGAAGTACGCCACGGCCACGAGTCTCGCCGGCCCGTGGTCGGGCTTCAGCAACGTCGGGGACGGCACGACCTTCGGGTCGCAGCCGACCTACGTCCTGCCCGTCCAGGGGACCAGCACCACCAGCTACCTGTACCTCGGTGACCGGTGGGCGGGTGCGTGGGGTGGCGCCGTCCAGGACTCGCAGTACGTCTGGCTCCCGATCGGGTTCCCGTCGAGCACCTCCATGTCGCTCGCCTTCACCCCGCAGATCACCGTCGACACGGCCACCGGCGTCGTCGCGGGCGTCGCGAGCACGCACTACCGGTTGACCAACCGCAACAGCGGGAAGGTGGCGGACGTCGCCAGCAGCTCCGGGGCGGACAGCGCGAACGTCCTGCAGTGGCGGTGGACCGGCGGCCTCAACCAGCAGTGGCGCTTCGAGGACGCCGGCGGCGGCTACTACCGGATCGTCAACCGCAACAGCGCGAAGTGCCTCGACGTCGTCGGCGGCTCGACGGCGGACCGCGCCGACGTCGTGCAGTACACCTGCAACGGGGGAGCCAACCAGCAGTGGCTGTGGCAGTCCGAGAGCGGCGGCTACTCCTCCCTGCGGGCGCGGCACAGCGGCAAGTGCCTCGAGGTCCTCTCCCGCTCGACGGCGGACGGCGGCGACATCGTGCAGTTCACGTGCAACGGCGGCACCAACCAGCACTGGACCCGCACGACGACCTGACCTAGACAGGGTCGGCCACGAGCGCCGCTGCGGACGTGGCGCGTCGTCGGCGCACCGGGTAGGGGACGGGGTGGGCGACGACCCATGCCGCGCCCACGCAGACGAGCTCCTTGTAGCGGGCCATCAGCCGACCGCCGGGGGCGAAGGACCGGGCGCGGTCGTCGGGCGTCACGAACTGGATGAGGGCGTCGCGCCGGCCCAGGCTGATGCACTGGTGCACGTAGGTCAGTGGTGTGCGCGGGAGCCGGCCGCCGGTGAGCCGGGCGACGATCGAGTCGGCGGCCTGCCACGACATCGGGACGCCCGACGCGCACGACATCCGCATCGGCGTGCCCACCGTGGTGTGCGCGAACGCCGCGTCCCCGACGGCGTAGACGTCGGGGTGGGACACCGAGCGCATGGTCTCGTCCACCACGATCTGCCCGCGGTCGGTGACCTCGAGCGTCGACGCGGCCGCGATCGGGTGGACGGCGAAGCCCGCGGCCCAGACGGTCACGTCGGCCGGGAGGATGATGCCGTCGCCGGTCGTCACCGATCCGGCGTCGACGCGCGTCACGGCGGAGTGCTCGTGGACGGTGACGCCGAGGCGGTCGAACGTGCCGCGCAGGTGACGCCGGCCGGACGGCGAGAGCCAGTCGCCGAACGTCCCGTGGACCGCGATGGCCACGTCGAGGTGCTCGAACGACTCGGCGATCTCGCTGGCGGCCTCGATGCCGGTCAGGCCGCCGCCGACGACCACGACGCGTCCGCCCGGCGCGAGCGCGCGCAACCGGGTGCGCAGCCGCAGCGCACCGGGTCGGCTGGCGACCTCCTGCGCATGCTCGAAGACGCCCGGCACGCCGTGGTCGTCGCGCGCGCTGCCCAGGGCGTAGACGAGCGTGTCGTAGCCGAGGTCCGACGCGTCGTCGAGCGTGACCACCTTGTGGTCGACGTCGACCGACGTGACGCGGGCGACCCGCAGGGTCACTCCCGAGCCTGCCAGGAGGTCACGCAGCGGGCGGTCGCGGAGGTGCTGGCCGGTCGCGAGCTGGTGCATCCGTACGCGTTCGACGAAGTCCGGCTCGGCGTTGACCAGGGTGATCTCGACGTCGTCGCCGTGCAGGCGGCGGGCCAGCCGGCCGGCGGCGGTGGTCCCGGCGTAGCCGGCTCCGAGGATGACGATGCGGTGCACCATATCGCTCAGCTCCTTGGTGGGGGATGGGTGCCCCCTGAACTGAGTGGGGACCCGATCCCTGACACGTCCGGGGTGTGACGTGGCTCACCAGCCGGTGATCAGCGGCTCTCCGTGGTCCGTCGTCGCCCACAGCCGCGTCGCGCGCTCGAGCTTGTCGGGGTTGGCCTGGCTCAGGACCGCGGCGATCCCGTCGTCCGTCAGCTCCAGCGTCATGATGCCGACCACCCGGTCGCCGACCGCGACCACCACGGCCGGGCTGCCGTTGGCGGTCCACGCGTAGACGTCCGGACGGCCGCCGATGATCCTGCGCTTGGCGTCGCTGGGCCGCAGCAGTCCCCGCAGCTGCTTGGCGACGGACTGAGCGCCCACGATCACGTCGAGCCGTGCCGGGACCGTGCCGCCGCCGTCGCCCGCGCCCATCGCGTCGGCGGTCAGCAACCGCACGAGCAGGTCGGTCTGCCCGCTGGTGGCGGCGGCCAGGAACTCCTCGACGACCTTGCGGGCGTCCGCGCGGTCGACCTCGGTCCGCACGCCCGGCGTGCCGAGGTGCTCCTTGGCGCGGTGGAAGACCTGCTGGCTGCTGGACTCGGTGATGTCGAGCAGGTCCGCGATCTCCGCGTGCGGGTAGGAGAACGCCTCGCGCAGCACGTAGACGGCGCGCTCGGTCGGGGTGAGGCGCTCCATGAGCACGAGCACCGCGCTCGACACCGACTCGCGCTGCTCGACCGTGTCCGCCGGGCCCAGCATCGGGTCACCGGCGAGCAGGGGCTCCGGGAGCCACTGCCCGACGTAGACCTCGCGACGGGCACGCGCGGACCGGAGCTGCGTCAGGCAGAGGTTGGTCAGCACCCGCGTCAGCCACGCGGCCGGCACGCGGACCTGCTCGCGGTCGGCTGCCTGCCACCGCAGGAACGTCTCCTGGACGAGGTCCTCCGCCTCCGCGGCGGACCCGAGCAGGCGGTAGGCGATGGCCCCGAGCCGGGGCCGGAGGCCTTCGAACACGTCGACCTCGTCCGGCGGGATCTCGTCGTCCACACTCCGCACGCTCACGCGCCGACCCTACGACGGTCGCCGGGGCACGTCGTCCGGGACCAAGCCATGAGCGCTGCGGCTGCCTCCCACGGCGACACTCATGGCTTGGTCGCCGTCCGGCCCAGCGCGGCCAGGGCCATCTCCTCCAGGAGGGTGCGCGTGCGGGCGGGGGTCACCGCGCGGGCGCTGTGCGGGGTCGAGTTGAGCAGGCCGAACGTCGCCTGCGCGCGCAGGCGGAGCTCGGCGCGGTCCGCGGTCGGGCTGAGGCGGGCGAGCACGTCGACCCACAGGTCGACGTAGCGACGCTGCAGGTCGCGGACCGACTCGCGGGCCTGCGGGGTCAGGGCGGCGAGGTCGCGGTCCTGCACGCGGATGACGTCGGGGTCGCGCAGGGCGAAGTCGACGTGGAAGCGCACGAGCCCGACGAGGGCCGACGCGTCGTCGTCGGACGACGACACGACGGTCCTCCCGCCCGCGAGCAGCCCCTCGCTCACCCCGACGAGCAGCGCCGCCAGCACCGCCTGCTTGCTCGGGAAGTGGCGGTACACCGCCGGCCCGCTGACGCCGACGGACGAGCCGAGGTCCTCGATCGAGACACCGTCGAAGCCGCGACCGGCGAACAGCCGGGCGGCCTCCGAGAGCAGGGCGTCGCGGCGCGCGGCCTTGGCGCGCACACGCGCCGTCGGGGGAGCGTCGAGCTGGTTGGACATCGGTTCCTGCTCTCGGGCGAGTGGTGTGCCGCGGGCGGCCTGTCGTGGACAAGCGCCCGATCGCAGACTAGCCTCATTTCAGTTAGCGATCGCTAACTCAGTTCGTCTCTCCCACCACCCCCGCGGAGACAGCGTCGATGGAGATGCTCAGCACGGCAGCCGACCCTGCCGGAACCTCGTTCGCAGCGAGCGACGCGTCCCAGCGCGCCCTCGTCGCAGAACTGAGAGACCGGCTCCGGACCGCGGCGCAGGGCGGACCGCAGCGCTCGCGGGACCGGCACGTGGCCCGCGGCAAGCTGCTCCCGCGCGAGCGGATCGACGTGCTCCTCGACGACGGCAGCCCGTTCCTGGAGGTCGCGCCGCTGGCCGCCGACGGTCTCTACGACGGTGAGGCCCCCGGCGCCGGGGTCATCGCGGGGATCGGGCTGGTGCACGGCCGGCACGTCATGGTCCTGTCCAACGACGCGACCGTGAAGGGCGGCACCTATTACCCGCTGACGGTCAAGAAGCACCTGCGGGCGCAGGAGATCGCGCTCGAGAACCGGCTGCCCTGCATCTACCTCGTCGACTCCGGCGGCGCGTTCCTGCCCAAGCAGGACGAGGTGTTCCCGGACCGCGACCACTTCGGCCGGATCTTCTTCAACCAGGCGCGGATGTCCGCCGAGGGGATCCCGCAGGTCGCCTGCGTGATGGGGTCGTGCACCGCGGGCGGTGCGTACGTCCCGGCGATGAGCGACGAGACCGTGATCGTGCGGGGGCAGGGCACGATCTTCCTGGCCGGGCCGCCCCTGGTGAAGGCGGCGACCGGTGAGGTGGTCACGGCGGAGGACCTCGGCGGCGGCGAGCTGCACGCGCGGACCTCGGGGGTCACGGACCACCTCGCGGAGAACGACGCGCACGCTCTGCAGATCGTGCGGGACATCGTCGCGACGCTGCCCGTCCCCACCGACCGGGCCTGGACCGTCGAGCCGAGCCGGCCCCCGAAGGTCGACGAGGGCCAGCTCTACGGCGTCGTGCCGACCGACCTGCAGACCGCGTACGACGTGCACGAGGTCATCGCGCGACTGGTCGACGGCAGCGAGCTGCACGAGTTCAAGCGCGAGTACGGCACGACGCTGGTGACCGGGTTCGCGCGCCTGCACGGGCATCCCGTGGGGATCGTCGCCAACAACGGCGTGCTGTTCAGCGAGTCCGCGCTCAAGGGTGCGCACTTCATCGAGCTGTGCGACCAGCGCGGCATCCCGCTGGTGTTCCTGCAGAACGTCAACGGGTTCATGGTCGGCAAGGACTACGAGGCCGGGGGGATCGCGAAGCACGGCGCCAAGATGGTGACGGCCGTCGCGACGACGCGCGTGCCCAAGCTGACGGTCGTGATCGGCGGCTCGTTCGGGGCCGGCAACTACTCCATGTGCGGGCGGGCGTACTCCCCGCGGTTCCTGTGGATGTGGCCCGCGAGCCGGATCTCCGTCATGGGCGGCCCGCAGGCGTCGTCCGTGCTGGCCACGATCCGCCGCGAGCAGCTGGGCGACGAGTGGTCCGCCGAGGACGAGGAGGCGTTCAAGGCGCCGCTGCGCGAGCAGTACGAGACGCAGGGCAGCCCGTACTACTCGACGGCGCGGCTGTGGGACGACGGGATCATCGACCCGGCCGACACCCGACGCGTCCTCGGGATGGCCCTCGACGTGTGCGCAGGAGTCCCTCTGAGCGAGCCCCGCTTCGGGCTCTTCCGGATGTGAGCGCCATGTTCTCCACCGTGCTCGTCGCCAACCGCGGCGAGATCGCCTGCCGGGTCATCGCGACCCTCCAGAGGCTCGGGATCCGGGCCGTCGCCGTCTACACGGACTCGGACCGCGACGCCCTGCACGTCGAGCGCGCCGACCGTGCGGTCAGGATCGACAGCTACCTGTCCATCGACTCCGTCGTGGCCGCAGCACAGGGCGCCGACGCGATCCACCCCGGCTACGGGTTCCTCTCCGAGAACGCGGACCTCGCGCGGGCGTGCGAGGCGGCGGGCATCGTGTTCGTCGGCCCCGGCGTCAAGGCGCTGGAGGTCATGGGGGACAAGATCCGCGCCAAGGAGCACGTCAGCGCCGCGGGCGTGCCGGTGATCCCGGGCTCGTCGACGGTCGACGCCGCGGCCGCCGAGCGCGTCGGGTACCCGCTGCTGGTCAAGCCGTCGGCGGGCGGGGGCGGCAAGGGCATGACCGTCGTCGAGCGGGCCGAGGACCTGGCCGACGCCCTCGTGGGCGCCCGCCGGGTCGCCGCGGCGGCGTTCGGCGACGACACGCTCCTGCTCGAGCGGCTGGTCAGGCGCCCGCGGCACATCGAGGTGCAGCTGCTGGCCGACGAGCACGGTGCCGTGATCCACCTCGGCGAGCGGGAGTGCTCGTTGCAGCGTCGGCACCAGAAGGTGGTCGAGGAGGCGCCGTCGCCGCTGCTCGACGAGCCGACGCGCGCCCGTATCGGCGAGGCCGCGTGCGAGGTGGCCCGCACCGTCGGGTACGTGGGCGCGGGGACCGTCGAGTTCCTCGTGTCCGACGAGGCGCCGACGGAGTTCTTCTTCATGGAGATGAACACGCGGCTGCAGGTGGAGCACCCCGTCACCGAGGCGGTCACCGGGCTGGACCTGGTCGAGTGGCAGCTGCGGGTGGCCGCGGGGGAGTCGCTGACGCTCACGCAGGCCGACGTGGTCCTGACCGGTCACGCCGTCGAGGCACGCGTCTACGCGGAGGACCCCCTCCGGGACTTCCTGCCGTCGGCCGGAACCGTGCACGTGCTCGACGAACCGACCGGCGACGGCATCCGCGTCGACAGCGCGCTGCGGGAGGGCCTGGAGATCGGGTCCGCGTACGACCCGATGCTGGCCAAGGTGATCGCGTGGGGACCCGACCGGGCCACGGCGATCGCGCGGCTGGACGCGGCCCTCTCCCGCACGACGATCCTCGGGGTCCGGACGAACGTGTCCTACCTGCGGCAGATCCTCGCGGACCCCGACGTGCGTGCGGGGCGGCTCGACACGGGGTTGCTCGCGCGGCGGCACGACGGCCGGGCCACAGGGGCCGACGCGATCCACGTCGTCGCGGCAGCGCTGTCCCGGCACCACGTCACCGAGGGCGCGTGGGCGTCCGACGGCTGGCGGCTCGGGGCACCCCGGCCGACCCGCTACGAGGTCGGCGACGTCGAGGTGTCCGTCCTCGGCGACACCGTGGCGATCGGCGACGCCGACCCGGTCCCGGCCCGACTCGTGCGACGCGGGCCGGACGCCGCCGACCTGGAGCTCGACGGCGTCGTCCACCCGCTGCGCCTGGTGACGAACGGGTCGGTCACCTGGGTCGGCGACCAGGGCTCGGCGTCCGAGCTCCGGTTCCGCACCCGCGTCGAACGGCTCGCCGACGACCTGGCGGCCCTCACCCACGGCACGCGCCCCGTCGACCCGCAGGTGCGTTCCCCCATGCCCGGCACGGTCGTCTCGGTGGAGGTGGGGACCGGCGACAGCGTCGTCGCCGGCCAGATCCTCCTCACCATCGAGGCGATGAAGATGGAGCACCGGGTCGTCGCGCCCAGCGACGGCATCGTCACCCTCACGGTCCGACCGACCGACCAGGTGGCACTCGACCACGTGGTGGCCACCATCACCGGCCACCCCGACGAAGGGACCCCGGCATGACCTACGACCTCACCCCCGAGCAGCAGAAGCTCCGCGACGAGGTGCGCGACTTCGCCGACACCGTCGTGGCCCCGGCCGCCTACGAGTACGACACGAAGCGTGAGCTCCCGTACGAGATCCTCGCCCAGATGGGGGAGATGGGGCTGTTCGGTCTGCCGTTCCCCGTCGAGTACGGCGGGCAGGGCCGGGACTACGTCGACCTGTGCCTGGCCGTCGAGCAGCTGGCGCGCGTCGACCAGTCGATCGCCGTGACGCTGGAGGCCGGGGTCGGGCTCGGGGCGATGCCGGTGTGGCGCAGCGGGACGGAGGCGCAGAAGCGGGCGTGGATCCCGATGCTCGCGCGGGGCGAGGCGCTCGCGGGGTTCGGGCTGACGGAGGCCGACGCGGGCTCCGACGCGGCGGGCACGAAGACGATCGCGGTGCTCGACGGCGGCGAGTGGGTCATCAACGGGACCAAGCAGTTCATCACCAACTCCGGGTCGAAGATCACGAGGCTGGTGACGATCACCGCGGTGACAGGGGAGAGCGTGCGCGCCGACGGGTCGGTGAAGAAGGAGCTCACCGCGATCCTGGTGCCCAGCGGCACCCCCGGGTTCACGGTGCTGCCCGCCTACGACAAGGTCGGCTGGCACACCTCCGACACCCACCCGCTGCTGTTCGAGGACGTGCGCGTGCCGGAGGAGAACCTGCTCGGGGAGCGGGGGCGCGGGTTCGCCCAGTTCATCCAGACGCTCGACGAGGGCCGCGTCGCGTTCGCCGCGCTCTGCACGGGCGCCGCCCAGGGCTGCCTGGAGGAGGCGATGCGGTACGCCAGGAGCCGCAACGTGTTCGGTCACCCCATCGGCGAGAACCAGAGCATCGCGTTCACCATCGCCCGCATGGAAGCCCGCGTGCACTCCGCCCGCCTGGCGTGGCTGGACGCCGCCCACCGGCTCGTCGCCGGCCAGCCGTTCAAGCTGGAGGCGAGCCTGGCGAAGCTCATCGGCAGCGAGGCGGCCATGGACAACGCGCGCGACGCGACGCAGATCTTCGGCGGGTACGGCGTGATGAACGAGAACCCCGTCGCGCGGCACTACCGCGACTCGAAGATCCTGGAGATCGGCGAAGGGACCACGCAGGTGCAGCTCATGGTGATCGCGCGCGAGCTCGGCTTCACCGGCGCGCCGCGATGACGAGAGACATCGAGCAGCGCGGGCTGTACTACGAGGAGCTCGAGCTCGACGTCCGGTACGTGCACCGGCCCGGACGGACGATGACCGAGGCGGACAACGTCCTGTTCTCGACGCTGACCATGAACCCGCAGGCCCTGCACCTGGACGCGGCGTGGTCGGCCGAGCAGCCGTTCGGGCAGCGGCTGGTCAACTCGCTGATGACGCTGTCCGTGCTGGTGGGGAGCTCGGTCCCACAGCTCACGCAGGGCACGATCGTCGCGAACCTCGGGTTCACCGACGTCCGGTTCCCGCACCCGCTGTTCCACGGGGACACGCTGTACTCGTCGACCGTCGTGACGGACAAGCGGCTCTCGTCGTCGCGGCCCGGCCAGGGGGTCGTCACGCTCGAGCACACCGGTCGCAACCAGGACGACGTCGTCGTGGTCGTCGCCATGCGCACGGTCCTGTTCTGGTGCCGCCCGTGAGAGGCCCGGCGCTGCTCTTCTGCCCGGCTGACCGCCCCGAGCGGTACGCCAAGGCTGCCGCGCGGTCGGACACCGTGATCCTCGACCTGGAGGACGCCGTCAACCCGTCGGACAAGGCGGTGGCTCGCGCCCACCTCGCCGCGAGCACCCTGGACCCGGAGCGGACGGTCGTCCGGGTCAACCCCGTCGGCACCGACGACCTCGAGCAGGACCTCGTCGCGCTCCGGGCGACGCCGTACCGCACGGTCATGCTCGCCAAGACGGCGTCGGCCGCCGACGTGCACGTGCTGGCCAGGTACGACGTCGTCGCCCTCATCGAGACCGCCGCGGGCGTGGTGCACGCGGCGGACATCGCCGCGCAGCCCAACGTCGTCGGGCTGATGTGGGGTGCCGAGGACCTGGTCGCGTCGCTCGGCGGGACGTCCAGCCGGCGAGCCGACGGGTCGTACCGAGACGTCGCCGTCCACGCGCGGTCCGTCGTCCTGGTGGCCACGGGCGCCTACGGGAAGGCCGCGATCGACGCGGTGCACCTGGACATCGGCGACGTCGACGGGCTCGCCGCCGAGGCGTCCGACGCGGCGGCGAGCGGGTTCACCGCGACCGCGTGCATCCACCCGTCGCAGGTCGACGTGATCCGCGCGGCGTACCGGCCGACCGACGCGGAGGTCGAGTGGGCGCGCGGGGTGCTCGCCGCGGCGGTCGGGCAGCACGGGGCGTTCCGGTGGGAGGGGAGGCTCGTCGACGGACCGGTGCTCAAGCACGCGGACGCGGTGCTGCGGCGGACACCCTGACGTCGTCAGGTGTCGGCCGATCGGCCTGCACGGACCACTGCTCGATGCGCGTCCCTCGGCGCCCTCGTGCGGTCGCAAGAATTACGTAATCTCGATATCATCGAGATATGACCGATGACGACGACCGCCTCGCTGCGCTCGAGCAGCGCGTCGCGGACCTCGAGAGGGCACGCCAGCGACCCGTGTCGGCGCACGTGCCCGACCCGGACGTCTTCTGGGCGCTCGACGGGCTGCAGGAGCGGGTGGGCGAGCCGGGGGCCGTGCTGCTCACCGGAGCGGTGACGCTGCCCGACCGTCGCGTGGCACGGTGGCAGTCGGCGGCCGGCACGGACGAGCTGCTCGACGAGGACTGGTCCGACCACGCCGACGTGTTCGCCGCGCTCGGCCATCCCGTGCGGCTGCGGCTGCTCGGCAGGGTGCTGTCCGGTGTCGGCACCGCCAACGACCTGATGGACACCGAGGGTGTGGGGACGAGCGGGCAGGTGTACCACCACCTGCGCCAGCTGGTCGCGGCGGGCTGGCTCCGCGCGGTCGGCGGCGGGCGGTATGAGGTGCCGGTCGCCCGCGTGGTCCCCCTGCTCGTCCTCGTGATGGGAGCACGACGATGAAACGCACGATCGACGCTGCAGACCTGGTGGGTGCGGCTGTTCGTCCTGGCGGTGGTCGCCAACCTCGCCCTCGACATCCCGAGGCCGTGGGACCTGGCTCTCATGGTGGTGCCCGTGCTGCTGTTCCTCGTGCGCCCACCGCGCTCGGAGCACGCACCCGTCGACCTTGCGCCACCGGTGCGCGGTCGCTGGGTGGCGCTGAACAGCCCCGGGACGTCGGTGCCGAGCCACGGCGTCAACGCGTACGGACAGGCGTACGCGGTCGACCTGCTGCAGCCGTCCCCGTCCGCGCCGACGAGGACCGGCTGGTCCCCCCGGACGCGCCGTCCGGAGTCCTACCCGTCGTTCGGTGCACCCGTGCACGCGATGGCGGCGGGGACGGTCGTCGAGGCTGCCGACCGGCAGCGGGACCACCGCGGCCGGGACACCTGGCCCGCGCTCGTCTGGATGATGACGGCGGAGGCCCTCGTGCGGGAGGTCGTCGGCGCCCCGCTCATCCTCGGCAACCACGTGGTCGTCGAGCACGGTGACGGCACGTTCGCCGCATACGCACACCTGCGCCGCGGCTCGGTGACGGTGTCCGTCGGTGACCGGGTGGTCGCCGGGCAGCCGATCGCCGCCGTGGGGAACACCGGGAACACCTCCGAGCCGCACCTGCACGTGCAGGTGATGGACCGTCGTCGGCTGACCGCGGCCGCGGGCATCCCCATGCGCTGGCCGGAGCTCGTCGTCGACCCGGACGTGCTCGACGAGCGCTGGGCCACCGGATCACCGAAACCGACCGCGCTCGCGGACTTCCCGGCGAACGGCCAGGTGTTCGACGCCGCCTGAGAGGGGGGACAGCCCATGCTTCCGTCGTTCGCTGCGTGGCGCTTCGTCGACGCCGTCGACGGGTTCGAGGTGGTGTACCTGGAGCCGGGTCGGCTGCGCGGGCACACGTCCGCGGTCGAGGACGGCCGGGCGTACGCGGTGACGTACGAGATCACGCTCGACGACGGGTGGGTCGTCCGGGAGGCGAGCGTCACGTCGGACACCGTGGTGGGGCTCCGCTCCGTGCACCTGCTCTCGGACGGTCGGGGTACCTGGACGGTCGACGGTGCACCCGCACCCCACCTGGACGGGCTCGTCGACGTCGACCTCGAGGCGTCGGCCTGCACCAACACGCTGCCCGTCCATCGGCTGACGATGCCCGTGGGCGAGGTCGTCGCAGCGTCCGCGGTGTACGTCCAGGCGTCCGACCTGGCGGTCCGTCGGCTGGACCAGACGTACCGACGACTGGACGACCACCGCTTCGCGTACACGTCGGAGGGCGGGTTCGAGGCGGTGCTCGACTACGACGACACCGGCCTGGTCGTGGACTACCCGGGGATCGCGGTACGGTTCGCCTAGCCTGCGTCGACCGGGAGCAGCACTCGACGCCGGCCGCCTGCGCGGCGCCACCGCGGCGGCCTCCAGGTCGTCGTCTGCCGCCCGCCGCGGCCGTAGGTACCGCCCCGGGATGCGCGTTCACCCGAACGGTCGAACGATGGACGGCACGGTCCAGAACCGGGCCGACGCCGAGAGGGACGACGAAGTCCGAGGGACGGCACACGATGCTCAACTCACGACGCACTTGGGTAGGAGCCGGCAGCGCAGCCGTGCTCGCAGCAGGGCTCACCACCACCGGGATCGCCGGTGGCGGTGACCGCGACGAACGGGACCACGGCCGCGGCGGTGACCGGGCCGTCGCGAAGAACGTGATCTTCATGGTCGGCGACGGCCTGAGCCTCGCAGCGCGGGACGCCACGCGGCTGGCGACCGTCGGCAAGGACGGGCAGCTGCAGATGGACTCGCTGCGGTACGCCGGGTGGACGCACACCGACTCGCTGGACCCGGAGGAGGCCGTCACCGACTCGGCCGCCGGCGCCACGGCGTTCGCGGCAGGCGTCCTGACCTACAACGGCGCGGTGTCGGTGGACGTGGACGGCAACCCGGTCAAGACGCTCCTGGAGCACGCGAAGGACCTGCGCAAGGCGACCGGGCTGGTCACCACGGCGCAGGTCACGGACGCCACTCCCGCCGCGTTCGGGTCCCACGTCCCCGACCGCGGCGACCAGAGCGAGATCGCCCGGCAGTTCATCGAGGTGACCAAGCCCGACGTGATCCTGGGCGGCGGAGAGGACTGGTGGTTCCCCGAGGGGAACCCCGGGGCGTACCCCGACGACCCGGCGGACCCCCGGCCGGAAGTCAGCCGGAGCCGGTTCGGGAACCTCGTCGAGAAGGCCGAGGCCGGGGGCTACGACTACGTCAGCACCCCCGGCGAGCTCGCTGCGACGCGGTCCGACAAGGTCCTCGGCCTGTTCGCCAACGAGGAGATGTTCGAGCAGTTCCCGGAGGGGCAGGGCGACGAGTACGCCCCGGTGGTGCCGCTGACGACCATGACCGCGAAGGCGCTCGACATCCTCTCGCGCGACCGGCAGGGGTTCTTCCTGCTCGTCGAGGAGGAGGCCATCGACGAGTTCGCGCACGCCAACAACGCTGCTCGCACCCTCCAGGCCGGGCAGGCCCTCGACGCGACCGTGGCGCTGGTCCGCGAGTACGTCGCGAAGCACAAGGACACCCTGGTGGTCGTCGTCGGCGACCACGAGACGGGCGGGCTGGCGATCGAGAACGTCGACCCGGACGACGAGTCCGGCGACACCGCGAGCACGGATCCCGGGGTCACCCAGAGCCTCGAGGACGGCCCGTTCCCGATCGCGGACAGCGACCTGGAGTTCACGGTCGACTGGACGACCGGTGGCCACACCGGTGCGGCCACCCCGCTGACCGCGGAGGGCCCGCAGGCGGAGCGGCTCGCTCGCGCGCAGGACAACACCGACGTGTTCACGGTGGTGCTGGACGCGATGCGCGGACGGCGCTGACGCACGACGAGGGCGGCCGCACGGCCGCCCTCGTCATCCGCTCAGGACCGGAGGAACTCCAGCAGGTCCGCGTTGATCGTCGCGGCCTCCGTCGTCGGCATCCCGTGCGGGAACCCGGCGTACGTCTTCAGGGTGCCGTTCTGGAGGAGCTCGGCGGACAGGGGGCCGGAGTCGGCGTAGGGGACCACCTGGTCGTCGTCACCGTGCATGACGAGCACGGGGACGGTGATCTTCGTCAGGTCCTCCGTGAAGTCGGTCTGGGAGAACGCGACGATGCCGTCGTAGTGCGCCTTCGCGCCGCCCATCATCCCCTGGCGCCACCAGTTCTCGATGATCGCCTCCGACGGCTCGCGGCCCGGGCGGTTGAACCCGTAGAACTGGGTCGCGGCCAGGTCACGGTAGAAGCTCGACCGGTTGGTGGCCACCTGCTCCTGCAGCCCGTCGAAGACCTCCTTCGGCAGGCCGCCCGGGTTCGCCTCCGTCTGCACCATGATCGGCGGGACCGCGCTGATCAGCACCGCCTTGGCGACCCGGCTCTCGCCGTGCCGCGCGATGTAGTGCACGACCTCGCCACCCCCGGTGGAGTGCCCGATGTGGACGGCGTCGTGCAGGTCCAGGTGCGCGGTGAGCGCCGCCAGGTCGTCGGCGTAGTGGTCCATGTCGTGGCCGTCGCTCGTCTGGGTGGAGCGGCCGTGTCCGCGGCGGTCGTGCGCGATGACCCGGTACCCGTGCTGGAGGAAGAACAGCAGCTGTGTGTCCCAGTCGTCGGCCGACAACGGCCAGCCGTGGCTGAAGACGAGCGGCTGGCCCGAGCCCCAGTCCTTGTAGAAGATCTCCGTGCCGTCCGTCGTGGTGATGGTGCCCATGAACGTCCTCCCGTGGCTCGGTCTCGCAGACCCTCCCGAGCGTAGGTGCGGCTCACAGGCCCCGCAGGGTCAGCCGGCGGCGGCGACCCGCTGCCGGGCGAGCTCGACGAGCCGGCCGACGTTCAGGGTCCACCCGACGCCGAACACGCGCGGGCTGATCAGGTGTGCACCCTCCGGGTCCCACATGCGCTCCTTGACCCGCGCGAGGGTCGGGACGCGGAAGTCGTACGGCACGAAGCCGAGGACGCCGTTCCACGTCCGTTCCTCGGGCGGCGTCCGTAGCTCCTTGACGACGGCCGCGACCGCCACCGCCAACGTGATCAGCCGGATCAGCTTCTGGAGGTCCATCCCTGTCGCGCGCTCGTCCTGCGATGCCATCTCGACTCCTTGGTCGGCGGGTGATCGCCCCATCGTCCACCCGCTGGGCCCCCGCGCTCAGCCTGCGGCGTCGAGGATCTCGCGCAGCCGCGCGGCGAACGCCTCCGGCTGGCCCTCCTGGCCGAACTCGCCACCCAGGAAGCCGCCGTGGTTGCTGGGGAACACGGTCAGCTCCTGACCGAGCGCGTCGGCCAGTGCCGCCGACGTGCGCCACGTCAGCGTGTCGTGGCTCTCGATGCCGCCCGCGACGACCACGCGCGCCGAGCCGGCGGTCAGCGCGGCGACGTCGGGCCGGTAGGCCGTGACCGCGTTGGACGCACCCGACAGCAGAGGGTCGACGCGGGACCCGTCGTCGTCGGCCGGCAGGCCGAACGTGGACGCAGTGGGGAGCTCGCGGCCGAAGTCGGACGTGAACTCGCCCTGCACGGACGTCAGGGCGATGAACGCCGCCATGCCCGCACCCCAGCCGCGATCGCGGTACACCTCCTGGACGCGCCGCTCCGCGGCGAACGCCTGCTCGGCGTCGGGCAGGACGGCGAGCACGGGCGGTTCGTGCGCGACGAACGTGCCGACGTCGTCGGGGTACGTCGCCACCAGGTGCAGCCCGGTCACGGCGCCGCCGCTGCTGCCGAACAGGTCGACGGTCCCGCCGAGCTCCCCGATGAGCGCGTGCAGGTCCTCGGCCTGCTGCTGAGGCGTGTTCGTGACGTCGCCGTCGCTGCGCGTGCTGCGTCCGAGCCCGCGGGGGTCGTACGTCACGATCGTCCGGTCCGGGAGCCAGGAGGCGAGGGTGCCGAAGCCCGACGCGTCCATCGGCTGGCCGACGAGCAGCAGCGGGAGCCGTCCGTCGGCCGCCGGGAGCGCACCTCGGACGTCGTAGGCGAGGGTCGCTCCGGGCACGTCCAGGGTCTGCGTGGTCTTCGGCACGGTGTGCTCCTGTCGGGCGGTGGATCCGGTCAGTATCTCGTCGCCGACAGGCTCTCGCAGGTCAGGGCAGCAGCACGCGCACCGCCTGCGTGGTCCCGCCGCTGCTCAGCGACCAGGTCCCGTCGTCCGTCGGCAGCAGCGTCCAGGTGCCGCACCCGGCGCCGTCGCGCGTGCGGACCAGGGTCAGGTCGGAGCCCAGGCACGCGACCTGCCCGCGCTTGACGTCGGCCTCGACGTTGCGGACGGTGTAGCCGGCGGTCCCGGGCACGGACTCGACCTGCCACGTCTGGCACGCCCGTGTGTCGCGGGGCTCGAAGGCGACCCTGCCGGCGCCGGGACCGTGCTGCGCACTGCACCGCGTCACCCCCAACGTCCGGTTCGCGTCCGTCGGGCTCGCCAGCAGCACCTCGCCGACCGGTTCGATGCGGAACTGCTGGTCGGTGCCGCCCGTCGGCGTGCTGATCGCCACGTCGGCGCCCGCCACCGGTCCGCCCTGGACCGTCCAGACGCGGTTGCCCGGCAGCACGCTGGCGATCGTCGTCCAGCCGTCGCCTGCCGCCGCGAAGCTCCACCGCTGGCAGTCGTTGTTCGGCAGGAACCCGAGCCACCCCCACTGCGCGACGGTGCCGCCGTCGACGTTCTGGCACGCGCCCACCTCGGCGACGTTGTTGCTGAACCGGTTGAGGAGCCGGGTCCCGGTGCCGCGGTCCGAGAGCTGCCACTGCTGGCAGGCGTTCTCGAGGTCGTGCCAGAGGGCGACGTTGGCGCCCTCGTACCCGCAGCCGGCGTTCTCGACGACCGCTGTGCCGTCGCGCGGCACCAGCTGCACGAACGGGTCGCCGTGGCCGATCGAGCGGCTGGGGTTGATCGGGTCGCTGATGACGGGCCAGCCGTCCTTGCCCCAGGTCAGCGTGCGGACGTTGAGGCGGGGCGCTCCGCCGTCGGTCGCGTCGTAGTAGTGGTTGACGAAGTACCCGGTACGGCCGTTCTTGTCCATGAGCAGGTCGCCGCCGCCGGCGCCGACGAACTCGTTGTAGCCGCGCAGGATCTCCGTGCCGCCCTTGCCGCCGAGCAGCGGGACTCCGTCGGCGTCGACGTAGGGACCGGTCAGTGCGGCCGAGCGGCCGACGATCGTGCGGTAGTCGCTCTCGACGCTGCGGCAGCAGTAGTCCCAGGACACGAACAGGTAGTAGTACCCGTCGTGCCACGCGATCGTCGGGTTCTCCTCGGCGTTCGGCGCGAACTGGCGCTGGGCGATCTGGACGGGCTGCGCACCGTCGGCGGGCTTGCCGGTGGCGACGTCGATCGGGATCACGTGGATCCCCGAGAAGAACGAGCCCCACGAGAGCCAGGTCGCACCGTCGTGGTCCACGACGATGTTCGGGTCGATCGCGTTGAACGTGTCGACGCCCGGCTGCGAGCGGACCACCAGGCCGCGGTCCTCCCACTGTGCGTTCGCGAGGGTCGGCGACGTCAGCAGCCCGATCACCGAGTTGTTGGTGCCGAACTGCGACACCGCGTAGTAGAGACGCCACTCCGTGCCGGACCAGCTCAGGTCGGGCGCCCAGGCGTCGCGCGGGGCGTTCTCCGGAGTGACCCCCAGCGACTCCAGGACCCAGGCGGGGAGCTCGGTGATCGCCGGGCCCAGCTCCTCCCAGTGCACCAGGTCGCGCGAGCGCTTGAGCGGCAGGTACGTGTCGTCGAAGGCGGCGTCACCGGTGATGGCGACGTAGTACCAGCCCTTCTCCTTGACCATCGTGGGGTCGTGCGCGATGGGGTCGACGGGCCGGGCGGCGGGCGGCCGGGGGTGCCCGCCGGCCGACGCGGGGCTCGCCGGGCCGATCAGGCCGAGCAGGCTCGCGATCACGATCAGGACCAGGGCCAAGGGAGTGCGCTTCATCGGGATTCCTCGTCTTCCACGTCCTTGTGGGGGTTCACCGGTGGACATACTGGCAGATTTCTACAACGTTGCACAGGGCTTCTCTACAACGTTGCACATCTGCCCGGCGGTGTGATCACCGTCTCGGAAGAGACGCCGGGGTGGACCGGTTGCGAACGGAGGCTGGAGACACCGGCCGCCGCCACACCCCCCGGGGAGCCCCGTGTCCGAGACCACCACGCAGCGCCGTCGCCGGCTGCACCTCCCGTCCTTCTCCGTCCAGGTCCTGCTCGGCCTCGGCCTGGGCGTCCTGCTCGGCTGGGTCGCGCTGCAGATGGGTCCCACCGCCGGGGAGCCGAACTGGCTGACCACCACGCTCGACACCATCGGCACGTCGTTCGTCACGCTGCTCAAGGCGATCGTGCCGCCGCTGGTCTTTCTCGCGATCGTCGCGTCGATCGCCAACCTTCAGCAGGTCACCAACGCCGCGCGGCTCGCCTGGCAGACGCTGCTGTGGTTCGCGATCACCGCGGCGATCTCCGTCGCCATCGGCATCGGCCTCGGCCTGGTCTTCCAGCCGGGGAACAGCTCGACCCTGAGGCCCGAGGCCGGGTCCGAGGTGGGCACCAGCGGCAGCTGGCTCGACTTCCTCAACGGTCTGATCCCGAGCAACTTCCTCGGCCTCGGCGCCAGCACGCAGGTCGCCGACGACGGGACCCTTACCACCGGCATCTCGTTCAACGTGCTGCAGATCGTGGTCCTCGCGATCGTCGTCGGCATCGCCGCGCTGCGCAGCGGGAAGGCCGCCGAGCCGTTTCTCGGCTTCACGCGGTCAGCGCTCGCCGTCGTGCAGAAGATCCTGTGGTGGGTCATCCGCCTCGCGCCGCTGGGCACCCTCGGCCTCATCGGCCGCGCCGTCGCGACCTACGGCTGGGACCTCCTGGCACCCCTCGGGTCGTTCGCCGTGGCGATCTATGTCGGCCTGGCGCTCGTCCTGCTCGTCGTCTATCCGGTCATCCTGCGCAGCAACGGGCTCGGCATCCTCAGCTTCTTCCGCGGCGCATGGCCCGCGATCGAGCTCGCGTTCGTCTCTCGGTCCTCGATCGGCACGTTGCCCGTGACGCAGCGCGTCGTCGAGCGCAACCTGGGCGTGCCGCGCTCGTACGCGTCGTTCGCGGTGCCGCTGGCGGCGACCACGAAGATGGACGGCTGCGCCTCGATCTACCCGGCGATCTCCGCGATCTTCGTCGCGCAGCTGTTCGGCATCGACCTGTCGATCACCGACTACCTGCTCATCGCGTTCGTGTCCGTGGTCGGATCCGCCGCGACCGCCGGCCTCACCGGGGCCGTGGTCATGCTGACCCTCACCCTGTCGACCCTCGGTCTGCCCCTGGCGGGCGTCGGCCTGCTGCTGGCCATCGACCCGATTCTCGACATGGGCCGCACGGCCGTGAACGTCGCCGGGCAGGCACTCGTGCCGACCGTCGTCGCGAAGCGCGAGGGGATCCTCGACGTGGAGCGGTACGCGTCGGCGTCCGCGGAGGACCTGTTCTCCGACGACGACCGTGCCGACGGCTCCACGGACAACCCCGCCGACGACGCGTACGACGACATCGCCCCCGAGGCCTTGCCCGACCACCGAGCGCCAGCGTCCGTGTCCTGAGGCACGCGGGGCCGCGGCCCCACGCGTCCGGCAGTGGCCGCGGCCGGTGCTGCCTCACGCGTCCGGAAGCAGCGGCACCGCGATCCCCTCGCCGCGCCGCAGCAGGCTCGCGCGCACCACCGCCTGCGTACCGAACCGCACTGCGACCGCGTCGACCGCCTCGTCGAGCCCGCCGTGGTCGGGGTGGTCGAGGGGAAGGGCCAGCTGCACGAACCGGTCCGACGACAGCCCCGTCAGGGCGACGCCCACGAGCGTGATGCCGCGCTCACGGATCAGCGGCGCGGCGGCCTCCAGCAGGCCCAGGGCCGCGGCGGCGATGTCCTCGGACGAGTCCGTGGCAGCCGCGAGCGACCGCGACCGGGTGGCCTTGGTGTAGTCCTCGAACCGCAGCCGGAGCACGACCGTCCGCGCGATCCGGTCCGCCGTGCGCATCCGTCGGCACACCCGGTCGACCAGCCCGAGCAGTGCGGCCCGGACGAACGCCTGGTCGTGCGGTCCGTGCCCGATCGCGCGCTGCGCACCGATGGACCCGCGCGACCGGCCGACCACGACCTGCGCGGGGGTGTGCCCGTGCACGACCGCGTACAGGTGCCGCCCGCCGGCCGGTCCGAGCGCCGCGACGAGCACCGACTGGGGGAGCAGGGCGACGTCCCCGGCGGTCCGCAGGCCGTACGCGTGCAGCTTCGTGGCCGTCACCTCACCGACGCCCCAGAGCATCTCCACCGGCAGCGGGTGGAGGAACGTGTCCTCGTCGGCCGGCAGCACGAGCAGCAGACCGTCCGGCTTGGCCACCCGCGACGCGACCTTGGCCAGGAACGGCGTGCGCGCCACCCCGACCGTGATGGGCAGGCCGACGACGTCCCGGACCTGCGCGCGCAGCCGCGCCGCGATGTCGACCGGCGGGACGTCGATCTTGTGCAGGCCGCCGACGTCGAGGAACGCCTCGTCGATGGACACGCCCTGCACCAGCGGCGTGGTCTGGTGGAACAGCTCGAACACGGCCTTGCTGGCCTCGACGTAGGCGTCGAACCGCGGCCGCACGATGATCAGGCCCGGGCACAGCGCGCGTGCCTGCCGTCCACCCATCGGCGTCGTCACGCCGCGGCGCTTCGCCTCGTACGAGGCCGCCAGGATCACCCCGCCGCCACCCACGGCGACCGGCCGGTTGCGCAGGCGGGGGTCGTCGCGCTGCTCGACGGACGCGTAGAAGGCGTCGAGGTCGGCATGCAGGATGGTGGAGCGCACGAACACATGTTCGAACCTACGTCTGACATCCGGCCGACACTAGGGTCGCGTCATGCACCGGATCATGCTCCGCGAGGTCATCATCGACGCACCCGCGGCGGACATCGACACCGTCACCGCGTTCTGGGCAGGGGCGCTCGACGCGACCCCGCACCCGATCCCGGGCGAGCCCTTCGTGGCGCTGCGAGGCGCCGCGGCGCTGCCGCACGTGGCCACCCAGAGCATCGGCGGTGACGACGGGCCGCGCGTCCACCTCGACCTCGAGACCGACGACCTCGACGCCGAGATCGCACGGCTGGAAGGGCTCGGTGCCACCGTCCGCACGCGCTACGCCGACTACGCGGTGATGGTCGACCCCGTCGGGCTGCTCTTCTGCCTGCTGCCGCCGGTGTCGGAGGAGTTCGCGACGCGGTCGAGGCCCGTCGGGTAGCTCCTCAGTCGTAGAACGGCGGGAGGAGGTCGGCGGAGTCGTCGTCGGTCTCGATCAGGACGGTGCGGTCGGCCGTGGTCTGCCGGCTCGCGTCCGGCAGTCGCCACCAGGGTGCGTTCACACGAACGATCCTGTCGGGGGCGACCGGCGGCGACCAGGGACGTTCGACCTGGTCAGCGGTGCCGCCGGAACGGCCCTCCCCTCCACGTCGGGGCGCTCCGGCAGACGCTCACTCCCAGACGTACGCCGGCCGCAGCTCCGCGATGCTCCCCGGCCCGGCGAACTGCGCCGCGACCTCCTCCGCACGCTCACGCGTGGCGCAGTCGACCAGGAAGAACCCGGCCAGGTGCTCCTGCGTCTCCGCGTACGGGCCCTCGCTGGCCAGGGAGTCGCCGCTTCGCCAGCGGTACACGGTGGCCGACGCGGGGTCGGCGAGGGCCTCCGCCGTGACGAGCTCGCCGCTCGCGGACAGCTCCCCGAGCAGCCCGTCGAACCGGCGGTCCGCCTCGTCGTGCTCGGCGACGTCCAGGGCGCGGCCCTCGTCGGTGAACCGGGACGTCGGGTGCGCCCACGGCTTGGGGTCGGAGTGGATGAGGATCAGGTACTTCACGGTGGGCCTCCTGGGTCGGGTGCAGTCGGGGCATGACGTGGGGGCTCCGCGTTTCTCGACACGTCCTCGTCGAGCCCGTCGTGCAGGTCGGCGCACTCGACCTCGACGACGTCGTGCACGACCAGGTAGCCGCGCGCACCGCGGTCTCCCGAGAGCGTGTCGGACAGCCGGGCCCAGTGGTCCGCGCCGATGAGCACCGGATGACCCGGGCGCCCGTCGTAGACCGCCTGCCGGAGCGTGCGCCGGTCCCACGCCGTCGTCAGGCGCTCGACGACGCTCACCGGGGTGCCGGGCAGGTCCACGAGCGTGACCACGACCGCGTCGCCGCCCGCGTGCGCGAGGCCCGTGCGCAGCGACTCGCCCAGCCCGTCCACCCACCGCGGCGCGACCACCGCCGTGACCCGGGCGTCGTCGGGGACCAGCTCTCGCGCCTCGTCGGCCGCCGCGCCCAGGACCACCACGACGCGGGCGCAGCCGCCGTCGAGCAGCAACCGCACCGCGTCGGCGAGCCACGGCACCACCAGCGCCTTCGAGCCGCCGTGCCGCGTGCCCGCCCCGGCCGCGAGCACGATGCCGCTGAGGCTTGCGTCGGTGGGAGGCACGTCCCGTACGGTGCCAGTGCGCGCGTGCGGAGCGCTACCGGGAGGCGGCCTTGATGATCGACGACGGACCCGAGACACGGACGCTCCTGGCGACCGCCCTGCACGTCACGCGCTGGGTCGACGAGGTCGCGTCCGGCTGCCCCTACCCCTCGCTCGACGCGCTCGTCGGGGTCGCGGACCTCGCCGCCCGGCGGCTGACCCCGGCGGAGGTCGACGAGGCCCTCGCCGCCCACCCCCGGATCGGCGAGAAGGCGAGCGGGCTGAGCAGCGCCGAGCAGGCCGCGTCCGCCACCGACGACCCCGCGCTGGTCGAGGCCATGGCCGTCGGCAACGAGACGTACGAGCGGCGGTTCGGTCGCATCTTCCTCATCCGCGCCGCCGGCCGCAGCCGCATGGAGATCCTCACCGAGCTGCACCGCCGGCTCGGCCTCTCCGACGCCGAGGAGGCCGCCGTGGTCGCCGACGAGCTCCGTCAGATCGCGCTCCTGCGCCTGCCGACCCTGTTCGCCTCATGAGCCAGCTGACGACGCACGTCCTCGACACCACCCTCGGCCGGCCCGCCGCCGGGATGCCCGTGACCCTGGCGGTCCTCGTCTCCGGGACGTGGACCGAGCTCGCCGCCGGGGTGACCGACGACGACGGGCGCGCGCGGTCGCTCGGTCCGGACGCGGTGCCGCCCGGCCGGTACCGGTTCGTGTTCGACACGGCGGCGTACTTCGCGGCGACCGGGCAGGTGGGGTTCCACCCCGAGGTCGCCGTCGTGTTCGACGTGGCCGACGACGCGCACCACCACGTGCCGTTGCTGCTCAGCCCGTTCGCGTACTCGACGTACCGCGGGAGCTGACCGCTCAGTACTCGTCGCGGGTCGGCCGGGCCAGCCACGCGTCCATCGGTGTCGACGCCGTCGGGACCCGGTGCCCGAGCACGGGCATCGGCCAGGTCGCGGGATCGGACTCGAACAGGTCGTAGAAGACGCTGTCGTCGAAGCCCGCGCGAGCGGCGTCGGTGCGGTCGGCCGCGAAGACGACCCGATCGACCCGCGCCCACAGGCACGCGGCCAGGCACAGGGGGCAGGGCTCGCAGGACGTGTAGACGGTCGCGCCCGCCAGCGAGAAGGTCCCGATCGCCTGGCACGCCGCGCGGATGGCCAGGACCTCCGCGTGCGCGGTCGGGTCGTTGTCGCGCGTGACCCGGTTCTGGCCCGCGCCGATCACGACCCCGGCGCGCACCACGACGGCGCCGAAGGGACCGCCACCGTCGGCGACGTTGGCCGTGGCGAGCGCGATGGCCTGCGACAGCCAGCTCTCGTCGTCGGGGGTCACGGCGCACCCACCGATCGCGTCCAGGCGTCGCCCGCGGGTGGTGCGCCGTCCCGGACGACCACCGCCTCGATCAGCCCGTAGGGCCGGTCGGCCGCGAAGAAGACCTCACCCGGGTTCTCGAGCCCGAACGGGCTCAGGTCCGCGAGGAAGTGGTGCTTGTTCGGTGCGGCGAACCGGATCTCGACCACCTCGGCGACGGCGTCGAGGACGGCCTCGCCCATCTGCCACAACGTCTGCTGCAGCGCCAGGGAGTGCTGGGTGGCGAACGTCGTGAGCAGGACCTCGCGGACCCGGGCGTACGTCCCGTCGAAGTCGACGTCGGTCCCCGCGTACCGCCACTGGGCCACCAGCGACGTCGCGAGCACCCGGTCCGACGTCTCCGGGAGCGTCGTGTACCCGTCGGTGAGGAAGCCCCGGAACTGCGAGCCCGTGGACTTCAGCACGGTCAGGTCCTTCAGGCCCGCGATCACCGTCGTCCCGTCGGCGTCGGCGGTCACCGAGGCCGTCCGGACCTCCTGCCCGCTGCGCACCCACGTGTGGTCGTGCTCGACACCGTCGACGACGACGCGGACCCACGCGTACTCCTCGACGTCGACCCGCGCGCCGGCGACGGGGACCACGTCGTCGACGAAGTGCCGCGCCAGCAGGGTGGCGAACGCGTCCGGCGACGACACGCCGTGCTCCTTCGCGTACGCGAACGCCGTGTTCCTCTGCGTGTCCGTGGGCAGCACCGCCGACTGGTCGCCGTCCAGGTACGCGGCCGCGAAGTCCCCGCGCAGGGCCGTCGAGACGTTGAGGTCGCGGATCTCGTGGCGTGGCGTGTCGCGCACGATCCGGACCACACGCGTCTCGGCCTTGCCGTACTGGTGGGCGTGCAGACGAGCCGTCATGGCCGCAGTGTGCCCGGCTGATGTGACATGCGCGTTTCCTCCTGGACGATGGGCCGACGCTACTCGGGGCGCCCCGCCCGCGGTCTAGGCTCGTCGCACCCTGTGCCCCGTCGCGTCCGGGAGGTGCGCCGTGCTCGAGATCGCCGGACGCCTGCTGGCCACGCTGACCGCCGGCCACCGGGTCGCCGCCGCCACCGTCTTGTCGATGACCGGCAGCGCCCCCACCGTCGTCGGCACGTCGATGGCCGTCGACGACACCGGCGCCGCGCTCGGCAGCGTGGCCGGGGGATGCGTCGAGGGCGCGCTGTACGACCTGTGCGCCGCGGTGCTCGACGGTGCGCCGCCGGGCGTGCAGGAGTACGGCGTGACCGACGAGGACGCGTTCGCCGTCGGCCTGACCTGCGGCGGCGTCCTGCGGGTGCACGCCCGCGAGCTCGGCCCGGCCGACGTCCCCGTGCTGGCGGCGGCGGCCCGCGGGGACGAGGTCGTGCTCGTGACGGCGCTCGACGGCCCGCTGCCGGACGACGTGCCCGTGCCGATGCGGTCCGGCATCGTTCGCGTCCAGGGCCCCGACGGGGGGATCGAGGTGTTCGTCGAGGTCGCGTCGGCGCCACCCCGGATGGTCGTCTACGGCGCGCTGGAGTTCTCGTCGGCGCTGGCCGTCGTCGCTCGAGCGGCGGGCTTCCGCGTCACGGTGTGCGACGCCCGGGCCGTGCTCGCCACACCGCGCCGTCATCCCGGAGCCGACGAGGTGGTCGTCGACTGGCCCGTCCGGCACCTCGCGCAGCAGCGGCTGGGCCCGCGCGACGTGGTGTGCGTGATGGCGCACGACGACCGGTTCGACGCCGACCTGGTGCTCGCCGCGCTGCGGTCCGGGGCGGGGTTCGTGGGAGCGATGGGGTCGCGCCGGACGCAGACCCGGCGCGTCGCGGAGCTCGTCGCGCGGGGCATCACCGACGACGAGCTGGCCCGCCTGCACGCCCCGATCGGCCTCGACCTGGGCGCGTCGACCCCGGGCGAGACCGCCGTCTCGGTCCTCGCCGAGGTCCTGGCCTCCCGCACGGGCGCCACAGGCCTCCCGCTGACGGACCTGGCCGGCCCGATCCACCGCCCAGCCCCGACACCGCACCCCTGACACCCACTCGCCCCGACGCTCCTCCTCCCACCTGCGGACGTCCGCAGACCCGGTCGTCAGGACGCGCGAACCTGCGGACGTCCCGCTCACGGCCCGTTGACGTCCCGGGCGGGGGCCGGGGTCAGGCCTGCAACAGGCGCCAGAGGCGGTCGGCGGACATCGGGAGCTCGTGCGGGCGGATGCCGACGGCGTCGCGGATCGCGTTGGCGAGGGCGGGGGCGACCGGGTTGTACGGGGCCTCGCTCATCGACTTGGCGCCGAGGGGTCCGAGGTCGTCGGCGGTGTCCGCGAAGAGGACCTCGGTGCGGGGCAGGTCGACCATCTGCGGCACGTGGTAGCTGCGGAACGACGCGGTGGTCACGCGGCCCTCGTCGTCGAGGCGCATCTCCTCGTAGAGCGCGGTGCCGATGGCCTGACCGGTGCCACCCTCGACCTGGCCGCGCAGCTGCTCGGGGTGCAGGACGGTGCCGGCGTCGACGGCCTGCACGGACCGCAGGACGGTGACCTCGCCGGTCGCGGGGTCGACGGCGACGCGGAACCCGTGCACGTTGAACGCGACGGAACGCGGGGAGCCGTCGTGGGTGCCCTGGCCGGCCAGACCCGGCGCGGCACGCGCGATCTCCGTCAGGGGGACGCCGCTCGCGGACTCGGGGGTGAGGTCCTGGGAGTCCCAGGTGCGGGGCTCGTCGCTCGGGTGGTCGCGCAGGGCGGCGGCCGCCGAGAGGATCTTGGTGCGCAGCTGGAGGGCGGCGCGGTGCAGGGCGAGGCCGGCGACGACGACGCCGGCGGACCCGAACGCGCCGGTGTCGTACCCGGTCACGTCGGTGTCGGACTGCCGGATCACGATGCGGTCGACGGTGGTGCCGAGCGCCTGGGCCACCAGCTGGCCGTGCACGGTCGTGGTGCCGTTGCCGAACTCGGTGGTGCCGACACTGATCTCGTACCGGCCGTCGTCGAGCAGGCGGACCGATGCCTCGGCGTAGTGCCCGCGCGGGGCGATGGTGGCGATCATGGCGACGGCCGTCCCGGCACCGACGTGCGTGCCGGGCGGCGCCGGCAGGTCCGCCGAGCGGTCGGCCAGGGCCGCCTCCACGAGGTCCAGGCACTGGTCCATGCCGTAGGAGTGCATGTCGAGGTCGCCCACCTCGTCGGGGTCGGCGACGAGCAGCCGGTCGCCGGGCACGACGACGTTGCGGCGGCGCACGTCGAACGCGGAGATCCCGACGGACTGCGCGAGGTCGTCCATCGCCGACTCGACGGCGAAGATGACCTGCCCGAGCCCGTACCCGCGGAACGCCCCGGACGGCAGCGTGTGGGTGTAGACGGCCTCGGCGTCGACCCGCTTGTTGGCGCACCGGTACACCGCCACCGACTCGCTGACGCCGTGGAACATGACGCCGGGTCCGTGGTTGCCGTACGCGCCGGTGTCGGTGAGCACGTCGATGCGCATCGCGGTCAGCACGCCGTCGGCGTCGGCGCCCAGCTCGACCTCGACGCGGACGGGGTGCCGGCTGGGCACGATCGTGAACTCGTCGGCCCTCGTCATCTCGTACTGCACCGCCCGGCCGGTGCGCAGGACGGCCAGCGCGACGACGTCCTCGGTGAGCAGCTCCTGCTTGCCGCCGAACCCGCCACCGACGCGACCGGTGAGCACCCGGACCTTGGCCGGGTCGAGCGCGAAGATGTGCGCGATCTCGTCGCGGACCAGGTACGGGACCTGGGTGCTGGTGCGCAGGACGAGGCGGCCGTCCTCGTCGAGCCAGCCGCGGGTCGCGTGGGTCTCCAGGGCCGCGTGCGACACGCGCCTCGTGCGGTACGTGCCGCGGACGCGGTGGGCCGACGCGGCGAGGGCGTCGGAGACGGACCCCATCTCCGCGTGCAGCTGCGCGACGACGTTGCGGCTCGGTTCGGAGATGCGCGCCTCCGGACCCTTGTCGCCGTGCACGAGGGGAGCGCCCGACGCGCGAGCCTGCTCCGGGTCGAGGACGGCGGGCAGCACCTCGTACTCGACCTCGATCAGGCGCAGGGCCCGCGTCGCCTCGCGCAACGACTCGGCGACGACCACGGCGACGCGCTGCCCGTGGAACCGCAGGACCGGGTCGAGCACGCGGGTGTCGTCGGGGTCGTCGAGGCGACTCTCGTGGCGGGCGGTCGAGAACAGGGTGGTGGGGGAGTCCTCGTGCGTGAGGACGGCCAGGACGCCGGGGGCGGCGAGGGCGGCGGTCGTGTCGATCGCGACGATGCGGGCGTGGGCATGGGGGCTGCCCAGCACCGCCAGGTGCGCGAGGTCGGTGGTGGCGACGTCGAGCGTGAACGGCTCGCGCCCGGTGACGATCCGGCAGGCTGCAGGGGAGCGGACGGACCGGCCTGCGTCCTGGCCGGGCACGGGGTCGACCGTGTTGCGGCGACCGGCGACGGCGTCGCAGATCGACCGGTAGCCGGTGCACCGGCAGAGGTTGCCCTTGAGCAGGCGGGCGGTCTCCTCGTCGTCGGTCGTGAGCCCGAGCCCCGCCACCGTGGTGACCAGCCCCGCGGTGCAGAACCCGCACTGGAACGCGGCCGCGTCGATGAACGACTGGCCCACGCGCGGGTCGAGCCCGGCGACCGTGGTGACGGCTCGCCCGGACGCCCGGTACGCGGGGACCAGGCAGGAGTGCGTCGGCCGACCGTCGAGCAGGACCGTGCACGCCCCGCAGTCGCCGGAGTCGCAGCCCTTCTTCACCTCGACGTGCCCGTGCTCCCGCAGCAGCGTCCGCAGCACCTGCCCGGGAGCCGGGTCGGCGTCGACGGGCGCGCCGTTCACCTCGAACCTCATGCGAGCTCCTCCCGCACCTGCTCGGCGAGCCGCAGCGTCATCGCCCGGCGCCAGTCGGGGGATCCGTGGGGGTCGTCGTACCAGTCCTCGACCGCGTCGACGGCGGCAGCGAGCTCGTCGGGGGTCGGCAGGGTCGGGAACGCGAGGCGGTGGGGGTGGGTGACCCCGGCGGTGAGGGTGACGACGAGCCCGCCGGCGTCGTCGCGACGGCCCACCACGATCGCTCCGGACCTCCCGTGCCGGGTCAGTGCGATGCGGCGGAACGCGACGGGCTGGGCGAGCACCTCGGCGGACAGCTCCACGGACCGGAGCACCTCGCCCGGGCCCACCGAGGTGGTGCGCACGCCCGTGACCAGCGACGCGACCGGCTCCCGGCGCTCACCGCCGTCCGGCGTCCACACCAGGGCTGTCGCGTCGAGGGCGACCGCGAGGGTCGTGAGTGCCCCGGCGGGCAGTGCCACGCAGATGTTCCCGCCGACGGTCGCCCAGTCCCAGATCTTCTCCGAGGCCACCAGCGACCGCGCGCACTGCTGCACGAGGTGCTGGGACCGCCAGCCGGGGACCGGGGGCAGGTCCGCCAGCGACCGGATCGTGCAGGTCGCGGCGAGCGTCAGACCGTCGGCCGTCTGCTCGACCGAGGGCCAGCCCAGGGTCGTGAGGTCGACCAGCTCCTCCAGGCCCGGCTGCGGCTCGGAGAACAGCCACGTGCCCCCCGCGAGCGGCGCGCTGCGGGGGCCGAGCGCGAGCTCGGTCCGGTCGTGTGCCGCGCGGATGCGGTCCAGCGAGGTGAGGTCCATGGTCTGCCCGAGTGAACCGTACCCACGTGTCCGGCGTGTGACGACGGGCCGATCGTCCTAGCGTCGGACCATGACGACCCGGCACCTGCGCCAACCGACCCTCGACTGCGCCGAGCCGCGCGAGCTCGCCGAGTTCTACCGGCAGCTGCTCGGCTGGGTCTACGCGGACGGTCACGAGGAGACCGACCCCGCAGGCGACGACTTCCTCCTCCTGGTCGACCCGGACCGTCCTGTGCGGCTCGCGTTCCAGCGCTCGGACGCGACGGTCGCGCCCTGGCGCGTGGGTGCCCGGGTGCACCTGGACCTCGACGTCGACGACCTCGACGTCGGGCACGAGGACGCTGTCCGGCTCGGCGCGCGACCGCTCACGGGGACGCCCGAGGAGGAGGGGCACGCCGACGACCCGTTCCGGGTCTACGCGGACCCGTCGGGACACCCGTTCTGCCTGTGCCTGGCCGGTCAGTGAGGTGAGACGGGCTCGAACCCGACGAGCTCCTCGTGCCCGGCGTCGATCATCAGGCAGGTGCTCTCGGGCACCTCGTGCCAGGCGCCCTTGAGGTCGCCGAGGGGCTCCGAGACGACGATCCGCGTCGAGTCGGCGAGGTCGTGCAGCACCGGGTTCTCCGGGTACTGCTGCTTGAGCACCGCGACGTCCGCGTTGTGGAACAGGGACCGGCTCTGCCCCTCGGTGGAGTACCGGAACGCCCACACCCGCTGCCCGTCGGTGGTGCACACGGTCATCTGCACGGGGAACGCGATCCCGTGGGCGCGGCCGACCTCCTCGACCAGACCGACCGCGCGGGCCACGGCGGCGGGCGGGTCGTCCTGGAGGCCGAACGTCAGGGCGAGGTAGAACAGCACCTCCGAGTCGGTCGACCCCTCGATGAACGGGAACAGGTCGGGGTCGACGGCGAGCACCAGGTCCCGCTTCATCGAGGTGAACCCGGCGAGCAGCCCGTTGTGCATCCAGAGCCAGCGGCCGTGCCGGAAGGGGTGGCAGTTCGTCTGCTGCACGGCGGAGCCGGACGTCGCGCGGATGTGCGCGAGGACCATGCCGGACCGGACGTGCCCAGCCAGCTCGCGCAGGTTCCGGTCGCTCCAGGCCGGCTCGATGCTGCGGAACACACCGGGCGTCGGGGAGGCCTCGGTGTACCAGCCGACGCCGACGCCGTCGCCGTTGGTGGCCTCCGCCCCGAGCCGGCTGTGCAGGCTCTGCACGACGAGCGAGTTCGTCGGCTTGTAGAGCAGGTCGTCGATGAGGACGGGCGATCCGGTGTACGCGAGCCAACGACACACGACGGCCTCCCTCGCCCGGCCGCCGCGGCGTCGGGGTTTCCCGTGGCTCGCAGCGGCGCGACCTGGTCACCGTCTCGCGCGCGTCACGGGATGGCAAGCCACGGCGCGTCGGGAGTGCGCTCGTCGTACTCGCCGCCCGGGCCGCAGCCGCCCACGTAGCCCTCCCGCATCCGCGGGTAGACCTCGGTCCAGTACCGCAGTGCCAGGGCGCGGGCCTCCGCGGGGGAGGCACCCAGGGCCTCGGCCATCGCCACGTCTCGCTGGACGGCGGCGCACTCGGCGTGCGCCTCGTTCATGATGCCGACCATGTGCATCGTCTCGTGGGTGACCACGTGCACGGCGATGACCTGGTCCAGGCTCGGGTCCGCCTTGCTCGACCCCAGCCAGGCGCGCAGGTTCGCGCAGGTCCCGAACTTGATCAGGGTCGCGCGCTCCGGGATGCCGTCGGCCCCCCACGCGACGAAGCCGAGCTCGGGACCGAGGTCGACGAACGCCTGCCCGAGGCTCTGGCAGTTCACCTGCACCGGGCCGCCCGCGATCTCGCTCGCCGCGCCCTCGAGCTGGTGCTCGACCCACGCCTCGACCGCCAGCGGGATCGCGAAGCACAGTGCCAGCCCGAGCGAGAGGCCGACGCTGATCTTGGGGAACGGGCTGATGCGGCCCATCCAGTCGACGCGCCGGCCCATCCATCGCACGACGAGAACGCCCGTGAGCGCGAGGGACCCGATCAGGCCGAGGGCGAGGAGCACACCTCAGTCATCGGTCGTCGGCGCCCCGACCATGACGTGCGCCGGGTCGAGAACCTCGAGGATGCGCCCCATGATGCGATCGAGGGCGGCGACGTCCGCCGCGGTCAGGGGGTCGATGACGGTCTCCCGGACGATGCCCACGTGCCCGGGCGCCGCGGCGACCACGGTCGTCCAGCCGGCGTCGGTGAGGACGGCGTTGGTCGCCCGGCGGTCCTCCGCGCACGCCTCCCGGCGCACCAGCCCACGCTTCTCCAACCGGGAGACGACGTGGGAGAGGCGTGCGAGGGTGGCGTTGGTGTGTGCCGCGAGAGCGGTCATCCGCAGGGTCCGGTCCGGCGCCTCGGAGAGCATCGCGAGCGTGAAGTACTCGAAGTGGCTCAGGCCGGAGTCGCGCTGGAGCTGGGTCTCGAGGGTGCCGGGGAGCAGCTCGACGACCGCGATGAGCTTCTTCCAGGCGCTCAGCTGCTCAGCGCTCAGCCATCTCGTGTCCGTCACGACATCGACCGTACCAAATACTTGACGCCACAACTATAAGGCGTACAGTACTTGTAGCAACAACCAATCGAGGAGGACGCTATGAGCACGGTGACGGTCGTCGGAGCAGGCAACATGGGTGCGGCCATCGCGTGGCGGGTGATCGCGGGCGGGAACGACGCGCAGGTGCTGACCCGTACGCCGCTGAAGGTCGCCATCCCCGGTGCGAAGCACGGCACGGTGGGGGACCCGATCACGGGGGACATCGTCGTCCTCGCGCTCCCGTACGGCGCCGTCGCCGAGGTGCTCGCCCAGTACGAGGGTCAGCTCGACGGCAAGGTCGTCGTGGACATCACGAACCCGGTCGACTTCGCGACGTTCGACTCCCTCGTCGTCCCGACGGGCAGCTCCGCCGCCGCGGTCATCGCGGAGGCCGTGCCCGGAGCCACGGTCCTCAAGGCCTTCAACACCACGTTCGCCGCGACGCTCACCAGCGGCGAGGTCGGCAACGAGCGGACCACCGTCCTCATCGCGGGCGACGACGCCGACGCGAAGGCTGAGCTGGCCGCCGTGATCAGCGCCGGCGGGTTGCGCGCCGTCGACGCCGGATCGCTCAAGCGTGCGCACGAGCTCGAGTCGTTCGGGTTCCTGCAGCTCACGCTCGCCGCCGCCGAGCAGACGTCGTGGACCGGCGGGTTCGGACTGACGGCATGACCGAGATCCTCGACGCCCGCACCGACGTCGGCGCCGTCACCCTCAAGGTCGGTGACCTCGACGCGATTACCGACTACTACGCGCGCGGCATAGGCCTGAGCGTCCTCGGCCAGGAGGGCGACCGCGTCACCCTCGGCCGGCAGGGCGTCCCGTCCGTCGTGCTCGAGCACACGCCCCTGCTCAAGCACGCGCCGTCGTCGGCGGCCGGGCTCTTCCACACCGCGATCCTGTTCGGGGAGCAGAGCGACCTCGCGTCGTCCGTCTTCTCCGTCGCCCGGCACTTCCCGTCGTCGTTCACCGGCAGCTCCGACCACCTCGTGTCGAAGGCGCTGTACTTCGACGACCCCGAGGGCAACGGCGTCGAGCTCTACTGGGACCGGCCGCGCGAGCAGTGGGGGTGGGAGAACGGTCGCGTCGCGATGGCCACCGAGTACCTCGACCCGAACGGCTTCCTGCGGGAGAACCTCGTCGACCCCGACGCCCTCTCCGGGGCGGCCGCCGTCGGCCACGTCCACCTCAAGGTCGGCGACATCGCCACCGCCCACCAGTTCTACGTCGACATCGTCGGGTTCGAGATCACCGCCGAGTACGGCACGCAGGCGCTGTTCGTCTCCGCCGGCGGCTACCACCACCACCTCGCGATGAACACCTGGCAGAGCCGCGGAGCGCAGGGCCGGTGGCCCGCGCTCGGCCTCGGCGAGGTCACCATCGAGCTGCCCACCGACGACGAGCGCGGGGCCCTCGGCGCCCGGCTCGCAAGCCGCGGGGTCGCTGTCCGTGACGACGGGCGCGTGCTGACGTTCGAGGACCCGTGGAACAACGAGATCAAGGTCGTCGTCGGGTCCTGACCCGATCGGTGGCGGCCGGCACGTCGACTCGGGTCGGTCCTGGCGGCCCGACCAGCGGCAGTCGTCAGGCCCGCGTCTGCGTTTGCGCAGGTCCTCCGATGTCGGGTCCGCGCGTCGGCCGATAGCGTGCCGCGCATGCCTGACGTCCGCCGTGGCCGCGCCGACGACCTCTCCACCGTCATCGCCTTGGGCGGCCCCTCCGAGGAGGTCCCCGGGTGGCTCGACGCCGGGGCGCTCCGGGTCGCCGAGCTGGACGGCCGGGTCGTCGGGTTCGCCGTCGTCGAGCCCACGTTCTTCGGGCACGAGTTCGTGGTGCTCGTACGCGTCGCCGACGACGCCCGCCGCCGAGGTGCAGCGCGCGCGCTCCTGCAGGCCATCGACGACGACCGCGCCACCGAGAAGGTGTTCACGTCCACCAACCTGTCCAACGCGCCCATGCAGGAGGTCCTGCGGCAGCTCGGCTGGGAGTCGTCGGGAATCGTCTACGGACTCGACGAGGGCGACCCGGAGCTCTTCTACCGCGCACCACCCGGAGGGTGAGGCCCGTCCGCCCGTGCCTACCCCGACGCGGCCGGGTCTGAGCTGAGCGCTATGGCTCGTCGTCGTCACTCTCGGGCGCGTTGACCACATCACCACGTCGGCCGCGGACGACGTAGCGCATGGGTCGGCGACTGGTGGCGGGAGCGACCGAGCCTCCGGCGGCGTCTCGCCGTCGGGTCCAGCCGGGTGGTTTCTCGAGGCGGTGGATGTGCAGGTCGAGGCGGTGGGTCTGGGTGTGGTGGTAGCGGCACAGCAGGGCGGCGTTCGGGACGGAGGTGGGGCCGGTGTCGCGGTCCCACCAGCGCACGTGGTGGACCTCGCAGCGTGAGGCGTGCTGCTCGCACCCGTTCCACACGCACTGCCCGTCGCGGGCGACCACCGCGCGGCGTTGCGCCGCGGTGAACAGGCGTCTGGTGCGTCCGACGTCCAGGGGTAGCCCTTCGGCGGTCATGACGATCCGGGTGATCTCCGCCTCGCACAGCGCCCGGGCAAGCTCCGACATCGCCACCGGTGTCCCGTCCTCCAACGTCGCCGGGACCACGGGCGCCCAGGGCAGCTCGATCGGCGCACACACCCGACGCGCCGGATCGCCGGGTGTCACCTGGCCGCCCTGCTCGAGCCCGTCAACCAGCAGATCCTGATCCGCGGCCGTATCCGCACTGTCCAGGGCGCGTTGGTGGGCGATCAGCTCGGCCACGGTCTCGGCCGGCACGAGCAACGACAGGTGCGGCCGACTGCCCGCCCCCGTCGCCGCAGCCCCCGTACCCGCGCCCGCGATCGCGGGCGAGTCGTCGGGAGTCGTGCTGGAGGAACGGTGGGCAGGGCTGCCCGTGCAGGCCTTTTCCGCCAGCATGGTCAACGCGTCGGCGGACGCCTGCCCTGGGGAGCGTGTCTCGTCGGGGATCTGCCCCATCGCATCCAACGCGATCCGTAGGCTCTCACCGGCGACCCGGTCCAGGCGACCCTGGAGGAACACCCCGTGCGGCTGGGTCGACATCGAGAAGAACCGCTCCCGGTGCTGCTCGTCGTGCGCGCTCTGCAACCCGGCCGGATCCTTGGCCGCCACGAACCGCGCCAACGACCGCGCGAAGTCCGGCGCCGACTGCGACCGCGCCATCGCCACCACCGTGGCCTGCACGTCCGGGGTCCGCAGCACCGCCGCCACCTCCGGCGTCGACGTCGCCGCCACCCGCGCCAACGCATCCAGGTGCCCCAGCGGCACCGACCCGTCGCGCACCCCCGCGGCCACGGTCCCCATGGAGACCAGCGCGTCGGCCTGCCGCACCACCCGGGCCGCCTCACCCCACCCCGAGCGCGACACCCGGGCCTGCGCCGCCTCGAACGACCGGTCCCCGGGGCGCTGGGTGTCCCCAGCGGCCCGGTCCGCGACCAGTAGGTGCGCCCGCGCCTCAGCCAACGCAGCCTCGCTGATGCGCACCGCGACCAGCGCCGAGGCTCGCTCACCAGCGGCCCACGAACCGCTGCCCCGAGCGGCCACAGCGAGAAGAGCAGCAGCATCTCGCACCCGCACCGCCACGTCGGCGGCCCCGACCACAGCATGCTCGGCGGCACCCGCACACACGGACGACACCGCGTCTCGCGCACCGACCTCCGTATCGAACATGTGTACGAGTCTAGGTGCTGACGCAGATCAGATCAAGGCTCTGACCTGCGCAAACATATCCACAGGTACCTCACCGAGCCGCCCACAGCCCGCACGCGCGTCACCCCGGGATCGCGTCCGCCAGCTCCTCACGCGACCGGATCCCGAGCTTCAGGTACACGTTCCGCCGGTGGTACTCGATCGTCTTCGGGCTGAGGAACAGGGCCGCGCCGGTCTCCCGGGTGGTCCGCCCGCTCGCGAGCATCCGGGCGACCTGCAGCTCCTGCGGCGTCAGGTGGTCGAGCCCGGTGGCGCTGCGGCGCTGGGCGGTCTCTCCGGTCGCGCGCAGCTCGGTGGCGGCCTGGTCGGCCCACGGGACGGCGCCGAGGCGCTCGAACGCGGCGAGGGCGGTGCGCAGGTGCGGGCGGGAGTCGACGCGGCGCTTGAGGCGGCGAAGGCGTGAGCCGTAGGCCAGCTCGGTGCGGGCTGCCTCGAAGTCGTCGGGCGTGTGCTGGTGGTAGGCGAGGGCGACGGAGAAGCACACGTCCACGTCGGCGTCGGGGCAGGTCAGGCCCGCGGCTCGGGCGGCCCGGGCGAGCGACCAGGGCTGGCCCTTGGTCTCGGCGCGCTCGGTGAGGGTGCGCGCGAGGGCGCTCGCCTCGTCGGCCATCCCGAGGTGCACCATGGCCTCGACCATCTCCGCGGCGGGGGACAGGTCGACGTCGACGAGGCCGAGGTCGGTCAGGACGGCGTCGAGCTCGCGGTACCGGCCGAGGGCGGCCTCGGTGCGGCCGAGCCCGAGCTCGAGCTCGGCGAGGGCCGTCATCGCCCAGGTCCGGAAGAACCCGAGGTGGTGCTCGACGGCGAGCGCCAGGGCCTCCTCGGCGTGGGACCGGCACTCGTCGGCGTCGCCGCGGCGGGCCTCCAACCAGGACAGCCCGGCGAGGCACGCGGTGACGTCGGTGGCCTGCCCGGCCTCCTGGGCGAGCTGGATCGCCTCGGTGTACCCGGCGACGGCGTCGTCCCACCGGTCGGTGGTCGCCTGGTCGCGGGCGACGTAGAAGAGCAGGATCGGGAGCCCGCCGATGTCGCTCCGACGTCGCGAGTGCGCGACGACCGTCGGGATGTTGTCCCGGCCGACCGCGCTCTCGCGCAGGTACAGCGGCGCGACGACGAGCCAGGGGGCCAGCTGGGGGTCGTCGAGGAACGTGTCGACGTCTGCCGACGCCGACCGGAGGAGCTCGGGCCCGCCCGCACCGGCGAGGATGTCCGCCACGGAGATCGCCATCGCCCCGACCCACCGGGCCGACGGGGTCTGCGGGTCGAGCCCGCTGATGAGTCGCGCCGCGGTCTCGGCCGTCCCGACGTCCCCGGCGAACTGGCTGGCCAGGATGGCTTCGGCGAGCAGCATCACGGCGGTGTCGTGGTCGTCGTCGGCGGCGCGTGTCCCCGCGGCGAGGTAGATGTCGCGTGCCCTCTCGACCGCCCCGGTCCGCGCGGCGACGGCGCCGTCGAGGGCGGCGGCGCGCGTGCGGAGCGCCGGCGGCTCGGGGAGGGCGGACGCGCGGTCGAGCAGGTCGCGGGCGGCGTCGGGGAGGCCTGCGCGCCAGGCGCTCTCGGCCGCCGAGACGAGTCGCTGCGCGCGGTCGGCAGGGTCGGGGGTCAGTCGCGCCGCGCGTTCGTACCCTGCCGAGGCCACGGCCCACGCACCGCGCGCTCGCGCTCGCCCGGCGGCGTCGTCGAGCACCTGCGCGACGGACGCGTCCGGGGCGGCCGTCGCCTCGCCGAGATGCCACGCGCGCCGGTCGACGTCGGCGGCGGGTACCGCCTGGGCCAGGGCGGCGTGCACCGCACGACGGTCCGTGGGAGGTGCCTCGGCGTAGATGCCGGACCGGACGAGGTCGTGGCGGAACGCGATCCGGGTGGCGTCGACGGTGAGCAGCCCGCGGCGCGCTGCCTCGTCGAGGTCGCCGACGGTCACCCCCAGCAGCGCGCAGGCGCTCGCGACGGTCGCGAGGTCGCCACCGCCCGCGGCCGCGACGAGGAGCGCCGTCCGGGTGTCCGCCGGGAGTGCGTCGGCACGACGCGCGAAGGTCCGGGCCAACGACGCCGGGACCGGGACCGGTGCGCCGGGCGGCAGGGCGTCGAACCCTTCGTCGGTGAGCTCGAGCAGGGCGAGCGGGTTGCCGCCGGCCGACGCGAGCAGCCGGGACCGCGCCTCGCTGGAGAGCCGGTGACCGAGCCCGGCCGCCAGCGACGCGGCGTCGGCAGCCTCCAGCCCGCCCACCACGAGCTCGGGGAGCCCGGCCGAGCGCACCACCGACGGTTCGTCGCGGGCGGCGAGCAGGACGACGACCGGGTCGGCGGTGAGGCGTCGGGCCGCGAAGCACAGCGCCTGCGCGGACGGCGGGTCGAGCAGGTGGGCGTCGTCGACGACCACGGCGAGCGGTCGGTCCTCGGCGACGCGGCTGAGCAGGCTCAGGACGGCGGCGCCGACCGCGAACCGTTCGCCGCCGGACCCGGGCAGCAGCGCGAGCGCCGAGCCCAGGGCCTCCGCCTGCGGTGCGGGGATGGCGTCGAGCTGGTCCAGCACGGGGCGCAGGAGCTGGAGCAGCCCGCCGAACGGCACCTCCCGCTCGGCGTCGACCCCGGCCGCGCGCAGCACCCGCATCCCCGCGTCGGTCACCGCGGTCGCGGCGTCCTCCAGGAGCGCGCTCTTGCCGATCCCTGCCTCGCCGGACAGCAGGAGCGTGCCGCTCTCGCCGACGCGCGCGGAGGCCACCAGCCTGCTGATGACCTGCCGTTCACGCTCGCGTCCGACCAGCACGGATCGAGTCTAGGGAGCACACCAGGGGGGTCCCCTGATGCGATCCCCGGGTGGTCGCGGCCAGGGTCGGAAGCGACATATCCGACACCTCTTCGAGGAGCATCACGATCATGACCGAGACCCTTCCGCAGCGGACCATCGACCCCGACAAGCTCATGTCCTTCGTGTTCCGCGCCGTCGACGAGGTCGGCGCCACCCTGAACACCGCGCTGGTCGTGATGGGCGACAAGCTGGGCTACTACACGGTGATGGCCGACGGCCGACCCGTGACCCCGGCCGAGCTGGCCGAGCGGACGAGCACGAGCGAGCACTACGCCCGCGAGTGGCTGAACAACCAGGCCGCGGGCGCGATCGTCGAGTACGACGCCGAGACGCGCCGGTACACGCTCCCCGCCGAGCACGCCGTCGCGCTCGCGGACCCGACGAGCCCGGCGTACCTGGCCGGCTTCTTCCAGATCGCGCTCGGCACGGTGCGGGACACCCCGGAGATCCTCGAGGCCGCCCGCGACGGCGACGGTGTGGGCTGGCACGCGCACAACACCGACGTGCACCACGGCTGTGAGCGCTTCTTCCGCACCATGTACAACGGGCACCTGCTGAACGAGTGGATCCCCGCGCTCGACGGCGTCGCGGCGAAGCTCGAGGCGGGCGGTCGGGTCGCCGACGTCGGCTGCGGGCACGGCGCGTCGACGATCCTGCTGGCCAAGGCGTTCCCGAACGCCACGTTCGTCGGTTCGGACTACCACGAGGCGTCCATCGAGGTCGCCCGCGGGCGTGCGGCAGCGGCCGGGGTCTCCGACCGGGTGACGTTCGAGGTCACGCCCGCGACCGGGTTCACCGGTACGGGCTACGACCTGATCGCGATGTTCGACTGCCTGCACGACATGGGCGACCCGGTGGGTGCGGCCCGGCACGTGCGCGAGGCGATCGCCCCGGACGGCACGTGGATGGTGGTCGAGCCGATGGCGGGCGACCGCGTCGAGGACAACCTGAACCCGGTCGGCCGGGCGTTCTACGGCTTCTCCACGCTGCTGTGCACCCCCGCGTCGCTCAGCCAGGACGTCGGTCTGGCGCTGGGCACGCAGGCGGGTCCGGCGAAGATCCGCGACGTCTCGACGGCGGCCGGGTTCACGTCCTTCCGGACCGCGGCGTCGACCCCGTTCAACAACGTGTTCGAGGTGCGCCCGTGACGCGGAGCCCCCGCGAGGACGACACTGCTCGGGTGGGCACGAGCCCGAGCCGGGCAGCGGACCCGGACGTCGTCGGCGTCGCCGAGCGCGACGGGGTCCCGCTCGCCTACGAGGTGTTCCACCAGGACCACGGCACGACCGTGGTCCTGGTGCCCACCTGGTCGATCGTCCCCTCGCGGTTCTGGAAGGCGCAGGTCGGCTTCCTGGCCCGGCACTACCGGGTGGTCACGTTCGACGGGCGGGGCAGCGGCCGCTCGGGCCGCCCGGAGGGAGCTGAGGCCTACACCGACCGGGAGTACGCCGACGACATCCTGGCCGTCATGGACGCGACGGGCACGCAGAAGGCCGTGCTGGTCACCGAGTCCTGCGGGGCGTCCTGGGCGGTGCACGTCGCCGCGGGGGACCCGGACAGGGTCCTGGGGATCATGGCGATCGCCCCGTCGTGCGGCCTGGACGTGGCCACCCCGGGCCGCGACCACGTGCCGTGGGACGAGCCGCTCGACGAGACGGAGGGCTGGGCGAAGTACAACAAGCACTACTGGCTGGGCGGCGGCTACGACGACTTCACGGAGTTCTTCTTCCGCAAGATGTTCTCCGAGCCGCACTCCACCAAGCAGATCGAGGACTGCGTCGGCTGGGCGCACGAGATCTCGCCACAGACGCTGTCGGACACCACGGCGGGGCGCCTCGGCTGCGACGGTGCGGTGTGCGCGCCGGTCGCGCCGCTGGCCCGGCAGGTGACGTGCCCCGTCGTCGTGGTGCACGGCACCGAGGACCGCATCCGCCCCGCCGCGTTCGGCGAGCGGCTGGCCGAGCTCACGGGCGGCGAGCTGGTGCTGCTGGAGCACGCCGGGCACGGTCCGTCGGCGCGGGACCCGGTGAAGGTCAACCACCTGATCGCGGAGTTCGTCGACCGGTTCGCCGAGAGAAGGCCCCGCACCACGTGGGTGCGGGCGATGCGACGACCGCCGAAGGCGCTGTACCTCTCGTCGCCCATCGGGCTCGGGCACGCGCAGCGTGACGTGGCGATCGCAGCCGAGCTGCGGGCGCGACGCCCCGAGCTGCAGATCGACTGGCTCGCGCAGAACCCGGTGACCCGGGTGCTCGCGCAGCACGGCGAGCAGGTGCATCCCGCATCGGCGTGGCTGCGCAACGAGTCCGGCCACATCGAGCACGAGGCGGGCGAGCACGACCTGCACGCGTTCCAGGCGATCCGCCGGATGGACGAGATCCTCGTGCACAACTTCATGGTCTTCGACGAGGTGGTGGCCGACGGCGGGTACGACCTGGTGATCGGCGACGAGGCGTGGGACGTCGACTACTTCCTGCACGAGAACCCGGAGCTCAAGCGGTTCTCGTTCGCGTGGATGACGGACTTCGTCGGCTGGCTGCCGATGGCCGACGGCGGTCCGCGCGAGGCGGCGCTGACCGCGGACTACAACGCCGAGATGATCGAGCAGCGCGCCCGGTTCCGGCGCGTGCGGGACCGGTCGGTGTTCGTCGGGGACCCGGACGACGTGGTCGAGGACGACTTCGGCCCGGGGCTCCCGAGCATCCGGGCGTGGACGGAGGAGAACTTCGACTTCGCCGGGTACGTCACGGGGTTCGACCCGGCGCAGCTGGAGGGCACCGAGCGCTTGCGTGCGGAGCTCGGGATCGGCCCGGGGGAGAAGCTCTGCCTGGTGACCGTCGGCGGGTCGGGCGTCGGGACCTCGCTGCTGCGGCGGGTCATGGACGTCGTGCCGCTGGTCCGCGAGCTCGCACCGGAGATCCGGTTCGCGTTCGTCACCGGCCCGCGGATCGACCCGGGGTCGCTGCCCGCGTGGGAGGGGTCGACGGTGCTCGGGTACGTGCCGGACCTGTTCCGGCACCTGGCCGCATGTGACGTCGCGGTGGTCCAGGGCGGGCTGACCACGACCATGGAGCTGACGGCCCTGAACAAGCCGTTCGTGTACGTGCCGCTGCGTCACCACTTCGAGCAGAACCTGCACGTGCGCAAGCGGCTCGACCGGTACGAGGCGGGCCGGCACCTGGCCTACGAGGACGCGGTCGACCCGGACGGGCTCGCGGAGGCCATCGTGAAGGAGGCCAGCCGCGACGTGCGGTACCGCCCGGTGGCCACGGACGGTGCGGCGCGGGCGGCGGCGATGCTGGCGGACCTCGTCTAGACGTCCACCAGCGCGAGCTCGACATGGACGGTGTCGCCCACGTCGAGCCCCTCGGCCCTGCGGACGGCCTTCTTCACGGGCAGCACGTACGTGTCGGTCGACGGGAAGATCGACGTCCGCCAGACGGTCGCGCCGACGGTCACCTCGACGCGCACCGACCCGAAGCCGCGTGCGGAGTCGCCGACGAGGTCCAGCACCTCGTCGGCGACGTGCGTCGGCAGGCTGACGAACGTCCACGCGTCGGTCTTGCGGGCGTCCCACAGCCACAGCGGCGCCTCGAACTCGTAGGTCACGGCACCGATCATCTCCCGTCGCGCGCACCGGGGCGGCTCGACGTAGCCTCTCGAAGACCGAGGAGGGCTGCATGGATGTCGCAGGACTGCTGATCGAGTCGTTCGGGCGGGTGGACGGGGTGCTGACGCGCGCGGTCGACGGGTTGACCGTCGACGAGCTGACGTTCCGGCCCGACCCGGAGGCCAACTCCATCGCGTGGCTCGCGTGGCACGCAGCGCGCGGCGAGGACGCGCAGATCGCCGACGTGGCGGGTACCGAGCAGGTGTGGACCAGCCAGGGCTGGGCGGACCGTCTCGACCTGCCGTTCGACGACGCGGCGACGGGGTACGGCCACAGCGCGCAGGACGTCGGTCGCGTGCGGGCGTCGTCGGACCTGCTGCTCGCCTACGCCCGGGCGGTCGCGGACCGCACGCAGGACTACCTCGCCGGCCTGACCGAGAGCGACCTCGACCGGGTTGTCGACGAGGGCTGGGACCCACCGGTGACGCTCGGCGTCCGGCTCGTCAGCATCGTCGGCGACAGCCTCCAGCACGCCGGCCAGGCGGCCTACGTGCGCGGCCTGCTGGAGCGTTCTACCTGAGCGTGAGGGCCGCCTCGGGCCGGTGCACGCCCCGCGGCCGGTAGCCGAGCGCGTCCGCCTGGTCGAGCAGGTCGGCGGCGTACCAGAGCGTCGCCAGCCACATCTCGGTGCCCTGCAGGGTGGGGGTGCTGCCGGCTCGCGTGTCGAACGCGAACCCGTCGCCCGGGACCCACCGGCGGACGATCCGCTCCGCGTGCGTGCGTGCGACCTGCTGGATCTCGGGCCAGCGGTGTCGCCGGTCGTGCCGGGTCAGCCACCACAGGGGGTGCAGCACGTCGAGGGCGTCGCACGCGGTCTCGTGGCCGGGGCCGAACGTGCGCGGGTCGGCGGCGTGGCGCAGGACGGCGTCGATGGTCGCCTCGGTGCCGGGCAGGTCGACGCCGAGCTGGGCGAACGTGCCGCGGACCGTCCGGTAGAAGCCGTTCACGGGGAGCCGCAGGCCGTCGGCGTCCCGGGCGACGCCCCACATCCCGGTGCCCGGGTCCCGGTGCACGAGCAACCAGCCCAGCAGGGCGTCGACGACGCCGTCCGGCACCGGCCGACCGGCGCGCAGCTCCCAGGTCAGCGCGGTGCCCAGCGCGTCGGCGCGGTGGCCGGCGGACCAGGCGTCGTGCGGGAAGTCGAGGTCCTCCAGCGCGCGGACCACCCCCGCGGGGTCGAGGGCGGCGACGGGTGCCAGCGGGGCCTGCCACGTGGAGCCGAGCAGGTCCAGCGCGTAGCCGACGCAGAGCAGGTGGTAGACGTCGGTGTCGTCCCCGAGCCCCGGCAGCGGGACGTCCGGGACGCCACCGGGCCGGCCGAGCTCGTGCACCAGCCCGTCGTCCGCCTGCCAGCCGTGCAGCCGGGCCACGTGCTCGTCGCGGGTCAGGGGTGCGGGTGGTGCGCCGAGCAGCAGGTCCGCGACCTCGACGGCGTCGCAGTGCGCGCGGACCGTGGGCGCACCGCCGGGGGAGTCGGTCCACGCCGCACCGTCCCAGTGCCGTGCGAGCAGGTCCGGGGCGTCGGCGCGGGCCTGGTCGGCGAAGGCGCGCAGGGTGTCGGGTGTCGTCGCGACGGACCGGCGGTCACGGACCACGCGGGCGGGGTTGCCGACGACCACGGCCCACTCCGGGACGTCCCGGGTCACGACGGAACCGGCGCCGACGACGGCGTGCGAGCCGATGCGGACGCCGTCGAGCACGACGACGTGCGAGCCGATCCAGACGTCGTCGCCGACGGTGATCCCGAGGGACGACATGGGCTGCCGGAAGATCGGCTCGGTGAGGTCCGCCGTGCCGTGGTCGAACCCGAGCAGGCTGGTCTGCCCCCCGATCCGCACGGCGTCGCCGAGCCGGACGGTCCCGCGCACGACGGTGCTGACGTTCACGGTGCAGTCGGCCCCGACGACCAGGTCCCCCGAGAGGTGGGCGTGCGCGGCCACGGTCGACCTGTCGCCCAGCGTGAGGGTGTCAGGGTGGACCGCGGCGAGCCGGGACACCACGCAGTCCTGCCCGACGGTGTAGCCGCGGGCGCGCAGCTCGTCCTGGTAGGCGGCCTGGTCGGCGCGCGTCTCGGGGGTGGCCAGCCGGTCGAACGACCAGGGCGCGTAGTCCTCGCGGAGCGCGATCTCGGGCTCGTCCATGCACCGTCTCCCTCGTCGGAACCCCTGAATCCTTTCATGATCCGGGCCACGTAGGCTTCCCGACCATGCAGTGTGCCTACTTCGACGCGGGGGTCTGCCGCTCCTGCACCTGGATGGGCCGCCCGCACGGCGAGCAGGTCGCCGACAAGGAACGGCACTGCGCCACGCTGCTGGGCGAGCGCGACGACCTGGTGTGGCTGCCCCCGGTCACCGGTCGCGAGTCGGGGTACCGGAACAAGGCGAAGATGGTGGTCGGCGGGACCGTCGAGAATCCCACCCTCGGGATCCTCGACGCGGGCGGCGCGGGGGTGGACCTACAGGGCTGCGGGCTGTACCCCGAGTCGCTCGCGGACTGCTTCGGTGTGCTCGCCGCGTTCGTCACCCGCGCGACCCTCACGCCGTACGACGTGCCGGCGCGCACCGGCGAGCTGAAGAACCTGCTGGTCACGCAGTCCCCGGACGGCGAGCTCCTGCTCCGGTTCGTGCTGCGCTCGCAGGAGCCCGTCGCCCGGATCCGCAAGCACCTGCCGTGGCTGCTGGCCGCCCTGCCGCAGCTGCGGGTGGTGTCGGTCAACCTGCTGCCGGACCACAAGGCGGTGCTCGAGGGGGACCGCGAGATCCTGCTGACGGCCACCGAGACGCTGCGGATGCGCGTCAACGGGATCGACCTGCACCTGCGCCCGCAGAGCTTCTTCCAGACGAACACCGAGGTCGCCGCCGCGCTGTACCGGCACGCGACGACCTGGGTGGAGGAGCTGGCACCGAGCAGCGTGTGGGACCTGTACTGCGGCGTCGGCGGGTTCGCGCTGCACGTGGCGGCACCCGGTCGCGAGGTCGTGGGCATCGAGACGAGCGTCGAGGCGATCGCGAGCGCGACCCTGAGCGCCGCCGACCTCGGCCTGACCGGCGTGCGGTTCGCCGCCGGCGACGCCACCGAGTTCGCGCTGAGCGCGCCGGCGCCCGACCTGGTGATCGTGAACCCGCCGCGGCGGGGGATCGGGGACGTGCTGAGCCGCTGGCTGGAGGCTTCCGACGTGCGGCACGTCGTCTACTCCAGCTGCAACGCCGCCTCGCTCGCCCGCGACCTGGCGGCCATGCCGTCGCTGCGCCCCCGCCGCGCGCAGGTGCTGGACATGTTCCCGCAGACGACGCACTACGAGGTGCTGACCCTGCTGGAGCGCGTCTAGCCGGCCAGCAGCGCGAGGACCTCGTCGGTCGTCCCGGTCTCGCCGAGCCGGGGGAAGATCCGGGTCACGCTGTTCTCGTGCGCCTCCGCGCTCGAGTCGGTCATGCCATCGACCGCGAGCGTGACGTGGAACCCGTGCTCGGCGGCCGCGCGCGCGGTCGACTCCACACCCGCCGTCGTCGCGATGCCGACGACCACCACCTGCGTCACCCCCAGCCCGTGCAGCAGCTCCGCGAGCCCGGTCTGGTGGAAGGCGCCCCAGGTCCGCTTGGTGATCACGTGGTCGCCCGGCTGCGGGGTGAGCTCGGCGACGAGGTCGGCGGCACCCTCCGGGGGAGGACCACCGGCGGAGCGGTGCGGGGACTCGGTGCGACCGGGCGCGCTGCCGAGCGCCTGGACCAGCACGACGGGCAGGTCGCGCTCCCGGAAGGCGCCCGCGAGGGTCGCGGCACGACGGACCACGTCGGTCGTCGGGTGCGCCGACGGCAGCGCGACGACCGCGTTCTGCAGGTCGACGACGAGCAGGGCGGTGACAGGGTCGAGCATCGTGAGGGTCACGTGGGGGGCCTTTCGAGGGTGAGCCGGTCGAGCAGGGTGAGGGCGTCGCGGACGGTCGCGCGCTCGTCGTCGGTGAAGCGGTCCTGGAACGCGCGGGCGAGCCACTCCTCGCGGACCTGGCGGACGCCTTCCGCTCGCTCGCGGCCGGCGGGGGTCAACCGGACCACCAGGCGCCTGCCGTCGTGCGGGTCGGGCGTCCGATGCACGAGCCCCTGCCCGGCGAGCGCGGCGAGGATCGTCGCCACCGACTGAGGGCGCACGCCCTCGGCGGTGGCCAGGTCGCTGCCGGAGGCCGGACCGTCCTTCTCCAGGCGCGTCAGCACGCTCATCTGCGAGGGGGTCAGGGCGCTGGTGTCATACACCTCGCGCAGCCGCCGCACGAGGCGCCCGAGCAGCACGCGCAGGTCCCTGGCGGCACGCGCCGCGTCCGGCGAGATCTCGTCCACAACTAGACAGTATCAACTGTTCAGTTCCAACTTACTATTGGACAACCGTCCATGTGACGATAGGAAGAGCCATGAGCACTCCGCCCGTCCTCGTCATCGGCGCCGGCCCTGGCGGCCTCGCGGTCGCCGCCTCGCTGAAGACGCGGGGCGTGCCCGTCATCGTGCTGGAGAGGTCCGACGACGTCGGCGCCTCCTGGAGGCGGCACTACGAGCGGCTCCACCTGCACACCACCCGACGCTGGTCGGGGCTGCCGGGCTTCCCGATCCCGCAGCACTTCGGCCGGTGGGTCGCCCGCGCGGACGTCGTCAACTACCTCGAGATGTACGCGGTGCACCACCGGATCGACGTCCGGACCGGCGTCCACGTGAAGCGCGTCGCGCGTGCGGGGTACGGCCGCTGGGTGGTCGAGACCGAGTCGGGCGAGTCCTTCGCCGGGTCGACCGTCGTGGTCGCGACGGGGTACAACCACACGCCCGTGCCCCCGCAGTGGCCCGGCGTCGAGGCGTACCCGGGCGAGCTCGTGCACGCGTCGGCGTACCGGAACGCCGAGCCGTACCACGGCAAGGACGTGCTCGTCGTCGGTGCGGGCAACACCGGCTCGGAGATCGCCGTCGACCTCACCGAGGGCGGCGCGTCGCGTGTACGGCTCGCGATCCGTACGGCTCCGCACATCGTGCGACGCTCGAACCTCGGCTGGCCCGCGCAGGGCACCGGGATCCTCGTCCGGCACCTGCCCGTCCCGGTGGTGGACCGCATCGCGGCCGTCGTCGCCCGCGTCGAGGTGCCCGACCTGTCGGCGTACGGCCTCCCGCGGCCGACCACCGGCCTCTACTCGCGGGTGAAGCAGGGGTCGGTGCCGCTCCAGGACGTCGGCCTGATCGCCGCCGTGCAGGCGGGGGACGTCGAGCCCGTCGCGGCGGTGGAGTCGTTCGACGACGACGGCGCCGTGGTGCTCGCCGACGGCTCGCGGATCACCCCGGACGTGGTCCTCGCGGCCACCGGGTACCGACGCGGGCTGGAGCCGCTGGTGGGTGACCTGGACGTGCTCGACGAGCGCGGGCTGCCGCGCGTCCACGGACCGCGGACGTCACGGTCGGCCCCCGGTCTCTACTTCACCGGGTACACCAACCCGATCAGCGGCATGTTCCGGGAGCTGCGGATCGACGCCGAACGGATCGCGGCCGCGATCAGCCGCGCCTGACGCGGCTCTCGCGCCAGGCCTTCCAGGCACCCGTCGACCAGAGCGCCCACACCACGAGGAGCGGCTGGAACACCAGCCGGACCGCCCGCGCCCGGTCGGAGTCCAGCCCGAACGCGTCCGTGCGGGTGACCAGCTGGGAGATGTTGCCGGGGAAGATCGCGACGAAGAACGCGGCGACCACCCAGCCGACCGCGACCCGTTGCTTCGGCAGCGCGACGAGCGCGCCACCGAGCGCGAGCTCGACCAGGCCCGACCCGACGACGACGGAGTCGGTGTCGACCGGCACCCACGGCGGCACCTGCGCCGCGAACTCCTCGCGCGCGAACGTCAGGTGGCTGGTGCCGGCGAAGAGCAGCATCGCTCCGAGCGTGATCCGACCGATGGTCCGTGCGGGAGAGGTCATGCGGTCAGCGTCTCCCACCCGGGGCGTCACCGCACGACGCGGAACGTGAGGTGCGTGGCCTCGGCGGTCGCGACGAGCCCGGTCCGGACCAGCTCGGTGTGCTGGTCCCCGGCGATGTCGAGCAGGCGTGCGCCGCCGTGCAGGAGCACGGGCACCAGGTTGAGGGTGACCTCGTCGACCACGCCCGCGCCGATGGCCTGCCGCACGGTCTCGGCGCCGCCCATGACCAGCACGTCCCGGTCGCCGGCGGCCGCCACGGCCTGCGCGACGGCGCTCGCGACGCCGTCCGTGACGAAGGTGAACGCGGCGCTCGTCATCGGCCGCGGCTCGTGCTCCCGGTGCGTCACGACGAACGTCGGTACCGGGAACGGGGTGTCGCCCCACAGGTCGACGCCGATGTCGTAGGTCCGGCGGCCGACGACGACCGCCCCGGTCCGCGCGAACAGGTCCGCGGAGACCGTGGCGTCCGCCGGGTCCGCCGTGGCCCCGGCGGCGGGGAAGAGCCAGCGGTGCAGCCGTTCACCCCCGACCCCCATCGGGTCCTGCTCCGAGACGTCCGGACCGGAGCTGTACCCGTCGAGCGAGACGGAGATGCTCACACGCACGATTCCCATACCGCGACGGTAGAGGTGGCCACCGACACGGGTTGACGGGTCGCTGCCCGCGGCGTACGTTGAAGATGTTCCTTAATTAAGGAGTTGCTGAAATGCCAGCTCGGGACGCGTTGAGCGTGGTCTTCGCCGCGCTCGCCGACCCCACGAGGCGCGCGATCCTCACGCACCTCCAGCAGGGCCCCTCGACCGCCGGGGACGTGGCAGCACCGTTCGCCATGAGCCGGTCGGCGATCTCGCAGCACCTCAAGGTGCTCGAGGACGCCGGTCTGATCGAGCGGACCGTGTCCGCGCAGTGGCGCACCTGCGTCCTGCGGACCGAGCCGCTCGACGAGGTCGCGACGTGGGTGGACAGCCACCGACGCCTGTGGGACGAGCGGTTCGACCTGCTGGACGAGCGGTTGCGGCAGCTCCACGAGCGAGAAGGAGAGGCACCATGACCGAGACCGACCAGAAGACCTTCACCATCACGCGCATCTTCGACGCACCCCGCGCGGCCCTCTGGCACGCGTGGACCGACCCCGACGAGGCCGCGGCCTGGTGGCACCCGCGCGGTGTCGTGACGCCACGGGACTCGGTCGAGCTCGACGTCCGTCCGGGCGGCACCTACAAGTACACGATGATCGCCCCGGACGGCAGCACCTACCCGACGTTCGGCGTCTACCGCGAGGTCGTCGAGCCCGAGCGGCTCAGCTTCACGTGGGCCGACCCGGGCGACACGTCGGCTGACGCGCCCCTGATCACCGTGACGCTCGAGGACCTCGGCGAGCAGACCCGGATGACGTTCCGTCTGGACGGCTACGGCGGGCAGCCCGGTGACGACGGCGTCTACGACGGCTGGGACCAGGCCTTCGACGTCCTCGTCGAGCACCTCGGCTGACGACCGTCAGCGCGACGCCGCTCGACGACGCAGGGCGACGACGACCACCAGCGGCCACACCGCCTGAGCACCGGCCACGGCCCGCTCGGACAGGCCGATGAGGTCGCCGTCGCCCTGCAGCTCGATCACGAACCACCCGAGCAGACCCGTGAGCACCACCGACGCGCCGACGGTGGCGGCCGGCTGCAGGATGCCGGTCGCCCCGCGGCGCGCCGCCAGCGCCGGCCAGAGCGCGAGCGCGCCGAACCCGATCCCGGCGGCGATGCCGTGGGCCTGCGGGGCGGCGTCGGACGGGAAGAGCGCGACGGCGAGCGTCGCCGCTCCGCCGATCGCGTGCAGCACCCGCGCCCGGCGGGGGACCGGTCGCAGCCCGGCCGCGGTCACCAGGTGCGCCACGCCCGTGATCGCCAGGCCCGCCGTCATGATCCACGGGTCGGTCGCGGTCGACGTCGCCAGCGCGCTGATCGTCTCCTGCACGGGGTCGAACGACGGCTGGCGGGCGGCCGCGAGCGTCCAGCCGCCGATCATGGCGACGGGAGCGGCGATCGCGGACGCGAGCGCCCAGCGGGGGACTGTCATGGAGGGCTGCCTTCTCGTCGGAGGTGTCGGAGACGGGGGTTCGTGACCGACCACCCCGACGGATGGGTGCTGGCATCCCCTACCCTGCGGCCACGCACGACCAGGCGCGACACGGTCACGGCGCTCGTCGTCGCCGTCCTCGTCGTCGTTCCGAAACTCGTCGTCCACAGGCCCGTGAAACGTCCCCACGGAGCGGGCCCCGCGAGGTATAACCAACGCGCCGCCTTTCGTCGCCGACCCGAGGACACAGACGCATGCTGATCTTCTGGGTGATCGCCGGGATCGCCCTGCTGCTCCTGGTCCTCACCGTCACCGTCGGTGACTTCCTCGACGGGGTCGTCGACGCGATCGACTTCACGGGCGGGTACCTGTCGTCGACGGTCGTGCTCGCGTTCCTGGCCACCTTCGGCATCGTCGGCGGCCTGCTGCTGACGACGACCGACGTGAGCGTGCTGGTCGCCTCCCTCGGTGGTGTCGTGGCGGGTGCCGTGGTCGGCGCCGGTGCCGGTGCCGCCACGCGCGCCCTGACCGACGGCCCGACGGCCCACCAGATCACCAGCAGCGACTACGTGGGCCAGGCCGCCACGGTCACCACGTCGATCCCGTCCGACGGCCTCGGCCAGATCTCCCTCGTCGTCGCCGGTCAGAGCACCGCGCTCGCGGCCCGCGCCGACGGTCCCGTGCCCACGGGCGCCGGCGTGACGGTCGTCGCGAACCTCGGTCCCGGCGTCGTCAAGGTCGCCACCGCCTCCCCGTCCGTCCCTCTCTAGGAGCTCTCCGTGCCTGAATCCTGGCTGCCCGTCGCGGGTGTCGCCGGTCTCGTCCTCGTCGTCCTGATCGTCGGCGTCGCGATCGCCAAGCGCTACCGCGTCGCCCTGCCCAACGAGGCGTTCATCGTCACCGGCCGCAAGGGCAAGACGTCGAACGACCTGTCCGGGCAGAAGGTGGTGACCGGTGGCGGCGTGTTCGTCCTGCCGTTCGTCCAGCAGCTGTCGGTGCTGGACATGTCGTCGCGCCGGATCACGGTCGAGGTCAACGGGGCGCCGTCGTCGCAGGGCATCGCGCTCACGGTCTCCGGGGTCGCGATCGTCAAGGTGCACAACGAGGACGTCTCCATCCGCGCGGCCGCCCAGCGCTTCGGCAGCCAGCAGGAGGAGATCGACAGCTTCACGACGAACCAGCTCTCGGGTGCGCTGCGCGCCATCGTCGGCAACCTGACCGTGGAGCAGGTCATCCGGGACCGCGAGTCGTTCTCCCAGCAGGTGCTCGAGTCCGTCACCGGGTCGCTCAGCGCGCAAGGGCTGAGCCTCGACGCGTTCACCATCCAGGAGGTCGGCGACCACGGCGGCGGCACGTACATCCTCGACATGGGCCGCGCGTCGGCCGCCGCGATCCGTCGCGAGGCCGAGATCGCCGAGGCGGAGGCGCGCCGGCTGTCCGAGGAGAAGCGGATCCACGCCGAGACGGAGGTCGCCAACTACCAGCGGGCGCTCGACCTGCGGCAGGCGGAGATCCTCGCCGAGACGGACCGGGCGAAGGCTCTGTCGGCGTCGGCCGGGCCGCTCGAGGCAGCCGCCCGCCAGCAGGAGATCCTCCAGCAGGAGGAGCTGGTCGCCGAGCGGCAGGCAGCCCTGACGGAGCGTCAGCTGGACACCACCGTGCGCCGCCCGGCCGATGCCGAGCGCTACCGCCTGGAGCAGCAGGCCGAGGCGCAGCGGGTCACCGCCGTCAAGGCCGCCGAGGCGTCCAAGGCCGAGAACGAGCTCCGCGGTGCCGGTGAGCTCGCGCTGCGGTCCGCGCAGGCCCGCGCCACCGAGCTCGAGGGTGCGGCCGAGGCCGCGGCGGTCCTCGCCCGGGGCAAGGCCGAGGCCGAGGCGCTGCAGCAGCGCGCCGAGGCGTACAAGGAGTTCAACCAGGCGGCCGTGTTCGACCGTCTGCTGGAGACCCTCCCGGAGATCGCGAAGCAGCTCGCGGCACCCATGGCGAACATCGACACCCTCACGGTCGTCTCGACCGACGGCGCCTCCGCGCTGCCGAAGGCCGTGGCGGGGAACTTCCTGCAGCTCCAGGAGCTGATCAAGTCGACGACCGGGCTGGACCTGACGCAGATCGTGCACCAGCTGACGGACTCCTCCACGGTCGTGGTTCCGACAGGCGCTCCCGCCACCAACGGGACGACGCCCTCCGCCGTCTGACGCTTACGCTCGACCCATGACCGTGCTCACCCGCAACAACGTCGTGCTCTCGGGCGTCCCGGATGCGCCGGCCATCGTGTTCGCGCACGGGTTCGGGTGCGACCAGAGCATGTGGCGGTTCGTCGCGCCCGCGTTCGAGGGGACCCACCGGGTGGTCCTGTTCGACCACGTCGGGGCGGGCGGCTCGGACCTGAGCGCGTACGACCCGCAGCGGTACGGGTCCCTGGCCGGGTACGCGGACGACGTGGTGCAGATCCTGGCCGCGCTCGACCTGGGCCCGGTGGTGTTCGTGGGCCACTCGGTGAGCGCGATGATCGGGGTCCTCGCGGCGGTGCGCCGACCGGAGCTGTTCGACCGGCTCGTGCTCGTCGGACCCAGCCCGCGGTACGTGGACGACGTCGACTACCGGGGTGGGTTCGACGCGGCGGAGATCGACGAGCTGCTCGCGACGATGGACGACAACTACCTGGGCTGGTCCGCGTTCATCGCGCCGGTGATCATGGGCAACGCGGGCCGGCCCGAGCTGGGCGAGGAGCTGACCAACTCGTTCTGCCGCACCGACCCGGCGATCGCCCGGCGGTTCGCCCGGACGACGTTCCTGGCGGACAACCGCGCGGACCTCGCGGACGTCACGACTCCTGCCCTGGTGCTCCAGTGCCGGGAGGACGTCATCGCGCCCCCGGAGGTCGGCCGGTACGTGCACGAGCACCTCGCCGGCAGCGAGCTGGTGCTCCTGGACGCGGTCGGGCACTGCCCGAACCTCAGCGCCCCCGACCAGGTGGTCGAGGCCATCACGGCATACCTGGCCCGTGTCCCCTCGAACTGACGACGCCTGGGACCGCGCCCCGGTCGCGCTCCTGCGGCTGGACGGCGACGGCACGATCCTCGACGCCAACCGCGTACTTCTCGACTGGGTCGGTCGGCCCGCGCAGGGCCTGCGCCTGAGCGACCTGCTGTCCGTGGGCGGTCGCATCTACTGGGAGACGCACCTCGCCCCGCTGCTGCACATGCAGGGGCGCGTCGACGAGGTCGCCGTCGAGCTGCGCGGCCCGGACGGCCGGCTGCCGGTGCTGATGTCGGCGGTCGTGCACACCGGCGCCGACGGCGGCCGTCGCGTCGACGTGGCGCTGTCCCGGGCCACGGAGCGCTCCCGGTACGAGCGTGAGCTGCTCGCGGCGCGGACGGCCGCGGACCGGTCCGCGGACCAGCTGCGCGCGCTGCAGGCGACGACGGCGGCCCTGTCGCAGGGCGTGGGCACCGAGGGGGTCGCGCGCGCGCTCGTCGACGTCGCGGTGACCCACCTCGGCGCGGCGACGGCGTCCGTGTGGCTGGCGGCCGACGACGGCACGCTGGTGCGTCGGGCCTCGTCCGGTGCGCGCGCTGCTGAGGGCACCGGGGTGCCGGACGAGCCGTGGACCGGGGCGCCCCACCCGAGGGACGACCGAGACGACGGCTGGGCGGAGACCGCCGAGACCGTCCAGGTGCATGCCGGTGGCGTCGTCGTCGTGGCGCTCGGCACGCCCGACGCCCCGCGCGGCACGCTCGTCCTGTCCCCGCGCGGGGACCCGTTCGACGTCGGCGTCCTCACGGCCGTCGGGCAGCAGGCGGGACTGGCGCTGGAGCGCGCGGAGAGGTTCGACCAGAAGGCCTCCGTCGCCCATGAGCTCCAGCACGCCCTGCTGACCACGCACCTGCCGGTCGACGACCGGTTCAGCGTGACCACGGAGTACCGCCCGGGCGTGCAGGCCCTGGAGGTCGGCGGTGACTGGTACGACGCGTTCCTGGTCGACGACGACGTGCTCGCGGTCGCGGTCGGCGACGTCGTCGGCCGGGGTCTGCATGCCGCGACCGCCATGGGGCAGCTCCGCAGCGCCGTGCGCGCGGTGGCCGGACCCGGCGTGGGTCCTGCCGAGCTGCTCACGCGGCTGGACCGGTTCGTCGTCCAGGCGGACGTCGGCTTCATGGCGACGCTCGCCTACGCCGAGATCGACCTGACGACCGGGGTCGTCCGGTACGCGTGCGCGGGGCACCTGCCTCCGCTGCGTCTCACGGCGGGTGGCGCGCACGAGTTCCTCTGGGACGGCCGGTCGACCCCGCTGGGCGTCGGGACCGGTCGCGCGGAGGCGTCGGCGGCCCTCGACCCGGGCGACCTGCTCGTCCTGTACACCGACGGCCTGGTGGAGCGCCGCGACCGCTCGCTGCGGGAGGGTCTCGAGGCGCTCGCGAGTGCCGGCGCGGCACTGCTCGAGAGCTCGGTCGCCGTCCTGGTGACGGGTCTGCTCGAGCGCGCTCCGGCCGACCTCGACGACGTGTGCGTCCTCGTCGCGACCTGGTCGCCGACCCGGCCATGAGCGCCCCAGGGCTCATGGCCGGTCCCGGGGTCAGAACACGCGGTTGGCGATCTCGGCAGGAGCCAGCAGCAGCTCGGTGATCTCGTCGTCGAGCTGGACCAGCGTGAGGGACGCGCCGGCCATGTCGAGCGACGTGCAGTACTCGCCGACGTAGCTGCGGCCGACGGTGATGCCCTGGGCGGCGAGCTTCTCGTGCGCCAACCCGTACAGCAGGTAGAGCTCGCTGATCGGGGTGCCGCCGAGTCCGTTGATCATGAGCGCGACCGAGTCGCCGGAGGAGTACGGCAGGTCGGGGACGACGGCGCCGAGCAGCTCGTCGACGATCTCGTCGGCGCTGACCAGCTTCGCGCGGCGGCGCCCGGGCTCGCCGTGGATGCCGACCCCGACCTCCATCTCGTCGTCGGCCAGCTCGAACAGGGGCGAGCCCTTGGCGGGCGGGGTGCAGGGGGTCAGGGCGATGCCCATGGTCCGGGTGACGGAGTTGACCTTCTCGCCGATCCGGACCAGCTCCTCCAGCGACGCCCCGGCCTCGGCGGCCGCGCCGACGGCCTTCATGACGAAGAAGTTCCCCGCGACACCCCGCCTGCCCACGGTCCACGTCGAGTCCTTGACCGCGACGTCGTCGTTGATGAACAGCGTCCGCACGTTCAGCCCTTCGGCCTCCGCCAGCTCGGCCGCCATCTCGAACGCCATCTTGTCGCCCGTGTAGTTGTTGACCAGCAGCAGGACGCCTTTGTCCGAGGCCAGCAGCTTCGCGCTCTCCAGCACGTACTCCATCGGCGGTGCCGCGAACACGTCGCCGGGACACGCGCCGTCGAGCATGCCCTTGCCGACGACCATGACGTGCGCCGGCTCATGGCCGGAGCCCGAGCCCTGGAGGATCGAGACCTTGTCGTGGCTCGGGGCGTCGGCCCGCATGATCAGGTTGTACTCGGGGACGTACCGCAGGGTGTCGGGGTTGGCCAGGGCGATGCCCTTGAGCATCTCGGGGACGAAGTTCAACGGGTCGTTGACGAACTTCTTCATCAGTCATTCCTCCACATCGTCGTGATCGGTCGACCTGTCGCCGCGTCGCCCCCCGGAGCGCGGACGTGTGTGTGCGTCACCAGGCGTCGGCGACGCGCTCCGCCAGCACGGCGACCGCGACGGCACCGGGGTCCAGCGACCCGATGCTGCGCTCACCGGTGTACGACGCGCGCCCGCGTCGCGCCTGCATCGGGCGGGTCGCCTCGGCGGCGTCCCGCGCGCTCGCGGCTGCGGCCTTTGCGATGTCGGCGGGTGCCGCCCCGGCCGCGAGCTCGCGCTCGATGGTGTCGGTCATGGGCGCGAGCGCGTCGAGCAGCGTCTTCTCGCCGAGGTCCGCGCCGCCGCGCGCCTTGATGCCCTCGATCGCGGCACGCAGCATCGCGACGACATCGGCACCGGCGATGTCCTGCTTGCCCTTGACCTGACCGGCCGCGCGCAGGAACGCGGTGCCCCAGATCGGCCCGGACGTCCCGCCGATCCGGCCCGTCATGACGACCGCGACCTTCTGCAGGAACGTGCCCGTGTCGGACCGGTCGAACGCGTCCCACTGGGCGAGCACGTTCTCGAACCCGCGCGCCAGCGAGAACCCGAAGTCGCCGTCGCCGACGACGGAGTCGAGGTCCCCGAAGTACTTCTCGTTCTCGATGCAGCCTTCGGTGATGGTGCGGACGACGGACTCGACGCGGCTATCGGACACTGTGGCTCCCGGTGCGGAGGTGGTCGAGGTGCGACAGGGCGACCTGCCCGTCGATGTCGAGGCCGAGCGGGTTGTCCAGCACGGTCGCGGGGTCGTCCGGCAGGTCCCCGAGCGAGCTCACGACGAGCGACGCCCCGGTGAAGTCCTCGTCGGCGGTGTAGCTGCTCACGGTGACGACGGTCCGCAGCCCGGCGCCGAGGGCGGCGCGCAGGCCGTTGGCGCTGTCCTCGACGACGACGACGTCCTCGGGGTGGACGCCGAGCTCCCGGAGCGCGAGCAGGTAGATGTCCGGTGCGGGCTTCTTGGCGGGCACGACGTCCCCGGCGAACACCGTGAACTGCGTGGCGAGCTCGTCGCCCACGGCGTGCTCGAGCACGGCGCGGACGGACGCCTCTGCCGACGTCGACGCCACGGCGAGCCCCCAGCCCGCCGCGGACGCCTCGGCCACGATCCGCGCGATCCCCGGCCGGCCGGGCAGGACACCGTCGGCCACCATCGTCGTGTAGTGCGCCGTCTTGGCCTTGTGCCAGCGGGCGATGAGGTCCTTCTGCTCGTCCGGGTCGGTGGGCAGGTGCGCCGTCTCGACGAACACCGGCGTGAACACGGTCGCGAGGCGTTCCTTGCCACCACCGATGGCGAGCAGGTTCCCGTACTCCTCGTCGCTCCAGTGGATCGGCAGACCGGCCTCGGCGAAGGTCTGGTTGAACGCGGGCAGGTGCCCGTCGCGCTCGGTGTCGGCGAGGACGCCGTCGCAGTCGAAGATCAGTGTGGGGGTCATCGACCAGCCTTCCCTGCGGAGCCGAACTCCTCGAGGTGCACCGCGATCGCAGCCTGCACCGCGGCGGAGATGTCCCGGAACATCGACGGCGGGTCCCACCTGTCACGCGCACGTGCCTCGGCCAGGTGGGTCTCGGCCGAGCGCATGTACGCGACCTTCACGCCCGTCGAGATGTTGATCTTGGAGACGCCGGCCGCGATGAACGTCGCGAAGTCGCCGGCCGAGAGTCCGGTCCCGCCGTGCAGGACGATCGAACGGTCGGTGAGTGCGGCCAGCTCGCGGACGCGTTCCGGGAGCAGGACCGGCTGCGCCTTGTACTCGCCGTGGGCGGTGCCCAGCTGCGGGGCGATCAGGTCGACGCCGGTCCGGTCGGCGACCGCGGCCAGGGTCGCGACGTCGTAGGAGTGCAGGCTGACGTCCGACCCGACGCCGTCCTCGACGCCGATGATGTTCTCGATCTCCGACTCGACGTCGACCCCCGCCGCGTGCGCCTCCGCGACCACCTCGGCGGTCTCACGCTCGGCCGACTCCAGGTCCCGGTCCGACGCGTCGAACAGGACCGAGGACCACCCGGCGCGGACCACGTCGGAGATGACGGCCCGGTCGGGGCAGTGGTCGAGGTGCAGCGCGACGGGGACGGGGACGTCGGTGGCGGCGTGCCGGAACATCGTCGTGATCAGGTCCGTGCCGATGGAGCGGACGGTCTTGACGGAGATCTGGATGATCATCGGGGAGTGCGCGGCGACCGCGGCGGCGATGACCGCCCGCAGGCTCAGGTCGTCGAGGATGTTCACCGCCGGCACCGCGTAGCCGTGCTCGCGAGCGGTGCGCGTCATCGCCAGCGTCGACGAGATCATGTGCTCCACCCTCCCGGCGAGCGGTCGTGCGCGACCAGGACCGCATCGTCCTGACCCTTCGGCAGTCTAGACAGGTCTACTCATGCACGACCAGGAGCGCAAGATCCGTGAAACCCTGGGGCCATGACGAACGTCCTGCAACGAGAGTCGGCGGTGCCGCTCTACGCGCAGCTCGAGCAGATCCTGTACACCCGGATCACCAGCGGCGAGTGGAGCCCGGGGCAGCGCATCCCGTCCGAGAACGAGCTCAACAAGATCTACGGGCTCAGCCGCATGACCGTGCGGGGCGTGCTGACCAAGCTCGTCGGCGACGGCCTCCTGGTCCGCGTCCCGGGGAAGGGGACCTACGTCGCCACGCCCAAGATCAACGCGGTGTCGCCCGCGTACCGGGGAGTGCGCGAGCAGCTCGAGGGCCTCGGCTACGAGACGTCGACGCGGCTCGTCTCCGTCGGGCGGGAGACGCCCTCCTCCGGGGTCCGGGAGCGGCTCGCGCTGGGCGAGGGCGACGAGACGTACGTGATCGTCCGCGTCCGCTCGGTCCAGGGCCAGCCGATCAGCCTGCACCGCTCGTACGTACCGGCCCGCCTGGCGCCCGGGCTCGACGAGCACGACGTCGTCGCCAACCAGCTCTGCGTCGTCCTCGAGGAGAACTACGGCCTGCCGATGAAGCGCGTCCACGAGGAGCTCGAGGCTGTCGCCGTCAGCAGCGAGGACGCCAAGCACCTGGGCATGCGCCGCGGCGAACCGGCGCTCCAGCTGCAGGACGTGATCTCCGACGCGCTGTCCCGCCCGTTCGAGTACTCGTCGATCGTCTTCCGCGGCGACCGCATGCGCCTCCGCTTCGACTACGACCGGTAGGTAGCACAAGTGCTACAGTCGCCCGCATGAGCCACTCCGTCGGTGTCCGCGAGCTGCGTCAGCACGCCAGCGAGGTCCTGCGCAGGGTCGAGGACGGCGAGCGGCTGACGGTGACGGTCAGTGGACGCGACGTCGCGATGCTCGTCCCCGCGACGCGACGGGCCTGGCGCCGGTTCGACGAGGTGGCCGACATCTGGGCGAGCCCTGCCGACCCGACCTTCGCGGACATCCGGGACCTGCTCGACCAGGAGATCACGGACCCGTTCGCGTGAGAGCCCTGCTCGACACGAGCGTGCTCGTCGGCGGCGTCGCCGACTTCGGTGACGCCGAGCTGGCCGTGAGCGCGATCAGCCTGGCCGAGCTCCACTTCGGTGTCCTCGTCGCTCCGGACGCGGGCGCACGGGCGGTCCGGCTGCAGCGTCTGGCATCGGTCGAGCGCCGGTTCGACCCTCTTCCGGTGGACGCGATGGTCGCTGCTGCGTACGGACAGCTCGCGTCGGCCGTGGTCGCACACGGGCGGCAGCCGCGCCGTCGCGCCTTCGACCTCATGATCGCCGCGACCGCGCTGGCGCACGACGCCACGCTGCTCACCTACAACCTCGACGACTTCGCCGGGCTGGAGTCGCTGCTCCAGGTCCGCGCCCCCCAGCAGCAGTAGCGGTCAGCCCTCCAGCAGCCCGCCGCCGACCCAGGCGCGGATCGCGGCGACGTCGCCGGTGCTCATCTGCATCCGCGCACCCCGGCACAGCCCGACGACGTTGTCGGCCCACGCCGTCGCGAGGTCGCGCGACGTGACCGACGACGTGAGACGCAGCCCCGCGAAGATGATGCCGCCGATGACGAAGTTGACGGTCGAGAGGCCGATCTTGGCGCCCGCCTTCTGGCACGCGTCGCGCACACGTCGTGAGGTCTTCGCACGGTCGAACGGCTGAGCCGCGAGGTCGGCGGCGAGCGCCGTGAGCAGGACGCGGTAGGTCGACTGGCTCAGACCGGGGGTGTCGGTCACCGCGACCACCTGGTTCTGCAGCGCGCTGGGAGCCATGTCCGTGACGGCGCCCGGCAGGTCGGCCTCGCCGAACCGAGTCGGGTCCCACACGTAGCCCGGCGGACGGGACGAGACGCCGACCTCGGGGACGGTCTTCGCCAACCAGGGCAGGAACCCTCCCGCCCCCGCCCACCGGGACTCCGGCAGGGACGGCTCGGTCTTCTGCGCCAGCTGCGCGATGGTGCCCAGCGGCACCGGACGGTCGGCGGTCTGCACGCGCTGGAGCACGGCCTTGCGTGCCGCGGTGCTGGCCGGCGGCTCGGCCGCCTTCTTCGACTTCGCGGGCGGCGAGGTGACGACGGCAGGTTCCGCGGCGGCGGCCGGGACCTCGATCACCGGGCTCTCCACCGGCAGGGTGGACGCGGTGTGCGTCACCAGGTCTGCCAGCTCGTCGGCGGTGATGACCGAGTCGGCGACGGCACGGTAGGCGCTCGCGGCCGGGCTGGCGGTCATGATCGTGACCCGACGGTCGGCGGCGCGGCAGCGCAGGGCCAGGGGAGTGAAGTCGGCGTCGGCGGAGACGATGACGAACTCCTCGTAGTGCGTCGGCGCGGCGAGCGCGTCGACGGCGTCGAGGACGAGGTTGATGTCGGCGCTGCTCTTGCCCTGCTGGGTCAGCGACGGGCAGTCGACGACCTGGAACCCGGCGCGTGTGAAGTTGGGGCGGAACTGCGAGAACCGCGACGGGTTGAGGTAGCACGCGCGGATGAGGAACCGGCGCGAGAAGTCGCCCTCGGAGTCGGTGCCGGACTCCAGCTCGCTGAGCCAGTGGGCCGGGTTCGTGGCGAACGCCTCGGCCGCGACGGGGTCGAGGCGCTGCAGGCCGATGTAGACGTTGTCGAAGTCGACGAACAGGGCGGTCCGGAAACGCCGAGCGGCGTCGGCTCGGTCGGCAGAGGTCACGCTCGGGGAAGTCACCTGGTCATCCTCCCTGCTTCGGCGGGCCCGTGCGTACGCGGTCCTGTGTGCGCTGTGACGCACGCCACAGAGTATTTATGGTCAATCGGACCACATCGGCGGTGGCCGGAGAGCATTATGGTCACTAGACCACAACGACGGCTCTCCTCACCGACCACTACGAGCTCACCATGCTCCGCGCGGCGCTGGCCGACGGCACCGCGCACCACCAGGCGGTCTTCGAGACGTTCGCGCGTCGGCTCCCCGACGGGCGCCGCTACGGCGTCGTCGCCGGTCTCGGCCGGGTGGTCGACGCGATCGAGAGCTTCCGCTTCACCGACGCGCACGTCTCCTGGCTCCTCGAGCAGGGGATCGCCGACGAGGCCACCGCCGACTACCTGCGGACCTACCGCTTCACCGGGCAGGTCGACGCGTACCGCGAGGGCGAGATCTACTTCCCGAACAGCCCCGTCCTGACCGTCTCCGGCACCTTCGCCGAGTGCGTGATCCTGGAGACGGTCGTCCTGTCGATCCTCAACCACGACACCGCGATCGCGTCGGCAGCCGCCCGCATGGTCAGCGCCGCCGGCGGCCGCACGCTGGTCGAGATGGGATCCCGCCGGACCGCCGAGCGCGCCGCCGTCGCTGCCGCCCGCGCCGCGTACATCGCCGGGTTCGACGCCACCTCCAACCTGGAGGCCGGCTTCACCTACGGCGTCCCCACCCGCGGCACCGCGGCTCACGCGTTCACCCTCGCCCACGCCGACGAGCCCGCCGCGTTCGCGTCGCAGGTCGCGACCCTCGGCGCCGGCACCACGCTCCTGGTCGACACGTACGACACCGCTCAGGGCCTGCGCCACGCCGTCGCCGCGGCCGGCGCGGACCTCGGGGGTGTCCGGCTCGACTCGGGAGACCTCGCCGAGGGCGCCCGCGCCGCCCGCGCCCTGCTCGACGAGCTCGGCGCCACGACCACGAAGATCGCCGTCACGTCCGACCTGGACGAGCACCTGATCGCCGCGCTCGCGGACGCCCCCATCGACGTCTACGGGGCGGGCACCAGGCTCGTGGGCGGCTCGGGTCACCCGACGGCCGGCATGGTCTACAAGCTCGTCGCGATCAGCGACCGGCCGGGCCGTGACGCCGCGATGCGGCCGGTCGCGAAGAAGGCCGCCGGCAAGGGAAGCGTCGGCGGGCGCAAGGTCGCCTACCGCAGTCTCGACCACGCCGGGTACGCCACCAGGGAGACCGTGGTCGTCCGGCACCTGCCCGGGGCGCCCGAGGCCGGCCTGGGCCGCGCGCTCCAGGTCACCGTCATCTGCGACGGCCGGGTCGTGCACCGCCCCACGCTCACCGAGATCCGCGGCCACCACCGCGGCGCCAAGGCCGAGCTCCTCCCGCTGGACCTCGCCCTCGAGGCCGGCACCCCGCGTCTGGTCGCGGACCCCACCGCGATCGGCAACCTGATCGGAGCACCAGCGTGAAGAGCGCACTGATCGTCGTCGACGTCCAGAACGACTTCTGCGAGGGCGGCACCCTCGCCGTCGCCGGGGGTGCGGACGTCGCCGCCCGCATCACCGACTACCTCGAACGGCGCGGTGACACCTACGACGTCATCGTGGCGACCCGCGACTGGCACGCCGCCCTGCCGGACACCAACGACGGGCACTTCGCGGCCGACGGGAACCCGGACTACGTGACCACCTGGCCCGTGCACTGCGTCGCCGGGACGGAGGGCGCCGAGTACCACCGGGACCTCGTCCTGCCGGAGCGGACCGTGCACGTCGTCAAGGGCGAGTCGCGCCAGGACTACTCGGGGTTCCAGGGGCGGGTCGTGGACGCGCCCGCCGGCCAGGAGCGACTGACCGACCTGCTGCTGGCCCGCACCATCGCCCACGTCGACGTCGTCGGGATCGCCACCGACTTCTGCGTCGCAGCGACCGCGATCGACGCACGCCGCAAGGCTGCGACGATCGTGTCGGTGCTGACCGACCTGACCGCCGCCGTCGGCACCACGACGACGATCCGGGCGCTCACCGAGCTGACGCAGCGCAAGATCCGCCTGGAGGTGTCGCGGTGAGCACCCCCGAGACCGAGGAGCAGCCCATGAGCGCGACCGCCCCCGAGGGGTACGACGCGACCGCGTACCCGCCGTTCGCCGTCACGGTCGACCTCGCCATCTTCACCGTGCGGGACGGAGCGCTGAAGGTGCTCCTCATCGAGCGCGCCGACGACCCCTACGCCGGCGCCTGGGCCCTGCCCGGCGGGTTCGTCGAGATCGACGAGGACATCCCCGACGCCGCGTGGCGCGAGCTCCACGAGGAGACCGGCATCGACCGGTTCGCCGGCCACCTCGAGCAGCTGGGCACCTACGGCACGCCGGGACGAGACCCCCGCATGCGCGTGGTATCCGTCGCGCACGTCGCGTTCGCCCCTGACCTGCCCGATCCCGAGGCAGGGTCCGACGCCCGCACGGCCCGCTGGTTCGACGTCGACGACCTGGACCTGCCTGGCCTGCAGGGCAGCCACGCCGACGCCGACGTGGCCCTCGCGTTCGACCACGCGATCATCCTCGCCGACGCGGTCGACCGGGTCGCCGCGAAGGTCGAGTACACGCCGCTGGCCACGTCGTTCGTGCCGGAGCAGTTCACGCTCGGCGAGCTCCAGCACGTCTACGAGGCCGTGTGGGGCACCCGCCTGGACCGGTCGAACTTCCGTCGCTGGGTCAAGGACTCCACCGGCTTCGTGCACCCGGCCGCCGGCACCGACCGTCGGCGCACCGCCGGCACGGGCCGCCCCGCCGCGCTGTACACGGCCGACGCGGACGGCCCGACGACCCTGACCCCGCCGTTCATGCGCCCCGCGGACGCCCGCGCCCGGCGCCCCACCCAGGAGACCTCGTGACCCGTCTGCGCGTGATGCTCACGCAGCTGCCCGTCCGCGTCGGCGACCTCGCCGGCAACACCGCTGCCATCGCCGCGTCGGCCGGGCGGGCGAGCGCCGCGGGCGTGGACGTCCTGCTCGCCCCCGAGATGGCGGTGACGGGCTACCCCTGCGAGGACCTGCTCGCGGAGCCCGACTTCGTCGCCGCTGCGCAGGCCGCCGTCACGACCCTGGCCACGGGTGTCACGTCCACCGTCGTGATCGTCGGCTCACCCTGGCGCGCCGACGACCTCCCCGGCGCCGGTGGCGCCCGGGCCGAGGCGTGGGCAGCGGACGCCGCACCGCGGTCCCTGCGCAACGCCGCGCTCGTCCTGCACGACGGGCACGTCGTCGCCGCGCACGCGAAGAGCCTGCTGCCGACGTACAGCGTCTTCGACGACACCCGGCACTTCGGTGCCGGGGTCCGGGACCAGGCGCTCTACCGGGTCGAGACGGTCGACGGTCCGGTCGTCCTCGCGGTCCTCGTCTGCGAGGACGCGTGGGACACCACCATGGTCGCCGAGGTCGCGGCAGCCGGCGCGCAGGTCGTGCTGGTGACGAACGGCAGCCCGTACCACGTCGGCAAGCCCGCCCTGCGCCTCGCCCAGCTGCGGACCGCCGCGGCCGCCGCCGGCATCCCGGTGGCCTATGTCAACGCGGTGGGTGGTCAGGACGAGCTCGTCTTCGACGGTGGCTCGCTCGTGGTCGACGCCGACGGCACCGTCCTGGCCCGGGGTGCGGCGTTCGCGGCCGACGAGCTCGTCGTCGACGTCCCCGTGGGACCAGCGCGACCCGTGCTGCGCACCGTCGTCGACCTCGGCGTCGGCGCACCCCGCCGGCCCGTCGTCGACGTCCCCCGCGTGGCGGACGAGCTCGACGTGGACGCCGAGGTCTACACCGCGCTGGTCACCGGGTTCGGTGACTACTGCCGCCGCTCGGGCGTGCCCCGCGTCGTGCTCGGTCTGTCCGGCGGCATCGACTCCGCCCTCGCTGCCACCATCGCGGTCGACGCCCTCGGGGCGGAGAACGTCTGGGGCATCGGGATGCCTGGTCCGTACTCGTCGGCCGGGTCGGTCGGCGACGCGCGCGAGCTGGCCGACAACCTGGGCATCCGGTTCGACGTCGTGCCGATCACGGACGCGTACGAGGAGCGGCACGCGGTCCTGGACGGTCTCGTCGACGAGGTCGCCGTTGCGCGCGGCCGGGTCCCGGACCCCGTCGCGTGGGAGAACCTGCAGGCGCGGCTGCGGGGCGCGACGCTGATGACCGTCTCGAACGCCGTGGGCGCCCTCGTCGTCACGACGGGCAACCGCTCCGAGAGCGCCGTCGGGTACTTCACGCTCTACGGCGACAGCTGCGGGGCCATCAACCCGCTCGGCGACCTGCTCAAGACGACCATCACCCTCGCCGACGGGACGGTCCTGCCCGGCGTGTACGGGCTGTCGCAGTGGCGCAACGACCAGGCGCTCGTCGCGGGTCGGGTCCCCCCGATCCCCGCCTCCACGCTGACCAAGCCGGCCTCGGCCGAGCTGGCGCCGGACCAGCAGGACAGCGACTCGCTGCCGCCGTACGAGGTCCTCGACCCGCTGCTGGCCGCGTTCCTGGAGGAGCACGCCTCCGCACAGGACCTGGCCGCGGGCCTCGTCGCGGACGGCTGGGCGTGGGACGTCGCGGTCGCGACGGTCAACCGGGTGCTGGGGCTGGTCGACCGCAGCGAGTTCAAGCGCCGGCAGGTCGCGATGCGGGTCAAGGTGTCCCGCCTCTCGTTCGGGCGGGACCGGCGGATGCCCGTGGCCAACCACTGGTCGCACGCCGACGCGGTGGTGCGGGACGCCGTCGCGGCGTGAGGGCACACTGGGCCGATGCACCTCCTGACCGGCGCCGGTCTGCCCGGGGCGACCGCGTACACCGAGCACCTCCGTGTCCCGGCGCTGAGCGTCGGCACCTACGTGCTGGCCGTCGGTGACGTCGACGGCCAGCAGCCGCACACCGAGGACGAGATCTACGTGGTCCTGTCCGGCCGGGCGCGGCTGTGGACCCCGGACCTGACCGTCGACGTCGGACCGGGCGCGGTCGCGTTCGTGCCGGCGCTCGAGCCCCACCGGTTCGTCGACATCACCGAGAACCTGCACGTGCTCGTCGTGTTCGGGCCGGCCGAGCACAGCAACGGCGACCCGTCGTGATCCGCCGGAGGCTCGTCGTGCGCGGCACCGTGCAGGGCGTCGGCTACCGGTGGTCCCTGACCCGGGAGGCGCGCCGGCTCGGGGTGCAGGGGTGGGTGCGCAACCGACCCGACGGGACCGTCGAGGCTGTGGCGGAGGGGACCGAGGACGCCCTCACGGCGCTCGTCGCCTGGTGCCGGACCGGTCCCGGGGGAGCGCAGGTGACCGGTGTCGACGTCATCGACGAGGCGCCGCAGGGGTTGTCCGGGTTCGACATCGAGCCGTAGCGGTCAGCGGACCCACACGCGCAACGGGCCGACCGCGGCGAAGCCGACCGCGACCGCCGGATCGAGGTCGGGTCCCGCCTCGTAGCCGACGAGCGGGTGCGCGCCCAGCTCGCGGCGGGCGACCGCCGCGAGGTCGGACCAGACCCGCAGAGGCGCCTCGCGCACCGCGTGGACGTTCGACACCCCGACGACGGTCGCGTCGCTCGTGCCGGACAGGTTGAGGGCGGCGACGGCGAGCGGCCCGTCCTCGTCGGCGGCCAGCAACAGGCGGACGGCGGGGTCGTCGACCACGTCAGACGTGATCGCGGCGGAGCCGTGCGCGGCGAGCCAGAGGGGGAGGAGTGCCCGGTCGACCGTCCGCCAGGGCAGCTCCGGCGTGGTCGGCGGACCCGAGGCCCGTGTCAGCCACTGCGCCTCGAACAGCACCGTCCAGCCGTGCGGGGCGAGGTCGAGGTCGGCGAACGAGTCCTTCACCGACGCACCCGGCGCGTCGTCGACAGACCCGAGCACGTCGGCGACCGGGACGCCCGGGCGGAGCGTGGCGGCGTCCGGGTAGCCGTCGGGTGACCGGCGGGGTGTCGACCACAGGCCGGCACCCGTCGTGGTCGGCAGTCCGTGGGCACGGCAGACGACGTCGCACCAGGCGGCGTTGTTCGCGGCGGCGAGGACGGCGGCATCGGGCACGCCTCCGACTGTGCCCGACGGCCCGTCGGCGGACCAGCCCGGGACGCCCTCGACGCCACCGCGACGCGCCGCCATGATCGGCCCATGAGCTGGATCGACGACGCCACCGAGGACGACGACCCGACAGGCGAGGTGAGGACGGCCTTCGACGAGGACCGGGCGTCGCTCGGCCACGTCGCCAACTACACGCGCGTGTTCGCCCACCGACCCGCCGTCCTGCGCGCCTGGCAGGGGCTGAACCGCGCGGTCAAGGGCATGGACCCGCGGCGCTACGAGGTCGCGACGACCGCGGCGGCGCTGCAGCTGCGGTCGAGCTACTGTGCGCTGGCGCACGGGCGCGTGCTCGCGGAGACGCACATGACCACGGACGCCGTGCGGGCGCTCGCGAACGGTGAGCGCTCGCCCGAGCTGACCGACGTCGACCATGCGGTCGCCCGGCTCGCGGCCAAGGTCGCAGCGGGCGCCGCCGACATGCAGCCGGCCGATCTCGACGAGCTACGCGCCCTCGGGTTCACCGACGACGAGGTGCTCGACGTGGTGCTCGCCGCGGCCGCCCGGTGCTTCTTCAGCACGGTCCTGGAGGCGGTGGGTGCCGAGCCGGATGCCGCGTACCGCGCGCTGGACGCCCCGATGCGAGACGCCCTGACGGTCGGACGCCCGATCGCCTCGGGCTGACGGACCCGGCCGGGTCGCGACCGTCGCCGGCACGGACGGCGGCGGTCATCTTCGATGAGAATTCACCCATACGGGTGGAAATCCACACATTCCTCCTCGCGACCGGGCATGTTAACGCTCACACGGATGTGACCGCTCGGGCACGCCGCACCACGCTCGACGGCGAGCGTCACAGGGGGAGACATGGCACTCGGGAGACGCGTCTGGGGAGCGGTTGCCGCGGGGGCGCTCAGCCTCGGCCTGGCCGGTTGCGCTGGGGACAGCGGTGACGAGGTGGGCGTCGAGCCCGTCGACGACGGCGTCAGGACGGTCGGGTTCGTCGCAGTCGGTCCTGAGGGCGGCTGGCGCAACGCGAACGAGCAGGCGATCAAGGACTTCTTCACCGGGGGCTTCGGCTTCGACCTCAGGTACGCACCTGCGGCGAGCCCGAGCGACCAGCAGTCGCAGCTGGACGCGTTCGCCACGTTCGTCGACGACGCGGTGGACGTCATCCTGCTCACCCCGACCGAGGCGTCGGGCTGGGAGGAGTCGCTCCAGCGCGCCAAGGCGGCAGAGATCCCGGTCATCCTGGTCGATCGCGGCGTCGACGCGGGCGAGGACCTCTACGTCGCTCGCATCGCGCCCGACAACTACCGGGTCGCGTACGCCGTGGGCGCGTGGGCCGTCGAGACCTTCCCCGAGGGCGCGAACTACTTCGTGCTGGAAGGGGTCCCCGGCCTGTCGGTCGTCACCGAACGCAACGAGGGCTTCGAGGCCATCGTCAACGCCGTCGGGAACTTCACCAAGATCGGTGCCCAGTCGGCCAGCTGGAAGACGGAGGACGCCAAGACCGTCGTCGACGCAGTCCTCGCGGCCAACGACAACGACATCCAGCTCATCTTCGCCCAGAACGACGAGATGGGGCTCGGCGCGGCCCAGGCTGTGGCAGCCGCGGGTCTGGTCCCCGGCGTCGACGTCAAGATCGCCACGATCGACGGCACCACCGGTGCGCTCGGGGCCCTGGCCGCCGGTGACCTGAGCTTCGTCGCCCAGTACAACCCGTTCTTCGGTGACGTCGTGTTCGATGTCGTGACGAAGACGCTCGACGGCACCACCGTCCAGTCCAACATCAGCGTCGAGAGCAGCACGTTCGACTCCCCCGAGGCAGCCCAGGCCGCGCTCGATGCCGGTCTGGGCTTCTGAGACCGCCTGTCGAGACCGACGACCGACGCGCGGTCGGGTGCGTGGTCGGGTCGGTCAGCGAACGTCCCGTCGCGCGGGTCCGACGTACTGGCTGAGCGGTCGGATCAGCGAGTTGGCGCTGAGCTGCTCCATCACGTGCGCCGTCCAGCCGGTGATGCGGCTGGCGACGAACAGCGGCGTGAAGGTCGGGGTGTCGAAGCCCATCAGGTGGTACGCCGGGCCGGTGGGGTAGTCGAGGTTCGGCAGGATGTTCTTGCGCTCGGTCATCGCCGACTCCAGCGCGTCGTAGAGGTCGAGCATGTCCTGCCGGTCGTAGTGCTCGACCAGGCTCACCAGCGACTCGCGCATCGTCGGCACCCGGGAGTCGCCGTGCTTGTAGACGCGGTGGCCGAAGCCCATGATCTTGCGCTTGCTCGCCAGCGCGTCGTCGAGCCAGGCCTCCGCGCGGTCCGCGGTGCCGATCTCGGCGAACGTCGCCATGACCGCCTCGTTGGCGCCCCCGTGCAAGGGGCCCTTGAGCGCCCCGACCGCACCGGTGACCGCGGAGTGCAGGTCCGACAGGGTGGACGCGATGACGCGTGCCGTGAACGTGGAGGCGTTGAACGAGTGCTCGGCGTACAGCACCATCGACACCTCGAAGGCCTTCACGACGACCGGGTCGGGCACGTCGCCGAACGTGACGTGCAGGAAGTTCTCCGAGAAGCCCAGGTCGTCGCGCGGCGCGACCGGGTCCTGCCCGCGGCGGCGGCGCTGGTCGAGCGCCACGACCCCGGGCAGCTGTGCGAGCAGCCGCACCGACTTGGCCAGGTTCGCCTCGCGCGACGAGTCCTCCGCGGTCGGGTCGTGCGCACCGAGCACGCTCACCGCCGTCCGCACGACGTCCATCGGGTGGCATGTCGTCGGCAGCGACAGGACCGCGGCGACCACGTCGTCGTCCAGCGCTCGCTGCGAGCGCTCGGCGGCCTGCAGCTCGGCCAGCTGGGCGTCGTCCGGGAGCTCGCCGTGCCACAGCAGGTACGCGACCTCCTCGAACGAGCACTGCGCGGCCAGCTGCTGCACGGGGTACCCGCGGTACAGCAGGGAGTTGCTCGCGGCGTCCACGGAGGAGACCTCGGTGGTGTCGACGACCACGCCGGCGAGGCCCTTGTGGATCTGGACGTCGGACTCAGTCATGCGGTGTGCCTCCATCGTCGTTGACGGATCGGGACGTCCGAGGACGTGCGCGCTCGGGCGACCACGTCCTCGGACGGTGTGCGTGCGAAGACCTCAGAGCCTGAAGTTGAACACGTTCGCGTCGAACTGGCCGTAGGTCTCGTAGTCCAGCAGGTCGTAGAGCTCCGCGCGCGTCTGCATCCGGCCCAGCAGACCGGCCTGGGTGCCCTCGTCGCGGATCGTGTCGAGCCCCGCCATCGCGGCGCCCATGGCCAGCCGCAGCAGCGTGACCGGGTAGATGACGATGTTCATGCCGATGTCCTCGAGCTGGCGCGCCGTCAGCAGCTCGCCCTTGCCGAACTCCGTCATGTTGGCCAGCAGCGGGACGTCGACCGCCGCCCGCACGGCGGCGAACTCGTCGGGACCCGTCAGGGCCTCGGGGAAGATCGCGTCCGCACCCGCGTCGACCAGCGCCTTGGCCCGGTCGATCGTGGCGGCGAGGCCGTCGACGGCCCGGATGTCGGTGCGGGCCATGATGAGGAAGTTCGGGTCGCGGCGACCGTCGACGGCGGCGCGGATGCGCTGCAGCGCGGTGTCCTCGTCGACCACGGACTTGCCGTCCAGGTGCCCGCAGCGCTTCGGGTTGACCTGGTCCTCGATGTGGCAGCCAGCCAGGCCAGCGTCCTCCAGCCCTTGGACGGTCCGGGCGACGTTCATCGGTTCGCCGAACCCGGTGTCCGCGTCGACGATCGACGGGAGCCCGGTCATCCGGGCGATCTGCCCGGCCCGCTGCGTGACCTCGGTGGCCGTGGTCAGCCCGATGTCCGGCAGGCCGAGGTCGGCGGACAGCACCGCGCCCGAGATGTAGACGCCGTCGAAGCCCTTGGCCTCGATCAGCCGGGCCGACAGCGGGTTGAACGCGCCGGGGAGCCGCAGCAGCCGCCCGGACGCGAGGCCGTCGCGCAGAGCGATCCGCTTGTCGGCCGGTGTGGTGGTCGCGTACAGCATCAGAAGAGTCCTTCCGGCGTGCTGACCGTCTCCAGCAGACCCGCGGGGGCGACGACCGTGAGGCCGGCGAGCTCGTCGGCGGTCAGCGACGGCAGCCGCTGCGCGACGTCGAGGAACCGCTCGACCTCGTCGGCGGGGAGCACCCCGGCCGCCAGCGAGCGGAACTTCGCGACGTACTGCTCGCGGGCGAACGGCCGGGCGCCCAGCGGGTGGGCGTCGGCCACGGCGAGCTCGGCGACGACGACCTCGCCGCCGGTGGTCGTGATCTCGACCCGGCCGCCGAACGCCTTCTGCGCGGGGTCGCTCGAGTGGTACCGCTCGGTCCAGGCCGGGTCCTCGGTGGTGGTGACCTTCTGCCACAGCTCGACCGTGTCGGGACGGGCGGCGCGGTCGGGCGCGTAGGACGCGACGTGGTCCCAGGTCCCGTCCTGCAGCGCGACCGTGAAGATGTACGGGATCGAGTGGTCGAGCGTCTCGCGCGACGCCGTCGGGTCGTACTTCTGCGGGTCGTTCGCCCCCGAGCCGATCACGTAGTGCGTGTGGTGGGACGTGTGGATGACGATCGACGCCACGTTGTGCGGGTTGGTCAGGTCCGGGCGGTCGTGGTGCAGGCTGCGCGCCAGGTCGATCAGCGCCTGCGACTGGTACTCCGCGGAGTGCTCCTTGGTGTACGTGTCGAGGATCGCCCGCTTGGCCTCACCGGGGCCGGGCAGCGGCACGTCGTACGCCGCGTCGGGACCGTCGAGCATCCAGGCGATGACGCCGTCCTCGCCCTCGTAGATGGGCGTCGGCGACGTCTCGCCGCGCATCGCCCGGTCCACGGCCTCGATCGCGACCTTGCCCGCGAACGCGGGGGCGTACGCCTTCCACGACGAGATCTCGCCCTTGCGGGACTGCCGGGTGGCCGTCGTCGTGTGCAGCGCCTGGCCGACCGCGTGGAAGATCACCTCGGGGGACAGGTCCAGCAGGGTGCCCAGACCGGCGGCGACCGACGGCCCCAGGTGCGCGACGTGGTCGATCTTGTGCGCGTGCAGGCTGATCGCGCGGACCAGGTCCACCTGGATCTCGTAGCCCGTCGCGATGGCGCGCACGAGCTCCTTCCCGGAACGCCCGGTGTGCTGCGCGACCGCGACGATGGGCGGGATGTTGTCGCCCGGGTGCGAGTAGTCGGCCGCGAGGAACGTGTCGTGGTAGTCCAGCTCGCGGACCGCGACCCCGTTCGCCCACGCGGCCCACTCCGGAGACACCCGGGTACCGGGCTCGACGCCGGACACCGTCGCGCCGTGCTTCGAGCCGGCGTACGGGTGGCTCAGCGCCTGGGCGCGTGCGGTGGACGGGGGGGTGCGCGTCAGCGAGGCGACCGTCACCGCCGCGTTGTCGATGACGCGGTTGACGATCATGTCGACCACGTCGTCCGGCACCTCGACCGGGTCGGCGGCGACCTGCGCGATGGCCCAGGCCAGCTGGTCGGTGCGCGCCAGGCGGTCGGCGCTCGGGTGCACGCGCACGGCGTGGTTCTGGGTCATCGGGTCGCTTCCTGTGAGGTGGGAGACGTCAGCGTGCGTGGGCCATGTCGCCGACGGCGAGCCGGCGCAGGACCTCGACGACGACGGCCGCGGACCGCTCGGCAGCATCGTCCACGTGCGTGAGGAAGTCCGCACCCGCGACCGGGCCGCACAGGTCGGAGATGCCGCGGACCGACAGGAACGGCACCCCGTACAGGTGGGCGGTGTGCGCGAGGGCGGCCGACTCCATGTCGGTGGCCATGGCCGTCGGGAACGCCGTGCGGATCCGGTCGATCCGGCTGGCGTCGACGAACGCGTCACCGGACAGGATCGTGCCGGTCAGGACGCGCAGGTCGACGGCCGCGGTCGCCGCGGCGTCGTGCAGGATCTGCTCGGCCTCGTACACCTCGGGCATGCCCGGGACCTGGCCCAGCTCGTACCCGAACGCGCGCGCGTCGGCACCGGAGTAGAGGTACTCGGAGCCGACGACGACGTCGCCCACCCGCACGTCCAGCCCGACGCCACCCGCGCTGCCCGCGCTGATGACGGCACGCGGGTGCGTGCCCTGGATGGCGACGGCGGCGGCCGTGGCGGAGTTCACCAGCCCGATCCCGCACTGCACGAGCAGCACCTGCCGGCCGCACATCGTCAGCAGACGGTGCTCGGCGTGGCCCATCTGGGTGGGGTCCCCGACGACGTCGGCACGCGCGAGGAACGCGGCCGACTCGTCGGGCATCGCGGTGACGATGACCGCGTCGACGGCGATCACGCGGTGACCTGGGCCCACTCCTGGCGGGCGTCCAGGAACGTCTTCGCAGCCTCCTGCGCGCCGGAGAGCGTGTGGTTCGCACCCCAGCCGCACTGCACCTCGTTCGCGGCCGGCACCTCCGTGGCGGTCGTGATGTCCGTGAGCGTGTCCTGGACCAGGCCCAGCACGTCGTCGTAGGCCCACTCGCCCTGCAGGATCAGGTAGAACCCCGTCTGGCAGCCCATCGGCGAGAAGTCGACGACGCGCTCCGAGTGGTTGCGGGAGTGCTCCGCGAACAGGTGCTCGAGGGAGTGGATCGTCGGCATCTCGAGGTGCGCGACGTTCGGTTGCGTGAACCGGACGTCGTACTTCTGGATCACGTCCCCGGCGGGAAGCTGCTTGGTGTCGGCCAGGCGCACGTACGGCGCGGCGACGGTCCGGTGGTCGAGGTTGAACGACTCGACGTTCATGCGGGGCTGGTTCACGGCACAGGGTCCTTCTCGGTCGGCGACGGACCATTGTCTCCCGCGAGCGCCCGGTGGCCGAACTCGGGTCACCTACGATCGGCCCGTGCCGATCCCCGAGTTCATCCTCGCCCTGCGGGCCGCCGTCGGCCACGACCAGCTCTGGCTGACCGGTGTGACGGCCGTGGTCGTCCGCGACGACGAGGTCCTGCTGGTGAGGCGGGCCGACGACGGCGCCTGGACGCCGGTGACCGGGATCATCGACCCGGGCGAGGAGCCTGCCGTCGCCGGGTCGCGCGAGGTGCTGGAGGAGGCGTCGGTCGTCGCCGTCGCGGAGCGGCTGACGTGGGTGCACGTCCTGCCGCCGATGGTCTACGACAACGGGGACCGGGTGCAGTACCTCGACCACACCTTCCGGTTCCGCTACGTGTCCGGCGAACCGTTCCCCGCCGACGGCGAGAACACCGAGGCGGCCTGGTTCCCGCTCGACGCGCTCCCGCCGATGTCGGACGAGATGCACGCGCGGATCGGTTCCGCGCTGGCCCCCGCCGGACCGACCGCCTTCGAGAGCTGAGTCAGCGCGCGAGCCGTTCGACCACGGCGCCGTACAGCCCCGGCGCGGTGACCGCCAGCGGCACGATGCCGCGCCGCAGGGGTGACGCGGCGGCGGCGAGCAGGCCGCTGGTCAGTACCCGGTAGTCGCGGGTGGCTGCGGTCCACGCCTTCTCGTAGGCCGCGTTCGAGCGGCGGACGTCGTCGTCCAGCGTCGCGACGGCGGCGTGCGCCTGGGCGAGCCCGACCCGCACCCCCTCGCCGGTCAGGGCGTCGACGTACCCCGACGCGTCGCCGACGAGGCGCACGCGCCCGGCCGTGCGGTGCTGGCTCTGCTGGTAGAGCGGTCCCGCGCCGCGGGCGGGACCGAGCCGCTCCGCGCCGGCGAGGTGGTGGCGCAGCGCCCCGAAGGAGTCGAGGGTCCGGTCGTAGTCGTGGTGGGCGGGGCCCAGGAGCGCGACGCCGACGATGTCGTCGGCGACCGGGGTGACGTACGCCTCGACGGTGCGCCCCCAGTGCACCTCGACCAGGTCCGTCCAGGGCGCGACCCGGAAGTGGCGGCGCACCCCGAACCGTCGGGCGCGCAGGCGGTGGTGCGTCGCGAGGTCGACCTGGCGGCGGACCGTGGAGTGCAGGCCGTCGCACGCGAGGAGCCAGCGTCCCCGGATCCCCGCGCACCACACGGACGACCCGTCCTGCTCGACCGCACCGGCACGGCCCGGGACGACCTCGGCACCCAGCTCGACGGCCCGCCGCGCGAGGGCGGCGTGCAGGACGGTCCGGCGGACACCCCGCCCGGGGGACGACGCGAACAGGTGGTCGGCGGTGTGCGTGCCCCGCAGGTACCGGATCCCGGTGAGGGTGTGCCCGTCGGGGTCGACGCCGAGCCGGGCGAGCGCCGCGACGGCACCTGGCATCAGGCCTTCGCCGCACGCCTTGTCGACGGGGGTCGCGCGGGGCTCGACGACGATGACGGACAGCCCCGCGAGCCGCCCCTCGATCGCGACGGCGAGCCCGACGGGACCACCACCGATGACCAGCAGGTCGGCATCGGGGGTCATGCCGGGGCCGGGCTGACGGAACGCAGGGCTCGCTCCTCCGTGGGGATCCGGAAGCCGAGCAGCAGCACCGCGTTCAGCACCGTGAAGGCGATCGCGGTGACCCACGCGGTGTGCACCAGCGGGAGCGCGGCCCCCTCGACGGCGACGGCGACGTAGTTCGGGTGGCTCAGCCAGCGGTAGGGCCCTCGTCGGACCAGGGCGACCCCGGGGACGACGATCACCCGGGTGCTCCACTGGTTGCCGAGCGTCCCGATGCACCACCAGCGCAGCGCGTTCGCGGCGACCACGAACGCGAGCGCGGTCCACCCGAGCGCCGGGAGGAAGGGACGGTCCGCCACGTGCACCTCGACGACGCACGCGACGAGCAGCCCGCTGTGCAGAGCGACCATCGGCGGGTAGTGACGCTTGCCGGTCTCGATGCCGCCGTGCGCGAACGCCCAGGTCACGTGTCGTTGTGAGACGACCAGCTCGGCCAGGCGCTCGAACGCGATCACGACGATCAGCCAGTCGTACCAGCTCACCTACGGCTCCTCTGGCCAGCGCAGCAGGACGGTCTCCGTGCAGACCCCGGGACCGACGGCGAACAGCACACCGGCGGACCCGGGGATGTGCCCCCCGGCCGCCAGCTCGTCGGCGAGCACGTGCAGCACCCCCGACGACGACAGGTTGCCGACGCGCGCGAGCGACCGCCAGCTCGCCGCGAACGCCTCGTCGGGCAGCTCGAGCGCGCTCGCCGCGGCCCGCAGGATCCGCGGTCCGCCGGTGTGCGCCACCCACGTGCCGACGTCGGCGACCTTGAGGTCGTGCGCGGCGAGCAGGTCGACGACACCGGGGCCGAGGTTCCGCTCGACGATGTCCGCGAGGCTCGCCGCGAGCACGATCCGGAAGCCGCTGCCGCCGATGTCCCAGCCGAGCACGTCGGTGGTGCCCGGGACCAGGTCGCTGCGGGAGTCGACCACGTCGACGCCTCCGCGTACGTCGTCCACGCGGTCGCTGCCCACCATGACGACTGCCGCGGCACCGTCGCCGAACAGGCCGCTGGACACGATGTTCGCCATCGAGTCGTCGCCGTGCTGGAGCGTCAGCGAGCACAGCTCGACCGACACCAGGAGGGCGACGTCCTGCGGGTGGCCCTGCAGGTGGTCACGGACCCGGGCGATCCCCGCGGCGCCCGCGACGCACCCGAGGCCGAACACCGGCACCCGCTTGACGTCGGGACGCAGCCCGAGCCGCTCGACCAGGAGCACGTCGAGCGACGGGGTGGCGATGCCGGTGATCGTCGTGACCAGCAGGTAGTCGACGTCCGCGGCGTTCAGCCCGGCGGCGGCGAGAGCCTCGCGGCACGCCTGGGCCGCGAGGGTCGTGCCCTCGCGGACGAACGTGTCGTTGGCGACCGTGAACGTGGTCAGCTCTGCGTACTCGTCGAGAGGCAGGGCGAGGTGCCGCGTCTGGATGCCCGTCGCCGCGTGGATCCGCTCGATGGTGGCTAGGCGCCGGGGGTCCGAGGACAGCAGAGGAGCGATGACCGCGGTGATCTCGCTCTGGGCGTAGGAGTGCCGGGGGAGGACGGGGGCAATCGAGGCGATATGCGCCATCCGGGCATCGTGCCACGCGACCGCACGTCCGGCACGTGTCCGGGCCGTCGTACCGAACCTTCACCCCGACCTGCGACGATGGCCCGTCGAGACGGAGGTGGGTGGGTGGGCGAACGTGCCGGTGGGTCGCGCGTCGTCGACCTCGCGCTCGCCTGCCATCCGGCGCCCGCCGCCGCGGTGACCGTGTTCGCGATCGCCATGGCTGCGGGGACCGACGCTCCCGTCGGCACGACGGCGCTGATCGGTGCCGCGGTCCTGGCCGGCCAGCTCTCCGTCGGCTGGTCCAACGACTGGATCGACGCGGACCGGGACGCCGCCGTCGGTCGCACGGACAAGCCCGTCGGCGCCGGGCGGCTCACGGTCGCGACGGTCCGGACGGCGGCGCTGAGCGCGGCCACGGCGTGCGTGGTGCTCTCCCTGGCGCTCGGCTGGCGCCCCGGACTCGTGCACCTCGCGACCGTCGCGTCGGCCTGGGCCTACAACGTCCGCCTCAAGAGCACGGTCTGGTCCTGGGCGCCCTACGCGTTCTCGTTCGGGTTCCTGCCGCTGGGGATCGCCCTGGCTCTGCCGGGGTCGCCGGTCGCCACCTGGTGGGCGATGGCGGCGGGCGCCCTGCTCGGGATCGGCGCGCACGGGGCGAACGTGGTGCCCGACCTCCAGGACGACCGGGCGACCGGCGTCCGCGGGCTCCCGCACCGGGTGGGCGGGACCGCGACGAGCATCGGCACCGCGCTCGCGCTCGTCGGCGCGACGGTGCTGGTCGTCCTGGCCCCACCCGGCCCGCCGAGGGCGGTGGCAGCGGCGGCGCTCGTCGGCGCGGTCGGGCTGACGATCGCCGGGACGGTGCTCGCCCTGGGCGGAGGGCGGCACCGGCTGCCATTCCTGTTCGCCATCGCGGTCGCGGCGGTCGACGTGGTCCTGCTCGTCGGGTCCGACTGGGTCGCTTGACTTCGAGCGCGCTCGAACCGGCAGGGTGACGAGCAACCCCGTCGAAGGAGCTCCTCGTGCGCGTTGGCGTCCACCTCTACCGTTTCGACTCCGTCGAGCCCGGCGCCCTGCGCCAGGAGCTGGCCGACGCGACCCGCGCCGCGGAGGACTCCGGCGTCGCCTGGGTGTCGGTCATGGACCACTACTTCCAGATGATCGCCGCCGGGTTCCCTGCCGACGACCCGATGCTCGAGGCGTACACGACGCTCGGCTACCTGGCGGGCGTGACGTCTGAGGTGCAGCTGGGCGTTCTCGTCACGGGCGTGACCTACCGGCACCCGGGCCTGCTCGCGAAGATCCACGCCACCCTCGACGTGCTCTCCGGGGGCCGGGCCACGCTCGGCATCGGGGCCGCGTGGTACGAGGAGGAGCACCGCGCGATGGGCGTGCCCTACCCGCCGCTCTCCGAGCGGTTCGAGCGTCTCGAGGAGACCCTCCAGATCTGCCGGCAGATGTGGGACCCGGCCGACGACGGCCCCTACGACGGCACGCACTACCAGCTGGCCCAGACCCTGTGCTCGCCGCAGCCGCTGACGCGCCCCGAGATCCTCATCGGCGGCTCCGGCGAGCGCAAGACCCTGCGCCTGGTCGCGCAGTACGGGGACGCGTGCAACCTGTTCACGTCCACGCCCGACGAGGTCGCGCACAAGCTCGATGTCCTGCGCGGCCACTGCGCCGACGTCGGCCGCGACCCCGCCGAGATCCGCGTGACCATGCTGTCCCGCGGCGAGCGGCTGCTCGCCGGGGACGTCGACGGGTTCGTCGAGGAGATGCGGGCCTACGACGCCCTCGGCGTGGAGTCCGTCATCCTCACCCCGGCGGACACCAGCCTGACCGCCTGGGTGAAGGACGCGGTCGCCCCCGCCGTCCCGCGCCTGGCCGAGCTGGGCAGCTAGGCGCGTGCGTCCGCCGCCGCGTGCAGGGCGGCCACGTCGATCTTGTCCATCGTCAGCATGGCGTTCATCGCGCGGCCGGCGCGGCCCGGGTCGGGGTCGTTCAGCAGCTCCGGCAGGGCCGTCGGGACGACCTGCCAGGACAGACCCCAGCGATCCTTGAGCCAGCCGCACCGGCCGGGCTCGCCGCCGTCGGCGATCAGGGCGTCCCACACGCGGTCGCACTCCGCCTGGTCGGGGACCGAGACGGCGAAGGAGAACGCCTCGGTGAACGGGAACGCCGGCCCGCCGTTGAGGGCCTGGACCTCCTGGCCGTCGAGCACGAAGCTCACCGTCAGCGCGGTCCCGGCCTGGGGGGAACCCTCGGGGTACCGGGCGACCGAGAGGATGCTCGAGTTCGGGAAGATCTCGACGTAGCGCTGCGCGGCCTGCTCGGCCTGGTCGTCGAACCACAGGAACGGGCTGATGGTCATCTCGGTGCCTCCGGGGTGCTCGACGCGGGCCCACTGCCCGGCGTCCGTCGTGAGGTGGTCGGAGCCGTCCCCTCGATCTCGACATCGGGTCCGGGACGAGCTACCAGTGCGCGGGTGCGTCCAGACCGGCGGGGAGGCGCGTGGTCCGGTCGCCGCGCGCTGCGGCGACCTGCGGCAGTGTGACGAAGAGCGAGCCGGTGAGGTCGGCCCCGTCCAGCCGGGCACCGCGCAGGTCCGCGCCGAGGAGGTCAGCCAGCCGCAGATCGGCGCCGCGCAGGTCCGCGCCGATGAGGAGCGCGCCGCGCAGGTCGGCGCCGTGCAGGTCGGCACGCCGGAGTCCGGCACCCGTGAGGTCGGCGCCGCGCGCCTGCCGACCGTGCAGGCCGTCCCGCGCGAGCGTGCTCACACGTCCGAGCAGGTCACCGACCCTGGCCTGGGCGTCCGGTCCCGCACCGGCGTCCCGCAGGTCCGCCACCTCCGACCGAAGGCGGGCGACCTCGTCGTGCAGCGGTGCCGCGGCGTCGATCGACAGCGCCTCGGTCAGGTACCAGAGCAGCTCGTGCAGCCCACGCATGGTGCCGAAGACCGCGAACATGTCGGCGGCGATCGCGGGGTCGTCCCGCCACGTGCGGCCGTCGAAGAGCTGCTGCGTGACGAACTGGCCCGCGCCGAAGCACTCGTAGACCGTGCAGCCGGTGAACCCGCTGGTGCGCAGGTCGGGGTGGATGGCGCACCGGAAGTCGTCCTGCAGGTTGCGGCACGGCGTGCCGGCGGGCTTGTCGTACGCGAAGTCCGACGAGCGCTGGAACGAGTGCGCGACGCAGCACAGTCCCGCGCAGCGCGAGCAGTCCGAGCGCAGCTCCCGCAGCGGGATCGGCGCGTGGTCGGTCACGGGATCGAGAGTACGGCTGGTCGTCACTCCACCGCGTCGATCAACCGCCGCACCGCGGCGACGTGCTCGTGCAGCGCCTTGCGCCCGACCGGTGTCAGCCCGACCCAGGTGGTCCGTCGTCCGGCGTGGACGCCCTTGCGGCTGTGCAGGTAGCCGGCCTCGACCAGCGCCGAGACGTGCTTGGACAGCACCGAGTCGCTGACGTCGAGTGCCGTCCGCAACGTCGCGAACTCCGCTTCCGACACCGCGGACAGCGTCGTGACGAGCTGCAGCCGCGTGGGTGCGTGGATCAGCGGGTCCAGCCCGGTCATCGGCCGACGACCAGCAGCGCCGCGCACCCCAGGCACGCGACCACGGCGAGCAGCCCGAGCATCCGGGGGGAGGTGCCGCGCGCGTGGGCGGCGGGGTCGTGCCGGTAGGCGTGCCACCAGTGGCGGGCGCCGAGTGCGCAGCCGACTCCTGCCGCCACCGCCGCCACCGCGACCAGCCACCACCGGGAGCCGAACGCGGCGACGATCGCCACGGCGAGCGCACCGAGGTAGACGACCGAGGCGCGTGCGCCGGCCGCGAGGACGACCTGGCTGGCCAGACCGTCGACCCGGACGCCGTTGACCCGGCTGAACCGGTGCAGGAGGAGCGCCGCGACGCCCAGGAAGACCGCGACACCGGCCAGCGCGACGGCGACGCCCGTGGTCGCCTGCGCGGCGATCCCGTAGGCGGCGGCGCCGACCTGGACCGCGATCCCCGTGGCGAGCGCCGGGTAGAAGCCGACGGGCAGTCGTAGCCCGGACGCCAGTCGTCGGCGTGCCTCGTCGGCCATGTCCAGCTCTGCGCGTGGATCGTTACTTTCCATAGTGGAAAGCATAGGTCGAACTTTCCAGTCTGGCAAGTATGCGTCTGCCGTCGGCAGATCCGCCGACGGCAGACCCGGGGGTCGCGCACGGTCGGCGCGTGTGACGGTCGAGGGACCAGCGACCCACGGAGGCCCCCATGAGCACCGCACCACCCGCAGTCCGACCCTTCGACGACGACCTGTCCACCCGCCTCCTGCACCAGCGCATCGTGGTGCTCGGCCAGGAGGTCGACGACACCATCGCCAACCGTGTCTGCGCACAGCTGCTGCTGCTCTCCGCGGAGGACCCCCGGCGGGACATCGCGCTCTACATCAACTCCCCAGGAGGCTCCGTGAGTGCGGCGCTCGCGATGTACGACACGATGCGGCTCATCCCGAACGACGTCGCGACCCTCGCGATGGGACTGGCCGCGAGCGCCGCCCAGTTCCTGCTCAGCGCCGGCACCCCCGGCAAGCGGTTCGCCCTGCGGCACTCGCGCGTGCTCATGCACCAGCCGTCCGGAGGGATCGGGGGGACCGCGATCGACATCGCGATCCAGGCCCAGAACATGGCGCACGTGAAGCGGACCATGCAGTCGCTCACGGCGGAGCACACGGGTCAGTCGGTCGAGACCATCGAGCGGGACGCCGACCGGGACGCCTGGTTCACCGCCGAGGAGGCGCTCGCGTACGGGTTCATCGACCGGGTCGTCGAGCACCTTGACGACGTGCGGCCGGACGCGTCGCTGCGACGGGCGGGTCTGTGATGGCCGGCCAGTACACGATCCCGGTGGTCATCGAGCAGCGCCCGACGGGCGAGCGCGCGTCCGACGTCTACTCGCGCCTGCTCACCGACCGGATCATCTTCCTGGGCACCGAGATCGACGACGGCGTCGCCAACGTCGTCATCGCACAGCTGCTGCACCTGCAGTCGGAGAGCCAGGACTCGCCGATCCACCTGTACATCAACTCGCCGGGAGGCTCGATCACCGCGCTCCTGGCCGTGTACGACACCATCCAGTACATCAAGCCGACGGTGGCGACGTTCTGCCTCGGGCAGGCCGCGTCCGCAGCCGCGGTGCTCCTGGCCGCCGGCGCGCCCGGCAACCGGCACGTCCTGGAGCACGCGCGCGTGCTGCTGCACCAGCCGTCGGGCGGGGGAGAGGGCACCGCGGCCGACCTGGAGATCCAGGCGCGCGAGATCGCCCGGCTGCGCGAGCAGGTCGACGAGATCCTGCACCGTCACACCGGCCAGCCGCTGGCCAAGCTGCGCACCGACACCGAGCGCGACCTCATCCTCACCGCGCAGCAGGCGGTCGACTACGGGCTCGCCGACCGGGTGGTGACCACCCTCAAAGCCATCGAGTAGGAGGTCAGGCGGCGAGCAGGACGGCGGCGCCGGTGTCGCGGGGGGTGAGCGTCGTGACGGTCGCGAGCTCGGGACCCGCAGCCGGCGCCGTCAGGTCCACCACGACGCGGCCCTCGGCGAGCGCGAGCTGCGCGTGCGCGGTGCCGACGAGGTCGACGAGCCGCAGCCCGAGCGCCCGGCAGACCGCGGCGAGCACCTCCGACGACGCCTCCTTGCGGCCCCGCTCGACCTCGGACAGGTACGCGACGGACACCCGAGCGTCCTCGGCGACGTCACGCAGGGTCCGCCGCTGGCGCTCGCGCTGCTCGCGCAGGATCGAGCCGACGAGCCGCCGCAGCAAGGGCTCGGAGCGGTGCTCGAGGTGCGTCAGGTGCGGCGTCATCGCGTCCTCCGGGGTCCTGTGGTGCTCCTCGCCACGCTAGCCCGCGATGCCCGCTCCACGAGGCCGCGACCCTTCTGCCCTGAGCGGACGCACGACGTCGCCGACGAACCAGCCCTGAGTGACGTGTCGAGGCGTCGTGACAGCACTCAGGGCTCGTTCGCCGGTCGGGTCAGGGGCGGTGCCGCGGACAGGTGGAGGTCAGCTCGACACGTCGGCCGTCGTGAAGCGGCTCCACGCCAGGGCGCCGAAGATCGCCACCCATGCCGCCTGCAGTGCGAGTCCCTGTCCGAGCACGCCCCAGTCGGGTTCGAGGCGGAGGAACTCCGCGAAGTCGAGCCAGTGGTGGGTCAGCAGGGCGGGCGCGATCGTGGCCAGCTGCGGGAGCTGGTCGAGGACGCCGCAGACGATCGCGGTGACGACGGTGGCGGCCATCGCGCCGACGGGCACCTCGGTGAGCGTCGAGAAGAACAGCCCGACCGCGACGAGCCCGGTCATGGACAGCCCGACGTAGACGACGACCGCGGCGATGCGCAGGATGCCGTCGCCGAGAGGCACGGTGGTCCCCGACAGCAGCGTGATGCCGCGCAGGCCGAAGAACGCCGCCCCGGCCACGATCCCCACGATCGCGATCGCCGCCACGGCCGCGGCCGCGAACGTCAGGGCGCCGACGGCCTTGACCGCGAGCAGCCGACCCCGCGCGACGGGCACGGTCAGCAGGTACCGCAGGGTCCCGGCGGATGCCTCGCCGGCGATGGCGTCACCGGATGCGATGCCGATGGTCAGCGGCAGCAGGAACGGCAGGCACAGGAACAGGGACGCGACGACGAGGAACAGCCCGTTGCCGGTGACCCGCCCGACGAACCCCGGTCCCTGGCCGTCGAGCGCGGTGTCCTGGGAGAGGAACAGCACGGTCCCCAGCAGCAGGGGGACCAGTGCGAGCCCGAGCAGGAGGACGAGGTTGCGGCGCCGACCGAGGACGAGGCGCAGCTCGGAGCGGACGAGACGGAGCAGGGACCCTCGCAGCGGCCTGGCCACCGGCGTCGCGGTCTCAACGAGCGACATCGAAGCCCTCCCCGGTCAGCTCGACGAAGATCTGCTCCAGGTTGGGCCGCCGCACCTCGAGCCCCAGCAGGTCGACGCCCGCGTGCACGAGCGCTGCCGACACCTTCTCGGGCGGCACGGCGCCGAGGAGCGCGGACACGCCTGCTCCGGTGGTCTGGAGGTCGGTGAGACCCAGACCGGTGAGCACCTCCGCCGCGGCGCCGACGTGCTCGGGGGACGTCTGCACGGACAGCCGGGGCAGGCCGCGGGCGACGAGCTCGGCGCGGTCGCCCTGGAGCAGCAGGTGGCCGCCGCTCATGATCCCGACGTGGCTGCACACCTGCTCGATCTCGGCCAGCAGGTGCGACGAGACGAGCACCGTGGTGCCGTTCTCGGCGAGCTCCCGGACCAGGTTGCGGACCTCCCGGGTGCCCTGCGGGTCGAGGCCGTTGGTCGGCTCGTCGAGCACCAGCAGCTCGCGTGGCCGCAGCAGCGCCGCGGCCAGCCCGAGCCGCTGCTTCATGCCGAGCGAGTACTGCCGGTACGGCTTGCCGGCCGCGGCGCCCAGCCCGACGCGGTCGAGCGCCTCGTCGGCGCGCCGCCGGGCGGTGCGCGGGTCGGCCGTCGCGTCGCTGGCGTCGAGCCGCGCGAGGTTGGCCGAGCCCGTCAGGTACGGGTGGAAGGCCGGACCCTCGACGAGCGCGCCGACGCGCGGCAGCACGTCCGCGCCCGCACCCGGCATCTCCCCGCCGAGCAGGAACGCGCGCCCGCTCGTCGGCCGCACCAGACCGAGCAGCATGCGGATGGTCGTCGTCTTGCCCGAGCCGTTGGGCCCGATGAACCCGTACACGGCTCCGCGCGGGACGTGCAGGTCGATGCCGGCGACCGCGACCTGCCCCGAGCGGAACCGCTTGGTGAGGCCGTCGGTCGCGATGGCGAGGGACGCGACCGGAGCCGCACCCGAGGGTGCGGCTCCCGTCGTCGGATCCGTCACCGGGCCGCCAGGGCCTGGAGCGTGGCACCCGGCACCGCGCCGACCAGCACGCGGCCGTCGTCGGTGACCAGCACCGAGAGCAGCGCGGAGGACAGCAACCGTCCCTCGGGGACCTCGGTGGTCAGCGTGTCGTAGAGCGCGGTGGTGTCGAGGTCACCCATCGGTGAGCCCGAGCCCTCCTCCGGGACGAACTCCGAGTAGAGGTCCGCAGCACCCTGCGAGCCGAACGTCTTGTCGACACCGGGCAGGCTCGCCGCGGCCGACGGGTCACCGGCGACCAGGGCCGCCACGTCGAGCCCCGAGGCCTCCACGACGGCGTCCCAGCCGGTCCCGGTGACGGTGACGCCCTCCGGCAGATCCTTGGCGGAGCCGTCCGAGGCTGTCGCCGCAGCATCCTCCGGAACGTCCGGCAACGGCACGACGACCTCGCGGGTCGACGCCCCGGCGGGTGCCGAGAACGCGAGGACCGAGTCGGCCGGCGTCGCGAACGACACGTCGGTGAAGCCGATCTCCAGGGCGGGCGTCTTCGTGTCCGACGCGGCCCAGACCTGCACGCGCAGCGGGGTCGAGGTCTCGGCGTCCACGGCGACCACGATCCTCCCGACAAGGGTCGTGTCGCTCGTCGGCGTGACCACCAGCTGGTAGGCGGGCCGGCCGGCGACCTCCGTCTGCGCGTCGAGGGTCACCGTCGAGGAGAGCCGAGCCATCCCGACCGCCTGGCGACCGGCCTCCTCCGGCGTCGGCAGGTCACCCTGCACGGGCAGGTCGCCCGCCTCCGCCTGCGCGGTCAGCTCGTCGTACCGGGCGGCGTCGGCCGCGTCCAGGCTGTAGTGCACGACCGCGTCGTCGGTGCTCGAGTACGTCCACGCCTCCGGACCGTCCTGCACGACGGAGAACTCCGACGTGGCACCCAGGAGGGCGACGCGGGACCGGTCGCCACCGTCGGACCAGACCCGCATCGTCGACGACCCACCGAGGAGGGCGACCGGGTTGGCGCCCCCGACGTCACCGAAGGGGAGCTCCGGCAGCCCGAGGCGCGCGGTGTAGACGACCGTGCCGGACAGCGGCGACGGTTCGGCGCTCGCCACCTGCGCGGCGAGCTCCTCGGGGCTGATGGTCGGCAGGCCGGCGTCGTCGGCCGACGCGAACAGCGGGGGAGCGGCGAATGCCAGACCCACGGCCACGGCGGCGACGACGGGGACGGCCCAGCGGGTGCGGGGGGATGACAGGGCGCGGCGGGTGGGAGAAGCGGCAGGGCGACGGGACTCGGTCATGGCTCCACTGTGCGTCATGCCTGCTGAGGGCATCCTGAGAGCATCGGGACGTCGGCGCGGGCACCGGATGGGATGCTCAGGACATGCGGGTCCTGGTGGTCGACGACGAGCGCGGGCTCGTGCGCGCCCTGCACCGCGGGCTGACCGCCGAGGGCTTCGCGGTCGACGTCGCGTTCGACGGCGTGCGTGGGCTCGAGCTCGCCGCGCAGGGCACCTACGACGTCATCGTGCTCGACGTCATGCTGCCGCGCCGCAACGGGTACGACGTGGTCACCGAGCTGCGCGCCCAGGACGTGTGGACACCGGTCCTCATGCTCAGCGCCAAGGACGGCGAGTACGACGTCGCCGACGGGCTCGACGTCGGGGCGGACGACTACCTGACCAAGCCGTTCGCGTTCGTCGTGCTGGTCTCCCGGTTGCGCGCCCTCCTGCGCCGGCAGGGCCAGGTGCGGCCTCCGGTGCTGACCGCGGGGGACCTCGTCCTCGACCCCGCGACCCGACGCGTGACCCGGTCCGGCGAGACCATCGCGCTGACCACCCGCGAGCTCGCCCTGCTCGAGTACCTGATGCACCACGCCGACCGTGTCGTCGGCAAGGTCGAGCTGCGCGACCACGTCTGGGACGGCACCGGCGAGGACGTCAACGTGGTCGAGGTGTACGTCGGCTACCTGCGTCGCAAGCTCGGCCGGGAGTCCGTCGAGACCGTCCGCGGCGCCGGGTACCGCGTGGCGAGCTAGCCATGAGCGGCATGTCGCTGCGACTGCGTCTCTCGCTGCTGGCGTCGGGTGCGCTGTGCGTCGCGCTCGTCGTCGGCGCGATCGCGCTGACCACCGTCCTGCGCAGCACCCGCATCGACGCCCTCGACCAGGTGGTCCGCGACCGTGCCGCGACGGTGTCCGCGCTGGCGTCCGACGACCGTCTGCCCGAGACGCTGCCGGTCGCCGAACCCGGGGAGATCGTGCAGCTCATCGACGGCGACGGTGCCGTGCTCGCCACCTCCCCGAACGCGAGCAGGACGCTGCCGGTGCTGCCGCAGGACGTGCTGGCTGCTTTGAGCGGCGTCTCGACGACGGACCGCAGTGCGTACGACGACACCGCCCGCGTCGCCGTGCAGAGCACCACGTTCCAGGGCGTGCCGGCGACGGTCGTCGCGACCGTGCCGCTGACCGAGGTGCAGGGAGTGCTCGACGCGCTCCGGGTCGCGCTCGCGGTCGTCGTGCCGCTGCTCACGGTCGCGCTGGGGCTCGGCGTCTGGCTGATCCTCGGTCGGGCGCTGCGACCCGTCGAGGAGCTGCGTCGGGGTGCGGCGCTCGTCGCGTCGTCGGGCGGTCCGGGGTCGTTGCCGGTGCCGGCGCGTGAGGACGAGCTCGGTGCTCTGGCGCGCACGCTGAACTCGATGCTCGACCGGCTGGAGGCCGGTGCCGCACGGCAGCGCGCGTTCGTCGCCGACGCCGCCCACGAGCTGCGTTCCCCGCTCGCCGCGCTGCGGACCAGCGTCGAGGTCGCGCGGGCGCACCCGCAGTCCTACCGCACGGACGAGCTCGCGGCGGAGCTCGAGGGCGAGGTGCTGCGGATGCAGGCGCTCGTGGACGACCTGCTGCTGCTCGCGCGGGTGGGGTCGACGCCGATGGCGCACGAGGAGCTCGACCTCGGGGCGGTCGCGCGTGACGTGGTGCGGCCGACGGAGCCCGTGACCGTCACCGGCTCCGGGCGGGCCACCGGGGACGCGGCCGCGGTCGGCCGGGTGCTGCGCAACCTCGTCGACAACGCCGTCCGGCACGCGGGCTCCCGGGTCGCGGTCACCGTCGGCGACGGGTCGGTGCGGGTCGACGACGACGGGGCCGGTCTCGACCCGGCGGACCGAGACCGGGTGTTCGAGCGGTTCGTGCGGCTCGACGAGGCACGTCAGCGGGACGAGGGTGGGAGCGGGCTGGGCCTCGCGATCGCCCGCGAGATCGCCCGCGAGCAGGGCGGCGACGTCGTGCTCGGGACCGCGGACCTCGGAGGCCTGCGGGCCGAGCTGCGGCTGCCACGCTGACGTGGGCCGAGCCGTCGTCGTAGTTTGGTGGCGAGAGCCCCGGAGGTGACGACGATGCCCGAGCACGACCCGGTGCGCGACGCGGCCCGGTACCGCGTGGAGCGCGACTCAGCGGGTGAGCACGCCGAGAACGAGCCGGCCGCGATGCCGCGTGGCCGGATGGAGAACCGGCACCAGTGGGTCGACGTCGTGATCGACCAGGCGATCGCCCGCGGCGAGTTCGACGACCTGCCTCTGGCGGGCAAGCCGATCCCCGGTATCACGCGGCACGACCCGGACTGGTGGCTCAAGGCGCTCATCGAGCGGGAGCAGATCTCGGGGGTCCTGCCCGAGGCGATCCAGCTGCGCAAGGACGACGCCGTCCTGGCGGAGCGGCTGGACGCGCTGCACACGCAGGACGACGTGCAGGCCGCGGTCGAGGAGTTCAACGCGCGGATCGTGTCCGCCCGCCGGCAGCTCCTGGGCGGGCCGCCGGTGGTCACACCGCTGCGGGACGTCGAGGGCGAGGTGCGCGAGTGGCACGCCCGGCGTCGAGCAGCCGAGCCGCCACCGGCCCCGGAGCCGGTCCGCCGGCGCCGTCGTGGCAGCTACCGGTGGCGCCGATCGGCGAGCTGACCCGTCAGGCGCGGTCCTCGAGCGCCGGGAGGATCGTCGTCGGGATCGCGAAGGACAGCGAGATGGCGATGATGCCGCCGGAGAAGGCCCACGGGCCCCAGTCGCCGACGTTGAACGCCACCGTGAACAGGGCGAGGCCCAGCAGGAACAGGATGGCGGGGAAGACGACGCTGAGCATGCGACCGGGCGTGCCCGACCCGTCGTCCTCGCGACGCTCGATCACCGGGTAGCTCATGGGTCGTCCTCCAGGAGTGCTGTGCTGGGGTCCCCGGTGTGGTTCCACCGAGGACCCCAGCGTAGTCAGTGCGCCAGGGCCGGCGCCGCCTCGTCGACCGGTGCGCCGTGCGCGGACGGAGCGGCCCTGACGAAGAACGCGGCGGGGATCGCGGCGAGCGAGATCACCGCTCCCACCAGGAACGCCGCGTGGATTCCGCCCGCGGTCGCGTCGACCACCCCGGAGCCTGCGGCCGCCAGCGTGGCGCTCTGCGCGGTGAGCACGGTGACGAACAGCGCCGTCCCGGCCGCACCCGCCACCTGCTGGACCGTGCCGACCATCGCGCTGCCGTGCGAGTACAGGTGCATCGGCAACGAGCCCAGCGCCGAGGTGAACAGCGGCGTGAACATCAGGGCCAGCCCCGCGCTGAGCGTCACGTGGCACGCGAGCATGAGCCACGGCGAGCTCGTCGCACCCAGGAGCGTGAAGCCCCACGCGCTGGCGCTCACGATGATGGCGCCGGGGACCAGCAGCGGACGCGGACCGAACCGGTCGTAGGCCCGCCCGACGCTCGGGGCCAGCAGACCCATGAGCAGCCCGCCGGGCAGCAGGAGCAGACCGGTCTGCAGCGCCTCGAGGCCCAGCACCGTCTGCGCGTACAGGGGCACCAGGATCAGGGTCCCGAACAAAGACATCATGCTGATCGCCATCACGCCCACCGAGATCGTGAACGTGGACGACGAGAACGTGCGCAGGTCCAGCAGGGCGTCGTCGATCTTCTGCAGCTGCAGCTGGCGCAGCACGAAGACCACGAGCGCGACCGCACCGGCACCGAGCGACACCCAGGTGGACGTCGTGATGCCCGTCGTCGCCACGGCCCCGAGGCCGCTGAGCCCGTAGACGATCCCGCCGAACGCGACCGCCGACAGGATGACCGAGCCGATGTCGACGCGGGCGCGCCGGGTCTCGGTCAGGTTCGGCAGCCGGACCGCGCCGAGCGCCAGGGCGCTGATCGCGATGGGCAGGACCAGCGCGAAGAGCCAGCGCCAGTCGAGCACGCTGAGCACGAGCCCCGAGATGGTCGGGCCGAGCGCCGGGGCGACCGAGATGACGATGGAGATGTTGCCCATCGTGCGGCCGCGGCTCTCCGGCGGGGTCACCGTCATGACGGTCGTCATGAGCAGCGGGAGCATGATCGCCGTACCGCACGCCTGCACGACGCGGCCGACGATGAGCGCGTCGAACCCGGGCGCCAGCGCACAGATCGCGGTACCGAGGCTGAACAGGGTCATCGCCGCCAGGAACACGGCGCGCGTGGTGAACCGCTGGATCACGAAGCCGGTCACGGGGATGACGATCGCCATCGTCAGCATGAACGCGGTGGTCACCCACTGGGCGGTGCTCGCCGGGATGTCCAGGTCGCTCATCAGGCGGGGGAGCGCGACGCCCATGATCGTCTCGTTGAGGATGACGACGAACGTCGAGATCAGCAGCAGCCGGACGGCGAGACGGTCGCGGACGCCGGTCCCGCTCTCCGCGGGTGGATGGTTCGTGGTCAGGGTCTCGTCGGTCACGGAGCTACCTCGGGTGTGGGAGGGAAGTGTGTGGCGCTGCCGGTGGAGATCGGCGCGGCGGTGTGCACAGTCTGTGCGGTGCGGCCCGGACGGGTCGACGTTTTTCGCTGTCAGGAGACGGGTGTCACAGCTCCAGCGGCCAGAACGGCCGGACCTCGACGCGGCCGAAGCGGGCCATCGGGTGCGCCGCCGCCCGTTCCAGCGCCTCGTCGAGGTTCGCGCACTCCAGCACGTCGAACCCGGCGATGGACTCCTGCGTCTCCGCGAACGGTCCGTCGGTGACCAGCAGCTGCCCCGAGCGCACGCGGACCGTGCGAGCGTCCTGAGCGGGCCGCAGCCTGTCGCCGATGACGCTGAGGTGGCGACGGTCGTTCTCACCCACCCACTCGGCGATGGTGTCGTCCTCGGGGCGGTACGTCTCGGCGGTCGGGTCGTCGCAGATCAGCAGCAGGAAACGCATGGGTCCTCCAGGTGGTGGTCGTGCCTTCATCAGATGGACGATCCTGCGGGGGGCGGATCGACACGATCCGACGAGCAGTTTTCTAGTGCAGCGGTCGTGCGCGCGGCATGCGGGGCCCGAACCGGGGTGCGCGGGTGGTCTGGGTGAGCTCGATGAGCCGGATGACGCGCTGGCGGTGTCCCGCCCACGGCTCCAGGAGGCGCAGCATCCCCGCGTCGTCGGTGCGGCTGCCGGTCAGTGCCCAGCCGACGAGGTGCGCCAGGTGGTAGTCGCCGACGGAGACCGCGTCGGCGTCGCCCAGCGCGCGCGACGCGATCTCTGCGACGGTCCACGGCCCGATGCCCCGCACGGTGAGCAGGCGTCGTCGCGCCTCCTCGATCGGCAGGTCCGCGCCCTCCTGGAGCCGGGGCGCCACGACGGCGGCACGCAGCACAGCGCCCGCCCGAGCCTCCTCGACGCCCGCCCGGCGCCAGTCCCACACCGGGACCTCCCGCCAGGCCGCGGCGCTGGGGGGGACCCGCATCGTGCGCGGAGCCGGACCGGGGGCCGGGGTGCCGTGCTGCAGCACGAGCCGTCGCCACGCGGCCTTCGCGTCCAGACCGACCACCTTCTGCTCCAGGACCGCCGGGACGAGCGCCTCGAACACGTTGCCCGACCGGGGGATCCGCAACGAGGTCCGGCCCCGGTACGCCTCCCGGACCACCGGGTGCAGCGACGCGTCGAACCCGCTCGGGTCGTCGCGCGCGCCCAGCAGGTCGGGCACGTCGGCCAGCGCACGCTCCGCGCCCGGACCCCACGCGGTGGCATGGATCCCGTCGGCCCGGACGACGAGGTGGCGGGTGGCGGGACCGTCCGCGGTCAGCGTCGCCTGCCAGATCGCCCCGTCGGGCGCGAACCACCAGGCCGGGTCGCCGCCCCCGCGCCGCAGCGGACCGAGCGTCAGCCGGACGTCGACCCGGTCGCGCGGACGGTAGACGGACGTGCGACCCGCCTGCTCGTCGGTCGGCACGGTGGTCACGCCCACCACTATGCGCCGGACCGCCGACACACTGGGCCCATGACCATCCGCACGGGGATCTCCGGCTGGCGCTACGCACCGTGGCGCTCGGTGTTCTACCCCGCGGGGCTGCCGCAGCGCCGGGAGCTCGAGTTCGCGTCGCGGCAGCTCACGTCGATCGAGATCAACGGCTCGTTCTACGCGCTGCAGAAGCCCGAGAACTACCTGTCGTGGGTGGCTGAGACGCCCGACGACTTCGTGTTCTCGGTCAAGGGTCCGCGCTTCGTCACGCACCTGAAGAAGCTCGCCGACGTCCGGGTGCCGGTCGCCAACTTCTTCGCCAGCGGCGTGCTCGCGCTCGGCCCGAAGCTGGGTCCCGTCCTGTGGCAGCTCCCGCCGAACCTCGGGTTCCACCCCGACAGGCTCGCCACCTTCTTCGACCTCCTGCCGCGCACCACGGCCGAGGCTGCCCGGCTGGCAGCCGAGCACGACGAGCGCCTCGACGACCGGGCGTGGACCACCACGGACGCCGACCGCCCCATGCGCCACGTGCTGGAGGTCCGGCACGCGAGCTTCGAGGACCCCGCCTTCGTCGAGCTCCTGCGTGCGCACGGCATCGGGCTCGTCGTCGCCGACGCCGCCGGACGGTGGCCCGTGATCGAGGACGTGACGGCCGACCTGGTCTACGTGCGCCTGCACGGCGAGACCGAGCTGTACGCCAGCGGCTACGACGACGACGCGCTGGACCGGTGGGCGACGAAGGTCCGCGCCTGGGCGTCCGGTGGCGAACCCGTGGGCGCCCGCACCCTGGCCGGTGCCGCGGAGCCGGCACCCGAGCGCGACGTGTTCGTCTACTTCGACAACGACCTCAAGGTGCGCGCACCGTACGACTCGATCGCGCTCGCGGCCCGGCTGGGGCTCACACCGTCCCCGTGACCTCCCCACCGGCGACGTCCGCGGATCCGGTCGTCATGACGCGCGAACCGACGTCCGGGTCAGCGGCCCTTGAGGCGCTGGATCAGACGGCGGTCGCGCTTCGTCGGGCGGCCCGCGCCGCGGTCACGCTCGCCCGGGACCACGTGCTCCTTGGGCAGCGGCGCGGGGGAGCGGTCCAGGTAGCAGGCCACCGCGACGGGCGCGCCGACACGCTTCACGACCGTGCGCTGCACGACGACGATCCGCTCGCGCTCGCCACCGCGGACGTGCACCTCGTCGCCGGGGACCACCATCGTCGCGGGCTTGGCGCGGTCGCCGTTGACGCGCACGTGGCCGGCGCGGCACGCGGCCGCGGCGGCGGACCGGGTGGGGAACAGCCGCACCGCCCACGTCCACGCGTCCACGCGCGCCCGCGTCACCTCGCCCATCGTCCGAGCCTCTCACGCGTGCGATCGCGGTCCCGATCTGTCGAACCGCTTCCGCGGCGAAACGATTCGCGCCGCTGACCGTCGGCCGGACGGCCAGCACGCTGCACCGTGGCGGGCGTGTGCCCGCCCCGCCGGGGCATCGTGGCCGTCGGCGGATGCGGACGGAGGATCCATGACGACCAAGCTCGTGCGCCGACTGGCCGGCGCGCTCGCGGCCCTGGCGCTGCTCGTGACCGGAGCCGTGGGGCTGGCCGGCCCGACAGCCGCCGCCGACCCGGTGCGGATCATGACGCTCGGCGACTCGATCACGGGGAACCCCGGCTGCTGGCGGGCGTTGCTGTGGCAGAAGCTCCAGCAGACCGGCTACACGAACATCGACATGGTCGGTACCCTCCCCGCGCAGGGCTGCGGCGTGACCTACGACGGTGACAACGAGGGCCACGGCGGCTACCTGGTCACCAACGTCGCGGCGCAGAACCAGCTGGTCGGCTGGCTCTCGGCGACGGACCCGGACATCGTCGTCATGCACTTCGCCACCAACGACGTGTGGAGCAACAAGTCACCGCAGGAGATCCTCGGCGCCTGGACGACGCTCGTGCAGCAGATGCGGGCGAGCAACCCGGCCATGAAGATCCTCGTCGCGCAGATCATCCCGGTGGCGCCGTCGAGCTGCTCCGACTGCCCGCAGCGGACGGTCAACCTGAACGCGGCGATCCCGGCGTGGGCCGCCGGGCTGAGCACCTCGGCGTCCCCGATCACGGTCGTCGACCAGTGGACCGGCTGGAACCCCGCGACCGACACCTCCGACGGCGTGCACCCGAACGAGACCGGCATCGTCAAGCTCGCCGACCGGTGGTACCCGGCGCTCGCGGCGGCCCTGAGCGGGACGACCCCGACGCCGACGGCCACCACGACGCCGACGCCGACACCCACGCCGACACCCACCGCGACGCCCACGCCCACCGTCTCGCCGTCGCCGAGCCCGACGTTCACGATGCCGCCGGCGGGCGGCTGCACGGCCACCCTCACCGTCGCCAGCCAGTGGCCGGGCGGGTTCGTCGCGAACGTCCGCGTGGCCACCCGGTACGTGGCGATCACGAGCTGGCGGGTCACGGTGAACCTGCCGAACGGCACCGTGGCCAACGCGTGGAGCTCGGTGCCGACGACCTCGGGGACCTCGACGACGTTCGCGGCCGCGCCGTGGAACGGGTCGATCCCGGCGAGCGGCTACACCGAGTTCGGCTTCCAGGGCACAGGGAGCCCGAGCGCGTCGACGATCAGCTGCTGGTAGGACGACAACCCGACGACCTCGCGCGACGAGGTCGTCGGGTTGGTCGCATCAGGCGCGCAGTTCCAGGTAGCGGCTGATCAGGGCGCGGGTCGACGGGTCCTGGGCCGCGAGCGCCGCGGCGTCGCCCTGGACCGCCGGGGCGATCTCGAGCGCGAGCTTCTTGCCCAGCTCCACGCCCCACTGGTCGAACGAGTCGATGCCCCACACGACGCCCTGCACGAAGGTGATGTGCTCGTACAGCGCGATGAGCTGCCCGAGCACGCTCGGCGTCAGGGACGCGGCGAGGATCGACGTGGTCGGGCGGTTCCCGGAGAACACGCGGGCCGGGACGATGTCCTCGGCGGTCCCCTCGGCGCGCACCTCGTCGGCGGTCTTGCCGAACGCGAGCGCCTTGGTCTGCGCGAAGAAGTTGGCCAGGAACAGGCCGTGCACGTCGACGCCGTCGTCGGCCAGCGGGTGCGCCGGGTTGGCGACCGCGATGAAGTCGGCGGGGATGAGGCGCGTGCCCTGGTGGATGAGCTGGTAGAACGCGTGCTGGCCGTTCGTCCCGGGCTCGCCCCAGAACACCTCGCCGGTCTGCGTGGTCACCGGAGTGCCGTCCCAGCGGACCGACTTGCCGTTGGACTCCATGGTCAGCTGCTGCAGGTACGCCGCGAACCGGTGCAGGTACTGCGCGTACGGGAGCACGGCGTGGGTGTGCGCGCCGAGGAAGTTGACGTACCAGACGTTCAGCAGACCCATGAGGACGGGCACGTTCTGCGCGAACGGCGTCGTCGCGACGTGCTGGTCGACGGCGTGGAACCCGGCGAGGAACTCGCCGAACGCGTCGGGGCCGACGGCGATGGCCAGCGACGTCCCGATCGTCGAGTCGACGGAGTAGCGCCCGCCGACCCAGTCCCAGAACCCGAACGCGTTGGTCGGGTCGATGCCGAACGCCGCGACCTTGTCCAGGGCGGTGGAGACGGCGACGAAGTGCTTGGCGACGGCGGCGTTGCGCGACTCGTCGTCGTCGGCGGTGCCCAGCTGCTCCCAGAGCCACGTCCGGGCCAGGCGCGCGTTGGTCAGCGTCTCCAGGGTGCCGAACGTCTTCGACGCGACGATGAACAGCGTCGTCGCCGGGTCGAGGCCCTTGACCGTCTCCGCGAGGTCGCTGGGGTCGATGTTGGAGACGAACCGCACCTCGAGGCCGTCCTGCACGTACGGCTTGAGCGCCTCGTAGGCCATGACCGGACCGAGGTCGGAGCCGCCGATGCCGATGTTGACGACCGTCGCGACGCGCGCGCCCGTGACACCGGTCCACGCGCCCGAGCGCACCTTCTCAGCGAACGCATACATCTTCGCCAGCTCGGCCTGCACGTCGGTGTCGATGTCCTGCCCGTCGACGACGAGCGGCGGCTGCGCGCCCGCCGGCCGACGCAGGGCGGTGTGCAGGACCGCACGGTCCTCGGTGACGTTGATGTGGTCGCCGCGCAGCTGCGCCTGCACGCGGTCCGCCAGACCGACCTCGTCGGCGAGCCGGACCAGCAGCCCGAGCGTCTCGTCGGTGACCAGGTTCTTCGACAGGTCGACCGTGAGGTCCGCGAGCGGGAGGGTCAGGCGCGTCGCGCGCTCGGGGTCGTCGGCGAACCAGCCGCGCAGGTCGGGCGTGAGCGTCGACTCGTGGACGCTGAGCTCCTGCCAGGCGGCGGTGGACGTGGCATCGATCGGCGAGGTGGGCATGGGACAACCGTATTGCGCGGGCACGGCCCGTCGCACCGGCGTCCGCGTCCTACGGTTGTCCACATGTCACGCGTCCCCACCGCCGTCATCGCTGCGCTCACCCTGGTGGTCGGGTTCGCCGTCGCCGACCTCACCGGGGTGCGGCCGCTGGGCGGCGTCGTGCTGGTCGCGGGCGTGGTGTGGTGCGTCGTGCGGGCACGGTCCGCGGGCCGGTGGCGGGTCGCGGCGGTCGTGCTCGTCGGTGCCGTGTGCTTCGCCCTCTCGCACCCGCTCGGCGGGGTGATCGGTGCCTGGCCCGCCGTCCTCGTGGCCGCCCTCGTGCTCGGGGTCGCGACGTTCGCGCTGGTGGACCGCTCGTCCGCGCAGCCCGCCCGCGTCGGATGACGGCGCTGCTCGTCTGCTGCGGCCTGGCGACGCTCGACGTCGTGCAGGTGGTCGACCGGCTGCCCGCGGCCGACGAGAAGATCGTCGCCCGGAGCCTGGACGTCACCTTCGGCGGCCCGGCGGCGAACGCCGCCGCGACGGCAGCCGCGCTCGGGGTCCGCACAGTTCTCGTCACCGCGCTCGGGACCGGACCGGTCGCGGACCTCGTCCGCGCGGGACTCACGGCCGCGGGCGTGCAGGTCGTGGACCTGCTCGACGGACCGGGAACCCCGGCCGTCTCGACGGTGCTGGTGACGCGGGGGACCGGGGAGCGTGCGGTCGTCTCGGTCAATGCAGCGGCGATGCCGGACCTGAGCGCCCGAGCACGCGCCCTCGGCGTGCACGCGGGGGCGTCGGCGCTCCTCGTCGACGGCCACCACCTCGGGGCCGCGACGGTGCTCGCCGCCGAGGCTCGCACCCGAGGCATCCCGGTGCTCCTCGACGGCGGCAGCTGGAAACCGGGACTGGACGGACTGCTCGCTCACGTCGACCACGCCGTGCTGTCCGCGGACTTCCGGCTCGGCGACGGCACCGGCGACCTGCTCGACCGCGTTGCCGACCTGGGGCCGCGGTTCGTCGCGCAGTCGGCGGGCGGCGGGCCGGTCCGCATCCTCGTCGTCGGACCGCAGGAGCGTCGTCCGTCGGTGCTCCAGCCGCCGGCCGTCCCCGCCGCCGACATCGTCGACACCCTGGGCGCGGGGGACGTGCTGCACGGTGCGACGGCAGCCTCGCTCGCGGCGGGCCACGACGTCCTGACGGCGCTCGCGGACGGCATCGCCCGGGCGACCGAGTCGGTGCGTCATCCCGGAGCGCTGGGCTGGGTGCCCTGACGGACGACGAGCGACTCGACCGATCGGCCGAGCCGCTCGCGGACGTCCGTCCCTAGGCTGCACAACGTGATCCCCGACGCCCTCCGTCTGCTGTGGACGGCCCCCCGAGCACCCGGTGCGCCCGCACGGGTGTGGCGGGACTGGGTGCTCGTCGCCCTGCTCGCGCCCACCGCGGTGCTGGAGGCGGTGCTGCGGCCGGACGTGACGTGGCGGCCGGTCGCGCTCGTCCTGGCCCTCGTGGTGGTGGGGTCGCTCCTGTGGCGCCGGACCCACCCGTTGGGCGCGGTCCTGGCCGTGTTCGGCACCCTCATCGTGGTCAACACGGCGACCCTGGTCGGCGGGGCGGACGAGCTGGGGCTCTACACGACCACCTGCGTCATCCTGCTGCCGTACGCGCTGTGTCGTTGGGGCAGCGGACGGGAGGTCGCGCTCGGGCTGGCCGCGATCCTGGTGGCCGTTTCGCTCGGGATCGCCGCGGACTTCACCGGGGTCGCGGAGTCCGTCCTCGGCGTCGTGTTCATCCTGTCTCCCGCGGGAATCGGGGCCTGGGTGCGGCTGGCCTCGACGTCCCGGCTGCGTGAGCGCGACCAGGTCCGGCTGCGGGAGCGGGAGCAGCTGGCCCGGGAGCTGCACGACACCGTGGCGCACCACGTCTCCGCGATCGCGGTGCGCGCCCAGGCGGGTCGGGTGGTCGCCGCGACCAACCCCTCCGCCGCGCTCGACGCGCTCCTCGTGATCGAGGGGGAGGCGTCGCGTGCCCTGTCGGAGATGCGGCTGATGGTCAGCGCGCTGCGGGCCGACGAGGCTGCGGAGCTCGCGCCGCAGCGTGGGGTGGCGGACATCGAGCGACTGGCGACCGAGGGGCCGACGCCCGTGGCCGTCGAGCTGTCCGGCGACCTCGACGGCCTGCGACCGGCGGTCGGTGCGGCGCTGTACCGGCTCGCCCAGGAGTCCGTGACCAACGCGCTGCGGCACGCGCGGTACGCCTCGGGGGTGCGTGTGGGCGTGACTGCGGACGAGGCGAGCGTGCGCCTGACCGTGGTCGACGACGGCGAGCTCCAGGGCCGTGTCGGGACCGGCTACGGTCTGGTGGGCATGACCGAGCGGGCGGCCCTCCTGGGCGGCACGCTCGAGGCCGGACCAGGTCCGGAACGCGGCTGGACCGTGGTCGCGGTGCTGCCGAGGACGGGGGAGGTCGCATGACGATCCGGGTGCTCGTCGCGGACGACCAGGAGCTGGTCCGCACAGGGCTGTCGATGATCCTCGACGCGCAACCCGGGATCGAGGTCGTGGGTCAGGCCGCCGACGGTCGGCAGGCGGTGTCGAAGGCGCGGGAGCTGCGGCCCGACGTGTGCCTGTTCGACATCCGGATGCCGGAGCTGGACGGCATCGAGGCCACGCGCCGGCTCGCCGGACCCGACGTGGCCGACCCGATGGCGGTGGTCGTGATCACGACCTTCGACCTGGACGAGTACGTGCACGGTGCGCTGAAGGCGGGCGCGCGCGGGTTCCTGCTCAAGGACGCCGGCCCGGAGCTGCTGGTCCAGGCCGTGCACGCCGCCGCCGCCGGGGACGCGCTGATCGCACCGAACGTCACGGTGCGGCTGCTCGCCACGTTCGCCGCGACCGGGAAGCGCAACCGGGTGCTGCCGCCCGTCGTGCCGCTGACCGGGCGCGAGGAGGAGGTGCTGGTCACGGTGGCCCGCGGGCGGACCAACTCCGAGATCGCCGACGAGCTGCACATCAGCCTGAGCACCGTGAAGACGCACCTGGGCAGCCTCATGGACAAGCTGGGCGCCCGGAACCGCGTCGAGCTGGCGATGTGGGCCTACGAGTCGGGCCGGATGGACTAGCCGAGCGCGTCGCGCACGAGCGGCGCGACCTGCGTGCCCAGCAGCTCGATCGAGCGCAGCGACTCCGCCTGCGGCACCCCGGACAGGTCCATCTGGAACGCCTGCCGGTCGTGCCCGAGCACGCCGTGCAGCGCGACGATCCGCTCGGCGACCTGCTCGGGCTCCCCGACGAAGTACGCGCCGCCGCGCGCCGCCTGCGACTCGTAGGAGATCCGGTTGGGCATCGGGAACCCGCGTTCCGACGAGATCCGGCGCATGGTCTCCAGCCAGTACGGGTAGAAGAAGTCGCGGGCAGCCTTGCCGTCGTCGGCGAGGAAGCCCATCCCGGCGACGGAGACGAACGGGGCGGCGTGGGGGTGCTCGGACTGCGCGTGCGCCCGTCGGTACAGGTCGACGAGCGGCGCGAACTGGGCCGGCTGGCCGCCGATGATCGCGTAGCTGATGGGGAGGCCGAGCAGCCCGGCGCGCACGGACGACTGCGGGTTGCCACCCGTCGCGACGGCGATGCGCAGCTGCTCGCCGTGCGGCCGGGGGAGCACCAGGGCGTCGTCGAGGGCCGGCCGGAACCGACCTTGCCAGGTGATCCGCTCGGCCGCGTCGAGCCGCAGGAGCAACTGGATCTTCTCGTCGTAGAGCTCGTCGTAGTCCTGCAGCGACGCCCCGAACAACGGGTAGGACTCGATGAACGAGCCGCGTCCGGCGAGCAGCTCGACGCGGCCCTCGGAGAGCAGGTCCATCGTCGTGAACTGCTGGTACACGCGGACGGGGTCCTCGGTGGACAGCACGGTCACGGCGCTGCCGACCGTGATGCGGGAGGTCTGGGCGAGGGCGGCGGCGATGACGGTCGACGGCGACGAGATCGCGTAGTCGGGGCGGTGGTGCTCGCCGATCCCGGCGTAGTCGAGGCCGACCTCCTCGGCGAGCCGGATGCGTTCGAGGACCTCGCGGAGGCGCTGACCGGGGGAGGCGTCGCCGACGTCGCCGAACGTGTACATGCCGAGTTCCATGTCCGTGCGAACGCATCGACCGCGTGCGGTGTTCCCCGTGTTCCTGCAGGTGAGGGGCTCGGTCGTTGAATCGTTTCCGGCCAGGTCGTCCCATGAGTCGGTCCGGTGAACGTCCGATCACGATGTGGTCACGGTCACAGATCAGAGTTGACACGGATTTGTAAGGAAGGTCTACTAACAAACGTGACAGCGACGACGCAGCCCCTCGCGGCAGCCCACGGAGTCGGTCGGGCCCTGCGCCCGACGGGCAAGGTGCTGCCCGAGCATGCCCGCGCGCACAACCGGTCCCTGGTGCTCGCGCACCTGTTCCACATCGGCCACGCCTCCCGCGCCGACATCGCCCGCAGCACCGGCCTGACCCGGGTGACCGTGTCCGGTCTGGTGGCCGCGCTGATCGCCGAGGGGCTCGTCGAGGAGCTCGGCGTGCGCGTCGAGGGCAAGGTCGGCAAGCCGGCCACGCTCGTCGGGATGCGCACCGAGGCGTTCCAGATCGTCGCGGTGGACCTCACGGACGACGCCCACCTGCTCGGCGCCGTGATGACGCTGGTCGGTGCGGTCGTCGTCCGCCGGTCCGTCGCCCTCGACGGGCGCACCGGCGAGGCCGCCGCGGACCTGGTCGAGAGCCTGTGCCGGGACCTGCTCACGGACGCGACGCGCCCCGTCATCGGGATCGGCATCGCGTCCCCGGGCGTCATCGACCTCGACGGCACCGTCGTCCAGGCACCGAACCGGGGCTGGTACGACCTGCCGCTCGCCGCACGCCTCACCGAGAGCCTCGGCGTCCCGGTGCACGTCGCCAACGACGCCAACACCCGCGCGCTCGGCGAGTTCACCTACGGCTCTGCCGCCGGGTCCGGCTGCATGGTCGTGACGATCGGGGAGGGTGTGGGCGCCGGCATCGTCGTCGACGGCGCCCTCGTGCTCGGCCGGCACCACGCCGCCGGGGAGATCGGGCACGTCACCGTCGTCGACGGCGACGTCCGCGACGAGCCGCCGCTCGACTGCGCCTGCGGCCGCTCCGGCTGCCTCGAGACCGTGCTGAGCGTCCCGGCCCTGCGCCGCCGGACCGCCGGTCTGTCCCGCGAAGACTCCGACGCCGCCCTGGCGTCGGTCGGACGGTTGCTGGGCATCGCCCTGGCACCCGTCGTCAGTGCGCTCGACCTCGCAGAGGTCCTGCTCTCCGGCCCCCCGGAGCTGCTGGACGGTGCTCTGCGCGAGTCGGCGCTCACCACTGTCCGCGCACGAACGATGCCCGTCATCGGGCACGGACTGGCTCTGCGGATGGGATCCCTCGACGAGGACGGGGCGCTCGCTGGTGCGGCCGTCCTCGTCCTGTCAGGCCAGCTGGGGGTCTCGTGACGACCCCCAGCCGGCCCACTGCAGGTCGGAATCACCACCCGGCGGCGCCATCCGGCGCGCGCCTCGCTCACGGGAGGAACCCCAACGTGAAGATCCTACGTTTCGCGGCCGTCGGCGTGGCGGCCGCGCTCACGCTCACGGCGTGCGGCAACGGCGACGACGCCGCTGCCGACCCCACCGAGGCCGGCACGCCCGAGGCCGCCACGATCAAGCTGTGGCTCAACGGCACCGACACCCCGGACGCCCTGCGTGAGTACCTCACGACGACGTTCGAGTCGGAGAACCCGGGCTCCAAGCTCGTCATCGAGGAGCAGGACTGGAACGGCCTCGTGCCGCGCCTCCAGACCGCGCTGGGCTCGGCCGACCAGACGCCCGACGTCGTGGAGATCGGCAACACGCAGTCGCCGACGTTCACCTACGCCGGCGCCTTCGCCGACATCACGGACATGTACGACGAGCTGGGTGGCGACAAGCTGCTCCCCGGCTTCGTCGCCGCCGGCAGCGCGGACGGCAGCTTCTACGCCGCTCCGTACTACTCCGGTGCGCGTGCCGTGTTCTACAACAAGGACGCGTTCGCGGCGGCTGGCGTCGAGGTCCCCACGACGCTCGCCGAGTTCACCGAGGTCGCCAAGAAGCTCCAGACGGACACCCAGTCCGGCTTCTGGTTCCCCGGCCAGGACTGGTACAACGGCGCCGCCTGGATCTACACCAACGGTGGCGACCTCGCGGTGCAGGACGGCGACACCTGGAAGGGTGCGCTCTCCTCGGCCGAGTCGATCAAGGGCCTCGAGGAGGTCCAGGACCTGTTCGCCACCGCGACCAACGCGCCGGCCGACAGCGACTCGAACGAGCCGTGGGTCCCGTTCAACGCCGGCCAGTCGGCCATGTTCTCCGCTCCCACGTGGGCGCGGTGGAGCATCGACCTGCCGCAGTGCAACAAGGCCGTCGACCCGGACGACACGTCCGACGAGGCCAAGGCGCTGCGCGGCGAGCAGCAGGCCTGCAACGAGGAGCACACCGGTGTCTTCCCGCTGCCGGGTCTGGAGGAGGGTTCCTACGCGAACGGCTTCGCGGGCGGCTCGAACATCGCCGTCGCGGCGAAGTCCAAGCACCCCGAGCTGGCCAAGAGCCTCCTGCGGATCATGTTCACGGAGGAGTTCCAGAACATGCTCGGCGCGAACGGCCTGATCCCGGGCAACACGGAGTACGCCGCCTCGATGGGTGACGACGTGTACGCCAAGGCCGCCGTCGCCGCCGCGCTCAACGCCAAGCTCACGCCGGCGGCCGAGAAGTGGGCCGACGTCGAGGGTGACCGCATCCTGGAGGACTTCTTCCAGCAGCTCGCCACCGGTGCGGACGTCAAGGAGGCTGCCGCGGAGACGGACCAGCTCCTCGAGGACGCGCTGAACTGACACCACCCCGGCCGGCCGGATGCACACGGCCGGCCGGGGGAAGGTGATCCACGAACCACCGGTCCACGCGCCGCGCCGATCGACGAGGCCGCCGACCACCTGATCCGGGCACGACCGGGCCTGCCGACGCAGGCCGGCCCGGTCGTGCCACCAGACAGGAGCTCCACATGGCAGCCATGGCCCCCGCGCTGCAGCAGGACGACCCCGAGGTCGCCTTCCCGCGCCGCCGCCGCCGCAAGCTCGGCGTGTACGGCCTGCTCGTCCCCGCCGCGATCCTCATGGGCGTCGCGCTCGGCTACCCGCTGGTCCGCCAGTTCGTCATCTCCTTCCAGGAGTACGGGCTGCGTCAGCAGTTCGGGCAGCCCGCCGAGTGGGTCGGGCTGAAGAACTACACCGACCTGCTGACCGACCCCTACGTGTGGACGGTCATCGGCCGCTCGATCGTCTTCTGCCTGGTCAACGCCGCGGCGACGATGCTCATCGGTGTCGCGTTCGCGGTCCTGATGTCCCGGATCGGCAGGGCGTCGCGCATCACGCTGCAGGTGTCGCTGCTCCTCGCCTGGGGCACGCCGGTCCTCGCGTCGATGACGGTCTGGCAGTGGCTGTTCGACTCGCAGTACGGCGTCATCAACTGGGTCCTGGCGAACGTGTTCGGGCTCGAGGACATGGCCGGCCACTCGTGGATCATCGAGCCGCTGTCCTTCTACTTCGTCGCGACGGTCATCGTCGTGTGGATGTCCGTGCCGTTCGTGGCCTTCTCGGTCTACGCGGGCCTGCTCCAGGTGCCCGAGGAGACGATGGAGGCCGCGCAGCTGGACGGCGCGTCCGCCCGGCAGCGGTTCTGGAACATCACGATGCCGATGGTCCGCCCGGTCCTGTCGATCGTCCTGCTGCTGCAGGTGATCTGGGACTTCAAGGTGTTCACGCAGATCTACGTGCTCCAACGAGCCGGCGCCCCGACGCGCGAGACCAACCTCCTGGGCACCCTCATCTACTCCTACTCCGACGAGTTCTCCCTCGCCGGCGCGCTCGCCACGATCATGCTCGTCATCACGCTCGCCCTCACCGGGTTCTACATCCGGCAGATGCTGAAGGAGGACGAGCTGTGAGCGCCGTCACGACGCCCGCGCCGACCACCCTCGACCCGGCGCCCCGCAAGCCCACGCGGTCCTCCGAGGCCGGTCGCGCCCAGTCCCGGGGTGGCCGTCGCGCGCTCGGCATCCTCGCCGTCGTGCTCGCCGCGATGTGGGTCTTCCCCATCTACTGGATGATCAACAGCGCGTTCCTGCCGCTGAACAAGCTCCAGACGCCGGAGCCGACGTTCTTCCCGACCGAGGGCACGTTCTCGAACTTCCGTCGCGTGCTCGACGACCCGACCTTCTGGGCCGCGATGCGCATCTCGCTCGGGGTCGTCATCGTCGTCCTCGTCGCCGCGCTGCTGTTCGCGTTCCTCGCCGCGCTGGCCGTCAGCCGGTTCCGGTTCCGTGGCCGCAAGGGCTTCATCCTGACGATCCTCGTGGTGCAGATGATCCCCGCCGAGGGCCTGTTCATCTCGCAGTACCAGATGCTCGACGGCTGGAACCTGGTCAACAAGGTCGCGGGACTGTCCCTGGTCTACACGGCGGCGATCCTGCCCTTCACCATCTGGATGCTGCGCGGGTTCGTCGCAGGGGTGCCGATCGAGCTCGAGGAGGCCGGGATGGTCGACGGGCTGTCCCGGACCGCCGCCTTCTTCCGGATCACGTTCCCGCTGCTGGCTCCCGGGCTGGTCGCAGCCGGCGTCTACGGGTTCCTCCAGGCGTGGAACGAGTACACCCTCGCGCTCGTCGTCATGACCGACCCCGCGCAGCGCACCCTGCCGCTGTGGTTGCAGGGCCTCGTCGAGTCCAACCGCGCCACCGACTGGGGTGTCGTCATGGCGGGCTCCGCGGTCATCGCGATCCCCGTCATCGTGTTCTTCCTGTTCGTCCAGAACAAGATGACGTCCGGGCTCGTCGCGGGTGCGGTGAAGGGCTGACGTGAGCGCGCAGGGGATCCCGACGCCGCACTGGGCGCCGGTCGGGGGGACGTGGTCGGTCGGGCTCGACGTCGGCGGCACCAAGGTGCTCGGCGTGCTGCTCGACGCCGACGGTGTGGTGACCCACCAGCTGCGCTCGGCCACGGTCGGGGGAGCAGCCGGGGTCGTCGACACCGCGGTCTCCGTCGTCGAGGAGCTGTGCGCGGGCGCCGGCATCGCCGTCGACGAGCTCGCCGGGGTCGGCATCGGCCTGCCGGGCGTCGTCGACCCGTCGGACGGGACCGTCGAGCACGCCGTCAACCTCGGCATCGAGGAGCGCACGCCGCTCGGGGCGCTCGTCGCCGAGCGGCTCGGGGTCCGGGTCCACGTCGAGAACGACCTGACCGTCGCCGTCGTCGGCGCCGCGCACACGGTCGACGGCGGGCACGCGTCGGTCGTGCACGACCTCGCGTTCCTGGCCCTCGGCACCGGGCTCGCCGCCGGCCTGCTCCTCGAGGGGCGTCTGCGCCGAGGCTCCACCGGGGGAGCCGGCGAGATCGGGCACCTGACGCTGGTTCCCGACGGGCTGCCCTGCAAGTGCGGTCAGCTGGGCTGCCTGGAGCAGTACGCGTCGGGCTCGGCGCTCGACACGGCCTGGCCCAGCCGGTACGGGCGACCCGCCCCCGAGGAGCTGTTCGCGGCGGCGGAGGCGGGCGACGCGCGAGCGGTCGAGATCCGGGACCAGTTCGCCTGGGCGGTCGCCGCCGCGGTGCGGATCCTGGTGCTGACCTGCGACGTCGAGCTCGTGGTGATCGGTGGCGGCGTGAGCGCGCTGGGCCAGCCGCTGCTGCGGGCGGTCACGGCCGAGCTCGAGCGCGAGGCCCAGGCGTCCCCGTTCCTTGCGACCATGGGACTGGCGCGACGCGTGAGCCTCGCGCCCGCGGACGTGCCGGTCGGTGCGGTCGGCGCCGCCCTGCTCGGCCGAGGGGAGTACGTCTGATGGAGGTCGTCATCGCACCCGGCCCCGAGCTCGGCCGGCTGGCCGCCGCGGCGATCGAGAAGCTGGTCCGCGACCAGCCCGACTCCGTCCTGGGACTGGCCACGGGCTCGAGCCCGCTCGCGGTCTACGACGAGCTCGCCCGCCGGCACGCGGAGCACAGCCTGTCGTTCGCCCGCGTCCGCGCCTTCATGCTCGACGAGTACGTCGGCCTCGACGCGGACCACCCGGAGCGGTACCGCAACGTCATCGAGAAGGAGATCGCGTCGCGCGTGGACTTCGCCCCCGGTGCGGTGCAGGGGCCGGACGGCCTCGCCGAGGACCTCGTGGGCGCGTGCGCGGCCTACGAGGACGCCATCGCGTCCGTCGGAGGGGTCGACCTGCAGCTCCTCGGCATCGGCACCGACGGGCACATCGCCTTCAACGAGCCCGGCTCGTCGCTCGCGTCGCGCACCCGCATCAAGACCCTCACGCGCCAGACGCGCGAGGACAACGCGCGGTTCTTCGGCGGCGACCTCGACCAGGTGCCGCAGCACTGCCTCACCCAGGGCCTCGCGACGATCATGTCCGCCCGGCACCTGGTGCTCCTCGCCACGGGCCGGGGCAAGGCCGAGGCGGTGCACCAGCTGGTCGAGGGGTCGGTCAGCGCGATGTGGCCGGCGACGATCCTCCAGCACCATCCACACGTCACGGTGCTCGTCGACGACGCCGCCGCGAGCCGCCTCCAGCTGGCCGACTACTACCGCGAGACGTTCGCGGCGAAGCCGGCCTGGCAGGGGCTCTGACCGTCAGGCGAGCCTGTCGAGCAGCAGATTCATCCCGAGCAGGACCCCGACGCCGACCACGGCGAAGGCGGGCAGCAGCCAGGCCGCGAGGGTGTCGGCACGCACGTTGCGACGTCGCACCCGCTCGGGGTCTTCCCCCGGCGCGCTGACCACGTCTGCCGTCGGACGGTGCCTCGCCCGCACGGTCCCGACGACCGCGTCACCGACCAGCAGCACGGCGCCGAACGTCACCGCGACGGTGTCGGGCACCGTGGCGACCGTCGTCGTGAGCAGCACCCCGACCGCCACGACGGTGGCGAGGGTCGCCGCGATGACGGCAGCCACGCCGACCATGCCGCGCCAGCCCTCGGCCGCGAGGTACCCGAGCGTCCGGACGGTGAGCACGCTGCCCACGAGCACGACCGCCAGACCGACCAGCCAACCGACGGTGATCGCGAGGTCCGGGCCGTCGTCGACGACGCACGCCATGACGACGACCAGGCCGAGGAAGCCGACGAGCGTGCGACCGGTGGTCCGCAGGTCCTCACGCACACCCGGACGGGTGCGGCCGTCGGCCGCCGCGACGCTCTCGGCGTAGGCGGTGGGAGTGCCGAAGGCCGTCTCGGCGTCGAGGCCGCTGTCCGCGCAGTACTCGTCCACCTCGGCCAGGATCTCGCCGATCCGTGGACCGGGGACGTCACGCATCCGCAGGGCGAGGACGAGCTCGTCGCGCCAGCGTTGGGGGATCGTCGCGGCGTTGGCCTGTGTGTCGGTCATCGGGCGGTCCTCCGAGGGGTGGGCAGGCGGTCGGACGCCGGAGGGGCCGCAGGGGTGGCCGCCACCGGGGGCGCGGCGGGGTCGATGATCCCGACCGTGAGGCCGGCGAAGGCCCGCCAGGCGCTGCCGCGACGAGCGAGCTCGGCACGTCCGGCGGGGGTGAGTGCGAAGTACTTGCGGCCCGGTCCGCCCACGCCCGGGCGCCACTGCGTGGTCACCAGGTCCGCCTGCTCGAGGCGGACGAGCAGGGGGTAGAGGGTGCCGCCCTTGACGGCACCCAGACCCACCTCGTCGAGGCGTGCGCTGATCGCGTAGCCGTAGGTCGCCCCCTCGGCCAGGACGGCCAGGACGCAGACGTCGAGGACGCCGCGCAGCCACTCGCTGGGCCAGGGGTCGGTGCTCACGGACTAGACAGTACGGCTGACTAGTCGGCCTGTCTATGTAGTGGGGTCGGTCGTCTGAGGATCGCCCAGGCGTGCGCCGCGCAGCCGCGTCCCGATCGAGAGCAGCGCGGTGATCACCAGCGCGGTGCCGGCCAGCACGAGCGCCGAGCCGTAGCCGACGGCGTCGCCGAGCAGGCCGCCCAGCGGGGCGGCGATCACGATCATGGCCCGGTTGACCGAACGCATGGTGGCGTTCATGCGGCCCTGGAGCCCGTCGGGCGTCGCGGTCTGGCGGTACGCCATCTCGTTGGTGTTCTCCGCCCCCATGCACAGCCCGAGCAGCAGCTGCGCGAGCGCGAACACCGCCCAGGCCGCACCTCCGCCCCACCCGCCCGTCGCGGTGCCCGCCGGCAGCCAGAAGAGCGTCACGGCCATCAGCACCCACGCGAGCCCGGTCCCGATCCGTGCCGCGATGATGACGGTTCCCGCGCCCAGGCGTTCCCCGAGACGCACGGCGAACGACGCGCCGACCAGCGCACCGACCCCGGCGGCGGCGAGCGCGAGGCCGAGCGCCAGCACGCTCAGGTGCAGGGTCCTGAGGGCGAACGGGGTCAGCACGGCTCCCGCGACTGCCGAGCAGACGAACCAGGCGTGCGTCGAGATCGCCATCGGCCGCAGCGTCGGGTGAATGTAGACCCAGCGCAGCCCGTCGGCGATCTCGCGGCCGACGCCGTGCAGGCGGCCACGGGTCCGCGGTCCGGGCCAGGGCTCCTCGACCTTCACCGTGGCGAGCAGGACCGCGGACGCGAGGTAGCTCACGGCGTCGACGAGCACCGCCAGCGGCGCGCCCAGCACCGCGATCAGACCGCCGGCCAACGCGGGTCCGCTCGCCTGGGCGACCGCGTCCGACTGGTCGAGCCGCGCGTGGGCGGGCGCCAGCAGCCGGGCGGGGACGACGCGCGGCACGAACGACTGGAACGCGGCGTCGCCGACGAGGGTGCACAGCCCGAAGACGGCCATCAGGACGACCAGCCAGCCGACGTCGAGGTGCCCGGTGGCCGCCAGGACGGGGATGGTCGCGAGCGCGACCGCGCTGAGCGCGTCGGTGGCGACGAGCAGCGGACGGCGGCGCACCCGGTCGACGAGCACGCCGGCCAGCAGCCCGAACAGGAGGTACGGCGCCCAGCGGGCGGCGTTGACGAGCCCGACGTCGAACGCGTCAGCCTTGAGCACGTCCACGACGATGACCTGCAGGGCCAGGACGGTGACGTAGGTGCCGAACGCCGAGGTGGTCGACGCCGTCCACAGCCGCGCGAACCCGTGCGTCTGACGCAACGTCGCCGTCGGCTGGGTCTCGGTCACCGGTCATGTCTAGTGCACGGCCGGGGAACGGAAGGACCCGTCGGCGCACCCGGACGAACCGGGTTCGTGTCCGCCCCCCGACGTACACTTCACGCCATGAGCGAGCCCCTGCCTCCGAGCACCGGACCCGACGACCCGTTCTCCTCGGACCCGGGCACGTCGACCAGCGTGCTGGAGCGCGAGGAGACCACCGAGCAGGTCGAGCCGGGCGATCACGAGCGCTTCGCGCACTACGTGCGCAAGGAGAAGATCCTCGACTCCGCGATCAGCGGCAAGCCGGTGATCGCGCTCTGCGGCAAGGTCTGGGTGCCGGGCCGGGACCCGAACAAGTTCCCCGTCTGCCCCGTGTGCAAGGAGATCTACGAGGGTCTCCGTGAGCCGCAGGACGGCGACGGCGACAAGGGCGGCAAGGGCTCCGGCGGTGGCCGGAAGTGGGGCTTCGGCCGCAACCCCGGCAGCGGCGGCGCGTGACGGCCGCCCCGCGCCCGTCCTCCCTCCCCTCGACCCACGCGTCCTCGTCGGCGGCCTCCCAGCTGCCGCCGGCGTTCCCCGCGCGTGCGCCCTGGGGCACGGCGGGCAAGCTGCGCGCCTGGCAGGCGGAGGCGATCGAGCACTACCGGACGGCGAACCCGCGCGACTTCCTCGCGGTCGCGACGCCGGGCGCCGGCAAGACGACCTTCGCGCTGCGGATCGCCACCGAGCTGCTGGAGGCCAAGGTGGTGCGGCGCGTGACCGTCGTCGCGCCGACCGAGCACCTCAAGCGCCAGTGGGCCGACGCGGCCGCGCGGGTGGGCATCACGCTGGACCCGAACTTCAGCAACGCCCAGGGTCGGCACGGCCACGGGTTCGACGGGGTCGCGGTGACGTACGCGCAGGTGGCCAGCAAGCCCGCGCTGCACGCCGCCCGGACGGCCGCGGCGCCCACGCTGGTGATCCTCGACGAGGTGCACCACGGCGGTGACGCGCTGTCCTGGGGGGACGCCGTCCGGGAGGCTTTCGAGGGGGCCACCCGACGGCTGGCGCTGACGGGGACGCCGTTCCGGTCGGACACCGCGGCGATCCCGTTCGTGCGGTACGACCGGGACCGGGACGGCATCCGGCGCAGCGTCGCCGACTACACGTACGGCTACGGGGATGCGCTGCGCGACCACGTCGTGCGCCCGGTGATCTTCCTGTCCTACAGCGGCTCGATGCGCTGGCGCACCAAGGCGGGCGACGAGATCAGCGCCCGGCTGGGGGAGCCGCTGACCAAGGACATCACCGCGCAGGCGTGGCGGACCGCCCTGGACCCGAACGGCGAGTGGATCCCGAGTGTGCTCGCTGCCGCCGACCGGCGGCTGTCCGAGGTGCGCCGGGCCATCCCCGACGCGGGTGCGATGGTCATCGCCACGGACCAGACGGACGCGCGCGCGTACGCCGGGCACCTGGCGCGGATCACGGGGAGGTCCCCGACGATCGTGCTGTCCGACGACGACGGCGCGAGCGACCGCATCGACGAGTTCTCCGCGGGCGACTCGCGCTGGCTCGTCGCGGTCCGGATGGTCTCGGAGGGTGTCGACGTGCCGCGGCTGGCGGTCGGTGTCTACGCGACCAGCACCGCGACGCCGCTGTTCTTCGCCCAGGCCGTGGGCCGGTTCGTGCGAGCGCGCCGCCGCGGGGAGACCGCATCGGTGTTCCTGCCGAGCGTGCCGCAGCTGCTCGCGCTGGCGAACACCCTCGAGCTCGAGCGGGACCACGCGCTGGACCGGCCGAAGACCCTCGAGGAGCAGGGCGTCGACGTCGGCCTGGACGACGGTCTGCTCGACGAGGCCAACCGCGAGCGCAACGGTGCCGACGAGATCGGGCCGGACGGCAAGCAGGGGGCGTTCGAGGCCCTGGAGGCGCAGGCGTCGTTCGACCGCGTGCTGTTCGACGGCGGCGAGTTCGGCACGGGGGCCGAGATGGGGTCCGACGAGGAGCTGGACTTCCTCGGCCTGCCGGGGCTGCTCGACGTCGACCAGGTCTCCGCGTTGCTCCGGCAGCGGCAGGCGGACCAGATCAGTGGGCGGAACAGATCGACCGCAGCGTCACAGCAGGCGCTGGCCGAGATGGACCACCGCAAGCAGGCGGAGCTGCGCAAGGAGCTGTCGCAGCTGGTGGGGGCGTGGGCGCGCAAGAGCGGTCAGCCGCACGGGTCGGTGCACAACGAGCTGCGTCGCCGGTGCGGGGGTCCCGAGGTCGCGCTGGCGGACCCGGACCAGCTCACGGCCCGGGTCGCGATGGTGCGCGGGTGGTTCGTCGGCAAGAAGTGAGCCGACCGCTCCATGAGCATCGCGCGATTACATCAAGTCCGAGTAAAGCCGCAAGGGCTGTCTCATGATGTGGACACGCTCATGTGCGGTTAAACCTGCAGGTCACAGCCTTGGACGCGCGACCACATAGCAGTGTGCAACCCTCGCGCAACTTTTCTCCCAACATGCCGAAGACGCCTGGCGCTGCCACATTTGTCCTGTGACACACGGCCCCGGGTACCCCCGGACGCCGGATCGGTGACCACAGAACGAAAGGGTCAACCATGCCTACCTGGCTCATCCTCATCCTTGTCGGTGTCGTCCTCGTCGTCCTCGGCGTTGCGACGAACATCGGCCAGTTCCTCATCTGGATCGGCGTGATCGTGCTCGTCGTCAGCCTGATCCTCGGGCTGGTCGGCCGGGGCCGCTCGCGGGTCTAGACACCCAGACCGCAGTGCCGGCGCTGCGGCTCGGGCCCCTCAGTCCCCGAGCCGCAGCGCCACGGTCGGCACCGCTGCCTCGTCGTCCGACAGCCGTCGCGCCCCGCGCGGCAGCTCGTCGCGCGAGGCGCGGTGCCGTTCTGCTGCCTGGGACACGGCGTCGTGGCCCACCCAGCGCGGATCCACCGCACCGTCCGTCACGAGCGGCACGTGCAACGCACGCAGCGACGCGTCCGAAGAGGCCCACCGCCTGACGTCATCGTCGGGACCGGTGACGAGCACCTCCTCGACCGCCCGCCCGTCGGCCCCCAGCCGTCGCGCCGCCGCCTTGCGGCCCCCGACGCTGATCTTCCCGCGGGCCGCCTTCGCCACCGGAGCCAGCGCGCCGTCGGCCCCCTGGCGGGCGACCAGCTTGTAGACCATCCCGCACGTCGGCGCCCCGGAGCCGGTCACCACCGACGTGCCCACGCCGTACGAGTCCACCGGCGCGACCGCGAGAGACGCGATCGCGTACTCGTCCAGGTCCGACGTGACCGTGATCTTCGTGCTCCGGGCGCCGGCCGCGTCCAGCTGCGCGCGGACCTCGTGCGCGAGCACCCCCAGGTCCCCGGAGTCGAGCCGCACCGCGCCGAGCCCGGGCCCCGCGGCCGCCAGCGCGAGCTCCACCCCGCGACGGACGTCGTAGGTATCCACCAGGAGAGTGGTGCCCGCCCCGAACGACGCCACCTGAGCCGCGAACGCGGAGGCCTCGTCGTCGTGGAGCAGCGTGAAGGCGTGCGCGGCCGTGCCGATCGTCGCCAGCCCGTACCGGCGCCCGGCCTCCAGGTTCGACGTCCCCGCAAAGCCGGCGACCACGGCCGCTCGGGCCGCCGCGACGGCCGCCTCCTCGTGCGCGCGCCGCGACCCCATCTCCAGGCAGGGACGGTCGACCGCGGCGCTGGTCATGCGGGACGCCGCCGACGCCACCGCCGAGTCGTAGTTGAGGACCGACAGGACGAGCGTCTCCAGCAGGACCGCCTCCGCGAACGTGCTCTCGACGACCAGCACCGGCGACGACGGGAAGAACACCTCGCCCTCCGCGTACCCGACGACCGAGCCGGTGAACCGGTAGTCCGCCAGGAACGCGAGCGTCGCGTCGTCGACGACCCGCTCGTCGGCCAGCCAGTCGAGCTCGGCGGCGTCGAACCGGAAGCGCGGCAGCGACTCGAGCACCCGGCCCGTCCCGGCGAGGACCCCGTAGCGGCGACCGGCAGGGAGCCGGCGCGTGAACACCTCGAAGACGCAGCGCCGGTGCGCGGTCCCGTCGGCCAGCGCCGCCTGCAGCATCGTCAGCTCGTAGCGGTCGGTGAGGAGCGCCGCGCTGGGCGGCTGCGGGGCGGTCATGGGCCCAACGTAGGGCGGACGGCTGCTCCGGACCTGGTGAGCGGCCGTGCCTGTGGTCGGGGTGACCGTGCGTTCCGCTCCAGGCGGGTGCGCTGGCGCGCCCCCACCTTCCGCTGCACTCCGGGTCAGCCCGACGGACCTACAGTGGACGACGTGCCAGTGCAGACCCTCCCCGACGCCGACGTGGCGCAGGAGGAGAAGACCGCGGTCGCCGACCCGTGGGTGACGATCGTCTGGAACGACCCCGTGAACCTCATGAGCTACGTGACGTACGTGTTCGAGTCCTACTTCGGCCACCCCCGTCAGAAGGCCGAGCGGCTCATGAAGCAGGTGCACGAGCAGGGCCGGGCGGTCGTGTCGACCGGGTCGCTCGAGGCGATGGAGGTCGACGTGCAGGCGATGCACGGGTTCGGGCTCTGGGCGACGCTCCAGCGCAGCGGTCAGTGATGCGCGCCTTCAAGCGTCGCCGGGGGATGTACGCGGCCCGCCTCGACACCGACGAGCGCGACGTCATCGCGGCCCTGGTCGCGGACGTGGCCGAGCTGCTCGGTGCCGGGCGCCTGGAGACGCGGGACCCGCAGGCCGTGGTCGCCGGCGACGGCAGCCCGCGGATGCGGATCGAGCCGCTGCCGCCGCCGTCGGACCCGGCGGTGCGCCGGCTGCTGCCCGACGCGTCCCGGGACGACCCGGAGATCGCCGAGGAGTTCCGCCGGCTCACCGAGGACGACCTGCGTGCGGGCAAGATCGAACGCCTCACCAGGCTCTGGGACGCCCTGACCACACCGGTCGAGGGCTGGCGGGCCGACGCGTTCGTCGTCGCACCGCAGGACGCGCAGGACGTCGCCGCCGCGATCACCGACCTGCGGCTCGTGCTCGCGGAGCGTCTCGGGATCCGCACCGACGAGCAGGCCGAGCGCCTGTACGACGCCCTGCTCGACGCGCCGCAGGCGGAGGTCGAGCAGGCTGACGAGATCCTCGACCCGGCCGCCCGGCGCTACCTCGTCGCCGTGTACGGCGCCCTGAGCTGGCTGCAGGAGTCGCTCGTCGACCTGATGCTGCACGACCTGCGCGCCCCGGGGCGCCCGGCGGACCAGTGAGCCGCCAGAGGTTAGGCTCGTCCGCGTGAACGACGCCCCTCTCGGCATCTTCGACTCCGGCGTCGGCGGACTCACCGTGGCCCGGTCGATCCTGGACCAGCTGCCCCAGGAGTCCACCCTCTACATCGGGGACACCCTCAACACGCCCTACGGCTCCAAGCCGCTCGCGGCCGTGCGCGCTCACGCGCTGGAGGTCATGGACGACCTGGTCGACGCGGGCGTGAAGCTGCTGGTCATCGCGTGCAACACGGCGTCGTCGGCGATGCTGCGCGACGCCCGCGAGCGGTACACGCTGCGCCGCGGGATCCCCGTCGTGGAGGTCATCCTGCCGGCCGCCCGCCGTGCGGTCGCCGCCACGCGGACGGGGAAGATCGGCGTGATCGCGACCAAGTCGACGGTCGAGTCGCGTTCCTACGACGACGCCTTCGCGGTGGCGCCCGGGGTGGAGCTGACGACGCAGGCGTGCCCGGAGTTCGTGCGTCTGGTCGAGGCGGGCATCACGTCGGGGCCCGAGGTCCTGGCGTTCGCGCACGAGTACCTCGACCCCGTCCGACGGGCGGGCGTCGACACGCTCGTGCTCGGCTGCACGCACTACCCGCTGCTCACCGGCGCGATCTCGTACGTCATGGGGGAGGAGGTCACCCTCGTGTCGAGTGCCGAGGAGACCGCCAAGGACGTCTACCGGACGCTCGTCGCGCACGACCTGGAGCGCGACCCCGCGGCAGGACCGCCCGTCCACCGCTTCCTGGCCACGGGTGACCCGGACCAGTTCCGCGTCCTCGCACGCCGGTTCCTCGGTCCCGAGGTCGAGGTCGTCGAGCCCAGCGCGGCCCTGCGGTGAGGCTCACCGTCCTGGGGTGCGCCGGGTCGTTCCCGGGTCCCGACTCGGCGGCGTCGGGCTACCTGGTGCAGGCCGACGACGCGGACGGGCGCACCTGGACCGTCCTGCTCGACCTCGGCAACGGCGCCCTGAGTGCCCTGCAGCGGTTCGGCGACCCGACGCGGCTCGACGCGATCGGGCTGTCCCACCTGCACTCCGACCACATGGCCGATCTCGTGGTGCTCAACGTCCTGCGGAGGTACCACCCGGAGGGTCCGTGCGAGAAGGTCCCTGTGCACGGTCCGACCGGCACCGCCGAGCGGCTCGCGCAGATGTCCGGCAAGGACCCCGCGACCAGCACGGACGGCCAGTTCGACGTGGTCGAGTGGCAGGACGGCTCGCCGGTGACCGTGGGGCCGCTCGTGCTCGTGCCGGTGGCCGTCGAGCACCCCGTGCCCGCGTTCGGGATCCGGGTGTCCGGGCCGAGCGACACGGATCCGTCGCGCACCGTGACGCTCGCCTACACGGGGGACACCGACGCGTGCGCGGGCCTCGACACCCTCGCCGCGGGTGTCGACCTCCTGCTCGCCGAGGCAGCGTTCCTCGAAGGGCGCGACGACGCCGTGCGCGGCGTGCACCTGACCGGCCGCCGCGCCGGCGAGGCGGCCGCCCGCGGGGAGGTCGGGCAGCTCGTCCTCACCCACATCCCCGCCTGGAACGACCCGGGCGTCTCCTCGGCCGAGGCCGCCGCGGTGTACGACGGCCGCATCGACCTCGCCACGCCCGGGGCAGTGCACGTCCTGTAACGCGATCGGCCCAGCGGATCCGTGGCGGTGCGGGACGCGCTGTACCCTGCGATCTCCCGGGGAGATCCACCGGGTCCCCTCGACCGGTGGACGTGCCATGCCGACCTTCCTGCGCCACGCGCTGAGCGCGACCCTCGTCACCGCCCTGGGTGCTCTCGGCCTGCTGGCCGTGACGCCACCCGCCGTGGCAGCTGCACCCGTCACCATCGACGGCTTCAGCCCCCACGCAGGTTCGTCGGCGGGCGGCGAGATCGTCACGCTGCGGGGTTCCGGTCTGTCGGGGGCCACCTCGGTGACGGAGACCCTGGGCTTCGGGACGGTGGAGTTCGAGGTCGTCTCCGACTCCGAGATCCGCCTCCGCACCAGGCCGGGGTCCGGGTGGGCGCAGTTCGTCGTGACCGCACCGGGCGGCACGACGACGACCTCGGACGCGTACCACCTCCGATCCGCCATCAGCGACCGCACGGCGCGCGTCGTGCCCGCCACGCGCGTGACGCCCGGGACGCCGGTGTGCATGCGCTGGGAGGACTGGCCGGGCATCGCCGTCGACCCGCTCGGCGGTTCCACCGAGGTCGTGCTCAACGTGACCACCGTCAGCCCGAGCTCGCGGGGATGGACCGTCGCGTACTCCGACATCGGCTACGGGACGCCCGGCACGTCGACGGTGAACTTCCTGCCGGGCTCGGACGTCGCCAACGTCACCGTCGTCTCGCTGTACCGCGACGTCCCGTTCTGCATCGCGACCGGAGGGGCGGCCGCCGACGTCATCGTGGACCTGCAGGCGACACTGCCCCCGGGCGGGCACGTCCAGCCCTTCCGCTCGTTCCGCCAGATCGACACGCGCGCCGGCTCGGTCGTCGGAGACCTGCACGGTGCCCTTCCCGGCCGCACGCTCGCCACGAGCACGCTCGACGGGCTCTACTGGCAGACCCAGTTCGCCCTGGCCAACGTCACGGTTCCCGCTGCCCCGGGGGCGGGGAACCTCCGCATCTTCAAGCACGGTGACGGCCTGCCGTCGTCGTCGACGGCCAACTATCTGCCGGGCCGGGACCGGGCGACCGCCGCGATCCTGCCCGTCGACGTCGAGCAACGTGTGGACCTGTACTCCGACAGCGCCCCGGGCGCCCGCGGGACGGACGTGATCGTGGACCTCTACGGCGAGGTCTCCGGGCATGTCTACACGTCGGCGCAGAAGCGTGTCCTGGACACCCGGACCGGTCTCGGCGCACCGAAGGGGCGGGTGGGTGCGACCTCCGGGGGCGCGGCGCTGCGCATCCCGGTCAGCTCGCTGGGTGCGCCTCCTGCTGCGACTGTCGCCGTCCTGAGCGTCGTGTCGGTCGCCCCGACCGCGCCCGGACACGTGCGCGTCTATCCCGAGCGGACCCCCGGCTCCGGCACCCTGCCGGCGACGTCCACCCTCAACTACGTGCCGGGCGCCGACAGCTCGAACCTCGTCTGGGTCGACCTGTGGCCGGACGGCGACGTCGCGCTGAGCAGCTGGCAGAACACCGGAAGCACGGACCTCGTCGTCGACGTCGTGGGATACCTGCAGCTCCCGTAGCCCGTCCGCGGTGCGTCAGAGGTGTCCGGGGGCGCCGTTAGGCTCGTGCGCATGACTTCTGCTGCTACCACCCCAGCGGTCGCGCACGTGCGCGCCGACGGCCGTGCGCCCGACCAGCTGCGTCCTGTGACGCTGACCCGCGGCTTCCTGGAGGCGGGCGAGGGCAGCGTGCTCGTCGAGTACGGCGGCACCAAGGTGCTGTGCGTGGCGTCGTTCACGCCGGGGGTGCCGCGCTGGAAGAAGGGGTCCGGCGAGGGCTGGGTCACCGCCGAGTACTCGATGCTGCCGCGCGCCACGTCCAGCCGTTCCGACCGCGAGTCGGTCAAGGGCCGCGTCGGTGGCCGCACGCACGAGATCTCGCGGCTGATCGGCCGGTCGCTGCGCGCCATCATCGACGTCTCGGCCCTGGGCGAGAACACGATCGTCCTCGACTGCGACGTGCTCCAGGCGGACGGCGGGACGCGGACGGCGTCGATCACGGGCGCGTACGTCGCGCTGGCCGACGCGGTGGCCTGGGCGGTCGAGAACAAGCACGTCCCGGCGAACACGGTGGTCCTGCGCGACTCGGTCGCCGCCGTGAGCGTCGGCATCGTAGACGGGGTGCCGGTCCTCGACCTGCCGTACGTCGAGGACGTGCGTGCGGAGACGGACATGAACGTCGTGGTCACCGGGTCGGGCACGTTCGTCGAGGTGCAGGGCACCGCCGAGCACGCCCCGTTCGACCGCGCCGAGCTCGACGCGCTGCTCGACCTCGCGGTCGCGGGCACCGCGCAGCTCACCGCCCTGCAGGTGGCAGCGCTGGCGTCCGCATCCGGAGACGGCTCGGCCACCCGGCTGGTCCGGTGAGCGCGCGCCTCGTCCTGGCCACGCACAACGCGCACAAGGTGGGCGAGCTGCGCGCCATCCTCGCGCCCGTGCTGCCCGGGCTGGACCCGGCGTCGGTCGTCGGGGCGCGGGACGTCGACGCCCCCGAGCCGGTCGAGGACGGCGTCACGTTCACGGAGAACGCGCTCATCAAGGCGCGCGCCCTGGCGGCGTTCACGGGTCTGCCGGCTGTCGCCGACGACTCCGGGCTGAGCGTCGACGTCCTCGGCGGAGCCCCCGGGATCTTCTCCGCGCGCTGGGCGGGCCGGCACGGGGACGATGCCGCCAACCTCGCGCTCCTGCTCGCGCAGCTCGCCGACATCGCCGAGCCGCACCGCTCCGCCCGGTTCGTGTGTGCCGCAGCGCTGGTCACACCGGACGGGTTCGAGCACGTCGAGACCGGGACGCTCGAGGGCGTCCTGGCCACCGAGCCGCGCGGGGCGGGCGGCTTCGGCTACGACCCCATCCTCGTGCCCGTCGGCGAGACCCGGTCCTGCGCGGAGCTCACCCCCTCGGAGAAGAACGCGATCAGCCACCGCGGCACGGCGTTCCGCGCGCTCGTCCCGACGCTCGTGCGGGTGCTCGGCGGATGACCTGTCGTGACTGAGGGCCCCCCGGCCGACGTGCAGCTCGTCGCCGACGCCGTCACTTACGGGTACCCGGAGCACCCCGTGCTGGACCGGGTCGACCTCGTGGTCAGCGCGGGGGACCGGGTGGGTGTCGTCGGGGAGAACGGCGCGGGCAAGACGACGCTGCTGCGGGTGCTGGCGGGCGAGCTCGCACCCCAGACGGGTGTCGTGCGGCGCCGCGGGACGCTGGCGTCGGTCGAGCAGGAGCTGGACGCTCCCGGGGGTGCGACCGTCGGGACGTTCGTCGCGGAGGCCCTCGGCGGGGTGCGTGCTGCGGCCGGTGAGCTGGAGGCCGCCATCGCCGGGTTCGACCACGAGTCGGGGGACCTCGCGCGCCTGACCGCGGCCGTCGCCCGCTACGAGCACCTCGCCGCGTGGGACGCGGACCGCAGGGTCGACGAGGCGCTGACCCGGTTCGGTGCGCCGCGGGACCCGGACCGGCGGCTCGACGAGCTGAGCGTCGGTGAGCGGTACCGGGTGCGCCTCGCGTGCCGGATCGGGGAGCGCGCGGACCTCCTGCTGCTGGACGAGCCGACGAACCACCTCGACGCGGCCGGCATCGACTACCTGACCGCCCGGCTGCGCGAGTGGCCGGGCGCCGTCGTCATCGTCACGCACGACCGTCGTCTGCTGGACGACGTCATGACCGCGATCCTCGACCTGGACCCGGCGATGGACGGACGGCCCGCGCTGTACGGCGCGACGCGGTACTCCGACTACCGGTTCCTCAAGAGCCAGATGGTCCGTCGCTGGCAGGCGCGGTACCGGGCGGAGCGCAAGCGCGCGATCGAGCTGGCGGAGCGGCTGGACTCGACGTACGAGAACCTCTCCGACGAGTGGCGCCCGCCCAAGGGCTCGCAGAAGCACCGCCGAGCGACTCGGGCTCGTGGGCACGTGAAGGCGGCCGACCGGCTGATCCAGAAGCTCGACGCCGAGGCCGTCGAGGTCCCGGCCCCGCCGCTCGTCCTGACGTTCCCCGACCTGCCGTCCCTGCCACCGGAGCCCCAGCCGGGACCGCTCCTGGACCTGCGTGCCCCGCGGGTCCAGGGTCGGCTCGACCTGGCCGGTGTCCGGGTCGAGGTGCCGGCGTGCGGACGCCTGCTCGTCACCGGCCCCAACGGCTCGGGCAAGTCCACGCTGCTCGCGGCCCTGGCCGGCTCTGTCCCGCTCGATCGTGGGGTGCGCGCGATCGCGCCGGGGGTCCGGCTCGGGGTGCTCGCGCAGGAGGGGCCGACGGAGCACGCGGCCGCTGTCGTCGCCCACCCGCGTGCCGCCGGCACCGCCGAGCAGCTGTCGGGGTTCGACGCCTACGCCCGGCACGCGCTGACGCTCCTGGAGGCCCGGCTGCTCGACCCGGACCAGCTGGTCCCCGTCGCGGCGCTCGGCCTGCTGACCGAGGAGGACCTCGACCGGCCCCTGCGCGAGCTGTCCGTCGGTCAGCGCCGACGGTTCGACCTGGCGTGCGCGCTCCTCGCAGCCCCGCACGTGCTCGTCCTCGACGAGCCGACCAACCACCTGTCCGTCGGCCTCGTCGACGAGCTCACGGCTGCGCTGCGCGCCACGTCGGCCGCCGTCGTCGTCGCCACCCACGACCGCCGGATGCGCGCGGACCTGGCGGACTGGCCGGAGCTCAGGCTGTGACGGTCCCGCGGACGGGACGCGGCGCCGGCGGCAGGAGCCTTTCCAGGGCCCGGGCCGCGAACGCCAGGACGAGGAAGATGACGGCCACCACACCGGTGCGCACGAGCGCGGACCGGAGCCCGATCTCGGAGACGTCGAGGAACGGGTACGGGTACCAGTCGACGATCGCGCCCCGGAGGAACGTGTACGCGATCCAGCCGAGCGGGTAGACCAACGACCAGCCGACCACGGCGGGGGACAGCCGCGGGCGCGGCCCGACGAGGAGCCACGCGACGACCGTCCCGACGGGGACCACGGTGTGCAGCAGGAGGTTGGACAGCGCCCCCGCGGCCGTGAGGTCCTGCAGTCCGGAGAGCACGGCGTGGTAGACGATCCCCGTCACCGCGATGCAGAGCAGCGCATCGAGCCGCAGGACCGCGAACACCCGTCCGCGGCGGTCCGGTCGCCACAGGAGCATCCCTGCTGCCACGGCCGCGAGGATGTTCGACTGGATGGTGAAGTAGCTGAACAGCCGCACGAGCCGCGTCCCGACGTCGTCGGAGGTGAGCGCCCGGACGAGCTCCATCGAGAGGCCGACGACCGCGGCGACGAGGACGACCGCGTGCAGCGTGCGCGCGAGCACGTAGTGCGGCGAGCCGTCCGTCACGGCAGCCGGCCGACGTGCCCCATGGCCTGCCGCAGCAGCAGACCCTGGCCGCCGTTCATCTCGAACTGGATCTGCTGCGCGCACGCCTCCTCCGGCGTCATCCACGCGAGGTCGATCGCGTCCTGCTGCGGCCGGCAGTCCCCGAGCACGGGCACGACGTACGCGAGCGACACCGCGTGCTGGCGGGGGTCGTGGTACGGCGTGACGCCCGGCGTCGGGAAGTACTCGGCGACCGTGAACGGCTGCGGGGAGGCGGGGATCTGCGGCAGGGCGACGGGACCGAGGTCCTTCTCGATGTGCCGGAGCAGGGCGTCCCGCACCCGCTCGTGGTACATGACCCGGCCGCTGACCAGCGCGCGGGACATGACGCCCTCCTGCGTGACCCGCAGCAGGAGACCGACCTGGACGACGTCGCCCGAGTCGTCCACGCGGACCGGGATGGCGTCCACGTAGAGGATGGGCAGCTGGGTGCGGGCATGGGTGATCTCGTCGGCGCTCAACCAGCCGGCGGGACGCTCCGGGCCCCGAGGGAACTCAGCAGATGCAGTCACTGACCATGTCTACCGCCCCGCCGGGGCCGACGTGGAGCGCGCCGCGCTGATTCAGCCTGTGCCGAGGTGTGCGTCGCGACACCCTCGGGAATAGTCGTCGGTGGCTGCGCGCTCTATCTGGCGGTAACCGAGCACTGGAGGAACTCATGGCGACGACTGAGCTGACCGGCAGCACGATCGGCCAGACCATCAAGGACAACGAGATCGTCCTTGTCGACTTCTGGGCGGAGTGGTGTGGGCCGTGCAAGCGCTTCGGCCCGGTCTTCGAGGACTCCTCGGAGAACCACCCGGACGTCGTGCACGCGAAGGTGGACACCGAGGCCGAGCAGGAGCTGGCCGCCGAGCTGCAGATCTTCTCGATCCCCACGCTGATGGCGTTCCGCGACGGGATCCTGGTGTTCAACCAGGCTGGCGCGCTGCCCGCCCCCGCGCTGGAGCAGGTCGTCGAGGCCGTCAAGGCGCTCGACATGGACGAGGTCCGCGAGAAGATCGCGGCCGCGGCCAGCACGGACGCCTGACCTGACGTCAGAAGGGCCGGCCCCCGGGTGGGGGCCGGCCCTTCCGTGCGTGCGGGTCTACCGCTGGAGGGTCAGCAGACCCGGACGGTACGGCAGCCGGCCGTAGTCGCCACCCGAGCTGGGCGAGCGACCCTGGTAGAGCAGCTGCAGGTTGCAGGGGTCGATGGTCATGGTCTGGTCGGCGCTGGTCCGGATGAGCTCACCGTGGCTGATGTCGTTGGTCCATGTCGCGCCGCTGTTGGCCTTGCCGGCGAACGGGTTGCTCTCGGACGCGGCCTGCGGCGTCCAGGAGCCGGAACTCACCGTGGCTGATGTCGTTGGTCCATGTCGCGCCGCTGTTGGCCTTGCCGGCGAACGGGTTGCTCTCGGACGCGGCCTGCGGCGTCCAGGAGCCGGAGAGGCTGGTGGCGGTGAACGAGCGGAAGTACCGGCCGTTGGCACCGATCGCCTCGACGATCATCAGGTACTGGTTGCGGTCCTTGACCTTGTAGACCTGCGGCGCCTCGAACAGGTTGTTCGTGGTGTCGGTCATGATCGTGGTGTACGAGGAGCCGAAGTTGCCCGGGAAGTTCCCGATCGGCATGCTCGCGCGGTAGATCCCCGATCGGCATGCTCGCGCGGTAGATCC
>NZ_LMOO01000006.1 GCF_001424195.1 Cellulomonas sp. Leaf334 | reverse complement strand
GGGAAACAGAAAGAGCCACCCCCGTAGGGGTGGCTCTTCCTGAATGATGTCCGGCGGCGTCCTACTCTCCCACACCCTGGCGAGTGCAGTACCATCGGCGCTGAAGGGCTTAGCTTCCGGGTTCGGAATGGGACCGGGCGTTTCCCCTTCGCTATGACCGCCGTAACGCTATCGAGTTGTCAAACGGGTTCCCGTTCGTTACTCGGGAACCGCACAGTGGACGCGTACACGCATTGAATGGTGTGGTGAAGTTGTCGGCTTATTAGTACCGGTCAGCTGCGAGGGTCGTTAGTCCCCTCTTCCACATCCGGCCTATCTACCCAGTGGTCTAGCTGGGAGCCTCTCACCCCTCAAGGGGGCATGGAAACCTCATCTTGAAGCAGGCTTCCCGCTTAGATGCTTTCAGCGGTTATCCCTTCCGAACGTAGCTAACCAGCCGTGCTCCTGGCGGAACAACTGGCACACCAGAGGTTCGTCCGTCCCGGTCCTCTCGTACTAGGGACAGCCCTTCTCAAGTTTCCTGCGCGCGCAGCGGATAGGGACCGAACTGTCTCACGACGTTCTAAACCCAGCTCGCGTACCGCTTTAATGGGCGAACAGCCCAACCCTTGGGACCTACTCCAGCCCCAGGATGCGACGAGCCGACATCGAGGTGCCAAACCATGCCGTCGATATGGACTCTTGGGCAAGATCAGCCTGTTATCCCCGGGGTACCTTTTATCCGTTGAGCGACGGCGCTTCCACAAGCCACCGCCGGATCACTAGTTCCGACTTTCGTCCCTGCTCGACCTGTCAGTCTCACAGTCAAGCTCCCTTGTGCACTTGCACTCGCCACCTGATTGCCAACCAGGCTGAGGGAACCTTTGAGCGCCTCCGTTACATTTTAGGAGGCAACCGCCCCAGTTAAACTACCCATCAGGCACTGTCCCTGATCCGGATCACGGACCGAGGTTAGATATCCAGAGCGACCAGAGTGGTATTTCAACGTTGACTCCACCGACACTGGCGTGCCGGCTTCACAGTCTCCCACCTATCCTACACAAGCCGCACCGAACACCAATACCAAACTATAGTAAAGGTCCCGGGGTCTTTCCGTCCTGCTGCGCGTAACGAGCATCTTTACTCGTAGTGCAATTTCGCCGAGTTCGCGGTTGAGACAGCGGAGAAGTCGTTACGCCATTCGTGCAGGTCGGAACTTACCCGACAAGGAATTTCGCTACCTTAGGATGGTTATAGTTACCACCGCCGTTTACTGGGGCTTAAATTCTGAGCTTCGCCTTGCGGCTGACCCGTCCTCTTAACCTTCCAGCACCGGGCAGGCGTCAGTCCGTATACATCGTCTTGCGACTTCGCACGGACCTGTGTTTTTAGTAAACAGTCGCTTCTCCCTGGTCTCTGCGGCCCTTCACGCTCCCCGAGCAAGTCGGTTCACGCTTCAGGCCCCCCTTCTCCCGAAGTTACGGGGGCATTTTGCCGAGTTCCTTAACCACGATTCTCTCGATCGCCTTGGTATTCTCTACCTGATCACCTGAGTCGGTTTGGGGTACGGGCGGCTAGAACCTCGCGTCGAGGCTTTTCTTGGCAGCATAGGATCACCAGATTCCCGCATTCGCGGTCACCGTCAGCTCTCAGGCTATATGAGGTGCGGATTTGCCTACACCTCGCCCTACGACCTTGGACGTGGACTACCATCGCCACGCTTGGCTACCTTCCTGCGTCACCCCTGTTAATACGCTTACCTACTACCGGTTCGGGTCACGCGCTCCCCGGTGCGGTGTCCCCGAAGGGACGGTGCACCGGCTCGGGCGTTTAGCATCACCGGGCTCGGTATGGGCGGTTCTTCGCCGGTACGGGAATATCAACCCGTTGTCCATCGACTACGCCTGTCGGCCTCGCCTTAGGTCCCGACTTACCCAGGGCGGATTAGCCTGGCCCTGGAACCCTTGATCATTCGGCGGACGGGTTTCTCACCCGTCATTCGCTACTCATGCCTGCATTCTCACTCGTGTGGCGTCCACCGCTGGGTTCCCCCGCGACTTCACTCGCCACACGACGCTCCCCTACCCATCCACACGCCTGAACACACCCGAAGGTGCGCTGAGCTGATATGTGAATGCCACAGCTTCGGCGGTATACTTGAGCCCCGCTACATTGTCGGCGCGGAATCACTTGACCAGTGAGCTATTACGCACTCTTTCAAGGGTGGCTGCTTCTAAGCCAACCTCCTGGTTGTCTGTGCAACTCCACATCCTTTCCCACTTAGCATACGCTTAGGGGCCTTAGCTGGTGGTCTGGGCTGTTTCCCTCTCGACTACGGAGCTTATCCCCCGCAGTCTCACTGCCACGCTCTGGCTTACCGGCATTCGGAGTTTGGCTAACGTCAGTAACCTGGTGGGGCCCATCGGCTATCCAGTAGCTCTACCTCCGGCAAGAAACACGTGACGCTGCACCTAAATGCATTTCGGGGAGAACCAGCTATCACGGAGTTTGATTGGCCTTTCACCCCTAACCACAGGTCATCCCCCAGGTTTTCAACCCTGGTGGGTTCGGTCCTCCACGCGGTCTTACCCGCGCTTCAACCTGCCCATGGCTAGATCACTCCGCTTCGGGTCTAGAGCACGCGACTGAATCGCCCTATTCGGACTCGCTTTCGCTACGGCTTCCCCACACGGGTTAACCTCGCCACGTACCACTAACTCGCAGGCTCATTCTTCAAAAGGCACGCTGTCACCCCTGCTAGGGAGGCTCCAACGGATTGTAGGCACACGGTTTCAGGTACTATTTCACTCCCCTCCCGGGGTACTTTTCACCTTTCCCTCACGGTACTTGTCCGCTATCGGTCACTAGGTAGTATTTAGGCTTACACAGTGGTCTGTGCAGATTCACTCCAGGTTTCTCGGGCCCGGAGCTACTTGGGATCCCCTTCGGGAGGCCACGCCATTTCGTCTACGGGGGTCACACCCTCTGTGCCGGGCCTTTCAATGCCCTTCGACTATGACGCGACTTTCTGACTCCCTGCTGATTCGGCAGAACCAGCTGAAAGGTCCCACAACCCCGTGCACGCAACGCCTGCCGGCTTGAACACGTACACGGTTTGGCCTGATCCGCTTTCGCTCGCCACTACTCACGGAATATCTCTTCCTGGCGGTACTGAGATGTTTCACTTCCCGCCGTTCCCTCCACACACCCTATATATTCAGGTGCGGGTCACACGACATGACTCGTGCGGGGTTTCCCCATTCGGACATCCTCGGATCACGGTTCGTTTGCCAACTCCCCGAGGCKTATCGCAGGCTACAACGTCCTTCTTCGGCTCCTAGTGCCAAGGCATCCACCCTGTGCCCTTATAAACTTGACCACAAAGATCATTCAAAAAAGATGCTCGCGTCCACTGTGCAGTTCTCAAGCTACGACCGGAACCGGCACCCTCACCCCAGCGCCTACCCACACCCCGATGCATCAGCACCAGTGCGTGGGCGGTTCGACCGAGCGGTACCAGCCCGCAGCCACCCGCACCCGCCCCACACCCTCAGGTGCAGACCGCGTGCGCAGCGACCCTGATGAAACAACCTTCCGGCTGTTCCCTCAGGACCCAACAGCGTGCCCAGCCGACCCCTCCCCAGCAACGAACCGTTCCCACCCAGAAACCCGAAGGCCCTGGCGTACTAGGTCGCCACCAGCTCGAAAGCCGGCCAACAGTCGATGTTCCACCCTCGAGCACCGTCCCCCACTCGTTCGGCAGGGACAACGGGCCTGGACACCCTCCACCACCCATGACAGGTGAGCGTGGCTGCCAGATGCTCCTTAGAAAGGAGGTGATCCAGCCGCACCTTCCGGTACGGCTACCTTGTTACGACTTAGTCCCAATCGCCAGTCCCACCTTCGACAGCTCCCTCCACAAGGGTTGGGCCACCGGCTTCGGGTGTTACCGACTTTCGTGACTTGACGGGCGGTGTGTACAAGGCCCGGGAACGTATTCACCGCAGCGTTGCTGATCTGCGATTACTAGCGACTCCGACTTCATGGGGTCGAGTTGCAGACCCCAATCCGAACTGAGACCGGCTTTTTGGGATTCGCTCCACCTCGCGGTATCGCAGCCCTTTGTACCGGCCATTGTAGCATGCGTGAAGCCCAAGACATAAGGGGCATGATGATTTGACGTCATCCCCACCTTCCTCCGAGTTGACCCCGGCAGTCTCCCATGAGTCCCCGGCATAACCCGCTGGCAACATGGGACGAGGGTTGCGCTCGTTGCGGGACTTAACCCAACATCTCACGACACGAGCTGACGACAACCATGCACCACCTGTACACCGACCTTGCGGGGCAACCATCTCTGGAAGTTTCCGGTGTATGTCAAGCCTTGGTAAGGTTCTTCGCGTTGCATCGAATTAATCCGCATGCTCCGCCGCTTGTGCGGGCCCCCGTCAATTTCTTTGAGTTTTAGCCTTGCGGCCGTACTCCCCAGGCGGGGCACTTAATGCGTTTGCTGCGGCACGGAACTCGTGGAATGAGCCCCACACCTAGTGCCCAACGTTTACGGCATGGACTACCAGGGTATCTAATCCTGTTCGCTCCCCATGCTTTCGCTCCTCAGCGTCAGTTGCGGCCCAGTGACCTGCCTTCGCCATCGGTGTTCCTCCTGATATCTGCGCATTCCACCGCTACACCAGGAATTCCAGTCACCCCTACCGCACTCTAGTCTGCCCGTACCCACTGCAAGCCCAAGGTTGAGCCTTAGGTTTTCACAGCAGACGCGACAAACCGCCTACGAGCTCTTTACGCCCAATAATTCCGGACAACGCTTGCGCCCTACGTATTACCGCGGCTGCTGGCACGTAGTTAGCCGGCGCTTCTTCTGCAGGTACCGTCACTTGCGCTTCTTCCCTGCTGAAAGAGGTTTACAACCCGAAGGCCGTCATCCCTCACGCGGCGTCGCTGCATCAGGCTTGCGCCCATTGTGCAATATTCCCCACTGCTGCCTCCCGTAGGAGTCTGGGCCGTGTCTCAGTCCCAGTGTGGCCGGTCGCCCTCTCAGGCCGGCTACCCGTCGTCGCCTTGGTAGGCCACTACCCCACCAACAAGCTGATAGGCCGCGAGCCCATCCCCCACCGATAAATCTTTCCAGACGCTACAGATGCCTGTACGTCTCATATCCGGTATTAGACCCCGTTTCCAGGGCTTATCCCAGAGTGAAGGGTAGGTTGCTCACGTGTTACTCACCCGTTCGCCACTGATCAGACCAGCAAGCTGGCCATCACCGTTCGACTTGCATGTGTTAAGCACGCCGCCAGCGTTCGTCCTGAGCCAGAATCAAACTCTCCGTAAATGTCTACATGGCACCCCACCACCGAAGCAGCAGAGCAACCGACACACGAAATGGTCCCGATAAGGACCGTTCAGATTCGGCTGAATTTTGGTCCCGNAAATGTCTACATGGCACCCCACCACCGAAGCAGCAGAGCAACCGACACACGAAATGGTCCCGATAAGGACCGTTCAGATTCGGCTGAATTTTGGTCCCGCYCCCCCACGGAGGTGGAAGAAACGACACCTATCTCAACCAAGACCCGACCACCCTCCAACACCCCACCYCGAACGAGGCAAGACACCATCAGATGACGAGCCATATGGCATCGACTATTTGGCACACTGTTGAGTTCTCAAGGAACAGACGCGCATCTCCTCGAGATCTTTCGATCTCATCCGAGAGGCTTTGTCGTTCTGAATCCTACCTGGCTTTCCGGCCGCCTCTCGCCACCCGTTCGGGCAGCGGACGCGGGCCAGGAGCCCGTCCCCGTCCGGCATCAGGGCGCACAAAGCGCCTGTCAGCACGAGCGGGGGTGGCCACCCTAGGGACCAGCCACCGTGGTTCGATCCGCGGTGTCCGTTCCTCCCTCTCGGGCGACATCGAGAACATTACGCGCGTGTTGCGGCAGGTGGCAAATCCCGTCGCGGTGACCCCGGTCACCAGACCTGCCGTCGGGGTCGAACGTGCAGGTCAGACGGCGGAAATGACGGCGGCGGGCCCTCGATCCCGCGAGGGGGACGAGGACCCGCCGTCGTGCGGTGCCGGCTCGGATCCACGCAGACCGCCCCAGAACCGGCTCAGGCCTGCGCGTCGACCACCGCGAGGGTCCGCTTGCCCCGACGCAGGACCGCCCAGCGTCCGTGCAGGAGGTCGTCGGACGTGAGGACGGCGTCCTCGGTGGCGACCCGGACGTTGTTGACCGACGCGCCCCCTTCCGCGATCGCCCGTCGCGCCGCCCCCTTGCTCGCGACCACGCCCGTCGCCGCGAGGAGGTCCGCGATCGCGTCGCCCGCGACACCTCGTGCGGACGGGAGCTCCGCGACGGCCGCGCCGAGCGTGGCTGCGTCGAGCTCCGCCAGGGAGCCGCGACCGAACAGGGCCTGGCTCGCGGCGACGACCAGCTCGGTGGCCGCCGCTCCGTGCACCAGGGACGTCACCTCGTAGGCGAGCGCGCGCTGTGCCTCACGTGCTGCCGGTCGCTGCGTTACCGCTGACTCCAGCTCGGCGATCTGCTCGCGGGTGCGGAACGTGAACACCTTGAGGTACCGCACGACGTCGGCGTCGTCGGCGTTCAGCCAGAACTGGAAGAACGCGTACGGCGTGGTCAGCTCGGGGTCGAGCCAGACGGTGCCGGACTCCGTCTTGCCGAACTTGGTGCCGTCCGACTTCGTGATCAGCGGAGTCGTCAACGCGTGCACGGCGACGCCCTCGGCCTTGCGGATCAGCTCGACGCCCGAGAGCAGGTTGCCCCACTGGTCGCTGCCGCCGGTCTGGAGGCTGATCCCGTGCCGGCGGTGCAGCTCCAGGTAGTCCATGCCCTGCAGGATCTGGTAGCTGAACTCGGTGAAGCTGATGCCTGCGTCGCTGTTCAGGCGTCGGGCGACGGTGTCCTTGGCGAGCATGGTGCCGAGCCGGTAGTGCTTGCCGACGTCCCGCAGGAAGTCGATGGCAGACAGCGGGGCGGTCCAGTCCAGGTTGTTGACCATCGTCGCGGCGTTCGGGCCGTCGAAGCGGAGCAGCGGCTCGATCTGCTTGCGGATGCGCTCCACCCAGACCGCCACGACGTCACGCTCGTTGAGGGTCCGCTCGCCCGCCATCTTCGGGTCGCCGATCAGGCCCGTCGCGCCGCCGACGAGTCCGAACGGGGTGTGCCCGGCGTCCTGCAGGCGACGCACGGTGAGGATCTGGACGAGATTGCCGATGTGCAGGCTCGGAGCGGTGGGGTCGAACCCGCAGTAGAGGGCGACGGGCCCGGCGGAGAGCGCGTCGCGGAGGGCGTCGAGGTCGGTGGTCTGGGCGATCAGCCCACGCCACTCGAGCTCGTCGAGGATGTGGTTCACAGGGTCTCCAGGCAGTAGGCCGGTCCGGGACCGGCGGAGGGGGTGGTCAGCGAGGGCGTCCAGCCGGCGTCGTCGTCCCTCACGGGACGTCTACCGACGCCGGCGCGCGATACGCCGGGCGATACGCGGAGACCGTGCGCTCGTCCGTCAGCCAGTAGCGCCAGGGGAACCTGGTGCCCTCGCCGCCCGAACCCGAGACCCCGACGCGGGGACCGGTCTTGTGGGTCGGCTGGACCACGACCTGGTGGCGGTGCAGCACGATCTCGCCGCCCGCCTCCGTCACGTCGGCACCGTTGGCGCGCAGGTCCAGCCCGAGCGCGACCGCGAGCCGGGCGGGACCGCGGGCGAGCTGCCGCTCGGAGTCGACGACACCGACGGCCTCCCGGCGCCGCCACGCCAGGTCGGTGCCCTCGACGATCTCGCCGGCGCGCAGCAGGACCGCCGACGGGCTCCCGGTCGGCTCGGTGACGATGTTGAGGCAGTGGTGCAGGCCGAGGTGGCGGTACACGTACAGCCGCCCCGGCTCCGCGAACATCACCGCGTTCCGGGCGGTCCGGCCTCGGTACGCGTGGGAGCCCGGGTCGTCGGCACCGCCGTAGGCCTCGACCTCGGTGATCCGCAGCGTGACGTCGCCCTCGGGCGAGCGCGCCGTGAGGTAGGCACCGAGCAGGTCGCGCGCGACCGCGTGCACGTCCCGGCTGAACCAGACCCGCGCCGGGACGGCCACGGGCGCGCGCCGACCGGCGGCATCCGGGATCTCGAGCGGTTCCGACGGGCTCACCCGAACATCTTGCCGCACGACCCGGCCGCGGCGATCCGGGTTTCCGGATCCACGACGCCCCCGCGGTCGGTGGGAGGGGTGCCGAGTGGGCGTGGACGAGCGGGCGGCCACCTACCGCGCGGGGCGGTCGGCGAGCACGGCGCCGTACGCGTCGAGGCGGACGTCGGCACGCTCGCGCGTCTGCTCGCGAGCGAAGTGGGCCGACTCGTCGACCATCCAGGTCAGCCAGTGCTCACGAGCCTCGGCGCCGTCGCGCGCGAGGCCGCGCTCGAGACGCAGGTCGTCGGGCGCCTCGACCCAGACGCGCAGCACCGCGACGGGATCCACGTCGCGCCGGGCCGACCCGCAGCCCTCCACGACGAGCAGGTCGGGAACGGGGACGTCGACCCACTCCGCGAACGCGCCCGAGTCCCAGTCGTAGCGCTGGTAGCGGCCGGGCACACCGCGGCGCAGCGGCTCCAGCACCTGGGCGGAGAGGCGCGGCCACAGCGAGCCCTCGAGACCCGACCAGCCCTCGTAGAGGTCGTCGAGATGCAGGACCGCCGCACCGCGCGCGCCCAGGGCCCCGGCGAGCGTCGTCTTGCCCGAGCCTGCCGGGCCGTCGACGGCCATCACGCGCACCCGCCCGAGCCTCGGCCGCACGCCGAGCGCGCGTTCGACGAGGTCGTCAGCGATCACGACGCCCAGGTACGCAGCTCCGCCGCGCGGGACCGAGCACGCTCGAGCTGCTCGGCGACGCGCACGGGTGCCGTCCCGCCGTAGGCCGAACGTGACGCGAGCGACCCCTCGACCGTCAGCACGGTGCGCACCTCGGGTGTCAGGTGCGGCGAGATGGCGACGAGCTCGTCGTCGGTGAGGTCCCACAGCTCGATGGCCGGCTCGTGCTCCTCGCAGGCCCGGACGCAGGCGCCCGCGACCTCGTGCGCGACGCGGAACGGCACGCCGTTGCGGACCAGCCACTCGGCGATGTCCGTCGCGAGGGAGAAGCCCTGCGGCGCGAGCACCGCGAGGCGGTCGGTGTCGAACTCGAGCGTCGCGACCATGCCCGAGAACGCCGGGAGCAGGACCGAGAGCTGGTCGACCTGGTCGAAGACGGGCTCCTTGTCCTCCTGCAGGTCGCGGTTGTACGCCAGCGGGAGGCCCTTGAGCGTGGTGAGCAGCCCGGTCAGGTCACCGACGAGTCGGCCCGCCTTGCCGCGCGCCAGCTCGGCGACGTCGGGGTTCTTCTTCTGCGGCATGATGCTCGACCCCGTGGAGTACGAGTCGTGCAGCCGGACGAAACCGAACTCCTTGGTCGCCCAGAGGATGACCTCCTCGGCGAGCCGGGAGATGTCGACCGCGAGCATCGCCGCGACGAACGCGAACTCCGCGACGACGTCGCGCGACGCGGTGCCGTCGATGGAGTTCTCGACCGGGCCGTCGAACCCGAGCTCCGCGGCGACCGCGGCGGGGTCCAGGCCCAGCGACGAGCCTGCCAGAGCACCCGACCCGTAGGGCGAGCGGGCCGCGCGGGCGTCCCAGTCGACCCAGCGCTCGACGTCACGCAGCAGCGGCCACGCGTGCGCCAGCAGGTGGTGGGCGAGCAGGACCGGCTGGGCGTGCTGCAGGTGGGTGCGGCCGGGCATCGGCGCCTCGCCCGCGCGGTCGGCCTGCGCGACGAGCGCGTCGACGACGTCCAGGACCAGCAGCGCGAGCCCGCGCGCCTCCTCGCGGAGGTACATGCGCACGAGGGTGGCGATCTGGTCGTTGCGGGAGCGGCCCGCGCGGAGCTTGCCGCCCAGGTCCGCCCCGGCGCGGTCGATCAGCCCACGTTCGAGGGCGGTGTGCACGTCCTCGTCCTCGAGCACCGGGAGGAAGTCGCCGCTGGCCACGTCCGCCCGCAGGCGCTCGAGGGCGTCGACCATGCCCGTGAGCTCCTCGTCGGTGAGCAGGCCGGCCCCGTGCAGGACGCGGGCGTGCGCGACCGAGCCGGAGATGTCGTGGCCGGCGAGCCGCCAGTCGAAGTGCGTCGACTGCGACAGCGCCTGGAGTGCCTCGGACGGCCCGCCGGCGAACCGTCCACCCCACAGCGAGACGTTGCCGGTCGGCGTGCCGAGCTCGTCAGCCACTGATCCCGCCCTGCGTGCCGAGGTCCACGCCGTTGCCGAACCGCACGTCGCGCGCGGCCGCCAGCTTGGAGGACAGGCCGTAGATCTCGATGAAGCCCTTGGCGGCCGACTGGTCGAACGAGTCGCCCGTGTCGTACGTCGCGAGGTTGAAGTCGTAGAGGCTCGCGTCCGAGCGGCGGCCCGTGACGGTCGCGCGGCCGCCGTGCAGGACGACCCGCACGTCGCCGGAGACGTAGCGCTGGGTGTCGTCGACGAACACCTCGAGCGACTTCTTCAGCGGCGAGAACCACTGGCCGTCGTAGACCAGCTCGGTCCAGCGCTGCTCGACACCGCGCTTGAAACGCGCCTGCTCGCGCTCGACCGTGACGTTCTCGAGCTCCTGGTGCGCGGCGATGAGCGCGATCGCGCCCGGGGCCTCGTAGACCTCGCGGGACTTGATGCCGACCAGGCGGTCCTCGACGATGTCGATCCGGCCGATGCCCTGCGCTCCGGCGCGGCGGTTCATCTCCTGGATGGCCTGCAGCGGTGTGACGGGAATGCCGTCCAGCGCGACCGGGACGCCGGCCTCGAACGTGATGACCACCTCGTCGGCGACCGGCGGGAACGTCGGGTCGTCCGTGTAGGTGTAGACGTCCTTCGTCGGACCGTTCCAGATGTCCTCGAGGAAGCCGGTCTCGACCGCGCGGCCCCACACGTTCTGGTCGATCGAGAACGGGTTGTGCTTCGTGGTCTCGATGGGCAGCGCGTTGCGCGTCGCGAACTCGATGGCCTTGTCGCGGGTCAGCGCGAGGTCCCGGACCGGCGCCAGGCACGTCAGGTCGGGTGCGAGCGAGGTGATGCCGACCTCGAAGCGGACCTGGTCGTTGCCCTTGCCGGTGCAGCCGTGCGCGACCGTGGTCGCACCGAACTGGCGGGCTGCGCGGACCAGGTGCTTGACGATGACCGGCCGCGACAGCGCCGAGACCAGCGGGTAACGGTCGAGGTACAGCGCGTTCGCCTTCAGCGCGGGCATGCAGTACTCGGTCGCGAACTCGTCGCGCGCGTCGGCGACGTACGCCTCCACGGCGCCGCAGTCGAGGGCGCGCTGGCGGATGACGTCGAGGTCCTCGCCGCCCTGGCCGACGTCGACCGCCACGGCGATCACCTCGGCGCCGGTGGCCTCGCTGATCCAGCCGATGCCCACGGAGGTGTCCAGGCCGCCGGAGTAGGCGAGGACGACGCGCTCAGTCATTGTTCTTCTCTCTTCGGGGGGTCAGTGCGGGAAGGGTCTGGGGTCAGTCTGACGGACGGGTCCGCGACGGCGTGTCGGTCGCGAGCGCGAGGAACCGGGCGGCCAGCGCGACGCCGGTCTCCCCCTCGCGGGCGATGACCAGGACCGTGTCGTCGCCCGCGATCGTGCCGAGCACGGCGGGCAGGACCGAGTGGTCGATGGCCGATGCGAGGAACTGCGCAGCACCCGGCGGCGTCCGGAGCACGACGAGGTTGCCCGACGCCTCCGCGGTCACGAGGAGCTCGGCGCACAACCGGGCGAGGCGGGCGGCGAGCATCTCCTCGTCCGGGCCCGCGGCGGGCGTGCGCAGGCCACCCTCCGCGGGGACGGCGTACGCGAGGGCGCCGGACGGGGTCCGGATCTTGACGGCACGCAGCTCGACGAGGTCGCGCGAGAGGGTCGCCTGCGTGACGGTGACGCCCTCCGCGGTCAGCAGCTCGGCCAGCTGCTGCTGCGAGTGGACCGTGCCACGCGTGAGCAGCGCGGTGACCAGTGCGTGCCGGGCCGCCTTGGTGTGCGGGACGGTGACGCTCATCAGACCTCCACCAGCCACGACAGGAGGGCCTTCTGGGCGTGCAGGCGGTTCTCGGCCTCGTCCCAGACGACCGACTGCGGGCCGTCGAGCACCTCGGCGGTGATCTCCTTGCCGCGGTAGGCGGGCAGGCAGTGCAGGACGAGGGCGTCCGGGTGCGCGAGGGCCATCGCGGCGGAGTCGACGCGGAACGGCACGAACGGCGTCTCACGGTCGGCCGCCTCCGCCTCCTGCCCCATCGAGACCCAGGTGTCCGTCGCGACGACGTCCGCCCCGGTCACGGCCTCGGCCAGCGAGTGCACGACCATAACGGAGCCCCCGGTGCCCGCCGCGATCGCGGCGGCGTCCGCGAGGATCGACGCGTCGGGCAGGTAGCCGTCAGGCGTGCCGACCCGCACGTGCAGACCCGCCGTCGCGCCGCCCAGCAGGTACGAGTGCGACATGTTGTTCGCGCCGTCGCCGACGTAGGCGAGCGTCAGCCCGGCCAGCCCGCCGACTCCCCCGCGGTGCTGCGCGACCGTCGCGAGGTCCGCGAGGATCTGGCACGGGTGGAAGCTGTCCGTGAGCGCGTTCACGACGGGGACGCCCGCGTGCTCGGCCATCTGCTCGAGCCGCTGCTGCGAGAACGTGCGCCACACGATCGCCGCCACCTGCCGGCCGAGCACCCGCGCGGTGTCCTCGATCGACTCCCGCTCGCCGATGCGTGCCAGCTTGCCGTCGACGCTCAGGGGGAAGCCGCCCAGCTCCGCGATGCCGGCCATGAACGAGACCTGGGTGCGCAGCGTCGGCTTGTCGAAGATGACGGCCACCGCACGCGGACCGGTCAGCGGCGTCCGGATGAACCGGTCGTCCCGGAACGCGAGAGCCAGCTCGAGGACATCCTTCTGCTCACGGGGGCTGAGGTCGTCGTCGCGCAGGAAGTGCCGGGTCATGAGAGGTCCTGCGGGACGCTCGCGAGGAAGTCGACGAACTGACCGGCCTGTTCCTGCGTGAGCAGGAACGGTGGTGCGAGGCGGATGGTCGACGGGGTGCACGGGTTCACGATGAAGCCCGCGTCCAGCGCGCGGGCGGCGACGGCGGCGGCCACCGGCGCCGTGAGCTCGATGCCGATGAGGAACCCCTCGCCGCGCACCTCGCCGACGAGGGGGTTTCCGGTGCTCCCCAGCTGCTCGCGCAGTGCCGCCCCGAGCGAGCTGACGTGGTCCAGGAGCCCGTCACGCTCGATCACGGCGATCGTCGCGAGCCCGGCGGCCGACGCGACGGGGTTCCCCCCGAACGTGGTCCCGTGCTGGCCGCGGCCGAGCAGCGTCGCGGTCTGCTCCCCGTAGGCGAGGAGCGCGCCGACGGGGAAGCCTCCCCCGAGCCCCTTCGCCACCGTCACCGCGTCGGGGACGATGCCGCCGCCGAGGTGCGGGTGCTGGTGGGCGAACCAGGCACCGGTCCGGCCCATCCCGGTCTGCACCTCGTCGAGGATCAGCAGGGCGCCGTGCTCCGCCGTGAGCGTGCGGGCGAGCGCCAGGTAGCCGGGCGGGAGCGGCCGGACCCCGGCCTCCCCCTGGATCGGCTCGACGAACAGCGCGGCGATCTGGTCGCCGTCGACCGCGAACGCGGCCTCGAGCGCCTCGGTGTCACCGAACGGCACGAACTCGACGCCGGCGGGCAGCGGCTCGAACGGCTCGCGGTACGCCGCCTTGTGGGTGAGTGCGAGGGCACCCATCGACCGGCCGTGGAACGAGCCCTCGAGCGCGAGGATCCGCGGGCGGTCGGCGCCGCCGTTGCGGCGGGCGAGCTTGAACGCGGCCTCGTTGGCCTCGGTGCCGGAGTTGGTGAGGAACACCCGCGACCCCTCGGGGGCATCGGCGAGGGCGAGCAGCCGCTCGGCGAACGCGATCTGCGTCGGGCTGCCGAAGAAGTTCGAGACGTGGCCGAGGGTGCCCAGCTGCGCGCTGATCGCCGCGGTGAGCGTCGGGTGCGCGTGACCGAGCGAGTTCACGGCGATCCCGCCGAGCAGGTCGAGGTAGCGGGTGCCGTCGGCGTCCCACACGTACGGGCCCTCGCCGCGGACGAGCACCCGCTGCGGCGGACCGAACGTGTCCATCACGGCGTGCGAGTACCGGTCGGTCCACTGCGCGAGGGAGCCGTCCGCGGCCAGGACCGGCAGGTTCGCGTCCGTGGCCTCCGGGGACCGGTGCCGTGCCCGGGCGTTCTCGAGCGCGGTCACAGGGTCACCTCGGGGTCATGGGGGATCACGGGGATGGGGGCCGTGAAGGGGGCGTCGGCGGGCTCCTCGTCGGGCAGGACCATGGTGCCGATGCCGTCGGACGTGAAGACCTCGACCAGGATCGAGTGCGGTGCGCGTCCGTCGATGACGTGGGCTCGGCCGACGCCGCCCTCGACGGCCCGCCAGCACGCCTCCATCTTCGGGCGCATCCCGGCGTCCAGTCCGGGAAGCAGCTCCGCGAGCGAGCTCGCCGAGATGCGGCGCACGAGCGAGCTCGTGTCGGGCCAGCTGGTGTAGAGGCCCTCGACGTCCGTGAGCACGATGAGCTTGCGCGCGCCGAGCGCGACCGCGAGCGCGGCGGCGGCGGTGTCCGCGTTGACGTTGAGGACGGTCGTCGGGTCGTCGAGGTCGGGGGCGACGGTCGAGACGACGGGGATGCGGCCGGCGTCGAGCAGGTCGAGCACGGCGCCGGGGTTGACCTTGACGACGTCGCCGACGAGCCCGATGTCGACGCTCTGGCCGTCGACGAGCGCGGTGCGGCGACGCGCCTGGAACAGCCCGCCGTCCTCGCCGGACAGGCCGACGGCGTGCGGTCCGTGCGCGTTGAGCAGCCCGACGAGCTCCCGGGAGACCTGACCGGTGAGCACCATCCGCACCACGTCCATGGCCTCGGGCGTGGTGACGCGCAGACCGCCGCGGAACTCCGACTCGATGCCGAGCCGGTCGAGCATCGCGTTGATCTGCGGTCCCCCGCCGTGCACCACGACCGGCTTGAGGCCGACCTGGCGCAGGAACACCATGTCCTGCGCGAACGCGCGCTTGAGGTCCTCGTCGATCATCGCGTTGCCGCCGTACTTCACGACGACGAGCGCGCCCGCGAACTTCTGCAGCCACGGCAGGGCCTCGATGAGGACCTCGGCCTTCTGGTCCGCGCGCAGGTCGGTGCGGGTGTTGAACGTGAAGTCGCTCATGTGGAGTACGCGCTGTTCTCGTGGACGTAGTCGTGCGTGAGGTCGTTGGTCCACACGGTGACCACCTCGCCGCCCGCGTGCAGGTCGATGAGCACGTGCACCTCGCGGTTCGCGGCCAGGTCCACCTCGGACCGGGGCCGGAACGCGCCGCCCGCCTTGCACACCTGGACGCCGTTGATGGTGACGTCGAGCTGGTCGGGGTCGAATGCGGCGACGCTCTCCGGCACGGTCCCGACCTGCGCGAGCACACGGCCCCAGTTCGGGTCGTTGCCGAACATGGCGGCCTTGAACAGGTTGGAGCGGGTCACCGCCCGGGCGACCGCGAGCGCGGCGTCCTGCGTCTCGGCGCCCATGACCGTGACCGCGATGTCGTGCGTGGCACCCTCCGCGTCGGCGACCAGAGCCCGGGCGAGCTCGCCGCAGACCTGGGTGAGCGCGGCGGTGAACCCGGCGGGGTCCGGGATCGCACGGCTGGCGCCCGAGATCATCAGGGTGACCGTGTCGGAGGTCGACATGCAGCCGTCGGAGTCGACCCGTTCGAACGTGTCCGCCACCGCGGCTCGCAGAGCCGCGTCCGCGGTCTCGGCGTCCACGACGGCGTCCGTCGTGATGACGCACAGCATCGTCGCCAGGCCGGGGGCGAGCATCCCCGCACCCTTGGCCATGCCCCCGACGGTCCAGGCGCCCCGGTCGCCGTCGACGTGCAGGTGCGCGGTCTTGGCGACGGTGTCGGTGGTCATGATCGCGACGGCTGCGTCGGTGCCGCCCTCGGGCGAGAGCGCCTCGACGGCGATGCCGATGCCGTCGAGGATCTTGTCGATGGGCAGCCGCTCCCCGATCAGACCGGTCGAGCAGACCACGACGTCGCCCGCGGAGATCTCCAGCACGGCGCCGACCGTCTCGGCGGTCAGGTGCACGTCGAGGAAGCCCTCGGGGCCGGTGCACACGTTGGCGCCGCCGGAGTTGAGCACGACCGCGCTGACGACGCCGTCGGAGACGGCCTGGCGGGACCAGACGACCGGCGCGCCCACGACACGGTTCGTGGTGAACACGGCCGCTGCAGCCTGCGACGGGCCGTCGTTGACGACGAGCGCGAGGTCGGGGCGCCCCGACGCCTTCAGCCCGGCGGTGATGCCCGAGGCGCGGAAGCCGGCCGCCGCGGTGACACCGGGTGAGGGCAGGGCGGCTGTCCCTGTGTCCAGCGAGGTGGTCACGGTGCGACTCCGTCCAGGGGAAGGCCGAGCGTCTCGGGGAGCCCGAGCGCGAGGTTCAGGGACTGCAGGGCGCCGCCGGCGGTGCCCTTGACCAGGTTGTCGATCGCGGTGACCGTCACGACGCGGCCGGCGCGCTCGTCGACCGCGACCTGCACGAGCGCGGTGTTGGCACCGAGTGTCGCAGCGGTGGTGGGCCACTGGCCCTCGGGCAGGAGGTGCACGAACGGTTCGTCGGCGTAGGTCTGCTCCCACGCGGACCGGACGGCCGCCGGGTCGACGCCTGCGGCGAGGCGCGCCGTGGCGGTCGCGAGGATGCCGCGGGCCATGGGCACCAGCGTCGGGGTGAAGGAGATCGTCACCTCCGCGGCGCCCGCGGACCGCAGGTTCTGCGCGATCTCGGGGATGTGCCGGTGCGTCCCACCGACCGCGTACGGCTGGGCGGCGCCGAGCGCTTCGCTGGCGAGCAGGTGCGTCTTGAGGGACTTCCCCGCTCCGGAGTAGCCGTTGGCGAGCACGGCGACGAGGTCGGTGGGCTCGATCAGTCCCGCGGCGATGCCCGGCTGCAGACCGAGGGAGACGGCGGTGACGTTGCAGCCCGGCACGGCGATCCGCCGCGCTCCGGCGAGGACCGCCCGCTGGCCGGTCGCGGTCCGCTCCCCCGGGTGCAGCAGCTCGGGGAGCCCGTACGGCCAGGTGCCCGCGTGGGGGCTGCCGTAGAACTCCTCCCAGTCCGCGGAGTCGACGAGCCGGTGGTCGGCGCCGAGGTCGACGACGATCGCACCGTCCCCGCGCGCCTCGAGCTCCGCGGCGATCGCACCGCTGGCGCCGTGCGGCAGGGCGAGGACCACCACGTCGTGCCCGGAGAGCTCCTCGACCCCGGTGGGTGCGAGCACCCGTCCCGCGAGCGAGCGCAGGTGCGGCTGGTGGGCACCGAGCAGCGTGCCGGCGTTGGAGTGCGCGGTGAGGGTGCCGATCTGCGCCTCGGGATGCGCGAGCAGCACGCGGAGCATCTCCCCGCCGGCGTACCCGCTGGCACCCGCGACTGCGACCGTGAACGTCATATGCATGAACATACACAAGGCTGCACGAAGATACGAACGACTTCCCGGGAAGATCGTCGCTCGTCGACGCGTTCCGCCAACGTGCGCGCCATCCGAGCCACCGCCGCGGGCGGTCCCGACGTCCTCGAGCTCTCCGAGCTCCCCGACCCCGAGCCGGCCGCCGACGAGGTCCTCGTCCGCGCCGCCGCCGCCGGGGTCAACTTCATCGACACGTACCGCCGGTCCGGCGTGTACCGGATGACGTTCCCGCACGTCGTGGGCTCGGAGGGTGCCGGGACGGTCGTCGCGGTCGGCGCCGACGTCAGCGCGATCGCCGTCGGCGACCGGGTCGCGTGGTCGTCGGCACCCGGCTCGTACGCCGAGCTCGTGGCGGTGCGGGCGTCGAAGGCACTCCTCGTACCCGAGGGGGTCTCCGACGAGGTCGCCGCCGCGCTCCCGCTCCAGGGCCTCACCGCGCACTACCTGGTGACCTCCACGTTTCCCGTCCAGGCCGGCCACGACGTGCTGGTGCACGCAGCCGCAGGCGGTGTCGGTCTCCTGCTCACGCAGCTGGCGGCGCAGCGGGGTGCCCGAGTGATCGCGACCGTTGGCAGCGTCGAGAAGGAGCACCTCGCCCGCGAGGCGGGCGCCGCCGACGTGATCCGGTACCGCGAGCTCGACGACCTGACGCGAGACCTTCCTGCCGAGGTGCGGGCGCTGACCGGCGGCCGCGGGGTGCACGCCGTCTTCGACTCCGTCGGCAAGGACACGTTCGACGCGTCCCTGGCCTCGTTGCACCGCCGCGGGACGCTCGTCCTGTTCGGCGGCTCGTCCGGTCCCGTCCCGCCTGTCGACCCGCAGCGGCTCAACGCGGCCGGCTCGCTCTTCCTGACGCGCCCCACGCTCGACGACCACATCGCCACGCGCGACGAGCTCGACTGGCGCGCCCGCGAGCTGTTCGACGCGGTCCGCGCCGGCGCTCTCGACGTGCGGGTCGGCGCCACGTTCCCCCTGGCCGACGCGGCCGACGCCCACCGCGCGCTCGAGTCGCGCTCCACCACCGGAAAGGTGCTCCTGCTCCCGTGACGATCAACGTCCTTCCTTCTGTGCCCCGGATACGCACGTTGAACGTCGAGGTCTGGTCCGACATCGCCTGCCCCTGGTGCTACATCGGCAAGCGGCGCTTCGCCACGGCGCTGGCCGACTTCCCGCACCGCGAGCACGTCGAGGTGACCTGGCGGGCCTACGAGCTGTCGCCGAGCACGCCCGTCGGCCCGGGGATCCCCGAGATCGACGCGCTCGCGCGGCACAAGGGCATCCCGCGCGAGCAGGTGACGCGGATGTTCGCGCAGGTCACCGACGTGGCGGCGGGTGAGGGGCTCGCGTACGACTTCGACCGGGCGATCGCCGCCAACACGTTCGCGGCGCACCGCCTGGTGCACCTCGCGCGGACGACCGGCGGGTCCGACCTGGCCGAGCGGACGCTGGAGGCCCTCTTCTCGGCGCACTTCGAGCACGGCGCCGACCTGGGCGACGACGAGACCCTCGTGCGGATCGTCAGCGGCGCGGGCGTCGCCGCCGACGCCGTCCGTGCCGCGCTCGCCGACGGCACCGGGGCCGACGCCGTCCGTGCCGACGAGGACGAGGCGCGTGCCCTGGGCGTGACGGGGGTGCCGTTCTTCGTGGTCGACCGGCGCATCGCCGTGTCCGGCGCGCAGCCGGCCGACGTGTTCACGCAGCTGCTCGACACGGCGTGGCGCGACGCGAACCCTGTCCAGGTGCTGGCGACGGCCGACGGGGCGGCCTGCGTCGACGACTCCTGCGCCATCTGACGCCTCGGGAGTCGGGCGATACGGTGGCGCTGCGCACCGACGCGCCCCACCCGGAGGCTCTGATGACGACGTCGCTCCTCGACACCCTCGGCGTGACCGTCCCCTCGACGGTCCCCACGCACTGGTACAACCTGGCCGCGGACCTTCCGTCGCCCTGCCCACCAGCCCTGCACCCCGGCACCCGGGAACCGCTGACGCCGGACGACCTGGCGCCGCTGTTCCCGATGGCGCTGATCCTGCAGGAGGTCAGCACCGAGCGCTGGGTCGAGATCCCGGAGCCTGTGCGGGAGATCTACGCCCTGTGGCGGCCCTCGCCGCTGATCCGCGCCCGTCGCCTGGAGCGCGCCCTCGGCACCCCGGCGCGGATCTACTACAAGTACGAAGGCGTGAGCCCGGTCGGGTCGCACAAGCCGAACACCGCCGTCGCGCAGGCGTACTACAACGCCGCCGAGGGCATCACGAAGCTCACCACCGAGACGGGCGCCGGGCAGTGGGGTGCGTCGCTGGCCATGGCGTGCGCGCTGCTGGGACTGACCTGCGAGGTGTGGCAGGTCCGCGCGTCCTTCGACGCCAAGCCGTACCGCCGCATGCAGATGGAGACGTACGGGAGCATCTGCCACCCGTCGCCGTCGGACCTCACCAACGCCGGCCGCGCGATGCTCGCGGCCGACCCGGAGACCACCGGCTCGCTCGGCATGGCGATCAGCGAGGCCGTCGAGGCCGCCGCGACGGACCCGGACGCGCACTACTCGCTGGGCAGCGTCCTCAACCACGTCCTGCTGCACCAGAGCGTCATCGGCCAGGAGGCCCTCGCGCAGCTCGACTCGATCGAGGAGAGCGCCGACGTCGTCTTCGCGTGCGCCGGAGGAGGCTCGAACCTCGGCGGGCTCGCGTTCCCCTTCCTCGGGCGGAACCTGCGCGACGGGACGACGACCCGCGTCGTCGCCTGCGAGCCGGCCGCGTGCCCGTCGCTGACGCAGGGCGAGTACCGGTACGACTTCGGTGACGTCGCCGGCCTCACTCCCCTGCTGAAGATGCACACGCTCGGCAAGGACTTCGTGCCGCCACCCATCCACGCCGGCGGACTGAGGTACCACGGGATGGCGCCGATGGTGTCGCACGCCGTCGAGCTGGGGCTGATCGACGCGATCGCCGTCGACCAGGAGACCGCGTTCGCCGCCGGGATCGAGTTCGCCCGGGCCGAGGGCATCATCCCGGCACCGGAGTCGACGCACGCCGTCGCGGGGGCCATCGCGCACGCCCGTGCGGCCACCGGCCCCGAGACGATCGTCATCGGCCTGTCCGGCAACGGGGTCCTGGACCTGCCCGCCTATCACGACTACGTGTAGCGACGCCGAAGGCCCGCACCCTGCCTTCAGGGTGCGGGCCTTCGTCATGCGGTCAGCGAGTGGTGACCGGTGCGCTCGTGCTCGGGCTCACGTTCGCGGTGTCGCTCGGGACGAACGTCGCCGTGTACGTGTGCTTGCCCGAGGGCACGGTACCGATCGCGATGCCGAGCACCACGTTCAGGCGCTTGACCACCGTGCTGCCCTCGCGGATCTCGATCGTCCCGGACGGCACCCGGCCGTTGTCGGTCGCGACCGTGGCGATGGCGACCGACGGGATGAACCAGAAGCCGGGGGTCACGGTCAGCCCCGTCGTCGTCGTCACCTTGTCGACCACCACCGTCACCGGAGCGGACTCGGAGCCCGCCACGGTGCTGGTGCCGGCGTACCGCGCCACCACCTCGTAGGTGCCCGCCGGGGTGCTCGCCGGGAGCCGCAGCGAGGCGGTGCCGTTGCGCAGCGTCGACGTCCCGAGCACCGTCTGCCCCGAGACGAACTCCACCGAACCGGTCACCCTCTCGTCGGACACGACCGTCGCGGTCAGCAGGACCCGCGAGGTCGAGCCGTACACCTGGCTCGACGGCGAGGCCGTGAGCGTGGTGGTCGACGACGGGATGCCCGCCTCGACGGACAGCGGGAGAGTCACCGTGGTGCCGCTCGGGGTGGCCACGAGGGTGAGCGTGTGCGCACCCGCGCTCGTGCCCGCCGGGATGGTCACCGAGACGTCGGCGTTGCCGCCGCTGACCTGTGCCGTCCCGATCGAGACGCCGTCGAGCTGGACGTCGAGGCTGGTGTTCAGCGGCGAGCCGAGGCTGGTCAGGTCCAGCTTGGTCACCGGGAACGCCAGCGTGTCACCGGGCGCCACCGTCTCGGGCAGCTCCGGCACCCCCACGGCCTGGCGGGCGAAGTCCGGGGACAGACCCGGGTTCGCCTCCAGGTAGGAGATCCAGCCGTCGCGGTCGATCAGGCCCGAGTCGCGAGCACCCGTGCCGTCGTTGAAGACCCGGAAGTTGTCGCCCCCGGTGATGAGGAACGAGAACGTGCCGATCCGGTAGTCCGCCGCCGGGTCGATCGGCTGCCCGTCGACGGTCACGGACGTGATGTGCGAACCCAGCGCAGCCGCCGGGTCGTACGTGTACGTGACGTTGTCCGACAGGCCGAGCTGCAGGTACGGCCGCGACGGGATGGTCCCGTCCGCGTTGGTCTGCCACTGCTGCTCCAGCATCGTGACCACCTGGGCGCCCGTGAGGGTCGTGGTCCAGAGGTTGTTGACGAACGGCAGGACGCCGTTGGCCTCGGCCGTCGTGATCACCCCGTCGGGCGCGTAGTACAGCTCCCCCCGCAGACCGCCGGGGTTGACGACGCCGATCTGCGCGCCGCCCAGGTTCTCCGGAGCGAGCGTCTCCCGCAGCGCGTTGGCGACGAGGTCGCCCAGCGTCGACTCGCTCGCGCGGTCGTCACGGGCTGCCACCGGCGCCGTGTAGCCGGTCGGTCCGTACGTGCCACCCGTGAAGGCGGTGGTGATGTCGGCCGTGACCGAGCCGACCGGGACCGAACCGACCACGTTCGCGTAGGCCAGCGCCTCCTGGACGATGCCGTTGACCGTCGCCACGCGCGGGTACGTCGCGACGAGCTGGGCAGCGAACGCCGCCTCGTTCTGTGCCGGGGTGTTGCCCGGGACTGCCGGAGCGACGAGCCGGGGCACGTTGGTCTGCGTGTGCGCGACGACCTCGCCGCTGGCGGGGTCGAACGTGAGGACGACCTTGCCGAGGAACTCGCCGTAGCTGCCGGTCTGGAGGACCGGTCGCGTCGTGCCGGGTTCGCCGGGGACCGGGGCCTCCCACGCGTACTGCTTGTGCGTGTGGCCGGTGAAGATGGCGTCCACCGCGGCGGAGGTGTCGTTGACGATCTCCGCGAACGCCCCACCGGCCGCGAGCTCCTCCTCGAGGGTCGCACCGTCGGGCGTACCCGCACCGGCCCCCTCGTGGTAGCTCGCGACGAGCACGTCGGCCTCGCCGTTCGACTCGTCGCCGTCGCTCAGCTGCGCGGCGACGCGGTTGACCGCCTCCACCGGGTCACCGAACTCGAGCTGGGCGATCCCGGCCGGCGTGACCAGCGACGGGGTCTCCTGCGTGACCGCACCGATCACGCCGACGGACACGCCCTCCAGCTCGAGGATCGTGTACTCCGGCAACGCCGGCGTCGTCGTGCCCGTGAGGTAGACGTTCGCGCCCAGGTAGTCCCACCGGGCGTTGGTGCCGCCCGCGATGACACGGTCGGTGAGGTCCTGGAAGCCCTTGTCGAACTCGTGGTTGCCCACGGCCGACGCCTCGAGCTCCAGCGCGTTGAGCACGTCGATGGTCGGCTGGTCGTCCTGGACCGCCGAGGCGAAGACCGACGCGCCGATGTTGTCGCCGGCCGACAGGAACGCGACCGGACCGTCCGCGGCCGCCCGCTCCTGCTCGACCGTGCCCGCGAACTTCACGGTGTTGGCGTCGATCCGGCCGTGGAAGTCGTTGATGTCGAGCAGCGTGACGTTGACGGGCTTCGCTGCACCGTTGACCAGGCCGACGAGCATCGGGTCGTGGTCGGAGGACCGGTAGGCGTTCGACTCGTAGAAGAGCGTGCCGTGGTAGTTGTACCGGTCGTACTGCAGGGCGATGGACTCCTCGGCGTTGATCTCCCAGATGTCCGCGCCGGTGGCCCGCTGCATGGCGGGGCCATTGAGCAGCACGTGGTCGAGCGAGCCGGACAGACCGCTGAACGAGTACGAGAACTGACCGTCGGCGAGCGCGGTCGCGGCGTCGGTGTACCCGGCGTCGTAGAGCGCCTGCATCGGGTCCTCGAGCGTGTACGCGTTGAAGTCGCCGATGAGCGCGACAGCCTGCGCGTCGCCCTGGACCGTCGGGACCCAGTCGCGCAGCGCCGTGGCCTGCCGGACGCGCGACTCGTTCGAGGCGCCCTGCCCGTCGCCCGCGTCGGCGTCACCCGGCCACGGACCCGCGGAACCCTTGGACTTGAAGTGGTTCACGGCGACGAAGAACGGCGCACCCCCGCCGACCGGCGTGAACACCTGGCCGATGGGCTCGCGAGCGTTGCCGAACGCCTGGTCGTCCTCGCTCTGGTCGCCCAGCGCGCGCGACTCCCCCGTCCGCTCCACGGCGGCGGGCTTGTAGATGAGGGCGTTGGTGATGACGTCCTGGCCGGCGGCCGGCGGCAGCTCGGTGGACGACGGGACGAACGCCCAGACGTCCGAGCCGGCCGCGGCGTTGAGGGCGTCGACCAGGGTGCCGAGCGCCTCGTCCGCGACCCCGTCCACGCGCGCCGAGTTCTCGATCTCGAGCAGGCCCACGACGTCGGCGTCGAGCGCGTCGATCGCGGCGACGATCTTGTCCTGCTGGCGCTGCAGGTCGTCCGGGTCCCACGCCCCGCGCGGGTCGCAGCCGCTGTTGACGGTGACCGGGTCACCGGTGCGGTCCTTGAAGGACGTGCAGCCGGCGGTCGTCGCGCCCAGGGTGGTGAAGTAGTTGAGCACGTTGAAGGACGCGACCTTCAGGTCGCCGCCCACGGCGGTCGGCGCCGTCGTGCGGTCGTTCTCGAACGTCACCGACGCGGGCCCGGGGACGGTGGGGTTGAGCTTCCAGACGTTGTTGCGGAAGTCGACGACGACCGGGGCGGTGATGGTCGCAGCGGCGCCGACGCGGACCGGGTTGGTCAGCGAGACGTACGGAGGTGTCAGCCCGGAGCTGGCGGCGGACAGGAAGTTGGTGGACGACCCGTCGTCGAGCACCACGCCACGCGCGGCGTTGTCCGCGGCGGCGGCGAGCGCCTCGGCCGAGCCGGGACGGCCGACCTCGGTCGGCTGCAGGAGCGGCAGGGTGCCGGCCGCGAGACCGACCTCGCCGTACTGGTTGGTCGAGAACGTGTTGGTGATCGTGAGGTCACCCGTCGGCTGGAACAGCATCGACTCGAGCGCCTCGCGTGCGGCGTCCGTGCTCGGCCACGCCGCGGAGACCGGGGTGACCGGGTCCGCAGCAGGCAGGTCGACCAGGCCGGCGGCGTCCGCCACGGTGATCTCGGTGAGCCCGTTGAACTCGGACACGACACCGGTCACCTGGACGTGGTCACCGATGGCGACCGACCCGGCGGTGGCCGAGGAGAACACGAAGACGGCGTCGGACGCGCCGGGCGTCGCGTCGGTCGCCCCGCCGGTGCCGGCCGTCTGGATCACGTAGCCGCTGAAGCCACCGGTCGGGTAGGCCGCGGTCACGACGCCGTCGGTGGTCACGGTCTGCCCGGCGAGCGGCGACGTCGCGCCCGTGCCCTGGACCTCGGCGATCGTGGCCGCGACCGGGGTCGGATCCACGGGTCCGCTGCCGGCGACACCCGGCGTGGGCGTGGCGGCGGTGAAATCGGCCGCGTTGTTCGCGGTGTTGGTCAGCGTCGCGTCGCGCGTGACCGACTGGGTGTTCGACGCGCCGAGCGCCGGTCCGCTGCCTGCGAACGCCGTCGCGGCGGCGCCGTAGCCGACGAGGTCGACGACCGAGCCGTCTGCCGCGCACGCCACGCCGCCTCCGCACGCCAGAGCAGCCGTCGAGGACACGAGGGCGACCTTGCCGGCCGTCCCGCTCATGGCGATGGCGCCGGTCGCGCTCCCGGTCACCGGTGTGGTCCCGCCCGCGCCCGCCGCTTCGACGACGACATAGGCGGCACCGGGAGCGATCTCGCCCGTGAGCGGCGTCGTCGCCCAGGCCACACCCGCCGACGAGGCGTACTGCACGGACCAGCCCGAGAGGTTCACCGGGGCGGGGCTCGCGTTCACCAGCTCGATGAAGTCGTTGGTGAACGTGGCGCCGCTGTTGCCGCCGCCGCCGTACACCTCGTTGATCAGGACCCGTGGCGTGGTGCCGACCGCGGCCTGCGCAGCGCCGGCCGTGATCACCCCACCCGTCAACGTCAGAGCGAGGGCGGCGATGCCCCCGCTGATCGACTTCATCGCAGGACGCACGTCGAGCTCGCTTTCGTCGGGAACGCACAAAGGGGCCGCTCGTGACGGCCTGGACAACTGTCGCTGTTCGCCCGATTCGTGGCAACTACTCGCCGGTAACTATTGAGTGAACACATCCGATGATTTGTCCGGGTACGACGCAGCCCCCGTCGACGAGATGGTCGACGAGGGCTGCGGTCCGAACCTCAGGCGCGCAGCGACGCCCCGAACCGGCGGTGCGCCTCGGCCACGATCGACTCCCGGACCGTCGCCGACTCCTGAGCGGTGAGCGTCCGGTCGGCGGCGCGCAGACGGAGCGAGAACGCCAGGGACTTGTGCTCCTCGCCCACCTGCGGGCCGGTGTACACGTCGAACAGCCGGACCTCCTCGACGACGTCCCCGACCGGGCTCGCCGCAGCACCGACCCGGACCACGTCGAGCACGTCGGCGGCCGGGACGGAGGAGGCGACCACGAGCGCGACGTCCTCCTTGTTCACCGGGAACGTCGAGACCGGCACCGCCTGGACGGGATCGGGCGACGCCGCCGCCAGCACCACGTCGAGGTCCAGCTCGAACGCGGCCGCACGCGCCGGCAGACCGAGCGCGGTGACGACGTTCGGGTGCAGCTCGCCCGCGTGGCCGACGAGGGTGCCGTCGGCCGTCGTCAGGCGCGCGCACCGACCCGGGTGCCACGGCGCGTGGTCGGCGTCGGCCGACGCGGTGAGCTCCACACCGACGACGTCTGCGACCAGACGCGCGGCCGCGATCGCGTCGGTGTGGTCGGCCCGACGACCGGGCCCCCACCAGCCGGCGGGCTCGCGGACCCCCGCGAGGACGCCGGCGACACGGCGCGGCTGCGGTGGCACGGCAGCGTCGATCGCCGCCAGCTCCTCGTCGGACGGGCGGACACCTCCGGGCAGCCGTGGGGCCGCCGGCGCACCCTCGACCGGCCGGGTGACCAGCCCGAGCTCGAAGATCGCCAGGTCGTTCTCGCCCCGGCTCACGTTGCGGCGTGCCGTGTCGAGCAGGGTGACCAGCAGGTTGGTGCGCAGGTACGGCTGCTCGTCGGAGAGCGGGTTGACCAGCTTCACCGCACGGCGACGGGCGTCGTCCACGGGCAGGCCCAGCGCGTCGAGCTGGTCCGTCCCCACGAACGGGTAGCTGAGCACCTCGACGAGCCCGGCCTCGGCCAGCGCGCGCGCGACCGAGCGTCGGGCACGCTGGCCCGCGGTCAGACCCGCACCGGCCGGGGCGACAGGAAGCGTCGACGGGATCGCGTCGTACCCGCGCAGGCGCGCGACCTCCTCGACCAGGTCGACACCCGCGACGAGGTCGGGGCGCCACGACGGCGCTGTCACCGTGACCGCGTCGGCGCCGGCGTCGGCCACCTCGCAGCCGATGGACACCAGCGTCGCGCGTACCTCGTCGGCCGTGAAGGGCACGCCGACCAGCCGGGCGGGCAGGTCGAGGGCGAGCTCGAACGACGGCACGGGCACGCGACGGTCGAGGTCCGTCAGCGGGCCCGCGACGCCGCCGCCGTGCTCGACCAGGAGCGCGACCGTCCGTGCGACCGCCACCGGCGGCAGCGCGGGATCGGCACCGCGCTCGAACCGCTTCGCCGCCTCGCTGGGCAGCTTGTGGCGACGAGCGGCACGCGCGACCGTGATCGGGTCGAAGTGGGCGGCCTCGACGAGCAGGTCGGTCGTCGTGGCGCTGACCTCGCTGTCCCCGCCACCCATGACGGCAGCGAGACCGATGGGCCGGGCGCCACGCACGCCACCCGGGCTGTCCGTGATGAGCAGGTCCTCGGGGTCGAGGGCGCGGTCGACGTCGTCGAGCGTCCGGATCCGCTCCCCCGCGTTCGCGCGCCGCACCACGATCGGCTCCGACAGGTGCGCCAGGTCGTAGGCGTGCAGCGGCTGCCCGAGGTCGAGCATCACGTAGTTGGTGACGTCGACGGCGAGGCTGATCGGCCGCATGCCGGCTTGCTGCAGCCGGCGCTGCATCCACGCGGGCGACGGGTCGTTCGCCCGCACGCCGCGCACGACCTGCGCGACGAACCGGTCGGCGCCGGGGACACCGTGGATCGGGGCGACGTCGTCGATCTCGACCGCGAAGCCGCCACCGGCCGGGCGCTCGTCGCCGGACGGCAGGCCGTGGTCGGTGAACACCGCCCCGGTCGACAGTCCGTACTCGCGCGCGACCCCACGCATCGAGAAGCAGTACCCGCGGTCCGGGGTCACGTTGATCTCGAGGACCTCCTCGCCGAGGCCGAGGAGCTCGCGCGCGTCCGTGCCGACGGGCGCGTCCAGCCCGAGCTCGGACAGGACGATGATCCCGGTGTGGTCCTCACCGAGGCCCAGCTCGCGGGCCGAGCAGATCATCCCGTCGGACACGTGCCCGTACGTCTTGCGCGACGCGATGGCGAACGGCCCGGGCAGGACCGCGCCGGGCAGCGCGACGACCACCCGGTCGCCGACGACGAAGTTGTGCGCACCGCACACGATGCCTCGAGGATCGCCACCGGGCTCGTTGTGCTCCGGACCGACGTCGACCCGGCACCAGTTGATCGTCTTGCCGTTCTTCTGCGGCTCCGGCGTCAGCTCCACGACCTCGCCGACGACCAGCGGACCGGTCACGGCGGCGGCATGGATCGCCTCCTCCTCCAGACCGACGCGGACGAGGTCCGCCGCCAGCTGCTCGGCCGTCAGGCCGGCGGGGAGCTCGACGTGCTCGGCGAGCCACGTCAGGGGGATGCGCGGCATCAGATCTCCGTCCCGAACTGCAGGGAGAAGCGGACGTCGCCCTCCACCATGTCGTGCATGTCGGCGATGCCGTGGCGCAGCATCAGGGTGCGCTCGATGCCCATGCCGAACGCGAAGCCGGAGTAGACCTCGGGGTCCACGCCGACGGCCCGCAGGACGTGCGGGTTGACCATCCCGCAGCCGCCCCACTCGATCCAGCCGGGTCCGCCCTTCTTCTGCGGGAACCACAGGTCCATCTCCGCGCTGGGCTCGGTGAACGGGAAGAACGACGGGCGCAGGCGCGTGCGCGCCTCGGGTCCGAAGATCGCCTGCGCGAAGTGGTCCAGCGTCCCCTTCAGGTGCGCCATGGTCAGGCCCTTGTCGATCGCGAGGCCCTCGACCTGGTGGAACACCGGGGTGTGCGTCGCGTCGAGCTCGTCCGTGCGGAACACCTTGCCCGGGCACGCGATGTACACCGGCAGCTCACGCTCCAGGAGCGTGCGCGCCTGCACCGGCGACGTGTGCGTCCGCAGCACGAGTCCCGGCTGGTCCACGAAGAACGTGTCCTGCATCTGGCGCGCCGGGTGGTCCACACCGAAGTTCAGCGCGTCGAAGTTGAACCATTCCGCCTCGAGCTCGGGACCCTCCGCGATCTCCCAGCCCATGGCGACGAAGAAGTCGGCGATGCGCTCGGACAGCGCCTCCAGCGGGTGCCGTGCGCCGCGCGGGTGCCGGTCGGTGGGCAGCGTCACGTCGACGGACTCCTCGACGAGGACCCGCTGGTCGCGCTCGGCCTCGAGCTCGGCCTGCCGGTCCGCCAGCGCACGGGCGAGGCGGCCCTTGGCCTGGCCGAGGAGCTTGCCCGCGGTCGCCTTGTCGGCGGGTGCGAGACCGCCGATGGCGCGGTTGGCGAGCGCGATCGGGCTGCGCTCCCCCACGTGCTCGAGCCGGGCGGACTTCAGGGCGTCGAGGTCGGCGGCGGCCGCGAGGGCCTTCAGCGCGTCCTCGACGGCGGACTCGATGCCGTCGGCGTCGAGCGGGGACAGGGCGGTGTCGTCGGACATCCTGACCTTCCAATGGTTCTGGGCGGCCTGCACGCGAGGGCGCGCGGCCTTGGCCTGCACGCGACGGCACGGCCAGCGGACAAGTCTAGAGGCGCCCGACCCAGGTCATGGCGGCCGGTCCAGCGGTGGACGGCCTGCTCACGTGCGCGTCAGTGGCGCGGCCCGGGAACGGGCCCGGGAAATCGGCGACCACCGGCCGCCTGCGCACGCGCTGTCATGGTTGCCATGATGCCACGGCGGCGGCTACCGCCCCAGCGCAAAGGTGTCGACCCGCTCGTACAACGGTCCCCCGCCGCGACCGGCGCCCGGCTGCGACGACACCAGGGTCAGCTCGTCGACGAGCCAGCGCGGACCCTCGTAGACGGCGAGCGCGCGCACGAGGCTCGCCGCGACGTCCTCGTCCTCCGGGACGCGTGCGTCGGGCTTCTGTCCCGGCCGTGACGAGCGCCGCCGCGGTGGCCTGCTCCCGGGACGCACCCGCCCGACGGTCAGGTGCGGGCGGTCGCGGGGCCGGTTGTCGGTCACGCCGACCGCCGCCTCCCCCGCCTCGACGCACCCGCGCGTCACCGCGCGCTGCGTCTCCAGGTCACCGCCGACCCCGACCCAGAGCGTCCGGTGCGAGAACACCCCGGCGCCACGCAGCGCCAGCTCGTAGGGGTCGATCCCCGCGGCGAGCTCCGCGAGATCCGCCGCCAGACCCGGCACAGCACCCTCGGGGACCTCGCCGTAGAACGCCACGGTGAGGTGCCAGGTCTCCCGCGCGGACCAGCGGACCGCGGACGACGTGCCCGCCGGGGCACCCCGTACGGACGCGAGAGCCAGGTCCAGGTGGTCGAGGACGTCCTGCGGCGGCCACACCGCGGCGAAGAGCCTCATCGCTGCGCCCGCGAGCTCGCGTAGAGGCAGACCGTCGCCGCCGTCGCCAGGTTGAGCGACTCCGCGCGGCCTCGGATGGGGACGCGCACGACCGCGTCCGCCAGCGCGCGGTCCTCCTCGCGCAGTCCCCACGCCTCGTTGCCGAACACCCACGCGGTCGCGCGCGCGAGGTCGGGGACGCCGTCCGGTGCGTGGCCCGCGACGTCCAGCAGGTCGTCGAGGTCGTGCTCACCGGCGCCGTCGGCCGCGAGCACCGTCAGTCCGGCGGAGCGCAGTGTGGCGACCGCGGCCGCCAGGTCAGCGCCGGTGATGACCGGCAGGTGGAACAGCGACCCCGCCGTGGACCGGACGACCTTCGGGTTGTGCACGTCGACGCTCTCCGCGGTGAGCACCGCGGCGTCGGCCCCGGCCGCGTCGGCGGCCCGGATCACCGTCCCGGCGTTCCCGGGGTCCCGGACGTTCGCCAGCACAGCGACCAGTCGCGGTCCGGTCAGGTCCGACAGCGTGTGCGACGTGAGCGACGCGACGGCCACCACCTGCTGCGCGTCGGGGCTCATCGCGTCGAGCACCTCCGCCGTCCCGACCGACACCCGGATGTCGCGCTGGTGGGCACGGTCGACGATCTCGGGGTACCGCTGCGCCGCCTCCGCGGTCACGTAGACGTCGTGCACGTCGGCAGCCAGCACCGCCTCACGCACCGCCTGCGGACCCTCGACGACGAACCGCCCCGCCCGCTGCCGGACCGACCGGCTGGTCAGGGACCGGACCGCCTTCACCCGCTCGGCCCGGGGATTGGTCAGGGTGGGGGTGCTCACCGGGACATCATCGCGTGCCCGGCGACCTCGCCGGGTCCATCAGGCCGCGCCGGGTCGGGTCGAGCAGTGCCGCGACGTCCGACCAGAACGGGACCCGCAGCGGGGGCGCGGCCTGCTCCGGGTCGTGTCCTGAGAACACCCGGCCGACGTAGTGGGCGAGGTCGTGACCCACGACGGAGACGATGCTCCGCTCGACGGTGAGCACCGGCACCTCCGGCAGGGCGTCCACCGCAGGCAGGTAGCACCACGCGACCAGCGGGACGAGCGCGGGCACCCTCGCCAGCTCTGCGCGGGCCACCGCCTCCCGCGTGTCGTCCTCCACCGGGCGCGCACCCCAGCGCGCAGGCCAGAAGTCGTGCTCGAGGACATCGGCGACCACTCCGTCGACGGGAGCCTGCAGGCGCCTGTGCAGGGACCGGACGGACCCCGTGCGCCAGTTGGGCCACTGCGGGCCGCGCGGCATCCCGATGCTCAGGAACGCGCGGTGCACCGGCGCGAAGCGGAAGCCGAACCGCCCCTCGACGCGCTCGACCTCCTCGGCGGTCAGCCCCGCGGCGATCGGCTCACCCGAGAACGAGAGCAGGTCGTGAGCCTCGACGGCGACGTCCCACGCCCGACGCGCAGGCGCGCCGTCGACCCGTCGGCGTGCGGGATCCACGTGCTCAGGAACAGACCGTCGGCGACCGCACGGCCGGAGCATAGCGAAGCCCCCGCGAGCACAGGGCTCCGGGGGCTCCGGGGTTCACCGAGCCACCGCCCGGCCCCGCGGCGAGGCGGGTCGGGCGGTCGGGCTCAGCGACGAACGAGGGTCACGCAGCCTTCGGCGCGTTGACGTCCTCGGGCAGCGCGGCCTTGGCGGCCTTGACGAGCGTCGCGAACGTCGCGGCGTCGTTCACGGCGAGGTCGGCCAGCACGCGGCGGTCCACCTCGATGCCGGCGAGCTTGAGGCCCTGGATCAGGCGGTTGTAGGTCAGACCCTGCTCGCGGGACGCAGCGTTGATGCGCTGGATCCACAGCTTGCGGAAGTCCTGCTTGCGCACCTTGCGGTCGCGGTACGCGTAGACGAGGGAGTGGGTGACCTGCTCCTTCGCCTTCCGGTACAGGCGCGACCGCTGACCGCGGTAGCCCGCAGCGCGCTCGAGGGTTGTACGGCGCTTCTTCTGGGCGTTGACCGCCCGCTTCACGCGTGCCACGTGATGCTCCTTGCTTGTCTCAGGCTCGGACCGAGTGACCGGGGCGCAGGTGCGCCCCCGGGATCACTTCCCGAGCAGCTTCTTGATACGGGGGGCGTCGGCAGGGGAGACGACGAGGTCGCCGGCGATGCGGCGGGTGCGGCGGCTCGACTTGTGCTCGAGCAGGTGGCGACCGCCGGCCTGCTCGCGCATGACCTTGCCGGTCCCGGTGACCCGGAAGCGCTTCTTGGCACCGGAGTGCGTCTTGTTCTTCGGCATGGCTGCCGTGTCTCCTTGTCCTTCACATCGCACGGGTTCGTACGACTCGTCTGGTGCGGTCCGACCGGGGGGCCGGGCCGTCCGTTCGTGCTGGCTAGCTCGCCTCTTCGGAGGCCGTCGTGCTGGTCTGTGCCTTCGCCGGAGCGGCCGGACCAGGTCGCGGCGCGGGCCGCGGCGTGGCGCTCGGTCGGGGTGTGGCCGGCTTGGGTGTGGCGGCCGGCTTCGGCGTCGCCGGCTTCGCGGCCGCCGACGCCGCGGGCTGCGACGTCGTGGGAGCCGCTGCCGGCGTGGTTGCGGGTGCGGGTCGTGCAGCGGCCGCGGGACGCGATGCCGCGGCGGGTCGCGCTGCCGCGGCCGGACGCGGTGTCGTCGCACGGGGTGCGGCGGCGGGTGCGGGCGGGCGCGGGGTGCTGGGACGCGATGCCGCCGGACGCGGGGCGGCTGCGGGCTTCTCGACCGGAGCAGGAGCCTCGGCCACGACCTCGACCGGGGCGGCGACCTCGGCGGGCGCCTCGACCTCGGCCGGAGCGTCGACAGCGGCCGGCGCGTCGACCACCGGAGCGGTCTCGGCGACGACAGGTGCCTCGGCGGCAGCCGGCGTGACGGGCTCGGCCTGCTCGACCGGGTTCGCCGCAGCGGCAGCGGCAGCAGCAGCGGCCGCGGCGTTCTGCTCACGGGCCGCAGCAGCCTGCGCCGCACGACGCTGCTCCTGCTTCTGGTCGGCCTTCTTCTTCATCGGGCCGAGCACCATGATCATGTTGCGCCCGTCCTGCTTGGGCATGCTCTCGATGAAGCCGAGCTCGGACACGTCGTCCGCCAGCCGCTGCAGCAGGCGCACGCCCATCTCCGGGCGCGACTGCTCGCGACCGCGGAACATGATCATGACCTTGACCTTGTCGCCGGCCGTGAGGAACCGCTCGACGTGGCCCTTCTTGGTGCCGTAGTCGTGCGGGTCGATCTTCAGCCGGAAACGGATCTCCTTGAGGACCGTGTTCGTCTGGTTCCGCCGGGCCTCACGGGCCTTCATGTCTGCTTCGTACTTGAACTTGCCGTAGTCCATGATCTTGCAGACAGGCGGACGAGCGTCAGGCGCCACCTCGACGAGGTCGAGGTCGGCGTCCTGGGCCAGGCGCAAGGCGTCCTCCACGCGGACGATGCCGACCTGCTCGCCGTTGGGGCCGACCAGGCGGACCTCGGCGACGCGGATCCGATCGTTGATGCGGGGCTCGCTGATGTGGTGCTCCTCAGGTTCGTCGTGGGTGACCGCCGCGAACGAGGAAGGCCCCCGTCCTGGTCACAGGAGGAGGCCTCGTGGTCCGCCAGGCGGGCACGGCCGGAGCCATGCTCACGCCACCGGGAGCGGCTCGCGCCGTCCGGTGCGGACTGTGACCCGGTCTCTGTCGACGACACGCATCCAACGCGCCGTACGGTCGAGGCCCAGGTGGGAGGAACTCCACTTGTGCGCCTGGGCAGCAAGAATCACCACCCAGGTCAGTCGACTGCCTAGGTTACCAGAGCGGGCCCGAACACCCGAATCGGTGCCGGGTGTCCCCTGCGCCGGTGAGAGGATCGGCGCATGAGCGAGACCAGCCCGGACACCGACCCCACCACGACCGCGACCCGCGACATCGCCGACGTCGCCGCGGTCGAGGTCATCACGACCGCCGCCGTCCACCTCATGAGCGCCGCCGCCGTGAAGTGCGGGCTCGCGGAGGACGGACCGACCGGCGCCGGCGCCGACTTCCTCGACCTCGACGAGGCCCGCAAGCTCATCACCGCGCTCGCCGCGCTGGTCACGGCCTCGGCCCCCGACATCGGCAACCAGCACGCGCGTTCCCTGCGCGACGGGCTGCGCTCGCTCCAGCTCGCGTTCCGCGAGGCCTCGCCCTTCCCCGACGCCCCGGGCGAGGGACCGGGCGAGAAGTTCACCGGCTCGGTCGTCTGACCCGGACGCGGTGGGTCGCCGCCGCGCCCCGCCGGCGGACCGCACGCACCGTCGGCACGTGCCGCGGAGCGGGACGCTCCGTCACCACGGCGGCCACCCGACCGCGCCCGCGGCCGAGCGCGAGCACGACGAGCCCGCCGACGGCGAGGCCACCACCGACCACCGCCGCGGTGAGGAAGCCGGCCCCCGGGCTCGCGCGGTCGATCACCGCACCGCACAGCGGCGCACCGAGCGCGTTGCCGACGGTCGACATCGTGCCGCTCCACCCCATGACCTCGCCGCGCCGGTGCTCCGGGACCAGCCGGACGAGCGACGCGTTGATCGAGGAGAGCGCGGGTGCGCAGGGCAGCCCCGCGACGACGACCGCGACCGCGAGCCAGACCGGCCCGCTCACGAACGCGGCGGGTACCGTCGCCAGCGCCAGCAGAGCGACGAGCAGCAGCGGCGAGGGGTTACGGTGGCTGGCGCCGTGCACCAGTCCCCCGACGACCGACCCGCCCGCCCACAGCGCGATCATCCAGCCGACGTCGGCGGAGCGGCCGGAGTCGTTGAGCGTCGCGACCAGGGACACGTCTGTCCCGACCAGCACGAACGACGCCGCCACCCCCGCGAGGAGCAGGACGACGAGCGCCGGGCTGACCAGACGCTGCTTCGGGAGCTCCGGGGCCGGCCCGGTCGAGGGCGCGCTGCGTGTCGGCGGGTTCGCCCACATGAGCAGCACGCCACCACCGACCGTCAGCGCCCCCACGACCGTGAGCGCGAGCGAGGTCGACGCCTGCGTCGCCAGCAGCACCCCGACCACCGGCGAGAGCATGAATGTCAGCTCGACCGCGACCGAGTCCAGCGAGAACGCCGCCTTCTGGTGCGCGATCGGGACGAGGACCGACAGCGACTGCCGGCTGACCGAGAAGACGGGCACGAGGAACAGCCCGGCGACGAACGCGGCGCCGATGAGCAGCTCGTAGGACAGGTGCGGCGCGACGAGCCAGACGGCCGACTCGACCACGACCGACGGCGCGATGGCACGCCGGAGCCCGAGCCGGTCGACGAGACGGCCCCGCCAGGGTGCCCCGAGGGCCATGCCGATGGTCGCGGCCCCCACGACGAGGCCGGCCTGGCCGTAGCCGCGGTCGAGCGTCGAGACGACGTGCAGGGTGAGGACCACGCCGACCATCGCCGCGGGGATGCGGGCGAGGAAGGAGACGACGAAGAGTCGCGCGACGCCGGGCAGGCGCAGCACGGCTCCGTAGGTCGTCGAGGGCATCCGACGATTGTCACCGCTGCGGCTCCGTGCCCTCGCCCTGATGTCCCGCCCGGGCACGGGGCCGGCCCAGGAGCACGTACCCCCCGAGACGCACAGACGTGCCTCGTATCCTGGGCGGATGCAGCCCGACGAGCCGCTCCCCCGTGACGTCCAGCCCTCCCGCGCGGAGCCGCCGGTGACGGAGGTCACGCGGGTGAACCCGCCCGTTCCGGCCGTGGCGCCGTGGTACCCGGGCGCGCCCGCAGCACAGCCGGAACCACCCGCGGCTCGTCGGCGTCGGCCCGGCGTGACGACGGTCGTGCTGACGGTCCTGCTCGTCGCGACCGTCGTCGGCGCAGGCCTCGTCCTCGGCCGCATGCTCACGACCAACGAGGCGTGGCAGGCGTCCACGGAGCAGTGGGAGACGCTGGCACGCTCCACGGCGGGCGAGCTCGCGGCGTCGCAGGCCGACCTCGCCGCGACGCAGGCCGAGCTGGACGCCACGACGACGCAGCTCGCCACCGCCCAGCAGCGGATCACCGAGCTCGCCGACGAGAAGGCCCAGCTCGGGGACACCAGCGCGTCGCAGCAGCAGCTCGCCGACTACCAGTCGCGGGTGTCCCAGGCGGCCGGGCAGGTCGCGACGGCACTGGCCAGCTGCGTGGACGGTCAGCAACGGCTCATCGGGTACCTGCAGAACTCCGACCAGTACGACCCGAGCGACCTCGAGCGGTTCACCTCCGACGTGCAGACGGTGTGCGCCCGGGCGACCGACGCCAACGCCGCGCTCCAGCGCGAGCTCGAGCGATGAGGCGACGGCTGGCCGTCGTCGCCCTCCTCGTCCTGACCAGCGGCTGCAGCCTGCTGCCCGGACCGCCGGCGCCGGTGCCGACGGACGTCATGCCCACCGACCTGCCGCAGCAGACCCCGACGTCCAGCGGGAACCTCTCCCCCGACGGCTTCGACTCCGCCCAGAGGATGGCCGTGCGGATCCGGAACATCGGCTGCGGAACCCTGTCGACCGGCTCGGGGTTCGCGCTCGACGACCACACGCTGGTGACCAACCGGCACGTCGTCAGCGACTCGTCGGCGCTCCAGCTCAGCACCTACGACGGCCGGGACATCGGCGCCGCGGCGGCCAGCACGGCCGCTCTCGCCGACCTGGCGATCGTGCGCACCGACGACGCCCTGCCGGCCGCACCCGAGCTCGCGTCCGCAGACCCCGCCGTCGGCGACCAGGTCACGGTCGTCGGGTACCCGCTCGGGCGGGCGCTCACCGTGACCACCGGGCAGGTGCTCGCCAGCCAGACCGACCCGCTCAACGCGAACCTGGGCGCCGTGCTCGTCACCGACGCACCCGTCGAGCACGGCAGCTCCGGGTCGGCTGTGCTCGACAGCGACGGTCGGGTCGTGGGGGTCGTGTACGCGAAGGACTCGAACGGGCACAGTTTTGTGGTGCCCGTGAGCACGCTGCGGTCCATGCTGGACGACGAGGCGTCGTTCACGCCCACCGCGCCCTGCGCCGGCTGACCCGATCCCGGGAGGACCCCATGGCTGTTCCGCACTTCGACCCCGCCAGCCTCACGAACGCGGCGAACGACACGTTCACCGTGCGCCGCGTGTTCGGGGAGGCGTACGAACGCAACGGCACCCTCGTCATCCCGGTCGCGCGGCTCTGGGGCGGGACCGGCTCCGGGTCCGGCGGGGGCGAGATGGGGGTGCCGTCCGCCGGCGCCGCGGGCGAGAACGCTCGCACCGGGGGCCAGGAGGGTCACGGCGGTGGCGGTGGGTACGGCGTGCACGTCAAGGCCGTCGGTGTCTTCGTCGTCGACGAGACCGGTGCGCACTGGCAGCCGGCGCTGGACCTCAACCGCGTGATCCTCGGCGGCCAGGTCGTGCTCGCCGCCGTGCTCGGCACGTTCGCGCTCGCGTGGGCGGTCAAGCGCCGCCACTAGCCCCGGGGACGGATCTCGAGCGAGTCGACCCGGGTCGCCACCAGCTCGGCACCGGCCAGCGCCGCGTTGACCTGCACCAGCACCGCGTCGAGCCCGACGCGGTCCAGGCCGCCGACCAGGGTGACGACGACGGCGACCTCCGCACGCGTGCCGGGCACGGCGTCGGCCGCGACCACTCCGGTCACGGGCGTCACGGCGGCGACGATCGCGTCGCGCACCTCCGGGTCGACACCCTCGGGGGTGACCGCCGGACGCCAGCGTTCCTGCTGCGCGAGGGCCCACACGGCCGGACGCGGGACGAGGACGGTCGTGGGACCGCCCGGGTCGACGACCAGCACCTCCCAGCCCTCGGTCACCGCCGAGAGTGCCGCGCGCGCGACGTCCGACGGCACCGGCCGGGCGTCCGCGCGCCACGCGGCCATCGTCGCGACCGAGGTGAACACCGGCAGGGCCGTCCGCCCGTCGGGGGCCTGCAGCGCGACGATGCCGGCCGAGGCCTCCTTGTCGACGGTGTGCGCGTGGCCGCCGTGCACGACGACGTCCTCGACCTCGAGCTCCGCGAGCACCGGGACGAGCACCCGGGTGCCCGCCAGGGCGTCGACCACGGCGCGGACCGTCCCCGAACGGTCCTGCAGCGCCGCCAGCGCGCCAGCGACCGCGGGGTCCGCGGCACCGTCGTCACCCGCGAACGGGGACGACGGCGGGAGCGCGCGTCCCGTCACGGGCGTCCGGCGACGTCCAGCGCCTCGGGCAGCGTGAACGCGCCGGCGTAGAGGGCCTTGCCGACGATCGCGCCCTCGACGCCGAGCGGCACGAGCGTCCGCAGCACGCGCAGGTCCTCCAGGCTGGAGACCCCGCCCGACGCGATCACGGGGGCGTCCGTCCGGGCACACATCTGCTGCAGCAGCTCCACGTTCGGGCCGTTGAGCATGCCGTCCTTGTTCACGTCGGTCACGACGTAGCGGGCGCACCCGGCGTCCTCGAGGCGGGCGAGCACCTCCCAGAGGTCTCCGCCGTCCTTCGTCCAGCCCCGGGCGGCGAGCGTCGTGCCGCGGACGTCGAGTCCGACCGCGACCTGCGCGCCGTACGACCGGATCAGCCCGGCCGTCCACTCCGGGTTCTCCAGGGCGGCCGTGCCGAGGTTGATGCGGGTCGCACCCGTGCCGAGCGCGCGCTCCACGGAGGCGTCGTCGCGGATCCCGCCCGACAGCTCGACCTTGACGCCCTTGCCGACCAGCTCGGCGGTCACGTCGGCGAGCAGGTCCGCGTTGGACCCGCGGCCGAAGGCGGCGTCGAGGTCGACGAGGTGGATCCACTCCGCACCGCCCGCGTACCAGTCGAGCGCGGCGGACAGCGGGTCGCCGTAGCCCGTCTCGGTGCCTGCGGCGCCCTGGGTCAGGCGGACGGCCTGACCGTCGGCGACGTCGACGGCGGGCAGCAGCTCGAGGCGGTCGGTCATGCGGTCACTCCAGGTGCATCGATGGGGCCGGGGGCAGTGGGACGCAGCGACGAGACCCAGCGGGCGAGCACCGCCGCGCCGGCCGGGCCGGACGACTCGGGGTGGACGGCGAGCGCGACGAGCGGGCCGTTCTCGACGGCGACCACGAACCGCTCGCCGCCGGACGACCAGGTGACCAGGGGCACGACCAGACGGGTGTCCGCGGGCCAGTCGTCGAGCAGGGGGAACGTGCGGGGGGCGCGCGCATCGGGGAGGTGGAAGCCGGCACCGTCGAGCCCTTCGAACAGGGCGGAGCCGGCCGGCACCTGCACCGCGACCTCACCGGGCGGCGCGTCGACGGAGTCCACGACCCCCGCCCACTCCCCCAGGCCCTCCGTCACGGCACCGTCACGGACGACGTCGGTGAACATCACGTGCATGCCGACACCGAGCGCGAGCACCGCGCGGCCTCCGGCCAGCCGGCGGTCGACCACCTGGTCGGCACCGATCGCCCGCAGGGCCGGCATGACGTCCGCGGCCGGCGCGCGGCCGGCGATGACGAGCCCGTCGGCGACGAGGGCTGTCCGCTTGTCCGCGGTGACCACGACGTGCGCACCCGCGCTGGTCAGGGCCTGCGCGAGCGGTCCGTGGTCGTCGGCGCCGTGGTCGAGCACGACGACGAGGGGCTGAGCAGGCACCGGGACACGGTACCCGCGGCTCCGGCGCGGCATGCACGGACGCCGGTCCGCGAGACGACCTACTTGCGCTTGGCGGAGCTCGCGATCGTGCGCATGGCCTGCCAGCGGGACATGCCGACGCTCGTGACGACGCCCTCGACGTCACCCGCCTGCACGGAACCCAGGAGCAGGTCCTCCAGGACCGGCGGCGCGTCGGACAGGACGAGCCCCGCCGGCAGGTCGCCGTCGCGCTCCCCGCCGGCCCAGCGCGACGCGGTGATCTGCCCCTCGCGCCGCTCCAGCAGGATCACCGGGACGGTGCGCAGCAGCTTCGAGATCGCCGCTGCCCCGTCGGCCGCCGCCCGCGGGTCGCGCAGCGCCGCGATGGCACCGATCGGGGTCGGCACGACGTCGACGTCGACCTTCGCGATCGCGCACGCCGCGGCGAGCGGTGCCGGGGCGGCCACCTGCGTGATCACGAGGACCACCGACGGGTCCTCCGCCGGGCCGTCCAGCAACGAGGAGAGGTCGTCGGGGACCTCGAAGTCGTCGGGCAGGTCGTCGCCCGCCATCACAGGGCGCCCTTCGTCGACGGGATGCCCTCGACGCGCGGGTCGAGCGCGACGGCGAACCGCAGCGCCCGGGCGAGCGCCTTGAACTGCGCCTCGACGATGTGGTGGGGGTCCCGGCCCGCGAGCACGCGCACGTGGATGCTGAAGGCGGCGTGGTGCGCGATGGACTCCAGCACGTGCCGCGTGAGCGAACCCGTGAAGTGCCCGCCGATGAGGTGGTACTCCTGACCGGGAGGTTCCCCCGTGTGCACGAGGTACGGACGGCCGGACACGTCGACGACCGCCTGGGCGAGCGCCTCGTCGAGCGGCACCGTGGCGTCCCCGAACCGGGAGATGCCGCGCTTGTCGCCGAGCGCCTGCCGCAGCGCCTCCCCGATCGTGATCGCGACGTCCTCGACCGTGTGGTGCGCGTCGATGTGCGTGTCGCCCGTGGCCTTGACCGTGAGGTCGATCAGCGAGTGCTTGCCCAGGGCGGTGAGCATGTGGTCGTAGAACGGCACGGTCGTGGAGATGTCCGTGCGGCCGGTGCCGTCGAGGTCGAGCTCGACCAGCACGCTCGACTCGCTCGTCGCACGCTCGATGCGCGCGGTACGCCCCGCGTTCTTCGGGCTCACAGTCCTGCCACCTCCACCAGGGCGTCCTGGAACGCCGTCATGTCCTGCGGTGTGCCGACCGACACCCGCAGCCACCCGTCCGGCCCCACCTCGCGGATCAGGACCCCACGGTCGAGCAGACCCTGCCAGATCGAGCGGCGGTCGTCGAACAGGCCGAACAGCACGAAGTTCGCGTCGGAGTCCGCGACGGTCAGGCCGCGCTCCCGGAGCCAGACCACGAGGGCGTCCCGCTCGTCGCGCAGCGACCCGACCTGCGCCATCAGCGCGGGTGCGTGCCGGAGCGCCGCCCGGGCGACCGCCTGCGTCACGGCCGACAGGTGGTACGGCAGCCGCACCACGCGCAGGGCGTCGACCAGCGTCGGCGACGCCGCCAGGTAGCCGACGCGCGCACCGGCCAGGCCGAACGCCTTGGACATCGTCCGGCTGACCGCAAGGTGCGGGTGGCCGGGCAGCAGCTCGAGCGCCGACGGCGTGCCTGCGCGGCGGAACTCGCCGTAGGCCTCGTCGACGACGACGACGCACCCGCCCGGGACCCGCGCCGCGGCGTCGAGCACCGCCAGCACCGTCGCGGCCGGCAGCGCCGTCCCCGTCGGGTTGTTCGGACTGGCCAGGAGCACGACCGACGGCGCGTGCTCGGCGATCGCTGCGCGTGCGACGTCGGGGTCGAGGCTGAAGTCCGCCTCGCGCCGACCGGCGACCCACCCGGTGAACGTGTCGCGGGCGTACTCGGGGTACATCGAGTACGTCGGAGCGAAGGACAGCACGGTGCGACCCGGACCGCCGAACGCCTGCAGGACGTGCAGCATGATCTCGTTCGAGCCGTTGGCGGCCCAGAGCTGGTCCGACGTCAGGTCGGCGCCGGACTCCACCCGCAGGTAGCCGGCGAGGTCGGCGCGCAGGTCCTCGAAGTCGCGGTCGGGGTACCGGTTGAGGCCGGCCGCGGCCTGCGCGACGGCCTCCGCGATGTCGGCGACGACGTCGGCCGCCGGTGCGTACGGGTTCTCGTTGACGTTGAGCAGGTGCGGCACGTCGAGCTGGGGGGCGCCGTAGGGCTCGAGGCCGACGAGGTCCGGGCGCAGCGGCAGCACGCCGCGAGCGAGGTCAGAGGTCACCGGACGAGTCTAGGGAGCCGTCGCGGACGCCTGCCGCGCTGTCCACTCCGCCAGGCGGGCGAGACCGTCGTCCAGCCCGATCTGCGGCGACCAGCCGAGGGCCTCACGCGTGCGCCGCTGGTCGAACCAGTGCGCGGTCGAGAGCTGTTCGGCGACGAACCGGGTCAGCGGGGGCTCGCCCGCCAGCGGGAGCGCGCGCCACGCGGCGTCGAACAGCCCTCCCGCACCGCGGGCGAGGGCGGCAGGGACGTGCCGGTGCGGCACCGGCACCCCGCTGGCCGCACAGATGCCCGCGAGGAGCTCCACGACCGGGCGCGGCTCCCCGTTGGTGACGACGTACGCCTCGCCATAGGCGGCCGGGTCGGCGTGCAGGGCCGCGACCAGGGCGTCCACGGCGTTGTCGACGTACGTGGTGTCGATGAGCGCGGCGCCGTCGCCGAGCACCGGCAACCGCCCCGCCCGCGCACGGTCCACGATCCGGCCGACCAGCTGGGTGTCGCCGGGACCCCAGACGACGTGCGGTCGGACGACGATCACGCGCAGCCCGTCGGGGCCGTGCGCCGCGAGCGCCAGGAGCTCGGCGGTGGCCTTGGTGCGGGCGTAGTGGCCCCGCGCGTGCTCCGGGTCGGCGGGGCCGGCCGCCGCACCGGCCAACGAGCGACCCTGGTGCGCGACGGACGGCGTCGAGACGTGCACGAACCGTCCGACGCCCTCGGTCCGCGCGGCGTCGAGCAGGAGGCGGGTCCCGCCGACGTTGACGGTCTCGAACTCCTCGAGCGGTCCGACGATCGTCACCTTGGCCGCGAGGTGGACGACGGCCTCGCGGTCGCTGACCGCTGCACGGACGACGTCGGGGTCGGTGACCGACCCGGTCACGTCCTGCGCCCCGGCGACCTGGGACGGGCTGCGCTGCAGCGTGCGGACGTCGTGACCTTCGGCGACGAGCCGTGCGGCGACCGCCCGCCCGAGCATGCCGCTCGCCCCGGTGACCAGCACGCGGGTCACAGTCGGGCCTTCTCCCCCGCCAGCACGCGCTCGGCCCACGCGGCGACGCGGGACCGGTCGACCTTCGAGCTGTGCCGGACGTCCGTCGGGAGCTGCTCCACGACCAGCACCGCGGCGACGGTGGTGCCCGCCAGCGCTGCGCGGACCGACGCGGCCAGGCCGCGCTCGGCGACGACCGGACCGTGCGCGTACACCTCCGGCTGCACGACCACGACGACCTGCTGCGCGCCGCGCGGCCCCACCCCGACCACCGCGGCGGAGACCACAGAGTCGACCGTCTGCACCTGCTGCTCCAGCCCGACGGGTGTCCGCACACCGTCCGCGGTCACCAGGACGTGTGCGAGCCTGCCCTCGATCCAGAGCCTGCCGTCGGCGTCGAGGTGCCCGACGTCGCCGGTCCGGTGCCAGCCGGGGTCTCGCGCCGAGGCGTGCTGGGTGAGCCAGAGGGTGTCGTACCGGTCCTTGACGTGCGCGGCCGCGACGAGCACCTCGCCGGTGACGCCGGGCTCCTGGTCGGGCGCCCCCGTCGGTTCGCCGTCGGCGTCGAGCGTGCTGAGCGAGACGCGGACTCCCGCGACAGGCTTCCCGACGCAGACGCCGTCCCCGGGGCCGGCGTCGCGGAGCTCGTCCAGCGACACGTCGGCGACGACGAGCGCCTCCGTCATGCCGTACGGCGTGTGGGCCTGCGCGGCGGGCATCAACGCCGCCGCGGCCTCCAGCAGGTCGATGCCGACGGGGGCGCCCGCCGAGAGGAACAGCCGGACACCGGCGAGCGCCGCGAGCTCCGACCCGTCGGCCGTGCGGACGACCGAGCGCAGCGCGGCGGGCGACGCGAAGACGACCGCCGCGTCGATCGCCCGGACGGCCTCGGCCAGCGCACCGGCCGTGAGGGTGCCCGGTGACGTGACGTCCATGTCGGGGCTCGCACTCGTCGCACCCAGCGCGGGGCCGAGCAGGACGAACGGCGCGAAGGCCGCGACGAGGGGGCTGTCGGGGCCGATCCCGTAGGTGCGCGCCACGACGTCGCGCATCGCGGCGAGCCGGCGGTGCGTGTACACGACACCCTTCGCCGGGCCGGTCGACCCGGAGGTGAACAGGACCGCCGCGTCGGCGTCGGCGTCGGGCCACGGGAGGTCGTCGGTGGAGGCGCGGCCGAGGGCGGCGAGGTCGTCCAGGGACGCGTCGACGCGCAGGCTCCGCGCCACGCCCGCGCGTAGTGGTCCGGCGCTGACGAGGGTCGGCGCCCAGCGCAGCCACCGCGCGGCCACGAGCGCCTTCTCGATCCCGACGACCACGGTGGGGTCCGCCGCGCGCACCGCCCGGGTGAGCCCCTGGACTCCGAGCCCGGCGTCGGCGACGACGACGACCGCCCCGAGCCGCAGGCACGCGTAGAGCACGGCCGTGAGGTCCGCCCCGGGGGGCACGAGGAGGGCGACCCGGTCCCCCGGTCGCACACCGCTCGCGGCCAGGCCACGGGCCAGCTGGTCCGTCCGGGCGGCGAGCGCAGCCCAGCTCACCCGGCGGGAGCGCGGGCCGGCCAGCTCGATCAGGGCGGTGCCGTCGTCGTCGGCCCGCTCGACGAGGGTGGCGCCGAGGGCCCGGTACGGCTCGTCGGGCACCGCGGGTGTCGCCGGGACCTCGCGGGCGTCGAGCCAGCGCAGGACCGCCCCGGCGACGTCCTCGTCCTCGACCACCAGGTGGCCGGCACCCTCGAACCGGTGCACGTCCGCGTGCGGCAGCCGGTCGCGCAGATCGCGCAGGTAGCGCGCGGAGAAGACCGGGTCGCGCGGACCCCAGAGCAGCAGAGCCGGCACGTCGAGGCCTCGGACCCCTGCGGCGATCCGGTCGAGCTCGGGACGGCTCGGGTGGTCGGCGGCCGCGGGGATGTCCGCGACGAACCCGCCGATCCCGGCGCGCCGGTCGGCGGTCCGGTACGGCGCACGGAAGCCGTCCGCCACGGCGGGCTCGAGGCGGGGGTGCGCGAGCGCGAGCGTGGTCTCGAGGAACGCGGGAGTGGTGACCGTGCTCACCGGCAGGACGCCGCGGGCCGTCGCGACGCGCAGCGCGGCGGGCATGGCGTCGTCCACCTCGTGGTGCACGGCGGTGTTCGTCAGCACGACGCCCGCCAGCAGGTCCGGGTGGTCGAGCGCCCAGCCGAGGCTGACGAGCCCGCCCCAGTCGTGCCCGACGGTGACGACCGGACCGACGAGCCCGAGGTGGTCGGTCAGCGCGCCGAGGTCGGCGACCCGGTAGGCCAGGCGGTGCTGCTCGCCGGTCCGCTCGGAGTAGCCCATCTCCAGCTGGTCGACGGCGATCACGCGCCACGGCTGCTCCGACCGTGCGCCTGCTGCCACCAGGCGGCGCCACAGGAACGACCACGTCGGGTTGCCGTGCACGCACAGCAGCGTGCCGACGGGCTCGGCGCCCAGCGTGGAGCCGTTGTCGAGCAGGTGCCACGACCGCGACCCCACCTCGACCGTCCGCGACCAGCGCGGGTCGATCCCCCCGGCCGCGAGGACGTCCGCGGGCGGTCGCGACGCCGCGGTCACCAGACGATCTCGGCCATCGCGGTGTGCAGGCCCGAGCCGACGCCCATGCACAGCACCCGGTCGCCGGTGCGCAGCGAGTCGGCCTGGTCCGCGAGGGTCATCGGCAGCGCGGCCGGCCCGACGTTGCCCCAGCGCGGGAAGGTCGTCGGCACCTTGTCGACGTCCAGGTCCAGTGCCTCGACGATCGATCGGGTGTGCACGGACGAGACCTGGTGCGTGACGATGCGGTCGACGCCCGCCCAGTCCCACTCCGGCTGCGCCTCGTGCCACGCGTCCACGACCAGCTCGAGCCCGCCGGCGAGGAGCCCCGCGGGATCGGTCTTCATCCCCTCGACACCACCGACGCACAGCTCGTGGTGCTGCGTCGCCGACCGGGCGACCCCGCCGACCAGCCGGTGCGCGCCGGGATGCAGGTGCGCGGGACCGAGGACGGCAGCGGCCGCACCTGCCCCGAGCGTGAGGGTCGCGAACTCCTCGAGGAACTGCTCCCGGGTGGTCCCCGGCGCGGTCAGCCGGTCCAGCGTGGCCTCCTGCGTCGGACGCGGGTCCTCGCCGTTGACGATCACCGCGTACCGGATCTGCCCCGAGTCGATCAGCTGCGCGGCGAGCGTCATGCCGTTGACGAAGCCGAGGCACGCGTTCGTCAGGTCGAACCCGAGCGCGCTCGACGGCAGGGACAGGCCCGAGTGGATGCGGGAGGCGACCGACGGCTCGAGGAACGTCCTGGTCACGGACGTGTTGATGAGCAGGCCGACGTCGCCCGCGTCGATCCCGGCCTCGGCCAGCGCCTTCGCGCCGGCGGCGGTCGCGGCGTCGTCGAACGTCATCTTGTCGTCCCACCAGCGCCGCTCGTGCACGCCCGCGACGCGGGACAGCAGGCCGCCCGGGAGGCGCAGGCGCTTCAGGGTGGGGGCGAGGCGCTCGTCGAACACGGTCGACGGGACGACGACCGGCGCCTCGATGCCGACGACGGCCAGGAGCGCGACGTCACGGTGGCGGAACGTCGCGTTGCCTGTCACAGGCTGTCCTCTCGACGGGGGCGTGGGTCGTGGGCGCGCACGTCGGCGCGGTCGCTGGGTGTGCGCACGTGATGACTCAGAATCTGGCCCGCACCGCCTCGCCGTGCGCGGGGAGTCCTTCGGCGTCCGCGAGCGCGACGATCTTGTCCGCGACCTCCGCGAGCGCGTCGGCGTCGTACTCGATGACCTGCACGGCGCGCAGGAACGAGTGCACCCCGAGGCCGCTGGCGAAGTGCGCGCAGCCCCCGGTCGGGAGCACGTGGTTGGAGCCGGCCATGTAGTCGCCGAGCGAGACCGGCGAGTACGCGCCGACGAAGATCGCCCCGGCGCTCGTGACGCGCTCCGCGAGCTCGGCGGCGCCGACCGTCTGGATCTCCAGGTGCTCGGCGCCGTACGCGTTGACCACGTCGAGGCCCTGCTCCAGGTCGTCGACGAGGACGATCGCGGACTGCCCGCCCCGCAGTGCCGTCGTGACCCGCGCGCGGTGCATGGTGGCGTCGACCCGGTCGATGAGCTTGGCCTCCACCGCCCCCGCCAGCTCGACCGACGGCGTCACGAGGACGGCGGCCGCCAGCGGGTCGTGCTCGGCCTGGGAGACCAGGTCGGCGGCGACGTGGGACGCGTCGGCGGTGCCGTCGGCCAGGATCGCGATCTCGGTCGGTCCGGCCTCGGCGTCGATGCCGACGATCCCGCGCACGAGCCGCTTGGCGGCGGCGACGTACACGTTGCCGGGGCCGGTGACGACGTCGACGGGCTCGCAGAGCGTCTCGCCGTCCACGTCCTCGGCGCCTGCGGCACCGTAGGCGAACATCGCGATCGCCTGGGCGCCGCCGACGGCGTACACCTCGTCGATGTCCAGGAGCGCGCAGGTGGCGAGAACCACCGGGTCGGGCAGGCCGTCCTGGTCCTTCTGCGGGGGCGACGCCACGCCGAGCGAGCCGACGCCTGCTGCCTGCGCGGCGACCACGTTCATGACCACCGACGACGGGTACACCGCGAGCCCGCCCGGGACGTACAACCCGACGCGACGGACCGGTACCCACCGCTGGCGGACCTGCGCGCCCGGACCGAGCTCGACGGTGAAGTCGGCCGGTCGCTGGGCGCCGTGCACCTGCCGGACGCGCCGGATGGTCTCCTCGAGCGCCGCCCGGACGTCCGGGTCGAGCACCCCGACCGCGGCGGCGATCACGTCCGCCGGGACGCGCAGGTGTTCCGGGCGGACGCCGTCGAACCGCTCGGCCAGGTCGCGCAGCTCGGCGGCGCCGCGGGCGCGGACACCGGCCAGGAGGGGCGCGACGATCTCGGCGGCGTGCTCGACGTCGACCTCGGCACGGGGAAGCTCAGCCAGGAGCTCGCGGCGCGACAAGGAGCGACCGCGCAGGTCGATGCGGGTGATCACGTTCCCGAGCATAGGACGGACACCTGCGCGCGGCCTGACCACGACCACCGGATGGGCCGTGCGCTGCACCACAGTGCCTCGGACGAGCCACCAGCGAGGCAGACTGCTCCCATGACTGCTTCCTCGACCGAGGTGCCCATCTCCGACGACTCGATCCGGCTCGGCCAGTTCCTCAAGCTGGCCGACCTCGCCGACTCCGGTGCGCACGCCCGCGAGCTGCTCGAGGACGGTGCCGTCACCGTGAACGGTGAGGACGAGAAGCGCCGCGGCCGCCAGCTGGTCAAGGGTGACGTCGTCGAGGTGGACCTGCCGACGGGCTACAAGGAGGCCACGGTCGGCTGACCGGTCACCCCTCCCGGTAGCGCGGCAGCGCCGCCGTGAACAGGTCGTCCCACGCGCGGACCGCGCGGTCGGCGACGTAGTCGTCGAGCTGGTCCAGGGAAGCGTGCCAGCCGCCGCCGTAGCCGCGGGCCGCCGCCTCCTCCAGGTCGAGGTGCTCGAGCACGAGAACCGCCCCGTCGCCGTCCGCGCGGACCTCGACCGTCACCCGGCTCTCGGGCTCCCCGGGGAACTGCCACCCGACCACCAGCCGGCGCGGTGCGTCGCACTCGAGGACGTCGCCGACGGCGTTCTGCGACGAGCCGGCGACGTCGTCGCCCATGCGCAGCTCGTACCGACCTCCGACGACGAGGTCGCCGTAGACCGGGCCGAGCCAGCGCGCCAGCCGGTCCGGGTCGGTGACCGACGACCACAGGTCCTCGGGTGTCGTCGCGTAGCGCCGCTCGAAGCGGACCGTCACACCGTTCGGGGTCGCTGTCAGCACACCCCACACATCAGTCGTCATCTCGGCTCCTCCGCCCGCGGGCGATCTCGGTCTCCAGTGCGTCCAGGTGCCCGTCCCAGAACCTGCGGATGCCGCGCGCCCAGGCCTCGACCTGGTCGAACGCCTCGGGCCGGACCGAGTAGAGCCGGACCGCGCCCTGCGGCACCGAGTCCACGACGCCGGCCTCCCGCAGCACCCGCAGGTGGCGCGACGCGGCCGGCTGGCTGATGCCGAACTCCGCCCCGACCGCGGTCGCCAGCTGACCGGCGCTGCGTTCACCGTCGGCGAGGAGCTCGACCAGCCGCCTGCGGACCGGGTCCCCCAACGCATCCATCACCTGCACACGGCCGATACTTCCACTGTGGGTTATATAACGCAAGCGTCATATGCAGTAGTCTCGCCCCCCGTGGACCTCACCCGCCTGCCCGACGACCTGCCCGCACCCGCTGACGACAGCGCGGCAGACCACCTCGCCGGCGCTCGGCTCCCCGCGGTCGCCCTGCCCGCGACGGACGGGTCAGTGGTGGCGCTCGACCAGCTGGGCGCCGGGCGCACGATCCTCTACGCCTACCCGCTCACCGGCCGGCCCGGCACCGCCCTGCCCGACGACTGGGACGCCATCCCCGGCGCACGTGGCTGCACCGCCGAGGCGTGCGCGTTCCGCGACCACCACAGCGACCTGCTCGCCGCCGGCGCGTCCGCGGTGTACGGCCTGTCGACCCAGGACACCGACTACCAGCGCGAGGCCGTCGACCGGCTGCACCTGCCGTTCCCGATGCTCAGCGACGAGTCCTTCGCCCTCACGCGCGCGATGGACCTGCCCACGTTCGAGGTCGCCGGCCGGGCGCTGCTGCGCCGCCTCACGATGGTCGTGCGCGACGGGGTCGTCGAGAAGGTCTTCTACCCCGTCTTCCCGCCAGACCAGCACGCGGCCGAGGTGCTGGCGTGGCTGGTCAGGACGCCAGGCAGCTAGGCCCGAGCAGCGCCTTCAGGTCACCGAACAGCGAGGGTGACCGCTCGACGCGCAGCCCGTGGTCGAGTCGCATGACCGTCGCGCGCCCGGGGCTGGTGAGCCGGAGGTGCACCTCGGTGACGCCCGGGTGCGTGGACAGCACCTCGCGCAGCCGTTCGACCACCGGCGGTGTGCACCGGGAGACCGCCATGGACACGACGACCGGGGCGTCCGCCGCCTGCGACACGTCCGGCAGCGACACCTCCATGGCCTGCAGCTGCATGGTCTCGTCGCGCCGCCGCACGCGTCCCCGGATCACGACGACCGCGTCCTCGGCCAGCGCCGTGGAGTACGCCAGGTACGTCTCGCCGAAGAACATGATCTCGACCGAGGCCTCCATGTCCTCGATCGTGACCGCGGCCCACGGGTTGCCCTGCTTCGACATCTTGCGCTGCAGCGACGTGATGAGCCCGGCGATGACCACCGTGGAACCGTCCGGCCGCTGCTCGTCCTGCAGCAGCGTGGCGATCGACACATCGGCCGCGGCGGCCAGCACGTGCTCGAGCCCCGACAGCGGGTGGTCCGACACGTACAGGCCGAGCATCTCCCGCTCGAACGCGAGCCGCTGCTTCTTGTCCCAGTCCGGCAGGTCCGGCACGACCACCGCGAAGCCCTGCGCGCCGTCGTCACCGCCCATCAGGTCGGCGAACAGGTCGAACTGGCCCTCGGCCTCCTTGCGCTTCACGCCGATCACGGAGTCGACCGCCTGCTCGTGCACCAGCAGCAGCGCGCGGCGCGCGTGCCCGAGCGAGTCGAACGCCCCGGCCTTGATGAGCGACTCGATGGTCCGCTTGTTGCAGACGACGGCCGGCACCTTGTCCAGGAAGTCGGTGAAGGACGTGAACGCGCCCTTCTCCTCGCGCGCCCGCACGATCGCGTCGACCACGTTGGCGCCGACGTTGCGGATGGCCGTCAGACCGAAGCGGATGTCCTTGCCGACGGCCGTGAAGTTGGCCGACGAGGAGTTCACGTCCGGCGCGAGCACGGTGATGCCCATGTGCCGGCACTCGCCCAGGTACAGCGCCGACTTGTCCTTGTCGTCGCGCACGCTGGTGAGCAGACCCGCCATGTACTCGGTCGGGTAGTTCGCCTTGAGGTAGGCGGTCCAGTAGGAGATGACGCCGTACGCGGCGGAGTGGGCCTTGTTGAAGGCGTACCCGGCGAACGGCACCAGCACGTCCCACACGGCCTGGATGGACGCGTCGGAGTACCCACGCTCGCGCATCCCGGCCTGGAACGGCACGAACTCCTTGTCCAGGACCTCCTTCTTCTTCTTGCCCATCGCGCGGCGCAGCAGGTCGGCCTGGCCGAGCGTGTAGCCGGCCAGCTTCTGCGCGGCGCGCTGCACCTGCTCCTGGTAGACGATCAGGCCGTGGGTGATGCCCACGACCTCCTCGAGCGGCGCCTCCAGCTCGGGGTGGATGGGCTCCACCTTCTGCAGGCCGTTCTTGCGCAGCGCGTAGTTGATGTGGGAGTTCATCCCCATCGGGCCCGGCCGGTACAGCGCGATGACGGCCGAGATGTCCTCGAAGTTGTCCGGGCGCATCTGGCGAAGAAGCGACCGCATGGGCCCGCCGTCGAGCTGGAACACCCCCAGGGTGTCGCCGCGACCGAGCAGCTCGTACGTCGCCGGGTCGTCGAGCGGGACCTCCTCGATCTTGATGGCCGGCTTGCCGTTCATCTCGATGTTCTCGAGCGCGTCGTCGAGGATCGTGAGGTTGCGCAGGCCGAGGAAGTCCATCTTGATCAGGCCCAGGGCCTCGGACCCCGGCTGGTCGAACTGGGTGATGATCGCGCCGTCCTGCGGGCGCCGCATGATCGGGACGATGTCCACCAGCGGCTCGCTCGACATGATGACGCCGGCCGCGTGGACCCCCCACTGCCGCTTGAGGTTCTCCAGCCCCTTGGCCGTCTCCAGGACGCGCTGCGCCTCGGGGTCGGCCTGGACCACCTGGCGGAACTCGTCGGCCTCCGCGTAGCGCGGGTCCTGCGGGTTGTAGATGCCCGACAGCGTGATGTCCTTGCCCATCACGGCGGGCGGCATCGCCTTGGTGAGCTTCTCCCCCATCGCGAACGGGAAGCCCAGCACGCGCGAGGCGTCCTTGAGCGCCTGCTTGGCCTTGATGGTGCCGTACGTGACGATCTGGGCGACGCGGTCCTCGCCGTACTTGTCCGTCACGTACCGGATGACCTCGCCGCGCCGACGCTCGTCGAAGTCGACGTCGACGTCGGGCCAGGAGACACGCTCCGGGTTGAGGAACCGCTCGAAGATCAGCCCGTGCTCCAGCGGGTCCAGCTCGGTGATGCCCATCGCGTACGACGCCATCGACCCCGCCGCGGACCCACGGCCGGGTCCGACGCGGATGCCCTGGTCCTTGGCCCAGTTGATGAAGTCGGCGACCACGAGGAAGTACCCGGAGAACCCGAGCTGCGTGATGACGCCCGTCTCGTACTCGGCCTGCGTGCGGACGTCCGACGGGATCGTCCCGTGGTACCGCTTCTGCAGGCCGGTCTCGACCTCCTTGATGAACCAGGAGTCCTCGCTCTCCCCCGCCGGGACGGGGAAGTTCGGCATGAAGTTGGCGTCGGTGTTGAACTCCACCTCGCACTGCTCCGCGATGAGGACCGTGTTGTCGCACGCCTCCGGGATCTCCGACCAGGTGCGCCGCATCTCCTCGGCGGACTTCAGGTAGAACTGGTCGGTGTCGAACTTGAACCGGTCGGGGTCGGCCAGGGTCGAGCCCGACTGGACGCACAGCAGCACCTCGTGCGCGTGGCTGTCCTCGTGCTTCGTGTAGTGCAGGTCGTTCGTCGCGACGACGGGGGCACCGATCGACTCGGCGAGGCGCCGCAGGTCCTTGATGACCCGCGTCTCGATCTCGAGCCCGTGGTCCATCAGCTCGACGTAGTAGTTCTCCTTGCCGAACAGGTCCTGCATCTCGCCCGCGGCGCGCACGGCCTCGTCGAACTGCCCCAGCCGGATGCGCGTCTGCACCTCGCCCGACGGGCAGCCGGTCGTCGCGATGAGCCCGTCGCTGTACGTGCTGAGCAGGTCGCGGTCCATGCGCGGCCACTTGCCCATCTGCCCCTCGAGCGACGCCAGCGAGGACATCCGGAACAGGTTGTGCATGCCCTTCGTGGACTTCGCCAGCAGGGTCATGTGCGTGTACGCGCCGCGCGCCGAGACGTCGTCGGACGCCTGGTGCGCCTCGCCCCACCGCACCCGGTTCTGGTCGAACCGGCTGGTCCCCGGCGTGACGTACGCCTCGACGCCGATGATCGGCTTGATCCCGTGGTTCCTGGCCTTCTGCCAGAAGTCGAACGCCCCGAACAGGTACCCGTGGTCGGTGATGGCGACGGCCGTCTGACCGAGCCGGTTCGCCTCGGTGAACAGGTCGTCCAGGCGTGCCGCGCCGTCGAGCATCGAGTACTCGGTGTGCACGTGGAGGTGGACGAAGTCGGAACCCCCAGCTGATGCCATGCGGGCGATCCTACGTCGCCCCGGTGACACTCCCCGGCGCGTCGCGAGCTGTGTCGGGAGACGTGACGACCTTCACCGCGTCGCGGTGCCAGATGGCCTCGTCGAGGTACCGCTCGGGCCGGGCCACGTAGCCCAGCCGGTCGTAGAAGCCGAGCGCCTGCTCCTGCGCGCTGAGCTCGACGGACACCGTGCGGACGCCGTCCACGACCTCCCCGAACCGCTCGACGGCCTCCGCCTCGAGGGCGGTCATGAGCACCGCACCGACACCGAGACCGCGGGCGGCGGCGGTCACCGCGACCCGCCCGATGTGGGCAGGGTCACCGGAGTCGTGTGGCGGCAGGAGACGCGCCGTGCCCACCGCCGATCCGTCGTCGTCGACCGCGAGGACGTGCAGCGTCGAGGGGTCGTCGTCGAGCGCGTCCATCTCCCGCTCCGGTGCCACGTCCTGCTCCTGCACGAACACGGCCATCCGGATCGCGGTCATGGCCGCACGCTGCTCGGGTGTCTCCACCCGGACGACACGCACGCTCACACGTACCCGTCCTGCAGCACCGCCAACGACCGCGACAGGTCCTCGGGGTACTCGCTGGTCAGCTCCAGCCACTCCCCCGTGCTCGGGTGGTGGAAGCCGAGCCGCATCGCGTGCAGCCACTGCCTAGTCAGCCCAACGCGCGCGGCCAGGCTCGGGTCGGCGCCGTACGTGAGGTCCCCGACGCAGGGGTGCCGCGTCGCCGCGAAGTGCACGCGGATCTGGTGCGTGCGCCCGGTCTCCAGGTGCACCTCGACGAGGGACGCCGCGGGCAGCATCTCGAGCACCTCGTAGTGCGTGATCGACGGCTTGCCGTCGGCGACCACCGCGAACTTCCAGTCCGAGCTCGGGTGCCGGCCGATCGGGGCGTCGATCGTGCCCGTCGTCGGCTCCGGGTGACCCTGCACGAGCGCGTGGTAGACCTTCTCGACGGTGCGCTCCTTGAACGCCCGCTTGAGCACCGTGTAGGCGTGCTCGGACTTGGCGACGACCATCAGCCCGGACGTCCCGGCGTCCAGGCGGTGCACGATCCCCTGCCGTTCCGCCGCACCCGACGTCGAGATCCGGTAGCCGACGGCCACCAGCGCGCCGACGACGGTCGGGCCGGTCCACCCGGGCGACGGGTGCGCGGCGACGCCGACGGGCTTGTCGATGACCACCAGGTCGTCGTCGTCGTACACGATCCGCATGCCGGGCACCGGCTCCGCGACGATCTCGATGCTCTCCGCCGGAGCCACGTCCGGGATCTGGACCTCGAGCCACCCACCGGCGGACAGCCGGTCGGACTTCCCCAGCTCCTTGCCGTCGAGCTGCACGCCACCGGCCTCGGCGATCTCCGCCGCCCGCGTGCGGGACAGGCCCAGCAACCGGGCCAGCGCGGCGTCGACCCGCTCCCCGACCAGCCCGTCGGGCACGGGCATCGCGCGCGTGTCAGGCATTCTGCTCGGTGGCCGTCGTGGAGGGTTCGTCGGCCACGGCCACGGCCTCGTCGTCAGCGGCGTCGTCGTCCGTCTCCGTCTGGCCGTGCCCGTCGCGCGTGCCGTCGATGTGCACACCCAGCGCCGCGAGGATCACGACGAGGACCGCCGCCGAGACGATCGCGATGTCCGCGACGTTGCCGACGAACCAGTCCGCGTACGCGATGAAGTCGACCACGTGGCCCCGCGCGATCCCCGGCTCGCGGACCAGCCGGTCGACCAGGTTGCCGAGCGCGCCGCCGAGCAGCAGACCCAGCGCGACCGCCCACGCCCAGGACCCGATCCGGCGGCTGGCGCGCACGATCACGACGATCACGACCGTCGCGACGATCGTCAGCACCCACGTCATCCCGGTGGCGATGGACAGCGCCGCACCGGGGTTGAAGACGAGCTGCAGACCGAGCAGGTTCCCCACCAGGTCGCGCCGCTCACCCTCGACGAGCGAGCTGATCGCCCACGCCTTCGACAGCTGGTCGAGGACCAGCACGACGGCGGAGAGCGAGAAGAGCGTGATCAGCAGGGCACGCCGACGGGTGCTCGGTGGCGCGTCAGGCTGGTCGTCCGTGGTGGTGGGCACCGCAGGAGTCTACGTGCGCGTCAGCGACGCTCTTCGCGCTGCTTGCACTCCACGCAGAGGGTCGCGCGAGGGAACGCCTGGACGCGCGCCTTGCCGACGGCCTTGCCGCAGGACTCGCACGTGGCGAACGTGCCGGCCGAGATGCGCGACAGCGCGCGGGTGGTCTGCGCGAGCAGGTCCCGCGTGTTGTTCACGAGCGTGAGCTCCTGCTCCCGTTCGAGCGCGGACGACCCGGAGTCCGCCTGGTCGTCGCCGGCCCCGTCCCCGGAGTTGCGCAGGAGATCGGACAGCTCGGCGTCTGCAGCAGCAAGCTCGCTCGTCAGCCGGTCGATGTCGCTGGTGAGCTCTTCCGCGATGTCCTTGACCTCCCGAGCGGTCCACGGCTTCTCGCCGTCCCGCACCGGGAACTGCTTGACCAGCTTGCTCAGGTCCTTGATGTCGGTGCTGACGTCAACCGCGCTGAGCGCGTCGTTGATGGCCACGAGCGGGCCCCCCTGTCCTCGAAGTGTCGCGACTGTATGCGGGCGCAGTCCGGGACACAACACGCCACGCCGGGTGAAACCCGGCGTGGCGGTGTGCAGCTGTCGACCTGACCTGTGGTGATGCACTCGTGCGTCCCGGCGGGTGGTCGCCGGAACACCGTCGTCAGAGGTTCTGGCCGTCACCGACCGTCTGAGGCTGCCCCGAGCGTGGCGGCAACGCGTTGCCCCGGTTGTCGAGGTCACCTAGCAGGTTCTCCAGGTAGCTCTTGAGGCGGGTCCGGTAGTCGCGCTCGAACACCCGCAGCTCGTCGATCTTGCGCTCGAGGAGCGACCGCTCCTGCTCCAGCTGACCGAGCGTGCGCTGTGACGTCTCCTCGGCCTCACGGACGATGCGGTTGGCCTGGCTCTTCGCCTCGCCCACCAGACGGTCGGACTCCTCCTGGCCGCTGCGCACGTAGTCGTCGTGCAGCTTCTGGGCCAGGGCGAGCATCCCCGTGGCGGACTCGGGCTCGCTCGTACGCGGGCCGCTCTGCACCGGCGCGACGATCGGCGCCTGCTGGGCGACCGGCGCGGCGAGCACCGGCGCGGGGGCAGGGACAGGCTCGGGCGTGGGCTCGGGCTTCGGCGCCGGCACGGCCTGCTGGGCGCCTGCGCGGCTCAGCTCGGCGATGCGGCGCTCGGCCGCGGCGAGCTTCGTCTTCAGGTCGTCGTTCTCACCCTGCAGGTCGCGCAGCGTGTTGACGACCTCGTCCAGGAAGTCGTCGACCTCGTCCTGGTCGTAGCCCTCGCGGAACTTCGTGGCCTGGAACTTCTTGTTCAAGACCTCGTCTGCAGTCAGCAGAGCCATCGTCATCACCTCAGTCGGTAGTGCTCGGTCGGGCCGGCGGCAGTCCACCGACCGCCTCGGGCCACGGTAGCGGAGAATGCAGCGAGCGCACGTCCCGGCGACACGTGCAGAGACGCGTCGGGGGTCGGATCAGATGCTGCTGAGGACGCTCATCAGGATGGAGCAGCCCAGCACCAGCACCAGGAACGCCAGGTCCAGACGGACGGATCCGATCGCCAGCGGGGGCAGCACGCGGCGCAGCGCCTTGAGCGGCGGATCCGTCACCGTGTACGTCGCCTCGGCGATCACGAGCGCGATCCCGGAGGGGTGCCAGTCCCGCGCGAAGAACTGCACCCAGTCCAGCACCAGCCGGATGAGCAGCAGCAGGAAGAACGCGAGGACGACGTAGAACAGCAGGGCAGCGACGATTTGCACGCGTCAGCTCTGGTTGTAGAAGCCTGCGCGCGTCGGCGGCTCGGCGACGGGACCGGCGGCCTCGCCGGCGACCTCGACGTGGGCGGGCGAGAGCAGGAAGACCTTGCTCGTCACACGCTCGATCGCACCGTGCAGCCCGAAGATGAGGCCCGCGGAGAAGTCGACGAGACGCTTGGCGTCGGCGTCGTCCATGTCCGTCAGGTTCATGATCACGGGGGTGCCCTCGCGGAACGCCTCACCGATCTTGCGGGCGTCGTTGTAGGAGCGCGGGTGGATCGTGGTGATCCGCCGGAGCTCGCCCGCGACGGGAGCGGCCTGCGGCGCGGCCTGCGTGGGCAGGGGCGTGCGCGTCGGCCGGTGCAGCGGCGTGACCTGGGCCTCGTACTCCTGCGGCACCGCGACCTCCTGGTCGTCGAACTCCTCGAGGTACTCCTCGTGCTCCGACCGGTCGTCGGCCAGGCCGAGGTACAGCATCGTCTTGCGCAGCGCTCCGGCCATCGCGTTGGCTCCCTCCCCGGATCTCTCCGGACCATCCCGGAGCCCGTGCCGGTCCAGCCGGCGACGATGAGCTCCCTCTGACGGTCACGCTAGCAACGCCCCTGTTCCGCCCGCCTCGCGACACGCCCGACGGCCACGCGTAGTTGAGTGTTCACCTCGGATGGGTCGCCGTGACCGGTCGGACGACGCCCGCGAACCGGCCGGTGCGCTGCGAGCGCCGGAACGAGAACAGCGCCGGGTCGGTCCACGTGTCCCGCGCGAGGTGCACGACGTGCTCGACACCCACGGCCTCGAGGACCGCGGCGACGCCCGCGGGCAGGTCCAGCGCAGGGGTCCCCCACGACGTCGTCGCCCGCGTCTGCGGGTGCACGGACGCGACCTCGTCCTGCAACGCTGCCGGTACCTCGTAGGACTCTCCGGCGATCGCGGGGCCGATCGCCGCGCGAAGCCGTCGGACGGACGCACCGTGCTCGACCATCGTGGCGACGGCCGCCTCGAGGACACCGGCGACGAGCCCGCGGCGGCCGGCGTGCACGGCGGCCACGACCCCCGCCTCGGCATCCGCCAGCAGGACGGGCACGCAGTCGGCCACGAGCACCGCCACCGCCACCTCGGGCGACACGGACACCAGCGCGTCAGCCTCCCCCGCCGTCGTGGAGCCGGGGGCGGGCGGCTGTGACAGGACCACGACGCGGGAGCCGTGCACCTGCGTCGCGTACGCCACGGGCACGCCCGCCCACCGTGCGAGACCGGCCCGGTTGCGGTCCACCGCGGACGGGTCGTCGCCGACCGCGTAACCGAGGTTCAGCGCGTCGTACGGTGGTCGGCTGACACCGCCGACCCGCGTGCTGAACCCTGCGCGGACACCAGCACCCAGGTCGACCTCGAGGACCGGCGGGACGTCGGTCCCCGGTGGGCGCCCGCTCACTTGAGGAAGTCGGGCACGTCCAGCTCGTCGCGGTCGCGGTCGCGGTCGCGACGAGGTGCGTCCTCGGTGAAGATCCGGGGCACCTCGAGCGCACCGGTGATGGGCGTCGGCTCCGCCTCGGTGGACAGGAACGCCGGGACGTCGGGCTGCGTCGGCGCGGCGTGGTTCTGCGTGTACGCGCCGACCGGTACGAGCTGCTCCTCCGGGTCGAGGACGGGACGGGGCGCCGGGACGCGCGGAGCCACCGACGGCACCTGCCGCGCGGGGCTGCCGCTGATCTGACCCAGCGCTCGTGCGTCGCGGCGGACCGTCGGCGAGCCCGAGTCGAACCCGGCCGCGATGACGGTCACCCGGACCTCGTCGCCGAGGGCGTCGTCGATGACCGCACCGAAGATGATGTTGGCCTCGGGGTGCGCAGCCTCCTGGACCAGTCGCGCCGCCTCGTTGATCTCGAACAGCCCGAGGTCGGAACCACCCTGGATGGACAGCAGCACCCCGTGGGCACCGTCGATGCTGGCCTCGAGCAGCGGCGAGGAGATCGCCATCTCCGCGGCCTGCACCGCGCGGTCGTCGCCGCGGGCGAAGCCGATCCCCATGAGGGCCGAGCCGGCACCCTGCATGACCGACTTCACGTCGGCGAAGTCGAGGTTGATGAGGCCGGGCGTCGTGATCAGGTCGGTGATGCCCTGGACACCCGACAGCAGCACCTGGTCGGCCGAGTGGAACGCGTCGAGCACCGAGACGGACCGGTCGGAGATCTGCAGCAGCCGGTCGTTCGGGATGACGATGAGCGTGTCGACCTCGGCCCGCAGCGCCTCGATGCCCGAGTCGGCCTGCACGGAGCGGCGGCGACCCTCGAACGTGAACGGCCGCGTCACGACACCGATGGTCAGGGCGCCCAGCGAGCGGGCGATCCGCGCGACGACCGGCGCACCACCGGTGCCGGTGCCACCACCCTCGCCCGCGGTGACGAAGACCATGTCGGCGCCCCTCAGGACGTCCTCGATCTCGTCCTTGTGGTCCTCCGCGGCCTTCTTGCCCACCTCGGGGTCGGCGCCGGCGCCCAGTCCCCTGGTGAGCTCGCGGCCGACGTCGAGCTTGACGTCGGCATCCGACATCAGCAGGGCCTGGGCGTCGGTGTTGACGGCGATGAACTCGACACCCTTGAGGCCGACCTCGATCATGCGGTTCACGGCGTTGACGCCGCCGCCGCCGATGCCGACGACCTTGATGACCGCCAGGTAGTTCTGCGGAGCTGCCACGGTGGGTGCCTCTCGTTCTGTGCCGGTCGCGGCCGGGGCCACGGGGTCCGTCCGCGTCCCGCACGGCGGCGGACGAGCGTCGGGGTGAAACCTTCACCCTCTACTTGAGGGTTATAGTTATGTCAGGTGCGTTGTCAGTGCGTGACGCTAGGTGCCACCCGCACCTCGATCAACGACCGCGCCGCGCGTGTCGGCAGTTGTCGACGAAACTCGCCCGACTGCTCACCTGGTGATGGGCAGCCGGGGTGCGGACACGTCGATCACGGTGGCCCCGGCGGCCGCCGGTGACGCCCGCAGCGCCGAGAGCACCGCGATCTTCAGCGGCGTCTCGCCGGCACTCCCCCAGTCCACCTGCACCCCGTCGCGCAGCTTCATGGTCACCGTGTCCTGGGTGCGGGCCGAGACGTCACCCACCTGGGCGAGCAGGTCCGCGGGCAGCTGCTGGAGCACGCTCAGCACGGCCCCCAGCGTCCGCTTGTCCCCCACCGGCACGTCGACCACGGGCAGCCCCTCGGGTGCGGCATCGACCCGACCCACCTGGACACCGTCCATGTCGAGGAGCGCGAACCCCGCCTGCCCCGGCATCGCCGTGGCCGGCTGCTCGGGGACCGCGGCCACCGGCTCGCGGGCGACGAGCACCACGGCGACGCCCTGCGGCCACTCGCGGGTGACCCGCGCCTCCCGGACACCCGGCACCTCCAGCACCTCGTCGCGCAGCCCGACCGTGTCCAGTCGCGGCAGCGGCGTCGTGGCGTGCGCGCCGACGACCTCCAGCACCTGGTCGACCGCGACCACCGTGCCCGCGCCCTCGATGTGCACCTGCGCCGGGTCCAGAGCGAGCACCGGGGAGAAAAACAGCAGCCACCCGAGCGCGCCGACCACGACCGTGGAGCCGGAGACGAGCAGGAGCTGGCGCCGCGCCAGGTTGCGGCGGGCACGCGACCGCTCGGCGAACCGCGCCTCCGAGCTGGTGGACACCACGGGTGGCGCGACCGGGCCGGAGTATCGGCGCGCCCCGCCCGCGCTGTACGTCGTGACGGCGCGGCTGAAGGGCGCCGGCTCCTCCTGCGGCACGGTGGGCGTCGGCGCCGTGACCGGCTTGCCGCGGGGCACCGGCCTGGCGGCGGGGGTCGGGGCCGACGGGGGCGCGCTGCGACGCGGTGCGGCCGACCGGCCCGGGGCCGGGTTGCGCGGGCCGGCCGGACGGGACGGGCTCATGCGCCCGGTCGCTCGCGGCCGGCGAGCGCGTCGAGCACGACCGAGGCGAGCAGGGTCACGTCACCGGCACCGACCGTGAGCACGAGGTCGCCGGGGCGTGCCGCGGCAGCGGCGGAACGGGCCGCGTCGAACCGGTCGGGCACGAAGGACGCCTTGCCGGGCGTGGGGACGTTGTCCACGAGGAGGGCCCCGGTGACCGACGGGTCCGGGTCCTCGCGCGCGGCGTACACGTCGGTGACCACGACGACGTCCGCGAGGTCGAGCGCGGCTCCGAACTCGACGGCGAACGTACGGGTGCGCGAGTACAGGTGCGGCTGGAACAGGGCGACGACCCGGCCGTCGCCGACGACCGAGCGTGCGCCGCGCAGCAGCGCCGCGACCTCCGTCGGGTGGTGCGAGTAGTCGTCGACGACGCGGACGCCACCGACGGTCCCGCGGTCCTCGAAGCGCCGCCCGGTCCCACGGAACGCCGCGAGGCCGTCCGCGGCGTCCGGCACCCCGAGGCGCCGCGCGGTGGCCCAGGCGGCCGCGGCGTTCAGCGCGTTGTGCGCGCCCGGGAACGCGAGCCGGACCGTGGTCGTCACGTCGCTGGCGGTGAGCTCGAACGCCCAGCGGCCGGCGTCGGGGTACAGCTCGCCCACCCGGACGTCGGCGTCCGGCGCGACGCCGTAGGTGACCACCGTGACCTCGCGTGCCGCGAGCGGGTCGCGGACGCGGTCGACGAGCCGCGCAGCCCCCGCGTCGTCGGCACAGACGACGAGCGTGCCTCCGGGCCGGATGCGCTCGGTGAACCGGACGAAGACGTCCTCGAACGCCTCGGCGGACCCGTAGTGGTCGAGGTGGTCCGGCTCGACGTTCGTGACGACCGCGACCAGGGGCGCGTACGCGAGGAACGAGCCGTCGGACTCGTCGGCCTCCGCCACGAATGCCGGCCCGGCCCCGTCGCGGCCACCGCCGAGCGGCCCGTCGGCGGAGAGCACAGTGCCGCCGATCGCGAACGACGGGTCGGCGCCCGCGTGCAGGAGCACGGTGGCGATCATCGCCGACGTGGTGGTCTTGCCGTGGGCGCCGGCCACCGCGACCGCGTCCCGGTCGACCATGAGCGAGGCCAGTGCCTCCGAGCGGTGCAGCACCCGCAGGCCGCGACCACGGGCGCGGGCGAGCTCCGGGTTGGACTCCCGGACGGCCGACGAGATCACGACGGTGTCGACGTCGTCGACGAGCGAGGCGTCATGACCGACGTGCACGTCGACACCCGCCTCCCGCAGCGCCGGCAGCGCCGGGCCGTCGGCCGCGTCGGACCCGCTGACCGGGACGCCCCGGGCGGCGAGCAGGGCGGCGATCGCGGACATCCCCGCACCACCGACGCCGACGAGGTGGACCCGGCCGAGGTCGGTCGGGCGCAGCCCGGCCGTCATGGCAGCTCCTTCTCGACCAGCCTGGCCACCCGGGCGGCGGCGTTCCGGACTCCGACGCCGGCGGCCGCGCGGCCCATGCGCTCCCGCGTCTCCGCCGCGGCGTCGCCGACCAGCAGGACCGGCAGGTGTGCGCGGATCCAGTCGGGGTCGAGGTCGGCGTCGTCGACCAGGACGCCACCACCGGCCGCGACCACGGCCGCGGCGTTCAGCCGCTGCTCGCCGTTGCCGACGGGCAGCGGGACGTAGACGGCGGGGATGCCGAGGGCCGCCTGCTCGCACACCGTGCCGGCGCCGGAGCGCCCGATCACGACGTCCGCGACGGCGAGCGCCAGCTGCATCTCGGTCAGGTACTCCCGCACGTGGTACCGCTCGGCCCCGGGCACCCCGACCAGCGCGGTCCGGACGGCGTCGGACTTGCCGGCGCCCGTCAGGTGCAGCACCTGGACGCCCGCCGCCAGCAGGTCCGCCGCGGCACCCGCCACCGCGGTGTTGACGCTCACGGCGCCGAGCGACCCGCCGGACACCAGGAGCGTCGGGAGGGCAGGGTCGAGGCCGAGCTCCGCGGCGGCGGCGGCGCGCGTCCCCGCGCGGTCGTCGAGTCGCTGCTCGACGAGCTGTGCGATCGGCGCGCGCAGCGGGAGGCCGGTGACCTGGGCACCGCGCAGCGCCGTGCCCGGGAACGTCACGGCGACCGAGCGCGCCCACCGGGCCCCCAGCCGGTTGGCGAGTCCCGGGCGCGCGTTCTGCTCGTGGATGACGACAGGGATCCCCCGGCGACGGGCCGCGAGGTAGGCGGGGGTCGCGACGTAGCCGCCGAAGCCCACGACCACCTGTGCCCCGGAGTCGTCGATCGCCGCTCCCGCAGCGCGGACCGCGTCCCGCAGGCGCGCCGGCAGGCGGAACCAGTCGAGCGTGGGCCGGCGCGGCAGCGGGACGCGTGGGACGACGGCCAGCGGGAGGCCGTGCTCCGGGACGAGACGGGACTCGAGGCCCTCGGCGGTGCCGAGCACCGTCAGCCGGGCGTTCGGGTGGCGTCGTAGGAGCTCGTCGGCCACGGCGAGCAGCGGGTTGACGTGACCCGCGGTCCCGCCGCCCGCCAGCAGCACCGAAGGGGTCGGGTGAGCCTCAGCCACGGGACCGCCCGATCACGGCGAGCGACCGCCGGACCACGCCGGGCCGAGCAGCGAGAGCCTCCGCCGCACCCGGTTCCGAGCGTGCGAACGAGATGAGCACGCCGAGCGCGGCCATCGTCATGATCAGCGCCGAGCCACCCGCTGAGACCAGCGGGAGCGGGATGCCGATCACCGGCGCCAGACCGATGACGACGGCGACGTTGACCAGCGCCTGGCCGATGATCCAGCACAGGATCGCGCCGGTGGTGATCTGGACGAACGGGTCGGGGTGCCGGCGGATCACGCGGATCATCGCGAACGCGAGCAGCCCGAACAGGCCGAGGACGAGCAGCGTGCCGATGAGTCCGAGCTCCTCACCGAGGATCGCGAAGATGAAGTCGTTGTGGGCAGCCGGCAGGTAGGACCACTTCTCCCGGCTCTCCCCGAGGCCCAGCCCGCCCCAGCCGCCGCTGGCCAGTCCCCAGCCACCGTGCAACGTCTGGTAGCACGACGACGCGGCGTCGCACTCGTCCGAGAGCCAGGACATGATCCGGTCCTTGCGGTTCGTGCTGCTGACGGTGAGCAGGAACGTCAGTCCGCCCGCGAGCAGCGCGGCGAGGCCGAACATCCGCATCGGCACCCCGGCGACGAACAGCGCGCCCGCGACCAGCAGGATGAGTACCAGCGCGGTCCCGAGGTCGTGCCCGGCGAGGACGACGAGGATCGCGATGCCGGCCACCGGCACCGCGGGGATCAGGGCGTGCTTCCACTCGCGCAGCAGGTGCAGCTTGCGGGTCAGGACGGCGCCCAGCCAGATGGCGAGCGCGAGCTTGATGGTCTCCGACGGCTGTGCGGAGAAGCCCGGCAGGCACACCCAGTTGTTGTTGCCCCCCTCGCCGCCGCAACCCAGCGGTGTGAAGACCGCGAGCTGGAACACGATCCCGAACGCCAGCGCCGGCCAGGCGATCGCCTGGAAGAACCGCACGGGCGCCCGGGACAGCCCGAACAGCAGGGGCAGGCCGATGAGCGCGTACTTCGCCTGGTCGAAGAACACCGCGTAGGGAGAGTCCCCGTCGTCGAGCGACTCCACGCTCGAGCTGGACAGGACCATCACCAGGCCGATGACGAGCAGGAGCGCCGTCGCGCCGAGGAGCACGTAGTAGCTGGTGACCGCACTGTTCCACTGCCCGAGCAAGGAGCTGCTGGGAGGTGCGGGCTCCGCCGGCCGACGCGGGCTGGGGCGGGGGGTGGTCGTCGTCATCGCTCCCCCTCCCGACGCGTCACTCGTCCCCGCCGAGCGCACGCACGGCGTCGGCGAACGCCTCGCCCCGCGCGGCGTACGACGTGAACTGGTCCATCGACGCGCAGGCGGGGGCGAGCAGCACGGTGACCGAGGCCGACGCGCCGGGGTCGACGGCGAGCCGGCTGGCCTCGTCCACGGCACGGGTCATCACCGAGCCAGTCTCACCGGCGTCGACCTCGACCACGGGGACCTCGGGTGCGTGTCGGGCCAGCGCGTCACGCAACGGTCCCCGGTCGACACCGATCAGCACCACCCCGCGCAGGCGGTCGTGCCGGGCTGCGACGAGCTCGTCGAACTGTGCGCCCTTGGCCAGGCCGCCCGCGATCCACACGACGCTGCCGGCCGGGAACGCCCCGAGGGCCGCGGCGGCCGCGTGCGCGTTCGTCGCCTTGGAGTCGTCCACGTACGCGGCGCCGTCCACCACGGCGACCGTGGCGAGGCGGTGCTCCCCCGGTCCGTAGGCGCGCAGGCCCTCGCGGACCGCCGCCGGCGCGACGCCGTGCGCGAGGGCGAGCGCGGCAGCGGCGAGCGCGTTCGCCACGACGTGCGGCGGCACGGTGCCGTCCGGCCCGGCCAGCTGCGTCAGGTCGTCGAGCGTGCCCAGCTCGGCCGCGTGCGTGTGCCGCAGGCGCGCGAACCCGCGGTCGACCAGCACGTCCTCGACGAGGCCGACCTGCCCGACCAGCGGCGTGCCGATCGTGAACCCGACGGCGACGCAGCCGTCGACGACGTCCGCCTCCCGGACCAGGTCCTCGGTGGCGGGGTCGGCGAGGTTGTACACGCACGCCACCTGGGCGCGCTCGAAGATGCGGCCCTTGTCCGCGGCGTAGGCGTCCAGGGACCCGTGCCAGTCGAGGTGGTCGGGTGCGACGTTGAGGACGGCGGCCGCCTGGGCGGACATCGAGGACGTGTGGTGCAGCTGGAAGCTCGACAGCTCCACGGCGAGCACGTCGAGAGTCGGGTCGATGGCCGCGAGCACGACGGGGGTGCCGACGTTGCCGACCGCCACGGCGTTCTCCCCGGCCGCGCGCAGGATCGACTCCAGCATGCCGACGGTGGTGGTCTTGCCGTTGGTCCCCGTCACCGCGAGCCACGGCGCCGGCCCGCCACCGGCCGCGCGGTCGACGCGCACGTGCCAGGCGAGCTCGACCTCGCTCCACACCGGCACGTCGTGCTCGCGGGCGGCGGCGAGCAGCGGGTGGTGCGGCGCCAGACCTGGTGACGCGACGACGAGGTCCGCCCGGTCCAGCACGGTCCCCTCGAGCAGCTCCGCTGAGCCGATGACGTCGTCCGCGTGGTCGTCGACGGGCACCACGCGCGCGCCGCGGGACGCCAGCACCTCGGCCGCGGCACGACCGGAGACCCCGAGCCCGGCGACGACCACGAGGGCGCCCTCCAGCACGAGCGAGCCCACCTACCCGGCCACCCACTCGGCGTAGAAGATCCCGACGCCGAGCGCGACGAACAGCCCGGCGATGATCCAGAACCGGATCACGATGGTCACCTCGCCCCACCCCGACAGCTCGAAGTGGTGGTGCAGCGGTGCCATCTTGAAGACCCGTTTCCCGGTCATCTTGAAGAAGCCGATCTGGATGACGTCCGAGAGGACGACGAGCACGAACAGCCCACCGATGATCGCGGCGAGGATCTCGGTGCGGGACAGGATCGACAGACCGGCGAGCGCCCCGCCGAGCGCGAGCGAGCCGGTGTCTCCCATGAAGATCTTGGCCGGGCTGGCGTTCCACCACAGGAACCCGAAGCACGCCCCGGTGATGGCCGCGGCGACGACCGCGAGGTCCATCGGGTCGCGCGTCTCGTAGCAGCCGGGTCCGGCGCTGGCGAGGAACTGGCAGCTCTGGTTGAACTGCCAGACACCGACGATGACGTAGGCGCCGAACACGATGAGCGAGACGCCCGTGGCCAGGCCGTCGAGTCCGTCGGTGAGGTTCACCGCGTTCGACCAGGCGGTGATGAGGAAGTTGGCCCAGACGACGAACAGGATCGTGCCGACCGTCACGCCCCAGAACGCGAGGTCGATGTTGGTGTCCCGGACGAACGAGATCCGGGTCGAGGCCGGCGTCCGGAACTGGGCGTTCGGGAACTGCAGCGCCGCGACCGCGAACGTGATGCCGACGATCCCCTGGCCGACGATCTTCCAGCGGGCGTTGAGGCCGAGGCTGCGCTGCCGCGAGATCTTGATGAAGTCGTCGAGGAATCCGACGACCCCGAGGCCGGTCATGAGGAAGAGGACCAGCACGGCCGACGCGCTCGGCGGCGTCCCCGTGACGATCAGGCCACCGACCCACCCGAGCAACGTCGCACCGATGATGACGACGCCGCCCATGGTCGGGGTGCCGCGCTTGGTGAAGTGCGCCGTCGGCCCGTCCTGCCGGATGAACTGGCCGTACTGCTTGTGGACCAGGAACCGGATGAACAGGGGGGTACCCAGCAGCGCGATGAGCATCGCGAGCCCACCGGAGATCAGGACCGCCCTCATCGGACGTCCCCCTCGACGAGGGTGTCGCCCAGCTTCCACAGCCCGGCGCCGTACGACGACTTCACGAGCACCACGTCACCGGGCCGCAGCTCGCTCTCCAGGAAGGCCGTCGCGACGGCGAGGTCGTCCGCGAGCACGACCTCGTCACCCCACGACCCCTCATGGTTCGCGCCGTCGCGGATGGCCCGCGCGCCCTCGCCGACCACGATGGTCAGGCCGATGTTCAGCCGGACGCAGAGCCGCCCGATGGCGTCGTGGGCCTCGCGCGCGTCGGGACCCAGCTCGAGCATCTCGCCGAGGACCGCGATCGAGCGTCGGTCCCGCCCGGCCAGGACGGCCAGCGCCTTGAGCGCGGCCCGCATGGAGTCCGGGTTGGCGTTGTAGGAGTCGTCGACGACGGTGACGCCGTCGGACCGGTCGACCACGTGCATGCGGTGCGGGCTCAGGGCGTCCGCGGCGCTGAGCCCGGCTGCCACCTCGTCCAGGTCGAGCCCGACGGCGAGCGCGGCGGCCGCGGCCCCGAGGGCGTTGTGCACGTGGTGCTCGCCGACCAGTCGCAACGACACCTCGACGGTGCGCTCGGCCTCGCCGCGCTGCACGAGCGTGAACGTCGCCCGCCCCGTCCGGTCGAGCCGCACGTCGCGCACACCGACCGTCGCGTCCGGTGCGGCGCCGAACGTCACGACGTCTCCGGGTGCGAGCGAGGCCATCGCGGACACGCGCGGGTCGTCCGCGTTGAGCACGGCCACGCCGTCCGCGACCAGACCCTGCACGATCTCGGCCTTCGCGACCGCGACCGCGTCGATGCCGCCGAAGCCGCCGAGGTGCGCGTGGCCGACGATCAGGACCACCGCGACGTCCGGCGGCGCGATGTCGGTGAGGTACGTGAGGTGCCCCGGGCCGCTGGCGCCCATCTCGAGCACGAGGAAGCGGGTCGACTCGTCGGCGCGCAGCACCGTCAGCGGCAGACCGATCTCGTTGTTGAACGAGCGGACCGGCGCGATCGTCGGCCCGACGCTCCCGCACAGCTGGGCGAGCAGGTCCTTCGTCGTCGTCTTGCCGACCGACCCGGTGATGCCGACGACCCGCAGGTCGCTGCCACCGGGCTCGAGCGCGACCTCGCGCAGACGCTCCAGCACCGCGCGCGCCAGGTCGCCGAGGGCCTTCTCGACGTCGGCCACGACGACGCTCGGCAGCACGTCACCACCCGCCCCGACGACGTCGCGGGCGGCGAGCACGAGCGCGGCCCCGCCGGCGACCGCCACGGCGGCGTAGTCGTGACCGTCCACGTGCTCCCCGGGCAGTGCGACGAACAGGCCCCCGGTGACGTCGTCACGCGAGTCGACCACGACGGGTCCGCTCACGACGAGCGCGGGCTCGGTGGCCGCGGCGCCGCGCAGCACACCCCCGGTCGCGGCCGCGATCTCGGCCGCCGTCAGGGCGATCACGCGTGCTGCTCCCGCCGGCTGGTGCGCGCTGCGGTCAGCACGTCGCGGTCGTTGTAGCGGTGGAACACGCCGGCGATCTCCTGTGTCGGCTCGTGCCCCTTGCCCGTGATGATCACGGTGTCCTGCTCGGAGGCGAGGTCGAGGGCGTCGCGGATGGCCTGCGCGCGGCTCGTGGCCTCGTGCACGTCGACCAGGTCCGGCCGCACCGACCGGACACCGTCGAGGATGGCGGATCTGATGGCCGCCGGCTCCTCGGAACGAGGATTCTCGTCGGTGACGACGATCACGTCCGCGAGCCGGGCGGCGATCTCGCCCATGATCGGGCGCTTGCCCTGGTCGCGGTCGCCGTCGGAGCCGAAGACGAGGACGAGCCGGCCGGGGGTGATCGGGCGGACCGCGTCGAGGGCGAGGACGAGCGCGTCGGGAGTGTGCGCGTAGTCGACGATCGCGAGCGGGAGGCCGTCGCCGCGCTCGATGACCCGCTCCATCCGGCCCGGGATCTCGTGCGCGCCGGCCACCGCCGCGATCGCCACGTCGAGGTCCACCCCGGCCGCGTGCGCGAGCACGACGGCCAGCGCCGCGTTCGACACGTTGACCTTGCCCGGCAGCGGGCTCGCGGCGGTGTGCAAGGCGCCGTCCGGTCCCCGCAGGGTGAAGGTCGACCCGACGCCGTCGAGGCCGATGTCCGCAGCGGTGACCGCCCAGTCGGCGTCCGCACCCTCGGGAGCGCCGACGTGCGTCGCGACGGACTCCACCGGGATCGGCGACTCTGCCACCAGCCGGCGGCCCCACTCGTCGTCCACCACCACCACACCGCGCCGTGCCTGACCGGTGGCGAACAGCCGGGACTTGTCCCGGAAGTAGCCCTCCATGTCGCCGTGGAAGTCGAGGTGGTCCCGCTGCAGGTTGGTGAAGCCGACGACGTCGAACGTCAGCCCACCGACCCGGCCGAGCGCGAGCGCGTGCGAGGAGACCTCCATGGCGAGCGCCGTCGCACCCCGCTCGACCGCCAGCGCGAGGATCGCCTGCAGGGCGGGTGCCTCGACCGTGGTCCGCGGGCTCTCCACCGCGTCCTCGCCGATGCGCAGCTCGACGGTGCCGAGCACGGCGGTCGTCGGGTGCGCGGCGCGCAGCGCGGCGTCGAGGAAGTAGGCGGTGGTGGTCTTGCCGTTGGTGCCCGTGACGCCGACCGCGACCAGACGCTCGCCCGGGGCGTCGTGCGCCCACGCGGCGACCGGCCCCGCGATCGCCCGCGGGTCGTCGGCGACCAGGACGGGCACCCGCCGGTCCAGGGCCGAGCCCTCCAGCAGAGCGGCGCCGGCCTCGTCCGTGAGGACCGCCACAGCCCCCGCGTCGACCGCCTGCGGGGCGTACGCGGCGCCGTGCACGGTGAAGCCCGTGACCGCGACGAACACGTCACCGGGGACCACGTCGCCGCTGGCCAGGCTCACGCCGGTCAGCACGGCGTCGGCCGGGAGCGGTGCACCCCGCGTGACCAGGCCGAACGTCGAGACGAGGTCGGCGACCAGGTGGGCCGCGGGATGCAGCGGACGCATCCGAGCGGGGGTCGTCATGGGGAGAATCTACCCCGCGCGCCGCTCCGCCACGCCCGTTGCGGCTCGGTCACCACGTCGTCGGGAAGAGCGTCCCCGTGGTACCCGACGGCGCCACGCCGAGCTCGCTGAGCGTGTAGCCCGCCACGTCGCTGAACACCGGCGCCGCGACCGTGCCGCCGTAGACCGAGGTCCTCGGGTTGTGCAGGATGACGGCGACGGCGATGCGGGGGTCGTCGGCCGGCGCGACGCCGATGAACGACGCCGTGATGCCCTGCACACCGCCCACCCAGTTCTGCGCCGTCCCGGTCTTGCCGGCCACCTGGTAGCCGGGGATGGCCGCGTTGGAGCCGGTCCCGTCGTCGACCACGCTCTGCATCATCGTGAGGACCGTCTTGGCGGTCTCCGGCGAGACGACCTGCGTCGACGCCGCCGCGGGCGCCGGGGTGTAGGTGCCGTCCGGCGACGTCCAGCCCTTGACGATGTGCGGCTGCACGCGGACGCCGCCGTTCGCGATCGTCGCGAAGACCTGCGTGGCCTGCAGCGCGGTCACCGATACGGCCTGGCCGAACAGGACGGCGAACTTGTCCCGTCGCTGCCAGCTGTCGACCGGGTGCAGGATGCCCTTCGACTCCCCCGACATCTCGATCCCGGTCTGTGCACCGAAACCGAACTTCGCCAGGTAGTCGTAGCGCGTCTGGACCGGCAGGTGCTGACCGATCATCACCGTGCCGGTGTTCGAGGACTCCGCGAGCACCCCGGTGGTGGTGAGCCGCAGGAGGCCGTGCTCGTGCGAGTCCTTGAACGTCTCCTTCCCGTCGGGCGAGTACGTGTACGGGACCTCCCACTGCGAGAGCGGGTCGGCGATCTTGTTGTCGAGGATGGCGGCCATCGTGATGACCTTGCCCGTCGACCCCGGCTCGAACACGTCCGAGACGGCGCTGGACAGCGAGCCCGACGCCTCGCCGGGATGGTTCGGGTCCACGGAGCCGGAGTCGGCGATCGCATAGACCTCGCCCGTCTTGACGTCCGTGACGATCAGCGAGCCCGACGACGAGCCGGTGGCCGCGACCTGCGCGTCGAGCGCCGACTGGGCCTTCCACTGCACGTCGGACAGCAGCGTGAGCTGGACGGTGTCGCCCTGCGTCGCCGGCGTGATCTCGGAGTAGCCGCCGGGGATCGCCTGGCCCTTGCGCCCGCGCTCGTAGATCTCCTGGCCGGGGGTGCCCGTGAGCCGCTCGTCCAGCGACGCCTCGAGCCCGGCGAGCCCGACACCGCTGGAGTTCACGAAGCCGATGACGTTGCCCGCCAGTGTGCTGTTCGGGTACACCCGCTCCGCGACGCGGTCGACGTTGACGCCGCTGAGACCCAGCTTGCGGATCTCGCGCGCTCTGTCCGGCAGCACGTCCTTGCGGATGTACACGAACCCCCGGTCGCCCACGAGCGCACCGCCGAGCTCGGCGGGGTTCATGTCCAGCAGCGGCGCGAGGATCGCGGCGACGCCCGCCGCACCGTCCGGCACGGGCGGGTTCTCGGTGCCCTTGAACTTCGCGACGAGCACCTGGTTGACCGAGATGTTGTACCGCTCGACCGACGTCGCCAGCGGGACCCCGTTCGCGTCCGTGATCTCGCCGCGGCTGCCGATCAGGTTGATCGGGCTCAGCCGGGAGTTGCGTGCCTCCTCGGCGATCGCTGCTCCGCGCAGTCCCTGGACGTACACCAGGCGCCCGCCGAACACGGCGAGCGCCACGATGACCAGGGCGGCGAGGAACGCCATCCGGCCGCGCGAACCCGGTTGGACGGGCCCGGCCGGTGGCGTCCCGTTGCCGGGACGCGCAGGGGGCACCACGACCGTCCGCGGACCGGCCGTGGCGCGCTGACGCGGGACCGTCGTCCCGGTCGTGCGGTTGCCCGCCGCCGGACGTCGCGTCTGCTCGGTGCGCGCGCGCGGGCGCGCGACCGGTGTCGTCATCCCCCGGCTCCCGCCGGCTCCGGCACGCCCTGCACGCTGCCGTCCGACAGCCGGAGCCAGCCGGTGCCGTTCGTCGGGACCATGCCGAGCGCGGTGGCCGCCGCGGCGAGCTGGGTCGGCGACGCCTTGGCGTCGAGCTGCGCCGTCAGGTCCTGCTGGTCCTGGTTCAGCCGCCCGAGCTCGTTGGACAGGTCGTACTCGGCGTACGCGCTGGCCGCCATCGAGGTGTTGAGGAGGAGCGCGGACAGGAGCGCTCCGGCGAGGACGGCCATGCAGGCAAGGATGAACGGCACTCGCGTCCGGGCGTGCTCCGGCGCGCGGACGACCCGAAGTCGGGGTGCGGCCGCAGGCGCCGTCGTCGGGCGCGGGCGGGACGGTGCCGGGTAGGCAGTTGCTCGGGCAGCGGTCTGGGCGCTCATGCTGCCCTCCTTCCGGTCTGGCGTGGCGTGAGGTGGTCGGGCGTGGGACGGACGCGCTCGGCGGCGCGGAGCCGGACCGACTGCGACCGCGGGTTGTGCGCGAGCTCGGCCTCGTCGGCCTCCTCGGCACCGCGGGTGACGAGGCGCAGGAACGGCGCGTGCGTCTCGGGTTCGACGGGCAGGTCCGGGGGTGCGCTGGACGTCGCTCCGACCGCGAGCGCCCGCTTCACCGCGCGGTCCTCCAGCGAGTGGTACGCCTCGACGACGATCCGGCCGCCCACGGCGAGCGCCTCGATCGACTGCGGCAGCGCGCGCTCCAGCACCTCGATCTCGCCGTTCACCTCGATCCGCAACGCCTGGAACGTGCGCTTGGCCGGGTTGCCGCCGGTCTTGCGCGTCGCCGCGGGGATGTTGGCGCGCACGATGCTCACCAGCTCACCGGTGCGTTCCAACGGTCGCCGTGCTCGCTGCGCGACGATCGCCCGGGCGATCCGCGGCGCGAACCGCTCCTCGCCGTAGACGCGCAGGATCCGGGCGAGCTCGCGCTCGTCGTAGGTGTTGAGCACGTCCGCCGCGGTCTGCCCGGTCGTGGCGTCCATGCGCATGTCGAGGGGCGCGTCGGCCGAGTAGGAGAAGCCGCGGTCGCGCTCGTCGAGCTGCAGCGACGAGACGCCGAGGTCCATGAGCACGCCCTGGACGCCAGCCCTGATGCCCAGCCGGTCGAGCACGTCGTTGATCTCGTCGTAGACGGCGTGCACGCCGGTGAAGCGGTCACCGAACGGCGCCAGCCGCCGGCCGGCGAGCTCGAGCGCCTGCGTGTCGCGGTCCAGGCCGACGACCCGGACGTGCGGGAACGCCTGCAGGACGCCCTCGGTGTGGCCGCCCATGCCGAGCGTCGAGTCCACCATCACGGGGTTCTCGACGTCGAACGCCGGCGCCAGCAGGTCGAGGCAGCGCTGCAGCAGCACCGGGGTGTGCCGGGAGGCTGCGTCCGACGGCTGGCCGGTCGTGTCGTCATTCATCGCTGCTCCCCTCCCCAGGTGGCACGGATGTGGTCAGGCGGCCCCTCCGCCGTCCGACCAGATCCCCCACCGACCCTCTGGCGCCGGGGAAGTGCGCCAGAGTTTCGGGAGGAGGTCTTGCCGGGCGGTGCGTGCGGGGTCTGCTCTCTAGAACGGGCCGTTCGGGAAGACCTCCTCCGCGGTGTCGGCGTACCCGGCCTCCTGCTCGGCCAGGTACGTCTCCCACGCGGTGAGGTCCCAGATCTCGACCCGGGTACCGGTGCCGATGACGGCGACGTCGCGCTCCAGCCCCGCGTACTTGCGGAGCATCGGCGGGATGGAGATGCGTCCCTGCTTGTCGGGCAGCTCGTCACTGGCACCGGACAGGAAGACGCGGAGGTAGTCGCGAGCCTGACGGCTGGTCACGGGGGCCTGCCGGAGCTGGTCGTGCATGCGCTGGAACTCCTGCATCGGGAGCAGGAAGAGGCAGCGCTCCTGGCCGCGGGTCATGACCAGACCCGGGGCGAGCTGACCGCGGAACTTGGCCGGGAGGATGAGCCGGCCCTTCTCGTCGAGACGCGGGGTGTACGTGCCCAGGAAGGGCGCGAAGGAGCCGAAGACGCCGGCGGACGACTCATGCGTCACCCCGCCTCCCTCCGGTTCCTCGGTACTCCCTCAGGTGCGGGTTTTCCCCTCCTCACCACGTGCCTCCACGCTACTCCACTTCCCTCCACCAGCAACCGGAAGGATCCACTATTCACCCGATCGTAGGGCTATAACTGCAGGTCACAGCGGTGGTGCAGAGTGGAGGGAGATTCCGTGAACGCCACGCACCGGGGCGTGTCGAACCGCAGTTCAGAGGCCAGATCCAGGAGCGATCGGACGAATCCCCCACGTTTCGCGGGCGTCTGCGGCTGGGCCGCGCGGGTGGTGGAGCGAAGTGGGGGTCCGATGGGCGATGAACTCCTGCCGCCCGCCCTTTACGATCGGACCCAGATCCGCCAAAGGAGGCGTCATGCTGCAGGCCGTCCCGTCCTCGAGCGAGCTCGAGGACGTCGTCGACACCACCCACCGGATGCGCACGGCCGTGGAGGGCGTCGTCACCGGCCGACCCGAGCTCGTCCGGGTCACCGTCGCCGTGCTGCTCGCCGAGGGGCACCTGCTCCTGGAGGACGTGCCCGGGGTCGGGAAGACCACGCTCGCCAAGGCGCTCGCCAAGACGATCGACTGCACCGTCGGGCGGATCCAGTTCACGCCCGACCTGCTGCCGTCGGACCTCACCGGCGTCAACATCTTCCGGTCGCAGACGCACGAGTTCGAGTTCCGGCCCGGGCCCGTCTTCGCGCACGTCGTCATCGGCGACGAGATCAACCGCGCGTCGCCCAAGACGCAGTCGGCGCTGCTCGAGTGCATGCAGGAGGCGCAGGCCACCGTCGACGGCCGCACCTACCCGCTGCCGCGGCCGTTCCTGGTCGTCGCCACGCAGAACCCCGTCGAGATGGAGGGCACCTACCCTCTGCCCGAGGCGCAGCGGGACCGGTTCATGGCTCGCCTGACGGTGGGCTACCCGAGCATCGAGTCCGAGCTCGACATGCTCGACCTGCAGGAGACCTCCGACCCGCTCGACACCCTGCGACCGGTGACGGACGCCGCGCAGGTCAAGGAGCTCATCGAGACCACACGCCGGCTCTTCGCAGCACCGGGCATCAAGAGGTACGTGGTCGACCTGGTGACCGCGACCCGCGAGGACCCGGGCCTGCGTCTCGGTGCGTCCCCCCGAGCGGCGATCCAGCTGCTGCGGGCCGCCAAGGCGCTGGCCGCGATGGACGGTCGCGACCACGTGCTGCCCGACGACGTCCAGCAGCTCGGCGTGCCCGTGCTCGCCCACCGGCTCCTGCCCAGCACCGAGTCCCGCCTGTCCGGGCGCAGCACCTCCGACATCGTCACCGACATCCTCGACAGGGTCCCGCTCCCGTCCGCGGCGGCCACCGCGCGCTCGCGTCGCGCGATCGGCTGATGCGCCTTCGTCCGACGCCTCGCGGTCTCGCCCTCGGGATCGCGGGCATCGTCGCGCTGCAGCTCGGCGTCGTGCTCGGGGCGGTCGACCTGGTCCGCATCGGCACGCTCGCGCTGCTGCTCGTCGTGGGCGCGGCCGTCGCCGTCGGGGTGCTCGACCCGGGCCGGGGCAAGCACCGGCTCAGCGTGCTGCGGCACGCCGTCCCGAACCCCGTCCACGCGGGTGAGGAGGCGCAGATCGAGGTCGTGATCACGGCGACCGACCCCGCCGCCCGCGTCCGGCTGGCCGGGCTGAAGTTCGCGGAGCAGGCGGCCACCGAGCTGTCCGGCGGCCGGCCGCTGCGTGCGCGGGTGACCCGTGCCCCGCGTCGCGTCACCGTGACGTACTCGGTGCAGGCCGCCCGCCGCGGTCGCTGGCCCCTGGGTCCGCTCGTCGTGACCCGTGGCGACCCGTTCGGCGTCGTGCGCACCTCCGCGACCCTCGGCGAGCAGGCCGAGGTCTCGGTGTGGCCGGCGGTCGTCCCGCTGCCCACCCCGAGCGACGTGCTGGTCGGCGAGCCCGACCGCGTCGCCCTGGGTGCGCGGAGCCCGTCGACCGACGACGCCTCCCTGCGCGACTACCGCGAGGGTGACGACCTGCGCCGCGTGCACTGGAGCAGCAGCGCCCGCAAGGGCGCCCTCATGGTCCGGTCCGACGAGCGCGCCGGGATGCGCCCCGTCTCGGTGCTCCTGGACCTGCCTGCCCGCGCGACGAGCCTGGAGTGGTCGATCTCCCTGGCCGCGTCCATGTCGCTGGCCATGCTCGACGGCGGGCACCCCGTCCGCCTGGTCAGCGGTGGGACCGCAGCGGCGTCCCCGCTCGGCTTCGTCCACGACCGCTCCGGCCCCGGCGCACGCAGCGCCCTGCTCGACCGCACCATCGACCTCGAGGCGCCCCGCTCGGCCGTCCAGGGCGAGGCCGCGCTGGTCTCAGCCGCGCACCTCCTGCACACCACGGAGGCAGGCGGCGAGATCGTCCTCGCGGTGCTGGGACCGCTCGGAGCCTCGGCACGGGCCGCTCTCGCCCACGTCGCCGACAACGCCCTCGCCTGGGCCGTCGTCCGCGCCGACACCCCGGCGCAGGAGGCGGAGGCCGAGCACACCATCAAGGCGCTGCGCCGCGCCGGCTGGCGGGCGTGCCGGGTGACACCCGGCGAACCGGTCGTCGACTGCTGGTTGCGCCTCCTGGGGTCGGCCCAGTGACCGGCCGCGTGCAACGCATCCCCCGCGGCCCCCGGTCCGCCCTCGGGTCGGCCCTGTGCGCCGCCGCGACCTGCGCGAGCCTGTTCGCGCTCACCGGCCTGATCGTGCGCGGCGGCTGGCTCGTCGCGACCTGGCTGGTCGTCCTCGTCGTCGCCGCCGTCGTGATCGGCGTCCGCGCCGTGACCCGCTCCTGGTGGGCCCCCACGCTCGCCGGCACGATCGTCTCCGCCGGCATCGTCCTCGTCCGGTACGGAGCTCCTCCCGGGCGCCTCCAGGTGCTGCCCGACGCGGACTCGCTGGACCGGACCCTGGCGACCGCGCGCGAGGGTGTCACGGTCATCAACGCGTCCCTGGTGCCGATGGTCGGCGTGCGCCCCACCGAGCTCCTGGTCGTCGTCGGCGCCGTCGCGGTCTTCCTGCTGGCCGACCTCCTCGCGATCGGTCTCGGCACGCCGGCGCTGTCCGGCCTCGCGTTCGCCGCCCTGTGGACCCCCGCGATCATCCTCGGCTTCCCCGCGAGCGGCTGGTCGATCGCCTGGACCAGCCTGTTCTACCTGCTCCTGCTCGCCCTCAGCGCCGCGCCCCCGTCGGCGCACAGCGACCGGGGGCGACGGGCCGGCGTCGCGGTGCTCTGCTCGGTGTCCCTGATCGTGGCCACGCTCATCGCCGGACCAGCGGTCGCCGCGTTCCCCGGCTGGGCGACCATGAGCATGCCCAGCTTCGGCACCGGTCCCGTCGGACCCATGTCCCTGAGCGACGACCTCGACCTGCGCGAGAGCCTGGGCACCCGGTCGGGGCAGGTCGTGCTGCGCTACTCCGTCACGCCGGTCGAGGCCGACCCGCAGGCGGACCCCGCCCCCTCGCCCAGCGCATCGACCGCCCCGGCGGTCTCGGCCAACGACGTCGGGCCGCTGCGCGCCTTCACGCTCACCACGTTCGACGGCAACTCCTGGGATCGCGCCGACTCGCTCGAGCTGACGTCGTGGGATCCCGCGACGCTCCTCGCGTCCGACCCGGAGATCCGGGGATCGGCACCCGACGCGCAGCGCGGCTCGCTCGCGAACGTCCAGGTGGAGGTCGCCAACCTGCGCGAACGCCGTCTGCCCCTGAGCACCTTCCCGCGCACCGTCGACGTCAGCGGCGGGTGGGAGTACGACCCCGTCCGCGACGAGGTGGTCGGCCGGCGCGGCACGTTCGACGGCATGACGTACGGGATGCAGGTCGAGATCCCGTCGCTCACGAAGGAGGACCTCGCGGACGCCGAGGTGGGCGACCCCGGCGACGACGGACTGTCGCTCGAGGTGTCCAGCACCAGCCACTCGGAGGACGTCGCCGAGGCGGCGCAAGAGATCACCGCCGATGCCACGACCCCGTACGAGCAGGCGATGGCGCTCCAGACGTTCTTCCGCGCCGGGACGAACTTCACGTACGACACCCGCGTGGCACCGTCCCGGTCCGACGACGCCGTCTGGGACTTCCTGCAGTCCACCCGCGGGTACTGCGTGCAGTTCGCCACCTCGATGGCGATCATGGCTCGGACGCTCGACATCCCCGCCCGCGTCGCCGTCGGGTTCCTGCCCGGCGAGTCCGACCGCAACGGCAGCTACGTCGTCTCCGGCCAGCGGTCCCACGCGTGGCCGGAGCTGTACTTCGAGGACTACGGATGGGTCCGGTTCGAGCCCACCCCCGCCGTGCAGACGAGCGCACCCCCGCGCTGGGCCGACCCGTTCACCGGCGTGTCCGCGCCCGACAGCCGGCCAGACGAGGCCATCCCGCTGCCGGCATCCAGCGCCACGTCGACGAGCGCTCCGGGAGGACAGTCGTCCTCGACCGGCACGCAGGACGAGGAGCAGGGCTGGCTGCCGGTCGCGATCACGGTCGCGATCGTGCTCGCCGTCGCCTCGCTCGGTCTGGCGCTCGTCCGGCGCCGCAGCATGCTGCGCGCCGACCTGACACCCGAGCGTGCGTGGCTGCGCGCCCGACGGCGGCTCGGTTCCCGAGGCGTCACCTGGACGGATGCCGACTCACCGCGCACCGTCGTCGCGTCGGTGCACGAGCAGCTGCGGCAGGCGGCAGGAGCCCCGCTGACCGGGACGTCCGCCGAGGCGCTGGAGTCGTTGGCCAGGACCGTCGAGCGCGAGCGCTACGCGCGGGTCCAGCCTGAGGTGGACCCCGCCGTCCTGGCCGGGTGGGTCGACGAGATGATGAGCGGGGTCGAGACCCTGCTCAGCGACCGCTCTCGCCGCGGCGCCGTTCCCAGCGCTCCTCGAGACGAGACATGAAGCTCGACTTCTGACGGGCCGACGGCGTCGTCGGCTTGACCTGACCGTCGCTCTGCACGACCCCGCGCGGCCCGGACCGGTGACCCGACGAGCGGTGCGGTGCGGCGAACGCGAAGGCCACGGCAGCGAACATCACGACGAAGCCGATGACACCGAGCCACGGAAGGCTGTTCGCGGCGCCGAGCACGAGAAGGAGCAGACCGACGGACGCACCGACTCCCGCGATGACGTACCGGCCGAACGGGCGGTGCCCGCGCTGGGTCAGCGTGTTCGCGAGCCGAGGATCGTCAGAGGTCAACTGCCGTTCCATCTGCTCGAGCACGCGCTGCTCGTACTCGGAGAGAGGCATCCTGACCCCCGTTGTCAGCTATGTGGACCTGTCTTCCGGCTCAGGATAGATCCGCCGGAACGATGGTGGTAGTCGAGCGGGAGGATACTCCACCTGGCTGAGAGGCTCCGGCCCCGATCGGACCACTCTCGAACCCCTCGTCCAGCTCGCCCAGGGCGCGTTCCGCGTCCCACCAGGCCCGCACAGGCACGTCCGACGCCTCGTCGGGCGTGGGCTGCCGGATGCTCGTCGGCGCGCGGGACAACCCGTCGGCGCGCACCCCGACGAGCCGGACGTGCGCACCCCGCAGGTCGACGCCGGCCACCAGTCCGCGGGCCGCGAGGAACAGCTCCCGACCGATGTCCGTCGGCGTCACGAGACTGCGCGACCGGGTGAGCGTGCGCCGGTCGGTGGTGCGGATCTTCACGGTGATCGTGCGGCTGACCAGGCCGTTCGCACGCAACCGGACCGCGCACCGGTCCGCCAGCTCATGGGCCTTCTCCTCCACCGCGGCGAGGTCCGCCACCGGCGTCCCGAAGGACTCCTCAGCGTCGATCGACCCCACGTCGCGACCCGGGCTGACCGGCCGCGGGTCCCTCCCCCACGCCAGGTCGACCAGGTGCGCGCCCGCCACCCGACCCACCGCGTGCTGGACGACGGACACGTCGGCGTCGGCCAGCTCCGCGACCGTCCTGATCCCCCGACCCGCCAGAGCGGTCTCCGCCTTTTCACCCACGCTCAAGAGCGCCCCGACGGGCAGGTCCCGCAGGAAGTCGACGGTCGCCGCGCGAGGGACCAGGAGGACGCCGTCAGGTTTGGCACGACCGGACGCGAGCCGGGCGACGAGCTTGGTCGATCCGATCCCGACGGAGCAGGTGAGGCCGAACTGCTCCCGGACCTGTCGACGGATCAGGTCGGCGATGACGGTGGGTGGTCCCCATCGGCGGCGCGCTCCCGCCACGTCCAGGAAGGCCCCGTCGACACCGACCTGCTCGACCAGTGCGGTGACGTCCCCGAGGACCCTCATGACGCCCGCGGACACCTCGCGGTACGCGTGGTGGTCCGGCGGGACAACCACGGCCTGCGGGCACTGCAGCAACGCCGTCGCCATCGGTGTCTCCGGGTGCACGCCGAACGCCCTCGCCTCGTACGTCGCCGCGACGACGACACCGGTGGCGCTGCCGACGACGACCGGCAGCCCACGCAGCTGCGGCCGGCGAGCGAGCTCCACCGAGGCGACGAAAGCGTCCAGGTCGACGTGCAGGATCGAGCAGCCGGCCTCCTCGTGACCGCGGTCCTGCTCGGTCCGTGCCGACCGGGGTGCACGGTTCATGGCGTCGCGGGGTCGTCCGACCCACGTGGTCCGTCGTCGGTGCTCATGACGCCCGCTGGACGCGCATGCTCAGCGTCCGCCCGACGACAGCGCCCGCGCCGCCGTGCACGAGATCGCGTGCCGCGTCGACGAAGTCCTCCGCCGCGCACACCGCCTCCTCGGCCCGCGCCGGACCGACGAGCTCGAACCGTCCGGCGTCCACCGCCGCGCGCAGGGCCGCGGACTCCGCGAAGTACGTCGACCAGGAGCCCAGCTCCGGGGCGACCACGCCGAGCATGCTCCAGACGGTGCGCGGCGCCCGGCGTCCGGACGGCGTCCCCCGGGCGGCGACCACCGCGGCCCCGGCGCGCAGGGCAGCGAGGTGCGCGTGCGAGAGCTGCTCCCACGGCTCGGACGAGAACTGCGCGGCCACCAGCTCGGCGTCGGCACGGCCGAGCAGCTCGCCGACACGCGCGGGCAGGGGTGCCGCGGTCGAGTCGTGCTGCTCGGTCTGCTGGCGCATCTCGCCGGCCCCTCTCTCCGCTGTGAACTCCGTCCCACCAGTATCGAACAGGTGTTCGATGGCGTCAAGCCTCCCGCCCGCGCCGTAGCGTGGGAGCCATGGCTGCCCGCGACCGTCCCGCCCGACGCAGCCCAGACTCGCACCGACCACCCACACGCACCCCGGCCCGCGGGCTCTGGCCCACCGGCCCGGTGGCGATCCCGACCGGCACCGTCGAGCTGGTCCGCGACCTCGACGATCCCGACGGTGTCACCGTCCTGGTCAACGGCGTGCCGAGCTCGTACGTCGACCTGGTCGACCCGACCCGGCTCGTGTTCGAGTACATGCAGCAGATGGCGGCCGTCATCGACCGGCTCGGCGACACCGGCGGACCGCTGGACGTCGTCCACCTCGGCGCGGCAGGGTGCGCCCTGGCACGCGCGGTCGACGCGACGCGCCCCGGGTCACGGCAGCTGGCGGTCGAGCTGGACACCGCGCTGCCGGAGCTGGTGCGGGGCTGGTTCGACCTGCCGCGCTCCCCCGCGCTGCGGATCCGGGCGGGCGACGCCCGGGCGGAGCTGTCGAGGCTGCCCGACGCGTCCGCGGACGTGGTCGTCCGCGACGTCTTCGCCGGCGACGTCACCCCCGACCACGTCCGCACGCGGGAGATGGTCGCGCAGGTCGTGCGGGTGCTCCGCCCCGGCGGCGTCTACCTCGTCAACTGTGCCGACCGACCGCCGCTCGCGGGTGCGAAGGCGGAGGGCGCCACGCTCCGGGACGCGTTCGCCGACGTGGCCGTCATCGCGGAGCCGGGGCTCCTGCGCGGCCGCGGCTACGGCAACGTCGTCCTGGTGGCCACCGACGACCTCGACCTCCTGGGCTCGCCGCCCCTCGCCCGCGCCGTCCGCAGCCTCCCCGCGCCCGCTCGCCTGCTGCACGGCGCCGAGGTCACGGCGTTCGTGGGGAACGCCGCACCCCTGCGGGACCCGGAGGCATGACGAAGGGCCGCACCCGGAACGGGTACGGCCCTTCGGACGTCAGCTCAGATCGGGCGGACGCTCTCGGCCTGCGGCCCCTTGGCGCCCTGCGTGATCTCGAACTCGACGCGCTGGCCCTCGTCGAGGCTGCGGTAGCCCGAGGAGTCGATCGCGGAGTAGTGGACGAAGACGTCGGCACCGCCGCCGTCCTGGGCGATGAACCCGAAGCCCTTCTCAGCGTTGAACCACTTGACAGCACCCTGTGCCATGTTCGTTTCCTTCTGTCCCACCGGTGACGGCGCGGACCTTCTGCCTACGCCGTGCCGCAATGCCTCACGTCCTGCACCGGGTGGCCCAGCCGAGGACGACTGGTCGGTACCGACCCCCGGGCCGTGGCCCGGCTGACGGCGCCTGTCGAGCGAGCCGGTCAAGCGAGTACGTCACTGCAACGTGTGCATCCTTCCATCGGGCACGTGACCCGCGCCACGCTTTCGCCCTTCCGGCTCACACGGTTTGACAACGATCCGGTAAAGGTCCGGTCTCAGGCGGGACCGCTGTCGTCGCCCTGCTGCGCCAGGAACCGCTCGAACTCGGCTCCCAGCTCGTCGGCGGTCGGCAGCTCGGTCGAACCCGCGAGCAGGCTCGTGCGCCCGATGTTGCGGGTGAACGAGTCGTACTGCTCCTCGAGCGCGTGCACGACGGCCGCGACGTCCTCCGAACCCGTCACCTGCCGGTCGATCTCCTGCATCGCCTCGTCCGCCGCCGCGGTCAGCGCCGCGACCTGCAGGTCGAGACCCGTCGCGCGCTCGACGTTGGACAGCGCCGCCTGGCTCGCCTGAGGGAAGGCCGACTGCGCGAGGTAGTGCGGGACGTGCACGGCGAACCCGACGGCGTCGTGGCCCGACTGGCCCAGGCGCAGCTCGAGCAGCGCGCTCGCGCTGGCGGGGACCTGGACGGTGCCGAACCACGACGTGTGGTCGGCGACGAGCTCGGGCCGGGTGGCGTGCGCCGTGACCGACAACGGGCGCGTGTGCGGGATGCCCATGGGGATGCCGTGCAGGCCGACCGTGAGCGGCACGTCGAACCGCTCCACGATCTGCCGGACCGCGGCCACGTACCGCTCCCACTGCACGTCGGGCTCGACGCCGTGCAGGAGCAGGAACGGAACTCCCGCGGCGTCCTGCACCAGGTCGACGACGAGCTCGGGCTCGGCGTACGACGCCCACGTCGTCTGGTCGAACGTCATCACGGGTCGTCGCGACCGGTAGTCCAGCAGCTGGTCGACGTCGAAGGTCGCCAGGCGCGTCGTCGGCAACTCGTCGACCAGGTGCTCGGCGGCCAGCTGGCCGGCGTTGCCCGCGTCCACGAACCCGCGCACCGCGTGCACGAGGACGGGACCGGCGCCGTTCACCGTCCGCGCCTCGACCTGGGCGGCGACCTCGGGGTCGACGTCGTAGATCTCGCTCGGGTTCAGCATGGGTGTGCGCTCACTTCCGTCCGGGTTACCGGGACAACGCCCACCCGCCACGAGTTCTTCCCGGTCAGCGACCTGGAAGTCGCACCACTTCCACGAAGAACTCGTCGATCTGGCGGACGACCTCGATGAACCGGTCGAAGTCGACCGGCTTGGTGACGTAGGCGTTGGCGTGCAGCGAGTAGCTGCGGACCACGTCCTCCTCCGCCTCCGAGGTGGTCAGCACGACGACCGGGATCGACCGCAGGTTGGCGTCCGCCTTGAGAGCCTGCAGGACCTCGCGGCCGTCCATGCGCGGCAGGTTGAGGTCGAGCAGGACCAGGTCGGGCGTCGGGGCGTCCACGTGCTCGCCCTCCTTGCGGAGGAACTCGAGGGCGCTCACGCCGTCCGAGACCACGGAGAGGCGGTTCCGGAGCTTGTTGTCCTCGAACGCCTCCCGCGTCATGAGCACGTCGCCCGGGTCGTCCTCGACAAGGAGCACGTCGATGATCTTGGTGCTGTTCGGCACGAGCTGGTCTCCGTTCAGGGGGTGTGGTCGTCGGCAGCGGGGAGGGTCCAGTGGATGCTGGTGCCCTCGCCGTCGGGCTGCTCGATCCAGATGCGACCGCCGTGGAACTCGACGATCTTCTTGCACAACGAGAGCCCGATGCCGGTGCCCTCGTAGATGTCCTTGGCGTGCAGTCGCTGGAAGATGACGAACACCCGTTCCGCGTACTGCTGGTCGATGCCGATGCCGTTGTCTCGACACTCGAGCTCCCAGGAGTCTGCCACGCGACGCCCGCTGAGGTGCACGGTCGGGGGCCGTGACGGGTCGCGGAACTTGATCGCGTTCCCGACCAGGTTCTGGAAGAGCTGGACCAGCAGCGGGCGCTCGCCGCGCACCGTCGGCAGCTCGTCGTGCGTGACGACCGCCCCGGACTCCGCGACGGACTCGCTGAGGTTGTCCAGGGCCGTCGCAAGAGCGTCCGCAAGGTCGACGTCGCTGACCTCGCCGCCCACCCGTCCCACGCGGGAGAAGCCGAGGAGGTCCTGGATGAGCTGCTGCATGCGCTTGGCGCCGTCGACCGCGAAGGCGATGTACTGGTCGGCGCGCTCGTCCATCTGCCCGCCGTAGCGCTTCTGCAGGAGCTGCGTGAAGCTCGCGATCTTGCGCAGCGGCTCCTGCAGGTCGTGCGACGCGACGTACGCGAACTGCTCCAGGTCGCGGTTGGACCGGCGCAGCTCCTCGGCCTGCTCGGTGAGCAGCTCGTGGGCCAGGGCGATCTCCGCGCGCGACGACTCCAGCACCTGCACCTGGTCGACGAGCGCGACGCGCATCCGCTCGACGTCGTCCGCGAGCGAGGCGATCTCGCCCGGGCCGACCGACGCGACGGGATGCCGCAGGTCGCCCGACGAGACCGCGCGCGCGTCGGCGGCGAGCGAGTCGAGCGGCTCGAGGATCCAGCGCCGGAGCGTGACCCACAGGGCGATGCCCAGCGCGACCGCCGCGAGGACGAGCAGCACCACGGTCCCGGCGGCCACGTACGTCCACACCCCGAGCTCGCCGACCGCGTCGGCGCGCCGTTCGCGCAGGAGCTCGATGTAGTCCTCCGCTGCCGCGCGCGCCTCGTCGAAGAGCACCCGGCCCTGCTCGATCTCCTCCGTCGTGATCGCCCCGACGCCGCCCGTGCGGACCTCCTCCATGACCGGGATGGCGAACTCCTCGTTCCACCGCCGGCCGGCGTCCGCGGCCGCCTGCGCCGCCGCCGTCAGCTCCTCGTCGCCGCCCTCCGCCTCGCGCGCGGCGAGCGTGCGGAACGAGAGGTCGTCGGCCGCGGACCGTTCGTACGGCTCGAGCGTGACGGGGTCCCCGGTCAGGGCGAACCCGCGCACCGCGGTCTCGGCGTCGACGAGCTGGATGAACGCACCGTCGGCCTCCGTGATCGCGCTGAAGTACCTCTCGGTGACCGCCTCCTGGAGGTCCACCAGCCGGACGAGGACCAGCACCGTGCCGAGGACGACGACCAGGAGGGCGACGCCGGACGCGATGATCACGGTCCGCAGCCGACGGCGCAGCGTCGAGGAACGCCGCGCGGGCGTCGGGGCTGCGGTCACGCGCGCCACCCGAGGACGACGACGGCGGCGTCGTCGACCAGGTCGCCGCCGTGGAGCTCGCGGACGTCGTGCAGGACGCGCTCGACGAGGTCGCCCTGGGCCGCGACCGCTCCGTCGACGATGCGCAGGAGGCCGGTCTTGCCCAGGCGGTCGGACCCGCCGCCGATGGTCGCCTCGAGGACGCCGTCGGTGTACAGCAGGATGCGCCAGGAGGGTTCGAGCTCGAGCCGCACGGGCGCCCAGCCCCCGGGGACGGGGATACCGAGGGCGCGGCCTCGCCCGTGGGTAGGCAGGAGCGCCGACGGCTCGCCGAGGAGCAGCGGCACGGGATGGCCGGCGAGGTAGAGGTCGACCGAGCTCCGGTCCGCGGTGACGTCGAGCATCGAGACGGTCGTGAAGATCTCGGGCCGGGCGCGCTCCGAGATCAGGACGCGTTCGAGCAGGCCGAAGAGGTCGACCGTCGGCACCTCGGCGAGCACCAGCGTCCGCCACGCGGTGCGCAGCGTCGCCCCGAGCGCCGCCTCGTCGGGCCCGTGCCCGCAGACGTCGCCCACGAGCGCGAGGACCGAGCCGTCGGGCCGCTCGACGACGTCGTAGAAGTCGCCGCCGAGCACGCCGTCACGGCCTGCGCGGTACCCGACGCGCACCTCGAGCTGCTGGTCGACGACCGAGGGCGTCGGCAGCAGGGCGCGCTCGAGCCGGTTGACCTCCTCGGCGCGCACGAGGCTGCGGTAGAGGGCGCGGTCGGTGTCCTCGAGACGGCGACGTTGGATGGCGTAGCGCACGGAGCGACCGAGCGTCTCGCCGTCGACCTCTCCCTTGACCAGGTAGTCCTGGGCTCCCGCGGCGACGGCCGCGAGCCCGATGTCGGTGCCGGCCAGGCCGGTGAGCACGACGACGGCGGGTGCGTCGGCGGCCAGCAGGCGCTCGAGCGCGGCGATGCCCATCGCGTCGGGCAGCCCGAGGTCCAGCAGGACGAGGTCGACGTGGAGCCGGTCGATGGCTTCGTCGAGCGTGCGGACCCAGAGCAGGTCGACATCGAGGCCCGCGTCCGCGAGGTGCTCACGGACGAGGATGGCGTCGCCCTCGTCGTCCTCGACGAGCAGCAGCCGGACAGGTGCGGAGTTCGTCACCGTGCCGCGGCGGATGTCGTCGGGGGCGGTGCGTGCGTCGCTCAACGGGCCTCTCCTCCCGACGGTTCACCTGCCGCTTCCTGACAGGACACCCGAATCGTAGGGGTCGCAAACCGCTGTCGCGCGCCATCTCACCCGGTCGGCGGGAGGGCCCACCCGGTCGGCTGCGTGCGACGGGGCCGCGGAGGTCGGATAATGGACGGCCGCTCCGAGCGTCGCGCCGTCCCTCGACGCACGCCGGGCGGAGGTACGCGTGGCCGGTGTCCCCGGCGGAACGGAGATCGCCCAGGTGGCAGGCATGGACAACGAGCTGGCCGTCGAGCAGGGCGTCGTCGACCAGCTGTACGGCCGGCTCGACGACCTGCGCGCACAGACGCGGGCGCGTCTGGCGGACGTCCGGCGGGAGGGCCCGTCGGGCTCGCCCCAGAACCGCAGCGAGCGGGACGCGTTCGCGACCCTCTACGAGGACCGGATCGCGCAGCTCGAGGCCGTCGAGGAGCGTCTCGTCTTCGGACGGCTCGACCTGGACGACGACAGCCGCCGCTACATCGGCCGTCTCGGCCTCACGGACACCGAGCAGACCCAGCTGCTCACCGACTGGCGCGCACCCGCGGCGCAGGCGTTCTACCGGGCCACCGCGGCGCACCCCGACGGCGTCGTGCGTCGCCGGCACGTGGTCACCCGCGGACGGACGGTGACGAGCGTGGAGGACGAGGTGCTCGACCTCGACCTGCTGACCGGGGACGCGGGAGAGCGCCTGAGCGGGCTGTCCGGCGAGGGCGCGCTCCTGGCCGGGCTGGCCGCGGGCCGCACCGGCCGGATGGGCGACATCGTCGCGACGATCCAGGGCGAGCAGGACGCGATCATCCGCTCGGAGCTCGGCGGCGCGCTCGTCGTCCAGGGCGGCCCGGGTACCGGCAAGACGGCCGTGGCCCTGCACCGCGCGGCGTTCCTGCTCTACGCGCACCGCCGCCTCCTGGAACGCTCGGGCGTCCTGCTGGTGGGCCCGAGCCGTACGTTCCTGCGCTACATCGACCAGGTGCTGCCGTCCCTGGGCGAGACGGGCGTGGTCACCACGACCGTCGCGGAGCTGTACCCCGGCATCCAGGCGACGGCCACGGAGGACGAGGCCGTCGCGGAGCTCAAGGGCCGCGCCCTGTGGGGCAGCGTGATCGCGCGTGCCGTGCGCGACCGCGAGCGGATCCCTGCGCAGCCGGTCCACGTGCGCGTCGACGGCCACGACCTCGTCATCCGGCCGAACGACGTCGCGTCGGCGATGGCCCGCGCCCGGCGCAACCACAAGCCGCACAACCAGGCCCGTGTCTCGTTCGTCCGGGACATGCTGAGCAGGTTGGCCGAGCAGTACGTGCAGCAGCTCGGCCAGGAGGTCCCCGCCGACGAGCGCAGCGAGATCATCGAGGAGCTGCGCACGACGCGGGAGATCCGGGTCGCGCTCAACCTGGCTTGGATGCCGATCACACCCCAGAAGCTCGTCTCCGACCTCTGGTCCAAGCCGCACCGGCTCGCGTCCGCGGCACCGCAGCTCAGCCCGCAGCAGCGGGCGATGCTGGTCCGGGAGCCGGACGCACCCTGGACGCCCGCGGACGTCCCGATCCTCGACGAGGCGGCCGAGCTGCTCGGGGAGGACGACCAGGCCGCCCGGGCCGAGGCGCGCGCCGCGACCGAGCGGCGCGCCTCCGAGCTGGCGTACGCCCGGCAGGTGCTCGAGTCGACGGGCAGCGGCGGGATGGTCTCCGCGGAGATGCTCGCGGACCGGTTCGCGACGACCGGGCCGACCCTGACGACGGCCGAGCGGGCCGCGGCCGACCGGTCGTGGACCTACGGCCACGTGGTGGTGGACGAGGCGCAGGAGCTCTCGGCCATGGCATGGCGGTCCTTGCTGCGGCGCGTGCCGACGAGGTCGCTGACGATCGTCGGCGACGTCGCCCAGACCACCGCGACCGCCGGGGCGCGCAGCTGGGCGGCCCAGCTGGACCCCGTGCTGCGGTCGTCGTGGCGGCTCAACGAGCTGACCGTGAACTACCGGACCCCGGCCGAGGTCGCCGACACGGCCCGGCGGGTGGCCGTCGCGGCGCACCTGCCCGTGAGCCCGCTGACCTCGGCGCGCGAGGTGGACGACTCGCTGGTGGTGACACAGGTCCAGGACTTCCCCGCGGCGGTCGCCGAGACGACCGGAAAGCTCGTCGCCGAGGTCACCGATGCCACAGGTGCCGGGCGGATCGCGGTGATCGCCGTGGACGCGCGCCTCGACGCGATCGGCACCGCCCTGCGGGAGGCCGGGCTGCGCCCCGCGCTCGGCACCGGCTCGAGCGCGGCCGACCTCGACGCCCCGCTCGTGGTGCTCAGCCCGCGCGAGGCCAAGGGCCTGGAGTTCGACGTCGTCGTGCTGGTCGAGCCGGCCGAGGTGATCGAGGCCAGCGCCGGTGACCTGTACGTCGCCATGACCCGGCCCACCCGTGCACTCCACGTCCTCCACGAGCGCCCGCTGCCGGCAGGGTGGCGCTGAGCAGCAGGTCCCGCGCGTGTCCGAGGGCCGGACCGCTGTAGGCCTGGGGGTCCCGGGGGCGCACCATAGGGGCGTGCTGAAGGCCCTGCTGCTCGAGAACCTCCACCCCCAGGCTCGCTCGATCCTCGAGACGGCCGGCTTCGACGTGACGACCCGCACCGGGGCGCTCGACGAGACCGAGCTCGTCGAGGCGCTCGACGGCGTGCACCTGCTGGGGATCCGCTCCAAGACGCACGTCACCGCGGAGGTGCTCGCGGCGTCCCCGTCCCTCGTGGCGATCGGGGCCTACTGCATCGGCACCAACCAGATCGACCTCGCCGAGGCGGCGGCGCGCGGCGTCGCGACGTTCAACGCGCCGTTCTCCAACACGCGCTCGGTGGTGGAGATCGCGATCGCGGACATCATCTCGCTGACGCGCCGTCAGACCGAGCTCGACCGGGCCATGCACGACGGCATCTGGAACAAGTCGGCGACGGGTGCGCACGAGATCCGCGGCCGCACGCTCGGCATCATCGGCTACGGCAACATCGGGACCCAGCTCTCCGTGCTGGCGGAGAACCTCGGCATGTCGGTCGTGTTCTACGACACCGCCGAGAAGCTGGCCCTCGGCAACGCCCGCCGCATGAGCACGCTCGACGAGCTGCTGGAGACGGCCGACATCGTCACGCTGCACGTCGACGGCCGCAGCGGGAACGCCGGGCTCTTCGGGGCGAAGCAGTTCGCTCGGATGCGCCCGGGCGCCGTGTTCCTCAACCTCTCGCGCGGGTTCGTCGTCGACTACGCCGCCCTGCGGGACGCGATCGTCGCCGGGCACGTGGCCGGGGCGGCCGTCGACGTGTTCCCCGTCGAGCCGAAGCGCAAGGGCGACCCGTTCGAGTCCGAGCTGCGCGGCCTGGCCAACGTGATCCTCACGCCGCACACCGGCGGGTCCACGGAGGAGGCGCAGGAGGCCATCGGCCAGTTCGTGTCGAACAAGGTGCGTGACTACCTGGCGACCGGGTCCACGACCCTGAGCGTCAACCTGCCGAACCTCGCGCTCGAGCAGCAGCCCGGCGTGCACCGCCTCGCCTACCTGCACCGCAACGTGCCCGGGGTGCTGGCTGCGGTCAACGCGACGCTCGCCGAGCACGGCGTGAACATCGAGGGTCAGCTCCTGGCGACCCGTGGCGAGCTCGGCTACGTGGTCACGGACGCCGGCGCACGCGTCGACCCCGCGGTCGTCGAGGCGCTCTCGAACCGCCCCGAGTCCGTGCGCCTGCGCCTGCTCTCCTGACGCACCGCTGAGGGCCCCGACCAGCACCCTGGTCGGGGCCCTCAGTCGTGCGGGCTCAGGCGGAGCCGGACTTGCGCTGGAAGCGACGCTGCGACGGACCGGCGGTCTCCGAACCGTGCACCTGACCGGTGTTGGTGGTGCCGTCCGCGGTGCGGTGCTGGTTCGACTTCTTGCGCTCGAGCGCCTCGCGGAACTTCGCCTTCGTGTCGTCGCTCACCGCCGCCTCCGTGGTCGCCTTGTCGTCGTCCTGGGCCATGGGGGTCTCCTTCGATGCTGTGTGCCGTCGGACGTCTGCGCCCGCGACCTGCTCAGCCTTGCCGACTCGGGGCCGCGGCGCCACCTCTTCTCATGCCGGGTAGCGTCGGGACGGTGTCGTCGGCCCCTGCTCTCCCCCACCGTCGCGCCGGTGGGCTGTCCTGGCCCGTCGTCTCCCTGGGCCTCTGGCAGAACTTCGGTGCGGCGACGCCGTTCGCGGACCAGCGCGCCCTCGTCCTGCACGCCGTCGACCGCGGAGTCGTGCACCTCGACCTCGCCAACAACTACGGCCCGCCGCCGTTCGCCGCGGAGGAGTCGGTCGGCCGGCTGCTCGCCGGCGACCTGCGGGGGCACCGCGACGAGCTGCTTGTCACCACGAAGGCGGGCTACCGCGCGTGGCCCGGGCCGTACGGCGAGCACGGCTCGGCGAAGTACCTGCGCGCCTCCCTCGACGAGTCGCTGCGCCGGCTGGGGGTCGACTGCGTCGACGTCTTCTACAGCCACCGGTTCGACCCGAGCACTCCCCTGGAGGAGACCCTCGGCGCGCTCGACCGTGCGGTGCGGTCGGGCAAGGCCCGCTACGCAGGGATCTCGTCGTACTCCGCGGACCGTACGGTCGAGGCGCTCTCCGTCGCCCGGTCCCTCGGGCTGCGCCTCGCTGTGCACCAGCCCGCCTACTCGATGCTCAACCGGTGGGTCGAGCAGCCGGGCGCCGACGGTCGGTCGCTGCTGGACGTGGCCGACGACGCGGAGCTGGCCGTCGTCGCGTTCTCGCCCCTCGGGCAGGGCATGCTCAGCACGCGCTACCTGGACGGGGTCCCCACCGACTCCCGAGCAGCGCGCGGCGGACCGCTGCGCACCGAGTGGCTCACCGACGAGGTGCTCGACCACGTGCGGGCGCTCGACGCGGTCGCACGGGCCGGCGGACGGACCCTGCCGCAGCTCGCCCTCGCCTGGGTGCTGCGCGACCCGCGCGTGACGTCCGTCCTGGTCGGGGCCCGCACCACCGACCAGCTCGACGAGAACCTCGCCGCCGTCGCCCTCCCGCCACTGAGCGACGACGAGCTCGCCGCGATCGAGCCGCACGCCGTCGACGCCGGCATCAACCTGTGGGGCGTCCGGTCGAGCGACCGCTGATCAGCCCGCCGTGCGCTCCCAGCGGGCGATCGAGGCGAACTCACCGAACGCCGGGAACGGCTCCCGCAGCTCGGGGTGGTCGGCCGGGTCGAACGTCGACTCCGTGACCGTGCGCGTCGGGTCGTCACGCGTGTACGCCTCCGTCCGGAGCAGGCCGGCCGGGTTCGTGACGACCCACTCCTGGGCCACGATGGTCCGCTGGTCGACGATCTCGCGCACGAACGTCTGCTCCAGCCAGAGCCCGTCACCGTCGGGGTGGGCGGTGAAGACATAGGTCGACACGTCGCGGCGCTCCTCGTCGAGGAAGAACACCGTCACCACGGGCGGTCGCTGCACGACGTCGAGTGCAGCGACGGGACGTCCGTCCTCGGAGATCATCGCGGCGTACATCTCGCGCGCCTCGTGCCGCGCCCGCGCCTGGTCCTCGGTGAGATCCTCTCCGAACGTGCCCAGGTACCGGTGCCAGAGGGTCCCGTACGTCACGGTCGTGCTCATCAGGGGTAGACCTCTCCAGCCCGAGCTGCCCGGGAGTGCCGTCGAGCGACCGCCGCTCACCCCGTGACAGGCAGGTGCGTCGACCACCACCGCAGCACGTGCTCGAAGCGGACCGCACGGTGCTTCGGGTTGCCCGACCGCGTGAGCTCGTGCCCCTCGCCGGGGAACAGCAGCAGCTCCGCGTGCACCCCGCGCCGCTTCAGCTCGACGAACCAGCGCTGACCCTGCTCGACCGGGCACCGCCAGTCCTGCTCCGAGTGGATGACGAGGGTGGGTGTGCGGACCCGTCCGACGTGCACCATCGGCGACTGCGCGGCCAGCGCCTCCGGCTCGTCGGCGTCGTCCCCGAGGTACTCCAGCCCGAAGAACCAGCCGATGTCGCTGGACCCGACGAAGCTGATCGGGTCGAGGAACCCGCGCTCGACGATCGCCGCGACGAACCGGTCGGTGCGCGTCGTCAGCCACGCGGTCAGGTAGCCGCCGTAGGAACCGCCCATGACCCCGACACGCTCCGCGTCCAGCGCGGGATCCTCGAGCGCGGCGCCGAGCAGGGCGAGCACGTCGTCGGTGTCGACGGTCCCCATGGCCCGGTGGATCGCGAGCCCGTGCGCCCGCCCGTACCCGGAGGAGCCGCGCGGGTTGCCCAGCACGACGGCGTACCCGGCCTCGGCCAGCACCTGCACCTCGTCGAAGAGTCCGTGCGTGTACTGCGCGAACGGACCGCCGTGGATCATGAGGATCGTCGGGTGCGGTCCGGCGCCGTAGCGCTCGGCGTCCGGCGTGACCACCCAGCCGTGCACCGCGTAGCCGTCCGGGGCCGTCGTGACGAGCTCGACCGGGGTCCTCGTCCGCCCGGTCGAGCGGAGCGCGGCCGAGAGGTCGGTGCGCGCCTCGATCGCGTCCGAGGACACGTCGACCCGGAAGACGTCACCGGCCGAGGTCGGCGTCGCCGCCGTCACCACGACGTGCCCGGACCCGGGTGCGACGGCCGCGCCGGACACGACGTGCGTGCCTCCGACGAGCGTGGTCGCGGTGCCGTCCGCCCTGACCCGGACCAGGTGTGCGGCGCCGCGACGCTCGACGACGACCACCGCGTCCCCGTCGAGCTCCGCCACGATCGCCGTCACCTGGTCCTCGTCCGGATCCGTCAGGCGCTCGGGCACGGCGTCGGTGCGGTCGAGAGCCAACCGGTAGAGACCCGTCTGCGTGGCGACGAAGTCACGGCCCGTCGGCCCGAGGTCGCTCGCGAGGATCCACAGGGTGCTGCCGTCGGCGGACGGGAGCACGGCGTCGACGCCGAGCGTGCTGTCCGCGTCGGCGTCCGTCACCGGCACCGGGGTGCCCGCACCGCCGGTCGGCGAGGCATCGACACGCACCGCGTCGCTGCGCAGGTCGGACTCGCGCGCGGCGTGCCGGGCCGAGACGCCCACCAGGGCGTCACCCGACGGCAGCCACCGCACACCGCTCACGCCGACGTCGCCGGCGGTCAACGGCACCGGCTCGGACAGCACGGACGGACGATCGCCGTCGACCGGGACGTCCACGACGAACACGTGCTGAGGGCGGTCCCGGAAGAAGCCCACGCCGTCCGACCGGTACTTCAGCTCGGTGATGTGCCGCGGGTCCTCGTTCCCGGGCTTGCCGTCCGCGGCGTACCGACCCTCCTCCGGCACCCGCGCCACGTACGCGATGCGCGTCCCGTCCGGGGAGAACCGGGGCTCGGACGCGCCCAGGGGCGCTTCGGTGAGCCGGATGGGCTCGCCGCCGGTCGACTCGACCACGTGCACCTGGGGTTTGCCCTCGGGCTCTGCCCGCAGGAACGCTACCCATCGGCCGTCCGGGCTCACCTCCGGCGCGGTGTCGCGGTGACCGCGGGTCAGCACGCGCGGCTCGTCGCCGCCCTCGAGATCGACGGACCACAGCTGGCCGACGTACTCGTCGGACGTCAGGTCGGGCCGGACGACCGACACGACGGCGCGGGTGCCGTCGGCCAGGACCGTCGGCGCACCGGGAACACGGAGGAGCTCGAGATCGGAAGGACGCACCCGACGAACCTACGTGGTGGCGGCGACACGTGCAGCCGTCGGCGGGACGTGCCGCTCAGGTGGTGCGGATGTCCTCGCCGGTCGGCGAGGACTCGTCTTCGGCACCCTCGCCCGGCTCGGAGTCGCGCTCGGCGCGCAGCACCGTGATCGCCGCCTCGAAGTCCTCGAGGGAGTCGAACGCCTGGTAGACGCTCGCGAACCGCAGGTACGCGACCTCGTCCAGCTCCCGCAGCGGACCGAGGATCGCGAGACCGATCTCGTAGGCGTCGATCTCTGCCGAGCCGGCTCCGCGGAGCGTCTCCTCGACCTTCTGGGCGAGCAGCGCCAGGTCGTCCTCGCTCACGGGTCGCCCCTGGCAGGCCTTCCGGACGCCACCGGCGATCTTCTCCCGGCTGAACGGCTCGGTGGCCCCGGAGCGCTTCACGACCGACAGGCTGGCCGTCTCGACCGTGGTGAAGCGACGGTTGCAGTGCGGGCACTGTCGGCGCCGCCGGATGGTGGACCCGTCGTCCGAGGTCCGCGAGTCGACGACCCGGGAGTCCGGGTGGCGGCAGAACGGACAGTGCACGGTGTCCCCCTTCGTGCTGGCGCGTCGACGCCGCGACATCTGGCCAGACGTCTGTCGGTGGCGATCGGGTCGAGAACGCCCCCGTGACGCTAGGCCACCCGTCCCGGCGTCGCAAGGCGCCTCGTCGAGAGCCTGTGGACCGCTTTCGATCTGCCCCCGGACCGTCTTCGGTCCGCTCTCGGTCCGTCCTGCGTCGAGGTCGCCGGCGTCGGTCGCACATGGCGCGAGCCGGACGCACGAGAGCGGCCACCCGAAGATGGCCGCTCTCGCGGGGACGCCCCCGTCCCAGGTCACGGGCCGACTCGCCTCGGCGCCGCGCTGTACTGCGGTGAGCTCGAGAGCCCACACCCCCGGCAAGCCCCCCAGCTCACCTTGTGAGGTAAGGCTAACCTAGCCCCCGGCTCATCGGATGGCAACCCGCGGCAGCGGTCCCGGGACTCAGCCAGCGGGGACGACGATCACCTGACCGGCCATGAGACCGGCTTCGGGGAGCTCGTTCAGGCGGACCAGATCCACCACCACGTCCCGGACGTCCTGCGACGGGGCAGCCACCGACTCGGCGATCTGCCACAGCGTCTCCCCCGGCTGCACGACGTGCCGCACGACCTCCTGGGCGGCGACGGGGCCGTCGGCGGAGGCCTGGCTCCCGACGAGCGTGACGAGCGCGACGGCGACCGCAGCGAGGATCCACAGCACGGCACGACCCCGGGCGGTGAGCCGGAGGTGCGCGTCGGCCGACACGGTCCGCACAGGTGCGGACGCCGGACGTGACACCCGGTTCGGCACCCGGTCCGACACCCTGTTCGGCATCGCCGGCCCCATGACCATCGCGCTCATCACGTCCCTCGTTCCTGCTCGGCCCGGATCCCGGGGTACCGCTCTGTCGTCGCATCGCCGTCGAACGTCTGTTCGTCGAACGTCTGTACGATGTCTACCAGCATCCACCGAAACTGTCGAGACACGATCGAACAGATGTTTGATCTTCAGCCGCGACTTCCCTAGGCTTGCGACGCAGCACAAGCGCACCACGAGCCACTGACACGCCCGCCGGGACCGTCCGTCGTCGCAGGTCAGGACCTCGGGGACGCGAGCTGGTACAGGCGGGGAAGGCCGGGCGTGCTGCACGGCGACCGCCGGACGGAGGAGGAGCGCAGTGACGGACTCAGGGGACGCGTCCCAGCCCGAGAAGGACCTGGCGACGATCCACACGCTCCCGGACGGAGCGCCGGGGTCGGACGGCCTCACGGCGCGCCAGCGGCTCGTGCTGGACACCATCCGGTCGTCGGTGGAGTCCCGCGGCTACCCGCCAAGCATGCGGGAGATCGGCGAGGCCGTCGGTCTCACCAGCCCGTCCAGCGTCAAGCACCAGCTCATGGCGCTCGAGCGCAAGGGGTACCTCCGCCGCGACCCCAATCGGCCTCGCGCCATCGAGGTCGTGCACGCGGACGACTCGCGCGGCGTCGGCACCTGGACGGCTCCCGACGGCAGCCGCTCCACGTTCCCGGACCAGGGCGACGGCGAGCGACTGCCCGCACCCTCCTACGTCCCGGTCGTCGGCCGGATCGCCGCCGGAGGACCGATCCTCGCGGAGCAGGTGGTCGAGGACGTCTTCCCCCTCCCCCGCCAGCTCGTGGGCGACGGTGACCTCTTCCTGCTCAAGGTGATCGGCGACTCCATGATCGACGCCGCCATCTGCGACGGCGACTGGGTCGTCGTCCGGCGTCAGCCGGTCGCCGAGAACGGCGAGATCGTCGCGGCGATGATCGACGGCGAGGCCACGGTCAAGACCCTCAAGCGCATCGACGGCCACGTGTGGCTCATGCCCCACAACCCGGCGTACTCGCCGATCCCGGGCGACGAGTCGACGATCCTCGGGCGCGTGGTGAGCGTCCTGCGCAGCCTCTGACGTGCTGTCGTCGGGCCGCACCCTGGTCGGGGTGCGGCCCGACGCGCGTCAGAAGCCGAACTGGCGCGCCACCGAACGGACCGCGTCCGCGGAGGCGCGCAGCCCCGCCAGCTCCGCGTCCGACAACGGGACCGGCAACCTCTCGCCGACGCCGTGCGCACCCACGATCGCGGGCACCGACAGGCACACGTCGCTGATGCCGTAGAAGTCGTCGAGCAGCGACGAGACCGGCAGCACGCGCTGCTCGTCCTTCAGGACCGCCTCGATGATCCGGGAGCCGGCCAGGGCGACCGCGTAGTTCGTCGCCCCCTTGCCCTCGATGATGCGGTAGGCGGAGTCGACCACCTCGTGCGCGATCCGCTCACGCACCTCCTCGGTCAGGGGACCCCTGCCGCCCGAGCCCGTCCACTCGAGCAGCGGGACCGAGCCGATGCTCGCCGAACCCCACAGCGGCAGCTCGGTGTCACCGTGCTCACCGGCGATGTACGCGTGCACGTTCTGCACCGCGACCCCGGTGTGCTGCGAGATGAGGTAGCGCAGCCGGGACGAGTCCAGGACCGTGCCGGACCCGAACAGCTGCGACGGGGGCAGGCCGGAGATCTGCAGCGCGGCGTAGGTGACCACGTCGACAGGGTTGGTCACCATCACGTAGACGGCGTCCGGGGCGACCTCCACGAGGGCCGGCAGGACCGCGCGGACCAGCCCGATGGTGGCCTCCGCGAGATCGAGCCGCGACTGGCCGGGCTTCTGCTTGGCTCCGGCCGTGAACATCACGACGTCCGCGTCCGCACAGACCGCGATGTCGTCGGACCCGACGACCTCGGCCATCGGCATGAACTGGATGCCGTGCCCGAGGTCCAGCGCCTCGGCCTCGACCTTCGCCGCGTTGATGTCGTAGAGCGCGACGGACCGGGCTGCACCGCGCAGGAGCGCCGCGTACGCCATGGTCGACCCGACGGCCCCCGCACCGACGATCGCGAGCTTCGACGTGCGTCGGCCGCTGCGGAACGGGGGCAGGCCGACGTCTTCCAGATCCAGGCTCTCGGTCATGACACCCGAGGCTAGTCGGCCGCGGAGAGACGCTGCAGCGCGGAGAGGGCGACCGCGCGGTCCGTCGTGCGCCAGAAGGGAGGGAGCGAGCGCGTCAGGAAGCCGCTGTACCCCGCCGTCGCGAGCCGGGGGTCGAGCACGGCGACCACGCCCCGGTCCTCGCTGGTGCGGATCAGCCGACCCGCGCCCTGTGCGAGGAGCAGGGCGGCGTGCGTGGCGGACACCGCCAGGAAGCCGTTGCCGCCCGCCTTCTCGATGGCGTCGGACCGCGCGGAGCTCACCGGGTCGTCCGGCCGGGGGAACGGGATCCGGTCGATGATCACCAGTCGGCAGGTCGCGCCCGGGACGTCGACGCCCTGCCAGAGCGACAGCGTGCCGAACAGGCACGTCGCCTCGTCGGCGATGAACCGGGACACGAGGGTGGGCAGCTGGTCGTCGCCCTGCGCGAGGATCGGCACGTCGAGCCGCTCGCGCATGGCGGCCGCCACCGCGTTGGCCGCGCGCCGCGACGAGAACAGCCCGAGCGTCCGCCCGCCTGCGGCGGTGATGAGGTCCGCGATCTCGTCGAGCTGCGCGTCGGTCGCCGGCTCACGACCCGGCTTCGGCAGGTGCCGCGCGAGGTAGAGGATCCCCTGCCGCGGGTAGTCGAACGGGCTGCCGACGTCCAGCCCACGCCACGGCACCCCCGCCGGCGCTGTGGGCGTCTCCCCCGCCAGGGAGGTCGGCCCGACGGGTTCGGCGTCGGGCCGGACCTCGAGGCCGACCGCCCGGGCGATCGGGTCGAACGAGCCGCCGAGCTCGAGCGTCGCGGAGGTGAGCACGCCGGAGCGCCCGGCGAGCAGGTTGGTACGGATGAGGCCGTTGACGGCGAGCGGTGCCGCGTAGAGGCGGGTGAGCACGGAGCCGCGCCGGTCCTCGCTGCGGCTGCACCACAGCACGGTGTGCCGGTGGTCCTCGGCGTCGGCCGCCATCCGGTCCGCGACCTCGTACAGCGCGAGCATCGTGGCCTGCGCGACCTTGCGTCCACCCTCCGGGGGCACGTTCGGGCCGGTCTCCGGCTTGAGCACCGTGAGCAGCGCACGGGTCGCGTCGCGCACGCTCGCGACCGCGTCCCGGGCGGCCGGGGGCAACCCGTCGCGGAACCGTGTCTCGGGCAGCCCGACCAGCACGGACGCCAGAGCCTGGCTGGCCGAGTCGAGGTCCGTCGTCGGGACGCCCCCGTGCCGACGCGCGAGCCGGGCGGCGTGCTCGATGGTGGCCACGGACAGCTCGGACGTCGCCTGCGCGGTCACGCGGTCCGTCAGCTCGTGCGCCTCGTCGACGATGACCACCTGGTGGTCCGGCAGCACACCGGGCGACCCGGAGGCGGCGATGCCGAGCATCGCGTGGTTGGTGACGACGACGTCGGCCTCCCGCGACGCCGCCTTCGCCTTCTCCGGGAAGCACTCCGCGAGCATCGGGCACTTGCCGCCCAGGCACTCCAACGACGTGACGGACACCTGCCGCCAGGCACGGTCGGTGACACCCGGCACCAGGTCGTCACGGTCGCCCGTGCCGGTCTCGTCGGCCCACTCGCGCAGCCTCAGGACCTGCTCGCCCAGGCTCTCCGACAGCGTCGACGCCCCCGTCCGCGCCGGGGCGGGGTGCTCGGCCGCGCCGGCGTGCTCCCCCAGGTCGAAGAGCGTCCCCGTGTCGTCGTCGGGATACCCGCCGGCGACCTTGTGCACGCACACGTAGTTGTGCCAGCCCTTGAGCAGGGCGATGGCGGGCGTGCGCGGCAGGTGCGGCTCCAGGGCCTTCGCGACGAGCGGGAGGTCACGCGTGATGATCTGCCGCTGCAGCGCGAGCGTCGCCGTGGAGACGACGACGTGCTCGTTCTCGAGCACCGCGTGCCGCAGCGCGGGCACCAGGTAGCCGAGCGACTTTCCCGTGCCCGTCCCGGCCTGGACGAGCAGGTGCTCGCCCTTGTCGATCGTCTCCGCGACGGCGACGGCCATCTGGTGCTGGCCGTCGCGACGGACCCCGCCGAGCGCCTGGACCGCGACGTCGAGGAGCGTCTCGACGGAGGGGTCGGCGTCTGGCACCGCGTCAGCCTAGTGCGACGCGCAGACGCTCACGGACGAGGCTGTGCAACGGCTTCCAGCTCCGCGGCGAGGCCTGCGTCGACCCGTGCCCGGATCGCCGTGCCGTCCGCCGTGTGCTCCTCGGACTGGATGTCGCCGTGCTCGTGCACGCGGCTCACCAGGTCCCCGCGGTCGTACGGGACGACCAGGTCGACGCTGACGCCGGGCCGCGGCAGCTGGTCGGCGACGAGCGCCTGCAGCTCCTCGATGCCCTCCCCGCTGTGCGCGGAGACGACGATCGAGTGCACCTCGCGCGAGCGCAGGCGGGCGATCGCCTCGGGCGTCGCGAGGTCGGCCTTGTTCAGCACGATGATCTCGGGGACGTCCATGGCGCCGGGGATGTCCGCGAACACGTGCCGGACCGCCGCGATCTGCCCCTCGGGGTCGGGGTGGGACGCGTCCACGACGTGCAGGATCAGGTCCGCGTCCGCGACCTCCTCCAGCGTCGAGCGGAACGCCTCGACCAGCTGGTGCGGCAGCGCGCGGACGAAGCCGACGGTGTCCGCGAGCGTGTAGACGCGGCCGTCGACTGTCTCGGCGCGACGGACGGTCGGGTCGAGCGTCGCGAACAGCGCGTTCTCGACGAGCACCCCCGCGTGCGTCAGCCGGTTGAGCAGCGAGGACTTGCCCGCGTTGGTGTAGCCCGCGATGGCGACCGACGGGATCGCGTGCTTCTTGCGCGACGCGCGCTTCGTCACACGACCCGGCTCCATCGCAGCGATCTCGCGGCGCAGCTTGGCCATGCGGTTGCGGATGCGCCGACGGTCGAGCTCGATCTTGGTCTCACCGGGACCACGCGACCCCATCCCGGCGGCGGCGCCGCCGACCTGGCCACCGGCCTGCCGGGACATCGAGTCGCCCCAGCCGCGCAGGCGCGGGAGCAGGTACTCCAGCTGCGCCAGCTCGACCTGCGCCTTGCCCTCCCGGGACTTGGCGTGCTGGGCGAAGATGTCGAGGATCAGGGCGGTGCGGTCGATGACCTTGACGCGGACGATGTCCTCCAGCGCGCGGCGCTGGGACGGTGCCAGGTCGCCGTCGACGACGACCGTGTCCGCGCCGACCGCGGCGACGAGCGTGGCCAGCTCGGCGGCCTTGCCCGACCCGAGGTACGTGCCCGGGTCCGGCTTCTGGCGTCGCTGGAGCAGGCCGTCGAGCACCTGCGACCCCGCGGTCTCGGCGAGCTGCGCGAGCTCGCGCAGCGAGATCTCGGCGTCGGTCACGGTGCCGGAGCCCCAGACCCCGACGAGGACGACCTTCTCCAGCCGCAGCTGGCGGTACTCGACCTCGGTGACGTCCTCGAGCTCGGTGGACAGCCCCGCGACCCGGCGCAGCGACGTGCGCTCCTCGAGCTCGAGCTGGTCCCCGTCGTACGACGAGTGCACCGTGGCGCCGGCGTGCAGCGTGGCCCCTGCCCTGGCGAGCACACGGGCCACGACATCGTCGGCCACCTCCTGCGCGGAGCGCGTGGGCGGGACGTCCTGCGTCTGGCTGGTGGTGTGCTGCGGGTCGGTCAAGGTGTTCCTCGTCTCGTGGGGTGCCTCCAGGGTCGCACGCGGCGCCGAGACCGCACGAGGTATTTCGCTGCGGGCCGAGCCGGTCGGCGTGGGTATCGTCGGCGCCGTGAGCGAGCAGGACCACTACTTCACGGCGCAGCCGGCCTCCCCCGACGAGCGCCGGCTGCTGCGCGTCCACCTGGCGGGCCGGGACGTCGAGGTCGAGACGGCCGGCGGGATCTTCTCCCCGGACCACGTCGACCTCGGCACCCGGGTGCTGCTCGACCACGTCCCTGCGCCCCCGGCGACCGGGGACCTGCTCGACCTCGGCTGCGGGTGGGGGCCGATCGCGCTCACGCTGGCGCTGGGGTCTCCGGCCGCACGCGTCTGGGCGGTCGACGTCAACGAGCGCGCGCTCGACCTGACCCGGCGCAACGCCGAACGCCTCGGTGTGCCGAACCTGCGCGCCGTGCGGCCCGACGAGGTCCCCGAGGACGTGCACTTCGCGGCGATCTGGTCCAACCCGCCGATCCGCGTCGGGAAGGTCGCGCTGCACGCCATGCTGACGCACTGGCTCGGTCGCCGGGCTCCCGGCGGCGAGGCCCACCTGGTCGTCGGCAAGAACCTCGGCGCCGACTCGTTGCAGCGGTGGATCGCCACCGAGCTCGGCGTCGCCGTGGACCGGACCGCGAGCGCCAAGGGGTTCCGCGTGCTCGCCGTGCACGACCGATGAGCGACTGGCGCGACCTGCGCACCACCACCTGGAGCATGGTCGCTCTCATCTTCATGGTCGCGTTCGAGTCGCTGGCCGTCACGACCGTCATGCCGACGGTGTCCGACGCGCTCGACGGCGCCTCCCTGTACGCGTTCGCGTTCGCGGGTCCGCTCGCGACCGGCGTCGTCGGCATGGTCCTGGCCGGTCCGTGGAGCGACCGCAGCGGACCCCGGACGCCCCTGCTGGTAGCCGTCGGGCTGTTCACGGCAGGCATCCTCGTCGCGGGTGCGGCGCCGTCGATGGAGCTGCTCGTCGCCGGTCGGCTGCTCCAGGGGTTCGGCGGCGGCGCGATGACGGTCGCGCTGTACGTGGTCGTGGCCCGGCTGTACCCGGCGATGATGCACCCGCGGGTGTTCGCGTGGTTCGCGGCCGCGTGGATCATCCCGTCGCTCGTCGGTCCGGCGGGTGCGGGTGCGGTCGCGCAGCACCTCGGCTGGCGATGGGTGTTCCTCGGGGTCGCGCTGCTCGTGGTCCCGACGACGCTCGTGCTGGTCCCGGCGCTGCGCCGGATCGGGCCGCCCGAGGCCGCCGGGGAGGCGGCACCGCGTGGCCGGCTCGCCTGGGCAGCGCTCGCCGCCGCGGCCGTCCTCGGGCTCAACCTCGCCGCGCAGGTCACTCTGCCGTGGTCGGTGCTCGTGGCCGTCGGCACCGGGGTGGTCGCCCTCGTCGCGCTGCGTGCGGTGGTGCCGACGGGCACGATGCGGGCGGCGCGCGGGCTGCCGAGCGTCATCGCGACCCGTGGACTGGTGTCGGGGGCGTTCCTGGGCGCCGAGGTGTACCTGCCGTACCTCCTCACGGAGCGGTACGCGTTCTCGCCGACGACCGCGGGGATCGCGCTGACGTTCGCGGGTGTCGCCTGGGCGGCGACGTCGTGGCTGCAGGGGCGGCTCGGGGACCGGTTGCCGTCCCGCACGGCGGTGGTCGTCGGATCGGCCCTGGTCGTCGTCTCGGTCTCGGGGGTGCTGCTCACCGCAGCGGCCCACCTCCCGCCGGCGGTCGCGATCGCGTCCTGGACGCTGGCCGGTGCCGGGATGGGCCTCGTCTACTCCCGCCTGACCGTCCTCGTGCTCTCCTACTCCGCCCCGGGGACGCAGGGGGTGAACAGCTCGGCCCTCTCGATCGCGGACTCCATCGGCGCTGCTCTCGCCCTGGCGCTCACGGGCCTCGCGTTCGCCGCCGTGGACCGCTCCCCGGACGCCCCGTTCACCGCCGCACTGGCGGTCGCCGCCGTCTTCGCCGTCGGCGCCGCGCTGGTGGGCCCGCGCGTGGGGTCCGGCCGCCGTCAGGCCGAGGACTCGACCGACGACGCCGAGTCGAGCGCGCTGCGCAGCTGAGCGAGCGTCGGCACCCCCGTGGCGCGACGGACGACGTCACCGCGGGCGTCCAGCACGAGGACCGTCGGCGTGACGTCGATGGCGAGCCGCTCGCCGAGCGCCAGGTGGTCGGCGATGTCGAGGTCGGCGTACGCGACGCCGTCCGCCGTCGCCACGGCACGCTCGACGACGTAGCGGGTCGAGCGGCACGGCGCGCAGAACGTGCTCGAGAACTGGACCACGGTCGCGCGCTCGCCGAGCGGCACGCCGAGGTCCGCCGGGTTCAGGCGCACGACCGTCAGCGTCCGGCGACCAGGGCAGCGAGGTCGACGTCGGCGGCGGCCACGAGCACGGCGGGCCCGGCGAGCTCGACGTGCCCGTCCGGCAGGACGCTGACGCGGACCGTGCCACCGGGCACGTCGACCAGCCAGACGTCGGGTGCGCCCGCCCCGGCCCAGGTCCGGACCGCCAGGGCCGCTGCACACGCCCCGGTCCCGCAGGACCGGGTCTCCCCGACGCCCCGCTCGTGCACGCGCATCCGGACGCGACCGACGAGCGACCCGTCGGGCGCCTCGTGCTCGCCCAGCGGGACGACGAGCTCGACGTTGGTGCCGTTCGGCGGCACCGGCGTGACCTCGGGCGCGCGCGTGAGGTCGGCTGCGGTCAGCTCGTCCTCGTCCCCGAGCGCCAGCACCACGTGCGGGTTCCCGACGTCCACGCTCAGCCCGGCGCGAGCGACCTCGAGCCCGGCGACTGCCACCTCGGCGTCGGCGCCGGCGCGCACCGCGTCGGCGCCGCCAGGCAGGTGCCAGGAGCCCATGTCGACGGCGTACCAGGTGTCGTCGCCGATCCCTGCCGGGACCGGGACGCGCCGGACGCGTCGCACCCCGGCACGCGTACCGAGTGCGAGCTCGCCAGCTCCGTCCCAGAGCCCGAGACGCTCGAGGTAGGCCGCGAAGACCCGGACCCCGTTGCCGCACATCTCCGCGACCGAACCGTCCGCGTTGCGGTAGTCCATGAACCAGCGGGCCTCGGGGTCCTCGGCCAGCGCTGCGACCCCCTCGGGCACGTGCTCACCGGCGACGACCCGGATGACGCCGTCGCCGCCGACCCCGGCGCGGCGGTCCGCGAGACCGCGGACCAGGACGGCCGAGAGGTCGACGAGCCCGTCACGGTCGTCGAGCAGCACGAAGTCGTTCTGGGTGCCGTGACCCTTGGTCACGTGCAGCGTCGGGGTGGCCACCACGGTCATGAGCCCAGGCTACGTCGTGGGGCCGGGTCGTCCGTGGCGAGTCCGAGGTCACCGGCGTCGGCGGCGGCGACGAGCGCGAGCGCCCGCTCGACGAGGTCCGGGTCCTGCGCGTCCAGCCAGTGCACCCGTGGGTCCCGGCCGAACCAGCCCATCTGCTTGCGTGCGAGCCGACGGGTCCCGGCGGCGACCGCGGCCCGGGCCTCGTCCTGCGTGAGCTCACCCCGGAACAGGGCGAGTACCTCGGCGTACCCGACAGCTCGCGACGCGGTACGACCGAGCCCGTGCGCGCTGAGGTGCTCGACCTCGGCGACGAGACCCCTCGCCCACATCCGCTCCACACGTTCCGTGATCCGTGCGTCCAGGACGGCCCGGTCGCAGTCCAGGCCGATCTGGACGGCCGGGACCTCGTAGACGTGCTGCGGGAGGCTCGCGGAGTACGGCCGGCCGGTGATCTCGATGACCTCCAGCGCGCGCACGATCCGGCGGGCGTTGCGCGGACCGATCCCGTCGGCGGCCACCGGGTCCGCCGCCGCGAGCTCGGCGTGCAGCGCCCGGGCGCCCTCGGCCTCGACGCGGTCCTCCAGCCTGGCCCGGACCTCGGCGTCGGTGCCGGGGAACTCCATGTGGTCGAGCAGCGCCCGGACGTAGAGGCCGGAGCCGCCGACCGCCACGGACCGGTGGCCGCGACCCTCGATCTCGCGGAACGCCGTCCGGGCGCGTGCCTGGTAGTCGGCCACCGAGGCGTCCTCGTGCACGTCCAGGACGTCCAGGAGGTGGTGCGGGACGCCTTGCCGCTCGTCGGGCGTGAGCTTGGCGGTGCCGATGTCCATGCCGCGGTACAGCTGCATGGCGTCGGCGTTCACCACCTCGCCGCCCAGGGCGTGCGCGAGCGCGAGCCCCAGGTCGGACTTCCCCGTCGCCGTCGGCCCGACGAGAGCGACCACGAGGGCCATCGGAGTCAGTCGAGCGTCGGGCGGGCGGGGTCGGTGTACGCGACCGGTGCCTCGGGCGGCGGCGGGGGCGCGGGGACGGTCAGGACCGCGTCCGGGTACTTCTCCTCGAGTCCGGCGAAGAACCGCAGCGCGCTCGCGATGCCGATGGTCAGGTGCAGGTCGAGCTGCTCGTCGGTGAGCCCGTGCTCGTAGTCGACGGTGTGGTCGGTGTAGACGGCCACCTGCTCGGCCTCGATGCGCACGAAGATCTTCGGCCACACCATCGACTCGGACCAGGCGTTCGCCCCGAGGAGCACGTTGCCGAACTCGGTCGCCGGGACCTGGCGCGCCCACCGGCCACGGACCTGCAGGTACTCCTTCGTCTGGCCCAGCGTGACGAACCAGAACGGGTGACCGTCCCAGCGGCCCACGAGGTCCCCGTCCTTGTCGGTCCCGTAGACCGACCGGCGCGCGTCGAGCCGCTCGGCTATCCGTGCGGTCGTCAGGGGCGGCAGGACGATGGGCTCGTGCTCGGCGGATGACATCGGGACCTCGGCGTGTCGGGGACGGACAGCGAGAGACCCTACCGGGCGTCCCAGACGAGGACCGCGTGGTGCGCTCCGAGGTCGGTCGACTCGGCCAGCAGCCGCGACCGGACCGGGCGGCGACCGGCCGCACCGAGGAGCACCTGCCACGGCGCCCACCCCCGGACCGCCAGGTCACGTGCGAGGTCGGCGTCGTCCTCCGCGAGCCTCGCGCGCGCGTCGGGTCCGGCGTCGACGAGGTCAGCCAGCACGCGCGCGTCGTGCTCGGGTGCTCGGGGATCGTCGGCGAGAGGTCCGTCCGGTCCGTGCCGGCCGCTCCCCGAGCCCACGACGACCAGCCCGGTCGGCTCGTCGTCGACCAGCTCGCGCCCGAGGGACGTCAGCTCCTCGGAGCTCTGCCGCCCGGTCACCTCGACCACCCGCACCCCGCTGCGGCGTCGCGACCGCAGGAGCAGGTGCAGACCGACGGCACTGGGGACCGCCGGGACGTCTCGACCGTCTCCCGGCAGCGTCACCGGATGGTCGGGCCACCACAGGAGATCGTCAGGCACCCCCGCGGCACCGAGGGACGGCCGGACGACCCCGGCGAGCTCGCGCGGGACCGGTCCCGGCGCGACGACGACGACGGTGGCGACCTCGGCAGCGACCACCTCGGCGACCGCCGCGACGGCCGCCGTCCGCAGTCCGCGGAGCAGGTCGGCGTCGCCGGCCGCACCAGGAACGAGGAGCGCTGTCTCCGGGACGAGGGCGGCGACGACGAGCATGCCCCGAACCTACGCCGAGACCGCCGCCACCCGAATGACGGCACCCCCGTGTGGCCGACCGCCGGTACTGTCGTGCGCATGGGGTCGCTCGGGGATCGTGCACGGCGCTGGTGGCAGGGGCGTCCGCGGCCCGCGGCTGCCTCGGACGCAGGCTCCGGGCTCGAGCCCGCGGACGACGAGCTGCACGACCGCGTGGCGGAGCTGCTGGCCCGCGAGCTGGGCATCGCCGAACCGGCTGCGGACCTCCCGTCGGACGTGACACCCGCCCGGATCGCGGCGTGGATGACGAACAACCAGTTCAGCTACTTCGTCGACAACGACGGCGACCTGGGCGGTCTGTGGCGTGGCCGGCTCTTCTACTTCTTCCTGTTCGGGGAGAAGTCGGAGATCCTCCAGGTGCGCGGCCAGTGGCACCGGGAGGTGGCGATCGAGCGGCTCGAGGAGGTGCTCGACGTCTGCAACGAGTGGAACGCGGACCGGATCTGGCCCAAGGCCTACGTCCGCGTCCGGGACAACGGTCGTGTGCACGTCGTCTCCGAGGTGGCGACCGACCTCGAGCACGGCGCCACGGACGCCCAGCTGAGCCAGATGCTCTTCTGCGGCCTGTCCACCGGCAGCATGTTCTTCGACGCGCTCGACGAGCGGTACCCCGACCCGGCAGGAGTGGCACCGTGAGCGGGCCCGGCTGGCTGCTGCGGGTGCTCGGCGGGCTGCCCAAGCCGACCAAGCGACCCACGCCCGACGACGAGCCGCCCGGTCCCCTGACCCGCGAGCGGATCGCGGACTACCTCGTCGCCCGCGGGTACCGCTTCGTGGTCGACGACGACGGCGACCTCACCGGCACCTGGGACGGGAGCCGCTTCTGGTTCCTGCTGCTCGGCGAGCAGCAGGAGATCCTCCAGGTCCGCGGCCGCTGGCACCGGAGCCTGCAGCTCGACCAGCGGGAGGTCGCGTCGCTGGCGGTCAACGACTGGAACCGTGAGCGCATCTGGCCCAAGGCGTACCTGCGCGAGGAGGAGGGCGTGCTCGCCCTCTACAGCGAGGTGTCCGCCGACTTCGAGCCCGGCGTGACCGAGCCGCAGCTCGCGCAGCTGCTGGCGTGCGGGCTGGGCACCGGGGTGCAGATGTTCTCGGCGCTCGAGGCGGTCCTCCCCCGCGACGACGTGCCGCCGCCGGACGTGCCGGACAACTGAGCGGTCAGCGTCGGGCGAACGTCGGCAGTCCGAGGACGACGGGTCCGGCCGGGCCCCCTGTGCCGCAGGCATCGCCCGCGCCACCGTGGCTGTGCTCGTCCTGGCCGCTCTGGCGCCGGTCCCACGCGTCGCCCGCGGCCGTGCGTCGCACGGCGAACGTGCCGCCCGTCAGCGCGGAGTCGGCCACGAGGTGGTATGGCGCGGCGTGCGTGACGGTCACCGACACCAGGTCGCCCGGGCGGGGGACGTCGACGTCCCCGTCGGGCAGGGCGAGGTGCACCAGACGGTTGTCGGCGGCGCGCCCGGTGACGCGGTGCGTCGCGTCGTCCTTGCGACCCTCCGCCTCGGCCACCAGCACCTCCACGGTCCGGCCGACCTGCGCCTGGTTCTCCTCGTGCGCGATGCGGTCCTGCAGGGCGGTGAGCCGCAGGAAGCGCTCCTGGACCACCGCCTTGGGGATCTCGTCGGTGAGGTCGAACGCCGGGGTGCCCGGGCGGGGCGAGTACTGGAACGTGAACGCGGAGGAGAACCGCGAGGCCTCGACGACGCGCAGGGTCTCGGCGAAGTCCTCCTCGGTCTCCCCGGGGAAGCCCACGATGATGTCGGTGGTGATCGCCGCGTCGGGCATCGCGGCCCGCACGCGGTCGAGGATGCCGAGGAACCTGTCCGAGCGGTACGAGCGGCGCATCGCCCGCAGGATGCGGTCGGAGCCCGACTGCAGCGGCATGTGCAGCTGCGGCATGACCGTCGGCGTCTGCGCCATCGCCTCGATGACGTCGTCGGTGAACGCGGCCGGGTGCGGCGACGTGAAGCGCACGCGCTCGAGGCCCTCGATCGCGCCCGTGGCACGCAGGAGCCGGGCGAACGCGCCGCGGTCCCCGAACTCGACGCCGTAGGAGTTCACGTTCTGCCCCAGCAGCGTGACCTCGATCGCGCCCTGGGACACGAGCGCCTCGACCTCCGCGAGGATCTCTCCCGGCCGGCGGTCACGCTCCTTGCCGCGCAGGTGCGGGACGATGCAGAAGGTGCACGTGTTGTTGCAGCCGACGCTGATGGACACCCAGCCCGCGTAGACCGACTCGCGGCGCGTCGGCAGCGTGCTGGGGAAGACCTTGAGCGACTCCTCGATCTCCACCTGTGCCGCGGCGTTGTGGCGGGCGCGCTCCAGCAGGACCGGAAGGACGTCGAGGTTGTGGGTGCCGAACACGACGTCGACCCACGGCGCCCGGTCGACGATGCCCGCGCGGTCCTTCTGCGCGAGGCACCCCCCGACGGCGATCTGCATGCCGGGCCGTGCCCGCTTGGAGGCGGCGAGCCGGCCGAGGTTCCCGTAGAGCTTGTCAGCCGCGTTCTCCCGGACCGCGCACGTGTTGATCACGATGACGTCCGCGTCCTCCGCGGCTGCCTGCACCGGGCTCGCCGCGACGTACCCGGCCTGCTCCAGCATCCCCGCCATGTGCTCGGAGTCGTGCACGTTCATCTGGCACCCGAGGGTCTTGACCAGGTACGTGCGCGCGACGTCGCCACGCTCGGGGGCGAGAGCGTCGGGCAGGGGGGCAGGCAGGGTCGTCGACATCACCGACAAGGGTACGGCTGCACGCCGTGAGCCCCTCACCTGGGGTCTTGCTTGACGGGTACGTTGCCGAACCGTGACCGTCTTCGCTCGCCAGATCGGGCAAACCCACCGTAGGTTCATCCAATGGTGGACACCTCAGCCGCACCGCCCGCCCCGACCGACAAGACGTCCGACGCCCTCGTCGAGCTCCGCGGCGTCGACAAGCACTTCGGAGCGCTGCACGTGCTCCAGAACATCGACCTGACCGTGAACCGCGGCGAGGTCGTCGTCATCATCGGGCCGTCCGGCAGCGGGAAGTCGACGCTCTGCCGCACGATCAACCGGCTGGAGACCATCGACTCGGGCACCATCGTCCTCGACGGCGTGCCGCTGCCGGCCGAGGGCCGCGCGCTCGCCCGCCTGCGGGCCGACGTCGGGATGGTCTTCCAGTCGTTCAACCTCTTCGCGCACAAGACGGTCCTCGAGAACGTCACGCTGGGTCAGATCAAGGCCAAGGGCGTCAAGTCGTCGACGGCCAAGCAGATCGCCCTCGACCTGCTCGACCGCGTCGGCGTCCGGAACCAGGCCGACAAGCTCCCCGCGCAGCTCTCCGGCGGTCAGCAGCAGCGCGTCGCCATCGCCCGCGCCCTCGCGATGCAGCCGAAGATCATGCTCTTCGACGAGCCGACGTCCGCACTGGACCCCGAGATGATCAACGAGGTGCTCGACGTCATGGTCGGTCTCGCCCGTGACGGCATGACGATGATCGTCGTGACCCACGAGATGGGCTTCGCCCGCAAGGCTGCGAACCGCGTGGTGTTCATGGACGGCGGCCAGATCGTCGAGGAAGCCGACCCCGAGACGTTCTTCACCGCACCGAAGAGCGACCGCGCCAAGGACTTCCTGTCGAAGATCCTCACGCACTGAGGCCGCACCCCGCTGGCCACACTCAGACCGAACCGACACTGCACACCACACGAAGGGGACACACGATGCGTAGAGGACGACTGGTACTGGCTCTCGCGGCCGCAGCCACGCTGACGCTCGCCGGCTGTTCGAGCGGCGACGGCGGAGACGACGCCGACGCCGGCTCGACGAGCGAGGCGACGGAGGAGACCGGCGGCGCCGAGGGCACCATCAAGATCGGCATCAAGTTCGACCAGCCCGGCCTGGGCTACCAGGACGGCAGCGAGTACACGGGGTTCGACGTCGACGTCGCGAAGTTCGTGGCCGGCGAGCTCGGCTATGGCGAGGACCAGATCGAGTGGGTCCAGGCGCCGTCCGCCCAGCGCGAGACGCTGCTCCAGAACGGCCAGGTCGACATGATCTTCGCGACCTACTCGATCACCGACAAGCGCAAGGAGGTCGTCTCCTTCGGCGGCCCCTACTTCGTCGCCGGTCAGGACCTCCTGGTCGCCGCGGACGACGACTCGATCAGCGGCCCGGAGGACCTCGAGGGCAAGAACCTCTGCTCCGTCACGGGGTCCACGTCCGCGCAGCGCATCAAGGACGAGTACGCCGCCGGCACCAACCTGCTCGAGCAGCCCGGGTACGCCGAGTGCGTCACCGCACTGACGGCCGGGACGGTCGACGCGGTCACGACGGACGACATCATCCTGGCCGGCCTCGCCGCCGTTCCCGCGAACGAGGGCAAGGTCAAGGTCGTCGGCAACCCGTTCTCCGAGGAGAACTACGGCGTCGGCATCGCCAAGGACAGCGAGAACTGCGAGGCCATCAACGAGGCCATCACCAAGATGATCGACGACGGCACGTGGCAGGAGCTGCTCGACAAGAACGTCGGCGCCTCCGGCTACAAGGCCAACGAGGAGCTCAACCCTCCGACGCCCGACGCCTGCGCCTGACCTGACTCCCGGGGGCTCGCGCCAGCACAGCGCGAGCCCCCGGCTCACCCCCGAGAGCAAGGAGCGTCGGTGGACGACGGCTTTCTCCAGCAGTTCACCTCGCTGTTCAGCGAGTTCGACGTCCTCGCCGCGTTCTGGGTCAACATCCAGCTGACGTTCTACTCAGCGATCCTCGCGCTGATCATCGGCACCCTCTTGGCGACCATGCGGATCTCCCCCGTGCCGAGCCTGCGCTGGGCCGGCTCGACCTACGTCACGCTCCTGCGCAACACCCCGCTGACGATCATCATGGTGTTCTCCGTGCTCGGGCTCTGGGGGCAGCTCGGCATCACGCTCTCCCCCGACTTCACGACGAACTTCTTCCGCCTCGCCGTGCTCGCACTCTCCGTCTACCACGCCGCGTTCGTGTGCGAGGCTCTGCGGTCCGGCGTGAACACGGTTCCCGTGGGCCAGGCCGAGGCGGCCCGCGCGATCGGGCTGTCGTTCTGGCCCGCGGCGCGGCTGATCATCCTGCCGCAGGCGTTCCGTGGCTCCGTCGCCCCGCTCGGCAACGTGCTCATCGCGCTCACCAAGAACTCGACCGTCGCGTCGGCCGCGGGCGTCGCCGAGGCGTCCGGCCTCATGAAGACCATGATCGAGTTCCGCCCCGACGTGATCCTCGCGATCTTCCTCACGTTCGCCCTCGGCTTCGTCATCATCGTCGTGCCCGTCGGCCTGGCGACCACCTCGCTCTCCCGACGACTGGCGGTGGCCCGATGAGCACCCTCTTCGACGTCCCCGGCCCGGTCGCCCGGCGCCGCATGGTGTGGGCCAACATCGGCGCGACCATCGTCGTGATCGGCATCGGCGTGTGGGTGCTCGCGCGCCTCGGCGCCAAGGGCCAGCTCGACCCCGACCTCTGGACGCCGTTCCTCACGGCCAACCCGTGGACCAACTACCTCATCCCAGGCCTGATCGACACCCTGACGGCCGCCGGCATCTCGATCGTCACGGCAGCCGTCTTCGGCTTCGTCTTCGGGCTCGGTCGGCTCTCCGCGTCGAAGGCCGTCCGGTGGATCAGCGGCACGATCGTCGAGTTCTTCCGCGCCGTCCCCGTGCTGCTCATGATGATCTTCTTCTACCTCGGCCTCGGGCAGATGCGCATTCTCGAGCCGTCCGACGTGCCCCTCGTCGCCGTCGTCCTGGGGCTGACGTTCTACAACGGGTCGGTGTTCGCCGAGCTCGTCCGCTCCGGCGTGCACGGCCTGCCGCGCGGGCAACGCGAGGCCGCGCTGGCCGTCGGGCTGCGGGACGGGCAGTCGCTGCGGCTCGTCGAGGTCCCGCAGGCGCTCATCGCGATGCTGCCGGCGATCGCCAGCCAGCTCGTCGTCATCCTCAAGGACACCGCGCTGGGAGTCATCATCACCTACCCCGAGCTGCTGGACGCGGCCCGGCGGTTCGGCTCCGGGAACGGCAACATCCTGCAGGCGCTGGTGGTCGCAGCGCTGATCTTCATCGTCATCAACTACGGGCTGACCCGGTTGGCCGACGCGCTCGCCGGACGCGTCGGCAAGCGCACCGCCGGCAAGCCTCGAGCCGAGGCGCCGAGCCTGGTCGTCGCGACCGGGAACGACTAGTCAGCCGGCGGTCGCGCTCGCGCGCATCTCCCGGACGACCGTCACGGTGATCTCGCCCGGGTACGCCAGGTCGGCCTCGATGTGACGCGCGATCGCGACTGCCAGCTGCGGAAGCGCGTAGTCGTCGACCTCGGACGGCTCCACGATCACGCGGACCTCGCGTCCCGCCGACATGGCCAGCGCACGCCGGACCCCGGCGTGCGCGGCCACGAGCTGCTCGAGCTTGTCGATGCGTTCCACGTACTGCCCGAGCTCCTCGCGGCGCGCCCCGGGCCGTGACGCCGAGATGGCGTCGGCGACCTGCACGAGCACCGCCTCGACGGTCTCCGGTGGCACCTCGTCGTGGTGCGCGGCGATGGCGTTGACGATCGCCGCGGACTCGCCGTGCCGACGCGCAAGGTCCGCGCCGAGCGTCGCGTGCGTGCCGGGCAGCTCAGCGGTCAGGGCCTTGCCGACGTCGTGCAGGAACGCTCCCCGACGGGTGACCTCGACGTCCGCGCCGAGCTCCGCGGCGAGGGCACCGGCGAGCTGTGCGGTCTCCACGAGGTGCTCCAGCACGTTCTGCCCGTACGACGTGCGCAGGCGCAGCCGCCCCAGCGTGCGGACCAGCGTCGGGTGCAGACCGCTCACCCCGGCGCGCTCGGCGGCGTCGTGCCCGGCGGAGTCGGTGCGCTCGTCGGCGCCGGCGAGAGCCTCGGCGTAGGCCTGCTCGATCCGTTGGGGGTGGATCCGACCGTCGGCCATGAGCGCCTCGAGGGCGACCTGCGCGACCTCACGACGCTCGGTGTCGAAGCACGAGAGGACCACCGCGTCAGGCTGGTCGTCGACGAGGACGTTCACGCCGGTCAGCGCCTCGAAGGACCGGATGTTCCGGCCCTCCTTGCCGATGATCCGACCCTTCATCTCGTCCGACGGGAGCGGCAGGACCGTGAGCGGTGACTGCGTGCTCGTCGGGACGGCGAGCCGTTGGACGGCCGTGGTGACGATCCGCCGCGCCCGGGCGTCCGCGGTCCGGCGGGCCTGGGCCTCCGCCCGTCGGACCTGCGCCGCCGCGTCGTTCTGCGCCTGCTCGACGATCCGGCGGGTCAGCTCGGCGCGGGCGTCGTCCGCGGTGAGGCCCGTGACCGACTCGAGCTCGGCGAGGGCCGCCTTCTCCGCAGCCGCTGCCTTCGCTGCTGCCGCGCGCTCCGACTCCTCCAGGACGCGCGCGCTCGCACGGCGCGCCTCGGCGGCCGCCTCGGTCTCGGCGCGCACCCGGCGTTCGAGCTCGTCGACCTCGACCCGGTCCGTCGCGACGGACTGCTCGCGCTCGCTCAGCCGCTTCTCGCGCCGCTCGACGTCCTCGCGCATCGCGCGTGCCGCGTCCTTGATCGAGGCGACGTCGGCCTCCGCGCGGGCGCGCTGCATGCCGGCCTCGCGACGTGCCACCAGGACGAGCACGAGTGCCACGAGGCAGGCGCCGAGCAGCCCGACGATCGTGCCGGTGGCGCCTGCGTCCACAACGTCCTCCTGGTCCGGCCGCCCGTCGCGCAGCGGTTGCGGTGCGCGGGTAGCGGCCATTGTCGCGCACACCGTGCGCCGTTCGGGTACTCGGCCGCCCGAGTCGCGACCGGTGTGTCCCGGGCCGCCCGAAAGGTCGTCGCGGTGCCCCGAACCCGCTCTGGTCACGGCAGCCCGTCGAAACGACACAGCAGCGCATCCGAAGCCGTCAGGTCACAGCAGCGCCCCGGACCGGTCCGGGTCACTGCACGCCGTCGAACCCGTCCAGGTCGCTGTCGTCCGCCGAGCCCTGCGCGGCGAGCTCCTCGCGCACGAGCCTCGCGACGAGGCCCGGTGGGTATCCCCTGCGCCCGAGCGCCGCGAACGTCCGGCGCGAGCGGGTCTGCGGGTCCAGTCCCGAGGTGGAGGCGAGCTTGCGCCGGACCAGCCGCCGTGCGGCCGACTCCTCGTCGTCCTCGTCGACCTGCTCGAGCGCGTCACCGGCGACCTCGTCGTCGATCCCGCGGCGCCGGAGCTCGACGGCGATCGCGCGACGCGAGAGCCCACGCTCTGCGTGCCGCGTCCGGACGACCATCCGGGCGTACTCGGTGTCGTCGATCAGCCCGACCTCGGTGAACCGGTCGAGCACGCGCTCCGCCACGTCGTCGGGAACGTCCTTGCGCGCCATCGCCTCCGCCAGCTGGGCCCGGCTGCGCGGCGAGGAGGTCAGGAGCCGCAGCGCGATCGCGCGCGCCACGGACTCCTGGTCCGGCTCGGCGTCCTGTGCGGCGGCGCCCGTCGAGGGCGGTTCGGTGCCGAACCGCCCTCGACGTCGGGTACCGCTGGTCATCCGACTGCTCAGAAGTCCACGGCCGGCATGACGTCCGCCGGTGCGTCGACCCGCGCTCCGATGCCGAGCTTCTCCTTGATCTTCTTGTCCAGCTCGATGGCCAGGTCCGGGTTGTCCCGCAGGAAGCCACGGGCGTTCTCCTTGCCCTGGCCCAGCTGGTCGCCCTCGTACGTGTACCAGGCACCGGACTTGCGCACGAAGCCGTGCTCCACGCCCATGTCGATCAGGCTGCCCTCGCGGGAGATGCCGACGCCGTAGAGGATGTCGAACTCCGCCTGCTTGAAGGGCGGGGCCATCTTGTTCTTGACGATCTTCACGCGGGTCCGGTTGCCGACGGCCTCCGTGCCCTCCTTGAGCGTCTCGATGCGGCGGATGTCCAGGCGCACCGACGCGTAGAACTTGAGCGCCTTGCCACCCGTGGTGGTCTCGGGCGACCCGAACATCACGCCGATCTTTTCGCGCAGCTGGTTGATGAAGATGGCCGTCGTACCGGACGAGTTGAGCGCGCCGGTGATCTTGCGCAGCGCCTGGGACATGAGCCGGGCCTGGAGGCCGACATGGCTGTCCCCCATCTCGCCCTCGATCTCGGCCTTGGGCACGAGCGCGGCGACCGAGTCGACGACGATGACGTCGATGGCGCCGGAGCGGATCAGCATGTCCATGATCTCGAGCGCCTGCTCACCGGTATCCGGCTGGGAGACGAGGAGCGCGTCGGTGTCGACGCCGAGCTTCTTGGCGTACTCGGGGTCCAGCGCGTGCTCGGCGTCGATGAAGGCGGCGATGCCGCCGGCCTTCTGCGCGTTGGCGACCGCGTGCAGCGCGAGCGTGGTCTTGCCGGAGGACTCCGGGCCGTAGATCTCCACGACCCTGCCGCGCGGCAGCCCGCCGATGCCGAGAGCGACGTCCAGGGCGATGGAGCCGGTGGGGATGACCTCGACCGGCGCGCGGCCGTCGTCCCCGAGCCGCATGATCGACCCCTTGCCGAACTGGCGGTCGATCTGGCTGAGCGCGGCCTCGAGGGCCTTCTCGCGATCCTTCGGTGCGGGCATGTCGACCTCGTCTGTCTCGAGCAGCGTCTGCTGCGGTACGGGGGCTGGTCTTGTTGCGAGCGACGCTATGTCCGACCACCGACATCCCGGCCGCACCGCCCTGGTCCCCGGGATCCGGCAGGTACCGGCAGGGGCTGTGGGCGGGTCGGTCGTGCACCCGCATCCGTCAGCCTAGACGAACAGGTGTTCGATGTCGCCGACACGCCGTCAGCGTGTCGGCATCAGCTCGATCTGCTCCCCCGGCTCCACCACGTGCACCTGCACGGACGGCGCGACCCGTGCGGCGGCGTGCGCGAACGCCGGGCCCGCGCGGTCCATCCAGCCCGGTGGCAGCCGTCGCGACACCGGGGCGTGCAGCGTCCCCCAGTGCACCGGGACGGCGGCGCGCGCGCCCACGACGGCACAGGCGCGCGCGGCCTGCACCGCGTCCATGTGCCCGCCGGACAGCCGCGGACCCCACCCGCCCACGGGGACCAGCGCGAGGTCGATCGGACCGCCCGCGAGCGCCGGGAGGTCCGCCATCGCCGCGAACGGCGCCGTGTCCCCGGCGAACCAGACCCGGAACGACTCCGTCGCGACCACGAACCCGTGCGTCGCGTTCGGTCGGTGCGGCATGGGCCGGTGCACGTGCACGGCGGGGACCAGCCGCAGCCGCACGCCGGAACCCGGGACCTGCCACCACTGCGTGTCCCCGAGGCCGACCGCCGCACCGATGCCGCGGCCGCGCAGCCACCGGGCGTTCGCCGGGGCGCTCAGCACGGGGACGTCGTCGAGCAGGCGCAGCGAGCCGAGCTCGGCGTGGTCGTGGTGCAGGTGGGACAGCAGGACCGCCCGGGCGCCCTGCCAGTCGGCGGGACGAGGGGCAGCACCTCGGCGACGCAGGAGGCCTGCGTGCCGGAGCAGCAGCGGGTCGGTGAGTAGGCGGACGCCGTCGACGTCGAGCACGGTGCTCGCGTGGCCCAGCCAGCGCAGCCGCAGGGTCATGGCCGCAGGCCGGCGGCGTCCGCCCAGCGGACCAGCTGCTCGTGCACCGTCTCGGCGCCCACCAGGATCTCGTCGTCACCGACGGGCTCACGCAGCTCGTCGGCCATCGCCCACCGCGTCGGGTGCAGCAGGAACGCGTGGTTCTGCGCGCCCCCGATGCCGCCGTGGGACCCGACCTGACCCTCGAACGCGTGCACGTGGCCGCGGTCGGTGACGGTCGAGATCAGGAGCAGGTCGCCGGTGTGCGGGAGCCGCGCCGCACGCACCAGGTCGGCGTGCCCGCGCGGGCCGTACGGCAGCAGGGGGTCCTCGCCCTCGGGCTCCGCGCCGTCCTGCTCCAGCAGGACCAGCCCGCGTGGACCGATCGCGACGAGGCCCTGCTCCTCGGTGTCGACCACGACGACCCCGACCCCCGGTCGAGCGGCGAGACCGGTCACGAGCCCGGGCCAGCGCTCCTGGAAGTCCTCGAGCGTCAGTCTCTTCGGCACCTGCGGGAACCAGACGAGGCCCAGGTTCCCGGAGCCGACGGTGACCACGTCGGGCAGGTCGCCTGCGGCGGCGGGCTGCTTGGGGCGACCCTGGTCGGGGCCGAGGACCGTCGACCCGCGGGAGAGGTTCAGCGCGCTGTTCACGAGCGCGTTGAGCAGTCCCCAGTCCTCGCCGGTGTCGCTCTCGACGCCGTCGGCGGCCGGTTCGGCCATGAGAGCGCGCACCGAGTCGAGCAGCGTCTCGCCGCCGAGCTGCTCGTAGGTGGCGCCGAGCGCCTGGCCGTGGTCGGAGACCACGACGATCTCGTAGTCCCGCGGGGCGACCGCGACGACGCGTTCGAGCGTGCCGAGCACGCGGTCGAGGCCCTCGAGCGACCGCAGCGACTCGGGGCGCGTCGGTCCCGCGTGGTGGGCGATCTCGTCGTAGTCCACGAGGTCGACGTAGATGGTGGGGGCACCGCGCAGCAGCGCCTCGGCCACCAGGGAGGTGTTCAGGTCCCGCAGCAGCACGTTGGTGATCCCCCGGAGCACGACGTACCAGCCGGCGCGGGAGATGCGCGGCTGCACGTCGCGGATCCGCTGGCGGTGCGCCTGGTAGAGCTCCTTGAGCATCTCGCCCGCGGACACGCTCACGGCGCGGGCCAGCACGAACGGGCTGGCGAAGAAGCGCACGTACGCCGGACCCGGTCCGAGACCACCGTCGGGCCCCTTGGTCCGCGACCGGCTCATGACCACGAAGCTGGTCGCGGCGTCGCCCGAGAACATGGTCGAGACGGCCGTGCCGCCGCCCGCGAGCAGTCCCTTGCCGGTGGTCAGGCGCTGCTCGACCAGCGCGGCGTCCTCGGGATGGTTGGTCACGACGAGCCGGCCGAGGTCCCGGTCCCACCAGCGGAACGCGGGGATCTGCGACGAGTCGCCGTGCAGCAGTCCCGCCTGGCTCGCGGGCGTCGTCGACGGGATCCGGGCCCACCAGTCCTCGAGCGTGTGGCTGCCCGTGCTGAGCCACCGCTGGATGTTCGGCGCCAGCCCCGCCTCGATGGCCTCGCGGAGGACCGGCCCGGCGACCCCGTCCAGCTGCACGACGAGCATCCCCGCAGGTCGCGGCTCACCTGCCGACGGTGGCCGGACACCCTCACGTCGCGCCTGGCGGCGTGCGCGCCGCACCAGGTCGGAGACCACGTAGTCGCTGTTGCTCGCGCCGATCACCCACCGGCCCACCGCCATGACGATCGCGGTGAGCACGAGGACACCCAGCACGGACCAGAGGTTGTCCGCACCGATGCCGGGGACGAGCGACAGCGCCAGCCACAGCACCGCCACCTGCGCCAGCAGGCCGAGACCGAGGGCGAGCGCGGCGCTCCCCCGACGCGCGAGGAACCGCAGCGGGGCACGCAGCAGCAGGTCACCGGCCGCGACCACGGCGGCGGCGAGCACGATCGCCCCCGGGGTGTCGGCCCGGACGCCGTCGATGAGCGCGACGGCGACCGCGAGGCCGACGGTCGTGGTCAGGAGCGTCAGCACCGCCTCGCCGATGTCCCGCACCGTGGGCAGCCAGGAGGGTGTGCGCAGTCCGCTCGACGAGGTCATCGGTCCTCTTTCCTAGGCCCGCGGTGGCGCGGGGCGGCGGGCATCGGCACCCCAGCGTGCGTTCTCCGGGATCTCGAGCTCGTCGCAGAGGGCGTGCCACACCGTCCGCGGCTCGACGTTGTCGTCCAGCGCCTGCATGGCGGTGCGCTGGTCGAGCCCTCGGAGCACGAGCTCACGGGTGAGCTCCCTGCCGTGCGCGCTGCCGAGGACCTCGTCCACCAGCAGCCAGAACTCTCGTAACCTCACGGACGACAGCCTGCCACCCGCTGGGCGCGCGCGGGTGTGGGTGGGTGCCGACACAATGACCGGGTGGTGCTCGACCGCTTCTCCGACCCGACCAGGACCTGGTTCACGGGTGCGTTCGCCGAGCCCACGGCCGCGCAGCTCGGGGCGTGGACCGCGATCTCGGGAGGTCAGCACGCGCTCGTCGTCGCCCCCACCGGTTCCGGCAAGACGCTCGCCGCCTTCCTGTGGGCCCTCGACGGGCTCCTGACGGGTCAGCGGCCCGACGACCCGGCCGAGCGCTGCCGCGTCGTGTACGTCTCGCCCCTCAAGGCGCTCGCCACGGACGTCGAGCGCAACCTGCGTTCTCCGCTGGTGGGCATCCGGCAGGCGGCGACGCGCCTGGGGCTGGAGCTCCCCGACGTCACGGTGGGCATCCGCACGGGCGACACCCCGCCGAACGAGCGCCGGGCCTTCGCGACGAAGCCGCCCGACATCCTCATCACCACGCCCGAGTCGCTCTACCTGGTCCTCACGTCCGGTGCCCGGGCCGGCCTGGCGGGCGTGCGCACCGTGATCATCGACGAGATCCACGCGGTGGCCGGTACCAAGCGTGGCGCGCACCTGGCCGTGTCGCTCGAACGGCTCGACGCCCTGCTCGACCACCCCGGCGGCCCGGGACCGGCACAGCGCATCGGGCTGTCCGCCACGGTCCGGCCGGTCGACGCGGTCGCGGAGTTCCTGGGCGGCGCGCGGACCCCGGAGGACCGCGGGCGCACCGTCACCGTCGTGCAGCCGCCGTCGACGAAGAAGATCGTCGTCGACGTGGTCGTCCCCGTCCCCGACCTGTCGGACCTGCGGGGCAACGACGTCACGCCCGACGACCTCGACCTGTCGGGTGCGGCGGCCGGCCAGCTGCCCCGGCCGTCGATCTGGCCGCACGTCGAGGAACGCGTCGTCGACCTGGTCGCGGAGCACCGCTCGACGCTCGTGTTCACCAACTCCCGGCGCGGGGCGGAACGCCTCACCGCGCGGATGAACGAGGTCTGGGCGGAGCGCTCGGGCGAGGACGTCCCGGACCCGGCGACGCTGCGTGCGGCCGCGATCCCGGCGCAGTCGGGCACGGCCGTCGGCGTCGACACCCGGCACGCGGCGACCATCCTGGCGCGCGCGCACCACGGCTCGATGAGCCGCGCGGAGCGCACCCGCACCGAGTCGGAGCTCAAGGCGGGGCTGCTGCCGGCCGTGGTGGCCACCAGCTCCCTGGAGCTCGGCATCGACATGGGGGCGATCGACCTCGTGGTGCAGGTCGGGTCGCCGCCGTCGGTCGCCAGCGGGCTGCAGCGCGTCGGCCGCGCCGGTCACCAGGTGGGCGCCGTGTCCCGCGGGATCGTGTTCCCGACGTTCCGGGGCGAGCTGGTGCCCGCGGCGGTGACGGCGCAGCGCATGCGGGACGGCGCGCTGGAGTCGATGCGGGTCCCGCGCAACCCGCTCGACGTCCTCGCGCAGCAGATCGTGGCGATGGTCGCGGTCGAGGACTGGTCGCTCGACGAGCTGTCGGCCGTCGTGCGTCGGGCCTCGCCGTTCTCGGGGCTCGGCGACGCGACGCTGCGCGCGGTGCTCGACATGCTCGCAGGCCGGTACCCGAGCGAGGAGTTCGCGGAGCTGCGACCCCGGATCGTGTGGGACCGGGTGCGCGACGTGCTCAGCGGTCGGCCGGGCGCGCTGCGGCTCGCGGTGACCAGCGGCGGCACCATCCCGGACCGTGGGTTGTTCGGTGTCTTCCTGGCCGGCGGCGCGACGACGAGTGACGTCCCGGTGGACGCGGAGCGCTCGGGCGGGACGGTCCGCGGCGGGAAGCGCGTCGGCGAGCTCGACGAGGAGATGGTCTACGAGTCGCGGGTCGGCGACATGTTCACGCTCGGGTCCAGCACCTGGCGCATCGACGACATCACGCCCGACCGCGTCCTGGTGACACCTGCGCCCGGGGTGCCCGGCCGGCTGCCGTTCTGGAAGGGCGACTCCCCCGGTCGGCCCGCGGAGCTCGGCCAGGCGATGGGCGCCTGGGTGCGGGAGCTCGGCGCCCTGTCCGACGACGACGCCCGCACGCGGGTGGAGGCGGCCGGGTTGGACCCGTGGGCGGCCGACAACCTGCTCACCTACCTGCGCGAGCAGCGCGAGGCGACGGGCGAGCTCCCCACGGACGTCGTGCTCGTGGTCGAGCGGTTCCGGGACGAGCTGGGCGACTGGCGCGTGGTGGTGCACTCCCCGTACGGCGCGCGGGTGCACGCCCCGTGGGCGATCGTGATCGGTGCACGGCTGCGTGAGAAGTACGGCGTCGACGCGGCGACGATGCACTCGGACGACGGGATCGTCCTGCGGCTCCCGGACATGCTCGACGCCGGTGACGGCTCCCTGGTCGACGACCCCTGGGCGGAGTCCACGGACCCGGGGATCGACCTCGCGGACCTGCTGCTCGACCCGGACGAGGTGCTCGACTCGGTCAAGGCGGAGCTGGGGTCGTCGGCGATGTTCGGTGCCCGGTTCCGCGAGGCGGCGAGCCGGGCCCTGCTGCTCCCCCGCCGCCGACCGGACCGCCGTCAGCCGCTCTGGCAGCAGCGCCAGCGGTCCGCACAGCTGCTGTCGGTGGCGTCCGAGTATCCCGACTTCCCGATCCTGCTCGAGGCCGTCCGGGAGTGTCTCCAGGACGACTTCGACACCGAGGCCCTCACCACCCTCATGCGGGACGTCGTCGCTCGCCGGGTCCGCGTCGTCGAGGTCACGACCACCCAGCCGTCCCCCTTCGCCCAGTCGCTGCTGTTCGGCTACACGGCGCAGTTCCTCTACGACGGCGACGCACCGCTGGCCGAGCGTCGTGCCGCTGCCCTGACGCTCGACCCGACCCTGCTCGCCGAGCTGCTCGGCCAGGGCGGCGAGTCCCAGCTGGCCGACCTGCTCGACCCCGAGGCGGTGGTGCGCACCGAGGCGGAGCTCAGTGGTCGCGCGCCCGAGCGGCAGGCCGGCACGCTCGAGCAGCTGGCCGACGCGGTGCGCCGGCACGGTCCGCTCACCACGTCGGAGGCGGCGGAGCGGGTCGCGGCCGGGGTGCGCGACGAGGTCCCCGGCTGGCTGGTCGAGCTCGAGGGTGCGCGTCGTCTGATCCGGGTCCGGCTCGGTGGTGTGGTGCCCGAGCGTGCCGAGCAGTGGGCGGCGATCGAGGACGCCGGACGGCTCCGGGACGCCCTGGGGGTCGCACTACCCGTCGGCGTGCCCGAGGTGTTCACCGAGGTCGTCCCCGATCCCGTGGGCGACCTCCTGCGCCGGTACGCCCGGACGCACGGGCCGTTCACCGCCGCGCAGGCCGCCGCACGCTACGGGTGGGGGGTCGCGGTCGTGACCGAGACGCTGCGGCGGCTGGAGGGCCGTGGCGTGCTGGTGCAGGGTCGGCTGCGGCCGGACGTGCTGGGTGGCACGGGTGACGAGTTCTGCGACGCCGACGTGCTGCGGACGCTGCGCCGCCGGTCGCTCGCCGCGCTGCGCGCCGAGGTGGAACCGGTCGCCCCGCAGGCGCTCGGTGTCTTCCTGCCGCGGTGGCAGGGGGTGCAGCCGGTCGGACGGACGGGACGCAGCTCTGCGACCGGCACCCTGCGCGGGGTCGACGGCGTCGCCCGCGTCGTCGAGCAGCTGGCCGGCGCAGTCATGCCCGCGTCGGCCCTCGAGACCCACGTCCTGCCCGCACGCGTCGTCGACTACACCCCCGCGATGCTCGACGAGCTGACCGCCGCGGGCGAGGTGGTCTGGGCGGGTCACGGCGCGCTGGCCGGCCACGACGGGCTGGTCTCCCTGCACCCGACCGCGGTCGCGGACCTGACTCTCCGACCCGCGGAGGCGGCGCCCGACACCCCGCTGCACGACGCGGTCCTGGAGGCGCTCGGCAGCGGCGGCGCCTGGTTCCTCGGTGCGCTCACGGAACGGGTCCGCCAGCTGCGTCCCGACGACGCCTCTCCGAGCCAGGCGGACCTCGCGAACGCGGTGTGGGACCTCGTGTGGTCTGGCCACGTCACCAACGACGGGCTGGCCCCCCTGCGCGCGTGGCTGGGCAGCGGGAGCACCGCCCACAAGACGCGCGCTGCTGCACCGCGCGGCCGTGCCCTGCGTCCGCGGCTGGGCCTGCGCGCAGCCGTGCAGCTGGCCGGTGACCCGGGGACGCGGTCGAGCGCCCTCGGGGTCACCGGTGCCGCGAGCGGTGGACGGTGGTCGTTGCTGCCCGGCCGCGAGCCCGACCCGACGCTGCGCGCGCACGCGCTGGCCGCCCAGCTCCTCGACCGGCACGGCATCCTGACCCGGGCCGTGGCTCCGGCCGAGGGCATCGGTGCCCGGTTCACCGACGTGTACCGCGTGCTGTCCGCGCTGGAGCAGGGCGGACAGGTGCGACGCGGCTACTTCGTCGAACGCCTCGGCGGCTCCCAGTTCGCGCTGCCCGGCGCCGTCGACCGGCTGCGCGTCGACGCCCAGGTGGTCGAGCGGTCCGCCGACCAGGACGGCCCGACCGACCTCCAGGTGGTCGTCCTCGCCGCGACCGACCCGGCGAACCCCTACGGTGCGTCGCTGCCGTGGCCCGTCGCCGGACCCGACCCGTCGGACGCCGGGGCGGGACGGCACCGGCCCGGCCGGAAGGCAGGCGCGCTGGTGGTGCTCGTCGACGGTGCGCTCGTGCTCTACCTGGAGCGTGGGGGTCGCACCGTGCTGACGTTCACGGCCGACGCGGGGGTCCTCACCGCAGCCGCGGAGGGTCTGGCGACGACCGTGCGGATCCGGCGCAGCGGCCGGCTCACCATCGTGCGCGTCGACGGCGTGGACGTCCTCGACGGCGCGCTGCGCAGCACGCTCGGCACGGCGCTGGTCGCCGCGGGCTTCGCGACGACCCCACGAGGCCTGCGCCTGCGGGACCGGCCGTGACGGCGGACGCCGGTGCCTGAGGGCGACGTCCTGAGGCGCACCGCCAACCGCTTCGAGCTGGCGTTCGCCGGCAAGGTCCTCACCCGGTCGGACCTGCGCTGGCCATCGGCAGCGACGGTCGACCTCGTGGGCCGGACCGTGCTGGAGACCGTCTCCTACGGCAAGCACCTGCTCACCCGGTTCGACGACGGCCGGACGCTGCACACGCACCTGCGGATGGACGGCTACTGGCGGGTCTGGCGGACGGGGACGTCGGCGGCGGCGGGGCGGGCGGCGAACGTGCGCGCGGTGCTGGCGACGGCCGACTGGACTGCGGTCGGGCACCACCTCGGCATGCTCGACGTCGTCCGCACCCGCGACGAGCGCACGCTCGTCGGCCACCTCGGCCCGGACATCCTCGCCGAACCCGTCGACGCGGACGAGATCCTGCGTCGGTGGAAGGCGCGCGGGTCGACGCCGGTCGCGGAGGTGCTGCTCGACCAGACGGTCGTCGCCGGGATCGGCACCCTGTTCGCCGCCGAGTCCCTGTGGGCGGAGCAGCTCTGGCCGTGGACGCCGGCCGACCAGGTCGACGCGTCCCGGCAGCTCGCCGTGGCCCGGCGGCAGATGCGGCGCTCCGTGATCGACGGCCGCTCTCCCGAGCACGTGCACGCTCGGACCCGGCAGCCGTGCCACCGGTGCGGCACCCCGATCGCGGTCGGCCAGGCGCGCAGACCGCCGATGGAGCGGCCGATCTTCTACTGCCCACGCTGCCAGGCTGCTCGCGAGTGACCGCGGGTGAGGGTCCCCGCCGAACCGACGCGGTCGCGGCGGACCTGCCCGCAACGAGCAACGGCCCGCGGACGAGGTGTCCACGGACCGTGCAGGAGGACGAGCGGACATCGCTGTCCGTCGTCACGGGCGCTGGGCAGCGACCCGTCGACCGGGACGGAGGCATCCGTCCGGTCATGCGTGGACGGCCGAGGCCATCCGATCAGCCGATGGCAGCGAGCTCCGACCGCGACCGCGCCCACCCGAAGTCGGCGGCACCGGCCACCGACGCCGCGAGGTCCGCAGGCACCGTGTCGGGGATCAGCAGACCCTCGGCGACAGCAACACGATCACTGACCTCACGCAGGACGAGCGACATCGGGACGTCGAGCGCCTCGCAGATGCTGTTGAGCAGCTCCGACGACGCTTCCTTCTGACCCCGCTCCACCTCGCTCAGGTACCCGAGCGAGACACGGGCTGCCGACGACACCTCACGCAGGGTGCGCCCCTGGCGCTGTCGCGCGTCCCGCAGCACATCGCCGATCTCTCGACGGAGTACAACCATTCGGGCTCCCCCTCTCGCGTCACGTGCCACGTCCGCTCCGGGAGCCGGAGTCCGTCGCGGACCCGGAACCACGGAACTCTTCACCTCGGGACTCTTGACCACGGAACCCGCAGACCCCGGCTGTCCCTTCGCCGGGAGGATTCCACCGTACCTTGCACCGCCGACACGCGAAGGCATGCGTCGTACCGGAGGTCGAGTGCTCATCACGTCGGTTCCAACGATGTGACCCCTCACAGTGTTCCCGGTCGCGAGGCCGTACACCCGCACCCCGCCGGAGATTCACCCTGGCCGGCCCAGAATTTCGACCGCCAGCGCCAGGACGGCCTCCACCGACCGCGCACGGACCAGCCCGCGGTCCCCCGTCAGCCGCAGCGACCGCACGGTCGATCCGTCCGGCGTGGACACCGCGACGTGCACGGTGCCGGGCGGCTTCCCGTCCTGCGGGTCGGGTCCGGCCACGCCCGTCGTCGCGAGCCCGACGTCCGCACCCAGCCGCGCGCGGACGCCGACGGCCATCGCTGCGGCGACGTCGGGGTCGACGGCACCTCGTGCGTCGAGCAGCCCACGGTCCACGTCGAGCAGCGTCCCCTTGAGGTCGGTGGCGTAGGCGACGACCGCACCGCGCAGGACGCTCGACGCGCCTGGCACGTCGACGAGCGCGGCCGAGACGAGCCCGCCGGTCAGCGACTCGGCGACGGCCAGCGACCAGCCGCGAGCCTCGAGCCCCTCCAGGAGGTCCGACGCGAGGGACACGTCACAACCCGGCGGCGGGCGGGCGGCCGGCGGTGCGCCGGATCTGCAGGCCCGTCCGCGCGTAGTCGACGCCGGTCACCACCGTCACCACGAGGGCGGCGCCCATAAGGATCGTCGCAGCGACCGAGACGGCGTCGGGGAGCACGTCGAGCGGGAGCAGGTACAGGCCGATCGCCACCGACTGGAGCACGGTCTTCAGCTTGCCGCCGCGGGAGGCGGGCAGCACCACGTAGCGCAGGAGGAAGAACCGCATCGCGGTGATGCCGAGCTCGCGCACGAGGATGACCACGGTCACCCACCACGGCAGGTCCCCGAGCCACGACAGCAGCACCAGGGCGGTGCCGATGAGCACCTTGTCGGCGATGGGGTCGAGCATCTTCCCGAGGTCGGTGACCTGGCCCGAGCGGCGTGCGAGCCACCCGTCCAAGCGGTCGGTCGCCGCGGCCACGACGAAGAGCGCGGTCGCGACGAGCCGACCGGTCGTGGTGTGCCCGCCGTCGGCGAGGAGAGCCCAGGCGAAGAACGGCACCAGCGCGATGCGCAGCATCGTGAGCACGTTCGCCGGGTTCCAGACGGAGGGTACGGCGTCGATCACCCGGTCAGCCTAGATGCGCGCAGGAGGTGCCTCGTGCAACCGTAGAATCCGCGCGTGACCCAGCACGCCCGCGCCCGCAGACGTTCGCCTGCGGTCCTCGCCCTCGCGATCCTCCTGCTCGTCGTCGTGTACCTCACGGCGACGGTGGTGGCGCTGCGGCCGCGGGCCGAGCCGGGCGCCGCCGCGCCGACCGTCCTGGGCGCGACCGCCACGGCGAGCCCGAGCGCGACGCCGACCCCGACGCCGGTCCCCACCCCGACGCCCGACCCGGACGTGGAGTTCTCGATCGTCGCCGCAGGCGACGTCCTCCCCCACCTGCCGGTGCTCTCGAGCGCGCGGACCGCCGACGGCTACGACTTCCGGTCGCTGTTCGGCCCGCTGGACCCGTGGGTCCAGGGCGCCGACCTCGCGCTGTGCCACCTCGAGGTCCCCGTCGCACCGCCCGGCACCCGGCCCAGCGGGTACCCGCTCTTCGGCACGCCGGCCGCGATCGCGACCGGGCTGCGCGACCAGGGCTGGGACGGCTGCTCGACGGCGTCGAACCACTCCGTCGACCGTGGGTTCGCGGGCGTCACGGCCACGCTCGACGCGCTCGACGCCGTCGGGCTCGGGCACGTCGGGACCGCCCGGAGCGCCGACGAGCAGACGCAGCCGCAGCTCTACACGCTCGACCGCGGCGGCCGGACGGTGACCGTCGCGCACATCGCCGCGACCTACGGGACCAACGGGATGCCGGTCGACGCGGACAAGCCGTGGTCGGTCGACCGCATCGACGTCCCCGCCATGGTGGCGCAGGCGACCGCGGCCCGCGCAGCCGGCGCCGACCTCGTGATCGCGAGCGTCCACTGCTGCGTCGAGTACCGCACGGAACCCTCGCCCCAGCAGCTCGCGGTCGACCAGGAGCTGGCCGACTCCGGGGTGTTCGACCTCGTCATCGGCCACCACGCGCACGTCCCGCAGCCGGTCGTCCACCTCAGTGGTGGACCGGGCGGGGAGGGCATGTGGGTGGCCTACGGGCTCGGCAACCACATCTCCAACCAGGACGGTGCCTGCTGCGCCTCGAGCACCGACTCGGGTCTGCTCCTCTCCGCGCACGTCCGCGCCGCCGGCGCCTTCCCGGCGGAGGGCCGCGCCGCAGGACCCGCACGCGTGACCGGCGTCGAGTGGACACCGATCACCGTCGACCGGCTCGGCGGGCACCGCGTGCACGCCCTCGTCGACATCCCGGCCGGCGCCGGCTCCCTCAGCGGCGGCCAGGTCGCGGACCGGATGGCTCGCACGGCCGCCGCAGCCGGACCGGAGGCACCACAGCGCACCACCCCACTGACGACGACAGGTCCGCCTCCCGTCGTCGTCGCCCGCGTCAGCGGGTGATGTCGCCCGGCTGGGCGCTGCCGTACAGCCAGCCCTGCCCGTAGCGCCAGCCGTTGCGGTGCAGGTACTCGGCCTGCTCCTCGTGCTCGATCCCCTCGGCGATGGTCACCATGGCGAGCTCGCGCGCCAGCGCTCCCAGTGCCCGGGCGACCTTCCCGGCCGTCGGGTCCTCGGGGATGCCGGACGTGAACGACATGTCGAGCTTCACGCCCGCGACGGGCAGGTCCCGCAGGTAGGACAACGGCGACACCCCGGTCCCGAAGTCGTCGAGCAGGATCGGGACGCCCGCCGCGGACAGCTGCGTGAGCTCGTGGCGGATCCGGGTGCCGGACGCGACCAGCGACGACTCGGTGAGCTCGACGACGATCCGGCCTGCGGTGAGCCGGTGCCGGGAGATCTCCGACAGGAGGGTCGTCGCGAACTCCCCGTCCCCCAGCTGGTCGGCGGACACGTTCACCGACACCCACCGGGTCCGGTCGTGGATGGAGGCGACGAACTCGACGACGCGCCGGGCGACCAGCTGACCGAGAGCGACGGACATGCCCGCCTCCTGGATCAGGCTGAGGAACGAGGCGGGCAGCAGCAGCCCACGGTTCGGGTGCTCCCACCGCACGAGCGCCTCGTACCCGACCACGCGGGCGTCGGCCAGGTCGACGATCGGCTGGTAGTGGACCACGAGCTGGTCCTCCGCGATGGCGGCGGCGAGCTCGCGGTGCAGGTCCGACGGCGAGCCCATCGCCATCGACGCGTCGTAGACCTCGGTCCGTCCACGCCCCGCACCCTTGGCCCGGTACAGGGCGGCGTCGGCGGCGGCGAGCAGGCCCGGGGCGCCGCCCTCGATCGAGTCCGGGTCGGCGAGGGCGATCCCGATGCTGGCCGCGACGTTGAGCCGCCGACGAGCCACCCGGACCGGCTCCTGCAGCCCGGCGTGGATGGCGGCGGCGACCTCGAACACGGCGCGCGGGCCGTCGAGGTCCTGCACCACGACCACGAACTCGTCGCCGCCGAGCCGCGCCACCGTGCCACGGCGTGCGGTCGCCGCGCGCAGGACGCCGGCGACGTGCACCAGCACCTCGTCACCGGCGGCGTGGCCGTAGCGGTCGTTGATCTCCTTGAACCCGTCGAGGTCGCAGGCCAGGACCGCGACCCGGTCGACGACGCCGGGCTGCTCCAGCACCGACTGGAGGACCTCCTGGAGCAGGGTGCGGTTGGCCAGCCCGGTCAGCGGGTCGTGCATCGCGCGGTGCGTGAGCATCTCCGCCTGCAGGCGCGACTCCGTCGAGTCGCGCACCTGGACGACGAAGTGGTCCGGCGCACCGGTCGGGGTGCGCACGAGCGCCGCGTCGAGCGCGACCCACACCTGGTGGCCGTCGGCCCGCTGGTAGCGCTTCTCGAGGGAGAACCGGTGCTGGCCGCCACCGAGCAGGTGGTCGACCTCGAGACGCTCCGCGGGTCGGCCTTCCGGGGTGCTGAGGTCCTCCATGCGGTACCCCCGGAGGGCGCCGACGCTGGTGCCCAGCAGCTCGGCGAAGGCGGCGTTGGCCTCGACGATCTGCCACTCGAGGTCGACGAGCGCCATGCCGATCGGCGCGTTCTCCATCGCGACCCGGAACTGCATCTCGCTGCGCGTCAGCGCCGCCTCGACCTCGCGGCGGCCGGTGACGTCCACGAGGGTCGTGAGCACCGCCGCGGCGTCTCCGTCCCCGGCGGGCACCAGCTGGCTCGCCACCTGGACCATGCGCGCCTGGGTGGTGTCGGTCCCGGGCAGCGCGACGCCGACGAGCTCGGAGTCGACTGTCCACCCGGCGCGCGCCACCCCGGAGCGGTGCCCGAGGACCGCTGCCGGGTTCATGGCCAGGCCCATCTCGTTCACGAGCACGACCGGGAGGTCTCCGACGGACCTGCCGACGGACGCCTTCGCGTCGACGCCCAGGATCGCCGCCGCCCGCTCGGAGATGTCGAGCACGCGGCCGGACAGGGACTGGACGAGCACGCCTTCCTTCGTCACGGCCTGCAGCGCGTCGTAGCGGTGGCGGAGCTCACGCGAGAGCTCGAGCAGCTCGTTCGCCCGCCGCACCTGCGCGCGCTGCTTGCCGAGGAGGATGAGGACGGCGACGAGCGACAGGATCGCGACGATGGCGATCCCGGTGCTGACGACCCCCCACGGGTCGGGGAACGCGGCGCTCACCGACCCCCGCCGGACCAGCGTCCGGCGTCGTCCTCCTCGGCGCCGTCGAAGTAGTCGGTCGCCTCCGGCGGTTCGCCCGGCAGGGCGCCGTCCGTGGTCGCGTACCGGTCACCCTCGTCCTCGCCGGGTGCGCCGCGCAGCATCGCGAGGGTGCCCGGCAGGTCGTCCGCCTGCACGAGCACCTCACGGGCCTTCGACCCCTCGGACGGGCCGACAATCTCGCGCGACTCGAGCAGGTCCATGAGGCGACCCGCCTTCGCGAACCCGACCCGGAGCTTGCGCTGCAGCATGGACGTCGACCCGAACTGCGTGGTGACGACGAGCTCCGCGGCCTGCAGCAGCAGGTCGAGGTCGTCGCCGATGTCCTCGTCCACCTGCTTCTTGACCGGCGCCGCGGTCACGTCCTGGCGGTACACCGGCTTGAGCTGCTTCTTGACGTGCTCGACGACGGCGTGGATCTCCGACTCGGACACCCACGCGCCCTGCGTCCGCATCGGCTTGGCGGCACCCATCGGCAGGAACAAGGCGTCACCCTGGCCGATGAGCTTCTCGGCGCCGGGCTGGTCGAGCACGACCCGCGAGTCCGTCAGGGAGCTCGTCGCGAACGCGAGGCGCGACGGCACGTTCGCCTTGATCAGACCCGTGACCACGTCGACGCTCGGGCGCTGGGTCGCCAGGACCAGGTGGATGCCGGCGGCGCGCGCCAGCTGCGTGATGCGTTGGATCGACGCCTCGACGTCACGCGGGGCCACCATCATCAGGTCGGCCAGCTCGTCGACGACCACCAGCAGGTACGGGTAGGTCGCGATCTTGCGCTCCGAGCCCGGCAGCGGCTTGACCTTGCCCGCGCGGACCGCGGTGTTGAAGTCGTCGATGTGCTTGAACCCGAAGTTCGCCAGGTCGTCGTAGCGCGCCTCCATCTCGCGCACCACCCACTCGAGCGCCTCGGCGGCCTTCTTGGGGTTCGTGATGATCGGCGTGATGAGGTGCGGGATGCCTTCGTAGAGCGTGAGCTCGACGCGCTTCGGGTCGACGAGCACCATGCGGACCTCGTCGGGCGTGGCGCGCATGAGGATCGAGACGATCATCGAGTTGACGAAGCTCGACTTGCCCGCGCCGGTCGCGCCGGCGACGAGCAGGTGGGGCATCTTGGCCAGGTTCGCGACGACGTAGCCACCCTCGACGTCCTTGCCGACGCCGATGACCATCGGGTGCTCGGTGCGCTTGGCCGCGCTGGAGCGCAGCACGTCACCGAGCGAGACGGTCTCGCGGTCGGTGTTGGGGATCTCGATGCCGATCGCGGACTTGCCGGGGATCGGCGACAGGATCCGGACGTCCGCGCTGGCCACGGCGTAGGCGATGTTCTTGCTCAGCGCCGTGACGCGCTCGACCTTGACCGACCGGCCGAGCTCGACCTCGTACCGCGTCACCGTCGGACCGCGCGTGAAGCCGGTGACCTGCGCGTCGATCTCGAACGCCTCGAGCACCGAGGTGAGGGACTCGACGACGCGGTCGTTGGCGGCGGACCGCACCTTGTGCGGCGCCCCCTTGGCGAGGGCGTCCTCGGCCGGGAGCGTGTAGAGCACGTCTCCCCCGAGCATCGGCTGCTCGCCGCGCGGGACGGGCGTCGGCTCGGGGGCGCGCAGCGGCGCCTTGGTGCTCACGACGGTCGTCGGCACCGTGTCGGGTGCGGCGTCGCGTGCCGCCTGGGCCTCCGCCTCCGCCTCGGCTGCCGCGACGATGGCGGCACGCTCGAACGCCTCGTCGCCGTCGTACGCGTCGAGCCGCGTGTCGTCGGGCTCGTCGGTCTGGTCGGCGCGCTTGCGTCGTCGGCCGAGGAGCTTGCGCTTGGGCGGCGCCTCGATCTCGGCGACGGCCGTGTGCCCGGCGTTGATGACCAGCGGCGCGTCGTCCTCGACCTCGCCGACCGGCGTCCGGTGGTTCCCGGTGAGCTTGTCGTACACGCCGCGCAGGCGCGGGACGATCTGGTGCACGGGGGTCGCGGTGACCACGAGGACGCCGAAGAACGCGAGCAGGATCAGCAGCGCGACGGCCACCCCCGCGGTCAGCAGGCTGGCCAGCGGGGTGCCGATGAGGAACCCGACGACACCCCCGGCCACGCGCAGCGCCGCCATGTCGTCCGTGCCGGGCAGCCCGGCGCCGATCTGGACGAGACCGCAGACGGCGAGGGTGATGGCGCCGATGCCGATGACGATGCGCCCGTTGGCCTCGACGCGTTCCGGGTGCCGCATGAGCCGCAGGGCGAGCCCGAGCAGCACCAGCGGCACCGCGACGCCGACCTTGCCGAACGTCCCGGCCACGACGTTGTGCACCACGGCGCCGGCGGTGCCCGACAGGTCCCACCACTCGCGCGCGGCGATGACGATCGCGAGACCGAGGAGCGTGAACGCCAGACCGTCGCGACGGTGCGCGGGGTCGAGGTCGCGGGCACCGTGGCCGACGCGACGGGCGGTGCCGCCGACGAGGTGGGCGGTGCCCATGAACATGCCCTTGACGATCCGGACCGGCAGGGCCGGTCGCGGCGGAGGCGGTGCGGGCCTGCGCCCCTGTGGACGGGACGTCCCGCCGGTCTTGCCGGACGCGCGCGACGTCGCCGGCGCACCGGAGCGGGCGCGAGGGGTGGACGTGCGAGTCGCCATGGTCCTCAAACTAGTCGGGGCCACCCGCGACACGTCGACCGTCGGGCGCGTGTCGGGCGTGCGTTCACCCGAGCAGCAGGCCCACACCGAGGGTCGCGACCCCCGCGGCGAGCAGGACCGCCCCGACGCCGAGCAGGAGGACGGCCCGGTTGGGCTCCTGCCGACCGCGTCCCATCGCGGCGAAGAAGAAGCCGGCCGACATGACGATCGCCGCGAGCAGCACGCCTGTCTGCGCGAGCCAGCGCCAGAATCCCGTGAGCGTCGTGGCCTCCCCGAGGACCAGGCAGACGAGGCCGAGCGTCACCAGGACCCCTGCGTGGGCGTGCCCGGCCCGGAAGAAGCTCTTCTGGAAGTCGGTGACCTCCTCCTTGCCGGTGACGACGCGCAGCAGGAACGCGCCGCCGGACTCGATCGCGACCACGGACAGGGCGACGATCCCGGCGGTGACCCGGGCGGCCTCGGTGAGCTCGATCATGGCAGTCCTCCTCGTTTGCGAACAGCGTTATAGAACACTGTACGTAAACTCCCGTCAAGCCCTCTAGACTCGCCCGATGGCCCGTCCCCGCGTGCACGACGACGCCCTCCGCGCCCGCCTGCTCGAGGAGGCGTCGACGATCGTCGCGACCGCCGGAGCGGCCGCGCTGACGGTCCGCGACCTCGCGTCCCGCGCGGGGACGTCGCCCTCGGCCGTGTACTCCCTGTTCGGCAGCCGCGACGACCTCGTCCGGGCCGTCGGCGACGAGGCGTTCGCGCGCTTCGCCGTGCGGCTCGCCGCGGTCCCCCGCACCGCGGACCCCGGTGCGGACCTGCTCGGCCTCGGCCTCGCCTACCGGGAGAACGCCCTCGCCGACCCGCACTTCTACCGCGTGATGTTCAGCGCGACGGGCGCGGGTCTGCAGGACGGGAGCCGCGGACCGGCGACCGCCAGCGCGACGTTCCTGGTCCTGCGCGACGCGGTCGCCCGGGTCCTGGGCGACGGCGTCCCGGCCGAGGAGCCGGCCCTGGGTCTGTGGGCCCTCGTGCACGGGCTCGTCGAGCTCGAGCTCGACGGGCTCCTGCCGGACGGGGGCGAGCAGCGCTACGCGCACGTGCTGCGCACCGCGGGCCAGGGGATCCTCGGCGGCTGACCTGCCGGTGTGGGCGGCTCGTGCCACGGTGGAACCATGTCCGTGAGCCGAATGCAGGTGCTGCGGTACCGAGTGCACGCCCAGGAGCTCGACCGACCGACGAACCAGGACCGGCGCCCCGACGATGCCGCGGTCCTCGACCTCGGCGCACAGGACACCGGACCCGACGGCGCGCTCTGGGCGCTCGCAGTGCGGGGCGTCCCCGTGACCGCGCACCACTGGCCCCAGGAGCTCGCGCTGGCGTGGACAGTTCGCGCCTCCCCGCACGCCTACCGCCGCGCCGACCTGCCGGCGGTCCAGAAGGCACTGCGCCCCTACTCCGAGGCCGACGCGGCCAAGCGCCTGCTGAGCGCCGCGGCGCCGCTGAAGGCTGCCGGGATCCCGGCGCTCGACGCGATGGCGACGGTGGCGACGACGATGCGCGACGTCGTGACCGAGCCGATCGTGAAGGGGGCACTGTCGACCCGGATGACCGCCGAGCTCACGGAGCCGTACATGCGCTGGTGCGCGGCATGCCGGGCCACCCATCTCTACGAGATGCCCTTCCGCATGGGTGCCCTGCACGGCGGCCTCGAGCTGGAGCCGGACACCTCTCCCCCGGTCGTCAGGCGCATCCCCCGCTGGCCCGCCGGCCAGGTGGGGAACCTCGAGCGGCTCTCCGGCGACGGCGACGGCTCGGTGGACCTGCTCCGCAACCTGCTGCACCTCCTCGGCCCCCTCACACCGGCGCAGGCCGCAACGTACCTGGACGGGGCCGTCCGGGACGTGAAGGCCCGCTGGCCGCACGACGCGGTCGACGTCACCGTCGACGGACGACCCGCCAGCATGCTCAAGGGAGACCTCGCCGCACTGCAGGACCCTCCAGCCCGGCCGGTCGTGCGCCTGCTCGGTCCGTACGACCTGTACCTGCAGGGCCGGGACCGGGACGTCCTCGTCCCGGACACGACCCGGCACAAGGCGCTCTGGCCCGTGATCGGCCGACCGGGAGCGGTGCTCGTGGACGGCGAGATCGTCGGCACCTGGCGGCCGCGTGCGAAGGGAAAGCAGCTCGCGCTCGAGCTCGACGAGTGGGTGCCGTGGTCGCGCGGGACGAGGACCGCCGTCAGGGTCGAGCACGAGCGGCTGGCGGAGTTCCGCGGCGTGACGCCGACCTGAGGACGGCAGGCTCCAGCCCGTCGGCCGCGCCGCGCCAGCACGTCGCCCGGAAGTTCCGCACCAGCACCGGGCGACGTTCCGCACGGAAAAGATGTCGGTGGCCGGCCCTACGGTGTCGGTATGCGTCCTCGGTCCTGCGCGGTGCCCACGTGAGCCGCCGCGGCTGGTTCCTCCTGGTCGTCGTCGGAGTCATCTGGGGCGTCCCGTACCTGCTCATCAAGATCGCCGTCACGGACGTCACGCCTGTCATGGTCGTGTTCGTCCGCACCGCGCTCGGCGCCCTCCTGCTCCTGCCGTTCGCCCTGCGCGGGGGTGGGCTGCGGGTGCTCCGCGGCCACTGGCCGGCGGTGCTCGGGTTCGCGGTCCTGGAGATCGTCCTGCCGTGGATCCTGCTGTCGAACGCCGAACGCACGCTGTCCAGCTCGACCACCGGCCTGCTCGTCGCGACGGTGCCGATCGCCGCGGTCGTCCTCGGGCGGCTCGTGGGTGACCGCAAGCCGGTGGCGTTCGTGCGCTGGGTCGGCCTGCTCGTCGGGCTGGGCGGCGTCGCGCTGCTCCTCGGGCCGGGCGCCGCCGGTGGGGACCCGTGGGCCGTCGCCCAGGTGCTGCTCGCCGCGCTCGGTTACGCGGCCGCGCCGATCATCGCGGACCGCAGCCTGCGCGACGTGCCCGCCATCCCCCTAACGGCCACCTGCCTGGGGATCACCGCGCTCGCCTACGCACCCGTCGTCCTGGTGACCGGTCCGCACCCGTGGCCGCCGGTCGATGCGGTGCTGGCCCTCGTCGGCCTCGGTGCGCTGTGCACCGCGCTCGCGTTCGTCCTGTTCTTCCAGCTCATCGTCGAGGTCGGCGCGGCCAGGTCCACCCTCGTCGCCTACCTCAACCCGGTGGTCGCCGTGGCCCTGGGCGCGCTGGTGCTCGACGAGGTCATCACGCTGACCGTGCTCGCAGCGACCGCGCTGATCCTGCTCGGCTCGGCGGCGGCGTCGCGACGCTCCCGCGCCGTGGACGCACTGCACGACGACGCCTCACCCACCGCCGACGAGGCAGCGCGCGTCACCCCCACGTGACGACGGCCCCGCCCTGCCGAGGCAGGACGGGGCCGCGCAGGACGAGCGGATCAGGCCTCGACGACCACCGGGATGATCATCGGGCGGCGGCGCAGACGGTTGGACACCCAGCGCCCCACGACCCGGCGCATGACCTGCTGGAGGACGTGCGCGTCGGAGTTCCCGTTGCGTGCCGACTCCTCGAGAGCAGCGGTCAGCTCGGGGAGGATGTCGTCGAACACGGCATCCTGCTCGGCAAAGCCGCGCGCGTGGATCTGCGGCCCGGCGAGCACCTTGCCGTCGGCCGAGCTGACCACGGCGAAGATCGAGATGAAGCCCTCGTCGCCCAGGATGCGGCGGTCCTTGAGCTCGACCTCGGTGATCTCCCCGACGCTGGAGCCGTCGACGTACACGTACCCGCAGGGCACGGCGCCGACGATCCGCGCACGACCGTCGATCAGGTCGACGACCACACCGTCCTCGGCGAGCACCACGCGGTCGGCCGGGATGCCGGTCTGCACCGCGAGCGCCGCGTTGGCCACGAGGTGCCGGATCTCGCCGTGCACGGGCATGACGTTGCGCGGCTTGAGGATGTTGTAGCAGTAGAGGAGCTCGCCGGCGCTGGCGTGGCCCGAGACGTGCACCTTGGCGTTGCCGGAGTGCACGACACGGGCGCCCAGGCGGGTCAGGCCGTTGATCACGCGGAAGACGGCGTTCTCGTTCCCGGGGATGAGAGACGACGCCATGATCACGGTGTCGCCGGGGCCGACGGAGACCTTGTGGTCGTTGTTGGCGATCCGGGACAGCGCAGCCATCGGCTCACCCTGCGAACCGGTGCACATGAGCACGATCTCGTCGTCGCGCAGGGTGTCGACCTGCTTGAGGTCGATCAGCACACCCTCGGGCACCTTGAGGTAGCCGAGGTCGGCGGCGATGCCCATGTTGCGCACCATCGAGCGGCCGACGAGCGCGACACGGCGCTGGTGCGTGTAGGCGGCGTCCAGCACCTGCTGGACGCGGTGCACGTGCGACGCGAACGACGCGACGATGATCCGCTTGGTGGAGTCCGCGAACACCTGGTCGAGGACCGGGCCGATCCCCCGCTCCTGCGCGACGAACCCGGGCACCTCGGCGTTGGTGGAGTCGACCATGAACAGGTCGACGCCGCGCTCACCGAGCCGCGCGAAGGCCCGCAGGTCGGTGATCCGACCGTCGAGCGGCAGCTGGTCCATCTTGAAGTCGCCCGTGTGCAGCACGGTGCCCGCGGCGGTGTGCACGGCGACGGCGAGCGCGTCGGGGATGGAGTGGTTCACGGCGACGAACTCGCACTCGAACCCGCCGAACGTCGCGGTCTGCCCCTCGCGCACCTCGCGCGTCACGGGCTGGATGCGGTGCTCCTTGAGCTTCGCCTCGATGAACGCGAGCGTCAGCCGGGAGCCGACCAGCGGGATGTTCTTGCGCAGCCGCAGCAGGTACGGGACGGCACCGATGTGGTCCTCGTGACCGTGCGTGAGGATGATCGCCTCGATGTCGTCGAGGCGGTCCTTGATGTACTCGAAGTCCGGGAGGATCAGGTCGACGCCGGGCTGGTGGTCCTCGGGGAACAGGACGCCGCAGTCGATGACGAGCAGGCGTCCGGCGTGCTCGAGGACGGCCATGTTGCGGCCGACCTCTCCGAGCCCACCCAGTGCGACGACGCGCAGGGCGCCGTCGGGGAGTGCCGGGGGCAGGGTGAGCTCGGGATGCGGGTGACTCATGTGGCTCCTGGTGGGATCAGCGCACGACGACGTCGAGCAGCCCGGCGGCCCGCAGGCCGTCACGGATCAGCGCGAGCTCGTCGTCGGTCGCGGGGACGAGCGGGAGGCGCACCGAGCGCTCGGGCAGGATGCCCAGCACCTGGAGCGCGGCCTTCGCGGCGACGGCCTGGAAGCCGGCACCGTTGAGTGCGTCGATCGCGGGGATGATCGATCGGAAGATCTGCAGCGCCGTCGTGTGGTCGCCCGCGTCGAACGCGGCGACGATCTCGGCCAGCTGGCGGCCCGCCACGTGGCCCGAGACGCTGACGATGCCCACGGCACCGTGAGCGAGCAGGGTCAGCAGCGCGCTGTCGTCGCCGCAGTACCAGGCCAGGCCGGTCTGCGCGATCGACTTGGCGGCTGCGTAGGCGTCGCCGCCGGCGTCCTTCATGGCGACGACCCGGTCGTGGCCCGCGAGCGCCGCGATGGTCTCGGGTGCGAACCGCACACCGGTGCGGCCAGGGACGTCGTAGAGCATGACGGGCAGGTCGGTGGCGTCGGCGACCGCCTCGACGTGCCGGCGGACGCCGTCCTGGGACGGGCGCGAGTAGTACGGGCTGACGACGAGCAGTCCGTGGGCTCCGGCCTCGGCCGCCTGCTCCGCCATGCGCACGGCGTGCGCGGTGTCGTTGGACCCGGCACCGGCGACGACCGAGGCCCGGTCGCCCACGGCCTCCACGACGGCCTGGACGAGCTCGGCCTTCTCGGGCGCGTGCGTCGTGGACGCCTCGCCGGTGGTGCCGCTGAGCACCAGTCCGTCGTGGCCGTGCTCCACCAGGTGCTTCGCCAGGTTCACCGCTCCGGCGAGGTCGACCGCGCCGTCCGCCGTCATCGGCGTGACCATCGCGGAGAGCACGGACCCGAACGGGCGGGTGGGCGTGGAGATGCGCGGCATGGGGCCACGGTACCGCCCCGGGCAGGGGCGACGTCCTGTGGTTTCGCCCCTCAGGCGCGCAGGTACGACTCGAACCGGTACCGCGTGCCCCCGGCCGAGGAGACGTGCCAGCCGTGGTCGGGATCGACGCTCGCACGCCTCCAGGTGCCGCGGTCGAGGGCCGGGGCACGCGTGTCGCCGCCGACGTCGAGCGACACGACCGTGAGCTCGACGCGCTGCGCGAGCGGGAGGAACGTCCGGTAGACCTCTCCCCCGCCGATCACCCAGGCGTCGCGGTCCCCGACCAGCCGGAGCGCCTCGTCGATCCCGTGCACGACGAGCGCGCCGGCGGCCTCGAACCCGGGCGTCCGGGTGAGCACGATGTTGTCGCGGCCGGGCAGGGGACGGAACCGCGCGGGCAGCGACGCCCACGTGGCGCGGCCCATGATCACGGGGTGCCCGCGGGTGAGGTCCCGGAAGTGGGCCATGTCCTCGGGGACGTGCCACGGCAGGGTGCCGTCGCGCCCGATGATCCCGGTGGGGGTCTGCCCCCAGACCAGCGCCAGGCTCACACGGCCACCGGCGCCTTGATGGCGGGGTGGTACCGGTAGTCGACCACCTGGACGTCGTCGAACGTGTAGTCGAACAGCGAGTCGGCCTTGTGCAGCTCGAGGGTCGGCGCCGGGTACGGCGTCCGGCTGAGCTGCTCGCGGACCTGGTCGACGTGGTTGTCGTAGATGTGGCAGTCCCCGCCGGTCCACACGAAGTCGCCGACCTCGAGGCCCACCTGCTGGGCGACCATGTGGGTGAGCAGCGCGTACGACGCGATGTTGAACGGCACGCCGAGGAAGAGGTCGGCGGAGCGCTGGTAGAGCTGGCACGAGAGCCGGCCGTCGGCGACGTAGAACTGGAAGAACGCGTGGCACGGCGCGAGCGCCATCGAGGGGATGTCGGCGACGTTCCACGCCGAGACGATGTGCCGGCGCGAGTCGGGGTCCCGACGCAGGTTGGCCAGCAGCTCCGTGATCTGGTCGATGTGGCCGCCGTCGGGGGTCGGCCAGCTGCGCCACTGCACGCCGTACACCGGGCCGAGCTCGCCGTCCGGACCGGCCCACTCGTCCCAGATGGTGACGTTGTTCTCGTGCAGGTAGGCGACGTTCGACTCTCCGCGCAGGAACCACAGCAGCTCGTGCACGATCGAGCGCAGGTGCACGCGCTTCGTCGTGACCAGCGGGAACCCCGCGGACAGGTCGAACCGCATCTGGTGGCCGAACACGCTGCGCGTCCCCGTCCCCGTGCGGTCCGCCTTCGGGGTGCCGGTCTCGAGCACGAGACGCAGGAGGTCCTCGTACGGGGAGGCAGTCTCGGTCATGCGCGCCATCGTAGGTCGCCGCCGACGGCGGGTCCGCGCGCCGACGCGCCGCGGACGACATACTGGCGGGTATGACGCCGCCGTCCCTGCCCCCCACCGTCGCCGCCCACGTCCCCACCGGGGTCCTGATCGACGGGGCATGGCGCCCCGCGAGCACCGGCCGGACGTTCGAGGTCGCCGACCCCGCGACCACCGAGGTGCTCTTCGACGTGGCCGACGGCGGCGAGCAGGACGCGCTCGACGCCCTGACCGCGGCCGACGGGGCGTTTCCGGAGTGGCGCGCGACCGCGCCCCGGGTGCGCGCCGAGCTGCTGCGGGCGGTGTTCGAGACGCTGACCGCGCGGACGGAGGACATCGCCGCGCTGGTGACTGCCGAGGGGGGCAAGCCGCTGGCGGAGTCCCGCGCCGAGGTCGCGTACGGCGCCGACTACGTCCGCTGGTACTCCGAGCAGGCCGTCCGCTTCGAGGGTCTGGCCCGCCGCGCGCCGTCGGGCGCCAACCACCAGCTCGTCCTGCGCCGCCCCGTCGGACCCGCGCTGCTCATCACGCCCTGGAACTTCCCGATCGCGATGATCGCCCGCAAGGTCGCCCCGGCGCTGGCCGCGGGGTGCACGGTCGTCATCAAGCCTGCCCAGCTCACCCCGCTGACCACCGCGTACGTCGCGGAGATCATCCGGGAGGAGCTCGAGGGCCGCGGGCTGCCGACGGGTGTGGTCAACGTGGTGCCGTCGGCGTCGGCGCGCACCGTCTCCGGTCCGCTGCTCGCGGACCCCCGGCTGCGCAAGCTCTCGTTCACCGGCTCGACCGAGGTGGGTGCCGCGCTGCTCAAGGCGTCGGCGGACAACATCCTGCGCACGTCCATGGAGCTGGGCGGGAACGCCCCGTTCCTCGTGTTCGAGGACGCCGACATCCCCGCCGCCGTGCAGGGCGCCGTGCAGGCGAAGATGCGCAACGCGGGCCAGACGTGCGTCGCCGCCAACCGGTTCCTCGTGCACGCGTCCGTCGCCGAGGAGTTCACCGCGGGCCTCACGGAGGCGTTCGACAAGCTCGTCGTGGGGCACGGGGCCGACGAGGGCACGACGGTCGGTCCGCTCATCGAGTCGTCGGCCGTCGACCGCGTCGAGGAGGTCGTCGCGGAGGCCGTCGACGCCGGGGCGCGCGTCCGGATCGGCGGCGACCGGCCCGACCGACCCGGCTACTTCTACGCACCGACGGTCCTCGACCGGGTGTCGGCGGACCTGCGGGTGATCACCGAGGAGACGTTCGGCCCCGTCGCCCCGGTCGTGACGTTCGGCTCGGAGGACGAGGGCGTCGCCCTGGCGAACTCGACCCCGTTCGGGCTGGTGGCCTACGCGTACACGCGGGACATCGCACGCGTGATGCGGCTGGCGGAGTCGGTGGAGACCGGCATGCTCGGCGTGAACCGCGGCATCGTGTCGGACGCGAGCGCCCCGTTCGGCGGCGTGAAGTCCTCGGGGCTGGGCCGCGAGGGCGGCGAGGCCGGCATCGAGGAGTACCTCGACAGCGTGTACGTGTCGATCTAGCGGGCGGCCGCTGTGTCACAGTTGCCCGCGTGACGCAGGACGCCGAGGGACGGGCCGCCATCCGGCAGGCCGTGTCCGTCGCCCTCGCCACCGGTCTGTACGGCGTCTCGTTCGGCGCGCTCGCCGTCGCCGCTGGGCTGACCGTCCCGCAGGCCATGGCGCTCAGCCTCCTGATGTTCTCGGGCGGCTCGCAGTTCGCGTTCATCGGCGTCGTCGGGGCGGGCGGGCTCGCCGGTGCGGCGATCGCGACCGCGGGGCTGCTCGGTGTCCGCAACGGGCTCTACGGTCCGCAGGTCGCACCACTCATCGACTCCCGCGGCTGGCGTCGCCCCCTGGCCGCCCAGCTGACCATCGACGAGTCCACCGCCGTCGCGACCGCGCACAAGGCTCCCCACGCGGCGCAGCTCGGGTTCTGGTGGACCGGCGTCGGCGTGTTCGTGCTCTGGAACCTCTTCACGCTCGTCGGCGCCGTCGCCGGCGACCGCATGGGCGACCCGGCGAAGTACGGGCTCGACGCCGCCGCGGCCGCCGCGTTCCTCGGTCTGGTGTGGCCGCGGATCACCGGCCCGGGCTCCCGCCTCGCGCAGACGGTGGCGGTCGGTGCGGTCGTCGTCGCCCTCGCGCTCACTCCCCTGGTGCCCGCCGGGATCCCGGTGCTGCTGGCCGCGGTGGTCGCGATCGTCGCGGGACTGGTCGCGCGCGAGCCGGAGCCGGCCGCATGAGCACGCTCGGCACCTGGATCGCGCTGCTCGTCGCCAGCGCTGTCGTCTTCACGCTCAAGCTCGCCGGTCACCTGGTGCCCAAGCACTGGCTCGCCGAGCCCCGGGTCGCCCGCACGGCCGCCCTCGTGACGGTCGCCCTGCTGTCCGCCCTGGTCGCGGTGCAGACCGCCACCCGCGGGAACGAGCTCGTGCTCGACGCCCGGTTGCCCGCGCTGGTCGTCGCGGCGATCGCCCTGGCGCTGCGCGCGCCGTTCATCGTCGTCGTCCTGCTCGCCGCGGTGACCGCGGCTGTGCTCCGAGCACTGGGCATGCCGTAGGGCGCGAGGGCACGATCGGGGATACTCGACCGTTGGGTGTCCGAACACCCCCCGCCAGGCGCTGCAGACGCGCGCCCGGCGCCGTCACTTCCCGGAGGACCCCGTGGCCACTCCCGCCCAGCGCAACTCGCTCGGCTCGTTGATCTTCTTCTCCCGCTGGCTCCAGGTCCCCCTGTACCTCGGCCTGATCGTCGCCCAGGCGATCTACGTCTGGCAGTTCATGGTCGAGCTCGGGCACATCTTCTCCGAGGTGTTCTTCCACGGCGGCATGAGCGAGTCCGCCATCATGCTCGCCGTCCTCGGCCTCGTCGACGTCGTGATGATCGCGAACCTGCTGATCATGGTGATCATCGGCGGCTACGAGACGTTCGTGTCCCGGATCAAGCTCGACGACCACCCGGACCAGCCGGAGTGGCTGTCGCACGTCAACGCGAACGTGCTGAAGACCAAGCTGGCCATGTCCATCATCGGCATCTCGTCGATCCACCTGCTGGCCAGCTTCATCCGTGCCGAGTCCATCCTCGAGGAACCGCACGGCAACGCTGTGCTCCTGTGGCAGACCGCGATCCACCTGGCCTTCATCCTCTCCGCCGTCGCGCTCGCGTGGATCGACAAGATCTCGGCCAAGCACCCGCCCAAGGCGGTGCCCGTGGCCGACCCGACGTGGGGACCCGTCACCAACCCGCCCAGGGTCACGGACGACCGCCACGACCCGGTGAACGTCCTCTGATGCCCCTGTTCAGCGAGAACGCCGACGTCTCGGTCCGCCCGGCGATCCGGGGCGACGAGCACGCGATCGCCCGCATCCAGGTCCAGGCGTGGCACCTCTCGCACGCCGAGGTCCTGGGCCAGGGCGCCCTCGACATGCTCGACACGTCGGCGATCGAGGCGCAGTGGGCGTCGGCGGTCTCCTCCCCGCCCGGCGCGGGCTACCGCGTGCTGGTCGCCTGCGACGGGCCCACGGTCGTCGGCGTGGTCTCGGTCGCGCCCGTCCCGACGCCGGAGGACCGGCCGTTCGACGCGCCCGGCGGCGCGATCCTCGCGCTCGAGGTCGAGCCCGCGCACCAGCGCGTCGGCCACGGGTCACGGCTGCTCGCGGCGGCGGTCGACACGCTGCGCGAGGACGGCGCCGACCAGGTGCACACCTGGGTGCTCGACGGCGACGACGCGCGGGCGCAGTTCCTGTCGTCCGCCGGTCTCGGTCCCGACGACGTGATCCGCGAGCTGGTCTCCGGCCGGATGCCCGACGGGTCCACGCGGACCGTCACCGAGCACCGCTGGTCCGCCTCGATCTAGGCGCGGTGCAGCCGGCTGGCCGTCCGCAGCGACTCGCGGGCGCGCCGCCGGTCCCCCGCCGCGTCGTAGGCGAACGCGAGGTGGTACCAGGACCGCCAGTCGTCGGGCTGCGCCTCGGCCCGCTCGCGCGCCGGCTCGAAGGCCTCCCGCGCAGCGGCACGGTCGATCCGCCCGGCGGGTGACCGGGGCAGGTCGTCGACGGGCAGCTCGTCGGCCTCCGCCAGCTCGTCGGCCATCCGCTGGACGTCGATCGCCAGCCGCCACTCGCGCGCGACCAGCCAGATCACCAGCGGCGGCAGGATCCAGAACGCGATCCCCAGGCCGATCCCGACGGGCTCGCCGGTTCGGATGAGGGCGGTCGCGCGCGTGGCGACGAGCCACACGTACAGGCCGAGCAGGCCGGTGAGCGCGACGGCGGCCGCGACGGAGGTCCAGCGCAGGCGGCTCGAGCGGGCGGCCATGGTCACGCCAGGTCGAGCAGGTGCTCGAGCCCGACGGTCAACCCCGGCCGCGCGCCCACCTGCCGCACCGCGAGCAGGACGCCGGGCATGAAGCTGACCCGGTCGAACGAGTCGTGCCGGATGGTCAGCTGCTCACCGGCGTTGCCCAGCAGGATCTCCTCGTGCGCGACGAGACCGCGCAGCCGTACGGAGTGCACCCGCACCCCGTCGACGTCGGCCCCGCGGGCGCCGTCGAGAGACTGGGTCGTGGCGTCCGGCAGCGGCCCGAGAGCGGCAGCAGCGCGTGCCGCTGCGATCGCGGAGGCCGTGTGCCGTGCGGTGCCCGACGGCGCGTCGACCTTGTCGGGGTGGTGCAGCTCGATGACCTCGACGGACTCGAACCAGCGGGCCGCCCGTGCCGCGAACGCCATGGCCAGCACGGCGCCGAGCGCGAAGTTCGGGGCGACCAGGACGCCGACGCCGGGCCGGTCCGCCAGGTGGTCGCGCACGCGGGCCAGCGAGTCGTCGTCCCAGCCGGTCGTGCCGACGACCAGGTGGACCCCGGCGTCGACCAGGGCGTGCACGTTGCCCTCGGTGGCTGACGGGACCGTGAAGTCGACCGCGACCTGCGCACCGGCGTCCACGACCGCCGACAGGTCCGCGTCGGCATCGACCGCGGCGACCAGCTCCAGGTCAGGCGCCTCCTGCACGGCGCGGACGACCGTCGACCCCATGCGTCCCGCCGCACCCAGCACGGCCACCCTGATGCGCTCGCTCACGAGGAGAAACCCTAACGTCAGGCGGCGACCCCGAGCGCCGCCTCGATGCCCGCCGCCAGGCGTCGCAGCTCCACGTGGCTGAGCCCGGTGAAGCGCTCCACCTCCCGGGGCGGGTAGCCGGCGCGCAGGTACCACTGCAGGACCGCGAGCACGTCGTGCGGCCGCACGGGACCCGGCCCGACCGCGTCCCGGACGAAGGCCGAGAACCGGACGGCTGCCAGGAACGCCTCCGGGGTGATCCCGAGCGTCTCGACGAACTCCCGGTGCAGGACGCCGACCGCGAGGTCGGCGTGCCGAGCCAGGTCGGACGCCCGCACCAGACCGCGCTGCTGGAGCACGTTGCGCAGCACCGGGGTGAGCGCCTCCAGCGGCGACCCGACGGGCGCGGGCACGGCGTGCGCCGCAAGGGCGGCACCGAGCGTCGCGGCCGCGTCCGCGTCCCGCCCCTGCTCCAGCGCGGTCGCGCACTCCTCCTCCACCCCGGCACCGAGCACCGCGGACACCGCGACGGGCTCGTGGGCGCCCGCGTGCACCCCCGTCCGCGCGAGGGCCACCGGGTCGAGCTGGGCGCCGAGGCGGACCGACGGTCCGTGCTGCTCCCGGACGAACGCCCGGTCGGCGAGACCGCGGACCCCGCTGCCGTCCGGGGTCCGCACGAGGCTCAGCGGGTCGATGTGCACCCCGGCGGTACCGACGGTCACGGTCACGAGCCCGTGCCCGTCGGGCAGCAGCACCTCCCGCTCGACGGCGCCGGCGGGCAGCCGCACCACCCACAGGTGCTCGACGATCCCGTGCGCGCTCGGCGGAGGCGGGTAGCGGTGGTAGACGACCTGGTCGAGGGCCATGCCCCATCATCGCGCGCGGGTGCCCTCGCCGGGAGCGCATCGGGGGTGCGCCGTCACGCAGGCCTCATCCCGGCACCCGTGCGAGCCGATGCACCAGGGGTGACTCCCCCGCGTCCCGGTCCCGTGGCCCAGGCCGGGTGCGCAGCTCTCGTCGTCGGGTGCGTCGTCGCGTTCGGCGTCCTCGCCATCGTCACCCGGGAGGCCGAGCTCTCCGCCGAATGGGGGCTGCGGCCCGGGATGCCGCGTGCCTTCTGGTGGTACGTGTGGCGCTGGCCCTGGGAGATGGTCGGGTGGCTCGTGCTCGTGTGGGCTGCCACCCGACGGCTCGCCGCCGCCGGGTCCCGGCTGGTGCACGCGCCGCTCGCCGTCGGCGCCGTGCTCGTCGTCGTCTCCGCAGCCTCGGCGCTCCTGGACGGCCCCCGCTTCGGGTGGGCCGGTCCCGTCGGCATCGTCGACGGCGGCGTGCCCGCCTTCTCCCCGTCGTGGTGGTGGGGCGTCGCCGGCCCGTTCGTCGTGGGCGGCGGGCTGCTGGCCGCCTGGTGGCTCGCGCGATGCGGTGCCCGCCCGTCGCCGGCACCCGCGCTGCGAGCGCTCCTGGAGGCCGGCGCGCTCGTCGCCATCCCGCTGCTGAGCCTCGCGTTCGGGGCGGTCGCGCTGACGGCGTCCGCACTCGGGCTCGAGTTCGCCCTGGTCGAGACGGGTGTGCCGTTCGTCCTGGTGGTGCTGGCGGCGCTGGCAGCGTCCGGCGGCGGTCGCACGAGCACCGTCGCGGTCCTGCTCGGGCTGCTGCTGCTGGTGAACCTGTCACTGGTGTGGCGCCCCGCGGCGTACCTGACGATCTTCGCGGCCGGCTGCGCTCTCGTGCTCGTGCCCACGGCTCGCGGGATCGAGTGGCTCACCGCACCGCGACGCCCGATCGCGGCGCCGGGACCACCGTCGGTCGGCGGGCGGTCCGACACCGACGACCGGGTGCGGGCGTGACACCGGCTCCGCCGCCCGGCTGAGCGCCCGCCGCCACCGTCAGGCCCCCGCGGCAGGCGCCTCAGACGAACCGCCACAGGTGGTCGGCCGTCCCGTTGTCGTCCCACACGAGAGCCTGGGCGCCCTGCGTCGTGGACATGGAGTCCACGCCCAGCACCCGCCCTGTCGCGCTCTGGAGGCGGAAGTACCCGTCGGACCCGTACCGCAGCCGCCATCGCTGGGTGGCCGCGCCCGTGTCCGTGGTCGAGACAGCCCGTCCCCCGTTGCCCGTGCCGTCCACCGCGAGCACCTTGCCGGTGTGCTGGTTGCGCAGCCGCAGCAGCCCGTCGCTGCCGAGGGTCGCCGACCACAGGTGGTCCGCCGTGCCGGTGTCGACCCACTGCACGACGAGCGCGCCGTCGGCCGTCGACATGCCCGACACCCCGAGCACGAGGCCGCTGTTGCGGTTCTGCAGGCGCCGCGCCCCGGTCGGCACGACCCGCCAGCGGTTGTCGGTGCTCCCGTCGTCGCCCGTCATGACGGCCTGCGCCCCCTGCGCGGTCGCATTCCCCTGCATGCCCAGGACCCGTGACGTGTGCACGTTGCGGACGCGGTGGGTCCCGTCGCCGGCATCCACCAGCACCCAGCGATGGTCGGCCGTACCCGTGTCGCCCCACTGCAGGACGCGAGCACCGTCCGCGGTCGACATGTTCTCGACGCCGAGCACCTTGCCGCTGTGCACGTTGCGGAGCTTGAGCGCGGTGCCGTCGGGTACGAGCGACCAGTCGTGGTCGGCGGTCCCGTTGTCGGCCCACTGCAGCGCGAGGCCGCCGTCGGCCGTGGACATGTTCGAGATGCCGAGCACCAGGCCGCTGGCGACGTTGACCAGGCGGTACGGTCCCGACGTCCCCGCGGCACCGCCACCCTGCCCACCGGTGCGCCAGTAGACGGTGTAGTTGTGGCCGTGCGCGTCGTAGAACGGGCCGAGACCGACGTCCTGACCGTCGGCCCGCGCGGTGAACGCCAACGAGGAGGTGCCGGTGCGGGTGACGGATGCGACGTCGAGCGCCGGCGGCCCGGACAGCGTGCGGTCGCCGTAGTTGCCCGAGAGCACGACGGGGCCGTAGAAGACCGCACCCGTGCCGGCGTCGTCGTTCGTCGGCTCGACGCGCACACTCATCGGCAGCCGGACCGCGAGCGTGTCGCCGGCCGCCCAGGTGCGGGTCACGGCCGCGTACGTCCCGACCGCCGGGGCTGCCAGCGGCGAACCGTTCACGGCCAACGAGGCGCCGGCCGCCCACGACGGGATGCGCACGCGCACGGTCCAGGAGCCCGACGGGCTGCCGCCGATCGTGAGGGTCGTCGTGTCCCCCACCGGGTACGACGTGGTCTGGGTGACCGTGATGCCGCGAGCCGTCCACGAGAGGGTGGACGGCATGAACAGGTTGACCGTGAGCGTGGTGCCCTCGGAGAAGTAGATCGAGTCCATCAGCTTGGTGCTCGTCTCGATCCCGGTGCCCTGGCAGCACCAGAACGTCGTGTACGGCGTGGAGAAGGTGCCGCCGCCCCAGGCCGGGCCGGAGGACACGCCGCGGCGCCCGCCGGGACGCAGCGGCGTGAAGTAGGAGAACCCACCGAGGGAGTCCGACGGGTTCTGCGCCCCCAGCAGGTGGTTGAGCAGCGCCCGCTCGTAGAAGTCGAAGTAGCGGGTGTCGTCGGGCTCGAGGGACCACAGCTCGCGAGTCAGCTTGAGCATGTTGTACGTGTTGCACTGCTCGCACGTGTCGTTGTCGAGGTAGGTCGAGATCGCGTTCGCCGGACGGAAGTGCTCGGCCTCGCTGTTCCCACCGATCGCGTACGTGTGTGCGCCGACGGTGATCGCCCACGCGTTGCGGGCGATGTCCCGGTAGCGCGTCGTGCCGGTGGACTTGTACTCGCGCGCCGCGCCCACCCACTTGGGTACCTGCGTGTTGGCGTGCAGCCCGTTGAGCTGGTCACGGTTGGACGCGAGCGGGTCGAACACGGACGCGTGGTCGAAGCGCTGCGCCACGGCGAGCCAGCGCGGGTCGTCGGTCATGAGGTACAGGTCGGCGAAGACGGCGTTCATGCCGCCGAACTCCACCCGGAGGGTGACCTGCATCTGGGACTGCGAGAGCCGGGCGGTCCGGGTGTCGACCCAGCCGGCGAAGCGCAGCAGGACGTCCCGTGCCTGCGTGCTGCCGAGCAGCCGCCAGACGTCGAGCAGCCCGGCGAGCGTCTTGTGGATCGCGTAGTACGGGACGTTCCCGTTGCCCGTCCCCGTCTCGGCGACGGAGAACTCGGACTCCGGGAAACCGGCCAGGTATCCCGTGGCGAACCCGGCGGCGCCGTTGTTGGCCTGGCACGTGGCGAGCGCGGCCACCATCGCCGTGGCCTTGTCCCGGCACGTCGTGTCGCCCAGCACGGCCCAGGCCTGCGCCCAGGCGGTGAGGAAGTGGCCCTGGCTGTGGCTGCGGAACGGGAAGGTCGGGGCCTCCCAGCCGCCGAGCGGCTGGGCGTTCTGCGTCGAGAGCCGGTGGTTGGCGCGGAAGGTGTACAGCAGGCGGTCGACGTCGACGCTCCGCAGGTACGCGAGCGTGCGGTCCTGGTTCTGCGTCCAGCGGCTCGCCGCCAGGCGCACCTGGCCGAGCTCGAACGGCCGGGCGCGGGTGCCGATCTCGGCACGGGCCTGGGCCAGCTCGGCGGCGTACGACCGGACCGTCGGCCCCAGCTGCGGGCCGGCCGCGACAGCCAGGCCCGCCACGCCCGCCAGCTGCAGGAGCCGGCGGCGGGAGAGCGACGTGGTCGGGCGGGGCGACTCGGGTCGTCCAGGCTCCTGGTTCATGCTGACCTCTCCGTCGAGGTGATGTTAGCGCTCACAAACTCGGTACCGGAGTGACGCTAGGTGCTCTGCCGCCGCGCGTACACGGGCGTGGACGAACCGAAACGCTTCGCATTCTGCAGGGTGTCGCCCCAACGTCGACGGCCCGTGACGGATGCGCACCCCGCCGCGTCCGGCAGCCCCCGAGGGTGACCGTCCCGCGGCCGGTGCGCCCGCACGGCGTGCCAGCCGTGCGGAGGCTCGCGTCGAGGCCACCGTCACCCGCGGGCGCGAGGGACAGCGGCGGGCCGGCGGTCAGTCCCCGAACGGGCCGACGCGGACGACCGAGCGCGGGCGTGACGCCAGCTCGCCGGCGAGGTCCTGCACGTCCTGCACGGTGACGGCACGGATCAGGTCGAGCGACTCGTCGATGCTCAGCAGCGAGCCGTGCACCAGCTCGGACTTGCCGAGCCGGCTCATGCGCGACCCGGAGTCCTCCATGCCGAGCACCAGTCCCCCGGCGAGCTGTCCCATCGACCGCTCGAGCTCGGCCTGCGTGATCGGCGCGTCGGCCATCCGCTCCCACTCCGCGACCATCAGCGCCACGACCTCGTCGACCTTGCCCGGTGTGCAGCCCGCGTAGAGGCCGAAGACGCCGGTGTCGGCGTGCCCGGAGGCGAACGAGTACGTGGAGTACGCCAGACCGCGGCGCTCGCGGATCTCCTGGAACAGTCGCGACGACATGCCCCCGCCGAGCACCGCGTTCAGGACCGACAGCGTGAACCGCTTCGGGTCCGTCGCGGTGAGCGAGGTGCCACCGATGATGACGTTCGCCTGCTCGGTGTGGCGGCGGATGGTCAGCTCGACACCGGCCGCGGGGATCCCGCCCTGCCCGGCCTGCACGGCGACGTCGGTCGGCACGCGGCGGCCGTGGGGCTCCGCGCCGACGTCCAGCGGCCAGCCGCCCGTGGTGAGCGCCTCGCTGACCTGGGCGCACAGCACGTCGTGGTCGACGCCACCGGCGGCCGTGACGACGAGCGTCGACGGCCGGTAGTGCTCGCGGTAGTGCTCCCACACGGCGTCGCGCGGGACCGCGCGGATGGTGTCGGGGGTGCCGCCGATGGGCCGGCCCAGCGCGTGAGCGCCCAGGACGGCGGAGGCGAACTGTTCGTGGACGACGTCGCTGGGGTCGTCGTCGTTCATCGCGAGCTCTTCGAGGATCACACCGCGCTCGGTCTCGAGCTCGTCGGTGTCGAGGCGCGCGGAGGTGACCATGTCCGCGATGACGTCGACCGCCATCGGGAGGTCCGAGTCGAGCACCCGTGCGTAGTAGCAGGTGTGCTCCTTGCCGGTGGCGGCGTTGGCCTCACCACCGACGGCGTCGAACGCCTCCGCGATGTCCATCGCGGTGCGGCGCGCGGTGCCCTTGAACAGCAGGTGCTCGAGGAAGTGCGTCGAGCCGTGGTGGCCGTCGGACTCGTCGCGCGAGCCGACGCCGACCCACGCGCCCACGGTCGCCGAACGCAGGCCCGGCATGTGCTCCGTGAGCACCCGGACCCCGCCGGGCAGGACGGAACGACGCACGATGGCGTCACCGTCCTGCCCGACGGACTGCTCGGCCCCGGGCTGACCCGGGCGGACGAGCGGGAGGTCCAAGGGCATCGTCAGGCGTCGACCGGCTCGGTCGTGCCCTCGACCGAGGAAGCCGACGCGTCGCCCTCGGTTCCCTCCTCGATCACTGCGTGCAGCGACAGCTTGCCGCGCGGGTCGATCTCGCCGATCTCGACCTGGACCTTCTGGCCGACGGCCAGGACGTCCTCGACGTTCTCGACACGACGACCACCGACGAGCTTGCGGATCTGCGAGATGTGCAGCAGACCGTCCTTGCCCGGCGACAGGGAGATGAACGCACCGAACGTCGTGGTCTTGACGACCGTGCCGACGAAGCGCTCCCCGATCTCGGGCATGTGCGGGTTGGCGATCGCGTTGATCGCCGCACGCGCGGCCTCCGCCGACGGACCGTCGACGGCGCCGATGTAGACCGTGCCGTCGTCCTCGATGGAGATGTCGGCGCCGGTCTCCTCCTGGATCTGGTTGATCATCTTGCCCTTCGGCCCGATGACCTCGCCGATCTTGTCGACCGGCACCTTCACGGAGATGACGCGAGGAGCGAACGGGCTCATCTCGTCGGGCACGTCGATCGCCTCGGCGATGACGTCGAGGATCGCCAGGCGAGCCTCCTTGGCCTGCGTTAGCGCGCCGGCCAGGACCGAGGCGGGGATGCCCTCGAGCTTGGTGTCGAGCTGGATGGCCGTGACGAACTCGCGGGTGCCGGCGACCTTGAAGTCCATGTCACCGAACGCGTCCTCGGCGCCCAGGATGTCGGTGAGGGCCGCGTATCGGGTCTCACCGTTCACCGTGTCGGACACGAGGCCCATCGCGATGCCCGCGACCGGCGCACGCAGCGGCACACCGGCGTTGAGGAGCGACAGGGTGGACGCGCAGACCGAGCCCATCGAGGTCGAGCCGTTGGAGCTCAGCGCCTCGGAGACCTGGCGGATGGCGTACGGGAACTCCTCGCGGCTGGGCAGGACCGGCATGAGCGCGCGCTCGGCGAGCGCCCCGTGGCCGATCTCGCGACGCTTCGGCGAACCGACGCGACCCGTCTCACCCGTGGAGTAGGGCGGGAAGTTGTAGTTGTGCATGTAGCGCTTGCGCGTCTCCGGGGAGAGCGTGTCGAGCTGCTGCTCCATGCGGAGCATGTTCAGCGTGGTGACACCCAGGATCTGGGTCTCGCCGCGCTCGAAGATCGCCGAGCCGTGCACGCGGGGCAGCACCTCGACCTCGGCCGAGAGCGTGCGGATGTCCCGCAGGCCACGGCCGTCGATGCGGAAGCCGTCCGTGAGGATGCGCTGGCGGATGAGCTTCTTCTGCACCGCGCGGTAAGCGGCCGACAGCTCCTTCTCACGACCCTCGAACTGCGCGGAGAGCTGCGCGACGACCTCGGCCTTGATCTCGTCCAGGCGGTTCTCGCGGGTCTGCTTGTCGCCGATGCTCAGCGCCTCGTTCAGGGACGCGTTCGACGCACCGTCGACCGCGGCGTACGTGTCGTCCTGGTAGTCGGGGAACGTCGGGAACGCCTGCGTCTCCTTGGCGGCCTTCGACGCCAGCTCCTGCTGGGCCTGGACGAGCACCTTGATGAACGGCTTGGCCGCCTCGATGCCCTGGGAGACGATCTCCTCCGTGGGGGCGGTGCCACCCTCGAACTTGATGATGTTCCAGGACTTCTCGGGCGCCTCGGCCTCGATCATCGCGATCGCGACATCATCACCGACGACGCGGCCGGCGACGACCATGTCGAACGTGGCGCGCTCGCGCTCGGAGTACCGCGGGAACGCGACCCACTGGCCCTCGACGAGCGCGACGCGCACACCGGCGACGGGGCCGGAGAACGGCAGGCCCGACAGCTGCGTCGAGATCGACGCCGCGTTGATCGCGAGGGTGTCGTACGAGTCGTCCGGGTGGATCGACAGGACGGTGATGACGACCTGGACCTCGTTGCGCAGGCCCTTGACGAACAGGGGACGCAGCGGGCGGTCGATCAGGCGGCACGCGAGGATGGCCTCGGTGCTCGGCCGACCCTCACGGCGGAAGAACGAGCCGGGGATCTTGCCGGCCGCGTACGACCGCTCCTCGACGTCGATCGTCAGCGGGAAGAAGTCGAACTGCTCCTTCGGGTGCTTGCCTGCCGTCGTGGCGGCGAGCAGCGTCGTCTCGCCGTCGAGGTAGGCGACGGCGGCACCGGCGGCCTGCTTGGCGATGCGGCCGGTCTCGAAGCGGACGGTGCGGGTGCCGAAGCGACCGTTGTCGATCACTGCCTCGGCGAACTGGATCTCGGGACCCTCCACGGGTGCCCTCCTCTTTCTTGAAGGCGCCGGCCGTCCGCGAGCGATCTTCGATCGAGGCCACCGGACTCCCCTCGCGGAGCTTCCGGAAACCACTACCGAGGACCGAACCGAGCGGACCGACGCGGTGTGGTGGTGCGGTGGTGCTGGACGTGCGTACTGGAAGGCCGTGACGCCAGACCAGCCCGGACCCTGGGCGGGTCCGGGCTGGTCGGAGGCGTTATCGGCGCAGGCCGAGCCGCTCGATGATGCTGCGGTAGCGGTTGATGTCGACCTTCTGCAGGTAACCGAGAAGGCGGCGACGCTGACCGACGAGCAGCAGCAGACCGCGGCGGCTGTGGTGGTCGTGCTTGTGGGTCTTGAGGTGCTCCGTGAGGTCCTTGATGCGCTGCGTGAGCATCGCGATCTGGACCTCGGGGGAACCGGTGTCACCCTCGTGGGTGGCGTACTCGGTCATGATGGACTGCTTGACGGCACTTTCGAGCGGCACGGTTCTCCAGGTTGTCTCGTTGCGCGGTGCGCCGGGGCATGTCCACCCGGGCTCTCTCTGTCCGCGGCCGTTCGTACGGCGCCCATAGACTATCAGGCTGCGGGGACGCCTCCGGCACCAGGCTGCGCGCCGAGGATCCCCCGCACCTGCGCGACGTCCTCGTGCATCCGCGCCACGAGGTCGTCGATCGACTCGAACCGCAGCGTCGGCCGCAGCCGTTCGACCAGCTCGAGCACCACGACCTCGTCGTACAGGTCGAGGTCGGTGCGGTCCAGCACGTACGCCTCCACGCGACGCTCGACGCCGTCGAAGGTCGGGTTGGTGCCGATGGAGACCGCCGCCGGCAGCACGTCGTCAGCACTGCCGGGGTCGCCCGCACTCACGGACGTGCGCCGCAGCCAGCCCGCGTACACGCCGTCGGCGGGGACCATGCCGGTCGCGTCGGGTCCGAGGTTGGCCGTCGGGAAGCCGAGGTCGCGACCCCGCGCGTCCCCGTGCACCACGACGCCGCGCAGTCGGTGCGGCCGGCCCAGCACCCGGGCAGCCTGGACGACGTCACCGGCCTCCAGGAGCTCGCGCACCCATGTCGAGGACCAGCGTCGCCGCAGCGGGTCCGCCACCCGGTCCTCGGCGCTGCCCGGGTCGGCGGACGCGGCGGGCGTCACGTCGTCGATCACCTCGACCTCGAACCCGTGCTCACGGCCGAGCGCGACCATCGTCGACAGGTCGCCGGAGTTGTTCCAGCCGAACCGCACGTCCCGTCCCACGACCACCGTGCACGCGTGCAGGACGTCGACCAGGTACCGCCGGACGAACTCCTCGGGCGTCTGCCGGGCGAACTCCAGGGTGTACTCCAGCAGCAGCACCGCGTCGAGACCCGTCTGCTCCAGGAGCTCGAGGCGGTCTACGTCACCGGTGAGCAGCGGCGGCGCGGTGTCCGGCCGGTGCACCTGCTGAGGGTGCGGGCTGAACGTCACCGCGACCGCCTGCGCTCCCACGGACGCGGCATCGGCGCACATCCGGCGCAGCACGCCGACGTGACCGCGGTGGACGCCGTCGAAGTTGCCGATCGTGACCACCGACGGACCGAAGTCCGCGGGCACGTCGGACAGCTCCCTCCAGACCTGCACACCTGCTCCTCGTCGTCCGTGCCCCGCGCGCGATCGAGGGCTCGACGGACAAGCCTGCCATCCCGCCCACCCGGCGCACGCCATCGAGGCGCGCGCCGGGTGGCCGTCAGGCCGCGACGACTAGCTGCGAGGGTGTCCCGGGAGCGTGATCGTGAGCTTCGCGGGGTTGGTGGCCGTCGTCCCGGCCGGGTTCTTGAAGACCGCCCGGTACTCCGTGCCGACGCTCAGCACGCTGGCCTTGAACGTGAGCGTCGTGCTCTTCGCGCCCGGCACCGTGACCCACGGGCTGCCGAACCAGCGCACCTGCCACGTGACCGACGGAGCCGGGTACCCGGTCGCGGCCGCGGTGAACGTCACGGTCTTCCCGAGCGCCGCACGGACCGGCTGCGGGTGCTTGGTGACGACCGGGGCCGACTTCGCGACCTTCAACGTCGCCACCGCCGTCGTCGCCGACCCTGCCGCGTTGGTGAACACCGCCCGGTACCGGGCATCGGCCGTGACCACGACGTCCAGGGTCGTCGCCGTGGCGCCGACGATGTCGCGCCACGGGCCGGCCTGCTGGACCTGCCACTGGACGGTCGGCGTGGGCGTGCCCGACGCCGCCGCGGTGAACGACGCCGTCGACCCGAGGGCCGCCGTCACCGACGCGGGCTGTGCCGTGATGGCCGGGGCCACCTGCACCGGCGCACCGGCACCCAGGTCGGCGACGAACGACGCCACCCAGGACATCGACGAGTTCCAGTTGATCGTGATCTCGTTGGACGCCCAGGAGGAGATGACGTCGAGGTAGCACATGGCCGGTGCGCAGCCCTCGGTGAACGTCGACTGCATCGTCGGGTCCCACGTGCCGGTCATCGAGTTCGGGCCGCCCGCGAGCGAACCCGGCGGCGGCTCGGGCAGGCCCGGGTCGAGGGAGTTGGCGAACCAGCGGCTGTGCTGCTGGTGCGAGGCCACCTCGCCCCACCCGGTCACGTAGGACTGGTTGAGGCCGTTGCGGCCCAGCAGGTAGTCCATGCCCTCGAGCACCGCGCGGCTGTACGTCGCGTCACCGGTGAGGTCGTAGGCCACGCCGAGGACGACCAGGTTGTTGGTCACCGAGGAGCTGGAGCCCCAGTCGTAGGCGCCGGAGTCGGGCGAGTAGACGGAGCCCCACGGGTGCGCCGCCTGGCTGGCGACGTACTCGTCCGCGCCGGCGACGACGGACGCCTTGACCTCGTCGAGGCCGGGCAGGTCGTTCGGCACCGTGGCCAGGTCGATCCGGCCGAGCGCCGCGACGCTGCCCCAGTTGAACCCGCCGGCCGTGAACACGTCCGCCGTGTGCTGCGGGCTGGTGAGGACGTACTGCTCGAAGGCGTCCTCCCCGGTGGTCAGGAACAGCTCCGCAGCCGCCCAGTAGAACTCGTCCGTGACGACGGAGTCGTCGTACGGGCCACCACCGTCGGCGCCCGCCGCGGCGGGTGCGTAGACGGCCGGGTGCTCGAGCGCGGCGGCCCAGGTCGACCGCGCCGTCGCCAGCAGGGAGTCGGCGAACGCGGCGTCGTACTCGCGGAACAGGCGGGCACCCTGCGCGGCCACCGCGGCGACGTTGAGGGTCGCAGCCGTGGACGGACGGTGGAGCGAGCGCACCTGCGGGTCGTCCGCAGGAGCCAGCGGCAGGCCCGTCCAGCCCTCGTCGTGGATCTTGTGGTGCACCATCCCGGCGTACTCGCCGGAGGGCGCGATCATCTTCTGCATCCACTCGAGCTCCCAGCGCGCCTCGTCCAGCACGTCGGGCACGTCGTTGCCGTGCTCGGGCAGGTCGAGGGTGCCGTCGCCGAGCGCCCCCGGCGTCGCCGTCCACGCGGTCAGGGTGCGCTCGTAGGTGCCGAGCAGCTGCGCCACCGAGATGCCGCCGTTGACGACGTACTTGCCGTGGTCGCCGGCGTCGTACCAGCCGCCCGAGACGTCGAGCGTGTAGTCGCAGGTCCAGCCGTCGTAGTAGTCACGCGGACCGATGCACGGCACCTCGGTGTCGCCCTGGTTGGGGGCGACCCCGACGTGCCCGGCCACGCGGGCGTACTCCTCGCCGACGATCGCGCCGTCGATCGGCGTACCGGAGCGGGCCAGGTAGAAGTAGTCGAGCGCGTCCTGGCGGAGCTGCTGGTACAGGTCCGCGTCGATGTCGAACGGCCGGCTCGTCTCGCCGTCGGCGACGAGCGTGAACCCGGCACCGGTGGTGGTGACGTCCGAGAAGTCGATGACGTGCACGTCCAGGCCGGTCGACGCGTCGGCACCCTCGGGAGCGGTGGTCCCGGTCGCCACGACGGCGTCGGCCGCGTCGTGCAGCTCCCACGGCAGCGCCTCGGTCGCGTCCGTCACGAGCGTGGCGCGCTTCGGGCCCTCGGGCACGTACCCCACCTGGTTGACGCGCACGCGCGGCCCGGTCTCGGGCTCGTACGGCGGCGGCGGGCTCGCGGTGGTCCGCAGCGACACGTCCGTGATGCAGAACTCGTACGCGACCGACTTGCCCAGGTGGAAGGCCAGCTGGCCTGGCGCCGTGCCGTCGGCCGGGAACGTGAGGTTCGCCGTGAACGGGTACGTGTAGGTCGTCAGCTCACTGGTCAGCGGCACGGACGCCTGCTCGAACGTGGTCCGGTACGCCCCACCGCCTTCGCCGACGATGACGCGCACCGGGGTCTCCGGTGTCGCGCTGGCCGTGAACGTCAGGACGTAGTTCTGCCCCTCCTCGACCGGGATCCCCGTGAACGCCAGGCCTGCGTCCCAGGGGTTGCTCTGCCCCCCGGGCAGGGCGGTGCAGACGCCCCCGTCGGTGAACACCGGGTCCGACCCGCCGTACAGGCCCCACGGCCCCAGCGACTCGGCGAACGAGGTGTGCGGCAGGAGCTCGACGTCGGAGGACAGCGACACGTCGTCGAGGCAGAAGGTCCACGCGTCAGGGCTGAAGCCGCCGAGCTGGAACGCGATCTGGCCCTCGGGCTCGTCGGGCGTGGCGGTCGCGGGGTAGCTGTCGGCCGCGGTGAACTCGTAGGAGAACTCCGTGAGCTCCGACGTCAGCGCCGGGCTCTGGTCGACCACGGTGCCGTACGGCGCACCGTTCTGGCCGACGAGCGCGCGGACGGTGACGTCCGTCGTCGCCGATGCCGAGAACGCGAGCGTGTACGTCGACCCCTGCTCGACCTCGACACCGTTGAGCAGCACGCCGACCCCGTACTGCGCCGAGCCGGCGGGCACGTCGACGCAGAAGGCGCCGCCGCTGGTGTCGATCGCCCCCTCGTGGCCGTACGCGACCCACGCTCCGGGGCCGTCGGTGAACGACTCCTCCGGGACGTCGGCGACGGCCGGTGCGACGCCCACGAGCAGGAGTGCGGCTGTAGCGGTCAAGGCGGCGCCTGCGCGCCAGGTGCGACGAGAAACCACGGTGTCTCCCTAGATAGGAGCGCTCCCACGACCCTGGGGCGCTGTGACGCTCCGCGCAGAGTACCCGTGGAACCGGACATATCGGAAGAGTCTCGAAACGATTCGTCCGGACGGGGGACGGATGCCCACGCGCTCAGGCGGGCGAGAACACCAGAGCGGGCCGGACCTTGCCGCCGCGCTCCTCGAGCAGCGCGACGAGCCGACCCTCCCTGTCGATTCCCGCCACGGTCGCCGCCGGCGCGCCCTCGACGACGCCGATCGACTGCCCGTAGGACAGGGCCCTGGCCTCGTCGGCCGAGAGCTCCCGCACCGGGAACGTGGCGCGGGCGGAGTCGGCCAGCGACACCACGCCGATCGGCTCGTCCGCCGGCAGGGCACCGAGGTCGTCCAGCGACCTGGCGACGTCGAGCCCGTAGCCCCCGACCCGCGTGCGCCGCAACGCCGTCAGGTGGCCGCCGACGCCGAGCCCCGCCCCCAGGTCGCGGGCGAGGGCGCGCACGTAGGTCCCCGACGAGACGACCACCGTCACGTCGACGTCGAGCACCGGCGACCCCTCCTCGGTCCGCGCCGGACGCACCTCGTGCACGTCGAACCGACCGACCGTGACGGGGCGCGCCGCCAGCTCGACGTCCTCGCCCGCCCGGACGCGCGCGTACGCACGCTGGCCGTCGACCTTGATGGCCGAGACGGCGCTCGGCACCTGCTGGATCGCGCCCGTCAGGGCGGCTGCGCCCGCGACGACGTCCGCGGACGTCACGCCGGAGGCGTCGACGGTGGCGAGGGTCTCCCCCTCGGCGTCGTCCGTGGTCGTTGCGACACCGAGCCGGATGGTGGCGGTGTACTCCTTGTCGGCGCCGACGATGTAGGTCAGCAGCCTCGTCGCCCGACCGATGCCGACGACGAGGACGCCGGTGGCCATCGGGTCGAGCGTGCCCGCGTGCCCGACCTTGCGCGTGCTCGCCAGGCGCCGCATGCGCGCCACGACGTCATGGCTGGTCCAGCCGGCGGGCTTGTCGACGACGACGACCCCGTCCGCGGCCGTCGGGCGCCTGGGGCCGTGCTCGTTCGACGACCCCGCGGCGCGCGTCACGCGGTGCGCCGCTCGGCGATGCCGTCCTCCACGCACTGCACGAGCGCGTCGAGACCGCTGTCCTCGCCGCGGTGCGCCGGTGCGTCGACCGCGAGGAGCACGTTGATGAGCATCCCCTGCGCGACGAACCTGCGGGCGGTCTCGTCGTCGGCGCCGGACCGCTCCCGGAACAGACGGAACGCCTCCCCCAGCGTGTGCCGGGCGACCCGACCGACCTCGTCGTCGGCGCCCGCGATGAACCCGTGCATGACCAGGCGCAGCAGGTCGCGGTCCGCCAGGAGGCTGACGTACGCGTCGCCCATCGCGTGCCCCGCGTCGGGGCCTGCCGGAACCGCCTCGAGCGTCGCGAGGATCTGCGCGCTGGCCTCGGAGTACGTCTCGAGGAAGAGCTCGCGCTTCGTCCCGAAGAGTCGGACGACGTAGGGCTGCGACACCCCGGCCGCACGGGCGACCTCGTCGGTGCTGGCCGCGTACCCGCGTTCCGCGAACACCGTGCGGGCGGCGACGAGGATCTCGGCACGCCGCTGGGTGCCGGACATGCGCTGGGCCGGCTTCCGCGCCGTCCAGTCGACGGGCTGCTCCTGAGACATGGTTGACATGTTATCAGCCGATGCCTACGGTCTGCTCTTGTTAGTAATCAATCAATGCCAACTAGGAGACTCCCGTGACCGTCACGATGCCGGCACCCGCCGAGCTACCCGTCGCGCCACCTGCGGTCCGTCGGCGCCGGGGCACCGCCGTCGCGCTCATCGCCGCGTCCGTCCCCATGTTCATGGCCACGCTCGACAACCTCGTCATGACGACCGCGCTGCCCGTCCTGCGCACCGAGCTCTCCGCCACGCTCGAGCAGCTCCAGTGGATGGTGAACGCCTACACGCTGAGCTTCGCGACCCTGATGATCGCCGCCGCGACCCTCGGCGACCGGTGGGGACGCCGCCGGGTGTTCGTCGCCGGCATCGTCGTGTTCGCGCTCGCGTCGATCGCGTCCGCCCTGGCCACGAGCGCGGAGCTGCTCATCGCCGCCCGAGCCGTCCAGGGCGTCGGCGCCGCGGCGATCATGCCGCTGTCCCTCACCCTCCTCGCCGGGGCGGTGCCCGCCGCTCGTCGGGCGATGGCGATCGGGATCTGGGGCGGTGTCTCCGGGCTCGGCGTCGCGCTCGGGCCCGTCATCGGTGGTGCGGTGGTCGACGGCATCTCCTGGGAGGCGATCTTCTGGATCAACGTCCCCGTCGCCGTCGTCGCCATCCCCTTGGTGTTCTGGGCGCTGCCCGAGTCGCACGGTCGGCGCCAGCCGCTCGACCTCGCCGGACTGGTCCTGGCCGGTGCGGGCATCCTCTCGCTGACCTGGGCGATCATCCGGGGCAACGACGACGGCTGGGGCTCGGTCACCGTCGTCGGCGGGATGGTGCTCGGCGCCCTCCTGCTCGGCGCGTTCCTGCTCCGCGAGTCACGCACCGACCACCCCCTGATCCCGCTGCGCCTGTTCCGCGTGCGCTCGTTCGCGGTGGCCAACGGCAGCGCGCTGGTGTTCTCGTTCGGCGTCTTCGGCCTCGTCTTCCTGCTCGCCCAGTACCTGCAGATCGGGATGGGCTACACGCCTCTGGAGGCCGGGCTCCGCACGCTGCCGTGGACCGCCGCACCGATGATCTTCGCGCCGATCGCCGGGATGCTCGCCCCCCGCGTGGGTGTCCGTCCGCTGCTCGCGGCGGGCCTGGCCCTGCAGGCCGCCGGCCTGGCGTGGATGGGTCTCGTCGTCGCCAGCGACACCCTGGTCTACGCCGACCTCGTGCCCGGGCTCGCCCTGGCGGGCATCGGCATGGGCCTGACCTTCGCGCCGAGCGCGACCGCGGTGCTCTTCGACATGGCGCCCGACGACCACGGCACCGCCAGCTCCGTGAACTCGACGATCCGTGAGGTCGGCGGCGCACTGGGCGTCGCGGCCCTGGTCGCGGTGTTCACCGCGTCGGACGGCACCCTGACACCCGACGGCTACGTCGCGGGCCTGCAGCCGGCCGCCCTGGTGGCCTCGGTCGTCGTGGCACTCGGGGCCGTGATGGTGCTGGTGTGGATGCCGCGCGAGACCGGACGCCTACGGGTCTGACGACCAGCACCGACAACACGGCGGCGCCCCCGTTCCCGGGGGCGCCGCCGTCTGCATGCGTCAGTCGTCCGTCTCGTCCTCGTCGGCCTTCTTGTACGGGTCCGCGTCCCCCGCGAAGCTCGCCTGGGCGGCCAGCGCGGCGACCTCGCGGTCCCGCCGGGCGGCCTCGAGCAGCGCGGCGTCCAGCTGCGCGGACGTGTCCGGCAGCGCGTCGAGGTGGAAGTCGAGCGACGGGGTCAGCCGGATCCCGGTCTGCTTGCCGACCTCGGACCGGATGATGCCCTTCGCGCTCTCCAGCGCGGCGGCGGTGTCGGTGCGCGCGGCGTCGTCGCCGAGGACCGTGTAGAAGACGTCGGCGTGCTGGAGGTCACCCGTGACGCGGACGTCGGTGACCGTCACGAACCCGAGACGCGGGTCCTTGATGCGGGTGTCGAGCATCTGCGCGACGACCTGCTGGATGCGCTCGGACAGCTTGCGGGCGCGGGCGGTGTCCGCCATCGGGACGATCCCTTCTTCTCGTGAGAGACCGCGGGGCGGGCGAGGAGTGCTCCTCGCCCGCCCCGCGGGCGTTGATCACCGGGGTCAGGCGCGAGGCTTCTCGCGCATCTCCCAGGTCTCGATGGTGTCGCCGGTCTCGACGTCGTTGAACGAGCCGAGGCCGATGCCGCACTCGAAGCCCTCGCGGACCTCGGTGGCGTCGTCCTTGAACCGCTTGAGCGACTCGATCGTCAGGTTGTCGCCGATGATCTTGCCGCCACGCGAGACGCGCGCCTTCGTGTTCCGTCGGATGAGACCCGACCGCACGATCGACCCGGCGATGTTGCCGAACTTCGACGAGCGGAAGACCTCGCGCACCTCGGCGGAACCGAGCTGCACCTCCTCGTACTCCGGCTTGAGCATGCCCTTGAGGGCCGCCTCGACGTCGTCGATCGCCTGGTAGATGACCGAGTAGAAGCGCACGTCGACGCCCTCGCGGTCAGCCAGCTCCTCGACGCGCTCCGCGTACTTGACGTTGAAGCCGATGATGATCGCCGAGTCGACCGTCGCCAGGTTGACGTCGTTCTGCGTGATGGCACCCACCCCACGGTGGATGACCCGCAGCTCGACCTCCTCGCCCACGTCGATCTTGAGCAGCGCGTCCTCGAGCGCCTCGACGGCACCCGACACGTCGCCCTTGAGGACCAGGTTGAGGGTCTCGACCTTGCCCTGCTGGAGCGCCTGCGTGAAGTCCTCGAGGCTGATGCGCTTGCGACGCTTCGCCAGGAGTGCGGCACGCTCGGCCGCCTCGCGCTTCTCGCCGATCTGACGCGCGGTGCGGTCGTCCGGAGCCACGATGAACGTGTCGCCGGCGCGGGGCACCGAGGTCAGACCGAGGACCTGGACCGGACGCGACGGACCGGCCACCGTGACCGGCTCGCCATGCTCGTCGAACATCGCACGGACGCGGCCGTAGGCCGTGCCGGCGACGATCGAGTCGCCGACCTCGAGCGTGCCCGACTGGACCAGGACGGTTGCCACGGCACCGCGCCCCTTGTCGAGGTTCGCCTCGATGGCGACGCCTCGCGCGTCCTTGTCGGCGTTCGCCCGCAGGTCGAGGGCTGCGTCCGCCGTGAGGAGGACCGCCTCGAGCAGCTGGTCGATGCCCGTGAGCGACTTCGCGGAGACGTCGACGAACATCGTGTCGCCGCCGTACTCCTCGGCCACCAGGTTGTACTCGGTGAGCTGCTGGCGGACCTTGGCGGGGTTGGCCCCCTCCTTGTCCACCTTGTTGACCGCGACCACGATCGGCACACCGGCCGCCTGGGCGTGGTTGAGCGCCTCGATGGTCTGGGGCATCACGCCGTCGTCCGCCGCGACCACGAGGATCGCGATGTCGGTCACCTGCGCACCACGGGCACGCATGGCGGTGAACGCCTCGTGGCCCGGGGTGTCGATGAACGTGACGGCACGGTCGGTGCCCTCGTGCGTGGTGTGCACCTGGTAGGCACCGATGTGCTGCGTGATCCCGCCGGCCTCGCCCGCGACGACGTCCGTCTGACGGATGGCGTCGAGGAGCTTGGTCTTTCCGTGGTCGACGTGACCCATGACGGTGACGACCGGGGGCCGCGCCGTCAGGTCGTCGTCGCCCTCGGCCTCGAGCTCGGCGTCCAGGTCGATGTCGAAGGCCCCGAGCAGCTCGCGGTCCTCCTCCTCGGCCGAGACCATCTCGATCTGGTAGCCGAGCTCCTCGGCGAGCGTGCCGAACGTGTCCTCGTCCAGCGACTGGGTCGCCGTGGCCATCTCACCGAGGTGGAACAGCACGGTGACCAGCGCGGCCGGGTTGGCGTCGATCTTGTCGGCGAAGTCGTTCAGCGACGAGCCGTGGCGCAGGCGGACGACGGTCTTGCCGTTGCCGCGAGGGACCTGCACGCCACCCAGCGAGGGGGCCTGCATCTGCTCGAACTCTTGACGCTTCGCACGCTTCGACTTGCGGCCACGGACGGGACGACCGCCCGCGCGACCGAACGCACCCTGCGTGCTGCCGCGACCGGCACCACCGGGACGACCGCCGCCACCACCGGGACGACCGGCGAAACCGCCACCGCCACCGGGAGCGCCACCGGGCGCACCGCCACCGCCGCCGGGACGCCCGGCGTAACCGCCGCGCGCACCGCCACCGGCACCACCGGGACCGCCACGGCCACCGGGACCGGCCGGGCGCTCGCCCGGACGACCGACGCCGCTGGAGGTCTTGCCCGGCATCATGCCGGGGTTGGGGCGGGGACCGCCCGGACGAGGACCGCCGGGACGGGGACCGCCCGGACGCTCGCCGGCCGAGGCCGCCGGAGCACCCTCGGCAGCGGCAGGACGACGGTCACGGTCACCCGGACGCGGCATGCCCTGCGAGGGCGCGAACGGGTTGTTGCCCGGACGCGGCGGGCGGGGACCGCCGCCACCGGGACGCTCGCCCTGGCGGGGCATGCCCTGGGACGGAGCAAAGGGGTTGTTGCCCGGACGGGCGGCAGGCGGGGCCTGGCGCGGGCCGGGACGCACGCCCGGGCTGGCCGGGGCCGCGGCAGCGGGAGCCTGCGCGGGGGCCGGAGCCGGACGCGCGGGAGCCGGACGTGCCGGAGCAGGGGCAGCCGGGGCTGCGGGGGCAGCCGGGGCGGGAGCCGCAGCGGCAGGCGCGGGGCGGGGAGCCTCGACCGGTGCCGCGGGGGCGGGTGCTGTGGGGGCGGCAGCGGCCGGGGCGGGCGCCGGGCGGGCCGGTGCCTTCGGGGCGGGTGCTGCTGCGGGGGCGGAACCTCCGCCACCGACCGGGTAGGTGTCCCGCAGCTTGCGGACGACCGGCGGTTCGATGGTCGAGGATGCCGAGCGAACGAACTCACCGAACTCGTTCAGCTTGGTCATGATGGTCTTGCTGTCGACCCCGAGCTCTTTGGCGAGCTCGTAGACGCGGACCTTGGCCACATCTCTCCTGTCTCGGTCCGCCCGGACAGGGTCGGACCGTCGTTAGTGCTGGGTACTCATCGCTGGGTACTCATCGGTGCGTGCTCATCGGGCAGCCATCGGCTTCCAACCCGCTTTCCGTATCGACGATCGGCCTCGCCGCCGGGAACTACCCGACGACGTCCTGCTCCTGCTGCTCGAGGTGGCGGTGGACCGCGTCCGTGCCGGGCTGCCCTGCAACTCGCAGGGCGCGCCCGAACGCACGCCGGCGTTCGGCCTTCTCGAGACATCCAGGATCGGGGTGCAGCCATGCCCCCCTGCCCGGCATCCGGCGAGCGACGTCCACGACGAGTTCGACTGAACCCTCGGTGACAGCGACCACCCTCAGCAGGGCTGACCTCGGGCCGGTGGCTCGGCACCCCACGCACGTGCGGAGCGGACCCATGCCAGAGACGTGTTGCTGCTGTTGAGCTGTCTGTGGGATCCGCCGGCTCGACGGGAGGAGCCGGACATCCGGCCCAGCCGCAGCAAGTCTACCGCGCCGCGGCTCCGGCGGCGTCACACGTGAGGTCACTCACTGCCGTCCGCTGCACCATGGGCACCGTCGGCGCCGTCGGCGCCGTGCGGCAGGCTCTCTCCCGGCACCTCGGCGTCGGACCGGATGTCGATGCGCCACCCCGTCAGCTTCGCGGCCAGGCGGGCGTTCTGCCCCTCCTTGCCGATGGCGAGCGACAGCTGGTAGTCCGGCACGATCACGCGGGCCGCACGCGCCACGGGGTCGACGACCGTCACGGAGAGCACCCGGGCGGGCGAGAGGGCGTGGGCGATCATCTCCGCCGGGTCGTCGGCGTGGTCGACGATGTCGATCTTCTCGCCGTGCAGCTCGGCCATGACGGCGCGCACCCGGCCACCCATCGGGCCGATGCAGGCGCCCTTGGCGTTGACGCCGGCCACGGTCGCGCGGACGGACATCTTGGTGCGGTGACCGGCCTCACGCGCCATCGCGGTGATCTCCACGGTCCCGTCGGCGACCTCGGGGACCTCGAGCTCGAACAGCTTGCGCACGAGGTTCGGGTGGGTCCGCGACAGGGTGACCTGCGGGCCGCGCTGACCCCGGGCGACCTCCAGGACGTAGCCGCGGATCCGGTCGCCGTGCACGTACTCCTCGCCCGGGACCTGCTCGTGCGCGGGCAGGACCGCCTCGGTGCCGCCGACGTCGATGAGCACCGTCCGCGGGTCACGCCCCTGCTGGATGACTCCGCCGAGGACCTCACCCTCCTTGCCGCGGAACGCGCCGAGCACCTGGTCGTCCTCGGCGTCCCGCAGGCGCTGCACGATGACCTGGCGGGCGGTCGCGGTCGCGATGCGGCCGAACCCGTCCGGGGTGTCGTCGAACTCGGGCCCGTCGGGACCGGGCGGCGGCGCGATGCCCTCGTCGTCGGGCTCCACCACCGGTGCGGCCTCGCGCGCCCACACGGTCACGTGCCCGGTCTTGCGGTCCACCTCGACCCGGGCCCGCGTCTGCGCGCCCGGCGTGCGGTGGTAGGCGGACAACAGCGCCTGCTCGATCGCGGAGACCAGCACGTCGAGGCTGATCTCCCGTTCGCGCTCGAGCAGCCGCAGCGTCTGCATGTCGATGTCCATCTCAGCTCTCCTTGCCGGCAGCGGCGTCGGGGCCGGCCATCTCGTCTGGGTCCACGTCGTCCACAGGGCCGATGCCCGACAGGTCCACCTCGACGTGCGCGTGGCGCACGTCCGACAGGGGCACGCGCACGGGCGCGCCCACCACCGGCTTGCGGCCCTTGAGCCCGGGCGTCACGGGCACGACGACGATCGAGTCGTCGGAGCGGTCCACCTCCGTCAGGCGGCCGGCGAGCGTGCCACCGTCCGACAGGGTCACCGTGACCAGGTGCCCGACCGCGTGCGTGAAGTGGCGACGCTCCGTCAGGGCGCGGTCGACACCGGGGCTCATCACGTCCAGGGTGTACTCGCCGACGATGATGTCGGCGGCGTCGAGGGCGTCGGAGACCGCTCGGGTGGCCTCGGCGACACGGTCGAGATCCAGACCGTCCTCGTCGTCCTCCGTGACGTCGAGGACCACCTCGACGACGGACCGCGAGCCCGCCTTGCGCACCGTGACGTCCTCGAGCAGGAGCCCGGTGGCTTCGACGGCGGGCTCCACGACGCGCCGGACCCCGTCAGCATGTGCTGGGTGTGCTGGCGCGACCATGTCAGCCTCCTGTCGGTCCAGCGGGTCGTCGGCGAGCGACGTTGCGACCCTGTGATGTTGTGGGACCACAGTAACGAGTCCGCGCGTGCCCGACGGCCGCGGCCCCGCGGCATGGCAGGATCACCGGCGATGAGCGTGGACGAGAACCCTGCAGACCACCGGGATCACGCGCGCCCGGGGCGGGTCCTCGTGCGCGCGCTCGCCGCCGCAGTGACGGTTCTCACGCTCGCCGCCTGCGGGCTCCGGGTGGAGACGCCGCCTCCGGTCGAGCCCAGCCCCGACGCCGTCGAGCAGGTCCGGGCGCGGACGGTCGCCGACTCGCTCGCCCTCTCTGCCGCGGCGAGCGCTGCCACGCTCCTCCCCGACGGTGCCGTCGAGCCGGTCGCCCCCGTGCTCGCCGACGTCACCGGGTTCTCCGACCAGCACGCGGATCAGCTCGGCGGGGTGTACGTCTCCGGGCTGCCGGCACCGACCGGCTCCCCCACCGCCACCAGCACGCCGCCGACGTCGTCGGTGGCCGAGGTCCTGGAGGAGCTCGCGGAGGCGACGCGCACGGCACTGACCGATGCCGACGCCGTGACTGACGGGCCGCTCGCGCGCTTGCTCGCCTCCGTCGCGACCTCCCGTGGCGAGCTGGCGACCCGGCTCGCGCAGGCCACCGGCGCCGAGGTGCCGTCGCTCGTCCAGGACGAGCCCGCCGCACCGACCGACCCGACACCCAGCCCCGACAGCACCGCACCCCCTGGCGACGCGTTGTCCACCGCTGAGGTCGGGGTGCTCGCGCTCGTGCACGACGAGGCCGGCTACGGGTTCGAGGTCATCGCCGCCAAGAGCTCCGCCGAGCGGCGCGCGACGGCCGCGTCCACCGCAGCCTCGCACCGTGTCCGCAGCGAGGACTGGGCGGCTGCCGCCGGGATCGACGGGTCCGCGCAGGATCCTCGCCGCGCGGCCTACACGCTGCCTGCAGGACTCGATGACCCGACCGTCGCGACCGCCCTCGGGCGCACGCTCGAGACGGCCGTCGCCGACGCCTACGCGAACGCCGTCGCGCAGGCGGGCGCCGGTAGCCGGGCGACGCTGATCGAGGGCCTGCGCCGGGCCACCCTCGACGCCGCCGTCTGGGGTGCCACCCCGGTCCCCTTCCCGGGCCTGCCGGAGCGGGCACAGCAACCGACGGGCTGACCCGCTCCTCGGCGAACGTCCGAGCATCCGGTCGTCGGGGCGACCGGATGCTCGGACGTCGTGGCGAGGGTCAGGACGTGAGCAGGGCCGCGACCAGGGCGGAGACTCGATCAACCGCCTCCGCGACCGGGACCTGCTCGGTGGTGCCGCCGACCCGCGGACGGACCTCGACGACGCCCTCGGCCAGCCCGCGGCCGACGACGACCACCAGCGGGACGCCCAGCAGCTCGGCGTCGGCGAACTTCACGCCGGGCGACACCTTGCCCGGACGGTCGTCGTAGAGGACCTCGACACCGCGCGACGAGAGCTCGGTGGCGATCGCCTCGGCGGCCTCGAAGACCGCCGGGTCCTTGCCGGTGGCGACGACGTGGACGTGCGCCGGTGCCACGTGCGCCGGCCAGGCGAGCCCGCGCTCGTCGTTGTTGGCCTCGGCGAGCGCGGCGAGCACGCGGGTGACACCGATGCCGTACGAGCCCATCGTCACCACCTGTGCCTTGCCGTTCTGGTCCAGCACCGTCAGGCCGAGCGCCTGGGCGTACTTGCGCCCGAGCGCGAAGATGTGGCCGATCTCGATGCCGCGGGCGAGCTCGAGCGGGCCGGAACCGTCCGGAGCCGGGTCGCCCGCGCGCACCTCGGCGGCCTCGACGGTGCCGTCGGCGGTGAAGTCGCGGCCGGCGACGAGGTCGAACACGTGCTTGCCGTGCTCGTTGGCGCCGGTGATCCACCGGGTGCCCGACACGACCCGCGGGTCGAGCAGGTACCGGATGGCGGTGCGCTCCTCCCCGTCCGCGACCGGCACGTTCGGGCCGAGGACGTCGGGTCCGAGGTAGCCGCGCACGAGCTCCGGGTGCGGGGCGAAGTCGGCGTCGCCGGCGGCCTCGACCTCCGCCGGTGCGACGGAGGCCTCGAGGCGCTTGAGGTCCACCTCGCGGTCCCCGGGCAGGCCGACGACGAGCAGCTCGCGCTCGCCGCTGGGGTGCACGAGGGCGAGGACGACGTTCTTGAGCGTGTCGGCGGCGGTCCACGGGCGGTCCGGGCGCGCGAACCGCTCGTTGGCGACGGCGACCAGGGTGTCGATGGTCGGCGTGTCCGGGGTGTCCTCCACGTGGGCCGCGGGGGCGTCGTCGAACGGGATCGCGTCGGGCACGACGGTGGTGACCGCCTCGACGTTCGCCGCGTAGCCGCCCGGCGAGCGCACGAACGTGTCCTCGCCGATCGCCGTCGGCGTGAGGAACTCCTCGGAGCGCGAGCCGCCCATGGCGCCCGACGTCGCGGCCACGACGACGTACTCCAGCCCGAGACGGTCGAAGATGCGCTGGTACGCGTCGCGCTGCGCCTGGTAGGAGGCTTCGAGCCCGGCGTCGTCGACGTCGAACGAGTAGGCGTCCTTCATGATGAACTCGCGTCCGCGGATGAGGCCCGCGCGCGGACGCGCCTCGTCGCGGTACTTCGTCTGGATCTGGTAGAGCGCGAGCGGCAGGTCCTTGTACGACGAGTACAGGTCCTTGACCAACAGCGTGAACATCTCCTCGTGCGTCGGCGCGAGCAGGTAGTCACCGCCCTTGCGGTCCTTGAGCCGGAAGATGTTCGGCCCGTACTCGGTCCAGCGACCCGTCGCCTCGTACGGCTCCTTGGGCAGCAGCGCCGGGAAGTGGACCTCCTGCGCACCGGCCGCGGCCATCTCCTCGCGGACGACCTGCTCGACCTTGGCGAGCACCCGCAGGCCGAGCGGCAGCCAGGTGTAGATGCCGGGGGCGGCGCGGCGGATGTAGCCCGCGCGCACGAGCAGACGGTGGCTGGCGACCTCGGCGTCGACCGGGTCCTCCCGCAGCGTGCGGAAGAAGAGCTGGGACAGGCGGATGAGCATGGACGGAGCCTAGTTGCCCGTGCTCCTTCAGCCGTACGCGATTCCGTGCGGTTGGATGGTGCTCGTGCCGGAGCTGCCCGAGGTCGAGGCGCTCGCGCAGTTCCTGCGCGGGCGGACGGTCGACCACGCCGTGACCGAGGTGTCGATCGGTGCCATCAGCGCACTGAAGACGTTCCGGCCGCCGCCCGACGCGCTCGTCGGCGGCACCGTCGTCGACGCGCAGCGGCACGGCAAGTGGCTGGACCTCATGGTGGCGACGCCGACGGGTGAGCCGCTGCACCTGATCTGGCACCTGTCGCGCGCCGGGTGGGTGCGCTGGTCCGAGCAGCTCTCGACCAACCCCGTGCGGCCCGGCAAGTCACCGCTCGCGCTGCGGGTGCGCTTCGACGACGGGTCCGGGTTCGACCTCACCGAGGCGGGGACGCGCAAGCGGCTCGCGGTGCACGTCGTCGAGGAACCGTCCGACGTCCCCCAGATCGCGTCGCTGGGGGTGGAGCCGCTGTCCGACGAGTTCACCGAGGACCGCCTGGCGGAGCTGCTCGCGTCGCGGAACCAGCAGGTCAAGGGCCTGCTGCGTGACCAGGGGACGATCGCCGGGATCGGCAACGCGTACTCGGACGAGATCCTGCTCGCCGCCCGGATGAGCCCGTTCGCGATGACGAAGTCCTTCGACCGCGACCGCACCCGCGTGCTGTGGGAGGCGATCCGCGAGGTCCTGACCGGGGCTGTGGGGTCCGCGTCGGGCAAGCCGGCCGCCGAGCTCAAGGACGCCAAGCGTCGCGGCATGAAGGTCCACGGCCGGACCGGTCAGCCGTGCCCGGGGTGGGACGACGTGCCGTGCGGAGACACGGTGCACGAGGTGTCGTTCGCGGACTCGTCGCTGCAGTACTGCCCGACCTGTCAGACCGGCGGCAAGCCGCTCGCGGACCGGCGGATGTCCCGGCTGCTGCGCTGACCCGTCAGAACAGCACGGTGGCGTACGTGCCGACCTGGCGGAACCCCACCGCGCGGTACGCCGCGAGCGCCCGCTCGTTGTAGCTGTTCACGTAGAGCGACACCAGCGGCGCGACCTCACCGCGGGCGATCTGCACCACGGCGGCCATCCCGGCCTCCGACAGGCGCTCGCCGCGCCGGTCCGGCGCCACCCAGACGCCCTGGACCTGCGCCACTCCCCCGGCGACCGCACCGAGCTCGGCCTTGAACACGACGTCCCCGGGGAGCCGGGGGTCGACGTCGTCCGGGCGGTCGATGCGCACGAACGAGCGCCCCTGCGAGATCAGACCGTGCACCCTCGTCTCGTACGGTCCCCCCGGGCCACTGACGGGTGAGTAGCCGACCTCCTCGGTGAACATCCGGACGCAGGCCGGGAGCACGATGTCGAACTCCTCCGGCCGGGACCGGCGGACGCGGGCGTCGGCCGTGATCAGCGGTGCGTGCTCGATCACCATCGACGGCTGGTCCTCGCGTACCTCCCGGGCGGCCGGCCAGAAGTAGCGGAGCCTCCCCCACAGTCCGAGCACCGCCTCGGCGGGTCCGACGATGGACGAGCAGCGCCGACCCTGCCCGCGGGCGAGCCCCGCGAAGGCGTCGAGCGCGCGGCCCACCACGTGGGGGTCGTCCACGGGGGCGACCGGGACCATGTTCGCCCCGGCGTAGCAGACGGCGAGGAGCTCGCCGCCCTCCTCGTAGCCCCACAGGGTTCCGCCCGCGGCGCGCAGGGTCCGGCCGACGGCCTGTTCGAGCCGGGCGGTCGCGAGGACGGAGCCGACGGCGTCCCGTGCGCAGACGGCGAGGGCTGCGGTGAGGTCGACGTCCCCGAGGACACGACCTCCCGCCCGACCGTCGAGCAGAGCAGCGCGGCGTTGCACCATGGGTAGATCCTGCACCACGGGCGTCCGGTTCACCCCATGTCCGACACGCTGATCGAGTGAACGCTGGGCGGCAGCACCTGTCAGCCGACGGTGACGACCGGCGAGCCGTCGCCGGACTCGACGGGGTCCATGCTCTCGGCGAGACGCATGGCCTCCTCGATGAGGGTCTCCACGATGAGGGCCTCGGGGACGGTCTTGATGACCTCGCCCCGCACGAAGATCTGGCCCTTGCCGTTGCCGGACGCGACGCCCAGGTCGGCCTCGCGGGCCTCACCGGGACCGTTCACGACGCAGCCCATGACGGCGACGCGCAGCGGCACCTCCATGCCCTCGAGCCCGGCCGTGACGCGCTCGGCGAGCGAGTAGACGTCGACCTGGGCGCGACCGCACGACGGGCAGGACACGATCTCGAGCTTGCGGGGGCGCAGGTTGAGGGACTGCAGGATCTGGATCCCGACCTTGACCTCCTCGACCGGCGGCGCGGACAGGGACACGCGGATGGTGTCGCCGATGCCCTTGCTCAGCAGGGCGCCGAACGCGGTCGCGGACTTGATCGTGCCCTGGAACGCGGGCCCGGCCTCGGTCACGCCGAGGTGCAGGGGCCAGTCGCCGCGCTCGGAGAGCAGCTCGTAGGCGCGGACCATGATGACGGGGTCGTTGTGCTTGACCGAGATCTTGAAGTCGCGGAAGCCGTGCTCCTCGAACAGCGACGCCTCCCACACGGCGGACTCGACGAGCGCCTCCGGGGTGGCCTTGCCGTACTTGGCGAGCAGGCGCGGGTCGAGCGAGCCGGCGTTGACGCCGATCCGGATCGACGTGCCCGCGTCGGTGGCCGCGCGGGCGATCTCCTTGACCTGGTCGTCGAACTTGCGGATGTTGCCCGGGTTCACGCGGACCGCGGCGCAGCCGGCGTCGATCGCGGCGAAGACGTACTTCGGCTGGAAGTGGATGTCCGCGATCACGGGGATCTGCGACTTGTGCGCGATGGCGGGGAGCGCCTCGGCGTCGTCCTGCGTCGGGACGGCCACCCGGACGATGTCGCAACCGGCCGCGGTCAGCTCGGCGATCTGCTGCAGCGTCGAGTTGATGTCAGTGGTCTGCGTGGTGCACATCGACTGGACGCTCACGGGGGCGTCTCCGCCGACGTCGATCTTGCCGACCTTGATCTTGCGGGTCTTGCGCCGGGGTGCCAGGACCAAGGGGGGCGCCTCCGGCATGCCGAGGCTGATCGGGATGCTCACCCGTTCATCATCGCACCCGGGAGGTGGCGCGCCCGCCCGCGAGGGCCGGTGTGCACGAGATCACCCCAGGGCCCCCACGCGTCAGGACGGCTCAGATCTGCACCGGGTTCACGATGTCGGCGTAGATGAGCAGCAGCCCGACCGCGCCGAGCAGGACGAAGACGGAGTAGGCGAGCGGGACCAGCTTGGCCGAGTCGAACGGACCGGGCCGAGGCAGCCCCCGCACGCGCGCGACCTGCCGCTTGCCGCCCTCCCACAGGGCGGCGGCCACGTGCCCGCCGTCGAGCGGTGGGAGCGGGATCAGGTTGAAGACGAACAGGGCGATGTTCAGCGCGGCGAGCATCTGCAGGAGGGCGGCTGCCTTGAGCTGCCACTCGATGCCGTCGACCGAGGCGATCTCCCCCGCGAACCGGCCGACGCCGACGACCCCGATGATGCTGTTCGCGTCTCGCACCGTGCCGTTCACCTGCGACTCGACCAGGTCACCGACGCGGGCGGGTAGCGTGGCGACGACCTTGATCGTCTGCCACGTCGTGTTGGCCACCTCGCGGGGCACACTCACCAGGGACTGTCGGACCAGCTCTCGCGACGGCGTGATGCCGAGGAAGCCGACGGGCTCGGTCACGGGGTCGCCGCTGCTGTCGAGGACCGGGTTGTTCGCCTCGTCGTACACGGGACGGTCCGCGACGATGGGGGTGATCGTGAGGTCCACCAGCTCCCCGTCGCGCTCCACGACGATGGGGACCGCCTGGGCGTCGGAACCGCGGATCAGGCCGGAGAGCTGGTCCCAGGACGTGATCTCGGTGCCGTCGTAGGACACGACCGTGTCACCGGGCTCGATGCCGGCCGCTGCGGCCGGTGCGGCGTCGTCGGCCGGGGTGCACTCGCGCGACTGGTCGGCGCCGACCGGGATCACGCAGGTGGACACGCTCGTGAGGTTCGTCGTGTACGTCGGCAGACCGATCCCGACCAGCACGATCGCCATGAGGAAGACCGCGATGAGGAGGTTCATCACCGGCCCACCGAGCATCACGACCAGCTTCTTGGGCGTCGACAGGTGGTAGAAGGCGCGGGCGTCCTCGCCCGGCCGGATCTCCTCGGCGCTGGCCTCACGGGCGTCGCGCGCGAGCCGGCCGAGCCAGGTGCGCGCCGGCGGGTTGCCGACAGCGGCGTCGGGCGGGTACATGCCGACGAGCCGCACGTAGCCGCCGAGCGGGATCGCCTTCAGGCCGTACTCCGTCTCGCCCTTGGTGCGCGACCAGAGCGTCGGACCGAAGCCCACCATGTAGTGGCTCACCCGGACACCGAAGCGCTTGGCGGGCACCATGTGACCGATCTCGTGCAGCCCGATGGACAGCAGCAGCACCACGACCACGATCAGTAAACCGACCAGGTACTCCATCGACCCCTCCGTCAGCAGCCCGCGCGCACGCGCGAGTGCGGGGCCGCGGTCGACCCTCGCGGGGACATCCTCTCCCCTCTCGCTGGGAACCCCCTGGACGCGCGCCCGGGTCACCCGGACGGTCGCATCCGAGGGCGGCGCCACCCGTCGGCGGATTTCGTCGTGGGATCCTTTCCCGAGCACGAGATCGGCACTACGGTCCCCCTATGACCACCGTTTCCACCCCCGTGCCTCCGCTGGAGCAGCGCCGCGTCCTGCACACGTCGATCCCCGGACCGCGGTCGGTCGCCCTCGCCGAGCGGCGTGCGGCGACGGTCGCGGCCGGCGTCTCGTCGACGCTGCCGGTCTACGTGAGCCGGGCGGCGGGCGCGGTGATCGAGGACGTCGACGGGAACGTGCTGATCGACCTGGGCTCCGGCATCGCGGTCACGTCCGTCGGGGCGAGCGCCCCGGAGGTGACCGCGGCGGTCGCCGCCCAGGCAGCGGACTTCACGCACACCTGCTTCATGATCAGCCCCTACGAGGAGTACGTCGCGGTGTGCGAGGCGCTCGCGCGGATCACCCCCGGCACCCACGACAAGCGCTCCGTCCTGGTGAACTCCGGCGCGGAGGCCGTCGAGAACGCCGTGAAGATCGCGCGCCGCGCCACCGGCCGGCCGGCGGTCCTCGTGCTCGACCACGCGTACCACGGGCGTACCAACCTCACGATGGCGATGACGGCGCGCGCCATGCCCTACAAGACGGGCTTCGGGCCGTTCGCCGGCGAGGTCTACCGCGTGCCCGCGTCCTACCCGCTGCGCGACCCCGCGGGGATGACCGGCAGGCAGGCGGCGCTCCGGGCCATCGGCGTGGCCGAGCGCCAGGTCGGCGCCGACCAGGTGGCCGCACTCGTCGTCGAACCGGTCCTCGGCGAAGGGGGCTTCGTCGTCCCGGCGCCCGGGTTCCTGTCCACCCTCGCCGCGTGGGCGGCCGACCACGGCATCGTGCTCGTCGCCGACGAGGTGCAGACCGGGTTCGCGCGGACGGGCGCGATGTTCGCGATGGAGCACGAGGACGTCGTCCCCGACCTCGTCGCCATGGCGAAGGGCATCGCGGGCGGACTGCCCCTCGGTGCCGTCACCGGGCGGGCCGAGCTGCTCGACGCCGTGCACGCGGGCGGGTTGGGCGGCACGTTCGGCGGCAACCCGCTGGCGTGCGCAGCGGCCCTGGCGGCGCTCGAGATCTACGAGCGCGACGACCTGGCGGCAGCCGCGCGTGCGATCGAGGCGGCCGTCGTCCCCCGGCTGACGGCGCTCCGCGACGAGGTCCCGGCGCTGGCCGACGTGCGCGGCCGCGGCGCGATGCTCGCCGTCGAGCTGGTCCGGCCCGGGACGCTCGAGCCCGACAAGGCCGCCGCCCAGCAGGTCGCGGCGGCGTGCGCGGCGCAGGGAGTCCTGGTGCTCACGTGCGGCACCTGGGGCAACGTCCTGCGGCTGCTCCCCCCGCTGGTGATCGGGCACGACCTCCTCGACGAGGCCCTGACGGTGCTCGAGGACGCGCTCCGCGCTCTCTAGGCCGGGGCGCGCTCCTCCAGGCCCCACGGCGAGCCGTAGCCCTCCGGGGTCGGTGCCGCGAGAAGCTCGAGGAACGGCACGGCGTCGAACGCCTCCGGGCCGAGCACCCCTGCGCCGGACCACGTGCCCGCGGCGAGGAGCTCGAGGGCCACCACCGGGTTGACGGCGGTCTGCCACACGACGCACTGCGCGCCGTACTCCGCCATCGACCACGCGTTGTCGACCAGGTGGTACAGGTACACCTCGCGCGGAGAGCCGTCGACGCCCGTGCCCGTCACCAGCAGCCCGGCACACGTGGACCCGGTCATGCGCGGGCCGATGGTCGCCGGGTCGGGCAGCGACGCGGCGACCACGTCGCGCGGGCTCACCTGGACGCCACGGACCGTCACCGGCTCCGTCCGGTCGAGCCCCAGGCGGTGCAGCGTCCGGAGCACCCCGATGAACTCCTCGCCGAGCCCGTACTTGAACGTCACCTTCCGGGCGTCGACCCAGCGGGGCATGAGGAGGACCTCCTCGTGCTCCACGTGCACGCACTCGACGTCCCCGATCGGGTCGGGGAAGCGGAAGACCTCCGGCTCGTGGAACGGCGCGACCGTGAACCAGCCGTCCTCGAGCCCGGCACCGGCCTCCGCACGGTCCGCCGACCAGATCACCGGCGGGTTGAGGCACTCCTCGATCGTCGTCCAGATGGAGAACGACGGCGCGAAGATCGGCTCACCGTCGTCGCCGACCACCTCGAGGTTGGCACCGTCACGCACCCCCAGCTCGTCGATCGCGGAGAACAGGTGGTCGGCGGCGTAGCGCGCGAACACGTCCGACAGGCCGGGTTCCACGCCGATGCCGACCAGGGCCAGCTGCCCGTCCGCCTGCCACCCGGCAGCCTGCGCGAACTGCTCGTCGCCCAGCTTCACGCCCGGGAGCTCGTACGGTCGCTCCGGGTGCGCGTGGGACAGCGACATCGCCATGTCGAGGTAGTGCGCCCCGGCGGCCCGCACCCCCTCGAAGATCGGCAGCACGAACCGCGGGTCGACGGCGTTGAGCACATGGGTCGCGCCGTGCTCGCGCACCAGCGCCTCGACCGCTGCCGCGCTCGAGGCGTCGACCACTGCCGCCGCGAACCGGCCGCCCACCACGTCGTGCGCACTCGCCGCCTCGACGGTCCGCTGCGAGCGGCTCTGGTCCACGTCGGCCACGACGAGCCGCTCGAAGAACCGCCGCCGGGCCGCGATCCGGGCCACCGCGTCGCCCACCCCGCCACTTCCGACCACCAGGATCCGCACGAGACCAGCCTCCGAACTCACCGTGCCCGTTGCCGCTTGCTCCGGGCGTAGCCGAGCACCTGGACCAGGACCACGATCGCGAGGGCCAGGACGAACATGAACGAGCTGATCACGTTGGCCTGCGGCGGGATGCCGCGGGTCGCCGAGACGTAGACGAACTTGGGGAACGTCGAGTACGAGCCGGACGTGAAGTTGGTGACGATGAAGTCGTCGAAGCTCAGGCTGAACGCCAGCAGCGCCGCGGCCGCGATCCCCGGGACGAGCAGCGGGAACGTCACCCGCCAGAACGCCTGCCACGGCGAGGCGTACAGGTCGGCCGCCGCCTCCTCGATCGCCGGGTCCAGGCTGGCGACACGCGCCTTGACGGTCACGACGACGAAGCTGATGCAGAACAGCACGTGGGCGGCGACGACCGTCCCGAAGCCGAGCGGGACGTGCAGCGTGAGGAACTGCGCGAGCAGGGCGGCGCCGAGCACCACCTCGGGCGTCGACATCGGCAGGAAGATCAGCAGGTTCGTCAGTGCACGGCCGCGGAACCGGAACCGGACCAGCGCGATCGCCACCAGCGTGCCGAGCGCGGTCGCGACGAGGGTCGAGACGATCCCGACCTGCAGGGAGTTGCCGAACGCCTCGCACACCTGGGGCACACCGCAGGGGTTCTGCCAGTTCTCCAGCGTGAAGCCGCGCCAGACGAGGTTGGTCTTGCCGGCGTCGTTGAACGAGAACACCACGGTGTACGCGACGGGCACGAGCAGGTAGACGAACGCGAGCGCGGCGAAGACCGGGACGATCAGGTCCCCGAGCCGCCGGCGTCGCCGACGCGGGGTGCGCGCCCGTGCCGTGGCGGTGGTGGACTCCCCGGTCCGGTCGAGCACGGCCGTCACGGTGCCCACCCGTTCGCACGACTGCGGGCGACCCCGCCCCCCGGCGCGCTCACAGCAGGTCCTCCGTCCCGGACCGGCGGACGTACGCACCGACCAGGAGCAGGATCGCGACCATGAGGACGACCGACAGCGCGGCGGCCGTCGGGTAGTCGAGCACCTTGAAGAACCGGGCGTCGATGACCTGCCCGACCATGGTCGTGTTCGTGTTGTTGCCCAGCAGCGACGCGTTCACGTAGTCACCGGCGGCCGGGATGAACACGAGCAGCGTGCCGGCGACGACCCCCGGCATGGACAGCGGCCAGGTGATCGTACGGAACGTCGTCGTCGGCGATGCGTACAGGTCCGCACCCGCCTCCAGGAGCCGGGAGTCCAGCCGCCCGAGGGCCGCGAAGATGGGAAGCACCATGAACGGCAGGAAGTTGTAGGTCAGGCCGCTGACCACGGCGAACGGGGTGGCCGTGAGGCGGGCGTCCGGAGGCAGCAGGTGCAGGAAGTGCAGGGCGGTCACGACGAAGGCGTCGTCCGCGAGGATCTGCTTCCACGCGATGGTGCGCAGGATGAAGCTGGTGAAGAACGGCGCGACGACGAGCACGAGCAGCAGACCCTGGAGCAGGGGGCGCCCCCGGGCACGCACCGCGATCACGTACGCGATCGGGTAGCCGATCACCAGGGCGGCGACGGTGGCCAGGAGCGCGAACCAGAACGAGCGTAGGACGGCCGGCCAGAACTGGGTGAGCGCGTCGACGTAGTTCTGCCAGTGGAACGCGGGCTGGAACTGCCCCACGTCGCCGCCCGGGACAGGGACGTAGAGGGACGTCGCCAGTAGCGCACCGACGGGAACCACGAAGAACAGCACCAGGTAGACCAGACCCGGCCCGAGGAGCACGAGGTGCGCTCGCCGCGCCCGGCGCAACGGCGGTGCGGCGACCGCGGACGCGGTGCTGTCCCCGAGCGCAGCGGTGATGCTCACGGGGTCCTCACAGCTCGTCGTCCAGGTCGACCGTGCCGTCGTCGCGGGCCTGCGCACCGTCGAGGCCGAAGGTGAAGTCGACCGCCCACGCCAGCCCCACCGACGTCCCGACCGGGACGGTGGCCCCGCCCAGCAGGTTCTGCGCGAAGACGCCGAACGTGCCGAGGCCGGGAACCTCCACCTGGTACTGCGTGCTCACACCCAGGAACGAGACGTCGGTGACGATCCCCGGCCCGAGCACGTTCTCGTCGTGGCCCGGCGCCTGGTCCCCCACGAGCAGCCGCATCTTCTCCGGCCGCGCCCCGACGAGCACCGCGCCGGTCTGGCGCACCGCGCGCGCCGCCGGGACGAGCACCCGGGTCCCGCGGACGTCGACGCCGAGCAGGCCGCGCTTCAGCAGCCGGTCGGTGACCGTGCCGGGGACGAGGTTGGACTGCCCGAGGAAGTTCGCGACGAACGCGGTCTGCGGCAGCTCGTACAGCTCCGCCGGGGAGCCCAGCTGCTCGATCCGGCCGTGGTTCATCACCGCGACCGTGTCGGCCATCGTCATGGCCTCCTCCTGGTCGTGCGTCACGTGCACGAACGTCAGGCCCACCTCGGTCTGGATGCGCTTGAGCTCGAGCTGCATCTGGCGACGGAGCTTGAGGTCCAGTGCGCCCAGCGGCTCGTCCAGGAGCAGGAGCGCCGGCCGGTTGACCAGGGCCCGGGCGAGCGCGACGCGCTGCTGCTGACCGCCCGAGAGCTGGGCAGGCTTGCGGTCGGCCAGGTGACCGAGCTCGACCAGGTCGAGGCCGTCAGCCACCCGCCGGGCGACGTCGCGAGCGCCCGACCGCTTCAGACCGAACGCCACGTTCTGGCCGACCGTCAGGTGCGGGAACAGCGCGTAGCTCTGGAACACGGTGTTCACCGGGCGCTGGTGCGCACGGGTGCCCGTGACGTCCTGCCCGCCCAGCCGGATGGTCCCCGCGGTCGGTTGCTCCAGGCCGGCGACCATCCGCAGGGTCGTCGTCTTGCCGCACCCGGACGGACCGAGGAGCGCGAAGAACGACCCCGAGGGGATCGTCAGCGCGAGGTCGTCCACCGCCACGAACTGCCCGAACGCCTTGGTCACGCCCTCGAGCTCGAGCGCGGCACCGCCCGGTCGGGCGGCGGTCGGCGACGGGCTCGTCGCGGCGGCGCTCGTCATGCGCCGATGACGGTGAGGAACTCGCCGTTGTAGCGCGCCTCCTGGTCGGGGGTCAGCGTCCGGAACACGCTCACGTTCGACAGGATCTCCGGCGTCGGGAAGATCATCGGGTCCTCGGCGAGCTCCGGGTCGATGGCGACCATGGCCTCCTGGGCGCCCTCCACCGGGGTGATGTAGTTGACCCACGCAGCCACCTGCGCGGCGACCTCGGGGTCGTAGTAGTAGTTCATGAGCTCTTCGGCGTTCCGCAGGTACGGCGAACCGACCGGCACCAGCATGTTGTCGCTCCAGAGGGTCCCGCCGGCTTCCGGGATGGCGAACTCGAACCGGCCGTCCGCCTCGTAGTTGAGGGACGTGATGTCCCCCGACCAGCCGATGACCGCGATCGCGTCACCCGAGGCGAGGTCCTGCGTGTACGCGTTGCCGCGGACCTGGCGGATGTGGCCCGACTCGATCTTCCGCTTCAGGAGCTCCAGCGCGTCGTAGAAGTCGTCGTCGCTCCAGTTGCTCGACGGGTCGACACCCTGCGAGAGCATGATCAGCCCGATGGTGTCGCGCATCTCGGAGAGCACCTCGACCCGACCGGCCAGGTCCGGGTCCCACAGGTCCTCGAGCGAGTGCAGGCCACGGGGGACCTTCTCCTTGTCCCACGCCAGCCCCGCGAACCCGGACTGCCAGGTCAGCGAGTGCGTGCGGCCGTAGTCGAAGTCCACGTGCTCCAGGCCCGGGAGGATGTTCTCGGCGTTCGGCATGCGCGACTTGTGCAGCTTCTGGGCGTACCCGAGGCGGATCAGCCGCGCGGCCATCCAGTCGGTGAGCGTGACCACGTCGTAGCCGATGTCCTGGCCGTTCTTCAGCTGCCCGGAGATCTTGCCGTAGAACGTGTCGTTGTCGTCGATGTCCTCGGCGTAGGTGGCCGAGAGGCCCGACTGCGCCTCGAACGCCTCGAGCGACGGGTAGCTCGTCCCCTCCTCGTCCTGGTCGAGATACTGCGTCCAGTTGGCCCAGCGCACGAGCTTCTTGCTGCTGGACAGGTCTTCCGCAGGCGCAGGGACGGCCGACGGTGCACCCGTCCCGCACGCGGCGAGCAGGGCTCCGACGCCGGCGGTGCCCAGGGCACCGGCCAGGAACGAGCGTCGCGACAGGGCTCCTCGGTGCGATGCCTGGGCGACGAGCGCGCGGACCCGAGGGTCCGCGGGAAGGGGGCGACGATGGGGGCTCATGGGGCTCCTAGGGTGCCGTTAGGCGCCGCCATGCACGGCGGCGCCCGTGGATCTTCGCAAACGGGCGGCGCTCCAGCAAGGAATCCGTCGCATCAGCACCCGTCCGCAACGAAAATACTGCACCGGCGGGCGCCCGACTCCCGGATCCGTCGCCTCACGCGTCAAAGGCAGACATCACGTGCTTGACGCGGGTGTAGTCCTCGAACCCGTACATCGACAGGTCCTTGCCGTAGCCGGAGTGCTTGAAACCGCCGTGCGGCATCTCCGCCACGAACGGGATGTGGGTGTTGATCCACACCACCCCGAAGTCCAGTGCGCGAGACACCCGCAGCGCCCGGCCGTGGTTCTGCGTCCACACCGAGCTCGACAAGCCGTAGCGCACACCGTTCGCCAGGGTGATGGCCTCGTCCTCGTCGGTGAACGTCTGCACCGTGATGACCGGCCCGAAGATCTCGTCCTGCACCGCCTCGTCGTCCTGCTTCAACCCCGACACGACGGTCGCCTCGACGAAGTACCCGACGTCGCCCACGCGGTGCCCGCCCGCCACGATCGACGCGTGGTCCGGGAGCCGGTCGAGGAAGCCGGTGACCCGGTCGAGCTGCAGCGCGTTGTTCACGGGACCGAACGCGACGTCCGGGTCGCTGGGCACGCCCGTGCGCTGCCCCCGGGCGGCCTCCGCGAGAGCCGCGACGAAGTCGTCGTGCACCGACGCGTGCACGAGCACGCGGGTCGCCGCCGTGCAGTCCTGCCCCGCGTTGTAGTAACCGGCACCCGCGATGCCCTCGGCGGCGGCGGCGAGGTCGGCGTCGGCGAACACGATGACCGGTGCCTTGCCGCCGAGCTCGAGGTGGACACGCTTGACGTTCGCCGCGGCCGCTGCGGCCACCTGCGACCCGGCTCGCACCGAGCCGGTGATGGCCACCATGTCGGGGCGCTGGTGGGAGACGAGGGCGCGGCCCGTGTCGCGGTCGCCGCAGACGATGTTCAGCACCCCCGGCGGCAGGACCTCGTTGGCGACCTGACCGAGCAGCAGCGTCGAGGCCGGTGTCGTGTCCGACGGCTTGAGGACGATCGTGTTGCCGGCCGCGAGCGCCGGGGCGACCTTCCAGATCGCCATCATCAGCGGGTAGTTCCAGGGCGTCACCTGACCGACGACCCCGACGGGCTCACGCCGCACCCAGGACGTGTGACCCGCCATGTACTCCCCCGCGCTCAACCCGTCGAGCACGCGGGCGGCGCCGGCGAAGAAGCGCAGCTGGTCGACGCAGGGCGGCACCTCGTCGGTCGCCGTCAGGTGCAGGGGCTTGCCGGTGTTGCGGGACTCGACGGCGACGAACTCGTCGGCACGCTGCTCGATCGCGTCGGCGAGGCGCAGCAGCGCGAGCTGGCGTTCCGCCGGCGTCGTCCGGCCCCACGTGGTGAACGCGTCGGACGCGGCGCTGTACGCGTCGTCGACGTCCTGCGTGCCGGACAGGGGCGCACGCGCGTACTCCTGACCCGTGGACGGGTCGACCACCGACGTGGTGCGACCGTCCGCGGCAGGTCGCTGGGCGCCCCCGATCACGTTGCGCAGCTCGATCAGGTCGGTGGTCTGGCTCACGGGTGCTCTCCTCACAGTCGGTGCGCCGCACGCTACGCCGCAACGCGTCCGCACGGGAGCCCCCGATGGCCCATTCGGCCGAGCGGACCACCGTGGACGCCGGAATCAGAAGTTCCCACGGCATGTCACGACGAAATCCTTCGCTCGCGGCGCGCGCGTCTCTTGCATTGAGGCTCGCCGCGCACCACCATCGGCTGGTGGGCACACGCAGACCAGCACCGGGGCACCCGGCACTCGACGACGTCTCCAAGGCCATCGTCGAACAGCTCCAGGAGGACGGCCGGCGGCCGTACGCCACCATCGGCAAGGCGATCGGGCTGTCCGAGGCCGCGGTGCGCCAGCGCGTCCAGCGCCTCACCGACTCCGGCGTCATGCAGATCGTCGCGGTGACCGACCCGCTGCAGGTCGGCTTCTCCCGCCAGGCGATGATCGGCCTGAAGTGCGAGGGCGACCTGTCCCTCGTCGCGGACGCGCTCGCGGGGATGACCGAGGTCGACTACGTCGTGATCACCGCGGGCGGCTTCGACCTGCTGTGCGAGGTCGTCTGCGAGGACGACGACCACCTGCTCGAGGTGCTCAACCAGAAGATCCGCACGCTCCCCGGGGTGCGGACCACCGAGACGTTCGTCTACCTGAAGCTGCGCAAGCAGCTCTACAACTGGGGGACCAGATGAGTGAGGCAGCCACGACAAGGGCGGGGACGAGTCGTTCCGACGCGGCGAGGGCGCACCTCTGGGGGCACTTCACGAGGCAGAGCGCGTGGGACGACGGCGTCCCGACGATCGTGCGCGGTCAGGGTCACCACATCTGGGACGACCAGGGTCGGCAGTACATCGACGGACTCTCCGGGCTGTTCGTGGTGCAGGCCGGGCACGGCCGCACCGAGCTGGCGGAGGCGGGACGCGCCCAGGCCGAGAAGCTCGCGTTCTTCCCGCTGTGGTCCTATGCGCACCCGCAGGCGATCGACCTCGCGGAGCGCCTGGCGACCTACGCGCCGGGAGACCTCAACCACGTCTTCTTCACCACCGGTGGCGGCGAGGCCGTCGAGACCGCCTGGAAGCTGGCGAAGAACTACTTCAAGCTCACCGGCAAGCCGAACAAGTACAAGGTGATCTCACGGTCGATCGCGTACCACGGCACCACGCACGGGGCGCTGTCGATCACGGGCCTGCCGACGCTCAAGGCGCAGTTCGAGCCCTTGGTACCCGGCGCGCACAAGGTCCCGAACACCAACGAGTACCGGGCGCCCGACCACCTGCGGGACGACCCGAAGGCGTTCGGCCGGTGGGCTGCGGACCGCATCGGCGACGCCATCGAGATGGAGGGCCCGGACACCGTCGCGGCCGTGTTCCTGGAGCCTGTGCAGAACGCCGGCGGCTGCTTCCCGCCGCCCCCGGGGTACTTCGAGCGGGTCCGGGAGATCTGCGACCAGTACGACGTGCTGCTGGTCTCCGACGAGGTCATCTGCGCGTTCGGCCGGATCGGCTCGATCTTCGCGTGCGACGACTTCGGGTACGTCCCGGACATGATCACGTGCGCGAAGGGCATGACCTCGGGGTACTCCCCCATCGGCGCCCTGATCGCCTCCGACCGGCTGTACGAGCCGTTCTCGAAGGGCAACGCGTCGTTCTCGCACGGCTACACGTTCGGCGGTCACCCCGTCTCCGCGGCCGTCGCCAACGCGAACCTCGACGTGTTCGAGCGCGAGGGCATCACGACGCACGTCAAGGAGTCGGCGCCTGCGTTCCGCCGCACCCTCGAGAGCCTGCTCGACCTGCCGATCGTCGGTGACGTGCGCGGCGAGGGCTTCTTCTACGGGATCGAGCTGGTCAAGGACAAGGTCACCCGGGAGACGTTCGACGACGACGAGAGCGAACGGCTGCTGCGCGGGTTCCTGTCCGGTGCCCTGTTCGACGCCGGCCTGTACTGCCGCGCCGACGACCGGGGCGACCCGGTCATCCAGCTCGCCCCGCCGCTGACCTGCGGGCAGGCAGAGTTCGACGAGATCACGGGCATCCTGCGCAGCGTGCTCACCGACGCCTGGGCGCGTCTGTGACGGGACGGCCGCTCTGGTCCGACCAGGTCGAGGAGCGCACCCCGCACGATCCGCTCGACGGGGACGCGCAGGCGGACGTCGTCATCGTCGGCGCCGGCCTCACCGGGCTGTGGACCGCGTACTACCTGCTCGAGGCGGACCCGTCGCTCGACGTGCTCCTGGTCGAGGCGCACGTCGCCGGCTTCGGTGCGAGCGGACGCAACGGTGGCTGGTGCTCCGCCCTCCTGCCGGTCTCCGCCGACGAGCTGGCCCGCCGGCACGGTGGCGACGCCGCGACCGCGATGCGCGCCGCGATGCGGGACACGGTCGTCGAGGTCGGCGGGGTGGCCGCGGCGGAGCTGATCGACTGCGGGTTCACCTTCGGAGGCTCCGTCACGGTCGCCCGCAACCGCCCGCAGCTCGAACGCGTGGCCGACGCCGTCGCCGCCGACGCCCGGTGGGGCGACGAGTCGCACCTGCTCGACGCCGACGGGGTCGCCGAGCACGTCCGCGTGGCCGGTGCCGTCGGCGGCTCGTTCACCCCCGACTGCGCCCGGGTCCACCCCGCCCGGCTGGTCCGCGGGCTGCTGGACGTCGTCCTGTCGCGCGGCACCCGGCTGGCCGAGGGGACGCGCGCGCTGCGCCTCTCACCGCGCGCGGTCGTCACCGACCACGGCATCGTCCGCGCCCGCTGGGTGGTCCGTGCGACGGAGGCCTGGAGTGCGCACCTGCCCGGATCGGGCCGCGACGTCGCGCCCGTGTACTCGCACATGATCGCCACCGAACCGCTGCCGCCCGAGGTCTGGGCGCAGATCGGCCTGTCCCGCGGGCAGACCTTCACCGACGCGCGGCACCTCGTCGTCTACGGCCAGCGCACCACGGACGACCGCCTCGCCTTCGGCGGTCGGGGCGCGCCGTACCACCTGGGATCCGCCATCCGACCTGCGTACGACCAGGTCGACGCGACCGCTGCGCACCTCGTGCACGAGCTCGTCGACCTGTTCCCCGTGCTCGAACGGGCAGAGATCACGCACCACTGGGGCGGCCCGCTCGGGGTGCCGCGCGACTGGCACCCGTCCGTCGGGCTGGACCCCGCGACCGGGATCGCGTGGGCGGGCGGCTACGTCGGCGACGGCGTCGCGCTGACCAACCTCGCGGGCCGGACGCTCGCGGACGTGATCACCGGCGCCGACAGCGCCCTGGTCCGGCTGCCATGGGTCGACCACCGCTCCCCCGCCTGGGAGCCGGAGCCGATCCGCTGGGCCGGGATCACGGCGACCCGGCGAGCGACCGCGTGGGCCGACCGCACGGAGGCCCGCACCGGTCATCCCAGCCGCATGGGCGGCCTGCTGAGCCAGGTCCTCGGGCACTGAGGCGTCAGGCGCGCCGTCAGGGAGCGCCGTCAGGGAGCGCCGTCAGGCGCGCGCCAGGATCTCCTGGGCGCGAGCGCGGGCCCAGACCTCGGCGGCCAGGACGGCGTCGAGCGTGAGGGCGTCCGGCGCGGTGCCGTCGTGCTCCCCGAGCACCCGCTCCACGGTCGTGACGATGTCCAGGAACCCGATCCGGCCCGCCAGGAACGCGTCGACACACTCCTCGTTCGCCGCGTTGTAGACCGCCGGGTGGGTCGCGGACGTCGCGACCGCCGACCGGGCAAGCCGCACAGCGGCGAACACGCCCTCGTCGAGGGGCTCGAACGTCCAGGCCGTGGCCTGCGCCCAGTCGCACGGCGGCGCGACCTGCGGGACCCGGTCCGGCCAGGACAGCCCCAGCGCGATCGGGAGCCGCATGTCCGGCGGTGACGCCTGCGCCAAGGTGGAGCCGTCGACGAACTCCACCATCGAGTGCACCACCGACTGCGGGTGGACCACCACGGTGATGTCCGCGACGGGCACGTCGAACAGCAGGTGCGCCTCGATGAGCTCCAGGCCCTTGTTCATCAGCGTCGCGGAGTTGATGGTCACCACCGGGCCCATCGACCACGTCGGGTGCGCGAGCGCCTGCTGCGGGGTGACCGTCGTGACGTCGTCGTGGGACCAGCCGCGGAACGGCCCCCCGGACGCGGTGAGGATCAGCCGCCGGACCTCCGCGTGGGTGCCACCGCGCAGCGCCTGCGCGATCGCCGAGTGCTCGGAGTCGACCGGCACGATCTGGTCGGGGCGCTGCCGCGCCGCGTGGACCAGCCGCCCCCCGACGACGAGCGACTCCTTGTTGGCCAGCGCGAGCGTGGAACCGGCCCGCAGCGCGGCGAGCGTCGGACCCAGCCCGACCGAGCCCGTGACGCCGTTGAGCACGACGTCGGCGCCGCGACCAGCCAGGTCCGTCGACGCCTCCGGGCCGACGAGCACCTCGACCCCGGGCAGGGCATCGCGCACCGCGCTCCCGGCGCGAGGGTCGGCAACCGCGACGGTCGTCACACCCAGCGTCCGGGCCTGCCGTGCAAGCAGGTCGACGTCCCCGCCACCCGCGGACAGGCCCGTCACGGTGAACCGGTCGGGGTTGCGGGTGATGACGTCGACGGCCTGCGTACCGATGGAGCCGGTGGACCCGAGGAGGACGACGCTGCGCTGTGTCACGGTGCCATCCTCGTACATCCGGCGGGCTGCCCGGCTCGCGCAGCCCGGCTCACTCGACGCCGAGGAGCACCTCGACCGCGCGGGCCAGGAACGCGTCGACCGGGCCCTCGGCGTACGCGTTGTGACCCGTGCGACGGCGGAACGTCGCGGACCGGACCTCCGCAGCCGACAGCGGCGTGCCCTTGTCGAAGTACGCGACCAGGCGCTGGCACAGGTCGTCGACGTCGGCCGGCTCGTAGCCCTGCTGACGCCCGTCGGGCGGAGCGAACCGGTCCCCGTCGGGACGGCCCAGACGGCCGTACAGCGTCCGGGCCTGCTCGCTCAGGTGATCCATCCAGCCCTGCTGGCCGCGCGTCGCGATGTACTCCGAACGGGCGCGGGCCACGAACGCGGCCTCCAACCGGTCCAGCGCGGCGTCGACCGCCGCCGTCACGTACCCGCCCCGCACCATGTCGAACGCGACGCCACGGACGTCCTTGCTGGCCAGCCCCGAGGCCGGACCCTGCTCGTAGACGGCCCGTGCGTGGGCGAAGAAGTCGTCGACCTCGTCCGGGTCGTAGCCCTGCTTGAAGCCCGAGACGGTCCGGAACATCCCGTCGCTCACTCGTCCTCCTCCGCTGCCAGCTGTCCACAGGCGCCGTCGATCTCGCTGCCCCGGGTGTCCCGGATCGTCGTCGGGATCCCGTGCGCACGCAAGCGTGCCACGAACTCCTGCTCGACCCGGGGATCGCTCGCGGTCCACTTCGAGCCGGGCGTCGGGTTCAGCGGGATCGGGTTGCAGTGCACCCAGCCGCGACCGCGGGCGTTGAGCTTCTCGCCCAGGAGGTCCGCCCGCCAGGCGTGGTCGTTGATGTCCCGGATGAGCGCGTACTCGATGGAGACGCGCCGGCCGGTGACCTCGAAGTAGCGGTGCGCGGAGTCGAGCGCCTCGTCGACGCTCCACCGGGTGTTCACCGGCACCAGCTCGCTGCGCAGCTCGTCGTCCGGCGCGTGCAGCGACAGGGCGAGCGTCACCGGGATGCCCTCCTTCGCGAGGCGGTCCATCGCCGGCACCATCCCGACGGTCGAGACCGTGACGTTCCGCGCCGACATGCCGAGACCGTCGGGCGCCGGTGCCACCAGGCGCCGGACCGTCTCCATCACGGACTTGTAGTTGGCGAGCGGCTCACCCATGCCCATGAACACCACGTTGCTCAGCCGGGTCGGCCCGCCGGGCACCTCGCCGTCGGCCAGCGAGCGCGCCGCCGCACGGACCTGCTCGACGATCTCCGCGGTGGACAGGTTCCGCGTCAGGCCGAGCTGGCCCGTCGCGCAGAACGAGCACGCGAGCCCGCACCCCGCCTGGCTGGAGACACAGAGCGTCGTGCGGTTGGCGTACCGCATGAGGACGGACTCGACCTTGGCGCCGTCGAACAGGTGCCACAGCGTCTTGACCGTCGTGCCCTTGTCCGCCGTCTGCGTGCGGTGCGCCGTCAGCAGCTGCGGGAACAGGCCTTCGACCAGCTTGTCGCGGGTCGCTTTCGGCAGGTCCGTCATCAGCGCCGGGTCGTTGGTCAGGTGCGTGAAGTAGTGCGTCGCCAGCTGCTTGGCGCGGAACGGCTTCTCGCCGAGCTCGGTGACGGCGTCGATCCGCTGCTCGGGCGTGAGGTCGACGAAGTGCTTGGGCGGCTTGCCTCGCGGTCCCCGGCTGGGCGAGGACAGGTCGAGGCGCACGGGTGTACCGGTCATGGCCAGGTACCCCCTCTCGGACTAGGAAGGGTCAGGCGGGCTGGAACACGGTGAGGACCACGTACACGGCGGGGGCGGTCAGGACGAGCGAGTCGAGACGGTCCAGGAGGCCGCCGTGGCCCGGCACCAGCCGGCCCATGTCCTTGAGCTCGAGGTCGCGCTTGAGCATCGACTCGGCAAGGTCCCCGAGCGTCGCGGTCACGACCGTGGCCAGGCCGAGGATCACGCCGACCAGCGGCTCCCCGTCGAACGCGAGCTGCACCCCGACGACGCCCACGACGCACGCCAGGATCATCGAGCCCGCCAGACCCTCCCAGGTCTTCTTCGGGCTCACCGACGGGGCGAGCGGGTGCCGGCCGAGCAGGACGCCCACCGTGTACCCGCCGACGTCGCTGGCGACGCACAGGAGGATGAAGAGCATCACGCGAGAAGCTCCGTCGGGCTCCGCGAGCATGAGCATCACGAACCCGCCGAGGAACGGCAGGTACGCCGCCGCGAACGCACCCGCGGTCGCGTCCCGCAGGGCCGGCTGGCCGCTCCCGTCGAGCACGCGCCAGACGACGACACCGCCGACGGTCAGCATGAACGCGACGAACAGCGCCTCCGGACCCGCCGTGTACGCGGACACCAGGATGCCGATCGCGCCGACCAGCAGCGGGAGCAGGGGCAGGTGGATGTTGCGGCGTGTGAACGCCTGCGCCAGCTCCCAGAGCCCCGCGCTCACCGCCAGGACGGCGACGACCGCGAACGCCTCCTTGCGGATGAACAGCGACGCGACCACCAAGACGAGCATGGCGACGCCGACCACGATCGCGACCGGGAGGTCACGACCGGGGCGGGGGGTCCGGGTGGCGGCGATGGCTGTCTGGCTCATCAGACCTCGAGGAGCTCGTTCTCCTTGGACGCGAGCAGGTGGTCGATGAGGTCCACGTGCTTCTTCGTCAAGGACTCGAGCTCCTTCTCCGCACGACCGACCTCGTCCTCGCCGGCCTCACCGTCCTTGACGATGCGGTCCAGCTCCTCCTTGGCGCGCCGCCGGACGTTGCGCACCGAGACCCGGGCGTCCTCCGCCTTCGACTTGGCGAGCTTGACGAAGTCCTTGCGGCGCTCCTGCGTGAGCGCGGGCAGCACGATCCGGATCACGTTGCCGTCGTTGGTCGGGTTCACGCCCAGGTCGGAGTCGCGCAGCGCCTTCTCGATCGCGGCGGTCGACGACTTGTCGAACGGCGAGACGAGGATCGTGCGCGCCTCGGTGACGTTGAACGACGCCAGCTGCTGCAGCGGCGTGGGGCTGCCGTAGTAGTCGACGAACACCTTGGAGAACATCGCCGCGTTCGCCCGACCGGTACGGATCGTCGAGAAGTCCTCCTTGGCGACCTCGACGGCCTTGTCCATCTTCTCTTCAGCCTCGAAGAGGGTCTCGTCGATCACCGGAGCTCCTTCGTGTCGTCAATTCGATGCCGTGCGTTCGTGCAGCGTGTCAGCACTGTCAGCTGGCCGTGATCAGCGTGCCGATCTTCTCACCCCGGAGTGCCCGCGTGACGTTGCCGGCCTCCTCGAGCCCGAAGACACGCATCCGCACGTCGTTGTCGCGGCACAGGCTGAGCGCCGAGCCGTCCATGACACCCAGGTCGTTCACCAACGCGTCGGTGTACGTCAGGTGGTCCAGCTTCACCGCGTCCGGGTTCGTCCGCGGGTCCGCGGAGTACACGCCGTCGACGCCGTTCTTGCCCATGAGGACCTCGTGGCAGTGCGTCTCGAGGGCGCGCTGCACGCTCACGGTGTCCGTCGAGAAGTACGGCATGCCCGCACCCGCACCGAAGATGACGACGCGGCCCTTCTCCAGGTGCCGGATGGCCCGCAGCGGGATGTACGGCTCGGCCACCTGGCCCATCGCGATCGCCGTCTGCACGCGCGTGCTCACCCCGGCCTGCTCGAGGAAGTCCTGGAGCGCCAGGCAGTTCATGACCGTGCCGAGCATGCCCATGTAGTCGGCGCGCGCACGGTCCAGACCACGCTGCGAGAGCTCGGCACCCCGGAAGAAGTTGCCACCGCCGACGACGATCGCCACCTGCACACCCGCGCGGACCGCCACGGCGATCTCGGCAGCGACGCGCTGCACGACGTCCGCCGCGAGGCCCACGTCACCGCCACCGAACGTCTCGCCGGACAGCTTGAGCAGGACGCGTCGGTCCGGCACCGCTCCGCGGGTCGACTCGGGGTCCAGGGTCACGGTGCCTCCACGAGAGTTGGAACGGGATGGTGCGACGGTGGCCCCGACCCCGCAGGGCCGGGGCCACCGTCGATCACCTGAGGTCAGGCTCCCACGCGGTAACGGACGAAGCCCGTCAGCGTGCCGCCGGCCTCGGAGAGAACCTGCGCGACCGTCTTCTTGTTGTCCTTGGCGAATGCCTGCTCGAGCAGGACGTTCTCCTTGAAGAAGCCGTTGAGGCGGCCCTCGATGATCTTCGGCAGCGCAGCCTCGGGCTTGCCCTCGTTGCGGGCCGTCTCCTCGGCGATGTGGCGCTCGTTCGCGACGACGTCGGCCGAGACCTCCTCGCGCGTGAGGTACGTGGGCGAGAACGCCGCGATGTGCGTCGCGATGTCCCGGGCCACGCCGGCACCGGCCGCGTCGGTCGCGACGAGCACGCCGACCTGCGGGGGCAGGTCCTTGCTCACCTTGTGCAGGTAGACCTCGACGTGCTCGCCGGCCACGCGGGCCAGGCGGCGCACGACGACGCGCTCACCCAGGGTGGCGGCGGTCTCGTCGACGATCGTCTGGACGCTGGTGCCGTCGACCTCGGTGGCCAGCAGCGCGTCCGCGTCACGGGCCGGGGAGTCGACCGCGGCCGCGAGGACGCGGGCCGCCAGCGCGACGAAGTTCGGGCTCTTCGCGACGAAGTCCGTCTCCGAGTTGACCTCGACGAGCACGCCCGTCTGGCCCTCGCCGTCGGCCGTCGGGCCGACGTGCGCGGCGACGAGGCCGTCCGAGGCCGAGCGGCCCTCGCGCTTGCCGACGCCCTTGAGGCCCTTGACGCGGATGAGCTCGAGCGCCTTGTCGGTGTCGCCCTCGGCCTCCTCGAGCGCCTTCTTGACGTCCATCATTCCGGCACCGGTCTTCTCGCGCAGCGCCTTGATGTCTGCGAGCGAGTAGTTCGCCATCAGTCGTGTCCGTTCCTCGTGTGTCGTGACGGTGGTGCGGACCTCAACGGTCCGGTGACGTGCCGCGGTGCCGGCAGCCCCGTCGAGCGGGCCGCCGGCACCGGCAGGATCACTTGGAGTCGGCGTCGCCCTCGGCGGCAGCCTCGTCGGCGGCCGGCTCGGCAGCCTCGGTCGCAACCTCGGCCTCGACAGCCTCGGCCTGGACCTCGGCGACGTCCTCGGTCACAGCCTCGGCGACGACCTCGTCGGTCAGCGCCTCGGCGACGACCTCGTCGGCCACGGGGTCGGCGACGACCTCGGCAGCAGCAGTCTCCTCGGCGATCTCGGTCGTGGCCTCGGCGACGGCCTCGGTCGCGTCAGCGGCGACCGCGGTGCTCGCCAGGTCGGCCTCGGCGCCGGCGAGCAGCTCGCGCTCCCACTCGGCCAGCGGCTCGGCGTCGGCCGGGGCGCCCTCGGCGGCCGCGGTGCGACCCGAGTGGCGCTTCAGCAGACCGTCGGCAGCGGCGTCCGCGATGACGCGGGTCAGCAGCTGGACGGCGCGGATCGCGTCGTCGTTGCCCGGGATCGGGTAGTCGACGACGTCCGGGTCGCAGTTGGTGTCCAGGATCGCGACGACGGGGATGCCGAGCTTGCGCGCCTCGTTGACGGCGAGGTGCTCCTTGTTCGTGTCGACGATCCACACGGCCGAGGGGACCTTGGCCATGTCACGGATGCCACCGAGCGTCTTGGCCAGCTTGTCCTTCTCGCGGCGCAGGACGAGCAGCTCCTTCTTCGTGAGGTTCGAGCCCGCCACGTCGTCGAAGTCGATCTGCTCGAGCTCCTTGAGGCGCTGGAGACGCTTGTGCACCGTGCTGAAGTTGGTGAGCATGCCACCGAGCCAGCGCTGGTTGACGTACGGCATGCCGACGCGGGCGGCCTGGTCCGCGACCGGCTCCTGCGCCTGCTTCTTGGTGCCGACGAAGAGGATGGTGCCGCCGTGCGCGACGGTCTGGCTGACGAAGTCGTAGGCGTTGTCGATGTACGACAGCGACTGCTGCAGGTCGACGATGTAGATGCCGTTGCGCTCGGTGAAGATGAAGCGCTTCATCTTGGGGTTCCAGCGGCGGGTCTGGTGCCCGAAGTGGACACCGCTCTCGAGCAGCTGGCGCATGGTCACGACGGCCATGGCACGTCCTTCCGGCGCGCACCGTACGGTGCACGCGTCAAGGCGGACCCGTCTGGGGGCCCGCATCTCGGTTGTCGGCTCCGACCTTCAGGCCAGCGCCCCTGGTGCCATGTCGTCGTCCGCTCCGGCACCTGCCACGTGGGCAGACACTCGGACCGCTGCGGAGATCGACCCCGTCCTGGCCCTGGTCGGCGGTGAGGCCGAAGGTCCGGGGATCGGGTGGATGACACGCGAAGTCGACCGGTACGGACCGGTCGCACCCGAAGTCTAGCCGATCACGGAGGCTGCTCCCGACCGGGCTCCTGACCGCAGCCCGCGCTCCCGCACCGCGAGCCGACCACAGCCCGCCTGGCCGGCGACGCCATCCACAGACCTGGCCCGCCCGTCCCCGCGCACCACCGTCACCGCGAACCATCGCGCCATGAACCGACGACTCCCCACCGCCCGCCTCACTGCCGCGCTCGGGAGCGGGACGCTGCTGCTCGGCCTCATGGTCGCCGCCGCCTCGGCGGGCACCGCGGGCCCACCGGGCTCCCCGCCGCAGGCCGGCACCTACCGCCTCCCGCTCGACGGGGCCGCCGACGTGGTCCGCGCCTTCGAGCCACCGCCCGTGCGCTGGGCCGCGGGCCACCGCGGAGTCGACCTGAGAGCGAGCCTCGGCGCCGCAGTCGTCTCCCCCGTCTCCGGGGTCGTCACCTTCGCGGGGACCGTGGGCGGTCGACCGGTGGTGACGGTGACCGACGCCGAGGGGCGCCGCTCGAGCGTCGAACCGCTGGTGCCTGCCGTCGACGTGGGCCGGCTCATCCCTGCGGGGACGCGACTCGGCACGATCGTCGCCGAGGGTTCGCACTGCGCGCCGGGCACGTGCCTGCACTGGGGTGTGCGCGTGGGTGACGACTACGTCGACCCGCTCGGCCTGCTCCCCGGAGCGGGACCGGTCGTCCTGCTCCCGCTCGACCCCGGCAGGTAGGCAGGTCGCGTGAGACGTCGACCCGCGGCCCGGACGGCGCCGACGCGGGCGTCGGTCAGGCGCGCTCGGCCTCGACGAGGCGGGTGCGGAGCCGGACCATCGCGGCCGTGTGCATCTGGGAGATGCGCGACTCGGTGACGCCGAGGACGCGACCGATCTCGGCGAGCGTCATGCCCTCGTAGTAGTAGAGGACCACGACGATGCGCTCACGCTCACCGAGACACTCGATCGCGCGGGCCAGGAGGAACTTCGTCTCGGCCGCCTCGATGGAGCTGGCGGGGTCGAGGGTCCGCTCGTCGCCGAGGGTGTCACCGAGCGACACGCCGCCGGGGCGGTCGTCGCCGCCGCCGAGGAGCTCGTCGAGTGCCGCGACGTTCACCGTCGAGAGCTGGGAGTAGATGGCGCGCAGGTCCTCGACCGGCATCGCGAGGTGCTGGGCGACCTCGTCCTCGGTCGGCGTGCGGTGCAGCTTGGCCTCGAGCTCGGCGTACGCGCGGTCGACGGAGCGGGCCTTCGTACGGACCGAGCGCGGGACCCAGTCCATCGCGCGCAGCTCGTCGATGATGGCTCCGCGGATGCGGGACGAGGCGTAGGACTCGAACTTGACCGAGCGGTCCGTCTGGTACTTCTCGATGGCGTCGATGAGACCGAACATGCCGTAGGAGACCAGGTCGGCCTGCTCGACGGTGCTGGGCAGGCGCATCCCGACGCGGCCGGCGACCGCCGACACGAGCGGTGCGTAGTGCAGGATCAGGCCCTCGCGGGCACGGGCCGACGGCGCAGCCTTGTAGTCCTCCCACAGGGCGTCGACCTCCTCGACGGAACGCGTCGGCGCCACCGGGGTCCGGGGGGCAGGCACACCGCGCGTGATCGGGACGGAGGCGGGCGCGAGCAGGTCCACGTCGGCCGACCGCGGCTGCGGGATGACGCCCTCGGGCGCCGTGCTGGTCAGTCGCGTGTGCACCGGGAAGGCGGTGTCCAGCTGCGTCGTCATCGTCGACTCCATTGTCTTCGTCATGCTCGGGGCTGCGCCTGCTGGAACGCCGGGCAGAGCTGCTCGGCGGAAGAAAGGGGGTGATATGCGCGATTGGTGTTCTTCGACAATCCGCGCGTGCCGCTCGGGCGAACCGAGAAAGCGGGCCGCAGGAGCGCCCGATCAGGCGTCCCCGTCGCGATCTCGTTGGTGTTCATGTGAGTACGGTGACCTGAAACACAGCAGGTAACAAGGAGCACTTTCACCTGCCCGGCCTAACCGTGGGCGAATCCCGGCACAATGTCCGATTCTTCGACGAACAATGGCCCGATTGCGCGAGTTTTTCACCCGGGGAACTCCTCACCCCCTCTCATCCACGATCGCTTCCGGCGCGCCTTCTGGACAGCGACCCGACGTCATGGTTCGTCGGTCCTCAGGACGACCCAGCCGTCCCCCCGGCGGGCCGCCCACCCGTCGAGCTCCAGGAGACCCACTGCGCCTCGTGCCTCGGCGACGGTGACGCCCGCGAGGCTCGCCACCCGGTCGAGGTCGGTGGGCACGCGACGGGCGAGAGCGTCGAGGACCCGCTGCGACACCGGATCGAGAACGTCGCGACGCCGTGCGGCACGCTCGTCCGCCGAGCTGGCCGCGTCGGCCACCGCGACGACGCCGGAGCCGATGACCCCGGCGAGCTCACGCACCTCAGCCGCGTCCGTGACGCACACCGCGACCCCCTCGCGCAGCAGCCGGTGACACCCTGCGGACGCCATCGACGTCACTGGTCCCGGCACGGCGCCGACGGGTCGGAGGAGACGAGCGGCATGGTGCGCGGTGCTCATGGCCCCCGACCGCCACGCCGCCTCGACCACGACCGTGGCCCGACCGGCTGCCGCGATGAGCCTGTTCCGCTGCAGGAACCGGCTCCTGGTCGGCAGACTGCCCGGCGGCACCTCGGACAGGAGCGCTCCGCCCGCCCCCACGACCGCGTCGAGCAGCCGTGCGTTGCCCGCCGGATAGGCCCGGTCGACACCACCCGCGAGGACCACGAGGGTGCGTCCGCCCCGCGCGACGGCGCCACGGTGCGCCGCCGCGTCGATGCCGTACGCACCGCCGGAGACCACGCACAACCCGTCCGCCGTGAGTCCGTCGGCGAGGTCGAACGCGACACGCTCCCCGTACGAGGTCGCAGCGCGCGACCCGACGACCGCTGCCGACAGCGTGAGCGCCGCCCCGAGGTCCGGCTCACCACGGACCCACACGCAGAACGGCGCCGCGGTCCCGAGATCGTCGAGGGCTGACGGCCAGCGCGGGTCACCCGGCACCAGCAGCGTCCCCCTGAGCCGGTCCAGGCGCTCGAGATCCCGGCCCGGGTCGCACTCCGGCAACCGAACGGCCCATCGTGCGAGCGCCTTGGCCACCCGCCTCCGGTCGGCGTCGGCGAGAGCGCCGAACCGGTCCTCGACCCGGGCGAGGTCGGGACCGTGCCGATGCGCTGCGCGAACCCAGTCGAGAGCGTCCACGGCACCGAGCAGACCCACGAGGGTCCCGGCGACGACGTCCCCGGGCTCGACCAACGCGCTCCACGTCGCGCGCGCAGACACGTCCGCCTGGTCGCCGCTCATGCGCCGTGCCCGCGGGTACGCAGCAGGAGGGCGTGACCCACGTCGGCGCGACTGGGTGCGACCCGTCCGGCCAGGTCCGCCACGGTCCACGCGACGCGCAGCACCCGGTCGACCCCGCGCAGGCTCAGGGTGCCGCGATCGACCGCGCGGTCCAGGTCCGTGACCAGGGCGCGGTCGGGGCCGAGCCGCTCCCGCAGCCAGCTGCCCGGGACGTCGCCGTTCGTGCGCCACGGTGTCCCGGCGAGCCGGAGCGCCTGCGCTGCACGCGCGTCGAGCACCCGCCCGGCGACGACGGCCGAGGACTCCCCCGCACCTGCTCCCGCCCGGGCGGGGTGGAGCTCGACCTGCAGGTCCACCCGGTCGAGCAACGGGCCCGACAGCTTCCCGAAGTACCGGCGACGCTGCTCGCTGCGACACGTGCACGCGAGCCCTTTGCCGACCGCCAGTCCGCACGGGCACGGGTTGGCCGCGAGGACGAGCTGGAAGCGCGCCGGGTAGCGCGCGGTGCCGGCAGCGCGGTGGAGCACGAGCTCGCCGTGCTCCAGCGGCTGCCGCAGGGTCTGCAGCACCGCGGTCGAGAACTCCGGCGCCTCGTCGAGGAACAGGACACCGCGGTGCGCGCGTGAGGCCGCCCCGGGGCGTGGGACTCCCGATCCCCCGCCGACGACGCTCGCCGGCGTCGCGGTGTGGTGCGGGTCCTCGAAGGGCGGTCGACGCAGCAGACCGTCGCCCGGGTCGAAGGCACCCGCCACCGAGTGCACCGCCGTGACCTCGACGGCGTCGGCCTCCGACAGGTCCGGCAGCAACCCGGGCAGGCGGGCCGCGAGCATCGTCTTGCCGGTCCCCGGTGGGCCGACCATCAGCAGGTGGTGCCCGCCCGCCGCGGCGACCTCGAGGCACGCCCGAGCGTCGTCCTGCCCGACGACGTCCGCGAGGTCCAGCGCGGACCGGCCGGCGTGCCGCGGCACCGCCTCCGGGGACACCGGCGCCACCTCCGGCACCTCGACGGTCGCACCGTAGGTTGCCGCGACCTCCGCCAGGCTCGTCGCGCCGACGACCCGCGCGCCGGGCACCAGACGCGCCTCTGCCGCGTTCGCCTCCGCGACGACCACCCGGCACCAGCCCGCGGCGACGGCGGCCGCGACCGCGGGCAGCACACCGCGCACGGGACGCAGCCGACCGTCGAGCCCGAGCTCGCCGAGGTGGACCACTCCCCGCGGCGCGGTCGGGTCGATGGCCTCCGCACCCGCCAGCGTGGCCACGGCGATCGCGAGGTCGAAGCCCGAGCCCGACTTCGGGAGTGTGGCGGGCGAGAGGTTCACGGTGATGCGCCGGTTCGGCCACGCGAGACCCGACGACGTGACGGCCGCTCGGACCCTGTCGCGGGACTCTGCCAACGAAGCGTCGGGCAGCCCGACGAGGGTGAACGCGGGCAACGACGGTGCGAGGTGCGCCTCCACCTCGACCACGTGCCCGGTCAGCCCGACGAGGGCGACGCCCAGCGTCCGACCGAGGACCACCTAGACCACCCCGACGAGGTGGTCGACCTGGGCCGCACCCCGCGGGGGCAGCAGCACGGCGATCACGTCGATCCGCACCGACACCGGGTGCACGTCGTGCGCGGCGAGCCACTGCGCCGCGAGCCGTCGCACGCGGGCGAGCTTGCGGGCGGTCACAGCCTCGGCGGGGTGCCCGTACGCGGTCGACCGCCGTGTCTTGACCTCGACGACGACCAGCTCGTGGCCGTCGAGCGCCACGAGGTCGAGCTCACCGTCCCGGGTCCGCCAGTTCCGGTCCAGCACGTCCCATCCACGGGCCCGGACATGGGCTTCCGCCACGTCCTCCCCGTACCGCCCCACTGCGTCCTTCGCGCGCACCGGACCACCTCCGCGCAGGACGCTGCCAGCGCGGGCAGGTCAGAAGCGGCGCGGTGCCCGATCCCGTGGACGCGGGCACGTCGCGGCGGTCTGTGGGCGGCTCGGCGCGAGCCGCGTGGTGGAACTCCGACGGGCTGCGTGGCCACGCTGACGTGGGTCCGGCGCGGCGGCGAACCGCCGAACCCGACCCCAGGCCGACGTCAGCGGGCGAAGCCCGCGCTGCCGCCCAGGTCGAGCTCGGCCTTCGCCAGCTCCTCGACGTTCACGTCCTTGAACGTGACGACGCGCACCGACTTCACGAACCGGGCCGAGCGGTAGACGTCCCACACCCAGGCGTCGGCGAGCGTCAGCTCGAAGTAGACCTCGCCGGCCGCTGAACGAACTTGCAGGTCCACCTGGTTGGCGAGATAGAAGCGCCGCTCGGTCTCCACGACGTAGGAGAAGAGCCCCACGACGTCGCGGTACTCGCGGTACAGCGCGAGCTCCATGTCGGTCTCGTAGTTCTCCAGGTCCTCCGCGCTCACCGGGACATCATCCCCCATGCGTGCAGCCAGGGCCGCGCGACGCCACGGGAGCGGACCGTCAGACCAGTTCGTCACTCCCGGCAGCCTGCCCGAGGAACGCCTCGTCCACGAGCAGCCGCTCGTCGATCGTCAGCTCCGAGTCGCCCGTCGTCCCCGGAAGCCGCCACGAGCGCCGGTGCAGCACGCTCGGCCCGAGCTCGCGCAGCGCCGCCATGTGCTCGGCGGACGCGTAGCCCTTGTTCTCGTCCCAGCGGTACGCGGGGTGCTCGGCGGCCAGGGCGACCATCATCGCGTCCCGCTCGCACTTGGCGAGCACGCTCGCCGCCGCGACGGACGCGCACGTCCGGTCGGCCTTCACGCGCATGTGCACGCGTGGTGCGGGGAGCGCCGGCTCCTCGTCGAGCGTGAAGAGGTCGGCCTGGGCGGGGCGGCTGAGCCAGTCGTGCGAGCCGTCCAGGAGCACGACGTCGACGGTCCCGACGGTCGCCGTGACGGTCGCCAGCGCACGCGTCCCCGCGAGCCGCAGGGCTGCGATGATGCCGATCTCGTCGATCTCTGCGGCGCTCGCATGACCGACCGCCCGGGCGAGCCCCCAGCGACCGAGTGCGGGCAGCAACCGGGTCCGAGCGGCGGGCGCGAGGAGCTTGGAGTCCGCGACGCCCTTCGGAGCCGACCTGGTCGTCACGTCGACGACGACGACGCCCACGCTCACCGGGCCGGCGAGCGAGCCGCGACCGACCTCGTCCATGCCCGCGAGGAGCCGCGCGCCGTCGCGCAGGAGCACGCGTTCGTGGCGCAGGTGCGGCGCGACCCTCGGGGTGGTCGCCCTCGGTGCGTCGAGCAGGGTCACGGCTGGTCGGGCACGTCCGCGAACGTGCTGGTCGGGTTGCGCAGGAGCCCCATGCGCTCGATGGGCCACACCGTCACGAAGGCCATGCCGACGACGTTGTCGACGGGGACCGATCCTCCGCCGGCGTTGCCCTGGTTGTAGCGGGAGTCCGACGAGTGCGACCGGTTGTCGCCCATGACCCAGATGCTGTTCGGCGGCACGGTGACGTCGAACGCGATGTCGCTGGGCTGCACGCCCGCCGCCAGGTAGGGCTCGTCGAGCGGCTCGCCGTTGACCACCACGGGCCCACCGACCTCGGCGGAGACGTGGTCGCCGGGCAGCCCGATGAGACGCTTGACCAGGTGCTCGTTGGCGTCGGCCGGGTAGAGCCCGATGAACGTCAGCGCGGAGTTGATCGCACCCCGGACCGGGCCCGGGTCGGGGGCCGTGTCGGACGGCAGCCAGCCACCGGGGTCCTTGAAGACGACGATGTCACCGCGACGCAGGTCGAACGGGCCCGGCGTGAGCTTGCTCACGAGGATCCGGTCGTGCTCGATGAGCGTGTCGTGCATCGACTGGCTGGGGATGAAGAACGCCTGCACCAGGAACGTCTTGACCAGCAGCGACAGGACGATCGCGCTGACGAGGATGATCGCCGTCTCGCGCAGCAGGGATCCCGCGCCGCTCGGCCGACGGGCCGCGGCGTGGCGACGCGTCGACGAGTGCGGGGACTGCCCGTCGTCAGGCACCGTCACGTCCGGCATCCGGGGTCCGGTCGCGGCTGCTTCGGGTGACTCCCGGCTCGGCCACGACGTCGGTGACGAGCCTTCGTCGAGGTCGCGGGGAGGTCGGTCGATCACCCGCACACTCTCGCACGCGCCGGGCCCGGACGCGCACACGACCAGCCTCCGAGATCGCGCGTCGTGACCGGGTCATCGTGGTCGTGACGCGTCGTCGGCCCTCGCTGCGCCCTGACCAGGGGGTGGACACCCGGGCACGCCGACGGGCGGCCACCGACATCGGTGACCGCCCGTCAGGACGCGCGGGCGAGAAGGCTCAGGCCTTCTTCGCGGCGGGGGTGAACTCGCGCTTCTCCTTGATCTTGGCCTTCTTGCCACGGAGCTTGCGCAGGTAGTACAGCTTCGCGCGGCGCACGTCGCCGCGCGTCACGACCTCGATCGACTCCAGGCTCGGGGAGTGCACGGGGAACGTGCGCTCGACGCCGACCTGGAAGCTGACCTTGCGAACGGTGAACGTCTCACGGACGCCGTCACCCTGGCGGGCGATGACGACACCCTGGAACGCCTGGATGCGGGAGCGGTTGCCCTCGACGACCTTGACGTTGACCTTGAGCGTGTCGCCGGCGCGGAACTCCGGGATGTCGGAGCGCAGCGATGCTGCGTCCACCTGATCGAGCGTGTGCATGTGATGTCACTTCCCCGCCCTGCCACAGGTCAGGAACGTCGTCGAGGGCGTCTCGGCCGCCCCGTGCAGGGCAGGACCGGCGTCCTTGGTCTGATGGTCCGGTGCGTCCGGGCTAGTCCCCGGGTGGTCGTGATCCGTCTCCCCTGTGGCAGAGACGCGGCCTGCGCGCACCAACGGGCAAGTCTGCCACACCGGCCGCACCCACGGTAAATCGCGTGCTGGATCTCACGCTCGCGCGAGACGTCCGTCCACGGGATGCCAGCCGAGCGTCGCCAGGAGCGCGAGGTCGTGCTTGTCGAGCTCGTCCACGGGCAGCGCCTCGACGAGGTCCGGCCGACGCGCGGCCGTCCGCTCGAGCGCGGTGTCCCGGCGCCACCGGGCGATCCGCGCGTGGTGCCCGGACAGGAGCACGCCGGGGACCTCCAGCCCTGCCCAGGCGGGCGGCTTGGTGTACACGGGGTACTCCAGCAGCCCGGCCGCCCCGTGGGACTCCTCGACCAGCGACTCGGGGTTGCCGACGACACCGGGCAGCAGGCGCGCGACGGCCTCGACGACGACGAGCGCGGCCACCTCACCGCCGTTGAGCACGTAGTCGCCGAGGGAGAGCTCGGTGACGCGTCCCCGGGCGCGGTAGTGCTCGGCGACGCGGGCGTCGATGCCCTCGTACCGCCCGCACGCCAGCACCAGGTGGCTCTCGCCGGCCAGGGCCTCCGCGGTGCGCTGCGTGAACGGCTCCCCCGACGGCGTCGGCACCAGGAGATGGGCGTCGTCGTCGAGCAGCTCGTCCAGGGCGGTCCCCCACACGTCGGGCCGCATGACCATGCCCGCGCCCCCGCCGAACGGGGTGTCGTCGACCGTGCGGTGCCGGTCCGTCGTCCAGTCGCGCAGGTCGTGGACCCGCAGGTCGAGCAGACCGCTCGTGCGGGCCTTGCCGACGAGCGAGAGCTCGAGCGGGGCCAGGTACTCGGGGAAGATCGAGACGACGTCGATGCGCACGTCAGTCGTCGTCTCCGACGGTCTCCTCGGACACGACCAGGTTGGCGGCGTCGGACGCCAGCAGCCCACCGGGCGGGTCCAGCACCACGCGGCCACCCGCGACGTCGACCACCGGGACGATGACCTTCACGAACGGGACCAGGGTGCGCGCGCCGTCAGGCTCCCGCAGGACGAGCATGTCGTGCGCCGGCAGGTGCTCCAGGCCGACGATCTCGCCGAGCACCCGCCCGTCCACGTGCTCCGCGCGCAGCCCGGCGAGCTCGTGCGGGTACCAGGCGTCGTCCTCCTCGGAGCTGTCCTCCTCGACCACGAGCTCGGTACCGCGCATCGCCTCGGCGGTCGTCCGGTCGGTGATCTGCGCGAACGTCACGTACCAGCGGTCCTGCTGGGTCCGCGTGCTCACCACGGTGAGCGGTCCACGGGCTGCCGGCTCGGTCGCCAGCACCGCGCCGACACCGAACCGCTCCGCCGGGTTGTCGGTGCGCAGGTCGAGCGCCACCTCTCCGCGCAGGCCGTGGGCACGGCCGATCCGCGCGACGGTCAGCTGCATGGTGGTCCTCACGATCGAAGTGGGCAGTCATGGCGAAGGCCCGGTCCCCAGGCTAGGGGACCGGGCCTCGCGCGATGGTTCAGCGCCGGTCGACGTCCACGACGTCGACGCGGACGGCGCCGTCCGTCGAGAGCGCACCGACGACGGTGCGCAGCGCACGAGCCGTGCGACCGCCACGACCGATGACTCGGCCGAGGTCGTCGGGGTGCACGCGCACCTCGAGCAGGTCGCCACGGCGCAGCGTCGACGCGTTCACGCGGACGTCGTCCGGGTGGTCGACGATGCCACGCACCAGGTGCTCGAGAGCGTCGGCGAGCATCAGGCCTGCTCGTCCTCGGCGGGAGCCTCGGCAGCGGCGGCCTTCTTCGCGGCAGCCTTCTCGGACGCCGTGGCCTTGGCCTTCTCGGCGTCGAGCGCGACGGCGTCGATGGCTGCCTTCGGGTCGACCTTGTCGGCCTTGGTGCGCAGCGTGCCCTCCTGGCCGGGGAGGTTCTTGAACTTCTGCCAGTCACCCGTGATCTTGAGGAGCACGGCGACCTGCTCGGTCGGCTGCGCGCCGACGCCGAGCCAGTACTGCGCACGCTCGGAGTCGACCTCGATGAACGACGGCTCCTCGGTGGGGTGGTACTTGCCGATCTCCTCGATCACGCGGCCGTCGCGCTTGGTGCGCGAGTCGGCGACGACGATGCGGTAGTACGGAGCGCGGATCTTGCCGAGACGCTTGAGGCGGATCTTGGTGGCCACGGTGTGGTCTTCTCCTGATGTCTGCTGTGGGTGACCTCTCCGCGCATTGCCCGTGGGGTGGGCGCGCCGGGGAGGTCGGGGACACGACGAACGCAGGTAGAGGGGCTGCAGACGCCGGGTACAGCCGACCATTGTGCCAGACAGGGGCTGCCACTCCCAACCACGACTCCCAACCACGACTCCCCCCGACATCACCCTCCCGCGGACCTCGGCGCGGCGACCGGTTCGCCCGCGCTCGTCCGACATGCCCGCAGGCTCGCGAAAAGACGGTGCTGAGGACCGCGTCCCACCGGCTAGAGTCCCGCTCCTGCACATCCCATCAACTCCTCGGGAGACCGTTGTGAGCATCACGTCTCTCGAGACGCACACCGCCGAGACCAGCGGTGTCCGCGTGCTGTGGGCCGACCTGCCCATCGACCCGACCATGACGGTCTGGTTCGGCGTCGGGCACCAGGACATGTCGCCGGCCACCGCGGGCATCACCCACCTCGTCGAGCACCTCGTGATGCGCCGGCTGGGCCACGTCGCCATCCCGCACAACGCCGAGTCGGGCATGGTCTCGACGCAGTTCTACGCGACCGGGACGCCCACCCGTCTCGTCGACTTCGTCGAGCGCGTCTGCGAGGCCGTCACCTGGGTCCGCACCGTGACGGACGAGGACCTCGTGCTCGAACGCCGAACGATCCTGGCAGAGGTCGGGCTCGCATCCCTGTACGCCGGGGCAGACGCGTTCTCGCTCCGCTATGGGCTGCGTGGCATGGGCCTCGGCGCCGTCTCGCACACGAGGCTCCTCGACTGGACCGCGGCGGAGGTCCGTGCCGTGGCTCAGGAGTGGTTCCACGCGGGCAACGCGATGGTGGTCAGCACCACGCCGCCGCCCGTCGCGCTCACGCTGACGCTGCCCGCCGGGCCCGCGCCCGTGCGGGCCCGGCACCCGGAGACGCTGCTGCCGGGGCCGTCGTGGACCCGGGCCCCGGGTGAGCACGTCGTGCTCTCCGGGACCATGTCGGACTCGGCGCCCGAGGGCTTCCGGAGCCTCGCGATCTCCGTGCTTCACGACGTGCTCCGCGGCGAGCTCCGCACGACGCTCGGCCACGTCTACTCCGTCGAGGTGATGGCGTTCAGCCTCGACCCCGAGCACGACCTCTGGACCGTGGTGCTCGATCCCCCGCCCGAGTCGGTGTGCGACGTCGTCGCCGCGGCGTGCGGCGTGCTCGAGCGCCTCGCCACCACCGGCCCCACGGGCGAGGAGCTCGAGCGCACCCGCGCCGGGCTGCTCGAAGAGATCGAGCTGGGCGCGGGACGGGCGGGCTGGTTCGACTCCTACGCGTCCCGGAGCGTCCGAGGGATCACGGCGCCGTCCTTGGCGGAGGAGCTCGAGCTCCTGGCGTCGGCGACTCCTGCGGACCTGCGCGGCCCCGTCGGCGATCTCCGTGACTCGCTGCTGGTCATGTTCCCCGCCGACCACGACCCGCACGAGACCGCGCTCACGAGCCTCGGGAACGCGGGCGCGCGGGAGATCGACATCTTCGCTCCGTCGACGCCGCCCACCGACGGCCGCGGCCGATCCTTCCGGGGCCGGTTCTTCTCCCGCGCCCGCGGGCTCGTGTTCACGCTGCACGACGACCGCATCGTGCTCTCGTCCCCGGTCGACACCCTGACCGTGCCGCTCGCCGATGTCGTGCTGGTCGGGACGGACAGGGACGGGGACGTGGAGCTGGTGACCGGTCGCGGCGCCCACCTCGTCGTCGCGCCGTCGTTGTTCCGCGGGTTCCGCAAGCCCTTCGAGGCGATCCTCGGACGTATCCCGTCGACCGCTACGCGCTACGACAAGCAGCGCGTGATGGTCAGCGCCGACGAGCCGGTGACCACCGCCATCACGTCGTGACCGGGCGACCCCGCAGCACCACCGCGCGGGGTCGTCCGAGCACGGCCACGTCATCGCGCGGGTCGGCACCGTAGACGACGACGTCAGCACTCTCTCCCTCGGCGATGCCCGGGGCGCCGAGCCACGTGCGCGTGCGCCAGCTGGCGGCGGCCACGACGTCGCGGGTGGGGATCCCGGCGCGGACCAGCTCCGCGGCCTCGTCGGCGATCTTGCCGTGCCCGATGGTCCCGCCGGCGTCGGTGCCGACGAGCACGGGCACCCCCGCGTCGTGCAGGTCACGGACGAGCGTGTACCGGTGCGCGTGCAGCGCGCGCATCCGGGCTGCGAACACCGGGTAGCGCGAGGCCTGCGCGGCGATCGCCTCGAACTGCGCGATCTGGAGCAGCGTCGCCGTGACCGGGATCCCGGCTGCGGCGATCCGGTCGATGTGGTCCGCCGACGCACCGGTGGCGTGCTCCAGGCAGTCGATGCCGGCGTCGAGGAGCGCGTCGAGCGACTCCGTCGCGAAGGTGTGCGCGGTGACCCGGGCGCCTGCCGCATGGGCCGCGGCGACCGCCTCGGCCAGGACGTCCGCGGGCCACAGCGGGCGCAGGTCGCCCTCGGCGCCGAGGTCGCGGTCGATCCAGTCCGCGACGAGCTTGACCCAGCCGTCTCCGCGGGCCGCCTCCTCGCGCACGGCGTCGGGAAGCTGGTCGACGGACGTGAGCTCGCGCCCGTAGTGCCGCAGGTACCGCTTGGGGCGGGCGAGGTGCCGGCCCGCGCGGATCAGGCGGGGCAGGTCGTCACGGTCGTGCACCCACCCGGTGTCCGCCGGCGACCCCGCGTCCCGGACGAGCAGCACCCCGGAGTCGCGGTCGGCGAGCGCCTGCTTCTCGGCGGTGCCGTCGTCGACCGGGCCGTCCGACGCCAGGCCGATGTGGCAGTGCACGTCGACGAGCCCGGGCAGGACCCAGCCCTCCAGCACTGTGTCCTGCGCGTCCCTCGCGGACGAGGGACGCTCGAACGTGATCCGGCCGCCGACGACCCACACCTCGCCGACCTCCCGCTCGTCGTCGAGGACGACGGTGCCACGCAGGTGCAGGGCCACGAGCGGTCAGCGTCCGCCGAGGAAGCGGTCCAGACCGGCGGGGAGCTCGATCTCGGTCGGCGACGTGGGCTCAGCCTGGGGGGCGATGCCGAACGCCGAGCCCTGCGGCGCGGCCGGCTTGCTCGTGATGCCGCGCTCCTGCTCCGCACGCCTCGCCGGGTTGCCGGACTTGCCCTTGACCTTGCGCACCGGCGCCGCCGTGCGTCCGCGCGACTTCTTGCCACCCATGCCGGGCAGGTTGCCCATGCCCGGAGGCATGCCGGGCACGCCGCCACCCTTGGCCATCTGGCGCATCATCTTCTGCGCACCGTCGAACCGCTCCAGCAGCTGGTTGACGTCGCTCGGCTTGGTGCCGGAGCCCGCAGCGATGCGCGAGCGGCGCGACCCGTTGATGATCTTCGGCGTGCGGCGCTCCGCGGGGGTCATCGAGCGGATGATCGCCTCGATGCGGTCCACCTCGCGTTCGTCGAAGTTGTCGAGCGCCTCCCGCATCTGCCCCATGCCGGGCAGCATGCCCATCATCTTCTTCAGCGGTCCCGCGTTGCGCAGCTGCTGCATCTGCGTCAGGAAGTCCTCGAGCGTGAGGTCCTTGCCGGACTGCAGCTTGTCGACCATCTCCTCGGCCTGGCCGGCGTCGAACGCCTTCTCGGCCTGCTCGATGAGCGTGAGGATGTCCCCCATGTCGAGGATCCGCGACGCCATGCGGTCGGGGTGGAACACCTCGAACTCGGTGAGCTTCTCGCCGGTGGACGCGTACATGATCGGCTTGCCGGTCACGCTGGCGACCGACAGGGCGGCACCACCGCGGGCGTCGCCGTCGAGCTTGGACAGCACCACGCCGGTGAACCCGACGCCGTCCGCGAACGCCTGCGCGGTCGTGACCGCGTCCTGGCCGATCATCGCGTCGATGACGAAGAGGATCTCGTCGGGGTCGAGCGCGTCGCGGATGTCGGACGCCTGCTGCATCAGCTCGGCGTCGACACCGAGGCGGCCGGCCGTGTCGACGATGAGGACGTCGTGCAGCTTCGACTTCGCCGTGGCCAGGCCCTCGCGCGCGACGGCGACCGGGTCCGCACCGAACGGCAGGAGGTCCTCGCTGCCCTGGTTGCCGGGGTGCGGGGCGAACACCGGCACGCCCGCACGCTCCCCCACCACCTGCAGCTGCGTGACGGCGTTCGGGCGCTGGAGGTCCGCCGCGACGAGCAGCGGCGTGTGGCCCTGACCCTTGAGGTGCAGCGCGAGCTTGCCGGCGAGCGTCGTCTTGCCCGCACCCTGCAGGCCCGCGAGCAGGATGACGGTCGGCGGGTTCTTCGCGAGGTTGAGCGTGCGCGTCTGGCCACCGAGGATGGCGACGAGCTCCTCGTTGACGATCTTGACGACCTGTTGCGCCGGGTTCAGCGCGCCGGACACCTCGACGGACAGCGCGCGCTCGCGCACCGCACCGGTGAACGAACGGACGACCGGGACGGCGACGTCGGCGTCCAGCAGCGCCCGGCGGATCTCGCGCACCGTGGCGTCGATGTCCGCCTCGGACAGTCGGCCCTTGGTGCGCAGGTTCTTGAAGGTCGACGTCAGACGGTCGGACAGGGTGGCGAACACCTGGCGGTCCTCACACTTCGGGGTTTCACGGACGTCCTAGGGTACCTGCCAGCTCCCGGGTGGCCCGTGCCGTCAGGTCGTCGACGAGGGTGGCGCGCCACGTGCTCCAGGCCTGCGGACCCGCCGCGCCGGCGTCGGCCTCGGTCAGCGCCCGGAGCAGCCCGAGCAGGTCCGGACGGTGGTCGACGGCGTCGAGCAGCCGGACCATCGTCTCCGGGTCCTCGTGGTCGGCCGTCGTGGCCAGGTCCGCGAGCGTCAGGTGCTCCCGGACGAGGCGGGTGACGTCCGCCGCCACCTGCTCGTCGAAACCCATGCGCAGCACGATCGGACCGGCCAGCCGTGCACCCTCGGTCGAGTGGTCACCGGCACCGGCCCGCTTGCCGATGTCGTGCAGGAGCGCGGCGAGCAGGAGCGTCTCCCCGTGCTCGACGACGCGCTTGTCCCGTCCGGCGCGTGCGACGGTCTCGACGAGGTGGCGGTCGACGGTGTGCCGATGGATCGCCGAGCGCTGCGGCCGGTTGCGGACGCCCGCCCACTCCGGGATCCACGTGGTCACCACACCGGCGAGGTCGAGCGCCTCCCAGATCGGCACCTGCGCAGGGCCGGAGCCCAGCAGCTGCAGCAGGTAGCCGCGGGCCGCCTTCGGCCACGGCGTCGGGAGGGACGGGGTGGCCGTCAGGCTCGCGACCGTGACGGGCGAGAGCGTCAACCCGGTCCGGGCGGCGGTGGCCGCGGCGCGCAGGGAGAGCAAGGGGTCCTCCGCCGGGCGCGCCTCGACGGCGAGCACGATCTCGCCGTCGTGCTCGACCAGGTCCTCGGCGATGGTCCGCAGACGGGGGGCCGTGCGTCGCCCGCGCACGAGCATCGACTTCATCGCCGGTCGCTGCAGCGCCTGGCGAGCGTTCCGGACGGTGGTGTCGAGCGCGTAGGAGATGACGCGTGCAGCCTCGGCGATGCTCGCCAGCAGGTCGTCGCGGTCGTCGAAGCCGACCAGGGCGGCGACCTCGTCCTGGTCCGCGAGCAGCAGCCGGTTGGTGTGCCGCCGCGTCACCACCTGGACCGTGTCGCGCACGTCGAGCAGGTGGGCGTACGCCATGTCGACCGCGCCGTGGGGCCGGTCGGTGAGCCAGGTCGCGGCGAGCGCGCTCAGCACGACGGCGTCGCGGATGCCGCCGCGCGACTCCTTGAGCTCCGGCTCGATGAGGTAGGCCAGCTCACCGTGGCGCTCGGCACGCTGCCGGGTGGAGGCCAGCAGCTCCGGCAGGCGCCGGCGCGCGGCCGACCGCCAGTCCTCCAGCAGCGCGGACTTGGCCCGGGCGATGACGAGGGCGTCACCCGAGACGGGCTGCAGGTCCAGGAGCCCGACGGCCGCCGGGAGGTCCTTCGACGCGACCTGGCGGCACTGCGCGAGCGACCGGACGGAGTGGTCCAGGTCGAGGCCCGCGTCCCAGATGGGGTACCAGAGCTTCTGCGCGAGGGCCGACAGTGCCTCGGTCGAGTGGCCGCGACCCTCGTGCACGAGCAGCAGGTCGAGGTCGCTGACCGGGCTCGCGTCGCCGCGCCCGACGCTGCCGACCGCCCCGAGCGCGATGCCCGACACGTCCTCACCGTCGGTCGCGAGCTCCCACTGCTCCCGGAGCCGGCCCACGACGAGCTCGACGATCGCGGCACGTCGGGCGATGCCGTCGGATCCCGGACCGGTCAGGCCGGCGGCGAGCTCGAGCCGCTCAGAGCGGAGGTCCCGCACCCCGATCGCGGGGTGCGGGACCTCGGGCGACCCGTTCGCGGCCGCGCCCCCCGCGGGCGGCCGTTCCTGTGTCATGTGTGTCTGGTGACCGTCCTGATCAGAGGGCGTCGTCGCCGTGCTCACCGGTGCGGACGCGAGCCACGTCCTCGACCGGGACGACCCAGACCTTGCCGTCGCCGATCTTGCCGGTCTGTGCCGCGCGCACGATGACCTCGGTCACGCTGGCCGCGTCCTCGTCGCTCACGAGCACGTCGATCTTGACCTTGGGAACCAGGTCGACCGTGTACTCCGCACCGCGGTAGACCTCGGTGTGACCGCGCTGACGGCCGTAGCCGCTGGCCTCGCTCACGGTCAGCCCACGGACACCCGCGGCCTCGAGGGCCGACTTCACGTCGTCCAGCCGGTGCGGCTGGATGACCGCCGTCACGAGCTTCGTCATCACTTCACCTCCGTCACGACGCGGGCGCCGACGCCCAGCGTCTCGTATGCGGTCTCAGCGTGGACAGCCAGGTCGATACCGCCGATCTCGGCCTCGTCGGAGACCCGCAGACCGATGGTCGCCTTGAGGATGAGCGCGATGACGTACGTCGCCGTGAAGCTGAACAGGATCGCGGCGAGCGCCACGATCGTCTGCGTGGCCAGCTGAGTGACGCCTCCACCGTAGAACAGACCGTTCTGCGCTCCGTCCGGGTACCAGGTGCTGTTGGTGTCCGTGGCGAAGAAGCCGATGAGGATGGTGCCGACCAGACCACCGACGAGGTGGACGCCGACGACGTCGAGCGAGTCGTCGTAGCCGAACTTGAACTTGAGGCCGACGGCGAGGGCGCAGAGCACACCCGCCACGATGCCGATCGCGATCGCGCCCCACGTGTCGACCGCAGCAGCGGCCGGGGTGATGGCGACGAGGCCCGCGACGATGCCGGACGCGGCACCGAGCGAGGTGGCGTGACCGTCACGCACCTTCTCCGTGGCGAGCCAGGCGAGCATCGCGATGCCCGTGGCGAGGAGCGTGTTGAGCCAGGCGCGACCGGCCACGTTGTCCGCGGCGAACTCCGACCCGGCGTTGAAGCCGAACCAGCCGAACCACAGGAGTGCGGCACCGAGCATGACGAACGGCAGGTTGTGGGGCCGCATGGCCTCCTTGCCGAAGCCGCGACGCGCACCGAGCACGATCGCCAGCACCAGGCCGGCCGTACCGGCGTTGATGTGGACGACCGTCCCACCGGCGAAGTCGATGGGGGTCGACAACCCTTCGGTGAGGCCGGTCGCGCTGAGCAGACCGCCGCCCCACACCCAGTGGGCGAGCGGCAGGTAGACGACCGAGACCCAGACGGCCGTGAAGACCAGCCAGGCACCGAACTTCATGCGGTCCGCGACCGCACCAGAGATGAGCGCGACCGTGATGATCGCGAAGGTCGCCTGGTAGCCCGCGGCCACCAGGAACGGCACACCCGACCCGGCCATCAGGCTCTGGTCGTCGGTGGCGCCCTGCAGGCCGAAGAACTCGAACGGGTTGCCGAGCCACCCGCCGCCGAGGTCCGAGCCGAAGACGGCCGAGTAGCCGTAGAGCACCCAGATGAGCCCGGCGACGCCGATCGCGCCGAAGCTCATCATCATCATGTTCAGCACGCTCTTGCCGCGCACCATGCCGCCGTAGAAGAACGCCAGCCCCGGCGTCATCAGCAGCACGAGGGACGCGGCGGTCAGCATGAACGCCGTGTTCCCGCTGTCCAAAGCGAATTCTTCCATCGAGATCGCCTCTCCACTCGCCAGCCGGGGGTGGCTGGTCGGGGATCACAGTTGACGAACGGGGTTTCCGTCAGAGGCGAAGGACGTTACGTCGGTGTGACAAGCCTCACCCGTAGGTAAACGTCTCGTTTCGTGGTGAGCAGACGTCCAGCAACCGGGGCGCTCCGGACGACCCGCGGAGCGTCCCGATCAAGGTCCGCGCCGGGTCTGTCGATGACCTCGGGGTGGCCCTCCCCGACGCGCGCGTCGCCTCTCCGTCCGTCGCCGTGCTCGCGTGGCTGACCCACTGGAGCACGTGCGCCGCCCTCGTCCTCCTGGTGGTCAACGACCACGTGCTCAAGGCCGCGTACGGCACCTGGTGGACCGGCAAGGTCTCCGACGTCGCGTGGCTGCTGGTCGCGCCGCCGCTGCTGGCCACCGCGCTGGGCGGTGCCGCGCACGTCGCCGGCGTCCGCCGAGCGACCGCGCGTGCGTGCGCGCTCGCCGGCCTCGTCCTGGCCGGCGCTGCCTTCGTGGTCGTGAAGTCGTCGGTGGCGGGTGCGGAGGCGGCGTCGTCGGTGCTCAGCGCCCTGGCCGGCCCGAGCGTCGTCCTCGCCGACGCGACCGACCTGCTCGTCCTGCCGGCGCTGGCGGTCGCCTGGGCGGTCGCGCGCGGAACCCGGACCAGCCGGGGTCGCGCACCCCGGGCCGCCCTGGTCCTCGTCCTGATCCCGGCGACCGTGCTCGCGACCGCCGCCACCAGCCAGACGCCTCCGGACGAGGCCATGCACGTCGTCGTCCTCGGTGACGTCGTCGCCGTCGGCGACTCCTCGTCGTACGACCCCGAGGGCGCGACCTGGCACCTGACGGACGACGGCGGGGCGCACTGGCAGAGGATCGCCGGAAGCTCGGACGAGGCCGGCCTGATCACCAGCCAGGTCGAGCGCGCCGGCGGCACCCAGCAGTCCGTGTGCGTACCGCCGGACGACACCCCGTGCTTCCGGGCCGCGGACCAGGGCCTCGGCGTCGACCGCAGCGACGACGCCGGCGAGACGTGGCAGGAGGACTGGGCCGTCACGGGCGACACGCTCGCCGGGCTGGAGCAGCGCTACGGGACGGAGCACCCCACCCTGCAGACCGTCGGCGTGGCGGTCCAGACGACGCCGGACGGCTACCGCGTGTACGCCGCCAACGCGGCCGACGGCGTCGCCGTCCGCGACGAGGACGGCACCTGGACCCGTATCGGGTTCACCTACCGGTCCGGCGACGAGGTGGTCGTGCCGCTCCCGGGCGAGCCGACCACCCTGCACCACCCGGTACCCGTGGGCATCGTGCTCCTCGCCCCGGCCGGACTGCTCACGCTCGCGCTGAGCCGGCGTCGCCTCCCCCGCTCGAGGCGGACCCACACCCGGTCCGGTGTCGGCGTCGTCGCCGCGGTCGTCTCCGCGCTCGCGGTGCTCGCGAACCAGTCGTGGGCAACCGTCGACGGCGTGGACGTCGGCGCGAACCTGATCTTCGGGTCCCTGATCCCGACCGCTGTCGTCGGCAGTCTCACCGTCGTGTCCGCGACGCTCATGGTCGCGGCGGCCACCGCGCGGGGCAGGCGCGTCGCCTGGCTGGTCGTCGCCACGTCGACGGGCGTCGCCGTCGCGATGTCGCTCGTGGCGCCGCTCGTCCTGGCCGGTCTCGTGTCCGCTGCGCTCGTGGCGGCCGGCGTCGTCGCGATCGCGAGGGTCGACGACGCGTCACCGGTCGAACCCCCGGCCACCTGACCGGGCTCGCTCCGGCTCAGCCCCCGAGCAGCGCGTCCACGAACGCCTGCGGGTCGAACGGGGCCAGGTCGTCCGGACCCTCGCCGAGGCCGACCAGCTTGACCGGGACACCCAGCTCACGCTGCACGGCGACCACGATCCCGCCCTTGGCGGTGCCGTCGAGCTTGGTGAGCACGATGCCCGTCACACCGGCCACCTCGCTGAACACCCGCGCCTGGTTCAGACCGTTCTGGCCCGTGGTCGCGTCGAGGACCAGGAGGACCTCGGACAGCGGCGCCTCCCGCGTGATGACACGGGTGATCTTGCCCAGCTCGTCCATCAGCCCGGCTTTGTTCTGCAGGCGGCCCGCCGTGTCGACGAGCACCACGTCGATCCCGTCGGCCTTGCCCGTGCGGACGGCGTCGAAGGCCACTGCGGCCGGGTCGGCGCCGTCGCGGTCGGACCGGACCGTGTGCACGCCGACGCGGGAGCCCCAGGTCTGCAGCTGGTCGGCGGCGGCGGCGCGGAACGTGTCCGCGGCACCGAGGACGACGGTCCGGCCGTCGGCCACGAGCACGCGGGCGAGCTTGCCGACGGTGGTCGTCTTGCCGGTCCCGTTGACGCCGACGACGAGCACGACCGCAGGGACGCGCGAGCCGTCGGCTGCCTCGCCGGGTGCGGTGTGGAGGCTGCGGTCCAGGGTCGGGTCGACGAGCGCGATCAGCTGCTCACGCAGGAGCGCGCGGACCTGTGCCGGGTCCTTGAGACCCTCGACCCGGACGCGGGTGCGCAGCGCGTCGATGAGCTCCCCCGTCGGGCCCGCGCCCACGTCGGCGAGCAGGAGCGTCTCCTCGAGCTCGTCCCAGTCGTCCTCCGTGAGGTGGTCCTTGGACAGGACCGCGAGCAGCCGGGCGCCGAGCGGGGACCCTGACCGCGAGAGCCGGTCGCGCAGCCGCGAGAGGCGTCCGGCGACGGGTGCGGGCACCTCGAGGACCGGCGGTGCCTCGACCTCCTCCGGGGGCGCCTCGACCGGGGGCGCCGTCGACTCGACCTCGGGGGCGGGAGTCGGCAGGTCGACCGGGGGCGGGGCCTCGTCCACGGCAGAACCGCGGCGCCGGCGGACGAGCAGAGTCGTCAGCGCGACGACGATGGCCGTCGGGATGCCGGCCGCCAGGAGGATCTCGAGCGTCTCGTTGGTCACCGGGACAGTGTGTCTGGCGGCGGGCTCAGGACGCGAACCGACGCGTCACGCGCGCGGGTTCAGCGGTCACGGTGGCCCGGCAGGACGCCGGTGGCCTTCTCCTTGGCACGCTGGAGGGTGGCCGCCAGGTCGTCGACCTGGAGGTACGCCTCGCCCTCGTCGACCGTCTCGCGCAGGAACTGCGCGAGCGAGAGGTCGACGGGCTCGACCGCGGCTGCGGCGGCCGCGGCCCGCTGCTCGGCGTCGGGGTTCTTGCGGCCCGCCAGGCCGCTGCGGAACGTGGCCAGGGGTGACTCCCGCTTGTCCTTCGCCGACGAGAAGATGCTCGCAGCGACCAGGACGGCTGCGGCGACGAGGACGGCAAGAAGGATCGCGACGAGGACAGCCATGGCACCAGTGTCCGCGCCGCGCGGCGGTCCGTCACCGCACGACGCACAGCGGGAGCCAAACGGCACACAATCTCCACAGGCCGACCGGGAGGGACCAGGTCAGACCGCGACATCCTCCCGCATGCGCTGGCTGATGACCGTGGTGACGCCGTCGCCACGCATCGTCACGCCGTACAGGGCGTCGGCGATCTCCATGGTCCGCTTCTGGTGCGTGACGACGATGAGCTGCGAGTCCTCCTGGAGCTCGCGGAAGATCTCGAGCAGCCGGCCGAGGTTGGCGTCGTCCAGGGCCGCCTCGACCTCGTCCATGACGTAGAACGGGCTGGGGCGCGCCTTGAAGATCGCCACCAGCAGCGCGACGGCCGTGAGCGAGCGCTCCCCGCCCGACAGCAGCGAGAGCCGCTTGACCTTCTTGCCGGCCGGTCGCGCCTCGACGTCGATGCCGGTGGTGAGCATGTTGTCGGGGTCCGTCAGGACGAGCCGACCCTCCCCGCCGGGGAACAGCCGCGGGAACACGACGTCGAACGCCGCGGCGGTGTCGCGGTACGCCTCCGCGAACACCTGCTCCACGCGCTCGTCGATCTCCTTGACGATCTCGAGGAGGTCCGCGCGGGACTTCTTCAGGTCGGCGAGCTGCTCCACGAGGAACTGGTGGCGCTCCTCCAGGGCGGCGAACTCCTCCAGCGCGAGCGGGTTCACACGCCCGAGCAGGGACAGCGCGCGCTCGGCGGCCCGGAGGCGCTTCTCCTGCTGCTCGCGCACGTACGGGACCGTGGTGGGGGCCTCCGGGTCGACCTCGGCTCCCGGCAGCGGGATGACCGGCACGTCCTGGTGCGGGCCGTACTCCTCGAGCAGGACGGCCGGATCGAGCCCCAGGTCGTCGACGGCGCGGGCCTGGAGCGCCTCGATCCGCAGGCGCTGCTGGGTGCGCGCGACCTCGTCCCGGTGGGCGACGTCGGTGAGCTGGGCGAGCTCGGTGGCGCGGACGTCGACCTCGGCGCGGGCGGCGCTGACCTCCCGGTCCCGTTCGCCGCGTGCCATCTCGGCGGCGTCGCGCTCGGCCGACGCACGGCGCAGCGACTCGTCGAGCACGACCAGCGCGCGGGTGGCCCCGTCGCGCACGGCCTCGGCGACGCTCGCCTGCCGCGACCGGGCACGCTCGCGCTCGGCGGCGCGCTCGCGGGCGACCCGCTCGGTCTGGGCGGCCCGCTCGAGGGACTCGGCGCGACCGGACAGGGCGCGTGCGCGCTCCTCACCGGTGCGCAACGTCAGCCGGGCCTCGGTCTCCCGGGCGCGCGCGGCGGTGGCCAGCTCCGCCAGCCGGTCCCGACGGGCGCTGCCCTCGACGATGGCCGCCTCGCTCTCGGCGGGCTCCACCTCGGCGGCGGCCAGCCGCTCGGCGAGCTCGGTGAGCTCAGCGGTGTCGGCCTCCAGCGTCCGCGACGCGGCCTCCAGCGACTGCTGCAGCCGCGCGGCCTCGGCGTTCGCCGCCCGGGCCGCCGAGCCGAGGTGGCCCAGCTGCTCCGCCACGGCGGCGAGCGCGGCGTCGGACTCGTTGAGCCGGTCGAGGGTGCGCTCGTGCGCGTCGCGTGCCGCGGTCAGCGCTTCCGTGGCGCCGGTGAGCTCGAACCGGACGCGCTCGGCGTCCGCCGTCGCCCTCGCCGCGCCCGAACGTGCCTGGTCGAGAGCCGACTGCAGGTGCAGGGCGCTGGGTGCCGTCGCGGAGCCGCCCGACGCGCGGTGCCGGGACAGCACGTCGCCGGTGCGCGTGGCGACGACGAGGTCCGGGCGGGTGGCGACGATCGCGCGGGCGGCGGCGAGGTCGTCCACCACGACGACGTCGGCGAGCAGGGTCTCGACGGCCGCGCGGACGTGCTCGGGGGCGCGGACGAGGTCGACCGCGCGGGCCGCTCCGGCCGGGACGTCCACGATCGGGGTGGAAGGGGCCGACGTGCCGCTGACCAGCAGCGTCGCCCGGCCCGCGTCCTCGGTGCGCAGGTAGCGGATGGCGTCGACGGCCGCGTCGACGGAGTCCACCGCCACGGCGTCGGCGACGGCACCCAGCGCGGCGACGATCGCCTCCTCGTTCTCCGGGTCGACCGCGAGCAGGGCCGCGACCGACCCGACGAGACCGGGCTGGCCGTCCGCGGCGAGGAGCGCACCGACCCCGTCCTTGCGCGTCAGGCTGAGCTCGAGGGTCTCGGCACGGGACTCCAGGGCGGTGCGCTCGCGCTCGGCGGCGCTCAGCTGCTCCTGCAGGGCGGTGAGCCGCTCGGTCGCGCGTTCGAGGGCCTCGACGGCGGCCTCGTGCTCGGCGTCGAGCCCCTCCTCGCCCTCCTCGACACCCGCGACCTGCGACTCCAGCACGGCGAACTGCGTCGTCGCCTCCTGGCCGCGCTGCTCGGCGGCGGTCAGCGACTCCCGGAGTCGTCCGAGCTCGGCCTGCGTCGCCTCGACGCGACTGCGGCGCGCAGCGACCTGACCGGCGAGCCGGGCGACGCCCTCGCGACGGTCGGCGGCGCCGCGCAGCGCGGTGGCGACCTCCTTCTCGGCGGCCGTCGCCTCGGCCTCGGCCTCCTGCCGCGCGGTGACGGCCGCGTCGAGGGCGGCCCGCGACAGCTCGACCTCGCTGGCCAGCTCGGCCTCCGCGGAGCGGACGCGCTCGGCCTGGGCGGCCAGGTCGTCGGGGTCCGACCCGCCGGTGCGCTCCGGCCCGGCGCTGCCGAGGAGACGGACCCGGTCGGCGGCCAGGGACGCCGTGCCGCGCAGGCGCTCGCGCAGCGACGAGAGCCGGTACCAGACCTCGCTGGCCTCGCTCAGGGCGGGTGCGGCCTCGGCGGCCTCGCGCTCGAGCGTCGCCAGGCGGGCGCGCGTGGCGGCCAGCGCGCCCTCCACCTCCTCGCGACGGACGCGCAGGGCGCTCTCGTCGGCGATCTCCTGCTCGAGCGTGGACGTCAGCTGCGCGAGGTCGTCGGCCAGCAGGCGAGCGCGGGAGTCGCGCAGGTCGGCCTGGACGACCGCCGCCTTGCGGGCGACCTCCGCCTGCCGGCCGAGCGGGCCGAGCTGACGCCGGATCTCCCCCGTGAGGTCGCCCAGCCTCGTCAGGTTGGCCTGCATCGCCTCGAGCTTGCGGAGCGCCTTCTCCTTGCGCTTGCGGTGCTTGAGGACGCCCGCCGCCTCCTCGATGAACCCGCGGCGCTCCTCGGGCGTCGCGCGCAGCACCGCGTCGAGCTGACCCTGGCCGACGATGACGTGCATCTCGCGGCCCAGGCCGGAGTCGGACAGCAGGTCCTGGATGTCGAGGAGCCGGCAGCCCTGCCCGTTGATCGCGTACTCGGACCCGCCGTTGCGGAACAGCGTCCGCGAGATGGTGACCTCGGAGTACTCGATCGGCAGGGCGCCGTCGGCGTTGTCGATGGTGAGCGCCACCTCGGCGCGGCCCAGCGGAGGGCGCCCGGCGGTGCCCGCGAAGATGACGTCCTCCATCTTGCCGCCGCGCAGCGACTTGGCGCCCTGCTCCCCCATCACCCAGGCCAGGGCGTCGACGACGTTGGACTTGCCCGAGCCGTTGGGCCCGACCACGCAGGTGACGCCCGGCTCGAAGTTCAGGGTCGTCGCCGAGGCGAACGACTTGAACCCCCGCAGGGTGAGGGTCTTGAGGTGCACCCACGAAGCCTAAGGCGCGCGCGACGCAGCCCCGGGGACGTCCACCCGCTCGGCGGTGCGGCTCAGCCGCGCGGGGACGCCGGATCGGGCACGTCGAGACGCTCCGCGAGGCGCCGTCGTGCGACGTCCCGGTCGCGCCCGCGGCCTCGCCCAGCTCGTGCACCCGGGTCAGCGCCGCGGCAGCCCCACGAACCAGGCGACGACCACGTCCGTGCCGAGCTCGGCGCAGGCGTCGGCGACCCAGTCCGCGGGGCGGCCGGTCATCGGCTCAGAGGGCGGGGAACCACAGGGCGATCTCGCGGGCCGCGGACTCCTCGGAGTCCGAGCCGTGCACCAGGTTCTGGATGACCTTCAGGCCCCAGTCGCGGCCCAGGTCACCGCGGATGGTGCCCGGCGCGGCGACGGTGGGGTCGGTGGCGCCGGCCAGGGAGCGGAAGCCCTCGATCGCCTTGTGGCCCTCGGCGACCACCGCGAGCACCGGGCCGGACCGCATGAACTCGATCAGCGGCGTGAGGAACGGCTTCCCGGCGTGCTCGGCGTAGTGCTCGGCGAGCAGGGCCTCGTCGGCCTGGCGGAGCTCGACCGCGACGAGCGTGTAGCCCTTGGCCTCGATGCGGCGGACGATCTCGCCCGACAGTCCGCGGCGGACACCGTCCGGCTTGACCAGGACGAGGGTGCGCTGCGTGGTGGGTGCGTCAGTCATGGGCTGAACCCTAACCTCGGCTACGGCCCGACCGCCCCCGGGTTCGCGGCGTCGTACTCGGCCCGCTCCCGGTCGATCCGGCCCCCGAGCCGCAGCGCGACGATCCACAGGATCACGAAGATGCCGCCCACGACGAACATCATCGGGATCACGAACCCGACCGCCAGCACGACCCCCTGCACGACCGACCCGGCCACGTAGCCGCCGGGGCGGGTCATGAGACCCGAGAGCACGATCAAGGTCACCGACAGCGCCCCGCCGACCCACCAGATCGCGGCGGGCTCGGCGAGCCGCAGGCCGTACGCCACGAGCGTCGCGAAGAACACCAGGACGGCCTCGAGGACGAGGATGGTCTGGGTGAACTGGGGCTTCGCGGGGCGCTTGCGGCGTACGGCCTGGCCGCCGTCCGGGACGGTGGAGCTCATGAGGGGAAGGTTACCGGCGGACGCCGGCCTCGATGTCGTCGGGTGCCGCGTCGCGCTGCGTCGGGACGTCCCCCGCGGACAGGTCGTCGACGACGACCGCGCCGTCGACCCGCTCGGAGGCGACTCCGGAGCCGTCGGCCGCGAGTGCCTCGCCACGGGCCACCATGCCGGCGACGTCGGAGAGCTTGACCTCACGCAGGAACAGGGCGAGGACGAAGCCGACGGCGACCACCGGCACGAGGTACCAGAACGAGGGTGCGAGGGCGTTGGTGAACGCGTCGATCACTCCGGTCTTCAGCGGCTCGGGCAGGGCCTGCACCGCGGCCGGCGTCAGGCTGGAGGCCTCGCCACCGGACCCTGCGGGCGCGCCGGCGAAGACCCCGGCCAGGTTGTCCGCCAGCTTGGTGGTGAACATCGTGCTGAACAGCGCCGTGCCGACCGCCGCACCGATCTCGCGGAAGAAGTTGTTCGTGCTCGTGGCCGTCCCGATCTCGTGCGGGTCGACCGAGTTCTGCACGGCCAGCACGATGGTCTGCATGACCAGGCCCATGCCGGCGCCGAGCACGAAGATCATGGCGCCGAAGAGCCACATCGACATGTCACCGGTGATCTGCGTGAGCCACGCGACGCCGCCGGTGGTGATGGCGAGGCCGACCACGGGGAAGATCTTGTAGCGGCCGGTCTTCGTGATCGCGATGCCGGAGCCGATCGCCGTGATCATGACACCGACCATCATCGGGAGCAGCAGGAAGCCGGACTCCGTGACGCCCGCGCCGGTCGACATCTGCAGGAACGTCGGCAGGAACGCCAGGGCGGCGAACATGCCCATGCCGAGGATGAGGCCGATGGCCGTGGCGATGGTGAAGGTCGGGTTCTTGAAGAGGCGCAGCGGCAGGAGCGGCTCCTCGGCACGCAGCTCGACCATGATGAACGCCGCGATCGAGACGAGCGTGCCGATCACCAGGGCGAGCAGGCCCGGGTCCGACCAGTCGTAGCCGCGGTTGCCGGTCCAGCTGTCCCAGCTGGTGGCCAGGACGAGGCCGGAGGTCGCGATCACCATGAAGAAGATGCCGGCGACGTCGATCTTCTTGCCGGACCGGTGGGTCGGGAGCTTGAGGGTGAACCAGGCCACCGCGAACGCGGCGAGGCCGATGGGGATGTTGATCCAGAAGCACCAGCGCCAGTCGGCGTGCTGCGTGAACAGACCGCCCAGGAGCGGGCCGATGACGGCCGAGATGCCGAACAGGGCACCCATCGGGCCCATGTACTTGCCGCGGTCCTTGGCGGGCACGATGTCCGCGATGATCGCCTGCGACAGGATCATCAGACCGCCGCCGCCGAGGCCCTGCACGCCGCGCCAGAACACGAGCTCACCGAACGACTGCGCGAACCCGGCACCGGCCGAGGCGATGGTGAACAGCCCGATGGCGATGAGGAACGGCCAGCGCCGGCCCCAGAGGTCACCGAACTTGCCGTACAGCGGCATGACGATCGCGATGGCCAGGATGTAGGCCGTCACGACCCAGCCCTGGTGCTCGACCCCGTTGAGCTCGCCGACGATGGTCGGCATCGCGGTGCCGACGATCGACTGGTCGAGCGAGGACATGAACATGCCCGCCATGAGCGCACCGAAGATGAGCCAGACGGTCTTGGGTGTCAGGTGGATCAACGGCTTGTCGGTCGCGGGAGCCGGTGGGGCTGCGGTGGCCATGCGGGAGGACCTCGTTCTGCGGGTGCGGGTGGGGGCGGTGGTTCGGGGGGTCAGTCGGTGAGGATGGAGCGCAGGTCGGCGACGACGGCGCTGACGTGCTCGTCCGCGGTGCCGGTGCCGCCGGCCGCGTCCCAGCGCATGAAGGTCGCGTGGGTCAGGAAGAGCAGGGTCGAGCCGACGATCTCGGAGGAAAGTGCAGCGTCGTCGGCTGTGCCCATCTGCAACCGCCGCTCGATCAGTGCCGAGAGCTGGCCCTTGTGCTGCTCCATCCAGGCGAGGTGCCGGGCGAACAGCCGCGGCTCCTTGGCGGCGAGCTCGAGGGCGCGTGCCACCCGCTGACGACCGATGGGGGCGTCGGTGAGGAACGAGCTCACCAGAGCCTGGAGGTCGGCGAGCAGGTGACCCGTGGGTCCGCCGGTCGCGAACTCCTCCGTCGCTGCCGAGTCGAGCGGCCACGGGGTGTGGCCGAGCACGGCGTCGTCCTTCGTCTCGAAGTAGTTGAAGAACGTGCGGGCGGAGACGCCGGCCTCCTCGCAGATGGCCTCGACCGTGACGGCGTCGAGTCCGTGCTCGGCGACGAGCCGGTGGGTCGCGTCGATCAGCGCCTCGCGGCGGGCGCGCTTCTTGCGCTCACGCAGCCCGAGGGCGGGTTCGTCGACCGATGAGTTCTGCACGAGGTGCAACTTTACACACACTGCAACTTTGCAGCGGACGCAAGTTCATGTGCAGTTGATCACAGCAACTGTCAGACTTCGCCGAAGCCGCCCTCGACCGCGGCGACGAGCGCGTCGCGGGCCTCGGCGGCCTGCGGTCCCTCGGTCTCGATGTGCAGCTCGACGCCCTGCTTGGCGCCCAGCTTCATCAGCTCCAGCACGCTCGCGGCGTTGGCGCCGTTGACCCGGACCCTGGCGTCGTACGCCGCGAGCATCCGCGCGACGACCGCGGCGGGGCGGGCGTGCAGACCGAGCGGGTTGCGCAGCACGGCCACCGCCCGGAGCACGCCGTCGTCGGACGATGCGCCGGCCTGCGCGGGCGACTCGGCCGCGTCCCCGAACGTCGAGCCCGCGTGCACCGCGGACGCCAGGACGCCTCCCAGGTCCGCTCCCCCGTGCGCCGTCACGGCAGCGGCGACGGCACCCTCCACGAAGGGCGCGTCCGCGAGGCGCACCCGCGAGGCGACGTCCTCGTCCAGCAGCTCCAGCACGGACTCGGTCGTGAGCACCGCCGATCCGAGGTCCGTCAGCACGACCGCGGAACGGCCGTCCTGCGTCGCCTCGACGAGCGCGCGCTCGACGGCCTCGTAGCTGGTCCCGAGCCCGCCGTCGTCCGTGCCTCCCGCGGCGATCAGCAGCACGCCCGGCGCCATCTGACCGGCGAGCTCGACCGCGCCCTGCGCGAGAGCGCGGGAGTGGGACACCAGGACGAGCGCGACAGGAGCGAGCTCGCGCGTCACGCGGCCGCCTGTGCAGCGGCCCGCAAGATCAGCTCCGTCGACCGGGCACCCGGGTCGAGGTGCCCGGCGGACCGCTCCCCGAGATAGCTCGCGCGGCCCTTCGTCGCCACGAGCGGGATCGTGGCCTCGGCGCCCTCGTGCGCGGCGTCGGCCGCCGCTGCGAGCACCTCGGCCGGTGACGCCCCGCCGTCTGCAGCCGTCACCGCGGCCTCCGTCGCAGGTGTCCAGGCGTCGACCATCGTCTTCTCGCCCGTGGTCGCCTTGCCGCGCGCGACGATCCCCTCGAGCGCCGCCTCGAGCAGCGCGACGACCCCGTGGCTGTCGAGCTGGGTGACGCCGGTGGCCTTCGCGGCACGCAGGTACGCCGTGCCGTACAGCGGGCCGGCGGCGCCGCCGACCGTCGACATGAGGGTCGTCGCGACGAGCCGGAGCACCTCACCGATGTCCGCGGGTTCCGCCGGGAGCGCGTCGAGCTTGGCGACGACCGCCGAGAAGCCGCGGAACAGGTTCTCGCCGTGGTCACCGTCGCCGATCTGCCGGTCCAGCTCGATGAGCTCCTGCCGGTGCTCGGTGACGGTCTGCGCCGAGCGACGCACCCAGTCGACCGCCCACGCCACGTCCAGCGTCATGCCCACGCTCCCTCGACCTGTTGGATCACCGTTCCGGCCACGTCCCTCGCAGTCACCACCGCAGGGCGGTCGTGTGCACAGGGGCGTCCCAGAGCGCGGTCAGCTCGTCGTCCAGGCGGAGGACCGTGACCGACGCACCCTGCATCTCCAGCGATGTCACGTAGTTGCCGACGAGCGAGCGGGACACCTCGACCCCTCGGCCCTCGAGCAACGCGCGGGCCTGACGATAGACCACGTAGAGCTCCGAGGCGGGGGTGCCGCCCATGCCGTTGACGAACAGCAGCACCTTCTCGCCGCCGGTCAGTCCCAGGTCGTCCGCGACGGGCGTGAGCAGCAGCTCGGTGATCTCGTCGGCGCTCGCCAGCGGGATGCGCCGACGGCCCGGCTCACCGTGGATCCCGATGCCGATCTCGATCTCGTCGTCGGGCAGGTCGAAGCTCGGCTTGCCCGCGTGCGGGACCGTGCAGGCGGTCAGCGCGACCCCCATCGAGCGCACGTTCGCGATGACCTTCTCCGCGACGGCGACGACGGCGTCGAGGTCGTCCCCGCGCTCGGCGGCCGCGCCCGCGATCTTCTCGACGGCGACCGTGCCGGCCACGCCACGGCGGCCCGCGGTGTACAGGGAGTCCTCCACGGCGACGTCGTCGTTGACCACCACGGTCCGGACATCGACGTCGTCGGCCACCTCGGCGGCCATCTCGAAGTTGAGCACATCGCCCGTGTAGTTCTTCACGATCGCCAGCACCCCCGCGCCCGCGTCGGCCGCCTGGAGGGCCGGGGCGATCTGGTCCGGGGTCGGCGACGTGAACATCGCGCCCGGGACGGCCGCGTCGAGCATGCCGACGCCGACGAAGCCACCGTGCAACGGCTCGTGCCCGCTGCCGCCCCCGCTGACCAGACCGACCTTGCCGGCCGACGTGCCGCCGGCGCGCGTGACGAACCACGGGTCACGGTGGATCGCCACCACGTCCGGATGGGCCGCCCCGAACCCGTCGAGCGACTCGGCCACGACGGTCTGCGGGTCGTTGATGAGCTTCTTCACAGCGGCCATCCCTTCCACCGGGCGCCCACGGCGGGGCCCGCGCGTCCGTCGCGACCTTCGACGTCCCGACAGGTCTCACCATGTTGTCGCTGCGAAGGGCCGTCAAGGGGAGGACGTGCGCCGTCGGTGCACGTTCGTGCACCGCCCGACGGGCGAACCGGACGGATGACCAGGACGTCAGGGACGGCCGAGCAGCCGCCGCGCCTCCGCCACGAGCAGGATCGAGCCGGTGACGAGCACGCCCGATCCTCGCTCGACCTCGCTCTCCGCCCGGGCCACCGCGAGGTCGAGCGCGTCGTTCAGCCGCTCGGCCACGTGCACCCGGTCCTCGCCGAAGATGTCGATGGCCACCTCGGCGAGGTCCTCGACCTCGAGCGCGCGCGTGTTCGACGCACGGGTGATCACCACCTCGGCGAGCAGCGGCTCGAGGAGCGACAGCATGCCCTCGGGGTCCTTGTCCGCCATCACGCCGACGACGCCGACGAGCCGGTGGAACTCGAACGCCTCCTCGATCGCGTCGACGAGCGCCTCGACCCCGGCGGGGTTGTGCGCGCCGTCGACGATGATCGTCGGGCTGCTGCGCACGACCTCCAGCCGGCCCGGCGAGTCAACGTCGGCGAACGCGACCTCGACGACGCCCGGGTCCAGCGCCCGGCCGCCCGTGAGGAGCGCCTCCGTCGCGGTCAGGGCGAGCAGGGCGTTGTGCGCCTGGAACTCGCCGTGCAGCGGCAGGAAGATCTCCGTGTAGGTGCCGCCGAGCGTCTGCAGCGTGATGAGCTGGCCACCGACGGCCACCTGACGCTCGCCGACCTCGATGTCCACACCCTCGCGCACGACGCGTGCGCCCTTCTCCGCCGCGGCGGCCAGCACCACGCCCTCGACGTCCTCCTGCTGGGCGGCCAGGACCAGGGTCGCGCCGTCCTTGACGATCCCCGCCTTGACCGACGCGATGTCGAGCAGGGTGTCGCCCAGGTAGCGCTCGTGGTCCATCGAGATCGGCGTGATGATCGCGACCTCGCCGTCGGCGACGTTCGTCGAGTCCCACAGACCGCCCATGCCGACCTCGACCACGGCCACGTCCACCGGTGCGTCCGCGAACGCCGCGAAGGCCATCACGGTGAACACCTCGAAGAACGACAGCTGCGGCTTGCCCTCCGCCGCGGAGCGCTGGTCGACCAGGTGCACGTACGGGGCGACGTCCTGCCACACCTCGACGAACCGCTCGTCGCTGATGGGCTCACCGTCGATGACGATGCGCTCGTTCACACGGGACAGGTGCGGGCTCGTGAACCGGCCCGTGCGCAGGCCGTGCTCCCGGACCAGCCGCTCGACCATGCGCGACGTCGACGTCTTGCCGTTGGTGCCCGTGACGTGCACGACCCGGTACGCCTTCTGCGGGTCGCCGAGCAGCTCCATCACGGCGAGCGTCCGGTCGAACGTCGGGTCGATCTCGTGCTCGGGGGCGCGCGCCAGGATGCCGCGGTACACCTCGTCGGCGGCCGCCCTGGCCTCCTTCTCCGCCTCCGAGCGCAGGTGGTCGGCCCCTCCGTGCTCACGCGGGCTCATGCCTCGTACCCTCCGGCGTCGACGGCTTCGACGGAGGCCTGCAGCGTCGGCCCCGTCTCGATCTCGACCGAGAGCGCCAAGGTCTCGCGGGCGATCGTGTCGCGGTGCTGCTCGACCGCGGCGACGTGCTCCGTGGGGACGTCGAGCGTGAGCAGGATCCGGTCCCCCACCTGCAGCCCGGCGGCCTTGCGGGCGTCCTGGACCACGCGCACGACGTCCCGGGCGTAGCCCTCGGCGCGCAGCTCGTCGTCCAGCGTCAGGTCGAGCACGACGAAGCCGCCACCGGGCAGGACCGCCGCAGCACCGCCCTCGCCACCCACCACGGTCGTCAGCTCGTACTCGCTCGGCTCGAGCGCCACGTCGCCGTCGTCGGTGGTGACCACGACCGCGTCCCCGTCCACACGCCAGGACTCGGCCCGCGCCGCCTTGATGACCGCCTGCACACCGCGGCCCAGTCGCGGGCCGGCCGCGCGGGCGTTGACCGCGAGGCGCTGCGTGATGCCGAAGCGCTCGGCCGTGCCCGCGTCGGCGGTCACCAGGTCGACGCGCTTGACGTTGAGCTCGGCCGCGAGCAGGTCGCGGTACGGCGCGAGGGCGTCCGCGTCACCGACCGCGACGGTCAGCGACCGCAGCGGCTGCCGGACGCGCACGCCCGCGGCCTTGCGCAGACCGAGCGCGGTCGACGTCACCGCACGGACCTGGTCCATCGCGGCGACGAGCGTCTCGTCGGCGGGCGCGAGGTCCACCTCCGGCCAGTCGGTCAGGTGCACGCTGCGTCCACCCGTCAGGCCCCGCCAGACCTCCTCGGTGACCAGCGGCGCGAGCGGAGCCATGACGCGCGTGAGCACCTCGAGGCTCGTCCAGAGCGTGTCGAACGCGTCGGCGTCCTCGGCCCAGAAGCGGTCGCGCTGCGTGCGCACGTACCAGTTGGTCAGGACGTCGAGGTGCTCGCGGACGCTCTCGCAGGCCGCCGAGATGTCGTAGGCATCCAGCTGCTCCGTGGTGCGCGCCACCAGGTCCCGCGTGCGCGCCAGCACGTACCGGTCCATGGGCGCGAGCGTGGCCGCACGCGCGGCGTCGACCGGCGTCGCGACGTACCCGGTGCCACCGTCCGCCGCCCCCGCGTAGAGCGTGAAGAAGTAGTACGTGCTCCACAGCGGCAGCAGCACCTGGCGCACGCCGTCGCGGATGCCGTCCTCGCCGACGATGAGGTTGCCCCCGCGCAGGATCGAGCTCGACATGAGGAACCAGCGCACGGCGTCCGAGCCGTAGACGTCCCACATCTTCGCCGGGTCGGGGAAGTTCCGCAGCGACTTGCTGGCCTTGCGGCCGTCGTCGCCCAGCACGATGCCGTGGCACAGGACGTTGCGGAACGACGGGCGGTCGAACAGCGCCGTGGCCAGCACGTGCAGCGTGTAGAACCACCCGCGGGTCTGCCCGATGTACTCGACGATGAAGTCGCCCGGGTAGTGGTGCTCGAACCAGTCCGCGTTCTCGAACGGGTAGTGCACCTGCGCGAACGGCATCGAGCCCGAGTCGAACCACACGTCGAGCACGTCCGGGATCCGGCGCATGGTCGAGGCACCCGACGGGTCGTCCGGGTTCGGGCGTGTCAGCTCGTCGATGAACGGGCGGTGCAGGTCCGGCTCGCCGGCCTCGTTCGTCGGCACCCGCCCGAAGTCCGCCTCCAGCTCCGCCAAGGAGCCGTACACGTCCACGCGCGGGAACGCGGGGTCGTCCGAGACCCACACGGGGATGGGCGTGCCCCAGTAGCGGTTGCGGCTGATCGACCAGTCGCGCGCATTCGACAGCCACTTGCCGAACTGGCCGTCCTTGATGTGCTCCGGCGTCCAGGCGATGTCCTGGTTGAGCTCGACCATGCGCTCGCGGAACCCGCTCACGCGCACGAACCAGCTGGTGACCGCCTTGTAGATCAGCGGGTTCCGGCAGCGCCAGCAGTGCGGGTAGGAGTGCTCGTACGTCTCGTGGCGCACCACGACCGCGCGCTGGTCCGCGGGGACGCGCGCGAGGGGGCCGGTGCCGGCCTTGAGGTCCGCGATGATCGGCTTGTTGGCGTCGAACACCAGCTGGCCGACGTAGTCCGGCACCTCGGTGGTGAACTTCCCCTGCGAATCCACCGGCACCACGGGCACGACCCCTGCCGCGTCGCACGCGACCATGTCGTCCTCGCCGAACGCGGGCGCCAGGTGCACGATGCCCGAGCCGTCCTCCGTGGTCACGAAGTCGGCGAGCAGCACCTGGTGCGCGTTCTCGCGGCCGGCGAAGTAGTCGAAGGGCGGCGTGTAGCGGCGGCCCGCCAGGTCCCGACCCGTGACGGTGGCCACGACGGTGGCCTCTCCGAGCTCCTTGGCGTACGCGCCCAGGCGGGCGGCCGCGAGCACGACGCGCTCCCCCGCGAGCGCCGAGTCGGGTCCCGGCTCGACGGTCACGTAGTCGACGTCCGGCCCGACCGCGAGCGCCAGGTTGCTCGGCAGGGTCCACGGGGTCGTGGTCCACAGGAGCGCCAGCTCGCCGGTCTCCAGCCGCAGACCGACCGTGAGCGCGGGGTCCTGGCGCGACTGGTAGACGTCGTCGTCCATGCGCAGCTCGTGGTTGGACAGCGGCGTCTCGTCGCGCCAGCAGTACGGCAGCACGCGGTAGCCCTCGTACGCCATGTCCTGGTCGTAGAGGCGCTTGAACGCCCAGATGACCGACTCCATGAAGGTCACGTCGAGCGTCTTGTAGTCGTGGTCGAAGTCGACCCAGCGCGCCTGCCGCGTCACGTACTCGCGCCACTCGCCCGTGTACCGCAGCACCGACTCGCGGCACGCCCGGTTGAACGCGGCGAGCCCCATCTCCTCGATCTGCGAGGTGTCCGTGATGCCCAGGAGGCGCTGCGCCTCGAGCTCGGCCGGCAGCCCGTGCGTGTCCCACCCGAAGCGGCGCTCGACGCGGCGGCCGCGCATCGTCTGGTAGCGCGGCACGACGTCCTTGGCGTACCCGGTGAGCAGGTGGCCGTAGTGCGGCAGGCCGTTGGCGAACGGGGGGCCGTCGTAGAAGACGTACTCGTTGCTGCCGTTCTCGCCGGCCTCGCGGGCGTCGATCGACGCCTGGAACGTGCCGTCCTCCGCCCAGGACGCGAGGACGTCCTGCTCGAGGGCGGGCAGGTCCGGCGACGCGGGCACGGACGAGTCGGGGCGGTGCAGCGGGTAGCGCGGTGCGGCAGTCACCGTCGGTTCTCCTGGTCGATCTCGCTCACGGCCGCGAGGACGACCACCCCCGGGACGGGGACGACCGCGGTACCACCTCGCTTGCCGGCGTCCCCGGGGGGTCGTCGACCACTCTCAGCGGCTGTGACGGGCCTGCCCCGTCCGGTTCTACTGGGGCCTCTCGCGAGACCTGTTCTTCCGGAGGCTCACCGGTGATGGCCGGGTCGACGCCTGTGCCGCCCAGGATACCCGGACGTCCAGACGATTTACCCGCCGAGGTACGACGCGACCCACGCGAGGGCGGAGTTCCAGTTGATCGTCATCTCGTTCACGCCGTACGCGCCGATGTCGTCGACGAAGCAGCGCTGCGCCGGACTGCCTGCGAGCGCCGCCGAGACGGGGTCCGGGCAGTCCGAGTTCGGGCCGCCCGAGACCGTGCCGCGCGGCGGGTGCGGGAGGGCCGGGTCGAGCTGGTGGGAGTACCAGCGGCTGTGCTGGTTGCGGACGTCGCGCGTGCCGTACCCGGTGACGTAGGAGACGCCGAGGGCGTTGCGGCCGAACAGGTAGTCGACGCCCTCGAGGACGGCGTCCCGGTAGGTCGGGTCGCCCGTGATCTCGTGCGCCGCCGCGAGCACCGCGAGGTTGTTGAGGAGCAGGCCGTTGGAGCCCCAGTCGTAGCGGCCGGTCGTCGGCACGTACGGGTGGCCGAAGGGCTGCGTGGCCTGCTGGTCGACGAGCGCGTCGGCAGCCTGCACGACCGACGCCCGGACGGCGTCACGCTCCGGCAGCGGGCTCGCGACCGTGGCCAGCTGGAGGCGCGACCAGGCCGCGACGTGGTTCCAGTCGAAGCCTTCGGGCCGGAACACGGGGGCGTAGGGGTTCGCCCGCAGGTCGGCGGCGTACCGCTCGTCGCCCGTCGTCAGGTAGAGCTCCGTGGCCGCCCACAGGAAGTCGTCGTCGAGGTCGGCGTCGTCGTAGGGGCCAGACCCGGCGTTCGCGAGGACGTTCGTGTCGGGCGCGAGCAGCACGGGGTGCTCCTGGGCAGCGTCGTACGCGTCCCGGGCCGCGGTGCGCAGGAGCGTCGCGAACGCCTCGTCGTGCGGTGCGAGCACCCGGGCGCCCTGCGCGGCGACGGCCGCGAGGTTGAGCGTCGCCGCCGTCGACGGCCGGTGCAGGTACCGCGGCTGCGGGTCGTCGGCGGGCAGCATCGGAAGCCCGACCCAGCGCTCGTCGGACACCTTGTGGTGCACCAGGCCCGCGTACCGCTCCCCCGCCGGGACGCGCATCCGGAGCATCCAGTCCAGCTCCCAGCGCGCCTCGTCGAGCACGTCGGGCACGCCGTTCCCGCGTTCGGGCACGCGCAGGGAGCCGTCGCCCAGCGCGTCCGCGGTCCCCGCCCGCAGCGCGCGCTCGTACAGGCCGAGGAGCTGCGCGACGGCGATGCCGCCGTTGACGACGTACTTGCCCTGGTCGCCCGCGTCGTACCAGCCACCCGTCACGTCGAGGGCGTACCCGCCGGTCCAGCCGTCGTACAGGTCGACGCCGTCCGCGGTCGTCGCGTGACCCGCCGGCAGGCACGGGACCGCGCCGTCGCCACGGTTGGGAGCGACGTCGACGTGACCCGCGGCCCGCCCGTAGCCGGGGCCGAGGAGTGCCTCGTCGATCGCGATGCCGCTGCGCTGGCCGTAGAACACGACGAGGGAGTCCCCGCGCAGGTCGTCGTAGAGGCCCTCGTCGATGGCGAACGGGTCGGACGTCGCGCCGTCGGCCTCCAGGACGAAGCAGCCGGCCTCCCGCACCGCGTCGAACCTGACCACGTGCACGTCCAGCCCGGCCGACGGGTCGTGGCCGCGTGGCTGCGACTCGCCCTCCGCCACGACGACGCCGTCGCGCCGGAGCCGCCACGGCACCGGGTCGGTCGCGTCGGTCACCAGCGTGGCGGCCTTGGGGCCGTCGGGCAGGTAGCCGACCTGGTTGACCCGCATCCGCGGCACGTCTGTCACGAGTCCTCCTGAGCATCCGAACGGAAGCGGCGTGGCTTGCCCGGGCCGAGCGTCGACGGGTCGGTGACGACCTCGACCCGGACCGGACGGTCGAGCCAGCGAGCGATCGCGTCACCTGCAGCCGCCGGGTCGACGGTCACGCCCACCAGAGGCAGCGCGGTCAGCCGGACAACTCCGTCGGCCGCCTGGACCAGCTCCCACCCGGCCAGGCCGTACGCCTGGAGCAGCTGGGTCGCGTCGATCGACGAGTGCCACGACCCGTCGGCCGCGAGGAAGCGCACGGGCGCCCGGCCCTGCAGCCCGACGAGCACCGTGCCGCGGTGGTCCCGGACCAGCGCAGCCGTGTCACCGGTGCGGTAGCGCAGGAGCGGCAGGTAGGGGTTCTCGTCGACGGTCACGACGACCTCGCCGCGCTCGCCGTCCGGCACGGACCGGCCCTGGTCGTCGAGGATCTCGACCCACACCCGGCGCGGCACGACGACGTGCCCGTGCCCATCGGTCGACGCCGCGATCGGTCCCGTCTCGCGCAGCCCGTACAGGTCGACCACCGGGCAGCCCCACCTGGCCGCCACGGCGTCGCGCACGGCCGGCGGCAGGTCCGTCGCCCCGTTCACGACCGCCACCGGGTGCAGGTCCAGCCCGTCGCGCGCCAGGTCGAGCAGCTGCAGCAGCGGGAGCGTCGACGTGCTGATCACCTGCGGGTCGGCCGCCGCCAGGAACCGCTCGCGGTCACCGGCCGACCGCCACACCGACGGGTCCAGGTTGACCCGGGCCATCACCGGGACGGGTGCGTCGGACGGCCCACCGAACGCGGTCATCGCCGACACGTACGTGAACGACGCCCGCTGGTCGACCAGGTTCACCAGGCCGAGACGGTCCGGGTCCGGCGGCCAGTCGGCACCCGTCGAGGCCACCAGGTGCTGGAGCAGGACCAGGTCCGCGGCCACCGACACCGGGTGCAGCGGCACGTTCAGCGCGGCGCCGGTGTGGCCCGAGCTGCTGCCCTCCAGGACGCGGTCCAGGGGCACGTCGAGCGGCACGTGTGCCGCAGCGTCCGTGAGGTCGGCGCGGGTCGTCGTCGGCAGGTCCTGCAGCGGCGTCGTGGGGCCGCTGCGCCCCTCGCGCGCGGCGCGTCTCCAACGCGGGACGTCGGCGTGGACGCGGGCGACCAGCTCGGCGACCCAGGCCGGCTCGACGGTCGGCGTGGCCTGCTGGGCGAGCCTGGCGCGCGTCCGCTCGAGCACCGCCAGGTCGGCGGCGTCGAGACGATCTCCCGTCGCGTGCACCCAGGCGGGGGCATCGGGGCGTCCTCGCCAGGCGTCGACGCGGGCCAGACCGTCGCGGTCGAGCGTCGGCCAGCGTTCCGCGTCCGTCAGCGCCACCGAACCCATCGCCGCGTACTCGCCGAGCGCCGGGTCCGGGACCGGCGCCGTCCCGTCAGTAGTTCGCATACTGCGCCGCCGCCTCCTTCGCCCGCTGCTCCGCGAGCGCCCGAGCGAGCTCCTCGGCGCGTGCGACCTCGACGGCCATCGACTGCGCGACCTTGCGCTGGTAGGCCGAGCTGACCGCGAGCCAGCGGTCGTCGGCCGTCTCGGCGCGCTCACCCGCGGGCAGCACCCCACCGAGGCGGCAGAACGCTCGGGCCAGCTCCTCGCGCGCGACGTCGTCCTGCACCCACTCGCGGTCGGGACGCTGCCCGGCCAGGACGCGCTGCACACCCTCGACGACGCGCAGGAACCAGCCCGTTCGCCCGCCGGCACCCGCTGCCGCCGCTCGGACCCCGGGCGCCTCGTGCACCGCCGGGTCGAGCACCAGCCAGCAGACCAGTCCCACCAGCGGCGCCCGGTGGGCAGTCTTCAGGTCCGTGTCGAGCGCACGCAGCACCCGCCGGTCGAGGACGGTGCCGTCGAGGGACACGGCGACGTCCGCGACCAGCGCGGACGCGCTCACGGTCGGCTCGACGAGGTCGGGCGGCGCGAGCGCCAGGCGGTGCACGAGGGTGGCCAGCGCCGGCCCGTCGGGCTCACCGCCGCGCACCCGCTCCAGGTCATCGGGTCGACGATCCACGGTCACCACCCCAGGTGCTCGCGGCCATCCGGCGCACGAACGTCATCAGGTCCTCCTCGGTGACCACGCTGTGCACGGCGTAGCCGTCGGCCAGGTCCTCGAATCCTGCCGCCCACTCGGGGCTGACCTGGAGCGCCAGCGTGCCGCCGCCGTCCGCCGCGCGCAGGGCGTCCCCGGCCGTCGGGTCGGCGGGCTGCCCGTACTGCTGGAACATCGTCGAGATGCCGTCGTCCGAGATGACGGCGATGTGGGTCGGGCCGCGCCGCGTGGGTGCGTCGCCCGTGGCGGGGTCGCCGAGGTGGGTCCGGCGCAGCAGGTCGAGCGGGAAGGCCGTGGACCCGCCGAAGTACGCGACGACGGCCCGCAGCACCGCGTCCGCGTCGCGCGTGAAGCCGTCCGTCCCCGCCACCTGGCCGGGGCCGCTCCACGTGGTGGCCTGCACCCGTGCACCGGCGCGCAACGCCGAGAGGGCGAGGATCGCGCCCGCCAGCGCGATGGGCGCGCGCGTCCGGCGCGGGTCGGGCATCGAGCCCGACGAGTCCAGGTACAGGTCGAGGTCGACCGGGCGGACCTCGACGGACTCCTCCGGGTCGTCCAGGTACGCACGACGCACGGTCGTCATCCCGGGCACCACGACCGGCGACGCCGCCATCGTGCCGGTCCAGTCGACGGTGGACAGGTCGTCTCCGACCTCCCACGGCTCGAGCCCGGCGAGCAGCTCGTCGGACCGCCTCGGCCGTGGCCGGCTCGGGAACGGCACCAGGTGGCGGGCCGCGTGCTCCCGGTACCAGCTGACGGCGACCTGCTCCGCGGTGGTCGCGAAGCCGAGCGACTGGAGCACAGAGTGCAGCGCCCCCGGCATCAGGGCGTTCCCCGTGGCCACCCCGGGGGCCGGGTCCGGGGTGGTCTCCTCGACGAGCGCGGCACCGACGACCCGCGGGTCCCGGGACGGATGGATCGCGGGTGCACCCAGGGTCGGGTCCGTGGCGACGCCGAACGGCACCGACCCGTCGCCGCCCGCGGGGCCACCGCACGCGACGACCGGCCGCGGCCGCTCCGCCCGCAGCTTCTCGACGGGGATCGTGGACCGCACGAGCAGCGCGAACCCCGCGGCACCGCCGACCGGGTCGCGGGTGTAGGCCCGCACGAGCCGGGAGCAGAGCATCGCCTGGTCGTCGAGCGTGGCGTTGTCGCCGACGAGGGTGCCGCGCGGCAGCCCCCAGAGGATCTCGTTCGTGCGCAGGACCAGGAGCATGAGGGTGTCGTCCGGGTCGGGCGGCCCGACCGCCGCGGACAGCGCCGCACGGTCCACCCCGAGCTGGCGCTGCAGCCGGTCGTTGATCAGCAGGTCGCACCAGAGGTTGGAGACGAGGCCGACCAGGTGGTCGAGGTCGACGAGACCGATCTGGATGCGCGCGGCGATGCGCACGTGCGTCGCCAGGTCCACCGGCGCCAGCAGGTGGTGGCCGATCTCGTGGGCGAGGACCGCGAGCGCGTGCTCCTCGACGTGCCGCTCCCGCACCACCGTCAGGTCGACGTGCACCTCGACGTCGTCGAGCGAGTACCACGCCCACGACGGCATGCCGCAGGGTTCGGTGTGCAGCACCGGGGCGTGCAGGCGCGAGGTGCGGCCCCAGGTGGCGAGCGCGGCGGGCCAGGTCTCGCGCCAGCGCCGCTCGAGGTCCGCGAGGGGCGTCACGACGCGACCCGCACCACGTCGACCCAGTACGAGTGCCGACGGCTGACGACCACGACCCGCGGATCACCTCCGGCCGCGGACCACCCCGTGACCTCGTCGTCCCACGGGACGGGAAGCCTCCGTGCCGCAGCGCGCTCGGGCACGTCGGTCGAGTCGAGCCGCACGACGGCGCTGCCGTGCAGGTCGGCCAGCACCGCCCAGCACTCGTCGTCGGCCCGCACGTGACAGCCCCAGGGGGCACCGGACGAGACGCGCGGCACGGCGAGCCAGGGACCGCCGAACCCGCGGAAGCCGCCGACGCGCCGCAGCACCCCCGCGGTCTGCTCGCGTCCCGGCCACCACCACGGGTCCGCGGTGTGCGCGGCGACCGCGGCGTCGGGCGAGGTGCCCGGCGGCAGCCCGAGGGCGGCGACGGCGAGCGGTGCGGGGAGCCGGGCAGCGGCCGCGAGCGCGGCGGAGCGGAAGCGGACGGCCCCGGCACGCCAGGTCGCGACGAGGACGGTCGTCCGCAGCTCGTCGACGTCGTCGGTGGGCGGTGCGGCGGCGAGCAGACCCGCGAGGAGGGTGCGGTCGGCGCTGCGCTCGACGGTGCGGGCGGACGCGACGAGGAGCGGCACGACCACGTCGGGTCTCGCGCGGACGAGCGCGGCCGCGCGGGGCACGACCTCCAGGACGGCTGCACGCTCCGCGGTGCCGGCGCGCCACCGGCCGCGCGCGGCGAGGTCGGTCGTTGCCGTCAGCAGTGCGCGTCCGACCTGCGGGTCGAGGTCGCCGTCGTCGGCCAGCCCGTCGACGACGGTCGCCACGTCCACGACGGAGGCGCGCACGACCTCCGGGTCGCCGCAGCGTGCGACGGCTGCGCCGAGCGCGTCGTCGACGAACGCGCGGTCCAGCGCCACGAAGCGGCCGAACGCGGTCGCCCGGTCGAGCACCGCTGTCACGCGCCGCTCCAGCGCAGCCACGCGAGGTAGCCGGAGTACCGCTGGTGGGCGTACTTCAGGGCGAGGGCGTCCTCATAGAGGCTGCCGTGCAGCTTGGTGGTGTCCTGCCAGCCTGCGAGGATCCCCTCGATGTGGGCGAGGCGGCGACGCACCTCCGCCTCCGGCAGCCCGTCGAGCCCGGCGTGGAGCTCGGTGAGGACCGCCCCGACGGGGTCGTCCGTGTCCAGCCCCTCCGCGTCGTAGAGCACGCACGCGCTGTCGAACAGGTCCCGCAGCCACGAGACGCGGTCGATCCGCATCGCCTCGCGGGCCGGGTCCTCGAACGACGGCGACGCCAGGTCGGGCTGCAGCTTGTCGTGCAGGACGAACGGCAGGACCGCGCGCAGGTCGTCGAGCCCGACCTCGGGCTGCCCGCGGAAGTACGCCATCGCCTTGGCGTAGAGCACGAGGGACTGCAGGGCCCGCACGGACAGCCCGTTGAGCGTCTGCGCACCGATGTCCGCCCGCAGGTCACGGCCGGTGTCCTGGGCGAGGATCCGGTGCGGGTCCTCCCCGGCGAGCCGGACCGTGTCCTTGGTGCGGTACTCCAGCTGCACTGCGCCGCGCTCCGCGAGCTCGAGCTGCGACGCGAAGTACTCCAACCGGCGTCGCACGTGCTGCGGCACGGGCACGGCGACGACCTCGCGGTGCATCCGGTCGTGCTCGTCGGCGTCGAACACGACCGCCGGCGGGACGTGCTCCTCGGGCCGCAGCCGGCGCTCCGCCCGGTCGACGAGCTCGCCGACGAACCGGGAGTTGAACGACAGGGCCTTCACGACGACGTCGATGCGGTCGCGCAGCGCGTCGACGACCTGGAACGTCCCGCCGCCGGCGTCGTCGTTCGCGGTGAGGTACCAGGCCGCGGCGCCCGTCTCGTAGACCTGGTCGAAGACCTCGACGTACCCGTCCGCGAGCACCGTCAGCAGCGCCGACTGGGTGCGCGTCGGGATGCGGTTGTACTCGTCGACGATCTTCACGCGGCGCCCCAGCCACGACCGCCAGGCGACGTCGATCTCCGCGAGGCTCTTCGCCGCGACGAGGTCGCTCGGCAGCGGTGTGCCGAACATGTCCTGGACCGTGAGCTGCGGGTGGCCGTGCTGCATCGCCCGCCGCACCTCGCGCACCGGGTAGCCCGCGAGGACGCCCATGAGCACGGCGCTCGCCGTCTTGCCGCGCCCGGGACCGCCGACGAGCAGGCAGCGACCGCGCACGGCGAACGTCAGCAGCGGGAGCAGGACGAACGACGAGTACGACTGGTCGGTGGGCAGGTCCACCTCGGCCTTGGAGTCGCCGAGCCGGAAGCGCGTGCGCGGACGGTCCGGGTCGTGGAACTCGACGTCGTAGTGCGGGCTGATGATGCCGTGATTGACCATCCAGAAGTACGCCTGGCGCAGCTTCTCGTCGAGCGCGGGTCCGACGTTCCCGGTCTGCGCGTCGGCGCCGGAGAAGAGCTGGTCGACGTCGAGCTCCAGGCGGGCGCGCGGCGCTCCCGTGCCTGCCCGCGTCGGGGCGGCGGAGACCTGCGCGAACGTCTCGGCGGGGTGCGTCGTCACGCGCCCGAGTCTGGCAGAGCCAGGGCCGCGACCAGGTCGGGGACCACCTCGTGGCGCTGCTCCATCGGCTCGGCGACCCACCGTGGCCGGTCCCGCAGCGGCTCGACCAGGGCCAGCGCCTGCGCGAGCCTCTCGTCGGGGGTCCCCCGCACCTCCGCCCACGGGGCGCCCTGCGCCGCGAGGACCTCCCGGAAGCGGTCCTGCATCGCGTGCCGGAGGTGCTCGCCGTCGCGCAGGCCGTCCTGGACGAACGGGATCTCGTCGCCGGTCAGGAGGTAGAGGTCGGGGACGCGGGCCGCGGCGAGGGCCTCGACCGACGGCGACGGTCCGCCGACGTAGCGCTCGTGCCAGACCGCGGTCGCGAGCACGTCGGTGTCGCACACGAGCAGCGGGACGGGCGTGCGGGCGGCGGCGTCGTCCTCGAGGCGCGCCTGCTCGCGGGCGATGAGGTCGAACTCCGCGGGGTGCCACGGCGCCTCGAAGCCGCCGGGTCGGACCTGGGACCACTCGCGCCCGAACTCCGCGACCGTCGGCAGCCCGAGGTGCGCGGTCAGGGCCTCGGCGAGCGTCGTCGTGCCGGTCGACTCGGCACCGATGACCACGACGCGTCGCACGAACCACGCGCGTACCGCAGCGGGCAGCGCCCACCAGTACCCGGCCGGGTCCGCACGGACGGCTCGCGCGCTGACCGGTGTCCCCACCCGGGCGGGGTCGACCTGCACCCAGCGCGCACCGAGGCGGCGGGCGAGCTCCTCGCCGTAGTCGTCGGAGCTGAACAAGGTGTCGACGGGGGCGTCCAGGAGGTCCTCGATGATCGCGGTGTGCGCCCGCCAGGCGGTCTCGCTGGCGTAGTCGACGGGCTCGTCGTCGAGGCCCGCGACGACGTGCGCACCGGGAAGCTCGTCGAGCAGCCACCGTGCCCGGAGCTCGGCCGGAAGGCTCTCCTGCGAGGACCCGAGGACCAGGACCGTGACGCGGTCGCAGCGGGCGAGCGCCGCCCGGACTAGCGCGAGGTGGCCCGCGTGCGGCGGGTAGAACTTGCCGATCACGAGGCCGTGACTCATACCGGGACCGCCACGGGCGAGGGCTCGGGCACGAGGGCCCGCCGCCAGTCGCGCCACCCGAGCACGCACAGCCCGATGAACCCGGCGTACAGGACGGCGGTCAGGACGAGACCCTGGCTGGCGTAGAGGCCGACGAGGACGACGTCGGTCCCGATCCACACGGCCCAGCTGCCCAGCCACTTGCGGCCCAGCATGACCTGCGCGACCAGGCTGGACGACGTCGTCAGCGCGTCCCAGAACGGCGCCGCGGAGCTCTCGGTGGAGGACAGCAGGAGAGTCAGACCCACCGTGCACGCGGCGACCACCGCCGCGCCCGCCGGCCACACCCACCACGGGGTCCGGGTGACGGCGAGCGCGCGACGATCCGGCCCGCCCCGCACCCACCAGACCCACCCGAGCACGGCGAGCCCGGCGAAGACCACCTGGAGCCCCGCGTTGGCGTAGAGGCCGGCGTCCGTGAACAACCAGAGGAACAGCAGGTTGTTCGCGATGCCGACGGGGAAGTTCCAGACGTTCTGCCGGGTGGCCAGCCAGACGCACACGGCGCCGCTGACGAACCCGAGGACCTCGACCCAGCTCACGACCGCACACCCTACGGGCGTGGGAGAGGATCGAGGGTGTGACCTCACCCCTCGTCCTGGTCGACCTCGACGGCACCCTCATCGACTCCATCCCCGGCATCACCGCGTCCCTGGGCGTCGCGTTCCGCCGGTGCGGCCTGCCGGTCCCGACAGCCGCGGAGCTCCGCGGCTTCGTCGGGCCGCCGATCGGCGACAGCATGCGGGCGCACGGCGTCCCGACCGACCGCATCGAGGAGGTCGTGGCGGCGTACCGCGAGGACTTCGGGGCGACGGGCATGCACGACGCGACGGTCTTCGACGGCATCCCGGCGCTGCTGGCCGACCTGCGCGCGGCGGGGTGCCGGCTGGTCGTCGCGACGTCCAAGCCCGAGGTGTTCGCCGTGCCGATCTGCGGGGAGCTCGGCCTCACCCCGCTCCTCGACGGGATCTTCGGCGCACCGCTCGACGAGTCCGGCACGAAGGCGGACGTCATCGCCCGGGCGGTGGCGGCCGAGCCGGTGCCGCCCGAGGCCGCGCTGATGGTCGGGGACCGGGAGCACGACGTGCACGGCGCACGCGAGAACGGCATCGACTGCGTCGGGGTGACCTGGGGGTACGCGGCGCCGGGCGAGCTCGCGACCGCCGGTGCGGTGGCGGTCGTGGACACCGCGGACGAGCTGCGCCGCACGGTCCTCGCGCGACTCGACGAGGGAACCTCGCCCAGGGCTTGACCTTGACGCTGCGTCAACTCCTACCGTGGATCAGGAACACGAGAGGAGGGGCACATGGAGGCCTCGATCCAGGAGGCGGCCCGGCTGACGGGCACCACCAGCCGCACGTTGCGGCACTACGACGCCATCGGGCTGCTCGAGCCCAGCCGCGTCGGCGACAACGGCTACCGCTGGTACGACGACCGCGCGCTGGTGCGGTTGCAGCGGATCCTGCTGCTGCGCGGGCTCGGGCTCGGGCTGCCGGACATCCGGCGCGTGCTGGAGCGCGAGCAGGACGAGACCGCCGCCCTGCGCCACCACCTCGACTGGCTGCGCAGCGAGCAGCGACGACTGGAGCGGCAGGCCGCGTCGGTCGAGAGAACGATCACCGCACGGGAGAACGGAGGGCCACTCGTGGCCGAGGACATGTTCGACGGTTTTGACCACACGCAGTACAAGGACGAGGTCGAGCAGCGCTGGGGCACGGACGCGTATGCGTCGTCCGACGCCTGGTGGCGCGGCATGAGCGACGACGAGCGCGCGGTGTGGAAGGCGGACACGGCGCGGCTCGCCACCGCCTGGGGCGAGGCGGCCGAGGCCGGTACCGACCCCGTCTCCGACGAGGCGCAGGAGCTGGCGCGGCGCCACGTCGCGTGGCTCGGCGGCGTCCCGGGCACGCCCGGGCCGGTGAAGGAGTACGTGCTCGGGCTCGCCGACCTGTACGTCGCGGACGAGCGGTTCGCGGCGAACTACGGCGGCGTCGCCGGCGCGACGTTCGTGCGCGACGCGCTGCACGAGTACGCGGCGCGGAACCTTTAGGTAGCGCACGCGGGGAGGCCGGTCGGGCCTCCCCGCGTGCGGGTTGTCGTCGGGTGCGACAGAGTGACACCCGGCGATGACTGGACCGTCGCCCAGGAACCTCCCCGACGGTGTGGCAGGAGCAGACCCATGCGACGGAACCCCCTCCGGATCCCCGCGGCGGTCGTCGCCGCGCTCGTGCTCGTCGTCACGCTCGCCGGGCCTGCTCCGGCCGCGGTCGTCGCCGGTCCGGCCACGATCACGGGTGTCGGCTCGGGCCGGTGCCTGGACGTCAACGGCGGGGCGACGGCCGCGAGGACCGGCGTCGCGATCCGCGACTGCACCGGTGCCGCCAACCAGGCCTGGACGCTCACCACGAACGGCGAGCTGCAGGTCTACGACACCGCTACCTGCCTCGACGTCGCCGGTCAGGACACCACCGCACCCGCGGTCGTGCAGATCTACCCGTGCAACGGCGGCGCCAACCAGAAGTGGCGCCTCCAGACCAACGGCACGATCGTCGGCGTGCAGTCCGGGCTCTGCCTCGACGTCACCGGCCGCGGCACCGCCAACGGCACCGCGGTCGGGATGTGGACCTGCAACGGGCAGACGAACCAGAGCTGGACCACGACGCTGCGCACCGCCGACACGACCGCACCGACGGTCCCCGGCAGTCCCCGGGTCAGCAACCTGACCTGCAGCTCCGTGACGTTCGCGTGGAATGCCTCCACCGACGCCGTGGGCGTCGCGTTCTACGACATCTACCACGACGGCCAGCTCATGACGTCGGTCAGCGGGAGCACGCTGTCGACCAGCCTCCCCGTCGTCGCCGGTGCGGTGTGGGGTCTGTACGTGAACGCTCGCGACGCGGCGGGCAACGTGTCGCAGGCCAGCACCACGGTGACGATCACGGTCCCGCAGTGCCAGGCCGACACGCAGGCACCCAGCGCCCCCGGGCAGCCGACCGCCACCGTGTCGGGCACGACCGTGACGCTCAGCTGGGCGGTGGCGACCGACAACGTGGGGGTGCGGACCTACGAGGTCCGCCGCGGCGGGACCGTCGTGGGCACCGTCGCCGGAAACCCGCCGGTCACGTCGTTCATCGACAGCGGCCTGGCGGCGAACACCGCCTACTCCTACGCGATCGTCGCGAAGGACGCGCAGGGCAACACGTCCGCGGCGAGCGCGTCGAGGACCGTGACCACCGGCTCGGCGTGCGCGTCGGCGGTGTGCGGCGTGCAGCAGGTGGGGACCGAGACCGACATCCCGTGGGGCCTCGACACGCTCCCGGACGGCACGGTCCTGTACGCCCGGCGCGACGCGCACGACGTGATCCGGCTCGACCCGGCCACCGGCGCGAAGACGAACGTCGGCACCGTGCCGAACGTGCAGAGCACCGACGGCGAGGGCGGCCTGCTCGGCCTCGCCCTGTCCCCCACGTTCGCCACGGACCAGTGGGTGTACCTGATGCACACCTCCCCCACCGACAACCGGATCGTGCGGATCAAGCTGGTGAGCAACGCGCTGGTCACCAGTACCGAGCAGGTGCTGCTCAGCGGGATCCCGCGCAACAAGTACCACGACGGCGGACGCCTGCGCTTCGGCCCGGACGGGAAGCTGTACGCCGCGACCGGCGACGCGCAGAACGGCGACTACGCGCAGAACACCTCGAACCTCGCCGGGAAGATCCTGCGCCTCAACCCCGACGGGACGGTCCCCTCCGACAACCCGTTCGGCAACTACGTGTGGAGCTACGGCCACCGCAACCCGCAGGGGATCGCGTTCGACTCCCAGGGCCGGCTGTGGGAGCAGGAGTTCGGCAACTCCGTGATGGACGAGACCAACCTCATCGTCAAGGGCGGCAACTACGGCTGGCCCGCCTGCGAGGGGACCGTCGGAACCTGCGGGACCGCGGGGTTCATCGCCCCCAAGCGGACGTACCCCACGTCGGAGGGGTCGTGCTCCGGGATCGCGATCGTGCGCGACGCGCTCTACGTCGCCTGCGCCCGTGGCGCCCGGATGTACCGCGCGGTCATCAGCGGGTCCTCCCTGACGAACGTGCAGACCTTCTTCAGCGGGACGTACGGTCGGCTGCGGACGGTCGAGCCGGCGCCGGGCGGCGGGCTGTGGCTGACCACGACGACGACCGGGGACAAGGACAGCGTGCCGAACAACAGCAACGAGCGGATCTTCCGGGTCACGCTCGGCGGGTAGCGGCACCTGCCCGGCTCGGCGGGCGTCGCGCCCTGGTGCCCGGGACGCGCGCCCGCCGACGCTCGTCGGGAGATCGCCGGTGAGTCCACCGGCGCCGACCCGAAGGAGCACCGATGTCCAGCACCACCGTCGAGCCGTCCGCCGGCCAGACCCGTCGATCCGTCCCCGGCACGAGCCGCGCGTGGGCCTGGACCGGGGTCGCCGCGGGGGCCCTCGGCCTGGCGACCATCCAGGCGTCGCTCGCGGCGTCCGTCGACTGGGAGAAGACCCAGGGCGACGCCGCCGCGATGCTTGCCGACGCCGCCGGCAAGCAGTCCTCGTTCCTCGTGTTCCACGTGCTCGCCGCCGCGTGCGCCGTGGTGATCCCCGTCTTCGCGGCCGGCCTCAAGCGCCGGATCGACCAGCGCACCCCGGACGCCTCCCTGCACGGGACCGTGGCGGCCTGGGGGCTCGTCCTCGTCTCGGTCGCACTCCTGCTCGGCAGCGGCCTCGACACGCAGTTCTCGCTGGCCCTGTCCGACCCGGACGTGCTCGTGCCCGAGTCCGCCGCGTTCTACACCGACTGGGTGGCGACCATCTCGTGGCTCTGGCTCGGCGCGGGGCTCTCCGGCATCGCCGTGGCCGTCGCCGCCTTCCGGCACTCGGCCGCGCCCCGCTGGATCGGCGCCGTGAGCGTCGTCCTCGGCGGGCTCACCCTGATCGCCGGCCTGTCGCCCCTGCAGTACATGGCCGGGTTCACCGGGCCCGTCTGGCTGCTGGTCGTCGCGCTCGGGTTCGCCCTCGGCGACCGACGCTGACGTGCCAGCGCTCCACGCCCCCGCGAGGTTCACCCTCGCGGGGGCGTACCGCGCCGACGGACGCACCCCCTACGGTGGCGCCATGACGGTGGCCGCCGACGACGCCCGACGCACCGGGCACCCTCGGCTCGCCGTGGTCGTCGCCGCCGTGACCTGGGTGGTCACCCTCGCCGCCGTCGTGCTGCGCGTCGCGGCCCGCGTGCCGATGGACCCCGACCTGCTGTTCTTCGTCGTCGACGCGATGGTCGGCGTGGTCTACGGGACGGTGGGTGCCGTCATCCTGGCCCGCCGGTCGCACCCCGTCGGCTGGCTCGTCGCCCTCGCCGGGGCGGGTGGCGCTCTCGCCGCGCTGGGCAGCGCCTGGGCGACGTACCAGTCCGGCCACCCGACCCTCCCCGAGCTGCCGGTCCTGACCGCGACCGTCAGCTGGGCGTGGGTGCCCGGCACGCTCGCGCTCTTCCTCGTCGTGCCGTGGCTGGTCCGGGACTCCCCGTTGTCCCGTGGCGCCTGGACCGGGATGGCCGCGGGTGCCCTGCTGACCCTCGCCCTGACGGCCCAGCGCCTGCTGCTGCCCATGGCCGACAACACCACGCTCCTGGCGGGGGTCGTCGCCCTCGGCCTGGTCACCGCGGCGGCGACCGGCTGGCGGTACCGGCGCGGACCCGTGCGCGAGCGGCCCGGGCTGGGGCTGCTCACGGTCGGCACCGCGCTCATGGCGCTGTCGTTCGTGCCCCTCCTGCTCGTCGACTCCCCGCCCGAGATGATCTTCGCCGTGCCCCTGACGCACCTTGCGTGCCAGGCGCTGTTCCCGGTCGCGCTGCTGGTCACCGTGCTGCGGAACCGGCTCTGGGGCATCGACCTGGCGGTCAGCCGGGCAGCCGTCGCCGGTCTGCTCACGCTCGGCCTCGCGCTCGTGTACACCCTGGTCGTCCTGGCCGCGACGGTCGTGGTGGGCGGCGGGGCGGTCGCCCAGGTGATCGCGACCGTCGGCGTCGCGGTGGCGGTGCAGCCCGTGCACTCCTGGCTCGGTCGCCGCGTCCGCGCGCTCGTCTACGGCGAGTCGAGCAGCCGCGCCGCGCTCCGGGTCGGCCGCCAGCTCGCCGTCGGCACCGGCACCGAGGAGCTCCTCGGCGGGCTGACGGCCGCGGTGGCCGAGTCGCTGCGGCTCGAGTCGGTGACGGTGGCCGGCGACGAGCACACCGCCCAGTGGGGCACACCGACATCGACCCCCGTGCACCGCATGCTCGAGCACGCGGGCCGCCCGATCGGGTCGCTCGCCGTCACGGTGCGTCCCGGGGAGCGCCTCGACACCCGGACCGGCGAGTCACTCGACCACCTGCTGCCCGTCGTCGCCGCCGGGCTCGCCCTGGTGCAGGGCGCTGCGGACCTCGAGCGTGCGCGCGACGCCGCGACGCGTGCGCGGCTGGCCGAGCGCCGGCTCATCCGCCGGGAGCTGCACGACGGGATCGGTCCGTGGCTGTCGGGGCTGCGGCTCGGGCTCCAGGGCGCCCGGAACACCCTGACCCGGGACCCGGCGGCGGCCGACACGATCCTGGACGCCCTCCAGGCCGAGGTCGAGCAGCGCGTGCAGGACGTCCGGCTGCTCTCGCGGAGCCTCCTGCCGCCGCTGCTCGACGAGGAAGGGCTCGGCCCGGCCCTGCGCGAGCTCGCCCGACGCAGCACCGAGGGTGGTTTCGACGTGCGGCTCGACCTGTCCGACGGCACCGCGGACCTCGACCCGCGGGTCCGCGCCGCCGCCTACGCGATCGTCAGCGAGTCGGTCGTCAACGCGTCCCGGTACAGCGGCGCCGACGGCTGCACGGTCGGCGTGACCGTCCAGGACGGCGCACTCGTCGTCACCGTGGTCGACCTCGGCAGCGGCATCGCCGTCGGGTCGCCGTCCGGGGTGGGCATGCGGTCGATGCGGGAGCGTGCCGACGAGCTCGGTGGCGTCGTCACGGTCGAGGCCCACGCGCCCGGCGGCACCCGCGTGCACGCCGTCCTGCCCCTCGACCCCGCCCTCGTCCGGAGCCGCCCGTGACCATCAGTGTCGTGGTCGTCGACGACCACCCCGTGTTCCGGATCGGGATGGCCGCGCTGCTCGACTCGCTGGCCGGCATCCGCGTGACCGGGCAGGCCGCCGGCGCCGGGGAGGCCGGACCCCTGCTCGCCTCCGGGATCGCGGCCGACGTCGTGCTCATGGACCTCGACCTCGGCGACGGGTCCGGCATCGACCTCACCCGTGAGCTCCTGCGCGACCGCCCGGACCTGCGCGTGCTCGTCGTCACCATGCACGAGGACGACGACGCCGTCGTGGCGGCCGTCCGCGCCGGGGCACGCGGGTACCTGGTGAAGTCCGCGCCGCCCGACGCCGTCGAACGCGCGGTCCGAGCCGTGGCGGCGGGCGAGATGATCCTGTCGCCCGCCGTGGCGCAGCGGGCGATGGCCTACGTGCTCGGCGGCCGGACAGCCACGCGCCTGCCGTTCCCGCAGCTGACCGACCGGGAGCGCGAGGTCCTCGACCTGGTCGCTGCCGGGCTCGACAACGAGACGATCGCCCGGCGCCTCGGGCTCAGTCCGAAGACGGTGCGCAACCACCTCGCGAACGTGCTGGCCCGGTTGGGGCTGCCCGACCGGTCGGCCGCGATCGTGCGGGCTCGCGAGGAAGGGCTGGGCACGAGCGGCTGAGTCCGCTACGTCGTCCGGCGCAGTGAGCGCTGCCAGTCGGCGTGCAGGTCCGCGAACCTGCCGCCGGAGGCCACCAGGGCGACGGGCGAGCCGTCCTCGACGATGCGCCCGTCCTCGATGACCAGCACCCGGTCCGACCCCATGACCGTCGACAGCCGGTGCGCGATGACGACGGACGTGCGGTCGGCGAGCAGCGTCTGCAGCCCGACCTGCACGAGCGCCTCCCCCGGGACGTCCAGGGAGCTGGTCGCCTCGTCGAGGATGAGGAGCGCCGGGTCCGCCAGGAACGCGCGCGCGAACGACACGAGCTGGCGCTGCCCGGCCGAGAGCCGCACCCCGCGCTTGTCCGCCTCGGTGTCGTACCCGTCCGGCATCGCCGCGATGAGGTCGTGCACGCCGACCGCCCGAGCGGCCGCCTCGATCTCCTCCGCGGTGGGCTCGGGCTTACCGAGCGCGATGTTCGCGCCGATCGAGCCCGAGAACAGGTACGCCTCCTGGGTCACCATCACCACGGCCCGCCGCAGGTCGCCCGGCTCGATCTCGCGCAGGTCGAGCCCGTCGAGACGCACGGCCCCCTCGCGGACGTCGTAGAACCGGGCGAGCAGCTTCGCGATGGTCGACTTGCCCGCACCCGTCTCGCCGACGAGCGCGATCGACTGGCCGGCCGGGATGTGCAGGTCGACGTGCGGCAGGACCGTCGGCCCCGTGCCGTACCCGAACTCGACGTCGTCGAACCGGACGTCGCCGCGCGCCTGGGCCAGCCGCCGCGGGTGCACCGGCTCCGGGACGGTCGGCTCCTCGGCCAGCAGCGCAGCCAGCTTCTCGAGAGCAGCGGTCGCCGACTGGAACGAGTTGTAGAACATGCCGATCTGCTGCAGGGGGTTGAAGAACCGGCGTGCGTACAGCACGGCCGCGACGAGCACCCCGACCTCGATCCCGCCGTCGAGCGCACGCAGGCCACCGACGAGCAGCACCGCGGCGACCGTCACGTTGCCGATCAGCGTGAGCCCGGTGTCGAAGACGCCGTTGAGCCGGATCGACGTGGCGTTCGTGTTCCGGTAGTCCTCCGCCAGCTCGCCGTACACCCCGCGCGCCTGGGGCTCCCGACGGAACGCCTGCACCGCGCGGATGCCGGTCATGGTCTCGACGAACCGCACGATGAGCCGTGCTGCCGCCGTCCGCTGCTTGCGGTACTGCACCTGGGAGCGCACCTGGAACCAGCGCGTGAGGAGGACGCCGGGCACGACCGCGATGAGGAGCACGAGCCCACTGCGCCAGTCGAGGAGCACCAGCGACACCGCGGTGAACACCATCGCCAGGACGCCCGACGCGAGCGTCGTCACGCCCCCGTCGAGGAGCTCGCGCAGCGCGTCCACGTCCGAGGTCTGCCGCGAGATGATCCGGCCCGACGTGTACTTCTCGTGGAACTCCAGGCTGAGGCGCTGCGTGTGCCGGAACACCCGGCGGCGCAGGTCGAGCAGCATCGTCTGGCTCACGCGGGCGGACGCGCGGACGGTCGCGGCGGTCAGCAGCCCGCCCAGGAGCGCAGCCGCGAGGTAGGCGGCGGTCGCGAGCGTGATCGGTCGGGCGTCGCCGCCCGTGAGCGCCGGGAGCGCCTGGTCGATGCCGTAGGCCACGAGCGCGGGCCCGGCGACGGCCGCGAGCTGCGCCCCGACGACCAGGGCGGCGGTCCCCCACGCGGCGCCGGCGACCGGACGCAGCAGCGACCGGAGCAGGCCGAGCGACCGGCGGCGGATGCGTCGGGACTCGACGGAGGTGCTCTGCTCCTCGAAGTTCTCGGAGGTGGCCGACGTGACAGGCGCGCTCACGGTCGCACCTCCGCGAGCTCGTCGGACTCCGCGTCGTCGGTGCCGTCCGCATCGTCCAGCGCCGACAGCGCGGTGAGCACGTACCGGTAGTGCGGGTGCGTGGACAGCAGGTCGGCGTGCCGGCCGACGCCGGTGATCCGGCCGTCCTCGAGCACCGCGACCCGGTCGGCCAGCGCGACGGTCGAGGGCCGGTGCGCGACGACGAGGGTGGTGGTCCCGGTGAGCATCGCGCGCAGCCGCGCGGTCACCGCGGCCTCCGTCGTGACGTCGAGCGCCGAGAGCGGGTCGTCGAGCAGCAGGACGCGCGGACGGACGGCGATCGCGCGGGCCAGGGCGATCCGCTGCCGCTGCCCGCCGGAGAGGCTGAGCCCTTCCTCGCCGATGATCGTGTCGAGCCCGTCGGGCAGCCGGTGAGCGAACCCCGCACGGGCGACGTCGAGGGCTTCGGCGACGAGGTCGTCGGCGGCCTGCCCGGTCAGGTCCGTGCCGAGCAGCACGTTCTCGCGGACCGACGCCGAGAACAGGATGGGGTCCTCGAACGCGATCGACACGGCCGCGCGCAGGTCCGCGCGACTCACGTCGCGCACGTCCACCCCGTCGATCCGGACGCTGCCCGCGGTGACGTCGTAGAGCCGCGGGACCAGCTGGAGCAGTGTCGTCTTGCCGCTGCCGGTGAGCCCGACGAGCGCCATGGTCTCCCCCGGCTCCAGCACGAGGTCGATCCCCGCGAGGATGTCCGACGAGGCGGTGCGTGAGTGCGCGAAGTGGACCCCGGACAGCTCCACGCGAGAGCCCGCGGGGTCCGCGCCAGGCAGCGCGACGGGGTCCGCGGGATCGCGCACGGCCGAGCCCGTGTCCATGACCTGCAGGTACCGGTCGGTCGCGGCCTTCGCGTCGAGCGTCATCGCCAGCAGCATGCCGAGGCGTTCCACCGGGCTGTTCACGACGGCCGCGGTGGCGAAGAACGCGACCAGGGCGCCGACGCTCAGCTGGCCGCGGGACACCAGGACGACCCCGATCCCGAGCGACAGCGCCAGGATCGTCTCCGGGATGGCGCTCAGGGCGAACGACACCCGGGACTGCGTCCTCGCCTTGTGCACCTCGACCGAGCGCAGCGCGTCGGCCTGCCGCACGAAGTCGTCCAGCGCGTGCTGGCCGCGGCCGAAGGCCTTCAGGACGCGGATGCCGTGGACCGACTCCTCGACGGTCGTCGCCAGGTCGCCCGCCTGGTCACGGGCCTGCCGGGCGACCACCTTGTAGTCCTCCCGGAACCGGAAGCCGAGCCAGATCATGGGGACCGCGCCCGCCAGGTACACGAGGCCGAGCACCCAGCTGGTCGCGAGCATCAGGGCGACGCCGACGAGGACGGTCGTCGCGCTGACCGCCAGCATGACCAGCCCGAACACCGTCCACCGCCGGATGGTGCCCAGGTCCGACATGATCCGCGACAGCAGCTGCCCTCCCGACCAGCGGTCGTGGAACTCCACCGGCAGGTCGAGCAGGTGCTGGAACAGGTCGGTGCGCATGTCCCGCTCGACCGTCGTACCCGGCGTCAGGATCAGCGCGCGGCGGCACCAGACGAGGAACGCCTCGAGCACGCCGAGCCCCAGGATGACGAGCGCACCCAGGATCACCCCGCGCTGCGACCCCTCCGTCAGCAGCGGGCCGTTGACGATCACGCGCAGGACCTGCGGGACCGCGAGCGCAAGCAGGGAGGCGCCGAGGGCCGTCAGTCCGCCGAGCGCGATCCGCGGGAGCGCAGGTCGCGCCCAGCGACGCAGGCGCAGGAGCACCTTGGTGGTGGACTCGGGAGGTCGTGCGGGTGGAGCAGAGGGCACGCCTCCACCCTACGGAGGACCTCCGACAGTTGCCCGGTCGATCTCAGGTCCGCACGATCCGGTTGTTGCTCGCCTGCGCGCGCGGGCGGACCACCAGGAGGTCGATGTTGACGTGCGCCGGCCGGCCGAGCGACCACGCGATCGCGTCGGCGATGTCGTCCGCGACCAGCGGCTCGTACCCGGCGTACACGGCCGCGGCCCGCTCGCTGTCCCCGTCGAACCGCACCATCGAGAACTCCTCGGTGGCCACGGCGCCCGGCGCGATCTCGATGACCCGGATCGGCTCGCCGAGGATCTCCCAGCGCAGCGTCGTCGCGAGCATCCGCTCGGCGTGCTTCGCGCCGACGTACCCGGCACCGCCCTCGTAGGTCCCGTGCGCCGCCGTCGAGGTCACGACGACGATGTCGCCGCCGTCGCCGTCGCGCAGGTGCGGGAGCAGCGCCTGGGTGACCCGCAGGGTGCCGAGCACGTTGAGCTCGTACATCTGGCGCCAGTGGTCGAGCTGGGAGGACTCGACCGGGTCCAGCCCGAAGGCGCCGCCCGCGTTGTTGACCAGCGCGTCGAGCGGGCCACCCTCGGCCACCTCGGCGGCCAGCCGCGCGACGTCGGCGTCGTCGGTGACGTCGGCGACGATCGTGGTCGCGCCGGTCTCGTCGGCCAGTGCGGCCAACCGGTCCGCGCGGCGGGCTGTCGCGACGACGTCCCAGCCGTCGGCGCGCAGGCGGCGGACCGTCGCGGCACCGATCCCGGAGGACGCGCCCGTCACCAGGGCGCGTCGGGGCGTGCTCGTGCTCATGCGGAACTCCAGGAGTGTGTGGTGGTGGGGCTGGGCAGCAGGCTAGGCGACCTCGGCGAGGACCTCGGTCAGCAGTCCGAGACCGGTCGCGGCCTCGTCGGGCGTGACGACGCAGGGCGGTACGACGTGCACCCGGTTGTCGGCGAGGAACGGGAGCAGCCCGCGGGCCAGCGCGCCCGCCTTGATCCGGCCCATGGTCGCGGCGTCGACGGGTTCGCGGGTCTCCTGGTCCTGGACCAGCTCCACGGCCCAGAACACGCCGAGCCCGCGCACCTCACCGACCAGCGGGTTCGTCGCAGCCAGCTCCGCGAGCCCGGGGCCGAGGACGTCGCGGCCGATCGCGGCGGCGTTGTCGACGATGCCCTCGTCGGCCATGGCGTCGAGCGCGGCGACGATCGACCCCATCGCCAGCGGGTGGCCGGAGTAGGTGAGCCCGCCGGGGAACACCCGGTCGTCGAACGTCTTCGCGATGGGCTCGCTGAGGATCACGCCACCCGCGGGGACGTAGCCGGAGTTGACGCCCTTGGCGAAGGTGATGAGGTCGGGCACGACGTCGAACGAGTCGAACGCGAACCACTGGCCGGTCCGTCCGAACCCGGCCATGACCTCGTCGAGGATGAGCAGGATCCCGTACCGGTCGGCGATGGCCCGGACGCCGGCCAGGTAGCCGGGCGGCGGGACGAGCACGCCCGCGGTGCCGGGGATGGTCTCGAGCAGGATCGCCGCGACCGACGTCGGACCCTCCGCCTGGATCACGCGCTCCAGGTGGTGCAGCGCGCGCTCGGACTCCTGCTCGGGCGTGGTCGCCCAGAACTCCGACCGGTACAGGTACGGGCCGAAGTGGTGCACGTGCGCGCGGGCGTACTCGTTGGGCACGCGCCGCCAGTCCCCCGTCGCGACCACGGCCGCACCGGTGTTGCCGTGGTACGAGCGGTAAGCGGACACCACCTTGTCGCGGCCGGTGTGCAGGCGGGCCAACCGGATCGCGTTCTCGTTGGCGTCGGCCCCGCCGTTGGTGAAGAAGACGCTGGTGAAGCCGTCCGGCGCATGGCTGAGCACCCGCTCCGCAGCGCGGCCGCGCGTGAGGTTCGCCGTCGCCGGCGCGACGGTGGTCAGCGTCGCCGCCTGCTCCTGGATCGCCGCCACCACGCGAGGGTGCTGGTGGCCGATGTTGGTGTTCACCAGCTGGCTGGAGAAGTCCAGGTACCGGCGACCCGCGTGGTCCCACACCGTCGAGCCCAGCCCACCGGCGATGACCAGCGGGCTCAGGTGCGCCTGCGCCGACCACGAGTGGAAGACGTGGTCGCGGTCGAGACGCAGCGCGGTGGCGTCGTCGTCGGTGGTCATGGTGTCTCTCCTTCTGGTGCGAACCCGCGCGCGGGCGCCGTTGCGAACGCCCGCGCGCGGAGGTGCTCAGTTGCCGCCGGCCTCGAGTGTGACCTCGATCGGCTCGAAGTCGTCGCCGGACACGTCGACGCCCTCCTCCTTCAGCTCGGCCAGTGCCTGCTCCACGTACTCGTTGGTGTACGCCTCGGCGTCGGGCTCGGTCGTGATGACCGTGGCGCCCTGGTCGTTCTTGGTGGTGAGGGCGACGTCGACGGTCTGTGCCCACGCGTCCTCGTCGATCATGCCGATGCCGTCCGGGGACGGCCAGATCAGCTTGTTGATCTCGTTGGTCTGCCACAGCTGGTGGCTGTTGCCCAGCTGCGAGCCCTGGGCCACGACGATGTCCCGGGCCTCCTCCGGGTTGTCGCGTGCGTAGATCCATCCCTTGAGGCTCGCCTTGATGAACTTGACGGTCGTGTCCTGGTACTCCTCGTCGGACGCCAGCTTCTCCGAGTTCGCCCAGATCGCGTCCTGGAGCATGGCCGTGCCCTCGTCGTTCCAGTTGATCGCCGTGAAGTCGTCGGCCGTGTACAGCTCGCCCGTGTCGGGGTTCTCCGCCTCGAGCAGCTGCGCGTACTCGTTGTAGGTCATGGCCTGGGCAGCGTCGATGTCCCCCGCGAGGAACGCGTTCATGTCGAACTGCTGCTGGACCAGCGTGACGTCGGTGGCCGGGTCGAGGCCCGCCTCCGTCATGCCCGCGAACAGCTCGAACTCGTTGCCGTAGCCCCAGTTCCCGACCGTCTTGCCCTCGAGGTCCGCCGCCGTAGAGATGCCCTTGTCAGCGAACGAGACCTGCAGGGTGCCGGACTTCTGGAAGATCTGCGCGACGTCGGTGATCCCGGCGCCCTGCTCCCGCGACGCGAGCGCCTTGGGCACCCACGCGATCGCGTAGTCGACCGAGCCGTCGGCCAGCACCGACTGCGGCACGATGTCGGTGCCACCCTCGACGATCTGCACGTCGAGCCCTTCGTCGACGTAGTAGCCCTGGTCGATCGCCGCGTAGTAGCCGGCGAACTGGGCCTGGGTGAACCACTGCAGCTGGAGCTTGACGGGGATGAGCACCTCGGAGCTCATCGAGGGCTCCTCCTCGGCCTCCCCGCCGCTGTCCGAGCTGCATCCCGCCAGGACGAGCGCCGCGGCGACGCCGACCGCGCCCCACGCAGTACGCCGGTTGAGTCTCATGATCAATCCTCTCTCTGCTGGTTGGCCGTCCGGCCACGGATCCGGCCTGGCGTCGCTGGCAGGCGGACGTTCTAGCCCCCTTGGCGCCGCGCGACGGCGCGCTCGAGCGCGAGGGTCGCGAGGTAGAACACGAGACCGAGCAGGATGGCCCCGAGCACGAACGCCCACGCCCGGGCGTAGGCGCTGTTCGACGCGGCGGACGTGATGCGCGACCCGAGCCCGTTCTGCAGCCCGCCGAAGTACTCGGCGACGATCGCGGCGATCACGGCCGTCGACGACGCGATCCGCAGCCCGGTGAACAGGTACGGCAGCGCGCCGGGGATCGTCACGGTGCGCGTGATCTGCCGGGGCGTCGCCGCGTACGCCTTGAGCAGGTCGCGGTGCACCGGCTGCACCTGCCGCAGGCCGCGCAGCATGTTGACGAACACGGGCGCGAAGACGACGACCGACACCACGAGCCGCCGCGGGGTGGTCGACGTGGTGCCGAACATCGTGTTCAGCGCGGGTGCCAGCGCGACGATCGGCATGACCGACAGGGCCGCCGCGGTCGGCGACAGGAGCGTGTCCGCCATCCGGCTGCGCGCCGCGACGATGGCGGCGCCGACGGCCACCACGCTGCCGACCACGAGCCCGACCAGGACGTTCATGCCCGTGGCCAGCGCGGCGGACCAGACGAGCGGCAGGACGAGCAGAAGCTGCTCGACGATCGCGGTCGGGCTGGGCAGCAGGTACGGCTTGATGCCCGCCCCGACGACGAACGCCTGCCAGAGCAGCAGCGCGACGACCCCGAGCAGGACGGGGGCGAGCCAGCGACGGACGGCGGAGGCGGTCATCGCAGGTCTGTCCCTCTGGAGACCCCTCTGGCCGTGACCGGGGTGCCGTGCAACGCCTCGCGCACGGCGGTGACCGCCGCGAAGAACGACGCGTCCTCCCGCAGCCCCTCCCCGCGCACGTCGCCGAGCGCGATCGGCACGACCGCGCTGATCCGGCCCGGACGTGGGGACATCACGACGACCCGCTGCGACAGGAACACGGCCTCGGGGATCGAGTGCGTGACGAACACGACGGCCGCGCCGCTCTCCGCGCAGATCCGCACGAGCTCGGTCTGCATCCGCTCGCGGGTCATCTCGTCGAGCGCCCCGAACGGCTCGTCCATGAGGAGCAGGCTGGGCCGCTCCGCGAGCGATCGCGCGATCGCGACGCGCTGCTGCATGCCGCCGGACAGCTGGTGCGGGAAGTGCCCGGCGAAGTCGTCGAGGCCGACGAGCGACAGCAGCTCCTTCGCACGCACCGCACGTTCGGCCTTGCCGACGCCGTGCAGCTCCAGCGGCAGCTCGACGTTCGCCGTCACGGTCCGCCACGGCAGCAGGCCCGCCTGCTGGAACGCGATGCCGTAGTCCTGCGCCTCGCGGGCCTGCTGCGGGGTCTTGCCGAACACGGCGAGCGTGCCGGTCGTCGGGGTGTCGAGGTCGGCGATCAGGCGCAGCAGCGTCGACTTGCCGCAGCCCGACGGTCCGATGAGCGAGACGAACTCGCCCGCGGCGACGGTCAGGTCGATGCCGTCGAGGGCGACCACCTCGCCGGACCGAGACGAGAAGACCTTGCCGACGCCCGTTGCCTCGACGGCGTTCATGAGACCTCCGCGTAGCGGTAGCGGCCCAGGCCGAGCCCGAGCAGGGACACCAGGCCGGCGGCGACCAGACCGAGCAGCGCGGCCGCGGCGATCGCCGCCCACGGCTTCGCGGGGTCGCCGCTCGCCGACTGCGCGTAGCTGATGATCAGTCGCCCGATGCCGCCCTTCGTGCCGGTCGACACCTCTGCGACGATCGCGCCGACCACCGCGGTCGCCGCGCCGAGCCGCAGCGCGGGCAGCAGGTACGGGACGCTCGCCGGGAGCCGCAGCGAAAGCATCGTGCGGTTCCAGCTGGCCGCCTGCGCGCGGAACAGCTCGACCTGCGCCGCGGGCGGCGACTGGAACCCGCGCAGCGCACCGATGGTCACGGGGAAGAACGCCAGGTAGCTCGCGATGAGCGCGACCGACATCCACCGCTGCCACTCGAACGTCCCGATGTGGATGCGCCCACCCCAGCCGACGACCAGCGGCGCGAGCGCGATGAGCGGCACCGTCTGGCTGAGCACCACCCACGGCACCAGCGCGGACTCGGCCATCTGCCAGCGCTGCATGAGCGCCGCGAGCAGCAGCCCGCCGATCGACCCCACCAGCCAGCCCGCGAGCGCGACCCGCAGCGTGAACCAGCACGCCGAGAGCATCGCGCTCAGCACCGTCGGCGATCCGGTGGCCGACGTCTCCGGCTGGAGCACGCGGTCCACGATGTCCCAGACGTGCGGCATCGCCAGGTCGTCGGTCCGCGGCAGCACGCTCGCCTCGCCGAGGTGGCCACCCGCGTCGGGCACGACGACCTTGACCAGCTCCCAGAGCGCGGCGAGCAGCAGGACCGCGAGCACCGCGACGAGGATCCGTCGGCCCACCGTCGACCGCTCGCGCGGCCGGACGGGCACCGGAGCAGTGCGCTCCGGCGCGAGCGTGGTGGCCAGATCGGTCATGCGGTGGCCACGACCGGCGTCGCCAGGGCGGGGATGACGTGCTCGCCGTAGACGCGCATCGTCTCCTCCTTGTTGTCGTGCTGGAGGTAGCCGGCGAACTGGGTGACGCCGAGGTCGCGCAGGGCCTCGAGCCGTTCGACGTGCTCCTGCGCGTCGCCGAGGATGCAGAACCGCTCCACGATCTCGTCGGGCACGAACGCCGCGTGGGTGTTCCCGGCACGGCCGTGCTCGTTGTAGTCGTAGCCCTGGCGGCCCGCTATGTAGTCGGTGAGCGCCTTCGGGACGGACGAGTCGGCTCCGTAACGGGCGACGATGTCCGCGACGTGGTTGCCGACCATGCCCCCGAACCAGCGACACTGCTCCCGCATGTGCTGGCGGTCGTCACCGATGTACATCGGCGCGGCCACGCAGAACTTCACCGCGTCGGGGTCCCGCCCCGCCTGCTCGGCCGCGTCGCGCACCACCTTGATCGTCCAGGCGGCGATGTCCGGGTCCGCGAGCTGGAGGATGAACCCGTCGCCCACCTCGCCGGTCAGCTTGAGCGCCAGCGGACCGTACGCGGCGACCCAGATGTCGAGCGTCGAGCCCCGTGACCACGGGAAGTGCACCTTGGCGCCGTTGACCTCGACGGCCCGGTCGTTGGCCAGCTCGCGGATCACGTGCACCGACTCGCGCAGGGTCGCCAGGTTCGACGGCCGCCCGTGCAGGGTCCGCACCGCGGAGTCGCCGCGGCCGATCCCGCAGATCGTGCGGTTGCCGTACATCTCGTTGAGCGTGGCGAACAGGGACGCGATGACCGTCCAGTCCCGCGTCGCCGGGTTGGTCACCATGGGCCCCACCATCACCTTGCGGGTGGCCGCGAGGATCGCCGAGTAGATGACGAACGGCTCCTGCCACAGCAGGTGCGAGTCGAACGTCCACACGTGGCTGAACCCGTGCGTCTCGGCCAGGCGGGCCAGCTCGACCGTGCGCGAGGCGGGCGGGTTCGTCTGCAGGACGACGCCGAAGTCCATGGGGTGCCCTTCTACAGGAGGTACTGGGACAGGCCGCGCGGCACGTACTTCCCGTGCCCGGCGCGTCCGCGGTAGCCGGTCTCGTCCACCACGACGGTCCCCCGCGAGAGGACGACGTCGACGTGCCCGTCGATCTCGTACCCCTCCCACGCCGAGTGGTCCATGTTCATGTGGTGCGTCTTGCCGACGCCGATCGACGTGTGGCCGGCCGGGTCGTAGACGACGACGTCGGCGTCGGCCCCCGGCGCGATGACGCCCTTCGTCCCGTACAGCCCGAACATCCGCGCGGGGGTGGTCGAGGTGAGCTCAACCCACCGCTCCAGCGTGATCTGCCCCGTGACGACCCCCTGGTACATCAGGTCCATGCGGTGCTCGATCGAGCCGATCCCGTTGGGGATGGCCCGGAAGTCACCGACCCCCAGGTCCTTCTGGCCCTTCATGCAGAAGGGGCAGTGGTCGGTGGAGACCATCTGCAGGTCGTTGGTCCGCAGCGCCTGCCACATGTGCTCCTGGTGACCCTCGGCCCGGGAGCGCAGGGGTGTGGAGCACACCCACTTGGCGCCCTCGAAACCTGGTGCTCCCAGCTGCTGCTCGAGGCTGAGGTACAGGTACTGCGGACACGTCTCGCCGAACACGTTCTTCCCGTTGTCGCGGGCCCACGCCAGCTGCGCGACGGCCTGCTTGGCGCTCACGTGCACCACGTACAGCGGGGCGTTCGTGACGTCGGCCAGCATGATCGCCCGGTGCGTGGCCTCCTCCTCGAGCTGCCAGGCGCGCGCGATGCCGTGGAAGTACGGGTCGGTCTTGCCCTGCGCGACGAGCTGCGCGGCGAGCACGTCGATCGCCGGGCCGTTCTCGGCGTGCATCATCGTGAGCAGCCCGAGGTCGGCCGCCTTCTGCATGGCCCGCAGGATCTGCGCGTCGTCGGAGTAGAAGACGCCCGGGTAGGCCATGAACAGCTTGTAGCTGGTCACCCCCTCGGCGACGAGTCCTTCCATCGCCTTGAGGGAGTCCTCGTCGACGCCGCCGACGATCTGGTGGAAGCCGTAGTCGATCGCGCAGTTCCCGGCCGCCTTGTCGTGCCAGGCCCCGAGCCCGTCCATCACCCGCTCGCCCGTGCGCTGCACCGCGAAGTCGATGATCGTCGTCGTCCCGCCCCACGCCGCGGCGCGGGTGCCCGACTCGAACGTGTCCGACGCGTTGGTGCCGCCGAACGGGAGCTCCATGTGGGTGTGCGCGTCGATGCCGCCCGGGATGACGTACTTCCCGGTCGCGTCGATGACCTGGTCGACGCTCGCGGCGAGGTCGTGGCCGAGCAGCGTCGAGCCCGGGCTGAGCACCGCGGCGATGGTCTCGCCGTCGATGAGCACGTCGGCGGCCGTCCGCCCGGTCGCGCTGACCAGGGTCCCGCCCGCAATGAGGGTCGTCATGAGAGTGCCTCCTCGCTCACGGAGCCACGATCGGGCCGTAGGCGTCCGGGCGACGGTCGCGGAAGAACTGCCACCGCTCCCGCACCACGCGGATCTGGTCGAGGTCCAGGTCCCGCACGATCAGCTGGTTCTCGCTCGACGAGCCGACCTCGCCGACGTAGTTGCCGTCCGGTCCGACCGCGTACGACGAGCCGTAGAAGTTGACGGCCTCGTCGCCGTACTCGTTGTCCTCGAGCCCGACACGGTTGTTCGCGACGACGAAGATCCCGTTGGCCACCGCCGCGGCGGGCTGCTCGATCTCCCACAGCTTGTTCGAGATCCCGGGGGCCGTCGCATTGGGGTTGAACACGATCTGTGCCCCGTTGAGGGCCAGGACCCGCCACCCTTCCGGGAAGTGCCGGTCGTAGCAGATGTTCACGCCGATCGTCCCGACGGCCGTCTCGAACACCGGGTATCCGAGGTTGCCCGGACGGAAGTAGAACTTCTCCCAGAACTTCGGCAGGTTCGGGATGTGGTGCTTGCGGTACTTGCCGAGGTAGCTGCCGTCGGCGTCGATCACCGCGGCCGTGTTGTAGAGGACGCCGGGTTGCTCCTCCTCGTACACGGGGAGCACCATGACGATGCCGAGCTCCTTGGCCAGCGCCGCGAACCGCTCCGTCGTCGGACCCGGCACCGACTCCGCGTAGTCGTAGTAGGCGGTGTCCTGCGTGATCCCGAAGTACGGGCCGTAGAACAGCTCCTGGAACGCGATGATCTGCGCACCCTGCGAGGCGGCCTCCCGCGTCCAGTCCTCGTGGAGCGCGATCATCGACTCCTTGTCGCCCGTCCAGGTGGCCTGGGTGAACGCGACGCGTACGACGGTCATAGGGCTCCTCCGTTCGTCTCATCTCGACCGGCCTCGGAGCCCTACGCGGCGCCTGAGTGCCCGTTCTTGGCACCGTAGCCTGGAATGTGACTGTCCGGGTTGAACATTTCTGCGCTGTTACTGATCGGTACCTCGACGCGAACATCGGCGCCGTCCACGTAAACATCTGAGCCTTCTCGCCGACGGCCTCCGCGGCCTCGGCTGCGACGTGCATCCTGACCCGCATGGACCTCGCCTCCCACGTCGACGACCGCAGCCCCCGCGGCATCGCGGCGACCGTGGCGCGACTCGTCCGCGGCGGTGACCTGCGGCCCGGTGACCGGCTCCCGACCGTCCGCCACCTCGCCGCCGACCTCGGCGTCAGCCCGGCGACCGTCAGCGGCGCCTGGCAGGCGCTCTCGGCCGTCGGCATCGTGATCTCCCGCGGTCGCGCTGGAACCGTCGTCCTCCCTCCGCCGGCGAGCTGGCTCCCGCCCCGCTACCGCGAGCTCGCCGGTGGCGCGCCCGCCCGGCTCGACCTGTCGACCGGCACCCCCGACCCCGAGCTGCTGCCGCTGATCGGTCCTGCCCTGTCCCGCGTCGCGGCTCCAGAGACCCGCTGCCGACACCGGTGCCTACGTCACCTCACCCGTCGTCCCCGCCCTCGAGGTGCTGCTGCGGGACTCGTGGCCGTTCGCACCGCAGCGCATCACCGTCGTCGACGGGGCTCTCGACGCCATCAGCCGAACCCTCGAACGCGTCGCCGGCTACGGCTCCCGCATCGCCGTGGAGGACCCCGGCTTCCCCCCGCTGTTCGACCTCGTGGATCAGCTCGGGCTCGAACGCGTCCCCGTCACGCTCGACCGGCACGGGATGCGACCCGACGCGCTCGACCGGGCGCTCGACGCCGGGGCGGGCGTCGTCGTCGTGCAGCCGCGCGCCCACAACCCGACCGGCGTGAGCATGACCTCCACGCGCGCCCGTGAGCTCGCCGCCGTCCTGCGCCGGTACGACGCCCTCGTCGTCGAGGACGACCACTCGGGCGAGATCGCGTCCGCGCGCGACGTCAGCCTCGGGTCGCTCCTGCCCGACCGGGTCGTGCACGTGCGCTCCTACTCGAAGTCCCACGGCCCCGACCTGCGCATCGCCGCTGTGGGCGGACCCGCCTCCGTGCTCGACGGTCTGGTCGCCCGCCGCATGCTCGGCCCCGGCTGGACCAGTCGCCTCCTCCAGCACGTCCTCGTCGACCTGCTCACCGACAGCACCGCCATCGAGGCCGTCGCGCACGCCCGTCGCGTCTACCACGCCCGCCGCCGCGCCCTCCGCGACGCCCTCGCCACGCACGGCCTCGCGATCGAGCCCGGCGACGGGATCAACGTCTGGCTCCCGGTGCACGACGAGCGCACCGCGCTGGTCCGACTCGAGGCAGCCGGCATCCGCGTGGCGCCGGGCACCCCGTTCTCCGCCGACGGAGGTACGACCACCCTCAACCCGTCATCGGAGGACGACGCCGCCGAGCGAGAAGGGACGAGCCACACCCCGGTGAGCGCCGACACCCGCGAGTCCGCACGTCCCGGTGACCACGTCCGGGTCACCGTCGGCCTCCTCGGCGTCGAGGTGGACGACGTCGCTCGCGCCCTGGCACTCGCCGCCGCACCCTGACGGCGGCACAGCCGTCGGGTCAGCTCAGCACCCGTGCGTGAGCGTGAGCGTGAGCGTGATCCGGGACCTCCCCGAGCCCCGGATCACCGCCCACACCACTGTCGAACATGTGTTCGATCCTAGGCCACTCGGAGCAGGACATCAAGACCCGACGGCGACGAGCGCAGGTCGTCCACTGCGACCGCGGCCCACTTGCCGACACACCACCCCCCAGGCCTACTCTGTGCCCGGAACCCTGCCGGCTGTGGCCGGGTCGCGCCGCCCGGACGTGGGCGGCCCTCCGGAGGTGCGACGTGCACCCCACCCCGACGCCGAGCGACGTGCTCGCGCGCCCCGCACCGCAGAGCCCCGGAGCCCTCATCCCGATGCCCAGGATCCGTCCCGTCCTCCTGACCGCCGTCGCCGCCCTGGCGCTCACGGCGTGCTCCGCCCAGAGCACACCGGAAGCAGGACCGACGGAGCCCGCGAGCGCCACGTTCGCCCCGGTGACCCTCGACAACTGCGGCACGGAGGTCACGATCACCGCGCCGCCGTCGAAGGTCGTCACCATCAAGTCGACCGCGACGGAGATGCTCCTGGCGCTGGGGCTGGAGGATGTGCTCATCGGCACGGCGTTCGCGGACGGTCCGGTGCCGCAGGCCTACGAGGCCGCGTTCGCGGGCGTCCCGGTGGTCTCGGACAAGGTCCCCGGCCAGGAGGCGCTGCTCGCGCTGGAGCCCGACTTCGTCTACGGCGGCTGGGAGTCGAACTTCTCGGCGGACGGCGCCGGCGACCGCGCTGCGCTGCACAACCTCGGGATCACCACGTACGTCTCCCCCGCGGCGTGCAAGGAGGCGGGCTACATGCCCGACCCGCTGACGTTCGAGGAGGTCGCCGACGAGATCCGTGAGGTCGCGGCGATCTTCGGGGTGCCGGAGCGGGCGGAGGAGCTGATCGCGGAGCAGGAGGCGACGCTGGAGGCCGTGCAGCAGCCGGCCGACGAGACGACCGCGCTCTGGTACAGCTCCGGGACGGACACCCCGTACGTCGGGGCGGGCATCGGTGCACCGCAGATGATCATGGACGCGGCCGGACTGACCAACATCTTCGCGGACGTGCACGACAGCTGGACGTCGGCCGGCTGGGAGCAGGTCGTGGCGGCCGACCCGGACGTGATCGTGCTCGTCGACGCCGCCTGGAACACCGCGGACAAGAAGATCGCCCTGCTCGAGGCCAACCCGGCGACGAGCCAGCTCACGGCCGTGCGGGAGAAGCGGTACCTCCGCGTCCCGTTCGCGGCGGGCGAGGCCGGGGTCCGCAACGCCGACGCGGTCGCGTCGCTCAGCGACCAGCTGACCGAGCTGGGGTGAGACGCCGCACGCCTCTGTCGCTGCTGGTCCTCGCGGGGCTGGCGGCGCTCGTCGTGACGGTCCTGGTCACGGTCACGATCGGCCCGGCCGACCTCGGGGTCGCGGAGGTCGCGCGCAGCATCGCGGGCCACCTCGGCCTGCCCGTGGAGGCCGTCCCGCGGCTGCACGACGCGATCGTGTGGGACCTGCGGCTCCCCCGCGTGCTCACGGCAGCCGCTGTGGGCGCCGGGCTCGCGATCGCGGGCGCGGTGATGCAGAGCCTGACGCGCAACCCGCTGGCCGACCCGTACCTGCTCGGACTCTCGTCGGGTGCGTCGCTCGGCGCGGTCGCCGTGCTCGTCGTCGGTGTGAGCCTGCTGCTGCCGGTCGCCGCGTTCGCCGGTGCGCTGCTGGCCCTCGTCGCGACCCTCGCCCTCGCCCGTTCGGGGAGCACCCTGTCCCCAGGCCGGACGGTCCTGGCCGGTCTCGCGGTGTCACAGATGGCCGCCGCGGGGACCAGCTTCGTCATCTTCTGGAGCTCGACGGGCGACTCCTACCGGGAGATCCTCAACTGGCTCCTGGGCTCGCTGGCGGGCGCGACGTGGGGGTCGGTCGCCATCGCGGGCATCGCGGTGGTCGTCGTCGGCACGGTCCTCGTGCTCAGTGCGACGCGGCTCGACGCGTTCGCGTTCGGGGACACGTCGGCGGCGGCCCTGGGCATCGACGTGGACCGCACGCGCTGGACCCTGATGACGGTCGTCGCCCTGCTCACGGGGGCGATGGTCGCGGTCAGCGGCGCGATCGGGTTCGTCGGCCTGATCCTGCCGCACGCCGTCTCGTCGCTCACCGGGCCCGCGCACCGCCGGCTGCTGCCCGTCGCCGCGCTCAGCGGTGCCGTGTTCCTCATCTGGGCGGACACGCTCGCCCGGACCGTCTTCGACCCGCGCGAGCTGCCCGTCGGCATCGTCACCGCCCTCATCGGCGTCCCGGTCTTCGCGTTCCTGCTCCGCCGCGGGAAGGGGTCGGCATGGACCTGACCCTCGACGGCGTCGGCACCCGCCTCGGAGGACGCTGGGTGGTCGACGGGATCGACGCGACCCCGCCGGCCGGCCACCTGACCGGACTGCTGGGGCCGAACGGAGCCGGCAAGACCACCCTGCTGCGCCTGGTTGCCGGGCTGCTGCCGCCCGAGAAGGGTGCGGTGCTGGTCCACGACACCCCGGTGCACGAGCTCTCGCGCAGGACGCGGGCCCGCCAGATCGCCCTGCTGGAGCAGGAGTCCACCAGCACTGTCCCGCTGACGGTCCGCGAGGTCGTGTCGCTCGGCCGGATCCCGTACCGGAGCCTGTGGGGCACCGACCCCGACGACGCGGCGGTCGACCGTGCGCTGGTCAGCGCGCAGGCGGACCACCTCGCCGAACGTCCCTGGTCCTCCCTGTCCGGTGGCGAGCGGCAGCGCGTGCAGATCGCCCGGGCGCTCGCGCAGGAACCCGAGCTCCTGCTCCTCGACGAGCCGACCAACCACCTCGACGTCAGCGCACAGCTGAGCCTGCTGGCGTTCGTGCGCGACCTGGGCACGACGACGGTCGCCGCCCTGCACGATCTCAACCTCGCGGCCGCGTTCTGCGAGCACGTGCTCGTCCTCGCGGACGGTCACCTCGCGGCAGCGGGGCACCCGCGCGAGGTGCTGACACCGGACCTCCTGCGCGCGGTCTACGGCGTCGAGGCCGACATCCTGGAGCACCCGCGCACCGGCCGGCCGGTCATCGCGTTCCACGAGCCGACGAGGTCCCCATGAAGATCACCGTCCTGTCCGGCGGCGTCGGCGGCGCCCGCTTCACCCGCGGCCTGCTGAACCTGGTCGGCGAACGCGCCCACATCACCGTCGTCGCGAACACCGGCGACGACATGTGGCTGCACGGCGTCCGCGTCTGCCCCGACCTCGACACCCTGATGTACACGCTCGGCGGTGCGGTCCACGAGGAGCAGGGCTGGGGCCGGCGCGACGAGAGCCGGCGGACCAGCGACGACCTCGCCGCGTACGGGCTCGGCTGGGAGTGGTTCACGCTGGGCGACCTCGACCTGGCCACCCACCTGGCCCGCACCGCGCTGCTCCGCACCGGGCTGCCGCTGTCCCGGGTCACGGCCCGCCTCGCCGAGCGCTGGGCACCGGGCGTGACGCTGCTGCCGATGACCGACGACGAGGTCGAGACGCACGTCGTCACCACCGACGGCCGGGAGCTCCACTTCGAGGAGTGGTGGGTCCGCCACCGGGCCGCGCTCCCCGCCGCGCGGTTCGTCCAGACGAACCTGGCGACGGCCACCCCCGCGCCCGGCGTCCTCGCGGCCATCGCCGACGCCGACGTGGTCGTCGTCCCGCCGTCCAACCCGGTCGTCTCCGTCGGGACGATCCTCGCGATCCCCGGCATCCGCGACGCGATGCGCACGACGGCCGCGCCGGTGGTCGGCGTCAGCCCCGTGATCGGCGGCGCACCCGTGCGCGGGATGGCCGACGTGTGCCTGACCGCGATCGGCGTCGAGACCAGCGCGCTCGCCGTGGCGCGGCACTACGGCCGACGGCCCGACGGTGTGCTGGACGCCTGGCTCGTCGACGACCGGGACGCCGACGCTGCCGACGCGCTGCGGTCGGAGGGCTGGCTCGCGGGTGCCGCGCCGACGCTCATGACCGACGTACCCACGACCGCCCGCATCGCTGCCGACGCGCTCGCCCTGGTCGGCGCACTGCCCTAACCGAGCGGCCGCTCCACGCGGGACGCCGTGACGACCCGGTGCACGAAGTCGAGCTTGCGGGCCACGGGCGCCGCGATCGTGAACGGGTACAGGTCGCTCTTGCCCATCGCGCGGTTCACGCGGTTGAGGAACGTCGAGACCGGTAGCCAGTCGGCGAGGATCTCCGCCATCGTCGCGTCCGCGTAACCGGTCCGCGGGCGCACCTCCCCATCGGCGATCTGCGGCACCCCCTCGACCCGGATGCTCATCTGCCCGCCGGCCGCGGTCTGCAGCGTGCTGGTCAGGTGCAGGTAGTGCGCGAAGCACTCCGCGAAGTCCTCCCACGGGTGCATCGTGGCGTACTCGGAGATGAAGCTCTCCGCCCAGTCGTGCGGCGCGCCCGTGCGGTAGTGCCGGGCGATCGCGTCGCGGTACGACGTGCGCTCGTCGCCGAAGATCGTCCGGCACTCGTCGATCCAGCCGGTCTGCTCGACGAGGATCCACTCGTAGTAGTGCCCGACCTCGTGCCGGAAGTGCCCGAGCATCGTCCGGTACGGCTCGCCGAGCCGGATCCGCAGCGCCTCACGGTGCGCGTCGAGCGACTCCGCCAGGTCGATCGTGACGATCCCGTTGGCGTGCCCGATGGTGACGCGCGCGCCGTCGGACCGCGACGACAGCAGGTCGAAGCCGAGCCCACCCGCCCGCTCGTACCAGGGGGTGATCGGCAGCCCGAGGTCCGCGAGCTGGACGAGCAGCCGCCGCTTGTCGCCCGACGCGGTCGCGAGCTTCTCGAGCGCGAGGGTGTCGTCGTTGCCCGGCCGCGTGCGCGTGAGTCTGCACGAGATGCACTGCCCCGAGCCGGAGTCGGCCGCCGCGAGCCAGTTGCACTCCCAGAGCCGGTTCGCGCACGGGAACCACCACGTGCCCTCGACGTCGCTGCCCTGCGCAGGTGCTGCGCGCATCGTCAGCGTCGGCGGGTGCAGTCCCAGCTCCAGGCCGCACCCGTCGCAGGCCACGGACTCGATGAATGCCACGTCCCCGCAGCGGGGACAACGGAAGAGGCGCACGCGCCGACGCTAGAGCACCGCGCGTGTCGCCGGGCCGACGCCGAGCCGCGCCACCTCGACCAGATCGTCGGGGACGTCCACGTCGCGACGCACGGTCGACATCGCACCGACCGCCAGCCGCACGTGCCCGGCCAGCTCGTGCGCGGCGGCGGACCCCGGCCCGAACTGCGGATCGAGCACCACCCCCGGCAGCGCCGCGAGGAGGGTCGTCCCCGTGCCGTCGGCGTCGGCCACGAACGCGCGCTCGTGGGCGCTCGCCATGCTCAGGGCGTCCGCGAGGTCGTCCGGCCGCAGCGCGGGCAGGTCACCCAGCAGGACGGCGACTCCGTCGCCACGTACCGCCGCGCGCTCGATGCCCGCTCGGACCGCACCGTTGAGCCCGCCGCCGGGTTCGTCGACGAGATCGACAGTCCCGCCGAGCAACCTCCGCAGCGGCTCGTCCGCCGTCACCACCACGACCCGCAGCACCTCGGGTGTCACCACGGCAGCCGCGATCGTGTCGAGCGCCATCGCCCGCACCAGCCCTTCCCGCGCAGACGCGGACAGCACGCCGGCGAGCCGCGTCTTCCCGTCGGCCGCCGGCTTCACGGGCACCACCACGACCCACCGCACCGTCGCATCCTGCCCCACTCAGCGCAGCTTCAGCCCTCGCGAGTCCGTCCCACCCATCGCGAGCAGGATGATCGCGTCGACGAACGCCCCCGTGCTCGCGAGAGGATGGACGAACCACCGTCGCTCCCTGCGCACGGTCGGGCCGAGCACGAGTGGACCGACGACGAGCGCTGGTTCGCCACCATCCCCACCATGCTGTCGTTCGCCGCGCGACGCGAGTGAGGCGTCCGACGGCCGTCGCGACCGGTCCTGCGCCAGAATGACCCCATGACCCTCTGGATGACCGGTGACGCCGACGCCGACCGCCTGCTCGACGACGACCCGTTCGCACTCCTGGTGGGCATGCTCCTCGACCAGCAGGTCACCATGGAGTCCGCCTTCGCCGGGCCCGCCAAGATCGCGGCGCGCATGAACGGCCTCGACGTGCACCGCATCGCGGAGGCCGACCCGGAGACGTTCGCCGCCCTGTGCGCGACGCCCCCGGCGGTCCACCGCTACCCCGGCTCGATGGCGGGCCGCATCCAGGCCGTCGCCGCTGCCGTGGCCTCCGACTATGACGGCGACGTCACCCGCCTGTGGACCGACGGCGACCCCGACGGGAAGACCGTGCTGAAGCGGCTCAAGGCGCTGCCCGGCTTCGGTGACCAGAAGGCGCGAATCTTCCTGGCACTCCTCGGTAAGCAGCGCGGCGTGCAGCCCGCGGGCTGGGCCGAGGCCGCCGGCGCCTACGGCGAGCCGGGCGCGCGCCGGTCGATCGCGGACGTCACAGACCCGGTGTCGCTCAGCGAGGTGCGCGCGACGAAGCAGGCTGCGAAGGCCGCCGCGAAGGCGACGGCTGCCCCCTGAGCCGGCTGGCGCTCAGGCGAACCGGACGGCACTGAGGATCGCGACGCCGACGAACAGCAGGGCGGGCGGGGCGACCGCTCCCACCAGCCGACGCCGGACCGCGATCACGACCGCTGCGCCGAGCGGGATCAACGCGACCAGTCCCACCACTGTCGCGGCGTGATCGTTCTGCACGACGCGTGCCAGGACGGCCGTGACGAGGTACACGATCAGGCCGAGGCCGGTCAGCGCGGACACGTCGGCGTCTCGTCGTCTACGCGTCGTCCGCGTGCCGTCGTCATCACGGTCGTCCTGCATGTCCGAGTCCCTTTCGCCTGGCCCGTGGCTCTCCCCGGGGCAGGCGCCGACGCTAGCCGGGTCGGGCACCGCGCGGACTGCTCCATCCACAGCTCCGCAGGCCAGCCGTCGAGGGCTCACTGCTCCCGCAGCGCGTCCTTCCAGCCCTGCGAGTACGCCTCGGCGCTGCCCTGCGCGAACATGTCCTCGGCGCCGAGGCGTACGAGCGCCCGGGCACCGGGTCCGTCCTCGTCGGTGACGAGGTGGCCGAGCCCGCGGACGACCGCGAGAGGTCGCCCCTCGGCCTTGCCCTTGACCAGCTCTCCTGCGGACGCGATCTCGTCGGCGACGGCGGCCTGGGTCATGACGAGCGGGCGGCCGAACGTGTCGACCTGTCCGCGCAGGTCGTCGAGGACGACGACCCCGGCGGCGCCGATCGCGATGTCGGTCACGCCCTGCCGCCACGGCCGCCCGGCGGTGTCGGTGACGACCACACCGATCCGGACGCCGAAGGCTGCGGACAGACCGGCCCGCAAGGATCGGGCGGATGCGTCCGGGTCGACCGGGAGCAGCAGGACGGTGCCCTCGGGCGTGTTCGAGGCGTCGACGCCGGCGGCTGCCATGACGAGCCCGAGCCGGTTCTCGACGATCCGGGTGACGCCGGTGGCGTGCTCGCGGGTGGCGACGACGCGGACGGTCTCGTCGGTGATGGCTTGCTCGCGGTCGTCGGCGGAGACGACCCTGCCCTCGGCCTTGGAGACGACCTTGCTGGTCAGGACGAGGACGTCCCCGTCGATCAGCGGGTCGTCGCGGAGCAGCTCGGTGAGCAGCTCCACGAGGTCGTCGCCGGGCGCGATCTCGGGCAGCCCGTCGGGCGCCCAGACCTCGAGCCGCGTGCTCATCGCACGAGCTTGGGCAGCACGTCCGCCCCGAACGTCTCGATCCACTCGCGCTGGTTGCGTCCGACGTTGTGCAGGTAGATGCGGTCGAAGCCGAGGTCGACGTACTTCTGGATCTCGGCACGGTGCTTGTCCGGGTCCGCGGAGATGACCATGCGGCCCTCGAAGTCCTCGGGGCGCACGAGCTTGGCCATCTGCTCGAAGTCGAACGGGGAGCGGATGTCGGCCTTCGGGAACTTCATGCCGCCGTTGGGCCACTCGTGCATCGCGTGCGCGAGGGCAAGCTCGTCGGTCTCCGCCCACGACAGGTGGAGCTGGAGGACCTTCGGCATCGCGTCGGGGTCCTTGCCGGCCTCGCGGGCGCCCTCGTCGAACTTGCCGAACAGGCCGGAGATCTTCTCCAGCGGCGCCCCGACGGTGATGAGCCCGTCGGCGTGCCGGCCGGCGCGCTTCGCGGTGACCGGGCCGGCGGTGGCGACGAGGATCTCGGGCGCGACCTCGGGCATGGTCCACAGGCGGGTGGACTCGACCTTGTAGAACTGCCCGGCGTGCTTGACGTCCTTGCCCGCGATCGACGCGGTGAACAGCTTCTTGATGATCTCGATGGCCTCGAACATGCGGTTGATCCGCTCGGGCGCCTCGGGCCAGTAGTTCGCGACGATGTGCTCGTTGAGCGCCTCGCCGGAGCCCAGCCCCAGCCAGTGGCGTCCGGGGTACATCGCGGCGAGCGTGGCCGACGCCTGCGCGACCATCGCGGGGTGCCAGCGGAACGTCGGTGCGGTGACGCCGGGGCCGATGTCACCGGTGGTGCGCTCGCCGAGGGCGGTCAGCACGTTCCAGACGAACGCCGCCTGTCCCTGCGCGGGGACCCACGGCTGGTAGTGGTCGGCGGCCATCACGCCGGAGAACCCGTGGGCCTCCGCGTGGACGGACAGCTCGACCGCCTCGGTCGGGTGGAACTGCTCGAGCATCGCCGCGTACCCGACCGTGAGGCCGTCCGCCGTGACCTGTGCCATCTACTGACTCCTGTGAGCGCGGGGTACGCGGTGCTCCGCGAGGTCGTCCCCGAATCACCCTAACCGCGGGACCAGGCCGGATGATCCCGGCGGCAGCTCGGGCAGGGCGGCTCGGTAGACCCACGACTCGACGAGGAGCGCCAGCGGGACGCCGGCCACCTCGGACGCGCACGCGACGAACAGCTCCGTGCTGACCGTCCCGTGCCGGTATCGCGCGGTCCATGTCCGCAGGATGTCGAAGAACACGTCGTCCCCCACGGTCAGCCGCAGGGCGTGCAGGGTGAGCGCTCCGCGCTTGTAGAGCCGGTCGTCGAACATCGCCGCCGCGCCGGGATCCCCGATGAGCAGGTCCTGCGGCAGCAGGGACAGGCGGGCGTGCGCCGAGCGCGCCTGGCGGTGCGCCGTCCAGCCGCCCGACTGCTCCGACCACAGCCACTCGGCGTAGCAGGCGAAGCCTTCGTGCAGCCAGATGTCCCGCCACCGTCCGACGGTCAGGCTGTTGCCGAACCACTGGTGGGCGAGCTCGTGGGCAACCAGCCGCTCCGACCCGCGCCGACCGTCCAGGTGGTTGGCACCGAACACGGACAGCCCCTGGGCCTCCAGCGGGATCTCGAGGTCGTCGTCGGTGACGACGACCGTGTACGGGGCGGCGAACGGGTAGGGCCCGAACCGGTCCTCGAAGAGCGCGATCATCGCCGGCTGACGAGCGAGGTCGTGCTCGGCCGCTGCCAGCAGCCGCGAGGGGACGATCAGCTGGGTGCCGTGCATCAGGCGCTGGTACCGCCCGATCTGCAGCGTGGCCAGGTACGGCGCCATGGGTTCGGCCTGCTCATAGGCCCAGCGGACCCGCCCGGCCCGGGGCGTGCGCGAGACCAGCTGCCCGTTGGCGAGCACCTCGTACCCGGCCTCCGCCGTCACGACGACGGAGAAGCTCGCCTTGTCGGCGGGGCTGTCGTGGCACGGGAACCACGTCGGTGCGCCGTCGGGTTGCCCGGCCACGATGAGCCCGTCCTCGAGCTCCTCCCAGCCGACCTCGCCCCACGGTCCGCGCGCCGGACCCGGCTGCCCGCCGTAGCGGACCTCGATCACCAGGGCGACGCCGACGGTGAGCGTGGCGCTGAGCCGGATGTCGATCCGGTCGTCGCGATGCGTCCACCGCGACGGCCGCTTCCCGTCGACGAGCACCTGACCGACGCGCAGCCCGTGCAGGGACAGCGAGACCCGGTCCACGGGGCGCGACGCCTGCGCGTGCACCACGGCGCGCGCGTCGAGCCGGTTGGTGGCCACCCGGTAGTCGAGCTCGAGCTCGTACCGGTCCACGGTCAGGCCGCCCTCGGGGCGGCCGGGAAGGTACGGGTCCTCCGGCGGTTGGGTCACGCCGGGGACACCGGGTTGCCCGTCCAGCGGGACCCGGCGGGGATGGTGTCGCCGCGCAGCACGAGCGACGCGGGTCCGACGCGGGCGCCGTCGTCGAGGCTCGCCGCGGGCAGCACGACCCCGTGCGGGCCCAGGCTCGCGCCGCGTCCCAGCTCGACTGTGTCCATGCTCATGACCCGATCATGGAACAAGTGTGTCTGCAGCACGCACCCACGGTTCACGGTGGCGGCGTCGCCGAGCGTCACGAGGTCGGCCTCGGGCAGCCAGTAGGTCTCGCACCAGACCCCGCGGCCGATGCGCGCACCGAGCGTCCGCAGCCAGACGGTCAGGGCAGGCGAGCCGTTCGTCGCCGGTCCCAGCCACGGCACGGCGACGACCTCCAGGAACGTGTCGGCGAGCTCGTTGCGCCAGATGAACGAGCTCCACAGGGGGTGGTCCCCGGGGCGGAGCCTGCCGACGAGCAGCCACTTGGCCACGGTGGCGAGCGCGCACGCGACACCCGCTGCCGCCAGCACGACGAACGCGGACGACGCGGCAGCCGCACCCAGACCCCACGCGTCGAGCGCGGCCTGCAGGACCAGGAGCACCGCGACCCCGAGCCCGAAGGTGCAGATCACCGGCACGATCCGGCAGAGCTCCACGAGCGCCCGGGCGACCCGCAGCCGCGTCGGGGGCGCGAACGTGCGGGCGTCGTCCGACTCCCCCGCCACCCGCCGCAGCTTCACGGGTGGCGACCCGAGCCAGCTGGTCCCGGCCCGCGCGTCCTCCGGCGTGGCGGACAGGACGGCGACGAGGCCCCGCTTGGGCACCGCGCGGCCGGGTGCGATCATCCCCGAGTTGCCGAGGAACGCCCGCTTCCCGACCTTGCTGCGCTCCACCCGGAGCCACCCGTGCCCGAGCTCGTAGGAGCCGATGAGGGTGTCGTCGGCGAGGAACGCCCCGTCCCCGACCGTGGTCAGGGTGGGGAGCATGAGAGCGGTCGACGCCTCCACGTCCTTGCCGATGTCCGCTCCGAGCGCCCGCAGCCACACCGGTGTCGCCATGCTGGAGTACAGCGGGAACAGGGTGGTGCGTGCGTCGTCCATGAGCCGCAGCGTCGCCCACACCTGCCAGCCCGCCCGGCTGCGCACGGCGTGGTACCCCTCGCGGAATCCCAGACCCAGCAGCCGCACGGACACGAGCGTGACCACGGCGAGCACGACGACCATCGTGATCGCGCCGAGCGGGGCGGCCCGCAGGGCGTCGACCGCCGCCTCGGACCAGGTCGTCGCGTCCCGCAGACCGAGCCCGACCACGAGCAGCCCGCACGCGGCCGCGACCACGGGCAGCGCGGCCAGCGCGGCGGCGGTCGCACCGTAGGCGGCCACCCAACGCCCGCCGCGGGGCGCCTTGTCACGCGGCCAGTGCCGCCGCGACGGTCCGTCGAACACCGCCGGCGACCCCACCCAGAGCTCGCCCGGCGGCACGGAGTCGAGCACCGCTGACCCGGGCGCGACCTCCGCCCACGCCCCGACCCGGGTGCCGGGCGCGAGCGTGCTGCGCGTCCCGACGGTGGCCCGCTTGTCGATCCGCACGCGACCCACCCGGAGCACGTCCCCGTCCAGCCAGTGCCCGCGCAGGTCGACCTCGGGCTCGACCGCGCACCCGTTGCCGAGCGTGAGGAGCCCGGTGACCGGCGGGATCGCGTGCAGGTCGACGTCACGGCCGATGCTCGCACCGAGCGCCCGCGCGTACTGCAGGGTCCACGGGGCGCAGGACAGGTTCTCCGCGCCCGCCGCCGCGGCCCACGACTCGGTGAACCAGAGCCGCAGGTGCACGGACCCGCCGCGCGGATACCGGCCGGGCTCCAGCCCGCGCAGCAGCGTCCGGGCGACGGCCACGGTGGTCCCCATGCGCCCGAGCGGGCTGATGAGCACCAGCCACCCGAGCGCCACCCACCACCAGACCCCGGGCACGACGGGCACCCAGGGCGCCCCGGTCGTGGCGACGAGCACCGCGTCCGCCGCCAGCAGCCAGGTCAGCCACCGCAGCCCGACGAGGGCGGCGAGCGGGAGCGCCAGCACGGTCTGGACCGCCTGCGCCCGGAACGGTGTGGGTGCCACGACACGCGCCTCGGCCACGACGGTCGGCTCGAACTCGTCCAGACGCCGGGCGAGGTCACCGATCCGCGGGTACTCGTAGACGTCGGCGACGGTCACCGTCGGGAACCTCGTGCGCAGCGCGCTCACCAGCTGCGCCGCGACCAGGCTCCCGCCGCCGGACGCGAAGAAGTCGTCGCGCGGTCCGGCCACGGCGACGCCCAGCGCCGCCGTCCACCGCTCGGCCACCCACTCGCCCGTCGGCGTCAGCCCGACGGCGGGAGCGGACTCCTCGTCAGGACGCGCGAGCGGCCAGGGCAGCGCATCTCGGTCGACCTTGCCGGACCCCCGGGTCGGGATCGACTCCACAGGGGCGAGCAGCGGGACCAGCGCGGCCGGGAGCGTGCCGGTGAGGCGGTGGCGGGCGTCGGCGAGGTCCAGCTCGACCCCGGGCTCGGGGACGAGGTAGCCGACGAGGACCGACGTGCCGGCCGGTGTCCGCCGTACGGCCGCAGCGGCTCCGGCGACTCCCGGCAGGCCGAGCAGGGCGGAGTCGACCTCGCCCAGCTCGATCCGTCGGCCGCCCACCTTGACCTGGTCGTCGGCGCGCCCGACGAAGACCAGCCCCTCGGGCTCGTAGCGCACGAGGTCCCCGCTGCGGTACGCCCGCTCCCAGCCGAGGCCATCGGCGGGTGCGTACTTCTCGGCGTCCTTGGCCGGGTCGAGGTACCGCGCGAGGCCGACGCCGCCGATGATCAGCTCGCCGAGACCGCCCTCCTCGACCGGCGACCCGTCGGGTGCCACGACGGCGAGGTCCCACCCGTCGAGCGCGTGCCCGATCCGCACCGGCCCGTCGCCGGTGAGCAGCGCCGCGCACGCCACGACGGTCGCCTCCGTCGGCCCGTACGTGTTCCAGACCTCGCGCCCCTCCCCGACCAGCCGCGCGACGAGCTCGGGCGGGCACGCCTCGCCGCCGAAGATGAGCAGCCGGACGCCTGCCAGCTCCTCGGCACGCCAGAGCCCGGCGAGCGTGGGGACGGTCGAGATGACCGTGATGCCCTGCGCGACCAGCCACGGTCCGAGGTCCATGCCGGTGCGGACGAGGGCCCGCGGCGCCGGGACCAGGCAGGCGCCGTGCCCCCACGCGAGCCACATCTCCTCGCAGCTCGCGTCGAACGCGACCGACAGCCCCGCGAGCACGCGGTCGCCCGGGCCGAGCGGCGCCGCCTGCAGGAACAGGCGGGCCTCGGCGTCGACGAACGCGGCGGCCGACCGGTGCGTGACCGCGACACCCTTGGGGGCGCCCGTGGAGCCCGACGTGAAGATGATCCAGGCGTCGTCGTCGAGCGTCGGGCGGCGTGGCTCCGCGGTGCGCCGCAGCGTAGCCACGTCGCCCTCGGTGAGCACCCGCGCCACTCCGGCCTCCCGGAACACGGTCTGCGCGCGCTCGTCGGGGTCGTCCACGTCCACCGGCACGTAGGCCGCCCCGGCGGCGAGCACCGCGAGGATCGCCGTGTACAGCTCGGCCGTGCCCGAGGGGATCCGCACGCCGACGCGATCCCCGGGTCCGACGCCCCCACCGGCCAGTCCCGCCGCGGCCGCCCGGACCGCCACCAGCAGCTCGGCGTACGTCAGGACCGTGCTGCCGTCGTCGATCGCGGGGGCGTCGCCGTGGGCCAGTGCGCTCGCCTCGAGGACGTCCAGGAGGGTGCGCGGGGCGGGCGCGAGGTCGGCACGGAGGAACCCCTCGGCCGCCATCGCCAGCCTCCCCGTCCGATCGTGTGTTCCCGATCATGCGCTCACGACCCGGCGAGTGGCGATCCTTGCACCCTGGCCACGCCGGACCGTGCGGTGACCGGCCCCGTTCACCGAGTGTTCGCCTGATCGTCGACGGAGCCTCGACGCCCCAGCTATCTGGGAAGATGTCGACCCATGAGCTCTGAGTACCCCACTGCGCCGTCCGACTCGCCCGCCGCACCCCTGACGACCACGGGCACGCGGCAGGTACCGGACCGGGTCTCGCTCGACGGTGTCGAGACCCGCTGGGACGAGGCGTGGACCGCGCAGGACCTGTACACCTTCGACCGGACGGCCACCCGCGAGCAGGTCTACTCGATCGACACACCTCCCCCGACGGTCTCCGGCTCGCTGCATGTCGGCCACGTGTTCTCCTACACGCACACCGACGTCGTCGCGCGGTTCCAGCGGATGCGCGGCCGCGAGGTGTTCTACCCGATGGGCTGGGACGACAACGGTCTGCCCACCGAGCGCCGCGTGCAGAACTACTACGGTGTGCGCTGCGACCCGTCGCTGCCGTACGACACCGACTTCACGCCCCCGTTCGAGGGCGGCGAGGGCAAGTCCGGCCCGCAGGTGCCGGTGAGCCGCAAGAACTTCGTCGAGCTCTGCGAGCGCCTGACGGTCGAGGACGAGCGGCTGTTCGAGGCGCTGTGGCGCCGGCTCGGCCTCTCGGTGGACTGGTCGCGGACGTACCAGACGGTCTCCGCGGAGTCCCGCGCCGTCGCCCAGCAGGCGTTCCTGCGCAACCTGTCGCGCGGTGAGGCGTACCAGGCCGAGGCTCCCGGTCTGTGGGACGTGACGTTCCAGACGGCGGTCGCGCAGGCCGAGCTCGAGGCGCGCGACTACCCGGGCGCGTTCCACCGCGTCGCGTTCCACGGTGCCGACGGGCCGGTCTTCATCGAGACCACGCGCCCCGAGCTGCTGCCCGCGTGCGTCGCCCTCATCGCGCACCCCGACGACGAGCGCTACCAGCACCTGTTCGGCACGACGGTCCGCTCGCCGCTGTTCGACGTCGAGATCCCGGTCCTGGCGCACTCCCTGGCCGAGCCCGACAAGGGCGCCGGCATCGCGATGTGCTGCACGTTCGGCGACCTCACCGACGTGCAGTGGTGGCGCGAGCTCCAGCTGCCGACGCGCTCCGTGGTGGGTCGCGACGGCCGCATCCTGCGCGAGACCCCGGACTGGCTCGCGTCGGACGCCGCCCGCGCCCGCTACGAGGAGCTCGCCGGCAAGACCACCTTCTCCGCGCGCGAGGCGGTCGTCGCCGGCCTGCGCGAGACCGGCGACCTGGACGGTGAGCCGGTGAAGACCGAGCGCAAGGCGAACTTCTACGAGAAGGGCGACAAGCCCCTCGAGATCGTCACCAGCCGCCAGTGGTACATCCGCAACGGCGGTCGCGACGAGACCCTGCGCGACGCGCTGCTGGCCCGCGGCACGGAGCTCGGGTTCAACCCCGACTTCATGAAGGTCCGGTACGAGAACTGGGTCAGCGGCCTCAACGGCGACTGGCTGGTGTCGCGGCAGCGGTTCTTCGGGGTGCCGTTCCCCGTCTGGTACCCGCTCGACCAGGACGGTGAGCCGCGCCACGACGCACCGCTCCTGCCCACCGAGGACCAGCTCCCCATCGACCCGTCCTCCGACGTCCCGGCGGGCTACACGGCCGACCAGCGCGGGGTGCCCGGCGGCTTCGTCGCGGACCCCGACATCATGGACACCTGGGCGACCAGCTCGCTGACCCCGCAGATCGTCGGCGGCTGGCGCACCGACCCCGACCTGTTCAGCCGCGTGTTCCCGATGGACCTGCGCCCCCAGGGCCAGGACATCATCCGCACCTGGCTCTTCTCGACCGTGGTCCGCTCGCACCTGGAGCACGGCTCGCTGCCGTGGTCGTCGGCCGCGATCAGCGGCTGGATCCTCGACCCGGACCGCAAGAAGATGTCGAAGTCCAAGGGCAACGTCGTGACGCCGATGGGCCTGCTGGAGGAGCACGGCTCCGACGCCGTCCGGTACTGGGCCGCCTCGGCGCGTCTGGGCACGGACGCGGCGTTCGAGGTCGGTCAGATGAAGATTGGGCGCCGCCTCGCCATCAAGGTGCTCAACGCCTCGAAGTTCGCGCTGTCGTTCGGTGCCGCCGACGAGCCGCTCTCGCTCGACCCCGCGCTGGTCACGTCCGAGATCGACCGCGCGATGCTGGCCGGCCTGGCAGACGTCGTCGACAGGGCCACCACGGCCCTCGCCGCGTACGACCACACCCGCGCGCTCGAGCTGACGGAGACGTTCTTCTGGACGTTCTGCGACGACTACCTGGAGCTGGTCAAGGACCGCGCCTACGGCGACCCGTCCCCGGAGACCGTCTCGGCCCGCGCCGCCCTGGCGATCGCCCTCGACGTGCTGCTGCGCCTGTTCGCCCCGGTGCTGCCGTTCGCGACGGAGGAGGTCTGGTCCTGGTGGCGCGAGGGGTCGGTGCACCGCGCGTTGTGGCCCACCGCCGAGCCGCTGCGCACGTCGGCGGACCCGGGCGTCGTCTCGGCCGCAGGCTCGGCGCTCGCCGCGCTGCGCAAGGTGAAGTCCGAGGCCAAGCTGTCGATGCGCACCGAGATCACGTCGGTCGACCTCGTCGTGCCCGCTGCCCTGCGCGCGGGCGTCGAGTCGGCGCTCGGCGACATCCGCGCGGCCGGTCGCGTCGTGGGCACGCTCACCCTCGTCGACGGTGAGGGCGAGACGTGCGTGGCGCGCGACGCCGTCCTGGTCCCCCCGGCTCCGAAGGACTGACGTGCGCGAGTTTCGGTCGGACGCCCTGGTCGAGCCGGACCCGGCCGCGAGCATCCCCGGGCTGCTCACGGCCCGGCTGGCCCGCGACCCCGACGGGGTGTTCGCCGAGCGCATCGTCGACGGCCGCTGGACGCCGGTCACGGTCTCGGCGTTCGTCGCCGAGGTCACAGCGGTCGCCAAGGGGCTCGTCGCGCGCGGCGTCGAACCCGGCGACCGCGTCGCGATCATGTCCCGCACGCGCTACGAGTGGACCCTGCTCGACTTCGCCTGCTGGGCAGCGGGTGCGCTCGGCGTGCCCGTCTACGAGACGTCGTCGGCGGAGCAGGTCCGCTGGATCGCAGCCGATGCCGGGGTGCGCCTCGCGATCGTCGAGACCGCCAAGCACGCCGCGGTCGTCGCACAGGTCCGGGACGACCTCCCCGGCCTGCGGGACGTGCTCGTGGTCGACGACGGCGCCGTCGCCTCGCTCGTCGCAGCCGGCACCGACGTCACCGACGCCGAGGTGGCCCGTCGCAGCGCGCTGGCCCGGGCCGACGACCTGGCGACGATCATCTACACCTCCGGCACCACGGGCCGACCGAAGGGGGTCGAGCTGACGCACGGCAACTTCGTCGCGCTGACGCTCAACGGCGTCGCGGGGCTCGGGGACGTCTGCGCGCAGCCCGGCTCGCGGACCCTGCTGTTCATGCCGCTCGCGCACGTGTTCGCGCGGTTCATCCAGGTGCTCTGCGTCCCGTCGGGCGCGGTCCTGGGACACACGCCCGACGCGAAGAACCTGCTCGACGACCTCGCGGCATTCCAGCCGACGTTCATCCTGGCCGTGCCGCGCGTCTTCGAGAAGGTCTACAACTCGGCCGAGCAGAAAGCCGGCTCGGGCACGAAGCTGACGCTGTTCCGGTGGGCCGCCAGGGCCGCGGAGGACTACTCGCGCGCGCTCGACGGGTCCGGCCCCGGCGCCACCCTGCGTGCCCGGCACAAGCTGGCGGGCACCCTCGTGCACGGCAAGCTCCGCGCGGCGCTCGGTGGCCGCGCGCAGTACGCCATCTCTGGCGGCGCCCCGTTGGGCGAGCGGCTCGGGCACTTCTACCGCGGCATCGGCGTCGAGGTGCTGGAGGGCTACGGGCTCACCGAGACCACCGCGCCGACCGCCGTGAACCGGCCGGGCCTCACCAAGGTCGGCACCGTCGGCCCCGCGTTCCCCGGCACCGCGCTGCGGGTCGACGACGAGGGGCAGATCTTCGTGTCCGGCCCGCACGTGTTCCGCGGGTACCGGCACGACGCCGAGGCGACCGCGGAGGCCCTGGTCGACGGCTGGTTCCGCACCGGTGACGTCGGCACGCTCGACGACGACGGGTACCTGAAGATCACCGGCCGGACCAAGGAGATCATCGTCACCGCGGGCGGCAAGAACGTCGCCCCGGCGGTGCTCGAGGACCGCCTGCGCGGTCACCCGCTGGTCAGCCAGGTCGTCGTCGTCGGCGACCAGCGCCCCTTCATCGGCGCGCTCGTGACCCTCGACGCCGACATGCTCCCCGGCTGGCTGTCCAACCACCGCCTGCCCGCCCTGTCGGTCCAGGACGCGGCGACGCACCCGGCGGTCCTGGAAGCGCTCGACCGCGCCGCCGACCGCGCCAACGAGGCCGTGTCCCGCGCCGAGTCGATCCGCAAGCTCCGCGTGCTCACCACCGACTTCACCGAGGCGAACGGCTACCTCACCCCGTCCTTGAAGGTGAAGCGCGCGCTGGTCCTCAAGGACTTCACGGCCGACATCGAGGCGCTCTACACGGACACCCGGGGCGACTGACCCCGCTCTCCCCTCGCTTCCCTCGCTCCACCGGAGCGTCCGAGGAAGTGGCTGCCAGAGCGCTCACTTCCTCGGACGCAACGGTGCGTCTCACCGGGACGTCCGAGGTTCTGAGCGCCCTGGCGACCGGATCCTCGGACGTTGCGGGCGGGATCCGGGGGTTACACCACCGTGCGGAGCCGGGCCTGGTCGGCCGACTGCGTCGGGACCGCCTCGCTCGGGGTCGAGTCGTCGGACCAGCGCAGCACCGCGCCGATGCCGTCGACGAGGTCCACGGTGCCGTCCTCGGCGAACGTGAGCCCGGCGTCCTGACCCAGCGCCGCCCGCACGAGCGCCACGTTGGCGTCCATCTCCTCGGCGCCACCGGTCACCCCGATCGAGGCGAGGTCGCTCTGGCTCGTCGCCACCTGGAGCGGCTCGGGCCCGACCCAGAGGGTGCGGTCCGCGAGCCCGGACGTCAGGGAGTCGACGTGCAGCACCAGCTCGGCCACCTGGCCGCGCCGGAGCACGTCGATCACGTCGTCGAGCGCCGTGACCGCTCCACCACCGCGTCCCTGGGCCTCCCGGAACCGGTCCAGCACCGCGTCGCTGCGCCGTGTCCGGAACCCCGCCAGCGCCTCGGCCACGTGCGCCTCGAACGACCCCTTCTTCAGACCCTCGCCCCGACCGCCCCCCGGCACGTCGACGAGCAGCTCCCGCGTGGGCTGACCGACGGCGTCCCGCACGAGGGAGACCGCACGTACGTCACCGGTGATCAGCACCAGGTCCGGGGTCCGCTCAGCGACGCGCTTGTCGAGCACCGCCGCGACCGCCTCGGCGTTGCGGCCCCAGGAGTCCTCCGCCCGCGTCTGGCTGCGCCTGTCCAGCCCGCCCTCGCGCGTCTTGTGCACGTCGTCGTGCCCACCGTCGACGGTCTCGGTCTCCGGACCGCCCTCGGTCCGGACCGTCCCGCCGGCGGCCCAGGTCAGGTCCGCACCGTTGCGGTCCACCGCGACCAGGAGGTACGTCACCGTCTCGTCGGCTGCGCGCACCGCCGGGAGCAGGGCAGGTGCGGGTCCGAACACCGCGTAGGACTGGGCCGGGGGCTCGGAGAGCACCCGGTCGACGACGACCCCCTCGGCGTCCGCCACGACGACCCGGCCGTGCGGGCCCCGCACACCGGTCGGGACGGAGACCAGCTCGGCGATGTCGTCGAGCACCCCCGCAGACGCGCCGTCACGCTCCAGGGCGCGTCGGACAGCCCTCCAGCGGTCGGCCGCCTCGGCGTCAGCGTTCGCGCCGGTCCTCGTCGCGTCCAGGTAGACGGTCGTGAACGGCGACGGCCGTCCGAGCAGCGGCTTGAGCCAGTGCAGGTCCATGGGCATCCCTCCGGGATCGAGATCCCCGGCTGCCGCACACTCACCCCCGCGGCCGGCCGGAGCTGACCCCACCTACCTTCCGCTCCTGCGGCACGCGGCGCCACCCCATCTTGTGGTCGGACCGAGCCTGCGCTCCGCTGCGGGCGAGTGACGCTCCGCGCCCCTCACCCTGCGCGGCGCTCCGGCACACCCCTTCGGACTTCTCAGTCGCGCTGCGCGTGCCCCTGGGCGATGGCCTCGTGGTGCTGGATGACCTCTTCGACGATGAACGCGAGGAACTTCTCCGCGAACACCGGGTCGAGGTCGGCGGTGCGCGCCAGCTCGCGCAGCCGGCCCACCTGCTGCTCCTCGCGCGCCGGGTCCGACGGCGGCAGACCCGTGGTCGCCTTGAGCACGCCCACCTGCTGGGTGGCCTTGAACCGCTCCGCCAGCAGGTACACCAGCGCGGCGTCGATGTTGTCGATGCTCCCGCGCAGGCGGGCCAGCTCGGCAGGGATCGGGGTCGGCAGGTCGCTCACGATCGCGATCCTAGGCGGATGACGGACCCGTCAGGCGCTCTTCTCGCGGGGTGTGCGCTTCTCCTCGCCGCTGTCCCGGGGGATCAGCGTCGGGTTGACGTTCTCCAGCACCACGTCCCGTGTGATGACCACCCGACCGACGTCATCACGGCTGGGCACCTCGAACATGACCTGCTGGAGGACCTCCTCCATGATGGCCCGCAGGCCACGTGCACCGGTCCCGCGCAGCAGCGCCTGGTCCGCGATGGAGGCGACCGCCTCCTCGTCGAACTCGAGCTCGACGCCGTCGATCTGGAACATCCGCTGGTACTGCTTGACCAGCGCGTTCTTCGGCTCGGTGAGGATCCGGACGAGCGCCTCCTGGTCGAGGCGGGAGACCGCGGCGACCACCGGGAGGCGCCCGATGAACTCGGGGATCAGGCCGTACTTCTGCAGGTCCTCGGGACGGACCTCCGCGAACAGGTCGCCCTCGTCGACGGCCTCCAGCAGAGGGGCGCCGAAGCCGACGACGCGCTTGCGCGCCCGGGCCGCGATGATGTCGTCGAGCCCGGAGAAGGCACCGGCCACGATGAACAGCACGTTCGTCGTGTCGATCTGGATGAACTCCTGGTGCGGGTGCTTGCGTCCGCCCTGCGGCGGCACCGAGGCAGTCGTGCCCTCGATGATCTTCAGCAGTGCCTGCTGGACGCCCTCACCGGAGACGTCGCGGGTGATCGACGGGTTCTCGCTCTTGCGGGCGATCTTGTCGATCTCGTCGATGTAGATGATCCCCGACTCGGCCTTCTTGACGTCGTAGTCGGCTGCCTGGATGAGCTTGAGGAGAATGTTCTCGACGTCCTCACCGACGTAGCCGGCCTCCGTCAGGGCCGTGGCGTCCGCGATGGCGAACGGGACGTTCAGCATGCGGGCGAGGGTCTGCGCGAGGTACGTCTTGCCGGTGCCCGTAGGGCCGACGAGCAGGATGTTCGACTTCGCGATCTCGATGTGGTCGTCGGTCGTCGACGTCCGCGCCTCACCGGCCTGGACCCGCTTGTAGTGGTTGTAGACCGCCACCGCGAGCGCCCGCTTGGCCGACTCCTGGCCGATGATGTACTGCTCGAGGAAGTCGAAGATCTCCTTCGGCTTCGGCAGCTCGACCAGGCCGACCTCCGTGGCCTCCGCCAGCTCCTCCTCGATGATCTCGTTGCAGAGCTCGATGCACTCGTCGCAGATGTAGACCCCAGGCCCGGCGATCAGCTTCTTGACCTGCTTCTGCGACTTGCCGCAGAACGAACACTTGAGGAGATCGGCCCCGTCCCCGATACGAGCCACGTCGATCCCCTTCCTCGTGTCGCCCTCCGCCCGACGGGCGGTGCGTCGTCAGCACGTCACCCCGCAAGGTGCGCGTCCTCCCCCATTGCACACCACCCGGGCCCCGATGTCAGCCGAACACACGGCTCGGCGAGTCCGGCGTGTTGTTGGACATCTGTCCGGCGTGTCGCGCGGCGCCAGCACCGACACGCTCGAGCCGGACACGCCGCAGCGTGTCCGGCTCGAGCGAAAGCGCTACTTGGCCTGCACGGTCGTCGGGACGACGCCCTTGCGGCTGGCGAGCACCTGGTCGACGATCCCGTACTCCAGCGCCGCCTGCGCGGTGAGGATCTTGTCGCGCTCGATGTCCTTGCGGACCAGCTCGATGTCCCGCCCCGTGTGGTGCGCGATCGTCAGCTCGAGCCACTCGCGCATGCGGATCAGCTCGTTGGCGTGGATCTCGATGTCGGACGCCTGCGCGTAGCCGCCACCCTCCATCGCGGGCTGGTGGATCAGCACGCGCGCGTTCGGCAGAGCGAGACGCTTGCCGGGCGAGCCGGCCGCGAGCAGCACCGCCGCCGCCGAGGCGGCCTGCCCGAGGCAGACCGTCTGGATGTGCGGCTTGATGTACTGCATCGTGTCGTAGATCGCCGTGAGCGCCGTGAACGAGCCACCGGGCGAGTTGATGTACAGGATGATGTCGCGGTCCGGGTCGGTGCTCTCCAGCACCAGCAGCTGGGCCATGACGTCGTCGGCCGAGGCGTCGTCCACCTGCACGCCGAGGAAGATGATGCGGTCCTCGAACAGCTTCGTGTACGGGTCCTGGCGCTTGAAGCCGTAGGCCGTGCGCTCCTCGAACTGCGGCAGCACGTACCGGGCGGCGGGCGAGGACGGCGCGAGGCCACCCGGCCCCGCCAGCATCCCGGCGCGCGCCATGAACTGGGATTCCATGCTCATGAGCTTCTCCTCAGAAGATAAGGGTGGGAGGCCGTCAGGCCGTGCCGCCGCCGCCGGCGACCGCGTCGGCCTTCGTGACGACCTTGTCCACGAAGCCGTACTCGAGCGCCTCGGGGGCGGTGAACCAGCGGTCACGGTCGGCGTCGGAGTTGATCTGGTCGACGCTCTTCCCCGTCTGGGCGGCAGTCAGCTCGGCGAGCACGTTCTTCATGTGCAGGATGAGCTGGGCGTTGATCCGCACGTCCGTCGCGGTGCCGCCGATGCCGCCCGAGGGCTGGTGCATCATCACGCGGGCGTGCGGGAGGGCGTAACGCTTGCCCTGGGCGCCCGACGAGAGCAGGAACTGCCCCATCGACGCGGCCATGCCCATCGCGATCGTGGCGACGTCCGGCTGGATGTACTGCATCGTGTCGTAGATCGCCATGCCCGCGGTGATCGAGCCACCGGGCGAATTGATGTACAGCCAGATGTCCTTGTCCGGGTCCTCCGCGGCCAGCAGCATCATCTGCGCGCAGATGGCGTTGGCGTTCTCGTCGCGCACCTCGGAGCCGAGCCAGATGATGCGCTCGCGCAGCAGCCGGTTGTAGATGGAGTCATTGAGGCCGAAGGCCGGGCTGTCGGCCCTGGCCATCATCGGCGCTAGCTCGTTCACGAAGGCTCCCTCGTCTGACGGTGACGTCTGTCCTGCACCGCACGTCGATCCCCGGTCCGGGTACCCGTGCGATGCAGTGACCCTAACGCGGACCCCCGCCCGCCCATGTCCCGCCACCGCGGGTTTTCGCTGTCGGCAGAGCAGACCCCCGGGGAACGCGGAAGGCCCCGCACCCGACGGGGTGCGGGGCCTTCCGAGCGCAGGTCAGGCCTTGGTGTCCTCGGCCGTCTCGACCTCGTCGTCGTACACGTCGAACGCGGAGATGTCCGACGCCGCGTCGGACGCGGTCGCGGTCGCTGCGGCTGCCTCCTCGGCGTCCTCGGCGTCGGAGCCGATGAACTCGGACAGGTCCACGGCCTGGCCGGAGCCGTCGGTGACGGCGACGCGACGCAGAGCGACGGCGAGCGCCTTGGACCGCGCGACCTCGGCGACCATCGTCGGGATCTGACCCTGCTGGTCGATGGTCTGGATGAACGTGTTCGGGTCCATGCCGTACTGGCGCGACGCGTTCACCAGGTAGTCGAGCAGCTCGTTCTGGCTGACCTTGATCTCGAGCTGCTCGGCGAGCGTGTCCAGGAGGATCTGGTTGCGCAGCGCCGTGGTGGCCTGCTCGCCGACCTCGGCACGGTGCTCGTCGTCCTCCAGACGACCCTCACCCTCGAGGTGGCGGTGCACCTCGGTCTCGACGACACCCGCCGGGACGGGGATCTCCGTGCCGGCGAGCAGCTGCTCGAGCAGCAGGTCGCGGGCCTGCACGGCCTGGTTCGACGCCTTGATGCTGGACGCCTGCGTGCGCAGGTCCGCCGTGAGCTCCTCGAGCGTGTCGAACTCGCTGGCCAGCTGCGCGAAGTCGTCGTCGGCGTCGGGGAGCTGGCGCTCCTTGACCGTCGTGGCCGTGACGTTCACCTGAGCGGTCTCGCCGGCGTGGTCGCCGCCCGCGAGGGCCGTCTCGAACGTGGTCGACTCGCCGGCCGAGAGGCCCGTGAGCGCCTCGTCGAGCCCCTCGAGCATGTTGCCCGACCCGATCTGGTAGCTGACGCCGGAGACGTTGTCGACCTGCTCGTCGCCGATCGTGGCGGTCAGGTCGATGACGACGAAGTCGCCCTCGGCCGCGGGACGGTCGACGCCGACCAGCGTGCCGAAGCGCTCGCGCAGCGCGTCGAGACGGGCCGCGACGTCCTCGTCGGAGACCTCGACGTCGTCCACCGTGACGGCGATGCCGTCGAGCGCCGGGACGGTGATCTCGGGGCGGACCTCGACCTCAGCGGTGAAGTGCAGCTCACCCTCCTCGCCGGCGGGCGCGGCGGTCAGACCGGGGACCTTGGTGACCTCGACCTCGGGCTGGCCCAGGGGGCGCAGCTTGTTCTCGCGGACGGCCTCGGCGTAGAAGCCGGACAGGCCCTCGTTGATCGCGTGCTCGAGGACGGCCGGGCGGCCGACGCGCTGGTCGATGATGCGCGGCGGCACCTTGCCCTTGCGGAAGCCGGGGACGACGACGTCCTGGGCGATGTGCTCGTACGCGTGATCGATGCTCGGCTTGAGCTCGTCGTACGTCACCTCGACGGTCAGCTTGACCTTGGTGGGCTCCAGGGTCTCGACGGCGCTCTTCACTTCGATGGTCTCCAACTGATCGGGGCGGGCGCCGGCGACTCCGGCGATCTCCGGTGTTTCAGGGCCGCACGCCGTCGCCCACGCCCCGAGAACGGGGCCGACGACCGCACGCTGGCGACCCTCGACCTTACGCCACGGGGAGCGACGCTCCCAAGCCGAGAGGCTGTGGGACCGCCCACGCTCCTCACCGTCCGGCGCCCGCGACCTCCGTGATCACCGAGACGCTCCGTGCGATGCCGTCGTACCCGGCGTACTCGTTCGCCAGCTCCGCCGCCCGACGCGCGAACGACGGGTCGTCCAGCACCCGGCGCACCCCGTCGCGGACCGCCCGTGACGTCGTGCCGTCCGAGACCTTGTCGGTGGGCAGCGCCAGACCGACACCGGACCAGACCACCCGCGCTCCGACCTCAGCCTTGTCCTCCGAACGCCCGGCGACGACCACGGGCACGCCCGCGGCGAGCGCCTGCTGGACACCCCCGAAGCCCCCGTTGGTGACCAGGACGTCGACGAGCGGCAGGAGTCTGTCGAACGGGACGAACGGCGTCGCCCGGACGTTCGCCGGGTAAGCGCCGACCGGCTCGGTCGTCGCGACGACGAGGACGTCCTCGTCGGCAAGGCCGTCGATCGCCGGCCAGAGGAGCCGCTCGTGGTCGGTCGCGACCGTGCCCTGCGTGACCAGGACGACCGGGCGGCCCGTCGCACGCGCCGCCAGCACGTCGTCCCACCAGGAGGGCGGGTCGAACCGGTCGATGCCCGCCGGCAGGAATGGGCCGACGAGCTCGACGTGCTCCGGCAGGTCGCTGCGCGGGTACTCGAACGACGGGATCGACGGGTGCAGCACGCGGGTGACCTCGGTCTGGGCCCAGTCGAGAAAGAAGCCGTCCGGAACGGGCTGGCCCGCGTCGGCGACGATCCGCTCGGCCGCCCTCTGCACGTCCCGGAACACGACCGTGCGCGTGAACCAGCCGAGGAGCGCGTGCCGCAGTCCGTCGAGGCCGGTCCGCGGCGGCTGCAGTCCCAGGCCGAACGGCGCCGTGTCCTTGCTGGAGAGGGCCAGCGGCGAGACCGAGAACAGCACCGACGGCAGGTCGTGGCGGCGCGCGGCGATCGCCCCCGCCACGAACGCGTTGTCCATGACGATCACGTCGGGACGCTCGGCGGCGACGACGGTGTCGATGTCGGCCAGGAACCCGGGGACCGTGGCGACGAAGTGGTGGAGCACGTCCCACTGCACCCGCCTGATCCCGGGAGCGGGAGCGCCGTGCGCCGTCGACCAGGCCTCGAGCTCGGCGTCGTCCAGGTCGCGACCCTGCACGATCGGCGCATGCTTCGCCCCGGTCGCGGCGACGGCCTGCCCGAACTTGCGGCCCGTGTAGACGACGACGTCGTGACCGTCCTCGACGAGGGCGCGGGACAGCGGCAGCGCAGGTCGCACATGGCCGGTGACGGGGGTGAGGGCGAACAGGATCCTGCTCATGACGGTTCTCCGAGAGGTGACGGGGGCACTCCCCGACCAAGATCCTGGGCGATTCGCCCTGATACATCCCCCGGTTCAACGCCACCCCAGGATCGGGTCCGAGCTCCGCAGGCGCCGTCGGACGGGCGACCGTGCGAGCCCCGCCGCTTCGGTCTCTCTCTGTCGGGATGGCGGGATTCGAACCCACGACCTTCCGCTCCCAAAGCGGACGCGCTACCAACCTGCGCCACATCCCGGCGCACCCCACCAGGCCCGGGGGCCGAGGGAGGTGCACGATGCGCCCTCGCACACCCGGTACCCTGGGTGCCGCGGTCCGGGCTGAGCATGCGGCAGCCGGACCTGTGCGGACGTAGCTCAATGGTAGAGCCCCAGTCTTCCAAACTGGCTACGCGGGTTCGATTCCCGTCGTCCGCTCCCCTTCCTCTGTGCAGGTCAGGGTGACACGCCCGGCTTCCCGCCTCGCGCCCGTTCGGCGATCTCGTATGCGGCCGTCACGGACTCCATGAGGCGCGGTGTTTCCAGGACGACGGAGTCGCGGCCCAGGACGTCGAGCGTGCCGGAACGTTCGAGGAGCTGGTGCAGGCTCGGTGGCACGCCGCACAGGACGAGCTGGACGTCGTGCTCGCGCAGGCGCAGGCAGGCCCGCTCGAACGCGCGGAGGAACGTCGCGGACGGGATGCCCGCCGAGCCGCGCAGGGAGAGCACGACTGCCGCGTCGTGGGTGCCGCGGGCGTCGGGCCACTCGTCCTCGAGCCGGTTGATCTCAGCGAAGAAGCCGCCGCCGACGTAGTGCAGGACGGTGGTGCGATCGGACGGGATCTGCTGCGGGGCGTCGTCGATGAGCCACCCGCCGTCGCCGTCGGGAGTGAGCTGCACGAGCCGGCCCCGTCGGGACTCGGCGAAGGCATAGAGCAGGATCGACAGCGCAGCGCCGATGAAGATGGCGTCCTGCAGCGGGAGCTGGGTCGTCGCGAGGAAGGTCACGACCATCGCGGTCGCGGACAGCGGTGACGTGCGCAGGACGAGGACGATGTCACCCGCCCGCCCCGCGATCAGCTCGCCGCCGATGACGAGCAGGAGGCCGCCGATGACCGCCATCGGGATCTGCCCGGCCACCGGTCCGACGGCCAGCACGAGCAGCGCCAGCCAGACCCCGGCGAAGATCCCCGACCAGCGGGTCTGCGCGCCGGCGCTCGTGCCGACACCCGTGCGGGACAGCGACCCACCGGTCGGCAGCGCGGAGAAGAACCCGCCCGCGATGTTCGCCAGGCCTTGCGCGGTGAAGTCCTTCGACGCGTCTGGCCGCGAGCCGTCCGGGTTCCTGACCGCGGCGCCGATCCCTGCGGCCTGTGCCAGCCCGACCAGCGCGATCGCGATCGCGCCGGCGGCGAGCGCGGGCACGGCGCTCAGGTCGGGCAGCGAGAACGGGGGCAGGGAACGCGGGATCGCGGCGATGTCCTGCACCAGCTCGACGTCCGGCCGCACCACGGCGCACCCGACGGACACGACGAGCAGCGCGATCAGCGTCGCGTAGGACGTCAGCCGCCTGACGAACCGGAACGCCGCCCACACCGCGACGGTCGCGAGAGCGACGACGACGGTCGCCGGGTCCCAACTGCCCACGTGCACGACCGCGTCCCACACCTTGCCGAGCGTGTTGTGCGGGGTAGGGACGTAGCCCGTGGCGTCCTTGATGACGCCCGCGACGATCTGCAGCGCGATGCCTGTCGTGAACCCGGTCATCACGGCGGTGGACACGAACGACATGACCGAGCCGAGCTTGAGCAGCCCCATCACGAGCATGACGACGCCCACCAGCACGGTGAGCGTCGCGAGTCCTCCGAGGTCACCGGGGTCGAGCCCGGCCGCGGCCAGCACGCTCTGCGACGACAACGCGATCGCGCTGGTCAGCGTCGTGACCATGAGAACCGTGCGTGCGAAGACCGAGCCCACGATCGTCGGGACGACCCCGGACCACAGCCCGAGCGGCGCCGCGAACCCTCCGATGCTCGCGTATGCCATGCCCTCGGGGATGGAGAACAGCCCGGTCACGAACCCCGAGCTGACGTCTCGCGGGGTCGGGCGGCCGAAGGCGAGCTTCTCCGCAGCAGCGGGCGTACCCACGGTGCCTTCTCGATCCACCGTCACGGGGTGACGATGGCGAAGTTCTTGTCGCCGGGATCGAGCACCGCGCCGAGACGGCCGAGCACCGCGGTATCGCCGCTCAGCTCGATGCCCGCCCGCGCCAGGCCGTCCGCCGTGAGGTCACCTCCGGCGAGAGCCGGGAGCCGGTGCCGGGTGGTCGTGAGCGTGACGTCCGCGGCGCCGGACTGGGCGGCGGAGCTGTAGGTCAGGACGCCGTTGCCCAGGCGCAGCCGGTACCGCTCATCGACGTCGGTCAGGACCACGTCGAGAGAGAGCTTCTCGTCCCACGCCTTCGGTCCGTCCACCTGGATCGCGATCGCGTCGAACAGCATCGACGGGGTCAGCGCCGCGATGACGTCGGGTGCGTTGGTCTCCGTCGGGGTGCCGAACTGACCGTCGCGCAGCTCGACCGCGCCGGAGAGGTAGAAGTCGCGCCAGGTGCCGTTCTCCGAGCCGTAGCCCAGCTGCTCGTACGTGTCGGCGAGCAGCTCGCGCGCGGCGGCGTGGTCCGGCTGCGCGAACACGACGTGGTTGACGAGCTCAGCCACCCAGCGGTAGTCGCCCGCCTCGAACGATGCGCGCGCCTTCTCGACGACGGCGTCCGAACCGCCGCCCAGCTCGACGTACCGCTTCGCCCGTTCCACCGGTGTGTGCTCCCACAGCGTGGCCGGGTTGCCGTTGAACCAGCCCAGGTACCGCTGGTAGATCGCCTTGACGTTGTGGCTGACCGAGCCGTAATAGCCACGTGTGCTCCAGGCGTTCTCCAGCGCCGGCGGCAGCACGAGCTCCTCCGCGATCTCCGGGCCGGTCAGCCCCTTGTTGAGCAGGCGGAGCGTCTGGTCGTGCAGGTAGCCGTACAGGTCGCGCTGCAGGGACAGGAACTCGACGACGCGCTCGTTGCCCCACGTGGGCCAGTGGTGCGAGGCGAACACGACCTCGATGTCGCCACCGAACAGGTCGATCGTCTCGGTCAGGTAGTGCGCCCATGCGTGCGGGTCGCGGACCACCGCACCACGCAACGTCAACAGGTTGTGCAAGGTGTGCGTCGCGTCCTCAGCGGCGCACAGGGCCTTGTGGTCCGGGAAGTAGAAGAGCATCTCCGACGGGGCCTCGGTGCCCGGAGCCATCTGGAACACGATCCGCACTCCGTCGATGACCTCCTCGTGACCTGTCGTCGTGATCAGGTCCGTGGGCTCGATGAGGGTGACGGTGCCGGTCGACGTCGTCTGCCCGAGGCCTGCCCCCACCCCACCCCGGGGATCGCGTGCCAGGGCGGCGCCGTACATGTAGCCGGCCCGGCGACCCATGGCGGTGCCGGCGTAGACGTTCTCGGAGACGGCGTGCTCGACGAAGCCTTCGGGTGCGTAGATGCGCACCCGGCCGGAGTCGACGTCCTCCTGCGAGGTCACGCCCTTGACGCCACCGAAGTGGTCGACGTGCGAGTGGGTGTAGATGACCGCGACGACGGGCCGGGTACCGCGGTGCTCGCGGTAGAGCTCCATCGCAGCCGCTGCGGTCTCCTTCGAGATCAGCGGGTCGATGACGATGACACCGGAGTCACCTTCGACGAACGTGATGTTGGACAGGTCTGCTCCGCGGACCTGGTAGATCCCCGGAACCACCTCGAACAGCCCATCCGTCGCGACGAGTGTGGACTGCCGCCACAGGCTGGGATTCACCGTCTCTGGCGCGTCGCCCTGCAGGAAGGCGTACGACGCGTTGTCCCACAGGACGGTGCCGTCCTGCGCCGTGACGACGTTCGGCTCTCGGCGTCCGACGAGGCCGCGCGTCGCGTCCTCGAAGTCCTGCCGGTCCGCGAACGGCAAGCTCTCGAGGAGTGCCTGGTGCGCCCGGACGATCGGCGCGGCGGCCGGCTTCGGGGTGGTTCCGCTGCTCTCTGTCATGCTTCCCCCACTGTGACGAGGTGGACGTCTCGCCCACCGTTGATGTGCTCACCTCGGTGTCGGTGCCCGCCCCGCCCGTCGGCCCAGCTCCGCGGCGACCGGCAGCAGGATCACCTCGATGAGGACCGCGCCGACCATCACCATGACCAGCACCTCCGGCTGGTCGATGAAGCTCGTCGTGGCGATCAGCAGCGCGGCGGAGAGGTTGCGCTGCGCAGCGCCGAGCCCCGAGACGACCCGCGTGTCACGGTCCGAACCTCCGATGAGGTACCCGACGACGAGCGTGACGACGACGAACAGCGCCGACGCGACGAACGCTCCCGTGCCGAACGCGTCGACCAGCTCCGGCAGACCGAGGCCGATCGCCAGCACGAGGCCGAGCGCGAGCGAGACGGTAGCGACGGTGTTGAGCGGCGCGGCGAGCGCCTTCGCCTCGTCGTACCGCGCCCGCACCGCCAGCGCGACGGCCAGCGGAAGGAGCATCAGGAACACCAGGGGCTTCGCGATGTCCCAGGCACCGACCTCCAGACCTGGCACCAGCCACCCCAGCACGAGCGGGACGTACGGGATGGTCACCACCATCAGCAGGATCATCAGTCCCACGGAGTAGGGGACGTCTCCCTTCGCCAGCTGAGCCAGCTTGGGAAGGAACGGAGCGCCGGCGGCCGTGCCGAGCAACAGGAGCCCGAGCGTCAGTGAGTCGTCGAGACCGAGCACCTCGGCGAGCCCCCACGCCACCGCGGGCGCCACCACGAAGTTCGCGACGAGCGCGAGCACCACGAGCCGGGCGTTCCTCAGCGGCTCGACGATCTGCCGCACCGTGAGCGACAGCCCCAGCGCCACCATCGACGCGAGCACGAAGGTCAGGATCGCGACCTTGGCCACATCGAGCAGCGCATCCGACACACGTCGACGCTACAGAAGCCTCGATCCGGCCGCAGGTCGGGAGATGCCGTGCCCGCCGACGGTCGTCGCGTTCGGGGGCAGCGTGATGTCGCCCGTCGCGCTGCAGCTGAGGGAGGTGAACGGGTGGGGCGTCGCGGTGGGGTCGACGGGGTCCTGGACGACGAGCTGGTCCACGGGGTCGTTCGAGGACTGCACGGCGTCGCCCGGCTCGTACGGGCCGGAGCTGGTCTCCGTGTCTTGCTGATCCCCCACGTCGCTGCCGCAGCCGGGAGTTCGGGAACGAGCACCAGCGGGAATGCCGGCACCTCTGCAGCGTGGCGTCAGATCAGCTTGGGGAACGTCAGCAGGAGCACCGTCGCGGCGACGAAGAGGACGATCCCCAGTCCGAGGAGGACGTACCGACCGCGGGGTGTGCGCATCCGCTCGGAGATCGCGGTGAAGAACAGGACGGACGCGAACGCCACCGTGAGAACCGTGTAGTTGTCTCCTCGCTGGTTGTCGGCGAGGGCCTGGGCGAACTTCGCGTCCGCGCGCCGGTCCGCGTCGGCGGACTGCGCAAGCTCCGGGATCGCGTACTCGGGCATGTCGAACGGCGACAGCGGCGCGTCCGCGTTCTTCAGGGGTTCCAGGGCGATCCACGCGTCGAACGCTGTGGCGAGCGGTTCGGGGAATCGCGTCTGCAGGAACTCGGCGACGGGCTCGTTCTGTGAACCGGTCGCCTCGACCCACTGAGCGAACAACGACGACTGGACGTCGAGCTTGCGGTTGGCGACACCTTCGAGGCGGCTCGCTTCGATCCTGGCCGTCGACGCCTGGCTGAACGAGATCGACATCGACCCGCCCCACTTGCTGGCCTGGAAGCCGACCCACGCGGTGAGGATCGTGGTGACCGACAGGAGCAGCACGACGACGACCTCCCGCCAGTCCACCCGCCGCTCGGCCTGGATCTCGACGCTGCTCACGTCGTGAGTATCGACCGCTCGCATCGCCATCGCGCGCCGAACCGGGCGACGGTCGCCCGCAGATGGTCAGGGGGTGATCCGAAGGCGTCCACGACGATCGGATTCGCTCCCGTCGAGAACTACCCCGAGACCCTGCCCGGACCTGCGCGCGCGGCCATGGGCATCGACGGCCCCGGCCGGGTCTTCGACACGGTCCTCGAGGGACGCGCCTCGTACAAGCTCGGGCTGACCGCGGGCATGACCGACGCGTACCCCCATCTGCGGCACCTCGTCTTCTCCACGACCCTGGCCACGAGCCCGGACCCCGCTGTCGAGATCGTCGCTGCCGACGCCCTGGAGCGGGTCCGCGCGCTCAAGGCCGAGCCCGGCCTGGACCTGTGGCTGGTCGGCGGCGGCACGATCGACGAGACCCTGCTGGAGTCTGGGCTGCGCGACCTGACCTACGACCGCGCCTGACGCCTACCACCCCGAGGAACACGACATCGGCGACACCTCTAGCAACATCGTCGTCCGACCCATCACCGGCCCCGACGAGCCGGCCGCGCGACGACCCAGCCGCGCGCCGCGTCGTCGAGTCGCGCATGTCCGTCCTCGAGGGACTCGGTGCGACGCCGCTCGTCGAACGTCTTCGCCTGGAGTCGCAGGCCGGGTCCCCGGTTCGGGTCCCGAGCGGGTCCCGTCCGCGGACGACGCGGCGTTCGCGCCGTAGTCGAGGAGATCGCCCGTCGGGTTGACGACCTCGCCCCCCGCATCGCCCACGCGTGACCCGTCGAAGGAGACGAAGCGACTGGCCAAGGTCGAGGGCACGTCACACGACGGCCGACCTGTCGTGCTGTTCCTCTGTGTCCACAACGCTGGCAGGTCCCAGATGGCGCTCGGCTTCCTGCAGCACCACGCAGGTGAGTCCGTCGTCGGCTGGTCGGGCGGCTCGCAGCCCGGCAACGTCGTCGAGGCCGGCGCCGTCCGCATCGTCCGTGACGACATCGAGCGCCGCGTCCTGCGTCTCGTCGACTCCCTCTGCGTAGCAGCCGCGTAGCGGTGATGACGAGCTCGTACGAAGGGTTCACATCCGCTCCCCTGGAGAGCGAGCACGAGTGGTCGCTGAGCCGGACCGGTTTCAGTCCCCGACGGTGTCCCTGCCCCGCTGCACGATCAGCGGGTCGACCTCGCCGATGACGTCCTCGTCCTTGCCCTCGTAGGAGAACTGGCCGAGGAAGTAGCGCATGGCGTTGAGCCGGGCTCGCTTCTTGTCGTTGCTGCGGACGCTGATCCACGGCGCGTGGTCGGTGTCGGTGCCTGCGAGCATCGCCTCCTTGGCGGCGGAGTACTGCTCCCAGCGGTCGAGGGACTCCAGGTCCATCGGTGACAGCTTCCAACGGCGCACCGGATCGATCTGACGGATCGCGAAGCGGGTGCGCTGCTCGCGGCGGGTGACCGAGAACCAGAACTTCGTCAGATGGGTGCCGTCGTTGACGATGAGCTTCTCGAAGTCCGGGACCTGGCCCATGAACGCGGCGTAGTCGTCGTCGGAGCAGAAACCCATCACGCGCTCGACACCCGCGCGGTTGTACCAGGACCGGTCGAACAGCACGATCTCCCCTTGCGTGGGGAAGTGCTGGACGTAGCGCTGGAAGTACCACTGGCCCTGCTCGGTGGTGGTCGGCTTCGTCAGCGCCACGACGCGTGCCGCACGCGGGTTCAGGTGCTCCATGAACCGCTTGATCGTGCCGCCCTTCCCTGCCGCATCCCTGCCCTCGAACACGATGATGTGGCGCTCTCCCATGTCCTCCGCCCAGTACTGCAGCTTGAGCAGCTCGATCTGCAGGCGGTACTTGGCGTCCTCGTACTCCTCGCGATCCATGAGCTCGTCGTACGGGTACTCCTCGCGCCACGTCTCGACCGCCTTGCCGCCCGGGTCGATGAGCACGGGATCGGCACCCTCGCCGCCGGAGACGCTGTAGCCCTCCGCAACCAGGCGGTCGATGTACTCGCGCAGGTTGTCCTCCGCCTCAGGTCGATACCCGTCGAGATCGAGCGTCGAGTCCATCGGATCCTCCTGGCAGGCCGGCGTCGTCTGCGACGCAGAGACGTTGTTCCATGATGACCACTGACGCGACGCGACGACTCTCGGCCAGGTCGCGACCGGCTACTTCTTGCGCGCGGCTGCCTCGCGTCGGCGACGGTGGGGGTCTCTCTTGACCCGGTCGGCGGTACGGCAGGACTTGCCCAGTGCGGCGTGGCACCGAGGGCACTCGACATCCAGGGGCGTGGTCATGCGCGGGACCATAGACCAGGAAGGTGAACGGACGTCCTGATCCACCTCGCGAGGTGGACGGTCACCCGAAGCGGCCGGGCACGTACGCGGCGGTGCGCTCGTCCTGCGGGGAACGGAACATCGGCCGCACCGATCGGCACGCTGCGCCGGACCGCCAGGGCGGTCCCGACTCATGTCGTCCGCATCGTCGCAGTCCCCGCTCCGACTCGCCCGGCAGCAGGTCAGGTCGCGGGTTGCCGCTTGACCGCGAGCACCGGGGCGTCGGCCTCGAGCAGCACCCGCTGCGCCGTGCTGCCCAGGATCAGCTTGCCGACGGGGCTGCGTCGTCGCAGGCCGATCACGATCAGCTCCGCGCCGCTGGTGCGCGCCCGGTCGAGGATCTCGTCGGCCGGGTCGATCGTCGGGTCGTGGGGGTAGACCACGTTGCGCACGTGAAGGCCGTCGAGTCTCGCGTGGAGCGCGTCCGCGTGCTGCTCCAGCGAGATCTCGAAGGCGTTGTCGGCACCGGTGTCCGGGCCGCTGATGACGAGCAGCTCGGCGTCCGAGGACCGCGACTGCCCGATGGCCGCGTCCAGGGCGGCGTCGCCCTCGGGCGTGTGCACGTAACCCACGACGATCTTCATGTTGGTTCCTCCTGTGAGATCAGAGCGGCGATCGCGGCGCGGGCGCCGTCGTGGGCGAGGCTTGCCCGGGCCGCGACGAAGGCGTCGCGCAGCACGGTGCTCGACCCGAGCTCGCCGAAGACCGGCGCGTACGACAGGAACGCGCCCGGCGACCGAGTCTCGGCCTCGACGTACTGCAGGAGCTCGGGAAGCCTCGTGTCCGTGATTCCCCCGTCCGCAGCACCCTCGAGGTAGCGGGACCACGCCGCCAGCACCAGGGCGCACCGCGTGATCTCGCGACCCGCCGCCAGCTGTGCACGCACGACGGGGAGCAGGAACTTGGGGATCCGGTCGGAGGCGTCGACCACCTGACGGGCCAGGGTGTCGCGGATGGCCTCGCTGCTGAACCGCGCGATCAGCTGGTCGCAGTACTCCGACAGGTCGATGCCGGGCACCGGCTGCAGGGTGGGGATCGCCTCGCGGTGCATGTAGTCGAGCAGGAACCCGACGAACAGCGGGTCGCGGCACACGTCGTGCACGTACGTCTCGCCGGCGAGGATCCCGAGGTAGCCCATGGCCTGGTGGGAGGCGTTGAGCAGACGCAGCTTCATCAGCTCGTACGGCGTCACGTCGTCGACGACCTGCACGCCCACCGTCTCGAAGGCAGGCCGTCCGGCGCTGAACCGGTCCTCCAGGACCCATTGCGTGAACGACTCGGAGCGGACCGGCCAGCGGTCGTCGATGCCGAGCGCGGCCACGGCGGCAACCACCTCGCCGGTCGTGGCGGGCGTGATCCGGTCCACCATCGAGCTCGGGAACGCCACGTGCTGGTCGATCCAGCCCGCGAGCTGGGCATCGCGGGCGCGGGCGAACGCCGTGATCGCGGTCCTGGCGACGTGCCCGTTGCCCTGGATGTTGTCGCAGGACATGACGGTGAACGGCGCGGTCCCGGCGGCCCGGCGGGCGTCCAGGGCGGCGACCACGAGGCCGAGGACGCTGGAGGGCGGCGACGCTCCCGCCAGGTCCGCGAGCGTCGCCGGGTCGCGGGGCTCGAACTCGCCGGTGGCGTCGTCGACGCCGTAGCCGCCCTCGGTGATCGTCAGCGAGACGATGCGCGTCGCGGGGTCGGCGAGGCGGTCGACGACCGCCTGCGGATCGGCTGGTGCGTGCAGGTGCGCGACGTGGGAACCGATCACTCGTGCGTCGGTGACGCCCGCCGGGTCCACGGTGAGCAGCGTGTACAGGCCGTCCTGCTCGTCGAGCACGTCGGCGATGGTCCGGTCGGACGGCAGCACGCCGACCCCGCAGATCCCCCACTGCGACTCCCCCGCGTGCAGCAGCCGGTCGACGTACATCGCCTGGTGCGCGCGGTGGAAGGCTCCGACGCCGAGGTGCACGATCCCGGCGGTGACCTGGCCCCGGTCGTAGCCGGGTACGGCCACGCGAGGGGCGAGGCCGTCGAGGGCCGTCGCGTCGAGGTGGGTCGTCATGGTGTGGCGTCCTCCGGAACGGGGTGGACGTGCGGCTCCCCCTGCACCAGGGGAAGCCGCACGCTGGTGCTCAGCAGCTGGACTTGTAGAGGTACTGAGCGCCCTCGCCGTCCACGTTCTCCGCGGTGATGATGTGGAAGCCGGTCTGGATCTTCGGGGTGACCTCACCACCGGTCAGGGCGGCCATGGCCTGGTCGACGCCGTCGACGCCGATCTGGTACGGGTCCTGGGCGATGAGCGCCTGGACGGTGCCGTCCTTGAGCTGGCCGACCTGGTCCGGGCCGGCGTCGAACCCGACGACGGTGACCTGGTCCTGCTTGTCGGCCTGGCGGACACCGGTCGCGGTGCCGGCGGCGGAGAAGGTGTTCGTCGCGAAGACGCCGATGATGTCCGGGTCCTTCGCGAGGGCGGCCGTGATCAGCTGGGCGGCGGTCGCGGTGTCGTTGTGGCTGTACTGGACGCCGAGGTACTCGAACGTCGAGTCTGCTGCCGCGGCCTCCTCGAAGCCCTTGACGCGGGCGTCGACGGTCGAGATGCCCGGGTCCGTCGACATGACGAGGATCTTGCCGCCGTCGGGGTTGGCCGTCTGGATGGCCTCGAACGCAGCCGCGCCACCACCCTCGTTGTCCGAGGAGATCTGCGAGGCCGCGAAGGACGGGTCCTCGACCGTGGTGTCGACGAGCACGACCTCGATGTCCTGGTCGGCGGCGGCCTTCAGCGGCGCCTGCATCGCCGAGACATCGGTGGGGGCGATCAGGATCGCGTCGGGCTGGCTGGCGACCACCGAGTCGACGATCGGCTTCTGGAGGGTCGGGTCGAACTTGGCCGGGCCCTGCGTGTTGACCTCCGCGCCCACCTCCTCGGCCTGGGCCTCGATGCCGCACTGCATGGTGACGTAGAACTCGTCGCCGGCGACGCCTTGGATGAACGTCAGCTTCTGGGCGCCGCCGCTCGCGCTGTCGTCGGAGCCTGAGTCGCCGTCCCCGCCGCTGCAGGCGGTGAGCGCGAGCGCGCTCGCGGCGATCAGCGGGACGAGCTTGGTGATGGTCTTCATGATCTGCTTCCTCCGGGGTGTCGAGTCGAGCGCGTCGTTGGCGCCGTCGAGCTGGGTGACGGGGTGGTCGTGCGAGTGCCGGCTCACGCTCACCGTCGGAACAGGTGGGCGAGGGACCGCTTGCCGGTCTTCGTGGCGCGGGAAGCCGCGGCCCGACGACGCTGGTCGATGTAGACCGCGACGATGAGGACGGCGCCGATCGCGACCTGCTGCCAGAAGGGCTGCACGCCGGTGATCACGAAGCCGTTCTGCAGGATGGCCGGGATGAACAGGCCGACGATCGTGCCGAAGATCGTGCCGACGCCACCGAAGAGGCTCGTGCCACCGATGACGACTGCGGCGATGACGGCCAGGCTCGTCGTGGACTGGCCGGCGATGGCCGTCGTCGAGTACTGCGCGAGCGACAGGATTCCTGCCATGCCCGCCATGAGCCCCGACAGCGCGTAGACGAAGATGAGGTGGCGGTCGACCTTGACGCCGACCCGTCGGGCCGACTCCTCGTTGGAGCCCACCGCGTACGTGTACAGACCGAACTTCGTCTTGTGGAGCACGACGCCGAGGATCAGCAGGAGCACCAGCGCGATCACGGAGATGGTCGGGATGGTCGTGCCGGGGATGTTGCCGTAGCCGATGTTGCTGGCGAGCACGGCGGGCACCTCGCGGATGTCGACGCCGCCGGTGATGACCTGGGCGAGCCCGAGGGCACCGCTGAGCGTGCCCAGGGTGACGATCAGCGGGGGGACCTTCGCCTTGGCGATGAGCAGCCCGTTGAAGATGCCCCACAGGACGCCGCAGACGATCGACACCAGGATCCCGACGATCGCGGTCCCCCAGCCGTCCCCGCCCATGCCCTGCATGACCTTGGCGGCGATGACGCCCGAGAACACCAGGACCGAGCCGATGGACAGGTCGATCCCGCTGGTGATGATCACGTAGGTCATGCCGATGCCGAGGACGGCGAGGATCGACACGTTCTGGATGACCAGTCGCATGTTCGACCAGGTCGGGAAGGTGTCCGGCGCGAGGGCCGAGAACACCACGAAGATCGCCAGCAGCACCAGGAGGATCTGGAACGACTGGACCTTGACGATGCGGCGGAAGAAGCCGCCGATGCCGCCCTCCGAGCCCGACGTCAGGAGCGAGGCGTCCGGGCTGACCGCGGCCTCGCTCCGAGGCTCACCGGTCGGCGACGCGTCGGCCGCGACACCGGCGGCGTCGGCCGTGGCGTTCTTGGCGGAGATGCTGTCGTTGCTCATGACTTCGCTCCTGCGTCCAGTGCGCCGGTCATCGCGCCGACGAGCTCTTCGACCGAGGTGTCCTTGGCTTGGAAGGTGGCCACGCGACGCCCCAGCCGGAGCACCTGGACCCGGTCCGAGACCTCGATCACGTGCGGCATCGAGTGGCTGATGAAGACGACCCCGACGCCCTTGTCGCGGACCTTGCGGATCGTCTCCAGCACGGCCTTGGTCTGGACGACGCCGAGTGCTGCGGTCGGCTCGTCGAGGAAGACGACGCCCTTGGCCCAGACCACGGCCCGCGCGATGGCGATCGCCTGGCGCTGGCCACCGGACATGCTGCCGACAGGGCTGCTGTAGCTGCGTACCGTGGCGCCGAGCTCGTCGAACGCCACCTTCGACCTGGCCCGCATGGTCTTGTTGTCCAGGAAGCCGAGCTTGCCGAGGAAGCCGGGCGCCGGGATCTCGCGGCCGAGGTACATGTTCTGCGGCGGCGTGAGGTGTGGCGCGAGCGCGAGGTCCTGGAAGACCGTCTCGATGCCCATGTGACTGGCCACGCTCGGGGAGCTGAGGTCGACCTCTGCCCCGTTGAAGAGGATGGTGCCGGAGTCCAGCGCGAGGTTTCCCGACAGCGCCTTGACCATGGTCGACTTGCCGGCGCCGTTGTCGCCGATCAGGGCGACGACCTCGCCTGCGTGCACGTCGAAGTCGGCTCCGTCGAGGGCGCGCACGGCGCCGAAGCTGCGGGTCAGACCCCGAGCTTCGAGAATGGGGGTGGTCGACGACATCGTCAGAGCTCCTTCGGTGGGATGGGTACTGGTGTGAGCCGGACGACGAGGTCGGCCTTGGCACGCGTGGCCTCGACGATGAGGCCGTTGGCGGTGTCGACGTTCGCGACCCACGCTCGTGCGTCGTCCGGTGAGTCACCGAACGACCGGCGTCGCTCCTCCAACCTCCCGCTGCGGACGTCCGGGTGCACGTCGAGGAACCAGACCTCGTCGAGGCACGGGCGGACGGCGTGCCACCCGAGGTCGTCCAGCAGGAGGTAGTTGCCCTCCGTGATGACCAGGGGGGTCTCCACGTGGATGGGGACGGCGCCGGCGATCGCCGCCTCGAGACCGCGGTCGAAGCGCGGCGCGTACACGACGGGGTCGGTCTGAGTACCCAGCCGGCGGAGCAGGTCCACGTAGCCGCCGATGTCGAACGTGTCGGGGGCTCCCTTGCGCTCCCGTCGGCCGAGGCGGACGAGCTCGTCGTCGGCGAGGTGGAAGCCGTCCATGCCCACCAGGACCGCGTCGTCGCCGAGGGCGTCGAGCAGTGCTGCGGAGACCGTCGACTTGCCGGCCCCCGGCGCGCCCGTGATGCCCAGGACGGTGCGCCGGCCTGACCGGGTCAGAGCACGGGCACGTTCGATGAGGTCGTCCACCGACATCTCGCGCACCGGGTCGGGTGCGGCGATCGCGGGCTTCGTGGTGTCGACGTTGGTCACCATGGAGAACTCGTTTCGCAGTGGCTGTACTGGCGGTCCGCCGGTCGTGATCGATCCGTCGGTGTCGAGTTGTGGAGGACGCTAAACCGGACATGTCACCGGTGTCAAGGACCTTCTGTCACCGGTGACAGAACATTTCATGTCACCGGTGACACAGCGGGCGTTCCGGGGCTACATTGACGGGCGTCGCGGAGGACAGGGCTGCGCCCTGACCACCACGAGCAGGCCTCGCACCACCGACCCAGGGAGAGTTCCCATGTTCGATCTCAACGGCCGCACGATCCTCGTGACCGGTGCCGGTGGTGGCATCGGTGGCACCACCGTGCGCCACCTCGTGCGGGCCGGCGCCGACGTCATCGCGAGTGGCAGGACCCAGGACTCCGTCGACGCCCTCGCGGCCGAGACGGGCGTCCGGACGCTCCCGTTCGACCTGACCAGCGAGGACTCCGTGCGCGACGCGCTGGACGGCGCCGATCTGTGGGGCGTCGTGAACTGTGGCGGGTTCGGCGGCGAGATCGCCACACCGATGGACACCGACATCGCGGTGTTCGACAAGGTGATGGCCGTCAACGCACGCGGCACCTTGCTGGTCACCAAGTACGCGTCACGGTCGATGATCCGCCTCGGCCAGGGCGGAGCCATCGTCAACGTGTCGAGCCAGGCAAGCCTCGTCGCCCTCACCGGCCACATCTCGTACGGCTCGTCCAAGGCCGCGGTGGACAACATCACGAGGGTCTCGGCGCTCGAGCTGGGCAGGTACAACATCCGGGTCAACAGCGTGAACCCCACCGTGGTGATGACGCCGATGTCCGCCTGGTACTGGGGCCGGGAGGACATCGAGGGCCCGTTCCTGGAGGCCATGCCGCTCGGGCGATGGGCGACCGAGGACGACATCGCCGGACCCATCACCTTCCTACTCAGTGACGCCGCCTCCATGATCTCGGGCGTCTCGCTGGCGATCGACGGTGGCTACACCGCCCGATGACCAGGTCGTCCGACTGACGGAAGGGGCGCGACACATGGCGACGATGCGCGATGTCGCACGTCGTGCCGGGGTGAGCGCCAAGACGGTGTCGCGGGTCTTCAACCACGATCCGCACGTCAGCGTGGTGACGAAGGAGCGCGTCGAGACCGCCTTGCGCGAGCTGAACTACGTCCCGAGCACCCTCTCGACGACGTTCCGCTCGGGTCGGGCGCCGGTCATCGGCGTCGCCGTCCCCGACATCGCCGACCCGTTCTTCGGAGCGCTCGCCAAGGCCGTCGAGGCCGTGGCGGCCGTGCACGGGATGTCCGTCGTGATGACCAGCCTCGGCGAGGACCCCACGCGTGAGCCCGCGATCGTCCAGTCGCTCCTGCGCCAGTCGCTCAGCGGGCTGGTCATCGCGCCGATCGCAGGCGACCAGTCCTACCTGGACGCCTGGGTGGCCCGCACCCGGCTCGTGTTCGTGGACCGTCGGGCCTCGGGCATCGTCGCGGACTCCTTCACCGAGGACGACCACGCCGGCGCCCAGCTGGCCACCCGCCACCTCGTCGAGCACGGCCACGTCCGGATCGGCTTCCTCGGTGACAGCACCGCCATCCCGACGAGCCGCGGCCGGCTCGTGGGATACCGGGCTGCGCTGCTCGACGCGGCGATCGACTACGACGAGTCGCTCGTCGTCCTGGGAGCCCTGGACCGCAGGTCGGCCGCGGCCGCCTTCGCTGCCCTGGAGCGACTCGAGGAGCCACCCACGGCGATCTTCGCCTCGAACGCTCGGGTGACGATGAGCCTGGTGCCGGTCCTGCGCGGCCACGGGCACCTGGCGCTGGCAGGCTTCGGTGACTTCCCGATGGCCGACATGCTCGATCCTTCGGTGACCGTGATCGACCAGGACCCGGCTGCGCTGGGCACGCTCGCCGCGCAGCGGATCCTCGATCGCCTGGCGCATCCCCGGCGTCGATATCGGCGCCACACCGTTCTCCCGGTCGAGCTCGTGGAGCGCGCGTCGTGCTTGTCCACCGGGTGACGAGCCCGATCAGGCCGTCATGGTCCTCGCGGCGGGGTTGCGGTCGACCAGCCGGACCGGCAGCACGGTCTTCCGGCGCAGCCGCCGATCGGGGTTGTCGATCCGCTGGAACAGGCGCTCAGCCGCAAACCGCCCGACCTCGGCCGGGTCCTGGTCGATGACAGTGATCGGCGGTGTGAGCGATCCGGCCATCGGGAAGTCGCCGAAGCTCACCAGCCCGACGTCGGTCCAGCCGAGGCGCTGGAGGGCAGGTACCGCGTCGAGGCTGCAGCGCGCGTTGGAGGAGAAGATCGCCGTGGGCGGGCTCGACATCTCCTGCCACTCCCGCAGCGCCGCGTCGAAGTCGGCGCCGTCCGTGTCGCCCAGGTACACCAGCTCGTCCTCCGGCCCGACTCCCGCCTCGGCCAGCGCCTCCCGATAGCCCTGCAGCCGCAGTGCTGTCGTGCGGAACCGATAGGCGTCACCGACGAACGCGATGCGTCGGTGGCCGTTGGCCACCAGGTAGGCGGTCGCGTCGCGACCTCCCCCCTCGTCGTCCTCGATGACCGAGTCCGCGACCAGCTTGCCCGGCGCTCGGTCGACGAACACCATGGCCGTCCTCGCCTGCCACGGTCGCAGGTAGGACTGGTCCGGCCCGATGGGGCACGAGATGAGACCTGCGATCTGTCTCTTCAGCAGGTTCTCGAGGGCTTCCTGCTCGTGGCTCGCGTCGTTACCGAGACTGGTGACGATGACACCCGTGTGCCGCGCCTTGGCGACCGTCTCCACCGCGTGGATGACCTGCGCGAAGAACGGGTCCGCGATGTCCGGCACCGCGACGCCGATCGCAGACTCGCGCCCGGCGCGGAAGCTCACGGCCAGGACGTTCGGGACATAGTCCAGCTCCCGCACGGACGCCTGGACACGCTCGCGCACCTCGGCCCGGACGTAACCCTCGTTCCTCAGGACCCGCGAGACGGTCTTGGGGCTGACGCCGGCGTGCGCGGCGACGTCACGCATGGTGGCCATGGTCTTCTCCGTCCGACGTCGAGTCTGCGGAGAATCTATGACACCGATGGCACATCACCGCGGAGCACGCGCTCGAGCACGGCGTCCGCCAGCGTCTCGGGCGCTTGTGCGGCGTCGGCACGGATGTGCGGCACCGGCGGGGCGGCGAGGTCCACGCCGGACACGCCGCCCCCTCGAGCGAGCCTGGGAGCGTCCCGACCGGCGCCGCGCCGTCGGATCCGTTCCTCGACAGTCGCGGCGTCGATCTCGAGCCAGACGAGGGCGGGTCTGCCGCCCGCAGCCTCGAGCCGAGCCGCCAGGGCGGCCCACGCCGTCGGGTCGCGGCGCTCTGCCGTGAACGGTGCGACCAGCACGACACTCAGGCCCAGCCGCAGGTTCTCCTCTGCCAGCGCGGTGATCGCCGCGTAGCGCGCGGTCCGGGTGGCGCGCGCCAGCACCGGGTCGTCGAGGTCCTCGACCTCCAGCAGGTCGCCGACGACGGCGGTGAGATCGGCCGTGGCCGTGTCGAGGTCGAGCAGGGCTGCGCCCAGGCGCGCCGCCAGGACGGCTGCCAGGGTGCTCTTGCCCGACCCCGGCGGTCCCGTGACGACGACCGCCTGGGGCTCCCGGACCCGCTCGTTCACGGCACTGTCCGGCGACAGCTCATCGTGCGCCGGCCGGCGCTCCGTCGACGACCGCGGCCAGCTCGCGCAGACGGGGCAGCGCCCGCGTCGTGAGCAGGTCGTGCCGGGTCTCGTGCGACACCGCGAGGCTGTCCTTCCACAGTGACCGCCCGGCCATCGCGCCTCGGGCGCCGTTCGCGACGGCGATCTCGACCTGCTTGATGAACGTCTCGTGGTTGACGCCAGCGGACAGGACGGCCCACGGCACGCCGTCCGCGGCCGCGGTCACGGCCGCGCACGCGGCGGCAGACCCGGGGTAAGGGAGCTTGAGTACCTTGGCGCCGCACTCGACCGAGATGCGCGCTGCGTCCGCGACGAGCTGCGGGAACGCCGCCTGGTAGTCGGCCTCGCTCTCGTCCTCGAGCCGGTACGTGAGCACCTCGACGATCAGCAGCAGGCCCTCGGCCTCGCAGGACTTCACCAGGTCACGGATCTCGTCGCCCACGCGCGAGGCGGCGTCCTGCTTGTCGGGCCGCATGTACCAGAGCATCTTCGCGACGTCGCCGCCCAGCTCGCGGACGGTCCGCGCCGTGACGCCGTCGACGAAGTGCGTGAACTTCAGACCGTCGACGGTCTCGAACCCGGACGCGTCCATGCCCACGACGAGCGCGGTGCCACGGGCGAGCGTGCCGTCGTCGACGATCGCCGGCAGCGCGACCTCGGGATCGAGGAGGATCGCGGGTGCCTCGTTGCCCAGGTACTCCACGAGGTCGGCCTTCGCACCGGCGAGCTGGGCCAGCGTGACGGAGCCCGGTCCGTCGGGGGCATCGGTCATCACGGCCTTCATGCCGTTGCGCTGGTCGGCCGCCACGATCAGCATGTGGCCGGCGGGCGTCGAGATCGCGGCCATGCCGCGACGCTCGAGGGTGGTGAGCTCGTTCATGGGACTCTCCAGATTCACTATCGGTTCCGAGCGGGTGCTCGCGGACTGTGCAGGACGTCAGGCCGAGTCGCGGCTGACGGCAGGTTGGAGGTCTGTCTCGAGCAGACCTAGGGCGAAGAGGGCCGCGCCGTACGCGGTGTCCTGGTCCCGGCCGGAGACGACCAGCCCGGGAAGCACGGCGCTACGCGCTCGTTGGACGCTCGCCATGCCCGCCCACCCGCCGGTGAGCAGGCTGGAGCGGGCCGGGGCGATCACTCGGTCCATGGCGTCGACGAGAAGCTGGATCTCGTCGTTGCTGTGCCGCAGCACGGCGTTGAACAGCTCGGCGGGGCTGACTCCGTCCCCGCGGACCGTCAGGGCGAGCACCCCGTCGTCGTTGCGGGCACCACGGACCTCGACGCTGCCCGCGTCGAGCGCACCGTCGAGCGGCAGCGCGGAGGCGTCCTCGTCCAGCCTGTCCCGGCCCGCTCGGTCCGTGATCCCGGCCAGCTGCAGGGCGCGGCGCATCAGGAGCCCGCTCTTGACCCCGGCGACGATCACGGACTGGCCAGGGATGACGTGCCGGACCGAGTTGATGAGGTGCCGGGCGAGCTCGGCGCGATCGTCGAACGACAGCGGCTCGTCGATGACCCGCAGGAGCACCTCCGCGGTCCCCATGGACACGTGGTAGCGATCGCGGGAGATGACCCCGCCGGACACCGCGGAGACGAGGTGGTCGTGGCCGGCGACGGTGACCTGGGCGCCCAGGAACCCGTCCGGGACCCAGGGAGCACTCGCCGTGCCGAGTGGAGTGCCCGCGTGCACGAGCGGTGGCAGCAGACGCTCGGATGCGCCCAGGTGCTCGATCAGCTCGAGCCACGGCTTCCCCGTGTCTTGATCCAGGAGTCCGGTTCGCGAGGCGAGGGAGTACTCGCTCACCCCCTCCGTGCCCATCGTCATCGCGATGAACTCCGGGAGGTTGAACCACCGCACGTCGCGCAGGTCCACCCCGGAGTTCCGCAGGTGGATCAGCTTGGCCACGGATACCTGGGCGCCCGCCGGGAGCCCGGTGCGCCCGGCGAACTCCTCGAGCATGTGCGTCGGCAGGGAGCCGATCTCGGCTCGGCCCCGAGGGTCGAACCACGCGATGCCGGCGGCGACGGCGCGGCCGTCGCGACCGACCAGGAAGCCGGTCTCCCCCATGCCCGACACGGCGAGCACCTCGATCGTCGCGAGGGGATCGTCCGTGGCTGCCCGCACGTCCTGGGCTGCGGTCGACAGGAGCGCCCGGACGCTCCCGATCAGGGCGCCCGCATCGAGCTCCGTCGTCCCGCCCGGCCCGGCGCGCCAGGGCGTCGGCTGCTGACGGACCAGGACCTCCCTCCCGAGCTCGTCTGCGATCAGGACCTTGATCCCCGTGCTGCCGAGATCCAGGCCGGCAACGAGTCGTCGGCTCACCGCTGTCGCACTGCTTCCTCCACTGGGGCGTCGATTTCGTCGTGCCTGCAGGTCTGGCGCGCGTCTCCGGCGGCGCCGGTCCCTGCTTCTCTCCCTTTGTGACACCGGTGTCTGACACCGGTGTCATATCAGGTCTAGATACTGCGGCTCGAGGCAGGTCCATGTCAATCCCGGAGGACGCACGGGGTTGGCCGCCCTGCCTCGCCCGAGTGCACTCCCGCGCCAGTGGTCACGGAAGGACGTCATCAGGCTCTGGTGTCGTCCACCCTGCCGAGGCGGCGGCTCGTCGGTTCGTGTCGGATCCTCCGCACCGTTTCCCTCGTGTCGGGCGTCTACTGGTATCGACCGGACCGGATGGCCCTGCCGATGTCTCGGGGTGCCCGAGGCATGCGAAAGTCAGCCGAAGGAGACAACGATGTCCAGGCGCACCAGCAGTTCCGTGCAAGCACGCAGTCTCGGTGGCCGTCGATGGCGTGCTCCCGCCGTCGTGGCAGCGCTCGCCGTCGGGTGCACGATGGCCGGATCCGGGGTCGCCGTCGCCGGCGACCACTCCCACGGCACTCCGGACCCCTTCGTCGCCGCGTGGGACCTCACGGCCACCCAGGCCATCGTCGCCGCCGGATTCAACCCCGTCGAGAGCCACGTGATGTTCGCCTACGTCGCGATCGCGGAGTACGACGCCGCGGTGGCGGTCCACGGCCGCGGCGATCACTTCGCCGTGGACGCCGACGCCCCTCGCGGCGCGTCCGCCGAGGCGGCGGTGTCGACCGCCGCGCACCGGGTCCTGGCACATTACCTACCCGCCCAGAAGCCGACGATCCTCGACCCGGCGTACCAGGCGGCGCTCGCGTCGATCCCCGACGGCAGCGCCGAGACGGCCGGTGTCGCCGTCGGCGAGCGCGTCGCCGCCGCCTTGATCGAGCTGCGCCGCGACGACGGCTTCCGCGTCCCGGTGCCCTACACGCCGCCGGTCCCGGCGCCGGCCGGGACGTGGGTCCCGACCGCTCCTACCCCGCCGTTGGGGACGTTCCTCCCCGGGATGCGCCCGTTCGCGCTGCGCTCGGCAGACCAGTTCCGCCCCGACGGGCCACCGAACCTCGACAGCCGGCGGTGGGCCAAGGACTACGCCGAGGTGGCAGCGATCGGGTCGGCCACGAGCACCGTCCGGACCCCGGACCAGACGGCGGCCGCCCGGTTCTGGGGCGAGCCGCCGTTCACGCAGGCCCACGCCTCGTTCCGCTTCTTCCTCGACCAGCACGACCTTGACCTGGCCGACGCCGCGCGTTTCCAGGCCATGATGTCCGTGACCTACGCCGACGCCTTGATCGCCTGCTTCGACGCCAAGTACCGGTACGCGTTCTGGCGCCCGGTGACAGCGATCCCCGCTGGGGACACCGACGGGAACCGCCGCACGATCGCTGACCCGTCCTGGACGCCACTGATCCCGACGCCGAACCACCCGGAGTACCCGAGCGCGCACGGTTGCATCACGCCCGCCTCCGGGATCGTGATCACGCGGTTCCTGGGCACCGCGCGCATCGACTTCACCGTGCCCAGCGTGACCGGCGCCGCGGCCCGGCACTTCGACACCCGGCACGACCTCGACCTCGAGGTCGCGAACGCCAGGATCTGGGGCGGCGTCCACTTCCGCAGCGCCGTCGACGACGGCACCGAGATCGGCCAGCGGACCGCCAGGTACGTCCTGCGCCACCACTTCGACCGCTAGGAACACCCGGGGCGGGCCGCGGGAAGGCCGGCGGTCCGCCTCGTGGTGGCTCTCCCTGCCCGACTCACGGCTCCGGGCGGGTCTGTTCGTACGGGAGCGTCGGCCGCGCCGTCGCCCGCTCCTCGACGGTGAGGCCGCGGCCCGCAAGGTCGCGTGGCTCCCCCAGCTACGTCGCTCGTCGTGATGCGGTGGGTGGTGTTGAGAGGGCCATCCGCGGGCTGCCCGTGTCGAGCAAGAGTGCGCCGCGCTTCCTCTCGCTCTGCTCCGCGGAGAACCTCGCGAGCGCGCAGCCAGCAAGGACACCCGCTCAGGAGTGGTGCGCGTAGGAGTGGTCGGTGCGGGAGTCCGAGTACATCTCCGAGACGATGAGCCAGCTCCCGTCGGTCTGCCGGCGGAGGACGTGCAAGGAGTGGTTGTCCCGCAGCGGGATCGCCCCACCCCCGTCGGTGGGTGGGGGCAAGGCGTCAGACGTGCAGCTCGGCCGCGATCCAGTCGTAGACGGCTCCTTCCCACACCCGTTGGCCGAGGCCTCCGACGTGACCCCCGGCGCCCTGGGCTGCGCCGAGACGGATGAGCGTGTTCCGGCACCGCAGGGCGGCCTGCAGGACGGGTCCGGCGCCGCCGGCGAAGTCGCCCTCGCACTCGACGAGCAGGGTGGGGCAGGTGATGCGCCCGGCGTCGGCGAGCATGTCGAAGCGGCCGAGCTCGCGGAGGTAGGCCCGGACGTCGGTGAGGCCGTGGCCCGCCATGCGGGCGCCGAAGAACTCGGCCCGGTCGACGCTGCGGCGCATCTGCAGCCGGATGACCGGCACGGCGATCCTGCCCACCACACCGGCGGGGATCTTCATCGACATCGCAGGCTGCGCCGGGTCGCAGACCAGTGCGGCGAGACGGTGCTCGACCGTGGCGGCCTGGGGCGCGAGGTACCCGGCGAAGGACCTGCCGATGAGCACGACCTTGTCGGCCGACACGTCGGCCCGCGTGAGCAGGAGGTCGATCAGCGGTGACAGCACGGCGTCGAAGTCGGGGCGGAACGGCAGGTGCTGTCGGTACAGCGCCTCTCCCTGGCCGGGCCCCTCGAAGACCACGGCGTTGTACCCGCGCGCGAGCGCCGCGGGCACGTTGACGTACCCGTTCTCCGCGGTCGAGTCGTACCCGGCGGGGAACACCATGGTCGGACGGGCCGTCCCGGCGTCGTCGGGGGCGAAGAAGAAGCCCTTCAGGGTGGTTCCCTCGTAGGGGATCGCGATCGCCTCGGCATGACAGTCGAGCATCGGCAGCGCCCGGGCGAAGCTGGCCACGTGGCGCTCGAGGGCGCCGAGCAGGCGCGGGTCCTCAGGGTCCCGACGGATGAAGAACAGGGCCTGGCGGTAGTACTCGCTGGCCCGCAGGAACGCGGCCCGGGCCGTGAGGTGGTTCCCGGCCGTCTCGGCGCGCTCGCCGAGGGCGTTGACGCGGTCGGCACGGGCTGACCAGGCGGTGTACCACCCCTGCGGTGTCGGCCTTCCCACTGCCCGGGCGGTGGCGAGGGCCTCGCCGAGATCGGCCATCTCGGCGTAGCTGGCGGCGAGCGTGCGGGCCAGCGCCCCGTCGTAGAACTCGTCCGCGAAGACGATCGTGTCCGGCGTTCCCATGCTGTGCCCCCGTGATCTCGGTGCCTCGTCGGTCGGGCCTCAGGCCCAGGTGGTGTACGCGAACAGCAGGAACGCCGGGACCAGGAAGTTCACGACCAGGATCGCGGTGTTGTTGATCGCGAAGTTGCGGTCGCGGACCATCGAGCGGATGTGCCCGATGCCGCATCCGACCCGGTAGATCGAGCTGACCAGGATGATGGCCAGTGCGTACTCCTTGGAGTAGCCGGCGGCCAGCAGAGCCGTGACGCCCATGGCGAGGTCCGCGAACCCGACCTCGGTCTGGAAGCCGCCCGGTGTGAAGCCGATCGACGCCGAGGTCCGGCGGCTGAACAGCAGGTGCGCGATGCCGGCGCCGAGCATGCTCCAGCCGATCAGGTACACGACGGCGTTGGTCACGAGGGTCGGCCCCCAGTCGCCGGCGGCGGCGACCCCGCCGGAGAACTGCTGGTAGGAGGCGACGCCGAACAGGATCACGCCGATGTAGGGCAGGACGCCCATCACGCCGTGGCGGCGCGCGGCCGGCGCAGGTGCGGTGGGGGCCGGTGCGGGAGTGCTGGTCCGGGTCTGGGTGGTGGTCATGGTGGTCAGGTCCTCTCGATGTGCTGGGCGCGCCCCCTCGGCGTCGAGGGCCAGGGGCTCGGGGTGTGGCTGTCCGCGACCGGGGTCAGCCGGCCATCTGGTTGTTGCCGTGCGCGAGGTCGTTCATCAGCGCCGCGTTGGTCGCGGTGTTCATGACGCCGGTCTGCGGCAGGCCCGCGTCGCGCTGCAGGTAGGTGATCGCCGCCGTGGTCTGCGGGCCCATCACTCCGTCGATCGACCCGTTGTAGTAGTTCAGCTGACCGAGCTCCTCCTGGAGCGTGGACACCGCGGACGACGGCTGCGGCTGCGGCTTCGGGGTGGGAGCCGGGGTCACGGAGTGGTTCGTGTCGTCGTGGATCACGATGCTGTGGGTGTCCGGTGCCGGTGCCGGGACGTTGTCCGCCGCCGACGAGGGGGTGGTGCCCGTACCGCCCAGGCCGAACATCAGGCCGCCGACGAGGGCGCCTCCGGCGATGACGGCCGCGGCGCCGGCGATGATGCCGCGGTTGCGCGTGGTGGTGGTCGGGGTGGGGAGCTGGGCGGTCATCGTGCTGTCCTCCGGTGAGTGCGTGCCGTGCTGATGTCTCCACTCTCCGGCCGCGCCGGACCCCGCCCCGTCGGCCGGTCGGACGGTCCACCGGCTGATGCTGGTGTCCCCCGATCGGTGGACCTCTACGCTGACGAAGGTGCAGAACCTCGTGCGCGCCGTGGTCGTCGACGACCATCCGTTCTTCCGGGACGGCATCCGTCGGGGGCTCGTCCAGAGCGGTCGGATCTCGGTGGTGGGAGACGCGGGGGGCGGTCGGGACGGCCTGGACCTGATCAGGTCCGAGAGCCCGGACGTCGCGGTCGTCGACTACCAGATGCCGGACCTCGACGGCATCGAGGTGGTGCACGCGGTGGTCCGGGACGCCCTGCCCACGCGGGTGCTGCTGCTGTCGGCGGTGACCGACAGCGCGGTCGTGTTCCGCGCTCTGCAGGAGGGCGCCCGCGGGTACCTGTCCAAGGACGCGAGCCGCACCGAGATCGTGGAGGCGGTGCTGCGCGTCGCGAGGGGCGACACCGTCGTGCCGCCCGAGCTGACCGCGGCGCTCGTCGACCAGATCCGGCTGCGCGCCCAGCCCGACCAGCCGGTGCTCAGCGAGCGGGAGCGGCAGGTCCTCGACGGGTTCGCGCGCGGCCTGTCGATCCCCCAGCTGGCCGCCGAGCTCTACATCGGCGCGAGCACCGTCAAGACCCACACCCAGCGGTTGTACGAGAAGCTCGGCGTGTCGGACCGCGCGGCGGCGGTGGCGGAGGCGATGCGACGAGGGCTGCTCGAGTGAGCGACCTGGCGCGGCTGTCCCAGGAGCCGGCGATCCGCCGGATCCTGCTCGAGCACGCGTCGCGCGGGGTCACGGTCCAGGTGGTGCTGCGCTGCTTCCTGGCGGCGTTCGTGCTCCTCGTGGTGATCGTGGTGCCGCCCGCGAGGGACGCTCCCGCATGCCTGGCGATCGCGATCGCGTACCTGACCTGGTCCGCGGTCGTCACGCTCGTCCCGCAGCGTCTCATCCTGTACATCTGGCTCGCCCTGCTGGTGGACGTCGTCGCGCTCACCGCGGTCACCACCATCGCGGGCCTCTCGGACGACGTCAGCTGGACCGCGGACATCCTCATCACCGGGTTCTTCGTGCTCCCCGTGCTCGCCGCGACACAGCTGCGGCCGTGGATCTGCGTGGCGGTCGTCGTGCCCACGGTCGCGGCGTTCTTCTGGTCTGCGGTCGTGGCGCAGCGGGCGAACGGCGAGCCCTGGCCCTCGGTGCTGCTGCGCACCCTGGTGCTGGTCGGCGTGGGGATCGGCTGCATCCTGCTGACTCGACTGCAGCGCTCTCGGGTGGACGCCATCGGCGACCTGGCCGCGGACCGCAGCGCGCTGCTCGACGAGACGCTCCAGGTCGAGGACCGCGAACGACGGACTCTCGCCGAGAACCTGCACGACGGCGCGCTGCAGTACGTTCTCGCCGCACGCCAGGAGCTGGTGGACGTCCGCGACGACCCCGAGGCGCTCGCCCGGGTCGAGCATGCGCTGCGCGAGACGTCGCAGCTGCTGCGGTCGACCATGACCGAGCTGCACCCTGCCGTACTCGACTCGGCGGGCCTGCCCGTCGCGTTGCGCACCCTCGTCGAGTCGACCGGCGCTCGGGCGGGTCTCGCCACGAGCGTCGACATCACGTCGTGGCCGCGGGATCTGCCGACGTCCGCGGACGAGCTGCTGTTCGGCGCGGCGCGCGAGCTGCTGAACAACGTGGTCAGGCACGCACAGGCGTCGCGGGTGGACGTGAGCCTGACGCTGGCCGACGGAGTCGCGCGCATGGTCATCGTCGACGACGGGATCGGCTTCGACCTCGACGAGGCCGACCGTCGCGTGGGTGAGGGTCACATCGGGCTCGCGTCGCGACGCATCCGGCTGGAGTCGGCAGGCGGCAGCCTGCACCTCGCGCGGGGCGCCGAGCGAGGCACCACGGCGGCGGCCGAGCTGCCGCTGCGGTGACGGGCGGAGGGCCGATGTTCGCCGGCCGACACCGGCCCCGTGCGAGGTCCCCTCGTCGCACCGGTGCCACGCTCGCGACGCCGTCTACTGCGGGGCAGCGGTGGTCGACACGGGGCGCTCGCCGATGCTGCGCATCCGGTCGAGGCGCGTGAAGATCGCGACCAGGACCCCGGCGACCGCGAGGACGGCCACGGTGGCGCCGAGGGCCTCGGCGTAGCCGACCTTGTCCACGTCCAGGAACGGGTAGGGGTACCAGTCGACGAGGGCGCCTCGGATGAACGTGCAGGCGATCCAGGCAATCGGCCACACCGACGCCCACGCGATGGTGGAGCGGTCGATGCGCGGGCGGGGTCCGTACAGCAACCAGCCGAGCAGGGTCCCCCACGGCGCGATGTAGTGGAAGCCGATGGTCGCGACCAGCTGCCAGCCCGTGGGGTCGACGTAGTCGATGAGGATCAGGTCGAAGACCAGGCCGGTGATCGTGATGCCGAGCAGCGCGTCCAGGCGCAGGACCCGCCAGAACCGTCCGTCCCGGACGGGGTCGATGACCAGGGTGACGGCAACGATCAGGACCAGGAGGTTGCTCTGGATGGTGAAGAAGCTGAGCGTCTGGACCATCCGGGTGGCGACCCCGACCGTCGCGACGGTCTCGCCGGTGTTCGGGTCCGGGCCACCGGTCAGGATGAGCCAGACCTGGATGACGAGTGCGGCCACGACGTTCAGCGCGATGAGCAGGTGCCACACCCGTGATGCCGTGCGGGGTTCAGCAACGCGTGTCGTCGTCACCGGAGCGGAGCTCACGGCGTCGTTCCCATCTGCCTCGACGCGAACACCAGGCCGTACGGGATCGCGGCGCGCGCGAAGTTCCACGTGTGGTCGAGGCCCTTCTCCTCGCGCTGAAAGACGTCCTGGCCTCGTGCGCGCAGCGCGTCGGCGATGGCCGTGCTGTCCTTGCGCGGGTCGCCGTCGTTGGCGCCGGCGAGATCCACGAAGACGGCGACCGGGTGCGGCAACGGGATCGTCGACGCGTAGGCCGTGACGTCGTGCTCCTCCCACTCGGCCTGCGTGGCGAGCATCGCGGTTCCCCCGGTCCCCGGGTCGCCCGTCGTGTCGAGTGCCAGGATCGTGCCGTACAGCTCGGGGTGGCGCAGCCCCTGGTCGAGCGCACAGAAGCCGCCCGACGAGAATCCGCCGATCGTGCGGTGCTTCCAGTCCGCTGTCGTCCGGTAGGTGGCGTCGACCCACGGGACCACCGTCCGGGTCAGGTAGGTCTCTACCTGAGAGCCTCCGGTGGTCGAGTCCAGGCACTCGGTGTCCACGGCCGAGGGTCCTGTCCCGTTGACGTCCAGGGCGACGACGATCATCGGGTCGACCAGCTGGTGGTCGAGCAGGATGTCCATCACGTGCGCCACGTCGCCCGCAGCGAACCAGTCGCCGCCCTCCCCCGGGCTGCCGTGGACGAGGTAGACGACGGGGTACCTGCTCGACGGGTCTGTGCCGTACCCCGGTGGCGTGTAGACCCACGTCAGGCTCGACGACGGCATCGCGTCGGCGGCCGGCGCCGGGACGTGGACGGCCTCGACCGAACCTTCGTCGCGACCGCCCGCCCGTGAGCGGGCGGAGCCGTGCTCGATCGGCGCGGGCGGTCCGGCGAGGCCCCAGCTGGAGAGCGTGACCCGCGCCGCCGCCACGTTCGGCACGTAGCCGACGACGATGTTCGCCGTGAGCCCGAGCGCAGCGAAGACCGCCAGGGAAGCGCACGTCCACATCGGCCACGACCAGCGGTGCGCACGACGCCGGCGCACCGCCCAGAAGACGCCCCCGGCCGCGAGCAGTGACAGAAGCGCCACGCTCCACCAGGAGCTGATCCAGTCACCGCCGCCTGCGAGCTCCCTGAGCACGTCGGGAGGGATCCGGATGTCGGAGGTGTCCGACCCGAGCGTGATCATCGGCGACAGCCCGCGGTCCGCCGTCAGCGGGTCGGTCGGACGAGGGGGAACAGGATGGTGTCCCGGATGCTCAGCCCGGTGAGGTTCATGACGAGCCGGTCGACGCCGAGACCCATCCCGCCCGTCGGCGGCATCGCGTACTCCAGGGCGGTGAGGAAGTCCTCGTCGACCTGCATGGCCTCCGGGTCGCCCGCGGCTGCCAGCAGCGACTGCGCGACGAGCCGTCGGCGCTGCTCGAGCGGGTCGACGAGCTCGGAGTACGCGGTGCCCTGCTCGGCCGCGAAGATCACCAGGTCCCACTTCTCCGCCAGCCGCGGGTCCACCCGGTGCTCGCGGGTCAGCGGCGAGTTCTCCTTGGGGAAGTCGGTGTAGAACACCGGTGTCGTGGTCGTGCTCTCGCACAGCTCGCCGTAGATCTCCTCGAGCACCACGCCCCACGTGGCGTCCGGGTCGAGGTCCAGCCCGAGGACGTCCGCGTGCCGGTTCAGCACCTCCAGCGACGTGTCGGCCGTGATCTCCTCACCGAGCTTCTCCGAGACGGCCTGGCAGATCGTCTTCACCGGCCAGGTCCCGGACAGGTCGTACTCGGTGATCTTGCCGTCGGCGTCGGCACGGCGTGCGACCGGTTCCCCGTACACGGCGACGGCCGCCTCCTGGATCATCTCCTGGGTGAGCACCCGCATCGTGTCGTAGTCGCCGTACGTCTCGTACACCTCGAGCGACGTGAACTCCGGGTTGTGCTTGAAGTCGACGCCCTCGTTGCGGAACTGCCGCCCGATCTCGAACACCTTCTCCATCCCGCCCACGACGAGCCGCTTGAGGTGCAGCTCGGTGGCGATACGCAGGTACAGGTCCAGGTCGTAGGCGTTGATGTGCGTCTCGAACGGGCGGGCGTTGGCGCCGCCGTGGATGGTCTGGAGCACCGGGGTCTCCACCTCGGTGAACCCGCGCGCGTGCAGGGAGTCGCGCACGCTGCGCACCACCGTGGCCCGCGTGTAGGCGATGTCCCGCGCGGCCGGGCGGACGATCAGGTCCACGTACCGTGCGCGGATGCGAGCCTCGGGGTCGGTCAGGCCCTTGTGCTTGTCGGGCAGCGGACGCAGGGACTTGCTGGTGATCGCCAGCGACTCCGCACGCACCGACAGCTCCCCGCGCTTCGTCGTGATCACCTCGCCCGTGACCCCGATGTGGTCGCCCAGGTCGACGTCGTGGCGCCACAGCTCGAGATCGTCGGCGCTGACGACGTCCGCACCGACCATGACCTGGAGGTCCCCGCTGCCGTCCCGCAGCGTCCCGAATCCCAGCCTGCCGCCGTCCCGCTTGCGGATGACGCGGCCGACGACGGAGACCTGCCGTCCTGTCGCGGTGTCAGGGGGCAGCGCCCCGGCCTCGGCACGGACGGCGGCGAGCGTGTCCGTTCGCGGGTACGTCACCGGGTAGGGGTCGATGCCGCGGGCGCGCAGGCGGTCGGCCTTCGCACGACGGACCCGCTGCTGCTCGGGCAGCTTGTGCGCCGACATCGCCTCCTCGACAGCGTCCGTCGCGGCGGGGATCTGCGCCACGACCTGGGCCGCGTAGTCCTCCCCCGCTCGGTCCAGCGTGTCGACTCCGCGTCCGCGCCGGTTCAGCAGCTTCAGCGACGGGCGGGTCAGGAAGCCTTCGGCGCTGCCGGCAGCGGTGCCGACGCGGGGCAGGTCGGAGGTGTACTCGAAGCAGATGAACCGCGGCTGCCACTCCGGCTGGTACTTCGCGTTCGAGCGGTACAGCGACTCCAGCTGCCAGTTCCGGCTGGCCAGCACCAGCGACTGCCGCCACAGCCGCGCGATGGGACCGGCGCCGACCTCGGCACCGCGCTCGAACGCCTCCCGGAACATCGCGAAGTTCAGGGACACGCGGCCCGCTCCGAACGCCGTCGCGCGCTCGGCCAGGGAGGAGACCATCAGCTCGACCAGGCCGTTGTCGGCCGTCGGATCACGCCGCATCAGGTCGAGCGACACCCCCGTGCGCCCCCACGGCACGAAGCTGAGGAACCCGCGCAGCACCCCGTCGCCGTCGTGCGTCTCCACGAGCACGCAGTCGCCGTCGAGCCGGTCGCCGAGGCGGCCGAGAGCCATCGAGAACCCTCGCTCGTCGCCGCCGTCGCCACGCCACTGGGCCGCCGCCGCGTCGAGCGCAGCGAACTGCTCCGCGTCGAGCGCCTCGTGCTTGGTGACCCGAGTGGTGTACCCCTTGCGCTGCAGCCGCGTCACGGACTGCCGGACCGCTTTCATCCCGGGGCCCGCGAGCGAGAACGACCGCATGTCCAGGATCGCCTCGTCGCCGATCTCCCACGCCGTCAGCCCGGCCTCCGTGTAGGCGAGCGCGCCGGCGCTGCCCGCGCCCATGACCGCCAGCGACCAGCCGTTCCGCCGGGCCTGCCGACGCCACTGCTCGATCGCGGCCGGCCAGTGCAGCGGGTCCCCGACCGGGTTGCCGCTGGCCAGGCTGACCGACCCGACCACCCGGTACGACACGCCCGCCCGCGCCGTCGCCGCGTCCCCCGTCTCCCACACCACGGCCTTGTCCCGGCGCGTCGCGAAGTAGCCCAGCGAGTCCTCCGACCCGAACTCCTTCAGCAAGGTCCGCACCCGCGCCTCGTCCGTCGCATCGAGCATGCGGGTGTACGACGGGGACCGGAACAGCAGGATGGTCGCGCCGATGATCGTCGCCGCGCCGAGCAGGTTGAGGATGCCGCGCACCCACCACGGAGCCGTCGCGTCGCTCTCGGTGTCCACCTCGCCCAGGTCACCGACCATGGCGTCCCACACGAAGAACGCCGCGGACCCGCTGTCGGGGGCGTTCCCGAACCGGGTCACCAGCCACGCCCCGACGAACAGCATCACCGCCCCGCCGACCAGGAAGAACGCGAGTGCCCGCCAGAAGCTGCCGCGGACCGTCCGGGCGCTGAACTGCGGCCGCGCCCGCACCGCGACCACGAGCCCCGCGGTGACCAGCACCAGGCCCGCCACGTTCAGCGGCGACCCGCCCTCGACCAGGTCCACCACCCGGCCCACCTGCGGCAGGAGCAGCCACCAGATCACCAGCACCCACCACGCCGCCCGCAGCCGGCGGTGCAGCGCGACCGCGATGCAGGCCAGCAGCGCCGCGTAGACGATGTTGGGGATGATCGGGATGGTCAGCGTCGACACGACGTCGTCGGGGTGCATGAAGTAGTGCCGGAGCGGCGGGGTGGCCGCCGAGAGCAGCACCAACCCGGCGGCGAGGAACATCACGGCAGCGAAACGGTCCGGCCATCGGTCGTCGAGTCGGCCGGTGTCACGCACCGTGGGCGGCTCCGGCGGTCGTGCGACGTCCTCGCGGGGCGGCGCCGTGATCGCTCCGTCGGCCATGGTGCTCCCTGCGCTCCGAACCGGGCAGGGCCGCGCTCGTCCCTCGCCATGACGGTTGCTCTCTGGAACATAACGGGGGCTTCGGCCGCGGCGCCAGACTTACCCCCGTCGATCCGGTCTCGGCCCGCGACACCGTGCCGACGTGGTGGGTCACGAAGCGAGCACCCAGCCGCGCACCGGCCCGACGCGCGCGCTCGGGCTCCCGCAGGCGACGGCGCTCGTGCTCGGCTCGATCATCGGCGTGGGCCACCTGCACCCCGCTGCGCGTGGCGACCCGAGGCGGCTCAGTCGCCGGCGCTGCCGCCGTCGTTGTAGACGTCACCCGTGCCGTCGCTCTCGGCTCTCCGTGCTCGTCGGCGCTCGTCCCGCTGGGCCTTGACGCGCTCACCGGCGCTGGGGTCCCGTTCCGCGACGGCCGAGGACGAACCTGCCGGGGGCGGCGTGGGGCTCGCCCAGACGTGGTTCGCGCGACCGGTCTGCTCGGAGCGGACGGTGCGCCCGGCTTCGAGAACGAGCCGGTCGGCGTGCACCGACCGCACACGGGCGACCTGGGTGCGGCTCCCCGCCAGCACGACCCAGTGGCCCGGGACGACGTCGCGCGGCCGGACCGCCCGGAACGTCGGGTTCGAGCTCCGCGACCATCCGTCTCGGAGGATGGCGACCACGACCACGAGCACGGCCAGCCCGACCACGATCCCGACCGCGGGGGTGACGACCACGCCCGCGACGATCGCGAGCACGCCGCCGACGAGCGTCGCGAGCACGACCCACAGCACCGCGTCGGCGGGCGAGAACCGGGGGACGGGCCTGGCGAGCGTGAGCACGCCGTCGGACGACGGCGCCCCCTCCTGGACCTCGGTCATCGATCGCTCCTCGTTCGCTGCTCCACTGTCGTGGGCAGGCGCGAGCCTACTGGCCTCGGCGGCTCGCTCTACGGTGGTGCCCGTGGGTACCGCACTGATCACCGGGGCAGCCGCCGGGCTGGGGCTCGAGTTCGCCTGGCAGCTCGCCACCGCCCGCCACGACCTGGTCCTCGTCGACCGGGACGCCGAGCGGCTCGAGCGGCTGGCCGGTCAGCTCCGAGCCGCTGCGGCGGTCCACGTCGAGACGCTCGTCGCGGACCTGTCGGTGCGCAGCGACGTCGAGTGCGTCGCGGAGCGGCTCCGGTCCACCGACCGCCCGGTCGGGCTGCTCGTCAACAACGCCGGCGCCGCTCCGGGGCAACGGTTCGTGGGCGGCGACGTCGAGCGCGAGGAGGCCGTGCTCGCCGTCATGGTCCGCTGCGTCCTGGTGCTGTCGCACGCCGCCGCAGGGCAGATGGCGGCACGCGGGCGCGGTGCCATCCTCAACGTCGCGTCGGTCGCCGCGCTCATCACGCTCGGCACGTACTCCGCGCACAAGGCGTGGGTCCGGACGTTCACGGAGGGCCTGGCGGTCGAGCTGCGGGGTACCGGGGTCACGGCGACCGTCGTGTGCCCCGGGTTCGTCCACACCGACTTCCACGACCGCGCCGGCATCGACATGTCGTGGCTGCCGGAGATCGCCTGGCTGCGCGCCGAGGACGTCGTCGCCTCCGCCCTTGCCGCCGTGCGGCGCGGCGCCGTCATCTCCACGCCGAGCCTGCGCTACCGGTTGGGGTCCGGCGCGGCTCGGGTCATGCCCCGCTCGGTGGCACGGGCGATCGGCGCACCGCGGCCACCTAAGACGACCACGAGGCGATAGCGCCCGGGACGTGCGGCTCCTAGGCTCCGATCGTGGACGCCGTCGTCGCCGCCGCGCTGCTGGAGATCGCCGAGGATGCGCGTGTGCGTGCTCGGCAGCAGGATCCGGTCGCGAACCGGCTCGTGGCGGATCGCTACCCCGAGATGCTCGAGGCGCTCGACTGGCACCTCTCCGTGGGGCAGCCGGAGGCGGCGTACCGCCTGGCGTCGGCGCTCGTGCCGTTCTGGGTCGCGACCGCGCGGATCGACGACGGCGACGACTGGTTCGAGCGGGCTCTGGGAGCCGGCGACGAGTCGGCGCGGGCACTCTACGACCACGGTTACCTCGTCTTCTTCGCGGGTCGGTACGAGCTGGCCGACCAGCGGTTCGCGAGCGCCCTCGCGCTGGCGGAGACGGTCGGTGACCGTTCGCTCCAGGCTCTCGCCCTCGCGGGGTCGGCCCGCGTGGCGCTGAGCACGGACGCGGACGCTGCCGTGCGACTGCTGCGGCAGGCGCTGACGGTCACCGAGGGACTTCCGGACAGCGACCCCGGGCGGTCCAGCAGCCTGCACGTGCTGGGTGTGGCGCTGCAGATGTCGGGTGACCTCGCGGGGGCGCGGGAGGTCATGTCGGCGCGGCTGTCGATGGGTCGGTCGTCTGGTGACGAGTTCGTGGTGTGGACGGAGTCGGCCAACCTCAGCATGGTCGAGCGGCGGCTCGGCAACCTGGAGCGCGCTGAGCAGCTCTCCCTCGAGGCGTTGCAGGTCAGCGCGGCCCGCGGCGAGGAGATGATGATCGCGTGGACCGTCAACGGCCTCGCCGCGGTGACCGCAGCAGCGGGTGACCACGGGCGCGCGGCGGTCCTGCTCGGGACAGCGGCCCAGATGCTCCGGCGCGCGGGCGGTGAGTGGCCGCCCGACGAGCGCGAGCAGTACGACGAGTCGCTCGCCGAGGTGGCGGCCGCCCTCGGTCCGGACGCGCTCGCCGGAGCGCTCGCTCGGGGGGCCGGGTTCTCTCTCACCGACGGCGTCGCGTACGCGCTTCGCCGCTGACGCCGTTCAGCCCAGCTCGAGCGCCACGGTGACGTACGAGTGTGCCGGCAGGTCGACCTCGAGACCCCGCGGGTGCGCGCGCACGCCTGCGTGCGCCGTCGGCGCGACGGCGTCGTCTCGCTCAGGGGTGTTGTGCGCGTCGAGCGTGGCCGCGGTCAGCACGCGTGCGGTGTGCCCGACGACGTCCCGGCCGCGCAGGTCCAGGACGAGGGTGCGGTCGGCGTCGGCGTCCAGGTTCGAGAGCGAGACCAGGGAGGTGTCGTCCTTGACGGAGGCGGACGCGGAGACGAGCGGCAGGTCGGCGCACCCCTCGACCTGACGGGTGGGCACGTCACGCAGGTGCACCGTGAGGGCGCCGGCGTCATGGTGGCCGACGTTCATCGCGAACACGTGGTACGTGGGGGTGAGGACCAGCGCGCCGGTGTCCGGGTCGGTGAGGATCATCGCCTGCAGCACGTTGACGGTCTGCGCGATGTTCGCCATCACGACGCGGTCGGCGTGGGCGTGGAACGCGTCGAGGTGGAGCGTGGCGACGAGCGCGTCGCGCAGGGTGTTCTGCTGGTACAGGAACCCGGGGTTCGTGCCCTTCTCGACGTTCCACCACGTGCCCCACTCGTCCACGACGAGCCCGACCTTGCGGTGGGGGTCGTGGCGGTCCATGACCGTCGAGTGCCGGGTCAGCAGCTCGTCGACGTAGCGCGCACGCGCCATCGTCCGGTACCACTCGTCGGTGGTGAAGTCCGTCGCGTCACCCTTGTCGGACCAGGGGCCGCTCATCGTGTAGTAGTGCAGGGACAGGGCCTGGAACGGTCCCGCGGGGGCCGTCGGGTCGGCGGCGAGATCGCCCAGCGACCGCATCAGCGTCTCGGTCCAGTGGTAGTCCGCGTCGCTCGCCCCGGCCGCGATCCTCGTGAGCGTGTTGCCGCCCTGGTTGCGGGCATAGGTCGCGTACTGGCGGGCGAGCGAGGCGAACTGCTCGGCGCGCAGGTTCCCGCCGCAGCCCCACGCCTCGTTCCCGAGGCCCCAGAACGGCACCCGCCACGGCTCCTGGCGCCCGTTCGCCCGCCGGAGGTCCGCCATCGGCGAGTCGTCCGCTCGCGTCAGGTACTCGACCCACTCGCTCATCTCGCGCACGGTGCCCGACCCGATGTTGGCCGACACGTACGGGTCGGCCCCGAGCAGCTCGCACAGGTCCATGAACTCGTGCGTGCCGAAGGCGTTGTCCTCGACGACGTCGCCCCAGTGCGAGTTCACCATGCGGGGTCGGGCCTCCCGCGGGCCGATGCCGTCGCGCCAGTGGTAGTCGTCGGCGAAGCAGCCGCCCGGCCACCGCAGGTTCGGGATCGCGATCGCGCGCAGGGCGTCGACGACGTCGGTGCGGATGCCTCGCACGTTTGGTTTCGCGGAGTCCTCTCCGACCCAGAACCCGCCGTAGATGCACCGGCCCAGGTGCTCCGCGAAGTGTCCGTACACGTGCCGGGAGATCGTCGCGCCCGGCAGGTCCAGGTCGATGACGGCGGTCGGGGTGGTGCTCACGGTGGTCCTCTCGATGACATGGGTTCGTGTCGCACGGCCCTGCGGCCGCGCGACGAGGGAGCGCCTGCCTACCGACCCCCTCGGGTCGACCCGCGCACCACCAGGCTGACCGGTGCGACGACGTGCTCGGCCGGCCCGGCGCCGCCGGCCATCCGCCGGTGCAGCAGGCCGACGGCGTGCTGGGCGACTCCCCGGTGGTTCGGGTCCACGGACGTGATCCCGGGAGGGACGAAGCTCGACACCTCGAGGTTGTCGAAGCCCGCGAGCTGGACGTCGTCGGGCACGTGCAGCCCACGAGAGGCCAGGGCCGCGACCGCGCCGAGCGCGATGACGTCCGTCGCGGCGAAGATGCCGTCGAACGGCAGGCCCGACGCGATGACGTCGAGCAGGGTGCTGCGGGCGGCCTCCGAGGAGTAGGTCGCGATCGGCACGACGTACCTCTCGTCGACGGGGAGACCGGCGTCCCGGTGGGCGACCTCCCAGCCGACCCGGCGGTCCGAGGTCATCATGTGGGTCTGGTCGAGGGTGCAGCCCAGGGCGAGGATGCGGCGCGAGCCGCGTTCGATCATGTGCGCGGTGGCCAGCCGCGCGCCCTCCTCGTTGGCGAGCCGCACGTGGTCGAAGTGGTCGGGCACGTCGCGCTCCCCCAGGAGCACGATCGGCTTCGACGTCCGCACGCGGCTCAGCTGCTCGGGGTCGAGACCCGCCACGGAGAGCAGGACGCCGTCGTAGAGCTGGAGCCGGGCGACGCTCACCGCCTCCATCTCGTGCTGGGCGTTGGCGCTCGTCCGTTCCAGGACGAGGTGGCGCCCGTGGGCCTCGACCAGAGGAGCGATCTGGTCCGCGACCTCGCCGAAGTAGTCGTGGAAGCTGGGCACGATGAGCGCGACCGTGTCGGTCCTGCCGGCCCGCAGGTGCCGGGCGGTCAGGTTCACCTCGTACCCGAGCGCCTCGACCGCGGCCAGGACCCGGGCACGGGTCGGCGCGCCCACAGGCAGGCGTTCGTTGAGCACGTTCGACACGGTCATGACCGAGACGCCCGCCTCGCGCGCGACGTCAGACATCGTCACCATCGGCATCCTCCTGCGGGCATTGTGTCAGGCGGGAGACCTCGCGAGGCCTCGACCATCCTGACCGCCGCAGCGCGAGTTCGCAGACAATATCGTTAAAATACGCCGTGTCGGAACCACCCGGCGCGCAGCGGACACGCAGGGAGCGGGCACCCGGCTCCGTCACCGGGCGTCGTCACGACCGCCGAACACTCGTGCCGTCGAACGGTTGACTCAGCGGGCGGTTGCTCCTATTTTAACGCTAAAATCGCAGACGCGACCGGTGTGGACCCCCCTCGCACCTCAGGGCGGCATGGAGCTCGGGCGACAACGCCCGGGACGTTCTCAAAGGAGAGACATGAAGCTTGACCTGGCAGCACGCCTGACCCACCGTGCACGGCAGCGCGCGGCGGCGCTCGTCGCGGCGACGGCCCTGATCAGTCTGGCTGCGTGCAGCTCCGGCGGCTCGGGGGACGATGACGCGAGCAAGAACGACGCCGCCTCGATGAGCAGCTTCGCCGCGGACACGACCTTCAAGGCGACCGAGCCCGTGACCTTCTCGATGCTCTGGACCGACTGGCCCGAGACGCCGATCACGGACTCGTGGGAGATCTTCGACGAGATCGCGGAGCGCACCAACGTCTCCCTCGACCTGACGAACATCCCGTTCAGCGACGCGGTCGAGAAGCGCAGCCTCCTCATCAGCTCGGGTGACGCGCCCGACATCATCCCGCTCATCTACACGGGCGACGAGCAGCAGTTCGCGGCCTCCGGCGCGGTCCTGCCCCTCAGCGACTACGAGGAGCACATGCCCAACTTCCGCAAGTACGTGGAGGAGTGGGACCTGGGCGACATGGTCGACAACCTGCGCCAGGCCGACGGCAAGTACTACATGACGCCGGGCCTGCAGGAGGTATCGGTCCCCACGTTCACGGTCCTCATCCGCAAGGACATCTTCGACGAGGTGGGCGCCCCGATCCCCGAGACCTGGGACGAGCTGCGCGATGCCCTGGTGAAGATCAAGGCGAAGTACCCCGAGAGCACGCCGCTGGCCGACGGCTTCGAGGGTGCGTCGATGCTGAACTACGCCGCGCACGCGTTCGGCACGGTCGCCGGCTGGGGCTTCGGCAACGGCACGTTCTACGACGAGGACAGCGGCGAGTTCATCTACGCCGGTACCAGTGACGGGTACAAGGACATGGTCGAGTACTTCCACGGCCTGGTCGAGGACGGCCTGCTCGACACCGAGTCCTTCACCGCCGCGAACGACGGCGAGGGAACGGTCACCGAGAAGTTCGCCGCCGGGCAGGTCTTCGCCGCGTCCGGCGCGAACGGCACGGTCAACGACTTCTCCACGGCGCTCGACGCCACCGTCGGCAAGGGGAACTACGAGGTCGTGCAGATCGCCCCGCCGGGCGGCGAGGCCGGGCAGGTCGTCGAGCCGCGCAACTTCTGGAACGGCTTCATGCTCACCGCCGAGGCCAAGAACCACCCGAACTTCATCGCGATGCTGCAGTTCCTCGACTGGCTGTACTACAGCCCCGAGGCTCGCGACCTGCTGCGCTGGGGTGTGGAGGGCGAGACGTACACGAAGTCGGACGACGGGAAGTACACGCTCGACCCCGAGTTCTCGCTCGACGCGTTCAGCATCAACCCGGACGCGGAGACCGACATCCTCAAGGACCTCGGCTACTCCAACGACGTCCTCGCCGGCTCGACCGAGTCCCGGGCCCTCAAGGAGTCGTACAACGCGCCCCAGTACGTCGAGTACATCGACTCGGTGCTGTCCACGCGCACGCCGCGCGACCCGTTCCCGCCGGCACCTCTGGACGAGGCCGAGCTCGAGCAGGCCTCGCTCCTCGCGACCCCGCTCAAGGACACCGTCGACACCAACACGCTGAGGTTCATCCTCGGCGAGCGCCCGCTGAGCGAGTGGGACGCGTACGTCGGCGAGCTGGAGTCGCAGAACCTGCAGGGCTACCTGGACCTGATCAACGGCGCTCGCGAGCGCTACGCCGAGGACAACGGCTGACCGGTCCGAGCCCGAGGTCCGGTGGGGCGGCGACGATCGTCGCCCCACCGGCACCAGTGCAGGTGTGGAGGTGTGACCGATGACCATCCCGCGCGAGCGCACGGACGCCGTGCTCGTCGCCGCTGACCCCGGAGGGATCGGGGCGGCGCCCGCAGCGCCCCCGGTCGACCCGGTGCGGCGACCACCACGCCCGACGCGCCAGAAGGTGCCGAAGGTGTCGTGGCGTCTGGCGCTCCGGCGGGACGGCGCGCTGTACCTCATGGCGCTGCTGCCGCTGATCTTCCTGCTGATCTTCCGGTACCTGCCGATGGTCGGGAACGTCATCGCGTTCCGCCGGTTCCGGCCGGGCGGGAGCATCTTCGGCGAGGAGTGGGTCGGGCTGCGCTACGTGCGCATGTTCATCGAGGACCCGACGTTCTGGCACGTCTTCGCCAACACGGTGATCCTCGGGGGGCTCACCCTCCTCGTCTGCTTCCCGTTGCCGATCGTCCTGGCGCTCCTGCTCAACGAGGTGCGCAAGAAGTGGTTCAAGGGCGCCATCCAGTCGATCTCGTACCTGCCGCACTTCCTGTCGGTCGTGATCGTGGCCGGCATGGTGATGCAGCTGACCTCGCTGCAGGGCACCGTGAACCAGATCGTCGAGGGGTTCGGCGGCGAGGCGATCCCGTTCCTGCAGCGACCCGAGTGGTTCCGGGCGATCTACGTCGGCTCCGAGGCGTGGCAGACCGTCGGCTGGGGCACGATCCTCTACCTCGCGGCCCTCACGACGGTCGACAGCTCGCTCTACGAAGCGGCCCGCATCGACGGCGCCAACCGGTGGCGCCAGACCTGGCACGTGACCCTGCCGGGCATCCGGCCCACGATGATCACGCTGCTGATCCTCAACATCGGCCTGTTCCTCAACGTGGGCTTCGAGAAGGTGCTCCTCCTCTACACGCCCCTGACGTACTCGACCGCCGACGTCATCTCGACCTACCTCTACCGGGTCGGCCTGGTGTCCAACAACCTCAGCTACGCGGCGGCGATCGGGCTGTTCCAGGCCGTCATCGGTCTGGTCATGGTCCTGTCCGCGAACTTCATCTCGCGGCGAGTGGTGGGAGCAAGCCTGTGGTGAGCACCGATCTGACGCCCCGGGGAGACGAACGCGCCGGCGTCCCGGTCGGCCCGCGCGACTCCCGCGGCTACCGCCTGTTCACCGGGCTCAACGCGACCGCCCTGGTGCTGGTCACGCTCCTGATCCTGTACCCGTTCGTGACGCTGCTCGCGCAGTCGTTCTCCAGCTCGGGAGCGATCAAGGCCGGCCTGGTGAACGCCGTGCCGGTCGGCTTCAACCTCGAGACGTACCGCGTGGTGGCCGGCGACGACCGGTTCTGGACGAGCTACGGCAACACGGTCCTGTACACGGTGGTCGGGACGGTCATCGCGATGGTGCTCACGACGACCTTCGCCTACGCGATCTCGAAGCCGCACCTGCGGGGCCGCAGCGCGCTGATCGGGATCGCGGTCTTCACCATGTTCTTCAACGGCGGGATCATCCCCAACTACGTGCTCATCTCCTCGCTCGGCATGAAGAACACCCTGTGGGCCCTCGTCCTGCCCGGGGCGCTGTCGGTGTTCAACCTCCTCGTGATGAAGTCGTTCTTCGAGAACATCCCCCGCGAGCTCGAGGAGGCCGCCCAGATCGACGGCCTGGGGTGGTTCGCGACCTTCACCCGGATCGTCCTGCCGTTGTCGAAGGCCGTCATCGCGACGATGATCCTGTTCTACTCGGTCGCCTACTGGAACGACTGGTTCACCGCGTTCCTCTACCTCGACGAGGACAACCTCTTCCCGCTGTCGTTGTTCCTGCGCAACCTCATCGCGGGTGCGACGACGACCACCGCGGCGAGCGCAGCGGCGGCCGGGACCACGTCGGCCGCCATCTCGGCGAACATCCAGGCCGTCACCATGATCCTGGCGATCATCCCGATCCTGTGCGTGTACCCGTTCGTCCAGCGGTACTTCGTCACCGGCGTGATGCTCGGCTCGGTCAAGGGGTGAGCTGCGGTCCGCCAGCGGGCCCGGGCACCGACGCGGTCATGCCTGCTGGACGAGCGACGCCACAGCCCACGGAGCCAGGTCGAGCACGATCTCCAGGACGCCGGTGGCCGGCACGACCAGCGTCTCGCGGTGCAGCGCGTCCGCGACGTCGCGGAGCCGGTCCGTCTGCTGCGGCGTGAGGTTGAGCGGCTCCCCCAGCCGGTGCCACGCCTCGGCGACGTTGCCGTGGTCCCAGTCGAGCACCTCCAGCGTGAAGCGGGTCCCCGGCGCGAGCCCTTCGACGGTGTGCCGGACCGTGCGGCTGGGACCCATGTCCCTCAGCGGGCGCGTCGCCGTATAGGTGATCTGCGAGCCGATCGCCCTCGTGCCCATGTCGTCCGGGTAGTTGAGGAAGACGGCGGCGAGCGCCCCGTCGCGGCTGCTGCGCGTGATCACCCCGTGGGGCGTGGACACCAGGAGCCGGTCACCCAGGCGCGCGAGCATCGCCATCGCGTGGAACGTGGGCTTGTGGATGCCCTGCTGGTTGACCAGGCCGAACCCGCCGTGGAACGGGCCGATGCCGGCACCGCCCTCCTCGAACACGTCCGTGAAGGTCCAGTACGAGATCGAGTCCGCCAGGGCCGCGCCGCGCAGGTACGCCCGCACGATGTAGGTCGCCGCGAAGAGGGTGTCGTGCATCCTGTCCCGGCTGGACGGCGAGCTCGACCACTCGCTGATGTGGAGCTCCGCGTCGGGGAACGGGCTCGCGTCGATGATCGCGCGCATCACGACGAGGTCGTCGCGGGTCGCGTCGACGTGCCGCTGGATCGGACGCCCCTGTCCGCCGGCGTCGAACGCGTAGTCCGTCGGGTAGAGATGCGTGGAGAGGAAGTCGACCGGGACGTCGCGCGTCGCGCACCAGTCGACGAACTCGTGGATCCACACCGGCTGCCAGTCGAGCGCGTCCGGATCGGCCGCCTCCGCCGTGGCGACCTCCGCCGACCTATCCTGCGTCTCCCCCGCGTAGCGCGCGTCCGGCACGAAGACGCTCGTGGACGGTCCTCCCACCTTGAGCCCGGCGTCGAGGTCCTTGATCGCCCGCGCGGTCGCCTCGTACAGCTCGAAGTACTGGGTCCGCGTCCCGGTCCAGAAGTGCGGCACCAGGTTCGGCTCGTTCCACACCTCGAAGCGCCACTCGCGGACCTCGTCGATGCCGTACCGCTCGATCCAGTGCTGCACCGTCGTGGTCACCAGCTCCACCCAGCGCCACATGTCCTTCGGCGGGCTGCCGTGCGCTGTCCACCAGAACACGGTCCCGGTCTGCGTGGCCAGCGCGCTCGGCATGAAGCCGAGCTCCACGAAGGGCCGCGCTCCCGTGGCAAGGACGGCGTCGAACACCGTGTCGACGTAGGCGAAGGTGTAGACGGGCTCCGGCAGCGGCTCGGGCGGTCCGAAGCCACCGCCGTCGCTGACCCGGTACACGAACATGTCGTCGTGGAAGACGCCGTGGAAGCGCACGAACCGCGCTCCGAGCACGTCGACCGCCTCACGGAAGTGGGCCTGCCAGTCGGCGCGCAGGGCCTCGTTCGCCCGCCCTGCCCCGACGCACTCGTTCCAGACGCGCCGCAGGTCGGTCTCGGCGGGGACCCCGCCGTCGATCAGCAGCGTGGTCGGTCCGGCGTCCGACGGCATGACGACTCCGATCCATCTCGAAAGGTTTTCGACCGTCTGGGGCGGTCGAGGCTAGGCTAGCGTGCGGGTAGGGCGCGTTGGCTGGCTCGGCTCGTCGAAAACCTTTCGAAAGGACTGGCTCCCATGGTCGGCCATCGCAAACCCACGCTGGCCGACGTGGCACGGGTGGCGGAGGTCTCTCCCGCCACCGCCTCCAAGGCGCTCAACGGTCGTCTCGACGTGGCGGCGACCACGCGTGAACGCGTCCTCGCCGCCGTCGCGGAGCTCGGGTACCGAGCCGGCACGGCGCCCGTCCCGGGCACGGCACGCCGGGCGCTGGCCGTGGTGTTCGACCTCCCCGCGTCGCCGTACATCCTGAACGTGCTGCAGGGGGTGCTCGCGTCGGCCACCGACGCGCACCTCGACCTGCTCACCCGCCTCGCCCCCGACCGTGCGACGCGCACGCAGCACGCCACCGCCCGCGCCTGGATCGCGGACCAGCGGTCCGCCGGCGCGGTCGGGATCGTGGGCCTGACCCTGTCCGAGCCCGACGGGCTGCTGGCCGCCGCCGCGGACGCCGGGCTCCCGTTCGTCATGGTCGACCCCGTCGACGCCCAGCACCGGCCGATGGTGAGCGTCAGGTCGAGCAACTGGGCGGGCGCCCGTACCGCAGCGGAGCACCTCATCGCGCTCGGCCACCGACGGATCGCCTGGATCGGCGGCCCCGACGCCTCGGCCTCCGCCCGGGACCGCTTCTACGGGTACCGCGCGGCACTCGAGTCGGCGGGGATCGACCCGGACCCGGAGCTGGTGCGGAGCGACCGGTTCGACGTCGATGCGGGCGCCCGGCACGCCCGCGACCTGCTCACCCTGGCGTCCCCACCGACCGCCATCATGGCGGCCGACGACGAGATCGCCGTCGGGGTGCTCGCCACAGCCCACCGGCTCGGCGTGCAGGTTCCGCGGCACGTCAGCGTCGTCGGGTTCGACGACACACCGCAAGCCGCGTGGACCACCCCCGCACTCACCACCGTCCGTCAGGACCTGGACGGGATGGGACGGCTGGCCGTGCACACGATCCTCGCCCTGTCGTCCGAGGAGCGCCCGCGGTCGCGGCACATCGAGCTGGCGACGTCACTGACGGTGCGGGACACCACCGGACCGGCTCCGGCACCGGCGGAGGAGCGGTCACGAGCCGACTCGTGAGGCGGGCGCCGGAGCGACGACACTAGGTGGATGAGCGACTGGAACCAGCAGATCATCGACGAGTTCCGCACGAACGGTGGTGACGTCCGGACGAACGGGTTCGGCAAGAGCCTCGTCCTGCTCCACCATCGCGGCGCGCGCACGGGCGTCGAGCGCGTCAGCCCTCTCGCCGGCATCCGGGTCGACGCGGACACCTGGCTCGCCGCCGCCTCCAAGGGCGGCGCGCCGGACAACCCCGCCTGGTTCCACAACCTCCTCGCGCACCCGGACGTCGAGATCGAGACGCCGGACGACGGGACCGTACCGGTCCGAGCGACCCAGCTCCTCGGCGCCGAGCGTGACGCGGGCTGGGCCCGGTTCACGGAGCGCTCGGCAGGGTTCCGCTCGTACGAGGAGCGCACGTCGCGCACGATCCCGGTGCTGCAGCTGACGCGCAGGGACGCCTGACCGTCGGACATCCGCCACACTTCCCGGGTGCAGACCCGGAGCAAGCTGCTCGTCGCCGCCACGGTCGTCCTCGTCGTCGTCGCCGTCCTGGCCGCGCTAGTCGTGCGAGGGGTGATCTGGCCCAACCGCCTGCTGGCGGCGCGGTACGAGGTGCGCGGCGTCGACGTGTCCTCCTACCAGGGGGTGGTCGACTGGCAGGTGCTCGCTGATCAGGACGTCGACTTCGCGTACGTCAAGGCGACCGAGGGCTCGGGCTTCGTGGACGACACGTTCGCGACCAACCTGCGCGGCGCCCAGGAGGTCGGTGTGCTCGTCGGCGCCTACCACTTCTTCAGCTTCGAGAGCCCAGGTCGCGCGCAGGCGGAGAACATCATCGCGACCGTCCCGGCGCAGGACGGACTGCTCCCGGTCGCCATCGACGTCGAGCACTACGGAGAGTTCTTCCGGGACCCGCCCGACCCGGACGCGATCCGCGCCGAGCTCCGGGTGCTCGTCGCGACGCTTCGTGAGCACTACGGCGTCGAGCCCGTGATCTACGCGACGCAGGCCGCGTACACCCGCTACGTCGCGGGTGAGCTCACCGCGTCGCCCCTCTGGATCCGGGCCGTGTACCTCCCGCCGCGCGTCTCCGACGGTCGGGAGTGGACCTTCTGGCAGTACTCCCACCGGGACCGGCTCGACGGGTACGACGGCGAGGAGTCGTTCATCGACATGAACGTGTTCCGGGGAGACCTCGCCGACCTGCGCCTCCTGCGGCAGGGCGGTTGACTCGCTCGACGCCGGTGCGACGGAGCTGCTCGGCCCGCACGAGAGCCCGGGCATGCCGCGCTCGTCAGCCGTCCGGGACCCGGACGCGAACGTCGTGTGGCTCTACCAGGGCTGACGCGTCAGTACCTGGTCTGGCCCAGCTCCGCGTCGAAGATGTGCCGGCAGCCCGGGCACTCGCCGCGGTCGGGACCGTCGTCCTCGGGGAACCGGGTGATGGGGGTGACGAACCGGCCGCAGACGCTCATGCCGTCGCGGAAGAAGTGCTGCCGTCGGTCGTTCCTGGTGAGCCGGAGCCAACCCTCGGCGTACGTGGTGAGCATGCCGACGAGTCTTCTCCGACCGCTGCGACGTCGGCAGGGTCGAAAGGCCCGAGCGGACGACAACGGCCCGGTGCTGCGCCGCGACTCTCGTCGCGGGCTGCACCGGGGCCGCATGTCCGTCAGCACCTGTTGGCCTTCGCCCACCGCGCCCGCTTGTCCTTGTTGCGCGCGGCTTGAACCGCCCCCAGCGCCATTGGGGGCTGTCGAAGATCAGCCACCCGGACCATGGCCGTCCGCCGCTCTCGTAGCGGCGCGTTCCACATCCGGGCCGATCCTTCGTGATGGGATGCTGACACCATCACGCAGACCGGGAGATCCAAAGCTGAACTATACACGGATCCTGGTCATCCGTCTAGGTCGAGCCTGACCGGCATCCCCGCGAAGCCCGCGAGCCGGTCGAACGACGCCCGCATCGCGTCCTGCTGCGCCCCGTCCAGCGTCACCGCGAGGTGCGGTTCCGCCACGATCTCGTCGCGCTCGACCACCCGCCGCCACCAGCCGACGACCTGGCTGTCGAGGACCAGCGGCTGGATCACCTGGTTGGTACCGGCCGGCGCGATGGACAGGTCGGCGATGTTCGCCGCCGTCCGGCCCTCCGTGTAGGCGACGCCGTACTCGTCGTATCCCTGCAGGACGTGGACCGTCGGAGACGCGTCCCGCACGGGCGCCTCGGCCGGGCCGAACCAGTAGGTGAGCCCGTCCACGTCGACGGACGTCAGCTCCTCCCCCACGATCGCGAGGCCGCGGCGGATCTGCGTGAGCGTCAGGCTCGACCACCAGCGGAAGTCCTTGACGGTCGCCGGCCCGTGGCTGACGAAGTACCGGCGGGTCAGCTCGGCGAGCGCCTCGTCCGCGTCGAGCACCGACGTCGGGGGCACCCGCTCGTCGAGGAGAGCGTAGGTCCGCTGCTTGCCGCTCAGGACCCCGCTGACCACCACCGCATCCAGCTCTGCCGCCATGATTAGGTAGGCCAGACGGATGCCGCTCGCCACGATCCCAGCACGCGCCAGCGCCTCCTGCAGCTGGGGGCGCGTCAGGTGGTTCCCGCCCCGGAGCGCCTCACCCATCGCGGCCGTCGCGCGGTCCACGAGGTCGTCGTCGATCCCCGACCGACGCTCGTAGTAGCGGCTCATCTGCCGCACGCGCGGTCCCGTGAGCGCCAGCATCCAGCGGATGTCCTCCGGTGCGACGAAGTGCCACGTCGGACGAAGGACGTGCGTGCGCAGGACCTCCCCCGCGTCGAGCGCCGCCTGGACCGTAGCGTCGTCGGCACCCTCGCTGCGCTGGCCGAGCGACCACTTCGCCATCGCGTACTCCTGCGCCTGCGACGCGCCGAGGTGCCGGACCACGGCGCCCGGGCCGGGCAGCGGCGGACCCGACAGGCGCTGGTTGTGGAGCCGGCGGTGCGCGACCTCGAGGCGGTCCATAGCGTTCGATCCTGTTGCGTGTGGGCGGGCGGTGACAAGGTGGACGCGTCCGAACCGAGTCGAAGGAGACCCCCGTGGCGACGCACCTGAACCCGTACCTGAGCTTCCGTGACGACGCCCGCCAGGCGATGGAGTTTTACCACTCCGTGTTCGGCGGTGAGCTGACCATGAGCACGTTCGCGGAGTTCCACGTCAGCGAGGACCCCGCCGAGGCGGACAAGCTCATGCACGCGAACCTCTCCACGCCCGGTGGACTGATCCTCATGGGCGCGGACACGCCCAACTCCCAGGAGCGCGCCGAGACGAGCAACATCTCGGTGTCCCTCAGCGGCGAGGACGAGACGGAGCTCCAGGGCTACTGGGACGGGCTCTCGGCAGGCGGGACGGTCGCCGTCCCGTTCGCGAAGGCGCCCTGGGGCGACACCTTCGGCATGCTCACCGACAAGTTCGGCGTGGACTGGATGGTGAACGTCGTCGCAGCGGGGTGAGACGCTAGCGTGCCGCCGTGACCTTCCTGCAGCCGCACGACCGCATCCTGCTGACCGGCGACTCGGTCACCGACTGGGGCCGCGACCGCTCCGACCCGGCGAGCCTCGGACACGGGTACGCGGGCATCGTCGCGGCGCTCGCCGGCGCCCGGCGTCCGGACCTCGGACTGACGTTCCTCAACCGGGGCGTCGGAGGGGACACCTCCGCGATGCTGCGTGCGCGGTGGGAGCAGGACGCGGTCGCCCTGGCTCCGACGGTCGTCTCCGTCCTCATCGGCATCAACGACACGTGGCGCCGGTACGACTCCGGCACGCCGACGTCCACCGACGAGTACGAGGAGAACCTGCGGGCCGTCGTCGGCACCGTCGACCGGCTGGTGCTGATCGAGCCGTTCGTCGTGCCCGTCACCGCGGCGCAGCACGCCTGGCGCGAGGACCTGGACCCGCGGATCGCGGTCGTGCGCCGCGTCGCGACGGAACGGGGTGCGGTGCTCGTGCCGGCGGACGGTCTGTTCGCCGCCGCGGCCGCCCGGACAGGACCGGCGACGTGGGCGGACGACGGCGTGCACCCGACGCCCGCCGGTCACGGACTGCTCGCCCAGGCCTGGCTGGACGCGGTCGGACTCGGCTGACCGTCCGCCTGGTGGGGATGCTTTGCGCGCGCGTACGCGTTGACGCTAGCGTCGTGGCCGGTCGTGTCCCGCACGACGTCAGACCTGCTCTGACCGACAAGGTCCCGGAGGACGAAGCGATGCGCGTGCAGCCTGCCGCTCCCGCCGTCCTGCGCCGCGCCTGCGTGGCGCCGCGCTGTTGTCGCTGTCTGTAGAGCGCTGGCTGCTCCTTCGCGCGAGAACCCCTGAACCAGGGGCCTCTCCTGCGCCAGCGCTCGCCCCTCGGACGGGCAGCCCCCCACCGGACCGTCCCCCGCCCGGCGCACCCGTCGGACCCCTGCCTTCGCTAGTCCCCCACCCGCTGCCGGCCGGCCGGCAGCTCGACCGAAGAGGAACCATGGCACGCATCTACGACGACGCCACCGCGCTCATCGGCAACACCCCGCTCGTCCGCATCAACAAGATCACCGACGGCGCCCCCGCGACCGTCGTCGCGAAGCTGGAGTTCTACAACCCGGCGAACTCGGTCAAGGACCGCATCGGTGTCGCGATCATCAACGCGGCGGAGGCGTCCGGCGAGCTCAAGCCCGGCGGCACGATCGTCGAGGCGACGTCCGGCAACACCGGCATCGCACTCGCGTTCGTGGGTGCGGCCCGCGGCTACAACGTCGTCCTGACGATGCCGGAGACCATGTCCAAGGAGCGCAAGCTCCTGCTCCGCGCGTTCGGCGCCGAGCTCATCCTCACGCCGGGCTCCGAGGGCATGCGCGGTGCGGTCAACCGTGCCGACGAGGTCGTCGCCGAGCGTCCGGGCGCCATCCTGGCCCGCCAGTTCGCCAACGAGGCCAACCCGGAGATCCACCGTACGACGACCGCCGAGGAGATCTGGGCGGACACCGACGGCGAGATCGACATCCTCGTCGCGGGCATCGGCACCGGCGGCACCATCACCGGCGTCGGCCAGGTGCTCAAGGCCCGCAAGCCCGGCGTGAAGATCGTCGGCGTGGAGCCGGCCGAGTCGCCGATCCTCAACGGTGGCGCTCCCGGCCCGCACAAGATCCAGGGCATCGGCGCCAACTTCGTGCCGGAGATCCTCGACACGACGGTCTACGACGAGATCATCGACGTCGACGCGGAGACGGCCGTGAAGGTCGCCCGTCGCGCCGCCGCCGAGGAGGGCCTGCTGGTCGGCATCTCGTCCGGCGCCGCCCTGCACGCCGCGACGCAGCTGGCCCAGCGCCCCGAGAACGCCGGCAAGCTCATCGTCGCCATCGTCCCGTCGTTCGGTGAGCGCTACCTGTCGACCGTGCTGTACGCGGACCTCGTCGACTGACACCCCGCAGGAGCGCACGACCCCACCCCACCGACAGGACGAAGGCACCGTGTCCGACCACCTGCACTTCTTCGCGACCCTCAGGGAAGACCTCGAGGCCGCCCGGCACCGCGACCCCGCGGCCCGGTCGCTCGCCGAGGTCGCCCTCGGGTACCCGGGGGTGCACGCGGTGTGGGTGTACCGGCTGGCGCACCGGATGTGGCACCAGCCCGGCCTGCGGCTGCCCGCGCGGCTGATCTCCCAGCTCGCGCGGGCAGTCACCGGCATCGAGATCCACCCCGGCGCCCGGCTGGGGCGCCGGCTGTTCATCGACCACGGCATGGGCGTCGTCGTCGGTGAGACCGCCGAGGTCGGCGACGACGTGGTCCTGTTCCACGGCTCGACGCTCGGCGGGAAGTCGATGCGGCACGGCAAGCGGCACCCGACGCTCGGCGACAACGTGGTCGTCGGCGCGGGTGCGAAGATCCTCGGCCCCGTGTGGGTCGGGGAGGGCGCGCAGATCGGTGCCAACGCGGTCGTCATCCACGACGTGCCGCCCGGGGCGATCGCCGTCGGGGTTCCCGCGACGATCCGGCTGCGCTCGGCCGCGGCACCGTTCGACATCGAGATCGACGACCCGGCGATCTACATCTGAGCACCCGCAGTTGTTCTAGTTGTCGTCAAACAACTAGAGTGCCGCTGTGCTCTTCCGCGTCGACCCCGCGTCCACCGACCCGCTGTTCACGCAGCTGGCCGGGCAGGTGCGTGCCGCCGTCGCGCGCGGCGAGCTGACCGACGGCGAGCGGCTTCCCGGCGCCCGGGAGCTCGCCTCCTCCCTCGACATCAATCTGCACACCGTCCTGCGCGCCTACCAGGAGCTGCGCGACGAGGGCGTGATCGAGCTCCGCCGAGGTCGCGGAGCCGTCGTCACCGCACCGGCGCAGGACAACTCCGAGCTGCACGCGGCCGTCGAGACGCTGGTGCGCGTCGCGCGCTCGCTCGGCATCGCGCCGCAGACCACCACCGCCCTGGTCAAGGAGGCCCTCCGATGACGCCGCCCGTCCCGCCGCCCGCCCCCTACCGGTCCGTCAGCACCGTCCTCACGCTCGTCGTCCCGCTCGCGCTCGCCGCCGTCCCGCTGGTCGTGGCCCGCGCGTGGGAGGCCGAGCTGCCGGACCCGGTCGCGGTGCACTTCAGCGCGGACGGACCCGACGGCTTCTCCTCGCTCGCCGGGGCGGTGTGGCCGGCGTTCGCGATCGGTGCGGTCGTGGCGGTCTCCGCCTGGGCGCTCGCGTTCTTCTGGGGCCGCACGGCACAGGTCCGCCGCGTCGCCGCGGGCAGCGCGCTGGGCCTGACGGCGTTCGTCAGCGCGGTCGTCGTCGGGACCCTCGAGCTCCAGCGGGGCCTGACCGACGCGGCCGACATGGGCGGGGTGGGCCTCGTGCTCGCGCTGGCGTTCGCGATCGGCATCGCCGCCGCCGCCCTGGGAGCCTGGGCGGTCCCGCCCGACGCGCACCAGCCCGCGACGGACCCCGTGCCGGCCACGGCCGCGCTGCTGGATCTCGGTCCCGGCGAGGCCGCCACCTGGGTCACCCACGCGGAGAGCCGCACCGCCCTCGTGGTCGGCGGAGCCGTCGTGGTGCTGCAGGTGGCGCTCGCGCTGCTGCTCACGCTGCCCTTCCTGCTCCTGCCCGCGGTCGTCGTCGCGGCGATCGTGCTGTCGAGCACGTGGTTCACCGTGACGGTCGACCGGCGCGGGCTCACCGTGCGGTCCGCCCTCGGTCGGCCGCGCTTCGTCGTGCCTCTCGACGAGGTGCAGCAGGCGCACGTGGTCGCGGTCTCGCCGCTGACCGAGTTCGGCGGTTGGGGCTACCGCGTCGGGCGCGGCGGCCGGGTCGGCGTGGTCCTGCGCACCGGCGAGGCGCTGCAGGTCGAGCGGTCGGGCGGTCGGTCGTTCGTGGTGACGGTGGACGACGCCGCCACCGGCGCCGCGCTGCTCAACACGCTCGCCGCTCGCACACGCATCGGCTGAGCGACACGCGATACCCGGGGTAGCAGGTAGCCTGGCGCGGGCGTCGACGACGACGCCGGACCAGGAGGTTGTGCGATGCGGCTGGGCTACCACACGGGCTACTGGTCGGCGGGTCCCCCGCCCGGTGCGCAGGAGGCGGTCCTCGGCGCCGAACAGCTCGGCTTCGACTCGGTGTGGACGGCCGAGGCGTACGGCTCCGACGCCCTGACGCCGCTCGCCTGGTGGGGTGCGCGCACCTCGCGCATCCGGCTGGGCACGGCGATCGCGCAGATCTCCGCGCGGACACCGACGGCCGCCGCCATGGCGGCCCTCACGCTCGACCACCTCTCCGGAGGCCGATTCGTCCTGGGGCTCGGCGCTTCCGGCCCCCAGGTCGTCGAAGGCTGGTACGGCCAGCCCTACCCCAAGCCGCTCGCCCGCACCCGCGAGTACGTGTCGATCGTCCGCCAGGTGCTCGCCCGCGAGGCCCCGGTCACGTTCGACGGCCAGTTCTACCGGCTACCCCTGCCCGCCGACCAGGGCTCGGGCCTGGGCAAGGCGCTGCGTTCGACCGTGCACCCGCTGCGGTCGGACCTGCCGATCCACCTCGCCGCCGAAGGGCCGCGCAACATCGCGATGTCGGCGGAGATCGGCGACGGCTGGCTGCCGCTGTTCTACTCGCCGCGCATGGACGGCGAATACCGGACGCTCCTCGCGGAAGGCTTCGCGAAGCGCGCACCCGGGCTCAGCCCCATCGAGGACTTCGAGGTCGTCGCCACCGTCCCCGTCGTGCTCGGTGCCGACGTCGAGTCCGCCGCCGACAGCGTCCGCCCGTTCATCGCGCTCTACGCCGGCGGCATGGGTGCCAAGGGCGCCAACTTCCACCGCGACGTGCTCGACCGGCTCGGGTACGCCGAGGCGTGCGACGAGATCCAGGCGCACTACCTCGCCGGCGACCGGGCCCGGGCCACGGCGGCCGTCCCGCTGGAGCTCGTGCAGGACATCGCTCTGGTCGGCACCGTCGAGGACATCCGGGCCCAGCTGCCGGCGTGGGAGGGCACCGCGGTCACGACGATGCTGGTCCAGGCCGACCCGCGGACGCTCCCGGCGATCGCGGACGCCCTGCGCGCACCGGCCTGACCCGCGGCATGGACGACGACTACGCGGAGGCCGTGCTCGATCTGGTCGCCGCCATCCCCGCCGGCCGTGCGATGACCTACGGGACCGTCGCGGACGTCGTCGGGGACCTGCTCGAGGCGCGCGACGGCGCCCGGCGCGGCGGCCCACGGCAGGTCGGGCAGGTCATGAGCCACGCCGGCTCGGGGGTGCCCTGGTGGCGCGTCGTCAACGCCGCGGGCCGGCCGCCCGCCCGGCACACCACGCGCGCGCTGGCCCTCCTCGCCGACGAGGGCACCCCGCTGTCCGCCGACGGGACGCGAGTGGCGCTGCGCCGCGCCATCTGGTTCCCCGACGAGGACTGAACGTCCCGCGTGTCTCCCGCCGGATCGCCCGTCGACCCGACCTACCCTGGCCGCACGGGAGCCCTCACCGGCACCCGTGCACGTGCACCGACCCGGGAGATCCATGACCGTCACCGCCCAGCGCCCCGCGCTCGCGGAGCAGCGGTCGCCCCGACCGGCACCCCCGGCCCGCATGCCCTACCTGGGCGGGCTCGACGGGATCCGCGCGGTCGCCGTCGCCGGGGTCGTGGTCTACCACCTGGGCGCTCCGTGGATGCGCGGCGGGTTCCTGGGTGTCGACGTCTTCTTCGTCCTGTCCGGCTACCTGATCACCACGCTCGTGCTCGACGAGGTCGAACGCACGGGCTCCTTCTCGTTCCGCCGCTTCTACGCCCGGCGCGCCCGCCGCCTGCTGCCCGCGCTCGCGCTGCTGCTGGTCGCGATGGCCGGCGTCGCCGTCGCGATGCCGAGCGAGGCCGCCGAGCTGCGCGGGGACATCGCCGCCGCCGTGGCGTACGTGTCGAACTGGTGGCAGGTCTTCGCCGACCGCTCCTACTTCGAGATGGTCAGCCGCCCACCGCTGCTCCAGCACCTGTGGTCGCTGGCCATCGAGGAGCAGTTCTACCTGGTGTTCCCGCTGGTCGTCGTCCTGGCGCTGCGGGCAGGGCGGGCGCGGGTCGGCCAGGTCGCCGGGATCCTCGCGCTGCTGTCCACGGTGGCGATGGCGGTGCTGGCCATCCGTTCCTCCTCCCCCGTACCGAACGACCCGAGCCGGGTGTACTTCGGCACCGACACCCACTCGATGGGACTGCTCGTCGGCGCGGCGATGGCCGCGGCCTGGACGCCGTGGCGCACGTGGGACCGGGCCGGCTCGTGGCTGCGCGAGCGCGGACGAGCGGTCCGCCGCTTCGAGGCGGGCGTCACGGACGTGCTGGGAGTCCTCGCCCTGCTCGGGGTCGTCGCGGCGTTCGTGTGGGTGGACGAGTTCAGCGACGCGCTCTACCGCGGGGGCTTCCTGGCGTTCTCGCTGCTCGCGGCGGTGCTCGTCGGGGCGGTCGCGGACCCCGCCGGGCTGCTCGGCCGCGCGCTCGGCCGGCAGCCGTGGCGGTGGCTCGGTCAACGGTCCTACGGGATCTATCTGTGGCACTGGCCCGTCTTCATGCTCAGCCGCCCCGGTGTGGACGTGGACCTGTCCCCCTGGCTGGCAGCGATCCTGCGCCTGGCAGCCGTGCTGGGCCTCGCCGAGCTCTCCTACCGGTTCGTCGAGCTCCCCGTGCGCCGGGGAGCGGTGGGCCGCGCGGTCGCACGCGTGCGCCGACCGCACGAGGACCGCGCCCGCACCCTGCTGCGGGTCGTCGCGGCGGCGGTCGGCCTCGCGGTCGTCGGAGGCGTCGCGACCGCAGCCCTCGCCCAGGTGCCCAAGGTGGGAGCAGAGACCACGACCTGGCAGCCGGACCCGGTGCCCGCGATGACCACGCAGCGGGCGACCACGACCCCCACCCCCACCCCCACCCGGGCTCCCACCCCGACGCCCACCCCGGCACCGGTCGAGACGCCCCCGCCGCCACCGCCCGAGGAGGTCGGCGCCGTCACGAGCATCGGGGACTCGGTCATGCTCGGTGCCGCCGCGGACCTGGCCGCGCGCGGGGTCGTCGTGGACGCCGTCGAGTCCCGCCAGTTCGGCGCGATGCTGGAGCTCGTCCGGGGCGGCGTCGCGGCCGGCACCCTCGGGCACACCGTGATCGTGCACGGCGGGACCAACGGCCCGATCGACGAGGCCAGCCTCCGGGAGCTGCTCGAGCTGACCCGGGACCGGCGCGTGTTCCTGGTCAACGTCCACGTCCCACGCACGTGGGCGACCTACAACAACGAGCTGCTCGCCCGCGTCATCCCGGAGTACCCGCACGCGCACCTGCTCGACTGGAACACGCTCGGCACCGCCAACCGTCCGTGGTTCTACGCCGACGACATCCATCTGAAGGCCGGCGGCGGTCGCGAGGGGTACGCCGACTGGCTGGTCGCGTCGGTCCAGCCCTGACGTCAGTCGCGGTGGACGAGCACGACCGCGCGATCGTCGTCGTCGCCCGCCTTCACGCCCGCCAGGACCGCCGCCGCCGAGCCGCGACCGGGTGCGAGGACACGGTCCGCCACCCCCATGAACCGGTCGATGCCCTGGTCGAGGTCTCCCCCGCGCAGCTCGACCAGCCCGTCCGTGTAGAGCACCAGGACGTCACCTCGCTCCATGCGGCCCGCGCGTGACTCGCAGCGGATGTCCGCCACCACCCCGAGCGCGGGGCTGCCGACCGTGTCGAGCAGCTCGAGACGCCCGGAGCCCGCGTGCAGCTGGACAGCCGGCGGGTGCCCGGCCGACGACACCCAGAAGTCGCCCGTGCGCAGGTCGAGAGCCACGTGGATCGCCGTCGCGAAACCTTCGTCCCACGCCTGCGCGAGCAGGTACGCGTTGGCGGCCCCGAGGAACTCGTCGCGGGGCATGGCCCCGAGCAGACCTCCGAACGCGCCGGACAGCTGCAGCGAGCGCACCCCGGCGTCGAGACCCTTGCCGGACACGTCGACGAGCACGATCTCCAGGGCGTGCTCGTCGGACCGGGTGCCCGCCACCATGAAGTCCCCGGAGAAGCCGTCGGCGTGCGCCGAGCGGATCTCGCTGTCGACGCGCCAACCGGCGGGCAGCGGGGGCACTCGTCCGTGCGCGGCGAGCCGGTCCCGCAGGTCGACCAGCATGAGGTCGCCCGGCGCCCCCTGCAGGCCGAGCCGTTGGCGCTCGCGCGCGAACGCGACGGTCGCGGCCACGGAGACGGTGATCACGACGAGGATGCCGGGGATCATCGACGGCGCCCCCCACCACCACAACCACCACGCACAGGCGAGGATCGCGACGCCGAGCACCACGATGTTGCGCAGCCGCAGCAGGAACACCGCGACCAGCTCGAGGAGCAGGAAGGTCGACGGCGGGACCCACTCGGGCTGCTGCGTGATGCCGAAGGTCAGGAGCCCCACGCAGAGCACGAGGATCGCGGTGAGCGTCACCTGGGACCGGCTGCTCCACCGGCGCAGGAGGATGGTCGCGCGGGTGAGCAGGCCCTGCGCCGGCACCCATCGAGCTCCCCACATCCGGCGAGCGTATCCGCAGGTCACCGGCACGAGATACCGCCCGTTCGCCCAATGAGGATGCCGTCAGGGCATGCCATGCCGGACGATGGCGGCATGAGCCTGCTTCCCGACGGATACCGCCTCGTCGACGTGCCCGAGAGCCGCAAGGACGAGTACATCGCGGTCGACCACCTGGCCTTCGCCTTCGACACCAACGCCGAGACCGACGCCCTCGTCCCGATCACCTTCGAGTGGGACCGGGCACAGGCCGTCGAGGATCCCGACGGCGCGCTCGCGGCGGTGCACGCCTCGTACGCGCACACGATGCCCGTCCCGGGCGGGACGGTCGCCTGCTCCGGGCTCACCTGGGTGGGAACCCGCCCTGACCAGCGCCGCCGCGGTCTGCTCACGGCGATGATCGACTCGCACTTCGCCCGGTCGCTCGCCCGGGACGAACCGATCTCGGCGCTGTTCGCCGCCGAGCACGCGATCTACGGGCGCTACGGCTACGGCTCGGCCTCCGACGACGTCCGCGTCAAGCTCYCCCGCGGGGCCGCCCTGCGTGACGTCGCAGGATCGGACGCACTGACGGTGCGGCTGGCGACCGCCGACACCGCCCGGGACAGCGCCCTGGTCGACACGGTCCACCGCGCGGCGGGCGCCGGCCGGCCGGGCTGGACCACCCGCGACAGCGAGGCGTGGCGCACCCGCGTGCTCGTCGACCCGCCGGCGTGGCGCGAGGGCGCCGAGCCGCTGCGGATCGTCACGGTCCACGACGCCGCGGGCGAGGTCCGCGCGTACGCGTTGTTCCGGCGCAAGGACAACTGGGCGGAGGGCGGCCCGGCCGGCATCGTCAAGATCCGCGAGGCCGTCGCGGTCGACGCCCCCGCGACCCACCGCCTGTGGACGTTCCTGCTGGACCTCGACCTCATGGCCACGGTCGAGAGCCCGATGCTGCCCGTCGACGACGCCCTGCTGCACCTGCTCGTCGACCAGCGCGGGGTGGTGCCCAAGGTCACGGACAACCTCTGGGTCCGGCTGCTGGACCTGCCCGTCGCCCTCGCCGCACGCCGGTACTCCGCGCCGGTCGACGTGGTGCTCGACGTGTCGGACACCCGCCTGCCCGCGAACGCCGGCCGCTGGCGCCTGACCACCGGCACGCAGGAGGAGGACGGCACCTACCCGGCCGAGGTCACCCGCACGCAGGACGACGCTGACGTGACGCTCGACGTCCGCGAGCTCGGCGCCGTGTACCTGGGCGGCCGGTCGCTCGCGGCACTGGCCCGTGCAGGGCTCGTGACGGAGCAGACGCCCGGGACGCTCCGGTCGGCTGCTGTCGCCTTCCTGTCGCCCGTCGCCCCGATGTGCAACTACATCTGGTAGGGACTAGTGAGCAGCCTCGTAGTCCGCGAGGAGGTCGATCCGGCGCTGGTGGCGCGGGTCGTGGCTGAACGGCTCGGCCACGAACGCGTCCACCAGCTCCAGGGCCTCGTCGACGGAGTGCTGGCGGGCGCCGATCGCGACGACGTTCGCGTCGTTGTGCTGCCGGCCCAGCTGTGCGGTCGCGAGGTTCCACGCGAGGGCGGCACGTACCCCGGTGACCTTGTTGGCGGCGATCTGCTCACCGTTGCCCGAGCCGCCGATGACGACGCCGAGCGACCCCGGATCGGCGACGACGGCCTCCCCTGCTGCGAAGCAGAACGGCGGGTAGTCGTCGAGCGCGTCGTACGTGTCGGCACCGTGGTCGACGACGTCGTGGCCCGCGGCCCGCAGGTGCTCGACGAGAGCGACCTTGAGCTCGTAGCCGGCGTGGTCGGAGGCGACGTGGATGCGCATGGGACCATCCTGCCGCACCACCACCGGGGCGCCGCGTCCGCCGTCCGGCAGGCGGTCGTCAGCCCTCGGCATAAGCGGCTGTCTCCACGGTGGACGCGATGCCCCTCGTCCGTAGGCTGTGCGCATGACGCGCAGTGGCATCGACCTGACCGCACTCGACCCCGACGTCCGTCCTCAGGACGACCTGTACGCCCACGTGAACGGGCGGTGGCTCGAGTCCCACGTGATCCCCGCCGACCGGGCCATGGACGGAGCGTTCCGTGCGCTGCACGACCAGGCCGAGGAGCAGGTCCGCGACATCATCGCGGACGCGGGAGCCTCGGCCGCAGCCGGGACGTCCACCGACCCGGTCGAGGCGAAGGTCGGCGCGGTGTACGCCTCGTTCATGGACACGGACGCCGTCGCGGCAGCCGGCGTCGCACCGCTGCGCACCGACCTCGCGCTCGTCGAGGCGGCGACGACGCAGGCCGAGCTCACCGGTGCGCTGGGCGCGTTGCAGCGCACCGGCGCCGGCGGTGCGGTCGGCTTCTACGTCGACAACGACGCCAAGGAGCCCACCCGCTACGTCGTGCACCTCGTGCAGGGCGGCCTGGGCCTCCCCGACGAGGCCTACTACCGCGACGCGCAGTACGCGCCGGTGCTCGCGGCCTACCGCCCGCACGTCGCCCGCATGCTGCACCTCGGCGGAGCCGCGGCGGACGAGGCGCAGGCCGACGAGCTCGCCGGCCGCGTGCTGGCGCTCGAGACCGGGCTGGCCGCCGGACACTGGGACGTCGTCAAGGACCGCGACGCCGACCTCACCTACAACGCCCTGACCCTCACCGAGCTCGTCGAGCGGGCCCCCGGGTTCGACTGGCACTCGTGGGTGCTCGCGCTGGGCGCCCCGGCGGAGGCGTTCGACCACCTCGTCGTGCGGGAGCCGTCGTTCGCCGAGGCGTTCGCGGCCCTGTGGGTGAGCGAGCCGCTCGAGGACTGGAAGGCGTGGCTGAGCTATCACGTCATCTCCGACCGTGCGCCCTACCTGAACGACGAGCTGGTCGAGGCGAACTTCGACTTCTACGGCCGCACGCTCACGGGTGCGCAGGAGCTGCGCGACCGCTGGAAGCGCGGCGTCTCGCTGGTGCAGGGCGTGCTGGGCGAGGCCGTCGGCAAGGTCTACGTCGACCGGCACTTCCCGCCCGCGCACAAGCAGCGGATGGAAGGGCTCGTCGCCAACCTGGTCGCCGCCTACCGCGAGTCGATCTCGCAGCTGGACTGGATGGGCGAGGAGACGCGCGCGAAGGCCCTCGCGAAGCTCGAGTCGTTCACCCCGAAGATCGGCTACCCCGCCCGCTGGCGCGACTACTCGACGCTCGAGGTCTCCGCGGACGACCTCCTGGGCAACGTGCGCCGCGCCTACGCGTTCGAGCAGGACCGCGAGCTGGGCAAGATCGGCAGGCCGATCGACCGCGACGAGTGGTTCATGACTCCGCAGACCGTCAACGCCTACTACAACCCGGGGATGAACGAGATCGTGTTCCCGGCCGCGATCCTGCAGCCGCCGTTCTTCGACGCCGACGCCGACGACGCCGTCAACTACGGCGGGATCGGTGCCGTCATCGGCCACGAGATCGGTCACGGGTTCGACGACCAGGGTTCCAAGTACGACGGCGACGGACGCCTCGAGGACTGGTGGACGGCCGACGACCGCGCGGAGTTCGAGACGCGCACCAAGGCCCTGATCGACCAGTACTCGGAGTTCTCCCCCGTCCAGCTGAACGGGTCGCACCACGTCAACGGCGAGCTCACCATCGGCGAGAACATCGGCGACCTCGGCGGGCTGTCCATCGCGTTCACGGCCTACCGGATCGCGCTCGGCACCCCGCTCGAGGACGCCCCCGTGATCGACGACCTGACCGGCACGCAGCGCGTGCTGCTCGGCTGGGCGCAGGTGTGGCAGTCGAAGGGTCGCGACGAGGAGGTCATCCGCCGGATCGCCACGGACCCGCACTCCCCGAACGAGTTCCGCTGCAACGGCGTCGTGCGCAACGTCGACGAGTTCTACGAGGCTTACGACGTGCGGCCGGGCGACACCCTCTACCTCGCCCCCGAGGACCGCGTCCGCATCTGGTGATCCGGGTCCGGGCTGCCTGCGTCAGGCAGGCAGCTCGGTCCAGGACGCCCGCGCGAGCTGGAACCCCGTGCCGGAGCCGTCCGTGCACTGCACGCCGTCGGTCGCGCTGCGGCACGTGTAGTCGCCGACGCTCGTGGTCAGCCCGTACTCCAGCACCGGGACGTCGTCGCCGGCCACCGCGGGCGGGGGTCCGCTCACGCAGTCGAACGCGACGCCCTCCGCGTTGAGCACGATCACGTGACCCGTCTTCTCCGTGCACCCCGCCACGACGGGCGGCGCGTACGTGTAGCTGGCGATGGTGCACGTGACGCCGTCGACGGACATCGTGCACGCGATGTTCCCGCTGGGCAGCGCGAACGCGACAGGCTCGGTCGACGTGGACGATGCGCTCGACGTCGGGGTGCTCGACGTGGTCGCCCCGGTGGTCGCGTCGTCGGAGCCCCCACCGCTGCCGCCGCGGCTCGCGTAGACGATCGCGAGGATCAGCAGGAGCACCACCAGCACCACGTCGACGATGACGAAGAGCCGGATGTTGCGCGCCGAGGTCATGCTGCTCCGTTCCTGCCCGTGGGGATCACCGACCCCGCCCGGGGCGGAGTCGGCGACCAGGATCACACGGGACGAACCGGACGGGCCACTCGCCCTGGTCAGATGCTCAGAACGACGGGCCGGCGGTCCGCGAGCGCTTGAGCTCGTAGAAGCCGGGGACGCTGGTCACGAGGGCGAGCCCGTCGAACAGGCGACCGGCGGCGTCGCCGGTCGGGGCGGGCGTGATGACGGGACCGAAGAACCCGACGCCGTCGATGGCGACGACCGGGGTGCCCACGTCGTCGCCGACCAGCGAGATGCCCTCGCCGTGCGACTCGCGCAGGAGCGCGTCGACCTCGTCGGTGCCGGCGACGGCTGCGAGCTCCGCGGGCAGGCCGACCTCGGCGAGCGACTCCGCGATGATCGCGTCGGTGTCCTTGCGCCCACCGGGGTGGCGGCGCGTGCCCATCGCGTCGTAGAGCGGCTTGATGACCTGGTCGCCGTGGTCGCGTGCTGCGGCGACGATGACGCGCACGGGGCCCCAGCTCTCGTCCATGAGGTCGCGGTACCGCTGCGGGAGGTCGTCCTTCTTCTCGTTGAGGACGGACAGGCTCATGACGTGCCAGCGGACGTCCACGTCGCGGACCGCGGAGACCTCGTCCATCCAGCGGGACGTCATCCACGCCCACGGACAGGCCGGGTCGAACCAGAAGTCGACGACGGGGCGGGCGGTGGGCGTGCTCGTCACAGAGTCCTCCAGAGGTGTCGGTGCCTGGCGCAACCATCGGGTCGCGCCGCGATATTCCCGCAGGTCGTCAGGCCGTGCCCAGCACCGCGAGCGCGGCGGCGCGGCCGGGGATACCGCTCACACCGCCCCCGCGCCGGGCGCCGGCGCCGGCGATCAGGATGCGTGGGTCGGCCGTCTCGACGCCCCAGGTGCCCACCTCGTGGTCGTGCTCGGCCCAGGGCCAGGCGAGGTCGCGGTGGAAGATGTGGCCGCCCGGCAGGCCGACGTCGGCCTCCAGGTCGACGGGGCTGCGTACCTCCAGGCAGGGTGCTCCGGTCGTGTCACGCGCGAGGCAGTCCTCGAGCGGTTCGGCGAGGACGCTGTCGATCGACCGGAGCGTCGCCGCCAGGGCACGCTCCCGGGCACCGTCGGGGTCGGCGGCGAACAGGCGTGCGGGCATGTGCAGCCCGAACGCCGTCAGGGTGTGGTGGCCGTTGGTGCGCAGGTCGGCGCCGAGGATCGAGCCGTCCGTGAGCGAGTGGCAGTACGTCTCGACGGGCGGCACGTCGGGGATCCGGCCGGCGGCGGCCTGCTGGTAGGCGGTCTCGAGCTCGGTGGCGGACTCGTGCACGTGGAACGTGCCGGCGAACGCGACGCTCGGGTCGATCCCCGAGCGCAGCCGCGGCAGGCGGGTGAGCAGCATGTTCAGCTTCAGCTGCGCGCCCTCCGGTGCCGGTCCGGGCTCCCGGCCGAGCAACCGGTCGAGGACCGCCGGCGCGCACGCGGCCAGCACGTGCCGCGCCCCCACCCGGCGCTCGGTCCCGTCCGCGTCGGTCCACGTCACCTCCGCGGGTGTCGTGGCGCCCCCTGGGTCGATCGAGGTCACCTCGGCGGACGTGCGCACCTCCGTACCGGCCGCGCGCGCCGCGTCTTCCAGCGCACCGGCGACGGCGCCCATGCCTCCGACGGGCACGTCCCAGTCCCCCGTCCCGCCGCCGATCACGTGGTAGAGGAAGCACCGGTTGGCCCGCCCGTCCGGGTCGTGCGGGCGGGCGAACGTGCCGATGAGCGCATCCGTGAGGACGACGCCGCGGACCAGGTCGGAGTCGAAGGTCGCGTCGACGACCTCGCCGACCGGGCGTTCGACCAGGTCGCGCCAGTCGTCCTCACCGAGCAGCCGTCGGGCGTCGGCGCGGGACAGGAGCGGCTCGGTCATGGTCGGCCACAGCCGGGTGGCGAGCGCGCCGGTGCGTGCGCCGAACGCCCGCCATGCGGCGACGTCGCGACCCGCTCCGACGCCCGCGAACGAGGCCGCGGTCGCGGTGTCGTCCGCGGTGTCGACGAGGAGCCCTCCGTCGCCGGACGGCGTGTAGGAGGAGATGCGCCGGCGCCGGAGCTCGACGCGCAGGCCGAGCTCCGCGCGGACCTGCCGGGGCATCAGGGAGACCAGGTAGGAGTACCGGGAGACGTTGGCGTCGACGCCCGGGAACGCCCGCGCCGACTGCGTCGCGCCGCCCACGTGGTCGGCCCGTTCGAGCAGCAGGACCGTCCGCCCCGCCCGGGCCAGGTAGGCCGCCGCCGTGAGGCCGTTGTGGCCTCCGCCGACGACCACGGCGTCGTAGGTGTTGTCCACAGGTCGACCTTAGGCGAGCGCCGCTGCGTGCGATGATCGACCCGGCCAAGAGCCACCCGATCGCGTCCCGAGGAGTACCTGCGTGCCTGGAGAGAACCTCACCCGTGCAGAGGCGCGCGAGCGCGCCGCAGTCGTGACCACAGAGGCGTACGACGTCACCCTGGACCTCACCACCGGTCCCACGACGTTCGCCTCCCGTACCGTCGTGCGGTTCGGCGCGACACCCGGCGCGAGCACGTTCATCGACCTCATCGCCCCGACCGTGCACGAGGTCACGCTCAACGGGGTCGCGCTCGACGTCTCCGACGTGGTCGGCGACGCGCGGATCCGGCTGGACGACCTCGCCGCGCGCAACGTGCTGGTGGTCGTGGCCGAGGCCGCGTACATGAACACCGGTGAGGGCCTGCACCGCTTCGTCGACCCGGTGGACGACGAGGTCTACCTGTACTCGCAGTTCGAGGTGGCCGACTCCCGGCGCGTGTTCGCCGTGTTCGAGCAGCCCGACCTCAAGGCGGAGTTCACCTTCACGGTGACCGCCCCCGCGCACTGGACCGTCGTGTCGAACTACCCGCAGGTCGGGATGCCCGCGGTCGTCGAGGGTGGCACCAACCGCAACGGCGGCGTCGACAAGGGCACCGCCACGTGGACGTTCGAGACCACGCCGCGCATCTCGTCGTACATCACGGCCGTCATCGCCGGGCCGTACCACGCGGAGCACCGCGAGCTCACCAGCCAGGACGGCCGCATCATCCCGCTGGGCGTGTACTGCCGCGGCTCGCTGGCCGAGCACCTGGACACCGACAACATCGTCGACCTCACGCGGGCGGGCTTCGACTTCTACGAGCGGGCGTTCGACGTCCCGTACCCGTTCACCAAGTACGACCAGCTCTTCGTGCCGGAGTTCAACGCCGGGGCGATGGAGAACGCCGGCGCGGTGACGTTCCTCGAGTCCTACGTTTTCCGGTCCAAGGTTCCCGAGGCCACCATCGAGCGCCGCGCGGTGACGATCCTGCACGAGCTGGCGCACATGTGGTTCGGCGACCTGGTGACCATGCGCTGGTGGGACGACCTGTGGCTGAACGAGTCGTTCGCCGAGTACATGTCGACCCTCGCCACCGCGCAGGCCACCCGCTGGACCAGCGCGTGGACCACGTTCTCCTCGATGGAGAAGAACTGGGCCTACCGCCAGGACCAGCTGCCCTCCACGCACCCGATCGTCGCGGACATGCGCGACCTGGAGGACGTCGAGGTCAACTTCGACGGCATCACCTACGCCAAGGGCGCGAGCGTGCTCAAGCAGCTGGTGTCGTGGGTGGGGCAGGACGAGTTCTTCGCCGGCGTGCGCGCCTACTTCGCCAAGCACGCGTGGGGCAACACCGAGCTGCGCGACTTCCTCACCGAGCTGGAGGCCACCAGCGGCCGCGACCTGTCCGCGTGGTCCGGCCTGTGGCTGGAGAAGGCGGGCGTGACGCTGCTGCGGCCGTCGCTCGAGGTGGACGACGCCGGGATCATCACCTCGTTCGCCGTCCTGCAGGAGGTTCCCGACGAGTACCCCGTGCAGCGCCCGCACCGCCTGGCGATCGGCGGCTACGACGTTGAGGCCGCCACTGGTCGGTTGGTTCGCACCGTGCACGTCGAGCTCGACATCGACGGCCCGCGCACCGAGGTCCCTCAGCTCGTCGGGGTTCCGCGACCGGCCCTGCTGCTGGTCAACGACGACGACCTGGCCTACGCCAAGGTCCGTCTCGACGAGCAGTCGCTGGCCGCCTCGATCGAGCACCTGGGCAAGTTCGACGACTCGCTGCCTCGCACCCTCGTGTGGACGGCAGCCTGGGACGCCACCCGCGACGGGGAGACCCCCGCCCGGGACTTCGTGGACCTGGTCCTGCACAACATCGCCCACGAGACGGACTCGTCCGTCGTGCTCGTCCTGCTGCGCCAGCTGTCCACGGCCCTCGACCTCTACGTGGCACCCGAGCACCGCTCCGCCACGGAGATCGCGGCGGCCGACCGGCTGCTCGAGCTCGCCCGGTCGGCGCCCGCGGGCTCGGACACACAGCTGCAGCTGGTGAAGTCCTTCGCCGGTCGGGCCGCGACCACCGAGCAGCTCGACGCCGTCCGGGACCTGCTCGACGGACAGGCGACGCTCGAGGGCCTGTCCATCGACACGGACCTGCGCTGGGAGCTGCTCACCTCGCTGGTGACGGGTGGGCGGGCGGGAGACCCCGACATCGCCGCCCAGCTCGCCGCCGACGCGACCGCGACCGGGCAGCGTGCCGCCGCCGCCGCCCGCGCGGCCGTGCCGACAGCTACCGCCAAGGCGACCGCATGGGCGTCCGTGGTGGACCAGGACGGTCTGCCGAACGCCATCCAGGCCGCGACGATCGCCGGCTTCGGCCGGGTGCACGACCGCTCGCTGCTGGTCCCGTACGTCGAGCCGTACTTCGCGGCACTCGAGACCGTGTGGGCGGACAAGACGAACGAGATGGCGCAGAACATCGTCGTCGGGCTGTACCCGACCGAGCTCGCCGACGACGTGTCCGTGGACGTGCTCGGCGCGACCGACGCCTGGCTCGACAGTCACCCGGACGCGCCCTCCGCGCTGCGCCGCCTCGTCCTGGAGTCCCGCGACGGTGTCCGTCGCGCGCTCGCTGCACAGAAGGCGGACCTGCGCCGCGCGTGACCGGCTCACCGGGCAGGCCCGCATCCCTCCGGGGTGCGGGCCTGTCGCATCCCGGTCCGGGGCCAGGCGGCTCGTTCAGCGCAGCACGGCAACGGGACACGACTCGACGACGAGATCGGCTCCATGAGCCGGAGGACGAGCGGAACCAGCTCAGGCTCGGTGCGGTCCTGACGTCAGAGGGAGTCCGGCACCACGCCGTCCAGCCAGCGGTTCGCCTCGCGCGGGCTGCGCAGGCGGATGACCGGGGTCGGCGACTCGGTGGCGAGCGTCCCGTACCGGACGCGGTTGCGGGCGTGCGAGCTCCACGACCACAGCACCACGTTCTGGTCCGGGTCGGCTCTCAGGACGTTGCGCAGGTTCTCGCGGTTGCCGTGCCACAGCTCCGTGCGCAGCAGACCCCGCCGGAGGGTGCGTCGGACCACGCGCGACATCACGATCCGGCGGGGGTAGTCGAGCCAGACGAACGCGTCGACGTCCGTGAGCACCCCGTCGGTCCCGGCGGTCCAGTTCCCGTCGGTCACCCAGCCGCGATCGGCCGCGGAGACGAACGCCTCGATCAGCGCACGCGCCTCGGCCGGGTCCCGCTTGGTCCAGCCGGCGTCCCAGAACACCTCGTCGAGCTCCAGGTGCGGCACGTCGAGGACCGCAGCGAGCCGCCGCGCGAAGGTCGTCTTGCCCGACCCGGTGGTCCCGACGACACGGACGCGGCGCAGGTGCTCAGGCATCCGAGCATCCTAGGACGCACTCAGCCGTTGAGGACCGCCGCCAACGAGCGCAGACGCTGGTTGGTGAACAGGTCCTCCACCAGGACGACCCGGCCGGAGGAGTCCGCGAGGGGCACCTTCCAGTTCGGGTACTCCTGGTCGGTGCCGGGCTGGTTCTGCGCGCGCCGCTCCCCCACGGCGTCGGCCAGCGAGACGCCGACGAGGACGGACGGGGTCGCCATGACGTACCGGTGCAGCGCCTCGACGATCTCGCGCTCCGAGGGGTCATCGCCGACCAGGGCACGGTCGCGCAGGACGCCGAGCATCTGGTCCTTCTCGGCCAGCGCCGCGGCACGGACCACGGCCACCGGGTCGGTGAGCAGGCCGAGCCGCTCCCGGATGGCCACGTGCTCCCCCGCCAGGTACCCCGCGGTCGGGGGCAGGTCGTGCGTCGTCACGGTGGCCAGGACCAGGGGCCGGTAGTGCTCGGGGGCCAGCGGGGAACCGTGCATGTCGCGCTCGAACCAGAGCACGGAGGTGCCGAGGATCCCGCGCTCCGAGAGGTAGTCCCGCACCCACGGCTCGACGACGCCGAGGTCCTCGCCGATGACGACGGCGCCGGCCCGGTGCGCCTCGAGCGCGAGGATGCCGACGAGCGCCTCGTGGTCGTACCGGACGTACGCACCGTCGGCGGAGTCGGCACCCTCGGGGATCCACCAGAGCCGGAAGAGCCCGATGACGTGGTCGATGCGGATGGCACCGGCGTGGCGCAGGACGGTGCGCAGCATGTCCCGGTACGGCTTGTACGCGGCTCGGGCCAGGGCGTCGGGGCGCCACGGCGGCTGCGACCAGTTCTGCCCTTGCTGGTTGTACATGTCGGGCGGAGCGCCGACGGTCGCGCCGCGGGCGAGCACGTCGCCGAGCGCCCAGACGTCGGCGCCCTGCGGGTGCACGCCGACGGCGAGGTCGTGCATGATGCCGAGCGCCATCCCGCCGTCGAGGGCGGCCCGCTGGGCGGCGGCGAGCTGCTCGTCGGCCACCCACTGGAGCCACAGGTGGAACTCGACGCGCTCGGCCAGCTCGACGCGGAGGCCCGCCACCAGCGGGGACGACGGGTCCAGGGCCTCGGTGGGCCACGGGGTGACGTCGGCGTACTTCTCGGCGAGCGCGCACCAGAGCGCGAACGTCTCCAGCCCGGTGCCCTCCTGCTCGACGAACGCGTCGAAGGCCGCCTGCCGGGCGGCCGACCGGGGTGCGGCGAAGACCACCTCGAGCGCGGCGCGCTTGGCGGTCCAGGCGGCGTCACGGTCGATGGGGCCGGCGTCGTCGTCGGTGGCGAGGACCGGTTCGGAGGCCCACTCCACCAGCGTGCGGTCCGCCGACGACAGGTAGCCGGCCTCGCGGACGTCCTCGACGCGGATGTAGAGCGGGTTCACGAACCGGCGCGTCGTGGGCAGGTACGGCGACGGCGTCAGCGGGACGGTCGGCTCGGCGGCGTGCAACGGGTTGATGAGCAGGAAGTCGGCGTCGAGCTCACGGCCGGCGAGCCAGCCGATCTCGGCGAGGTCCGCGAGGTCACCGACACCCCACGACGCCCGCGACCGCACCGAGTAGAGCTGCGCCATGAGCCCCCACGCCCGGCGCTCCCGCAGGGCGTCGGGGAGCTCCAGGTGCGACGGCGTGACGACGAGCGGGCTGTGCGCGCTGGCGCTCGGCCCCTCGGCGACGACCTCGTGCCAGCCGAGCGGGAGGTCCGTCGGCAGCGTGAACGTGGCGCGCCCGACCAGCCGGCCGTCCACCATCCGGGGCTCCACGGGCACGTCAGCCTGCGCGACCTCGCGCCGACCACCCCCGACCTCGGGGTCCAGCTCGATCCACACCTCGACGGGGTCCCCGTGCGTGACGTGGACGGACACGTGCGCCTGGCGACCTTCCCGGACGACGAGCACGGGCGGCAGCACGCGGCGCCACGGCATGTCCTCGACGTGGGCGATGGCCAGGTCGACGCGCTCCGGGGAGGACGCGTCGACGCCGAGCGCCCCGAGCACCCCTTGCAGGGTGGCGGCCGACGCGCGGCGGCTCTGACCGTGGAAGTCCCAGTGGTCGGGCACCACCCCGTAGGCCCCCGCGAGGCGCAGGAGGGCGTCGGACGCGGTACCCGGGTCGTCTGCCACACGCCGATCCTGCCAGAGCCACACGCGCATACGCAGGACGGACGCTCCCGATCGCGTCACTCGCGCACCCTCGCAGGTACGCGTCGTAGCCTTGCGGACCATGACCGCACCTGCTCTGCGCACGTACCCGACCGCGCCTCGCACCGACCTGGTCGAGGACCTGCACGGGCACCGCGTCGCCGACCCGTTCCGAGGGCTGGAGGACGCGACGTCCGACCGGACGGAGGCGTGGTCGTCCGCGCAGGACGAGCTCTACGCCCGGTACCGCGAGTCACTCGGCGCCACCGGTCCCTTCGCGACGGACGTCCTGACCGACCGCCTGGGTGCTCTCCTGGGTGCCGGCTTCGTGAGCCCTCCCGCCTGGCGCGGCACGCGTCGGTTCTTCTCCCGGCGGGTCGGCGACCAGGAGCACGCGGTCGTGGTCGTCGTCGACGGCGACGGCGAGCGCGTCCTGCTGGACCCCATCGTGATCGACCCGGCCGGCACGACGACGCTCGACACCTGGCAGCCCTCGAAGGAGGGGCACCTGGTGGCCTACCAGGTGTCCGCCGGGGGCACCGAGGAGAGCGTCCTGCACGTGCTGGACGTGGCCACCGGTGAGCTGGTCGACGGGCCGATCGACCGGGCGCGGTACTCCCCCGTGGCGTGGCTGCCCGGCGGCGAGGCGTTCTACTACGTCCGCAGGCTGCCGCCCGAGGAGCTGCCGGAGGACGAGACGCAGTACCACCGTCGCGTCTGGCTGCACCGCCTGGGCACCCCGTCCACGGACGACGTGGACGTGTTCGGGGCCGGCCTCGACCACACGAACTACTACGGCGTGTCGGTCTCCCGTGACGGACGCTGGCTGATCGTCTCGGCATCCGCGGGGACCGCGCCGCGCACGGACGTGTGGATCGCGGACCTGACCGCGTCGGGCCTCGAGGAGCCGTCGTTCGTCGACGTCGCCGTCGGCCTCGACGCGGAGACCGGCGCATGGGTGGCCCGGGACGGCCGGATGTACGTGCACACCAACCTCGACGCGCCCCGCGGTCGGATCGCCGTCACGGAACCCACCGCGCCCGGCGTGGAGCACTGGACGACGTTGCTCGCCGAGGACCCGACGGCCGTTCTCGAGGACGTCGCGTTCATCGACGGCGGCGGTGCCGACACGACGCCGACGCTGCTGCTGGCGTCGTGGCGCCGGCACGCGGTGTCGGAGGTCAGCGTGCACGACCCCCGCACGGGCGAGCGCCGCCCGGACGCGTTCGTCCTGCCCGGGCTGGGCTCCATCTCGGGCCTGGCGACGCACCCCGACGGCGGTCCCGAGGTCTGGTTCTCGTACGCCGACCACACGACGCCGACGAGCGTGCACCGCTTCGACGCGCGCACCGGCGGGACGACCCTGTGGGCGGCGCCTCCCGGACTCGTCGCGGACCTGCCCGACGTGCGCGCCCAGCAGATCGAGGTCACCAGCCCGGACGGCACGACCGTTCGCGCGTTCGTCGTGGCGCGCACCGACGCGCTCGACGACGCCGGTCGGCCCCTCGCGACGGCGCCGACCATCCTCTACGGCTACGGCGGGTTCCAGATCTCGCTCGACCCGGCGTTCTCCGCGACGACGCTCGCCTGGGTCGAGGCGGGCGGCGTGTATGTCGTCGCCAACCTGCGCGGCGGTGGCGAGGAGGGCGAGGAGTGGCACCGCGCCGGAATGCGTGCCCACAAGCAGAACGTGTTCGACGACTTCCACGCCGTCGGTGACCACCTCGTCGCGCAGGGGTGGACCACCCCGGACCAGCTCGCCTGCTGGGGCGGCTCGAACGGTGGCCTGCTCGTCGGCGCCGCCCTGACGCAGCGGCCCGACCTGTTCGCGGCGGTCGTGTGCTCGGCCCCGCTGCTCGACATGGTCCGCTACCAGCGGTTCGGCCTCGGGGTGACCTGGACCGAGGAGTACGGCGACGCCGACGACCCCACCGAGCTCGGCTGGCTGCTCGGCTACTCGCCGTACCACCGCGTCGTCGACGGCACCGCCTACCCGGCGACGCTGTTCACCGTGTTCGAGGGCGACACCCGCGTCGACCCGCTGCACGCCCGCAAGCTCGCCGCGGCGCTGCAGGCGGCGACCGGCAGCGATCGACCCGTGCTCCTGCGGCGCGAGCGCGGCGTCGGCCACGGCGGGCGGGCGCTGTCCCGGACCATCGCTCTCACCGTGGAGCAGCTGCAGTTCGTCGCGGACCGCACCGGGCTGGCGGGGAGCGACGCGTGAGGGCGGCGTTCCTGCTCGCCGCAGCGACCCCGGCGCCCCAGGAGACGGAGAACCCCCTCGGCCCGGACGACACGACGTCGGCGCAGTCGTGGGGACAGTGGTTCCTCGGCATCCCGCTGAAGATCGTCCTCATCGTGGGGATCAGCAGCATCGCGCTGTTCCTGCTCCGTCGCACGATCCGGACGATCACCAACCACGTCGCCGACGGCACGCCGTTCCTCGACCGCGGGATCCTGCGGCCCATCGGCGAGTCCGAGGTCGGCGGCGTCCTGGCGAAGGCCAACCCGCTGTCCAGCGCCCGCCGCGCCCAGCGCGCGCGCACCATCGGCTCGGTGCTGCGCTCCAGCGCGACGATCGTCGTCGGCGGGATCGCCTTCTTCCTGGTCCTGGACACGCTCGGGGTCAACATCGCCCCGTTCATCGCATCGGCCGGGGTCATCGGCGTCGCACTCGGCTTCGGTGCGCAGAGCCTGGTCAAGGACTTCCTCACCGGGCTGTTCATGCTCCTGGAGGACCAGTACGGGGTCGGTGACGTGGTCGACGTCGGCCCGGCGAACGGGACCGTCGAGGCGGTCACCCTGCGGATCACCAAGATCCGCGACTCCGACGGCACGCTCTGGTACGTCCCGAACGGCACGATGCTGCGCGTCGGCAACAAGACCCAGGGCTGGGCGACCGCGGTCGTCGAGATCGACGTCGACTACTTCGCCGACCTGGACCAGGTCCGGAGCCTGCTGGCGCAGGCCGCGTCGCGCGTCGTGAAGGACCCCGTGGTGGGCGCGCACGTGCTCGGGGAGCCGACGATCACCGGCATCGAACGGCTGAGCGCCGACGCCGTGACCCTGCGCCTCAAGGTCAAGACGTCGCCGGCCATGCAGTGGGAGGTGGCCCGCGAGCTGCGGACCGCGACCCGGGAGGTGCTCGAACGGGCCGACGTCCCGCTGGCGGGCCAGCGCGACCTCATGGCGACGCACCGGGCCGCCGGGCTCCCGCCCGGCGACGAGCCGGAGCCCGCCCCACGGGACCCGCGCAACACCCCGCTGGACGACGTCGTGAGCAACCGCGACGCCCGGGTCGCCGCCTCGGGCGACGAGCCCGTGCCGACGGAGGAGCCGCTCCCCGCCGACGAGCGCTGACCGTCTACGCGCCCGGCGGGCCGGCGAGAACCGTGGGCACGTACTCGACGAGCTGGATCTTCCCGTCGAACGTCCTGGCGTCCACCATCTCCAGGCCGACGTCGGGGTAGCCGTCGTAGATCCGCTCGCGTCCCGTGCTCCCCGTGATGACGGGGAACACGACGACGCGGTACCGGTCGACGAGGCCCGCCTCGAGCAGGGTCCGGCAGAGCATCAGGCTGCCGATCGTGCGCAGGCCGGGCACGTCGGGATCGTCCTTCATCGACCGGACCGCCCCGACGGGGTCCTCGCGCACGAGGCGGGTGTTCGCCCACTCCAGCGGCTCGTCGAGGGTTGAGGAGAAGACCACCTTCGGCAGCGCGGTGAGCTCGTCGACGCCTTCCTCGCCCGCGGCGGCGAACTGCGACATCAGCCGGTACGTGGTGGCGCCCATCAGGGTCGTCCACCCGCCCTCCGGCGACGCCTCGAGCCAGGCCAGGTACTCGGGCCCCTCGAGACCCCACCAGCCGGGCCAACCCTCCGCGGACGCGTACCCGTCGAGCGAGGTGATGAAGTCGACCAGCAGCTCTGCCATCGGAACCTCCCGTGCTCGACTCCACCGTGCCGCCGTCGTCGGCCCACGGCAAGCGGGCGGTCAGGCCCAGTCGAGCAACGGCTCCCCGGCCTGGACGGTCTCCCCGTCGGCCACGAGCAGGGTCAGCAGGTCGGGGTCGGCCTGGAGCGCGACGACGGGGCAGATCGTCGCCAGTCCCGCGGCCGACACGTCGACCGGGGACCAGGACACCAGGCGCTCCCCTGCGCGGACGGTCTGCCCGCCGTCGACGTGGAGCGTGAAGCCCTGCCCGGCGAGCCCGACGGTGTCGATGCCGAGGTGGACGAGGATCGTCCGACCCTCACCGAGCTCGAGCGCGAACGCGTGCGGGTGCAGGGCGCCCACCACCCCGTCGGCGGGCGAGAGCACCGTCTGGTGCTGGACGTGCTGCGGCTCGATCGCGATCCCGGGACCGACCATGCCCTCGGCGAAGACGGGGTCCGGGACGGCCGACACGGGTCGGACGACACCCGTCAGAGGGCTCAGCAGCCGAATCGCGGTCATCGGCCGGCGTGACCGGTCAGCGCAGGCTGTCGAGCTCGGCGGCGAGGTTGTCTGCCTCCGGGCCCACGATCACCTGGACGATGCGGCCGGACCGCACGACGCCGAACGCGCCGCTGGCCTTCAGGGCCACCTCATCGACCAGATGGGCGTCGCTCACCTCGACGCGGAGCCGGGTGATGCACGGCTCGAGGTCGACGACGTTCGCGTCGCCACCCAGCGCTGCGAGGATCTGCTCTGCCTTGCTCATGGAACTCCCCAGCTCACTCGGCGCCGATCTGCGCCCGGGGGCAAGCCTAACCCTGAGACACCGCTCACAGTCCGTGTCCGGCTGGCGTCCGTGGACGTGGAGGGACCACACTGCCGTCAGGTCGACGAGGAGGTCCCGTCAGGTGAGTTCTACGAGTGCTGCGCACGCGCCCACGGTCATCACCGGCATCGGGGTGAGCCCCGGTCGTGTCGTCGCGCCCGCCGTGCTCATGCCCGACCCGATCGCCGAACCGCCCTCGGGCCGACGGCTGCCGCCCGGCACGGACTACGCGGCCGTCTCGAAGCGGATCGGCGTTGCCTCCGAGGTGGTCCGCGCCGCCCTGGACGCCGCTGCGGACCGCGCCCAGGGTGAGAGCGCCGACCTCCTGCACGCCACCGCGGCGATCGCCGCCGACCCGACGCTCGTCGCGGACGCCGAGCAGCGCGTCGTCGACGACCGCCTGGTGCCCGAGCGTGCGGTCTGGGAGGCCGCCGAGGCGGTGTCCGCGCAGTTCGAGGCGCTCGGCGGCTACTTCGCGGAGCGCACCCGGGACATCGCCGACGTCCGCGACCGGCTCGTCGCCGAGCTCACGGGCCGTCCCGCCCCGGGGGTCCCGGCGCACGAGGCACCGTTCGTGCTGGTCGCGGCGGACCTGGCGCCCGCGATCGTCGCGACGCTCGACACCGAGAGAGTGCTCGCGATCGTCACGGGGACCGGCGGGCCCACGTCGCACACCGCGATCCTCGCCCGCGCCCGCGGCATCCCGACGGTCGTGGCCGCACGCGGTGCCGAGGCGGCCGTGCTGGCGGAGGGCCTGGTGCTCGTCGACGGGTCCGCGGGCACCGTCACGGTGGACCCCACCGAGGAGCAGGTCCTGGCCGCACTCGCGCTCGCCGCGCAGGTGCGGACGTTCGACGGGCACGGGCACACCGCCGACGGCCACCACGTCGAGCTGCTGGCGAACGTGGGCGACCCCGCCGACGCGGCGCCGGCGGCCGCCGCGGGTGCCGAGGGCGTCGGGCTGTTCCGGACCGAGTTCGGGTTCCTCGACCGCGACGAGGCACCGAGCATCGACGAGCAGGTCACCGCCTACCGCCGCGTGCTGGCTGCCTTCCCCGGTCGCAAGGTCGTGGTCCGCACTCTCGACGCGGGTGCCGACAAGCCTCTGCCGTTCCTGGCCGGTGACGCCGAGGTCAACCCCGCGCTCGGGGTCCGGGGACTGCGCACGGCCACCCGGCACCCTGAGGTGCTCGACGACCAGCTGACCGCGATCGCACGCGCGGCCGCCGCCGAGACGGCCGACGTCTGGGTCATGGCGCCGATGGTCTCGACCGTCGACGAGGCCCAGCAGTTCGTCGCGGCGTGCACCGCCCACGGCCTGCCCGTCGCCGGCGTGATGATCGAGGTGCCCAGCGCGGCCCTGCTGTCCGGGCCGATCCTGGCGCACGCGGCGTTCGCGAGCATCGGCACCAACGACCTCACGCAGTACGCGATGGCCGCCGACCGCCTGCTGGGTGCCGTCGCGGAGCTGTCCGACCCGTGGCAGCCCGCCGTCCTGCACCTGGTCGCCGCGGCCTGTGCCGGGGGTGCGCAGCAGGGCAGGCCCGTCGGCGTCTGCGGCGAGGCCGCCGCCAGTCCCGCGCTCGCGGCGGTCCTGGTCGGGCTCGGGGTGTCCTCGCTGTCGATGACTCCGCGCGCCCTGCCGGACGTCGCCGCGCTCCTCGCGGTGACGCCCCTCGACGAGTGCCGCCGCCTGGCGCAGCTCGCACTCGCCGCGTCCAGCGCTGCCGACGCACGGGCCGTCGTGCGCGCCGGGCTGCCCGTGCTGGAGGAGCTCGGCCTCTGACGCGCGTGTGAGGATGGCCGCGTGAGATCCGACTCCTTCTACGAGGCGATCGGCGGGCACGACACGTTCGTCCGCCTGGTCGACGAGTTCTACCGCGGCGTCGCCGACGACCCGGTGCTGCGGCCCATGTACCCGGAGCAGGACCTCGGCCCGGCCGCCGAGCGGCTGACGTTGTTCCTCGAGCAGTACTGGGGCGGGCCGACGACCTACTCCGACGAGCGTGGGCACCCGCGCCTGCGCATGCGGCACGCCCCGTTCAAGGTCAACCCCGACGCACGCGACCGCTGGCTCCTGCACATGCGCGCCGCCGTCGACAGCATCGACCTCGCGCCACTGCACCGAGCGCAGCTGTGGGACTACCTGGAGCGGGCCGCGTACTCGATGCTCAACACGTTCGACGACTGAGCCGTGAGACGCTGCCGTCCATGACGACCGAGCCCGACCCGACCGCCTCCGTGCTCGACATCCTCCGGCTCGAGGACGACCCCACCACCCCCGACCTGTTCACCGGGCAGAGCCTCCCGCAGCCGCGCGGGCGGGTGTTCGGCGGGCAGGTGCTCGCGCAGGCGCTCCTCGCCGCGGGCCGCACGGTCTCCGCCGACCGCCTGCCGCACTCCTTGCACGGGTACTTCCTGCGCGCCGGTGACGTGCGCGAGCCCATCGCGTTCGCCGTCGAGCGCCTCCGGGACGGCCGCTCGTTCAGCGCCCGCCGCACGCACGCCCTGCAGGGTGGCGAGGCGATCCTGTCGATGATCGCGTCCTTCCAGGAGGACCAGCCCGGGCTCGACTACGCCGACCCGATGCCGACGGGGATCCCCGGTCCCGACGAGGTCCGGTCGGCGCACGACCTGCTCAGCGGCATCGACCACCCCGTCGCGAAGTTCTGGACGCAGGAGGCCGCGTTCGACGTCCGGCACGTCGGCGGGGCGCTCTACCTGGAGCCACCGACGGAGGCCGTCGGTCAGCAGGCGGTGTGGTTCCGGTCGCGGGGGCCGCTGCCCGACGACCAGCTCCTGCACCGCGCCCTGCTCGCCTACGCCTGCGACCAGGTGATGCTCGAGCCGATCCTGCGACGCGCCGGCCGGTCGTGGCGGACGAGAGGGCTGTCGATCGCGAGCCTCGACCATGCGATGTGGTGGCACCGCGACGTACGGGTCGACGACTGGCTGCTGTACGTCCAGTCGACGCCGAGCGCGCAGGGCGGTCGTGGGCTCGGGGCAGCCCGGGTCTTCACGCAGGACGGCACGCTCGTCGCGTCGGTGGCCCAGGAGGGCATGGTCCGCTTCCCCGACTGACGCGCTCAGCGCGCGGTCTCGCAGGGCGCGGGCGACACTGCCCGCATGGTCCGTCTGCGTCGCGTCCGCATCGACGCCCCCGGCTGGTCGCGACGTCGCGCCGGCCGGGGGTTCGTCTATCTCGACCTCGACCGGGTCCGGATCGTCGACGAGGAGCACCTCGAACGGATCACGACGCTCGCCATCCCGCCCGCGTGGCGGGAGGTGTGGATCAGCCCGTGGCCGAACGGCCACATCCAGGCCGCAGGACTCGACGACGCGGAACGTCGCCAGTACCTGTACCACCAGCAGTGGACGCTGCGTCGGGGACGACTCAAGCACGACCACGTGCTCGACGTCGCCCGTCGCCTGCCCGCTGCGCGGCGTCGTGTCCGGGCGGACCTGGCCCTGGACGGGATGCCGAAAGAGAAGGTGCTCGCCCTCGCCTTCCGCCTGCTCGACCTCGCGTACCTGCGGGTCGGCGGCGAGGGCTACGCGCTCCAGCACGGCTCGTACGGCCTCGCGACGCTCCTGCGCTCGCACGTGCGCGTCCTGGCGCCGGAGAGCGACAGTGATCCCGGGCGGGTGCACCTGAACTTCCCCGCCAAGTCCGGCCAGGTCCGGGACACGGTGGTCGAGGACGACGACGTCGCGACACTCGTGCGGACCCTGACCCGGCGGCGGGACGACGGCCCCGAGCTCCTCGCCTGGCGCGACGAGGGCGGCAGCTGGCACGACGTGACCAGCGCCGACGTCGGCGCCTACGTCAAGGCGCGGCTGGGCCAGGACGCGACCCCGAAGGACTTCCGCACGTGGCATGCGACCGTCCTGGCTGCGCGGGGGCTCGCCGACGCCGGTCCCCCGCCCGCGAGCGAACGCGCTCGCAAGCGCGTCGTGACCCAGGTCGTGCGCGACGTGGCCGAGGAGCTCGGGAACACCCCCGCCGTGTGCCGCTCCTCGTACATCGACCCGCGCGTCATCGACCTGTGGGAGCGGGGCACGACGATCCGCGCCACCCGGTCGCAGGCCGTCGCCGAGCGGGAGACGCTGGCGATGCTGAGCGGCGGCTGAGGATCCGGTCCGACCGGGTGCGCGTCGCGGTCGGGCACCGCAGACTGCGCAGATGGCCACCTCTGTCGACGACCTCCTGCCTGCCCCCGTGGCGGACGCCCTGCCCGGTCTGGTCCCCGGCCTCGACGCCGACGGCCGGCCGCGACCGGACGCACCGCTCGTGGCGGTCACCGGCGTCACCGGGTACGTCGGCGGGCGGCTGGTCCCGGAGCTGCTCGCGGCGGGCTACCGCGTCCGTGCCATCGCCCGGCACCCCGACCGGCTCCGCGGCCGGGACTGGTACGCCGACGTCGAGGTGGTCGCGGCCGACGCCGCCGAGCCGTCGCAGATCCGAGCAGCACTCGACGGGGCGCAGATCGCCTACTACCTGATCCACTCGCTCGGCTCGGGCCGCAGCTTCGAGTCGACCGACCGGCACACCGCGCTCGTCTTCGGGCAGGCCGCACGCGAGGCCGGGGTGGGCAGGATCGTGTACCTCGGCGGTCTCTACCCCGAGGGCGAGGACCTCTCCCCGCACCTCGAGTCCCGCACGGAGGTCGGCGAGATCCTGCTGGCCAGCGGCGTCCCGACGACCGTGCTGCGGGCCGCCGTCATCCTCGGGTCCGGGTCCGCGTCGTTCGAGATGATGCGCTACCTCACCGAGCGCCTGCCGGCGATGACGGTCCCGCGCTGGGTGGAGAACCGCATCCAGCCCATCGCGATCAGGGACGTCCTGCGCTACCTCGTCGGCTCAGCGGCGATGGCGCCCGACGTCAGCCGCGGGTTCGACATCGGCGGACCCGACGTCCTGACGTACCGCGACATGATGCAGCGGTACGCCGAGGCGGCGGGCCTGAAGCGACGGGTCATCGTCGGGGTGCCGGTGCTGACCCCGAAGCTGTCGTCCCTGTGGGTGTCGCTCGTCACGCCGGTGCCGGGTGGCCTGGCACGACCGCTGGTCGAGTCGCTGGTGCACGAGGTGGTGTGCGACGAGCACGACATCGCCGAGCACGTCCCGGACCCGCCCGACGGGCTCATCGGGTTCGACCGTGCCGTGCGGCTCGCGCTGCGCCGCGTGCAGGATGCCGCCGTCACCACGCGGTGGTCCTCGGCGGCCGTCCCCGGTGCACCGAGCGATCCCCTCCCGGGCGACCCCGACTGGGCCGGCGGCTCGCTGTTCGTCGACGAGCGCAAGGTCACCGTCGCCGCCTCCCCCGCGGCGCTCTGGCGCGTGCTCGAGGCCGTCGGCGGCGAGCGCGGCTGGTACTCGTGGGGGCTCGCCTGGCGGATCCGCGGGGTCGCGGACAGGCTCGTCGGCGGACCCGGCCTGCGCCGCGGCCGGCGCGACCCCCTGCAGCTCCTGGTGGACGACGCCGTGGACTTCTGGCGCGTCGAGGAGATCGAGGAGGGCAGCCTGATCCGGCTGCGCGCCGAGATGCGCGTCCCGGGCCTCGCGTGGCTGGAGCTGCGCGTCGAGCCGACGAACCGGTCCGACGAGACGGTCTTCGCGCAGCGCGCCCTCTTCCACCCGAAGGGGCTGCTCGGCCAGGTCTACTGGTGGTCCGTGTACCCGTTCCACGGCATCGTCTTCGGCGGCATGCAGCGCAACATCGCCCGCGCCGCGGAGACGGCCGAGCGCGCGCGCACCGACCGCCGCGTCAGCGCCGCCGACGGATCGTGACCGGCTCCTCCAGGAACGTCGACCACGCCTCCCGCTGCTCCGGGGCGATGCGCCGGGGAGACCCCGTCGCGTTGTCGACGAGGACGAGCGTGGTCAGCGCTCGCGCGTAGGTGACCCGCTCGGGACCGGGCTCGCCCGCATCGCGCACCTCGTAGCAGACGTCCAGGCTGGCGCCGCCGAGGTGACCCAGCCACATCTCCACGATGACCGGCGTGCGGCGGTAGCCGAGCGGCTTGAGGTACTCGATCTCCTGACGGGCGACGAGCGTGGACACCTCCGCACCGGGACCGGCGTCGATCACAGCGGTGGGGAACGCGCTCTCGACGCGGCTGCCGTCGGGTGCCACCGGGTGGCTCCAGAAGGCCTCGATCCGCGCCTCCTCCAGCAGCCGGAGCATCTCCACGTTGTTCACGTGCTGGTAGGCGTCCATGTCCGACCAGCGCAGCTGTACCGGGATCTCGAGGCGAGTCATGCGCTCGATCCTAGGAGCGGTCAGGCTGCAGCCTTCGACGCCGCCGCACGGCACCCGGCCAGCGCGTCCATCTCCGCCGCCACCGGCCCGATGACATGGTCGTTCACGGCCTGCGCCACCGAGGCGCCGAGCCGACGACGCGCCTTCGCGGCCCGGCGTCGGCCCGCGAGGACGCCGAGCACCCACCCGAGCCCGGCCACGAGCAGCCCGGCCAGCACCCCACCGAGCAGGAGCACGGTCGGAGCGGGGAACCCCCACCACATCGGCGTCTCCGGCGGGGGGATCTGGAGCCAGCCGAGGCCGGCGAGCAGAAGGAGCCAGACCAGCCCCACGGCCGCCACCGCGAGCAGGACCCACTGGAGGAGCGCGAGCACACGCCACGTCCACGGCACCCGGACGTTCCCGACCGGGACGCGCACGACGGTCCGGTCCAGCACGTCGTCCAGGTCGACGTCAGCCGCGCGGGACCGGGCGGCGAGCACCCAGTGGTCGGGTGCCCCCGCCGTCGCGGCGTCCACGTACGACCGCACGGCGCTCAGCGCCGCGGACCGCTCGCCCGCGGCCGGAGCCGGCCGGGACGAGCGCAGCAGGTCGTCCTGACCGGCCTGCACGCGCTCACGCCCGAGGCCCAGGCGGCGCAGCGGGTCGGGTCGCAACCGTGCGACCCACCGCGTCACCGGCCAGCCGGTCGCCGCGCGCGCGGACCGTTTGGTCGACCGCCGCACGGCGTCGGCGACCTCGTCCACCCCCGCGGCGGTCTCCCAGGCACGGACCAGTGCCGCGGCGGCACCGACCTCCCGGCGCGCGTCCGGCGGCGAGCCGCACGCGTCCACCAGCACCCGCGCCACCTGCCGCACGTCGCCGGTCACCCGCTCCGTCGCCGCGAGCCGCCGCTGCGCAGCCCGGGCCAGCAGGTCCCGCAGCTCGGTGACGCCGGCGCCGGTCGACGCGCTGACCGCGAGCACCGGCGACGCGCCCAGCCCGTCCTCGGCCGCGAGGCGCTGCAGGTCCTCGACCATCGCGCGTTGCTCGGCGGGGGCGAGCCGGTCCGCCTGGTTGAGCACGAGGACCACCACGTTCGCGTGGTCGCGCAGACCCCGCAGGTACCGGGCGTGCAGAGCCGCGTCGGCGTACTTCTGCGGGTCCACCACCCAGACCAGCAGGTCGACCCGCTCGTACAGCCGCTCCGCGATCGTGCGGTGCTCCGTGACCACGGAGTCGTGGTCGGGCAGGTCGAGGAGCACGAGACCCGTGGCGGACTCCTGCAGCGCCCGGCTGCCCGCGACGTGCCGGTCACGGACGTCGAGCCAGTCGAGGAGGTCGTCGGCACCGTGCTCGTCAGCGGCGCCCTTGACGGGGACGATCACCGCCACGGGCTGCCCCGTCGTCGGTCGTCGGACGCCCGGCTCGGCGACGTGCGCCTCCGCGAGCGCGTTGATGAGGGACGACTTCCCCGAGCCGGTCGCACCCGCGAGCGCGACGACGGTGTACTCACCGGACAGCGCGGCGCGGTCGCGAGCCCGGGCAACCACAGCCGCGGGCGCCTCGAGCGTGGCGTCAGGCAGCCGCCCCCGCGCCAGACCGACCGCCTCGTCCAGCGACGCGACGCGCCCTCGCAGTGTGCCCGCCGCACCCCCGCCCCGGTTCATCGCCACCAGCGTGACCACCACCGGGTGCGCTCCGGCTGCTCCGGCTCGGCGACCTCGGTCGACCGCGCGACAGCGCCCGTCCCGCGCAGGTGACCGGCACCCCCGGCCGGGAGCTCACCCGCCCCCCACGCGGTCGCCGCGGTGCGGGTCGACATCGCGGACTGCACCCGCCCGGCCGCGGCCCGCAGGTCGTCGCCGTCCCGGCTCGCAGCGCCCGTGGCGTCCAGCTGCCGGGTGAACCGCGACGACTCCTCGTCCAGCAGCGCGTCCGTCCGGGCGGCGAGCCGTGACTGCGCCTCCTGCGTGAGCCGCCGCACGGCCTCGTCGCCGAACACTGCCTCCAGCACCCGCTGCGCGAGCAGCGCCGAGCCGCCGACGATGCCCACCTCGGCCCCCGTGAGACCGCCGGTGGACGCGAAGACCGCGACCATGAGCACCGCACCGAGCCCGTTGACGCCGTAGGACAACGCCCGCGCGGTCGTCCGCCGGTCCGCACCTTCCGTCTCGACCAGGCCCAGCACGTCGCCCTGCCACGCCCGCACCTGCTCGGCCGTCCTCGCCCGCAGGTCCGCCGACGCCCGGGACAGCGCCAGCCCGTCCAGCAACGCCAGCCCGGCAGGATCGTGCCGCCACGCCGAGTGCGCCGTCTCGGCCGCCTCCTCGGCGGAGTCCTGGATGACCGCGGACAACCCGTGGGCGACCGCCTCGACGAGGGCCGGTTCCGCCGGTCGGCGCCCGCGGACGAAGCCGATGACCCGGTCACGCAACCGGGACACCCCCTGCTCCAGCGACCGGAACCACTCGCTCGTGCCGACGACGTCCTGCCACCGCGCCAGCACCTCACCGCGCAGCAGCGACCCGTCCGACGTCGCGTGGCCGATCCGGTCCGACGCCGTCGCGTACGCCGCAGCCACCGCCGCGCGCAGCCGCACGTCCGCCGCCCGCTGCTCGTCGGCCGCGGTCGCCAGGTCCAGCGCCCGCCGCGACACGTCCGACACGGCGCCGTCCCACGTCTCCGCCAACGCCGCGGCACGCACCGCAGGATCCGTCGCGGTCCGCGTCAGGACGTCCGCGATCGGGCCGATCGCCGCCTCCGGCAGCAGCCCGTCCTGCAGCTCGACCTCCGGGACGACGATGACCGTGGCCGACGAGAGCCCCGCGTCCTCCAGCATCTGGCGCAGATGGTCGCCCACCGCGGTCTCGGCGCCGGGGTCCACCCGGTCGAGCACGAGCGCCAGGTGCGTGCCGCGGCGTGCCGCGTCCGCGAGCAGCTCCCACGGCACGGCGTCCGCGTACCGTGCCGCGGTCGTGACGAACAGCCACACGTCCGCGGCCCCCAGCAGCTGGGCGGCGAGCACACGGTTGCCCTCCTCGACGGAGTCCACGTCGGGCGCGTCCAGCAGAGCCAGGCCCACCGGGACCGCCTCCGACGCGACCAGCCGGAGCCCAGGGCGCGCACCGGTCAACCCCTGCTCCCCCGCCGACTCGGCGCGGCTGAGCGACGGCAGCACCCGGTCCGAGCTGAACCACCGCACGTCGAGCGGGTGGTGCACCAGCACCGGCCATCGTGTCGTCGGGCGCAGCACGCCCGACGGGCTGACCTCCGCCCCGACCAGCGAGTTGACCACCGTCGACTTGCCCGCACCCGTGGAGCCACCGACGACCACCAGCACGGGCGCGCCCGGGTCCCGCAGTCGCGGCAGGAGGTAGTCGTCGAGCTGGTCCAGGACGCGCGTGCGGTCCGCCCGCGCGTTCGGCGCCGTGGCGGTCTCGAGCGGCAGGCGCAGGTCCGCCACGCGCTCCCGGAGCCCGAGCAGCGCGCTGACGAGCTCGTCGTGCTCCATCGCCGCACCGCCTCTCAGGTCGTCAGCAGCGTATCTGCGCAGGTCGTGGGCGGCTCATCGACGACGAGGCCGCCCGATCCCCAGGGAGCGGGCGGCCTCGTCGGTGTCGTCGGTCCCGACGTCACGCGGTGTCGTCGGTCGCGACGTCACGCGGTGTCGTCGGTCGCGACGTCACGCGGTGCGGTCAGTCGCGACGCAGCTTGCGGTACGTCACCCGGTGCGGGCGCGCCGCGTCGGCGCCGAGGCGCTCGACCTTGTTCTCCTCGTAGGACGCGAAGTTCCCCTCGAACCAGTACCAGTTCCCCGGGTTCTCCTCGGTGCCCTCGTAGGCCAGGATGTGCGTCGCCACCCGGTCGAGGAACCAGCGGTCGTGGGACACCACGACGGCGCAGCCGGGGAACTCGAGCAGCGCGTTCTCCAGCGAGCCGAGCGTTTCGACGTCCAGGTCGTTGGTGGGCTCGTCGAGGAGCAGCAGGTTGCCGCCCTGCTTGAGGGTGAGCGCGAGGTTCAGACGGTTGCGCTCACCACCGGACAGGACGCCCGCGGGCTTCTGCTGGTCGGGACCCTTGAAGCCGAACGCGGCGACGTACGCCCGCGACGGCATCTCGACGTTGCCGACCTTGAGGAAGTCGAGCCCGTCGGAGACGACCTCGAACAGCGTCTTCTTGGGGTCGATGCCACCGCGCGACTGGTCGACGTAGGAGATCGAGACCGTCTCGCCGACCTTGAGGTCACCGGCGTCCAGCGGCTCGAGCCCGACGATCGTCTTGAAGAGCGTGGTCTTGCCGACGCCGTTGGGGCCGATGACGCCGACGATGCCGTTACGCGGGAGCGTGAAGCTCAGGCCGTCGATGAGCACGCGCCCGTCGAAGCCCTTCTCCAGACCCTTGGCCTCCAGCACGATCGAGCCCAGGCGCGGACCCGGCGGGATCTGGATCTCCTCGAAGTCCAGCTTCCTCGTACGGTCCGCCTCGGCCGCCATCTCCTCGTACCGCGCGAGGCGCGACTTCGACTTGGTCTGCCGGCCCTTGGCGTTGGACCGCACCCACTCCAGCTCCTCCTTGAGGCGCTTCGCGAGCTTCAGGTCCTTCTTGCCCTGGATGGCGAGACGCTCGCCCTTCTTCTCCAGGTACGTCGAGTAGTTGCCCTCGTACGGGTACAGGCGTCCGCGGTCGACCTCGCAGATCCACTCGGCGACGTGGTCGAGGAAGTACCGGTCGTGGGTGACGGCCAGGATGGCGCCCGGGTAGTCCTTGAGGTGCGCCTCCAGCCACAGCACGCTCTCGGCGTCGAGGTGGTTGGTGGGCTCGTCGAGGAGCAGCAGGTCGGGCTTCTCCAGGAGCAGCTTGCACAGGGCGACCCGGCGGCGCTCACCACCGGACAGCACGGTGACGTCGGCGTCGGGCGGCGGGCAGCGCAGCGCGTCCATCGCCTGGTCCAGCTGGGCGTCCAGGTCCCACGCGTCGGCCGCGTCGATGGCCTCCTGCAACACCCCCATCTCGGCCAGCAGGGCGTCGAAGTCGGCGTCCGGCTCGGACATGAGCACGGAGATCTCGTTGTAGCGGTCGAGCTTGCCCTTGATCTCGGCGACGCCCTCCTCGACGTTGCCGAGCACCGTCTTGGACTCGTTCAGCGGCGGCTCCTGCTGCAGGATGCCCACCGTGTAGCCGGGGCTCAGGCGAGCCTCACCGTTCGACGGCTGGTCGAGACCGGCCATGATCTTGAGGATCGTCGACTTGCCGGCGCCGTTGGGTCCGACGACGCCGATCTTGGCACCCGGCAGGAAGTTCAGGGTGACGTCGTCGAGGATGACCTTGTCGCCGTGCGCCTTGCGCGTCTTGTACATGGAGTAGATGAACTCAGCCACTGGCTCTTCGTCCGCCTCGGTGCTCGATGGGGGTCGCCCCGCACGCTGGGTTCTCGTGGCGCGGTTCTCGGGGCACTGCTGACCGGCTCACCCGCGAGGCTGGTCGACCGCGCTTGCGATGTGCGCGCGGTCCGACCGGCCACGTCGTCGGGTCGCCGGTGCCCCAGCCTAGGCGATCACCTGGCACCGGCCAGCGCGAGCTCCTGCTCGTCGTCCGCCACGGGCTCCAGGCCGGCACCCTCGTCCTCCGGCAGGACCTCGTAGGCGGAGACGTCGGTCACGGAGTCGTCGCTCGCGGCGCCCTCGGCCTCCGACCCCGCGACAGCACTGGGGCTCACGTTCCGCGCGAAGTGGCTGCTGCCGAACGCCAGGTTGGGGCCGAGCGCACTCGCGTCGAGCACGAGGGACGTGCGCGGCCCGTCGGCGCCGACCCACTCCTCGGTGGACAGCAGTCCCTGCACGATGACCGGGTCACCCTTGCGCAGCGACCGCGCCGCGTTGAGCGCGGTGGTCCGCCACACCTTCACGTTGAACCACTCCGTCTGCCCGTCGCGCCACACCCCGGCCTGCTTGTCGAACCAGCGGCGGGTGCTGCCCAGCCGGAACGTGGAGAACGGGACGCCGCCGTCAGACTCGTGATGGATCCGCACGTCCGTGCCGATCCACCCGACGACGGTCAGGTCCAGGGACTGCATGCTCATGGGGTACCTCCGGTGCGGTGCGCCCCGCGGGTGCGGGGCTCGTGCGACCAGGGTCTGCGTGGGCGGCACCGGGCGGCGTCGTGCAGGGCGAACCCGTGGACCGGGCCCTGTGCAGCGGGGCTGTGGGCGGATCAGGTCCGGGCGGACGCAACGAGCTCGCGGACGGTGCGGTGCTCGGCCAGGACCGCCTCGGTCGGCACGGCGAGCCGCGCCCGCGCGACGTTCTCGAGCGCCGCGCGGCCGTCCTGCAGCACGCGCGCGGTCCGCCGCCGACCCGCCGACCGGCGAGCCGCGCCCGCCGCGACGAAAGCCAGCACCGACGCGACGAGCAGCACGACCGCACCGACGGGAGCCCACACGTTCGACTCCCCCGGACCGACCAGCGAGCCGACAGCGACGGACCCGACGAGCAGGGCTGCACCGGCGAACGCCACGGCTGCGACGGTCAGCCCCAGCGCGAGACCGGAACGTCGCGCGGTGAGCGTCAGCTGGGTCAGCGCGTCGGTCACGGCGAGCCGCATCTCGGTGGTCGAGGCGACCCGGGAGGCGATGTCCTTGCCCCACCGCCGAGGCAGTCCCGTCGTCACGGCCTCGAGCCACGTCGCGCGCGCCAGCTCGACCGCGTCCTCCTGGACCGCGCCGAACCCGGGTGTCGAGGACGATCCCGTCCGCACCGCCGCGCCGACTCCGGCGGCCACCGCAGGCAGCCCGATCGCGGCCGCCAGGCGGTCGACGACGTCCGTCACCGACAACGCGGCCGGAGCAGGCTCACGCGCTGCAACCTCCGCCGCGAGCAGCGTCGCGGCGTCGTTCAGCTCCGCGCCCGCCCGCCGGGCGGCCAACGACCGCGACTCGACGTACGTGGCCAGGAGCTCACGCAGCGCGACCAGACCCTCGCCCGTCCGCGCCGAGGCCTCACGGACCGGGACCCCTGTCAGCCCGTCGTCGACCAGCAGGTTCTCGACGTCCGCCAGCAGCGCGGGTCGCACGTCGGGCGGCACGGTGTCCACCTGGTTGAGCACCACGACCATCGACGCCTCGTGCCCGACGAGGCGCCTCAGGTAGCCGCTGTGCAGGGCGTCGTCGGCGTACTTCTGCGGGTCGACCACCCACGCGAGCAGGTCGGCCTGGGGCAGCAGCCGGTCGACGACCTCCCGGTGCTCCGGGGCGATCGAGTCGTGGTCGGGCAGGTCGAGCAGCACCAGACCGCGCAGCGGCGCCTCGCTCTCACCGTCGAGCAGGCTCTCGCGCTGGATGCGACGGTCCGGCACGACGCCGAGCCAGTCGAGCAGCGGGCCGCCGTCGTCGCCCCACACGCACGCCGTGATCTCCGACGTCGTCGGCCGCCGGACGCCCACGTCGGCGAAGTCGAGCCGGCAGATCGCGTTGAACAGGCTCGACTTGCCCGACCCGGTCCCGCCCACGAGCGCGACCACCGTGTGGTCCACCCCGAGGTCGAGCCGTTCCCGCACGCTCTCCACCGTCTCGACCACACGCTTCACCACCGTCGGCGCCAGACGGGCGCCGCCGATCGCCAGAGCACGACCCAGCGCGTCGACGCGCCCCGTCAGCGCTACCGTGTCGTCGCCGTGCAGGGTCGATCCGATCGTCTCGGTCACGTGAGTCCCTTCAGCACGGCGAGCCGCAGCCGCAGCCGCGACGAGGCGTCCTCGGCGAGGTCCGGGTCGGACAGCACCTCGCCGACCGCCGCACGCTCCACCGCCACCTGACCCGCCACCCGGGCGACCAGGTCGTCGCGCAGCTCGTCGGCGGCGCGCTCGCCCGCGGAGTCGATGAGGTCCACGAGGAGGTCACGCGCCTCGCGCACCCCCGACGCCGCAGCCAGCGCGACGACGGCCAGACCTTCGTCGCCCAGCGCGTTCGCCGCCTTCGCGCGTCGGCGGACCTCCCGTGCCACGTCGCGACGAGGCCGCGCGATCCCGTCGGGAGACGACTCCGCAGGCCCGGCCGTCAGCGCAGCGCGCACGACGCGCGGACCCTGCGCCGTCCACGCGCGCGCCGCCTGCTCGGCGGCGCTCCGTCGACCGGTGCGCAGCGTCGACGACTCCCAGGCCGCGTCGACGGACGAGCCGCCAGCAGGCGCGTCGGCACCCGTGAGCGCAGCCCGCAGGACACCTTCGGTGTGCGCACCGGCCGCCGTCAGCGTGGCTGCCGCCGACCGCGTGAGGTCCTCCAGCAGAGGCTCGATCGCGGCGACCCGCGCACGGCCCTCCCGCGACGAGCCACGGATACGACCCGACGGACGGACCACCCGGCCGAGCGGCCCGCTGTCCGCCGCGAGCTCCGACCACCGCGCGCGCACCGCACCGTCCGCGACGGCACCGCCGCGGATCGACGCCGACGCCTGCGCGGTCGGCGCCTCGATCGCCGCGTCGAGCACCGCCGCGATCGCACCTGCGGCGTCAGCCTGCGCCTGCACCGCCTCAGCAAGCTCGTCGACCCACGGCCGCAACGCCGCCAGCGACCCGCGCAGCGTCCGGCCGATGACCGTGCGCGCGCGGTCGGGACCAGCCAGCATCGCGAGCCAGCGCCGGATCGGCGCGACCACCGCGGCCGGCAGCAACCCCTCGTGCGGGCCGAGGTCCGGGACGACGAACAACGGTGACCCCTGCAACCCGTGGCCGCGGAGCCGGTCCAGGAGGTCACCACGCACCGTCGGCAACGACGCCGGTGGCACCCGGTTGAGCACCATCGCGATCGACGCCCCCCGCTCGACCGCGCCCTGCAGGACCCGCCACGGCAGCGCGTCCCCGTACCTGGCGGCGGTCGTCACGAAGAGCCACAGGTCAGCCGCCTCGAGCAGCCGGTGCGCCGACTCCCGGTTCGACTCCAGGACCGAGTCGAGGTCCGGCGCGTCCAGCAGCGCGATGCCCCGCGGGACCTGCTCGTCGGCGATGACGCTCACGGAGTCCAGGACCGGGTGGTGCGAGAGCAGGTCCTCGTCGAGCGGGTTGTGCACCAGCACGGGCCGACGTGTCGTCGGCCGCAGCACCCCGGCGGTGCTCACCTCCGACCCCACCAGCGAGTTCACCAGCGTCGACTTACCCGCCCCCGTCGACCCCGAGATCACCACGACCGCAGGTGCGGACAGCTCCGTCAGGCGCGGGACCAGGTGCTCCCCGAGCTGGTCGACGAGCCGTGCCCGCGACGCCCGCGCCGACGCGATCCCCTCGATCTCCAGCGGGAACCCGGTGCGCTCCACGTCACGGTGCAGGTCCCGGACCGCGTCGAGCAGCGACGTCGCCGCCAGCGGACGCGCCAGGACATCGCGAGGATCCGAGGCCGCATGACGGGCGTGTGCCGCCGGTGGCTGCGCGGTCGGCACAGGCTGCACTGGCGCGGTGCCGGGCTGTGCGCTCACCCGACCATTGTCGCGGTGTCATCTGACCTGGCAAAACGCGCCACGCGGTGCGGTCGCGTCCGGTTCCTCCCGAGCAGAGGATCGGGCGGCCCGCCGTTAGGCTGTGGGCGCACGTCCAGCCCCCGTAGCTCAATGGATAGAGCAACGGCCTTCTAATCCGTAGGTTGCAGGTTCGAGTCCTGCCGGGGGCACCCTGCGCGGGCATCGGCCTGCCGGTCTCGACAGACGTCCGCCCGGTCGCACAGCCCCGACCGCCCGTCCGGCACCGGTCAGTGCATGCCCATCGTGTGGCGCTCCAGGAACGCCTCTATCCGGCGTTCCAGCTCCGTGGTGACGGAGGCATCACCCCACCAGACGAGGTGACCGAACTGGTCGACCGTGACGAGCTCCGAGCCAACGAGCTTCTCGTGGGAGTTGACTGAGTTGGCATAGCCGATGTCGCCGTCGTACCTGCTGCCGATGACGAGCGCAGGTGCGGTGACCTGGGCGAACGGAAGCTCCTCGAGCCCTTGCTGCACGGCGAGATCGTTCATCACACCGTCGAACCGCGGGAGCGCCGGCACCATCGCGTCACTCATGGCGAGGACCTGACGCCTCTGCGCGGGGTCGGACAGCACCTTGTCGATGAGCTTCTTGCCCGTCGACGCGTCGTAGGTCGTCTCGGTCCTGACGAAGTCACGCATGCTGAGCGCCGTCATCGTGTGCATCGCTCGGTTGATCAGGAAGTACGCTACGTCCTGGTATCGCTTCGTCATCACGAGGCGGCCGAGCGAGCTGCTCAGCTGGTCCTGCGAGAGTCCCGTGCGCTGGGAGATCGCCGACAGCAGGACGAGTGCGGCGACGCGGTCCGGGTGCCGCGCAGCGAACTCGATCGCAGCGGGTCCCCCGGCAGACAGCCCGACGACGGCGACTCTGTCGATTCCCAACGTGTCCAGCAGGGCGGCCGCGAGGTCCGCCTGTCTCGACGGTGAACCCTTACCGTCGAGAGGTGTCCCGAGGTAGCCGGGGCGATCCGGTGTCAGGACCTGGTACCCGGCCGTGACGAGGTGCTCCAGGAAGAACCAGCCGTTGTGGCCGACGTTGCCGCCGTGAAAGTGCAGCACCACGGGCCCGGCACCACGCAGTCCGTACTCGACGGGCCCGAGCCTGGTCTCGACGACGACACTGTCCTCCGACGCCCGACGCGTCACGTACTGCAGCCACCTGCGGTACCGCAGCCAGACGATCCACGAGAGCACGCCGAACGCCCCGACCGTGCCGGCGAGCCTCCACAACCACGGCCTGCGAGATCCTCCCGAGCGCATGCCGCTCATTCTTCCGAGGAACGATCGCCTCGGCAGCCCGTAGAGCGCTCCGCCTACCGACCGAGCCGACCCGCTCCCCGCCGAGGTCAGCAGTCCGCCGGTTGCGGTTCGTCGGTGCACAAGCCGGTGACCAGCCGGCTGCGAACCTCCCGCACCTCGAACACAGGGCCAGTCGCGGTCGTCGTGGCMGTACCCGTGACCTCACGCCACTGCGGGTCACCCTCGACCTGATACCGGCCCGACCACTCCGTCGTGATCGAGATCGCGACCTCACCGAGCTCCTCGTAGATGTGGAACACGTCGNGTACCCGTGACCTCACGCCACTGCGGGTCACCCTCGACCTGATACCGGCCCGACCACTCCGTCGTGATCGAGATCGCGACCTCACCGAGCTCCTCGTAGATGTGGAACACGTCGAACGCCGGATACGGCGCACCCGGATCGCTGGTCACGTCCGGYCGCGACCCGTCACCCCACTCATACGTGAACCGCGACGGCGTCGCCTCCACCGTCACCACCCGACCCAACAACTGAGTCGTCAGCACCACCGGCGTCGGATCCGTGTACGCGATCGTCTCCTTGTTCACCAGCACCCAACCCGTATCCGGCTGCATATGCACCGCCGGCACCGGCAANCGTCAGCACCACCGGCGTCGGATCCGTGTACGCGATCGTCTCCTTGTTCACCAGCACCCAACCCGTATCCGGCTGCATATGCACCGCCGGCACCGGCAACGGCAACCGTCGGAACTCCTCAGCCGTGAGCACGGGCGCCACGTCACCACCGCACGACCCGTAGTCCACCTGCTCCCACGCACTCCAGGTCGTCGCGGGCGGCACCCGATATCGACGCCACCGAGGCTCCACCCACTCCTGCCCCGCACAATCCACCGTGGCAGCCTGCGGAACCCCGTTCGGGCACGCGCCAGTTTCGGCGGCGGGCACCCACCGACCTGACACCTCCAAACACGCCATCGCGTTCATGACGTCCCACTCAGTCGTGGGCACGACGCCATGGCCCATTCCGCCGAGATTCTCGTCATCGCTTTGCCATTGCGACCATCCGCCGAGCATGTCGACGGCGCCACCTCGAGGATCATCTGTGAACTGCGAAGAGATCTTCTGACTCGGCGGTGGAGGCGCGGGGGGCACTGAATTTGAGAAACCGCCTGAGGCGCCGAACATGGCGAGAAAGACGGCGCCGAGCCATCGACTCACGCGGGCACCTCGATCACGTCCACCTGCTCGACGCGCCACCGATCTCCGAGCCAGCTAATGGCAAAGATGAAGTCCGCGGTGAGCTTGCCAGACTCGTCCACCACTGCACCTGTCGCGTCCGAGACCCGAGTGAACTCTTGATTCACGCGCAGTCGCGCGGAAAACCACTCGTCCGGCCTGATCTCCGTGCTCGTCGCGTAGGAGACGAGCAGCGGAGCGGCGTCGGACGTGTAGTTGCCCTCCGCCATCTCGCCGACCTGACCAACTACAAAGGCGCAGTGCTTGCAGTCGTCGGCCGATAACGACAGGAGTGGCGCAGTCTCCCCCGATGCAAACGCATAGTCCGTCAGCGACAAGAAGTACGTCGCCGCCGCGATGGCCCCGTCCGTCGTCGGCTCCCTCATCGCAGCGGGTGGCTCCGGCTTCACCACCGGTGTCGGAGTGGGAGTGGGTGTCACCTCGACGGCCGGAGGAGCCGTCGACTCCGCAGGCTCCGGACCTCCGCCCGTGCACCCGACCATCAAGGCCACCCCGAGCACCGCCGGAATCACCCGCCGCTGCCATGCCCACCGTGCTTCTGCCGTGCTGCCCCGTCCACGCATGCGGGAGAACCTACCGATTCCGGACGGGCGGGAACGAAGGTCGACGAGATCTGTGGACAGCAGGAGCGCGCCGACTCCTGGAACGTCGGGGCGTGCGGCGTGCGCACGTGCGCGAAGAAGTCGAAGAAGATCAGACCGACGACGAAGACCACCCCGAGCACCGCCGGAATCACCCGCCGCTGCCATGCCCACCGTGCTTCTGCCGTGCTGCCCCGTCCACGCATGCGGGAGAACCTACCGATTCCGGACGGGCGGGAACGAAGGTCGACGAGATCTGTGGACAGCAGGGAACACGGCCCGCCGCGGTGGATCCCTGGGGCCTCCCGAAGGTAGACACCCGGTGCACTCCACCCCACGGCTGCCATCGTGTCGTACTCCGAGCGTGACGATCCCCGCGACGACGGCGCCTGCGACCCGATCGAACCTGTGGCTGCGATCAGCCGCCGACGACGACGATCGTCTCGTCGTCGAACTCGGCCACGAGACGCAGCCGCCCACCGAGCGCCTCGACATAGGAGCGCAGCGTCCCGATCTCCGTCGCGGAGATCTCACCCCGTTCGATCGCCGAGACGCGAGGTTGGGCAACCCCCATCGCGGCCGCGACAACCTTCTGGGTCACGTGCTGCGACTTGCGCACCTCGGCAAGCTGGTAGGCACGCACTTGACTGCGGAGAGCGTCGGAGACGGCCGCCACACGATCCTCGGACAGGCGGCCCTCGGCCGACGCCTCCGAGCGCACGTGCTTCCAGCTGCGAGCCATCAGTCGTTCTCCTCTGTGTACTCGCCCGCGAGCCACCGTCGGTATCGGTCTTCGGCGAGCGGGATGTTCTCGCTGTACCAACGCTTCCAAGCACCGGCCTTGTCACCAGCCACCAGCAAGATCGCTGACCGCGTGGGGTCGAACACGAACAGGATGCGCGCCGTGTTGACCCGGAGTTCGTTCAGGTTGTGGACGTTGCTCCCTGTGATGCTGTCGACGAGCGGGCGGCCGAGCATCGGGCCGTGCTCCTCGAGCATGTCGATCGCAGCAGCGATCGCATCGGACGCGTCTTGATCGGTGTGACTCAGCTCGACGAACCACTCGTCGACCTCGTCGACGAGGATGACATTCCAAGCATCACGAATATAACGCATACGTTCTACTCCGGCCGGCTCTCGCTCTCAGGTCCCCCGGATGCACCGAGCCTCAGCAGTCGGCTGGTCTCGGTTCGTCGGTGCACAAGCCGGTGACCAGGCGGGTGCGAACCTCCCGCACCTCGAACACAGGGCCAGTCGCGGTCGTCGTGGCAGTACCCGTGACCTCACGCCACTGCGGGTCACCCTCGACCTGATACCGGCCCGACCACTCCGTCGTGATCGAGATCGCGACCTCACCGAGCTCCTCGTAGATGTGGAACACGTCG
>NZ_LMOO01000005.1 GCF_001424195.1 Cellulomonas sp. Leaf334 | reverse complement strand
AGGACTTCACCACGGCCCCGTACAACGGCAAGCACCTCGTCTACGCCACGACGCACGACAACGGCTCGTCGTGGGGGTCGATGAACTTCAGCCTSGTGAACAACTTCTCCGAGCTGGGCTCCGCCTCGCAGAACGCCATGTCCTCCGGGACCGTGGCACCCTCGCTGTTCTACTTCGCCCCGAAGAACATCTGGGTGCTGGCCTACCAGTGGGGCGGCAACGGGGCGTTCTCCTACAAGACCTCCAGCGACCCGACCAACCCCAACGGCTGGTCCTCGGCCCAGACCCTGTTCACCGGCAGCATCACCAACTCCGGGACCGGTCCGATCGACCAGGCCCTCATCGCTGACGGCTCGAACATGTACCTGTTCTTCGCCGGCGACAACGGGCGGATCTACCGCGCGAGCATGCCGATCGGGAACTTCCCGGGCAACTTCGGCTCCTCGTACACCACGATCATGACCGACACCACGAACAACCTGTTCGAGGCGGATCTACCGCGCGAGCATGCCGATCGGGAACTTCCCGGGCAACTTCGGCTCCTCGTACACCACGATCATGACCGACACCACGAACAACCTGTTCGAGGGCCCGCAGGTCTACAAGATCAAGGACCAGAACCAGTACCTGATGATCGTCGAGGCGATCGGGTCCAACGGCCGGTACTTCCGCTCGTTCACCTCGTCGAGCCTGTCCGGCTCCTGGACGCCGCAGGCCGCGTCCGAGAGCAACCCGTTCGCCGGCAAGGCCAACAGCGGCGCGACATGGACCAACGACATCAGCCACGGTGAGNTCCGGCTCCTGGACGCCGCAGGCCGCGTCCGAGAGCAACCCGTTCGCCGGCAAGGCCAACAGCGGCGCGACATGGACCAACGACATCAGCCACGGTGAGCTCATCCGGACCAGCGCCGACCAGACCATGACCATCGACCCCTGCAACCTGCAGCTGCTCTACCAGGGACGTTCTCCCAGCTCCGGCGGGGACTACGGCCTGCTGCCCTACCGGCCGGGTCTGCTGACCCTGCAGCGCTGACGGTGTGACGGCGAGATCCTGAGCCACGCGTCCGGCCGTCGTCCCCTCGGGACGGCGGCCGGACGTCCGCCGAGGACTTTCGGCCCATCACGGGCACCCTCCCCCGTCCGTAACGTCGAGGTCACCGGGTCGCACGTCGACCCACGGCCTCGACAGGGAGAAGAACGGTGACCGTCACGGATCACGCCACGTCCCGCACCACTGCCGCGAACGGGCGCCCCGCGCCCGCACCGGCCGACCCCGCTCCCGCGATCGACCAGCTGGTCGCCCAGGCCACCAAGGCCCTGGCCGAGTACGCGCGGTTCACGCAGGAGGACGTCGACCACCTGGTGAAGAAGGCGTCCGTCGCCGCCCTGGACAAGCACGGTGAGCTCGCCCTCCTGGCAGTGAACGAGACCGGCCGCGGCGTCTTCGAGGACAAGGCCGTGAAGAACATCTTCGCGTGCGAGCACGTGACGAACTCGATGGCGTCGCTCAAGACCGTCGGCATCGTCTCCCGCGACGACCTCACGGGCATCACCGAGATCGCCGAGCCCGTCGGCGTGGTCTGCGGCGTCACCCCGGTGACCAACCCGACCTCCACGACCATCTTCAAGTCGCTCATCGCACTGAAGACCCGCAACCCGATCGTGTTCGCCTTCCACCCGAGCGCGCAGGAGTCCTCCGTCGCCGCCGCCCGCGTGGTGCGCGACGCCGCCGTGGCCGCCGGTGCGCCCGAGCACTGCATCCAGTGGGTCGAGACGCCCTCGATCGCGGCGACCACCGCCCTGATGAACCACCCGGGCGTCGCACTCATCCTGGCCACCGGCGGCAACGCGATGGTCCGGGCCGCGTACTCGTGCGGCAAGCCCGCGCTCGGCGTCGGCGCGGGGAACGTTCCCGCCTACATCGAGAAGACCGCGAAGCTGAAGCGGGCCGTCAACGACGTCGTGCTGTCCAAGGCGTTCGACAACGGCATGGTCTGCGCCTCCGAGCAGGCCGTCATCCTCGACGACGTCATCTACGACGCGGCGCTCGCCGAGTTCGCCACCCTGCACGCCTACCGGGCGAACGCCAAGGAGAAGGCGCTGCTCGAGTCGTTCATCTTCGGGGTCAAGGCCAACGGCAAGAACTGTGGAGAGGCGAAGCTCAACGCGGCGGTCGTCGGCCAGACGCCGCAGTGGATCGCCCAGCAGGCGGGCTTCACGGTCCCCGAGGACACCTCGATCATCCTGGTCGAGGTCAGCGGGGTCGGGCCGCAGGAGCCGCTGACGCGCGAGAAGCTGGCCCCGGTGCTGGCCGTCCTGCGTGCCGAGTCCACCGAGCACGGCATCCAGCTCGCCGAGAAGATGGTCGAGTTCGACGGCCTGGGTCACTCCGCCGCGATCCACACCCAGGACGACGCGCTCACCGAGGAGTTCGGCAGCCGCGTCAAGGCCGTCCGGGTCATCGCGAACGCACCCTCGTCGCTGGGCGGCATCGGCGACATCTACAACGCGTTCATCCCGTCGCTGACGCTCGGCTGCGGCTCGTACGGCCACAACTCCGTGTCCAACAACGTCTCGGCGGTGAACCTGGTGAACATCAAGCGGATCGGCCGCCGGAACAACAACCTGCAGTGGTTCAAAGTGCCGGCGAAGACCTACTTCGAGCCGAACGCCATCCGGTACCTCGCGGACATGCCCGACGTCGAGCGCGTGACCATCGTGACCGACGCGACCATGACGACCCTCGGCTTCGTCGACAAGATCATCGACGTCCTCAACCGCCGCTCGTCGAAGGTCGCCCTGCAGATCATCGACCAGGTCGAGGCCGAGCCGTCCGTGCGCACCGTCCAGGCGGGCGCCGCGCAGATGCGCCACTTCCGGCCCGACACGATCATCGCGCTCGGTGGCGGGTCGCCGATGGACGCCGCCAAGGTCATGTGGCTGCTCTACGAGCACCCGGAGATCCACTTCTCCGACCTCAAGCAGAAGTTCTTCGACGTCCGCAAGCGCGCGTTCAAGTTCCCGGTGCTGGGCGAGCTCGCGCAGCTGGTCTGCATCCCGACGACGTCGGGCACGGGCGCCGAGGTGACGCCGTTCGCGGTGATCAGCGACCCGGACGCCGGCAAGAAGTACCCGCTGGCCGACTACGCGCTGACCCCGTCCGTCGCGATCATCGACCCGGTCCTGACCGCGAAGATGCCGCCCTCGCTGGCGGCGGACTCCGGCTTCGACGCGCTCACGCACGCCACCGAGGCGTACGTCAGCGTCTACGCCAACGACTTCACCGACGGCATGGCGATGCAGGCCGTCCGCCTGATCTTCGAGAACCTGGCGGCGTCGGTGAACGGCGACCCGGCCGACCCGGCGACCCAGGACGCCCGCGAGACCATGCACAACGCCGGCACGATCGCCGGGATGGCCTTCGGGAACTCGTTCCTCGGCATCGTGCACGCGATGGCCCACGTCGTCGGCTCGACGTACCACCTGGTGCACGGCCGCACGAACGCGACCCTGCTGCCGCACGTCATCCGCTACAACGGCACGGTCCCCACCAAGCTGACGAGCTGGCCGAAGTACGAGCACTACGTCGCACCCGAGCGGTTCCAGCAGCTCGCCGCGATGCTCGGGCTCCCCGCGGCCACCCCCGCCGAGGGCGTCGAGTCCTACGCGCTGGCCGTCGAGTCGCTGCGGGCCCGCGTCGGCATCCCGTCCTCGTTCCACGCCCAGGGCGTCGACGAGCACGAGTTCCTCGCCCGGCTCGACGAGGTCGCGATGGGTGCCTACGAGGACCAGTGCGCCCCCGCGAACCCGCGGATGCCGATGATCGAGGACATGAAGGACCTGATGACCGCGGCCTACTACGGCACGTCGCTGACCGACGTCCGCAGCCGCCGCAGCGAGCAGCCCACGGCCGGCCTGACCCCCGTGTCGTAGCCGCTCGCCCACCGACGCCCTGCTCCCCTCCGGGCGGGGCGTCGGCGCGTCCCCGGTGGGCGCGTCGGCGCGACCCCGGGCAGACTGTGGGCCCGGACCCCGCTCCCCCACGCCCACCCCGGAGGACTTTTCATGAGCCCGACCCGCACCCGACTCACCCGCGTCGCCACCCCCCTCGTCGCCGCCGCGCTCGCCCTCGGTCTGTCCGCCTGCTCCGACGCGGACATCGACAACGCCGCGCAGCAGGCCAAGGACGCCGCCAGTGAGGCCCGCAGCGCCATCGACGACCTCAAGGCCCAGGTCGACGAGGCCAAGGCGGAGGCCGACGCGGCCGAGCAGAAGATCGCCGACGCCCGCGCGCAGCTCGGCACGCTCGACGACTCCGCGAAGGCCGAGGCGGAGAAGGCCGTCGGCGACGCGGAAGCCGCCGTCGGCAACGCGCAGGCCGCGCTCGACCAGGCGCAGGCCGAAGGGGCCGCCGCCTCGCAGCAGGCGCTGGCCGACGCCCAGGCGCAGGTCGCCGACGCCCAGGCCGAGCTCGACGCCGCCAAGGCGAACGCCGCCGGTGAGGCCGCCGCCTCGCTCGACCAGCTCGCCCAGCAGCTCACCACCCTCGGCGACAAGCTCGAAGGTGCGGCCGCAGGCTGATCCCCCTCGCACGGCAGGGATCGCCGTCCGGCTGTGCCCGGACGGCGATCCGTTGCGTGGTGTCCGGGTGAATTCCACGCTCGTCGGCGCGGGATGTTGTACCTGGGCGCTCCCGTGCCGATCTTCAGAGCATGTCCCAACGACAGGCGCAGCGGGTTCTGCGGCGACACCACGTGGAGTGGTGGATCGTCGGAGCCTGGGCGTCCCTCGCCCTGGTCGTGGTCGCGGGCCTGACCGCCGCGGCCGGACTGGTGGTCTGAGCGCACCAGCGCTCCCGACCCGTCGCCGACGGGTCACCCCGACGTCCTCGGACCTACCCCCTAATCTCGTCGCATGACCCCTCCCCGCTGGCAGGACGTCGCCCGTGCGACCGGGCTGATGGGCGACGACGGCGTCCCCCGGGCGACCGTGTTCGCCGAGATGTCGGCGCTCGCCGCGCGCACCGGGGCGGTGAACCTCGGGCAGGGCTTCCCCGACGTGGACGGCCCCGCCTCGGTCGCCCGGGCCGCCGCGGACGCGATCGCCGCGGGCGCCAACCAGTACCCTCCCGGCCCGGGGATCCCCGCCCTGCGCGAGGCCGTCGCCGAGCACCAGTCCGCGCACTACGGGCTGGCGTGGGACCCCGACCGGGAGGTGCTCGTCACCGCCGGCGCGACGGAGGCCATCGCCGCGACCGTGCTCGCGCTCGCCGGTCCCGGCGACGAGGTCCTCACGCTCGAGCCCTTCTACGACTCCTACGCGGCCGTCGTCGCGCTCGCGGGCGCCACCCACACCACCGCCCCGCTGGTCGCGACCGCCGACGGCTTCCGCCTCGACCTCGGCGCCCTCGCCGCCGCGTTCACGCCCCGGACCCGGCTGGTCCTGGTGAACACCCCGCACAACCCCACCGGCACGGTCCTGACCCGCGACGAGCTCGCCGCGATCGCGCGGCTCGCGGTAGAGCACGACGCCCTGGTCGTCACCGATGAGGTGTACGAGCATCTGGTCCTCGACGGTTCGGGCGCGACCCACATCCCCGTCGCGACCCTGCCCGGCATGGCGGAGCGGACGCTGACCATCTCCTCGGCCGGCAAGACGTTCTCGTTCACCGGCTGGAAGATCGGCTGGGTCACCGGGCCGGAGCCGCTCGTCGCGGCCGTCCGGACCGTCAAGCAGTTCCTCACGTACGTCAACGGTGCGCCGTTCCAGCCCGCCGTCGCGTTCGCCCTGCGGGACCCCGGCGTCGCCGCCTGGGTGGTCGAGCTCGCGCACTCGCTGTCCCGACGCCGCGACCTGCTCTGCGCGGGGCTCGAGGACGCCGGCTTCACCGTCGTCCGACCGCAGGGCACCTACTTCGTGCTCGCCGACGCCGCGCCCCTCGGGTACACCGACGGGGTCGCCCTGTGCCGGGACCTGCCCGGGCTGGCGGGAGTGGTGGGCGTGCCCGTCACCGCCTTCACGCACGCGGGCTCCGACGTCGACCGTGCGCTGCGGTCCTGGGTGCGGTTCACGTTCGTGAAGCGCGACGAGGTGCTGACGCAGGCCGTCGCCGGCCTGCACCGGCTCCACCGGGACTGACTGCGGTTCAGTCCCGACGGAGCCGGCTGTGCCGACGGTGCCTGACCGACAGCGCCACACCCGCGCCCACCAGCGAGAACGCGAGAAGAAGGGCCGACACCGGGTCGGCTCCGGTGGTCGCCAGCCCCTCGGAACGACCGGTGCGGACCACGACGGTCACCGCCAGGGCGGTCGGCCGCCGCACCGTGGGGGTCACGGCGGTCGTCGGGACGGTGCCGGGCAGGATCAGCGTCGTGGTCAGCGGAGGCGGCGTCACGTGCACCGTCACGGTGGCGCCCGCCGTCTGCCCTCCGGCGTCGGTCACCGTGTAGGTGAACGTGTCCGTGCCGCTCCAGCCGACGGGCGCGGTGTACGTCCAGCGACCGTCCGGGGCCACCGTGACCGTGCCGTGGGCAGGAGGGCCGACGGCGGTCACCGTGAGGTCCGAACCCGCGTCGTTGGCCAGCAGCCCGGGCACCGGGCCCGTGATCGTCGAGCCGGCCAGGACGGAGCCCAGGTCGTCGTCGCGGGCCACCGGCGTCACGGTGATCCGCACGGTCGCGACGTCGGTCTGCCCGTAGTCGTCGGTGATCGTGTAGTCGAACTGGTCCGGCCCCGTGTACCCGGGGGTCGGCGTGTAGATGAAGGAGCCGTCGCCGTTCGTCGCCACCGTGCCGTGCGCCGGGGTGGTCGAGCCGACCACCGTGAGCCGGGTGCCCGAGTCGTTGGTGAGGACCCCCGCGACGGGCACGACCAGCGGCGTGCCGACCGGTGTGCTGCCCGCGTCGTCGACCGCGACCGGGACCGCCGGGACGGGGAGCACGTCGAGCCACGTGGCCGTCTGCTGCGACGGGAAGTACGTCCACAGGTCGAGGCCCTTCGCGTCGCCCAGCGTCCCGCCCGTCGCGGGGCAGTGCTGGTTCGCGTTGAGCCCGCCACCGTCACCGAACGCGCGGGCGGCACCGGTGCTGTCGACGCCGCCGACGGGGTCGGCGAACAGCTGCGCCGGCAGCACCCCGGCGAACGCGGGGCACAGGCTCCCCGACGTGAGGTCGCCGACCCGTGTCCCCGCGCTGCTGACGTAGGTGCGGTCGTCGAAGAAGACGCGCGTGCAGTTGGTGCCGGTGCTTGCCGCCCCCGTGAACGGGCAGACGCCGAGCGGCGGGTTGAGCAGCGTGATGCTCGGGCCACCGAGCGTCGAGCTCTCCACGTCCAGCATCGGCGCGTGGTACTCGCCGGCGCGCAGCACCGCCCGCACCGCGTAGTCGTCCTTCACCGGGAGCGCGACACCGGCGTTGTCGTCGCCGTCCCACGTCACGGTGAACGTCCCCGCGGGCACGATCCCGCGCAGGGCGCGGTTCCCGGGCAGGCCCGGGTCGAAGTCGACGCCGTCGCGCGAGATGACGACCTCGTACGTCCCGCCGGACCCGGCGTCCAGCGTGAAGGTCCCGCCCTGGCCGACGTAGCTGCCGTGGTCCGTGGCGCGACCGGTGAAGTCGACCGCGCTGAGCGTCGGCGGCACCGGGGTCGCGGGGATGCCCAGCGCCGCGAGGGTCTCCGTGGCCAGCGGCTCGAACGACAACGGGTACTCCGGCGGCGCGAGGTGCACGCCGCCCAGCAGCGTCGGGAGCGTCTGCGGGTCGGTGCCCGTGCCGACGACGTCGTGGTTGAGCGGTGTCGTCCCGTCGGCGTCGAGGAAGCCCGCGCGGTTGCCGTAGAAGACGAAACCGTTGGGGTCGAAGCCGTGGGTGTCGACGGAGTAGCGGTAGCCGTCGAGGGTGTTCAGGAACAGCCGCATCGTGACCGGCCGCGGGTTGCCGCCGGTGAAGCCCGCGAGCACGTACGTGAACGTCCGCCCGGGCAGGTCGGCGACGGAGGCCGGGTCGGTGCCAGCGCGGACGGTGACGTCCCACGCGTTGATCGACGAGCCCGCCGCCGCCAGGAAGCCACCCGTGGGGTCGAGGTGCCGGTCGGGGGTGCCGTCAGCCGCGTTGCCGGTCCCCGCGGCTCCGGTGAACGCCACCCGGTACAGCCCTGTCGTCGCAGCGGTGTACACGCACGGGACGTAGCCCGACGTGTTCTGGGTGCCGTCGACCGACTGCGCACCCGCCAGCTCCTGGGCGCGGGTGGTGAGCCTCCCGACCGGGCTCGAGGCGTCCGGTCGGTGCGCCGCGCAGCTGAACCCGTTGGTGCCGTCCACCACGGTCGGCAGCGTCGCCGCCTCGGTGTCCGTGACCACGCCGGGGTTCCAGATCGCGATGTCGGCGCTGCCCGTCCCGATCGACGACGACCCGGTGAGGATCTGCTCACCCGCCCGCGCGAACACGGTGAACAGGGTCCGCCGCTGGATCTGGGTGTCCCCCGCCGGCCCGTACGCGTTGGTCCGCCACTCGAGCGCGGCCCGGCACGGGTGGGTGGCGTCGCACGCGGGATCCGTGGCGCCCACCCGCGGGAACAGGTCGGCGCTCCCCGACGCGACGGCAGGCACCGCCGCACCGCCGAGCGCGAGCACGGCGACGAGGAGGCTGAGCACGAGGCGACGCAGCATGGCGGGTCGGTCCTTCCGGGGCCGTGCGCACCCCGTTTCCTGAGGTGCGCGACGGGCACGTTAAGGCCGACGGCGGTCGCGCGGCAGGGCCGGACGTGTCCCTCGGGCGCTATGTCCGACGACAGGCGGAATGCCTGGTCAGAACGTCATCCGAACGGGTCGGCGAGCCGTGGGCCGCCGCGCGCGCAGTCCCTCGGACGGCCCAGGCGCCGTCGCGGACCGACCAGCGCGAGCAGTCCCGCGCGGGTCGGTCAGACCGCCCAGGCCCCGTCGCGGCGGTAGGCGGGCGTGGCCAGCGCCAGCACGAGCAGGCCCGCCACGGACGCGCCGACCATCACGGCCGCCATCGCGACCGCGTCGCCGCCCAGCAGGCCCGACAGCGGGCTCACGAGGCCGGCGACACCGGCCTGCAGGGACCCGATGACCGCGGCGGCGGTCCCCGCGATCTCCCCGTGCCGGGTGAGCGCCAGCGCCGACGCGTTCGGCGGGACGAAGTTGACGAGCGCGAGGATCAGCCACAGCACCACGAGCAGCGCGATCAGGCCGCCCCAGCCGGTCAACGCGAGGGCGAGCAGGACACCGGTGAGGCCGAGCGAGAGCGGCAGCACCACGCGCACGATCCGGATCGGGGCGACCCGTCGCACCAGGGACGCGTTCACCTGGGCGCCGAGCACGAGACCGATCCCGTTGACGGCGAACAGCAGGGAGAACTCGGTCGCCGACAGCCCGTAACCCTCGCGGAGCACGAACGGCGACGCGACCACGTAGCTCATCAGCACGGCCATGCCGAGTCCCGGCAGGATGGCGAGCGCGACGAAGTGCCGGTCCCGGAGCAACGAGCGGTAGCCGGACACCGCGGTCCGCAGCCCACCCTGCCGTCGCCGCTCGCGCGGCAACGTCTCCGGCAGCCGACGCCAGACGACGACCCACAGGACGACGCCGAACCCGGCGAGCGCGACGAACACCGACCGCCAGCCCCACTGTCCGGCGATGACCCCGCCCAGCGACGGGGCGAACAGGGGCGCGACCCCGATGACGAGCATGAGCCGGGACATCAGCCGGGACGCGTCGGCGCCGACGAACCGGTCACGGATGATCGCCATCGCCACCACCGTCGCCGACGCGTTGAAGAAGCCCTGCACCGTGCGCAGCGCGATGAGCGGCACGATGGCGGGCGCGATCGCGCACAGCAGGGACGTGATGACGTGCAGGACCACGCCGATCAGCACCGGCTTGCGCCGACCGAACCGGTCCGACAGGGGCCCGATGACCAGCTGTCCGACGGCACCGCCGATGAGCATCGCCGTCATGGTCAGCTGCGCCGCCGTGGCCGACGTGTTCAGGTCGCGCGCGACGTCCGGCAGCGACGGCAGGTACATGTCCGTGGACACGGCCGGCAGGGCGCACATCAACCCCAGCATCAGCACGTACTTGGCGTTCGGGCGGAACTGCGCGGGGGCCGCGGGGTCGGTGGCCGGACCGACGGCGGGAGGCACGACAGCTGCGACGGGCTCGTGGCTGGTCGCGGCGGAGGTGGCGGTGCGCAAGGTCATTGAACCGATTCTCCCACAAGAAACGAATCGATTCGATCCCAGCGCGGTGTGATGTCAGCCCCACCTGGCAGGCTGGTCCCCATGTGTGGTCGATATGCCTCCTTCCGTGAGGACCAGGCGCTGGCCGACGAGTTCGCCATCGCGACCGTCGCCGACGACGTCCGACTGCTGGGCCCGTCATGGAACGTCGCTCCCACCGACGGCGTCCGCATGGTCGTGGAGCGGGCGGACAAGGAGACCGGCGAGATCACCCGGCAGCTGCGCGTGGCCCGCTGGGGTCTGGTGCCGTCGTGGGCCAAGGACATCTCGGTGGGCAGCCGGATGATCAACGCGCGCGTGGAGTCCCTCGAGGAGAAGTCGGCGTTCGCCCGCCCGTTCGCCGTCCGCCGCGCGCTGCTGCCCGCCGACGGCTACTACGAGTGGAAGAAGGCTGCACCCGGCGGGCCCGGGCCCGCAGGCAAGCGCAAGCAACCCTTCTACCTGCACCCCGCCGACGGCGACCTCGTCGCGCTCGCGGGCCTGTACGAGTTCTGGAAGGACCCCACGAAGGCCGACGACGACCCCGCGCGCTGGGTGGTCAGCGCCACCGTCATCACCCGCCCGGCCTCCGACGAGCACGCCCACATCCACGACCGCCAGCCCTTGATGCTGCGTTCCGAGGCCTGGTCGGCCTGGCTGGACCCCGCCGTCGGCGCCGACGGAGCCCGCGAGCTGCTGGAGATGCCAGGCCCGGACATCGTCGCCACCCCCGTCTCCACAGCCGTCAACACCGTCGCCAACAACGGCCCGTCCCTCGTGGACGAGATCGACCCCGAGGACGAGCCGGCATAGAGCTCGCCGCCGCCGGGCTACCCCACCGAACCGCCGGGCGTGTTGACGATGTCACCGCGTCGGTTGCGGAAGACGTAGCGCAGGGGTTGGCGGCTGGCCGTGGGCTGGACCGAGCCTCCAGCGGCGCTACGCCCCGCTCGGTCAACGGGCCGTGCCGGGTCGCCGAGCATCGCGGGGTCGCCGAGCATCGCGGGGTCGCCGAGCATCGCCGAGCATCGCGGGGTCGCCGAGCATCGCGGGGTCGCCGAGCATCGCGGGGTCGCCGAGCATCGCGGGGTCGCCGAGCATCGCGGSGTCGCCGAGCATCGCGGGGTCGCTGGGATTCCTGATGGTGGTAGCGCGGGCTGCTTTGGCTTGTTGTCGTCTCGTCCAGCCGGGTGGTTTCTCGAGGCGTTGGATGTGCAGGTCGAGGCGGTGGGTCTGGCTGTGGTGGTAGCGGCACAGCAGGGCGGCGTTGGTGACGGAGGTGGGGCCGGTGTCGCGGTCCCACCAGCGCACGTGGTGGACCTCGCAGCGCGAGGCGTGCTGGTCGCACCCGTTCCACACGCACTGCCCGTCGCGGGCGACCACCGCACGGCGTTGCGCGGCGGTGAACAACCGCTTGGTGCGCCCCACGTCCAGCGGCAAGGACTCGGCGGTCATCACGATCCGGGTGATCTCCGCCTCGCACAACGCCCGGGCCAGCTCCGACATCGCCACCGGTGTCCCGTCCTCCAACGTCGCCGGGGCCACGGGCGCCCAGGGCAGGTCGATCGGTGCGCACACCCGCCGCACCGGATCACCCGGCGGCACCGTGCCGGCCCCCGCGGACCCGTCGACCAGAAGAGCTTGGTCCGCGGCCGCGGCTGCGGTCGCCGCGTCGAGGGCGCGTTGGTGGGCGATCAGCTCGGCCACGGTCTCGGCCGGCACGAGCAACGACAGGTGCGGGCGGCTGACCGTGCCCGCGGTCGCGGTCCCGGGCATGCCGGTCGCATCGAAGGTCCCAGCACCAGCACCCGCACCTGCGGTACCCGCACCAGCACCTGCGGTACCCGCACCAGCACCCGCACCTGCGGTACCTGCACGACCACCTGCGGTACCCGCACCGGCACTCGCGTCGGCGACAGCCAGGTGCCGCGCGTCAGAGAGGGATCCGCCTGCGGGACGTGTGCCGCTGCTGCCCGCGCAGGCCTTCTCCGCCAGCATCACCAACGCGTCCGCGGACGCCTGCCCTGGGGAGCGGGTCTCGTCGGGGATCTGCCCCATCGCGTCCAACGCGATCCGCAGGCTCTCGCCGGCGACCCGGTCCAGGCGACCCTTCAGGAACACCCCGTGCGGCTGGGCCGACATCGAGAAGAACCGCTCCCGGTGCTGCTCGTCATGCGCGCTCTGCAACCCGGCCGGATCCTTGGCCGCCACGAACCGGGCCAACGACCTCGCGAAGTCTGGCGCTGACTGCGACCTGGCCATCGCGACCACCGTGGCCTGCACGTCCGGGACCCGCAGCACCGCCGCCACCTCCGGTGTCGAGGTCGCCGCGACCCGCGCCAACGCATCCAGGTGCCCCAACGGCACCGACCCGTCGCGCACCCCGGCCGCCACCGTTCCCATCGAGACCAGCGCGTCGGCCTGCCGCACCACCCGCGCCGCCTCCCCCAGCCCCGAGCGTGACACCCGGGCATGCGCCGCCTCGAACGACCGATCACCCGGACGCTGGGTATCCCCGGCAGCCCGGTCCGCGACCAGGACGAACCCGTGCGCCTCGGCCAGGGCAGCTTGCGCGGCCCGGACCGCGCCGAGCACAGAGGCCCGATCCGATGCCGTCCAGGACGCGCTCGCCCGGGCCGCGGCAGCGAGCTCGGAGGTGACGTCGCGCACCCGCACCGCCACCTCACACACTCCCACTGCAATCTCGAACATGTGTACGAGTCTAGACGTCGTCGAGAGGCAGATCAAGCCTCTGACCTGCACAAACATATCCACAGGCGCCTCACCGAGCCGCCCACAGGGCACCTTGAATCACGAGTGCGACGTGACCACACCCACTCGTCGGCTGCCACCCGGTACCGGCTCGGTTCAGGCAGGCACCGATGCCCCGGCGCGGTGCACCGAACGATGTCAGGCATCCTGGGCCGATGGACCGGACGACCCATCCCGGCACCGACCCCGTCATCGAGACGTACCGCGCATTCGGTGAGCGCGAGGCGCGCGGCGTCTCCCCGACCTTCGAGGCGTGGGCGCGCGGGGTCTGCCACGACGCGGTCGTCGCCGACCTGCTGGCGACGCTGCCGCAGGGCAAGCGCCAGCCGAACCTCGTGTTCGCGGCGGCTCGCTGGCACGGCGCTCGAGGAACCTACGACGTCCTGCGGGCAACGCTCGTCGAGCAGTGGCCGCACGTGCGGGCCACGATCCTCGCCCGTGCCACCCAGACCAACGAACCGAACCGCTGCGCGGTCCTGCTGCCGTTCCTTGCGGAGCTGCCTCAACCGCTCGCCCTCCTGGAGGTCGGTGCCGCCGCGGGCCTCTGCCTGCTGCCCGACCGGTACTCCTATCGCTATGACGACGGCACCTCTCTCGATCCCGGCGGCGGCCCCTCGGACGTGGTGCTGCCCTGCGCTGTCGGTCCAGGAGTCGCCATCCCGAGCCGGCTGCCCGAGGTCGCCTGGCGCGCCGGGATCGACCTGCACCCTGTGGACGTCGAGGACGACGACGCGTGCGCCTGGCTGGAGACGCTCGTGTGGCCGGAGCACGACGACCGCCGCACCCGCCTGCGTGCCGCGCTCGACGTCGCGCGCCGTGACCCGCCACGCATCGTGCCCGGTGACCTGCTGGATCTTCTTCCCGCTCTCGCGGCCGAGGCTCCGCCCGATGCGACGCTCGTGGTCTTCCACAGTGCTGTCCTCGCGTACCTGGACGCCGGGGCACGGCAAGCGTTCGTCGACGTCGTCAGGACGTTGCCCGGCCACTGGATCAGCAATGAGGGTGCACGCGCTCTCCCGACGACCGCCCACCTGGCGTCGGGCTCGGGCGGCCACGGCTTCGTCGTGGTGGTCGACGGCGTGGCCCGCGGCTACGCCGACCCCCACGGGCGCTCCCTGACCGGTTTCGACGCCTGAGCCGGACGACGGGAGCGCCGGACGCGTGAGGAGGAGGTCAGGCCTCGGCGGACCGCAGCCGCACCGGTGCCACCGACCCGATCCCGGCCAGCCGGCGCGCGGGCCGCGGCTCGAGCACGAACCGCGGATCGGCCGCCAGGACGGCTGCGGTCGCCTCGTCGACGAGGACGGTGCTGGGGTCGGCGATGTCGGTGAGCCGCGCGGCCAGGTTCACGTCGGGCCCGAAGACGTCGCCGAACCGCGACAGGACGCGCCCCCACACGAGCCCGACCCGGACGGGAGTGACTCCGCGGGCGCCTTCGAAGAGCCCTCCGGTCGTGGTCTCCCGGTCGACGTCGAGCTCCTTGCCGAGGGCGTCGGCGAGCCCGAGCGCGATGACGGCACCGGTGGCGGCGCTGTCGGCGACGAAGAGGATGGCGTCGCCGATGGTCTTGACGACGCGGCCGCCGTTGGCCGAGACGACGTCGCGGGCGGCCGCCTCGAAGCGCTGCACGAACAGGGAGAGGTCGGTGGAGCCGAGGCCGGCGGTGCGGCGGGTGAACGAGACCATGTCGGCGAACCCGACGGCGCGTGCCAGCGGCAGGACGGAGCGGTCGGGCCCGGGGTCGCGGAGCTGGCCGAACTCCGCGGCGTAGCGGCCGGCGATCGCGGCGAGCTGGCGCCGGTAGGAGTGGACCAGCTGCGCCTCGAGGACGGGTGCCAGGGACGCGAGCCGGTCGAGGACGAGCAGCCGCGCGGAGGTGTCGTCGAGCTCGTACCGGCCGGCCATGTCCTCGACGAGCGCCTCGACCTGCCACAGGGCGAGCCGGTCGGAGGTGTGCCCGAGGGCGCGGGTCACGGTGAGGACGGTGCGCAGGTCCAGCCCGTGCTCGCGCACGAGGGCGGCGGCGCGGTCGATCGCGTCGGCGTCGCGCTCGGTATACACCGGCTCGTCGGGGTCGGCGTGCGGCAGGCCCATGGTGGTCCAGAAGCCGCGGACGACGTCGATGTCGATGCCGGCGCGCTCGGCCAGGTCGTGCGCGCTGAGGGTGCGGGGGCCGCCGAGCAGCTCGGCGTCGAGCTCCCCGACCGTCGACTCGAGGAAGTCGAGGTCCTGCGATCGATCGTCCGGCACGGGTCGAGGGTAGTTCACCGAGCGGTGCGGACGTGGCGTACGTCACCCGCGAGGACGCGGTGGGGCACGCCGTCGTCGTCGACGACCACGAGGGCGCCGTCGTCGTCGATCCGGGCGGCGACACCGCTCACCGAGGTGTCCCCGGGGAGCTCCACGCGCACCCGCGATCCGAGCGTGCTGCACACGGCGGCGACCTCGTCGGCGAGCCCGGAGCCGACGGCGTCACCACCGGAGTCCCGCCACCGCTGCGCCACCTCGAGCTGCGCGGCGACGAGCGCGACGAGCATCCCCTCGCGGTCGACGTGCTGCGCGCCCGCGAGCGCGAGCGACGTCGCGCTGTCCACGGGAAGCTCGTCGGCGCTCTGCAGGACGTTGATCCCGATCCCGATGACGACGGCGGGCGGCTGCCCGGCAGGCAGGGCGACGACCTCCGTGAGGATCCCGCCGACCTTGCGTGCGGAGCCCCAGCCCTCGACCTCGGTGTCGGCGGGCACCAGCAGGTCGTTCGGCCACTTCAGGGTCGCTGCGACGCCTGCGGTGGCCCGCAGCGCGTTGACGGCGCCGAGGCCGGCGAGCAGCGAGATCCAGCCGAAGGCCGCGGCGGGGACAGGGGGGTGCACCACGAAGCTGCAGGTCAGCGCGGTCCCGGCGGGTGTCTCCCACGTGCGGCCCGCGCGCCCTCGACCGCCGGTCTGGTGCTCCGTGACGAGCACGCTCGCGTCGGGCCAGGACGCCGGGTCGGCGCGCAGGGCGTCGGCGAGGTCGGTGTTGGTGGAGCCGGTGACGTCGACCACCTCGACCCGGGTCAGCGGCCCGGCGGGGGCGAGCAGGAGGTCGCGGAGCTCGGCGACGCGAAGGAGGGGCGGCGTGGGCACAGCGAACATGATGGACCTTCTTGTGGGAACCCGACACCCCGACGCGACCAACACCGTGATCCGCCTGCACGTGCATGTCGGGCTCCGACAACTAGCCTCGGTCGGGTGACTGACACGGACCATCACGGCATTCGCCCCCAGCAGCCCGTCGAGACGGCCCCGCGCACGACGGCCGCCAAGCTGGCCGACCTCGCGGACCGCTACGAGGCGGCCGAGGCGGCCGAGCAGGGAGCCGTCGACAAGCAGCACGCGCGCGGCAAGCGGTCCGCGCGTGAGCGCATCGAGCAGCTCCTGGACCCGGGCTCGTTCACCGAGCTCGACGCGTTCGTCCGGCACCGCTCGACCAACTTCGGCCTCGACAAGAAGCGCATCCCGGGCGACGGCGTCGTCGTCGGGCACGGCACGGTCGACGGCCGCCCGGTGTGCATCTACTCGCAGGACTTCACGGTCTTCGGCGGCAGCCTGGGCGAGGTGCACGGGCAGAAGATCACCAAGGTGATGGACCTGGCGCTGCGCACGGGGGTCCCGCTGATCGGGATCAGCGACGGCGGCGGCGCCCGGATCCAGGAGGGCGTGGCGGGGCTGACGCAGTTCGCGGAGATCTTCCGTCGCAACGTCGCCGCGTCCGGGGTGATCCCGCAGATCAGCCTCATCCTGGGCCCGTCGGCGGGCGGTGCGGTGTACTCCCCCGCGCTGACGGACTTCATCGTGATGGCCGACGGCACGTCCAACATGTTCATCACGGGCCCCGACGTGATCCGCGCGGTCACCGGCGAGGACGTGGGCTTCGAGGAGCTGGGCGGCGCGACGACGCACAACACCCGCTCCGGGGTCGCGCACTACATGGCGTCCGACGAGGACGACGCCCTCGACTACGTGCGGTCCCTGCTCATCTACCTGCCGCAGAACAACCTGACGGACCCGGTGACGTTCGACCACGAGGCGGACCTGGAGGTCAGCGAGGTCGACGAGGAGCTCGACACGCTCCTGCCCGACTCGGACAACCAGCCGTACGACATGCGCACGGTCCTGGAGCACGTGCTGGACGACGGGGTCCTGCTGGAGGTCCAGCCGCTGTACGCCAAGAACGTGCTGATCGGCTTCGGGCACGTCGAGGGGCACCCGGTCGGGATCGTCGCCAACCAGCCCCTGGCGATGGCCGGGACGCTCGACATCAACGCCGCCGAGAAGGCCGCCCGGTTCGTGCGGACGTGCGACGCGTTCAACATCCCGGTGCTCACGTTCGTCGACGTGCCGGGCTTCCTGCCGGGCACCGACCAGGAGTGGAACGGCATCATCCGGCGGGGCGCGAAGCTCATCTACGCGTACGCCGAGGCGACCGTCCCGCTCGTCACCGTCATCACCCGCAAGGCGTACGGTGGCGCGTACATCGTCATGGGCTCCAAGCAGCTCGGCGCCGACGTTAACCTGGCCTGGCCCACCGCGCAGATCGCCGTCATGGGTGCCGGCGGTGCGGTGAACATCCTGCAGCGCGGCGCCCTGAAGTCCGTCGCGGACGCGGGCGGCGACGTCGAGGCCGAGCGGCGGCGGCTGACGGCCGAGTACGAGGAGGCGATCGTGAACCCGTGGGACGCGGCCGACAAGGGGTACGTGGACGCGGTGATCCCGCCGTCGCAGACCCGCACCGAGATCACGAAGGCGCTGCGCCTGCTGCGCACCAAGCGCGCGAGCCTGCCCCCCAAGAAGCACGGGAACATCCCCCTGTGAGCGAGCACGAGCACGACGAGCACGGCGGTCACGACGACCCCGCCCACGGCCCGGAGCCCTTGGTCGGCGTCGACGCGACGGACCTGCACGCAGCGGTCGCGGCCCTGTCCGCCGCGCTGCACGGGTACGTCGACGCGGCGGTCGGCGTCCGCGCCGAGTTCGGGTCGCGGGAGGCCGACGAGGACCCCCGGATCCTGGTGCTGGAGTCGGAGATCGGCGGCCTGAACGCGCAGCTGTACGACCTGCTGCACGAGCGTCTGGGGCTGCACGCCGACCTCACGGGCATGTCGTGGGGCGACGACGAGCACGGCGACGCGGACGGGCCGCGCAGCGACGCCGAGCTCGACACGTTCCACCTCGGGTTCGTCGTCGGACCGCCGCCGGGGACGTCGGACCTGTCGCTGGAGTCCGTGCTGGACGTCGTCGAGCAGGGGGGCGCGGACCTGGCGCAGCGGCTGGTCGACGCCGGGTTCGAGGTCGGCGAGTGGGGTGCCTCCCGGGGAGCCGCGGTCGCGTTCGAGGAGGACGACGACGAGGACGACGACGGCGACGACGTGACGGGGAGCTCATGAGCGCGCGCGACGCAGACGTCCAGGTGGTCCGGGGCACCCCGGACGACCTCGAGCTGGCCGCCCTGGTGGCGGGCCTGATGGCGGCGGCGTCCGAGCGCGCCCGGCTGGCCGAGGAGCGGGACCACGCGGTCGCGGCGCCGTGGGCGGACCGGCGCCGGACGATGCGGGGCAGCCGTGTGGGCCTGCGCCCGGGCCCGGACGCGTGGCGCTGGAGCCTGCGCGCCTGAGCCCTCGGATCGCCGGTACCGACGAGTAGGGTCGAGCGGGTGACGACGACGCCCACCACCCCGGACGCGCTCACGGAGCGCGCACCCTCCCCGATCGACACGATCGCCGAGGCGTACATGGCCCAGTACGCGACCCTCGACCCCCTGGCGGCGACCAGCATGGGCATCGCAGGGCACGACCACGAGATGACCGACCACTCGCCGGCCGGGCTCGCGGCCCGTGCGGAGCTCACCCGGAGCACCCTGCAGGCGCTGGACGGCGCCGCCCCGACGGACGAGATCGACCAGATCACGCTGGCCGCGATGCGGGAGCGGCTCGGCCTGGAGCTCGAGCTGCACGAGGCCGGCGAGTTCCTGCGCGACCTGAACAACATCGCGTGCCCGGTCCAGAACCTGCGGGACGTCTTCGACGTCATGCCGACCGGTGACGTCGAGGCCTGGTCCAACATCGCCGCCCGCCTGAACGCGCTGCCGTTCGCGGTCGACGGCTACATCGAGTCGCTCCGGCTCGCCGCGAGCACCGGTGCCGTCGCCGCCGTCCGCCAGGTCGACGAGGCCGCCCGGCAGGCCGCGGAGCTGGCCGACCCGGCGACGTCGTTCTTCACGACCTTCGTCACCGGCGCCGACGTCGACGCCGTGCTGGACGGGTCGGCCGCCTGCTCGCTGGTCCGCGCCGAGCTGGAGCACGGTGCGACCGCGGCGCGCGGCGCGTACGCGACCCTGGCGGCGTTCCTGCGCGACGAGCTGTCGCCGCAGGCCCCGCAGGAGGACGCGGCAGGCCGCGAGCGCTACGCCCTGTGGTCGAGGGCGTTCCTCGGCGCGACGGTCGACCTGGAGGAGACGTACCGGTGGGGGCTCGAGGAGCTCGCCCGCGTCGTCGCCGAGCAGGAGGCGGTCGCCGCGCAGATCGCGGGGCCGGGCGCCACGGTGGCGGATGCCGTCGCCAAGCTCGACGAGGACCCCGCGGGAACCCTGCACGGCACGGCCGCGCTGCAGGCGTGGATGCAGGCGACGTCGGACGCGGCGATCGAGGCCCTGGACGGCACGCACTTCGACATCCCCGTCCCGGTGCTCACCCTGGAGTGCCGGATCGCGCCGACGCAGAACGGCGGCATCTACTACACGGGGCCGAGCGACGACTTCAGCCGTCCGGGCCGCATGTGGTGGTCGGTGCCGCCGGAGGTCACGACGTTCAACACGTGGCGCGAGAAGACGACCGTCTACCACGAGGGCGTCCCGGGCCATCACCTGCAGATCGGTCAGGCGGTGTTCCAGCGCGCGACGCTGAACACGTGGCGTCGGCTGGCGTGCTGGACGTCGGGCTACGGCGAGGGCTGGGCCCTGTACGCCGAGCGCCTCATGGCGGACCTCGGCTTCCTCGACGACCCGGGCGACCGGTTCGGCATGCTCGACGGCCAGCGCATGCGCGCCGCGCGCGTGGTGTTCGACCTGGGCGTCCACCTCGGGCTGGAGGCACCCGAGGAGTGGGGCGGCGGGACGTGGGACGCCGACAAGGGCTGGGAGTTCCTCAAGGCCAACGTGAACATGCCCGAGGCGTTCATCCGGTTCGAGTGGAACCGGTACCTGGGCTGGCCGGGGCAGGCGCCGTCGTACAAGATCGGCCAGCGTCTCTGGGAGCAGACACGGGACGCCGCGGCGGCCGAGGCGGAGGCGAAGGGCGAGGAGTTCGACCGTCGCGCCTTCCACGCCCGGGCGCTGAGCATGGGTGCGCTGCCGCTGGACGTGCTGCGGACCGCGTTCGCGGGCTGACGACGACGGAGGGCCGGTGGCGGACGCCACCGGCCCTCCGCGCGTCCGCCGTCAGGCGAGGATGATCGAGCCGTACTTCACCAGGATCGCGACCGCCAGCAGGACGATGAGCGCGATGGTGACGAACCAGTCGTTGCCGTGGTCCACGAACCGCCGCGCGGCGGGACCCCAGCGACCGGGGAACGTGATCACGCCCTCGCGTACGTTCAACCGGGTCAGGCCCGCCCACACGAGCGTCGTCGTCACGGTGATGAGCAGGCACCACGGGCACAGGGCACCGATGCCGAAGAACGACACGAAGAACAGCCACCAGGCGAACAGGAAGCCGAGCGTGTAGATCGCCTGGGCGCCCAGCATGAACCAGCGCGGGAAGACCACCCGTCCCAGGACGGCCACCGCCACGGTGATGACCACGGCCTCGGCGGCGATGCCGAGGAACGCGTTGGGGAACCCGAACAGCGTCGCCTCGGGGCTCTGGGCGACCTTGCCGCAGCTGATGACGGCGTTGAAGTCGCACCCGAGGGTCGCGTCCGGGTCCGCCGCGAGCGTGAGCGCCTCGATCGAGAGCACGAACGACGCGAACAGCCCGATCGCGCCGGAGATGATCATCTCGATCGCGGTCCGGGCCCGCCAGGCGTGCGACGGCGGCTGGAGCAGGTCGGGGTCGGGATCGACGTGGTCGAACTCGTCGATGTCGTCGTCCAGCTCCTCGGCCGACGACCTCGTCGCGTCACCCACGGTCTCTCCTCGTGTCCCTCGTGACCTCGGACCGGCGGTACCGCCCGCCGCACCCGACCACAGCGCGCCCATTGTGCCCTGACACCCTGTGCCCGGGGCACGGGTCGGAGGTCCTCTCTCGGACGCCGGCCTCGTCGGCAGGTCGTGCTCTCGCTCTCCGGTGGGGCGAACTAGGCTCCCCACCCGTGACCCGACTGCTGCTCGCCTCCGCCTCGCCCGCCCGTCGCGCCACCCTGCTCGCTGCGGGGATCGAGCCCCTCGTCGCGGTCTCGGGCGTCGACGAGGAGGCGGTCCTGGCCGCCGCGGGCGAGCGGTTCGGGACGCTGGAGCCGGCGGACGCGGTGCTGCTGCTCGCGCAGGCGAAGGTCGAGGACGTGTCCCGGAACCTGCCCGCCGACCTCCAGGACGCGGACGACCTGCTCCTGCTGGGCTGCGACTCGATGCTGGAGCTGGACGGCGGGATCTACGGCAAGCCCACCGACGCGGCGCAGGCGACCGAGCGGTGGCGGCTGATGCGCGGGAGCTCCGGCGTGCTGCACACCGGGCACTGGCTGATGGACGAGCGTGACGTGCCGGCGATGCTCGGGGCGACGTCGTCGACGACGGTCCGGTTCGCGGACCTGTCCGACGCGGAGATCGACGCGTACGTCGCGACGGGTGAACCCCTCGCGGTGGCGGGCGCGTTCACGATCGACGGCCTCGGCGGCCCGTTCGTCGAGCGGATCGAGGGCGACCACCACGGGGTCGTCGGCCTGAGCCTGCCGCTGCTGCGCGAGCTCCTCGGCGAGGTCGGCGTGAGCATCCCGGACCTGTGGCGCTGAGTGACCAAGGTCCCTAACGGGGCACCTGGTCCGCAGGCGACGATCGAGTCGTGGGCCAGCCCGAGAGGCCCATCGGAGCCCGGGTTGGCCGGGCCCGCTCTGGGCACCCGAGGACTCCACCATGTCTCTTCAGCCGGTAGCACCGAGCAACCGCTTCGTCCGCATCTCCGGCCTTCTGGCGATCATCGCCGGGGCCGTGTTCATCATCGCGGGAGGCGTCACCTGGAGCGCCGTCTCGTCCCACCTCGCCGCCGAGAACATCACGGTCTCCGACGACGCCGCCGCGTTCGGCGGCCAGACCGTCGACACACCGTGGGAGGCGTTCGCGCAGGCGGACATCATCAACCACCACGCCCTCGACGCGACGGGCGGCAAGACGTACGCCGAGCTCGACAAGGAGGACCCGCTGCGCGCCGTCGCGATGAACGGCTCCTTCCTGCGGGCCTCGCTGTTCACGTCGGTCGTCGCCTTCGGTGTCGCGGCCCTCGTCGTGGGCATCGGCGCGGTCTTCGCCCTCGTCGGCTTCGCCCTGCGGCGCCTCGCTCCCGTGGAGCCGGTCCTTCCCGCACCGGCCGACCAGAACCGTCTCGCGAGCGTCTGACGCAGGCCGCACGAGCCCGGTCCCTCAGGGGGCCGGGCTCGTTCTGTTGTGGTGACCGGACAACCGCCTCGCGGCAGAGAGGGCCGCACAGGCCGATCGCCTGAGGATCCCTACAAGGAGCCCCCGACGACCTTGGCCGGATCGACAGTCTTGCCCGGGCACGCCGCGCGCGCGTCGGTGCGGATCGCCGAGGGCGTTACGGTGAGCCGTGCCCGCTATCTCCAAGGTCCTCATCGCCAACCGCGGTGAGATCGCCGTCCGCATCGCCCGTGCCTGTCGCGACGCCCGGATCGCCTCCGTCGCCGTGTACGCCGACACCGACCGGGAGGCCCTGCACGTGCGCGTCGCCGACGAGGCGTTCGCCCTCAACGGAGCCCGTGCGGCCGAGACGTACCTCGACATCGCCAAGCTGCTCGACGTCGCGCGCCGCTCCGGGGCCGACGCCGTGCACCCCGGCTACGGCTTCCTCGCCGAGAACGCCGGCTTCGCGCAGGCCGTCCTCGACGCGGGCCTGATCTGGATCGGTCCCCCGCCGGCCGCGATCGACGCCCTCGGGGACAAGGTCAGCGCACGTCACATCGCGCAGCGGGCCGGCGCACCGCTCGTCGCCGGGACGCCCGACCCCGTGCAGGGCGTCGAGGAGATCCACGCGTTCGTCGCGGAGCACGGCCTGCCGGTCGCGATCAAGGCGGCGTTCGGCGGCGGCGGTCGTGGCCTGAAGGTGGCCCGCGAGTCGAGCGAGATCGACGAGATGTTCGAGTCGGCCACCCGGGAGGCCGTGGCGGCGTTCGGGCGCGGCGAGTGCTTCGTCGAGCGGTACCTCGACCGTCCGCGGCACGTCGAGACGCAGTGCCTGGCGGACCAGCACGGCACGGTCGTCGTCGTCTCCACCCGCGACTGCTCGTTGCAGCGCAGGCACCAGAAGCTGGTCGAGGAGGCGCCCGCACCGTTCCTCACCGACGCGCAGAACACCCAGCTGGTGGAGTCGTCGAAGGCGATCCTGCGCGAGGCCGGGTACGTCGGGGCGGGGACCTGCGAGTTCCTGGTCTCCGCCGACGGCATCATCTCGTTCCTCGAGGTCAACACGCGGCTGCAGGTCGAGCACCCGGTCACCGAGGAGATCAGCGGCGTCGACCTGGTCCGTGAGCAGCTGCGCATCGCGTCGGGCGAGCCGCTCGGCTACGACCACGTGGAGTCCCGCGGCCACTCGATCGAGTTCCGCATCAACGGCGAGGACCCGGGCAAGGGCTTCCTTCCCGCCCCCGGCCGGATCACGCGGCTGCGGTTCCCGTCGGGCCCCGGCGTCCGGGTCGACTCCGGCGTGGTCGAGGGCGACAGCGTCTCGGGCCTGTTCGACTCGATGATCGCCAAGGTGATCGTCACGGGCGCCGACCGGCCGCAGGCGCTCGCACGGGCCCGTCGCGCCCTGGCCGAGCTCGAGGTCGTCGGCATCCCGACGGTCGTCCCGTTCCACCGCGCGGTGCTCGACGCCGAGGCGTTCGCCCCGACCGACCCCGCCCAGCCGTTCTCCGTGCACACGCGCTGGATCGAGACGGAGTTCGCCGACGCGGTCGCCGCGCTCAGCGCCGCACCCGAGTCGGCGCAGGACGAGGACGACGAGCCGGCCGCGCTGGAGCGCGTCGTCGTCGAGGTCGGCGGCAAGCGGCTCGAGGTCGTCCTGCCCGCCGCGCTCGCCGGGCTCGGCCGTGGACCCGGCAGCGCCGGTCGCGGCTCGTCCGGGCCGTCCGCCCGCCGGCCCGTCCGCCGCGTGGCGCGCGCCGCGAGCAGCGGGAACGGCACCACGTTGAGCTCCCCGATGCAGGGCACGATCGTCAAGGTCGCCGTCGCCGAGGGCGCGACCGTGGCCGAGGGTGACCTCGTGGTCGTGCTGGAGGCCATGAAGATGGAGCAGCCGCTCGTGGCGCACCGCGCCGGCACCGTGACCGCGCTGTCCGCGGGCGTGGGTTCCAGCGTGAGCGCCGGCACGGCCATCTGCGAGATCGTCGGCTGATCCGGGCGTGAGCGACGCGCCACCGGTCCACCGCGAACGCCAGCCCGGCGACGGCTGGGTGGAGTGCGCGTGCGGGCGTCGGCACTGGGGGCTGCACGGGGCCGCAGGGCTGCTCCTCGTGCGTCGCGACGCCGACGGCACCCCGGTCGCCGTGGTCCTGCAGCACCGGGCGCTCTGGAGCGACCAGGGCGGGACGTGGGGTGTGCCCGGCGGTGCGCGGATGCCGGGCGAGTCGCCGGAGCACGCGGCGCTGCGCGAGGCCGAGGAGGAGGCGGGGATCGACGGCGTGAGCGTCCGCCTGCGCGAGTCACGGGTCCTGCAGCACGACGACTGGTCCTACACGACCGTGATCGCCGACGAGATCGGACCGGTCCACCCGACGGTCACCGACGCCGAGAGCGTGGAGCTGCGGTGGGTGCCGCTCGACGAGGTGGCGGACCTGCCCCTGCTCCCCGCGTTCGCCGTCGCCTGGCCCCGGCTGCGCGACCGGCTCGTGGCACTCGGGGGATCCTGACCGACGGCCGGCCGCCCGCGGGCACCGACCTGCACCCGCCGGGGTAATCTCGCGCGCGTGACGTCCACCCCGCCCGCCGACCCTGCCGTCCGGACGCCCCCCGACGCCGGCACCCCGACGCGGGTGTGGCTCGTCGCGCTGCTGACGGTGATGTGCGTCGAGATGATCCGTGCGAGCGGCCCGCTGCTGGACCGGGCGTTCGCCGCCGGGGTCGTCGAGGCGGCGCTCACGGCGCTGGGCACCTACGCGTCGGCCGGCCTGGTGGCGGCGCTCCTGCTGCTCGTCGTGGGGCGGACGTCGGGCACCCCGGACGCCCGCACGCTGCTCGTCGGCGCGGGCGTGCTCGGGGTGCTGCGCCTCGTGGTGCAGGCCCTCGACGGCGGGGCGCTGTTCGTCGTCGGGCTGGTCGCCGTCGCCGTGGCCGTGGGGGTGCTGACCCTGGCGGTCGCGTTCGTCGCGGGACGCCCCGCCGGTGGCCGGCAGGCGGCCATCGGGCTGGTGATCGGCTGCGGCCTGTCCGTCGGGCTCCAGCTGGTGCTGGGGACGTGGGACGCGGTGTGGCGCGACGGCTGGACCGGCTGGGTGGTCGCCGTCGTGCTCGCCGTCGGCGTCGTCGTGACCGCGCGCGGGCTCGTCGCGTTCACGGCCGCGTCGTCGGCGGAGGCGACCGGTCGTCCGCGGCGGCTGTGGGTGCTCGGGCTGTTCCTGGCGCTCGCCGCGATGATCGTCGCGAACCCGGCGTTCGTGGCGTCGCAGTCCGGGGTCGCGCTCGGGTGGGCGGGGCTCGTCGTCGTCGTCGCGAACGCCCTCGGTGCCTGGACCCTGCTGCGACCCGACCCGTGGCCGGGTGGGGTGCGCGTGGCCGCCGCGGTGCTGCTCGTCGCCGGGGTGGCGTGCGCGCTGTGGCTCACGGGGATCGCGGCGCTGGCTGCGGTGGTCGTCCTCCAGCTCACGCTCGGGATCGTGCTCTCCGCGGCGCTCAGCGCCCACCGACCCGCTCCGCGCGGGATCCCTCGCACGGGGGCTGCGACGGTCGTCGTCGGGCTCGGCACCATCGGCCCGCTGCTGCTCTACATGCTCGACTACGACGTCCCGCTGCCCGTCGACAACGTCTGGGTGATGGTCCTGGCTGCGCTCGGCCTGGCGCTGTCCGGCCTGCGCCGCCGCACGCCCGGGGCCGTCCCGGCGATCACCAGCCCCGACCGTCTGCCCGCACGCACGAGCTCCGTCCGGCTGCTGATCCTGCCCGCGGTCGTCCTCGCGGTGGTCGGCCTGGTGCCGTCGACGACGAGCACCACCGGGTCCGACGTGCCGGAGCGCGCCGCCGACGAGCCCTTGACGCTGGTCGACTGGAACCTCCACTACGGCGTCTCGCCGCTGACCGCCGTGGACCTGGAGGGCATCGCCGCGACCATCGAGGCGGAGGACCCCGACGTCGTCACGTTGCAGGAGGTCCAGCGCGGCTGGGTGTTCGGCGGCGGGTCCGACATGGCCACGTGGCTGGCGCACCGCCTCGACATGACGATCCACTTCGCGCCTGCGGCCGACCACCAGTTCGGGAACGCGGTCCTGGCTCGCTCCGAGCTGACCGACGTCGTCGTCCACGCCCTGCCGTACGGTGCCGGCCCGCAGAGCCGGTCCGCACTGTCGACCACTCTCACCACCGCCGACGGCACACCCCTGCGCGTGACGTCGATCCACACCCAGCACCGCGAGTCGAACACGCCGACCCGGCTGGACCAGCTGGAAGCCCTGGCGCAGGCGGAGCCGGTGACGCCACCCGCACTCCTGGCGGGCGACTTCAACGCGGAGCCGGGCTGGCGGGAGATCGAGCTGCTGGAGGCCGCCGGCTGGGTGCCGTCGGAGTCGGAGCTGCTCACCTCACCGGCGGGCGACCCGGAGCACAAGATCGACTGGGTGTTCGGGCAGGGCGTGACGTTCAGCACGACGTCCGTCTCGATCACGCCCTACTCGGACCACCGCCCCGTCGTCGCCGAGTTCACGATCGACTGACACCCGTCGGGCCGGGGGACACTGGGTCGCATGACGTCCCGCCAGCCCCTGCCCTCCCGCCCCGTCGCCGACCCGCGCGCGGTCGTCGTCGGACCGACGTACCGGATCACGGTGCTCACCGACGGCCTGGTCCGGCTGGAGCACTCGTCGGACGGTGTCTTCGAGGACCGCGCGTCGACGTTCGCCCTGCACCGGGACCTGCCCGTGCCGGACTTCCGGGTGGTCGAGACCGACACCCACGTCGAGGTCCGCACCGCCCGGTTCCACCTCGTCTACGACCGCCGACCGTTCAGCACCAGCGGCCTGAGCGTCTCCGTGCTGGGTGGCGTCAGCTCGTACCACTCGGTGTGGCGGTTCGGCGAGGAACCGTCCGACCTGGGCGGGACGGCACGCACCCTCGACCTGGCCGACGGCGCCATCCCGCTGGAGCCCGGCATCGTCTCCCGGCAGGGCTTCGCGGTCCTCGACGACTCCCGGTCGATGCTCCTCGACGACGGCTGGGTGGCCCCGCGCGACGGGTCCCGCACCGACCTCTACGTGTTCGCGTACGGGCACGACCACCGCGACGCGCTCCAGGCGTTCTACGCGGTGTCCGGCCGGACCCCCCTGCTCCCCCGGTTCGCGCTCGGCAACTGGTGGAGCCGGTTCCACCGGTACACCTCCGACACCTACGCGGCGCTGCTGGACCGGTTCGACGACGAGGGGATCCCGTTCTCCGTCGCCGTGATCGACATGGACTGGCACGTCACCGACGTCGACCCCGCCCTCGGCAGCGGCTGGACCGGCTACACGTGGAACCGGTCCCTGTTCCCCGACCCGGCGGCGTTCCTGGCGTCCGTGCACGAGCGCGGTCTGCGCGTGACGCTCAACGTGCACCCCGCCGACGGCGTCCGCCCGCACGAGGACGCCTACCCCGCGATGGCTGCGGCGCTCGGGACGCAGGACGGAGACCCCATCCCGTTCGACGTCACCGACCGCGCGTTCCTCGACGCCTACTTCGACGTCCTGCACCGCGGCCTGGAGGCCGACGGCGTGGACTTCTGGTGGCTCGACTGGCAGTCCGGCCCGCACTCGCGCGTGGCCGGCATCGACCCGCTGTGGATGCTCAACCACTTCCACTTCCTCGACAGCGCGCGCGACGGCCGTCGGCCGCTGACGTTCTCCCGCTACGCCGGTCCTGGCAGCCACCGCTACCCCGTCGGGTTCAGCGGTGACACCGTCATCTCGTGGGCGTCCCTGGCGTTCCAGCCGTACTTCACGGCCACCGCGTCGAACATCGGCTACGGCTGGTGGAGCCACGACGTCGGCGGCCACATGTTCGGCGGCAAGGACGACGAGCTGGCCACCCGCTGGGTCCAGCTCGGGGTGTTCTCCCCGATCCTGCGGCTGCACTCGGGCGCCAACCCGTTCACGACGAAGGAGCCGTGGACGTTCGAGCCCGCCGCGCAGGCGGTCATGACCGAGCACCTGCGCCTGCGGCACCGCCTGGTCCCGTACCTGCACACGATGAACCACCGCGCGGCCGCGGGTCGGCCGCTGGTGGAGCCGCTGTACCACCAGTGGCCCGACGCCCCCGAGGCATACGACCAGCCGAACCAGTTCCTGTTCGGCGACCAGCTGCTGGTGGCGCCCCTGACGTCCCCCACCGACCGGCACACCCGGCTGGCCTCCGTCCGCGCCTGGCTGCCCGCAGGAACGTGGGTCGACGTGTTCACCGGCGTCGTCTACGACGGCGGCCGCGAGGTCCTGCTGCACCGTGACCTGGCCAGCATCCCCGTCCTCGCCGCCGCCGGCGCGATCGTCCCGCTCGACGGCGCCGCGGTCCCGGGCAACGACCCCGTGAACCCGGCGTCGCTGGAGGTCCTCGTCGTCGTCGGTGCCGACGGGTCGTTCACGCTGGTCGAGGACGACGGCACCGACGACGGGGTGGCCCGCACGACGCTCACGTACTCCGACGGTGCCTTCACGGTGCATCCCGCCGAGGGGGCCGTCGACTGCCTGCCCGCCACCCGCACGTGGACCGTGACGTTCCTGGCGTCCGACGGCTCACCGGAGGTGCCGGGGTACGCGAGCCGCGTCGTGCGCGGCGACGACCGCGTCTCGGTCACCGTCGACGACGTCCCGGTCGGCAGCTCGCTCACGGTCCACCTGGGCCCGGACGCCCAGCCGATCGCGAACGACGTGGCCGGCCGCCTCTTCACGCTGCTGGACCGCGCCCAGATCGGCTACGACCTCAAGTCACGCATCCACCAGATCGCCACGTCGGACGCCCCCCTGTCGGTCCGGATCAGCCACCTGCAGTCCCTCGACCTGGACAGCCCGCTGTCCACGGCCGTCGGCGAGCTCCTGCTGGCCCGCACCTGAGTGACCCCAGGTCGAACCCGACCTGGGTGCCCGTTCAGAGGCTCAGAACGAGACCCATGTCGGGTTCGCCCGGCCGCGTGCGCGGGTCAGTCGTCGATGCGGTGGTGGAGGATGCGGGCGACCTCCGCGATCGTGCCCGACATCGACGGGTAGACCGTCGCCGTCTCCGCGAGCTGGTCGGTCGTGAGGCGGTGCGTGACCGCGAGAGTCAGCGGGTAGATCGACTCGCTCGCGCGGGGGCCGACCACCACAGCACCCAGCACGGTCCCGGTGCCGGCGTGGGCGAAGATCTTGATGAACCCGTCGCGCACGCCGAGCATCTTGGCGCGCGGGTTGCGGGCCAGCGGCAGCATGCTCACCGAGTACTTCACGCCCTGCTCGGTCAGGCGCGCCTCGGACGAGCCGACGGTCGCGATCTCGGGCGACGTGAAGATGTTCGCGGACACCCCGCGCAGGGACAGCGGCTTCACGGCGTCGCCGAGCGCGTGGGCCATCGCGAGCCGACCCTGCATGGCCGCGACGGACGCGAGCGGCAGCACGCCCGTCACGTCACCGGCTGCGTAGACGCCGCGGACGTTGGTGCGGGAGACCTTGTCGACCTCGATGTGCCCCGACGCGGTGAGCCGGACGCCGGCCTCCTCCAGCCCCAGGCCCGCGGTGGTCGGGATCGAGCCGACGGCGAACAGGACGTGGGACCCCTCGACGACCCGGCCGTCGGCGAGCGTGACCTCGACGCCCTGCGCGGTCCGCCGGGCGCCCGCGGCGCGCGACTGGGACATGACCGTCATGCCGCGGGTCTTGAACACGTCCTCGAGCAGCTGGGCGGCGTCGGCGTCCTCCCCCGGCAGCACACGCTCGCGGCTGGAGACGAGGACGACGTCGGCGCCGAGCGAGGTGTACGCACCGGCGAACTCGGCACCGGTCACGCCGGAGCCCACGACGATCAGCCGCGTCGGCAGGGTGTCTAGGTCGTAGAGCTGCGTCCAGGTGAGGATCCGCTCGCCGTCGGGCCGGGCGGTGTCGAGCGTGCGCGGCGTCGCGCCGGTCGAGACCAGCACGACGTCGGCGTCGAGCGTGAGGTCGTCGACCCCGTCCTGCCGGGTCACGACCACCTTCGAGGGTCCGTCGAGCCGCGCGCGGCCGATCACGATCGTCACGCCCTCGCGCTCCAGGCGAGCGCGGATGTCGGCGGACTGCGCGGCCGCGAGCGCCTTGACGCGGGTGTTCACGGCAGCGAGGTCGATGCGGTGGCGTAGCTGTTCGAGCGTGCCGCCGACGGCGCCGGACAGCGGCGTGCCGTCGAGCCGGATGCCCAGCTCGGGCGCGCGGTCGGCGATCGTCATCCACTCGGCGGTCGCGATGAGCGTCTTGGACGGGACCACGTCGGTCAGCACGGCGGCGCCGCCCAGCCCGGCGGCCTCGACCACCGTGACGTCCGCGCCGAGCCGGCGACCGACGAGCGCCGCCTCGTAGCCTCCGGGTCCACCGCCGACGATGACGACGCGGGCGGCGGGCGTTTCGGGCGCTGGGGTGCTCACGAGCATCCATTCTGCCCGTCTGTCGGCCGGCGGCCAGCGCGTTAGCCTCGGTCCATGAGCGACGTCACACCGGCCCCTGACCTCGACGACCCCGCGACCGACCCGTTCGACGTCGCCCGGGAGGCCGCCGCGTACATCGCGCAGGCCACGGGCGTGGAGCGTCACCACGTCGCCCTGGTGCTCGGGTCGGGCTGGGGCGGTGCCGCGGAGCTGCTGGGCGAGACGGTCGCGGAGCTGCCCAGCCACGACGTCCCCGGGTTCGCGGCACCCGCCGTCGTCGGGCACGTCGGCACCATCCGGTCCATCCGGATCGAGGGCACCGACCGGCACGCCCTGGTCCTCGGCTCGCGCACCCACCTGTACGAGGGCCGGGGTGTGCGCCGCGTCGTGCACGGGGTCCGGACCGCGGCCGCGACGGGGGCGTCGACCGTCGTCCTGACCAACGGCTGCGGCGGGCTCAACCCCGCGTGGGCCCCGGGCACGCCGGTCCTGATCAACGACCACCTGAACCTCACGGCGACGTCACCGCTGGAGGGTGCGACGTTCGTCGACCTCACCGACCTGTACTCCAGCCGCCTGCGGGCCGTCGCGCGCGAGGTCGACCCGTCGCTCGACGAGGGCGTCTACGTGCAGTTCCGCGGCCCGCACTACGAGACCCCCGCCGAGGTGCGGATGGCGGGCACGCTCGGCGGTGACCTGGTCGGCATGTCGACGACGCTCGAGGCGATCGCGGCGCGTCAGGCCGGCATCGAGGTGCTCGGCATCTCGCTGGTCACCAACCTCGCCGCAGGCATCAGCCCCGAGCCCCTCTCGCACGACGAGGTGCTCGAGGCCGGTCGCGCGGCGGGCCCGCGGATCAGCGCGCTGCTCGCCCAGATCGTGCGACGCCTCTAGGCAGGGGAAACCCTGCGGTAACCCGGCGGCAGGCCGCGCGTAACGGGGGCACCGCACGATCGAGCGATGAGGCAGGAGCTCGGGTCGCCGACGGTCGGACGGGCTCCTGACGCTGCCCGGACCGTCGCGACGCACTGCCCGTACTGCGCGCTGCAGTGCGGCATGGAGCTGTCGGTCACGCAGCGGCCGGAGTCCGAGCGACCAGACGTCCGCCTGACCCCGACGGACTTCCCGACCAACCGCGGCGGTCTGTGCGCGAAGGGCTGGTCGGCCGCAGACCTGCTCACCCACCCCGACCGGCTCACCGCTCCCCTGGTGCGGACGGTCCCCGGGGACCGCTCGTCGCCGCTACGCCCCGCGACGTGGGACGAGGCGCTCGACGCGGTCGCCGAGGCTGTCCGGGCGACGCAGCGCCGGTACGGACGGGATGCCGTGGGGTGCTTCGGCGGCGGTGGCCTCACCAACGAGAAGGCCTACCTGCTCGGCAAGTTCGCGCGGACGGTGCTGCGCACACGGTCGATCGACTACAACGGCCGCTGGTGCATGTCGTCCGCGGCCGCGGCGGCGACGCGCACGTTCGGGATCGACCGCGGGCTGCCGTTCCCGGTCGCGGACCTGGCGCTCGCGGACGTGCTTCTCCTGGTGGGTGCCAACCCGGCGGAGACCATGCCCCCGCTGATGCAGCACCTGGAGGCGGGCCGCGAGCGCGGTGCGCGTCACGTCGTCGTCGACCCGCGCGTGACAGCGACGGCCCGCACGGCGCACCTGCACCTGCAACCGCGACCCGGGACCGATGCCGCGCTCGCGAACGGCCTCCTGCATCTGGTGGTGCGCCGCGGGTGGGTCGACGAGGAGTACGTCGCGGCCCGGACGGTGGAGTTCGAGACGGTCCGGGAGTCGGTGACCGGGTACTGGCCCGACCGCGTCGAGCGGATCACGGGGGTGCCCGCGGCGGACCTGGAGGCCGTGGCGGAGCTGCTGGGGACGGCCTCGTCGGCGATGGTGATCACGGCCCGCGGCGCCGAGCAGCACGCGTCGGGCACGGCCACGGCGCAGGCGTTCATCAACCTCGCGCTCGCGCTCGGGCTGCCGGGCCGGCCGGGTTCGGGCTACGGGACGCTCACGGGCCAGGGCAACGGCCAGGGTGGTCGGGAGCACGGCCAGAAGGCCGACCAGCTGCCCGGGTACCGGAAGATCACCGACCTCGCGCACCGGGCGCACGTCGCCGGCGTCTGGGGTGTCGACCCGACACGGCTGCCGGGGCCGGGCGTGTCCGCCACCGAGATGCTGCGCGCGCTGGGCACCCCCGGCGGCGTGCGGACGCTGCTGCTGCTCGCGTCGAACGTCACCGTGTCCGCACCGGATGCGGGCTCCGTGACCGACCGCGTCGACGCCCTCGACTTCCTGATGGTCGCCGACCTGTTCCTGTCCGAGTCGGCCGCCCGTGCGGACGTCGTGCTGCCCGTGGCGATGTGGGCCGAGGAGGAGGGCACGATGACGAACCTGGAGGGCCGGGTGCTGCGTCGCCGCCGCGCGCTCGACCCGCCGCCGGGCGTGCGGACCGACCTCGACGTGCTCGCGGGCATCGCCGACCGCCTCGGGCACGGGCACCTCATGACGACCGACGCGGCGTCCGCGTTCTCCGAGCTCGGCCGGGCGAGCGCGGGCGGCGTGGCGGACTACGCCGGCATCACCTACGACCGCATCGAGGAGGGGCAGGGTGTGTTCTGGCCGTGCACCGACGCCGACGACCCGGGTACCCCGAGGCTGTTCGGACGGCGGTTCGCGCACCCCGACGGGCTCGCCCGGTTCACGAGGGCCGAGTTCCGCGAGCCCGCGGAACGCACCGACCCGGAGTTCCCGTACGTCCTGACCACCGGACGGGTGATGCGGCAGTACCAGAGCGGCACGCAGACGCGGCGGGTCGCGGCACTGGCCGGCGACGAGGTCGGGCCCGACGGGACGGTGCTGCCGCACGCCGAGCTGCACCCCGACCTGGCCCGCCGCTGCGGCGTCGTCGACGGTGAGCCCGTGCGGCTGCGTACCCGCCGGGGCGTCGCGGTGTTCCGCGCCCGGCTGACCACGGGCATCCGGACCGACACCGTGTTCGTCCCGTTCCACTGGTCCGGCGAGTCCCGCGCGAACACCCTCACGCACGACGCCCTCGACCCGGTCTCGCGCATGCCCGCGTTCAAGGCGTGCGCCGTGGCCGTCGCCCCGCTCGTCTCACGCAGCACACCACAGGCCGGCACGACCACAGGGCGCTCCCGCTCTCCGTGGCCACCGGTCCGACCGAAGGGACTTGCCTTGGACAGTCACCCGACCTTCCTGCAGGGCGTCTACGCGCTGACCGGCAAGGGCCTCGCCGCACCCGAGCTCCTCGACCCGGGCCTGAGCTACACCGTCCCCGACGGTGCGGTGGCGCAGACGGTGTACTTCCGTGGCGGCAACAGCACGGACGAGCTCGTCGTCGTCGTGCTGGTGCGGGACGGGGTGCCGATGCGCTACTTCCCCATCGCCGCCAAGGGCGACGTGCACGTGCCGCTGCGCGTCGTCGAGGACCTGGAGCCCGGCACCACCCTCGAGGTGCACGCGGCCGGTGCGGCGGGCGTCTCGGGCGTCCTGGTCATCGACCTCGGTCTCGTGGAGGTGTGACGTGGCCCGGCGCACACGCGACGACGACGGGCGGCGCGACCTCGTCGTCGTCGGCAACGGCATGGCGGGTGCGCGCACGGTCGAGGAGATCCTCGAGCGCGGAGGCGCCGAGCAGTTCCGGATCACGATGTTCGGCGAGGAGCCGTACGGCAACTACAACCGGATCATGCTGTCCAACGTCCTGGCCGGGCTGGAGAGCGAGGAGGCCATCTTCCTCAACTCGATGGCCTGGTACCGGGACAACGCGATCACCCTGCACGCGGGGGTACGGGTGGGTCGCATCGACCGGCACGCCCGCACGGTGCGCGCCACCGACGGCAGCCGCACGCCCTACGACGCGCTCGTGATCGCGACCGGCAGCAGCGCGTTCGTCCCGGACATCCCGGGGATGCGCACGGTCGGGCGCGGCTTCCACCAGGGCGTGTTCCGGTTCCGCACGCTCGACGACACCCGCGCGATGATCCGGTACGCCCGCACCCACGAGCGGGCGGTGGTCATCGGCGGCGGTCTGCTCGGGCTGGAGGCGGCGCGCGGCCTGCAGACGCACGGCGTCGACGTCACCGTGGTTCACGGTCCGGCGCACCTGATGAACCAGCAGCTCGACGCGGCGGGCGGGTACGTGCTTCGGCGCGGCGTCGAGACGCTGGGGATCGCCGTCGAGACGTCGGCCCGCACCGTCGGCGTGCTCGGCGACACGGGGATCACGGGTGTGCAGCTCGCCGACGGGCGCGTGCTGCCGTGCGACATGGTCGTGGTGGCCGCGGGCATCCGGGCGAACTCGTCGGTGGCGGCAACGAGCGGGTTCCTGGTCGAGCGCGGCATCGTCGTCGACGACCAGATGCACGCGCTCGACGACCAGGGCACGCCCGACCCGGCCGTGTTCGCGGTCGGCGAGTGCGTGCAGCACCGCGACCAGGTCTACGGGCTGGTCGCACCGTTGTGGGAGCAGGCCCGGGTGCTCGCCGACGTGCTCACCGGCACCGACCCGTCGGCGCAGTACCACGGCTCGCGCACCGCGACGAAGCTCAAGGTCGCGGGGATCGACGTCGCGTCCATGGGGGTCACGGCGCCGGAGCGTCCCGACGACGACCACATCATCGTCTCCGAGCCGCGCCGCGGCCTGTACAAGAGCGTGGTGGTCCGCGACGACCGACTCATCGGGGCGACCCTCGTCGGGGACCTCGAGAAGGTCGCGCCGCTCATCCAGGCGTTCGACCGCGGCTCGCCGCTGCCCGAGGACCGCATCGCGCTGCTGTTCGACCTGGGCACCGCGCCCGCCGAGGTGGGCGTCGCGGAGCTGCCCGACGAGACGATCGTCTGCAACTGCAACGGCGTCAGCAAGGGCACGATCGCGGCGTGCGTCCGCGGCGGGGTCGCCTCCGTGGCGGGGGTCATGGACGCGACCCGGGCAGGCAAGGGCTGCGGGTCGTGCACGACGCTCGTCGCGCAGGTCGTCGAGTGGGCCGCCGACGGCGACCTGGTGGTCGACGAGTCCGCGTCCTGGTACGTGCCCGGTGTCCCCCACGCCAAGGCCGAGCTCGTCGCCCTCGTCCGCGAGCAGGACCTGCGCTCGGTGTCGGCGGTGTTCGCCGCCCTCGCACCCGGCGGGGTCGAGGACGCCCGCTCGAAGATGGGGCTGACCTCGCTGCTCCGCACGATCTGGGGCGCCGACGTCGTCGACGAGCGCGACGGCCGCTTCATCAACGACCGCGTGCACGCCAACATCCAGCGCGACGGGACGTTCTCCGTGGTGCCGCAGATGAAGGGTGGCGTGACCTCGGCCGACCAGCTGCGCCGCATCGCCGACGTCGCGGACAAGCACCGCATCCCGATGATCAAGCTCACGGGCGGGCAGCGCATCGACCTGCTCGGCGTGCGCAAGGAGGACCTGCCGAGGGTGTGGGCCGACCTCGACATGCCGTCCGGCTACGCGTACGGCAAGTCCTTCCGGACGGTGAAGACGTGCGTCGGCAGCGACTTCTGCCGGTTCGGCCTCGGGGACTCCACCGCACTGGGCATCGCCATCGAGACCCGGTACCAGGGCCTGGAGAGCCCGGCGAAGCTCAAGCTCGCCGTGACGGGCTGCCCCCGCAACTGCGCGGAGGCCTACGTCAAGGACATCGGGGTCGTCGCGGTCGACGGCGGGCGCTGGGAGATCTACGTCGGCGGGGCCGCCGGGGCGCACATCCGCAAGGGCGACCTGCTCACGACCGTCGACACCCCCGAGGAGGTCACCACGCTGACGGGTCGGTTCATCCAGTACTACCGCGAGACGGCGAACTGGCTCGAGCGGACCTACGCGTGGGTGCCCCGGCTCGGGATCGAGCACATCCGCGCCGTCGTCGTGGAGGATGCCGAGGGCATGGCCGCGACGCTGGACGCCGCGGTGCAGGCGTCCGTCGACGCGTACCGCGACCCCTGGAAGGAGCGCGACGACCCGGCCGAACCGGGCCAGTTCCGCACCGCGCTGCCGCTGACCGTGCTGCCGCAGGTCCCGGTCCGATGAGCACGCAGGCCGTCGGTGTCGAGCACGTGCTGGGCAGGCTGTCCGAGATCCCGCCCGGCGAGGGCCGCGCCTACGCGGTCGCCGGCCGGCAGGTCGCCGTCTTCCGGCTCCGCGACGGCACCGTCCGCGCGCTCGACGCCGTGTGCCCGCACCGCGGAGGACCGCTGGCCGACGGGCAGACGGACGCCGACGTCGTCGTGTGCCCGTTGCACGCCCACGTGTTCGACCTGAGCACCGGCGCGTGCCGGTCGGGGCAGGACGACGTGGCGTCCTACGCGGTGCGCGTCGAGGAGGGTCTGGTCGTCGTGGTGCTGCCGGGCACGTCGGGGAGCGCCGACCGGACCGGCTGAGTACGTTGGCCCCATGACCGGCGACGACGCATGGGCAGGCCTCGAGGCGCGGGTGCAGACCTGGATCGAGGACGATCCCGACCCGCAGACGGCCGACGAGCTGCGCGGGCTGCTGGACGTGGCCCGCGCCGCACCGCCGACGATCGCGCCGGGGCGGGAGCCCGACCCGACGCAGCGCCAGGCGCTCGACGCCCGGACCGCTGCGCGCGAGGAGCTGGCGGACCGGTTCACAGGCCTCCTGCAGTTCGGCACCGCGGGCCTGCGCGGACGGCTGGGTGGTGGCCCGCACCGGATGAACCGTGCGGTCGTCATCCGCGCGGCGTCGGGACTCGCGGACTACCTGCTGGGTGAGCTGGACGGCGTGCAGCCCCGGCCGCGCGTGGTCATCGGGTACGACGCCCGGCACAAGTCCGTCGACTTCGCCCGGGACTCCGCGGCGGTCCTCACGGCGGTGGGCATCGAGGTGCTCGTCCTGCCGTCGGCGCTGCCCACCCCGGTGCTCGCGTTCGCGGTCCGCCACCTGGGCGCCGACGCCGGGATCATGGTCACCGCGTCGCACAACCCCCCGCAGGACAACGGCTACAAGGTCTACCTCGGCGGCCGGGTGGTCACCGACTCCGGCCAGGGCGCCCAGATCGTGCCGCCCGCCGACGCGGCGATCGCCGCCGAGATCGCGCACGTCCCCTCGGTCGCGTCCGTCCCGCGCGCCGCGAGCGGCTGGACCGTGCTCGGTCCCGAGCTGCTCGACGCGTACGTGGCGTCGGTCGTCGCGCTGGCACCCACCGACGACGCCACCCGGGCCGCCGCCAAGCGCCTGCGCATCGTCCTGACCCCCCTGCACGGCGTCGGCGGCGAGGTCGCCCAGCGGGTGCTCGCGGAGGCCGGGTTCACCGACGTGCTGGTGGTGCCGGAGCAGGCGGAGCCGGACGGTGACTTCCCGAGCGTCGCCTTCCCCAACCCCGAGGAGCCCGGTGCGATCGACCTCGCCATCGGGCTGGCCAGCGACGAGGGCGCGGACCTGGTCATCGCGCTCGACCCCGACGCGGACCGCTGCGGTGTGGGGATCCAGGACCTGCGCCACCGCTCGTTCCGCGGGCCCGACACCGCCGAGGCCGAGGGCTGGCGCATCCTGCACGGCGACGAGACCGGGTCGCTCCTCGGGGCACGCGTCGCCGGGACCGCGCCGCAGAACGGGGCCGCGTTCGCCAGCTCGATCGTCTCGTCGCGACTGCTCGGCAAGATCGCGGCCGCCGCCGGCTACCGCCACGCGCAGACGCTCACGGGCTTCAAGTGGATCTCACGCGTCGACGGGCTGGTCTTCGGGTACGAGGAGGCGCTCGGCTACTGCGTCGACCCGGCGCACGTGCGCGACAAGGACGGCATCTCCGCGGCGCTGCTCGTCGCCGGCCTCGCGGCGCGCCTCAAGGCCGAGGGGCGCAGCGTGACCGACGCGCTCGACGACCTCGCCCGCGCGCACGGCCTGCACCTCACCGACCAGGTCTCGGCGCGGTTCGCCGACCTCTCCCAGATCGGTGAGACCGTCCACCGGCTCCGGAGCCGGCCACCGTCGTCGCTGGCCGGGTCCCGCGTGACGGAGGTCGTCGACCTGGCTTCGGGGTCGGAGGACGACCGCGACGGGCTGCCGCCCACGGAGGGCCTGCGGCTGCACACGGCCGACGGCACCCGCGTCATCGTGCGGCCCAGCGGGACCGAACCGAAGGTCAAGTGCTACCTCGAAGTCGTCCTCCCGCTCGACCCGGCGGCGGACCACGCGACCGTCGGCCGGGCGCGGCACGACGCCCGCAGCCGTCTGGACGCGGTCGCGGCCGACGTGCGGGCGGCGCTCGGGATCTAGCGGGTCCGGGTGCAGGTGACCTGCGGGACCAGCAGGCCGCTGTCTACCGGTCCCGTCTGGTGGAAGCCGAACGTCGCGGTGCCCCCGTCGCGCAGGCTGCCGTTGTAGGTCATGTTCTCGGCGGTCACGGTCGAGCCGCTGGTGCCGAGCCGCGCGTTCCAGACGTTGTCCGTGACCTGGACGCCTGGCGCGAGCGCCCAGGAGACGGCCCACCCGTCGACCCCGGCGCTGCCCGCGGACACGACCACCTCCACCTGGAACCAGTTCTGCCCTTCCGAGCTCCAGTGGTTGACCACGGTGTAGGTGGCCGAGCACGCGCTCGCGGTGATCGGCTCCGGGGGCTCGACGCCGCCGACCGTGGGCGTCGGCACGGTCGCGGTGTGCTGCGGCCTCGGCGTGGCGGTGGGCGTCGGCGTCGGCGTCGGGGTCTCGGTCGGGGTCGACGGTTCGGGCGTCGGGGTCGGTGTGGGTCCGGGCACGTCGGTGAGCAGGAGGTCGGCCGCCGCGAACGGGGTGATGGCCTGGGAGGGGTCGGCGGACACGACGCGGCCGTCGCACCAGCGCGCCGGGTCGAACGTCGGGTAGCTCCCCGCGGCGCACGTGAAGCCGACGACCGCGTCGCCCGCCACGACCGTGGTCCCGCTCAGGTGGGCGCCCGCCCGGACGATCGCGACGTCCCGCACGACCGCCTGGTCCTCGACCACCGCACCCGCCTCGACCCACGCTCGCCCTTCGATGCGCGCGTCGCCGAGGACCCGCGCATCCCCCCGGACCACCGCGTCGGGGCCGACGTAGGCGGTCGGGTCGACCGTCGCGAGATCGTCCACGAAGCCGCCCCCGTTGACGTGGTGGTGGCCCCCGAGCGTCGCCGGGTCCGGCGGGTCGTCGGCCACGGTCGCGCCCGAGACCCGGAACTCGTACGCGTACCGCGCGACGTCGCCGTACGCGTCGCCCGCGCCGTGCCGATGGTTCACGGTCGGGGTGCCGACGACCACGAGGTACGCCTCGTTCTCGCCCGTCCGCAGCCGGAGCTGGACCTGCTCGTCGAGGCTCTCGGTCACCGGGCTGTACCGGGGGACGCCTCCGCGCATCGCGACGAACCCGAAGCTCAGTCCCGCGTCCGCGGCGGCGTCGTGGCCCCGCACCCGCACCCGGATGTCCTGCACCCCGGGGTCGGGCTGGAGCCGCACGATCGTGAAGCCGTAGTCGGACGGGGCGAACGCGTCGAGGACGCGGTAGTGGCCGGGGTCGCCCTCGACGGCCTCGACGGGCGTGGTCCGGTCCGCGAGCAGCACGGGGTCGAGCCGGTCGACCCCGGCGGCGATCGCGCTGCGGTCCATGAAGTCCCACGTCACGGTCCGCAGGGCGTACTCCGCGACGCGGCGGTTCAGGTCCGCCTGGCTCAGCCCGGTGAGCCGCTTGTACGTGGTGAGCGGGTCCTCGCCGGCCTCCGCCTCCCGCCACATGGTCCCGAGCAGCTGCTCGCCGTCGCGCTCCGCCAGGTACTGCAGCAGCAGCCAGCCGCCGTCGCCGAGACGCGGGCTCGCCCAGTGCAGCTGGGGGCTCCGGACCAGGTCGGCAGGGTCGCCGATTCCCCCGGGCGCGGCCACGGTGGCCAGGTAGGCCGCGCTGGCGGCCCAGAACGTCGCGGCGTCGTCCGTCGCGAAGCCACCGGGCGTGTCGAGGACGGCGAAGCCCTGCACGACCTCGGCGAAGCCACGGGCCAGCTCCCACGACGGGTCGAACTCGGAGCCGCCGACGAGCGCGGGCGCCTCGGTGACCGGTGCCGTCGCGGACTCGTGACCGCGGGCGGTCAGCGACGGGACGTCGACGCGCAGCACACCGACCCCGTCGACGACGGAGCCGGTCGCTCCGCGCTCGGACCGGGCGAGCCCACCGCTGTGCGGCACGACGACGGAGCTCGCGGGTGCGCCGGGTCCCGTCGACCAGGTCCCGTCGACCACGACCACGATCTTGTGCCGGGCGATCGCGCCGTCCTCGGCGACCACGTCGAGGTCGTGGACGTCGAGGGCGTACAGGGCGTCGAGCTGGGCGACGGCACGTGCTGCGTCGAACCGGAGCTCGGCAGGTGCTCGTGTGGGGTCTGCGCCGGCCCGGTCGCCCCAGGCCAGGATCACGTCCCGCCCCTCGCGCACGTGGGCGTCCTTCCAGGCCGGCTGCCACGCGACCGGCACGACGACGGTCTTGGCGGCCTGGAGGTTGCGCACCGCGGCACCCACGCCGATCCCGGCGCCGAGGAACCCGAGGACGACGACGACGGCGACCGCGCCGCGTCCCCACCGTCCCATCCGTGCTGTCCCCTCGCCTGCCTCCCGCATGGTGCGCGCTCCGGCTCCGGCCGGATGGCTGCCCCACTGTCGCTGACCACCCGGGACGAGTCAATTGCGGGCACAACCACCGATCGGGTGATTCGTCCCATCGGCCCGCGGGCCTGCTCATATGAGCAAAGAACGCTACGAGTGTTGCGATGCGCGCGGACCGTGCCTACTGTGGGACGACGGGAGAGGAACCGCATGATCGAGTCGGACGAGCTGCTGTCCATCCGCGCCGCCGAGCTGTACTACGAGGAGGACAAGACCCAGGACGAGATCGGGTCGATCCTCGCGCTCACCCGCTGGAAGGTCGGCCGGCTGCTGGCGCAGGCCAAGGCCTCCGGGTTCGTCCGGATCGAGATCGTCCACCCCCGTGCGCGCCGGCTGCCGGTCGAGCGTCGGCTGCGCGAGACCTGCGGCCTGTCCGACGCGATCGTGGTGTCCAGCTCGGGCGTCGACGACCAGGACGAGCTCCAGTCACGCACGGCGCAGGCTGCCGCCGACTACCTCGCCACCCTGCGCCCGGTCCCCCGCACCCTCGGGATCAGCTGGGGTCGCACGCTGGACGACGTCTCGCGGCACCTCGAGGACGGCTGGGCCGGGGGCGTCGACGTCGTGCAGATCAACGGTGGCGTCAGCCTCAACCGTCGGGCGGGCACCGCGGCGTCCACCGCCGTCACCATCGCGCAGAAGGCCGGCGGGCACGCCACGCTGCTGCCGAGCCCGGCGATCCTCGAGCGGCTGGAGACCAAGCGCGCCATCGAGTCCGACCGCGCGGTGGCCGCCGTCCTCGACCTCGCCGCGAGCGCCGACGCCTACCTGTTCAGCGCCGGGGCGGCCGACGCGAGCTCGGTCCTCGTCGACAGCGGCTACCTGACCCCCGACGACGTCGCGGGGCTCGTCCGCCGCGGTGCCGTCGGCGACGTCGTCGGCCGGTACGTCGACGCCTCCGGAGCCATCGTCGACGAAGGGCTCGACGAGCGGACCATCGGCCTCCCGCTGGAGCGCCTGCGCGCGGCCCAGCTCAGCATCGCCGTCATCGCGGGGGCGGCCAAGCACGCGGTCGCCGACGCGGTCGTCTCCAGCGGCCTCTGCACGGTGCTGGTCACCGACGAGCAGACCGCCACGCACCTCATCGAGAAGCACACGAACAGCGAGGACCCTTCATGACAGGCACCCAGATCGTCCCCGGGGAGCGCGCCGTCGCTCTCCTGGGCGGCGAGGCGAACGACGCCAACCTGCGTCGCTACCTGCACGGCATCCCCGGGGTCGACGCGGTCGGGCTGGAGCAGCGCGCCGCGGGGCTCGGGACGCGCTCGATCAAGACCACCTCGAAGGCGTGGGCGCTGGACCGGATCATCGGGTTGGTCGACCTGACCACGCTCGAGGGTGCGGACACGCCCGGCAAGGTGCGCTCGCTCGTCGCCAAGGCGGTCACGCCCGACCCGGCCGACCCGAGCTGCCCGCGCGTCGCGGCGGTCTGCGTGTACGGCGACATGGTCCCGCACGCGGTGCAGGCGCTCGGCACGGCGCACGGCGACCCGGACCAGGGCAAGATCGCGGTCGCGGCCGTCGCCACCGCGTTCCCGAGCGGTCGCTCGTCACGGTCGATCAAGCTCGAGGACACCGCCGACGCGGTGGCCGCGGGCGCCGACGAGATCGACATGGTCATCGACCGCGGGGCGTTCCTCGCGGGCCGGTACGGCCAGGTCTACGACGAGATCGTCGCGGTCAAGGAGGCCTGCCGCCGCGCGGACGGCACCTACGCCCACCTCAAGGTCATCCTCGAGACGGGTGAGCTCAACACCTACGACAACGTCCGCCGCGCCTCGTGGCTGGGCATCCTGGCGGGCGGCGACTTCATCAAGACGTCCACCGGCAAGGTCGCCCCGGCCGCGACGCTGCCGGTCACGCTGCTGATGCTGGAGGTCGTGCGCGACTGGCACCGGCTCAGCGGCGACAAGGTCGGCGTGAAGCCGGCCGGGGGCATCCGGGCGTCGAAGGACGCGATCAAGTACCTGGTGACGGTCGCCGAGACGGTCGGGGAGGAGTGGCTGACGCCGCACCTGTTCCGGTTCGGCGCCTCCAGCCTGCTCAACGACGTGCTGCTGCAACGCCAGAAGATGACGACCGGGCACTACTCCGGCCCCGACTACGTGACGATCGACTGAAGGGCCCACAGATGTCATTCCTCGAGTACGCCCCGGCGCCCGAGTCGCAGGCGATCCTGAACCTGCGCAGCGAGTACGGCCTCTTCATCGACGGCGAGTTCCGGTCGGGTGGCGGCAAGCCGTTCGCCTCGATCAACCCTGCGACCGAGAAGCACATCACGACGATCTCGACAGCGTCGGCAGACGACGTCGACGTGGCCGTCGCCGCCGCCCGCAAGGCCTATGACAGGGTCTGGTCCCGCATGTCCGGCGCCGACCGCGGCAAGTACCTGTTCCGCATCGCACGCCTGGTGCAGGAGCGCAGCCGTGAGCTGGCCGTCGCCGAGAGCCTGGACAACGGCAAGCCCATCAAGGAGAGCCGCGACGTCGACGTGCCGCTGGTCGCGGCCTGGTTCTTCTACTACGCGGGCTGGGCGGACAAGCTCGACCACGTCGGCCTGGGCGCCGCCCCCGCCCCGCTCGGCGTCGCCGCGCAGGTCATCCCGTGGAACTTCCCGCTGCTCATGCTGGCGTGGAAGATCGCCCCGGCGCTCGCGGCCGGCAACACGGTCGTGCTCAAGCCGGCCGAGACCACGTCGCTGACCGCGCTGCTGTTCGCCGAGATCGTGCAGCAGGCCGACCTGCCGCCCGGCGTCGTCAACATCATCACCGGCGCGGGCGAGACCGGCGCCGCGCTCGTCGGCCACGGCGACGTCGACAAGGTCGCGTTCACCGGGTCGACGTCGGTCGGCCGCGCGATCGCGAAGTCGGTCGCGGGCACGAACAAGAAGCTGACCCTCGAGCTCGGCGGGAAGGCGGCGAACATCGTGTTCGACGACGCGCCCATCGACCAGGCCATCGAGGGCATCGTCAACGGCATCTTCTTCAACCAGGGCCACGTCTGCTGCGCGGGCAGCCGCCTGCTGGTCCAGGAGTCGGTCCACGACGAGGTCATCGACCGGCTCAAGACGCGCCTGTCGACGCTGCGCCTGGGCGACCCGCTGGACAAGAACACCGACATCGGCGCGATCAACAGCGCCGAGCAGCTCGAGCGGATCCGGTCGTTGAGCGACGTGGGCGAGGCCGAGGGCGCCGAGCGGTGGACGGCTGCGTGCACCATCCCGGACAACGGGTTCTGGTTCGCACCGACGATCTTCACCAACGTGTCCACCAGCCACCGGATCGCCCGCGAGGAGATCTTCGGCCCGGTGCTCAGCGTGCTCACGTTCCGCACGCCCGCCGAGGCGATCGCCAAGGCGAACAACACCCCCTACGGCCTGTCCGCGGGCATCTGGACCGACAAGGGCAGCCGCATCCTGGCCGTCGCCGACAAGCTGCGCGCCGGCGTCGTCTGGGCCAACACGTTCAACCGGTTCGACCCGTCCAGCCCGTTCGGCGGCTACAAGGAGTCCGGCTACGGCCGCGAGGGTGGCCGCCACGGCATCGCCGCGTACCTGAAGACCGCGGCCCCCACGGCCGTCACCGCCCCGGCGAAGCGCACGCCCATCACCAAGGGAGCCAGCAAGTGACCCGCCTCGCCGTCCCCAAGACGTACAAGCTCTACATCGGCGGGGCGTTCCCGCGCAGCGAGTCGGGTCGCACCTACGAGATCGTGAGCGCGAAGGGCGCCTTCCTCGCCAACGCCGCGAAGGCGTCCCGCAAGGACGCCCGCGACGCGGTGGTCGCCGCCCGCGCGGCCGTCGGCGGCTGGTCGGGTGCCACCGCGTACAACCGCGGTCAGGTCCTCTACCGGATCGCCGAGCTCCTCGAGGGCCGGCGGGCGCAGTTCGTCGCCGAGATCGTCGACGCCGAGGGTGTGACCGCCGCGGCTGCGAACGCCCAGGTGGACACGGCCATCGACCGCTGGGTCTGGTACGCGGGCTGGACGGACAAGTACGCGCAGGTCGCGGGCAACGCCAACCCCGTGTCCGGCCCGTACTTCAACATCTCGGTCCCCGAGCCGACCGGCGTCGTCGCGATCATCGCGCCGCAGGACTCGTCGCTGCTCGGGCTCGTGTCCGCGGTCGCTCCGGCCCTGGTCGCCGGGAACACGGTCGTCGTCGTCGCGTCGGAGAAGCTCCCCCTGTCGGCCATCAGCCTGTCCGAGGTCCTCGCGACGAGCGACGTGCCCAAGGGCGTCGTCAACGTGCTCACGGGCTCGCCCGCGGAGATCGCCCCCTGGCTGGCCAGCCACCAGGACGTCAACGCCCTCGACCTGGTGGGCGCGGGCGCCCTCGACTGGATCGACCTGCAGATCGCCGCAGCCGACACCCTCAAGCGGGTCCTGCCCCCGGAGAACGGCCCGGACGCTGCCGCCCCGTCGCTCGACCGCATCACAGCCTTCGTCGAGACGAAGACGGTCTGGCACACGAAGGGCCTGATCTGACCCGTCGACCGATCAGACCCCGGTCGCGAGAACGCCATGGGGCGCGTCACCCACTGCGATGGCGTGCCCCATGGCGTGCTCGGACAGGGTCTACGCGCGGTGGCGACCGCCCCGCGCGGACGCGTACGCCGGGCGGATGACCTGGTCGATCAGCGCGGAGCGCTCGTCGTGGTGCAGGAACGAGTGCGCCGCGGCAGTGACCGCCACGTCGCGCAGGTCGACGAGCTCCCAGCCGGCCTCCTCGACGAGCAGCGTCAGCTCGCGGGTCATGGACGTGCCGGACTGCAGCCGGTTGTCGGTGTTGACCGTCACGGCGAAGCCGAGGTTCCGCAGGCGGGTGACGGGGTGGGTGGCCACCGACTCGGCGGCCCCCGTCTGCACGTTCGACGACGGGCACAGCTCCAGCGGGATGCGACGGTCGCGGATCCAGTGCGCGAGCGTGCCCAGCCGGTCGCCGAGCTCGTCGGTCGTGATGTCCTCGACGAGCCGCACGCCGTGCCCGATCCGGCAGGCGTGCGCGACGTGCACGGCCTCCGCGATCGACTCCACGCCGGCTGCCTCGCCGGCGTGCACGGTGGTCGGGAAGTCGGCCTCCGCGAGCGTGCTGAACGCGCTGGCGTGACGCGAGGGCGGGAACCCGTCCTCGGCGCCGGCGATGTCGAAGCCGACGACGCCGTTGTCGCGGTTCTCCAGGGCGAGCGCGGCGATCTCGTCGGCGCGGTCGGCGTGCCGCATCGCGGTGATGAGGGTCCCGATCCGGATCGAGCGTCCCGCGGTGGCCGCCTCGGCGATGCCCTCCGCGAAACCGGCCTGCACGGCGTCGACCACCTGCTGGAGGGTCAGCCCCTTCGCGAGGTGCTGCTCGGGCGCGTACCGCTGCTCGGCGTAGACGACGCCGTCGGCGGCCAGGTCGATCGCGGACTCGCGGGCGACCCGGCGGAGCCCCTCCTCCGTCTGCATGACGGCGACGGTGTGGTCGAACGTCTCGAGGTAGCGCTCGAGCGTCCCGGAGCTGGCGGCCTCGACGAACCAGCGGCCCAGCTCGTCGGGATCCGTCGCGGGCAGCTCGTGGTCGATCTCGGCGGCGAGCTCGATGATCGTCGCCGGCCGCAGCCCGCCGTCCAGGTGGTCGTGCAGCACGACCTTGGGCAAGGTCGGGATCAGCGCGACGAGTGCGGCCGTGGGGTCGGTGGCCTCGATCGGGTCGCTGGGGGCGTCAGCCACCGAGGGCTCGGAGGGGGAGGTCATGGGCTCACCGTACCGGGACGGATCGCCAGGAAGCGGATCAGGTGTCAGCATCCTCATCATCGGCGGGCACCTCGGTGTCCTGCTCGACCACGTCCGCCTCGTCGGCACGGCCGTCACGGTCCGCGCGCGCGAACCCCGGCTCGTACTCCTCGGGGTCGTCGGACTGGTCCGTGTCGTCGGTCAGGCTCCGCGGACCGTCCGGGTCCACCGGCGCGAGGCCGGCGTCCTTCCAGGCGTCACTTCCGGGCACGGTGCTCATCGCTCCATCGTGCCCCCGTCCGAGCGCCTCCGCGAGGGATCAGGCGTCGATGCGGTCGATCACGAGAGGCCGGACGGGCACCACGGTGCCCTCGGGGGCGACGACGACCGCGCCGGCGAGCGCGTCGAGCGCACGACCGAACCGGTCCGGGGTGTCGGTGTGCAGCGTCATCAGCGGCTGGCCGGCCCGCACGGTGTCCCCGGGCTTGGCGTGCAGCTCGACGCCCGCACCCGCCTGCACCGGGTCCTCCTTGCGCGCGCGTCCCGCACCGAGCCGCCACGCCGCGATGCCGACGGCGTAGGCGTCCACCTCGGCGAGCACCCCGTCGGTGTCCGCGAGCAGCTGCGACGTCTCCCGGGCCACCGGCAGCGTCGCGTCCGGGTCGCCGCCCTGGGCGGCGATCATCCGCTTCCACGCGTCCATCGCCCGCCCGTCCTGGAGGGCGGCTGCCACGTCCTGGCCGGGTCGCCCGGCCGCGGCGAGCATCTCCTCGGCCAGCGCGACGGTGAGCTCGACGACGTCCGCCGGTCCCCCGCCCGCGAGCACCTCGACGGACTCGCGGACCTCCAGCGCGTTCCCCGCGGTGAGGCCCAGCGGCGTCGACATGTCGGTGAGGAGCGCGACGGTCCGGACCCCGGCGTCGGTGCCGAGCGCGACCATCGTGCGGGCCAGCTCACGCGCACGGTCGACGTCCTTCATGAACGCCCCCGACCCCACCTTGACGTCGAGCACGAGCGCACCGGTGCCCTCGGCGATCTTCTTGCTCATGATCGAGCTCGCGATCAGCGGGATGGCCTCGACCGTGCCGGTCACGTCGCGCAGCGCGTAGAGCTTGCGGTCGGCGGGTGCGAGCCCCGACCCGGCCTGGCAGATGACCGCGCCCACGTCGTCGAGCTGCGCCATCATCTCGTCGTTGCTGAGCGCGGCCCGCCAGCCGGGGATCGACTCGAGCTTGTCCAGCGTGCCGCCCGTGTGGCCGAGTCCGCGGCCGGACAGCTGCGGGACGGCCACCCCGAACACCGCGACGAGCGGCGCGAGCGGCAGCGTGATCTTGTCGCCCACCCCACCGGTCGAGTGCTTGTCCGCGGTCGGCCGCGACAGCCCGGAGAAGTCCATCCGCTCGCCACTGGCGATCATCGCGGCGGTCCACCGGGCGATCTCGGCACGGTCCATGCCGTTGAGCAGGATCGCCATGTTCAGCGCCGACATCTGCTCCTCGGCGACGACCCCACGCGTGTACGCGTCGATGACCCAGTCGATCTGCGCGTCGGACAGCCGGTGCCCGTCACGCTTGGCGACGATGACGTCGACGGCGTCGAACGACTCGCTGCTCATGCGCGTTCCTCCAGGTCGGCCGGCCCGAAGGCGTCGGGAAGCACCTCGGTCATCGGCTTGACGCCGTGCGTCGTCTCCACCAGGAGCCGCGCTCCCCCGTGCTCCCAGAGCAGCTGCCGGCACCGACCGCAGGGCATGAGCACGTTGCCGTGCTTGTCGACGCACGTGAACGCGACCAGCCGCCCGCCGCCCGAGACGTGCAGCCCCGAGACCAGCGCGCACTCGGCGCACAGCGTGACCCCGTAGGAGGCGTTCTCCACGTTGCAGCCGACGACGACGCGGCCGTCGTCGACCAGCGCCGCGGCCCCGACCGGGAAGTTCGAGTAGGGCGCGTACGCCTTGTGCATGACCTCGGTGGCCGCGGAACGCAGCGCTTCCCAATCGATGTTCACAGTGCTCACTTCGTGTAGGGGATGCCTTCGGCGGCCGGCGGGCGCACCCGTCCGACGAGCCCCGCGACCGCGAAGATCGTCACGACGTAGGGCGTCATCAGCATGATCTGGCTGGGGATCGGCGTCTGGATGATGCTCAGCTGGAGCTGCAGGTTGTTGGCGAACCCGAACAGCAGAGCAGCCGCCAGCGCCCCCTTCGGGCTCCACCGGCCCAGGATCATCGCGGCGAGCGCGATGTACCCCTTGCCGTTGGTCATCTCCTTGCCGAACGCCAGCCCCGCCGCGACGGTGAAGAACGCCCCGCCGAGTCCGGCCACCGCGCCGCCGAGCACGGTGGCGCGCAGGCGGGTGCGGTTGACCTTGATGCCGACGGTGTCCGCCGCCTTCGGGTGCTCGCCGACCGACCGCAGCCGCAGGCCCCAGCGGGACTTGAAGACCATGATCTGCAGCAGGATCACGACGACGTACATGATGTAGACGAGCGCCGTCTGGCGGAACAGCACCGGCCCGAGGATCGGGATCTGCGAGAGCACCGGGATGCTGATGACGGGCAGGCCCGGAGGGTTGTTCCAGGTGTCCGGGTTCTCCTTGAGCACCGTGGAGAACAGGTAGCTGGTCACGCCGATGACCAGCACGTTCAGCACGACGCCGACGATGATCTGGTTGACCACGTACTTGATCGAGAACAGCACCAGCAGCAGACCCACCAGGGCGCCGGCGACGGGTGCGGCGATGAGGCCCGCGTACGCGCTGCCGGTCAGCGTGGCGACGACGGCCGCGAGGAACGCGCCGCCCAGCAGCTGTCCCTCGATGGCGATGTTGATGATGCCGGACCGCTCGCAGAGCAGACCCGCCAGCGCACCGAACACCAGCGGGATCGCGAGGAACAGCGAGCCCTGCAGCAGCCCGGTCAGCGGGAGCCCGCTGTCCTTGCCGGCGACGGCCCACACGAGGAACGCGAACACCATGAGGAACCCGTAGGTGATCGGCAGCCAGGCGCCGGCCTTCTCCCGTCGACGGGTCTCGTAGAACGACACCCCGGCCAGGGCGAGCGCCGCGAGGCACAGGATGATCGCGGTCAGCTTCGACGGCACCGAGAACGGCGTGAACTGGATGAAGTCACGGGGGGTCGAGACGGCGAACGTGCTGGTCTCGCCGCTCGGCCCGAGCAGCCCGAACACGACGAGGCCGACCAGCGCGACCACCGCGTACGCGATCGGTGCGTGCCACTTGATCGGGGGCAGGACCGGCTGGGCTGCGGGACGGGCGGACGCCGGCGTCGTCGCGTCGATCGTGGGGGCGCTCATGCGCTGACCTCCTTCGCTGCGACGGGGACGACCGGCTTCGGGGCTCGAGGCGTGTCGGGTGACGGCAGTCGGAACACCGACCGGACGAGCGGCGGGGCCGCGATGAACAGGACGATGAGCGACTGCACGACGAGCACGATGTCGATCGGGGTGCCGGTGCGGGCCTGCATGACCACGCCGCCCGCGCGCAGGGCGCCGAACAGGATGCCGGCCAGGACCGTGCCCAAGGGCTTGGACCGACCGAGCAGGGCGACCGTGATGGCGTCGAACCCGTAGCTCGCCGCGACCCCGGCGGTCAGGACGTGCTCCGTGCCGAGCACCTGCGCGGAACCGGCGAGCCCTGCGAACGCACCGGCGGTGAGCATGACCCACACGTAGGTCGCGTTCACCGAGATGCCGGCGGTGCGCGCGGCTTGCGGGTTGGACCCCACGGCGCGGAACCGGAAGCCGATGGTCGAGCGCTCCATCAGCCACCACGTGAACACCGCGGCGGCGATCGCGACCAGGAAGCCGGCGTGCAGGCGGTAGCCGCTGCCCAGCAGGAGCGGGTAGGACGCGCTGTCCGGGATCGGCGGGCTGACCGGGTTGTTGCTGCCCGGGCGCTGGAACGCGTCGAGGCTCAGCAGGTACGCGACCAGGTAGATCGCGATGTTGTTGAGCATGATCGTGACGATGACCTCATGGGCACCCGTGCGCGCCTTCAGCACACCCGCGATGCCCGCCCACAGCGCACCACCGAGCGCGGCGCCGAAGACGCACAGCAGCAGGTGCACGAACGGCGGGAGGTCGAACGTGAACCCGATGTACCCGGCGAAGATGCCACCGAGGATGATCTGGCCCTGGGCACCGATGTTGAACAGGCCGGCGCGGAAGCCGATGCCCAGACCGAGTCCGGCCAGGATCAGCGGCGTCGCGACGGTGAGCGTCTCGGTGAAGGGGCGGACCGCACGGCCCAGCTCCTCGGCCCGCGGGTCGTAGATCGCCCCGGCGAACAGCGCCGCGTAGGCCTCCGAGACCGCGGTCCAGGCGGCGGAGATCAGGTCGCTGGGCCGGGAGAAGAAGTAGCTCGCCGTCGCCTGCACCTCGGCGTCGGCCGCGGCGATGAGCAGCCCACCGAGGATCAGCGCCAGCACGATGGCCAGCAGGGACACGAGCCAGCTGCTGGTCAGCATCTCGTGCAGGATGCGGCGACCGCCGTCGGGCTCCTGCGTCGGTTCGGCCACACCGGTCTGGCCGGGGGGCGGCACCGCGGCGTCGGGCAGCGGGACCGGCGGCTGGCTGCTCACAGCTGCTCCTCCTCGGGAGTTGTCGCGTCGGCGGTGAGGTCCAGCTCCCCGAGCGTCGTGTGGTGCTCGGCGGCCTGGCGCACGGCGTCCTCCAGCGGCACGCCCGCCATCATCAGGCCCAGCACGTCGCGGTCGGTCCCGCCGGGCACGTCGCCGACGATCCGCCCGCGGTACATGACGAGGATGCGGTCCGCGAGCGCGAGCACCTCGTCGAGCTCCGTCGACACGATGATCACGGGGGTGCCGTTGTCGCGCTCCTGCACGATCCGGGAGTGCACGAACTCGATCGAGCCGACATCCAGGCCGCGGGTCGGCTGCGACGCGATGAGCAGGCGCAGGGGCCGCGACATCTCCCGCGCCAGCACGACCTTCTGCTGGTTGCCGCCCGAGAGGGTGCTCGCGTGCGCGTCGATCGAGCCGGTGCGGACGTCGAACTCGGCGATCCGCTTCTCCGCGTTAGCGCGGACGGCCGCGGGCTTCAGCGCGACTCCCTTCGCGAAGGGCTCGTGCCGGTGCAGGTCGAGGATGAGGTTCTCCGCGATGGAGAAGTCCGCGATCACCCCGTCGGTCGAGCGGTCCTCCGGGACGAACCCGAGGCCCGCGTCGAGCACGTCCTTGACCGACTTGCCCACCAGCTCGACACCGTCGAGCCGGACGGACCCGGCGACCGGCGCCTGCAACCCGAGCATGACCTCGGTGAGCTCCGTCTGGCCGTTGCCCTGGACCCCGGCGATCGAGACGATCTCGCCGCGAGCCACGTCGAACGAGATGTCATCGAGCTGACGCACGCCCGCGTCGTCGATGACCGTGAGGTTGCGGACCTGGACCGTCGCCTCGCCGGGCTCCGCCGCGGTGCGCGCGACCCCCAGCGACACGGACCGGCCGACCATGAGCGAGGCGAGCTCGGTCTCCGTGGACGTCGGCTCGGCGCTGCCGACCACCTTGCCGCGCCGGATGACCGTGATCCGGTCCGCGACGGCGCGCACCTCGCGCAGCTTGTGCGTGATGAAGACGATCGACGTCCCGGTCTCCTTGAGCTGGCGCATGATGGCGATCAGCTCGTCGGTCTCCTGGGGCGTGAGCACGGCGGTGGGCTCGTCGAGGATGAGGACCTTGGCCTGCCGGGACAGCGCCTTGATGATCTCGACGCGCTGCTGGACGCCGACGGGCAGGTCCTCGATGTACGCGTCCGGGTCGACGTGGAACCCGAACCGGTCGGAGATCTCCTTGACCCGGCGACGCGCCTCGGGAAGGTCGATCAGCCCGCCGCCGCGCACGGGCTCGTGGCCCAGGACCACGTTCTCCGCGACGGTGAACACGGGGACGAGCATGAAGTGCTGGTGGACCATGCCGATGCCGGCGGCCATCGCGTCGCCGGGCCCGGCGAACGTCACTGGCGCGTCGTCGACGAGGATCTGCCCCCCGTCGGGGTCGTACAGCCCGTAGAGCACGTTCATCAGCGTGCTCTTGCCGGCACCGTTCTCCCCGAGCAGCGCGTGGATCTCACCGGGCTCCACGACGAGGTCGATGTGGTCGTTCGCGACCAACGACCCGAAGGTCTTGGTGATGCCCTGCAGCTCCAGCTTCACCGGTCGTCTCCCTCGACGTCACGACTGTCCTCAGACACTATCCATCCCCTCGCGAGGTCGGTGCTGGACAAGCCGACGGCCCGGGCGCTGGGCCCGGGCCGTCGGCCTGCTGGCGTGCTGGATCAGCTGGGCGTCGCGTCGGACTCCACCGTGATCTCACCGGAGATGATCTGAGCCTTGAGCTCGTCGATCTTCGTCACGACGTCCGCGGGCACCTTCGACTCGAAGTCGTGCCACGGCGCCAGGCCGAGGCCCTCGTTCTCCAGCGTGCCGACGTACGCCTCGGAGCTGAAGTTGCCGTCGACGGCCTCGCTGATCGTGTCGAAGACGGCCGGGCCGATCTCCTTCATGACCGAGGTCATGACGATCGGGCCGTACTCGGTGGTCTCGTACCAGTCGGCGTCGACGCCGATGATCGCGACGTTGCCGGCCGCCTCGGCGACGGACGCGGTGCCGATACCGACCGGGCCGGCGACGGGCATGATGATGTCCGCGCCCTGGTCGATGAAGGACTGGCCGATGTTCTTGCCGTCGTCCTGGCTGTCGAAGTTGCCGGCGAAGACACCCTGCTGGGTCGCCTTGTCCCAGCCGAGGAGCTGGACCGAGCCGCCGTTGTCCTCGTTGAACTTGGCGACGCCGTCGGCGAAGCCGTCCATGAAGATCGTGACGGACGGGATCTGGATGCCACCGAAGGTCGCGACCTTGCCGGTGGTGGACGTCGCCGCGGCGGCGTAGCCGGCGAGGTAGGCGGCCTGCGCGGTGTCGAACAGGATCGGCTTGCCGTTCTCCAGGGTCACGGGCGCGAAGTCCGCGTCGGAGAACGAGCTGTCGACGAGCGCGAAGTTGACGTCCGGGTTGGCCTCGGCGGCCGCCTGGATCGGGTCCTCGAGAAGGAAGCCGACGCCGATGATCAGGTCGCAGTTCTCGGCGACGAGACCATCGATGTTCGGGGTGTAGTCGGTGTCGGAGGCGGACTCGACGTGAGCCTCCTCGATCCCGAGCTCCTCGACGGCACGCGTGAGGCCCTCGAAGCCGGACTGGTTGAACGACTTGTCGTCGAAGCCGCCCGCGTCCGAGACCATGCACGCCTTGAAGTCGACGCTGGCGGCGGTCTCGCCGCCGGTCGTCTCCTCGGTCTCCTCCGGTGCACTGCCACACGCCGCAAGCGCAAGGGCGACCGCCCCGCCGAGCGCGGCCACTCGAATGATCTTCTTCACGCGACTCTCCTGAATCTCGTCAGCAGCCGGTCCGGCTGGGCCGACCGTGCGGGTGGCACGACGGTGTGCCACCACAAGGTCTGGGGCTGCCCGGCATTGATTCTCGGACCATAACGACCAGGACGTGTCGCGCAGGTTACCGGTGGGTATCCGCCCAGGTTCCGTTACCGACTTGGTATGGGAACGCCCAGGTGACGGACTTTCCGTCTCAGCCAGCGAGAACTGCCGTCCGCGCGAGGAGCAGGGCGCCGACCTCGATCGCGCGCTCGTCGACGCGCAAGTCGCCCTGGTGGATGTCGAAGGTGTGGCCGCCGGGCGTCCGCGTGCCGAGGCGGGCCATCGCCCCGGGCACCTTCGTCAGGTACCAGGCGAAGTCCTCGCCGCCGAGAGACTGCTCGGTCAGCAGCACCGACCCGGCGCCCAGGACGTCGCGCGCGGCGGCCTCCAGGATCCCCGTGGCGTGCTCCGCGTTCTCGACGGGCGGCACCCCGCGGTGGTGCCGGACGTCGACGGTCACCCCCAGGGGTGCGACGACCTGCTCGACCGCCGAGTGGAACACCTCCGACGCCTTCTCCCACGCCCGCACCTCGAGGCACCGCAGCGTCCCCTTCACCGTGCCCGTCGCGGGGATCGCGTTGTGCGCCGACCCTGCCTGCACGGCACCCCACGTGAGGTTGACGCCCGAGCGCGGGTCCAGCCGCCGGCCCAGGATCGCCGGCACCTGCGTGATGACCTGGCCGAGCGCGAAGACGACGTCGCCGGTCAGGTGCGGGCGCGACGTGTGGCCGCCCGCCCCGGAGATGGTCACGGTCACCTCGTCGCTCGCGGACGTGATGGGCCCGATGCGCGTCCCCACCTGCCCGACGTCCACCTTCGGGTCGCAGTGGAACGCGTAGATCTCCGCGACGCCGTCCAGGCCGCCCGCGGCGACCACGTCGAGCGCACCCCCGGGCTGCACCTCCTCGGCGGGCTGGAACACCAGCCGCACGCCGGTGCGGAGCTCGTCGGCGACCTGCGCGAGCGCCAGGCCCGCGCCGAGGACCGCGGTCGTGTGCACGTCGTGGCCGCAGGCGTGCGTGACGCCCCGGACGGTCGACGCCCACGGCACCCCGCTGGTCTCCTGGACGGGCAGCGCGTCGAGGTCCGCCCGCAGGGCGATGCGCTTGCGTCCGCTCGCCGCCGGTCCGGGACCGATGTCGCAGACCAGGCCGCTGCCCGGCAGCAGGTGCGGGGTGAGCCCGGCGGCGCTGAGCCGCTCGGCGACGACCTTGGTGGTCCGGACCTCGGTCCGCCCGAGCTCCGGGTGCGCGTGGATGTCGCGTCGGATCTCGACGAGCTCGTCGCGCAGCTCCGCGACCAGGGCCGCGAGCCGTGCCGACATGGGCTCCGACGGGTCGGGACGGAGGCTGGTCAGCGGAGCGACGAGGGGAACGGGCACGACTTCGACCCTAGCCGCGACCGGCGGGGTCAGTGGATCGTGTCCGCGTCAGAGCAGGTCCTCGCGCCCCCGTGCCCGCCAGGCGTCGACCGCCGCCTTCACGGACTGCGCGTGCGCGCGCGTGGTCACCAGGACCGCGTCGGGCGTGTCGACGACCACCGCGTCGGACAGCCCGACCACGGACACCGTCCTGCCGGAGCCCGGCACGACGAACGCGCCGTCGGCGTCGATCCGCAGGGCGAGACCCTCGTCGCCGAGCGTGTCGGACGCGAGCAGCTGCGCGAGCGAGTCGAAGTCGCCGACGTCGTCCCACGTGAAGTCGCCCGGCACGACGGCCACCCCGCCCGCCGCGGCGACCGGCTCCGCGATGGCGTGGTCGATCGCGATCTTGGTCAGCCCCGGCCACACGCGCTCGAGGACCTCTCCGCGGTCCGGCCCGTCCCACGCGGCCGCGATCTCCCCCAGACCGGCCGCGAGGGTCGGCAGCTGGGCGGCCAGGTGGTCCAGGAGCACCCGCGCCCGGACGATGAACATGCCGGCGTTCCAGCGGTACTCGCCGGTCGCCAGGTACGCGGTCGCGGTCACGGCGTCGGGCTTCTCCGTGAAACCGGCGGCACGCGTCACGCTCGGGGCGTCGAGCAGGTCCAGCGACGCCCCCGAACGGACGTAGCCGAACGCGGTCGACGGGCCCGTGGCGGCGATGCCGATCGTCACGACGTGCCCGGCCCGGGCCGCCACCACGCCCTCGCGCACGGTCCGCTCGAACGCCTCGGTCCCGTCGATGACGTGGTCGGCGGCGAACGACCCGAGGACCACGTCCTCGCCGTGCCGCTCGAGCAGGACGGCGGCGGCCAGACCGATCGCCGCCATCGAGTCACGGGGCGACGGCTCCGCGAGCACGTCGGCGGCCCCGAGCTCGGGGAGCTGGGCGGCGACCGCGTCGGCATGGCGGGCCCCGGTCACGACGAGCACGCCCCCGGCGCCCGTGAGCGGGAGCAGACGGTCGACGGTCGCCTGCAGCAGGGTGCGACCCGATCCCGTGAGGTCGAGCAGGAACTTGGGGTGACCCGCGCGCGACAGCGGCCACAGGCGTGTGCCCGCCCCACCGGCGGGGACGACGGCGTGGAATCCGGGGATCGTGAGCGACATGGGCGCCAGGGTAGCGAGCCCCGTGATCGCGCTCGACGCTGTGCAATACCTCACAAGCGGCCTCTGCCGACGGGTTGCGTACTGATCGGTTCACTACAGTTGACGAGACAAGGACGCCGTCGTCCGCACCTCTGACTCGCCAGGAGGGCCCAGTGCCTGCAGCGCCCCCAGCGCCGGCCGCCCGGAAGGTACCCGCCGGAACGCTCTATCGCGGGCGGGAAGGCATGTGGTCGTGGGTCGCCCACCGCGTGACCGGCGTCGCCATCTTCTTCTTCCTGCTCGTGCACGTGCTCGACACGTCGCTCGTGCGCATCTCCCCCGAGGCGTACAACGACGTCATCGCCACGTACAAGAACCCGATCATGGGCATCGGTGAGGCCGGCCTCGTCGCCGCCATCGTGTTCCACGCGTTCAACGGCATCCGGATCATCCTCGTGGACTTCTGGGCCAAGGGTCCCAAGTACCAGCGCGTGATGCTCTGGGTCGTGATGGGCCTGTTCGTCGTCACCATGGCCGGCTTCCTGCCCCGGCACCTCATGCACGTGTTCGGAGGCGAGTGATGACCACCATCGCCGACCCGAAGGCCCCGCGGCCCCCGAAGCCCCGCCCCGCCCGCCTGACCACGCGCGGCAACACCGAGCTCTACGGCTGGGTGTTCATGCGAGCGTCCGGCGTGATCCTCCTCGTCCTGATCTTCGGGCACCTGTTCGTCAACCTGGTCGCCGGTGAGGGTGTCTCCGCGATCGACTTCGGCTTCGTCGCCGGGAAGTGGGCGTCGCCGTTCTGGCAGGTCTGGGACCTGCTGATGCTCTGGCTCGCGATGATCCACGGCACCAACGGCGTGCGGACGATCATCAACGACTACGCGGAGCGCGACGGGGTGCGCCTGGCCCTCAAGGCGTCGCTGTACCTCGCGTTCGTGGTCGTCGTCGTGCTCGGCACGCTCGTCATCTTCACGTTCGACCCGTGCCCGTCGGGTTCCCCGGCGGACCTGCTGCCCTCGTTCTGCACGGCGTAGCTCCTCCCCCCAGAAACAGGAAGGCATCGACACCGATGCAGACCCACCAGTACGACGTCGTGATCGTCGGCGCGGGCGGCGCCGGCATGCGCGCGGCCCTGGAGTCCTCGACCCGCGTGCGCACGGCCGTCATCTCCAAGCTCTACCCGACGCGCTCCCACACGGGCGCGGCGCAGGGCGGCATGTGCGCCGCGCTGGCCAACGTCGAGGAGGACAACTGGGAGTGGCACACGTTCGACACCGTCAAGGGCGGTGACTACCTGGTGGACCAGGACGCCGCCGAGGTCATGGCCAAGGAGGCCATCGACGCGGTGCTGGACCTGGAGAAGATGGGCCTGCCGTTCAACCGGACGCCCGAGGGCAAGATCGACCAGCGCCGGTTCGGCGGGCACACCCGCAACCACGGCGAGGCGGCCGTGCGCCGGTCCTGCTACGCCGCGGACCGCACCGGCCACATGATCCTGCAGACGCTCTACCAGCAGTGCGTGAAGAACGACGTCGAGTTCTTCAACGAGTTCTACGTGCTCGACCTGCTGGTGGACCACGACCTCGCGGCCGGCCACGTGCCGGACGGCGAGGAGGTCAACGTCTCGGGCGTCGTCGCCTACGAGCTGGCCACCGGCGAGATCCACGTCTTCCAGGCCAAGTCCGTGGTCCTGGCCACCGGCGGCGCGGGCAAGATCTACAAGACGACCTCCAACGCGCACACCCTCACGGGCGACGGCATGGCGCTGGCGTACCGCCGCGGCATCCCGCTGGAGGACATGGAGTTCTTCCAGTTCCACCCGACCGGTCTGGCCGGGCTCGGGATCCTGCTGTCGGAGGCCGCGCGCGGCGAGGGCGGCATCCTGCGCAACTCCGAGGGCGAACGCTTCATGGAGCGCTACGCCCCGACCATCAAGGACCTGGCACCGCGCGACATCGTCGCCCGGTCGATGGCCAACGAGGTGCGCGAGGGACGCGGCGCGGGTCCGAACAAGGACTACGTGCTGCTCGACCTGACGCACCTGGAGCCGGCGCACATCGACGCCAAGCTCCCGGACATCACCGAGTTCGCGCGGACGTACCTCGGCATCGAGCCGTACACGGAACCCGTGCCGGTGTACCCGACGGCGCACTACGCGATGGGGGGCATCCCCACCAACATCGAGGCCGAGGTCCTGCGCAACTCCACCGACGTCATCCGCGGCCTCTACGCCGCCGGCGAGGTCGCGTGCGTGAGCGTGCACGGCTCCAACCGCCTGGGCACCAACTCGCTGCTCGACATCAACGTGTTCGGCAAGCGGGCCGGCATCTCCGCCGCCGCCTACGCATCGACCGCGTCGTTCGTGGAGCTCCCCGAGAACCCCGCGGCCACCGTCGTCGCCGGGCTCGAGGAGATCCGCACGCGTCCCGACGGCGACCGCGTGGCGGACATCCGCAAGGCGCTGCAGGAGACCATGGACCTGAACGCCCAGGTCTTCCGCACCTCGGAGTCGCTGACCCAGGCGCTCGAGGACATCAAGGCGCTGCACAAGCGGTTCCGCCGGGTGTCCGTGCAGGACAAGAGCAAGATGTTCAACACCGACCTCCTGGAGGCCGTGGAGCTGGGCTTCCTGCTCGACATCGCGGAGACCGTCGTCGTCGGCGCCCTCAACCGCGACGAGTCGCGCGGCGGGCACTTCCGCGAGGACTTCCCGGACCGCGACGACAAGAACTACATGCGCCACACCATGGCCTACCGGCGTCCGCTGCCCGTCAAGGGGCACCGGCTCTGGGGCACCGACGGCGACGGCGACCACAAGGGCTCCTTCGCGCACACCACGGTGTTCGACGACTACCAGCTCGTGCTGGGCTCCAAGCCCGTCACGATGACCCGCTACCAGCCGATGGAGCGTAAGTACTGATGACTGCGACTCTCGACCGGGCCGCGGCCCCCCAGAACGCAGCAGCCGGGGCGATCCCCAGCTTCGACGTCACGCTGAAGATCCGGCGCTACCTCCCCGACGACGGCGCCGGCGCCCCCGAGCCGTACTGGGACGAGTTCACCGTCCGCGCCCACGGCACCGACCGCGTCCTCGACGCCCTGCACAAGGTCAAGTGGGAGGAGGACGGCTCGCTGACGTTCCGTCGCTCCTGCGCGCACGGCGTGTGCGGGTCCGACGCGATGCGCATCAACGGCCGCAACCGGCTGGCCTGCAAGACGCTGCTCAAGGACCTCGACCCCAGCAAGCCGATCATCGTCGAGCCCATCAAGGGCCTGCCCGTGATCAAGGACCTGGTCGTCGACATGGAGCCGTTCTTCGCCTCCTACCGCGAGATCATGCCGTTCCTCATCACCACCGGGAACGAGCCCACCAAGGAGCGCCTGCAGAGCGCCGAGCAGCGCGAACGGTTCGACGACACCACCAAGTGCATCCTCTGCGCCGCGTGCACCTCGTCGTGCCCGGTGTTCTGGACCGACGGGCAGTACTTCGGGCCCGCCGCGATCGTCAACGCGCACCGGTTCATCTTCGACAGCCGCGACGAGGGTGGGGCCCAGCGCCTCGAGATCCTCAACGACAAGGAGGGCGTGTGGCGCTGCCGCACGACCTTCAACTGCACCGAGGCGTGCCCGCGTGGCATCGAGGTGACGAAGGCGATCCAAGAGGTCAAGCGCGCGATGATCACGCGCGCCTTCTGACCCCCGCCCCCACGATCCCGAGGTCCCGCCGACGAATCCTCGGCGGTTCCTCTGGATGGCGGGGGCAGGTCGCCCGGTAGCCTGCCCGACGTGAACAACGGGCCTGACGACGAGATCCTGCTGCCCGGGGGCAACGTCGGCGGGGCCGTGCGCGTCGGTGACACGGTCCGCCGCCCGACCGGCCCGTGGACCCCCGCGATCCACGAGCTCCTCGACTTCCTCGCCACGACCGGCCTCCCCCGCATCCCCCGGGTCCTCGGCATCGACGAGAAGGACCGGGAGATCCTCACGTTCCTGCCCGGGCGGGTGCTCGACATCGGCCGCGAGACGCTCAGCGACGCCCAGGTGCGCTCCGCGATGCAGTGGTTGCGGTCGTACCACGCGGCCGTCGCCGGCTTCCCGCGGGAGAGCCGTCGCTGGCGGTTCGTCGAGCGCGCTCTGGCCCCCGGCGAGATCGTCTGCCACCACGACAGCGCGATGTACAACATGGCGTTCGACGGCGACGACCTGGCGGGGGTGTTCGACTGGGACGTCGCCGGCCCGGGGATCCCGCTGGACGACGTGGCGATCTTCGCGTGGAACACGGCGGTCCTGTTCCCCGACGCCGACGCAGCCGAGGTCGCGCACGTCCTGCGCACCATCGCGGACGGGTACGGCGCGCTCGACCCGCACGCGGTGCTCGACCGCGTGACGATCCGCATGACGGAGTCGGCGAACCGGATCGCGGCGGCGCAGGCGGCAGGCGACCCGGGGATGCTCCGGCTGGGAGAGGCCGGTGAGCCCGCGGCCACCCGTGCCCGTCTCGCGGTCCTGGCCTCGCGGCTGCCGGAGCTGCACGCCGCGCTGTGAACCGGGTCAGCCGGTGGACTCCTGCGGTGTGCCCGGAGGCTCGACGTACGGCGGGTCGGCGGTCCAGGCGGCTGCCAGCAGCATGATGCGAGCGATCAGGTTGACCCACACGAGCAGCGTCACGAGCACGGTGACGGACGCGAACAGCGGGTTCGTGCTCACGCTGCCCGCGACCACGGTCGTGCCGAGCGTCCGCACGATCCCCAGGCCGGTCGCCGCGATCGCCGCACCTCGCAGCACGTCCCGCCAGGTCGGGTGCTCCGCGGCCAGCACCGTGACGACCAGCACGAACAGCGCGGCGTCGATCACGAACGCGACCAGGATGCCGACCACCCGCAGGACGAGGGTCGTCAGACCGTCCCAGCCGAGGGCGTCGAGGATCCACGACGCGACCGTCCCGACGCCGGTGGTCAGCGTCGCCGACAGCAGCACCGCGAACGACATCCCGACGAACCCCCCGAGGTCGCGCGCCTTGCCGAGCATCGGGTTGCCGCCTAGCTCGGTCGCGAACATCGCGCGCACCGATCTGCGCAGGGCCGTCATCGCCGCGATCGCGCTGAGCAGCAGCACGACCACCGCGACGATGCCCGCCGCCGTCAGGTTGGCGGACAGCTCCAGCACGGACGGGTCGATGGCGCCCAGCCCGTCGCCGGTGTCGAGGAGGTGGGGGTAGGTGTCGTCGACCGCCTGCAGGACCCTCTCGCGCAGCTCGTCGTTGTCGCCGAGGACCGCGACGAACGTCGTGTAGCTGATGGTCAGTGCCGCGAACACCGAGAACAGCGCCGCGTAGGCGATCCCTCCGGAGAGGACGCCGCCGCTGCGGGCGCGGAACCGCGCACTCGCCCGACCGGGCCGGGTGTGCTTCCACCACACGAACGCCGCCTTGCCGCGGACGGTGAGCGACGGCCCGTCCGCGGCCCGTGCAGTCGCTGGCGGGACTGCGTCGGGACGCACCTGCGCCGACCCGGTCGCGGCCGCGGGACCTGTCTCGTGGGCTGACATGGCCTGACCCTAGGGCGGCCCACCCATGCGGTACAGGCACCCACCCGGCCGCTCGCCGGCGCCCCGTACGTCCGCACGATCGAGCGTCCTGACGACCGGATGTGCGGACGTTGCGCGGAGTCAGGTGGCGAGGGCCGGCTCCTCCTTGGCCGCCGGCTCGACGAACGGGGGGTTCGCCGTCCACGCGGCCGCGAGCAGGACGATGCGGGCGATGAGGTTGACCCAGACCAGCAGGGTCACGATCACGGCCACCGACGTGAAGAGCGGGTTCTTGTTCACACTCCCGGCGACCACCTCCGTCCCGAGGATGCGGACCACCCCGATGCCGACGCCGGCGATGACCGCCCCCCAGCGCAGGTCCCGCCACGGCGCGTGCTCGCCGGCCAGCACGGTGACGACGAGCAGGAAGATGGCAGCGTCGATGACGAACGCGACGAGGATGCCGACCACCCGCAGGACGACCGTGGTGGAGCCGCCCCAGCCGAGCGAGTCGAGGATCCACGACGCCGCGCTGGCGACACCGGTGGTGAGCACGGCGGACAGCAGCACCGCGAACGCCATGCCGACGAACCCACCGAGCTCCCGGGCCTTGCCGAGCACCGCGTTGCCTCCCGCGCCCTCGGACGCGAACATCGCCCGGACCGCGAGCCGCAGGGCTGCCATCGCCGCGATCGCGCTCAGCAGGAGCACGACGACCGCGATGATCCCGGTCACCGTGAGGCTGCCGCTGAGCACCAGCGAGTCAGGGTCGATCATCCCGCTGCTGTCGTCGCCGGTCTTGATGAGGCCGGGCAGCGACTCGTCCAGCGCGTCCAGCACCTTCTGCCGCAGCTCGTCGTTGCTGCCCAGGACGGCCATGAAGATCGTGTAGCCGATGGTCAGTGCGGCGAACACCGAGAACAGCGCCGCGTACGCGATCCCGCCGGTGAGCACCCCGCCGCCGCGGGCACCGAACCGCGCGTTCGCCCGAGCAGGACGCGTGTGCTGCCACCACGCGAACAGGGCCTTCGCCCGGTCCACGACCGACCGCTTCGGGGGCGCCTCCTGCGGGTCCGGCGCTGCTGCCGCGGCACGCGCGTGCGCGGTGCCCGCACCGGCGGCGGGACCTGTCCGGTCCTGCTCAGGGGTGCCGTCGGCCGTCATGTCCCGACCCTAGGTCGAGGTGCCGACCCCGGCATCCGCGGGCGACCCGGTCAGGCTGAAGTCCCGCGCGGGCCGCCACACTCCGTCGTCACCGTGCGCGTAGCTGTGGAAGCTGTCGACGACGAACGAGGCGTCGAAGTCGGCCAGACCGGCGAAGGCCGCGTCGAGCTGCTCGTCAGGTACCTCGTGCGCGACCGTGACGTGCGGGTGGTACCGGAAGCGGAGCTCCTGGTCGAGCACACCCGACCGGACGCTGCCCTCCAGCCCCTCGCAGCCGGTGACACCGTCGACGACCTGGACGAAGACCACCGGCGAGATCGGCCGGAACGTCGCCGTCCCGCGCAACGACACGACGAAGGGTGCGTGCCGCGCGGCGACAGCGGCCAGGTGCTCGTCGACGGGGAGGATCTCGTCGTGCTCGATCACCGTCGGACCCAGCAAGGTGATGTGCGGCGGGATGAACTCCGCCCACGGGTCCCCGAACCGGGCGCGCGCGGCCTGCAGGACCGTGCCGTACGGCTCGGGCACGGTGATGGCCACCCCGATCCGGACCTGGTTGCCGGAGCGTTCCGGCAGTCTCACGCGCCGACCCGGGCGCGTGCGCGACGAGGCAGCAGACCGCTGCGGTCGTAGAGGCGATCGAGCGTGCCGCGGGCGAGGTCCTGCGCCCGGTCGGCACCGTCGGACAGGACCTCGTCGAGGGTCGCCGGGTCGGCGAGGTACCCGTGCACGCGGGCCTGGAACGGTGTGAGGAAGTCGACGACGACGTTCGCCAGGTCGACCTTCAGGTCGCCGTAGCCCTTGCCCGCGTAGTCGGCCTCGAGTGCCGGGATCTCCCGGCCGGTCAGCGCCGAGTAGATGGTCAGCAGGTTGGAGACGCCAGGCTTGGCCTCGGGGTCGAACCGGATCTCCCGCTCCGCGTCCGTCACCGCCGACTTGATCCGCTTGGCGACGACCTTCGGGTCGTCCAGCAGCTCGATCAGGCCGTTCGGGCTCTCCGCCGACTTGCTCATCTTGGCGGTCGGGTCCTGCAGGTCGTAGATCTTGGCGGTCGCCTTGACGATGTGCGGCTCGGGCACGACGACGGTGTCCGGACCGAACCGTGAGTTCAGCCGCTGCGCGAGGTCCCGGGTCAGCTCCAGGTGCTGGCGCTGGTCCTCCCCCACGGGTACGAGCGTCGTGTCGTACAGCAGGATGTCCGCCGCCATGAGCACCGGGTAGGTGAACAGCCCGACCGTCGTGCCGTCGGTCCCGTGCTTGCCGGACTTGTCCTTGAACTGCGTCATCCGGTTGGCCTCACCGAAGCCTGTGTGGCACGAGAGCAACCAGGCGAGCTCGGCGTGCTCGGGCACCTGCGACTGCACGAACAGGATCGACCGGTCCGGGTCGACACCGGCCGCGAGGTACTGGGCAGCCGTCCGCCGGGTGCGGTCGCGCAGCACCGCCGGGTCGGGGCTGACCGTCAGCGCGTGCAGGTCGACGACGCAGTAGATGGCGTCGTGCTCCTCCTGGAGCGCGACCCACTGGGTCAGGGCGCCCAGGTAGTTGCCCAGCTGGAGGGAGTCGGACGTGGGCTGCATCCCCGAGAAGATGCGCGACTGGTGCGGCGCCAAGACCATCGGACCATTCTGTCAGGGCGGGAGGACCGGCGTGCCGGCGCTCCCGAGGGAGGGGGACGGGGCAGGACCGGTCAGGTGGCCTCGTCGTCGTAGGGCGTCGGGGCGGCCGGCGTGGTCGCTGGTGCTGCGGCGGCAGCGGCGCCGCCGGTGGCTGCGCGTGCGGCGGCAGCGCCTGTCCGTGGCCGGGTGGCGGGGGTGCTCACCGGTCGCACCGGCTCGTCGTCCTCCAGCAGCGCGTCGCGCACGATGCGTCGCGGGTCGTACTTGCGAGGGTCCAGCGCAGCCCAGTCGACGTCGCCGACCTCCTCGCCCAGCTCCTCGTCGACCCGCGCCTTCGCGTCCTTGACGAACCGGCGGCCGCGACGGACCCACTGACCGAGCTGTTCGGCGTAGCCGGGGAGCCGCTCGGGGCCGATGACCAGCGCGGCGACGACGAGCAGCACCAGCAGCTCACCGCCGTTGATCCCGAACACCGGGTCAGAGTACCCCCCGACACTGAGCCTCGGTGGCCGCCTGGGGACGGCCCGCCGAGGTCAGTCCGTCGGCGACTCGTCGAGCTTGACGCGCACGTCGCGTTCGCTGGAGCCGCTGCGCACGTGCAGCACGATCGTGTCCCCCGGCGTACGGGCACGGATCGCGACGATCAGCTCGTCGGGGTCCGTCACCGGGCGTCCGTCGATGGCCAGGATGACGTCACCGGGGTGGATCCCGGCGCTCTCCGCGGGCCCGCCCGCCGTGACCGGCTGCCGACCCTCCGAGACGTCCGTCGACACCTGCACGCCCTCCCCGGTGTACCGCTGGTCCAGCATCACGCCGATGATCGGGTACGTCGCGCTGCCCGTCTCGATGAGCTGGTCCGCCGTGCGGCGCACCTGGTTCGAGGGGATGGCGAACCCGAGGCCGATGCTGCCCCCGACCATCGAGAGGGACCCTGGCGGCTGCGCGATCGCCGAGTTGATGCCGATGACCTCGCCGGCCGCGTTGACCAGCGGGCCACCGGAGTTGCCCGGGTTGATCGCGGCGTCCGTCTGGATGGCGTTGATGAAGGCCTGGTCGTTCGGGTCGTCGGACTCGCCCGCGGACACGGGCCGGTTGAGCGCGCTGACGATGCCCGTCGTGACGGTCCCGGCCAGGCCGAGCGGCGCACCGACGGCGACGACGGGGTCACCGACGACGACGGAGTCGGAGTCGCCGAGCAGCAGCGGCGTCAAGCCGTCGACGTCGACCTTGAGCACCGCGAGGTCGTAGTCGGCCGTCCGCCCGACGATCGTCGCCTCCTGCTCGCTCCCGTCACCGAACGTGACGGTGATCGAGGAGCCTGCGTCGTCGCCCTGCGCGATCACGTGGTTGTTGGTCACGAGGTACCCGTCGCCCCGCAGCACGAAGCCCGACCCGGTCGCGCTGCCGTCGGGGCCGTCGACCTGGATGGACACGACGCTCGGCAGCACCCCGGCGGCGATCCCGGCCACCGACCCCGGGGCCCGCTCGACCGGCCCGGCACCGACCGGCGCGATGGGGAGGCCAGCGTCGGCGAGGCGGTCGTCGTCGGTGAGCCGCGAGCCCAGGACGCCGCCCACGGCACCCGCCGCGAGGGCGATGACCACGAGCGGGACCACCCACGCGGCCGAGAGCGTGCGCCGGCGCTTGCGGTGCAGGACGACGGTGTGCGGCACCCCGGACGCGCCCGGCGGCAGTCCCGGGTCGGCACCCGCGGTCGTGCCGGCCGTCGTGTACGGCACCCCGGCCCAGGGCGCCGGCACGGGCTGCTGGACGGCCGGGCCGTGCGGGTTGGTCGGGACGGTCGGCGACGGCGGGGCGAACGGCGGGACGGAGCCGTGCGGCACCGACCAGTGGGACCCCGGCGGGTGCGGCGACGACGGCGCAGGCTGGCTCGGCGCGGGCATGCTCGGCGCGGGCTGGCTCGAGGCGGGCATGCTCTGCGGCGGGGCGACGGAGTCGACCGGAGCGGCCTCCGGGGTCGGCGGCGTCGGCGGGAGCTCGCGGCGGCCGGACGGTGAGACGAAGGGCCCTGCGGGAGCCCGCACAGCGTCCTCGTCGGCGGGGACGGGCACGGGCTGCGCGTCGTCGGGGATCGTCATGGCCGTTCGAGCGCTCCCGTCACGGTGTCCCAGCCGCGCGTGATCCGCGCGGGTACGCCGTCGTCGAAGGCGCCGCCAGGAAAGGCTCCCACAAGTGTCTCGGCAGAGCCGGACGACTGCGAGCCGACCACCTGGACGACCGTCCCGTCGGCCTGCCAGACGACGTGCCACGGTTCGAACGAGAGCACGTACACCTGCCGGCCGCCGATCGAGCTGGTCGGGGCGCCGTCGAGCGCCGTCGTCTCGAGCCGCCCTTGCTGCTCCGTGACGACCAGCGACGTCCCGTCGGCGCTCGTCACGTCGACCTCGAGCACCCGGGAGTCGTCGCCGGACCAGCGCACAGCGGTCACGGACCAGCCGGCGGGGAGCTCGGCCGGGAACGTCCAGGCGTGGGCGCGCAGCCACGCCACGGTCTGGTGGGAGGCCTCCGCGGACCCGGCGACGACCGGCCAGGAGGTGGTGTCGACGAGGCGGCCCGCCGCCGCCGGGTCGTCGGTGGTCGCCTGGCCGAGCAGCCCCAGGTCGACCCCGGGGTGCACGGTCGGCACGACGTCGGGACGCTCGCCGAGCACGAAGAGCATCGCCGCGACCGCGCCGAGTCCCGCCATCGAGCCGGCGGCGATCCGGACGGACGAGCGCCGGTGACCGACGTCGCCGCGCAGGGACCCGCTCCCGCGCCACCCGCGCGAACCCAGACCACCGCTGGCGACCCCGTACGAGGCCAGCTCGTCGCGGGACTGCCGGACGGGGGGCGCGAACGGATCGGCGCTGGGGCTGCTCGCCGCCAGCGACAGCAGCCGCGCGGTGAGGTCGGGGTTGGGCGCGACCTCGTCGGCGGACGCCAGGGCACGGCGAGCGGCGCGGGACGCGGCCAGCTCGGCGCAGCACTCGGGGCAGACGGCGACGTGCGCGAGGGCCTTCTCGGTGTCCTGCACCGAGAGCTGCCCGTCGACCAGCGCGCTGATCCGCGACCCGAGGTGGCTCATCCGAGGACCGTCAGCGGAGACAGGTCAGCGGAGGCCTCCAGGAAGGCTGCCGGGGCGCGGTGCTCGAGCGACACCCGCAGACGCGCACGGGCGCGGTGGATGCGGGAACGGACGGTGCCGAGCTTGATGCCGAGGGTCACCGCGATCTCCTCGTAGGACAGCCCTTCGATGTCGCACAGCACCACGGCCGCGCGGTACTCCGGCGGCAGCTGGTCGAGCGCACGCTGGATGTCGATGTCGAGGTTGCCGTGCTCGAACGCCCGCTCCGGTGCGCCGAGCTGGTCGCCCGAGGCGTACCGCTCGGAGTCCTCTCCCATCGCGTCCATGCGGATGCGCTGGCGGCGACGGGCCTGGTCCAGGAACAGGTTGGTGGTGATGCGGTGCAGCCAGCCCTCGAACGTGCCGGGCGTGTACGAGTGCAGCGACCGGAACACGCGGACGAACGTCTCCTGCGTGAGGTCCTCGGCGTCGTGCTTGTTCCCCGTGAGGCGGTACGCCAGCCGGTACACCCGCGCGGAGTGGTCGCGGACGATCTCTTCCCACGACGGAGCCTGCCAGGCGGCGGGCTGGGTGGCGGGCTGGCTGGCCACAGGACTGGTCTCCTCGGTACGTGACATCGTGGGCCCAGTGTCCCAGGTCGACCTGTGAGCCTCGAACCCTAGAAACGCCTGCGGCGGGCGAGAAGTTCCGCTGGTAGCGGACCGCGCGCGCCCCCGCACCCTCCCGAGGCACGCGACTACGCTGGCGGACGACCGTTGCACCACCACGTCGTCGCGCCCCGGGAGGCCACCATCTCCACCGACAAGGCCCAGAGCTGGGTCTACTGCGAGGAGTTCCTGCCCGAGGACGACATCGTGCTGCGTGCCCGCGAGCGCGCAGCCCAGCTGGGGTGCACCCCGGTGACGCCCGGCGCGGGTGCCGCGCTGAGCGTGCTCGCCGCCGCGGTCGCGGCCCGGGCGGTCGTCGAGATCGGGACGGGGACCGGGGTCGGCTCGCTGTACCTGCTGCGCGGGATGCCCGCGGACGGCGTCCTGACCACGATCGACCTCGAGGTCGAGCACCAGCGTGCCGCCAAGGAGGCGTTCGTCGAGGAAGGCGTCAAGCCCACCCGGACCCGCACGATCTCGGGTCGCGCGCTCGACGTGGTGCCGCGGCTCACCGACGGCGGCTACGACCTGGTGTTCGTCGACGCCGACAAGGAGAACTACCGCGGCTACGTGGAGCAGGCGGTGCGCCTCCTGCGCCCCGGCGGGGTGCTCGTGGTCGACAACGCCTTGTGGCACGACCGGGTCGCGGACCCGGCTCGGCGGGACGAGACCACGACGACGATCCGCGAGGTCGGCCGCATCGTGCGCGCCGACGACCGACTGCTCCCGTCCCTCCTGCCCGTGGGCGACGGGCTGCTGGTGGCCGTGAAGCGCTAGGACCCGCTGCCCTCGGTCACCGAGGGTGCGCAGCTCCGTCTCGGCGACCGGACGAGCCCGTCGACCACGTCCGGGTGACGCCCAGCACGCTGGCGCGTCCTCGCAGGTCAGCGACGCCCGGTTGCCGGGCCCCGTGACTAGGTCACAACAAAACGATGACAATGCGGTCGCGTCGGTGCTAGGTTGCAAAACCGACCGGTCGGTTTGTGTTGTGAGGAGGTCGACCCCACCATCGCCCCGCGTGTCACCGGTCGGCGGGGCACCACCGAGAGGACACAACGTCGTGACATCTCTGACCCAGTGGCGCCGTACCGTCGCCACCACCGCAGTGCTCAGCGCCACCCTCGTCGTCGGGGGCATCGCCGGCGTCGCCAGCCCTGCCGCAGCCGCGGACAACCCGTACCAGCGCGGTCCCGACCCGTCGCGGTCCAGCATCCAGGCGGCCCGCGGGTCGTTCGCCGTCTCCCAGACGAGCGTCTCCCGCTACGGCGTCAGCGGCTTCGGCGGCGGCACCGTCTACTACCCGACCGACCAGTCCCAGGGCAGGTTCGGCGCCGTCGTCGTCATCCCCGGCTACACCGCCCGGCAGTCCAGCATGGCGTGGCTCGGGCCGCGCATCGCGTCCCAGGGCTTCGTCGTGTTCACCATCGACACGAACTCGGTCTACGACCAGCCCTCCTCCCGCGGCGACCAGCTGCTCGCGGCTGCCGACTACCTGACGCAGCGCAGCGCGGTGACCGGCCGGATCGACGCCACCCGCGTCGCCGTCGTCGGCCACTCGATGGGCGGCGGCGGGACCCTCGAGGCCGCCAAGGACCGCCCGTCCCTCAAGGCGGCGATCCCGCTGACACCCTGGAACACCGACAAGACGTGGCCGGAGGTCACCACGCCGACGCTCGTCATCGGGGCGCAGAACGACTCCGTCGCCTCCGTCGCGTCGCACGCGAAGCCGTTCTACCAGACGCTTCCCTCGTCGACACCGCGCACGTACCTCGAGCTGCGCGGGGCGAGCCACTTCGCGCCGAACTCCTCGAACACGACGATCGCCGAGAACTCGATCGCCTGGCTCAAGCGGTTCGTCGACAACGACACCCGCTTCACGCAGTTCCTCTGCCCGACGCCGTCCGGGTCCGCGCTGTCGGCCGCGGCCTCGAGCTGCCCGTTCTGACCTGACCGGGCACCCCGCGCCGTCGCCAGAGCGGCGCGGGGTGCCCTCGGGGCCGGGCGAACCAGGCGCAGCACCGCGTGCTCCCGCCACAGCTCGTCGGCCGAGCGCCAGTCCGCCTGGTCCTCGGCGCTCGGCACCCTCAGCGCAGGTCGTCGAGGTACCGCAGCAGGAGGCGGGCACCGAAGCCCGTCGCCCCCTCGGTGACCTCGTGCTTGTCCGACGTCGAGCGGGCCGGGCCGGCGATGTCGAGATGGGCCCAGGTGCGCTTCCCGACGAAGTGCCGCAGGAACAGCGCCGCGGTGATCGAGCCGCCACCGATGTGCTTGTCCACGGGGACGTGCCGCAGGTCCGCCACCTGGGAGGACACGGCCTCCTCGTACTCCTCGACGAGCGGCATGTGCCACGCCAGCTCGCCGGACGCGTCGCCGGCGGCCACGAGCGCGGCGGCCAGGTCGTCGTCGCCGGAGTACAGGGCGGCGTACTGCTTGCCGAGCCCGAGCGTCGCAGCTCCCGTGAGCGTGGCGACGTCGACGAGCACGTCGGGGTCGAGCGTGGCGTCCGCCCACGCCAGCGCGTCGGCGAGGACCAGCCTGCCCTCGGCGTCGGTGTTGGCGATCTCGACGGTCGTGCCGTCCCACATCGTCAGCACGTCACCGGGCCGGTAGGACGCGGCCCCGACGTGGTTCTCCGCGAGCGGCAGCACGGCCGTGACGCGATGCGCGACACCGGCGGCCGCGGCTCCGAGGACCGTCGCGAGCGCGACCGCCGCGCCGGTCATGTCGGTCTTCATCGGGACCATGGCCTCGCGCGGCTTGATCGAGATGCCACCCGTGTCGAACGTGATGCCCTTGCCGACGACCACGACGTGCCGACCGCCCGCGGTCGGCGGCGTCCAGGACACGGTCACGAGGCGCGGCGACGACGCGGAGCCGGCGCCGACCGCGAGGATGCCACCGAAACCCTCGGCCGTCAGCTCCCGGGTGGTCCGCACGACGACCTCGAGCCCGGCCTTGGCGCCGAGGCGCTTGGCCTGGTCCGCGAGCCAGGCGGGAGTCTTGGTGCTGGACGGCGTGGTGGCCAGGTCCCTGACCAGCCAGGTCGCGGTGGCCGCCGTGCGCCCCTCCGCGACGGCTGCGGTGGGCCGCATGCCGTCGCGGCCGAGGAGGACGAGCTCCGCGGCGTCGCGGGACGGGGCGTCCGCCGCGACAGCCGCCGAGGTGGGCGGCACGTACGCGGCGAGCAGGTAGCCCTCCGCGACGGCGCGCGCGGCGGTGGCCGAGGCGGAGTCGTCCTGGTGCGCCTCGGCGCCGAGAGTCGTGACCACCCGCCGCAGCCCCCGGGAGGACCGGGCGAGCGCTGCACCGGCACGCCGCAGGTCCGCGGGCCGGCCGGAGCCGACGCCGACCAGCACCAGGCGCGGCGGGAGCCCAGACCACGGCAGCGTCACCGACGACCCGACGGGCCGGGGCAGCTGCAGGACGTAGATCTCGCCCGCGGCACCGGTCAGCCGCGCGCGCTCGCCGATCTCCGCCAGGTCGACGCCGTAGCGAGCAGCCGCCTCCGCCGTGCCCTGGAGCGGGCGCAGCGCGTCGTCGCCCGCGCGTGCGGGCGCCACGGGAACGGCGACCGCATCGGTCGACCCGTCGGTCAGCAGCGTCGTCGTCGCGATGCTGCCACCGTCGACGGTCACCTCCGGGGGGGTGCGACCCACGGTCGGCCGTGCTCGTCCCGTGCTTGACCTGACCATCGTCAGCTGACGACGGACGTCAGAGCCTCACCCAGCTCCGCGGCCTCGGTCGCGTTGAGCTCGACCACCAGCCGTCCACCGCCCTCGAGCGGAACGCGCATCACGATGCCGCGTCCCTCCTTCGTGACCTCGAGCGGGCCGTCACCGGTCCTCGGCTTCATCGCGGCCATGCGTGGCCTCTCCTTCGCTCGTGCGTCCGGCGCGCGGCTCGTCGGTGCGATTTCGCGCACGCGACGTCGGCCTCGTCTACCGGTTGTCCGAGGTCCATCCTAGTTCACCCAGGGCCCCTCACCTGTCCCGACGCCGGTCAGCCCACTGATCGGACGCATGTCCAACAGCCGACCCCTCACGGCGGCCAGTCCGCCACCGGGTTCGCGTGCCACATCTGCCTGACCCACAGCACCTGCAGCGAGAGCATGAGCACGACGACCGCGCCGAACCACCAGCGGCGCGCGACCGGAGGCCGCGTGACCACCCCCGCGGTCACGGCCGCGAGCGGGAACGCCAGCAGCAGGAACCGCGCCAGGCTGCTGCCGGGCTCCACCACGGCCGCGATGTAGACCAGGTACGCGGCGGCCCACGTGTGCAGCTCGTTGCCCAGGCGCCAGGCCGCCGGCACGACGAGCGTCGCGATGACCAGCGCGAAGGACAGCCCCACCACCAGGAGAGCCCGCTCCCCGAACCAGAACTCCGGCACGTAGGACCAGCCACCGAACGGGGCGACCTCCCGGACCCCGCGCCAGGCCTCCTGCGTCTGCAGGTACCCGTCCGGCACCCCCGTCACCCAGCCGCAGATCGCCGGCCACAGCAGCCCGGAGGCCCCGGCGAGCAGCGCCAGGCCCGCGAGGCCGGTCCCGGTGCGCCACGTCCACGTGTCGCTGCCGCGGCGCGACGACCACCAGCGGACCGCAGCGTGCACGACCACGACGACCGCCATCGGGAGCGCGACCGCACGCGTGAACCCCAGCGCGAGGACGACGAGCGCCATCCACCCGTAGTCGCGACGCAGGAGCAGCAGCAGGGCGCTCGCGACGAGCAGCAGCGCCAGCGCCTCGGTGTACGCGACCTGCAGCACCGCCGCGGTCGGGAAGACGCTGACCAGGGCGACCGCCGCCAGCGGGAGGCCCGGTCGGGCGGCGACCGCGCGGGGAGCGCCCCGGACGACCGTCCGGTGGATCGCGAGGACGGCGCCGGCGCCCAGGACGAGGGCGAGCAGCGGCGCGACGACCTCCCACGGCCCGCGCGTGACCACCATGAGCCCGCGCGCGAGCATCGGGAACAGCGGGAAGAACGCCCAGGCGTTCTGCTGGACCAGCCCGTTCGCATCGACCGGCAGCTCCGCCGGGTAGCCGTTCTCGGCGACGTTCTTGTACCAGGAGCCGTCGAACATGAACCCGACGTACGGGAAGTAGCCCGGGTGCTCGGGCGTCCACGGGTTCTGCTCCTGGATGCTCGCCACCCACAGGAACACCGCCGTCGTGTACAGCCGCGCGGCCGCGTACACGAGGAGCACCTGGACCCACCACGGTCGGCTGACGGCCCACGCCCAGAGGCGGTTCGAGGGCTCCGCCGACGGCTCGTCGACCGGGTCCTCGACCTCTTGCACCTCGCTCACGCCAGCCCCCTGACCGTCCGTGCCGGGGGACGGTCCCCGCGGATGGTGGCGACCATATCGAGGGTTCGCCGGGTCGCGCGCACGTCGTGCGCACGGAACACGCGCGCACCGAGCCACGCGGCGACCGCCGTCGCGGCCAGCGTTCCCTCGAGGCGCTCCTCCGCGGGCAGGTCGAGCGACTCCCCCACGAAGTCCTTGCGGGACAACGCCATCAGCACCGGGAAGCCGAGCGCCACGAGCGCCTCGGTGCGCCGGACCAGGTGCAGCGAGTGCCACGTGTTCTTGCCGAAGTCGTGCGTCGGGTCCACCAGGACGCTCGCCGGGTGGATGCCGAGGGACAGCGCGCGTGCAGCCCCCGCGGACACCGTGCGGACGACGTCCTCGACGACGCCGTCGAGCGGGTCGTCCGCGTCGACCGCCGCGTACTCCACCCGGAACGGGTCGGTCCGGGGACGCGCACCGCCCGTGTGGGAGCACACGATCCCGAGGCCGCGTTCGGCGGCGACCTCCATGAGGGCCGGGTCGTGGCCGGCCCACGTGTCGTTGACCAGGTCCGCACCCTCGTCGGCCGCCGCCCGGGCGACCTCCGCGCGCCACGTGTCGACGCTGACCACGAGGTCCGGGTGGCGCGCCCGGACCCGTCTGACCAGCGGGATCACCCGCGCGATCTCGTCGGCCGCCTCGACGCGCGGCCCCCGGCCGGCGCGCACCCCGCCGAGGTCGACGATGTCGGCACCCTCCTCGACCGCGCGCGCCACCGCGGCGTCGGCGGACGCGTCGTCGAACCGCGCCGCGGCGTAGAACGAGTCCGGGGTCCGGTTGACGACGGCCATGACGACCGGGCGACCGGGCGCGATCCAGCGGCCCCGCAGGCGCAGCTGCGCGCCCGCCGGTGGCGACGTCACCGCCGGCGCCCCGGTGTCGCGCCCTCGGCAGCCTGCTGGGCGCGCGCGGTGGCCGCGGCCGCCGCCTCCTGCTCGGCACGCAGCTGGACACCCCGTTCGAGCACCAGGTCGACGGCCTCCTGCGCGGTGTCGACGACCTTGAGCAGCTCGAGGTCGGCCGCGGAGATCATGCCGCGGGGCAGCGCCGCGGCGCTCACCCAGTCGATGAGGCCCTGCCAGTAGTCGCGGCCGACCAGGACGATCGGGAAGCTGATCACCTTGTGCGTCTGCACAAGGGTCAGGGCCTCGAACAGCTCGTCGAACGTGCCGAAGCCACCCGGCAGCACCACGAAGCCCTCGGAGTACTTCACGAACATCGTCTTGCGCGCGAAGAAGTACCGGAAGTTCACGCCGAGGTCCACGTAGTCGTTCATGCCCTGCTCGAACGGCAGCTCGATACCGAGCCCGACCGACAGCCCACCGGCCTCCAGGGCGCCCCGGTTGGCGGCCTCCATGATCCCGGGACCGCCGCCGGTGATCACGGCGTACCCCGCGCCCACCAGCAGCCGGGCGACCTCCTGGCCGAGGGCGTAGTCGGGGTGGTCCACCGGCACCCGCGCGGAGCCGAACACGCTGACCGCGGGACCGACCTCGGCGAGCGCGCCGAACCCCTCGACGAACTCGCTCTGGATCCGCATGACCCGCCACGGGTCGCCCCGCAGCCACTCGGCGTCGCCGGCACCGCTGAGGAGCCGCTGGTCGGAGGTCGTGGTGGGGATCTGCTGGCCGCGCAGCAGAACAGGGCCCTTGCGGTACCCGTGACCTGGGGCGGACACGCCGTCGTCGCTCATGGCCCCGACTCTAGGTCGATGCGGGACGCGGGGCCGGTGAGTTCACCTCAGGCGGTCAACCAGTCCCGCAGCGCCGCATGGACGACGGTGATCTGGCCGACGACGCACCGCTCGTCGTCCTTGTGCGCCAGCAGCGGGTCCCCGGGGCCGAAGTTCACCGCGGGCACCCCGAGCTCGGAGAACCGGGCGACGTCGGTCCAGCCGTACTTGGCCGCGGGTGCGCCGCCGGTGATCGTGAGCACGGCCTGCGCGAACTCCTGCGCGAGCGGGTCGTCGAGACCGGGCCGAGCACCGGGCGCTGCGTCGACGATCACGACGTCGTACCCGTCGAAGAGCTCGCGCACGTGGGCCGACGCCTCCTCCACGCTCGCCGACGGCGCGAAGCGGTAGTTCACGGTGACGACGCAGGCGTCCGGGATGATGTTGGCCGCCGTGCCGCCCGAGACCAGGACCGCGTTCAGGCTCTCCCGGTAGACCAGCCCGTCGACGTCGATCTCGCGGGGCGTGTACGCCTCCAGCCGGCGCAGCACCTCGCCCGCCGCGTGGATCGCGTTGACGCCCATCCAGGCCCGCGCCGAGTGCGCGGCGACGCCCGTGAGCCGCACCTCGGCCCGCAGCGTCCCGTTGCAGCCGCCCTCGATGCCCCCGTTCGTCGGCTCGCCCAGGATCGCGAAGTCGCCCGCCACCCAGTCGGGGTGCTCGCGCACGATCCGGCCCAGACCGTTGTGCTCGGCGGCGACCTCCTCGTGGTCGTAGAACACCCACGTCACGTCACGCGTCGGCTCGCTCAGCTCCGCCGCCAGCGCCAGCTGCACCGCCACGCCCGCCTTCATGTCGACGGTGCCGCGGCCCCAGAGCTCCGCCTGCGCACCCTCCCCGACGAGCCGGGTGGGCAGGTTGTCGGCGATCGGCACGGTGTCGATGTGGCCGGCGACGACGACGCGTGACGACCGGCCGAGGGTGGTCCGCGCGACGATCGCGTCACCGTCACGGAGCACCTCGAGATGGGCGTGCTGCTTCAGGGCCGTCTCGATCGCGTCGGCGAGCGCGCGCTCGTCGCCGCTCACCGAGGGCAGGTCGCACACGGCGCGGGTGAGCGAGACGAGATCCGACGAGAGGTCCAGGGCGGTGTCCACGACGCGACCCTAGCGGGATGCCTGGGTGACCTAGGGTTGTCGCCATGACTGCACGGACGGCTGAGCGATCGGCTTGGGGATACGGCCTGGCCACGGTGACCGACGACGGTACGACGCTCGACGTCTGGTTCCCCTCCCCGGCCCTGGGCTCGCCCGCTGACGACGCCACCGCACCGGCGTCGCTGACCGCCTCCACGCTCGTCGACGACGCGCGGGGCGTCCGGGTGGAGGTCGTCCGCACGGTGGTCGACCTCGACGCCCCGCCGGCCGGCACCGCCGACGCGTACCTGCGGCTCCACCTGCTCTCGCACCGCCTGGTCCAGCCCCACGGGCAGAACCTCGACGGGCTGTTCGGGGTGCTGCCCAACGTCGTGTGGACCGATCGCGGTCCCTGTGCCGTCGACGGCTTCGAGGAGACCCGGGCCCGCCTGCGCGCCGCCACCGGTGTCCCGGTCACCGTGCTCGGCGTCGACAAGTTCCCGCGCATGGTCGACTACGTGCTGCCTTCCGGCGTGCGGATCGCCGACGCCGACCGGGTCCGCCTCGGCGCGCACCTCGCGGCAGGGACCACCGTCATGCACGAGGGGTTCGTCAACTTCAACGCCGGGACGCTCGGCACGTCGATGATCGAGGGTCGCGTCTCCGCCGGGGTCGTCGTCGGCGACGGGTCGGACATCGGCGGGGGCGCCTCGATCATGGGCACCCTGTCGGGCGGCGGTCGGGAGACGGTCTCCATCGGTCGTCGCACCCTGCTGGGCGCCAACGCCGGGGTCGGCATCCCGCTCGGTGACGACTGCGTCGTCGAGGCGGGGCTGTACGTCACCGCGGGGACGAAGGTCGCGCTCGTCGGCTTCGAGGACTCGCCCCGCGTCGTGAAGGCCCGTGAGCTGGCCGGACGCGACGGCGTGCTGTTCCGGCGCAACTCCCTGACCGGCGGCGTCGAGGCTGTCGCCCGAGCGGGCTCGGGTGTGCAGCTGAACGCGACGCTGCACGCCAACGAGTGAGCGCTCGACGTCGGCGCGCGCGACGGGCCGGCCTCGCCGTCGGCGTCGCGGTCGCCGTGCTGGTCGCCGGGGTCGTCGGGGTGGTCACCGTCCTGACGCGCCTGAGCCCGTCGCAGCCGACCGCGCAGCAGTGCGTCGCGGAGCTCGACGGCACCCGCTGGAAGCTCAGCCCCGACCAGGCGCAGAACGCCGGGCTGATCGCCGCCACGGGCGTCCAGCGCGGGCTGCCCGCGCGGGCCGTGACGATCGCCCTGGCGACCGCGCTGCAGGAGTCCAAGCTGGTCAACGTGGACTACGGCGACCGCGACAGCCTCGGCCTGTTCCAGCAGCGCCCGTCGCAGGGCTGGGGCACCGCGGAGCAGGTCCAGGACCCCGTGTACGCCACCGGGCGCTTCTACGACGGTCTCGTCACGATCGAGGGCTACGAGAACCTGCCGGTCACCGAGGCCGCCCAGGCCGTGCAGCGATCCGGCTTCCCCGACGCGTACGCGCAGCACGAGACCCGCTCGCGCGCGTGGGCGTCCGCGCTCACCGGCTGGTCCCCCGCGACGCTCACCTGCCGGCTGCACGACGCGGACCCGGCGACGGCGTCGGTCGACGCGGTCGCCGCGCGCGTGCAGCGGGACCTCGGCGGCCTGCCCGTCGTCGCGGACGACACCGGCGGGCTGGTCGTCGACACGTCGGCCTTCGGGGCCGCCGCGGACCGCACCCGGCTCGACTGGGCGGTCGCGCAGTGGGCCGTCTCCGTCGCCGAACCGCTCGCGGTCACGTCGGTGGCCGTCGCCGACCGCACCTGGGACCGGGTCGAGGGCACCTGGACGCCGTCTGAGATGCCCGTGCCCGCGGGGAGCGTGCGGCTGACCCTCGCGGGTTAGCGCGCGTCGAGCTCGGTGTAGTCCCGCTCGACGGCACCCGTGTAGATCTGCCGCGGACGGCCGATCTTGGTCTGCGGGTCCGTCATCATCTCGCGCCACTGCGCGATCCAGCCCGGCATGCGGCCGAGGGCGAAGAGCGGCGTGAACATCTCCTCGGAGAAGCCCATCGCCTTGTAGATGAGGCCCGTGTAGAAGTCCACGTTCGGGTACAGCTTGCGGGAGATGAAGTAGTCGTCGGAGAGCGCGATCTCTTCGAGCCCCATCGCGAGGTCGAGCAGCTCGTCGTTGCCGCCGAGGGCGGACAGGACCGAGTCGGCGCTCTTCTTCACGATCGCCGCGCGGGGGTCGTAGTTCTTGTAGACGCGGTGCCCGAAGCCCATGAGGCGGACGCCGGGCTCCTTGTCCTTCACGCGCTTCATGAAGTTGGTGGCGTCGCCGCCGTCGGCCTGGATCTCCGTGAGCATCTTCAGCACGGCCTCGTTGGCGCCGCCGTGCAGCGGGCCGGAGAGCGCGTTGATGCCGGCCGCGACCGACGCGTACAGGTTGGCCTGGCTGGAGCCGACGATCCGCACCGTCGACGTGGAGCAGTTCTGCTCGTGGTCGGCGTGCAGGATCAGCAGCTGGTCCAGCGCCGACACGACGACCGGGTCCGCCTCGTACTGCTGGTACGGCACCGCGAACGTCATCCGCAGGAAGTCCTCGACGTAACCGCGCGAGTAGTCGGGGTACAGCAGCGGCTCACCCTTGGAGGCCCGGTGCACGTACGACGTGATGGTCCGCGTCTTGGCCAGGATCAGCACGGTGGCCAGCTCGACGGTCTCCGGGTCGAACGGGTCCAGCGACTCCGGGTAGAACGTCGACAGCGCGTTGATCGCCGACGCCATGACCGCCATCGGGTGCGCGTGGCGCGGGAACGTCCCCATGAACGTGCGGAAGTCCTCGTGCACCAGCGTGTGGCGGTTGACCCGCTCCTCGAACGCCTCGAGCTCGCTGGTCGTGGGGAGCGCACCGTGGATGAGCAGGTACGCGACCTCGAGGAACGTGGAGTGCTCGGCCAGCTGCTCGATCGGGTACCCGCGGTAGCGCAGGATGCCCTGGTCACCGTCGATGTACGTGATCTGCGACTCGCACGAGGCCGTGTTCATGAAGCCCGGGTCCACGGTGACCTTGCCCGTGTCGCGCAGCAGCGAGGAGACGACGATGCCGTCGTTGCCCTCGGTCGCGGTCACGATCGGCAGGTCCTTGGACTGTCCGTCGACGATCAGCTGGACGGGCTGGTGAACCTTCGTCGCGACGACGTCCGACATGGTGTTCCTCTCCTGCGACTCCCGGGTGACGGGGATGTCCCGCGGCGTCCGGTCGTCGGCGACTGCGCTGGATGGGCCTGCTGGGCCTGCGCGTGCGTGCCCTCGTTGGCGTGGATCGACGGTACCCGCGCGAACCGTTCCGTGACCAATCCTCGACGAGACGTTGGTGCCCCTGTGACGACGATCACACCCGACGGGCTACGCGCCCGACAGGCGTGCCGCAGCCTCCGCGATGCGCTCGTCGGGCGCGGTGAGCGCGACGCGCACGTGCTCGGCGTCACCGTAGAACGCGCCCGGCGCCACCAGGATCCCGAGCCCGGCCAGGTCCGCGACCGTGGCCCAGCTGTCCTGACCGCCGGACTCGGGGCGCACCCAGAGGTACAGGCCGGCGTGCGACCGGTCGATCGCGTACCCCGCGCTCTCGAACGCCGCGCGCAGCACCCGGCGACGGCGCCCGTAGACGGCCCGCTGCGTCGCGACGTGCTCGTCGTCGGCCAGCGCTGCCGTGGTCGCGGCCTGGACCGGTCCGGGGACGATCATCCCGGCGTGCTTGCGCACCTCCAGGAGCCGCGCGACGAGGACGGGGTCCCCCGCGACGAAGGACGCCCGGTAGCCCGCGAGGTTCGACTGCTTCGACAGCGAGTACACCGCGAGGAGCCCGGTCAGGTCGCCACCGGTCACGCGCGGGTCGAGGATGCTCGGCACCCCCGTCGACGACCACGGCTCGTCCCACGCCAGCTCCGCGTAGCACTCGTCGGACGCGACGACGACCGGGTGGGCCGACGCGCGCGCCGCGTCGACGACCGCACGCAGCTGGTCCACGCCCAGCACGGAGCCGTCGGGGTTCCCCGGGGAGTTCAGCCAGACGAGGCGGACGTCGTCGCTGCCGGCGACCCTGCCCGCGGGGTCGTCGGTCGGCTCCGGCGTCGCACCCGCCAGCCGCGCCCCCACGTCGTACGTCGGGTACGCCGCGGTCGGGTGCAGCACCACGTCGCCCGCACCGAGACCGAGCAGGGACGGCAGGAACGCGACCAGCTCCTTGGAGCCGAGCGTCGGCAGGACGGCCGCCGGGTCGAGGCCGCGGACACCACGCCGACGGGCGAACCAGTCGACGACCGCCTGCCGCAGCGCGGGTGTGCCGTGGGTCGTCGGATAGCCCGGGGAGTCCGCCGCCTCGGTCAGCGCCTCGCGCACGAGCTCGGGCGTGGGGTCGACCGGTGTGCCGACGGACAGGTCGACGATGCCGCCCGGGTACGTGCGAGCGCGCTCCGCCAACGGCGTCAGGGTGTCCCAGGGAAAGTCCGGCAGACCGCCGGTCAGCAGACCCACCGGGAGGGCGTCAGTCGCCGTGCACGCGCAGCGGCAGCGTCGCGATGATCGGGTGGTCCTTGTCGATCTCACCCATCTTCGCGGCACCACCCGGCGAGCCGAGGTCGTCGAAGAACTCGACGTTCGCCTTGTAGTACTCGGTCCACTGCTCCGGGACGTCGTCCTCGTAGTAGATGGCCTCGACCGGGCACACAGGCTCGCACGCGCCGCAGTCGACGCACTCGTCCGGGTGGATGTACAGCGATCGCTTGCCCTCGTAGATGCAGTCCACGGGACATTCCTCGATGCACGCCTTGTCCTTGACGTCCACGCAAGGCTCGGCGATCACATACGTCACGGTCGGTCCTCCACAGGCCAGGGGTCCTCTTAGTATCGCTCACATGCGCAGGCCCGGTACGCGATGTCCATCACAGGGACAGCCATGAGCTCCGGGGGCTGGCGCAGCTGGTCACCGGGCGTGCGCGTCGTCGTCCGGCGGCTCCGCGACGACCTGCCCGAGCCGCACCCCGACCACCCCGACCTGCACGTCCCGCAGCACACCGACGTCCTCGGCGAGCTGCTCGACGTGGACGACGACGGCGTCCTCGTGCGGACCCGGCGCGGCGACGTGCGGGTGCCCGCCGCCGACATCGTGCTCACCAAGCTGGTCCCGCCCGCACCCGTCGACCGGAGGCACCGGCCGACGGGCGCGTGACTACGGCGTGGCCGGCGGCGGTGTCGCCGCGGGCGGCGCCCCGCAGATGACCTTGTTCTGCGGCTTGTAGCGCCAGGAGTTCGACTCCGTCTTCTCCAGCGCGCCGTTGAGGTACGTCTTGCGGGTCACCGTGACGGAGAAGCCCGGGTTGCCCGCCGACTGCGGCTCGCACGTCGGCGACTGCGAGTACACCGTGGTCGGCGAGACCACACCCGAGCGCGGGCTGGTGATCGACTCGACCGTCCAGTACTTCGTCCCCCACACCCGCACGTACACCCGACCGCCGGAGACCCACGCCTGCACGAGCGCGCCGTGCGGCGTGTTGTTCTTCCACCGCATGTCCAGGGTCCCCGTGAAGATCGTCGCCTCACGCCCCTCCGGGTACCGCGAGAACCACTCGCTGTGCGGCCGGTGCTCGACGTCCTCGAAGCCCGCCAGGAACGCCGCGTTGTACGTGGTCGTCGAGACCTGGCTCAGGCCGCCGCCCCACGCGTCCGTGTGCTCGCCGCTCACGATCGCGCCCGCCTCGACGTACCCGTGCGCGGCGTCGATCGGGCCCAGGGCCTCCGTCAGGCTGAACGTCTCCCCCGGACGGATCAGGGTGCCGCTGATCTTGCTCGCACCGTTGGTGATGTTCACCGTGCGGCGCGGCTCGCTGTTCAGCGGCGTCGAGAACTCCGAGACGATCTCCTTGACGCCGAGCGCCTCGAGCTCGGCCGTCGACTCCGAGGGGTCCGCCTGGACGAGCTCGACCGGGGCCGTGCGGTCGGCCGCCGCCGTCGCCGTCGCGACGCTCGTCGCGACAGCCGCCGGGTCCAGCGACGTACCCGGGATGCCCGGGACGATGACCGGGGCGTCGTTGACGAACTCGAAGTGCGCGTCGGCGGACTGGGTCAACAGGTCGGGCAGCTGCGCCAGCACGACCTCCGTCAGGCCCTCGCCGTTCATCTGCAGCACCAGGCTGCCGTCGACCGGCACGAAGGACGAGTTCGCCGCCAGCGTGGCGGCGTCGAGGAGCGCCGTCCGGCCCTCCGCTGAGACGGTCACGGGCGCCGACGTCACCTGCCGCGCCTCGACCAGCGCAGCGTCCGTCTCCTCCTGCGTGATGTCCGGCGCGACCGTCGCGGTCGGCAGCTCGATCGGACGCGCGGCCACCAGCCAGTCGGCCGCCAGCACGTCCGTCGCACCCGCCTGGTCCAGGTTCCAGCCGTCCACCGCGGCCGTCGACTGCGGGGTCGCGTCCACGAACACGACCGTGCCGTCCACCGGCGCGAGCGCCAACGAGGTGCCGAGGTCACCGATCGCCGCGGACAGAGCCTCGTCGTCGACCGACGTCACCGGATCCTGCGGGCCGACGCCCGCGAGGTGCGCCCAGAGCCGAGCAGGATCCGCGAGGTCCACCCCCGTCAGCTCGTCGACCGTGGCCTGGGAGTCGAACGCCAGCCCGGCAGCGACCGGGTCCACCGTCGCCTGGACGTCGTTGGCGACCACCTCGATGGGCTGCGTCGTCGCGTCCGCCAGCTCCGTGTCCAGCCGAGCGACCGCCTCGTCCGACGACAGCCCGCCGATGTCCACGCCCGCGACCGTGGCACCGCGCGGGACCGTGTCCGCCAGCGCGTACGACGCGCCGACGTACGCCGCACCCAGCGCGACGACGATCCCCGCGACGATCAGCAGTCGCTTGGGCCAGCGTCGCTTCCCGTCCTCCGCCTCGAACACGTCCAGCGGCGACTCTGCGCGCTCCGCCGGCGGGACCGGGCCCGACGCGATCGGGGGCTGCGGCTGGACCGGGGTCTGCGGCTGCTGCCGGGTCGTGGCCGAGGCCACGGGCGCTGCGGCGACCGCAGGGGCAGCCTCAGCCTTGCTGGTCCCCGCCGCGCCCGTCGCTGCTGCAGCCGCGGCCGCTCCTGCGGCAGCGGTCACGCTCGGCGTGACCGGTCCGGCCGAGGTCGGCGCGACCGCCGTCGAGGCGGGACCCGGCACGGTGCGGGTGACCGGGGTCGCGAGCGTCCCCACCGGTGGTGGCGGCGTCGGAGCAGGAGCCGACGGCGCAGCGGCGACGACGGGCGCGATGACCGCCGTGGCGTCGTCCCGACCGCCGGGCTGCCCGGCCGGTCCCTCGGGCGTCGTCGGCGTCGTCGTGGCGGGTGCGGCCGTCCCCGCAGTCGGCTCCGTGGTGGCCGGCGTACCAGAAGCGGCCGACGTTGCGACAGGCGCGCTCGGCGGCTCCGGGGCGGCGGCGGTCGAGACCGGTGCCGTCGGCGGCTCCGTCGCGTTCGGCGTCGTCGGTGCGGGGGGCGCGTCCGAGGTCTCGGCCGGGGGCGCGTCGGTCGGTGCCGATTCCGCGTCCGTACCCGCGTCGGCGACGTCGTCGGGAACCGAGTCCGCGCCCGTGCCCGCGTCGGCTTCGGTCGCCAGGTCCGCGCCCGTTCCTGCGGCGAGGTCGGCGTCCGTCCCCGGGTCGGTGTCCGCGCTCGCATGGATGTCCGTGCTCGCGTCGCTGGTGCTGTCGTCGACGGCCGGGAGCTCGTCGCCGGTCATGTCCTCGGAGGGTGCCTCGTCGGCCACCGCCGCGTCGATGTCCTGCGGGTCGCCGACCGGCTCGTCCGTCCCGTCCGCGTCGCTCTGGTCGGTCGGCCCGGTGTCGTCGACCGCGCCGTCGGCCACCGCCCCGGCCGCGACCGGCTGGTCAGCCACCGGTTCGTCAGTGACAGGCTCGTCCGCGACCGGCTCGTCAGCGGCCTCACTCTCGGCGGGCGCGTCGGAGCTGTCACCAGCAGCGACCGGCTCGTCGATGACGGGCTCGACCGCGGGCTCGTCGGACGCGGGCTCGTCGGACGCGGCCTCGTCGACGACACCCTCGTCGGGAGCGACCTCATCGTCAGCAGCCTCGTCGGTGACGTTCTCGTCGTCGGCGGCATCGTCAGCGGCCTCGTCGGTGACGTTCTCGTCGCGGCATCGTCAGCGGCCTCGTCGGTGACGTTCTCGTCGACGGCGGCATCGTCAGCGGCCTCGTCGGTGACGTTCTCGTCGACGGCGGCATCGTCAGCRGCCTCGTCGTCGGGAGCAGCGACGTCCGGGGCAGTCACCTCCGGTGCAGCCTCGTCGGGGGCGTGCGCGTCGGTCGCCTCGGGCTCGGCGACGGGCTCCGTGCCACCGCCGTCGCCCCACACGGGCCAGACCGGGTCCGACGACGGACGGCTGCTCTCGGCGGGACCGCTGCCCTCGGGGCCGTCCTCGCTGCGCCGTCCCGGCTCGTCGCGCTCGGTGCCGTTAGTCATCCGCTCCCCCGCTGCTCCACGCACGCACAACGCGTCCGCGCGAGTCTACGTGCCTGGGCGAACCGAATTGGCTGCGCCACCACGTGGGCACCCGTTCTCACCCGTCGGGATGCCGAGGCTCTCGTTGCGGGGGTCGTGCGGGGAACGACGAGGCGCGACCGGGAGGAACCGCCTCAGCGGACGCGGTGCAGACGTCCGCGCAGGTGGACGAGGCCGCCCGCACCTGCGGCGCCCTGCTCGGCGACGAGGACGGAGCCGACGACGACGTCGTGGTCCCCGGCGCGGTGCACGGAGTCGGTCCGGCAGTCGAACCAGGCTGCGGCACCGTCGATCCACACGGCGTCGGCGACAGGGGCCGGGCGGTGCGGGACGCGTGCGAGCTGGTCGACGGCGGGCCGACCCGGTGAGGCGAGCCAGTCGGCCGTCGGTCCCTGGTCGTCGGCCAGGACGCTCACGGACCACGTGTCGACGTCGTCGAGCGCGTCGCGGAACCGGGCGTCGGTGTGCACGCAGAACAGGAGCATCGGCGGGTCGAGGGAGACCGACGTGATCGCGCTGGCCGTCATGGCGTGCAGGGTGCCCCGCCAGCGCAGGGTGATGACCGCGACCCCCGCGGGCAGCCGACCGACGGCGGAGCGGAACGCGTCCGGCTCGTTCACGACGGTGGGTCGACGAGCTCGTGGTCGACGGGCGGTGTCCGCGGCGCGCGGGGCCGGTCGTCGAACAGCGCGTGCGGCAGGAGGGCCGCGATGATCGTCACGGCGATCGAGCCGAGCACCCACACCCAGCCGACCGCCTGCTGGTCGGGGGCGAGGGTGTCGCCCCCCGGACCACGCTGGGTGAGGAGCTGGACCGTGACGAGCAGGCCGACCGCGTAGCCGGCGAGCGCGACGTACCCGGTCCACGCGCGGACGGTGACAGCGGCGGCGAACGCGAGGGTCAGGCAGATCGCGACCCCCCACGGCGGGATGCTGCGGTGCAGCACCGTGCCGAGGGCGCCGACCAGGACCCCGAGCAGGAGGGCCGCGACGGCCGAGCCGATCGCGCCGGCGGAGAGGCGTTGCACGCGCGTCACGTTACCGGGCGGACGCCGGCGGGCCAGACGACGTCCGCACCCGACCCGCCCGTTCCCCGCCGGTACGTCTCCGTGGGCAGCACCGGCGCCAGGACGCGGTTGCTGAGGGCGTAGCAGGCGACGAGACCACGGTCGCCGTCGATGGCTCGGATCGCCTGCACCTGCGTGGCGTGGGCGCGCAGGGCGTTCAGGACGCGGTCCCGCACGGGCAGCACGTCGACCTCGACGTCGATCTCGTCGTCGGGGACGGCGACCGACGGCAGCTCCCCGGCGGGGTCGGGCAGCCCCAGGTCCGCGTGCAGCGACCCGAGCGCGGCGACCACCGCGTCGTCGCGCAGCGCGCGCAGTCCTCGCTGGAGCGCGAGGCGCCCCTGCACGGACCACAGGACCACGGGCACGGCGTGCGCGGGGGACGCGTGGTCGTGGCGCGAAGCCGCGAAGTCGACCGCCCACTGGGTCACCTCGTGGGTGCGGACGTGGTCGGGGTGGCCGTAGCCGCCGTCCGGCTCGTACGTGACGACCACGTCGGGGCGGCGGGAACGGATCACGCGGGCCAGCCGCTCGGCGGCCTCCTCGAGCCCGACGCCGACGAACGCCCCGTCGGGGACCTCGTCGGGGAGCCCGGCACGACCGGTGCCCACCCACGCCATCCCGGAGTCCTCGAACCGCTGGTCGGTCCCGCCGGGGATCGTGTCGAGGTACCCGCGGTCGCGCACGCCGAGGGCGGCCAGCGCCGCGCCCAGCTCGTGGTCGCGGTGCTCGGCGAGCGCCGGCCCGTCCCCTTCGAGATGAGCCAGGCGCGCGCCGATGACCTCGCCGCGCTCGCCCCGCGTGCACGTCACGACGGTGACGGGCCGACCGGCGGCCGCCCAGGTGGCGAGCAGCGCGCCGGTCGCGAGGGACTCGTCGTCGGGGTGCGCGTGCACAGCAAGAACTCCGCCGGGCACGCGAGTCACTCCCGCTGTCAGGCGCGCTTCGCGCGGGCCGTGATGCGCGCGCGCTCGGTCTGGTCGAGCACCACCTTGCGGATGCGCACCACCGTCGGCGTCACCTCGACGCACTCGTCCTCGCGGGCGAACTCCAGGGACTCCTCCAGCGTGAGGTTGCGCGGCGGGATGAGGTTCTCGAAGTTGTCCGCGGTGGCGGAGCGCATGTTGGTGAGCTTCTTCTCCTTCGTGATGTTCACGTCCATGTCCTCGTTGCGCGAGTTCTCACCGACGATCTGGCCCTCGTAGACCTCCTGCGTCGGCTGCACGAAGAACGAGCCGCGCTCCTGCAGGTTGATCATGGCGAACGGCGTCACGGGGCCCGAGCGGTCCGCGACGAGCGAGCCGTTGATGCGGGTCTCGATCGGGCCCGCCCACGGCTCGTAGCCCTCGGAGATCGACGACGCGATGCCGGTGCCGCGGGTGTCCGTGAGGAACCGCGTGCGGAAGCCGATGAGGCCGCGTGCGGGGACCAGGAACTCCATGCGGACCCACCCGGTGCCGTGGTTCGACATGGTCTCCATGCGGCCCTTGCGCTGCGCGAGGAGCTGGGTCACGGCGCCGAGGTACTCCTCGGGGACGTCGATCGTCATGCGCTCGACGGGCTCGTGCACCTTGCCGTCGACCTTCCTGGTGACGACCTGCGGCTTGCCGACGGTCAGCTCGAAGCCCTCGCGGCGCATCTGCTCGACCAGGATGGCCAGCGCGAGCTCACCACGGCCCTGGACCTCCCAGGCGTCGGGACGCTCGGTGGGCAGGACGCGGAGCGAGACGTTGCCGACGAGCTCCTTGTCGAGGCGGTCCTTGACCTGGCGGGCGGTGACCTTGTGGCCCTTGCCGCCGCGGCCGGCCAGCGGGGAGGTGTTGATCCCGATGGTCATGGAGATGGCGGGGTCGTCGACGGTGATCAGCGGCAGCGGGCGCGGGTCGTCCGGGTCCGTGAGCGTCTCACCGATGGTGATGTTCTCGATGCCGGCGACGGCGACGATGTCCCCGGGGCCTGCGGAGTCGGTGCTGACCCGCTCGAGCGCCTTGGTCTCCAGCAGCTCGGTGATCTTGACGTTCGCCAGGGTGCCGTCGGCCTTCGCCCACGCGACGGTCTGACCCTTGCGGATCGTGCCGTTGAACACGCGCAGCAGCGCGAGGCGGCCGAGGAACGGCGACGCGTCGAGGTTCGTGACGTGCGCCTGCAGCGGCGCGCCCTCGGTGTAGGTGGGCGCGGGGATGCGCTCGAGGATGGTCTTGAACAGCGGCTCGAGGTTCTCCGAGTCCGGCAGGCCACCGTCGGCGGGCTGGTTCAGCGACGCACGGCCGGCCTTGGCGGCGGCGAACACGACGGGCACGTCGAGGATCGCGTCGAGGTCGAGGTCCGGGACGTCCTCGTGCAGGTCGGACGCCAGGCCCAGCAGCAGGTCGGTCGCCTCGTGCACGACGTCGGTGATCCGCGCGTCGGGACGGTCGGTCTTGTTCACGACGAGGATCACGGGCAGCTTGGCGACGAGCGCCTTGCGCAGCACGAAGCGCGTCTGGGGCAGCGGGCCCTCGGACGCGTCGACCAGCAGGACGACGCCGTCGACCATGGACAGGCCGCGCTCGACCTCGCCGCCGAAGTCGGCGTGGCCGGGGGTGTCGATGACGTTGATGGTGATGCCACCGGGCTCGCCGATCTCCGCCGCCGCGGGACCCGTGTACCGGATCGCCGTGTTCTTGGCGAGGATCGTGATGCCCTTCTCGCGCTCCAGGTCGCCGGAGTCCATCGCGCGCTCGTCCACGTGGGCGTGGGACCCGAACGAGCCGGACTGCCACAGCATGGCGTCGACGAGCGTGGTCTTGCCGTGGTCGACGTGCGCGACGATGGCGACGTTGCGCAGGTCGTTGCGCACGCTCGTGCCTGTCGGCGCAGACGTGGGCTCGAACATGGGGGAACTCATCTCAGAAGGTGGGGAGCGCGCCGGGTCGCCGGTCGCGCCGATCGATTCTACCCGCACACCTGCATCCCGGCGTCAGAAGGTGACCAGACCCACGTCAGCCGGTGCGGGCCCACGCCCACCAGTCGGTGAGGTCCGCCCGACCGAGCGCCAGCGGCTCCACGTCGGGCGCGGCCGGGGTCGTCCCGGCGGTCGGCGCGGCCGAACCACGCGTGGCGACGACGATCGGCTGCCGCACCAGCGAGAGCACCGCGCCGCCGGCGTCGAGGCTCTCCGCGACCGCAGCCAGCTGGTCCTCGACGGCGTCCGGGTCGAGGGTCTGCGCGAGCGTCGCCGCGGCCGCGTCCGTCGCGGCGTCGGACCAGCCGGTGACGTTCGTCGCGCCGCCGGTCCGCCACCGCGACAGCACCGAGTCGAGCGGCAGGTCGGACTGCGGCACGGGCACCAGCGCCGCGTCCCACGCGTCGGGCGCGCCGACCAGGTCCGGACCGAGACCGTCGACAGGGGTGTAGGGCTCGACCTCGAAGCCGACGTCCGACGCCGACTCCGTGATCAGCGCGAGCATCGCGGCGCGCAGCGGGTCCGTGGTGTTGACCAGCACGTGCACCGTGACCGGCTCCGTCACCCCCGCGTCGTCGAGCAGCCGGCGCGCACCCGCGATGTCCGCCGGACCGCTCGGCGCCACGTCACCGCCGGCGTCCGGGCCCACGGTCGGCAGCAGAGCGGTGGCGACGACCGCCTCCGGCCACAACGGGGCGACGACGTTCGCGACGAGGGCGTCCCGCGGCACCGTCAGCAGGAACGCCTGGCGGACCGCCGACGCGACCGCGGCGTCACCGCCGTACGTCGCGGGGTCGAAGGCGCCGACCCCCGCGGCCTGGACCTGGAACTGGAGCGTGCTGTCGCCGCCCGTGCGCACGTCCGCACCGGTCACCTCACCCAGCGCGTCGAGCACGTCCCGTGTGTCCGTCGGGGCCACGACGTCGACCGAGCCGGCTGCGAGCGCCTCGACCTGCTCCAGCGGCTCCAGGTCGCTGCGCACGACCACCCGGTCGTAGCCCGCGGCACCCTCGCCGGCGTACTCCTCGTTGCGGACCAGCTCGACGCGCTCCCCCGGCACGATCAGGTCCACCGCGTACGGCCCCGTCGAGACCGCCTGGTCGACGTGCTGTGCGAGGGCGTCCGCGGAGAAGTCCGTCCGCCAGGCCGCCGAGATCGCGCTGAGCGCCTCCTTGTCCTCGTCGGCGATAGCCTTCGCCACCGCGGCTGCGGCCTCCGTCGGGTCCTCCACGCCCAGCGCGACCTGCCCGATCACGTGCGCGGGGAGGTTCACGTCGAGCGCGACCTGCCAGTCCGCGACGGGCGTCGCGTAGACGAGGGTCAGCGTCGGCCCGTCGACCGCGGGCAGCTGCTGCGCCTGCACGAGGGCGGGTGACGCCGCCGCGAACGCGACCCCGGCGTCCAGCTCGTCGTCGTTGGTGATCCCGCCCTGCGCGTCGAGCTCGGGGGTCACGTCGTCGAGCTGCCCGCTGCGCGCCGCCCACTCGAGCAGGAGGTCGGCGGGGGTGACCGGTGTGCCGTCGGACCAGGTCGCCGCCGCGTCGATCGTGTACGTCACGGTCAGCGGCGCGTCGCTGACCTTCTCGACGGTGCCGAAACCCTCGTCGAGCACCGCGGTGCCGTCCTCGTCGATCGAGACGAACCCGGCCTGCACCAAGGACCGGACCAGGGTGCTGCCGGGCGCGCGTCCCTCGGCGGTCCCGCCGTTCAGCGACGTGAACGGCATCCCCACCGCCACGACCGCCGTCCCGGTCCGGTCGGGCTGGGGCGCCTCCTGCGTGCAGCCGCCGACCGCCACGAGCGCGACCAGCGCGACGACCCCGGAACGTGAACCCTTGAACACCGCGTGCCTCCAGCAGGCCGACATCATCGAGGCGGACGACAGCACCCCGTCACCGAGGTATCGGTCGTTTCCGCCAGAAGGTCAACCATGCCGGACACATGCGTCGGAACCGGCAGAAGAGCGGCGGACGCGCCGCGAGCGCCGTCCCCCGGGGGCACGGCGCTCGCTGGGTGGCAGATCTGGTCAGAACCCGCGGCCGGTCATCCGCTCGTTGTCGACGTCGGTGATGTCGTGCGCGTCGATCTTCTCGGCGTCGGCGGCGTGCTGCAGCTCGTCGCGCTCCAGCTCGTCGCGCTGCGCCTCGAGGAGGGCGTCACGCGCCTCCCGACGGGCCTGCTGCGCGGCGGGGTCCGGCACGGGCACGGCCGCGAGCAGCCGCTGCGTGTACGGGTCCCTCGGGTGGTTGACCACCTGCGCGGTCTCGCCCACCTCGACCAGCTTGCCGTTGTGCATGACCGCGATCCGGTCGGCGAGCATCTCCACGACGGCGAGGTCGTGGCTGATGAACAGGCACGCGAACCCGTGCTCGCGCTGGAGGTCCTGGAACAGTGCGAGCACCGTCGCCTGGACCGAGACGTCGAGCGCGGACGTCGGCTCGTCGGCCACCAGCAGCTGCGGCTCCAGGGCGAGCGAGCGGGCGATGCCGACGCGCTGGCGCTGACCACCGGACAGCTCGTGCGGGTACCGGTTGCGCATGGCACGCGGCAGCTGGACCTGGTCCAGCAGCGTCTCGACCGCCTTCGACATGGCGGTGCCCTTCAGGCCGCGGTGCAGCAGCAGCGGCTCCGCGATGGACTCGCCGATGGGCAGCCGCGGGTTGAGCGACGAGCCCGGGTCCTGGAAGACCATCCCGACCTTGGTGCGCAGCGGCTTGAGGTCCTTGGTGGACGCCCCGACCATGTCCTGGCCGACGATCCGCAGCGAACCCCCCGTCACCGGCTGCAGCCCGACGATCGCGCGACCGATCGTCGTCTTGCCGGAGCCGGACTCCCCGACCAGCCCGACGACCTCACCGGCGCGGATGGTCAGGTCCACGCCGTCGACCGCGCGGAAGGCGGGCGTACGACGGCGGCCCGGGTACTCGATGACCATCTGCTGGGCCTCGAGGACCACCGCGCGGTCCGTGGTGGTGGCCGCGGTGGCGTCCTGTACCGGGGTCGCGCTCGTCGCCGACGGCTCCGTCTCGGTGCTGCGCCCGAGGTGCGGCACGGCGTCGAGCAGCTTGATCGTGTACGGGTGCTGCGGGTTCGAGAAGAGCTGGCGCGCCTCGCCCTGCTCGACGACCTTGCCGTCCTTCATCACGATCATCGTGTCGGCCATGTCGGCGACGACGCCCATGTCGTGGGTGATCAGCACGATGCCCGAGTCGATGCGGGAGCGCAGGTCGCGCATGAGCTTGAGGATCTCGGCCTGGACCGTGACGTCGAGGGCCGTCGTCGGCTCGTCGGCGATGAGCAGCTTCGGGTCGCACGCGAGCGCCTGGGCGATCATCGCGCGCTGGCGCTGGCCACCGGACAGCTGGTGCGGGTACGCGTCGATCCGCGTCTCGGGGTTCGGGATCTCCACGAGGCGCAGCAGCTCGAGCGCACGCACGCGGGCGTCCGCGGGGCCCATCTCGAAGTGGGTCCGCAGGGTCTCGACGATCTGGAAGCCGATGGTGAAGACGGGGTTCAGCGCGGTCATCGGCTCCTGGAAGATCATCGCGATCTCCTTGCCGCGGATCCGGCGCAGCTTGTGCGGCGGCATCCCGATGAGCTCGCGGTCCCCGATCACGGCCGAGCCGCGCGCCCGGCCGTTCGGCGGGAGCAGGCCCATGAGGGCCATCGACGACTGCGTCTTGCCGGAGCCGGACTCGCCGACGATCGCGAGGACCTCACCGGGGCGCACGTCGTAGCTGATGCCGGTCGCGGCCGGGTACCAGGTGCCGTCCACGTAGAAGTCCACGCCGAGGTCCCGCACCTGCAGCACGGGCGTGCGGGTGTCGGTGGGCGGCGGGGCGTCCGAGGTGTCGATGGCCATCAGGATCCTTCCTGCGCGCGGTGGTGGCGTCCGGTCAGGACGGTCACCACCTGCGGTTCTGCGAGCATGGGCATGTGCGTCCCACTCTTACGTTCTCGTCGGGCTACGGCCGCGTGCTCACGGTCGCCGCGGGCGTCGTCGCCCTCGGAGCCGTGGTCGCCGTGTGGGTGGAGGACGGTGCGGGCGAGGTGCTGCGTGCGCTGCCGCTGGCCGGCGCGGTCGCCCTGAGCGTCTGGGCGTTGTTCTGGCGTCCTGCGGTCGTCGTGAGCGACGGCGGTGTGCTCGTGCGCAACCCGTTCCGCAGCACGCACGTGCCGTGGCCCACCTACAGCGGGCTGACCGTGCAGTGGTCGCTGGTGGTGCACACCACCGACGGCGACGTGACCGCCTGGGCGGCACCGCGGTCGAGCGGGGCGGCCGCCCGCATGCGCCGCTCCAGCGACGACCCGGTCGTCGCGGCCCCCACACAGGACGCGCGACTGCCCGCCACCGCGGAGGACGTCGCGGCCGCGATCGGCGCCCGCCACCGGGCCCTGACCGACGCGGGGTTCCTGCGCGACGCGGAGCAGGCCCGCACCGCGGGTGGCATCCGGCCCGAGCGTCACTGGCACGTCGCGACGGTCGCGGCGCTCGTGGTGCTCGTCGGTCTGGCGGCGACCGTCCTGGCCACCGCCTGAGCCGTACGTGAGGGTCGGCACGGTCACAGCCCGGCCAGCTTGCCCGACGAGGGCGGCAGGTTCGAGTTGAGCGCGCTCGCCGCCGAGGCGTCCGCCTTCATCGCCTGTGCCATCTTGCGCTCCGACGGGATCCGCTTCTGGCGGGGGTCGAACGCGTCCCGCAGACCGTCGCCGATGAAGTTCACGCTCAGCGCGATGATCACGATGAAGATGCCCGGCCACCAGAAGAGCCACGGCCGGGTGGAGAAGGCCTGCTGGTACTGCTGGATCATCTGGCCGAGCGAGATCGTCGGCGGCTGGATGCCGAACCCGAGGTACGAGAGCGCCGTCTCCAGCAGGATCGCGGAGCTCATCAGCAGCGTGGTGCTGACGATGATCGTGCCGATCGCGTTGGGCAGGATGTGCTTGAAGATGATCCGGCCACTGCTCGCCCCGGCCACCCGGGCCGCGTCGACGAACTCCCGCTCACGCAGGGCGAGGAACTCTCCGCGCACCAGCCGGGACAGCGTGGTCCACAGGATGAGCCCGAGCGAGATGGCGAAGATCGGCGCGCTGATCTGACCGGAGAGCTTGCCGATCACGGCACCGATGACGATCGTCGGCACGGTGATCACGAGGTCGGTGAACCGCATCAGGGCGGTGTCCCGGCCGCCGCGGTAGTAGCCGGCGACGGCACCGACGCAGACGCCGATCACACCGGCCACGAGGCCGATCACCAGCATGACCATGAGCGACGTCTGCACGCCTTCCATGACCCGGGCGAAGATGTCGCGCCCCAGCTCGTCCTGGCCGAAGGGGTGGTCGCCCACGGCCGGAGGGAACACGCTGAGCGTCGGAGAGCCCCCGGGGTTCGACATCGGGTTACCGGTCTCGTAGCCGGTCCACATCCACCAGCCCGGGATCGGACCGAGGCCCACGGACGTGACGGCCAGCAGGATCGTGGCGCCGAGGGCCGCCAGGCCGATGAGCGCTCCCTTGTGCCGGAAGAACCGGCGTCGGACGATCTGCCCCTGGGACAGGCCGACGACGTCCTGGAGCTCGATCGCGTTCTCGACGGTGTCGCCCGGGGCAGGGGTCTCGGGGTTCGTGGAGGTGCTCATGCGTCCAACCGGATTCTCGGGTCGATCGACGCGTAGACGATGTCCGCGACGATGTTGGCGATGATGGCGAGGGTCGCCGTGATGAGGAGGTACCCCATCACCGGTTCGATCTCGGCCTGGTCGAGGGAGCGGACGAACAGCTGACCCATGCCGGGCCGCGCGAACACGGCCTCGGTGATCACCGCGCCGCCGATGAGCGTGATGATGTCGATCGGCACGATGGTCGCGAGCGGGATCAGCGTGTTGCGGAACCCGTGCCGGACCACGACCGCCCGCTCCGGCAGGCCCTTGGCCCGCGCGGTGCGGATGTAGTCCTGGCTCATCACCTCGAGCATGCTGGAACGCGAGTAGCGCGTGTACGCGGCGAACGCGATGAGCACGAGCGTCGCGGTGGGCAGCAGCAGGTGGGTGAACGAGTCGAGGACTCCGACCCAGTAGTTGCCGCCGAGGTTCGGCGTGCGGTCACCGAACGTCGGGATGGGCCGCCCGCTCAGCGCCTTGAAGTAGGGCGGCCAGACCTGCATGACCTGGTCGATGTAGATGAGCCCGCCGGTGATGAACGCGACCGCAGCGCCGGTGCGCGCGGAGATGCCCCAGTCCGGCCCGCCGTACAGGCGACCGATGAGGAACCCGACCGCCATGGCGACCAGAGCGAAGCCGAAGATGATCCAGTTGTTCTCGTCGATGGAGTCGAAGACGACCTGCATCGGGAGGTAGAGCGCCAGCCCGACCCCGACGGTGGTCAGCGCGGTCCACATGGCGCGTCGGTTGTGCACGCCCGCGAACACCGCGGCGATGGCGACGGCGGAGCCACCGGCGAGGATCAGCAGCAGGATGGGGCCGATCTGGGGACGCTCCCACCAGCCGGAGAGCTGCAGGTAGGCGAACATCGCGAACGTGGCCGCGGCGGCGACCCCGAACACCTGCCAGCGTCGTGCGGCGCGCCCACCGACGGCGAGCGACCAGAACAGTCCGGCGACCACCGCGATGCCGGCGATCACCGACCAGGCGATCACGGGGTCCTTGAGGAAGTCGTTGAAGCCGATCGCGGCCCACTGCTTGAGCAGGACGGCGACCCAGAAGGAGGGCAGCGAGTAGAGCAGGAACGACAGGAAGATGATCCCGTAGTCGAAGCCGCTGTACTGCCGCAGGGCGCTGACGACGCCGACGGTGACACCGAGGACCAGCGACAGGATCGTCGCGGCGGTGACGAGCTGCAGGGTCGACCCGATGGCGTGCGTCAGCAGGTCCGCGACGGGCTGCCCCGACCGCCAGGCGATGCCGAAGTCACCGGTGAGCAGGTTGCCGAACCACTGGAAGAACCGGACAACGACGTTGGTGTCCAGGTTCAGCTGGTCGATGCGCGCGTCGATGAGCTGCTGCTTGTTCGGTGCGGTGCTCTCGAGCAGGTCCTGGAGCGGATCGATCGCCCGTTCGACCAGGAGGTACATGAGGAAGAGGGCCACGAGGAGGGTGGCCAGTCCCGCCAGGATGCGGCGGAGGAGGAAGTTCAGCACGGGTGGGCTACCTCGCTGGGATGGGGCACCACGGGTCGGGGGGATCGTATCCCTCGAGCGACCGCGGTCCGGGGTCGAACGACCACAGGCACGTCACCGGGGCGCCGAGACTCGTGGTGCCGGCGCCCCGGTGACGTCTGACCGGGAGGTTCCTCCGCCGGGCTCAGTGCCCGGCGGAGGAACCGTGGATCACTCGGCCGCGGCCTCGCCCGCGGTCCACTCCCAGAAGCCGTAGAAGATCGTCGGCGCGATCGTCAGCTTCGAGACGTTGCCGATCTTCTCCGGGTTCCAGGCGGTGACGCCGGGGAACTGGAAGATCGTCACACCGAACGCGTCGTTGACGAGCTCGGTCTCGATCTGGGCCAGCAGCGGCTCCTGGTCCTCCTGCTCCGTGGCGACCTGGAGCTCGTCGAAGAGCCCGTCCACCGTGGCGTTGGAGTACCCGTAGAAGTTGTTCGTCGCACCGGTGCGGTAGTTCGCGTCCGAGTCGGTGACGGCGGTGGAGGTCGACTGCCAGCCGAAGAGCGCTGCGTCGTAGAAGCTCGTCGCGTTCGAGAGGTCCGTGCCCCAGTCCGTCTGGACCTGGTAGGGCACCACGTCGAAGCCGGCCTGGGCGGCCGACGCCTTGATGAGCTCGTACTCGTTCTGACGACGCGTGTTCTCCGGGTCGAAGAGCAGGCGGACCGACACGGCCGGCACGCCGGCCTCGGCGAGCAGCGCGGTGGCGCCGGGGATGTCCGTGGCGAACGCCTCGGCCTGGCCGTTGGCCTCGACGATGGGGTCGTACATCGGCGAGCCGGCGACCTGCGTGTACGAGTTGCGGAGCTCCGCGGTCTCGTCCAGCGGCTTGATGAGGTTCTCGAGGATCTGCTCGCGCGGGATGGTCTTGAGGAACGCCTGGCGAACCTTCTTGGCCTTCTCCGCGTCGCCGCCGTAGGTCGCCGGGTCGAACGGACCACCGTTGGCGAACTGCAGGTCGACGTGCTCGTAGGTCCCCTCGGGGCCGGACTCGACCTCGAGGCCCTCGATGGCCTCGACAGCGGTCTTGACGTCGGCCGTGGCCTGCGGGTTGATGAGGTCGACCTCACCGTTCTGCAGCGCCTGGACCTGGCCCATCGGGTCGCCGTTGTAGCGGACCGTCACCTTGTTGAAGACCGGCTTGTGGTCACCCTCGTAGGTGTCGCTCGCCGTCAGGGTGATGAACTGGTCCTGCTCGAACTCCGTGATCTCGTACGCGCCGCTGGTGACGAGGAGGTCCTCGTCGGACGGCATCGAGGCGAAGTTCCAGTCGGTGCTCCACGACTTGGCGATCGGCGAGAGGTCCTCGACGTTCTCGTCCTGGATGGCGGCGACGAGCGCGTCGGTCGCCTCCTCGGCGTCCTCGATCCCGAGGGCGCGCTGCGCGACGATGTGCGCCGGGAGGTTCATCGAGATGGCCGTCGACCAGTCCGCGAACGGCTTGGTGTAGGTCAGCGTGATCGAGTCGCCGTCGATCTCGGGCGTCTCCTCGACCAGGGCCATCGCGGGCGAGGCGGCGTCGAAGTAGACACCGGCGTCCAGGGCGTCCTGGTTCGAGATGTTGCCCTCGTCGTCGTACTCCGCCTCGACGTTGTTGAACTTGCCGCTCTGCGCGGCCCACTCGAGGAGCAGGTCGGCGGGGCCGGCAGGCGTGCCGTCGGACCACTGCGCGGTGTCCGCGAACGTGTACTTGATCTGCAGCGGGTCGTCGGAGACCTTCTCGTAGGTACCGAAGGACTCGTCCTGGACCAGGTTGAGGTCCGCGTCGTAGTACCAGAAGCCCGAGTTGAGCAGGTACAGGATGACGTTGTTCGCCGTGGCGTTACCCGTCGTGCTGTTCCCGTTGGCCGAGTAGAACGGCTGGTTCCAGGCGATGTTGATCGACGTCTCGGTGTTGATGCCCGCGTCGTCGGTCGCGTCGTCACTGCCGCCGCCGCTGGAGCAGGCCGCGAGAGCGAGCACGCTCGTCGCGGCGACCGCTGCGAACGCGGCCTTGCGTGTGATCCTCAATTTTCCTCCCGAGAAGGGTGGTGGGCTCTCTGGTGGTGGGCCGGGAGTACCCGACCAGCACGCGGTCCAGAGATCCGCCGGGGTGTGGCGACACGGTAGTCAAGCGAATAGTGGACAAAACGGACAGTTCACGGAGCGCAACCCGATTGTTACGCGATTGATACTGAGCGGTACGTCTCACCATCTGGAACCGTCCGCGTGGCACACCGCTTGTTTCCGGTGCGTTACGTGAGGCGCGCCCACGGACAGGACCATCAGACACCATCCGAGAGGGTCGTGCTATAGCAACGCGCCCGAGCCGCGGACATACCGCCCCACCTGCGCGTCTGTCATCCGTCCAGGTTCCCTGTCGGGGAGACTCGTCGGATGGGCTTCACCTCACTCGTCCGCCGGGTCGGGCGCACCCGCTGGTTCGCCCGGATCGGTCGGGTGACGTCCACGATCGACCGGCGGCTCCACAAGGCCAGCCGGGGCCGACTCAGCGTCCTCGGCAGGCCGACCCTCCCCCACCTCGTCCTGACGACGACCGGACGGACCTCCGGGCAGCCCCGCGAGGCCGTCCTCCTGTACGCCGTCGACGGTGACGGCTGGGTGCTCATCGGGTCCAACTGGGGGCAGGAGCGCCACCCCGCCTGGTCCGGCAACCTCCTCGCCGACCCGCACGCGACCGTCACGATCGCGGGCCGCACCACGCCCGTCGTCGCGACCCTCGCCGACGCGGACGAGCGCACCCGCCTGCTGCCTGCGCTGCTCGGCGTGTGGCCCGCGTACGCGGACTACGCCGAGCGCACCGACCGCGAGCTGCGGGTGTTCCGGCTGGCCCGGGCATGACCGCCCCGCTCGTCCTGCCGACGCTCGTCGGGGACGCCGTCCGGCTGCGTGCCTTCACGCCGGCGGACCTCCCGCTGGTCCGCGAGGCGACGACGGACCCGCTCATCCCGCTCATCACGTCGGTGCCGGCGTCCGGTGACGACGACGCATGCCGGGCCTACCTGACCCGGCAGGCGGACCGCCTGACGACGGGTGCGGGGTACGCGTTCGCCGTCGCCGAGCGCGTCACCGACCTCGCCGTCGGGCACGTCTTCGTCGGGCTGCGCGACGTCGACCTCGGGCGCGCCACGGTCGGGTACTGGATCGGCCGCCCGTACCGCGGCCGCGGCCTGGCGGGGGACGCCCTGCGCACCGTGGTGCGGTGGGCCGTCACGGTGCGCGGCATCGACCGGCTCGAGCTGTACGTCGAGCCCTGGAACGTGGCGTCCGCGCGGACGGCGACGAGCGCGGGCTTCGTGCGTGAAGGGCTGCTGCGGTCGTGGGAGAAGGTCGGCGACGAGCGCCGGGACATGGACATGTACGCCCTCGTGAGCCCTCAGGCCTGACGGGCTCGCCGGCGGTAGGCGCGGGCCTTCATCACGTCCCCGCACTCGTTCATCGAGCACCACCGGCCGGAGCGGTTGCGTGAGCCGTCGTAGTAGATCCACTGGCAGTCCGGGTTGGCGCACGCCTTGAGCCGTGGCCACTCCCCCTGCGCGTGCGCCCGGTGCACCTCGGCGAGCAGCCCGGCGACGACCTCGTCGTCACCCGCGGGCGCCAGCGTGGACGCGCCGGCGCCGAACGTCACGACGAGGGGATGGGTGGCCGCGAGCGCGTCGAGCCCGGCTGCGTCGCCGGACGTGAGGTACCGGCGCAGCGCGTCGCGGAACGACACCAGACCGGCGGGGCCACCGGCCAGGTGGTCCGTGCCGTGGAACCGGTCGTCGGTGTTGAGGAGCGCCCGGACGCGCTCGAGCGACCCCGGGGCGACCCCGGGCTCGGCCCCGAGCTCGACCCACTGCACGAGCTGGTCCGGCACGAGCACCTCCCTTGACGTCGTCGACGGCTCGCCACCATAGTCATCACCAGCGTACTGGTTTTACTGGTGACGCATAGGAGATCCCGACCACGAGAGCGAGACGCACGATGACCGCCGACACCAGCACCGAGAGGCTCGGCTGCGACACCTCCGACATGCTCACGATCCACGCGCTGTTCCGCCGCGCCTTCACGGACGTCCCGGTCCTGGTCCGCGGGGTGGCCGACGGGGACACCGCCCGGATGCTCCCCGTCGCCGACCACGTCCGGGAGGTCGCCGGGGCCCTGCACCACCACCACGAGGGCGAGGACCTGCTGCTCTGGGACACCCTCGAGCAGCGTGCACCGGCCTGCGCGCTCCACGTCGGCCTCATGCGGTCCCAGCACGCCGCCACGGCCGCGCAGCTGGAGCGGCTCGGCGGACTCATGGACGCGTGGGAGGAGGCGGCCGGCGCCACCGAGCGCGACGCCGTGGCCGCGCTCCTCGACGACGTGCGGGACACGCTCCTGACGCACCTGGGCCAGGAGGAGACCCAGATCCTGCCGACGGCGTCCACGGTGATGTCGCAGCGGGAGTGGGGCCTGCTGCACGAGCACGGCATGGCGTCGATCCCGAAGGACCGGATGCTGCTGCAGCTCGGCTGGATCCTCGAGGTCGTGCCCGCCGACGAGCGCGCCGGTTGGCTGCGGACCAACCTGCCGGCGCCCGCCCGCGTGCTGTGGCGGCTCGTGGGCCGGCGTCGGTTCGCCACGCACCGGGCGCGGGTCTACGGCTGACGGCGGGTCACGAACACCATCTCCCGGCCCGGACGGTCCGGGGCCTCACGCACGTCGACGACGTCGAACCCGGCGGTCGCCAGCGACGACTCGATCGAGCGGCGGTCCCGGAACCGCAGGGTCGAGTCCGACGTCAGCACGGCACCGTCCGACGCGAAGACGCACGTCGCGCGGAACGTCACGAGCTCTCCTCGGACCTCCGTCACGTCGGTCCACGTCTCGACCGGCCCGACCCCGACGACGTCGGTGACCTCGTGCGTCGCCTCGCGCGTCCACTCCCGCCATGCCTCGCGCTCCGGACGACGCGTCTCGAACACCAGATGACCGCCCGGGACGAGCGCGGCGTGCAGAGAGTCGAGGGTCGCCGTCCACTCCTCGTCGGTCACGAAGACCTGGGCGACGTTGCCGGTCATCGTCGCGACGTCGACACCGACCGCCCCCACGGTCGTCGCGTCGCCGTGCACCCAGCGGACGGTGTCGGCCCCGGGCTTGCTGCGCGCCACGTCGAGCGACGCCTCCGCGGGATCGACCCCGACCACGTCGAGCCCACGGGCCGCGAGCAGCAGTGCGAACGTCCCCGTCCCGCAGCCGACGTCGAGGACGCTGCGCGCCCCGAGCTCGTCGACGATCGCCGCGTACGCGTCGAGGTCGCTGCGGTCCGGGTCGAGCGGGTCGTAGAGCTGGGCGAGGCGGGGCACCTCGAAACCGTCGTCGGCCATGCCCGGACGCTAGATCCGTCCCGGGCGTGCCGTCTCCGTCTTTACGGTCCTCCGCGCCAGTGGTCGATGCGCCGGTGGTCCGGCACGAACCCGTGGTCGACACCCCACAGCACCGCCTTCGTGCGGCTGTCCACACCGATCTTGCGGTAGACCGACCGGATGTAGGACTTGACCGTGTTCGGGCTGAGGTACGTGTGCGCGGCCACCTCGGCGTTGCTCAGGCCCTGCGTGATCAGGGCGAGGACCTCCGACTCACGGTCCGTCAGGCCCTCGTCGCGCCCGGGCCAGTCCAGGCCGTTGGCCGGGCGGGCGCGGCCGGGGACCTCGCTCACCACGACCTCCCCGGCGTGCACGGCCTCCAGGGCGGCGACGAGCTCGCGCGCCGGCAGAGCCTTGGACAGGTACCCGCGCACACCCTGATCCCGGGCACCGGCCACCAGGTCGGGATGGAAGTTCCACGTGAAGACGACCACCCGACGAGCGCGCGGGTTGCGCAGCAGGACGCCGATCTCCTTCTGGTCCGACTCCGGCTGCGCGAACGCGTCGTACAGCACGATGTCGACGACGTCCTCGACCGGGCTGTTGGTGTCGATCTCGGCGACCACGACGCGGTCCCGGTACTGGTCGAGGATCTTCGCGACGCCCATCACGACCACGTCGTAGTCGTCGACCAGGGCGACGGTGATCGGGCGGCGAGGTGCGGGCATGCCTCGACCGTAGACCCCCCTAGGGGTGTACTGCTGCCGCCCTAGGGGTGGTCTTGTGGAATCACACAGTCACCCCTAGGAGGCACACCATGCTGGGACTCATCCTCACCATCATCATCGTCGGGCTCATCGCCGGGCTGCTCGCGCGCCTCGTCGTCCCCGGCAAGCAGGACCTGTCGATCGCCATGACGATCGTCATCGGGATCATCGGGTCGTTCGTCGGCGGGTTCCTCGGCTACCTGCTGTTCCGCAACGACGCGTCCGACGGCTTCCTCCAGCCGTCCGGGATCATCGGGTCGATCATCGGCGCGATCATCGTGCTGCTGATCTGGATCCGCGTCGGCGGTCGGCGCTCGGTCACGCGCTGACCGGGACGCGCCTCCGGCCCGGTCCGCGCAACGCGACCGGTCCGGAGGTGCGGGCCACCCCGAGGCGTCACACCCGAACCAGCTCACGCTCCGGCGCGGCCGACCACGGCCCCCGATGGCATGCTGCACCGCGTGAGCACACCGTCGCACGCGGACCTCGTCGCGGCCTTCGGTCCCGACACCGGAGACCTCCCCGACGCCGAGGCGGTCGGGTCGACCGACGACGACTGGCCGGCCGTCCTCGACGCACTGGCAGGATCAGGATGGCCGACGTCACCGGACCTGGCCGCCGCCCTGGACATGGACGAGCACCCGACGCTGACCGTCCGCCCGCTGCCCACCGTCCAGGTGAACTTCTTCCCGAGCTGGGGCTACGTCGCCTTCGACATCGACCTGCGAGAGCTCGTCGACCAGCAGTCGGCGGACGCCGTCCTCGCGGTGATCGCTCTCGTCGGGCGCGCGACCGGAAAGCCCGTCCTGCTCATGCACGAGGGCGGCGACGCCGAGTCCGCGGTGCTCGCCTACGACCCGTCGACCGACGAGCACACCCTGGTGCCGGCCCGCCGGTGACCTGACTCAGAACCTCACACGGTCCAGGTAGTCGAAGCCCTTCTGGGCGGCCTCGAAGGGGTCGAACGTCGAGTCGCCGAAGCGCGGGTCGTGCTCGACGACGTAGTACTTCGTGCTGCCACCGGCGGCTCGGAAGATCGACGGGAAGTCGATGATCCCCTCGCCCACGATCTCGATCCGACCGGGGAACTCGCCTGCCGCCATGTCCTTCACGTGGAACAGCGTGATCCGGTTGCCGTACCGCTCGATCACGTCGATCGGGGCATCGATGCCGCCGCCGTTGGTCGCCCAGTACAGGTCCAGCTGGAACACGACGTTCTTCGGCTCCGTATTGGCCATGAGGATGTCGAACACCGTCCGGCCGCCGAAGACGGTCTCGAGCTCGATGTCGTGGTTGTGCACCATCAGCCTCTGGCCATGCCGACGGGCGACGGCGCCGAGCTCGTCTAGGTACTCCGCGTACGCGATCCACTCGGCCTCGGTGGTGTAGACCGGCGGGAAGATCGGGGTCGACCCGGAGCCGAAGTACGTGATCCCCAGCGTCCGGTTGTCGCGCAGGATCTGGTGGAGGTCAGCAGGGTTCTCCGGAGTACCCACATCGACGTGCCGCGCCGACGCCGTGAGCCGGTACTTGTCGAGGAGCGCGCGGTACTGCTTCGCGGTCAGCCCGCTCAGCGTGAACGGCTCGACGTTCCGGTACCCCATCTCGCGCAGGCTGCCGAGCACCTCCTCGGTCCTGGCGATGGTCGCGGCGTCGGTGCCGAACCCGATGTACTCGGCGAACGTCCAGAGCTGGACCGAGATCTTGCTCGTCGGCACGCCCCTGCCGTGACGGTCCGGAGGACCCGCGGACGCCGCGCCGACACCCCCGGCGACGACGAGACCGAGCGCGACCACCGTCGCGATGACGAGGCCGCGCAGAGTGCGGACCCACGATCCGTGCATGGTTCCCATCAGGTGCTCCCGAGGCGCCACGTCCTCGAACGCTCGACCGGCATTTCCCGCCCCGACGACGTTCGGGTACCTCACGCACGCTAATCGGCCGAGCGCCGATCGGAAAGGGCCCTAGTCGGGCTCCTGGTCGGAACGCCACCGGCGCCACCGTTCCGCGATGGCGGGCCGTTGCGCGGGGTCGACCCAGGTCGAACCGTCGGCGGCGATCTCGACGGTCAGCCCGTTCCAGTCGGGGAACGTCTCGCCCGGGCCGCCGGCGAGCCGGGTGAGCAGCACGTGGGCCGTCACGAAGGTCTCCGCGCTGTCGAGCGCGTCGACGAGGACGGGGATGTCGTCCTCGGAGAGCTCGACCGCCAGACCTTCCTCCTCGGCGGGCAGCCGTGGGAACAGGCCCAGGTCCGTGCCCTCCCAGGCGACGGGGCCGCCGGCCAGGGCGAGCGCCACCGCTTCCGCACTCATGGCGTACCTCTCGCGGCAGGCCTGCCTCCCATGGCGCGGGGCGGGGTGACGACGCTGCGCCGGACGTTCTGGTAGTTCCCGTTCACCACGTCCCAGGTGACCTCCACGACATGGCCGTCCGGGTACGTGTACGGGATGGTGACGGTGAAGTTGTTGACGTCGACACGGTTGGTGAACCGCTCCGCGCCGCGCGTGCCGCCCACAGCCGTGTTCTCTGAGGCGCTGGCCGCCGCATGCGCAGGGCCGAAGTCCTCGCCATGCACCTGCTTGCGGTACTGCTCGAGGATCTCGTGGGCCAGCAGGCTGCCACCGGTGCGTCCCATCCCGACGCCGACCGCGCCCTGGCTCCCCAACGCCGCGACGTCGTCGAGGTCCACCCTCGACAGGCCGAAGTTGCCCCCGAGCACCATGGCGTCCGACGCCCGGGCGGACGTCTGACCGTGGATGAACTCCAACGTGGTGTCGTTGGCGTCCGCGCTCACCTGCTCGATCACGCGGACGAGCTCCTGCGCCTCGGGAGTCAACGGCCCCTGGACGTCCGTCCGCCGCAGCGTCACCTCGCCCGTCCGGCTCACCACCACCTCGAACTGGACCGCGATGATGCCGTTGGCGGCCGCCGCGAAGTCGGCCGCACTGCCGGTGGCGAAGAGCTTGCGCTGGATGACCGGCCGTCCCGCGCGGCTCTGCTGGACCACATGCGTGAGTTCATGGGCGAGCAGGTCGCCACGATGCGTGCCGGTCTCACCCCTTCCGAGGTAGACGTCGTTACCCACCGTCATCGCCGAGGCGCCCAGGGCTCCCGCGACCGCCGCCGCCCGGCCGTCGGCGTGGACGCGAACCTGCGAGAAGTCGTGGTGGTACCGCTGTCCGAAGAACTCCTGCGTGGGGCGGTCGAGCGACCCGTCGACCTGCGTGCCCTGTCGGGGCGCGAGGCCGCGCACCGCCGACGCCTCGGCGTCCGCATCCCGCTCGCGGGCGGTGTCATGGTCGACCACCCGGGCGAACCGGGCCTGCACGCTCTGGTCCGGCGCGCGCGCCTCGGCTGCCGGGCGGGTCGCGAAGTCTCGCATCGTGCGCTCGATTCCCGGCTCCGTGGATCCGGCACGGTGGAGCCGACGACAGGACGCTACGTCCGGCCCCATCACGGCAGCATCACGACGGCGTCACCACTGCCACCGTCCCCCGAGAGACCTACGCGCTGAACCACGTCGGCAGGACGCCGCGCCGCTCGAGCTCGAAGATCGCGAGCTGCCTGCGCTGGTGCAGGTTGATCGAGTACACGAACGTCCTGTCGAGGGCCTCGGCCTCGAACGCGCGGGCCGACTCGGCTCGGGCCTGGAGCTTGGCCTTGTCGGCGTCCACCTGCGCCTGCATCTCCTGGAAGGCGTCGCTGCCCGGCCACTGGTTCGCGAGGCCCGTGAGACCCGCCGTGACGGACTCGAACAGGGCGGCGTGCTTCTGCGCGTCGGAGATGGACGTGACAGGCCCGCCGATGCGCTCGATCTCCTGACGAACCCGCTCCGCGAGCGTGTCGATCAACGGCAGGAGCGCCAGCAGCGCGCTCGTCTCGAGCGTTGCGTACAAGCGTTCCACACTGGCGAGATCCTCGGCCTGGGTCATGCCTGCGAGCGTACGGCGCCCACGTCACGACGGGCCGGGTCGGAGGGAAGTCACCCCGCCCGAACCCGGACACACCGGGACACCCGACGGAGGTTCACCCGCTCGGCGCGCAGGCTCTTCGACGCCGTCACACGTTGAAGCGGAACTCGACCGCATCGCGCCAGGACCGTCGTCATGGCGGAGCGGTGGGAAGACGAGACCGGTCGACCCCTCGTCGTCTTCTACGAGGGCGGTCCCTACACGCTGCCAGACAGGTCCGAGCCGGACCGACGGTAGCCCGCCGACCGTTCACACGTTGACGCGACACTCCGCCACGTCGCCGTCAGCCGCGCGTCCAGTGGGGGTTGCACCACATGCCGCTCGTTCTGCTTGGACCTTGAGTCCGCACGTTGCGACGCCGATCAACGACACGCGCCATCTAGAGCGATCGTCGATCCAGTTCGTCGATGAGTGCCTGCGCATCCCGCACAGCGCGAGCGGCCACGGCCTTGGTGCACCAACCGCCATAGGTCAGGTCGGTCTTGTCGGATGCGAGTCGTGTGAACTTCGCGGCGAGCACCGTTCCGTCTGGCCCAGTTGCCTCGAGGAGTTTCCCGGCAGCACGATGGTCCTGCTCGGTCGAGTGGTGTCCAAGAGCGCGCCCGCAGATCGCGTCGGATGCTGCGATCGCTGCGATGACTGCGTTCGCTGCGGCGACCTGTGCTTCCGACGAGCTTCCGTCAGGTGCCATCAGCAGACGCTCCTGCGCTACCTGGAAGTGCTCGCGTGCGGTAGCGGCCCGCTCTCGATCGTCCTTGGGTGTGGTGTTCCGGGTTCTTCCCACGGTCCTCCTGTCAGTCTGCGGCGGAAGTTGGGACCGTGAAACACGTCAGCGTCCGTGGCCAGCGACAGGACCATCGGGTCGCGCTCCTGGACGAGCTCGTCGAACCGTTCCCGACTGACCTGATAGATGTTGCAGTCGTTACCGGTCGCGGCTTCAACCTCACGAATCACACCGACAACGAGCGCTTCGACCATAAGCTCGGCGAACTCGTCCGGCGTGATCAGAAGGATGTCGACGTCACTGTCAGGTCGAGCGTCACCGCGTGCGACCGACCCGAAGAGCGCAGCAGTGACCCTGGCTGCGTCCGCTGAGGCAACCAGGTCGCCGATCTTCACGCTGACGCGCCGCTTCACAGCCCACAGGGCCTGATCTGCCTCGATCACGAGCCGCTCAATCCACGGCCACAGCAGATGCCGTGGGTTGCTCTCATAGAGCACTGCTTGACCTGCGCGTCGGGACTCGACGAGACCGGACTCGCTCATGCGGAGCAACACCTGTCTGGTCTGCTCCACCGAGGTTCCCGCCATCTCCGCGATGCGTTTCCCGGTCTGCGGCAAGCCCGAGCGGGCGAGGACTGCCAGTACCCGACCGTGCACACCGGGCACGGCCGCACTGAGCGGAAAGGCGAAGTCCATGTAACTAGAATACCGGAAGTATCGCTGGTATTCCAGAAGTACTTCCAGTATCCCAGATAATCCGTGCGGGCAGCTCTCGGCACCGCAGCGCTAGACGTTGAAGCGGAACTCCACCACGTCGCCGTCGGCCATCACGTAGTCCTTGCCCTCGATGCGGGCCTTGCCGGCGGCCCGCGCGGCGGCGACGGAGCCGGCGGCGACGAGGTCGTCGAACGAGATGACCTCGGCCTTGATGAAGCCCTTCTGGAAGTCCGTGTGGATGACGCCGGCAGCCTGCGGGGCCGTCCAGCCCTGGTGGATCGTCCAGGCGCGGGACTCCTTGGGGCCGGCGGTCAGGTAGGACTGCAGGCCGAGCGTGTGGAAGCCGACGCGCGCGAGCTGGTCGAGCCCGGCCTCGTCCTGGCCGCTGTCGGCGAGCATCTCCTTGGCCTCGTCAGGCTCGAGCTCGACGAGCTCGGACTCGAACTTGGCGTCGAGGAAGATCGCGTCGGCGGGGGCGACCAGCGCGCGGAGCTCGTCCTGCATCGCCGTGTCGGCCAGGCCGGCGTCGTCGGTGTTGAAGACGTAGATGAACGGCTTGCTCGTCATGAGCTGCAGCTCCTCGACGTGCTCGATCGTCGTGCCGCTGGCCGCGAGCGTCTGGCCGGTCTCGAGGACCGCGAACGCCTCCTGTGCCGCGGCGAGCAGGCCGGCGTCCGCCTTCTTCGCGCGGACCTCCTTCTCGAGGCGCGGGATCGCCTTCTCGAGGGTCTGCAGGTCCGCGAGGATCAGCTCGGTGGCGATGATCTCGATGTCGTCCTTCGGGTTCACCGCACCGGAGACGTGCACGACGTCCGGGTCGGCGAACACGCGCGTGACCTGGCAGATCGCGTCGGCCTCACGGATGTTGGCGAGGAACTTGTTGCCCAGGCCCTCACCCTCGCTGGCGCCCTTGACGATGCCGGCGATGTCGACGAACGACACGGTCGCGGGCAGGATCCGCTCGGAGCCGAAGAGCTCGGCGAGCGTCTCCAGCCGAGGGTCGGGCAGCGGGACGACGCCGACGTTGGGCTCGATCGTCGCGAACGGGTAGTTCGCCGCGAGGACCTGCGCGCGGGTCAGCGCGTTGAAGAGGGTGGACTTGCCGACGTTGGGCAGGCCGACGATGCCGATGGTGAGTGCCACGTCGGGGAAGTCTACGGGGGCGTTCCGTCAGGCGAACGCCACGATCTTGCTCAGGAGGTTCGGCCCCGTCCGGTCGAGCGTCCGACCGCCGACGCGGACACCGACGATGAGCAGGACAGACCCGAGGACCAGGCCGACCGCGAGCGTCACCCAGCCGAGCGTGACCGACCCGCCCCGCACGGCGATGAGCGCCAGGATCATCTCGGGCAGGCAGAGCGCCATGACGACGAGCCAGCCGACGAGCTGCGAGACGACCGACGCCGTCGACGCGCCCTGCTTCGTCTGGAACGGGTTCTCGCCCGGCAGCTGGACGGGGTAGACGACGAGCGCGGACAGGACGCTGGACCCGCCGAGCGACGTGAGCAGCACGCCCAACGACAGCCCGAGCAGTGCAGGGATGGTGTGGGGCTGGTCTGCGACCAGCGCCGAGGCGACCACGAGGACCGCGACCGCGGGGAGCGCGATGACCCCGGCGGCGATGACGCGACCGAGCCGGTCCGCGGTCCCGTGCAGGGGCGCCGCGACGTGCGTCCAGAACGCCGTGCCGTCGTAGGCGACGTCGGCGGAGATCCCCCAGCCCATCAGGTAGGCGGCGATGGGGCCGATGAGCAGGACCACGCCACCGCCCGGGCTGACGACGTACAGCACGATGGCGAGCACTGGTACAACGGCGACAGCGAGCGCGTAGCGCGGGTCCCGCGCCCAGTAGGTGAGGCAGCGGGCGGTGACCGCGCCCAGCGGCGTCGCCGGCAGCCGGTCGAACCAGCCGAGGCCGCGCCCCTTCGACGAGACCTTCTGGTGAGCGGGGTTGACCAGCGCGTGCGCGAGTGCCCGCTCCCACACGACAGCGACGACGGCGATCGTCGCGACGGCGATCCCGAAGCGCGCCGCCGCCAGACCCCACTGCCCGTCGGCGACGTCCCCGGGCACGGCCCAGACCGCGCCGAACGGCGTCCACGACGCGGCGTCGGCCACCTGCTGGAGCAGGTCCTGGGTGATCGTGGTCCCCGAGGTCACGCGACCGATGACCGGGCCGATGACGATGATCGGCAGCACGGCGACCGCGGCCATCACCTCACGGAAGCGTCGTCCCGTGACCAGCGTCGACGCGGCCGAGGTGGTCGCCCGGGCACCGATCACGCACGTCGCCACGGCGAGCACCGAGCAGACGAGCCCGACGACGAGAGCCGCCGGGGTCCGCCACCAGACCCCCGCCATCGACAGGGCCGCACCGACCGTGACCACCCCGGGCACCCCGATCACCCCGGAGAGCGCCAGACCCGTCAGGAGGGAACGCCGCGGGATGGCGAACGTGACGAACCGCGCCGGGTCGATCGTCGAGTCCAGACCGAACGCGATGAGCGGCACCACCCACCAGCCGAGGACGAGCACGGAGCCGAGGAGCACCACGACGAGCCCTCGGATGTCCGGCTCCTGCACGCTCAGCACGGCCATCGACCCCACGACGATCGCCAGGGCACCGAGTCCGTACAGCAGGGCGACCACGAGGCCGACCACCTGCCACGCACTGCGCCGCAGCGCGTTGCGCAGGAGCGTCAGCTTCAGGCGGACGAGGTGCGCAACCACGCCAGCCCCTCCCCGCTCACGCGACCGCCGACCAGGTCGACGAACCGGTCCTCGAGGCTGCCGTCACCGCGGACCTCGTCGATCGTGCCGGCCGCCAGCACGTGCCCCGCCGCGATCACCGCGACGTGGTCGCACATCCGCTGGACCAGGTCCATGACGTGCGACGACACGATCACGGTCCCGCCCGAGCGGACGTAGGAGCCGAGGATGTCGCGGATGTTCGCCGCGGACACCGGGTCGACCGCCTCGAACGGCTCGTCCAGGACGAGCAGCCGCGGCGCGTGCACCAGCGCGCACGCGAGGGCGACCTTCTTCGTCATGCCCGCGGAGTACTCGACGACGAGCTTCGTCGCGTCGGCGGTCAGGTCGAGGGCGGCGAGCAGGTCGGTCGCGCGGGCGGCGACGGTCTCGCGGTCGAGCCCCTGCAGGAGCCCCGCGTAGGTGATGAGCTGCTCGCCCGTCAGCCGGTCGAAGAGGCGGACGCCGTCGGGCAGCACGCCGAGCATGGCCTTGACCTCGATGGGCGACGCCCACAGGTCGTGCCCGTGCACGAGCACGGTGCCGAAGTCGGGCTGCAGCAGGCCGGTCGCCATCGACAGCGTCGTCGTCTTGCCCGCACCGTTCGGGCCGACGAGACCGTAGAACGAACCGGCGGGGACGACGAGGTCGATCCCGGAGACAGCGATCTTGTCACCGAACTTGCGCCACAGTCCGCGCAGCTCGAGAGCGGGTGCGTTCGACATCGGACCACCGTAGGCGGCGTCGGTGCGTCGTGCCTCCTCCTCCGGTGGGATGTCGGTAGGTGCTGCGAGCCTTCACCCATGGACACAGGACTGCTGCTGGGACTCGCGATCGGCGCCGTCGTCGGCGCGCTCGCCGGCTGGATGCTCGCATCGGCCCGGCTGCGTGCCGCCGACCTCGAGACCGCCCGGGCGCAGGCGCAGCTGGAGGCGGAGCGGGCGGGCGCGCAGGCCCGGCTCGCGGACTCCGACCGGCTGGCCGACCAGTTCCGCGCCCTGGCCGCCGACGCCCTCGCGACGAGCTCCGACCAGTTCCTCGCGCTCGCGCACCAGCGGTTCGCCGCCGACCACCAGACGCAGGTCGGGGAGCTCGCCCAGCGCGAGCAGGCCGTACGCGCCATGGTCGAGCCGCTGTCCCGCACGCTCGACCAGGTGCGCGCCGAGCTGTCGACCGCCGAGCAGGCCCGTGCCGCCGGTCAGGCCGCCCTCGGCGAGCAGGTCCGCGCGATGCACCTGGCCTCCGAGCACCTCCGCGGGGAGACCGCGCAGCTCGTCACCGCGCTCCGCTCGTCGCAGGTCCGGGGGAAGTGGGGTGAGCTGCAGCTCAAGCGGGTCGTCGAGGCTGCCGGCATGCTCGCGCACGTCGACTTCGTCGAGCAGGACCAGGTGCGCACCGACGACGGTCTGCTCCGGCCGGACATGGTCATCAAGCTCGCGGGCGGCAAGAACGTCGTCGTCGACGCCAAGGTCGCCTTTCTCGGGTTCCTCGACGCCGCGCAGGCCACCGACGAGCGCGTCCGGGTCGAGCGGCTCGCCGCGCACGCCCGGCACGTCCGCGCGCACGTCGACGACCTGGCGGGCAAGCGTTACTGGGACCAGTTCGCCCCCGCGCCGGAGTTCGTCGTGATGTTCGTGCCCGCCGAGTCGTTCCTGCACGCCGCCGCCGAGCAGGACCCGCTGCTGATCGAGTACGCCTTCGAGCGCAACGTCGTCATCGCGACTCCGACCACCCTGCTCGCCCTCCTGCGCACCGTGTCGTACGCCTGGCGCCAGGACGCGCTGGCCAGCAACGCGCAGGCCGTCCTGTCGCTCGGCAAGGAGCTGCACGGCCGCCTCGCCACCATGGGCGCGCACCTGGCCAAGCTGGGCCGAGCCATCGACTCCGCCGCCGGCGCGTACAACCAGACGGTGTCGTCGCTGGAGACCCGGGTCCTGGTCAGCGCGCGACGGTTCGCCGACCTGCACGTCGTCGACGGCGACCTGGAGACCCCCGCTCCGTCGAACCCGCAGCTGTCTGCCGTCAGCGCGCCGGAGCTGGTGGCATCGGCGGAGGAGCTGATCGTCCTGTTCGACGGCCGCGCCGACCGCGACGACCGCGCCCTCCGCGAGGAACGCGCCACCCAGACTCCGGACGCGACGACGGCCTGACCCGTCGCCCGGTGGACGAGCGACCCGCCGAACCCGACATGGGCGTCATGTCGAGCACGCCATGGGTGCCGCGCGGCGCGCGTGATGCGTGGCCCACGGCTTGGTGAGCGCTGCGGGACGGGGGGAGGTCGGTCGACGGGGGCGCGGCGGCGGCCCGTCAGCGCGCTCCGGGGTCAGGCGGGCTGGACGTCCAGCGACCTGCGGCCCTCGCGGCGGGGGGTGACCGGGGCCTTGCCGGCGGCCTTGAGGTCGGCGCGGAGCTCACGGGGCAGCGAGAACATGAGGTCCTCGGTCGCGGTGCGGACCTCCTGGACGTCACCGAAGCCATGCTCGGCGAGCAGGGCCAGGACGTCCTTGACCAGGATCTCCGGGACGGAGGCCCCCGACGTGACCCCGACCGTGGTGACGCCGTCGAGCCACGCGAGGTCGATCTCGGAGGCCATGTCGACGCGGTACGAGGTCCGCGCGCCGGCGTCCAGGGCGACCTCGACCAGCCGGACGGAGTTCGACGAGTTCGCGGAACCGACCGTGATGACGAGGTCGCACTCCGGAGCGAGCTTCTTCACGGCCACCTGACGGTTCTGCGTGGCGTAGCAGATGTCGTCGCTGGGCGGGTCCTGCAGGTTCGGGAACCGCTCGCGCAGCCTGCGGACGGTGTCCATGGTCTCGTCGACCGAGAGCGTCGTCTGCGAGATCCAGATGAGGCGGTCGGGGTCGCGGACCACCACGTCGGCGACGGCGTCCGGGGAGTTCACCACCTGGATGTGGTCGGGGGCCTCGCCGTAGGTGCCCTCGACCTCCTCGTGGCCGTCGTGGCCGATGAGCAGGATGTCGTAGTCCTCGGACGCGAACCGCACCGCTTCCTTGTGGACCTTGGTGACCAGCGGGCAGGTGGCATCGATGGTCTGCAGGTTCCGCGCCGCCGCCTGCGCGTGGACCGCCGGGGAGACGCCGTGCGCGGAGAAGACGACGTGGGCACCCTCGGGCACCTCGTCGGTCTCGTTCACGAACACGGCACCGCGGGACGCCAGCGTCTCGACGACGTACTTGTTGTGGACGATCTCCTTGCGCACGTACACCGGGGCGCCGTAGTGCTCGAGCGCCTTCTCGACGGCGATGACCGCGCGGTCGACGCCGGCGCAGTAGCCGCGAGGGGCGGCGAGCAGGACGCGCTTGCCGGTCGCGGGCGTGCCGGAGGCGGAGACGGTCGGGGAAGTCACGGTCCGAGTCTAGATCGGCGAGCCGCGTCCGCCCTGCTCGGAGGCGCCCCAGGGGTGTGACCTGCACCCGACCCGCACGCCGCCGTCACATGCCGGCAGCCGGTGCCGAGCCGGTCCCCGCGGGGCAGCTGCCGTCGTCACCCGGGAGCGCGACCCACGTCACGAAGGCCCGCGGCGCGCCTCGGGGACCGGGATGTCGGCGCCATGGGGCAGGCTGGGGCGCGTGAGCACCGGCCCCCTGAGCAGCCCGGCGTCGGCCGGCCCTCCCCCGCTGCGCGCGGCGGACACCACCCCCGACCGCCCGTGGCCGGTGCGGCACCTGGCACCGAAGATCGCCGACTACATCGCGAAGATGCCCCCGGTCTGGGTCGAGGGGCAGGTGCTGAACCTGAAGCGGTGGAACTCCCTCTACTTCCTCACGCTGCGGGACACCGACCTCGACATGTCGTTGTCGGTCACGGCCCCTGCCGTCGCGATCGACAAGCTCGCGGACAGGCTCGCGGACGGCGCGCACCTCGTCGTCCACGCGCGGCCGCAGTTCCACGCCAAGAAGGGGACGCTGACGTTCGCCGCCGACGACGTGCGGCTCGTCGGGCTGGGTGAGCTGCTCGCGCGGATCGAGCACCTCAAGGGCGTGCTGGGAGCCGAGGGGCTGTTCGAGCCGTCGCGCAAGCGTCCGCTGCCCTTCCTGCCCGCGGTGGTGGGGTTGATCGTCGCGCAGCAGGGCGACGCCGAGCACGACGTGGTGTCCAACGCCCGCGCCCGGTGGTCGGCCGTGCAGTTCGAGATCCGTCGGGTGACGGTGCAGGGTCCGCGGGCGGTCCCCGAGGTCAGCGCGGCGATCGCGGAGCTGGACCGGGACCCGCGCGTCGAGGTGATCGTCGTCGCCCGCGGCGGTGGGTCGTTCGAGGACCTGCTGCCGTTCAGCAACGAGTCCCTCGTGCGCGCCGCGGCGGCCTGCCGGACTCCTCTGGTCAGCGCGATCGGTCATCACCTGGACACTCCGCTGCTCGACCTCGTCGCGGACTTTCGCGCCTCGACGCCGACCGACGCGGCCAAGCGGGTCGTGCCCGACGTCCGCGAGGAGCGGGCGCGGGTCACCCAGGCCCGGCTCCGTGCCCGTGCGGCGCTGACCATGCGGCTCACCCGCGAGCAGACCGGGCTCGACCACTGGCGCAGCAGGCCCGTGCTCGCGAACCCGACCACGCTCGTCGACGTCCACGAGCACCGCCTCGCGGCCCTGCGGGAGAGCGCGCGACGATCCCTGCACACCGCGCTCGTGCACGGTCACGCGGAGGTCGCCGGGCTCACCGCGCAGGTCCGGGCCCTCTCACCGGCCGCCACCCTCGACCGCGGCTACGCCGTCGTGCAGCGCGCCGACGGGCACGTGGTCCGCGACCCGGACGACGTCTCGCCGGACGACGCACTGCGCATCCGCGTCGCCCGCGGCGAGCTGACCGCGACGGTCGCGACGGGCTGAACCACTCGCGACGGTCACCACCGGCCGGCCAGCTGTCCCGCCTCGAACGCCCCGTCACCGGCCACCGGCCACCGGCCACCGGCTCCACGTTCCGGGCACCTGCCGACCGTGTGGGCTGGTCCTGGTTGACTGTCCCCGTGCCGAAGTCGTCCCCCTCCCCCGCGTCCGCCCCGCCCCCGCCCGACCCGAACGCCGACGTGGCCACCCTCGGCTACGAGGAGGCACGCGACGAGCTCGTCGCGGTCGTCGCCAGGCTCGAGGCGGGTGCGGCGACGCTCGAGGAGTCGCTCGCGCTCTGGGAGCGCGGTGAGGCCCTCGCGACGCGGTGCCAGGAGTGGCTCGACGGTGCCCGCGAGCGGCTCACCGCCGTCCGGGACACCGCGGTGCGCGGTACGAGCGAGAGCCCCGACGACGAGGAGACCCGATGACCACGCCGACAGCAGACCGGGCCCTCGTCATCGGCGAGGCGCTCATCGACGTGGTCGCGCGCCCGGACGGCGGACGCGCGCAGCACCCTGGTGGCAGCCCGGCCAACGTCGCCCTCGGGCTCGGCCGGCTCGGTCGGCGCGTGGACCTGCTGACGTGGCTCGGGCACGACGCGGACGGCGACCTGGTGCGTCGCCACCTGCGCGGTTCCGGCGTCAACGTCCTGAAGGGCAACCGCTCGGCGCTGCGCACGCCCGTCGCGACGGCGCACCTGGACGCCGAGGGGACCGCCTCGTACGAGTTCGACCTGGAGTGGGACCTGCCCGAGACGTGGGACGAGGACCCCGGCAACCCGCTGGTCGTCCACACCGGCTCGATCGCGACGGTGCTGCAGCCCGGTGGTGCAGCGGTCGCCAAGATCGTGGCCCGGAGCCGGTCGACGTCGACCATCACGTACGACCCCAACCTGCGGCCGGTGCTCATGGGTTCGCCCGCGCACGCGCTGCCGGTCGTCGACGCACTGGTGCGGCTGGCCGACGTGGTGAAGGTCAGCGACGAGGACCTCGCGTGGCTGCACCCGGGCGTCGCACCGGCGGAGATCGCCGAGGAGTGGAGTCGGTCCGGGCCGTCGCTCGTCGTGGTCACGCACGGTGGCGAGGGGGCGTTCGCGAGCACGTCCGCCGGTGCGCGGATCTCCGTGACCGCCCCGAAGGTGCAGGTCGCGGACACCGTCGGTGCCGGGGACTCGTTCATGGGCGGGCTGATCGACGGGCTCTGGTCGGCCGGGCTGCTCGGGGCGGACCGTCGGCAGGCGCTGGCGGACGTCGACGCGGCGACCGTCGAGGGTGTGCTGGAGCGGTGCGCGCGCATCGCGGCGATCACCGTGTCGCGCGCCGGCGCCAACCCGCCGCGCTCGTCCGAGCTCGACTGAGCCGTCCCAGCCCGTCCCAGCCCGGCGGACGCCCGCTGAGCGCGACCGTCACGCGTTGGCCCTCTCGCGCGCCTGCGCGCGCTCCAGCGACGCCTTGCGGTCGGCCTCGTTCTCCTGGTCGATGGTCTTCGCGGCGTCGGCGTCCCAGGTGAGGTTCTCGCCGGTCTCGGGGTCGAACACCATCATGCGGGCCGGGTCGAACCAGAGGTTGGCGTCGTCGCCGTCGCGGACCTTCGTCTCGGAGCCGAGCGTGACGATGAGCTGGGTGCGCAGGCCCTCGCCGTCGAGGTCGCGGTCGAGCTCCTCGAGGGTCTGGGCGACGTTCGGGTTGGTCTCGAACGGGATGTAGGCGTAGAGCTCCGAGCCGAGCCACTCGCTGACGTCCACGGGCGCGGTGAAGGTGACGCCGGAGGACACCTTGGACTCCTCCAGCAGGTTGACGTCCTCGAAGTGCTCGGGGCGGATCCCGACGATGACGAGGTCCTTGCCGCCGAGCTTGGACGCGAGGTCGGCGGAGATCGGGACGTCGGCGAACGGCAGGTGCATCGTGGACCCGTCGACCTCCCCCGGCAGGAAGTTCATGGGCGGCGAGCCGATGAAGCCGGCGACGAAGAGGTTGACGGGCTGCTCGTAGAGGCCGCGGGGGCTGGCGACCTGCTGGAGCTCGCCCTTGCGGAGCACGGCGACGCGGTCGCCCAGGGTCATGGCCTCGGTCTGGTCGTGCGTGACGTAGACGGTCGTGGTGCCGAGGCGGCGCTGCATGCGGGCGATCTCGGTGCGCATCTGGCCGCGCAGCTTGGCGTCGAGGTTGGACAGCGGCTCGTCGAACAGGAACGCCTCCGCGTCGCGCACGATCGCACGGCCCATCGCGACCCGCTGCCGCTGGCCGCCCGACAGGTTGGCAGGCTTGCGGTCGAGGTGGTCCTGCAGCTCGAGGGTCTTGGCGGCGTGCTCGACCTTCTCCCGGATCTGCGCCTCGGTGAACTGCCCTTTCTGCAGGCGCAGCGGGAAGGCGATGTTCTCGAAGACGGTGAGGTGGGGGTAGAGGGCGTAGTTCTGGAACACCATGGCGAGCTTGCGGTCGCGGGGCGCCTTGTCGTTCACCCGGGTCCCGCCGATGGTCAGCTCACCTGCAGTGATGTCCTCCAGGCCGACGATCATCCGCAGCAGGGTGGACTTCCCGCAGCCCGAGGGGCCGACGAGGATGACGAACTCGCCGTCGGCGATGTCGAGGCTCACACCCTTCACGGCGAGGAAGCCGTCGCCGTACTGCTTGACGATGTCCTTGAGAGTGATGGCGGCCATCGGATCTCCTTGCTGGTCAGCCCTTGACGGCGCCCTGGGTCAGGCCGGACACGATCTGGCGTTGGAAGAGCAGGACGAGGATGACCACCGGGATGGTCACGATGATGGCGGCGGCGGAGATGGACCCCGTCGGCTCCTCGAACTGCGAGGCGCCGGTGAAGAACGCGAGCGCGGCCGGCACGGGACGGGCGCGGTCGGTCGACGTGAGCGAGATGCCGTAGACGAAGTCGTTCCACGCGATGAAGAACGCGATCAGCGCGGTGGTGAACACGCCCGGTGCGGCCAGCGGCACGATCGCCTTGCGGAAGGCCTGCCACGTGGTCGCGCCGTCCACCTGGGCGGCCTGCTCGAGCTCCCACGGGATCTGCCGGAAGAACGCGGCGAGGGTCCAGATGGAGATCGGCAGCGTCAGCGACAGGTACGGGATGATCAGGCCGAGCCAGGTGTCGTAGAGGCCGATGTTGCGCCAGAGGTTGAACAGCGGCGTCACGATCGAGATGACCGGGAAGATCGAGACGCCGAGCGCGGTGAGCAGGACCAGCCGCTTGCCAGGGAAGTCGAGGCGGGCGATCGCGTAGGCGGCGAGCGTGGCCAGGACGACGGCGATGCCCGTGGCGATCAGGCAGATGCCGATCGAGTTGCGCAGCGAGGACAGGAACAGCGTCTGCGCGGAGCCGTCCGGCGCGAGGATCTCCTCGTAGTTCACGGTCGACCAGGTCTTCGGCCAGAACAGCCCGAGATTGAGCTGGGACGGCAGCTTGAACGACGTGGCGAAGATCGACACGATCGGGAACAGCGCGTAGGCGAGCACGAAGATCGTGATGAGCGCCCAGGCGACCTTGGCGCGACCCGACAGCTGCTTCATCAGCTCGCCCCCCTCGCGCCGCCGGCGAGATCGACCTTGAACAGCTTGACCGCGACCCAGCAGATGCCGATCACGCACAGGAACAGCAGCACCGAGATGGCGGAGCCGAGCCCGATCTCGAGCCGTCCGATGGATGTCCGGTAGGCCAGGAGCGACAGCACCTCGGTGCCGTTCGCGCCGTTCGTCATGATGAAGACGTTGTCGAAGATCCGGAACGCGTCGAGTGCCCGGAACAGGACCGCCACCATGATCGCGGCCTTCATGTTGGGCAGGACCACGCGCGTCAGGCGCTGCCACCACGTGGCACCGTCGACCTCGGCGGCCTCCTCGAGCTCGGTCGGAACCTGCGAGAGCCCGGCGAGCAGGAGGAGCGAGATGAACGGGGTGGTCTTCCAGATCTCCGACATGATGATGACGAAGAGGCTGGTGCCCTGCTGGGCGAACCAGTTCAGGTCCGTGCTGATCCCGGGCACCCACGAGAACCAGTGGTTGATGTACCCGGAGTTGATGTCGAACGCGTAGAACCACGCGAACGCCGAGACCACGGTGATGATCCCGTACGGCACGAGGATCGCCGTGCGGAGCAGACCGCGCAGCTGGGTGATGGCGCGGTGCATGACGAGTGCGAGCGCGAACCCGAGGAGCAGCTCGACCACCACGGTGACGACAGTGATGAAGACGGTCACGCCGAGCGCCTGCCAGAAGAGCGGGTCGGACAGCACGACCGCGTAGTTGCTCAGCCCGGCCCAGCCCTTGTCGTCCGGTGCCGTGAGCCGGAAGTGGAACAGCGAGTCGTAGAACGCCTGCAGGATCGGGTAGAGCGTGACGGCGAGCATGACGACGAACGCGGGACCGGCGAGCAGCCAGCCGAGGCGGGCCTCCGACCGCGCACGGTCGCTGCGGCCGGCCTTCGCTGCGGCGTCGCGCAGGTCCGGCCTCTTGTCGGCGACCGTGGTCATAGGAGCTGCTCCCCTCGAAGCACGGCGGTGATCAGGTCGCTCGACTTGGTCGGCGTGACCTCCGGTGTCACGGCGCTCGGCGGGTGCCACGTCTGCTGCAGACCGGTGGACACCTCGTTGTAGTACGGGGTCTGCGGTCGCGGCACCGCGAGCTCGAGCGACTCCCGGATGACGTCCGCCATCGGGAACGCCTCGACGACGGCGGGGTCGTCGAACGCCTCGGTGTTGGACGGCGGGTTGCCGTTCGTCGCGAAGTACTGCGCCTGGTGCTCGGGGGTCACGATGCACTCGGCCGCCTCGTAGGCGAGGTCGACGTACTTGCTGTAGGCGCCGATCCCGAGGTTGATCCCGCCGTACGGTGGCGCGGTCTCCTGGTCCTCGGTGACCTGCGGGTAGAGCGCCCAGCCGATGTCGTCGAGCAGGGCCTGGTCGAAGGTGCCGTCCTCGACGCCTGCCTTCGTGGCGGACCAGACGAACGGCCAGTTGACCATGAAGGAGCCCTTGTCGCCCTGGAAGATGGACAGCGACGCGCCCTCGTCCTCCGTCGGCAGCCCCGGGCCACCGAGGTTCTCCTTGCCGATCGTGCCGATGATCGTCGCGGCGGCCTCACCGGCCGGGCTCTCCAGCCCGAGCTCGACCTCGTCGGCCGGGGCCTCGGGGTTCTCGATGATCGTCCCGCCTGCGGAGGCGATGAGCGCGTTGATCCAGACGGTCAGCGACTCCGCCTTGGTGCCCTGGACGGCGAGGTACTTGTCCTGGTCCTTGGCCGCGGTCATGATCTGGTCCCACGTCACCGCGGCCGCGGCCGGGTCGAGGCCCGCGGCTTGCGCCACCGACTTGCGGTACCAGAGCAGCTGCGTGTTCGCCCAGAACGGCACGGTGACCAGCTCGTCGTCCCATGTCGCCCCGGCCAGGGCGCCTGCCACGACGTTCTGCGTCACGCGCTCCGCGACGTCGTCCGGGACGGGCGCCAGGAACCCGGGCTCGGCCATCTCCGGGATGAACGGGGGGTCCAGGCTCATGATGTCGATCGACGAGTCCTTGGCGGCCAGCCGGCGCGCCAGCTGCTCGCGCTGTGCGCTGGCGTCGCGCGGCAGGACGGACGTCTCGATCGCGTACTTGCCCTCCGCGGACTCCGTGCACTCCTGGGCGATGGTGGCCTGGCCGCCGTCGTCCGGGTTGATGTACCAGGTGAGCACCGGGGTGCCGTCGCCGGATCCCGCGCACGCCGCCAGCGGAGCAGCGACCGCAGCACCGAGGACGAGGGCGAGAGCTCGTGTGCGTCGTCGCACGGAACACCTCCCGAGACCGAGACGTCGTCGCCTCAGGTCCTTTGCTACTCCCCCCGTCGGGTGCCCGCCACCGGAGACGGTCTCCCGTTTCGCCGCATGACCTGCGAGCATGGCGCCGTGCCTCGTCCCACCACACCTGCCGAAGCCTGGTCCGCGCTGCGCGAGGGGAACGAGCGGTTCGTCCGCGGCGAGATGATCCACCCGTCGCAGGGCGTCGACCACCGCTCCGAGCTCAGCGTCGCCCAGCACCCGTTCGCGGTGATCTTCGGCTGCTCGGACTCCCGGGTGGCCGCCGAGATCATCTTCGACCAGGGCCTCGGCGACGTGTTCGTGGTCCGCACCGCCGGCCACGTGCTCGACACGACGGTCGTCGGGTCCATCGAGTACGGCGTCGACGTGCTCGGGGCGTCGCTGGTCGTGGTCCTCGGTCACGACAGCTGCGGCGCGGTCGCCGCCGCGACGACCGCGCTGACGACCGGTGAGCTGCCGACCGGGTTCGTGCGCGCGATCGTCGACCGGGTCATCCCCAGCATCGTCAACCTGGGCGGCGGCGGCCTGGGCGCGCTGGGCACCCTGGACCCCGCGGTGCTCGGCCACGAGCACGTGCGGCACACCGTGCAGATGATCCAGGGGTACTCACGCTCGCTCGCGGAGTCCGTCTCCGAGGGCCGCGTGGCGATCATCGGGCTCGAGTACACGCTGGCCGACGGGACCGTGCACCTGACGGAGTCGCTGGGGGACGTCGGGGCCTGACAGGTGCGGCAGGATGGCTCGCATGACTTCTGAGTTCCGCATCGAGCACGACACGATGGGTGAGGTGCGCGTCCCCGTCGACGCCCTCTACCGCGCACAGACCCAGCGGGCGGTCGAGAACTTCCCGATCTCCGGCAGCCGCCTCGAGCGCAGCCACATCGAGGCGCTGGCCCGCATCAAGAAGGCCGCGGCCCGCGCGAACGCCGAGCTGGGCGTGCTGGAGCAGGACGTCGCCGACGCGATCGTCGCTGCCGCCGACGACGTCGCGAGCGGTGCCCACGACGGCGACTTCCCGATCGACGTCTACCAGACCGGCTCGGGCACCAGCTCGAACATGAACACCAACGAGGTCCTCGCGACCCTGGCGACGCGACGCCTCGGGCGCGACGTGCACCCGAACGACCACGTGAACGCGTCGCAGTCGTCGAACGACGTGTTCCCGACGTCGGTGCACGTGGCCGCGACGGCGGGCGTCGTCCGCGACCTGATCCCGGCGCTGGCGCACCTGGCCGAGGCGCTCGAGGCGAAGTCCGTCGAGTGGGCGACCGTCGTGAAGTCCGGCCGGACGCACCTCATGGACGCCACCCCGGTGACGCTCGGGCAGGAGTTCGGCGGGTACGCGGCCGCGGTCCGGTACGGCATCGAGCGGCTCGAGTCGGCGCTCCCCCGCACCGCCGAGGTCCCGCTGGGCGGTACCGCGGTCGGCACCGGCATCAACACCCCGGCCGGCTTCCCGCAGCGCGTCATCGCGCTGCTCCGCGAGGACACCGGGCTGCCGCTGACCGAGGCGCGCGACCACTTCGAGGCGCAGAGCTCGCGCGACGGGCTGGTCGAGCTGTCCGGTGCGCTGCGCACCATCGCGGTCAGCCTCACCAAGATCTGCAACGACCTGCGCTGGATGGGCTCCGGCCCGAACACGGGCCTCGGCGAGATCGCGATCCCCGACCTGCAGCCGGGCTCGTCGATCATGCCCGGCAAGGTCAACCCGGTGATCCCCGAGGCCGTGCTCATGGTCGCGGCGCGGGTCGTCGGGAACGACGCCACCGTCGCGTGGGCCGGTGCGAGCGGGTCGTTCGAGCTCAACGTACAGATCCCCGTGATCGCGGCGGGCGTGCTGGAGTCGGTACGGCTGCTCGCGAACGCGTCGCGGCTGCTCGCGGACAAGACCGTGGTCGGGCTCGTCGCCAACGTGGAGCGCGCCCGCGCGCTGGCCGAGTCGTCGCCGTCGATCGTCACGCCGCTGAACCGCGTGATCGGGTACGAGGCCGCCGCGAAGATCGCCAAGCACGCCGTGAAGCACGGGATCACGGTGCGGGCGGCCGTGATCGACCTGGGCTTCGTGGAGCGCGGCGAGGTCACCGAGGAGCAGCTCGACAGCGCACTGGACGTGCTGAGCATGACGAGGCCGCCGCAGGCCTGAGCCGACGACGAAGGCCCCGGGGATCGCCCCGGGGCCTTCGTCGTACCCGTCAGACCTCGGCGGGGACCTTCGCTGCTGCCGCCGGCGCGTGGTGCACCGGACGGCCACCCTTCATGGCGAGGCTGGAGACGAGCCCCAGCACCAGCACCGCGACCGTGAGCAGCATCGTCTGCGTCACGGCGGTCGCGAACCCGCTGTGCACCGCCTGCTGTGCGACCTGCCCGATCTGCGCTGCGACGTCCGCCGGCACCGACGAGGGCAGCTGCGGGGCCGCACCGCTCGCGAAGTCCCCCGACGCGAACCCGTCGACGAACGACCGGCGGAACTGCTCGGGCACCTGGTCGGCGGCGGCCTCCGCGGCGGCCGGGATGGTGACGGCGAGCCGCGACGTGAGCATCGCGACGATCGCGGCGGAGCCGATGACGCCGCCGATCTGCCGGGTCGTGTTGAACGCCCCCGCACCGGCGCCCGCGGTCCGGCCGTCGAGCCCCGAGGTGGCCAGGTTGGCCAGCGGCGAGAACAGCGCGCCGGTGCCGATGCCGAACAGGGTCATCGGCAGGACGAGGTGCCACACCGGAGCGTCCGGCTGGACGGCGAGCGCGAGCCACGTGATCGCGACCGAGAGGATGGCGAACCCGCTGGCGACGACCCACTTCCCGGCGACCTTGTCGGACAGCCGGCCCGCGAAGGGGGCGACGACCCCGGACAGGAGCGAGCCGGGCAGCCCGACGAGCGCCGCGTTCAGCGGGCTCAGGCCGAGCACCTCCTGCAGGAACAGCGTGAACGGGAAGAAGATGCCGATCATCGCGAACGTCACGGCACCGCCGGCCACGTTGGACAGCGAGAAGTTCCGGCTGTGGAACAGGGTCAGCGGGAGCAGCGCGTCGCTGCCGCGGTGGCGCTGCCAGAGCACGAAGCCGACGAGCACGAGCAGCCCGGCGCCGATGACGCCCCACACCGTGATCGGTCCGGTGATGGTCCCCCAGGCGTAGGTCGCCCCCTCCTGGAGACCGAACACGACGAGGAACATGCCGACGACGGAGAGGAGGACACCGAGGCCGTCGAACGACCTGTTCGCCGTGGCGAGCGTGGGCAGGGTCCGCAGCGCGAGCACGAGGGCGACGGCGCCGACGGGGATGTTGACGTAGAAGATCCACTCCCAGCCGACCGTCTGGACGAGCAGGCCGCCGAGCACCGGGCCGGTGATCGTCGCGATGCCGGCGACGGCACCCCACAGGCCCATCGCCGCACCACGCTTCTGCGGCGGGAAGACCCGGGTGATCATCGACATGGTCTGCGGGGTCATCAGCGCGGCACCGACGCCCTGGAGCGCGCGGGCGGCGATGAGCATCTCGATCGACCCCGACAGCCCGCAGAGCAGGGACGTGACGGTGAAGATGACGAGTCCGAGGACGAACACAGGGCGCGGGCCGAACCGGTCGCCCAGCCGGCCGGTGACCAGCAGCAGCGTCGCGAACGTGAGCAGGTAGGCGCTGTTCACCCAGCCGACCGCCGTCAGGTCGGCGTCGAACGCTGCGACGAGCGACGGGATGGCGATGTTCACGATCGTGGTGTCCACCATGATCATGAAGAAGCCGAGGCACAGGGCGGGCAGGATGCTCCACGGGCTGCGCCCGTGCAGGTCGACGAGCGCGCGGGGTTGCTCAGAGCTCATGAGATGTCCTCGGGTTGCGTATCGAGGCCTTGGCCTCGTGGAACGAGTCGGGGATCGGGCTGGTCCAGTCGAGGGCGCCGGACTGCAGCTCCGTGATCGTGCGGTCGAGCCAGTCGACCTCGGCGCGCAGCGTGGCCAGGTCGTGGTCGACGTCGAGGAGGAACCGGCGGGGCAGGCCCATGCCGCTGACGGTGCTGTAGGACGCGGCGAGGTGGTCGCGGTGGGCGACCTTTCGGTCCCGTCGCCGGACGAGCTGCGCCACGACGTCGGCGGCCGGCAGCTCGTTGGCCTCCGCCAGCCCGACGGAGAAGAGCGGGTAGGTCGGGTGCTCGTCGCCGAGCAGGCTGGTGAGCCGGGCGGCGAACTCTGTCCGGCCGGCGTCGGTGATCCGGTAGGTGGTGCGCTCGGGTCGCTTGCCGGTGCGGTCGGTGCCGACCACCTCGACCAGGCCGTCGCGCTCGAGCCGCTCGACGCCGTGGTAGACCGCGCCGGGGTTGACGCGGACGATGCGGGTGTCCCCGCGCTCCACGAGGGTCTGGTGGAGCTGGTAGGGGTGCATCGGCTGCTCGTGCAGGAGCCCGAGCACCAGCACCGCGACCGCCGAGAGCTCGGCCATCCTGTCACCTCCAGATCCAATATTCCGGTCGGAATATACCTGGCGGAGTGCCCGCTGTCGCGCAGGTTCGTATCGGTTCGATCACAACTGCGGGATCGCTCCCACACTCCCTGTCTGCTCCTTTACGATCGCCGGACCGCGCAGCGACGTCCCCCGTTCCGCTGCGCCCCCGGGACGAGGAGGTCGAATGGGCTGGAGCCTGCGCGTGCTGCGCCACCGCGCCGCCGCCCAGCGGACCCTCCTGGTCACGGTGGTCGCCGTCGCGCTCGTCGGCGCCAGCCTGCTCGGCACGTTCGCGCTCCTGCTGTTCTCCAGCGAGCACCGTGCGCTCGACGCCGCACTCACCCAGGCGCCCGCGACGTCGACCGACATCGACGTGGACCTCTCGCTCGACCGCGGGGACCCCCTGCTCGCCGCCAGAGCGGGCGAGGAGTACCTCGACGAGCTCCTCGGCGAGATCCCCTCCACCCGGACCCAGTGGCTCACCTCGCCCATGCACCGGCTGACCGGCGAGGGAGATGTCATCCCGCCCCTCGCCTACCTGGCCGCCTACCCCGACGTGCCGTCGCACGCCACCCTCGTCGCCGGGGAGTGGCCCACGACGGCGACCGACCCCACCGGACGGATCGAGGTCACCGTCCCGAAGGTGGCCGCCGACACGTACGGCTGGACCGTCGGCAGCGAGATCCCGGTGATGAGCTTCGCGACCTCCGAGGACAGCGCCGTGGTGGTCATCGGGATCCACGAGCTGAACGGACCGTCCACCGTCTGGACCCGGGACCTGCTCGTGGGCACCGAGCACGATCCGCGGTACCCGGTGCCGGGCAGCTTCGGCTTCGTCGTCACCGACGCCTGGGGCCCGTTCGTCGTGGCCCCCGAGGCCCTCGCCGCACCGGGCGGCGTCGCGCGGGCCACCCTCGTCGCGTCACCGCAGCTCGACGCCAGCCCGCAGGGGGCCGTCGAGGCGCTGCGTACCCGGCTCGAGGACGCCCAGGCCAGCCTGGTCGCCGCGACCGACCTCCTGACCGTGTCCACGGTGTTCAGCTCGCGCCTCGACACCACCATCGACGTGGCCCTCGGCAACCTCGCGGTCACCCGGGTGAGCCTCGTGATCATCGGGCTCATGCTCGTCGTGCTCAGCGTCACGGTGCTGCTGCTGGCCGCACGGCTGCTGGCCGACCGCCGCGCCCCCGAGCAGACGCTCATGTCGTCGCGCGGGGCGTCCGGTCGACAGCTGCTCGGGCTCGCGGCGCTCGAGGCCGCCGGGGTCGCCCTGGTCACCACCCTCGTGTCGCCGTGGCTGGCGGGCCTGATCTTCCAGGCGATCACCTCGGTCGGCCCGCTCGCCGAGGCGGGCCTGAACCACGACCCGGGCCGCCCGCCGTCGCTGTGGATCACCTGCGTCGTCTCCTCGTTCGTCCTCGCGGCCGTCCTGCTCGGGCCTCTGCTGCGCCGCCGGGGAAGCGTCGTCGACGCCGAGCAGCAGCTCGTCCGCCAGGACCGCCGCGGCGGGGTCGCCCGGTCCGGCGTCGACCTCGCGCTCCTCGTGCTCGCCGGCCTCGCGGTGTGGCAGCTCCGCGCCTACAAGTCGCCCGTCGTCGAGGCCGGCTCGGCGCGTCTCGACCCGGTCCTCGTGGCCGCGCCCGCCCTCCTGATGCTCGCCGGGGCCGTCCTGGCGCTGCGGCTGCTGCCTCTGGTCGCGCACCTCGGCGAGCGGCTGGCCACCCGCAGCCGGTCGCTCATCGCCCCGCTCGCCGCCTGGGAGGTCGGTCGCCGGCCCGGCCGGGCGGCAGGGGCGGTCCTGCTGCTCACGCTCGCCCTGGCGGTCGGCTCGTTCTCGCAGTCCTTCCTCGACACCTGGCGGACGTCGCAGGCCGACCAGGTGGACCTCGCCGTGGGGACCGACCTGCGGCTGGACCGGATGGGCGGCTCGGGCATCGCGCAGGCGACCGCCGTCGCGGGCCTGTCCGACGTGCAGGCCACCAGCCCGGTGACGTTCCGGTCGGTGACCGTGGGCGACCCCGCCGACACCCCCGGCGAGAGCCGGGGCCGCTCGGTGAACCTCCTCGCGCTCGACACGACCCAGGCGGACGCCCTCCTGCGCGGCCGCATGTCCCCGTCCTGGGGCGTCGTCACGGAGGCCCTGCAACCGACCGCACCCGCGACCGGCATCGCGCTCCCGGGCACGCCCACCGGCCTCGTCCTCGACATCGAGAGCTCCCTGTCCCCCGCCGTCGCCGCCACGCTGCTGCTCAGCGTCGTCCTCGAGGACCCGCTCGGCACACGCACCCCGGTCGAGCTGACGCCGATCCCCGTGGTCGGCGTCGCGGACGACGTGGCCGTCCCGTTGCCGGACACCGCCAGCGGCCTGCGCCTCGTCGGGATCGTGGCGCAGATCCTTCCCGGCGACATCGACCCCGAGTCGCTGCTCGGCGACGGCCTGGCGGACGCCCGCCTGGACATCAGCGTGCGGGACCTGCGCGTCGTCGAGCGTCCCGAAGGGGCTACGGCCGACACCGTGACCTCCGTCGTGCTCACCGCTGCGCCCTGGACCGTGCAGGGCGCGCTCCAGGAGAACAACACCCGGCCGCTGCTTGCGGTCCGGACCACCGACGAGGTCCTGCGCATCACCGGCGCGATCGACCCGTTCGTGATCCTCTTCGGGCGCTCCGGGTTCGCCGCGGCGACGTTCGAGGCCCCCGGCCCGATCCCGGTCGTCGTGACCGACACGCTGGCCACCGCTTTCGCGGTACAGGCAGGCGACGAGCTCGTGCTCGACCTGGACGGGGTGCGGGTGCCGGTGGTCATGGAGCGGGAGGTCGCCTACCTGCCCGGCCTGCCGAAGGGCGCCGCCGTCCTGGTCGACCGGGACCTGCTCACGCGTGCCAGCCTGCTGGGGTCGTCGACGAGCCAGCTGCTCGACGAGTGGTGGTTCCAGGTTCCCGACGCGAGCGCGCCCGGAGTGGTCGAGCACGTCCGGCACGAGGACCTCGGCGTCGCCGTCGACCGGGTCACGGCACGCGCGGTCGCCATCGACGGGCCGCTGCGCGTCGGCGTGCAGGCTGCGCTGTGGATCGTGACCGCCGCCGCGGTGGCCCTCGCGGTCGCGGGCTTCGCCATGAGCGCGACCGTGGCGGTGCGGACCCGCCGGCTCGAGCTGGCACGGTTGCAGGCGCTCGGGACGGCACGGTCCGGCCTGGTCCGCTCCGTGCTGGTCGAGCACGGGATCCTCGGCGTGCTCGGCCTGCTCGCGGGGCTCACCCTCGGCGCCGTGCTCGGCCAGGTGGTCGCCCCGCTGGTCACCGTGTCAGCCGAGGGCGGCCGACCCATCCCGGCGGTGGTCGTGCAGTGGCCCTGGCTCTCGCAGGCGACGCTCGTCGTCGTGCTCGTCGTGCTCGTCGGCGGCGCCGTCGCGCTCACCACCAGCTCCCTGCTGAAGCGCGCGTCGGGCGAGCTCCTGCGACTGGGGGACGAGCGATGACGACCACGACGCTGCGCACACGGACCGCGGCGGGCTGGCGCTCGACCACGGGAGACGCGGCCCTCGTCGCGCGCCGACGCAGCCGGCAGGATGCCGGCCTCCTGGTGCTGGCCGCCGTCGTGCTCGCCGTCACCGTGCTCATCGCGCTCGCGGTCCCCCGGATCGTGCTGCGGACCGCCGACGCGGGCGTCCAGGGCGCCGTCCGGGACGCAGGACCGGCGGCCGACCTCGTCGCCGTGCTGGGCAGGCCGGGAGTCGGCTCTGTCGACGCCTCGGGCCGGCCCCAGCGCATCGACAACGCGGCGACCCTGGTCGCGAACGCGGCGAGGGACATGGCGACCTCGCTCCCGGAGCCCGTCCAGGCCGTGACGGGGCCCGTCGTCACCTCGGTCCAGAGCGGTCCCCTCACCGCGCGGCTGGGCGACGACCTGATCGGCACCCGGATCGTGCACCTCGGCACCCCGACGACCGACGACCCTGTCGTCCGGTGGGTCACCGGGATCGAGCCCCGCATGACGCCCTTGCTCCCGGCCGGGTCGACGGACCCGCGCGTGGTCGAGGTCGGGGTGTCGGTCGCCGCTGCGGAGCAGCTCGGGATCCAGATCGGCGCGCGGCTGCCACTGACCGGCCCCACCCGCGGCGACGCCGTGGCCGTCGTGACCGGTCTGTACGAGCCGGTCGACCCGACATCACCCGTGTGGTCCACGTTCGCCGACCTCCGCGAACCCCAGCCGGCACCCGCGACGGCCGCCCTCGTCGGTCGCGCAGGCCTGCTCACCTCGGACGCGTCCCTGCCCGACGGGCTGCAGACCGGGACCTCGATGAGCACGAGCTACCGTTTCCCGGTCGTCCCGGCCGACCTGCGCGCGACCGACACCCGCGCGATCGCGCAGGCGGTCACCCAGATCGTCGCGGTGCCGGGTCCGTTGACCGGGTCGGACGGGCGGCCACCGTCGGTCGGCAGCGACCTGGACACGGTGCTGCGCGTCGCCGACGCCCGGCTGCTGGCGGGCACGGCGCAGACCTCGGTTCTCCTCGTGGGCCTCGCGGCCGTCGGGGCGCTCACGCTCGTCCTCGCCGCGCGCCTGCTGGTGGTGCGCCGCGAGACCTTCCTGCTCGCGGAGCGCGCCCGAGGTGCGTCCGTCGCGTCGGTCGGTCTGCGAGGGCTGGTCGAGAGCGTGCCGATCGTCGTGCTGGCGACCGCGGTGGGTGCCGCCGGGGCATGGCTGATCGTGCCCGACCCCCGGGGCACGTGGGTCGTGGCCGCGACGATCGTGCTGGTCGCCGCGACGGCTCCCGCGCTCGCCGCGGCGGTCGTGGTGGCCGGAGCCTGGACGGGGCGTCGGCTGCCCGCCAACCGCGCGGACCGCGAGCGCGTGCTCGGACGCCGCCGCGTGCGCCGCCTGACGGCCGAGCTCGCACTGGTCGTGATCGCCGCCGCGGCGCTGGTCTCGGCACGGGGGCGCGGGCTCGTGCAGACCGCCACCGGCGGCGTCGACCTGCTGCTGGCGTCCACTCCGGTCCTCCTGGCCGGCGCCGCGACCGTGCTCCTGGCGCGCGTGCTGCCGCCCCTGCTGCGTGGCCTGTCCGGCATCGCCGCGCGTCAGCGCTCGCTCGTGCCCATCGTCGCGACGGCCCGCGCGGGCCGCACCGCCGGGACGCGCGTCCCGCTCCTCACCCTGACCATCGCCATCGCGCTCGTGGTCTTCTGCGGGACGACCGCCGTCACGGTCTCCGCGGGCCAGGACACCGCCGCCGAGATCGTGGTCGGCGCGGAGGTCCGCATCGACGGAGGGCTCGACCCGGCGGTCGTCGCGGAGCTGCGCGACGCGCCCGGGGTGACGGCGGTCGCCGGTGCAACCGTCCTGAGCGAGCGCACGTTCGGCCGGTCGAGCGGGGTCAAGGCACAGGTCATGCTCGTGGACTCCGCCGACCTGGCGCAGATCCTCCTCGCCCACGGCCGCGCTGTGGACCCGGGGCTGACGTCGCTCGGGTCCACCGACGACGACAGCGTCCCGGCACTCATCTCCCCGTCCCTGCGCAGCACGGCGGAGCTCATCGCACCGGCCATCATGGGTGCCGACGACTTCGTCGCCCTCGACGTCATCGGGGACGCGGACAACCCGCCGGTCCTGCCCGCGGAGGCATCGACGCTGTCCACGGCGAAGGGGGTCGTCGTCGTCGACCGCGAGCTCTTCGCCTCGGTGTCCGGCGACGAGCTGCCCGCGACGACCACCTGGGTGGACGGTCCCGGTGCCGTGGCCGCGGTGCGCGACACGGGGGTGGCCGAGTCCCCCGGGATCACCGTGACCGAGCGCGTCGACTGGCTGAGCACGTGGCGGACGTCGCCCCTCAACGCGGGCCTGCTCGCCCTCCTCGTCGCGACGGGCGTGATCCTCGCCGGGTACGCGGCGCTCGGGCTGGTGCTCACCGTCGTGGCGACGAGCCGCGAGCGCGGTCGCACGCTGTCCGCCCTCCGCACGCTCGGGCTCGACGCCCGGACCGCACGGGCGATGACGTTCGGTGAGCTCGCGCCGTTGGCCCTCGCCGCGGTGCTGGCGGGGACGGCCATCGGCATCGCGGTCCCCTGGGCGCTCATGGGTGCGCTGGGGCTGGACCTGCTCACGGGTCACCCGGCGGCGACGTCGCTGCAGGTCACGTGGGTCCCGATCGTCGTGGCGACCGCCGTGGTGCTGGGCTCGCTCGCGGTGGCGGTGGCGGTGGAGTCGGCGGTCCGGCGCCGGGACCGGCTGGGCGAGGTCCTGCGGGTGGGCGAGCGATGAGCACGACGACAAGGAGGCACGGATGAACGCGGTGCAGACGGTCGAGGAGCCGACGCTGGACACGCTCGAGGCGCGCGCCCGGAGACGGACCGGGGACTTCGGCGAGCACGCGCTCATCGTGTGCGACTCCCTGGTGCGCATCTACCAGTCCGAGGGCGTCGAGGTGCAGGCGCTGCAGGGCCTGGACCTGCTGGTCGAGGACGGCGAGCTCGTCGCGATCGTGGGTGCCTCCGGTTCGGGCAAGTCGACGCTGCTGTCGGTGCTGTCCGGCCTGGACGTCCCCACCGCGGGCAAGGTGCGCGTCGGCCCGTGGGACCTGATGGCGATGTCGGGCAAGCAGCGGGTGGAGTACCGGCGATCCATGGTCGGCTTCGTCTGGCAGCAGACCGCCCGCAACGTCGTGCCGTACCTGACCGGCACGGAGAACGTGGCCTTCCCGATGGCGCTCGCCGGGGTCCCCCGCAAGGAGCGCGACCGTCGGGCGTCCGAGCTGCTCGGGGTCCTCGGCGTCGGCTACTGCGCCGACCGCCGGCCGGGGCAGATGTCCGGCGGCGAGCAGCAGCGCGTCGCGATCGCGGTCGCCCTGTCCAACGCGCCACAGGTCCTGTTCGCCGACGAGCCCACGGGTGAGCTCGACTCCGCGACCTCGCACGACGTCCTCGAGGGCCTGCGCACCGTCAACCGGGAGCTGGGCACCACGGTCGTCGTCGTGACGCACGACCCCGGGGTCAGCGAGCACGTGCAGCGGACCGTCGCCATCCGCGACGGCCGCACCAGTTCCGAGACCGTCCGGCGGACGCACACCAGCGACGACGGCACCGAGCACGTGGTCGCCGAGGAGCTGGCCGTGCTCGACCGGGCCGGCCGGGTGCAGCTGCCGCGTGAGTACCGGGACGCCCTGAACCTGGTGGGCCGCGTCCGGCTGGCGCTCGAGGAGTCGCACGTCTCGCTGTGGCCGGACCGGCCGGTGCCGACGCGCGACCCCGCTCGGCCTGCGGGCCGGCACTCCGCGACCCCCACGGGGGCGGTCCCCGTCGTCCCGGCTCCGCCCGTTGCACCCGCCGACCAGGAGGCAGACCGGTGACCACCGCCCTCACCACCCCCGCCCCGACGGCCTCCGCCGGCACGGAGCCCGTGGTCCGCGTCGAGCACGTCAGCCGCACGTACGGCACGGGCTCGGCCGCCGTGCACGCCCTCCAGGACGTGTCCTTCACGATCGCGCCCGGTGAGCTGGTCGCGCTCGTCGGCCGCTCCGGATCCGGCAAGACGACGCTGCTCAACGTGATCGGCGGGCTGGACAAGCCCGACGGCGGCCGCGTGGTCGTGGACGGGCGGGAGGTCTCGACGCTCGACGAGCGTGGCCTGGTCGAGCTGCGCCGCGACGTCGTCTCGTTCGTGTTCCAGACGTTCGGCCTGGTGCCGGTCCTGTCGGCCGCGGAGAACGTCGGCGTGCCGCTGCGGCTGCGCAAGCTGCCGACCGCCGACCGGGAGGCGCGCGTGCAGCTCCTGCTCGACCTGGTCGGCCTCGGCCCGCACGCTCTGCAGCGCCCCGGCGAGCTGTCCGGCGGTCAGCAGCAGCGCGTCGCGATCGCCCGCTCGCTGGCCAACTCCCCCCGCCTCCTGGTGGCCGACGAGCCGACGGGGCAGCTGGACACCGAGACCGGCACGGCGGTGATGGCGCTGATCCGCGCGGTCGTCGAGGCCGAGGGGATGACCGCCATCGTGTCCACCCACGACCCGCTCATGGTGTCGCTGGCCGACCGCGTGCTGCACATCGCCGACGGGAAGTTCGTCGACGCCTGACGGCCGGTCAGGCGGGACGCAGCACGAGGCGCCCGACGGGGTTCAGCCACGAGGTCCGGGCGAGCCGCCGCTCGCGCACGACGGACGTCCCGGCGCCGAGCCCCGCGGACACGGTGCTCGTCTCCGGGAGCGCCCACCGCATGTCGTACACCCACGCCTGGCCGCCGGGGCGCAGCACGCGGCGGATCTCCCGCAGACCGGCGACCGGGTCGGCCCAGTGGTGCTGGCTGAGGCTGGAGACGACGACGTCGAACGTGGCGTCGGGGAACGGCAGCGCGGCGGCGTCGGCGACGGTGTAGGTGACGCCTGGCGTGACGGTCTGCTGCGCCCAGGCGATCATCTCGGGCGCGAGGTCGATCCCGTCGACCCGGAGCCCGGGCGCGGCCCCCGCGATGAGGCGCGGCACGCTCCCGGGGCCGGTGCCGACGTCGAGCACGCGCGCCCCGTCGGGGAGCCGGAGGGCAGCGACGTCGCGGGCGACGCGCCGGTAGAGCCGGCCCGACAGGCGACCGGAGACGCGCGCGTACCGCGCCGGGTCGTTCATGGGGCCCATCCCGTGGCCGTGGGGGGTCAGGTGGCCGTGCAGGCGCCCACGCCCGTGGTGGTGCTCGGTGTCGGTCATGAACGATCTCCCCTACAGTTGTACGTCACAACTCTTACGGCGACAGTAGGCGAAACAGTTGCAGAACACAACCTTCCCTGACGACGCGCTGCGCCGCTTCATCCAGCAGATCGTGCGCTCGAGCGGCTTCCTCGAGTCGGTCCAGCGGCCCCACGAGCACGCCGGCATCCGGCTGTCCGTGTCGGAGACCTTCGCGCTCGGCGAGCTGGTCGAGGCGGGGGAGCTGTCCCAGCAGGAGCTGGCCGCCCGGCTCGGGCTCGAGAAGAGCACGGTCAGTCGCCTCGCCGCGGGCATGGTGGACCGCGGCTGGCTCAGTCGCGAGCGTGACGCCGACGACCGTCGCCTGTACCGGCTGCAGCTGACCGCCGCCGGGCTGGACGTCGCCGAGCGGGTGGGTGCCGATCTGAGCGAGCACCACGGCCGGCTGCTCGGGCGGCTGAGCCCCGACGAACGGCGCGCGCTCGGCATCGGGCTCGGCGCGCTGGTCCGGGAGCTCGACGCGGGGCACGGAGGGTACGACGGGCACGACCACCACGGGCACGACCACGACGGGCACGGCACCGACCACTGACCACGGGACCTCGCCCTGGCGCAGCAGAACGCCCGGGCCCCCGCTGCGGGTGCCCGGGCGTCCGACGGCGCCTCAGACCTCGATGCTCTCCAGCAGCTCGGTCACCAGGGCGGCGACAGGTGAGCGCTCCGAGCGCGTCAGCGTGATGTGCGCGAACAGCGGGTGGCCCTTGAGCGCCTCGATCACGGCGGCGACCCCGTCGTGCCGGCCCACCCGCAGGTTGTCGCGCTGTGCCACGTCGTGCGTGAGGACCACGCGCGAGCTCTGCCCGATGCGCGACAGCACGGTCAGCAGGACGTTGCGCTCGAGGGACTGGGCCTCGTCGACGATCACGAACGCGTCGTGCAGCGAGCGCCCGCGGATGTGGGTGAGCGGCAGCACCTCGAGGATGTCGCGGTCCATGATCTCCTCGACGACCTCCTTGGAGACGAGCGCCCCCAGGGTGTCGAAGACGGCCTGCGCCCACGGGTTCATCTTCTCGTCCGCGCTCCCCGGCAGGTAGCCCAGGTCCTGGCCACCGACCGCGTACAAGGGCCGGAACACCATGACCTTGCGGTGCTGCCGGCGCTCCAGCACGGCCTCCAGCCCCGCGCACAGCGCGAGCGCCGACTTGCCGGTCCCGGCGCGCCCGCCGAGCGAGACGATGCCGATCTCCTCGTCGAGCAGCAGGTCGATCGCGATCCGCTGCTCCGCGCTGCGTCCGTGCAGGCCGAACACGTCCTGGTCGCCCCGGACGAGCTGGACGTGCTTGTCCGCGGTGACCCGCCCGAGAGCGGACCCGCGAGGGCTGTGCAGCACGACACCGGTGTGGCAGAGCATGTCGTTGGGGTTCTGGCTCCCCCCGCCGAAACCGGTCGCCACCTCCGCGAGCGGCACCGACTCGTGCTCCCACAGGGCCGCCATCTGCTGCTCGGCCAGGTCCAGGGCGTCCATCCCGGTCCACCCGGAGTCGACCGCGAGCTCCGCGCGGTACTCCTCCGCGGTCAGCCCCACCGCCGACGCCTTCACGCGCATGGGCAGGTCCTTCGAGACGACCACGACGTCGCGCCCCTCGGCCGAGAGGTTGGCCGCGACGGCGAGGATCCGGCTGTCGTTGTCGCCGAGCCGGAAACCGTCGGGCAGGGCGCTGGGATCGGTGTGGTTCAGCTCGACCCGCAGGGTGCCGCCGTCGTCGCCGAGGGGGATCGGGATGTCGAGGCGGCCGTGCTCGATGCGCAGGTCGTCCAGCATCCGCAGGGCGGACCGGGCGAAGTACCCGAGCTCGGCGTGGTGCCGCTTGGCCTCCAGCTCCGTGATGACGACGACAGGGAGGACCACGTCGTGCTCCGCGAACCGCAGGATCGCCCGCGGGTCCGAGAGGAGCACCGAGGTGTCGAGCACGTGGGTCTTGCGGCCATCAGTCACGGTGACGGGGGTCGTCGACTGGGGGTCGAGCTGCGCCTTGCTGACCACGGCAGGCTCCCTCTGGCGCTAGGTGCGCCGAGACGGGCACCGGACACCGGCGTCCTGCCAGAGCAGGACCACGCACCGACGTACGGCGACGGGACGGGGGCGGTCGGCCCCTCCAGGAACAGAGGGCCGGATCCGGCCCTCCTCCCGGAGCGGATGCTCCATGGGCTGGCCTCCCGGGGACGGCGGTCGCTGTCCTCTACGGCGGAACATAAGCCCGTCGGGACGCCGCCACGGGGAGGCACGCGAAGGTGTTACACGCCGTTCATCTGACGTTTCGCGGCCCCGACGGCCGGCTCGCCGCAGAGCCGCAGGTGGGAGCCGCAGATCGGCCCCGGGGGACCTGGACAGGCGTCCGCAGAATTAACCCGGACGGCGTCAGCGTCCGCCGCGGCGCTCCCGCGCGGCGTACGCGCGCACCGCGCGCAGGAAGTCGACACGTCGGAAGTCGGGCCAGTACGCCTCGCAGAAGTAGAACTCCGAGTGCGCGCTCTGCCAGAGCAGGAACCCGCCGAGCCGCTGCTCCCCCGACGTACGGATCACGAGCTCGGGGTCCGGCTGCCCCTTCGTGTACAGGTGCTCGGCGATGTGCTCGACGTCGAACGCCTCGGCGAGCTCGTCCAGGCTCGAGCCGGCGTCGGCGTGCTCCCGCAGGAACGACTTCACGGCGTCGGCGATCTCCTTGCGCCCGCCGTAGCCGACCGCCACGTTCACGTGCAGGCCGACGACCAGGGCCGTCGCGTCCTGCGCGGCCACGAGGGCCCGCACAGTCTGCTCGGGCAGCAGCTCGAGCGCCCCGACGGCCTGGATCCGCCACCGGCCGGTGGCCGCGAGTGCCGCCACGGCGTCCTCGATGATCCGCAGCAGCGGCTCGAGCTCGTCGGCGCTGCGGGCGAGGTTGTCCGTGGACAGCATCCAGAGCGTGACGACCTCGACCCCGATGTCCTCGCTCCACTCGAGCAGGTCGGCGATCTTGTCCGCGCCCGCCTGGTGCCCGTGCCGGGTGGACTCCCCCACGCTGCGTGCCCACCGGCGGTTGCCGTCGAGGATGACGCCGACGTGGCGGGGCAGTCCGTCCTCCGGGAGCGACGCCGCCAGCCGACGCTCGTACAGCCCGTAGAGCGGGTGGGGCAGACGCACGCGCACTCCTTCGGTCCAGGCGACGGGAACTCGCTCACCGTACTCGCCGGGGGCGCTCGGCGGACCCGGTCCCCTGCCCGTGGGACGTCAGCGCACGGGACCTTCACAGCTCCCGCCGGTGGGCCGGCGCGGGGTAGTTTCGATGCTGTCGCGTCGACCGCGTCACATCGCCCACGGCGTGGTCGACACCTTACCTACGCTGTCGTAACCTACGGTGTCGTAGGTTCCCGCTGACGAATCGAGTCCGGTCCATGAGCTCCTCCCCCGCGCCCGCCCCCGGACAGCCGGGCGCACCGGCCCCGGCGTCGCCCGAGGTCGAGCACGAGGGACTGGTCGAGCGGGTCGCCGAGAGCGTGAAGCCGCACCTGCGGGGCTGGATCCACGCCGGCGTGACCCCGTTCGTGCTCGTCGCGTCGGTCGTGCTGGTCGTCCTGTCGCCGACGCCGCTCGCCAAGTGGTCCACCGCCGTCTTCGGCGTCACCGCCGTCATGCTCTTCGGCACCAGCGCGGTCTACCACCGGGGCCACTGGTCGCCCAAGGTCGCCGGGGTCCTGCGCCGGCTCGACCACACGAACATCTTCCTCATCATCGCCGGCACCTATACGCCCCTGACGTTGCTGCTGCTGCCCGCCGACACCGCCCGCACGCTGCTGATCGTCGTCTGGTCGGGCGCGATCGTCGGCCTGCTCGCGCGCGTGTTCTGGCTCGGCGCGCCCCGCTGGGTCTACGTCCCGGTGTACGTGGCGCTCGGCTGGGTCGCGGTCTGGTTCTTCCCGGACTTCTACCGGTCCGGCGGCCTCGCGATCGTCCTGCTCATCGCCGGCGGCGGCCTCGCGTACACGCTCGGCGCGGTGGTGTACGGCACCAAGTGGCCCAACCCGAGCCCCCGCTGGTTCGGGTTCCACGAGATCTTCCACGTGCTGACGGTGGTCGGGTACGGCTGCCACTACGTCGCCGTGTCCCTGGCGTCGTACGGGTCCGCCTGACGGCTCAGACGACAGGGACGACCGCGTAGCGCCGGTTGCCCAGCGACGGGTTCTGCTCCCGGACGCGCAGCAGCGCCGCACCGTCCACATCGACCGTCCGCACCTGCGGCTCGGCGTCCATCTCCAGGCCGACGACCCCGTCGGGCGCCACCACGAGCGAGCGCCCGACGACACCCCGGCCGGCCTGCCCGACGGCGACCACCGCGGCGGTGTTCTCGATGGCCCGGGCGATGGCCAGCGTCCGCCAGTGCATCGCCTTCAGCTCGCCGGACGCCCACGCGGCAGGGACCACGAGCACCTGTGCACCCGCGTCGACCAGCCGGCGCGCCGACTCCGGGAACCGCAGGTCGTAGCAGGTCAGCACCCCGAACGTCAGGCCGCCCACCTCGAGCACGAGGGGCGGCGCGTCCGACGGACCCGGCACCAGCCGGTCCGACTCCCGCTGCCCGAACGCGTCGTACAGGTGCACCTTGCGGTAGACGCCGACCAGTGCACCGGACCCGTCGACGGCCACGACCGCGTTCACCGCACGCGGGTCGTCGCCGTCCGCAGGGAGGGTCGTCCCTGCCAGCACCGCCACACCCGTCGCCCTCGCGCGCGTGCGGAGCATCGTCACGAACGGGCCGTCGAGCGGCTCCGCATGCTCGACGCCGACACCACGAGGGTCGAACCCGGAGGCGTACTCCGGCAGCACCAGCACGTCGGCGCTCGCCCGGGACGCCGTCTGGAACGCGTCCTCGACGACCTCGCGGTTGGCCGTGTGGTCGTCACTGACCTGCAGCTGCGCCACCGTCACCCGCACGGACGGACGCTGCGGCGGCTGGGGCGCGGGACTCATCGGGAGGCGCTCGGGTCGTCCGGCGTGCTCCGGGGCGGCTGGTCGTCGGGCAGGACGTCCCGGGGTGCGACCTCGACGTCCGCGTCGACCTCGGGGTCCGGCCCACCGGCGCCGGCGTCGACCAGCCCGAGGTCCGCGTGCGGACCGGCCGCGCGGTCGTCCTCGTCGTCGAGCCCCAGCGTCTTCGCTCGGCGGTCGACGATCCGCAGCTGCTTGGTGAGCGACAGGAACAGGAAGACGACGGCGACCGCGAGCGCGAACGTGAACACGAAGCCGAGGAACCCCGGGGAGCCCAGCGGTGTGCCGTCGATCGTGACGTCCGTCGGCGACGGGCTCGGTGCGACGAGGAGCAGGGTGCCGATCATCCGCGCAGCCCGGCGAACAGGTCGTCCTCCGGCAGCGACACCGGCACGTGCGACGACGCCAGCTCGTACTCCTCCGTCGGCCACTGGGCGATCTCGAGCTCGCGCGGCACCGCGAAGAAGAAGCCGTCCGGGTCGATCTGCGTGGCGTGCGCGCGCAGGGCGTCGTCGCGCTGCGGGAAGTAGGCCGAGCACTCGATGCGGGTGGTCACCTCGCGCTCGGGGATCTCCCGCGCCTGGCGCGAGTCGAGCCAGTCACCGAACGGCGACTCCCGGCCGGCGGCGATGATCGCGTCGTGCACGGCCCGCATCCGCGCCATTGAGAAGCCGTGGTTGTAGTACAGCTTCGACGGCGTCCACGGCTCACCGTGCCCGCGGTAGCGCTCGGGGTTGCCGGCGGCCTCGAACGCCTCCACGGAGACGCGGTGGCACATGATGTGGTCGGGGTGGGGGTAGCCGCCCGACGGGTCGTACGTGGTGATCACGTGGGGCCGGAACTCGCGGACCAGCTCGACCAGCGGGGCCGACGCCTCCTCGAGCGGGACGAGCGCGAAGCAGCCCTCCGGCAGCGGCGGCAACGGGTCGCCCTCGGGCAGCCCCGAGTCGACGAAGCCCAGCCACCGGTGCTGCACCCCGAGCGCGGCCGCAGCGGCGGCCATCTCGTGCCGGCGGTACTCCCGCATGCCGTCCAGGCCGCCCTCGACCGCGGGGTGCTGCGGGTTGAGCACGTCGCCGCGCTCCCCACCAGTGCACGACACGACGAGGACGTCGACGCCCTCGGCCGCGTACCTCGCCGTGGTCGCGGCGCCCTTGCTCGACTCGTCGTCGGGGTGGGCGTGCACCGCCATCAGGCGCAGCCGCTCTCCGGTCACCTCGGGCCTCCCGTCGGTCGCCCGCCGAGGGCCCGCCGGGACCGCAGGGTCGCGGTCCGCTCGGCACGGGCGGGTGGTGGGACGAGAGACAATGATCGCTCACGCGGCACCCGTGTCGCGCCACCCCACCAGCACGAGGAGCTCCGTGACCGAGTCGCCCACCACCCGACCGCCCGCCGGTCGGTACGGTCCCGAGCCGACCGCGCGGTCCGCGCGGCGCGGACGCATCGGGATCGTCGTGGCCGCGGTCGTCGGGCTCGCCCTCGTCGTCTGGATCGGCCTCGCCATGGCGGGGAAGCCCGTGTCGACCAAGGACGTGGGCTTCCACGTCGAGGGGCCCCAGGCGGTCGACGTGACCTTCGAGGTGACCAAGCCCAAGGAGGCGACGGTGACCTGCCGGGTCACCGCGCTGTCCGAGTCCTACGCCGAGGTCGGTGTCCGCACGGTCGAGGTCGGCCCCGCGGACGCGGCCACCCGCCGGGTCACCGTCCCGGTGCAGACCACCGAGCTCGCGGTGACCGGGATCGTCGAGTCGTGCGAGCTGGTCGAGGACCCCACGCCCTGATCGGGCTGCTCAGCGGGTGATCTCGCGGTTCCGTCGGCCCCACCTTGCTATCCTGTTCGTTTCAACGCCGCCCCGGTCCGGCGCCGACACTGGTCCACCCGACCGAGAGGGAACGGCGGAGCACCCCCTCAGTACCCGCTATCCGGACGCGTCCGCAGGATGCGTCCGGCCGATCGGACTGCCGAGCGCTGGCCCCCCGGGCAGCGCGGACGTCGGCCCGTCCGGCACACACGTACGTCAGGAAAGGAGCGATCGTGACCGATACGACTGCGGCCACATGGTTGACCCAGGAGGCCTACGACCGCCTCACGGCCGAGCTCGCCCACCTCGAAGGTGAGGGCAGCGCGGAGATCATCGAGCGGATCGCGGCTGCGCGCGACGAGGGCGACCTCAAGGAGAACGGCGGCTACCACGCCGCTCGCGAGGAGCAGGCGAAGCAGGCCGCCCGCATCCGCGAGCTGAAGGAGAAGCTGCGCAACGTCCAGATCGGGACGCCCCCGGACGACGGGGTCGTCGAGCCCGGCATGGTCGTGACGGCCGTCGTGGCCGGCGACGAGATGGTCTTCCTGCTCGGTTCCCGCGAGATCGCCGGGACCTCCGACATCGAGGTCTTCTCGCCGACGTCGCCCCTCGGCGCGGCGATCAACGGCACCAAGATCGGTGACTCGACCTCGTACACCGCGCCGAACGGGCGTGAGATCAAGGTCAAGATCACGGACGCGAAGCCCTTCGCGGGCTGAGTCCCGCACCACGACGAGGCGTCACCCGCTGGGGTGGCGTCTCGTCGTGCTCTCAGGCCCCGAGCCGGTAGCCCGCCGCGCGCAGCTGTCCGACGACGTACTCGCAGTGGTCCGGTCCCTTGGTCTCGACCTGCACGACGATCGCGACCTCGTCGAGCTGCAGGTCACCGACCGTCCGCGCGTGCGAGACGTGCATGACGTTCCCGCCGGTGTCCGCGAGCGCCCGCAGCAGGTCGGCGAGCGCTCCGGGCGTGTCGTCGATCCGGACCTGCAGCTGCAGGAACCGCCCGGCGGACGCGAGCCCGTGCCGGACCACCCGCATGAGCACGAGCGGGTCGATGTTGCCGCCGGACAGGATCACCACGACCGGACCGTCGAGCGGTCCGACGCCGGCCATGACCGCGGCCGCGGCTGCTGCCCCGGACGGCTCGACCAGCATCTTCGCGCGCTCCGCGACGAGCAGCAGCGCGCGGGACAGGTCCTCCTCGGAGACGGTGACCACCTCGATGTGGTGGCCCGCCAGGATCTCGAAGGGCACGGTGCCGGGCAGCCCGACCGCGATGCCGTCGGCCATGGTCCGCAGCTCGGGGGCGGGGATCGGGTGTCCCGCCGCGAGCGAGGCGGGGTAGGACGCCGCGCGGGCGGCCTGGACCCCGATGACGCGAACGTCGGGCCGCAGCTCGGCGAGCGTGGCGACGACCCCGGCGGCCAGCCCACCCCCGCCGATGGGCACGACGACGGTGGCCACGTCGGGGACCTGCTCGACGATCTCGAGCGCGATCGTGCCCTGGCCGGCGACGACGTCCTCGTGGTCGAACGGGTGGATGAGCACGGCGCCGGTGCGGTCCGCGAACTCGCGGGCGTGCACGAGGGCCTCGTCGACGCTGGCGCCGACCAGCTCGACGCGGGCACCGTAGTCGCGGGTCGCGGCGATCTTCGGCAGTGCGGCGTCCGCGGGCATGAACACGACCGCCGTCAGGCCGAGGATCCGGGCCGCGAGCGCGACGCCCTGCGCGTGGTTCCCGGCGCTGGCCGCGACGACGCCACGCGCCTGCTCCTCGGGCGACAGCCGGGCCATGCGCACGTAGGCGCCGCGCAGCTTGAACGACCCGGCGCGCTGCAGGTTCTCGCACTTGAGCCACACCTCGGCCCCGCAGACCTGCGACAGGGCCCGGCTGAGCTGCACCGGGGTGCGGTCCGAGACGCCCTCGAGCAGCAGCGCGGCCGCCCGGACGTCAGCGAGGCCTGTCATCAGGCCCTCCGGGCTCGCCGGCGTCCTCCGCCACGGTGTCGACCACTGCGGCGCGTTCGTCCGCGTCGGCACGCTCGGCGATCTCCGCCTCCGTCGCCACCCGCTCCGAGGTCGCCTCCGCGACCTGTGCGATGGCGCGGTCGAGCACGGGATGCCCGCGCCCGCGCACGGGGACGTGGTCGTCGGTGCCGAGCTGCGGGAACTTGTCGTGGCCGTGCAGGTAGAGCAGCACGGTGTTGAGGGTCGCGGCGATCGGCACGGCGAACAGCGCACCCACGATGCCCGCGACGAACGAGCCCGCGGCCACCGACAGCAGGACCGCGACGGGGTGCAGCGACACCGCGTGGCCCATGAGGAACGGCTGCAGGACGTGACCCTCGATCTGCTGCACCGCCAGGACGACGACCAGCATCCAGAGGGCCGTCACCGGGCCGTTGGACACGAGCGCGACCAGGATCGCGATCGACCCGGTGACGACCGCACCGACGATCGGGATGAACGACCCGAGGAACACCAGCACCGCCAGGGGCAGCGCGAGCGGGACCTGAAGGATCGCCGCGCCGAGGCCGATGCCGACGGCGTCGACGGCCGCGACCAGGATCTGGGTCCGGGTGTAGGCGCCGAGCGTGACGAGTCCGCGCCGACCGGCCTGGTGCACGTGCTCGCGGGAGCCGCGCGGCAGGAGCCCGATGACCCACGCCCAGATGGTGCGGCCGTCGAGCAGGAAGAAGAACGTGCAGAACAGCGCGATGAGCGCTCCCGCCGCGACGTGCGCGACGGTGGTCCCCGCGTGCAGCGCACCGGTGACGAGCTCGGAGCTGCCGCCGCTGAGCGACCCCTGGATCCGCTCCATCCAGCCGGAGATGTCCGCGGTCGTGAGCTGGAGGGGGCCCTCGGCGAGCCAGGTGGTCAGCTTGTCGATCCCCTGCGCGGCCTGGTCCCAGAGCTCGCCGAAGCCCTTGACGATCGAGCGGCCCGCGAGCGTGAGCAGGCCGGCGACGAGGGCGATGAGCCCGGCGAGCGAGAGCCCGACGGCTGCCACGCGGGGCAGCCCGCGACGGTCCAGCCAGCCGACGAACGGTGCGAGCAGCACGGTGAGCAGCAGCGCCACCGCGATCGGCACCACGACGACCTTGAGCTCGTTCAGGAGCCAGAGCAGCACAGCGAGCGCCGCACCGATGAGCAGCAGCCGCCACGACCACGCGGCGGCGTTGCGGACCGAGGGGGGCACCGAGGTGCCGTCAGCGTTCGGGGTGCGCGGCCCGGTCGTGCTCACGCGTCTCGCCCGGCAGCCAGCGCGGTGTCGAGGTCGGCGATCAGGTCGGCGACGTCCTCGATGCCCACGGAGAGCCGCACGAGGTCGTCGGGGACCTCCAGCTCCGTGCCCGCGACCGACCCGTGGGTCATCTGGTGGGGGTGCTCGATCAGCGACTCGACGCCGCCGAGCGACTCCGCGAGCGTGAAGACGTGCGTGGCCGCGCAGACGGCCAGGGCCGACGCCTCGCTGCCGGTCCGGAACGAGATCATCCCGCCGAACCCGCTCATCTGCCGGGCGGCCACCTCGTGCCCGGGGTGGCTGTCGAGGCCCGGGTAGATCACGGACGTCACCGCGTCGTGCGTCACGAGGAAGTCGGCGATCGCGCGCGCGTTGCTCTCGTGCCGGTCCATGCGCACCGCGAGCGTCTTGAGCCCGCGCAGCGTCAGCCACGCGTCGAAGGGTCCCGCGACCGCACCGGACGCGTTCTGGTGGAACCGCACCGCGTCCGCGAGGTTCGTCGTCCCGGTCGGCGCCTCCAGGCCCACGGGCAGCTGCGCACCGTCGGCGACGACGAGCGCCCCGCCGACGACGTCGGAGTGCCCGCCGATGTACTTCGTCGTCGAGTGCACGACGACGTCGGCGCCGAGCGCGAGCGGCTGCTGGAGGTAGGGCGTCGCGAACGTGTTGTCGACGACGAGCAGGGCGCCCGCCGCCCGCGCGTGCGCGGCGAGGACCGCGATGTCGGCGATGCCCAGCAGCGGGTTCGTCGGCGTCTCGACCCAGACGACCTTCGTGCGGCCCGGCTGGATCGCGGCGACCACCGCGTCGGCGTCGGACAGGTCGACGGGGGTGTGCTCGATGCCCCACGGGCCGAACACCCGCGCGATCAGGCGGTAGGTGCCGCCGTACGCGTCGTTCGGGATGACGACGTGGTCTCCCGGACGCAGGGTCGCCCGGAGGAGGGTGTCCTCGGCGGCGAGGCCCGACGCGAACGCGAATCCCGCCGCACCCCCTTCCGCGGCGGCGAGCGCCGACTCCAGCGCGGTGCGCGTCGGGTTGGCCGAGCGCGAGTACTCGTACCCGCCCCGCAGCCCGCCGACGCCGTCCTGCTTGTACGTCGACGTCGCGTAGATGGGCGGCACGACCGCCCCGGTGGTGGGGTCCGGGTCCTGACCTGCATGGATGGCGCGGGTCGAGAAACCTGCGGAGGACCAGTCGTCGTCCTGGGGGTGCGCGTGGTTCGTCACGCGTCCCAGGCTAGGCGCTCGGGGCCGTGGCGCCTGCGCACGTCAGCCCGCGCCGTCGTGCTCGCGCGTGAACAGCAGCAGCTCGGGCAGGCTCGTGGCGAAGTAGTCCGTCACCCCGTCGTCCCGGACCGCCGCAGGGGCGACGTACCGGGCGCGGGTCTCCCCCAGGCTCGCCGGCGGGTCCGCCCTCGGCAGCCCGAGCGCGGCCAGCGTCGCGTCCCAGGCGGCGACGACGGCGCCCTCACCTCCCTCCCAGGGGTGGAACGGGCGGGTGCGGAGGATCTCGTACGCCCGCTGTGCTGACCCCGTGGCGACCAGGAGCCCGACGTAGGAGGTCGTCAGGTCGTCGCGGGTCAGCACGAGGTGCTCGACGGGACGCAGCCGCGCGAGCCGGTCCGCACCGGGGTGACCGAGGCGCTCGGCGAGCTGGTCCTGCTCGTGGCGCAGCCGGGCGTCGTCCGGCGCCGCCGCGACCGCCTGCGCGTACCGCCGCCAGGCCAGGTCGTCGTCGTGGGTCACGTTGTACGCGGTCAGGGCGGCGTTGCGCAGGAGGACGGGGTGGCGCAGGCCGAGCCCGATCGCGCGCTCCCACAGCTCGGCGGCCTCCCGGCGTCGCCCGTGCGCGTGGAGGAGCATGCCGAGCAGGAGCCGGGCGACGGCGTCGTCCGGGTCGGCGAGCACGGCGGCCTGGAGCACGTCGTGCGCATCCAGCCCGAACGGGAACGCCCAGGTCAGGTCGGCCTCGCGCGCCTGCGTTCGGCGGGCGGCGGCCTCCGCCGGCCTCCCGAGCTCGTCGAGGACGCGGGCCGCGGTGTAGAGCGCGACCGGTCGCACGTTGCCCGACACCCGGACCGCCGCCGCCACGACGTCGTCCAGCACCGCCACCGCGTGCTCGAGCTCGCCCGCCCGCCACAGGTCGCCGGCGACGTCGAGGAGGAGACCGGGATCGGTGGGGGCGTCCCGGCCCGCGAGGACCCGCAGGGTCGCGTCGAGCGGGTCGAGCGCGAGCGCGGAGGCCAGCAGGTCGGACGCCTCCTCGTCGTGGCCGAGCCGCCGGGCGACGACCACACGCAGGGCCGTGCGCCGGGTGTCGTGCCCGACGACCCCGTCGAGGGTGTCCAGGACCCGGAGCGCGGCACGGTTGCTGCCCCCGTGGGCGAGGGACCGGGCGAGCTCGAGACCCGCGGCGGCCGCCCAGGTGCCGTCCCAGCCGGCCTTGCCGAGGGCGCGTTCGGCCTCCACGGTGCGGCCGAGCCGGTGCAGCACGAGACCGGCCAGGTAGAACGCCTCCGCGTCCTGCGGGTTCGCGTTCCTGCGGGTCAGGCGCCGGAGCGCGACCTGCACCCGGTCGAGCGCGCGCTCGTACCGGCCCGCGCGGTGGTCGCGGTCGGCCAGGGCCAGGTTGGTGCGGACGTCTCCGGCGTCGCGGCGCAGCGCCTCCTGCCAGTACGGCAGCGGGGAACGCGTCGGGTGCCGGTACTGGGCCAGGTGCAGACCCGTGAGGTACAGCTCCTCGACCGACCCGACGGCCTCCGGCGCAGGGGGCTCGTCGGCGACCCACGGCTCCTCGCCGCTCACCTCCGTCGGTGCCCAGCGCACGAGACTGCGGCCGGCGCCGTCGACGAGCTCGACGCCGAGCACCCCGGTGTCGGCCGGGGCGGTGATCGTGGCGGGGACGCCCGGGACGAGGTCGACGGTCCGCGCCGCGACGACGACCCCGTCGCGCAGGACGCGCAGCTCCGCACCGGGGCGCGGGGACGTGACCGTGACGTGCGCGACCACGGCGTCGTCGTGCTCGACGTGCACCGCGGCGTCCGGCGTCGCCTGGTGGGCGGCGCCGATGGCGGGGATCGGGTACCAGTACTGGGTGAAGACCTTCGTCTCGCCGGGCAGCAGCCAGCTGAAGTCGGGTTGGTTGTCCGTGTAGACGCCGGCCATGAGCTCGACGTACGGGCCGTCGCCGTCGGTGAGCTGGGCGTCCCAGGCGTGGCCGAAGGGCGCGTCGCCCCAGGTCCACTGCTTCTTGCCGGGAGAGACCCGACGCTCGGCCCAGTGCACGAACCCCGCACCTGCGGCGTGGTCGTAGCCCCCGAAGAAGTCCTGCTGGGAGTCGACGACCATGTAGGACGTCGGCACCGGGATGTTGCGGTAGTAGTCGATCCGGTCCGCACCCGGCTCCTGCTCGGCCCGGGCCGGGTAGTCGACGCCGTAGTAGGGGCGGTCCGCGCGGGGGAACGCCGTGAGGGCGCGCCGCGCGTGGTCGGCGACGAAGCGCACGTCCTGCGGGAAGAACGACTGGTAGTCGTCGTGCACGCGCGCCGCGACGTTGGCCCACCACAGGAACGACTGCCGCTCGCTGGTCCGGTTGTGCAGCCGGACCACGAGCTCGACGACGGAGCTGTCCGCCCGCAGCCGCACGCCGTGCTGGGCGGACATCCGCGTGAACGGGTCGTGGTCGTGGCACCAGACGGTCACCGACCCGTCGTCGGCGTGCTCGACGTGCGTCTCGACGGGCAGGTACGTGGCCGGCCGGTGGTGCTGGGGCCAGTTGAGCTCGACACCGCCGCTGATCCACGGGCCGCCGAGGCCCACCAGCGCGGGCTTGATGACGTTGTTGCGGTAGAAGAAGTTGTACCCGGTCGTCTTGTCGTAGCCGACGTGGATCCGGCCGCCGAGCTCGGGCAGCACCACCAGGCGCACGTACGCGTTCTCCAGGTGGATCGCCTGCCACGGGCGGTCCGCCCCCTCGTCGGCGACGTGGTCGACGAACGGCAGCGGATAGACCTTGCCGCTCGAGCCCTGGTACACGCGGTGGTCGAGGTACATCGGGTACGGGCTGGGCTCCCCCGCCTCGTACGTCCGGATGGTCAGCGGCTCGCTCCACGCCACGGCGGCACCGCGTCCGAGGGCGTCGGCCAGGTCCGCGGGCGCGTCAGGGAGGGTGATCTCACTCGTGGGCATCGTCGGCTCCCGTGAGCTCCAGGACGACCCGGGCCACGCGGACCACGTCGAGCGACGCGACGGTGATCCCGTCGGCCACGCCGCGCACCGTCGGGTCCACCCAGACACCGGTCGCGGAGCGCCAGGGCAGGAGCTGCAGGACGATGCCACGGGCCGCGACCTCGTCGCGCACGGGCGACAGGTCGACGTCCCAGACGCGCCCGTGCCAGAAGTGGTCGCTGACGACCTCGCCGTCGACCAGTGCCCGTCCGACGTCACCGGTCCAGGTGATCCGCAGCAGGGCGCGGTCGACGTCCGCGAGCAGGTGCGCCGGGATCTCGACCTCGACGGTGGCGGCGCCGGAGAAGTCGGTCGGCGCGCTCAGGCGGTGCATCGGGCCACCGCTGGTCGCCTCGGGCGGGTGCGGTGCGACCGGCGCGAGGTCCGAGGCGAGGCGGGTGACCCCGGCGGAGGGCGTCGTCACGGTCCAGGTGCGCCAGAGCGCGTCGGTGCTCGGCTCGACACCGTCCCCGGTCAGCGCGCTCGGGGCGGGGAACAGGGAGATCGACGCGGACTCGACGTCCGGGTGCGCGACCAGCCGGCCGTCGAGCGCGTACACCGGGACGTCCGACAGGACGAGCCGCTCCCGACCGCCGAGGTCCAGCCGGTAGAGCCGGTCGGCGGTGGCCTCGTCGACGACCATGACCCGGACGCCGGGCAGGTCGACGACCGTCTCGGGACCCGGGGGGACGTCGAGCGTGACGACCGTGTGTGCGCGGTCGCGACGTGCGGTCCCGGCACCGCCCACGGCGACGTCGCCCTCGAGCACGAGCTCGACGGGCACCCCGTCGGTCGCGGTCAGGACGACGACCTCCCCGGCGGCGTCGGCGATCCGCGTGAGGATCCCCGCCGTCGCGCTGCGCAGCGTGAGCGACCCGGTCAGCGGGTAGCGCAGCGGCCACACCACCGAGATGCCGGCCGGCAGGTCGACGGGGTTCGACGGGATGGTGACGACCTCGCCGTCGAGCTCGACGTCCACCCGGACGCCCGGCTGCGGCGCGAGGGGGCTGACGGGCGGCTGGTACGTGGTGAAGAAGACGTAGCCGCGGCACCCGTCGGACCGCACCGCCCACCGCAGCTCGGCGGGGTCCTCGCTGCCACCTCCGACCGTCACCTGCATCGCGGCGACGGCGGCCCCGTCGGTCTCCAGCCACAGGTGCTGACGGCGCAGGAGGTGGTGGTGCTCCCGGATCTGGCCGTGCTCACCGACCGGTGCGTGGAAGTCGTAGGTGCGGGTGGGCACGTCGTTCGGGTAGCCCGTCGCCTGGGACTCCTGCTCGCTGCCCTGGGGGCCGACCCGCTGGGTTCCCCCCGCGTACATGTAGTAGCCCTGCCAGATCGACCCACCGCCGAGCTTGGCCAGGGCCAGCGCCGCGACGTCCCGTGGGGTCACCAGCGGACGCCGGTGGTACGCGACGTGCATGCCGCCGCCCAGCTCGCAGGTGGCGAACGGGAGCGCGTCGTCGTCCTTGAGCGGGACGGCCGTCGGGTCCAGCACGATCCCGTCCAGCGCCTCGCGCAGGTCCGCGCCGACGGTGAGGTCGTCGCGGACCTCGCTGTAACGGAAGTGGAAGGCGGCGAACGCCGGCCACCCGGTGGTCGCCTCCTCCCAGAACCCGTCCGCGTACGCGCTGTAGACCGGCAGCAGCGTGGCCGGCACCTGCGCGCCGCCCCAGCCGGTGGCGGTCCAGATCGGGACGCGCAGCCCGAGGTCCTCGGCGAGCGTCCGCAAGGTCGCCAGGTGCTCCGGCTGGTCGTAGAGCTCGTTGTCCACCTGCACGCCGACGACCGGTCCCCCTTCGGCGTGGGTCAGGCCGACGAGCTGGGTGACGATCTGCGCGTAGAAGAGGCGCACCAGCGCGAGGTAGGCGGGGTCGTCGGTGCGCGTCGCCAGCTCACGGTCGACCAGCCACTGGGGGAACCCGCCGTGGCGCGCCTCGCCGTGCGCCCACGGGCCCATCCGGACGACGACGTCCAGGCCGTGCCGCGCGGCGAGCTGGACGAACGCCCGCAGGTCGAGGTTGTCGTCCCACCGGAACCTGCCTGCCTCCGGCTCGTGGGCCTGCCACAGCACGTAGGTCGCGACGGAGTCCAGGCCGCCCGCCCGAGCATGGCCGAGGACCTCCGACCACCGGTCCCGCGGGAGCCGCGCGTAGTGGATCTCCCCGGTGACCGGGAACCACGGCCTGCCCGCGCGCTCGATCCACCGGCTGGTGACCTCGATGCGGTCGGGCGTCCCGGGCGGGTCGCCCAGCGGGAGGTGGCCGCGCAACGGCGCGGCCGGTGCGGCGGCCTGCAGGCTGGTCCGCGACTCGGCAGAGAGCATGGGACGACGGTAGGGCGCCTTGACGCTCCTGACGATGGGGGATTCGATGCCGGACATGGACGAAACGCCGGTCGTCGGACCCGGGGCGCTGCGCGAGGGGTTCACCGGGCAGCGCATGGTCGTCCTCGCACCCCCCGTCGTCCGCGCCGCGCTCGCGCGCCCCGTGACGGACCGTCTTCTCGTCACCGACGCGGGGTTCTTCCCGCACGCGTCACGGCACGGGAGGGTGCGGCCCGGTGGCGCCGGGCAGCACGTCCTCCTGGTGTGCACGCACGGGGAGGGCTGGTGCCGCACCCCCGAGGGACGGTTCGCGGTCCGGCGCGGCGACGCGGTGGTGCTCCCCGCGTCCGTCGCGCACGAGTACGCGGCATCCGACGACGACCCCTGGACCGTCTGGTGGTTCCACGTCGTCGGGCACGACGCCGCCGGGCTCGTCCGCGCCGCGCAGCAGGCTGCCGGCGGACCCGTCTCGCACCTGCGTGACCCCGCCGGCATCGCAACCCTCGTCTCCCAGGTCGTCGACGCCCTCGACGCCGGGACCGCCGGCGGGCTCGTGAGCGCGTCCGGCGCGGCCTGGAACGCGCTGGCCCAGGTGGTCGCGACCGGGCGACGTCCCCCCGGCGGCGCTCGGTCCCGTCGAGCGGGCGGTCGAGCACCTGCGTGCGACCACACCCCACCGCACCTCCGTCGACTCGCTCGCCGCGATGGTCGGACTCAGTCCTTCGCAGCTCGGCTGGCTGTTCCGCCGGCAGGTCGGGGTGGCACCGCTGCGCTACCAGAGCGACCTGCGGATGGCCCGCGCCCGGGAGCTCCTCGACAGCACGTCCCTGCCCGTCGCCGCCGTCGCGCAGAGCTGCGGGTACGAGGACGCCCTGTACTTCTCCCGGCAGTTCACGCGGACCCACGGCCTGTCCCCGACGGCGTACCGGGCGCGCGCGCACTAGCCGCAGGTGCGCTCCAGGTCATGTGATGGTGCGCTCTTGGCCTGGTATCGGTTCGGTCAAGACTTCCTCATCTCCGCGGGAACACGGACGGGGTGCGTACCGTTGCAGATCCCGGGAGGACCCAGGTGACCAACCGGGCTCCCGGAGAGGATCACGACCATGAACTGGCTGTTCGGTTCCGCCCTCAAGACCACGATGGTGACCCCCGAGAAGGCCCTGGCCGGACGCGAGCGCTACGCGTACACCGTCCCGACGACCCACACCGTCCTCGGTACCCCGCTGCAGGGCCCGTGGCCCGACGGCACCGAGGTGCTCTACGTGGGGATGGGCTGTTTCTGGGGCGCCGAGCGCACCTTCTGGAAGATCCCCGGCGTCGTCACGACCGCCGTGGGCTACCAGGGTGGGTTCACGCCTTTCCCCTCCTACGAGGAGACGTGCACCGGGCAGACCGGGCACACCGAGATCGTGATGATCGCGTACGACCCCACCGTCGTCTCGGCCGGCGACCTGCTGCGCACCTTCTGGGAGTCGCACGACCCGACGCAGGGGTACCGGCAGGGCAACGACGTCGGCACCACGTACCGGTCGGCGATCTACACCACCACGCCCGAGCAGGAGCTCGCCGCACGCAGCACCCGGGACGAGTTCCAGCCGCGGCTGACGCGGTCCGGCTTCGGCGAGATCACCACCGAGATCCGGTCCGCCGACGACGCGGGCACGTTCTACTACGCCGAGGGCTACCACCAGCAGTACCTCGACAAGAACCCCGCCGGCTACTGCGGCCTGGGCGGAACCGGCGTGTCCTGCCCGCGCCCGACCGGCGCCTGAGTCTCGTCCGACCGACGCCGGGCCGTCGCTGATCAGTGGCGGTCCGGCGTCGTCGCACGTCCGTCGCTGCCCGTCAGATGTACGGGCGGGTGACCGAGGAGCCCCCGCTGTCGGTCACCCGCCCGTCATGGGGCCGGCCGGAGTCCCCCGTGATTCCCGGCCAGCCGCCCTCGGGAGCGTCTGTGGCGGACCGGCCGGGTCGCTCTCCCTGCCGGTCCGCCGCGAACTTATCGACGCCGGACCGGCCTCGTCCACGGTCGTCCATCGGGCGCTGGACCCCGGTCCACCTGCACGAACGTCCATCTCGCCCGTGTCAGCCCTCCGCCACCCGGTCCGTGTGCCCCAGTGGCTTGTCCGGCGCGACGAGGTCCCGCACGATCCGCTTGAGCTCGGGCAGATCGGGGAATCCGCCGCGCTCCGACCTGTCCCACACCAGGACACCGTCGACCTCGACCTGGAACACCCCGCCGGTCGCGGGCCGCAGCGCGACCTCCCCGAGCTCGCGGTGGAAGGTGGTCAGCAGCTCCTGCTGGTACCACGCGGCCCGCAGGAGCCAGCGGCACTGCGTGCAGTAGGTGATCGCGACGCGCGGGAGGTCCATGGGGCAAGTGTCGCCCAGCGGCCGACGACCAGTCAGACTGCTGCTTCGACACCCCCGGAGGCTCCCCCGTGACAGACCCGCTCAGCGCGAGCACCACCCAGGTCGTCGATCGGACGCGGGGTCAGGATGCCTTGCGCATCCTCGCTGCCGCGTTGGTGTGCGGCGCCGCGATCCTGCTGTTCGCCGTCCACGTCCGCCCGCTCGGCTACGTGCCGCTCGTCGCCGGCGTGGCCCTCGGCCTCGTCGTCGACAGGCTCCTCGGCAGGGACCTCGCCCTCATCGCGCTGGGCCAGGTGATCATCAGCACGATCTCCCTGAAGGCCGACCTGTCGAACGTCGGCATGCTGAAGTTCACGCTCGCGCTGGGCCTGGCCGTGATCGTCCCGACGCTCATCTCGAGCCGGGTGTTCCACGACGACAAGATCCACTACCCCGTCCGCACGGGGCGCCGCTGGGACCGCTGGCAGGCGTTGTACTTGGTGGCGGTGGCGTTCGCGGCGTACCTGATCCTGCCCGCGTACTTCCTGGGGTCGGGCGTGTGGCAGAACTGGCCGGACCTCGACGGCACGGGCGACGTGGCGAGGCTCTTCGTCGGGGTCAACGCCGTGGGCATCTGGGACGAGCTGTTCTTCATCTGCGTGGTGCTCGCGCTGCTGCGGCCGCACTTCCCGTTCTGGCTGGCCAACCTGCTGCAGGCGACGGTGTTCGTGTCGTTCCTGTGGGAGCTGGGCTACCGCGAGTGGGGGCCGCTGCTGACCGTCCCGTTCGCGCTGATCCAGGGCTGGATCTTCCGTCGGACCACGTCGCTGACGTACGTCGTGGCGGTGCACCTGCTGTTCGACCTGTTCGTGTTCATGGTGCTCGTGCACGCGCACGACCCGAGCATGTTCGACATCTTCGTGACGGGGCCCAGCCCCAGGGAACAGCCGTAGGTTGGACCGGTGACTCTGACCAACTGGGCCGGCAACTACGTCTACCGCGCGGGGGTCGTGCACCACCCGGCCTCCGTCGAGGAGCTGCAGGAGCTCGTCGCGGGCTCCCCCCGCATCCGCGCGCTGGGCACCCGGCACTGCTTCAACGACCTCGCCGACGACCCCGCGGCGCTGGTCGCCCTGGACGGCCTGGAGTCGGCACCGGAGATCGACGAGCAGGGGCGGACCGTCACGGTCACGGGCGGCACCCGCTACGGCACGCTCGCGCAGCACCTGCACCCTGCCGGCTGGGCGGTGCACAACCTGGCGTCCCTGCCGCACATCTCCGTGGCGGGCGCGATCGCCACGGCCACGCACGGCTCGGGTGATCGGTCGCAGAACCTCTCCGCGGCGGTCGCAGCTCTCGAGATCGTCGGACCCGACGGGACGCTCCGGACCGTCCGCCGCGGCGACGTCGACTTCGCCGGGTCCGTCGTCGCGCTCGGCGCGCTCGGGGTGGTCACGCGCGTGACCCTGGACATCGAGCCCACCTACGACGTCGCGCAGGAGGTCCACGTCGACCTGCCGTGGACGGCAGCGCTGGAGCACCTCGACGAGATCACGAGCAGCGCCGACTCCGTGAGTCTCTTCACCGACTGGACCGGCGAGACGATCCAGCAGGTCTGGCGCAAGACCCGCGTCACGCCCGGCTACGCGCTGCGGTCGGACCTGTTCGGCACGACGCCCGCCGACGGCCCCCGCCACCCGCTGCCCGGCATCGACCCCGTGAACTGCACCGCACAGCTGGGCGAGCCCGGACCGTGGCACGACCGCCTCCCGCACTTCCGGATGGACTTCACGCCCAGCAACGGCGACGAGCTCCAGTCGGAGTTCCTGGTGCCGCGCGCCCACGCGGTCGCCGCGCTGGAGGCGGTCCGGTCCCTGAGCGACCTCGTCTCACCGCTGCTGCAGGTCACCGAGGTCCGCACCATGGCCGGCGACGACCTGTGGCTGTCCGGCGCGCAGGGCGGTCCCCGCGTCGCCCTGCACTTCACGTGGCTCCCGCGCCAGCCCGAGGTGGCGGCGGTGCTGCCGACGATCGAGGCCGCGCTGGCCCCGTTCGACGCCCGCCCGCACTGGGGCAAGCTCTTCGCCGACGAGAACCGCGACCTGGGCCGCCTCTACCCGCACTGGGACGACTTCCGGGCCCTCGTCGCGCGGACCGACCCCGACGGCGTCTTCCGCAACGACTTCCTGGACCGGCACGTCCTCTAGCTCGTCGCGTCGCTGCTGTCGCTACGAACGCCAGCGGTTGACCCTCTCGACGAGGTCCGCGTCGCCGACGCGGCCGGTCGGCGAGAGCGTCACGACTCCCCCGCCGGGGTGCAGCCGCGGGTCGCTCGCGTACCGCTCCTCCAAGGACGCCTCGGCGTCGGACGAGCCGGCGTCCGCGGCGACGAGCAGCTCCGCGACCTCGTCGGCCAACCGGTCCAGCTCGTCGCTCTGCGTCGACGTCTCAGGCAGCGTGTCGCCCCAGACGTCCCACAGGAGCAGCTCGTCGCGTTGCCGGTGCGCGAGCTCGATGACCACGTACGCGCGGACGAACTCCGGCCCGCAGAGCTCGGGCATCGACGGGTCGACGCCGTAGGTCGACACGTCCAGACCGTCGCGACGGTGCGCGAGCCACACCTCGGCGGCCGTCTCGAAGGGCGCCCCGAGCCCGGTGGCCATGTCGTGCGAGTCGAAGCCGAACCAGTTCTCGGCCATGTCCAGCTCGGCGTCGAACCGCACCCAGCGGGCCCCGTCCCAGCGCTCGGCGACGACGTGGTCGTGGTGGAACCCGGCGCGGAAGTACCCGGCGAACCCGACGCGGCTGCGTGCCGGGACGCCGTGCTCGCGCAGGACGCCGATCGCGACCAGCGTGTGGTCGCGGCAGCAGCCCGCGATCTGCTGGGCGGTCGGGCGCGTGACGTCCAGGGGTCCGGCAAGGCGCTCCTGCGCCTCGCCGAGGATGTCGGACAGCCAGCGCAGGTCGATGTCGGCGTCCTGCCCGGGCACCAGCTGCTCCGCGCCCGCGCGGTAGTGCACGACGGTGCTGCACGCGGCGAGGTGCAACGCGGCGGGGTCCGTGCCGACGGCCGCGAGCAGTGCGGCGTGGGCACCGGGGTCGGTGAACGGGCTGTGGGCGGCGTACGCGGCGAGATCGGGCATGGCGTCAGCGTGGCCCCTGCCCTAGGGGCAGGGTCAAGACCGGCTGCGCGACGTGGGCGACGACCCCCTCGTCGGACCACGGGACGGGGTAGATCTCCCGCGACGGGCCGGCCGCCCGACGACCGTCGGTGCCGAACCAGGTCTCCAGGGCGACGTACGCGCCGATGATCCGGGGGTACCTGCAGTCCGCTGCGGTCACGGGGACGTACGCCATCGTCTGCGCGGGCTCCTGCCGCAGCACGATCGAGCCGACGGGCACGATCGCCCCCTGGTACGGCACGCACGTCTCGATCGGGCCGTCCCCGTCGTGCCCGACCGCACCGTGGAACAGGACCCAGAACTCGGTGGCGTACGACGCGCCGGCGGCGTCGAGGAACGTCCGGAGCTCCAGCACGTCCGACGCGAACGCGGCGACGAGGTCCTCCTGCGCGACGTGGCGGCGGACCGACGCGACCGTCCGCGCCCCCACCGGCCGGACCACGACGTCGTCGACCCCGAACAGCCCGGGGTGGGCGGGGCCGGTGGGCTCACCGAGGGACTGCACGACGAGGTCGAGCTCGGGCCCGCGGTCGACCAGCTCGCGGCGGCGCCCGTCCCACCAGGACCGGATCGCTGCCGCCTGCCCGGGTGCGGCCAGCACGTCGGCGATCGCGCCCAACGGCATCTCCAGGCGCCGCAGCAGCGAGATGGTGCGCGCCCGGCCCAGCTGCTCCGGGACGTAGTAGCGGTACCCGCTGCCCGGGTCGACCCGCACCGGCTCCAGGAGCCCGCGGGCGTCGTAGAGGCGCAGCGCCTTGAGCGAGAGCCCCGACCGGCGCGCGAACTCCCCGATGGTCACCTCGTCGCCCGCCACGGGCCGAGGATAGCGACGGGCCCCTCCACCGAGGTGGAGGGGCCCGTCGCGAGAGGTCAGCTGCTGCTGGTGCCGACGATGTCGACCACGAAGACGAGCGTGGCGCCACCCTTGATGCCTGCCTGCGGCACGCCGCGGTCGCCGTAGCCGAGGTGCGACGGGATCGACAGGAGCACGCGCGAGCCGACCTGCTGGCCGACGAGGCCCTCGTCCCAGCCGCCGATGACGGCGCCGACGCCGATCGGGAAGTTGATGGAGGACCCGCGGTCGTACGAGTTGTCGAAGATGCCGCCCTGCCACGCCTGGCCGAGGTAGTGCACCTCGAGGTCGTCACCGGCCTCGACGAGGGCGCCGTCGCCGCGGGACAGGACCAGGACCTCGAGCTCACCGGACGCACTGGCGTCGGGGAAGGTCAGCGTCGGCTTCTGGCCGAAAGAACCCGAGACCTCGGGCAGCGCTGCGGACATGACGTACTCCTTCGGTGGATGACAGTGCGGCACCCATCCTGCCAACCCCGAGCGGCAGACGCCCAACCGACCCGAGCGCACCCGAAGCGCTCGAGCGCACCCGCTGGAGCGGGCGCGCTCGGACGCGTCCACCGCGCTGGGCGTTGACGTGCTTGGCTAATGGCATTAGCTTTGTGTCATGACCTCCTACCTCAGTCGCCCCGGAGGGCGCATCGCCTACTCGCTCGACGGACCCGCAGACGGTCCCTTGGTCGTCCTGGTCCCCGGCATGGGGGACGTGCGCAGCACGTGGCGTGAGCTCGTCGGCCCCCTGGTCGACGCCGGCCACCGCGTCGCCGTCACGGACCTGCGCGGCCACGGCGACTCCGACACCACGTTCGCGACGCACGGCGACGTCATGACCGGCCAGGACGCCCTCGCACTCGTCGAGCACCTCGGCGGCCCCGCGGTGCTCGTCGGCAACTCGATGGGCGCGGGCGCCGCAGCGTGGGCCGCCGCCGAACGACCCGACCTCGTCGCCGGCCTGGTCCTCACCGGCCCGTTCCTGCGCGACCCCGCGATGCCGGCCGTCGTCGCCGCCGGGATGCACCAGCTCATGCGGGCGCTCTTCGCCCGCCCGTGGGGCGGTGCCGTCTGGGCGTCGTACTACAAGGGCTACCTCAACCGTGGCCACAAGGCACCCTGGCTCGACGAGCACGTCGCGGACCTGCGCGCCGCGATGAAGGACCCCGCCCACCTGCGCTCCTTCCGTCACCTCGCGGCCGGGCTCACCCACGCGCCGGTCGAGGCGCGACTTGCGGAGGTCAGCGCCCCGGCAATCGCGTTCGTCGGAGCCGTGGACCCGGACTACTCCGACCCCGCAGCGGAGGCCCAGTGGATCCGCGACGCGCTCCGCGCGGAGGTCACCGTCGTCCCCGACGCGGGCCACTACCCCCACCACCAGGCCCCCGCGGTCGTCGTGCCGGCCACGCTGACGTTCCTGGCCGGCCTGCCGCGCGACCCCGCCGGCCGCTTCGGAGCCCGCACGAGCGACCGTGCCTAGGGCGGGCCTCGACCGTGCGGCCGTCGTCGCCCTGGCCCTCGCAGTCGTCGACGACGGTGGGTCGACCGGTTTCGCCGACCTCACGCTCGCCGCCGTCGCGGCGCGCGCGGGCGTCGCCGTGCCGAGCCTCTACAAGCACGTCGCCGGGCTGCCCGCGCTGCGGCGCGAGGTCGCCTTGGTCTGCATCGAGCAGTACGGCATGGCGCTGCGGGCCGTGCGGGCGGAGCACTCCGGCGCCGAGCTCCTCCCCGCCATGGCGCGATCGATCCGGCACCTGGCGCGACGCTCCCCCGGGCGCTACGGCGCTGTCCAGGGCGCGGCCTGGGTGCACGACCCCGACGCCCAGGCCGTCCGCGACGCGAGCGTCCGGGTGGTCGACGAGCTCGGAGACGCCGTCACCGCACTCGGCGTCCCCCCGGAGCGGCGCATCGACGCCGTCCGCGCCGTCCGGGCCGCCGTGCACGGGTTCGTCGTGCTCGAGCTCGACGGCGGCTTCGGCATGCCCGACGACGTGGACGTGAGCTTCGACTTCCTCGTCGCAGGGCTCGTGGGCGGGCTGGAGCGCCTGTCGGTCAGCTGACGGGCACAGCCTCCAGCGCCAGCAACGACCGCAACCAGCGCAGCTGCCGGTCGAGCTGGTGGGCCTGCCCTCCCTCGTGCTGGTTGAACGCGTAGACCTCGATCTCGGTCGCCGGGCGTGCCGGCGACAGGCCCGCGTAGTGGTTGTACGCGGCGAACACCGTGGACGGCGGGCACGTCTGGTCCCGCAGCGCGACGGAGAACAGGGCGGGGGCCGACGCCCGGCGCGCGAAGTGCACGCCGTCCAGGTAGGACATCGTGCGCAGGACGGTCGCCTCCTGGTCGCGGTGCACGGCGAGGTACTGCACGAGCTCGCCGTACGGGAACGCGTCGGTGATCCCCAGCGCACGCGGGTAGTGGCACAGGAACGGTACGTCGGGCAGGACGGCGGCGAGCCCGTCGGCCAGCCCGGCGACCGCGAGCGCGAGCCCGCCGCCCTGGCTGATCCCCGCGACGGTCACCCGCGCGGGGTCGACGCCGGGCAGCGCCCGCACGGCGTCGACCGCGCGGACCGCGTCCGTGACGAGCCGCCGGTAGTAGTGCTCGTGCGGGTCGTGGATCCCGCGCGTCATCACCCCGGGCGACGCCGGCCCGGAGCCCGCCGGGTCGGGCGTGTGCCCGCCGCTGCCCCAGGTGGAGCCCTGCCCGCGCGTGTCCATGACGAGGTGCACGTACCCGGCGGCCGCCCAGGCGAGCCGCTCGTGCGCGAACCCGCGCCCGCCGCCGTACCCGATGAGCTCGACGACCGCGGGCAGGACCCCGACCGCCCCGGCCGGCCGGGTCACCCACGCCTTGATCGGGTGCCCGCCGAACCCCGCGAACGTCACGTCGAACGCGTCGATGACGGTCAGCCCGGAGTCGACCGGCTGCACGGAGAGCGCCAGGTCGTACGACCTCGCCGAGGCCAGCGTCGACGACCAGAACTCGTCGAAGTCCGCCGGCTCGTCCAGCTCGGGCAGGTAACGCTCGAGCTCGGGCAGGGGAAGGTCGAACAGGGCCATCGTGCTCCTTGTGCCGGGAGGGGTCAGCGGGCGAGGAACCCGAGCAGATCATGCCGGGTGAGCACCCCGACGGGCGACCCGTCGTCGACCACCATGAGGGCGTCGGCCTTCTGCAGCGCGGACCGCGCGGACTCCACGCTCTCCCCCGAGCCGATCAGCGGCAGTGGCGCGGCCATGTGGCGGTCCACGCGGTCGGACAGCTCGGCGTCGCCAGAGAACACCGCGTCGAGCAGCTCGCGCTCGCTGACCGCGCCGGCCACCTCGCCGATCTTCACGGGCGGTTCCGCGCCGACGACGGGCATCTGCGAGACGCCGTACTCGTGCAGGATCTCGATGGCGTCGCGGACGGTCTCGTTCGGGTGGGTGTGCACCAGGTCGGGGAGGGTGCCGGTCTTGGTGCGCAGCACGTCGGCCACCGTGGCGCCCTCGTCGGCGGCCAGGAACCCGTACGACCGCATCCACTTGTCGTTGAAGATCTTGGACAGGTAGCCCCGCCCGCTGTCGGGGAGGATCACCACGATCACTGCCTTCTCGGCGGCCGTGGGGTCCTCCTCCTGGAGCCGGCGTGCGTAGCGCAGGGTCGCCTCGACGGCCATGCCGCAGGAGCCGCCGACCAGCAGCCCCTCCTCGCGCGCGAGCCGTCGCGTCATCGCGAACGAGTCGGCGTCGGAGACGGGGATGATCTCGTCGGGCACGGTCGGGTCGTACGCCGTGGGCCAGAAGTCCTCGCCGACGCCCTCGACGAGGTACGGCCGCCCGTCGCCGCCGGAGTACACCGAGCCGGCGGGGTCGGCGCCGATGACGACCACCCGCCCGTCGGACACGTCGTGCAGGTAGCGGCCGGTGCCGGTGATCGTGCCGCCGGTGCCGACGCCCGCGACCATGTGCGTCACCTGGCCGTCGGTGTCCGCCCAGATCTCCGGGCCGGTCGTCTCGTAGTGGCTGGCCGGGCCGTTCACGTTGGCGTACTGGTTCGGCTTCCAGCCGCCGGGGGTCTCCTTGGCCAGCCGGTCCGAGACCGAGTAGTACGAGTTCGGGTGGTCCGGCGCGACCGCGGTCGGGGTCACGACCACCTCGGCCCCGTAGGCGCGCAGCACGTCGCGCTTGTCCTGGCTCACCTTGTCGGGGCACACGAAGATGCAGCGGTAGCCCTTGCGCTGCGCGACCAGGGCGAGGCCGACGCCGGTGTTGCCGCTGGTCGGCTCCACGATCGTGCCGCCGGGCAGGAGCTCGCCGCTCGCCTCCGCGGCCTCGATCATCTTCAGGGCGATGCGGTCCTTCACGGAGCCGCCGGGGTTCATGTACTCGACCTTGGCGAGGATCGTCGCCGTCAGGCCTGCCGTCACGGACGTGAGCTGGACGAGCGGGGTGCCGCCGACGAGCTCCGAGATGTGCTTCGCGTACTTCACGACTGATCTGCTCCCATGGGTGGCGGGGCGGGCAGACGCACGTCGGCCCGAGTGCGAATCGATCATCGCACCCGGGCCGACGTGGGGCAGTCAGAGGTCAGTCGCCACGCAGGATGGCGAAGATCCGCAGCAGCTCCAGGTACAGCCAGACCAGCGTCACCACGAGACCGAAGGCCGCCGTCCACGCGAGCTTGGCCGGGACACCGGCCTCGACACCGCGCTTGATGGAGTCGAAGTCGACGATCAGCATCGCCGCGGCCAGGCCGACCGCGAAGAGACCCACGACCACGCCGAGGGTGCCGGAGCGCATGGGGCCGTAATCGCCGCCACCGACGCCGAACAGCATCAGCACGATGTTGATGAGGGAGTACGCGAGGTACCCGACCATCGCGACGAGCAGGATCCGCTGGAACTTCGGCGTGACCCGGACCTTGCCGGACTTGAAGAGGAACAGCGAGACCGCGAACACCGAGAGCGTCGCGAGGACGGCCTGGCCGACGATGCCCTCGTAGAACGACTCGTACCAGGCGCTGAGGCCACCGAGGAACACGCCCTGCGCCGCGGCGTAGAGGAGGATCAGCGGCGGGCTCGGCTGCTTCTTGAACGCGTTGACCAGGCCGAGCACGAGGCCGACGATCGCGCCGAAGATCCACAGACCGGGCGCGAGCACCCAGGTGGCTGCACCGGTCACGACCAGCACGGCCAGCAGGCCGGCGGTCTTCATGATGACGTCGTCGTACGTCAGCCGGCCCGTCTCGCGCGTGGTGGCGGCGGGGGCGTCGTACATCTGGTCGAGGGTGGCGGCGTCGGCCACCTGGGCACCGGCGGTGCCGTAGGAGACGGTCGACTTCTGACCCTTGCGCTGCACGGGATCCTGGAAGACCGGACTGTTGTTGAAGATGGGATTGGCCATGGCGTCCTCCTGGACGGATCGGGCGCTGTCAGACGAGGCTGTCAGCGTAACGAACGTCGACGGGGGCGCGTTCGTTCCCAGGTCTCGCCCGCCTCGGCCTTTCGGCGGGGGCGGATCCCCCCTTGGTCCGATGTATGGGCTTGCCGGGCACCCCTAGGGTCGTCACGGCCCCAATTTCCGACTGACGAGGAAAAGTGATGATCGAGGCCCACGACCTCACGAAGAGATACGGCACCAAGACGGCGGTGGACGGTATCTCGTTCACCGTGCAGCCCGGCCGGGTCACCGGCTTCCTGGGCCCCAACGGTGCCGGCAAGTCCACCACGATGCGCATGATCGTCGGGCTCGACCGCCCGACGCACGGCACCGTCACCGTCAACGGCCGCCCCTACGCCGAGCACCGCTCCCCGCTCACGGAGGTCGGCGCGCTGCTCGAGGCGAAGGCGGTCCACACGGGCCGCAGCGCCCGCAACCACCTGCGCGCCATCGCCGCGACGCACGGCATCGGCAACAAGCGCGTCAACGAGGTCATCTCGATGACCGGCCTCGACACCGTCGCCAAGCGGCGGGTCGGCGGCTTCTCGCTCGGCATGGGGCAGCGCCTCGGCATCGCGGCCGCCCTCGTCGGCGACCCGCAGACGCTGATCCTCGACGAGCCGGTCAACGGGCTCGACCCCGAGGGTGTCCTCTGGGTGCGCAACCTGGTCAAGTACCTGGCCGCGTCCGAGGGCCGCACGGTCTTCCTGTCCTCGCACCTGATGAGCGAGATGGCCGTGACGGCGGACCACCTGATCGTCATCGGGCGCGGCAAGATCATCGCCGACGGCCCGGTCGACACCGTGATCTCCGAGGCCACCCGCGCCACCGTGCGCGTCCGGTCGCCGCAGGCCACGGACCTGGCCGCACGCCTGGCCGGTCCCGCCGTGACCGTGACCCCCGCCGAGGACGGTCTGCTCGAGGTGCACGGGGCGACGGCCGTCGAGGTCGGCGAGATCGCCGCCGCGTCGGGCATCGTCCTGCACGAGCTCACGCCGCTGCAGGGCTCCCTCGAGGACGCCTACATGTCCCTGACGTCCGAGTCGGTCGAGTACCACTCGGCCGAGATCCCGGGCGCCGAACCACGTCCGGCCGCCGCGCACGCCGCTGCTGCACCCACCGGAGAGGACGCCCGATGAGCGCCGCCGTCGCCACCGCCCCCCACCGCACCGACGCCCCGTTGTCGGGTCACAAGCTCAGCTTCGGCCACCTGCTGCGCGGCGAGTGGATCAAGTTCTGGTCGGTCCGCTCGACCATCTGGACGCTCGGCATCTTCCTGCTGGCGACCGTCGGCCTGGTCGTGCTGATCAGCCTGGCGTACGTCAACGCTCCCGGTCCCGAGCAGGGTGGTCCGCCCGACGCGACCGACGCGCTGGCGCCGCTGAGCTTCGCCGTGACCCTCGGCCAGCTGGCTCTGGCCGTCCTCGGTGCCCTGACCATCACGAGCGAGTACACGACCGGGATGATCCGCTCGAGCCTGACGGCCGTACCCAAGCGCCTCCCGGTCCTGTGGTCCAAGGCGATCGTGCTGATCATCGCGGTCTTCGGGGCGAGCATCGTCGCCGTCGCCGCAGGGACGGGCCTGCAGGCGCTCTTCTTCGACAGCCAGGGCCTCTCGGTCGACCTCGGCGACCCGGACATGATCCGGCCGCTCGTCGGGACCGCGGTGTACCTCGCCACGATCGCGCTCTTCGCGTTCGCCCTGGGTGCGCTCATGCGCCACTCGGCCGCGGCCATCGCGACCGTGCTCGGCCTCCTGCTCGTCGCGCCGATCCTCTTCACGTCGATCCCGTGGAAGCCGCTGACCCTGATGGCGCCCTTCCTGCCCGGTCTCGCCGGTCAGCAGGTCACGCAGACGGACGAACAGCTCGAGTTCGCGGCGTCGTTCTCGGACGTCGGTGCGGACCTGAGCGCCTGGGAGGGCTACGGCGTCCTGGTCCTGTGGGTCGTCGTGGTTCTCGGTGTGGCCGCCGTGCTGCTGAAGAAGCGCGACGCCTGACCTGACGCACAGCGAAGGGGGCGGTCCGCGTGCGGACCGCCCCCTTCGTCGTGCTCAGACCGTCCGGCCGCGAGCCTTCGCCTTCTCGGCCAGGGTGTAGAGCACAGGCACGAGGACGAGCGTGAGCAGCGTCGACGTGACCAGGCCGCCGATGACGACGATCGCGAGCGGCTTCGAGATGAACACCCCGCCACCCGTGAGCCCGAATGCCATCGGCAGGAGCGCGAAGATCGTCGCGAGGGCCGTCATGAGGATCGGCCGCAGGCGCTTGCGAGCGCCCTCGGTCACGGCCTCGGCCAGCGGCCTGCCCGCCCGGCGGTACTGGTTGACCAGGTCGATGAGCACGATCGCGTTGGTGACCACGATGCCGACCAGCATGAGCACGCCGATCAGCGCCGGGACGCCCAGCGGGGTGCCGGTGAGCAGCAGCGCGAGGAGCGCGCCGGTCGCGGCGAACGGCACGGAGACCAGCAGGATCACCGGCTGGAGCAGCGAGCGGAACGTCGCCACCATCACCAGGTAGACGATCGCGATCGCGATCAGCAGCGCCAGACCCAGGTCCGCGAACGCGTCCTGCTGGTCGGTGGCGACACCGCCGATCTCGACGCTCGCGCCGGCGGGGACGTCGAGGTCGTCGAGGTCGGCCTGCAGGGCGGTGGTGAGCGCCCCGAGGTCCTGGCCGGTCGGCGTCGCGGAGATCGTCGCGGACCGCTCTCCGTCGACCCGCGTGACGGACGTCGGGACGTCGACCTCGTCGATGCTGGCCACCTGCGCCAGCGGGACCAGGCCGGTGGCCGTCGGCAGCACCACCGCGCGCAGCTCGTCGAGCGTCGTCGGGCCCGCGGTCGCCCGGATCGTCACGTCGAGCGGTCCCCCGCCCAGGTCGACGGTGCCGACCGGGCGCGGGCTCATGACGGCGGCGACCGTGCCGGCCACCTGCGTCTCGGTGAGCCCGACCGCCGCCGCGGCCGCGCGGTCGACGACCACCTGCACGGTCGGCTGGGCCGCCGCGAGGTTGTTGGTGACGTCGGAGGTGCCGTCGACGCCCTCGACGAGGGTCTGCACCTGCGCGGCGAGGTCGGTGAGCTGGTCGGGGTCGTCCGAGCGCACGACGACGTCGACGGTCGAGCTGCCGAACGCGGCACCGCCGCCGGCGACGGTCACGTCCCCGAGCTCGGCGGTCGCGTCGCGGACGTCCTCCTGGACGACCTCCGGGTCGGCGTCGCCGTCGAGCGTGAGCGCGAACGTGGCCCGCGGCGTGCCGGAGCCTCCCGTGAACGCGGCCTCGGGTCCGCCCGACGAGCCGACGGTCGTCTGGACGGTGGTGACCCCGTCGACGGCCAGGAGCGCCTGCTCGACCTGCCGGGCCGAGGCGTCCTGCGCGTCGAGCGAGGTGCCGGGCGCGAACGTCTCGGTCACCGTGAGCGTGTCCTGGCCGGAGTCGCCCAGGAAGTTGGTCTCGAGCCGCGGCACCAGCGCGAGGGTGCCGACGAAGATCAGGAACGCCGCACCGAGCGTGAGGACGGGGTGCCGCAGCGCCGGGCGCAGCGTGGCGAGGTAGCCGCGCTGCAGGAACCCGGTGCGCTCCTTCTCCTCGGCGGCCTCGCGGGCCGACTCGTCGTCCTCGGCGGACGCCTTGATGAACCAGTAGGCCAGGACGGGCACGATCGTCAGGGCGACGAACAGCGACGCGGTCATGGCGATCGCGACCGTGATCGCGAACGGCCGGAACAGCTCCCCGACCATGCCGCCGACGAGCGCGATCGGCAGGAACACGGCGACCGTGGTGACCGTGGACGCGGTGATCGCCCCGGCGACCTCGCGCACCGCCGTGAGGATGGCCGTCGTCTTGGCCTCGCCGTAGGACAGGTGCCGCTTGATGTTCTCGATCACGACGATCGAGTCGTCGACGACCCGGCCGATCGCGATGGTCAGCGCGCCGAGCGTGAGGATGTTCAGCGAGTAGCCGCCGACGTTCAGGCCGACGAACGTGACCAGCAGCGACAGCGGGATCGAGATGGCGGAGACGAGGGTCGAGCGGACGGAGCCGAGGAACAGCAGGATCACGAGCACCGCGAACACCAGGCCGAGCGCGCCCTCGGTGGCCAGGCCGTGGATGGACTCCTCGATGAACGGCGCCTGGTCGAACACGACCGCGACCTGCACGTCGTCGCCCAGCTGCTCCTCCAGGTCCGCGACCGCGTCCTGCGCGCCGTGCGAGACCTCCACGGTGTTGCCGTCGGGCGTCTTGGTGAGGGCGACCGCCAGTGCGGGCTCGCCGTCGAGGCGGGAGAACGACGTGGCGGTCACGGGGGCGACGGTGACGTCCGCGACGTCACCGAGGGTGACCGGGACCGACGCGCCGACCAGCGGGAGCGACTCGAGGTCCTCGACCGAGGACAGCTCGCTGCCCACCTGGACGGACAGCGTGGTGTCGCCCTCGTCGACCGTGCCGGTGGGCAGGACGACGCCGTTGTCCTGCAGGATCGTCCCGACGGCCGCCGGCGAGAGGCCCGCGCCCGCCAGCGCGGGCAGGTCCAGCGTGACGGTCACGGCGTCGTCGGCGACCCCGGTCACCGTCACGTCCCGGACGCCCTCGATCTGCTCGAAGCGCGGCACCACGGTGTCCTGCACGAGCGTCGCCAGCTCGGCGTCGTCCGTACCGGAGCCGCCGGAGATGGCGAGCTGGACCACGGGGAAGTCGTCGAGGGAGCCCGTGAAGACGGTGGGCTCGACGCCGGTGGGCAGCGAGCTCCGCACGCGGTCGACGGCCTGCTGCAGCGCCTGCGCGGACGCGTCGAGGTCGCCGCCGTAGGTCAGCTCGACGGTCGTCGTCGACAGCCCGGTGGAGGACGTCGAGGTGACGTCCTCGACCCCGTCGACGGCGCGCACTGCCTGCTCGACGGGCACCGTGACCTGCTGCTCGACCAGCTGCGGCGACGACCCCGGGTCCACCGCGACGACGACCGCCGTCGGGATCTGCAGCGACGGGATGAGCTCCTGCTTGAGCGACCCCAGACTGATCCAGCCGAACACGGCGATGGCGATCGTCAGCAGGGCGACGACCGAGCGGTTGGCCAGCGAGAGGCGGGCGAGGCGAGACATGGATCCTCCGGCGGGGTCCGCGTACTTGTGCAACAGGTGACGCGGAACCGCGTCCACGTGCGAGAACGCGCGTGAAACCCGGGGCGTTCCCGTCCCGGGACGCGTCCTGCGTCACACGCCCGCCGCGCGGAGCACGGGCCGGGACCCGCTCGGCTAGCGTGGGCCGCCGCAGGATCTCCCCTCCCGACGAAGGATCTCGATGACCGACGCACCGGCCCGGCCCCGCCCCGCACCGCTCGTCGGGGAGGTGGTCCGGACGGAACGCCTCGCCGAGACGATGGTCCGCGTCGTGGTCGGCGGCCCGGGCCTGGCCGCGTTCGAGCCGTCCCCGCACGCGGACTCGTACGTCAAGGTCGTCTTCCTGCCCACCGGCACCGACCGGCCGCTGCGCGAGGACGGCCGGCTCGACCTGGACGCGGTGCGCGCGAGCCTCCCGCCCGACCAGCAGCCTCGCCAGCGGTCGTACACCGTGCGAGCCTGGGACCCGGTCGCACGTGAGCTCACGCTCGACTTCGTCGTGCACGGTGACGAGGGGATCGCCGGACCGTGGTCGGCGTCCGCGCAGCCCGGCGACGAGGTCCTCCTGGTCGGCCCCGGCGGCGCGTGGTCCCCCGACCCCGCCGCGGCGTCGTACCTGTTCGCCGGGGACGCCAGCGCGCTGCCCGCGATCGCGGTCGCCCTCGAGCGGCTCCCCGCGGACGCTGCCGGGCACGCGGTCATCGAGGTGCACGGCCCCGAGGACGAGATCCCGCTGGCCTCCCCCGCCGGGATGCACGTGGTGTGGGTGCACCAGGGCTTCTCGGTCGCCGGTCTCGCGCTCGTCGACACCGTCACGGCCCTCCCCGACCTGCCCGCGCCGGTCAGCGCGTTCGTGCACGGTGAGGCGGGGGTGGTGCGTGAGCTGCGCCGGCACGTGCGCGTCGACCGCGGGATCACCCGCGACCAGCTGTCGGTGTCCGGCTACTGGCGGCTGGGCGCCGACGACGAGGACTGGCGCGCGACCAAGCGCGACTGGCTCGCCACGATCGAGCAGTCCGAGGCGGCGGAAGGACTCGACTGACCATGTGGAGCGTGACGTTCGACTGTACGAGCCCCGCGGTCATGGCCGGGTTCTGGGGTCCCGCGCTCGGGTACGTCACGCCACCCCCGCCCGACGGGTTCGCGACGTGGGACGCCTGGGCGCGCCACCACGAGGTGCCCGACGACGAGCTGGACGACGGCGCCTACCTCGCGGACCCCGCCGGGGTGCTCCCGTCGCTGTCCTTCCTCAAGGTCCCCGAGGGGAAGGTCACGAAGAACCGGGTGCACCTCGACCTGCGGGTGTCCGGGGGGCGGTCGGTGCCACAGGTGGAGCGCGAGGCCCTGATCGGCGCCGCGGTCGAGCGGCTGACCGCGGCGGGTGCGACCGTGCTTGCCGAGCACCCCGGGCCTGACGGGCTCGACCACGTCGTGCTGGCAGACCCTGAGGGCAACGAGTTCTGCGTGGTCTGACCCCAGGGGGCGGGCCGACGGGCTTGGGGTGGCTCCCCCGAGGCGAGTCGCCCGCGCCCGGCGCGACGGTGGCTACCCGAAGCCGGTCGTCCGCAGGGGGTGGTGAGTCGATGCCGACCTCCGTCCTGCTCACCGAGGGCATCGGGTTCCTCGCGTCGGCGGTGTCGTTCGTGCTCTGGTGGCCGCAGGCCGCGCGCGTGTGGCGGCACCGTCGCGACGGGGGGCGGCTCGGTGGCGTCTCGATCACGTCCCAGGTGCTCCTCGTCGTGAACGCGGCCCTGTGGGGTGGGTACGCGTTCGTCACGGGCTCGTTCTGGGTGGGCGCCCCGGGACTGGTCAACGCACCTCTCGCGGTGGGGACGATCGTCCTGCTCCGGCGGTCCCGACGGGTAAGCGCTACCCCAGGTCGGTCCGCCTAACCGCTTCAGACCTTGCCGTGGCGCTCGTGGGGCGCGATGTTAGCGCTCACACGGTGCCGCGACGGTGCCGTGCGTCCGAGCGGGTGCGCCGCGCTCCCGGGGGACGAGCCGTCACGACGACGTCACGGAGGAACCACCATGAGCCCAGCACGAACCCGCAGACCCCGGAGGTTCGCCGCGCTCGCGGCGGCCGCGACCTTGGTGGCCGGGGTGACGATCACGGCCCTCGCACCGGCCGCTCAGGCCGCCGCACCACCGCTGGTGTCCGCGCAGTCGGGACGGTGTCTGGACGTCAACGGCAACAGCTCCACGCCGGGCGCCGGCATCCAGATCTGGGACTGCAACGGGGTCGCCGGTCAGGGCTGGACGCTCACGTCGGCCGGTGAGCTGCGCACGTTCGACGGCACCCGCTGCCTCGACGCCCTCGACTGGGGCACGACCCCCGGCACCAAGCTCATCTCGTGGAGCTGCACAGGCGGCGCCAACCAGCGCTTCGCGTGGGGGTCCAACGGCTCGCTGGTCCACCAGCAGTCGAGGCTGTGCGTCGACGTGACCGGCTCACGCACCGCGAACGGCACCCCGGTCGCGCTCTGGACCTGCAACGGCGGCGCCAACCAGCGCTGGTCAGCGTCCACCAGCCCGGCCCCCACCTATCCGGGCCCCGGCACCATCACCGGCGCGACCTGGGCGCACGACCCGACCGTCGTCAAGCGTCCCGACGGGTCGTACCTGGTCGCGACGACGGGCCGCGGCATCCCGCTGAAGACGTCGTCGGACCGCACGTCCTGGACCGACGTCGGTGCGGCGTTCCCGAACGGCACCCCGTGGACGTCGAGCTACACCACCGGTGACCTGTGGGCGCCGGACCTGTCCTACCTGAACGGCCAGTACTACCTGTACTACTCGGCGTCGACGTTCGGGAGCATGAACTCGGCGATCTTCCTGGCCACCAGCCCGAGCGGGAACCCCGGCACGTGGACCGACCGCGGCAAGGTGGTGAGCACCACCGGCTCCAGCAACTACAACGCGATCGACCCGGACCTCGTCGTCGACCAGCAGGGCAGGTGGTACCTGAGCTTCGGGTCGTGGTGGTCCGGGCTGAAGGTCATCGCGATCAACCCGTCGACCGGCCTGCGGTCGGGGACCTCGATGACGTCGATCGCATCGCGCAACGGCAGCGGCATCGAGGCACCGGACATCTACTACCGGGGCGGGTACTACTACCTCTTCGCGTCGTTCGACAACTGCTGCAAGGGCGCGCAGAGCACCTACCGGATCATGGTCGGGCGGTCGACGTCCGTCACCGGTCCCTACGTGGACCGCAACGGCACCGCGATGACCAGCGGTGGCGGCACGCAGATCCTCGCCGGCCACGGGTCCATCCACGGACCCGGCCACTCCGCGACCCTGACCGACAGTGACGGGTCGATCCTCTTCTACCACTACTACACCGACGCGGGTGACTCCCGGCTCGGCATCAACCGGCTGGGCTGGGACTCGGCCGGCTGGCCGGTCGTCAGCTGAGCACAGGGGCCCCGGTCGTCACGACCGGGGCCCCTGTGCGTCGTCAGTCCCAGGGCCAGCGCGACCCCCGCTCCGGCTTCACGGGACCGACCGGCTCCGAGGTCGCGGAGGCTGTGACGAGTCCCGCCCCGAACCCCGTCACCCGCACCGTGAGCGACGCTCCCTCCAGCGTCGCCGGCACGGTGAACCTCTCCCCCGTCACCCCGTCGAGCCGCACCCCGTCGGCGAACCACGCGTACGCCAGGCGCACGTCGCGGGGCTGCCAGCCGGAGGTCGTCGCCCGGACGGTCTTGCCGACGCGGGCGTCCCCGGTGACCTTCACCGTCCCGGGCACCACCGCCTGCGACGGTGCGCAGTCGGGGGCGTCGGCGCGGAACGCCCACGAGGCCACCTGCGGGCCGGCCGGGAACGCGAACCCGTCGAGCGGGCGGGCCGTCACGGTGACGGTCCCCCCGAGCGGGACGGGGACGATGCCCTCGGCGGCCGCCCCGGCGACGGTGTACGCGACGCCCTCGACGGTCGGGACGGCGAGTGACCCGTCACCGGTGCACGCGGGCGCCGTGAATACGGGCGCCTGCGGAGTCACGACGACATCCGGGCACTCGGGCGCGACGAACGTGTGCTCCCACTCGGTCACGGCACCGTCGGACAGCTGGAAGCCGTCGGCCGCGCGTGCCGTGACGACGACCGTGGCGTCCGCGGCGACCTGCGTCGTGCCGGTGACGTCCTGGCCGTCGATCGCGTAGAGCACGCCCTCGACGTCCGGGATCGTGACCGTCGCGGACCCGTCGCAGGTCGGTGCCGCCTGGAACGTCGGCGCCACCGGCGTCACGACGCCGTCGGCCTCTGCGGCCCCGACCTGCCACTCGCGGATGCCGACCGAACCCTGCCCGGCCGCGGCACCCCAGGACTGCGCGACGATCCGCAGCGCCCGGGTGGTCACCGGCGCGAACTCGACGGGCTCGAACCCCTCGCTGTTCCGGCCGTACTCGCCGGACGTCAGCGTCACGTCGTGCCACGTGGCACCGTCGAGGTACTGGAGCACCCAGGACCGCGGAGCGATGAGCCCTTCGTTCTGAGCGTCGGGGACGTTCTGGTACCACCAGACGCCTCCCCGGTCGACGGTGACGTCGAAGTCCCACGTCAGCTGTGCCCACTGCTCACCGACGCGGTCCCACGTGCCCCAGCTCGCGCCGTACTTGCTCGCGTCGTCCTCGCCCCAGGCGTTCGTGCCGTCGACGAGACCGTTGACGGACTCCCAGCCCGACGTGAACGAGGTGGTCGGCGTGGCGTACGGCGCGACGTTGCCCTGGAGCTGGGCGCCGTCGCCGAGCGGCACCGACACCGTGGTGCTCGCCGTGTTGCCCGCCAGGTCCCGCGCCCGGACCACGAGCTCGTGCGGCAGCATGTCGGGCGCCGGGACGATCGCCCCGGGCTCGACGACGAGCCAGTCGCCCGTGCCGTCGAACCGGTACTCCAGCGCCGCCAGCCCGGACAGCGCGTCCGCGCCGCCGACCGTGACCGCACGGGTCGCCGCGTCGAGCGTGGCGGTGACCGTCGGTGCGGCGGTGTCCACCTTCACCGTGCGGCTCACGGGAGTGGACACGTTGCCCGCCGCGTCGGTCGCTCGGCCGGTGACCGTCGACTCGCCCTGCGCGCTGACCGGGACGTCGACGAACCGGGCGTCCGGCGTCGCGGTCCAGGCACCGTCACCGACGCGTGTCTCGATGACCGTGCGGTACGACGTGTCGTCGGCGGCGGCGACCCGGACCGTGACCGGCGAGGAGAACCAGCCGTCCTCGCCCGACGTACCGGACGTGGCGACGGTGACCGTCGGAGCCGTCGTGTCGTCACCTCCCGGGTCGACCGTGCCGCCCACGTGGACGGTCGCGGTCAGGTACCCCGCGGACTGCCCCAGCGCCCGCCCCTCGACGGTGAACGTCCCCTCGGCGGCGTACTGCGCCGGGTCGACCGGCCGCCAGTTGACGGGCGTCCAGAGGTCGCCGACGCGAACCGCCTCCGGCAGCACGGGCGCGGTGCCGACGGGCGTCGCGACGTCCACGTCCGGCAGCGTGTCGGCCTGGACCGCGTACACCTCCCACTCGGAGACCGCGACGGAGTGCACGTAGGCACCCTCGTCCTGGCCGCGGAACGTCGCCCGCAACGCGGTGGTCGTCACCGGGGTGAACGTCACCGTGTGCCACTCGTCGGTGGCCGTCGGGTACGTCGCACCCTGCACGGGTTGCCAGTCGCCGGCCTCGTCGCGGTACTCGACCACCCAGGACGCGGGCGGCCGGATCCAGTTGCCGTCGCGGTGCAGCTCGATGCCGACGCTGCCGGTCCGGACGGGGGCGTCCCACGTGTACTGGAGCCAGTCGGTCGCGTTCGAGCTCGTGGTGCCGCGGTAGTTGCCCCACTGGTCGGGCGGCAGCAGCGCGGTCGTGGCGCGGAAGCCGTCGTTGATCGAGCGGAGCGTCATGGGCGGCTGCTCGGTGAACGAGGCGGCCGCGGTCGCCTCCAGTGCCACGTTGGAGGTCAGCCGGAAGGCCGGGTCGTCGGCACGCGTCGGGACCACCGGCAGGATCCGGTCACCGTCCCACTGCACCTCGTCGATCGCGATGGACCGGCGGAAGTGCCCCCCGTTCACGGCGTCCTTGGTGTGGTACGTGATCCACCAGCGGCCCTCGTGCTCGACGATCGATGGGTGCACGGTCGTCGCGGACGTGCCGCCGAGGATGATTCCCTGGTACGTCCACGGCCCCATGGCCGACGGAGCCGTCGCGTACGCGATGCACGCCTGGTAGTTCGACGGGGTGCACTCCGACCCGCCCTGCTTCCAGTCGTACGCCAGGTAGTACGTGCCCTCGCGCTCGAACACCCAGGGCGCCTCGAAGAAGCCTGTCAGCCCGGGGATGGTCGAGATGGCGCCCGTCGTGGCGGTCATCGTCGGTTCGAGCCCGACCACCCGCGCGACGCCCCACGAGCCCCAGTACAGGTACACGCGGCCGTCGGCGTCCGTGAAGACGTGCGGGTCGATGACCTCCTGGCCGGTCGTCGACGTGCCGAACACGTCGGTCCAGGTGAGCAGCGGCTCGCCGACCGCGTCGGTCCACGGACCGAGCGGGCCGTCGGAGACCGCGACGCCGATCGCCATCCGGTTGGGCACCGCGGTGTTCTCCCACTGCACCGGCGCGTACCAGTAGAACTTGCCGTCCGCGCCGCGGGTGACGTGGCCCGCGTACGCACCGTCCCCGGTGGCCCAGTCGAAGACCTCGTCGGGGTCCAGGTTGTCGGCGTACAGGTCCCAGTCGCCCGACGCGGGGTCGGCCGTCGTGAGCACGCCGTAGTCGTGCATCTCGAAGCCACCCTGCTGCTCGGCCGCCTCGTCGTGACCGCCGTAGACGTACAGGGTCCCGTCGACCGACAGGGGTGCCGCGTCGGCCGAGTAGTACGACCCGTCCCCGAGGACCGGGTTGCCCTCGGTGTGGAACGACCGGGTGGCGGGCGGGTCCGCCGCGACGGCCGCCGACGGCCACGCCGTCAGGGACGTCGCGACGAGCACACCGGCGAGCACGGTGGTGAGTGTCTTCCTCATGATCAACGTCCCACCTTCGTGCCGTCGGAGGTGCGGCTGGTCGGGGTGTAGCCGTCCTTGGTGCCGGTCACCGTGACGGTGAGCACGGAGCCCTTGTCGGCGGTCCGCACGACGTACACCGGGAGCGTCGCGCCCTGGATCGCCTTCCCGTCCCGGTACCACTGGTAGCTCGTCGACACCGGGAACGGTGACCACGGGGTCGTGACCGCGACGACGGGCAACCAGGGCTTCGCGATGCCCACGACGCGCACGTCGTGCGCGCCGAGCTGCCCGGGTTGGACCGTCGTCGGTGGCGACGAGACCCACGCGGACGGGTCGTGCCCGGGAGCCGTGCCGCGCACCTCGACCGCGAGCACCTTGCCGACGTCGGCCGGGCGCGGGCCGTAGCTGTTGCTCGTCGCCCCGCGGACCGCCTTCCCGTCGAGCGTCCAGCGGTACTCGAGCCGTGCGTCGGCCGGCCACCCGGTCGTCTGCGCGGTGACCCGCTGGCCGACGACGGCCGCACCGAGCGCCACCGTGCCCGCCTGCACGGTCGGCCGGACCACCGCCGCGGACTCCGCGGACGTCACCGAGACGCTCTCCCAGCCGTCCAGGTACCCGGTGACCTCGACGGTCACGGTCTTGCCGACGTCCTTCGAGGTTGGCGTGTACTCGGAGCCGGTCGCGTCCTTGACCACCTTCCCGCCGACCGACCAGCGGTAGGCGAGCTCGACGCCGTCGGGGCCCCAGCCGGCGGTCTGCGCGAGCAGCACCTGACCGACCGTCGGGATCCCGACCACCTCGACGGTGCCCGCCGTGACGACGGCCTCACCGGGTCCGGCGGCCACCTCGAGCGGTGCCTCCGCGACCGACTCCCCGCTCGTCGCCCGCACCGTGTACGACCCCGCGTCGAGCGCGGCCGGCAGCGGTGCGGTGCGCAGCGAGCCGGCGCCGTCGCCGTCGGTGGCGAGCGTGCCGAGCGGGATGCCGCCCGGCTCGAGCGTCACCGCGTAGTCGGCGTCGGCCGTGCCGCCCGCCAGGGTCGCGTCGAACGCGTCACCGGCGGTGACCGGCCCCGTGGGGACGGTGAGGACCAGGGGGGCGCCGGGCGCGCTGTCGACCTCCCACTCGACGATCCCGACCCAGCCGTTCGCCGGCTTGGTCAGCGTCGCGCGCAGCGCCGTCGTGGTGACCGGGGCGTGCGTGACGGTGTCGAACTGGCCGAGCGTCGTGGTGAACCCCGACGGCTCGGGCACGGTGGCCCAGGTGGTGCCGTCCTCGAGCAGGTACTCCAGGGCCCACGACGCGGGGAGGCGGACGCCGCCACCGTCGTCGAAGAACATCAGCCTGCTCGTGGTGGTGGTGACCGGCGTGGGCCAGTCGAGGCGCGCCCACTGGGTGGCGCCCGCGATGTTCCACGTGCCCCAGGCCGAGGCCTGCGACGTGACCGGGTGGACGGCGACGCCGTCGGTGATGCCGGCCGCGCGGTTCCACGTGGTGCTTGCCGACACGCTCACCACGGCGTTGGGCGCGATGTTCACCGGCGCGTTCGGGTCCGGTGGCGGCACGTCCAGGGAGCCGACGGCCGAGACGTTGCCCGCGCGGTCGGTCGCCCTGTACTCGACGGTCGCCGCCTGCGGGATCGTCGCGCCGGAGCCGTACGTCGTCCACGCGCCACCGTCGACGCGGTACTCGATCGACGCGACGCCGGACCCCGTCTCCGTGGTCGTGACGGTGAGCCGTCGCCGCGTCTCGTCGAAGCTCGCCGCCACCACGGGTGCCGTGCCGTCGAGGTCGACCGCGACCGACTGCACCGGCGAGACCAGCCCGCCGTCGTCGGTGGCCCGGGCGCGCACGGTGTGCCGCCCGTCGCCGCTGACGGTGAGCGGACCCGTGACCTCGGTCCACGCACCGCCGTCGACCTGCGCCTCGACGAGCGGTGACGGGTCGTCCTCGTCGGTCGCGGTGACCGTGACGACGACCGGTCCGGTGAACCAGCCGCTCGCCGGACGCGCCGGCTCGGTCGTGGCCGTGACGACCGGCGGCGCGGGCGCCCCGGAGGTCACGGTGACGACGACCGTCGGCCGCTTGTCGGTGCCGGCCACGGTCCCCTCGACCGTGAACTCACCGGCTTCGGCGTACGACACCGGGTCGACCGCGTCCCAGGTCACCGGCACGGACGCCTGCGACCCGTCGTTGTAGACCGCGATCGCCCGGGCCGGGAGCACCGGCGCGGTCTCGGCGACGGTCGTCACCGCGAGCGGCTCGAACGTGTTGACCTGCACGGCGTCGGTCGGGCGCACCCAGACCGTCGCCCGCGCCAGGCGCGAGGTTCCCTGCACGAAGCCGGGCACCGTGAAGTCACCCTGGGCGGCGTACGCCTCGCCGGGGACGTCCTGCCACGTGACGGCGCGCGGCACGCGGGTGCCGTCGGCGAACACGACCTCGACCTCGTCGGGCAGCACCGGCGCGACGCCGACGAGCGTGCGGACGGCCACCGGCTCGACCGACACGGGCTCGTCCGCGAGCGCCTGCCACTCGATGATGCCGGGGTAGCTGGCGCCGTTGCGGACCAGCGTGGCGCGCAGCGACGTCGTCGTGACCGCGTCGTGAGTGACCGCGTTGAACTCACCGTCTGCCGTCGGATAGTCGCTCGCGCCCGTGACCGGAAGCCAGGAGCCGTCGGACGCCAGGTACTCCAGCGACCACGACGACGGGGGCAGCACGCCGCCGGGGTCCCGGTTGGAGTGGAACAGGATGCGCGACTCGTCGACGCGCACCGGCTCCGGCCACGTCAGCCGCGCCCAGTACGTGTTGCCCGCACCGGAGGCGGTCCCCCACGTGCCCCACGCGTCCGACTCGGCGGCCGCGGGGTAGTTCGTGTTGCCGTCGTTGATGGCGGCGACGCTGTTCCAGCCCGTGACGGCGGACGCCGTCGGGGTCGCGTCCGGTGCGACGTTGGTCTTCGCGCTGCCGCTGATCACGGCATCGACCACGACGTCCGTGCCGGTGCTCAGCTCGCCGTCCGACGCCGTGAGGCGCAGGACGTACCGGCCGGTGGTGTCGAACCGCACGACGGTGGTCGCCGCCGCGGGGCTCGCGATGACGGCCTCGGCCCCGTCCGGGGCGCTGACGACGGTCCAGCTGCTGGTCAGCGTGCCCGCCGGCTGGGCGTCGTCCGTGACGGACCCGATGATCCGCACCTGGCCCGGCTGGTCGAACGCCGGGTCCTGGTACGCGGTGACCTTCGGGGCCGCGTTGGTCGACGGTGGCGCCTCGACGCCCGTCGCGAAGGCCTGGAGCTCCTTCAGGCCCGTGCGGAAGCCCGCGGCGTGCTTGACGGTCACGCGCAGCCGGTCCGCCTGCACGGCGGGGAGCTGCACCTGGTTGAGGTTCGCCCTCGTGTAGACCGGGGTGCGCGCCTGCCCGGTGACCGGGTGCCAGCCCGCGGCGTCGTGGTACTCGAGCGTGTACAGCTCGGGTGCCGCGTAGCCCTGCACGGTCGCGGTGGACGACGAGCGGTAGAAGTACAGCCGCACGTCGTCGACGGTCTGCGTGCCGTCGAGCTCGACCTCGACCGAGTCCGTCGCGTTCGGCGAGCCCGCCGTGCCCCAGAAGGGCTCGTTGACGGTCGTGCCGTCCACCGCGCCCGCGGCACCCCTGCCCGCGGCCTCGAACGTCGCCGTCACCGGCCGGCCCGCGGCCAGGTTGGCGGAGCCCGTCGACGCCGTGGTGATGTCGGTGCCCGCCTTGGCGAAGATGTCGACCACGCGGGCGTCGTCGGCGAACCGGACCTCGTCGGCCGCGGCGAGCGTCGACGCGGACTCGGTGACCACCTGCGCGCCACCCTCGGGCAGCTCTACCGTGCCCGCCGCCGGGTCGTAGACCACGTGCGCCAGGTCGTCGACCGTGAACGCGAGCTCCCCGTCGAGGAACACCGAGTACCCCGCGGGCACGTCGGCGCCGTAGTGGTCGCCGGTCTCGTCCCACGTCACCGTGAGGTCACGGTCGTGGTACCGGATGTTGTTGGCCGTGAAGTACGGCCAGTCGATGTCGACCGGGTCGAGCTCGATCTTGCCGTCCGCGCGGCTGCGCAGGCCCATCGCGTCCTCGATGACCGTGAAGTTCGTCGCGCCGAGGATCGTGTGCTGGATCCACGAGCGGTACCCGATGGAACCGCCGTCCGCGGCCGAGCCGTTGGCCCAGAACTCGTTCTGGTTGGGCAGCCGGTTGTCGCCCTCCTGGTAGTGCGCGAACGCGTTCCAGTAGAGGAGCTGCTTGTACATCTCCGGCGTCACGTAGTCCGACGGGTAGTCGCGCAGCACCGAGGCGAACATCCGGAACAGCACCGTGGAGTTGATGACGGAGAAGTTGTTCGACCCCGGGTCCGGCGAGTCGGCCTTGTCCACCTGGTTGGCCGTGAAGAACGGGAACACCGGGTACTGGTCGGCGTCGGCGAACAGGCGCAGCGCCTCGACGTACGACGCGTCGTAGTCCGGGTCCTCCTGCTTCGGCATGAGGCCGACCGTGAACGGGTAGTAGTTGTTGATCTCCTTGTACGGGTTGAGCGTCCCGTCCTGCGTCATCTGGTGCTTGAGCAGGTTCCCGTACAGGCCGACCTGGTCCGGCGTCGTCTGCGCCGGCTCCCACAGGTGCTCCAGGACCGCCGACCGCACCCGCGTGGCCAGGTCCTCCATGTGCTGCGCCTTCGCGGTGTCCCCCGCGACGCGGAAGAACTCGGCAGCCGCCTTCGCGTTGGAGTACAGGTACGCGCTCTCGGTGCGGTCCATGTTGTCGCCGTGACCGGGCCAGTGGAACGACACCGCGTCGGCGTCGTTGCCCGTCATCGCACCCCAGCTGTACTCGATGAGGTCGTTCCCGTTGCCGTCGTACGCGTCGAGCAGGCCCTCGACGTCGTCCATCGAGTGCTGGCCGAGGGTGCCACCGATCGCGCCCGGGCCGCCGTGCAGCTCGTACGCCCGCCACGCGGCCTCGGTGATGTACTGCGTGTACGAGTTCGACCAGTTGGCCGGGTCGCCCGGGTTGTCGACGAACTTGCCCCTCTTCGACACCTCGCCGACCGCCACGGCGGGCCCGTACGCGTACGTCGGGTCGCGGAAGTACTTGAGGTCGTCGACGAACATGCCGACCGTGAGCACGATCGCGTTGTTGTAGCCGAGCACGCCCTCCATGGACGTCGGGAACTGGTAGTCGTTGCCCGGGACGTCGGCGTCGAGGTAGTTGTAACGCATCAGCCACCAGCGGTAGAAGAGCGTCTTGTCGATGTTGTCCTCAGGCGTGTCGAGGTACGGGATGTTCTCCGCCCACCACCGGTTGTACGCGGTGACGTGCGCGCCGAACGCCTCGGCCGGGCTCGCCGCCCGGGCGGCGGCGTAGCCGGACGCGGACCCCGGGAGCTCGTCGACGAGCATGCCGAGCTGGAGCTTGGTGCCCGCCGTGCCGTTCGCGGGGACGGCGAGGTCGCCGACGAGCGCGCCCGGCGTGGCCGTGAACCCGTCGCCGGACAGCCGCGGGTAGACCGTGGTGATCGAGTTGAACGCCCGGACGGCGCCCACCAGCTCGTCGCCCTCGGCGTGCGTGGTCAGCGGCGACGTGGCGCTCAGCGTGACCGTGCGCGCGGCGCCGGACGAGTCGGTGACGTCGACGTCGGCCACCAGCACGTCGTCGTCGGTGATGAACTTCGTCTGCCGCAGCGTGAGCCCGCCGCCCGTGAACACGCTGGAGAAGTACGACGGGGTCTGCCTGCGCTGCGACGGCTGCTCGGTGAGGGTCACGGGTGCGCCGTCTGCCTGAACCGTGAACGTGAACGCTCCCCCGCGGCCCAGCGACTCCCAGTAGGCCACGTCCCCGCCCCAGCCGAGCGCGGCGGGTGCGTGGCTCTTCATGAACACGGCGCGGCCGCGCGTGAACGCCACGCGGTTCTCGTCGGCGTCGAACCCCGGCCCCGTGCGCGCGAGCATCCGGTCCACCCAGAAGTCGGTGCCGGGTGCGCTGCCGGCGCCGGCCGCGACGTCCGCGTCGAACACGCGCTGCAGGTACGGCGACGGGCCGTACTCGACCCCGGTGTCGGGGACGGGCGTCGCCGATCCCTCGAAGACCGGCATCCCGAGACTGCTCTGCGGGACCTCCGCTCCGGGGACCGCCGACGCGGCGACCGGGAACGACACGGCCACGACCGAAACGACGACAAACGAGGTTGCGAGCACCCGGGCACGGCCAGATGCGAGGAGCGAAATCTTCACGTCCGGAACGCCTCTCTCCATTGAGAATGCGAGGAATGTCAGGAGCGTCGCATACGCGGTGGAGAGGCCGCAATGGTTTTCGGTCTTTTCGGTCCGTCGATCACCGACGGCTCAGGCGGCCGGGAGCTGCCCCAGCAGACCACGCAGGTGCGCCAGGAGCTCACCACGGGAGTGCAGGTCCAGGCGCTGCCGCATGCGCGCGACGTGGTGCTCCACGGTCTTCGGGGAGATGTACAGCCGCTCGGCGATCTGCCGGTACGTCTGACCGTCCACCACCAGACGGGCCACCTCGAGCTCACGCCCGCTGAGCGGGGTCGTCCCCACCGCCCCCGGGACCGCACCGCCGGGACGCCGCGCGGTCGAGGGCCGGTCGTCCCGTGCGGGCCGCAACGACCGGGCGACCTGGAGCAGCCCGACCATCGACGCGCGATCGGGCGTCCGCGCCGCGGCGTGCCCCACCAGGCGGGCACCGTCCCACGCCAGCCCGACGCCGACCAGCCGTCGGGCGGCCCGCTCGACGGCGGACGGGTCGACACGCGCACCGAGGACCTGCAGCCACACCCGGGCGGCGTCGGCGAGCACCTCGGCGTAGTGGCTCTCCCGCGCGGCGGCGGCGAGGGGCCGGGTGTGACGCTCCAGCCAGTCGGGACGTTCGGCGACGATCGCGACCTGGATGCCGTACCAGTGGTGCGGCGCCGACCAGAGCACGGGACGACCCAGCCCTTCGAGCAGCGCGACCGCCTGCACCAGGTGCGACGCGACCCGCGACGCCTCGTTCACACGTGCCGCCGCGACGGCGATCTCGCCGAGCGGGAGCAGCCCGAACAGGTCCGGCGGGCGGCGGACGACCACCTCGAGCGCCGCGGGCCACGCCTCGACCAGGGCGGCGAGGTCGTTGCGCCGACGGGCCAGGCCGACGTCGACCGCGCGGGCGAAGAGCTCGTCGCGCGCACCCAGGCGTCCACCCGCGCAACGACCCGCGGCGGCGACCTGCTCGGCGGCCTCGTCCAACCGGCCGTCCAGCATCGCGGCCCACGCGAGCAGGAGACGGTGCCGCGGCTGTGCGACCGGCCCGCCGAGCCCGGAGGCCACCGCCTCCCGCAGCGTCGTCGTCGCGTGCACGCTCGCGCCGCAGTGCAGCGCCACCAGCGCCGCGAACGCCGCCGGGGTGTCCGGGAGCAGCGCACCGCGACCCCGTGACCGCAGCACCGCCGCCGACTCGAGCAGCGTCGGCAGCGCCACCGTCCCGTCGCCGTCGAGCGACTGCTGCACGCCGCGCACCATGGCCTCGCGTGCCCCGTCCTCGAGGCTGGGCGGGTGCGTCTCCGTCGGCCAGTCCGGGAGGCGGCCGGCGGCCCGGCCGGTCGCGAGGGCGGCGAGCGACCACAGCTGTGCCGCCGCGACGTCGCCGGCGTCCGCCAGCGGTCGGTACACCGCGGCGGCGTGACTCTCCAGACCCTCGTGCGCCAGCGCCGCGCCGAGGACCCGCGCTGCTTCCCCGGCGCGTGGACCGGTCGAGCGGGTGAGCGCCTCGTCGGCGAGGCGGGTCGCTGCCTGCACGTCACCGGCGAGCGCGCAGCTGCGCGCGCGGTCCACGGCGAGTGCGTCCCGGTCCGCCCCGACCGCGACCGCGTCGGCGAACAGCTGAGCCGCACGCGCCGGGTCACGGTCCACCTGCTCGTACGCGGCGCGGGTGCGGAGGGTGGCGAGCCGCGCGTGATGGACCGTGACGCCCGCCGTCCGCCCCACGATGTCGAGCACCGGGTCACCACGGTCCTCGAGCGCGCGCAGCACGTTCCCGAGGACCGTGGCTCCGCGGTCCGGCGCCGCGGTCGCCAGCACGGCGTCCCGCACCGAGGGCACCACCGACCCGTCCGCGCACACGAGCCCGCTGACCCGGACGCGCTCGAGCGCGTCGACGACCTCGGAGGGACCCCGGCCGAGGGCCGCGGTGACCGAGACGGGATCGACCGGGGCGCCCAGGCACATCGCGAGCACGACGTCCCGGATCAGCGGCAGGTCGCCGTCGCCGACACCCGCGAGCCGTCGCACCGGGTCCCACGCGGCGAGGACACCGGTGCGGTCCCACGGCTGCGGCCCGATGCCGTCGGCGGCGTCCAGCACCGCGTCGACGAGGCACAGCACCCCGTTCGTGCACGCCGTCAGGGCCTCGATCGCGGGACCGTCCAGGTCCCTGCCCAGACGGTGCCGCGCCCGCACGGCGACCTGGTCGCGGTCGAGCGGGTCCAGGCACACCGTCGTCCCGCGCGCCCCGATGAGCTCGCGCAGCTCGCCCAGACCCTGCTCGACCGGCCACGGGCGGAACGCGACGGTGACCTGCGCCCCGGGCCGGTGGGCCGCGGCGACGATCCGCCGCACCGCGTCGTCGGCGAGCGCGTGCACGTCGTCCACGATCAGAGGGTTGCCATCCCCGTCGCGCTCGTCCAGGTGCGCGTACAGGGTCCGCACCGACGCCAGCGCGAGAGTCTTGCCGCTGCCCCCCGGACCCGTCACCGCGACGAGCCGCGGTGCGCCCGGGTCCGCCCTGATCGTCCGGAGCAACCGTTCGACCTGGGCGACCCCGTGCGTGGTGAGGTCGTCAGACTCCATGCCTCGTCCCCCGTCGCGGCGTGCCGCGCCCCCGTCCGCCCACGGCGCCCGGCGCCGTCGAGTGCCACGCCGGTTGCTTCGGCGTCGGCCTCGCACGGGTGGTGCACTGCTCGTCGGTGCTGGCCCGGCTCCGTCGCCGTGGCCCTCCCCCACCGCATGATGCCCCCGGGGAGGGGGAAACGCACCTTCCGTCCCGATTTCTCCCCCGACCCCGCTCGGCGACCACGAGCCGGACGCTGCCGTGTCGTCCCTGGTCAGCAGTCCAGGAGGGCCACGACCGGCCGACGGGGCGACGCCGCCGGACCGGCGGATTTCACCCCCGCCCCGAGGCCGACCCACCCGTGCACCACGGACCCGGAGCCTGCGGTCCCCCAACGGACCCCTCACGGGAGGGGGGTGACCCCCGATGGACACCCGTCCGAGTCTCCCTAGCGTTCGAACCGACCCGACACGGATCGGCACACGAACGAAGGGGAGCCCATGTCCAGCGTCGCGAGCACACTGCTCGACTTCATCCTCAACCTCCTGCGCGACCCGGAGACCGCCGCAGCCTTCGCGCGGGACCCGCAAGGCACCCTCGAGGACCACGGCCTCGGCGACATCACCTCGGTCGACATCGAGGACATCATGCCCGTGCTGATGGATGCGTCGCCGTCGAGCTTCGACCGCGCGTACGAGACCGGTGGCAACACCCTCAGCGCCATGCAGTCGTCCGCGGGCGGTGGCGGCACGGCCGGTGGCGGAGGCGGCGCCGGAGACGGCGGAGGGTCGGCCGCGCTCGCGGGCGGGGGCAGCATCGGCGTGAACGCGGCGATCCCCGCGCTCCAGCAGGTCTTCCAGACCTACACCTACAACACGACGTCGATCGACGACCGCGACACGATCGTCGACTCCTCGGTCAACCAGAACATCTGGGCGGACGGCGACGTCGACCAGATGTTCGACCTCGACACGGTGACGGCGTCGGGCGGCGGCGTGGCGGCCGGTCGCGACGTGTCCGGCACGGTCGTCGTCGGCGACGAGAACGTCGTGGGCGAGGGCAACGCGGTCGGCAACACCGACAACTCGAACCAGGGCAACACGAACGGCTCGTACAACCCGACCGACTCGTACAACGACAACTCCGACAACTCCGTCGACGACCACAGCGACAACTCCGACGACGACGGGGTGGACAACGACAACTCGCACAACGACAGCTCGACCGACGACCACTCCGATAACTCGACGGACGACCACAGCGACAACTCGGACGACGACGGCATCGACGTCGACAACTCCGGCAACGACAGCTCSACCGACGACCACWSSGAGACSGACAACTCGGTCGACGACCACAGYGAGACSGACAACTCGGTCGACGACCACTCCGAGACCGACAACTCCGTGGACGACCACTCCGAGACSGACAACTCCGACGACGACGGGTTCGACGTCGACAACTCCGGCAACGACTCGTCGACGGACAGCTCGGACGACGACTTCATCGACGACGACAGCTCGTACTCGGACCAGTCCGACGACGACTTCGTCGATGTCGACGTCTGACCGCTCGCACCACCGACCGGCCCGGGGACCTGGCAGCCCGGGCCGGTCGGGCGCGCGCATGGAGGAGCTGCCGTGCTGTCCCTGATGGACCTGCTCGACCGCGCCGAGTCGCTGTCCGGCGACGCGGACCGCGCCGACCTGCTCGGTCGCCTGCGACAGGCCCGGCGGCGGCTGCACGACCCGCACGTCCGCGTGCTCGTCGTGGGCGAGCTCAAGCAGGGCAAGAGCCAGCTGGTCAACGCGCTGGTCAACGCACCGGTGTGTCCCGTCGACGACGACGTCGCCACGTCCGTCACCACCGTCGTGGGCTGGTCGGCCACGCCGACGGCGGTGCTGCTGGGCCTGCCCGCGCCGGCGGACGGCACGGTCGACCTGGACCCGACGCGGCTGCGCCGGACCACCGTCCCCATCGACGCGCACGCGCGGTGCGTCGCGGAGCGCCGCGCCCCGGACGGCTCCTCGGTCGAGTGCTCCGAGGTGGGCCTGCCGCGGCACGTGCTGGCGGGCGGCCTCGTGCTGGTGGACACGCCGGGCGTCGGGGGGATCGGCTCGGCGGACGGCGCGGCCACGATGTCGGCGCTGCCGTCGGCGGACGCGGTCCTGCTCGTCTCCGACGCGGGGCAGGAGTACTCCGCGCCCGAGATCGAGTTCCTGCAGCAGGCGCTCGCGGTGTGCCCGAACGTGGCGTGCGTGCTCACCAAGACGGACCTGTACCCGCACTGGCGGGCCGTGGCCGAGCTGGACCGTCGTCACCTGCAGCGCGCGGGGGTGCGCGCCCCGCTGTTCCCGGTCTCCTCGACGCTCCGCCTGCTCGCCGCACGCCGCCAGGACCGGGACCTGCACGACGAGTCCGGCTTCCCCGAGCTGGTCCGCTACCTGCGCGACGACGTCGTCGACAACGCGGGCGTGCTCGCGAGGCGCTCGGTCGCGCACGACGTCCTGACCGTCACCGACCACCTGCTCATGGCGGCCCGCGCCCAGCTGGCCGCGCTGGAGGACCCGGCCGCCGGCGAGACGCTCATCGCCGGCCTGCAGACCGGCCGGCAGAACGCGGGTGACCTGCGCCGACGCAGTGCGCGGTGGCAGCAGCTGCTCCAGGACGGCGTCACGGACCTGACGGCGGACATCGAGTACGACCTGCGCGACCGGCTGCGTCGCATCGGTCGCGAGGCCGAGGAGGCGATCGACGGGTCCGACCCCGGCCCGGTGTGGGACGAGTTCGACGAGTGGCTGAGCCAGCGGGTGCGCGCCACCGTCGCGGCGAACTTCGTCTGGGCGCACGAACGTGCGCAGTGGCTGGCCGCGCAGGTCGCCGCCCAGTTCGACGCCACCGACGCCGCCCTGCCGGAGCTCGTCGAGGGGGACGACGGCGAGGCGCTGGAGCTCGTCGCGCGACTGGAGCGCGTCGAGGTGGAGCACGTCTCCCGCACGCAGAAGGTCATCGTCGCGCTGCGCGGCTCGTACGGGGGTGTCCTGATGTTCGGCATGGTCACCGCGATCGCGCTCGGCATGTCGATCATCAACCCGATCTCGGTGGGCGTCGGCGTCATCCTGGGCGGTCGGGCCTACCGCGAGGACAAGGCCAACCGGGTGCGACGGCGTCAGACGGAGGCCAAGGTCGCGGTCAAGCGGCACCTCGACGAGGTCGTGTTCCAGGTCAGCAAGGACTCCAAGGACCGGCTGCGGCGGCTGCAGCGCGTGCTGCGCGACCACTTCACCACCCGCGCCGACGAGCTGGTGCGGTCGCTGGACGAGTCGATCCGGTCGGCCCGCGAAGCCACCCGGGCGGCCCCCGGTGAGCGCGCCGACACCCTCGACGACCTGCGCCGACGCGTCGCCGACCTGGAGCAGCTGCACGCCGACGCGGAGCGGTACGCGCTGCCCGCGCTCGAGGCGGTGCCGGCATGAGCGACGAGGACGACCGCGCCAGGACCACCGGTCGGCGGCGTCGGCAGGCCCGCGAGCTCGACGGGCCCCTGCGCCCGACCGCGCGCCGCGCCCGACGGCTCCTCGGAGCGGCGGCGGACGCCTGCGCGGACGACCCCCTGGTCGAGGCGGAGCTGCGGGAGCTGCAGGAGCGCTTCGAGAAGCCGCTGACCGTGGGCCTCGCCGGGCTCATCAAGTCGGGGAAGTCGACCCTGCTCAACGCGCTCGTCGGAGCGCGCATCGCCGCCTCGGACGCGTCCGAGTGCACGCAGACCGTCACCTGGTACCGGTGGGGGGCGACACCCCGGGTGGCCGTGCACCCCCGGTCGGGCCGGTCGTGGGAGAGCCCGGCGATGGCCGGCCGGACCGGGCTGCAGGTGGACCTGCGCGGTGCACCCGTCGACGAGATCGACCACGTCGACGTCTGGTGGCCCGCACCGGCGCTCCGCACGCGCACCCTGATCGACACCCCCGGCCTGGACGCCCTGTCCAGGGTCGCGTCGCGCCGGTCGCAGGAGTTCCTCGCGACCGACGCGGTGACCTCCGCCGTCGACGTCGTGGTCTACCTGCTGCGTCAGGTCCGGCGCGCGGACCTGCGCTACCTCGAGGACCTCGCGCGCCTGCGCGGGGACGACGCGGTCGCGACCACGATCGCCGTCGTGGCACGCGCCGACGAGGTCGGCGCGGGGCGGATCGACGCCCTCGTGTCCGCCGAGCGGCTCGCCCGCCGCCACCGCGAGAACCCCGACGTGACCCGCCTGTGCGGGGTCGCCCTGCCGGTCGCCGGCCTGCTCGCCGAGACCGCCCAGACCTTGCGCCCGAGCGAGGCTGCCGACCTGCGCGCGCTCGCTGCGCTCGACCGGCACGTGGTCGAGGAGCTGCTGCTGTCCGTGGACCGCTTCCGACGCCCCTCGCTGTCCGTGCCCGTGTCCGCGCACGCCCGTGCCGAGCTGCTCGACCGCCTCGGCATGTTCGGCGTCCGGACGTGCCTGGCCCTGCTGCGCGGCAACCAGCTCGACGCCGCCGCCCTGACCGCCGAGCTGTCCCGCCGCAGCGGGGTGGAGGAGCTGCGCCGCTCGCTCGACGTCGCGGTCGAGGGCCGCGACCGGCGCTTCACCCGCGATGGGCTCGGCCGGATGCTCGACCTGCTGGAGCACGACGACCGGGCTCCCGAGGTCGTCCAGGAGGCCCGCCGGCTGCTCGCGGCGACGCGTCCGCTGCACTCGGAGAGCGTCAGCGCCGCCGCCGCAGCTCCGTGAACCATCGCCCGGCCGGCGGCGCGGCGAGCACGACCGAGCCGAGCAGGGCGAGCACGGCCTGCGCGAGGAGCGCCACCCGGTTGAGGTCGTGGACCAGCGAGACGTCGGGGTCGGCCAGGACGTCCTGCACCAGCAGCACCGTCGCGGCACCGAGCAGACCGAGGAGCACCAGTGCCCAGCGGGCCCCACCGTGACCGCCTGCCGTGCGGATCACGAGCACCAGGTGCACCAGCCACACGAGGACGAGCCCACCGACGAGGACCCAGACGAGCACGCTCGCGGCGTCCTGCGCGGTGCCGAGCGTGGTGGTCGGGTCCCGCTCGAGGACCTCGGCGGCGAAGCGGTCGCGCAGCGCCGGCTGGGACCGCACGATCGACCCCGCCGCGAGCAGCCCCGCCGCGAGGCTCCCGACCCACAGGCTGATGCCCGTCGAGACCGCGCCGGGCATCGCAGGAGGCGCGCTCGTCGCGACGAAGCCGACGCCGCCGACCTCGGGTCGCGGTGGGGGCGCGAGGCCGGGCACCGGCGGACGCGGCGGTGGTGCGCTGCCGACCACCTCGTCCGTCGGGGGCGTGGTGGCGTGGTCGACCGGTTCCGTCGGGGCCCGCGGCGTCGCGCGGCCCTCCGGTTCGCGCGGCGCCGCCGAGGACATGCGTCCCACGCTAGCCGGACCGTCCTGCGACGTGCGGGCGAAAGCGCGGAGGCGATCGTGCCCCCGCCGGGGTTCGAACCCGGACTGTGCCGGGTTTAAGCCGGCTGCCTCTGCCAGTTGGGCTACGGGGGCTGCGAGCCATCCTGCCAGCCGTACACGCACGCGAGCCCTCGACCCGTCTCGGGTCGAGGGCTCGCGTCAGGGCTGGTCAGGCGGTCCTGGCGGACTTCTTCTTCGCCGGCGACCCCGGCTCCGCCTTCTGGGGCGGGAGGGCCGGGTCACCCTCGCCCGGCTCGACCGCCCGCGGCTTGGGCGGCACCGACGCGGCCCGGAACTCGGCCCGCGGGTCGTGCAGGCTGCCAAGCGCGACGACCTCGCGACGCAGCAGCAGCGCGCCGGTCCACCCGGCCGCGATGCGGATCTTGCGGTTCCAGGTCGGCATGGCCGCCACGTGGTACGAGCGGTGCAGCACCCACGCGAGGAAGCCGCGGACCTTGATGCGGCCGAACATCTGCGCGACACCCTTGTACATGCCGAGCGACGCGACGGCACCGATGTTCTTGTGCTTGTAGTCGGTCACCTCCGCCGAGCGCAGGACGCGCGCCAGGTTGTCGCCGAGGTGGTTCCCCTCGCGCAGCGCGTGCTGGGCGTTCGGGGGGCACATCTGCCCGGGGTTGAACAGGTCCGGGACGGCCGCGCAGTCACCTGCCGCGTACGCGTCGGGCACGACCGCACCCTCGGCGTCGACGACCTGGAGCGCGGCGTTGCAGGTGACCCGCCCCATCTTGTCGAGCGGCAGGTCCGAGTCCTGCAGCACCGGGTTGGCCTTCACGCCGGCCGTCCAGACGATGGTCTCCGCGTCGAACTCGAGCTTGTTCGACAGCACCACGTGACCGTCGACGCAGCTGTTCAGGAACGTCGACAGGTGGATCTCGATCTGCCGCTTGCGCAGCTGCTCGAGGGTGTACCCACCGAGCTCCTCGCTGACCTCCGGCAGGATGCGCGGCGAGCCCTCGACGAGGACGAAGCGCAGCTCCTCCTGCTCGATCGCCTTGTAGTACTTCACCGCGGCGCGGGCCATGTCCTCGACCTCGCCGAGCGCCTCGATGCCGGCGAACCCGCCGCCGACGAAGACGAACGTCAGCATGCGCCTGCGCAGCTCCGGGTCCCAGGTGCTGGCCGCCAGGTCGATCCGGTTGAGCACGTGGTTGCGGACCGCGATGGCCTCTTCGACGTTCTTGAAGCCGATGCCCTGCTCCGCGAGCCCCGGGATGGGCAGCGTGCGGGCGACCGACCCGAGGCCGACGACCAGGTGGTCGTAGGTGATCCAGTACGGGTCCCCCTCCTCGGGGGTGATCTGGACCGTGCGGCCGGCATGGTTGATCTCGCTGACCTTGCCCTGCAGCACGTCGACGCCCTTGAGGGCCCGGCGGTGCGGGGCGACGATGTTGCGGGGGTCGATGGACCCGGCCGCGGCCTCCGGCAGGAACGGCGCGTACGTCATGTACGGGCGGGGGTCGACGACGACGATGGCCGCCTCCCGCTTGCCGAGCCGCTTGCGCAGCCGGCGCGCCGTGTACAGGCCCACGGTTCCGCCGCCGAGGATCACGACACGGGGAACCTTGCGCGGCTTGCCCGGACGGGCCGCCGCAACCGTGCTGGTCGTGGTGCCGACATCGGAGACGGGGGTAGGCATGCCTCAACGGTAACGGCGCAGGAGGGTGAACGCCCCACCAGAAGCCGGTGATGATGCGCACACCGGGAACTCAGGAGGGCGGTACCTCGTTCGCGCGGACCACCGCCGAGTACCACTCCATGCTCGCCTTGGGCGTCCGCTCCTGCGTCGCGAAGTCGACGTGCACCAGGCCCCAGCGCTGGCTCATCCCCTCGGCCCACTCGAAGTTGTCCAGCAGCGACCAGGCGTAGTACCCGACGAGCTCGACGCCGTCCGCGATCGCCCGTGCCGCCTGCTGCAGGTGCGCCCGCAGGAACTCGAGCCGCTCGACATCGTCCGTCGTGCCCTCGGGTGTCCGGTCCGGGATGCCGTTCTCGGTGATGAGCAGCGGCGGGGCGTCCGGGTAGTCGATGAGCAGGTCGATCAGCAGGTCGTACAGCCCCTCGGGATGCACCTGCTGCCACACCGCAGCCGACGTCGGGTACAGGTCGACCTGGTTGGCGAACTGGTCGACCCCCGTGACCCCGTAGTACTGCACGGCGAGGACGTCGAGGGGTGCGGCGATGACGTCGAGGTCGCCGTCCAGGACGAGGTCCGCGAACGCCCCGGCGTCCGCCGGCAGCTGCCCTGGCTCGGAACCGATCGCGTCCGACGGGTAGCGCCCCAGCAGGACCGGGTCCAGGAACATCCGGTTCTCCACGGCGTCGGTGTACACGGCGGCCCGGTCCGACTCCCGGTTCGTCGGGTAGACGGGCAGGAGGTTGAGGGCGATCCCGATCTGCCCCGCGGCCCCGCCGGCCCGGAACGCCTGGACGGCGCGACCGTGCGCGAGCAGCTGGTGATGGATCGCGGCAGCAGCCTGGTCGTCGTCGGTGATCCCCGGAGCGTGCACGCCCCACCGGTGCCCGACGTACGCGGTCGTCTTCGGCTCGTTGATGGTCAGCCACGTGGCGTCGACGTCCCGCAGCGCGTCGAACATGATCGCCGCGTACTCCCCGAACCGGTCCGCCGTCTCGCGCACCGCCCAGCCGCCCGCGTCCTGCAACGCCTGCGGCAGGTCCCAGTGGTACAGCGTGATCGCGGGGTGGATCCCCCGGGCCAGGAGTCCGTCGACCAGGCGCCGGTAGAAGTCGACACCCGGCTGGTTGACCGCGCCGGAACCCGTCGGCTGGATGCGGGGCCACGCCACCGAGAACCGGTAGGCCGCCAGCCCGAGGTCCGCGATCAGGTCGAGGTCCGACTCCCACAGCCGGTAGTGGTCGGCGGCCGGGTCACCCGTCGACCCGTCGCTGATCCGCCCCGGCGTCGCCGCGAACGTGTCCCAGATCGACTGCCCGCGCCCGTCCGCCGTGGTCGACCCCTCGACCTGGAACGAGGACGTCGCCGCACCCCACACGAACCCCGCGGGGAACGCCATGGGCTCGGCGGGCGGCTGCCACCCGGTCGGTGCCGTCGGGGTCGGCGTCGACGTGACCGGCCCGCCGGACGTGCACGCCGCCAGGATGCCGGCAGCGGCCACCCCGCCACCGAGCTGCAGGACGGCACGACGGTCCAGCCGAGGGTCACGGGCGGGCATGGCTCTCCTCTTCGAGCGCCGACGGGGAAGGGATCGCTGGGAGCGTTCCCACGGCCCATCATCTCAGCCCAGGGCCGTCGGCGGCACCCGTTTCGGGAGGATGCCGCCGACGGTGATCACGGCGTGCTGGTCGGCGACGGGACGGGGCCCTCCGCGCCGATCGCTGCGTCCGGGGCGTCGTCGAGCGCCGGGGCCTTCGCGAACGGCCACGGCGGCGTCGTCGCGGTCGACCCCGACGGCAGCACCTGCAGCCCCTCGTCGTCGTACGTGAACTCCGACGTCGGGGCACCCTGCAACGGGTACACGTTCCAGCGGGCACGGCCGTCCGAGTCCACCCGGCTGACGAACGACCAGGGTTCCGTGGCCTCCGGGAACCAGTACTGCTCGAAGCCGTTGTCGAACGTCGTGCGCACCGGGCGGCCGCGGTCGTCGTACACCTGGACGTCCGTCAGCGGGTTGCCCTCCGCGTCGTACACGAACAGGTTGCTCACCTGCATGCCGTCGACGACGACACCGTCGACCGCCTTGTCCTGGATGATCGTCTGCGGGTCGCCGCCGCCCAGGACGCCCGCCTGGTAGGAGTCGTAGACGGCCTCCCGGTCGCCCAGCCAGTCCTGCGCCGAGCCCAGCAGCGGCAGCACGGCGACGACGGCGACGACGTTGGCGGTCGTCGCGACCCACGCCACGCTGCTCCCCCGGAACCACGCCCCGCGACCCCACTGCACGCTCAGGACCACGAAGCCGACCAGCACCAGGAACGCCGGCAGGTTGTGCGGGAACCACCCCGACACCCCCGCCATGCTCGCGACGAGCTGGTAGACGACCCACCCGCGCAGCAGCCACCAGACCGGCCGCAGAGCGACCAGGAACGACTCGACCGGCGGCCACCACGCCTGTGCCCGCAGCCGCCGCAGGGTCCAGCGGCCGAGCCGCCGTGCGTCCTGGACCGGGTCGCCCATCGGCAGGCCGGACCGCGCGGCCGCCGTCGCCGGCGCCAGCCCGGCGGCGGCCCGCAGCTCCGCGGCGTACTCCTCGGGCGGCCCGAACTGCTCCAGGACCCCGCGACCGTGCGCCACGTGCCGCTCGTCGTCCAGCGCCTCGGCCAGGTCCGCCTCGAGGTCGTCGGTGAGGTCGTCGACCTGCTCCGGGCCCAGGTCGGCGAGGCTCCGACGCACCGCCGCCGCGTAGCCGGCGACGTCCAGCGCGTCCGTGGTGTCCAGCACGCTCATCGCACGACCTCCGTCTTGAGCAGGCGGCCCATCGTGCCTGCGAACTCCTGCCAGTCCTTGCGCTGCGCCTCGAGCATCGCCCGGCCCTGCGCGTTGATGCCGTAGTACTTGCGGTGCGGCCCCTCGTCGCTGGGCACCACGTACGACGTGAGCGCTCCCGACGAGTACAGGCGCCGCAGCGTCCCGTAGACCGACGCGTCCCCGACCTCCTCGATGCCCGCGGCGCGCAGCCGACGGACCACGTCGTAGCCGTACCCGTCCTCGTCGGAGACGACGGCGAGCACCGCCAGGTCGAGCACGCCCTTGAGCAGCTGGGTGGTGTCCATGGGTCCTCCGGGTCCGCGACCCTCCGCCGACCGCCCGGCAGGGCGGCCCACGACACCGGGCCGGCGAGCTTGGTGCGGGAACCCCCTCCGGTCCCCGCAGGGCAGACGCTATTACACAGTGCGCACTACTGTCCAGAACGCACCAGGCGTGTCGCCGCCCGCGCATCTCTCAGCCGCAGCGTCCGAGGATGTGGCTGCCCCGACGCGCAGATGCTCGGACGTCCCGCACCCCCTGACGTGGGCGTCCGAGGATGTGGTCGACAGGGCAGCCACTTCCTCGGACGTCCGCGGGTTCGGTCGTCAGGACGCTCGATCACGCGGACGTCCGCACTCGGGGGCCGTGCGTCAGCGGGTGGCGATGCTCCAGGCGATGCCGTCGAGGATGTCGTGCTCCGACGTGACCACCTCGGTCAGCTGCCCACCGGCGGCGGCGACCTCGTCACGGACGCGACGGACGACGTCCGCCCACACCAGGGCACCCGCGCCGATGACGTCGACCCGGCCGGGGTGCATGAAGCCCAGTGCTGCGCGGTCCTCACGGGACCGGAGCAGGAGGTCGTCGCACGCGGCGAGGACGACGTCGACCGGGAGCACGGACCCGTCGATGACCTCGGCGTCGTACGCGGGGAGCCCGAGCCCATGGGCGGTCACCGTGGTGACGGTGCCCGCCAGGCCGACGAGCGTGACGGTCTTGCCGAGCGGGACGACGGCCGACGCGGTGTCCAGCGCCGCCGCGACGTCGGTGTGCGCCGCGGCGATCTCGGCGGTGGTCGGCGGGTCGCTGCGCAGGTGCCGCTCGGTCATCCGCACGCAGCCGACGTCCATCGAGAACGCCGCCTCGGGCGTCGACGTGCCCAGCACCAGCTCCGTCGAGCCGCCACCGAGGTCGACCACGAGGAACGGTCCCGGGTGCTTCGCGCCGAGCACGCCCGTGGCCCCGCGGAAGGAGAGCTCGGCCTCCTCCTGCCCCGCGACGACCTCCGGCTCGACGCCGAGCGCGGCCCGGACGCCGTCGACGAAGTCAGCACGGTTCTCCGCGTCGCGCGACGCCGACGTGGCGACGAACCGGACCGCCTCCACCCCGAGCCCCGTGCAGACGTCGTTGTACCGACGGGCGGCGTCGAGGGTCCGCGCGAGCGCCTCCGGGGCGATCCGCCCGGTCCGGTCCACGCCCTGGCCGAGCCGCACGACCTCCATCCGCCGGTCCAGGTCCACCAGCGTCCCGGCGTCCGGATCGACGTCGGCGACGAGCAGTCGGATCGAGTTGGTCCCGCAGTCGATGGCAGCCACACGCGTCACGCGCACCATCCTCGCACCGCTCGCCCACCTCCACCGGCACCGTCCGAGGACATGGCAGCCAGGACCGCACGACAGTCAGCTCCGGCCGTCCGAGAACCCGCAACGTCCGAGGTAGTGCGCGCCATAGCGCGCAGATGCTCGGACGTCCGCACATTCGGTCGTCGGGGCGCCCGGCGCGGACGTCCCGTGGTGCGTCAGCAGGTGCAGCGGTCCGGGCGCCAGTCGTCGTGGATCAGGGTCAGGGCCTCGTCGCCGATCGGGTTGACGCCCGGGCCGGCTGCGAGGGCGTGGCCGACCAGGACGTGCAGGCACTTCACGCGGGTCGGCATGCCGCCGGCGGAGATGCCCGCGATCTCCTCGACGTGCCCGAGCGCCTCGCGGTCGACCAGGTAGGCGTCGTGGGCGCGTCGGTAGGCGGCGGCGAGCTCCTCGTCGTCGGCGAGCCGGGCCGTGAGCTCCTTCATCAGCCCGCCGGCCTCCAGCGTGCTCACGGCGGCGACCGCCGGCGGGCAGGTGAGGTAGTACGTCGTCGGGAACGGGGTGCCGTCGTCGAGCCGTGGGGCGGTGCGGACCACGAGGGGGCGGCCGCAGACGCAGCGGGCAGCGATGCCGACGACGCCGCGCGGGGGCCGGCCGAGCTGCTCGGCGAGCACCGCGAGGTCCTGGTCGGTCACGGTGTCGAAGGAGGGTGCCACAGGTCGATCCGTTCGTGCTGGGGGTCCGGTCAGCCGCCGGCGGGCGGCGCGGGCGTCCCATTGTCGCCCGGCGTCACCGCATCCTCCGCCTCGGGCACGGGCGTCTCCCCCGCGACCTCGACCGACTCCCAGACGTTGGCGTACCAGGGCAGGGTGGACCCGGCGTCCAGCGCGGTCGCGGGACCCTCGGCGGCGGGCGGGGTGTCGGGGACGGTCTCGGGGTCGATGACCCGGAACGCCTTCTCGCCGGGCATCACGAACGAGAGCCGTTCACGCGCCTGTGCGCGCACGAACGCGTCGTCGTCCCAGCGCGCCAGGTCGGCCTCGAGGTCGTCGTTGCGCTCGCGGGCCGCCTCGACCTCGGCCCGCAGCTGGTCCACCTCGACGCGCTGCTCCAGGTACGCGTGCAGCGTCGGGTACACCAGGACGAACGCCAGCAGGAGCACGCACGAGAACACCATCGTGCGGATGGTGAACAGTCGCGGCACCCGGACCTGCACGCGCTCCGCGCGCGGGGTGCCCCGGGGCGGGGTCGGCGTCCCGCGCGTGGCGGGGCGGCTGGCGGAGGGTCGCGACGAGGACGGCTTGGGCGACGACGAGGGGGTGGGTCCGACGCGAGGGACCGCCCCGGAGCGGGGTGCCGACGGCCGGCTGCCCGCGCTCCCCCGCGGTACGCCGCCCGCGGGCGTGGGCGTCCCGGACCGGGGTGCCGCGCGCCGACCGGGGGCGCTCGGGGACGCCGGGCGTCGGGGGGCAGACATGGCGTCGATTGTGCCCCGTACCGCCCCGACCTGCCCGGATATCGGCTGCCGTGGCGCGCCGGACCACCCATTGACAGGTTCCATGCGTCGCTCGGTACCATGCGTCACATGGAACCGGACGGATCGGATGCGCACGCGGTGCTCACCCAGCTGCGCCGCGGCACGCTCGAGTACTGCGTGCTCGCCCACCTCGACCGCGGGCCGTCGTACGGCCAGGACATCGCCCGCGCGCTCGGCGGGGACGACATCCTGTTCGGGTCGGAGGGCACGCTCTACCCCCTCCTGACGCGGCTGCGTCGCCGCCGCTGGGTGGACACCACCTGGCAGGAGTCCCCCACCGGACCGCCCCGCCGCTACCACGCGCTCACCGACGAGGGCCGGGACGCGCTGCGTTCGTTCGTCGCCGTCTGGGAGCCGTTCCGCACCGGCGTGGACCACCTCCTGAAGGGCATCGCGTGATGCGTACCGTCCCGCCGCTCGTCGCGGCCTACCTCGCCGACCTCTACCGCCGCCTGTCCGGCGCCGACCCGGCCGAGCGGGCCGACATCGTCGACTCCGTCCGCGAGCACATCGACGTCGCGCTCGACGAGCTCGAGCACGAGCCGACGAGCGACGACGTGCGGCGCGTCCTCGCGGACCTGGGCACGGTCGACGCGGTCGCCGCCGCCTGGAGCCCGGACGCGCCACCCGACCCGACGGTCCGCCGCTCGGTCACCGACTCGCCCGGCGGCATCGTCCTCGTCGCGCTCGGGGGCTCGATGCTCGGCCTGGTGCTCGCCCCGGTCAGCCTGGCGCTGCTCGTGATCCCGCTGGCGGTCCTGGTCCTCGCGGTCGTGGCCTCGGTCGGCTGGGTCCGCAAGGGCGCCGGCTGGAAGGCCTGGCGGACGATCTTCGTCGCCACCGTTCCGGTCCTGCTGGTGACCGGTGTCGTCACGGTCGGGCTCACGGCCGTCTTCTCGACCACCGAGTCCGTCGGGGGCGATCCGCAGCCGATCGTCTCGGCACCGCCGGCCCCCTGACACGCCGGAGGCCGGCCACCCGAGCGGGTGACCGGCCTCCGAGGGTCGTGCGTCAGGCCGTGAACCGCGGGAAGGCGGAGCGACCGGCGTAGCGCGCGGCGTCGTCCAGCTCCTCCTCGATGCGGAGCAGCTGGTTGTACTTGTTGATGCGCTCGCCACGGGCGGGGGCACCGGTCTTGATCTGGCCGGCGTTCGTGGCCACCGACAGGTCGGCGATCGTGGTGTCCTCGGTCTCGCCGGAGCGGTGCGAGGTCATCGTCGTGAAGCCGCTGCGCTGGGCCAGCTCGACGGCGTCGAACGTCTCCGTCAGCGTGCCGATCTGGTTGAGCTTGACCAGCAGCGAGTTGGCCGACTTGAGCTCGATGCCCTTGCGGAGACGCTCCGGGTTGGTGACGAACAGGTCGTCGCCGACGATCTGCACGCGGTCGCCCACCTCGGCGACGAGCTGCGACCAGGACTCCCACTCGTCCTCGGACAGCGGGTCCTCGATGGAGACCAGCGGGTAGTCACGCACCAGCTGCTCGTAGTACGTGATCATCTCCTGCGGGGAGTGCGCGCGACCCTCGAACTGGTAGGCGCCGTCCTTGAAGAACTCGGTGGCGGCGACGTCGAGCGCGAGGCCCAGGTCGACACCGGGCGTGAAGCCGGCCTTCTCGATGGCGACCAGGATCAGGTCGAGCGCCTCACGGTTGCTGCCCAGGTTCGGGGCGAAGCCACCCTCGTCGCCGAGGCCCGTCGAGAGGCCCTTGCTCTTCAGCACGGACTTCAGCGAGTGGTAGACCTCGACACCGGTGCGCAGCGCCTCGCGGTACGTGGCCGCACCGATGGGGGCGACCATGAACTCCTGGATGTCGACGTTGGAGTCGGCGTGCGACCCACCGTTGAGGATGTTCATCATCGGGACCGGCAGCACGTGGGCGTTGGGGCCGCCCAGGTAGCGGAAGAGCGGCAGGTCGGCCGAGTCAGCGGCTGCCTTGGCGACGGCGAGCGAGACGCCGAGGATCGCGTTGGCGCCGAGCTTGCCCTTGTTGGCGGTGCCGTCGAGGTCGATCAGCGCACCGTCGATCAGGCGCTGCTCGGTGGCCTCGAAGCCGATGAGCTCGGGGGCGATCTCGTCGATGACGGCGCTGACGGCCTCCTCGACACCCTTGCCCAGGTAGCGGGCGGAGTCGCCGTCGCGGCGCTCGACGGCCTCGAACGCGCCGGTCGAGGCGCCGGAGGGAACTGCAGCACGGGCGATGGTGCCGTCGTCGAGTGCGACCTCGACCTCGACAGTGGGGTTGCCGCGCGAGTCGAGGATCTCGCGGGCGCCGACGGCCTCGATGCTGGCCATGGGTGCTCCTTTGGAAGCGGGTGGGTTTACGACCTCACCCTAGTGGCGTCCGAGGAGGGGCGTACCGGGACCTTCGTCCGCTGGACACCGCTCGAGGGTGCCGCACGACGAGCCCGACGACGACCGGCGCGCGGGTTCTCGACACCGCACCGGCCGACCGCCCCCACGGTGCAGGGCGGTCGGCCGCGACGTCACCTCACGTCACGACGAGGCGCACGCGGCACCGTTGAGCCGGAAGTCGCTCGGAGCGGTGGGCGCGCCGGGGTGCGAGGCGTTGAAGCCGATCTCCGTGCTCGCGCCCGGGGCCAGCCGGCCGTTCCAGGACGCGTTGGACGCCGTGACGACCGTGCCGGCCTGCGACCACTGCGCGCTCCAGCCCTGCGTGACCTGCTGTCCTCCGGAGAACGTGAACGTCAGCGTCCAGCCGTCGACCGTCGTCGTGCCGGTGTTCGTGACGCGGACGTTCGCCGTGAGGCCGGTGTTCCACGCGTTCGACGACCACCGGACGGTGCACGCGGCCGGACCGCTGGTGGGCGTCGGCGTGGGCGTCGGGGTGGGCGTGGGCGTGGGCGTCGGGGTCGGGGTCGGGGTCGGTGTGGGCGTGGGCGTCGGGGTCACGCCGATCCGGGACGGGTCGACGATCCCCCAGAACGCCGGCTTGGCCTGCAGCGCACCGTCGAAGAGCAGCGGCGCGGCACCGGCCCGCAGCCACGTCCGCGAGTCGTCGACACCCCAGATCGTCACGGACTCGAACGACGCCGCGTGCCGCTTGAGGACCGTGACCAGGTCGCGGTAGTAGAGCGCCTGCTGCAGCAGCCGGTCGGCCGGCGGCGTCGTCCAGCTCTCGCCACCGTGCAGGTACGTCGAGACGTCCAGCTCCGTGACGGCCTGCCGCACGCCGAGCGCCTCGAACGCGGTGATCGTCGCCTCGACATAGCTCAACGACCGGCCGACCTCGACGTGCAGCTGGTGACCGACGCCGTCCACCGGGACACCGTCGGCCAGCAGCGACCGGACGAGCGCGACGTACGGCGTGCGCTTGTTGGGGTACTCGCTGTTGTAGTCGTTGATGAACAGCTCGACCTCGGGACCGAACGCCGCGCGGGCGTACCGGAACGCGTCGGCGATGTAGGACGGTCCCAGGATCCGGTACCACTCGCTGCGCCGCAGCCCGTCGGACTGGCTCTCGTCGATCACCTCGTTGACCACGTCGAACGCGAAGATCGGGTTGCCGGGCGTACCGAACTCGCCGTACGCGGTGCGGTAGTGCTCGGCGATCGCCTCGATGTGGGTCTGCAGCCGCGAGCGCAGCAGCGCCTGGTCGGCGGAGCTCGTCGTGAGCGCGGCGCCGTCCCGCTGGAAGAACCACGCGGGTGTCTGCTGGTGCCACAGGAGCGTGTGCCCGTACACGCGCTGATCGTGCGCCAGCGCGAAGTCGACCAGCAGGTCGGCGTCGTCGAACCGGAACGTCCCCTCGGTGGGCTGGATGGCGTCCGGCTTCATCTGGTTGCCGGGGGTGATCTGCGCGGCGTGGTGGGCGACGAGGTCGCCACGGCCGGCGAGCACGTCGGCGGGCTCCACCGCGAGGCCGAACGGGAACCACGGCGCGAGCGTCTGGTCGAGCTGCGGAAGCGCGAGGTCCGGCGTGGCACGCGTCGCGCTGACCACGACGTCGTCGACCAGGATGTCGGTGAGCGACGACGTCGACTCGACGTACAGCAGCGCGGTGTCGAACGGACCCGGCGTGTAGCTGGCCACGACCTGCTTCCACGCACCGTTGGTGACGCCGGTGGCGGTCGCGACGGTGTCGTAGGACGAGGCGCCGCCGACGTCGCGCTGCACGGACACGCGCAGGTCGGCGTAGCCCGTGCCGGTGGACGGCAGCCGCAGCCAGAGCCCGATCGTGTGGGTCACGCCGGGCTCGAACGCGTCGGTGACATCGATCCCGGCGCCGTGCCAGGTGGACGTGCGGCCGGTGACGAGCAGGCTCTGGGTGCCGCGCGGCGCCTCGGTGGACAGCGCGACCGTGGGCGCAGGCCCGCGGGCCACCCAGCCGTCGGGACCGTCCTCGAAGTCGGCCTGCACGACGACAGCGGGCGACGCGGCGCGCGCCGGCCCGGCGAACGGGGCCGCGACCAGCGCGAGCATCGCCAGGGCGATGACGAGCAGTGCCGCCAGGACGCTCACGACGAGCGGGGCCGGCACCGCTGCTGTCACAGGGGCAGGACGAGGCATGGCGACGCTCCTTCGCGACGGGGACCCGGCGACCGAACCGCCGGGACACGCGCCGGACGCTAGGGAGGCAACGCTCTGCCGCGCCAGCGGTGAATCGGTTCGGGTGCGATCCTGGCGCCCGGACGCGCAGGTCAGGCCTGGTGAAGCGCTTCGACGATCCGCTCCGTCTGCTCCTTCGCGTCCCCGAACAGCATCGAGGTGTTCTCGCGGAAGAACAGCGGGTTCTGCACGCCCGCGTAGCCGGTGGCCATCGAGCGCTTGAACACGATGACGCGCGCGGCCTTCCACACCTCGAGGACGGGCATGCCGGCGATGGGCGACGACGGGTCGTCGAGGGCGGCCGGGTTCACGGTGTCGTTGGCGCCGATGACGAGCACGACGTCGGTGTCGGCCAGGTCGCCGTTGATCTCGTCCATCTCGAGCACGATGTCGTACGGGACCTTGGCCTCGGCGAGCAGCACGTTCATGTGCCCGGGCAGCCGGCCGGCGACCGGGTGCACGCCGAACCGGACGTCGACGCCGCGGGCGCGCAGCTTGGCGACGAGCTCCGCGACGGGGTACTGCGCCTTCGCGACGGCCATCCCGTACCCGGGCGTGATGACGACGCGGCGCGCGTCGGCGAGCAGCTCGGCCGCCTCGGGCGGCTTGATCTCGTGGTACTCCCCGAGCTCGGCGTCCGATGCCGCGACCGTCCCGCCGACCGTGCCGTACCCGCCGAGGATGACGCTGATGAAGGACCGGTTCATGGCCGTGCACATGAGGTAGCTGAGGATCGCACCGGACGAGCCGACGAGCGCGCCGGTGACGATGAGCAGGTCGTTGCTGAGCATGAAGCCCGCCGCGGCGGCCGCCCACCCGGAGTACGAGTTCAGCATCGACACGACGACCGGCATGTCGCCGCCGCCGATGGACGCCACCAGGTGCCAGCCGAGCGCGAGCGCGACGACCGTCATGAGCAGCAGGGGCCAGACGCTCCCGGAGCCGAGGAACCACGCCAGCAGCACGCCGGACAGCACGACCATGCCCAGGTTCAGCCAGTTGCGGCCGGGCAGCACCATGGGCGCGGAGCTGATCTTCGTCGAGAGCTTCAGGTACGCCACGATCGAGCCGGTGAACGTCACGGCGCCGATGAGCACCCCGAGGAACACCTCGACCAGGTGCGCCGGGTCGGACGGCTCGGTGAGGAACGAGTTGTACCCGACGAGCACGGCGGCGAGCCCGACGAACGAGTGCAGGATCGCGATGAGCTCGGGCATCTGAGTCATCTCGACGCGACGCGCCTGCCAGGTGCCGACGGTCGCGCCGATCAGGAACACCACGAGGATGAGTGACGCCGTCACGGAGACGGGCCGCTCGGAGCCCTCCAGGGCGAGCGCGACGGTCGCGACGAGCGCGAGCGCCATGCCCACCATGCCCGCGAGGTTGCCGCGCCGGGCGGTCTCCTGCTTCGAGAGTCCGGCGAGGCTGAGGATGAACAGGACGGCGGCGGCGAGGTAGACAGCCTGGGCCACGGAGGTCAGCACGGGGTCAGGCGTCCTTCCGGAACATGCGGATCATGCGGTTCGCGACGAGGAATCCCCCGAAGACGTTGATGCTGGCGACGGACGCGGCGATCACCGCGAGGACGGTGACGAGCCAGCTGTCGTCGCCGATCTGCAGGAGCGCGCCGACGAGGATGATCCCGGAGATCGCGTTGGTCTGGGCCATCAGCGGTGTGTGCAGGGAGTGGCTGACGTTGGAGATCACGTAGTAGCCGACGATCACGGCGAGCACGAACACGGTGAAGTGGCCGAGGAAGACGGCCGGCGCGAACGAGATGCCGAGCAGCACGAGGACGGCCACCAGACCCAGGACGACCGACCGGCGCTGGCGCCGTCGGTTCGTGTCCGCGAGCGTGGCCGCCGCGGACGCCGCCCGCTCCTCGGGCGTGGGCACGGGCGCCGCGACCGGTGCAGCGGAGACCTGCACCGGTGGTGGCGGCCACAGCACCTCACCGTGGTGCGTCACCACCATGCCGCGCTGCACCGGGTCGTCCAGGTCGAGCACCAGCTGCCCGTCCTTGGCGGGGGTGAGCAGCTGGAGCAGGTGCACGATGTTGGTGCCGAAGAGCTGCGACGTGTGCTGCGGCATGCGGCTGGTCAGGTCGGTGTAGCCGACGACGGTCACGCCGTTCTCGGTCACGACCGCCTTGCCCGGCACGGTGAGCTCGCAGTTGCCGCCACCCGACGCGGCGAGGTCGATGATCACGCTGCCGGGCCGCATCCCGTCGACCATCGCCGCGGTGATGGTCGTCGGTGCGTGCCCACGCACGAGCGCGGTGGTGATGACGATGTCCGCGTCCGCCGTCTCGGCGGTGTACATCTCCTGGGTCAGCCGCTCCTGCTCGTCGGTGAGCGCGCTGGCGTACCCGTCGCTGCTGACCGCCTGCTGTGCGGCGTCAGCCTGCACGAACGCGGCGCCCATCGACTCGATCTGCTCGCCGACCTCGGGCCGGACGTCGAACGCGCGGACGCGGGCGCCCATCGACCCCGCGGCCCCGATCGCCGCCAGCCCGGCCACGCCCGCGCCGATGACGAACACGCGGGCCGGCGGCGTCTTGCCCGCCGCGGTGACCTGCCCGGTGAACATGCCGCCGTAGACCTCGGCGGCCTCGACGACCGCGCGGTAGCCGGCGACGTTCGACATGGTGCTCAGCACGTCGAGGGCCTGCGCGCGGGAGATGCGCGGCACCGCGTCGAGGGCGAGCGCCGTCACGCCGCGGGCGTGCAGGTCCTCGACGAGCGCCGGGCTGGCCGCGGGCGCGAGCATCGCGACGAGCGTGGCGCCCGGGCGCAGGGAGGCGACCTCGGCGTCCGTCGGCGGGTTGACCTTGGCGACGACGTCGCTGTGCCAGACGTCGGCAACGCCCCCGACGGCTGCGCCCGCTGCTGCGTAGTCCTCGTCCCGGAACGTCGCGGAGGCGCCGGCTCCGCTCTCGACGACCACCTCGTAGCCGAGGCCGACCAGCTGGCCGACCGTCTTCGGCGTCGCGGCGACGAGCCGTTCGCCGGGCCGGCTCTCGATCGGGATGCCGATGCGCATCGGGGCGTTCCTCCGTCGTCGGATGGTCGTCACGGGCTCGTCGCCGGGGGACGGCGAGCCGCCCTCATCATGGCGGCCACCGGCAGGCTACGGGTTCCGCCGCTCGCTCGGCAAGCGCTTTCCGTCCGACATTCGGATGATCCGGGGAACTTCCGGGCGTCAGGGACCGCCCGACTGCTCCCGCGACCGCAGGTCGTGCTCCCACGTGGCCGCCGTCCGGCGCAGCGCCCCCTCGGCGTCGACCCCGGCCGCGTCGGCCTCGAGGACCAGTGCGAGCAGCCGCTCCCCCAGCCCGTCCCCGGCCGGGACCGGCGCCGTCAGCCCGGCACGTGCGGCACGCCCGGCGACCTTCTGGGCCCGCGCCAGCGCACCGAGGGCCAGCGGCACCCCGTCGAGCGCTGACGCTCGCTGCTTCTCGGCGGTCTTCAGCCGGTCCCACTGCACGTGCACGTCGCCGTCGAGCTCCGCGTCCTCGAACACGTGGGGATGCCTGCGGACGAGCTTGGCGACGAGGTCGGCGGCCACGTCGTCGACGTCGAACGGGTCGCTCGGGTGCTCGGTGGCGATGCGCGCGTGGAACACCACCTGCAGCAGCAGGTCCCCGAGCTCCTCGCGCAGCCCGGCACGGTCCGCGGTCTCGATCGCCTCCGCGAGCTCGTGGGCCTCCTCCAGCGCGTACGGCACGAGCGACTCGTGGGTCTGCTGCGCGTCCCACGGGCAGCCGCCCGGCGAGCGCAACCGGTCCATCACGCGCACGAGGTCGCGGAGCGGGTCCGGCTCCGACGGCGTCACGAGGCCGAGGGCGTCGGCTCCGGGGTGGGCTGCGGCGCGCTGTCCTCGACAGCGCCGGAGCCGGAGCCGACCAGCCACGACGGCCGTGCCGGCGGGCCGACCTGGAAGCCGTCCTCCAGCGACGCGAACCGCGGGTTGACCTCGATGTCGAGCGCGCGCAGCCGCGAGTCGATCTCCTCGCCGACCGCGGAGGGGTTGGGCACGTCCTCGAGGTTGCTGTAGGCGATCGAGTACCGGGCCACCGCCAGCGACGGCTCCGTGAACGTCGCGGTGGCGTCGGGGGACTTCTGCTTGACCACCTGGTCGAGCAGGGCCTGAGCCTCCTCGTCGGACACGCCGACCCCCTTCTCCTCGGCCAGGTCCACGACCGTGGGCTCCTGGATCAGGACGGAGAGCACGTTCGTGGTGGTCACACCCTGGAACCAGGGCAGGAGCTCGGTCAGGGCGGCCTCGACGTCCGACGTGGGGATGGCCGTGCCGTCGACCACCGCCGCGGCCCCGGGCTGCCCAGCGCAGCCCGCCAGGCCGACCGTCGTCGTCAGCGCGACCAGCACTCCGGCCGCCCGCACACCCCTACGCCACTGCACCGCCACCGCCGGACCTCCCGCGTCGTCGCTCGTCGATCGTGGGTCATCGTAGGGCCCTCACCTGCGTGCGGTGCCCACCGTGCCTGCTGCGGCGGCGGCCGCGACGTCGCCGCGCACGACCGCGTCGATGAACTGCCGCGCCCAGAGCATGACCTCGCGGCCTTGCACGGGCTTGCCGCCCAGCCGCGCCGTCATCGGCCACGGCACCAGGACGGTCCGCGTGGCGGGCTTGAGCACCGCGCCGGGGTACAGCCGCTTGAGCCGCAGCTGCGCGGACTCGGGCAGGTCGACGGGCGCGAACCGGACGAACTTGCCCTGCGCGGTGACGTCGGACAGCCCGCTGTTGCGCACGTGCTGCCGGAACTCGGCCACCTCGAACAGGTTGTCGACGGCCGACGGCACCGCGCCGTAGCGGTCGACCAGCTCGGCGCGGACCTCGCCGAGGGCCGCCGAGTCCGCCGCCGCCGCGATCTTGCGGTACGCCTCGAGCCGCAGCCGCTCGTGCGCGATGTAGTCGTGCGGGATGTGCGCGTCGACGGGCAGCTCGATGGTGACGTCCGGCAGCTCCTCCTCGACGTCGCCCCGGAAGTTGGCGACCGCCTCGCCGACCATGCGGATGTACAGGTCGAAGCCGACGCCCTCGATGTGCCCGGACTGCTCGCCGCCCAGCAGGTTGCCCGCGCCGCGGATCTCCAGGTCCTTCATCGCGACGGCCATACCGGCCCCGAGGTCGGTGTTCGCGGCGATCGTCTGGAGCCGGTCGTGCGCGGTCTCCGTGAGCGGCTTCTCCGGCGGGTACAGGAAGTAGGAGTACGCGCGCTCGCGGCCGCGGCCGACGCGGCCGCGCAGCTGGTGCAGCTGCGAGAGGCCCAGCAGGTCGGCGCGCTCCAGGATGAGCGTGTTGGCGTTGGAGATGTCCAGCCCGGTCTCGACGATCGTCGTGCAGACCAGCACGTCGAACCGCTTCTCCCAGAAGTCGACGATGACCTGCTCGAGCTGGTGCTCGTTCATCTTCCCGTGCGCCACCGCGACCCGGGCCTCTGGGACGAGCTCCATCAGACGCGACGCGGTCCGCTCGATCGAGTCGACCTTGTTGTGCACGTAGAACACCTGGCCCTCACGCAGCAGCTCGCGCCGGATGGCCGCGCTGATCTGCTTCTCGTCGTACGCGCCGACGAACGTCAGGACGGGGTGCCGCTCCTCCGGCGGGGTGGCCAGCGTCGACATCTCGCGGATGCCGGTCACCGCCATCTCCAGCGTGCGCGGGATCGGGGTCGCGCTCATCGCCAGCACGTCGACGTTGGTGCGCAGGGCCTTGAGCGTCTCCTTGTGCTCCACGCCGAACCGCTGCTCCTCGTCGATCACCACCAGGCCCAGGTCCTTGAACCGCACCTCACCCGTGATCAGCCGGTGCGTGCCGATGACGACGTCGACCGTGCCGTCGGACAGCCCGGCGACGACCTCCTTCGACTCCTTCGGCGACTGGAACCGGCTCAGCGCCTTCACCGTCACCGGGAACGCGCTGTACCGCTCGCTGAACGTGTCGAGGTGCTGCTGCACCAGGAGCGTCGTCGGCACCAGGATCGCCACCTGCTTGCCGTCCTGGACCGCCTTGAACGCGGCCCGCACGGCGATCTCCGTCTTGCCGTAGCCGACGTCCCCGCAGACCAGCCGGTCCATCGGGATCGGCTTCTCCATGTCGGCCTTGACCTCGTCGATCGTCGCCGCCTGGTCCGGGGTCTCGACGTACGCGAACGCGTCCTCGAGCTCGCGCTGCCACGGTGTGTCCGGACCGAACGCGTGCCCCGCGGTCGCCATGCGCGCCGAGTACAGCCGGATGAGCTCCGCGGCGATCTCCTTGACCGCCTTCTTGGCCCGGCCCTTGGTCTTCGCCCAGTCGCCGCCGCCCATCTTGGACAGCGACGGCGCCTCGCCACCCACGTACTTGGTGACCTGGTCCAGCTGGTCGCTGGGCACGAACAGCCGGTCCCCCGGCTGCCCCCGCTTGCTCGACGCGTACTCGATCACGAGGTACTCGCGCGTCGCCGCCGTGGCGCCCGAGCCGATGGTCCGCTGCACCAGCTCCACGAACCGCCCGACGCCGTGCTGCTCGTGCACCACGTAGTCGTGCGGGCGCAGCTGCAGGGGGTCGACGACGTTGCGGCGCCGGCTCGGCATCCTGCGCATGTCCCGCGTCGACGTGCCCGCACGGCCCGTGAGGTCCGACTCGGAGAACACCGCCAGGTGCAGGGCCTCGGCGACGAAGCCGGGGCCGACGGGCGCGGGCACGACGAGCACGACACCGCCCTCGGGCTCGTCGGTGATGGTGCCGACGAGACGCGCCGGGACCTCCGCGGCCTTGAGCTGCTCGACCATCCGCTGCGCGGGGCCGTGCCCCTCGGTCGCCAGCACGAGCCGCCAGCCCGCCTGCTGCAGGACGCGCACGTCGGCGACCGCACGGGCGACCTCCCCGCGGTACCGCTCGACGTCCCGCGCCGCGATCACGACCGTCTGCGCGGTCGCCGCGAGGTCGTCGGCCATCGCGGTCAGGTGCGGCGCCTCGTTGCGTGCCGCGGTGTGGCCGGTGCCCGTCTCCCCCTCGTAGAAGTCGTCGGGCTTCGCGGCCTCCGCGGCGTCGACGTCCAGCGAGAACGGCGACAGCGTCCACCAGCCGAGCCCTCGCACGGCCGCGAGCGCGCGGATCTCCGCGAACGACGCGAAGCTCGCCGCGGACAGGTCCAGGGGCGTCGCCGCACCGGCCGCCGCGGACGTCCACGCGGCCGCGAGGAACTCCTGCGTCGTCGCGACGAGGTCGTGCGCACGACGGCGCACGCGCTCCGGGTCCACCAGCACGAGCAGGCTGTCGTCGGCCACCAGGTCGAGCACCGGGACCATCGACTCGACCAGCGCGGGGGCCAGCGACTCCATGCCCTCGACCGCGATGCCGTTGGCCAGCTTGTCCAGCATGTCGACCGCACCCGGCAGCTGCGGGATCAGCTCCGTCGCGCGGGCGCGCACGGCGTCGGTGAGCAGGATCTCCCGGCACGGCGGCGCCCACACGCCGTGGTCGGCCACCTCGAGGCTGCGCTGGTCCGCGATGGAGAACCACCGGATCTCCTCGACGTCCTCGCCCCACAGCTCGACGCGCAGCGGGTGGTCCTCCGTCGGCGGGAACACGTCGATGATCCCGCCGCGCACCGCGAACTCGCCGCGCTTCTCCACCATGTCGACCCGCGTGTACGCCGCGGCGACGAGCCGCTCCGCGAGGTCGGCGAGGTCCACCCGGTCCCCGGTGCTGATCGACACCGGCACCAGCTCACCGAGCCCCTGGACCACCGGCTGCAGCATCGCGCGGACCGGCATGACGAGCACCCGGACCGGCCCGGCGTGCCCCTCGGTCTCCGGGTGCGCGAGCCGACGGAACACCGCGAGACGACGGGCCACGGTGTCGCTGCGGGGCGACAGCCGCTCGTGCGGGAGCGTCTCCCAGGACGGCAGCACCGCGACGTCGTCGGCGGGCACGTAGCAGCGGATCGCGGCAGCCAGCTCGTCCGCGTCCCGGCCGGTGGCGGTCACGACGACGAGCGGGCGCCCCGACGCCAGCGCGGCGAGCAGGGGCGGACGCACGCCGGCGGGGCCGACCACGTCGAGCTCGCCACGCGCGCGGACGGAGTCCACCGCGGCGGCGGCGGCAGGGTCGGAGAGCAGGGCGGGCAGGAGGCCGGTGAGATCCATGGTTCCTTCGCATGGTCGGGGCGCACGACGGCGCAGCACGACAGCCCCGGATCCGTCGGACCCGGGGTGCGCAGCCAGTCTACGAGCCGCCGCCGACATGCGACCGCTAGCCTGCGCGCAGGACGACCGGCCGAGGATCAGGAGATGGGCGTGCACGTGGTGGTGGTCGGGGCCGGGATCGTCGGCCTCGCGGTGGCGGCACGCCTCACGGGCGACGGGCACCGCGTGACGGTGCTCGAGAAGGAGCAGTCCGTCGCGCTGCACCAGACCGGCCGGAACTCCGGCGTGATCCACTCCGGCCTCTACTACACGCCGGGCAGCCTGAAGGCGCGCATGTCGGTCGCCGGGCAGCGCAGCATGACCGCGTACGCCCGCGAGCACGGCGTCGATGTGGAGATCACCGGCAAGCTCGTCGTCGCGACGACGCCCGACCAGGTGGCCGGGCTGCACCGCCTCGCCGAGCGCGCCCGCGCGAACGGTGTCCCGGCGCAGCTGGTGGGCCGGTCCGGCGCCCGCGAGCGCGAACCGCACGTCGCCTGCGTCGACGCGCTGTGGGTGGAGAGCACCGGGATCATCGACTACACGGGCGTCTGCCGGGCGCTGGCCGCCCAGGTCTCGGCGGGCGAGGGCGAGGTCCGGTTCGGGACCCGCGTCGTCGCCGCCACCGAGTCCGCCGACGGCGTGCACCTGGAGCTCGAGCGCCTGGGCGCCACCTCCGAGCTGCGCGCGGACGCCGTCGTCGCCTGCGCCGGTCTGCACGCCGACCGCGTCGCCCGCGCCTGCGGCCTCGACCCGGGCGCGCGGATCGTGCCGTTCCGGGGCGAGTACTTCGAGCTCTCCGCGACCGCCGCCGAGCTGGTGAACGGCCTCGTCTACCCCGTGCCGGACCCGCGGTTCCCGTTCCTCGGCGTGCACCTGACCCGCATGGTCGGCGGTGGTGTGCACGCCGGGCCCAACGCGGTCCTGGCGCTCGCCCGCGAGGGGTACACCTGGCGCGACATCGACGTGCGCGACACCGCCGACGCCCTCACGTGGCCCGGCCTCTGGCGCATGGGGGTGCGCAACCTCGTGCCCGGTGCCCGCGAGGTGGTGCGGTCCGTGTCCCGGCGCGCGTTCGCGCACAGCCTGGCGGCTCTGGTGCCCGCGATCGTGCCGGACGACCTGGTGCCGTCCCCGGCAGGCGTGCGCGCCCAGGCGATGGCCCGCGACGGCCGGCTCGTCGACGACTTCCTCCTGCAGCGCACGGCACGGCAGGTCCACGTGCTCAACGCCCCGTCCCCGGCGGCGACGTGCGCCCTGGAGATCGCCGACCACGTGGTCGGCCAGCTGCCTCTCCCCTGACACGAGCGCCTGGACCGAACGTGTGACGGCACCCTTCTGACCCGGGTGAAAAGGGGCGCGCACGGTCCGGACCCGGTCGTCGCGTCGGTACCGTGAGCACGTTCCGCATGTCCGGTTTCTGGCGCTTTGGTCGGTCGTCGATCCGCTGGACCCCACCACCCCGCCGAGGTCGCCGATGTCCACCCCGCACAGCCCGTCCCGAGCAGGCGCAACCGCCCCCCGCGGTCGCGCCGTGGTGCTCGCGGTCGTGCTCGTGCTCGGCGCCACCGCCGGGTGCACGTCGCACGGGTCCGCACCGGAGGACGCGGCACCGTCGTCCTCGTCGACCGTGCGCGACCGCGCCGGTGACGCCGAGGCGGGCCAACCCACGGACGGCTCGACGGCCCCCGACCCCGCGGACGCCGGGGGGTCGGAGGCGGACGCCGCGCAGGTCCTGGCCGGCGAGATGCTGCCGTCCCAGGCGCCCGGACCGTCCGGGCTGCCCGACACGGCGCCGCCCGGGCCCTCGCTCACCGGGCCGCTGCCCGCGACGGGGAGCGCGAACGGCGCGGTCGTGAAGGGCTTCCCGACCACGGTCGTCCCCCTCCCCGACGGCCTCACCGTGGTGTCGAGCTCCGTCTCTGCGTCGGGCTCCCGGCTGCAGGTCGGTCTCCAGGCGAGCAGCGACTCCGCACCGGCCGAGGTCCAGGCCGCGTACGTCGGCGCGCTCAGCGCGGACGGGTTCACCGTCGGCGACTCGCCGGCGCTGCCCGGGTCCACCGCCACCTCCTTCACGCGCGGTCCGGACGGCCTGGTGCTCACCGTGCGCGAGCGCACCGGTGGCGGCACCGAGCTCTCCGTCGCCGGCGTCCTGACGACGGCCGGGTGACGGCCGGTGTACCTGTCCCTGCGCGACCGGCCCGCTGCCCGCACCGCCCCCGCCTCACCGGAGGAGGTGCGCGCCGTCAAGGCCGCCAAGCGCGGCCGTGTCTCGTCGGTCGTCATCACGCTCGGCGTGGTCAGCATGCTGACCGACATCTCCTCGGAGTCCGTCGCCGCGGTCCTGCCGCTGTACCTGACCACGGCGCTCGGGCTCTCGACGCTCGCCTACGGCTTCGTCGACGGCCTCATGCAGGGTGCCAGCGCGCTGGTCCGGATCGCGGGCGGTTGGGCGGCGGACAAGGGCGACCACCCGAAGTGGGTCGCCGTGGTCGGGTACGGGCTGTCGGCCGTGACGCGCGGGGTCCTCCTCGTCGCCAGCAGCTTCGCCGCCGTGACGGCCATCGTGGCGGTCGACCGCATCGGCAAGGGCATCCGCACCGCGCCGCGCGACGCGATGATCACCGCGTCGTCCGACCCGCGCACGCTCGGCCGGTCGTTCGGGGTGCACCGCACGCTCGACACGATCGGCGCGGCCCTGGGACCGCTGCTCGCGTTCGTGGTCCTGTGGCTGATCCCCGACGGCTACCAGACGGTGTTCGTCATCTCGTTCGGCTGCGCCGTCATCGGGCTCGCTGCACTCGTCCTGCTGGTCCCCGACCTGCGCCCTCGCCGCGCGGCGTGGCTGACGCAGCACCGGTCGCGCGAGGCCCGCAAGCTGCCCAAGTGCAAGGGCTGCAGCTGCGACATCCCGGGGCTCGAGCCCGCCGGGCGGCCGTTCAGCTGGTCGTTCCTCCGGGAGCCGGGCCTGCGCCGCGTCTTCGTCATGGCCGGGATCCTCGCCCTGCTCACGGTCGGCGACGGCTTCATCTACCTGTCCCTGCAGGCCCGCGACGGGTTCGCGACGCAGTGGTTCCCGCTGCTGTACGTCGGCACCAACGTCGCCTACATGGCCCTGGCGATCCCCGTCGGCCGGCTCGCGGACCGGGTGGGCCGGGCCCGGGTCTTCGTCTGGGGCCACGCGGCCCTCGTGGTCGCGTACGTCTGCGCGGGCGTCGCGACCGCCTCCGCCGTGACCACGGTCGCAGCCCTCCTCCTGCTGGGGCTGTTCTACGCCGCGACCGACGGCGTCCTCGCCGCCCTCGTCGGACGTCGTGCCGCTCCCAACGTCCGCGCCGCCGCCATCGGCACCGCGCAGACCGTGGTCGCCGTCGCGCGTATGGCGTCGTCCGCCCTCTTCGGCCTCCTGTGGTTCACCGTGGGTCGCGGGCCCGCGATCCTCTCGGTCGCGGTCCTCCTCGCGTGCGCGGTCCCGGTCGCCTGGTACGTCGTGCGCGGGCTCGACGCCCCCGTCCCGGAGCTCGTGGACGCCGGGGACGGCCGGTGAGGCGCGTGCAGCCGCGCGTCGCGATCCTGGTCGCCATCACGGTCGTGGCCGTGCTCGGGATGGGCGGGTACGCGGTCGCTGCCTGGCGGGCGGACCGCGCCGCGACCGAGTCCGCGCCTCCCGTCTCGTCCACGGCCCTCGACGCCGTGCTCGACGCACCGCACATCGTGTTCCGGTCCACGCTGCCCGGCAACGAGTACGGCCTCGTCGCCGCGGTGCCGCTCGACGACCCCGGCGGCCCGCGCGCGTTCACCGACGTCGCCTGCGACCGGGTCGACGTCGCCGGCCCGGCCGCCTCCTGCCTGCGGACGATCGCCGGCATCGCGACCCGCTGGGAGGCCGAGGTGCTCGACGCCGGCTGGCAGGCCGTCGACACGTGGGGCCTGCCCGGCATCCCGAGCCGCACCCGGATGTCCGACGACGGCACCCTGGTCGCGACGACGTCGTTCGTCACCGGCCACTCCTACGCGACCGTCGGCTTCTCGACCCTCACCGAGATCCACCGCGCCGACGGCACGTCGCTGGGCAACGTCGAGGACTACGCGCTGACCGTCGACGGCGAGCCGTTCACCGCCGCCGACCGCAACATCTGGGGGGTGACGTTCGTCGGGGACGACGAGTTCTACGCGACGGCCGCCTCGCAGTCGGCCGGGAGGACGTGGCTGGTCCGCGGGTCGCTGCGCGACCGGACGCTCACGTCGGTGCGCGAGGACGCGGAGTGCCCGTCGATCTCGCCGGACGGGACGCGGGTCGCGTACAAGAAGGTCGTCGACCACGCGGGCGGGCAGCCGGTCTGGGCGCTCGCCGTGCTCGACCTGGCCACCGGCGCCGAGACGCAGCTCCCGGCCACGCGCGGCGTCGACGACCAGGCGGCGTGGCTCGACGACGACACCCTCCTGTACGGGCTGCCCCGCGCGGACGTGCCGGGCACCACCGACGTGTGGGCGGTGGGCACGACGTCCGACGCCACCCCGGCGGTCCTGATCCCCGGGGCGTGGTCACCGGCGGTGGTGGGATGAGGCCGACGACGGGCGAGGTCCGCTGCCTGGTGTACGCGCCGTACTCGTTCAGCGGCCGCGGGCCGGCCGAGAGCTGCGCGCAGATCGCCGGCGGGATGGCGGCGGCGGGGATCCGGACCGAGGTCCACGCGGGCCGCGTCCGGAGCGCCCCGCCCGACGGCGTGACGGTGCGCGCGCCCGTCCCCGCCGTGACCAGCCGGCTCCCGTGGCGCCACGTCGAGGCGCCTGCGCTGCGCCTGCTCGACGGGCAGTTCCGCCGCGCCGTCGGCGCCGCGGACCCGCGCACGACCGTCGCGCACTTCTGGCCCGGCAGCCCGGCCTCCGCCGTCGAGGCGGCCCGCGACCGGGGCATCGTCACGGTGCGGGAGATGATCAACTCCGCCTGCGCGACCTCCGGGCCCATCCTCGACGCCGCGTACGCCCGGCTCGGCCTGCCGCCCACGCACGGGGTGACCCGTGACGTGATCGAGGGCGAGACGGCCGAGCTCCGGCTCTACGACTACTACTTCGCGTCGAACCCCGAGGTCGAACGGTCGCTCCTCGCCCTCGACGTCCGGCCCGAGCAGATCCTGCGGACGTCGTTCGGCTGGGTGCCCGAGCGGTTCGACCTCGACGCGCCCGTCGACAGGTCGCCCGGGTTCCGGGCCGTGTTCGTCGGTCGCATCGGCGTGCGCAAGGGTGTCCCCGAGCTGCTCGAGGCCTGGGCGTCGCTCGACGTCGAGGGTGAGCTCGTGCTGGTGGGCGCGGTGGACGACGAGATCCGCGGGCTGGTCGAGGCGCACACCCGCTCGGGCCGCGTCCGCCTGTCCGGCTACGTCCCGAACCCCGCCGCGCTGTACTCCGGGTCGGACGTCTTCGTGTTCCCCACCTGGGAGGAGGGCGGCCCCCAGGTGACGTACGAGGCGGCCGCCTGCGGCCTCCCCGTGGTCACGACGCCGATGGGGGCCGCGCGGCTGGTCGAGGACGGGCGCACGGGCGTCGTGGTCGAGCCCGGCTCGGTCGCGCAGATCGCCGCGGCGATCCGGTTGCTGGCCGAGGACGCCCGGACCCGTGCGACCTACGCCGCGACCGCCCGCGCGGCCGCCGGAGGGTTCACGTACGGCCGGGTCGGCGCTCAGCGCGCCGCGCTGATCCGCGGGGCGCTTCACGCCCGTGCCGGCGGCTGAGCCCTGCCGGCTCGGTAGCAGGACGCCGCCGGCCGTCCGCCGCGGCGACCGCCGTGGTCCACCCGATCCCGGCAGGGTTCCCTTCCGGCGGCACGTCGGGACGTCTCCCCCGCCGGGGGCGCCGGGTCACAGGTGACCACGGCCGCAACCATCCGGCCCCGGACGCCCCGCCGAGAACGGACGCGGGGACGGCGCCGGACCACGGCTGCCGGGCGGTGCGCGGCTCGAGGATCTGGATCGCGGCGAGCACGCCGACCCCGACCAGGATCCAGATCATCGCGAGCGCGCGGACCTTGCTGCCGTGGACGTAGATGATCGCCGGCGCAGCCGGGACGACCGCCGTCGTGATCCGGTCCGACGGCGCGACACCCTCCTGCAGGACCGCCAGCTCGGCGTCGATGCGGTCGATGATCTGCGTGCGACGCAAGCGGACGATGTCCGCCGTCGGACCGCTCACCTGGACGTCGAGCACCTGCCGCGGGTACACGCGCGACCACTGGCCCCCGTGGTCAGGGAGCTTGACCTGCGACCCGTCCAGGATGCCCTGGCCGACGATCGTGGCCGCGGGGTCGGCCATCTGGTTCCACGTCGCGTTCCCGTTCACGCGCTTCGCCACGGCTCCCGCGGCGATGATGAGGTCGCTGGAGGTGACGCGCAGCGCGTTGGGGTTGATCGCGCTCGTCGGCGCCAGGAACGTGACCTCCGCCTTCGACCAGTAGGCACCCTCGGCGGAGACGGCGACGTAGCTGGCGAGCAGACCGATGAGGACGGCGCCGACCAGCACGTACCAGCGGCGGACGAGCGCCTGCAACGCGTCCCAGATCGTCATCGCCCACCACCTCCTCGCACCGCGTCGAGTCTGGCACGCGGACCCGGCCCGACACCTCGGCGACCGGATGAAGATATCGTGACGAATCGGACATGATTCCGGGTGCCCGTGCCGCGACCGCAGACCCCGGCGTTAACCTCGAAGGACCGCCGCCAGCCAGGTCAGCGCGGGGAGGACCCGACAGGAGCACCCATGGAGTTCACCGCCGTCGTCGCTGCACTTCTGCGGCGGTGGTATGTCGTGCTCGTGGGTCTGGCCATGACCGCGGGCCTCGTCTACGTGGCCAACGACGCCGTCCCGCCGACGTACAGCGCGGCCGGCAGCGTGCTCCTCCTCCCGCCGGGCGCCTCGCTCGAGGACGGCTCGAACCCCCTGCTCGCCCTGGGCGGCCTCGAGCAGCCCGCGGCTCTCGTCGTCGCGTACCTGGCGGGTGACGAGGCCCGTCAGCTGTTCGCCGAGGACTTCCCGAACACGACCTACGACATCGTGCTCGACCCGCTCTCCCGAGGCCCGCTGGTGCTCATCAAGGTGGAGGACCCGTCCGAGGAGGACGTGATGGCCGCCCTGAACGCGGTCCTCGACACCCTGCCCGACGCCCTGACCATGCTCCAGGACCAGGTCGAGGCCCCGGCGGACTCCCGCGTCACCTCGATGCCGCTGTCCGTCGACACCCGTGCCACCACGGAGCGCAGCGACTCGCTGCGTGCGCTCATCGCCGCCGCCGGGGTGGGGATGGTGCTGACGCTCGTCGGCGCCATCGCGTTCGACAGCCTGGCTGCCCGCCGGCGCGAGCACCTCCGTGCGGGGGCGGAGTCGACGGACGCGCCGGAGGCGGCCGTCGCGCCGGACGCCGACGGGCAGGCCGCGCCGTCGTCGGCGGCGACCACGGCGCCCCCGGTCCCCGCGGACCCCTCGGTGGCCACCGCACCTGAGGAGCCCGAGCCCGAGCTGCCCCAGGCCGCGCAGACGACCGACGAGGACGCGACGTCGTGGCAGAAGACCGCGCCGAAGGTCCAGGCACAGGACTTCGCCCGGTCCGAGGAGCGCTACGGCTCGCAGTGGCCGCCGCGTGCGACGGACGATCCCGCCCTCGACGACGAGTTCCACATCGTCCATCGTGGGTAGCGCGACGGTCACGGCAGCCCGGTCCCGCGACGCGCTGCGCACGACCGGTGTGCTGACCTGGCTGACCGTCTACCTCGTGCTGCTGTTCGCGATCCCGTCGCGGCTGATCTTCCATCCGCTGGGCAGCGCGGGCGCACCGTCGACGCTGTTCGGTCTCGCGAGCGCGCTCGTGTGGTTCCTCGCGCAGCTGTGGCGCTCCGCGAGCGTCGCCGGGCCGCGGCGGCCGATCCGGATCGCGCTCACCTACTTCCTCGTCGCCGTCGGGATCAGCTACGTCGCAGCCATGACGCGGCCGATCGACGGGGACGAGGTCAGCCCGGCCGACGTCGCCCTGCTCGTCGTCGTCTCCTGGTCGGGTGCGTTGCTCACGGCGCACGACGGCCTGACCAAGCTCCGGGACGTCGAGGTGCTGGTGCGCCGGTTCGCGTTCATCGGCGGCCTGATGGCCCTCGTGGGGCTCGCGCAGTACGTGACCAAGCAGCCGCTGGTCGACCGCATCGCGATCCCGGGCCTGACCGCGGTCGGCGACGTCAGCGCGGCGTTTCGCAACGGACTGGTACGGATCTCGGGGACCGCGACCAGCCCGATCGAGTTCGGCGCGCTCCTGTCCATCCTGCTGCCGCTCGCGCTGCACGGGGCGCTCTACCCGTCGGGACGCGGCTTCGTGCGGCGCTGGTTCCCCGTGGCGGCGATCTCGCTGGCCCTGGCGATCTCCATGTCCCGCTCGGCGTACATCGGCCTCGCGGTCTGCATGCTCGTGCTGCTGTGGGGCTGGCCGCCCGCGCTGCGGTGGCGGGTGGGCGGCTCGTTCCTCGCCGTGGCCGTGGTGCTGGCCGCCGGCGTGCCCCGTCTGTTCAGCTCGGTGCGTGGCATGTTCAGCGGCGTGAAGGACGACCCGAGCATCACGTCCCGCACGGACAGCTACGCGGTCGCCTGGCAGTTCTTCCTCGACGCACCCTGGTTCGGTCGCGGCCTGGGCACGTTCCTGCCGAAGTACCGGATCTTCGACAACAACTACCTCGGCCTGCTGGTCAGCTGCGGGATCGTCGGCACGGTCGCGTTCGTCGCGGTCCCCATCACCGCGATCGTCGTCCTGGTGCGCCGGCGCCGCCGCTGGGCGGACCCGCAGTCGCGCGACCTGGCGCTCTCGCTCATCGCGGGCATCCTGGCCGGGGCGGTCTCGCTCGCGTTCTTCGACGGGTTCGGCTTCCCGATGACGATGGGGACGCTGTTCCTGGCGCTCGGCATCGCGGGGGCGCTGATCCGCCTCCATCCGAGCGATCGAGATCCGGCGCCCCCAGCGACCGCCGCCGACGGGGAGCCGGCACCGGTCGCCCTCGTGCCGACGCCCGACGCCGACGCGCCCGACGTGGACGAGGGGCGCCGCGCGCGGGTGTCGGACAGCTCGCGCTGAGCGGTCACGCGGCTCAGCGCGCGGGACCCCGTGACCGGACGAAGGACTCGAGCCTGCCGGGCTCGTCGAGGTCGACGTAGGCACGGCCCCACGGGTCGTGCGCGTCCGGTGCCGGGTCGTCGGACGGGGCCGTCGAGCGGAACCGGAGCAGCCCGTCGAACACGCCGAGGTAGCGGCTGCGCTGTGGACGCCAGTCGAGCTCGGCCGTCGCACGCTCCCGCGCCGCGAGCGACAGGGCGACCCGGCGGTCCTCGTCGTCCAGGAGCGCCTCGACGGCGTCCGCGAACGCGCCGATGTCCCCGGACGGGACGATCACGCCGGTGTCGCCGGCGGAGTAGCGGGTCTCCGTGAGGTCGAACGAGACGGCCGGCACGGCGTACGCCATGTACTCCATGGTCTTGTTCATGGTGGAGGCGTCGTTGAGCGGGGTGTTGCGGTCAGGGCCGAGCCCGAGGCTCGCCGCGCTGAGGTAGTCGCCGATCTCGCGCGGGCCGACGCGGCCGGTGAACTCGACGACGTCGTCGAGCCCGAGGGCGGTGCACTGCCGCCGCAGGTCCTCGAGGGTGTCCCCGAAGCCGAGCAGCGCGGCGCGCACGTCCCGCCGGCCCCGCACCCGGACCAGCTCGTCCATGACCTCGAGCACCACGTGGACGTCGTCCTGCGGGCCCATGATCCCCAGGTAGACGAGCAGGTGACCGCCGCGGGCGCGATCCTGCTCGGGCACGACGGGCCGCATCCGGCGGGTGTCCGGGCCGCTGCGCACGACCTCCGTGTGCTCGCGGGGCACCCCGCCGCGCTCGAGGGCGACCCGGCGGTACGACTCGTTGGTCGAGATGACCCGGTCCGCCGCGCGGAACGTGCGGCGCTCGAGCCAGAGCAGCCCGCCGTACTGCGCGCGCGCCCCGACCGACCGCGGCTCCCCGAACCGCGAGCGGAACAGCTCGGGGTTGAGGTCGTGGTGGTCGAAGACGAACCGCACGCCGGCGACACGCCACAGGAGGGCGAGCAGCCAGTACGTGTCCGGCGGGTTGCACGCCTGGATCACGTCGAACCCGCGCTCGCGCCGCACCACCACCGACAGCAGCGCGGTACGCAGCCACGAGTACGCGAACTCGACCACGAACCCGAGCAGCCCGTTGGCCTCCGGGGCCGGCCGGTACTTGTAGATGCCGACGCCGTCGAGCACCTGCCGCGCAGGGTCGTCCGGGCCCTTCGGGCAGATGACGCTCACCTGGTAGCCCGCGGCCGTCAGGGCCTGGGCCTCCAGCCACACCCGCCGGTCCAGGGGGACCGGCAGGTTCTGCACGATGATGAGGACGCGTGGCGGGCGCATCAGGCCGACGGGAGCTTGCCCTCGACGAACTGCGCGAGGGAGCCGAGCGTCTCGAAGATCTCGCCGGAGAACTCCTCGTCGTCGATCGTGATGCCGAAGTGCGACTCGAGGCGGGTGACCACCTCGAGCACGCCGAGCGAGTCCAGCTCCGGCACGGCGCCGAAGAGCGGGCTGGACGCCGTCAGCGTCGCGGCGCGGTCCTCGATGCCCAGGGTGGTGACGACGATGCCCTTGACACCCTCGAGTGTTGCGTCGGTCATGGAGCTCCTTGGTGGTGGTTCAGACGAGGATCTCGACTGGTGCGGGATGGCCCAGGAAGGCCGTCGGGCTGGCCGTCAGCCCGTAGGCACCGGCCTGGAAGACGACGACCAGGTCGCCGACGTCGGCGCGCGGAAGCTCGACGCGGTCGCCCAGCAGGTCCAGGGGGGTGCAGAGGCACCCGACGACCGTGGCCGTCTCCTCGGGCTCGGCGGAGACGCGGCCGCCGACGGCGAGCGGGTAGTTGCGGCGGATCACCTGGCCGAGGTTGCCGGACGCGGCGAGCTGGTGGTGCATGCCGCCGTCGACCACGAGGTAGGTGCTGCCGCGGGAGACCTTCCGGTCGACCACCCGCGTGACGTAGACCCCGGCCTCGGCGACGAGGTAGCGACCGAGCTCGATGACGAGGTCGGCATCGGGGAGCGCCGGCGCGAGCCGGTCCTCGACGAGACGGGTGAGGTTCGCGGCCACCGCGGCGATGTCGAGCGGCTGGTCCTGCGGGAAGTACGGGACGCCGAACCCGCCGCCGAGGTTCACGTACCGGACCGGTTGGGGCGACTCGGCGGCCAGGGCGAGCACGAGCTCGACCGTGCGCGTCTGCGCCTGCACCAGCAGGTCCGCGGAGAGGTTCTGCGAGCCGGCGAACACGTGGAACCCGAGCAGGTCGACGCCCGCCGCGTCCAGGTCGCGCAGGAGCTCCGGCACCTGCTCCGCGTCGACGCCGAACTGCTGCGGGCCGCCGCCCATCCGCATCCCGGAGCCGCGGACGGCGAAGTCCGGGTTGACGCGCACCGCGACCCGGGGCCGCACTCCCAGCTCCTCGCCGACGGCGACGACGCGGCGCGCCTCGCCCTCGGACTCGATCTCGATCGTGACGCCGGACGCGACGGCCTGCTCGAGCTCCGCGGTCGTCTTGCCGGGGCCGGCGAAGCTCACGCGGGAGGCGTCGGTGCCGGTGTCGAGGGCCACCCGCATCTCGTGGGCACTCGCGACGTCGAGGGAGTCGACGAGCGAGGCCAGCAGGTGGACGACGGCCGGCATGGGGTTCGCCTTGACCGCGTAGCCCAGGCTGAGGCGCTCCGGCAGCAGCGAGCGCAGCAGGGCGACGCGCTGCGTGATGAGCGTGCGGTCGTAGGCGAAGAACGGCGTGGAGCCGACCCGTCGTGCCAGCCGGTCGACGCCGACCCCTCCGACGCTCAGCACCCCGTCGACCTCGCCGAACGCGCTCACGGTGGTCGACGCCGTCACGACTCGTACTCCGCCCGGACGCGCGGTCTGTCGTACTTGCCGTTCGGCGACCGCGGGATCGCGTCCCGGACGACGACCTCGGCCGGGACCATGAACGCCGGCAGGGTGCTGCGCAGGGCCGTCAGGAGCGTGGTCGGCTCCAGCGTCTCGCCCGTCGGCGGCGCCACGACCAGCACGATCCGCTGCCCGAGCCGGGCGTCCTCGGCCCCGAAGGCGACGGCGTCGACCGCGAGCTCGGTGCGCAGCGCGGCCTCCTCGACCTCGGTGGGGCTGACGCGGTAGCCGGACGTCTTGATCATCTCGTCGGCCCGGCCGACGAAGTAGAGGAACCCGTCCTCGTCGGCCACGACCGTGTCGCCCGACCAGACGGCCAGCTCCGGCAGCCGGTGCCCGGTGGTGGGTCCGGGTACGGGTCGGAACCGCTGCGCGGTGCGCTCGGCGTCGCCCCAGTAGCCCAGCGAGACGAGTGCGCCGCGGTGCACGAGCTCGCCCGGCTCCCCGGGGTCGCAGCGGGTGCCGTCGGGCCGGACCACGAGGATCTCCGCGTTCGGGATCGCCTTGCCGATCGAGTCGGGCCGCCGGTCCACCTCGGCGGGGTCCAGGTAGGTGGACCGGAACGCCTCCGTCAGGCCGTACATGAGGTAGGGCCTGGCGTCGGGAAAGACCGAGCGCAGCTTGTCGAGGACCGTCTTCGGCATCCGTCCCCCGGTGTTGGCGAAGTACCGCAGCGACTCGCGCGCCTCCTGCGGCCAGTCCAGGTTCGCGATCTGGATCCACAGCGGCGGCACGCACGTCAGCCCGGTGACCTTCCACCGGGCGCACGCCCGCGCCACGTCGGCCGCCACGAGGTAGTTGAGCAGGACGACGTGCGCGCCGACGGCCAGGGCCGTGGTCACCTGGGACAGACCGGCGTCGAAGCTGAGCGGGAGGACCGACAGGATGACGTCGTCCGCGGTGTTCTCGAGGTACTGGCTGACGCTCTGCGCGCCGACCACGAGGTTGCGGTGGCTCAGGACCACACCCTTGGGCAGACCGGTGCTGCCGGAGGTGTAGAGGATCGCGGCGACGTCGAGGTCGACGCCCGGGGCCGGGGGCGGCACCGTCGCGTCACGCATGAGGGCGGCCCAGCCGTGCACGGCGACGCCGTCGGGGGCGGTCCCGGGCTCGTCGACGACCACGACGTGCTCCAGCGCCGGGGACTGCGCGAGCACGTCCGTCAGCAGCTCGAGCCGCGCGGCCGACGTCACCAGGACGCGCGCGCCGGAGTCGGCGAGGATGTGCGCGACCTGCGGCGGCTTGAGCAGCGGGTTCACCGGCACGAAGGCTCCCCCGGCCACCGACGCGCCGAGGAACGCCGTCACCGTCTCGGGACGCTTCTCGAGGAACACCGCGACGCGGTCCTCCCGCTCCAGGCCGAGCCCGGCGAACGCGGAGCCGCACCGGGCTGCGGCGGCCCACAGGTCCCCGTAGCTCAGTGTCTCGGTCTTGAAGGTGAGCGCAGGAGCGTCGCCGGCGACCCGGGAGCGCGAGGCGAGGAGTTCGTGCCAGACCGTGACCACCGCGTCAGCGTAGCGACCGTCCCAGCCCCGATCCGGGGCACACGGGGTGAAGTCACCACGGAACGGAGGTGATCTCGCTGTAGAGGTCGTCGATGTCCCGCGCCTCGACGTCGGCCCCCTTGAAGAGCTTGGTCCGCCCCTGCACGGTCCTCGACCGCGACACGGGCCCGCCGACGATGCGGCGCTCGGCGAGCAGGACCGGCATGCCCCTGACCAGCAGGTGCGCACCGAGGGGTCCGACGCCGCGCGCGAACAGGGTGGCGTCCCCCACGTGCACGACGGCACCGAACAGGGGCAGGCGCTTGCGGCGGACGCGCCGGTACATCACGTAGCACGGCTGCCCGTCGACGAGCAGGACCACGTGCCGTACCGCCGCGGCGGCCACGTGGTCGCGGAACAGCTCGGCGTCGCGCCCGGTCAGCAGGTCGGCGATGCGCCGTCGGTCGGTGACGACCCTCACCCGTCGCCGCCAGGACGGGAGGTTCGGCCGGACGTCGGTCGTGGTGTCGAGCCGCTGGAACCCGAGGCGCAGCTCGATGGGGACCACGGACCCGCTGGGCGACAGGTCGGTGTAGACGTCCGCACCGGAGGACAGCAGCGCCCGGAGCAGCTTGAGCCCGTGCGCCCCGTACCCGTCGAGGACGCACCAGGCCGCGAGGTTGCAGACCCGTCGCAGCCGGCCGGCGACCACTCGCTCCGAGAAGAAGGCGGCGTAGACGCCGACCAGGATCCCGTCGGCCCTCAGGCAGTAGCCGTGGGTGGGCTCGGCCGTGCGCCAGGAGGGCACGAGGGCGCGCGCCCAGCCGTCGGCGGACAGCCCGTCGTTGAGGTTCTCGTGCAGGAACCGAGCGATCTCGGGGAGGTCGTCGTCGTCGACGGGGCTGAGGCGGACCGGGGTCGTCACGGTCGTGCAGCCTGCCACGACGCACCGGCCGTGTCATCGCCCGGCCGGTGCATCGGGCCGTTCGCCCGACCGGGTGAAGGTTGTCCGCAGATGCCCGGTTCTATGGGGCAACAGGTTCGATTTGTCTCGAATGGTGAGACAAATCTCATAACGAGTTTTGTTGGACGTTCTTCCAGTTCAGCCAAGGATCGGGGGGTTCAGGCGATTGCTCCATCCGGGTGAAGGTTTGTCGGTAAGTTCACCCATGCCAGCATGAGGGCCGCTTCGTTATCTGACAGTGACAAAAACGGCGCCCCTCGCACGGAGAAGTGGGATATCGGACCACCTGGTCCGTCATCCCGAGGCGCCGCGATGGTTGGGAGACACACCTCGTGAATCGATCGAGCATGCACAGAGCGCCCTCGCGGCGTGCGCCACTGGCGCGAGTGATCGCGACGGTCGCGGCAGCAGCGGTCGTGGGGGTCACCCTCAGCGTCGCCAGTGCGGGAGCCGGTCCGACGGCTGCCCAGACGGCCGCCGCAGTGCCGGGCAAGGTCACGGTCTGGGGCGATGCAGCCCCCGCCAACGGCAGCGTCGACAGTGACAGGGACAGCGTCGAGCTGGGGACCCCGTTCACGCCGGCCACGGACGGCGTCGTCCTCGGCGTCCGGTTCTACAAGACCCCGGAGAACAGCGGCACCCACGTCGGCAACCTCTGGGACGCCTCGGGCAAGCGCCTCGCGACGGTCACGTTCTCCGGCGAGACCTCCCGCGGCTGGCAGACCGCCTACTTCGACCAGCCCGTGAAGCTGAAGGCCGGCTCCGGCTACGTCGCGTCCTACCTCGCACCGAAGGGCCGCTACCACCAGACGCAGCAGTTCTGGTCCGGCTCGACGACCGACCTCCTCTCGGTCCCGAAGGGCAACTCGGGCGTCTACTCGTACGGGAGGTCGAGCTCGTTCCCCAAGCAGACCTGGAACCGCAGCCAGTACTGGGTCGACGCGGTGTTCGCGCCGATGACGGGCACGGGTACGGGTACCCCCACGGCGACGCCGACGGCCACCCCGACGCCCACCAAGACGCCGGCACCGACCCCGACCGTCACCCCGAAGCCCACGCCGACGGCCACCCCGACGCCGACGCCGACGGCCACGCCGAAGCCGACCCCGACGGCCACCCCCACGCCGACGCCGACCGCGACGCCCACACCGCCGCCGGCCTCGGGCGCCTTCCCCAACGCCTCGAACACGGGTGTCCCCGCCGGCGTCACCCTGACGCCGTACACCGGCCCGTCCCGCATCACCCAGCCGGGCACGGTCATCGACTCGAAGCTGATCACCACGCCGCTGGTCATCACGGCCGGGGCGAACGACGTCGTCATCCGTAACTCGATCGTCCGGGCGAACGGCTTCTGGCTCGTCCTGAACGACGAGGGCGCCAAGAACCTCCAGATCATCGACTCGGAGCTCGACGGCAACGGCAACACGAACAACGACGCCGCGGTCGCCGGACGCAACTACACGCTCACCCGCGTGAACATCCACAGGACGATCGACGGGCTGAAGATCGGCGACAACGTCACGGTGCAGGACTCGTACATCCACGACCTGCTCATGACGTCCGACTCGCACAACGACGGCATCCAGTCGCTCGGGTCCGACAACGTCAAGATCGCGCACAACACGATCCTGGTGGCGAAGGGCTCGACCTCCGCGATCATCCTGTCGACCGGCTCGGCCCAGTCGATGAAGAACATCCTCATCGACAACAACCTGATGGGCGGCGGCGCGTACACCGTGTACGGCGGCTACCAGGCCGGGACCGACGTCCTGTCCCGCGTGGGCAACGTCGTCATCTCGAACAACCGCATCACGACGAGCGTCTTCCCGAACGGCGGTGCGTACGGACCGTTCTCCTCGGTCAACGCCCCCGCCGTGACGCTCTCCGGGAACGTCTGGCACGACGGACCCAAGGCAGGCCAGCGCGTCGGCTGACCTCACCTGCAGGGCATGACCCGCACCGGACGTGATCCCGTAGTCTCGGGCTCGCGTCCGGTGCGGCTCTGTCTCCCCGCCGGACGGTCGGTACCGGCGCGACGAGGAGGGGCAGCCCGATGACCAGCGTGATCATCGCCGCGTACAACGAGGCGGCGGTCATCGGCCGCAACCTCGACCGGCTCCTGGCCGGCGCCGCACCCGGCGAGCTCGACGTGGTCGTCGTGGCCAACGGGTGCGTCGACGAGACGGTCGCCGTCGCGAGCACCCGTGCCGTCCGCGTGCTCGACCTGCCGTCGCCCGGCAAGGCGGCCGCGCTCAACGCGGGCGACGCGGTCGCGGAGAGCACCCCCCGGATCTACCTCGACGCCGACGTCGCGACGACGACCTCCACCGTCCGCGCCCTGGCCGACGCCCTGACGCGACCCGGTCCCGACGGCACCACCCCGCTCGCGGCGGTGCCGGACCGGCACCTCGTGGTGACGGGTCGACCGCTCGCCGTCCGCTGCTACTACGCCATCCAGTCCCGCCTCCCGGCCGCCCGGACAGGGCTCTACGGCCGGGGCATGATCGCCCTGTCCGCCGCCGGCCGCGCCCGCTTCGAGCAGTTCCCCGAGGTGCTCGCGGACGACCTGTTCCTCGACTCCCTCTTCTCCGCCCAGGAGCGCGTCGTGCTCACCTCCGTCACCACCGAGGTCGAGACGCCTCGTCGGACGCGCGACCTCGTGGCCCGGCTCACGCGCGTGCGCCGCGGGAACGTCGCCCTGCGCGCCCGGTCCGCCGGGGTGCGGGCGTCCAGCCGCACCAGCTGGCTGACGGACGTCGTCCTGCGCCGGCCGTGGCTCGCACCCGCGGGCGTCGTCTACGCCGTCCTGACGCTCGTCGCCGACCGTCGCGCGCGCGGCGGTGGCGAGCGGTGGGAGCTCGACACGTCGTCGCGCCTGGCCGGGGGGACACCCTGATGGCCCGCGGGGACGTGCGCAACATCTGCTTCCACGGCATCGGGACCCCGGGTCGGACGATCGACGACGACGAGGCGCGCTACTGGATCACCGCGGACGAGTACCTGCGGATCCTCGACGAGATCGCGACGTGGCCCGCGACGGTCGTCTCGTTCGACGACGGGAACGCCTCCGACGTGGAGATCGGTCTGCCCGGCCTGCTCGAGCGCGGCCTGACCGCCACGTTCTTCGTCCTGGCCGGCCGCCTCGACACCCCCGGCAGCCTCACGTCGCAGCAGGTCGCCGGGCTCGGCGCGGCGGGCATGCGGGTGGGGTCGCACGGCATGGACCACGTGTCGTGGCGTGCGATGACCGCCGAGGTGCGCCGACGCGAGCTCGTCGAGGCCCGCGACGTCATCGCCGCGGTCGCCGGGGAGGTGACCGAGGCCGCGCTGCCACGCGGCCAGTACGACCGGGGCACGCTGCGGTCGCTGCGCGAGCTCGGGTACACCGCGGTGCACACCTCCGACCGGCGGCTCGCCACGGACGGGGCATGGCTGCGGCCGCGGTTCAGCGTGACGCGGCACGACACGCCCCAGACCCTCGTCCAGGCGGCGCTGGTCCCCCCGCCGGTGCACCGACGGGTGGCGCTCGAGGCCAAGGGACTGCTCAAGCGCTGGCGCTGACCGCCACGATGCTGTGCGGGCCAGGCGTCTGGCGCAGGTAGCGCGGGCTCAGCAGGCCCCGCAGCGCCGCGCGGCTCGTCTGCTTGCCGAGCAGCGCACGGCTGCCCTCCCGGCCCACGAGCACCACCCAGAAGGCAGCGGTGGCCACCCGACCGTGCCGGCGCCCGTACAGCCGCAGCCGGTTGGCGACGAGCAGCCGCCACAGCCCGGGGTTGCCGGCCGAGCCGCCCTCGAGGTGCACCGCGTGCGCGGTGGGGACGAACCACGTGAGGTAGCCGGCGTCCCGCGCGCGCAACGCGAAGTCGGTCTCCTCGGAGTAGAGGAAGTACGACTCGTCCCACGGCCCGACCGCGTCCCAGCACGCAGCCGAGACGAGCTGCGTCGACCCCTCGGCCCAGTCCGTCGGCGCCTCGTCCTCGTAGTCGCGGGCGTCGGTGATGACCTCGCCGAGGTCCGCCAGGGACCCGGCCCGCTCCGCGCCGAGGACCGCGTCCGCGAGCGCCCGGCGCAGGGTCGGCTCGCGGCGGCGTGAGGAGATCAGGTGTCCGCGGGCGTCGTCGAGCCGCGGCACGGCGATCCCCGCCCCCGTGCGGTCGACCGCCGCGACCAGCTCGGCGCCGCAGCCCGGACCCAGCCGCACGTCCGGGTTGAGCACGAGCACGGCCGACCGGTCCGGCACCTGCGCCGCCCCCAGGTTGATGCCCGCGGCGTAGCCCCCGTTGCGGGCCGAGCGGACGACCACGGCGTCCGGCGCGAGCCGTTCCACGACCTCGACCGTGTCGTCCCGCGAGCCGTTGTCCACCACGACGAGCGTCCAGTCGAGGCCGACGAGCCCGTCGGGCAACGAGGTGAGCAGGCCGGGCACGACGTCGGCGCTGTTGAACGTGACCACGACGACGACCACCCGGCCGGGCGCACCGCGCGGGACAGCAGGCACCGTGGTCATCCTCGGATCGATCGGTCGGCGGGGGTGCGGGCATCGTCGCACGGGACCTGTTCGCGACGCATCACCCGTCCGCCGAGCAGGGTCCCCGGACGGTCGCCACCACCCGGGTGAACCTCGGGCGCAGGTGTCCAACCTGCCCCTTTCGTCCCCTATCGTCGACTCGTCGAGACGACGCGAACCACCCGAGAGAGGTCCTGATGACAGGCACGCAGCCGCGCCGCGCACCGGTGTCGATCGTCTGCGTCTTCAACGACCTCGACGTCCGCACGACGTGCCTCGACGCCTCGGTCGACGCCGGTCGGGCCGAGGCGCCGCAGACCGAGTACCTCCCCGTCGACAACCGCGACGGCCGGTTCACGTCCGCCGGGGCCGCGCTCAACGACGGGGCCCGCCGCGCGCGTCACGACGTCGTGGTCCTCGTCCACCAGGACGTCTACCTGCACTCGCTGGTCGCGCTGGAGGAGGCCGCCGCCGCGCTCCTGGACGACCCGGGGACGGGGCTGCTCGGCGCGGTCGGCATCACGTCGTCCGACACGGTCGCGGGCGTGGTGCGGGACCGGGTCGTGATGATCGGCGCGCCCTCGTCGCCGTCGGTCCCGGTCGACAGCCTGGACGAGGTCCTCTTCCTCGTCGAGCGCGACCGCGTGCTCGACCAGCCGCTCAGCGAGCACCCCGACCTGGCGTGGCACGCGTACGCGGTGGAGTACGGCGCCCGCGTCCGCAGCCAGGGCCTGCGGGTGCGGACCCACGACGTCGTGCTGACCCACAACAGCATGACCACGAACCTCGACCGCCTCGCCGAGGCGCACGCGCACGTCGCCCGGACGTACCCGGACCTGCTCCCCCTGCACACCACGTGCGGCGTCGTGCGCGCGTCGGCCCACCGCGGTCGGTGGAGCACCGCATGGCGTCGTCGGCACGGCGTGGCCACCTGGGCCCGGGAGTCGTTCGTCGCGGCCCGGCTCGCCCGGTCGACGGGTGGGTCCGCCCGCGACGTCGTGCTCGGCGACATCCGGCTGGACGTCGACGACGCCCTGGACGTCGTCGACGCCGATCGCCTCGACGTGGTGAACGTCGTCGCGAGCCGTGCCGACGCACAGCCGTGGAGGCCGGTGTCCGTGACGCGCCGAGGACGCGACGTCTCCGCGGTCGTCGCGACCGTCGACGACCTCGCCCGCACCCTGGCCGCGCCCGAGCCCGGGCGCACGCTGCTCGTCACCGGTCTCGACGAGTCCGCCCTGCGCGTGCTCGCACCCGCCCTGCGCGCACTGCCGCACCTGGTGGGCCACGCGCAGGACACGGGCAGCTGGGTCCTGGTCGGTGCGACCGTCGGCCGCGTGCGCGCCCTCTGGCCCGCCCGCCGGAACGCACCGTTCGGGCTCCGGCCCCGCCACGCCACCAGCCCGGGGAGCTCCGCAGGTGCACCCGCGGAGCTCGCCCGGTAGCGGGGGCGTGCGATGTCGTCGCCACGACGGGTCCGCGGGGCTCCTTCGCGCGCGGCAGCCCGCGTCTCGGCCGCGGTGCTCGGGGCAGCGGTCGGCCTGGTCGACCTGACGTCACCGGGGCTGCGCTACGGGTACGTCCACCCGCTCGCGCGCGCGGTCCTGCGGCGGCCCCTCGCCGCGCTGCCCGCGGTCGCCGGCGCCGCCTTCCACCCGCTCCCCACGGGCACCGCCACGCGTGCGCCCGACCTGCGCTGCGGCCTCGTCGCCGACTCCCTCGACGTCGGCGGGATCGGTCGCGTCGTCGAGATGCTGGCCGAGGGGCTGTCGGCGGAGGGGATCGAGCCCGTCGTGGTCTGCCCGGAGGAGGGCCGGCGGACCGCGCGGCTGCGGGACCTCGGCATCGAGGTCGTCGTGGCCGGCGACGAGCAGTCGGCGGTGCGCGCCCTGGCGTCCGCGCGGCTCGACGTCGTGCAGGTGCACAGCGCGCCGGACCACCTCGTCGCGGCCGCGCTGGGCACGGGTGCACCGATCGTGCCCGTCCTGCACAACACCGAGATCCACTACTCCCCCGAGAAGTGGCGGAGCACGGCCGAGCTGTTCGACCAGGCCGACTCCGTGATCGCCGTCAGCGCTCTCGTGCGGCAGTTCCACGTCGACCGCGTGCCCGCGAGCGCGGGCAGGAAGATCGTCGTCGTCGCCAACGGGGCCATGCCGCTGCCCGCCGCGACCGAGCAGGTGCGGGCCGCCGCGCGGGACCAGCTCGCCCGCACGGTCGGCACGCCGCTGGTCGACGAGGTCGTGTTCGCGTGCCTGGCCCGGTACGACGCGCAGAAGAACATCGCCGGGACCGTCGCCTCGTTCCTGTCCGCCGCGCAGGACGCCCGGGCCCACCTGGTGGTCGCCGGCGACCCGTCGGACTGGCTCGAGTACCGCCGGGCGGACGCGATCCGGCGCAGCCACCCGCACGGCGACCGCGTGCACCTGCTGGGCAGCTCCGACGCCGCGACGCTGCTCTGCGCCGCCGACGCGTTCGTCCTCGACTCGTTCTTCGAGGGGTGGCCCCTGGCTGCCACGGAGGCGGTGTCCGCCGGCCTGCCGATCGTGATCAGCGAGGCGGGCGGCGCCGCGGAGCTCGTGGCACGCGCCGCCCCCGGGTCGACCCTCGTGAGCAACGCGAGCGGGCCGGCCGCCGAGGTGACTGACAGGCGTGCTGCGGTCGCCCGACGCCGGGCCGGCCGCCAGGCGAACGCCGCGCAGGTCGCGGCCGCGGTCGCGCACGCCGCCGCGACGGTCCGCGGTCGGGGCCGCTCGGGTCCGCCCGCCGACGACAGCTTCGCGACCATGGTCGCCGGGCACGCGTCCGTCGCCCGCGCTGCAGTCGCGCGTCACGGCGCCGGCGTGCCGCACGAGGGGGCGGCACGATGAGCGCGGACCAGGAGCAGGTCGCCACGCCCGCACCCGAGGGCGACCCGCCCGGCAGCTCCACCGAGCCGACGTCCGGTCTGGGCCGCGCGGCCGCGTCGGGGGCGGCGTGGCTGACGGCGCAGAAGTGGCTCGTGCGCCTGTCCGGGCTCGCCACCATCGCCGTCCTGGCCCGCATGGTCTCGCCGGAGGAGTTCGGCGTCGTCGCGGTGGCCTCGGCCATCATCCCGTTCGTCCTGCTGCTGTCCGACCTGGGGCTGTCCACGTACCTGGTGCAGGCGGACGACCCCGACGAACGGATGCTGAGCACCGGGTTCTGGTTCTCCCTGGTGGCCGCGATCGTCCTCGGCGGGGTGCTGTTCGCCTGCGTGCCGCTCGTGGTGGCCGCGCTGGACGCGCCCGAGGCGGGGCCGGTCCTGCGCGTGCTGCTGGCGTCCGTGCCGCTGGTCGTCATCGCCGCCGTGCCGACCGCCCTGCTGCGGCGCAGGATGGCGTTCCGCCGGCTCGCGATCCAGGGCACCGCCGCCGCCGCGCTCGCCCAGGTCGTCGCCGTCGTCATCGCCCTGGCCGGCGGGGGCGTCTGGGCGCTGGTCGCGCAGGCGATCACCACGACGCTCGTGACGACGACGGCCGCGTGGCTGGCCGCCGGGTGGCGACCGACGTGGTCCTTCTCCCGGCGTGAGTTCGGCACCATGGCGCGGTTCGGCTACAAGGTCGTCGGCGTCGAGCTGGTCGCCGTGCTCCGCAACTGGGCGGAGACCGCGATCATCGCGATCGTGCTGGGGACCGCCGCACTCGGCTACCTCACGATCGCGCAACGGCTCGTCCAGGTGGCCCAGGAGCTGGGCGGGTCCGCCGTCGCACCCGTCTCCGTGGTCGTGCTCGCCCGCGTGCGCGACGTCCCCGAGCGGCTCCGGCAGGCCTACCGGCGGGCGTCCTCGCTGACGTACGGCGCCGTGACCCCGGTGCTGGTCTTCGTCGCGGTCGCCGCACCCGTCGTCATCCCGGTGATGTTCGGCACCCAGTGGGCCGAGAGCGTGCCGGTGACCCGCGGCCTCGCGGTCGCGGGGATCCTGACGATCGGCGCCCTGCTCGACCACGGCCTCTTCTACGCGCTGGGCCGCGCCGGCAAGTGGTTCGTGTACGCCACGATCACCGACGTGATCACCGTCGCCGCCACGGCCCTCGTGGTGTCCCAGGGCCTCACCGCGGTCGCCTGGGCGTTCGTCGGCGTCGCCGTGGCCGCGACCGGCGCCCGCTGGGTCCTGGTGTCGAAGGAGATCGGCACCACGGTCGGCGAGCTCGCCCGGTCGTTCGGGTCGGTCGCGGTCTGCGCGCTGGTGTCCGGCGGGGCGGGGCTGCTCGTCCTGGTCCTCGTGCCCGGGCCGCTGGTGGTGCGCGCCGCGCTGATCGGCGTCACGGTTCTCGCGACGCACCTGCTGCTGCTGCGGCTCGTGCTGCGCGACACCTACCGGGACGCGCTCGAGCTCGCGCCCCTGCCGGCGGCGGTGCGGGGTCGCCTGCAGCGGTTCTCCCGGCTCGCGACGACGTAGCGCGCGAGGTCCGGCGTCAGCGGACCCGGGTCAGCCGGGCGAGCTTGTCCGGGACGCGGCGCGCCTCGACCGGCAGGTCCGCCCACCAGGAGCGCGCCGTGTACGAGGTCAGCGCCGTCTCGTACACGCCGACCAGCTTCTCGGCCATCGCCGTCAGCCCGAACCGCTGCTCCGCGAACGCCCGGCTGAACTCTCCGAGGCGTCGGCGGCGGTCCTCGTCGTCGACCAGCGTGCGCAGGTTCTGCGCCAGGAGGGCAGCCGGCTCGGCCACGGTGTCCGGGCTCCAGTAGCTGCTGCGCGCGAGGAACGCGGCGTTGTCCGGCTCGAGCACCGCGCTCCACCCGGCCTCGCCCTGGACGACGAGCGGCTTGCCGTGCGCGAGGCCACGGGCGGCGGACCCGCCCATGCCGAGGACGATGTCGGCGCGCGCGTAGGCGGGCCGCGGGTCGGACAGGGCGCCCAGGAAGCGGACGGCCTCGCGGCCGAGGTCGGCGTTCGCCTTCTCACCCAGCGTCCGCAGGCGCGCCTCCGCCGCCCCGGTGCCGACGATCTCCAGGACGAGGTCGTGCTCCGCCAGCAGCCCGACCGCACCGATCGCGGCCTCGACCGGGACCGACTTCATGTCCTCCTCGAGCCGCGACACGATGACGATCGTGACCTGCTCGTTGGGCGGCGCGTCGGCCGGTCGTGGCCGGTCCCGGAGCATGTCGACCGGCGGGCTGATCAGCACGGTCGGCCCGGGGCGGTCGACGCACTCCTCGACGAGGTACTCCGTGCCCACGACGAGCGGGTGGTGCCGGTGGACCGAGTGGTGGAGCTCCATCTCGTACATCGTCTGCACCCACGGCAGCCGGCCGAACCGGCTCGGACCCCAGTAGAACGCGCGCGCGGCACCCCACGTCCCGTACGCGTGCAGCAGGTCGGCGCCGACCGCGTCGGCGCGCTGCCGCAGGACGCGGCTGTAGGCGAGCGCCGTCGGCGGCTCGCGGAACGGCGTGACCCGGACCCCGCGCTCGGCGGCGACGTCGAGCAGGCTGGCGCCCGTGCCGGTCGGCTCCGGGCCGATCAGGTGCGACTCGTACCCGTGCGGCACCAGGGCAGCGGCCAGGTCCACCGCGTTGATCTGCGTCCCCCCGAGCTCGAGGCTGTTGAGGTGGACGAGGACCGAGCGGGGCCTGGCGGCCATCAGACTGCCCCGGCCAGCACGTCCACGACGCGCTCCTGCTGTGCCGCCGTCAGGTGCGGGAACATCGGCAGGGACAGGATGCGGGCCGCGGCGGCCTCCGCGACGGGGAAGGCCCCCGCGCGCAGACCCAGGTCCGCGTACGCGCCGGTGAGGTGCACAGGCGTCGGGTAGTGGATCCCCGCGCCGATCCCCGCCTCGTTCAGCTCGCGCAGGACCCGGTCGCGCTCGTCGACCTGGACCACGTACAGGTGCCAGACGTCCTCGTTGCCGGCAGCACTGACCGGCACGCGGACGCCGTCGATGCCGCTGAGGAGCTCGGCGTACCGGGCCGCGGCGGCACGACGGGCGTCGTTCCACCCGGCCAGCCGGCGCAGCTTCGCCTCGAGCACCACGGCCTGGACGGTGTCGAGCCGCGAGTTCATGCCGATCGTCTCGTGCTCGTACTTGCGCGCGGAGCCGTGGGCCGCGATGACCCGGACCGTGCGCGCGACCTCCGCGTCGGAGGTCGTCACCGCGCCCGCGTCGCCCGCGGCACCGAGGTTCTTGCCCGGGTAGAAGCTCGTTCCCGCGGCCAGCCCGAACGAGCCCGCGGCGCGGCCGTGCCGCAGCGCGCCCTGCGACTGGGCGGCGTCCTCGATCATGGGGACCCCGGCGTCGGCGGCGATCTTGCCGATCTCCTCGACGGGTGCCACCTGGCCGAACAGGTGCACGGGGACTATCGCCTCGGTCCGGGGACCGACCGCCGCCCGCACCGCGGCAGGGTCGATGAGCAGGTGCACCGGGTCGACGTCGACCGGCACCGGGACGGCGCCGATCCGGGACGCCGCCTCGGCGGTCGCGATGAAGGTGTTCGCCGGGACGATCACCTCACCGCCGGGCCGCACGCCCGCCGCACGCAGAGCCAGCTCCAGGGCGTCGGTGCCGTTGGCGACGCCGACACAGTGCGTGGCCTGCGAGAACGCCGCGTACGCGGCCTCGAACCGGCCGACGGCCGGGCCTCCGACGAACGCCGTGGTCGCGAAGACCTCGTCGAGACCGGCGCGCACCTCCTCGGCGATCTCGGCCTGCTGGGCCCCCAGGTCCACCAGCGGGATCGTCGTCATGCCCGTGCTCCTTCGTCGATGCGCTCGGTGTGCTCCGCGGTCGCGGGCCACCCGTCGTTACGGTGCCGGGCGATGCCGGTCGGGACGCCGAGCGCTCGCGCCGGCACCCCCGCCCAGGTCTCCCCGTCCGGCTGGTCCACCAGGAGTGCGGCGCCCATGCCGAGCGTCGCCCCCTCGCCCACGCGCACGTTCTCGCGCACGGAGGCGTTCATGCCCAGGTAGGCGGCCCGGCCCACGACGACGCTGCCGCCGAGGGCCACGCCTGCGCAGACGGTGCTGAAGTCCTGCAGCACGCAGTCGTGCGTGAGCGTCGCGTTCGGCATCACCACGACGTGGGAGCCGACCGTCACGGCGGCGGTCATGGCGACCCCGGCCAGCAGGATCGACCCGACGCCGACCTCGCAGCCGTCGGGGACGTCCACGGCGGGGTGCACGACCGTCGCGTACCGGATCGGGAAGACCCCGAGGCCGTCGAGCCGCTCCACGACCTGCTCGCGGCTCGCACCCTTGCCGACGCACACGAGCAGCTCGGCGTCCGGGTGCTCGGTCACGGCGTCGATCCCGCCGAGCACCGGCACTCCGTCCAGGGTGGTGCCGTGCCGCGCGACGTCGTCGTCCAGGAAGCCCACGACGTCGTACCCGCCGTGGGCCCGCACGAGCGCGAGCACCTCGCGGGCCAGCCCGCTGGCAGCGACCAGGATCAGCTGTGTGGCCACGTCAGGCACCGGCCGAGCGCAGCGCGTCGACGACGCGCGACTGCTCGGACTCCGACATCTGGTGGAACACCGGCAGGATCAGGGTCGAGTCGGTGAGGTGCTCGGTGACAGGCAGCGGAGCGTGGGACGTCCCGGCGTACGCGGGCTGGCGGTGCGTCGCCATGATGCCGCGGCGCGCGGAGATCTCCGCGTCGGCGAGGTGCGCCAGCAGCCCGTCGCGGTCGAGCGGGAAACCGGGTCCGACCTCGACCCAGAAGGACTGGAAGTTGCTCGTTCCCCACGCGGGGTCGGCCACGGCGCGCAGCCCGGGCAGCTCGGCGATCTGCTTGGTGTACGTCGCTGCGATCTCGCGGCGACGCGCGACGACCTCCGGCAGCCGGCCCAGCTGCACGATGCCGACGGCGGCCTGCAGGTCCGTCATCCGGTAGTTGTAGCCGACCTCGAGGTACTCCTCCGGGGGCGCCAGCACGCTGGCGTGGCGGGCAGCCGCGGAGACGCTCATCGCGTGCTCGCGCAGGCGCCGGGCGCGCTCGGCCCACTCGGCGTGCGGCGTGGTGAGCATGCCGCCCTCACCCGTGGTGACGATCTTGCGCGGGTGGAACGACCACGCCGCGACGTCCGCGCCCGCACCGACGGGTCGACCGCGGTACGTCGACCCCGCCCCGCACGCCGCGTCCTCGATGACGACGATGCCGCGCGGGTCCGTCACGGCGCGGATCGCGTCCAGGTCCACCGGGACACCACCCTGGTCCACCACGATCACCGCGCGGGTGGCGTCGGTCAGCACAGCCTCGACGGACGCTGCGGTGAGGTTGCCGGTGACGGGGTCGACGTCGGCGAACACCGGGCGCGCACCCACGTAGACGGGGGCGTTCGACGTGGCGATGAACGAGAACGACGGGACGACCACGTCGTCCCCGGCCTGCACCCCGGCGACGACCAGCGCGAGGTGCAGCGCGGTGGTGCACGACGACGCCGCGACGGCGTGCTCGGCCTGCATGGCCTCGGCGAACGCCGCCTCGAACGCGGCGACCCGGGGGCCCTGCGCCACCCAGCCGGACGCGATCACCTCGCTGACCGCGGCGATCTCCTCCGGCCCGAACCAGGGCTGCATGACGTTGACACGGCTCACGGGCGTGCACCCGCGCTGCTCAGCGCCCGGCCTGCGGCGATCTCGCTGCGCAACGGCCGCCACCAGGCGACCAGCTCCCGCAGACCCTCCTCGAGCCCGACCTGGGCCTCGAAGCCCAGGTCGATGCGCGCCGCGGACGTGTCCGCCAGCCGGCGCGTCACGCCGTTGACCGCCCGGTCGGGGCCGTGCTCGACGGACAGGTCGGAGTCCATCGCCCGCAGCAGCGCCTGCGCGAGCCCGAGCAGGCTCGTCTCGGTGCCGCTCGCGATGTTGTAGACGCCGTCCACGACGTCGCTGGTGGCCGCGAGCAGGTTGGCGCGCGCGATGTCGGTCGTCACGACGAAGTCCATCGTCTGCAGGCCGTCGCCGAAGATCAGGGGCGGCTGGCCGTCGGCGATCCGCTCCATCCAGCGCACCAGCACCTCCGTGTACAGGCCGTGCACGTCCATGCGCGGGCCGTACACGTTGAAGTAGCGCAGCAGCACGTAGTCGAGCCCGTACATCGCGCGGAAGCTGCGGGCCATGCCCTCGTTGAACGACTTGGCCGCACCGTAGAACGTGTCGTTGTTGTGGTGGTGGTGCCGCTCCCCGGTCGGGAACTGCTCCGCCAGCCCGTAGACCGACGCGCTCGACGCGGCGATCACCTTGTCCACCTTGTGCTCCGCGGCCGCCTCCAGGACGGTGAACGTTCCGTCCACCAGGACCTCGAGCGCCAGGCGCGGCTCCTCGGCGCACTGCGTGATCCGGATCGCGGCCTGGTGGAACACCAGGTCCTTCCCCCGGGTGACGTCGTGCACCAGGTCGCGGTCGCGCAGGTCGCCCTCGACCAGCTGGACCTTGCCGGTCGCCAGCGCGTCGGCGAGGTTCTCGCGCCGCCCACGGACCAGGTTGTCCAGGACCACGACGTCGCTCACCCTCGCGTCGAGGAGCTGGTCGACGATGGTCGAGCCGATGGTGCCGGCCCCGCCGGTGACGAGGACGCGGGCCCCCTGAAGCGTGCTCATGCGACGGTCTCCATCGTGGGTGCGGACGAGGCGACGGGGGTCAGACGACCGCCGTCGCGCAGGCTGAGGGACGCGGACTCGAGGACGTCGAGCACGCGCAGCCCGGCGTGCCCGTCCGTGCGGGGTGCGCGACGCTCGCGGATGGCGGACGCGAGCTCCGCGACCATCACGCCGAGCGCCTCCTTCTCGGGCAGGGCCGGGGCCCAGGCGTCACCGAGACGGTAGGAGATGTTGGCCGTCGTCTTGTCGGGCAGCGGCTGACCGAGCTCGACCCCGCGGTCGTACACGGTGAGGCGCTGCTGCGGGGACAGGTCGTCCCAGACGAGCGTGCGCTTGCTGCCCCCGACCACCATCTGGCGGATCTTGGTGGGGCTGAGCCAGTTGACGTGGACGTGCGCGATGGCCCCGCCCGGCAGCGGCAGCGTCAGGTACCCGACGCAGGACTGGCCGGTGCCCAACGGGTCGGCCCCCTGCGCGGCGACACCCGACGGGACGAGGCCCCCCGGGAGGATGAAGTCGAGGATCGACAGGTCGTGCGGGGCGAGGTCCCAGAAGACGTCCACGTCCGGCTGCACGATGCCGAGGTTGATCCGGACCGAGTCGACGAACAGGATGTCGCCGAGGTGACCCTCCGCGATCAGCTCGCGCATCTTGAGCACCGGCGACGTGTAGCAGAACGTGTGGTCGACCATGAGGACGCGGTCGAGCTCGGCCGCCCGCGCCACCATCTGGCGGGCCCCCGTGCCGCGGTCCGCGATCGGCTTCTCGACCAGGACGTGCTTGCCCGCCTCGAGCGCGGCGAGAGCGATCGGGGCGTGCGTCCGGGCCGGCGTCGCGATCGCGATCGCGTCGACGTCGTCGCGGGCCAGCAGGTCGCTGACCGACGTCATCACGTCCACCGTCGACCGCGCACCGACCACCTTCCGGGCCCGGTCGGCGTCCAGGTCGCACACGGCGACGAGATCCCAGTCCGGGCTGTTCCGGAAGTTGCGGGCGAGGTTCGGGCCCCAGTAGCCCGCCCCCACCACAGCCGCACGCAGCTGCTCGGTCATGTCATACCCCTCACGTCTTGGTGGGCTCCAGTGTCACGAACCCGACGGGGCATGTCCGTAGATATCGGACATTTTCACCCCGCGACGACGGGGTGAACACCCGAACGGCGGCACCCACCGGAGCGCGGCCCGCGACCTCGACGTCGCGGGCCGCTCCGGGAGGCCCTAGCCGGCCGGGGCGAACACGAGGTCCACCCCGAAGAACGTCGACGTGGAGGACGCCGGGAACGTCGTCCCGTAGACGTACGCACCACCCGTGGCGACGGTCGAGAGCGGTCCGACGGTGCGGACGGCGGCGAGGCCGTTCGAGGTGACCGCGTACCGGCCCGAGGTCGAGTGGTACGCCGCCGTGTAGACCTGCCCGGGCACGAGCACGGCGGGCGTGGTGAGCGGCACCGTCTGCCAGCCGGACGCCGACTCCGCGCTCGAGGGCGCCTCCGCGACCTTGACCCCGGCCGCGTCCCAGAGGCTCACCGTGTGCGTGCCGGTGTTGGTCGCGCCCTTGTAGAACCTGATGGCGGTGACCGCTCCCGGCGCGCTCGCGGTGAACCGCGTGCCCACCATGACCGGGTCGGGGTCGTTCCACGCCGCGACCGTCGGCACCTCCGAGTCCGTCCACAGCGACACGGCCGAACCGGTCGCCGCAGCCGTGGTGAACGTCCACGACCCACCGGCGAGCGGGGTGCCCGCCAGCGTCGTCGCCACCGAGATCGAGCTTCCCGCAGGGAGGGCGGAGCTCGGCGTGAACATCACCCGGCGCGTCGTCGGGTCGTAGGAGCTCTCCCCCGCGATCGTGCCGAACGGACCGCTCAGCGCCATGGCCGGCGAGCCCGAGGCGGGGGCCACCGAGAGGGTCGCACCCACCGAGGCCGACGTCGAGATGCCGGTCGCACCCGCCGGCGGAGCCTGCGCCGACACCGTGGGCAGGTCCGGTGCCGCCGTGGCGAACACCACGTCGACGAAGTAGTTCGTCTGCTGCCACGTCTCGGTGGGGGCCACTCCCCCGCTGCCGTAGCGGTACCGGCCGTTGCCGACCGCGGGCGTGGTCAGGGGCCCGACGGTGCGATTGACCGTGAAGTCGTTCGGCGTCGCCGCGTAGTGGCCCTGGGGCGCGTGGTACGACACGACGTAGGTGGTCCCGGGAGCGACCTGGTAAGGGCTGGAGAACAGTGCGGTCTGCCAGCCCGAGGCCGACTCGTCGGCGAACGTCACGGTTCGCAGCAGCTGGCCGGACGAGCTCCACAGCGTCCCCGTGTGCGTCCCGGTGTTGCCGGCCCCCTTGTAGAACCGGACGCCCGTCACCACACCCCAGCTCGTCGGGCTGAACGAGACGCCCAGCTCGACCGCGGAGGAGTCGTTGACGGAGCTGGTGGCCGGCGTCAGCCCGCTGAAGAGCGTGCACGGGCAGTTGTCCGCGGCCGCCGTGGTGAACGACCACGTGACGTCGGCCAGGGTGCTGCCGTCGGTCGAGACGAGGCTGCTCGCCGTCGCCGTGTAGACGGTCGACCTCGCCAGCGCTGACGAGGGCGTGAAGACGAGCGTCCGCGCGTCCGACGACCGCGTCGCCGTCCCCGCCACCGCGGCGGTGCCCGCCCTGAGGCTCAGGGTGGCGCCCGCCGCGAGCGGAGCGTTGAAGGTGACGCTCACGGGCGCCGAGACCGACGCACCGGGATCGGCCGCCGCCGGTGACTGCGCGGTGACGGCGAGCGCCGCGGCGTCCTGCGTGAACACGACGTCCACCAGGTAGCTGGTCGTGCTCGACGACCCCGGGTAGCCGGTGGCGTAGGTGTACGCGCCGCTCATGGGCTCGGTGCGCAGCGGCGCGCGCTGCAGACCGGTCCCGGAGAACGCCCCGGCCGTCGACGAGTACCGGCCGACGGGCGCGCGGTACGCGACGATGTACTCGGTGTCCTTCGTGATGCGCACGGGCGTCGCGAACAGGACCGTCTGCCAGCCGGACGTGCTCTCGGAGCCGAACGTCGCCTGCGCGAGGGGCTGCGAACCGCCGACCGCCCAGAGCTGCCCCACGTGGGTCCCGGTGTTGTTCGGGCCCTTGTAGAAGCGGACGCCCGTCACCGTGCCGTCGACGCTGCTGGCGAACCGGGTGCCGAGCGTCACCGCGTCGGTGTCCGGGTCCTGGAGCGTGGCGGGCACGGCGGAGTCGTCGTAGAAGCTGACGGTGCGGCCACCCGGCACCTGCGGGGGTGCCGCCGTCGTGAACGACCACGTCGACGGGCCCGTGATGCCCGCGCCGTTCGCCGACGCGCTGACCGAGGCCGTGTACACGGTCGACGCGCCGAGCGCCGCCGAGGGCGTGAACGTCGCCCGTCGGGTGGTCGCGTCGTAGCTCGTCGTGCCCGCGACGGCGGAGCCGCCCTGGGCGGTGAGCGTCATGGCGACCGAGCCGGCCGTGACGGCCTTCGACAGCACGACGCTGACGGGCGACCCGACGGGCACGCTGGTGGAGCCGCCCAGGGGCGACTGGCCGCTGATGGTCAGCGGTGTGGTGTCGACGGAGGAGTAGACGACGTCGACGAAGTAGTGCGTCGAGCGGAAGCTCTCCGCGGGGAACGTGCCGGGCGCACCGAACGTGCCGGCACCCGAGGCGCCGAAGCCACCGGCGACCAGGAGCGGCGGTGCGGAGACGCCGCGGTACCAGAACGCGTCGTCCTGCATCGCGTAGTGGCCTGCGGGAGCCGTGTAGGACACGACGTAGGTCGTCCCCGCGGTGACCTCCACCGCCGGCGAGAGGACCGCCGTCTGCCATCCCGCGGACGTCTCGTTCTGGAACGTCGCGGTCGCCAGGCGCGCGCCGGTGGAGCTCCACAGCGACCCGACGTGCGTCCCGGTGTTGCCCGCGCCCTTGTAGAAGCGCACCCCGGTGACGAACCCGTTGGCGGTCGCGGAGAACTTCAGACCCAGCTCGACGGCGTCCGGGTCGTTGGCCGCGGGCACCTTCGGGACCGCGGAGCCGAACAGCGAGCACGGGCACGCCACGGTGAACGACCGCGTGGCGACGGCGCCGATGTTGGCGCTGTCGTCGACGGCGCGGACGCGCACCGGCGTCGACCCGTTGCCGGACTGCACGTAGGTGTAGCTCCACGCGGTCGTGCCCGTCGCCGGGTGCCACGACGCACCGGCGTCGGTGGACACCTCGACGCCCGCGACCCGACCGCCGACGTCGGTCGCCACACCGCTGACCGTGACGGACGTGCCGTTGGCGATCGACGCACCCGACGCGGGCGAGCTGATGGTGGCGACCGGGCCGGTCGTGTCCGACGACGCCGTCGCCGCGACCAGGCCCGTCATGAGGCTGCCCGGCTGCGCCTTCATGTCCGCGAGCAGGTTCACCGTCGCCTGCTGCATGCGCGGGTCCGCAGCGGCACCGTCGCCGTCGTGCTCCTGGTCGAGGCCCCACGCCCACTGGATGGAGCCCGCCGAGAACACCAGCGCACCGCTCGGTGCCCGGTACAGGGTCAGGTGGTGCGTCGTCGTGCCTTCCGCGACCACGTTGCCGAAGTCCTGCAGGTACTGCGGGACCAGGCCGGTGGTCGTCGACAACCGGACGAGCCCCTGTGGGCGCGCCCCGTTGTCGACGTCTTCGTTCGACTCGTAGCCGATGGTGTGCGGCGCGAGCGCGACCTTCGTCCCCGAGCTCAGGGAGGTCAGCGAGGTGTTGCGCCACAGCCGGTACTTGCCCTCGTCCGCGGAGACGGTGACGGGCAGGTCCGAGAAGTTCGAGGTGTACATCGTGCCGGTGAGGTTGTTCTCCGGGCGTCCGCCGCCGTTGGCCGGCGACGCGAAGCGCGGGTCGCGCCACGTGCCGGTCCACTCCGGGGACGTGTCGTCGACCTTCTGGTTCGACCAGGTCTCCTTGTACGACGTGAGCGTGCGGTACGCGGTGGGCGTGCCCGCGATGGAGCTCTCGTAGCGCGTGCGCCAGTAGGCCTCGTTGCCGCTGAAGAACGCCAGGTTCACGCCCGCGTCCCGGGCGGCCTCGATGTTGGCGCGCTGCGCACCCGACCAGTACTCGTCGTGGCCGACCGACATGAAGACCTTGTGGTTCTTGATGAGCGCGCCGCGACGGTCGGAGTCGACACCCGCCAGGTAGCTCACGTCGTACCCGTTGCGCTCGAGGAAGCGCACCATCGCGTACTCGGAGCTGAAGTAGAAGTCCCGCCCCTGCTCCCAGTTGCGCGTGGCGAACGGCCGGTTGTAGCTGAGCTTGTAGGCCCGCCCGACCGCGCCGCCCTGGTAGAAGCTCGAGCCGCCGTAGGTGTTGTACGCGTGCCACGTCGTGTCGGACGTCTGGAACACCACGGCGGACGTGCTCGCGTCGTTGCGCACGACGAACGTGATGTGGCTCGTGTCGTCGGTGACGGGGTCCGTCAGCTTGGCCAGGTACACGCCGGAGACCGCGGTCGTGGGCACCGCCCAGCTGGCCGACACGGCCCAGTTCCCGCAGTCGTAGTTGCCGGTGTCGTCGTCGGAGACGCACCCGGGCTGGTTCTGGCGGACCGAGGGTGACGGGACCGAGGTGATGAACCGGGCGCCGTCCCCGCCGTACCAACCGGTGCGGTAGATGTCGATGTCGTAGTTCACGGCGTCGGTCTTGATCTTGAACTGGACGGTGCTGCCCACGTTCACGGAGATGTCGGTGGCGTACCCCTGGATCCCCTCGTCGCCGGCCCCGTCGATGTCCCACACGTCGGGGTCGGTCCCCGTCCTCGAGTTCTCGCACACGATCGGGTTGCCCCCCGTCGCGCACGGGTCGGCGGCGGCACCCGGGGTGGCCGCGACGACGACGAGAGAGGCGCCGGTGGCGAGCGCAGCGACGAGCCCGACGAGTCGGCGGGAGACGGGACGGGAACTCATGGGGCGCTCCGGGTGATGGGGTCGAGCTGCAGGCGACGCGGGCCGGGGGTGGCCTGCTTCCGCCGAGTACTGAGCCGGGGGGACGGCTCCTGATACGGGACGATATGGGACAACTCATGCCACTTCGGCGCAAAGATGCAGATATCACCCGTCGTGACAGCGACACTCCCCCGGATGACGTAGCGGTCGTCGACCGCAGGAGCGGACGACCGGCACAATCGGCCTCGACCCGCGTCATCACGCCCCACCACGAGGAGAACCCCGTGCCCGACCGCACCCCGACCGTCGCCGGCACGGCCGACGTGGACCCGCGCGCGACCCTCGGCGCCGGCACCCGGGTCTGGCACCTCGCCCAGGTGCGCGAGGACGCCCGGCTGGGTGAGGACTGCATCGTCGGCCGCGGGGCGTACATCGGTCCCGGGGTGGTCGTGGGCGACCGGTGCAAGATCCAGAACCACGCGTTGGTGTACGAGCCCGCGGTGCTCGAGGACGGCGCCTTCGTCGGCCCGGCCGTCGTGTTCACCAACGACTACTACCCCCGGGCGGTGAACCCGGACGGCAGCCTGAAGTCGGCCGACGACTGGCACGCCGTCGGCGTGACCGTCCGCACCGGCGCCTCGATCGGCGCCCGGTCGGTGTGCGTCGCGCCCGTGACGATCGGCCGCTGGGCGCTCGTGGCCGCGGGCTCCGTGGTCACCAAGGACGTGCCCGACTTCGCGCTCGTCGCGGGGGTGCCCGCCCGGCGCATCCGCTGGGTGGGCCGCGCGGGCGCTCCGCTGGAGCCCGAGGGTGACGCGTGGGTGTGCCCGACGACCGGGGAGCGGTACGAGGAGCACGACGGAGCGCTGTCGCTGGCTCAGTAGGCGCCGGAGCCGCCGAACACGGCACGGCCCGTCTTCCACAGGATCATCAGGTCCATGGCGACGGACCAGTTGTCGACGTACCGCAGGTCCAGCCGGATCGACTCGTCCCACGACAGGTCCGCGCGCCCGCTGACCTGCCACAGGCCCGTCAGCCCCGGGCGCACGCGCAGCCGGCGGTAGACCGCGTCGTGGTACTCGTCGACCTCCTGCGGAAGCGGCGGGCGCGGGCCGACGAGCGACATGTCCCCGCGCACCACGTTCCAGAGCTGCGGGAGCTCGTCGACGGAGTACCGGCGCAGGAGCCGACCGACCGGCGTGATGCGCGGGTCGTCGTGCATCTTGAACATCAGCCCGTCACGGTCGCTGCTGCCCAGCAGGGCGGCGCGACGCTCCTCGGCGTCCGTGTACATGCTGCGGAGCTTCCACATGGTGAACTCGCGCCCGTCGACCCCGATGCGACGCTGGTGGAAGAACGGTGCGCCCTTGCTGTTCAGGCGGACCGCGAGCGCAGCCACGAGGATCACCGGCGAGACCGCCAGCAGGATCGCGGCGCCGAGCGTGCGGTCGAGCGTCGACTTGGCCAGCAGCCGCCGGCGCGGCGACGTCGTCTCCACCTCCAGCAGGGACAGCCCGGCCGTGGGCCGCAGGTGGACGCGCGGACCGAGCACCTCGACCAGACCCGGGGCGACGACGAGGTCGACACCCGCCCGTCCCAGCGCCCACGACAGCCGCCGCAGCGCGTCGCCCGACAGCTCGCTGCCCGACACGATGACGACGTCGACCTGGTGGTCGTACGCGACCTGCGGGATGTCCGCGAGCGCCCCGAGCGTGGGGACCCCGTCCTGCGGAGGCTGGTCGGTGATCGAGGGCAGGCAGACCCCGATGACCTGGTACCCGTGGTACGTCGCGCCGCGCAGGTCGTGGATGAGGTGGTGCACCGACGTGGCGTCGCCGACGACGAGCGTGCGGGACATCGCGACCCCGCGGCTGCGACGCCCGTGCAGGGACCGACGCAGTGCGTGCCGACCGACCGCCGTGCCGAGGGTCAGCAGGACGACCGTGACCGCGACCTGGACCCGGGGCAGCGGCACTGCGAAGGCCACGCTGCCGAGCGCCACGACGGCCGCCGACCCGACGCCCGCGCGGAGCACGGCCTGGAACTCGACCGGGCCGTCGCCGAGCGACTTGCGGTCGTACCCGTGGCCGATCGCGACGAGGACCAGGAAGGCCAGCGCCACGACGGCGGACCACCCGACCGCGGCGGCCGTGAACGACGCCACGACCGCGACGACCAGACCGGCGATGCAGGCGTCGACGGCGAGCGCCTGACGCACGTAGTGGCCGGCGACCGAGCCCCAGTGGGACGCGTCGTACGACGGCAGCGACTCACGCGGGTGGGTGACGAACGGCTCCGTCGATGCCCAGGAGCGCCGGGGCCCGGTTGCTGCCCTGCGCCGGTCGAGAAGGACGTCCACGTCCTCTGCCGGATCCTCGAGGATCGTCATGTCGCCTACCGTCCGCCCCAGATCTGATCATCCGTCCGGGTTGGAGGCTATGCGCGTGCAATGAGTGGAGATAGACCCTTTTGTCCGTTTTCACCCATACTTCACCCGCTTGGCATGCTTTGCGAGGTCAGCCTTTCGTGTGGAACTTCAGCTGCGCAGCCTCCAGGCCCCGCGTGACCACCAGCTCAACCGCGTCCGCGGCCGCGTCCACGAGCCACGGCAGGTCCTTGAGCTCCACCTTCGCGAAGTCACGAAGCACGTAGTCGGCGGGGTCCATCCGACCAGGCGGGCGGCCGACGCCGACCCGCACCCGGACGTACTCCTTGGTGCCCAGCGCCTTCGTCGTGTCCCGCAGACCGTTGTGGCCGCCCTCGCCGCCACCGCGCTTGAGCCGGACGTCCGCGAACGGGATGTCGAGCTCGTCGTGCACCAGCACCGTGCGCTCGGGCGGTACGTCGTAGTACTTCGCGAGCGCCGCCACCGGACCGCCCGAGACGTTCATGTACGTCGTCGGCTTCGCCAGCACGACCCGCGGTCCCGGCACACCGCCGGGGAGCACCCCGAGGCGCGCCTCGGCGACCGCTGCCTGCGGCCGGCGGGAGAGCAGCCCCGACGCCCGGGCGCCGAACGTCGACCCCGTCCGGCGCGCCAGCTCGTCCAGCACCATCTGGCCGACGTTGTGCCGGTTGCCGGCGTACTGCGGGCCCGGGTTGCCGAGGCCGACGACCAGCCAGGGTCCGTCGCTCATCGGGGATCTCCTCCTGCGGGGAACGTGCGGGAACGACGACGCCCGGCACCGTCAGGAACGGTACCGGGCGTCGTGGGGTAGAGCGGAGGCTCAGGCCTCGGCTGCGGCGGCGGACGCGGCGGACTGCGAGGCAGCCAGGTCCGCGGCGGCGGCGTCGGCCGCGACGTCCTCGGCGGAGGCGTGCGGGACGCTGATCGCGATGACGGTGAGGTCGGGGTCGCTGAGCAGGGTGGCGCCCTCGGGCAGCGTGATCTCGCCGGCGCTGATGGACGAGCCGCCGTGCAGGCCCTCGATGGAGACCTCGATCTCGGTCGGGATGTGCGTTGCCTCGACCTCGAGCGACAGCGCCTGCGTCTCGAAGACGTGGATCGTGCCGGGGTAGGACTCGCCGACCACGGCGACCTGGACGTCGACGGTGACCTTCTCGCCGCGCGTGACGATGAGCAGGTCGACGTGCTCGATGGTGTTCTTGACGACGTCGCGCTGGACGTCCTTCGTGATCGCCAGCGTGGTCTTGCCGTCGAGCTCGACGGAGAACAAGGCGTTGGCCTGCTTCACCGCGAGCATCGTCGCGTGGCCCGGCAGGGCGACGTGCAGCGGGTCCGAGCCGTGCCCGTAAAGGACGGCAGGGATCTGGTCGGCGCGGCGCAGACGGCGTGCGGCGCCCTTGCCGAACTCCGTGCGGGTGGTGGCGACAAGCTTGACCTCGGACACGTGTACTCCCAAGTGCTGGCGTCGGCGTAGTGGGCCGACGTGGTGGCGGTGGCGATGGCGGCACGAGGCCGCGATGAAGAGAGGTGTGGTGGCCTCGACGCGGGACGCAGGACGGGCACGCGGAGGCGCTCGCCCAGTCGATCACGGAGCGCAGGTGGTCGTGGTACGTCGTCGACCGTCCTTCGTCCCTCGCCGAGGCAACCTGGAGAGCCTACCCGAGCGAGCGCGTGGAACCCAACCCGCGGGTCAGAGGGACGAGACGTCCTCGGCCCACGCCCACCGCACGGTCACGTCGGCCGAGACGGTCTGCTGACCCGCCTCGACGGGGACGGACATCGCCTTCGCCATGCCCATCACGCGACCCATCCGCAGCGGGGCGGCGTCGGAGCCCCCTTCGGTCATCCACTGCACCTCGCCCAGCCGGCGACCGGCCAGCGTGGCCCACTGGGTGGCGCGCGCGACGGCGTCGGCCCACGCGGCCTCCCGCGCCCGGGCGCGCGGCCCGGTGGGGTCGCTGATCTCGAGGCGGATGCCGTCCATCCGGGCGGGCTCGCCCCCCGCGACCACCGCGGCACCGACGACGTCCCCGGCCACGGCGACGTCGCGCAGCGTGACCTGCAGCCCGAGCCGCGCCACGACGCGCGACGTCCCGACCGCGGAGCTGTCGGTCCAGGTGCTCGACTGCGTCGTCCGCATCGAGAGGTCGTCGACCCCGGCATCCCGCAGGACCGCCCGCATCCGGTCGAGGCAGAGCCCCGCCTCGGCCAGCGCGCGCTCGGCGTCCACGGCTCGCGCCTCGGCACCGAGGTCCGCGATCGCGGTGTCCGGCACGGCCTCGGCCTCACCGGCACCGGTGACCGTCACACCACCGCGCGGACCGCGACGACGGACGTCCTCGTCGCGACCGTCCACGGTGTCAGGCCTGGCCGTCGAAGAGCGACGTCACCGAGCCGTCGTCGAACACCTCACGGATGGCCCGCGCGATCAGCGGCGCGATCGACAGCACCGTGAGCTGCGGGAAGCGACGGTCCTCGGCGATCGGCAGGGTGTCGGTGATGACGACCTCGCGCGCGCCGCAGTTCTGCAGGCGGTCCACGGCGGGGTCGGACAGGACACCGTGCGTCGCGGCGACGATGACGTCCTTGGCGCCGGCCTCCAGCAGGACGCGCACCGCACCGGCGATGGTGCCGGCCGTGTCGATGAGGTCGTCGACGAGCACGCAGCTGCGGCCCTCGACGTCACCGACGACGCGGTTGGCGACCGTCTTGTTGGGGCTGCGGATGTCCCGCGTCTTGTGCACGAACGCCAGCGGACCGCCGCCCAGCTTCGCGGCCCACTGCTCGGCGACGCGGATGCGGCCCGCGTCCGGCGAGACGACCGTGACGTTGGAGGTGTCGACGCGGCTGCGCACGTACTCGGTGAGGATCGGCATCGCCCAGAGGTGGTCGACGGGGCCGTCGAAGAAGCCCTGGATCTGCGCGGCGTGCAGGTCGACGCTCATGAGCCGGTCGGCACCGGCCGTCTTGAACAGGTCCGCCATGAGACGCGCGGAGATCGGCTCGCGGCCGCGGTGCTTCTTGTCCTGCCGGGCGTACCCGTAGAACGGTGCGACGACCGTGATCGTCTTGGCGGACGCGCGCTTGAGGGCGTCGACCATGAGCAGCTGCTCCATGATCCACGTGTTGATCGGCGACGAGTGCGACTGCAGCACGAACGTGTCGGCGCCGCGCACGGACTCCCCGAACCGGGTGTAGATCTCCCCGTTGGCGAACTCGTAGGTGGTCGTCGGCAGCAGGTCGATGCCGAGGTGCGTCGCGACGCTGGTGGCCAGGTCGGGGTGCGCCCGGCCCGTCAGGAGCACGAGACGCTTCTCGCCGTCCGAGGAGATGATCCCGGTCATCGTGCGGAGTCCTTCGGGTTCGAGCCGGGGCTGTCCGGCAGTGCAGGCGGCGGGGTCGGAGGTGCGTCGGCGGCTGCGGCGGACGCGCGGTCGCGCTCGGCGCGCGCCTGCGGGGAGAGCTCGTCGCCGGCGGACGGCCGGACGACCGCGTCGGCCGCCGGCGTCCCGGCGCGGGCGCGCGAGACCCAGCCCTCGATGTTGCGCTGGGCACCCGCGCTCACGCCGAGCGCACCCGAGGGGACGTCGCGACGGATCACGCTGCCGGCGCCGGTGTACGCGCCGTCGCCGATGGTCACGGGTGCGACGAACATGTTGTCCGCGCCCGTGCGGGCGTACGAGCCGATGGTCGTGCGGTGCTTGTTGACGCCGTCGTAGTTGACGGTCACCGACGCGGCGCCGATGTTCGTGTGCTCGCCGATCGTCGCGTCGCCCACGTAGGACAGGTGCGGGATCTTCGAGCCGGTCCCGATCTGCGCGTTCTTCGTCTCGACGAACGTGCCGATCTTGCCCTTCTCGCCGAGCACCGTGCCGGGCCGCAGGTACGCGAACGGCCCCACGCTCGCGTCGGCACCGACCACCGCGAGCGAGCCGTGCGTGCGCACGACACTGGCGCGCGCACCCACCTCGACGTCGGTCAGCGTGGTGTCCGGGCCGACGGTCGCACCCTCGCGGAGCACCGTGGCGCCGTGCAGCTGGGTGCCGGGCAGGAGCGTGACGTCCCGCTCGAGCTCGACGTCGACGTCGACCCAGGTGGTCGCGGGGTCCACGATCGTGACGCCCTCGCGCATCCAGGTCTCGAGGATGCGGCGGTTCATCTCGGCCCGCAGCACCGACAGCTGGACGCGGTCGTTGACACCCTCGACCAGCACCGGGTCGTCGGTCTGGAGGGCGCGCACGTGCCCGCCGTCGGTGCGTGCGATGGCCAGCACGTCCGTCAGGTAGACCTCGCCCTGCGCGTTGTCCCGGCCGAGCCGGCCGAGCGCGCCGCGCAGCACCGTGGCGTCGAAGACGTAGATGGAGGAGTTGATCTCGGTGATGGCGCGCTGCGCGTCGTCGGCGTCCTTCTCCTCGACGATGCCGAGCACGTCACCCGTGCCGGGCTCGCGCAGGATCCGGCCGTACCCGGTGGGCTCCGCGACCTGCGTCGTCAGGACCGTGACCGCGTTGCCGTCCGCGTGGTGCGCCGCGAGCAGCTCTTCGAGCGTGCCGGCGTCCAGCAGCGGGACGTCGCCCGCGATGACGACGACCGCACCGGACACCTGCGCGTGCGTCGCCGAGCCCGCCGTCGTGTCCTCCGCGGCGTCCGCCTGCGCGGCCGCGTCGAGCGACGTCATCGCCACCTGGACCGCGCGACCGGTGCCGGGGATGTCGTCCTGGTCGGCGAGCAGCGCCTGCGGGTCGACCTCGGTGACGTGGGCGGCGACCAGGTCGCGCTCGTGCCGGACGACGACCAGGACGCGGCCCGGGTCGAGAGCGCGTGCCGTGGACAGCGCGTGGCCGAGCATGCTGCGACCGGCCAGGGTGTGCAGGACCTTGGGGGTTGCCGAGCGCATCCGGGTTCCTTCACCTGCGGCGAGGACGACGACGGCGGCCGGGCGGGGGAACGTCACCTGGGGGTGCTCCTCGCGGATCTGCCCGGGTCTCGGGCGGCGGATCTCGTGCGCACCGTGAACTCTACCCGCGCGCGGAGGGCGCTTCCGCCGTGTCCGGATCGTCCGGCACCTCGTCCGGGGCCGGGGTCAGCTGTCGCCGGACCGGCGGCGGCACCCGCTTCTGGTGCGCGATCCACACGCCGGTCGCCACCGCCCCGAGGGCCGCGACGACGATCACGGTGACCCGGACGCCGACCTCGGTGGCGCCTGCGGCGAGGTCCACCACCTGGCTCACGACCCCGAAGACGCACAGACCCAGCAGGACGTATGCAGCACGCAGGTCGCGCGTCGTCGCCATGTCTCGCACCGTACCGCGTCAGGGGCGAGAGGTCGGTTCACCGGACGGGACCCGTCGACTCGCGCAGGCGCAGCTCGGTCGGCAGCACCACCCGCACCGGCGGCCCCCCGGCCGTTCCCCGGACCGCGGCCTTGAGCAGGATCTCCACGGCGGCGCGCCCGACGTCGGCGTGCGCACCGCCGAGCGTGGTCAGCCGGGGCGTGCACAGGTCGGCGGCGAAGATGTCGTCGAAGCCGACGACGGAGACGTCGGCCGGGACGCCGACCGAGCGCTGCTGCAGGCGCTGGAGGACCCCGATCGCGAGCAGGTCGTTGTGCGCGACGAAGGCGGTCGCGCCCGTGCCCAGAGCCGCGTCCGCCGCGAGGCCGCCCTGCGCCACCTTGGGCGTGAACGGGCCGACCCGGTCGGCTCGCATGCCGGCGTCCTCCGCGGCCGTCCGCAGCGCCGACCACCGGGTGGTCGCCATCCACGAGCTGCGCGGACCGGCCAGGTAGACGAGGTGCCGGTGCCCGAGCGAGTCCAGGTGCTGCACGATCTGGCGGCAGCCGTCCACGTGGTCCAGGAGCGCGCAGGGCAGACCGGGCAGCTCCCGGCTGACGAGCACCACGGGTCGCTGCTCGGCCAGGTGGGCGAGGTTCTCGTCCGGGAGCCTGCTGGCGGCGAGCACGAAGCCGTCGACCGACGGCAGCAGCCGCTGGATCTGCTCGAGCTCGATGTGGGCGGACTCCTCCGCGTTGACCAGCACGAGGGTGTACTCGGAGGCCTTGGCGCGCATCTCCGCGCCGCGGATCAGCTCGAAGTAGTGCGGGTTGGTGATGTCGGAGACGACCATCGCGACGGTGTAGTGGTGGTCGGACAGCAGGGCGCGGGCGTGCGGGTTCGGCCGGTACCCCAGCTGCTCGGCGACGGCCAGCACGTGCTCACGGGTCGCGGCACCGACGCGCGACGGGGTCGAGAACGCCCGGGAGACGGTGGAGGTCGCCACCCCCGCCGCAGTGGCGACGTCGTAGATCGTCGGTCCTCGCACGCCGCAAGCCAACCCACTCCGGCAACTTTTGACAACCCCTTGCCACAGTTGTCCGCGGCTCAATAGCGTCCGCGATGTGACTCACATCACATCGGATCAGGGCGGTCGGCTGCACACCTTCTTCGCCGACCCGCCACGCCCGGTCGCCCGGACCGTCCGGGCCCTGACGGTCGTCGAGCTCGCGATCGGTGTGCTCGCGATGCTGATCATCTTCGTGCTCGTCCTCGTGCAGGCCGGGCAGCGCTACCTGCCGGTGCACGGATGGCCGTGGACCGGCGAGCTCGCGCGGTTCTCCCTGGTCTGGCTCACGTTCGTGACGGCCGGCGTCCTGGTCAGCAACGACTCGCACATCGCGATCGAGACCATCGACGTCGTCCGCAACCCGGTCGTCCGCCGCGTCGTGCGGGTGTTCGCGTGCGTCACCGTCGCGGCGATCGGGGCACTGCTCACCGCCGAGGCCTGGGAGCTCATGCACACCCAGAGCAGGATGCGCTCGCCGGCGATGGGGATGCCGATGTCGTGGCTCTACGGGATCTCGATCGTGGGGTTCGTCAGCACCACGCTGCGCGCGACGGTCGCGGCGCTGCGGTTCGCGGTGCTCGGTGTGCCCGACGCGGACGAGCAGGACGACGTGCTTCCTGAGGTGACGAGCACATGAGCCTGCTCGTCCTGTGCGTCCTCATCACCGTGCTGCTGCTCGCACGGGTGCCCGTCGCGTTCGCGTTCATCGGACCGTCGCTGCTGTACCTGCTCACCACCGGGCAGTCGCTCGGCCTGTCGCTGCGGCTCGTCGCCCAGTCGACGGCCAGCTTCCCGCTGCTCGCGGTGCCGCTCTTCATCCTGCTGGGGTGCCTCGCCAGCCACGCGGGGATCGCGGACCGCCTCTACGCGTTCGCCCTCGCGCTGCTCGGCCGGGTCCGCGGCAGCCTGGGCTACGTCGCCGTCGGGGTCAGCGTGGGCTTCTCCTGGATCAGCGGCTCGGCCGTCGCGGACGCCGCCGCCCTGGGCAAGATCCAGATCCCGGCGATGCTGCGCGAGGGCTACTCCAAGCGGTTCGCGCTCGGCGTCTCCGGTGCCTCGGCGCTGATCGCCCCGGTGATGCCGCCGAGCATCCCGGCGGTGATCTTCGCGGGCCTGGCCGCGGTCTCCACCGGCGCGATGTTCGCCGCGTCCGTCGTGCCCGCGCTGCTGATGGCGCTCGGGCTGTGCGTCGTCGTGTTCCTGTGGGTGCGGCGGGACCCGAACATCCGTCCCACCCGGTTCGACCGGGCCGACGTCGGCCACGCCGGTCGCCGGGTGCTCGGTGTGCTGGTCGCTCCCGTGCTCATCCTCGGCGGCATCCTGAGCGGCTGGTTCACGCCGACCGAGGCGGCGGCGGTGGGCGCGGCGTACATCGCTCTTCTCGGCTTCGCGTACCGCACCCTGCACTGGCGGGACCTGCCGAAGATCCTGGTCGAGGCGGTGCTGACCTCGGGCGCGATCCTGCTGATCGTCGCGTCGGCCAACCTGCTCGGGTACATCTTCGCCCGCGAGCGGGTACCCCAGGCGATCGCGGAGTGGATGCTCGGGATCACCTCCGACCCGACCGTCTTCCTGCTGCTGGTGCTCGCGCTCTCGCTCATCCTCGGCACCGCGCTCGACGCGATCGCCGTGCTCACCCTCACCGTGCCGATCCTCATGCCGATCGCCGCGCAGTACGGCGTGGACCCCATCGCGGTGGGTGTCCTGATGATCCTGTCGCAGATGATCGGGCTGCTCACGCCGCCGGTCGGCACGGTCATCTTCGTCCTGCAGGCGATCGCGAAGGTGCGGATGTCGGAGGTCTTCTGGGGCTCCCTGCCGTTCATGGTGCCGCTGCTGCTGCTGTGCGTCGCGATCATCCTGTGGCCCGACGCGATCCTGTACCTGCCCCAGAGGCTCGGGCTGTGAACGCGCGGCGCTCGATCCTCGCCGGCCTGCTGGGCCGGGGCGTCGGCCCGTCGCTCACGCCGGAGCTGCACGAGCGCGAGGCGGTCCGCCAGGGGCTGCGCTACGTCTACAAGGCGGTGGACCTGGACGACGGCCAGCTGGACCCGGACCACCTGCGTGAGCTGCTCGGGTCCGCGGTGGAGCTCGGCTTCGACGGCCTGAACGTCACCCACCCGATCAAGCAGGCCATAGTGCCGCTCGTCGACCAGGTGTCGCCGGAGGTGGCCGCGATCGGGGCCCTGAACACGATCGTGGTGTCGGACGGGCGGACGTTCGGGCACAACAGCGACGTCACCGGGTTCACCGCCGCGTTCCGCGACGGGCTGCCGGACGTCGACCTCGGCGAGGTGCTCCTGCTGGGAGCGGGCGGTGCCGGCACCGCCGTCGCGCACGCGCTGGCCGCCCTGGGGGTGCGGCGGCTGCTGATCGCCGACCCGGACGTGCAGCGCGTCCGGACCCTCGTCGACTCGCTCCGGCGGACCCCGCACGAGGTGCAGCTGGACCCGGTGGTCCCGCACGGCGTGCCCCTGGCTCTCGCGCACGTCGCGGGACTGGTGAACGCCAGCCCGGTGGGGATGACCGGGCACCCCGGCACCCCGGTGGACACCTCCGGGCTGCGCCCCGACCTGTGGGTCGCGGACATCGTCTACCGCCCCCTCTTCACCGCTCTGCTGCGCGACGCGCACGCGCGCGGCTGCCGGACGCTCTCCGGGGCCGGCATGGCCGTGCACCAGGCGGCCGACACGTTCGAGCTCATCACCGGGCACCCGGCTCACCGGGACGCCATGTTCGGCGACTTCGACGAGCTGGTCGCCGCCGAGACCGGCGGCGATCGTCACACCCCCGAGGCCCCGGCTCCGGGGCCCCCCACAAGGAAGTGAGGTCGAGATACCCATGCGATGGAACCCCAAGGTCGCCCTCGTCGCAGGGGCGGTCATCACGTTCACCACGCTCACGGCCTGCAGCGGCGACGACGACCCCGGCGGGGAGGCCAGCGAACCTGCTGCCACCGCCGAGGAGGTCACCCTGCAGCTGGCGCACAGCTACGCCGAGACCCAGCCGCAGCACCGCTGCGGAGCACAGGTCATCGCCGACGAGGTCGCCGCTGCCGACGTCGGGCTGACGGTCGAGATCTTCCCCGGCAGCCAGCTGGGCGGGGACGCCGACCGCATCGCGTCCGTCGTCTCCGGCGACATCGACATGGACATCCAGGGCGCCTCCGCCCTCGGTGCCGTGTACACCCCGATCAGCGTGCTCGATGCGGCCTACGCGTTCGACGACAGCGACCACCTGGCCCAGTTCTTCTCCGACGAGGCCTCCGACGAGCTCCTGACCGGGTTCGAGGAGGAGACGGGGGTGCACACCCTCGGCGCCTGGTCGGCGGGCATGCGGCAGTTCACCGCGAACAAGCCGATCCGCAGCCCCGAGGACCTCGACGGGCTGCGGATGCGGTTCCCCGCCTCGCCCCAGTTCCTCATGAACGCGGAGGCGCTCGGTGCGCAGGCCACGGAGGTGGCCTACGAGGAGCTGTTCCTGGCACTCCAGCAGGGGACCGTCGACGGCCAGGAGAACCCGATCGTGAACATCGACGCCAGCAACCTCGAGGAGGTGCAGGACTTCATCAGCATGTCCTCGCACCAAGCCAACTCCAACCTCGTGATCATCGGCGGCGACTCCTGGGGCCAGCTGTCCGCAGAGCAGCAGGACGCGCTGCAGTCGGCCGTCGACACGGCCATGGAGCAGGTGCCCGGCTGCGTCGACGACGACGAGCAGGCGAAGCTCGCGGAGTGGCAGGAGACCGGCGCCATGGAGATGGTCGACGACGTCGACGTCGAGGCCTTCCGCACCCAGGCCGACGCCTACCTGCGGGAGAACTTCACGCCCGAGCAGCTCACCGTCTACGAGGCCATCCGGGCCACGTCCGAATGACGGCTGTCGGGGAGGTCCACACGTTCCGCGGGTCGGTCCCGGTGACCGACCTCGGGACGACGTTGCTGCACGAGCACGTGTTCGTCCGCGACCACGAGCTGGACGTGAACCTCCCCGACCCGGAGTGGGACCCGGCGGCGATGGTCGCCGCCGCGGTCGACGGGCTGTGCCGCGTGCACGCGCTGGGCGTGCGCAGCGTCGTCGACCTCACCGTGCCGGGCCTCGGCCGGGACGTCGCACTGGTGGCGCAGGTCGCGGCCCAGGTCCCGGTGCACCTGCTCGCCAGCACGGGCTGGTACGCGCCGGCGGCGCTGCCGGTCACGTTCGCGGTCCGTGGTCCGGGTCTCCTGCTGGACGGACCCGACCCGCTCGAGGACCTCTTCGTGCGCGACCTCCAGCAGGGCATCGCCGGCACCGGGGTGCGGGCCGCGATGCTCAAGGTCGTCGCCGGCGGGACACCCGACGTCCGTCGGGTGCTGACCGCGGCCGCGGCGGCCCACAGGCGCACGGGCGTCCCCGTCACCGTGCACACCGACCCCGCGACGCACCGCGGCCGCGAGGCGCTCGACCTGCTCACGCGGCACGGCGTGGACCCGACCCGGGTGGTCCTGGGGCACAGCGGCGACAGCGAGGACGTCGACGACCTGCGTGCCCTCATGGACACCGGAGCCACGCTCGGCATGGACCGGTTCGGCATGGAGCACGTGCTTCCCGACGACCGCCGCGTGCGCACCGTGCTGGCCCTGCTGCGCCACGGCTACGCCGACCGGATGGTGCTCTCCCAGGACGCCGCGTTCTACAGCCGGGTCACGCCGCCGTCGTGGCGACGGGTGCACGCGCCGCACTGGCACCTGGAGCACCTGCACCGGCGTGTGCTGCCGATGCTCCGGGCCGGCGGGGCGACCGACGAGGACCTCGACCAGATGCTCGTGACCAACCCCGCCCGGCTGCTCACGGCCCGTGAGGAGGAGCTCTGATGCTGCGCACCTCGATCGCCACCGTCTGCCTCAGCGGCACCCTGACCGAGAAGCTGCACGCGTGCGCCGACGCCGGGTTCGACGGCGTGGAGCTGTTCGAACCGGACCTGCTCGCGTCCCCGGCCAGCCCGGAGGAGATCGGCGCGCTGGCGCGCCGGCTCGGTCTCACCCTCGACCTCTACCAGCCGTTCCGCGATGCCGAGGGCGTCACCGAGACCGAGTTCGAGGCGGTCCTGCATCGCGCCCGGGCCAAGTTCCGGCTGATGCAGCGGCTCGGCGTGGACACGGTGCTCGTCTGCTCCAACGTCGCCACCGCGACCGTCGACGACGACGCGGTGTCCGCCGACCAGCTGCGCCGGCTCGGCGACGAGGCACAGGCCCACGGGGTGCGGATCGCCTACGAGGCACTCGCCTGGGGCCGGTACGTCGACGACTACCGGCGTGCCTGGCGGATCGCGGAGCGCGCGGACCACCCCGCCGTCGGGGTCTGCCTGGACAGCTTCCACATCCTGTCGCGAGGGCACGACCCGGCGGCGATCGAGCAGATCCCCGCGGAGAAGATCTTCTTCCTGCAGCTCGCGGACGCTCCCGCGCTGACCATGGACGTGCTGTCCTGGAGCCGCCACCACCGGCTGTTCCCGGGCGAGGGCTCGTTCGACCTGGCAGCGTTCCTCGGTCACGTGCTCGACGCCGGCTACACCGGGCCGGTCTCGTTGGAGGTCTTCAACGACACCTTCCGGCAGACCGACGTCGAGCGCACCGCCCGGCAGGCCAAGCGGTCGCTGACCTGGCTGGAGGACCAGGTCGCCCGGCGCTCGGTGCGGTCCCGGCGCACCGACGGCCCGAGCCGGCTGCCGGACGTCGGCCAGCCGGTCGCGTTCGACTTCGTCGAGGTCAAGGCGGAGGACGCCGGTGAGGTGGACGAGCTGCTGCGGCTGCTCGGCTTCTCGTTCCGCGGCCACCACCGGAGCAAGCCCGTGCGGCTCTGGACCCAGGGCACGGCACGCGTGCTCTGCAACGAGCACCTCGCCCGCGACCGGGCGCCCACGCTGGCCGCGATCGGCATGGAGGTGCCCGACCCGGCAGCCTCGGTGCGCCGCGCGGGCCTGCTCGGGGCACCCTCGGTGTTCCGCCGGACCCGCGCCGGCGAGCAGGACCTGGTGGCGTTCCGGGCACCGGAGGGCACGGAGATCTTCTTCGCCGACCCCTCGCCCGGAGAGCCCGCGTGGGTGCCGGAGTTCGACGGTGGCGAGCAGCCGGGCGGTGCGCCCGGGCTCGCGATCGACCACGTGAACCTCGCGCACCCGTGGCAGACCTTCGAGGAGTCCGTGCTGTTCCACACCAGCGTGCTGGCGCTGCGCTCCCAGGGGACCCAGGAGGTCGCCGCCCCGACCGGTCTGGTCCGCAGCCGCGTGATGCGCTCGGACGACGGCGCGGTCCGGCTCGCGCTCAACGTGGCGCCCGTGCTCGACCGCGGGCTGCCGCAGCACGTCGCGTTCCGCAGCCCGGACGTGGTCGCAGCCGCACGGCTCGCCCGCACACGTGGGCTGCATCCGCTCCCGATCCCGGCGAACTACTACGACGACCTCGCCGCGCGGTTCGACCTGCCCGCGGCGGTCCTCGACGAGATGCGCGAGCTCGGCGTGCTCTACGACCGGGACGAGTCCGGTGGCGAGTTCCGGCACTTCTACACGCGCACGGTCGGCGCGGTGTTCTTCGAGCTCGTCCAACGTGACGGCGGCTACGACGGGTACGGCGCGGCCGGCGCCCCGGTCCGCCTCGCAGCCCAGCACCTCGCGCGACGGTGAGCGGGGGAGAACGCCATGACCGAACCGACCCAGGACGTCGTCTCCGCCGAGATCGCCGACCGGCACCGGCGCGAGCAGGGCAGCGGCGCCGTGCACCCGCGTCGCGACTTCGCGCCCTACCGCTCCACCGCCCTGCGCCACCCGACGCACGAGCTGGTGCGTGCGGACCCCGAGGAGATCGAGCTGGTCTCCCCCGCGTTCGGGCACAGCGACGTCGCGGCCCACGAGTCGGACCTGACCGTCCAGCACGCCGGTGCGCCGTCGGGCGAGCGGATCGTCGTCACCGGTCACGTGCTCGACGGCGAGGGGCGGCCGGTGAGGAACCAGCTGATCGAGGTCTGGCAGGCCAACGCCTCGGGGCGGTACGCGCACAAGCGCGACCAGCACCCGGCCCCGCTCGACCCGAACTTCACGGGGGTCGGCCGCATCATCACGGGCGACGACGGCTCGTACCGGCTGACCACGATCAAGCCCGGCGCGTACCCGTGGCGCAACCACCGCAACGCGTGGCGCCCGGCACACATCCACTTCTCGTTCTTCGGCACCGCGTTCACCCAGCGGCTGATCACGCAGATGTACTTCCCCGGCGACCCGCTGTTCGGGCTCGACCCGATCTTCCAGTCGATCACCGACCCCGCCGCGCGCGCCCGGCTCGTCGCCGAGTACGACCATGGGGTGAGCGAGCCCGAGTGGGCCCTCGGGTACCGCTGGGACGTGGTGCTGACCGGACCGCGGGCTACCTGGACCGAGCCGGAGGACGCGGACGATGCCTGAACAGACCCCCAGCCAGACGGTCGGACCGTTCTTCGGGCACGCGCTGCCGTACGTCGGCGGCCCGGAGGTCAGGGCACCGTGGCAGCCCGACGCGATCCGGCTGCACGGGACCGTGCTCGACGGCGCCGGCTCCCCCGTGCCCGACGCGCTGCTCGAGGTCTGGGGTGCCGACGAGAGCGGGCTCCCGTCGACCGAACGTGGCTCGCTGCACCGCGACCCGCTCGGGTTCACCGGGTTCGGGCGGGCTGCTACCTCCGACGACGGCGCGTACACGTTCAGCACGGTCAAGCCCGGGCCCACCCGGCCCGGCTCCGCGCCCTACGTCGTGGTCACCGTCTTCGCCCGCGGGCTGCTGCACCACCTGCTGACCCGGGCGTACTTCGCCGACGAGGCCGACGCGAACGCGACCGACCCGCTGCTGCGGCGCGTCGAGGCGGACCGGCGCGGCACGCTGGTCGCCGCGGTGGACGGTCCGCGGTCCTACCGGCTGGACCTCAGGCTCCAGGGCCCGGGCGAGACCGTGTTCCTCGACTACGGGACGCCGCGATGACGCCGGGCGACTGGGGCCTTCTCCAGCCCGCGACCGCCGGCACCCTCGACCCGGTGGACGACGACCGGGTGCTCGCCGCGATGGTGCAGGTGGAGGCCGCACTGCTGCGGGCCTGGGCGCGGGTGGACGACACCGACGACGACGCGGCCGCTCGTGAGCTCGACGCGGTCGCCGCGACCCTGGCCGACCTCGACCGGGACGCGCTCGTGGCCGGCGTGGCACGCGACGGCGTCGCCGTCGTGGTGCTGTTCGAGCTGCTGCAGGACCACCTCGAGCAGCGCGAGATCCCCGCTCCCCGGCTGCACACCGGCGCCACCAGCCAGGACGTGCTGGACACCGCCCTCATGCTCGTCGCGCGCACCACCGTCGACCGGCTCCGGGTGCGCCTCGTCGCGACGGGCACCGCGCTCGCGGTCCTGGCCGACGACCACCGCGACGCACGACGCGTCGGACGCACGCTCGGCCGCGACGCCGCGCCGACCACGCTCGGGGTGCAGGCCGCCGGGTGGCTGGACGGGATCAGCTCGGCGGTGGCGGTCGTCGACCGGACGACGTTCCCGGTGCAGCTCGGCGGCGCCGTCGGCACCGGCGAGCAGGCGGACCGTGCCGCAGGCCGACCCGGCACGATCACCACCCTCCGGTCCGCGCTGGCCGAGGACCTGGGCCTCGACGACCCCGGACGCTCGTGGCACACCGAGAGGACTCCCGTCCTCGCGGTCGCGACGACGGCGGCGACCGTGACGACCGCCCTGGGCCGGATCGGTCGCGACCTCGTCGCGGGTTCGCGCGAGGGTGTCGACGAGGTCGTGCTCGCGGGCGGCGGCGCGTCGTCGTCGATGCCGCACAAGCGCAACCCGGTCGGTCCGGTCGTCATGACCGCCGCGGCCCTGCAGGCCCCCGGGCTGCTGTCGACGGTCTCCCGGGCGGCCGTGTCGGTGGACGAGCGGCCCGCGGGCGAGTGGCACGCGGAGTGGTCCGCGCTGCGCGACCTCGTCCGGCTCGCGGGCGGCTCCGCGGACGCGGCGGCCCGCACGGTCGCGGGCCTGTCCCTGGACCGGGAGGCCGCCGCGCGGAACCTGCGCGACGCCGGGGTGGGCGCCGCCGACGACGTCACGCTCGCCGCCTGCGGCCGGGTGGTGGACGCATCGATCGCCCGCTTCCGCAGGACGCTCGACGACGGGCCGCACCGATGAGGCTGCGTGGCTCGTTCGCCCCGGCGACCGCCCCGGCCGCCCACCAGGACCTGCTGGTGCTGCTGCCCTCGCTCGGCACCACGACCGAGCTGTGGGACGGGGTCGTCGCGCAGCTCCGCGCGGAGCCGTCGACGGCCGCACTACGCATCCTGCGGATCGACCTGCCCGGGCACGGCGTGAGCCCGGCCACGCGAGACCCCTTCACCGTGGCCGACCTCGCCGGCGCGGTGCTCGAGGTGGTCGAGGAGACCGGGGGCGGGTCGTTCCACGTCGCGGGCGTCTCGCTCGGCGGGGCGGTCGCGCTCGAGCTCGCCGCCGAGCACCCGGACCGGGTGCTGAGCCTCGCCATGTGCTGCAGCGGCGCCCGCCTGGGCACGGTGGACGGCTGGGCACGGCGCGCCGCCGCGGTGCGCGCAGGCGGGACGGCCTCCCTGGTCGCGGCGAGCGCGGGTCGGTGGTTCGCACCCGGCTTCCTCGAACGTGACAGCCGCGCCGGCGCGCACACGCTCGCCGCGCTCGTGGACGTCGACGACGAGTCGTACGCGCTCTGCAGCGAGGCGCTCGCCGGGTTCGACCGGACCGGGTCGGTCGCCAGGGTCGGGGTGCCGACGCTGCTGGTCAGCGGGGAGCACGACCAGGTGACCACCCCCGCCTCGATGCAGCGGCTCGCCGAGAGGTTCCCGCACGCGGTGCACGCGACGCTCGCCGCGACCTCGCACCTGGCCATGCTCGAGGCGCCGGCCGCCGTCGCGGCACTCGTCAAAGACCACCTCGGTGGGGGCGGCGGCGCCCACGAACGTGGGATGCGGGTGCGGCGCGCCGTCCTGGGCGACGCCCACGTGGACGCCGCGATCGCCGCGACGACCCCGCAGACGGCCGCGTTCCAGGACTTCGTCACCCGCTACGCGTGGGGCGAGGTCTGGTCCCGCCCCGGCCTGACCCGTCGCGACCGGTCGATCGCGACCCTCGCGAGCCTGGTCACCGGCGGGCACGACACCGAGCTGCGGATGCATGTGCGCGCCGCCCTGCGCAACGGCCTGGGAGCCGACGAGATCGCCGAGGTCATCCTGCACACGGCCCTGTACGCCGGGCTGCCGTCGGCGAACGCGGCCATGGCCGTCGCCCGCGACGTCGTCGCCGAGACCGAAGGAGGACCCGGTGGACAAGACCGTCGCGACGGCTGACGAGGCCGTCGCCGACATCCCGTCCGGTGCGTCGCTCGCCGTCGGCGGGTTCGGGCTGTCCGGCGTGCCGATCGCACTGATCCGCGCGCTGCTCGCCCGCGGGGTCGACGACCTGGAGGTCGTCTCGAACAACTGCGGCGTCGACGGCTGGGGTCTGGGCGAGCTGCTCGCGGCCGGGCAGATCCGTCGGGTCGTGGCCAGCTACATCGGGGAGAACAAGGAGTTCGCCCGGCAGTACCTGGCCGGGGAGGTCGAGGTCGAGCTGACCCCGCAGGGCACCCTCGCGGAGCGGCTGCGCGCAGGCGGCGTCGGGATCCCGGCCTTCTACACGCCCGCCGGGGCAGGCACGGCGGTCTCCGAGGGCGGCATGCCGTTGCGGTACGCCGCGGACGGCTCGGTCGCGCTGGCCAGCGAGCCCAAGGAGCTGCGCCCGTTCGACGCGTTCGGACGTCGTCGCGAGTACGTCCTGGAGCAGGCGATCCGCACGGACTACGGGCTCGTGCGGGCAGCAGTCGGGGACCGGCACGGCAACCTGCGGTTCGAGAGATCCACCCGCAACTTCAACCCGCTCGCCGGCATGGCGGGCCGGCTCACCATCGCCGAGGTCGACGAGCTGGTCGAGCCGGGCGACCTGGACCCGGACGACGTCCACCTGCCCGGCATCTACGTCGACCGGGTCGTCCTGCTCACCCCCGAGCAGGCGGCCGACCTGCCCGTCGAGAAGACCACGGTCCGCACCCGGCCGGAGGTCTCCTGATGCCCCGGACCCGCGACGAGCTGGCCGCCCGCGCCGCGCGAGAGCTCCGGGACGGCTCCTACGTGAACCTCGGAATCGGCCTCCCCACCCTCATCCCGAACCACCTGCCGCCCGGGATCGAGGTCGTCCTGCACTCCGAGAACGGGATCCTCGGCGTGGGCCCGTACCCGTGGGAGGGCGAGGAGGACCCGAAGCTGATCAACGCCGGCAAGGAGACCGTCACCGTCCTGCCCGGGGCCGCCTACTTCGACTCGGCCGCGAGCTTCGGGATGATCCGCGGCGGCCGCGTCACGCACGCCGTCCTCGGCGCCCTGCAGGTCTCGGCCGGCGGGGACATCGCCAGCTGGGCGGTGCCCGGCAGGATGGTCAAGGGCATGGGCGGGGCGATGGACCTGGTCAACGGTGCCGAGCACGTGCTGGTGGTGATGGAGCACGTCGCCAAGGACGGGTCCGCCAAGGTCGTCGAGCAGTGCACGCTGCCGCTGACCGGGCGGGCGTGCGTCGACCGCATCATCACCGACCTCGCCGTCCTGGACGTCACCGACGACGGCCTGCTGCTGGTCGAGCTCGCGCCGGACGTCACCGTGGACCAGGTCCGGGCCGCCACCGGGGCCCCGTTCGACGTCGCGCCGGCGGTCGGCTGATGGCTGCGCTGCGCGAGGTCGTGATCTGCTCGCCGCTGCGCACCCCGGTCGGGCGGCTTGCTGGCGCGCTCGCACCGTTGACCGCCCGCGATCTCGCGGTGGCGGTGCTCCGCGCGCTCGTCGAGCGGACGCAGCTGGACGTCGCCGCCGTGGACTCCGTCATCGGCGCACAGGGCTACCCGACGATGGAGTCCCCCGCCCTCGGCCGCGTCGCCGCCCTGGATGCCGGCTTCCCCGTGACCACCACCGGCTACCAGCTCGACCGGCGCTGCGGCTCCGGGCTGCAGGCCGTGCTCAACGCAGCGATGGAGGTGCAGACGGGCGCCGCCGACGTGGTCGTCGCCCTCGGCGTCGAGTCCATGTCCAACGCCCCGCTCTACACCGAGGAGGGCCGGCGAGGGCTGCCCGCCGTCGGGCTCCTGCTGCACGACGCGCTCACCCGCGGCCGCGAGACGGCCGGCGGGGTCGACTACCCCACGCCCGACGGCAACGTCGGCACCGCCGAGACCCTGCGCGCCGAGTACGGCATCAGCCGGCACGACCAGGACGCCCTCGCCCTCCGCTCGCACCAGCGCGCGGTCGCCGCCCAGGACGCGGGAGCGTTCGACGCCGAGATGGTCCCGGTCAGCGTGCCGGGCCGACGCGGACCCGTCGTCGTCGAGCGCGACGAGCACCCCCGCGCTGACGCGTCGCTCGACGCCCTCGCGGCACTGCGACCCGTCCTGGTCGGCGCCGACCCGGAGGCGACCGTGACCGCCGGGAACTCCAGCGGCCAGAACGACGCCGCGGCCGCCTGCATCGTCACCACCCCGCCGCACGCCCGTCGGCTCGGCCTGACGCCCGCCCTGCGCCTGCGCTCCTGGGCGGTCGCCGGTGTCGACCCCCGCCGGTTCGGCATCGCCCCGGTCCCGGCGACCCTGCGCGCGCTCGACCGGGCCGGTGCGACGCTCGGCGACCTCGACGTCCTCGAGCTCAACGAGGCCTTCGCCGTCCAGGTGCTCGCGTGCCTGGCCGACTGGCGCCTCGACCCCGAGGACCCGCGCGTCAACCCGCGCGGCAGCGGGATCTCCCTCGGGCACCCGATCGGCGCCACCGGGATCCGGATCCTCGCGACCCTCGCCCACGAGCTGCCCGCGCTCGACGGCACGCTCGCGGTCGAGACCCTGTGCATCGGCGGGGGGCAGGCGCTCGCGGCCGTCCTGGAACGCGTCTGAGGCTCCGTGGCTCCGCCCCCAGGATTCGAACCTGGACTGCACGGCTCCAAAGGCCGGCGTGCTGCCGTTACACCAGGGCGGACCGACACCCGAGGGCGCCGTGGCCGCCAAGTCTGCCAGGGCAGACGGACCACTCACGGCATGATGGGCGCGTGGCCAACGACAGCAAGCGCGCGACCCGCTCCCGCATGACGGGGACGCAGCGGCGCGCCCAGCTGGTCGACGTGGCCCGCGGCCTGTTCGCCGAGAAGGGCTTCGACGGCACCAGCATCGAGGAGATCGCCGCACGCGCCGAGGTGTCCAAGCCGGTCGTGTACGAGCACTTCGGCGGCAAGGAGGGCATCTACGCCGTCGTGGTCGACCGCGAGATCCAGGCCCTGACCGGGGCGCTGAGCGGGGCCCTGGAGGTGGGCGGGCACCCGAAGGCGCTGGTCGAGCGGACGGCGCTGGCCCTGCTCGGGTACATCGAGGCGTCCGAGGACGGGTTCCGGATCCTGGTGCGGGACTCCCCCGTCGCGCAGGCGACCGGCACGTTCTCCAGCCTGATCGGGGACGTCGCGTCGCAGGTCGAGCACATGCTCGCGGACCAGTTCAGGAAGCAGGGGCAGGACCCGAAGACGGCGCCGATCTACGCGCAGATGCTGGTCGGCATGGTCGCGCTCACCGGTCAGTGGTGGCTCGACGCGCGCAGCCCCAGCAAGAACGTCGTCGCGGCGCACCTGGTGAACCTGGCGTGGAACGGGTTGTCGGCACTCGAGCGCCGGCCGACGCTCACCCCGTACGTGAAGGGGATCTCTCTCGACGTCGAGTAATCTCGCGTCATGGTGGCACGCACCCCTCCGGACGCCCCGGGCGCCCGCGACGAGGTCGATCGGATCGTCCTCGCCTGGGAGCGCGAGCGCCCCGACCTGGACGTCCGCCCCCTGACGGTCCTGTCGCGCGTCAGCCGGCTGGCCCGGCACCTCGACCTGGCCCGACGTTCGGCGTTCGCGCGGCACGACCTGGAGACGTGGGAGTTCGACGTGCTGTCGGCCCTGCGGCGCGCCGGCTCTCCCTACCGGTTGTCACCGGGGGCGCTGCTCACCCAGACGCTGGTCACCAGCGGCACCATGACGAACCGCATCGACCGGCTCGTGGAGCACGGTCTGGTCGAGCGGCAGCCCGCGCCCGACGACCGGCGCGGCGTCCTGGTGCAGCTCACCCCCGCCGGGCTGGACCGGGTGGACGCGGCGTTCGCCGACCTGCTCGACGTCGAGCGCGGCCTGCTGGGAGACCTCAGCGAGGCGGACCGCGACCGGCTGGCCGACCTGCTGCGCGAGGTGACCGCGCCGTTCGACGCGTCGTGAGGGCATGACGGCAGCACGGTCCCTGGCACCGTCTGCTGCGCGCGGGCTGCTGCTCGCCGCGGTCCTGCTCTACGCGCTGAACCTGCGCGCCCCGATCACGGCCCTCGCGCCCGTCGTCGACGACGTCCGGGCCGACCTCGGGCTGAGCGCCGCGACCGTCGGCCTGCTCACCGGCATCCCGGTGCTCTGCTTCGCGCTGGCCACCCCGCTCATGGCCGTGCTGCTCGGGCGCCTCGGCACCGGGCGGGTGGTCGCGGCGTCGCTGGTGACCGTCCTGGTCGGCACGCTCCTGCGGTCCGCCGACGGCTTCGGCACCGCGCTCGTCGGCACGGTCCTCATCGGCGTCGCCATCACGGCGGGCAACGTGGCCGTCCCGGTGGTGATCGGGCGGGACTTCCCCGGGCACGTGCCCCGGGTGACCGGTCTGTACACGGCGGCGCTCAACGCGGGCAGCGTCCTGACGACCACCCTGACCGCTCCGCTCGCGGAGGTCGTGGGGTGGCGGTGGGCGCTCGCGTCGTGGGGGCTGCTGGCCGTGGTCGCGCTCGTGGTGTGGCAGAAGGCGTACCCGTTCGCGCGTGCCGAGCCCGTCGCGCTGGTCACCGCGTCGACCGCGCCCGACGTGTGGCGACGGCCGGTCACCTGGTTCCTCGCCGTCGCCTTCGCCGGTCAGGCGTTCGGGTACTACGCGGTCAGCGCGTGGCTGCCGTCCGTGCTGCACGACACGCTCGGCCTCGAACGGGCGGCCTCGGGCGGGGCGGCGGCGCTGTTCCAGCTGTTCGGGATGGTCGGCGGCATCGCGGTGCCGATCGCCCTGGGACGGCGCGCACCGGTCGCCGCCGTGGCCGCCGCGATCGCCGTCGGGTGGATGGCGCTCCCCCTCGGTCTCCTGCTCGCGCCGCAGTGGTGGCCGGTGTGGTGCACGTTCGCGGGCGTCGCGCAGGGCGGGAACTTCGCGGTGATCTTCACCGTCATCGCGTCCAGCGCCGGGTCGCAGGCCGCCGCGCGCCGCATGTCCGCGACCGTGCAGAGCCTCGGCTACGGCTGCGCGGCGCTCGGCCCGAGCGTGCTCGGTGCGGTGCACGCGTCGAGTGGCGGGTGGACCGCGCCGCTGCTCGTCGTGCTGGCCGCCGTGCTCACCATGGGCGTCGCGACGGGGCTGGGTCTGCGCAGCATGCGCCGAGAGACGTCCTAGCCGACGATCTCCGCCGCCTCGAGCCACGCGGCCTCGAGCTCGTCCTTCTCGACGGCCAGCGCCCGCAGCTCCGCGTCGAGCGCGATCACGGCCTGGTGGTCGGTCGCCTGGTCGGACATCCGCTGGTGCAGCGTCGCCTCCTGGTCGGCGATCCGGGACAGGCGGCGCTCGATGCGGGCGATCTCCTTGCGCGCGGTGCGCAGGTCCGCGGTGGACACCGCTGCCGGGGCGACCTCGGTCGGCGCGCGGGCGTCCAGCGGGGAGGCCGCGGTCGCCGTCGCGGTGCGGCGCAGGTCCAGGTACTGCTCGACGCCACCGGGCAGCTGGCGCAGGAGGCCGTCGCCCAGCAGGGCCAACTGCGTGTCGCAGACCCGCTCCAGCAGGTACCGGTCGTGCGACACGACGATCAGGGTCCCCGGCCAGCCGTCGAGCAGGTCCTCCAGGGCGGCCAGGGTGTCCGTGTCGAGGTCGTTGGTCGGCTCGTCGAGCAGGAGCACGTTCGGCTCGCCGACGAGCAGCCGCAGCAGCTGCAACCGACGCCGTTCGCCACCGGACAGGTCCCGCACGGGGGTCCGCGAGCGCTCGCGGTCGAAGCCGAGCCGCTCGACCAGCTGCGCGGCCGTGAGCTCCTTGCCGCCGACGACGACCGAGCGCTTCTCGCTCTCGATCACCTCGATGACCCGCAGGCCGGCCAGCTCGTCGAGCTCCTCGACGTCCTGGGTCAGCTCCCCCACCTGCACGGTCTTGCCGCGCTTGACCCGGCCGGTCGTCGGCTGCTGCCGCCCGGACAGGAGCCGCAGCAGCGAGGTCTTGCCGGCCCCGTTGACGCCGACCAGCCCGACGCGGTCACCGGGGCCGAGCCGCCACGTGACGTCGTGCAGCAGGACCCGGTCGCCGTACGCGACGGACGCGTCCTCGATGTCGAGCACGTCCTTGCCCAGCCGGGCGGTGGCCATCCGGGTCAGGCTCAGCTGGTCGCGCGGCGGTGGCTCGTTCTCGATCAGGGCGTTCGCGGCGTCGATCCGGAACTTGGGCTTGCTCTTGCGCGCAGGAGCCCCCCGGCGCAGCCACGCGAGCTCCTTGCGCAGCAGGTTCTGCCGCTTCTCCTCGGTGGTCGACGCCGTCCGCGCCCGCTCGGCGCGCGCCAGCACGTAGGCGGCGTACCCGCCCTCGTACTGGTCGACCGTCCCGTCGTGCACCTCCCACGTGCGGGTGCAGACCGCGTCGAGGAACCAGCGGTCGTGGGTGACGACGACGAGCGCGCCCTTGGACCCCCGGTACCGCTCGACCAGGTGCGCCGCGAGCCACGCCACGCCCTCGACGTCGAGGTGGTTGGTGGGCTCGTCGAGGACGAGCACCTCGTCGTCGCGCACGAGCAGCGCGGCGAGCGCGACCCGGCGCCGCTGGCCACCGGACAGGGTCGCGACGTCGGCGTCCAGGGACACGTCCCCGAGCAGGCCCGCGTGCACCGACCGGATCCGGGAGTCGGTGGCCCACTCGTGCTCGTCGGCGGACCCGTGCACCACGTCGAGGACGGTGCTCCCGGCCAGCAGGTCGTCGCGCTGGTCCAGCACCGCGATCCGCACGCCGCCCGCGCGGGTCACGCGGCCGTCGTCGGGCTCCTGCATGCCGGACAGGACGCGCAGCAGCGTGGACTTGCCGGCGCCGTTGGGGCCGACGACGCCGATGCGCTGGCCGTCGTCGAGCCCGAGGGAAACCTCGTCGAGGAGGGTGCGCGTGCCCAGCGCGAGCGTGACGCGATCCGCGCCGAGAAGGTGTGCCATGTCCTGTGAAGGCTACCCGCACACTCGCACAGGTCCTCCACGCAGACCGCCGGTACCGGCACTGACCTGCGCACTAGCGTCCGAAGGATGAGCCAGCACGCGCGCGCCGTCCGTCCACGCCGGGCCCTTCGCGCGGTCGGCCTCACCGTCGTGGGCGTCCTCGTCTTCGGGGCCGCGGCCGCGGCCGCCGTGTACCGGGAGCTCCAGTCGAACGTCTCGGGGGTCGACCTGGCGGGCCTCGTGGGCGACGAGAGCGCTCGGCCGCAGGCGAGCGAGCCGCCCCCGGGCGACGCGCGGGCGGGGGCGCCCGTGAACCTGCTGATCATCGGGTCGGACGACCGCAGCGGCGAGAACGCCACCATCGGCGGCGCCGAGGAGGGCATGCAGTCCGACACCACGATCGTCGCGCACGTCGCCGCGGACCGGTCGCGCGTCGAGCTGGTGTCCATCCCCCGGGACCTGCTGGCCGACCGGCCGTCGTGCACGATGACGGACGGCAGCACGACGCCCGCGCGCGAGAACGTGCAGTTCAACGGAGCGTTCCGGATCGGCTGGGACCACGGCCACGACATCGGGTCGGCGGCCGCCTGCACGTACAAGACCGTCGAGCAGCTCACCGGCGTCCGGCTGGACGGGCTCGTGCTCGTGGACTTCGTGGGCCTGCGGGACATGGTCAACGCGATCGGTGGCGTGCCCATCTGCCTGCCGACGGACCTCGACGACCCGAAGTACACCGGCCTGCACGTGAAGGCCGGACCGCAGGTCTTCGACGGCACGACGGCCGTCCAGTTCGCCCGTGCCCGGCACAACATCGGCGACGGCTCCGACACGGGCAGGATGGAACGCCAGCAGGACCTGATGGCCGCCATGACGCGGTCGGTGCTCAGCCGCGAGGTGCTGACGGACCCCACCGCCCTGTTCCAGTTCGCGCAGGCGGCGACGGGTGCCATCACCGCCAGCGACGGGTTCCGCAACCTCACCGACCTGACCGGGTTCGGTCTGTCGCTGCGGAACCTGACCGCCGACCAGATCGTGTTCGTGTCGATGCCGACCGTGCCGTCGACGTCGCAGAAGTACCGCGTCGAGGCGACCTCCGAGGCGGTCGAGCTCTGGGCGCGGGTCGCCGCGGACCAGCCGATCGGTGGGGCGGCCACGACGACGACACCGCCGGTCACGGACCCGTCGGCACCGCCCCCGACGACGGACGCGCCCTGGACCCCACCGGCCGACGTCCTCACGTCCGCGGACGACTCGTCGACCTGCTGACCTCGTCAGCAGCCCGCGGAGTCGTACGTGCACAGGAGCTCCCACGCCGCCTGCGCGTTCGCCGTGACCGCCTCGCGCGCGGTGCCGACCGTCCCCTCGCCCCCGTCGACCGCGACGAGGGCGATCGCGTTCCCCCGACGCGTGATCCCCAGGTAGGTGCCCATCGCGTCGTCCAGCGCCCCCTCGACGGACCCGCCGTAGTAGTCGGTGGCCAGGCCGACTCCCTGTGCCCCGACGGTCAGCGGCTCGACGACGTACGTCGTGGAGTCGTCGGAGACGTGCTGCGTGCACGCGGTGAGTGCGGCGCCCAGCCGGTCGGCCTCGGCCACCGCGGCGTCGGCGTCGGCGAGCAGGACGACCTGGTGCACGCCCACCCGGGTCTCGAGCTCCCCGGAGCCCGCCGTGACCGTGCGCATCGCGAGACCGCCGGTCGGGCTCCCCCCGTCGCAGGCCTCCGGGACGCGCCAGTCGACGACGTCCGTCGACTCCTCCCGCACGTCGTCCGGGCTGATGCTCTCCCAGGCGGTCGCGGGCAGCATGACCTCGACCGGGACGTCGGAGATCGGCGCCTGTGTCGGCGTGGGTGTGGGCGTGGGCGCCGCGTCGGTGGTGGTCGTCGGGCTCGGCTCCTGTGCCGTCGGCTCGGTCGGTGCGCACCCGACGAGGGCCAGCACGCACACGGCGGTGAGCAGGGTCGATGTCGTGGCGCGCATCGCGTCACCTTGCCGTCGTGGCCGACGCGACGCAACCCGCCGCGCGTCAGCGGGCCAGGTACTCCGCCAGGGTGTCGAAGATCCCGGCGAACCCCGACTCGCGCTTGCTGCCGTCGTCCGAGCCGTCCAGGAAGACGGCCTGCTCGGTGTAGGTGACGCGCGTGCCGCCGTCGACGGGCTCGAGCTCGGTCGTCGACAGGGACGTCGACAGGTGCTCACCGGCCACCCACATGTCGTAGGTGGCCACGATCCGACGCCGCTCGACGATGTCGGTGTAGGCGGCGACGTAGCGGCTGGTGGGGCCGTCGTGCCACTGGCCGTCCTGCACGGCCTGGCCGCCGACGCGGAAGTCCTCGTGCGCCTCGGTCTCGGTGAACCCGGGGTCGGAGCCGAACCACTGGGCGTGCTGCTCGGGCACGGCGAACGCGTCCCAGACGCGGTCGAGGTCGGCGTCGAAGGTGCGCTCGACGACGAAGGTCGCGTGGACGGCTGGGGCGGTGGTCTCGGTGGGCATGATCAGGGTCCTTTCGTGGAGGCGAGGTAGGTGCCGAGCCGGTCCAGCCGGCGCTCGGCCGGCAGCCGCTGCCGGCCCATCCACTCCCCCGCGCCGGTGAGGGCGTCGGCGGCGAGCTGGACCGTGCGGACCCGGCCGGTCTTGTGCGAGGTGACGATGCCCGCGTCCTCGAGCACCGCGAGGTGCTGGTGGACGGCCGGCAACGACATCTCGAAGGGTTCGGCGAGCTGGCTGACCGACACCGGACCGCGCACGAGACGTTCGACCATCGCGCGGCGGGTGGCGTCGGACAGGGCCTTGAAGACCCTGTCCAGCTCGCCATTGTTAAGCATGTGCTTAAGTATTGCTCGTCGCGACGAGAAGTCAAGAGGTCCAGGTCTCAGTCCGAGGAGCTGACGACGCGCGCGCCGGCCACCGGGCCGGCGGCGGTGAGGACGCGGTCAGCCACGCCGGAGGCCGTGAACGCCGCCGCGAGGACCAGCGCGTGCTGGCGGCTGCGGCCGAGAGCGGCCACCGTCGGACCCGAACCGGACACGACGACTCCGAGCGCCCCCGCGTCCTGCGCCACCGCGAGCGGCTCCGCGAGGCCGGGGTCGAGCTCGAGCGCCGCCATCTGCAGGTCGTTGTGGAGCGCGGCACCGAGCGCCCGCGGATCGCCCGCACGCAGCGCCTGCATCAGCGGGACGTCGTCGTCCTGGTCGGGGAGGAGCGCGGTGCCGTGCAGGTCGTCGAACGCGGCGTAGACGTCGGCGGTGGACAGGCCCCGGTCCTGCACCGCGAACGCCCAGTGGAACTCGCCGCGGCTGAGCGCCGGCGTCAGGAGGTGCCCGCGACCCGAGCCGACGGCGGTGTGCCCGGCCAGGGAGAACGGCACGTCCGACCCCAGCTCGGCAGCCAGCTCCAGCAGGTCGTCCCGGCTGAGCCCGGTGCGCCACAGGGAGTCGCACGCCACCAGGGTCGCCGCGGCGTCCGCCGAACCACCCGCCATCCCCCCGGCGACCGGGACGCCCTTGTGGAGGTGCAGGTGGACGCCGTCGTCGATCCCCGCCCGCTCGGCCAGCAGGGCCGCGGCGCGCAGCGCGAGGTTCGACCCGTCCGTCGGGACCAGCTCCGCCTGCGGGCCGCTCACGGTCAGCGTGCGCTCCTCCGACGGGGTCGCGACGACCTCCTCGAACACCGACACCGCCTGGAACACCGTCGACACCGCGTGGTAGCCGTCGTCCTCGCGCGGACCGACCCGCAGCGACAGGTTGACCTTGCCGGGCGCGCGGACCCTGACCTCGTGCTCGGGCAGCGGGGCCACGGGGGTCAACGTCACGGCACCACCATGCCAGGTCGTCCGCCGACCGGCCCGAGGTGCTCCGCGATGCGTGCGAACCCCGCGATGTCGACGCGCTCGCCGCGGGCCTGCGGGTCCACGCCGGCCGCCTCCAGGGCCGCCACCGCGGCGTCGGCGGATCCCGCCAGCGCGGACAGGGCCGAGCGGAGCATCTTGCGGCGCTGCGCGAACGCGGCGTCGACGACGGCGAACACGGCCTCCCGGGACGCATCCGTGGCGGGCGGCTCGCGCCGGTCGAAACGGACCAGTGCCGAGTCGACGTTCGGGGCCGGCCAGAAGACCGAGCGGCCGACCGTCGCGGTCCGCCGGGCCGACGCGTACCAGGCGGCCTTCGCGGACGGCACCCCGTAGGTACGGCTGCCGGGCGGTGCTGCCAGCCGGTCCGCGACCTCGGCCTGCACCATGACGAGCACCCGCTCCAGGCTGTCGAACCGTTCGAGGAACGTCAGCAGCACCGGGACGGACACGTTGTACGGCAGGTTGGCGACGAGCGCGACGGGTCGCGGGCCGGGCAGGGCGTGCACGTCCAGGGCGTCCGCGAGCACGATCGTCAGGCGGTCGCGGCCGGCGTCGTCACGCAGGACCACCGCCTCGTCGTCGGCGCCCTCGACGACCGTCAGACCCGGCACGTGCCGCGCGACCGTGGCCGGCAGCAGGCGGGCGAGCGTCGGGTCGATCTCGACCGCGACCACGTCGGCGCCGGCTTCGAGCAGCCCCAGCGTGAGCGACCCCAGGCCCGGTCCGACCTCGACGACGCGGTCCCCCTCGACGACGTCGGCCTGCCGCACGATCTTGCGCACCGTGCCCCCGTCGAGGACGAAGTTCTGGCCGAGCTGCTTGGTCGGTCGTACCCCCGCACGCTCCGCGAGCTCACGGATCTCCGCAGGCCCGAGCAGCGTGGTGGTGGTCGACATGCGCACGAGCCTAGGCGAGCACGGCGCAGCCCCCGCCAACCGGCTACTGCCGGGCGGGGGCTGCGTCGGGAGCTCAGCTGAAGAGGTTCTTCCCGCAGTGCGGCCACTGGCCGGCACCGGAGCGGTTGTAGAGCATCTTCGCGCGGGCCGTCTGCTCGTCGGCCGACGCCTGCGACGGGAGTCCCGCGCCACCGACGGCCTGCCACGTGCTCACCGAGAACTGGTAGAGCCCGTGGTACTTGCCCGTCGACGACACGATCGTGGGGTTGCCGCCCGACTCGCACTTGGCCAGCGCGGCCCAGTTGAGCGAGTCGGCGCTGCCGCCGGCGGTGACGGGGCTGCCCGTCGCGGGGGCGGCCGGCGTCTTCACGACGGCCGGGCGCGTCTTGGTGCCGACGCTCAGGACCTCGTCGACCGGCGCCTGCGTGACGGCGTCGGAGAGCGTGGTGCGTGCCGACTCGGCACCGTCGACCGTGGTGACCCGCTCGACGAGCGTGCGGACCCCGGGGACGCCCGCGGTCAGCGTGCGCTTCTGGTCGGTGTAGCGCGCGGCGTCCTGCTGCGTGGTCGACGCGAACGCGACCTCGTGCGTGGACGTGACGTCCTGCACGACGACGCGGTTGACGACGACCTGGACCCGGCCGTTCGCGCTCTGCACCACGGACACCCGGTCGAGCGCGTTCAGCTCGACCCCGAGCTCACCGAGGACCTGCGCGACGGACGCGTCGGCGTCGGCGACCTCGAGCGTGGTGCCGTCGACGAGGACGTCGGCCGGACCGCGCAGGGTCAGGTCAAGCGCGAGCTCCGGCCGGCCACCGGCTGCGGACCGGGACGCGACGAGCGCCACGGTCTGGCCACGGGCGGCGAGCGAGTCGAGCGCCTCGTCGGCGGACAGTGCGGTCGTCCAGACGGACGTCTCCGCACCGTCGACGCTGATCGAGACCTGGTGCGCGTGCCGCACGACGATCTCGGAGCCCTCCCGCAGCGAGCCGGTCTGGCTCACGAGGTCCCGGTCGCCGACGACGACGCCCTGGTCCTCCAGGAAGCCCTCGACCGACCCGGCGAAGGTGCTGAGCTGCGCGACGTCGCCGTTGACGTCGAGCGTCACCGTCTTCTGAGCGTGCGCGAACGCGGCCGTCCCGCCCGCGAGGACGAGTGCCGCGGCGGCGGCGGTGATGGGCAGGATGCGTGCCCGACCGGACCGGTGGTCCGTCGTGGGGGGCTCGTCCGGGGAGGACGAGGTGCGCGTTCGCGCGGACAGACCAGGGATCAGGGTCGAGAACTGCACGGGGCTCCAGCCGTCGAGGTGCCCGGGCACGGGGGGCGGAGCGTGCCGCAGGCGCGGCACCCGACGGTGTTCCTCAGGATCAAGGTTCTGTGGACACCTGGTGAGGTGTCTCCCGTCGGTCCCGGATCCCCGATCCGGCCGTCACGGCGGCCCGCCTGGAGCGGGCGCCGACCACCCTGCAGAATCGACAGCCGGCACAGGTGGGCCGATGTCCAGATCGCGGGGCGGCACCGACCGTAACCGAATCGTGATCGCGTTGCCAAGCGCGCCTACCATCAGATGCGGTAGCGATGTGCACCGTTTTCGCGGCTGATCAGGCGTTCCCCCACGTCAGGGGGCGTGAGCGGGATCACACGGAAATCGGGTGAATCAGTACCAGTTCTTCGCCTGGCTGTGCGCGTAGGCGCCGCACGGGTTGCCGTAGCGCGCCTGGATGTAGTTCAGGCCCCAGGTGATCTGCGTGGCGGGGTTGGTCCGCCAGTCGTCGGCCACGGTCGCCATCTTGCTGCCAGGCAGCGACTGCGGGATGCCGTACGCACCCGACGACTTGTTCTCCGCGTTCACCCGCCAGCCGCTCTCCTTGTTCCACAGCGCTAGCAGGCAGGCGAACTGGTCGTCACCCCACCCGCGCGCCGCCGCCATCTCCTTGCCGAGCGCCTGGGCGGTGCCCGGCTCGACGGCCACGACCGACGGGTCCGGGAGCTCCGCGGTGCCGACGCGGGTGACCTGGGCGACCGGCGGGACGGTGACCACCGACGCGATCGCGGTCCTGCCGACCACCACACCGCCCACCACCTGGAGCTCGTAGGTGGTCGTGCGGACGCCGGCCTTGCCCTTGCTGGCGATGACGGTGTTGCCCTTGACCATCCCGGGGTCCTCGACCTCGGTCGACTCGAACGGCATCGCCTCGGTCACCGTCTCGCCCGACGTGCTGGCCCGGGTCACCAGGACCACGAGCCCGTCGACGGCCGTGGAGTCGAGCGGCACCGAGACCTGGTCGCCCTCCTCGAGGACGAGCCCGATGTCCCGCAGGCCGTCGCGCACGGTGGCGGCGCTGCTCAGGCCGTCGATGACCTGGCCGTCGACGACGAGGTGGATCGTCTTCAGCGTCGAGACGCGCAGCGTGTCCCGGCCGAGCGCGGCAGAACGTGACGCCGACAGGCGCACCTCGGTGTCCCGCAGCCCGAGTCCGTCGACCGCCTCGCCGACCGTCAGCGCGGTCGTCCACACCGAGCGCTCCGAGCCGTCGACCTCGACCGCGAGCTCACGTCCGTGCCGCACCACGATCTGGCCCGACCGGGCGATCGGCTGGTCCAGCGCCGGGGCGACGAGGTCCCGCTCACCGACCTCGATGTCCCCGCTCGCGAGCATGTCACCGACGGTCCGGCCGAACGCCTCGACCTCCACCGACGTCCCGTCGACGTCCACGGTCACCGTCTTGTGCAGGACCGCGAAGGCGCTCGTCGCGGCCGCGACGACCGCGAGCACGGCGGCCTGGGCGACCACGCGGGCGGCTCGACGACCACGGAAGGGGCGACTGCGCGTCGCACGCTCCTGGTCCGGCCTCACGCGGTGGGTCCTCTCGGCAGGGCTCACAAAGATGCGTCCGTCCTGGACGCAGGTCCGACCGTAACCGATCCGTGACCGACCCGGTAACCCGAGGTCCGCTCTCCGGGACCGGCATCACCCGACCGTGCGGCGACAGACCGGGTCGATCCCGTCACCACGAGCCGTAGACCGCCTCGGACGTGGCCACGAGCGACGTGCAGACGTCCGCCAGCGGGCGACCGGTGACCTCGGCAACCGTGCGGACCGTGCCGGGCAGCAGGTACGGGGCGTTCGGGCGGCCGCGGAACGGGTGCACGGTCAGGTAGGGCGCGTCCGTCTCGACCAGCAGCAGCGACGGCGGGACCTCGCGGAGCGCCGCGCGCAGACCGTCGTTCGGACCGAAGGAGACCGGTCCGGCGAACGACAGGTACCAGCCGTGGGACACCGCGAGCCGGGCCAGCTCCGCGTCGCCCGAGAAGCAGTGGAACACCGTGCGGTCCGGGGCGCCGTCGGCGAGCAGGACCTCGACCACCTCGTCGTGCGCGTCGCGGTCGTGGATCTGCAGCGCCAGGCCCAGCTCCTTGGCCAGCGCGATGTGGGCGCGGAACGCCTCGCGCTGGACCTCTCGGCCCCGCGGTCCTGCGCGGAAGTGGTCCAGGCCCGTCTCACCGATGGCCCGGATGCGCGGGTTGGCGCGCGCGACGAGCTCGACGAGGTGGAACGCCTCCTGGAACCGGCCCATCGCCATCAGGTCGTCAGGGTGCTCCGGCAGCCGCCCGTCGGGCGCGATCTCGCGGACACGCTCGTGCAGGACGGCCTCGTTCGGGTGGATCGCCACCGCGCCGAGCAGCTCGGGGTGCTCCTGCACGACCGCGTGGGTCCACCGGATCGCGTCGACGTCGCACCCGACCTGCACCATGCGCGTCACGCCGACCGCCGCCGCCCGTGCGAGGTGCGCAGCGATGTCGGCGGGGGGACCGTCGATCGCCGTGCCGTCGTCGCTGCGCGTCCAGCCGGGCGCCTCCCACGACTCGACCGACTCCAGGTGCGTGTGGTTGTCGACCACCGCGACCGGCAGCGGCTCCGGCGACGCGGGCCAGCCGCGGTCCCCCTTCGACCGCGCCATCAGGCCTGGCGCAGCCGCTCGAGCTCCTCCTCGACGATCGAGTCGTCGAGCTTGGTGAAGACGGGCACCGGCTTGCCGACGGGCGTGCCGGGCACGACGTCCGCGCGACCCCACGGCGCCACGGTCCGGCCCAGCTCGTAGTCCCCGGTGATGATCGGGTAGTGGCGCGAGTCGTCGTCCAGGTCGGTGACCTCGTCGATCCGCGGCAGCGGCGAGAACGTCCCCGTGCGGCCGAACGTCTCGTGGACCTTCTGCGCGGAGTGCGGCAGGAACGGCGCCAGCAGCGTGTTGGCGTCGCTGACCGCCTGCGCGGCCGTGTGCAGCACCGTGCCGAGGCGGTCCCGGTCCTGCGTCAGCTTCCACGGCTCGGTCTCGGAGATGTACCGGTTGGCCTCCTGGACCACGCGCATCGCCTCGCTGACCGCGGCGCGGTTGCGGTGGGTGCCGATCAGCCCGCCGACCTTGTCGAAGCCCGCCGACGTCGCCGCGAGAAGCCCCTGGTCCACCGGCTGCAGCTCACCGGGCGCCGGGATCTCGCCGAAGTTCTTGTGGATCAGGCTCGCCGTGCGGTTGACCAGGTTGCCCCAGCCCGCGACGAGCTCGGAGTTGGTGCGCGTCTTGAAGTCCGCCCACGTGAAGTCCGAGTCCTGGGTCTCCGGCCCGGCGACCGACAGGAAGTACCGCAACGCGTCCGGCTGGTAGCGCGACAGCACGTCACGCACGTAGATGACCACCCCGCGCGACGAGCTGAACTGCTTGCCCTCCATGGTGAGGAACTCGCTGGAGACCACCTCGGTGGGCAGGTTCAGCGTGCCGAACTGCCCCGGTGATCCGCCCTTCGCCCCGAGACCGTCGTAGGCCAGCAGCTCCGCCGGCCAGATCTGCGAGTGGAACGTGATGTTGTCCTTGCCCATGAAGTAGTAGCTCAGGGCCTCGGGGTCGTTCCAGAACGGGCGCCACGCCTCCGGGTCGCCGTGGCGGCGCGCCCACTCGATCGACGCCGACAGGTACCCGATGACCGCGTCGAACCACACGTAGAGGCGCTTGTTCGGGTTCTCCTCCCAGCCCTCCAGCGGGATCGGGATGCCCCAGTCGATGTCCCGCGACATGGCCCGGGGGCGCAGGTCCTCGATGAGGTTGAGCGAGAAGTTCAGGACGTTCGGGCGCCAGTCCGTGCGCGTCCTCAGCCACGCCTCCAGGGCACCGGCGAGCGCCGGCAGGTCCAGGAAGAAGTGGTTCGACTCGACGAACTTCGGCGTCTCGCCGTTGATCCGGCTGCGCGGGTTGATCAGGTCGATCGCGTCCAGCTGGTTGCCGCAGTTGTCGCACTGGTCACCGCGCGCGCCGTCGTACCCGCAGATCGGGCAGGTGCCCTCCACGTACCGGTCGGGCAGCGTGCGGCCGGTGCTCGGCGAGATGGCCCCCAAGGACGACTGCTCGATCATGTAGCCGTTCTTGTGCACCGTGCGGAACAGCTCCTGCACGACGGCGTAGTGGTTGCGCGTCGTCGTCCGCGTGAACAGGTCGTAGCTCAGCCCCAGGTTCACCAGGTCCTCGACGACCACGCGGTTGTACTTGTCCGCGAGCTCCTGCGGGGGCAGGCCCTCCTGGTCGGCCAGCACCAGGATCGGGGTGCCGTGCTCGTCGGTGCCGGAGACCATGAGCACCTCGTTGCCCGCCATCCGGTTGTAGCGGCTGAAGATGTCCGACGGGACACCGAAGCCGGCGACGTGACCGATGTGGCGGGGGCCGTTCGCGTAGGGCCACGCGACGGCCGAGAGGATGCGAGACATGCGCCGATCCTAGGTCGCCCGGTGGTCCGGACGCGCAGACGCCCGCCCGTCGACGAACCGGCCCGCCGAAGACCCCAGACCCAGCCGCACTTGTGACGCATGGGCCGCCTGTGACGCTCGGGGCACCCCAGCAGCCCGCAACTGCACCAAGTGCGGCTGGGTCTGACACGCTCGACGGACGCGCGCCGTGGCCTCCGGCGGCGACCCTCAGCGGCGGCGAGGAGCCGAGAGAGCCGCCCGGACCGTCGCCACCAGCCGCGCCAGGTCCCCCAGGACGTCCTCCGCGGTGAACCGCAGGACCACGTACCCCTGCAGTGCGAGCTCCCGGTCGCGGCGTCGGTCCTCCCGGAACTCCCGCCGCCCGGAGTGGTAGGCCAGCCCGTCGAGCTCGACGACGACGCGTCCGGCGACGACCAGGTCGACCTCCCCCACCATGGGGATCACGACACCGACGTCGACCTGCAGTCCGGCAGCGCGCAGCGCGAGCCTCGCCACGGTCTCGAGCGGTGACCGGCTCCGGCCGTCGGCGCGAGCGAGGACGAGTCGGGCGCTGACCGGCGCGGTGGCCGGGAGCCGGCCGGCGATGGCAGCGGACGTCGTCCTCCTGCGCTGGAGAGCGCTGTCGACGGACACGACCGCCGCCACCGGCGGGCAGCAGAGCAGCATCCGCGCCAGCGCAGCATCGAGTGGCACCGCCTGGACGCCCACCGTCCGGCCCGGGTCGCAGCGTGGCTCCCTGTGGAGCACGACCGGCACGGAGTCCCGCGCCTGAGAGGGCGTCCGCCCCCGGTCGCGCGGGACGACGAGGTGGGGATGCACCGGCCGATGGAGGACTGCGACGCCGGCGAGCTCCACCGCCGAGATGCACCCGATCGCCGCACCGTGCACCGCCGCTGCGGCCACGGCCGTCGAGCACCCGGGAACCCCGTAGACCCCGTGAGCCAGGCGGACCACCGAACCGGCCGCGAGCGCACGTCGCAACGACACGTCATCACCTCGGGCCCGGACGAGGTCCGCCCGGCGTGCTGCCCCACCCAGCAGAGCGAGCCGCGCCATGAGTGGGTCGCGCACCGTCCCATCCGACCCCTGCCGGGGAGATCGAGGGCGCTCACACGACGACCCGGTGAAGAGCAGCGCGTGATCCCGGGGCTGTGGACGGATGGGGCGCCTGAGCGCCAGTGCGCCCGAGCGGGTGGGGTCGCGTTCGATCCAGCCGCACTTGGTGCGGGAGGGGCAGATGAGGCGGTCGCACGGGGGTCATTCGCGACGGGCGCACCAGGTGCGGCTGGTTCGGCGACGGTTCGCTTCCGGTCGCTTCCGGGACGCCCGGGGGTCGACCGGCGACGCCACCCCGAGCGGTCAGTCGACGACCACCCGCAGGATGCGGTCGTCGCCGTCGCGTCGGTCCCCGCGACCGTCGGTGTTCCCGGTGACCACCCAGAGCGAGCCGTCGGGCGCCGGCTCGACCGCACGCAGCCGTCCGCGCTCGCCCTCCAGCAGGGCCTCCGGGGTGCCGACGCCGTCCTGGGTCAGCGGCACCCGCCACAGCCGCTCGCCGCGCAGCCCGGCCAGGTAGACGGCCTCGTCGGTGACGGCCAACCCGCTGGGCGACGCGTCGGTGGTCGCCCAGACGGCGACCGGCTGGACGAACCCCTCGCCGTCCCCCTCGACCTCCGGCCACCCGTAGTTGCCGCCCGGCTCGATCTCGTTGAGCTCGTCCCAGGTGTTCTGGCCGAACTCCGACGCGAACATCCGCCCGTCGGGCGCCCAGCCGAGCCCCTGCACGTTGCGGTGCCCCAGGGTCCACACCGGTGAGCCCTCGTCGGGGTTGCCCGGGGCGGGGTCGCCGTCGGCGGTGATGCGCAGGATCTTGCCGTTGAGGCTGTCCGGGTCCTGCGACGACGAGGGGTCGCCCGCGTCGCCCGTGGCGACATAGAGGAAGTCGTCCGGACCGACGGCGAGCCGGCCACCGTTGTGGTTCCCCGCCTTCTCGATGCCCGTGAGGATCGGTCGCAGGTCGCCCAGGACCGACCCGTCGAGCGTCCCGCGCAGGACCCGGTTGTCGTCGGCCGCGGTCGCGTACAGGGCCAGGTCCACGGCCGACCCGTCTGCGCCCAGGACCGCCACACCGAGCAGACCGCCCTCACCGCCCGGGACCACCAGGTCGGCGAGCTCGTCGGCACCCGGCCCGGTCACGTCCGTCGCCGAGCCGTCCGGTCCGACGACGACCAGCGCGGCCTCGTCGCGCAGGGTGACGACCGCGTCGCCGTCCGGCAGGAACGCGAGGCCCCAAGGCACGTCGAGGTCTCCGAGGACGTCGTCGACCTCGGTCACCTCCACCGTCGCCGGGGCCTGCGCGGGTGCGGTCGTCGGTCCCGGCGTCGGCCCGTCGGCCGCGGTGCAGCCCGCGAGGGCGACGACGAGCGCGAGACCGGTCACCGCTCGTGCAGCCATGCCCCAGCCGATCACGCGCGATCCCGCCCCGCACTCCGGGACCACCCTGACCGGCGCGCCGCGCGCCTCCGGGACCACCCGGAACCGTCCCCGGTCTTCCCCTGGGAACAGGGTCCGCGACCCTCCCGCGCACCTAGCGTCCCTCTCGTGAGCGCCGTCGACGCCGCCCGTACGCAGTTCGCCCTGCTCGCGGGCTTCCACTTCCTGTTCGTCCTCGTGACCCTGGGCCTCGGACCCGTGGTCGCGATCTTCCAGACCCGGTGGGCGGTCACCCGGCTCGACGTCCACCAGTACGCCACCCGGTTCTGGGGCCAGCTGTACCTGGTCAACTACGCGCTCGGCATCGTCGCGGGGATCCTCCTCGAGCTGCAGTTCGGGCTGCACTTCCCCGGGCTGCTCGACGTCGCCGGTGAGGTGTTCGGCGCCCCGCTCGCCGTCGAGACGATGGTCGCGTTCTTCCTCGAGTCGACGCTGCTGGGGCTGTGGGTGTTCGGGTGGCACCAGCTGAACCGGTGGGTGCACACGGCGGTGTTCTGGCTCGTGGTGGTCACGGGGTACGCGTCGGCGTTCGCCGTCATGGTGGCCAACGGGTTCCTGCGCAACCCCGTCGGCTACGAGCTCCGCGACGGCGTCGCGCACATCACCGACAGCGCCGCGCTCGTCCTCAACCCCGCGTCCGTCCTGTCGCTCGGGCACGTCATCGGCGCGTGCCTGCTGGCGGGGGCGTTCGTCGTCATCGGCGTCAGCGCGTGGCACCTGCGCCGGCAGACCGGCTACGACGAGCTGTTCCAGCGCTCGCTGCGCACCGGCGTCGTCGTGGGGGCGGTCGGGGCCGTGCTGGCCGTCGGGTTCGGGTTCTCGCAGTTCTCCTACCTCGGCGACGACGCCGCGGCGGGGCAGTCCCCCGTGGTCGGCACCGCGCTCGGGTTCATGATCCTGGGCGGCTTCGCCCTGTTCCTCGGCGCGTTCCCCATGCTCGGGCTCATGGTCGGCGGCGCCCTCTTCCGGCTGCCTTTCCGCAACGCCGTCTACGGCTTCCTCACCGCGGTGCTGCCCGTCCCGTTCGTGCTCGCGATCTTCGGCTGGCTCGCCCGCGAGATCGGCCGGCAGCCGTGGATCGTCGTCGGCGTGCTGCGGACCTCCGACGCGACCTCCACGCACAGCGCCACGACCGTCCTCGTCTCGCTCGCCGTCCTCGTCGGGCTCGTCGCGGTCCTCGCCGTCATCGACTGGGTCCTGCTCGCCCGCCTCGCCCGTCTCGGCCCGGGATCCCCGACGCTCGGCGCCCCCGCCCTGCACGCGCGGGAGCCCGACGAGCACCTGACCTTCGCGGAGGCACCCCGATGATCTGGACCGTGCTGCTCGTCGGCGCGTTCGCGGGCTGGGCCGTGCTCGACGGCATGAACCAGGGCCTCGGCGCCACGCTCCGCCAGGTCGGCCGGACCCCCGGCGAGCGCCGGACCGTCCTCACCGCGCTCGGACCGTTCCTGCTGGCGGGCGAGGTCTGGCTCGTCGCCGCCGCGGGCGTGCTGCTCGCCGGCTTCCACGACCTCGAGCGCGACCTCGTCTTCGTCGCGTACCCGCTGGTCATCGCGCTGCTGGTGGCCTGGGTGCTGCGCGACGCCGGCGTGTGGCTGCGCAGCCGACGTCCGGGCGTCCGCTGGCGGGCCGGCTGGGAACGCGTCATCGTCGTCGCGTCAGTGGGACTGCCCCTGTCCGCAGGCGCCCTGCTCGGGACCGCGCTGGTGTGGCTCCCGCCGCAACCCTCCCTGACCGCGCGGATCGTCGTCCCCGTCCTCACCGCCCTGTCCGCCGTCGCCGTGACCCGCGTCCTCGGCACCACGTTCGTCGCCGTCCGGACCTCCGGCGTCCTGCGCGAGCGCGCCACGCGGCTGGCCCTGCGGGCGCTGCCCTGGTCGGCGGGGCTGCTCGCGGCGTCGGCGATCGCGTACGTCGTCCTCGTGCCCGCCGACGGTCCCGTGACCGCCGTCCTGCCACCGCTCGTGGTGCTGGCAGGCTCCGGGTCCGCCCTCGTGGCACGGCCGGCGCTCGCGACCGGTCGGCTGCACCGTGCGCTCGGTGCGGTGGCCGTCGGCGGTGTGCTGCCGGTCGTCGCGGCCGCCGTCGCCCTCGCGCCGGTGCCGTCACCGGCGCCGACCCTCGAGCTCGTCCTGCTCGCCTGCGTCCCGGTCCTGCTCACGGTCCAGGCGTGGGTCTGGTGGACGTTCCGCCACCCGGTCGGCCCGCGCGACGCGGTCTTCTACTGACGCCCGATGCCGACCGAGCCAGGACGTGGGATGTCGGCCGCGCGGGGGTCAGGGCTTCGTCGGGGCCTTCGCCGCCAGGGCTGCTGCGTACAGGTCACGCTTAGGGACGCCCGCCGCTGCGGCGACCTCCGCGACCGCGTCCTTCAGGCGGTCGCCGGAGTCCGTGCGGGACAGGACCTCCGCGACCAGGTCCGCGGTCGACAGCTCCACCGCCTTCACCGCCCCGCCGACCACCACGACGATCTCCCCGCGCACCTGGTCCGCGGACGCCCACGTCACCAGGTCCGCCAGCGGTCCGCGGACGATCTCCTCGTAGGTCTTGGTCAGCTCGCGGCAGACGGCGGCAGGACGGCCTGCGCCGAACGCGACGGCCATCGCCGCGAGGGTGTCGTCCAGCCGGTGCGGCGCCTCGAAGAACACCATCGTGCGGCGCTCGTCGGCCAGCAGCTCGAACGCCCGGGCGCGCTCCCCGGGCTTGCGGGGCGGGAACCCCTCGAAGCAGAACCGGTCCGTCGGCAGCCCGGACAGGGCGAGCGCGGTCAGCACGGCGCTCGGCCCGGGGGCGGCCGTCACCGGCAGACCCGCAGCGACCGCGGCCCCCACCACCCGGAACCCCGGGTCCGACACGGCAGGCATCCCGGCGTCCGTCACGACGACCACCGTCCCCCCACCGGCCACGACCGCGAGCACCTCCGCCGACCGCTCGACCTCGTTGTGCTCGTGGAAGCTCAGCACCCGACCGCCGATCTCGACCCCCAGCCGGGCAGCGAGCGCCCGCAGCCGACGGGTGTCCTCCGCGGCGACGACATCCGCCTCCGCGAGCAGCCGACGCAGGTGCGCCGACGCGTCCTCGGCGTTGCCGATCGGCGTCGCAGCCAGCACGAGACGGCCTGAGGGGTGCTCGGTCGGGCTCGCAGGGGTCACGCAGGTCAGCCTGCCACCTCCCGGACCCCCCTCCCGCAGCACAGTCCCCGCCCCTACGATGACCCGCGTGCCGCTCACCGGAGACGACGACGCCTCGACCCTGACCGAACGTCAGGAGGTCCCCGCCGCCTCCCCGGATCCCGACGAGGAGCCGACGACCCCGGTGCCGACGACGAGCGACGCGACCGACCCCGCCGACGAGACCGCTGCCGTCGAGGAGACCGCCACCGACATCGACGACGAGCCTGCTGCGGTCGAGGAGAGCGCTGCCACCGAGATGGGCTCGGTCGACGAGGTCGTCGACGAGCCCGTCCCCGACGAGAGCACAGCCCCCGCCACCGCCGCCGAGCCTGCTGCTGTCGCCGACGAGAGCGTCGACGAGACCGCGCCGGACGAGGTCGCCGACGCCACGGACACGGTCGACGCGAGCGCACCGGCCGAGACCGTCGTCGACGCGACCGCCACGACCGGTGCGGTCGGTGGCGCCGGCGCGGAGGCCGCGGTGGGAGCGGCCGGTGCAGGCGGCGCTCCGGTCGCCGTGCTCGTCCGCGACGACGAGCCGCGCGAGGTCGAAGGCCCCCAGGAGTCCACCCGCGGACGGCTGCTGCGGCGGCTGCTGGGCGACGACACGCTCCGCCTCGACGCCACGCGTCGCGACCGGCTCACGGGCTGGCTGTGGCCGCTCGCGGTCACGGTGCTCGCCGCGGTGCTGCGGCTGTGGGACCTGGGGCGCCCGCACACGCTGGTGTTCGACGAGACGTACTACGTCAAGGACGCGTACTCGCTGCTGGTCAACGGCTTCGAGGCGACGTGGGGCGAGGACCCGAACCCGGCGTTCGAGGCGGGTGACACCAGCGGCCTGACGGACGTCGGCTCGTACGTGGTGCACCCGCAGGTGGGCAAGTGGCTGATCGCGCTGGGGATCCAGCTCGGCGGGGGTGTCGGCAGCTCGGCCGCGTGGCGCCTGGCGGCGGCGGTCTGCGGGATCTTGGCGGTCCTGATGGTCGCGCGCATCGGCCGGCGGCTGTTCGCGTCCACGGCGCTCGGCACGTTGGCGGGTCTGCTGCTCGCGATCGACGGCGAGGCGATCGTGATGTCGCGGATCAGCCTCCTGGACCCGTTCCTCATGTTCTTCGTGCTCGCGGCGTTCGGTGCGCTCCTGCTGGACCGTGACCAGGCGCGACGACGGCTGGCCGAGCGGACCGCGCAACGGCTGGACGCGGGCGAGGACCTCCGCGACGGGCCCCGTCTGGGCGTCCGCTGGTGGCGGCTCGCGGCTGCCGTGCTGCTGGGCCTGGCCCTGGGCACGAAGTGGTCGGCCATGTACTTCCTCGCGGTGTTCGGGCTGCTCAGCGTGGCATGGGACATCACGGCACGCCGGAGCATCGGGGTGCGGCACTGGTGGCGCGCGGGGATCCTCAAGGACGGTGTCGTCGCGGGGATCTCGATGGTCGGGATCGCGTTCCTCGTCTACGTCGGCTCGTGGTGGTCCTGGTTCACGCACCGGGGTGCCTACGGGCGGCTCTGGGCGGAGCAGAACCCGGACCAGGGCGTCCAGTGGCTCCCGCCGGCGCTGCGCTCGTTCTGGAAGTACCACCAGGACATGTGGGGGTTCCACAACGGGCTGGAGACACCGCACTCGTACTCGTCCCACCCGCTCGGGTGGATCGTGCAGTGGCGCCCGACGTCGTTCTTCTACCCGACCGAGGTGTCCGGGCTGACGGGCCAGGCGGCGCAGGACGCGTGCGGTGCGAACAGCTGCTCCCAGGCCATCGTCGCGCTCGGCAACCCGGTCCTGTGGTGGTGCGCGGCGGCGGCGATCATCGTCGCGGTCGTCTGGCTGTTCCGGTACCGCGACTGGCGGGCGGGTGCCGTGCTGTCCGGCCTGGTGGCCGGCTGGTTGCCGTGGTTCGCCTACGAGCACCGCACGATCTTCACGTTCTACTCGATCGTGTTCGCGCCCTGGGTCGTGCTCACGCTGGTCTACGTGATCGGCCTGGTGGTCGGACCGAAGGACCTGGACCCCCGCGAACGCCGGTGGGCGATCATCGGGTGCGGGGTCCTGGTCGCGCTGATCGTGGGCGTCAGCGCGTTCTTCTACCCGCTCTGGTCGGCGTGGATCGTGCCGTACGACTTCTGGCACTCGCACATGTGGCTGCAGACGTGGGTCTGACGGCCTGATGGCCAGACGGGTCAGCGGGTCCAGTCCACCTGCGGGCTCGCGTACCAGGACAGCCCGAGGCGGTCCCAGAACGGGGCCTGCCGGGCGACACGGGCGCGGAAGTCGTCCCAGTCGCGCTGCTCGGGTGCGGACCAGGCGACCTCGGCGATCGCGGCGAGGCGCGGCAGCAGCATCTGCGTGAGCGCCGGCAGGTCGCGCAGCGTCTCGGTCCAGACGGCCGCCTCGACGCCGATGACCGACTCCGCCGGGACACCCTCGACGAGGGTCGACGGCTCCCAGTCGTAGGCGTCGCGCAGCTCGATGTGACCGGCCCACTCCAGGCCGAGCTCGGTGCTCGCGTCGTACGTCATGTCGAGGTACGCCTTCGACCCCGGGGACATGAGCAGCAGGGCTCCGGCCTGTGCGGCGGCGACGAACGGCGCGGGGTCGACGCGGGTGTCCCAGTACTGCACCACGGTGCCGGGCTCGAGCGGGGTGTGGGCGATCTCCTGCCAGCCGACGACCTTCTTCCCGGCCGCGCGCACCGCGGCGGACGCGGCGGCGACGAGCGTGGCGTACTCGTCGGCCTCCATCGTCAGCACCTCGTCACCACCGATGTGCACGTACTCGCCGGGGGTCATCGCCGCGACGTCGGAGAACACGTCCGCGAGGAACGGGCCCGTCGCGGGCAGGGTCGCGTGCAGCCGGCTGAAGCCGACCTCGATGCCGGTGTACTCGTCGGTCGGCTCACCGGTCGGGTTCAGCTCGCCGTACGCGTGGGTGGCGGCGTTGACGTGCCCGGGGACGTCGATCTCCGGGACGATGCGTACGCCCCGGACGGCCCCGTACGCGACGAGGTCGGCGTAGTCCTCGGCCGTGTAGAAGCCGCCGGGGTCCCCGCCGACCGACGTGCTGCTGGACAGCCGGGTGAGCAGCGGTCGCGACCGCACGTGCAGCCGCCAGCCCTGGTCGTCCGTCAGGTGCAGGTGCAGCACGTTGAGCTTGTAGTGCGCCATGAGCCCGATGACGACCTTGAGGTCGCGGACGGGCACGAAGTGCCGGGCGACGTCGACCGAGAGTCCCCGCCACTGGTACCGGGGCGCGTCCTGGATGCGCACGGCGGGCACCTGCATGACCCCGCCGGGGCCGGACTCGATGAGCTGGCGCAGTGTCACGATCGCCCGCACGAGCCCGGCGGGGGTACGGGCCTCGAGGTCGATGCGGCCGCTGCGCGAGGTCACGCGGTACGCCTCGTCGCCGGGCGGGAGCGAGTCGACGAGCCGGAGGCGGACGACGCCGCTCGCGCTGCTCAGGCTGTTCTCGGCGTACCGCACCTCGACGGCCCGCCCACCGACGCGGCCGAGCAGGTCGGCGGCGAGCACCGCGATGCCGATCAGGTCCGGCCTGCCGTCGACGACGACGGTCGTCGCCTCGGTCAGGACGAACGGCTCGTCGCCGGTCCGTTCGACGTCGGCGGGCTGCGGGATGACGGCGATCGCGTCGGGCACGGTGGGGTCCTCGGGGGCGGGGGGTCGAATCGTTCCGGGGAGACGCTACTCGACCTGGGCCGCGAGGCGGCGCGCAAGGATCGCGCACGTCGCCAGCTGCAGCTGGTGGAAGACGATCACCGGCAGCGCCACGCTCGCGGCGAGCGCCGGAGCGAACAGGACGGCGGCCATCGGCAGGCCCGTGGCGAGGCTCTTCTTCGACCCGCACATCAGCAGCGCCACGCGGTCGTCCCGCGGGAGCCCGAGCCGTCCACCGCCGTTCCAGGTGAGCAGCAGCATCGTCGCCAGCATCGCCGCGCACACGACGACGAGGATCACGAGGGCGACCCAGGTGACGTGCGACCACGCCCCGGACACGGTCGCCTGGCTCACCGACGTGTACGCGACGAGGACGATCACGCTCCGGTCGGTCACGCGTGTCAGGTGGGGCCGCGCCCGCAACCACGGTCCCAGCCAGCGCTGCACCAGCTGCCCCGCGGCGAACGGCAGGAGCAGCTGCAGCAGGATCCCGGTGAGGTTCCCGCCGGCCTGCCCGGAGGTGCGGACCATCAGCACCCCGACGAGCAGCGGCGTGAGCACGATGCCGACGACGTTGGAGATCGTGGCGCCGGTGATCGCGCCGGCGACGTTGCCGCGCGCGACCGAGGTGAACACCACCGACGCCTGCACGGTCGACGGCAGCAGCGACAGGTACAGGACGCCCGTCTTGAGCTCGGGCGAGACCACCGCGTCCGGCAGCAGCTGGACGAGCAGGCCGAGGACGGGGAACGCCACGTAGGTGGCCGCGAGCATCGACCCCTGCAGCCGCCAGCTGCGCAGCCCCGCCCACACCTCGCCGGTCGCCATGCGTGCGCCGTAGAGGAAGAACAGGAGCACGATCGCGGCCGTGCGGGCCACGTCGAGGACGTCGGCGACGACCCCGCGGGCCGGGAGCAGGAGCCCCAGCAGGAGCGCCGACAGGATCATCACGACGAGCGGGTCGACCCAGTGCAGGGCCCGCGCCCAGAGACTCCGCCCGGCGTCGTCGGCGGGCATGGCGGAAGGCACGGCGACATTGTGTCACCGCGCTCAGCGCGCGGATCCGTCGGATCCCCCCTAGATTCATCCGTCGTACCCGGACGAACCCCTCGAAGTCAAGGAGTTCCACACATGACACCCGAAGGCATCATCTCCGCCATCATCATCGGCGCCGTGATCGGCATCCTCGGCCGTCTGCTCGTGCGCGGCCGTCAGCGCATCTCCCTTCTCGTGACCATCCTCATCGGCATCGTCGCGGCCCTCATCGGCACCTACCTGGCCAGCCTGGTCGGCGTGCAGGACACCGCCGGCGTCGACTGGATCGAGCTGCTGTTCCAGGTCGTGCTCGCTGCGATCGGCGTCGCCGCCGTCTCGGGCAGCCGCGGCCGCCGCCGCAGCATCCTCTGAGCCCCACCGCGCCACGACGAGGGCGGCCTCCCGGACCGGGGGGCCGCCCTCGTGCTGTACCCGGGCGTTGACAAATTGGTAACTATGCGGTTACCAATAGTCCATGGACCCGTTCCCGGCGATCGCCGACCCGGTGCGACGCGACCTGCTGCGCGCCCTCGCCCGAGAGCCCGCTCGCGTCGTCGACCTCGCGGCCGCGCACCCGATCAGCCGCCCGGCCGTCAGCAAGCACCTGCGCGTGCTCGTCGACGCCGGCCTGGTCCGCGCCGAGACGCACGGGCGGGAACGCCACTACGCGCTGCTGGCCGACGGGCTCGAGCCGATGCGCGACCTGCTCCGCGACCTGGACCTGCGACCGCGGTTCGAGGAGTCGGTGCTCGACGGCCTCGACCTCGAGGTCCGCCGCACCGTCCGCGACCACCGAGAAGCCACGACCCCCGACCCGATGGAGGAGACCGCATGACCCCGAGCGCCACCGGTCGACGAGAGACCCGCGACGGCCACGACAGCGTCGTGTTCGAACGGGTCTTCCGGGCCCCCCTGGAGTCCGTCTGGGCGGCGGTCACCGAGTCCGACCGCCTCGAGCGCTGGGTCGGCACCTGGACCGGCGACCCGACCACAGGATCGGTCCTGTTCCGCATGAACGCCGAGGGTGACGACGCCAAGCCCGAGACCTTCACGATCCACGAGTGCGACCCGCCCCACCGGGTCTCCCTCACCTCACAGGTGGTCGGTGAGCAGAACGTCTGGCACTTCCTGCTCGAGCTCACCGAGGACGCCGGCACCACCACGCTCACGTTCAGCCAGTCCGTGCCCGACGCGGAGACGGCGACGGGCGTCGGCCCCGGCTGGGACTACTACCTGGACCGGCTCGTCGCGGCCGAGACCGGGGGCGACGTCGCAGCGCTCGACTTCGACGACTACTACCCCGCGCTGTCGGACCACTACCGCGCCGTGTTCGCCTGAACGACGAAGGCGGCCTCCCGGATGGGGGGCCGCCTTCGTGTGCGGGTGGAGCTGAGGGGATTCGAACCCCTGACCTTCTCATTGCGAACGAGACGCGCTACCAACTGCGCCACAGCCCCGCGAGCGGCCTAAAGACTAACACCAGGCCGCGGTGGATCGCGAAATCCGGGGGTCACTCCCCGGCGACGCGGCGCTTGGCCAGGACGGCGTTCAGGTCGATGCTGCCGGTGGTCTCGACGGGCGCCTCGAGCGGTGCGCGGTCGACGTCGGCGGGCGCGTCGACCTCGGCGGTGCGGGCGGCCGTGGACCCCTCGAGGTTCTCCAGCGGGGCCGGCTCGCGGCGCGGTGCGGAGGCCTTCATCGTGTAGGTCGGACGCGGGACGGGGACGGGCGACCAGGCCTCGTCCTCGTCGCTCTCCGCCTCCGCGGAGCGCTCGCTCACGGAGCGACGGACGACGGGCACCTGTCCGGTCGAGGCGTGCCGGGCGGTGCCCTCGGACTCGCCCTTGTCGGCGACGATGCGTGCGAACACCTCGGTGCTGGCGTCGGACGGGTGGACGGCGCGCCCGGTGACGAAGGCCATGGGCGCCTCGGCAGGGGTGACGGGGACAGTCGGCGCCACGACCGGGTCGGGCTTCGTCGCCGTCGCCGTCGCCGTCGCCGTCGCCACGGCACGCATCGCACCGGTCCGCGGCCCGGACGCCATGCGGCGCTCGGCGGCGATCTTCTGCTCCCAGGCCTCGTCGGCCTCGCGGCCCGCGAGGACAGCGCGCCGGCCGAGCACGAGGACCGAACCGAGCAGGACGGTGGGCACGACGCCCGCGACCCAGGTGACGAGCGGGCTGAGCCCGACCGCGGCCCAGCCGACGACGCTGGCGACGACGAGGAACCCGGCCAGGAGCGCACGACGGCGCGCGGCGGCGCCACGACGGGCGACGGATGCCGCCCGGGCAGCACGTGCCTGCGCGGCGCGGCGGGCCGCGTCGGCGGTGATCCTGTCCTGCGTGCCGTACGGTCGGTCCACGGTGGTGCCTCCTGTCACGCTCCCGGTGGCCACCGGGAGCCCCTTGCCCGGGGTCAGCAACCCCGCTGTGCTGCTCACTGTCGGCCCGGAGACGGCCTCCTGGCGGATGCGCCGGTCGCTCACCGCGACCACGCGCAGCGCCTCGGAGAACCGGTCGTCCGCCCGGGACTCCAGCAGCTGCTGCCGGTGCCGCAGCTTGTGCGGCACCAGGTACGCCACCCACAGGCCGACCAGCGCGAGCGCGACCGGTCCTGCGAGATCGTTCACGTCACGACGGTAGGCGTCGAGGCCGCACCCGCCAGGGACCACCGCGGCGTGTCGGCCTGTGCGTCACCCGACAGTGCGCGACCGCCAGCGCTGCAGGAGCCCGTCGGGGACCTCCTCGACCGTCAGCGCGAACGTGCGGTGGTCGCACCAGCGGTCCTGGATGTGCAGGTACTTCTCCCGCACGCCCTCGTCGCGGAACCCGAGCTTCTCGACGACCCGCAGCGACGGACCGTTCTCGGGGCGGATGTTGATCTCGACGCGGTGCAGGCCGAGCGCCCCGAAGCAGTGGTCGGTGGCCAGCGCCACGGCGGTCGGCGTGATGCCGAGCCCGGCGACGTGCTCGGAGACCCAGTACCCGATGGCCGCGGAGCGCAGGGAGCCGTACGTGATCGACGAGACCGTCAGCTGCCCGACGAGGCGGCCGGCGTGGTCGACCGCGAAGGGCAGCGTGACCCCGGAGCGGGCCTGAGCGGACAGCGTCCGTACGAAGGTGCCGAACGACGGGCGCGGACCCGTCACGGGAACGGGGCTCGTGGCGTCCCACGGCTCCAGCCACGCGGCGTTCTGCGCACGCAGCGCCATCCACGTGTCCTGGTCGCGCCGCCGCAGCGGACGCAGCCGGACGTCGCCCTCGACGAGCACGGCGGGCCACCCGGGAACCATCAGCCCTCCAGGACCAGGCAGTGGATCACCTGTCCGGGGTGCACGGTCAGGTCCTGCTCACCGACCACGGCGAGCGCGTTGGCGTGCGCGAGCGCGCTGACCGTCGGAGCCGACGGGTCGCCGATCGGCGTCACGCGGTAGCCCTCCTCCGGGGACCCGAGCACCGTCGCGGGCACGAACTGCCGCAGCCCCGGCGGCGAGACCCAGCCCTCGACGGCCTCGGCCGCGACCGACGGGCGGAACACCTCGGCGTGCCCGGCCATCGCCCGCAGCGCCGGCCGGACGAACACCTCGAACGAGACCTGCGCGGCGACGGGGTGCCCCTGCAACGCGAAGATCGGCACGGACTTGTCGCTGGCGAGGTCGTCGGCGACGGTGCCGAACCCGTGCCGCTGGCCGGGCGTCATGGCGACCTGGTCCAGCCGGACGCTGCCCATCGTCGCCAGCACGTCCTTGACCGTGTCGTGCGTCAGCTCGGACAGCCCACCGGTGATGACGAGCAGGTCGGCGCGCACCAGCTGGTCCTCGATGGCCTCCCGCAGGACCGCGCGGTCGTCGCCGAGGATGCCGACCCGCACCGACGCGGCGCCGGCGTCCCGGACGGCAGCCTCGAGGGCGTGCCCGTCGGTCTCGAAGACCCCGTGCCCGGAGCGGTCGGCGTGCGCTCCCGGCTCGACGAGCTCGTCGCCGACCGAGAGCAGCACGACGCGAGGCGTCGGGTGGACGCGCAGGCGCCCGCGACCCATCGAGGCGACCAGCGCGAGCTGCCGGGCGCCCAGGCGGGTCCCCGCCTCGAGGACCACGTCACCCGCACGGACGTCGGACGCGGCGGGTCGCACGTGCTGGCCGGGCACGGCGGGGCGTTGCATGGCGACGCGTGCGGTGCCCCGGTCGGTCTCCTCCAGCGGCACGACGGCGTCGGCCCCCAGCGGCAGCGCCGCACCGGACGCGACCCGCACGGCGGTGCCGGGCACCAGCCGCAGCGGACCGGCACCCGGCCGGACGTCGTGCGCGACCGGCAGCGACTGCGCGCTCGCGTAGCCGGCGCCCACGGTCTCGTATGCGGCGACGGCGTACCCGTCGCGCGCAGCGACTGCGAACGCCGGCAGGTCGTGCGTGGCCGTGACGTCGGCGGCGAGGATGCAGCCGACGGCGTCACGGAGCACGACGTCGAGCGGTGCGACCGGTCCGACGGAGGCCAGCACGGCCGCGAGGTGATCCTGGACCGATCTCATGCGGGCATTCTGCCCCGCCCGGGAGGTCCGTCGGACAGGGTCCGCGAGAACTCGCCCGACCGGGCACGAAAGTCGGGCCCCAGGTCGGTCGGTCGACGGCCCCCGGAACCACGCCGTGCACGCCGCCGCCGGCACGGGTCACGAGCGCGTCCCTCGGCGGGGACGGCTGCCTCGTGGCCCGTCACGACGGGACCACACCCCTGGTGTCCGTCACCACGTGGACGAGGTCACAACTCATCCCTCGGTCGGTCGTCGGGCCGCCGTCCGGTGGGCGACACTGTTCCCATGAGCAGCGTCGCCCAGCCGTATCCGCGCGTGTCCGAGGGGGACGAGGTCGAGGACGTCAAGGAACGGCTCCGGGTAGCCATCCGCGACGCACGCAAGATCCGCTCCGCCCGGCAGCGCGACGCCGCCGCCCACGCGCTGGCGGACGTCGTCCTCACCATCCCGGCCGTCGCCGACGCCACGTGCGTCTCCGTCTACGCGTCCCGCGTCACCGAACCCGGCACCGGTCCTCTGCTCGAGGCCCTCGCGGCCCGCGGCGTCCGCCTGCTCCTGCCCGTTCTGGGCGGCGGGCTGCAGCGCGAGTGGGCCGAGTACGCCGGCGCCGACGACCTGCGTGAACGCGCGCCGGGCCGCCCGCCGGAGCCCGGCGGGCCCACTCTCGGTGCGGCGGCGCTCGCCGATGCCGACGTCGTGATCGCCCCCGCACTGGCCGTCGACACGACGGGTGCGCGGCTCGGCCAGGGTGGCGGCTGGTACGACCGGGCGCTCGAGCACCTGCGGCCCGGGGCCCCCGTCGTCGCGCTGGTGTTCCCCGAGGAGCTCTACGACGCGGCGAAGCGCCCGCTGCCGCGCGAGCGCCACGACCGCCTCGTGGACGCCGTCGCGACACCGCTGGAGTGGCACCTCATCACGGCGTGAACGTCAACCGGTCGCGGGCGTCCGCCTCCGTCGCGGCCTGCGTGAACGGCCACGGGAACGTCTCGCCGCGCGACCACGGGCCCAGCTGGTCGGCGTAGTGCACGCTCGCGGGGTGGCCGGACGCCCCCGTGAGCGTCACCCACGTCGACGCGTCGAGGTCGCCCAGGTCGACGACCATGCGCATCGAGGGTGCCGCGGTCACGGCGAACGACCCGGAGCTGGCGTCCCAGGCGGTGGCGTCCACGATCGAGGACCCGCCACCGACGGCCACCGGGTCGGGGTTGACCAGGTTCCGGATGACCCCGGGCAGTGACGGTCCGCCGAGCACGGGGTGCTCCGGCGCGGCGGGGTGCAGCTGTCCCCAGCGCCAGTCCGTCGCCTCGCGGCCGAGCGCGGCGGTCAGCTCACGACGCGCGGCGACCATCGCGCGGGTCAGCACCTCGTCGCGACCCTCGACCACGCCAGGGGTCGACTTGTCGTCCCACCACGGCGACGCGGGCTCGTCGACGAGCCGACGGACGACCTCGAGCCACCGTGAGCCGCCCGACGGGCCGTAGCCGTCGGGGAGGTCGTCGGCGAACGCGGCCGCCAGGATGTCCGCCCACACCGCCGCGAAGTACGCCGCGGCCGCCGAGTCCACCGACTGCACGCGGTCCCAGGTGCGCAGCAGCTCCTGCCCGTCGTCGTAGAACGGGTCCTCGATGTCCAGCGAGAGCAGCACGGGGACCAGCACGTCTGCGTACGGGCTGTGCTTGTCGACCTGGATCCGGCCCATGTCCGCGACGCCGACCTTGCCGTCCGACGCGGCGTCCGTGAGGAGCTCCCGGATCCGCTGCGCGCGGTAGCCGTAGTCCCAGTCGTCGGTGAGGAACGGGCCGACGCCGGCCGGGGTGACGGCCTGGTTGGCCGTGACGATGATTCCCTCGACGGGGTCCAGCGCGCGCGGCATGGCGGCCGGGTCGACGAACCCCTGCCACTCGTACCGGCTGTCCCAGCCGGGCCGCGGCCAGGTGCCGTCCGACGGGACCGGACCACCGGCGACGTTCGCGCGGACCGGGATGCGACCCGGCGCCTGGTAGCCGATGTGGCCGTCGGTCGTCGCGAAGACGATGTTCTGCGACGGCACGTCGAACAGCGCGGCCGCCGCCTGGATGTCCGCGGCGTCCTCGGCGACGTTCATCGCGAGCACCGCGTCCATGGTCCGGCCCGGCTGCAGGGCGGTCCAGCCGAGGGCGACCTCGAACCGGCGCCCCGGCGCGTCCTCCGGGACCGGTGCGGTGCCGACGCCCACCAGGTCGAGGACCTCGGACACCAGCGGACCGTGCACCGACTCCCGGACCGTCAGCTCGACGTCGTCACCCCCGTTGACGTGGATGACCTCGACGCGCTCGGTGATCGGCACCTCGGCACCGTCGAGCCGGGTGGTGCCGCCCTCGACGTCGACGCGCTCGAGGAAGAAGTCGGTCACGTCGGCCCCGAGGTTCGTCAGCCCCCACGCGAGCGAGGCGTTGTGGCCGATGACGACCCCGGGCATGCCCGCGAACGCGAAGCCGGTGACGTCGTACGGGCACTGCGCCGTGACCTCCTCGCAGCGCAGCCCCAGCTGCTCCCAGATGCCCGGCGCCGAGATGCCGAGGTGCGGGTCGTTGGCCAGCAGCGGCTTGCCGGACTCGGTGAGCTCCCCGGAGACGACCCACGAGTTCGAGCCCACGCCCTCGCCGTCGCCCATGAGGTGCGGCACCGCGTCCAGCGCGGCCGCCGCCGACGCCATGGCCGCCTGGAGGTCAGCGCTGTCGAGGTCGAGCGCTGTCGTCGTCGCGGACGCCTGCTGCGCGACGGTCGCGGGCAGGTCAGCCGCCGTGAGGATGGGCAGGTTCAGGTCCTGCGGGTAGGCCGGGAACAGCTCGTCGACGCGTGCGACGTCGCCGATCGTCGAGTACGACGCGGCACGCTCCAGCTCCGCGTCGTAGTTGCCCCGCAGGTCCCACGCCATGGCCTTCAGCCACGCGAGCGAGTCGACCGGGTCCCACTCCGCCGGAGTCCGCACGTCGAGCCGCACCCCGAGGACCGAGTACTCGACCGCGATCGCGCCCGGGTCCCGGCCGTCGAGGTACGCGTTGACACCGTCCGCGTAGGCCTGCAGCGCGTCACGTGTGCTCTGCTCCAGCAGGCCCCACTCCTGCTCGGCCACCCGCCGCCACCCGAAGGTCCTGATCACCTTGTCCGCGGCGAGCGCGTCGGGGTTGTCGCCGACGAGCTCCGACAGCCGTCCCGACGTCACGTGCCGGCGGTAGTCCATCTCGAAGAAGCGGTCCTGCGCAGCCACGTACCCCTGCGCACGGAAGAGGTCCTGCGACGTCGTCGCCGTGATCGTCGGCACGCCCCGGTCGTCGCGCGTGACCGTCACCTCGGCGTCGAGCCCGGGCAGCTGCTGCTCGCCCGACACCTCCGGCAACGGCCTGCGCACGACGATGACGGCCGTGGCCATCACGGCGACGAGGGCGACGACGACCACCGCGGCGACAGTGGTCAGGGCGAGACGGACGAGGCGACGACGAGACACGCTTCGGAGGGTACTTTGCCGTTCCGTCTCCGGCTGTCGAAGCGCCCTGCGGCGGCGCACGGAATGCCCTGGGCGGCCGAACCGTTACGATTGGCACTCGGACCACGCGAGTGCCAGACCTTTCCGACCCCGGGAGACCCCCAGTGCCCACCTACGCCTACGCCTGCACGGCGTGCGGTCACGCTTTCGAGATCGTGCAGTCGTTCAGCGACGACTCGCTGAGCGTCTGCCCCGAGTGCGAGGGTCGCCTGCGCAAGGTCTTCTCCTCCGTCGGGGTCGTGTTCAAGGGCTCGGGCTTCTACCGCAACGACGCCCGCGCCGGAGCGAAGTCGACCGCCCTGAGCCCCGCCGCGTCGACGCCCGCCGCGACTCCTGCGTCGACCTCGTCGTCGACGTCCTCGTCGTCCTCGTCGACGTCCTCGTCCTCGTCGGCAGCCCCGGCAGCGAAGCCCGCGGCCTCCTCCTGACGCACGCTCGCTGAGCCGCCCCCAGCCCGGACCGCCGGAGCGTCGTCCACCTCGCTCAGCCCGACCGCCGCGTCCCGACGTCGACGCGCCTACGGTCGCCGACCATGCACCCCCACCTGCTCGCCGGCCGGCCGCCGCCGCTCCCCCACCGCCGACGACCGTTCTCGGTGGCCCTGCGCGTCACGGTGTGGCGTGCCCGGTTCACCGTCGGTGCGGTCTTCCTCGGCCTCGCGGCCGCGTGCACGGTCCAGGCGATGCGACCGGCCGACCCGCCGACCACCGCCGTGCTCGTGACGGCGCACGCGCTCGCCGCCGGGACCGCGCTGACCAGCACCGACGTCCGCGTGGCCCGGTTCCCCGTCGACGTCGTCCCCGATGGCGCACTGACCGACCCCGACGCCGTCGTCGACACCTCGACGGCCGTCCCGCTCGCGGCGGGTACGCCCGTGGTGCCGGGACTGCTCGCCGACGACGACGTGAGCGGACCACCCGGCACCGTGGTCGCGACCGTCCGGTTCGCCGACCCGGCCGTCGCCGGTCTGCTGTCGCCCGGGATGCGGGTCGACGTGCTCGCCGCCACCCCGGAGGGCGGACCAGGAGGGGTGGTCGCGACGAGGGCGCTCGTCCTGCCGGTGGCCCGTCGGACCGCAGCTGTCCCGAGCACGCTCGCCCTCGGCGGCTCCGGTGACGACTCCGTCCCGGTGCTCCTGGCCGTGTCCCCGGACGAGGCACCGACCCTCGCCGGTGCCGCCGCCTCCGCGTTGCTGTCCGCGGTCGTCGTGCCATGATCGACCGACCGGAGACGCCCCTCCCCGGGGCGCCCCGCAACCGACTCCACCCCGAGGGGGCAGCGTGACCGACAGACTCAGCGCAGGGTTCGACGGAGCACGGCAGGGCTTGAGAGGCACCGCGAAGGTGCTTCAGGGGTTCAAGGACTTCATCTCCCGTGGCAACGCGATCGAGCTCGCGGTCGGTGTCGTCATCGGTGCGGCGTTCGGTGCGGTGGTGGCGTCGATCGTCGAGGGACTCATCGGACCGCTCATCGCGGCGATCTTCGGGCAGCCGGACATGAGCAAGGTGCTGTCGTTCACGATCAACGACGCGCTCTTCTCGTTCGGCGTGATCCTCCAGGCCCTGATCCTCTTCCTGTTCACCGCCGCGGCCGTCTACTTCCTCATCGTGCTGCCGCTGAACGCCCTGGCCGCGCGCCGCAAGAAGGGCGAGGAGGAGGAGCCCGCTGCTCCGAGCGAGGACATCCTGCTGGAGATCCGCGACCTGCTGGCCAACCGCCCCTCCCCCGCGATCGTCAACGACGCCGGGACGGGCGGAGCGACCCACGCCGGGACACCGCCGACGGACCCCGACCTGCCGCCGTCGATCCCCCCGGGTCCAGCCGCCCCGCGCCCCAGCTGACGAACAAGCCATGGGTCTCGTGGAGCAGCGCTTCAGCGGCTCCCAGGGATTGGTCGACCGCCATCCGTTGGTCGGTGGGCGGCCGGTCCGAGGGGATGCGGTGGGAACCGTGCGGGACCGGTCCCGTGCGGGCCGGGCTGCTACCGGATGGCGGCGAGGAACGCGAGCGTACGTTCGGTGAGGAGCTGCGCGGCCGCGGGGTCGTACGAGGGCAGGCCGCTGTCCGCGAACAGGTGCTCCTCCCCCGGGTAGACGAAGAGCTCCGCGCCCGTGGCCTCCTTCACCAGGGCGCGGGCGGCGTCGATGTCGCCCTCGCCGGCGAAGAACGGGTCGGCGTCCATGCCGTGGATCTGGACCGGCACACCCTGGGGCCAGGGGCTGTCGAACTCCGAGGTCGGGACGCACGAGTGGAAGAACAGCGCACCCTTCGCACCGGGGCGTGTCTGGGCGAGCATCTGCGCGGGCAGGACTCCGAGCGAGAACCCGGCGTACACGAGCCCGTCGGGCAGCGTGTCGACCGTGGCCTGCCCCCGCCCCAGCACGGTCGGGAACCCGACCTCGTCCGCGTAGGCGAGACCCGACTCGATGTCCTCGAACGTGTGCCCGTCGAACAGGTCCGGGACGTGCACGGTGTGACCCGCGGCGCGGAGCGTGTCCGCGAAGTCGCGGACGCCGGACGTCAGGCCCTGGGCGTGGTGGAACAGCAGGACCTCGGCCATGGGGGTGTCTCCTTCGGGTCGTGCGGTTGGTCGGTCGCGTGCGATCGTCTCGCGCGGGTCTGACACGTGGGCTACCAGTGCGGTGGCTTGTCCTGGTGCAGTCGGTCGTCGTTGGAGCCCGTCTCGCGGTCGCCCCACCCGACATCGGAGTCGTCCGCGCTCCGCGTCGCGACCGCATCCTCGGACGCCGGTGGGACGGCCGTCGGCCCACTCCCGCCCGCACGCCCGGTCGCGGGAGGCACGTCGGCGGCCGAGCGGGCGCCGCGCGCGTCGTCGAGACCGGCGGCGCCAGCCGTGCTGTCAGGACCTGCGTCGCCAGCGATGGAGATGTCTGCGCTGGGTGAGTCGTCGGTGAGCGGGCGGTCCTGGAGTGCTGGGTGCGACGAGACGAGGTTCGCGTCGTCACCGCCGACGGTCCCCGCATGCCGGACGGCTCGCCGCGGCCGGCGCACGGGAGCTCCCTGGGGCTGGTCGGACGACGTCACCGTCCGATGATCCCACCCACCGCGCGTCCTGCTCAGCGCATCCCGCGGGTGATCGCGCTGCGGACCGCGGTGTCGATCCGGTAGGACCGGCGCGTGATGCCCAGCTCGTCCCGCAGGGCGGCGGCCAGCTGCTCGCGGGTCCGCTCCTGCTCGTCGGACTGGAGCCACGCGACCAGCTCGTCGAGCTGGTCGTCGCTGTACGCGCCGATCGGCAGACCGCGACGGACGTCGGGGCGCTGCCGGGTCGGCACCGCGAGCGCCAGCTGGAGCGCACGGCTGGGCGGGTGCGGGTCCTCGCCGGCCTCGGACGCCTCGGAGGCCTCGGGTGCCGGGGTGCCCTCCGCGTCAGCGACGGCCACAGGCCCGTCCGCGGGCGCGGCAGCACGCGCCGAGGCGACCGCGTCGACGACCTCGATGGTCGACCACACCCCCGTCGCGGGACGCGGCTCGCCGGGGTGGGCTGCCGCGCGCGCCGCGGCACGTGCCGCCGACCGGGCGGACGCGGCGGGCGTCGGCAGCTCCTCGGCGTCGTCGGCCTCGTCGATCAGGCCGAGCTGCAGCGGTGCGGTGCGCGGTGCGGCGGGCGCAGGGACGCGCGCGTGCACGGCGCGGCGGATGCGGTCGACCTCGGCCTGCGGGTCCATGAACGCGGCGGCGGACCAGACGCGGATGACGCTCCACCCGACGCGCTCGAGGCGGTCGGCCGTGAGGCGGTCACGGACGCGGACGCTCGGCTCGGCGGTGTACTCCTCGTCGTCGGTGAGGACGGCGACGAGCATCTCGCCGGGCAGGTCGGGGTGGCCGACGACCAGCGGGATCCGGTCGCCGCCGGGGATGCCGTGGTCGGCCTCGACGAGCAGGCCGTGCTTCCAGAGGCGCTCGGCGAGGTCGAGCAGGAGGCGGTCGGGCTCGGCCGCCGCAGCGAGGGCCTGGTCGGCGGCTGCGGTCGCGGCGGCCAGCGACCGCAGCAGCGGGTCGGTCGGCTCGGGCGGGGTGACCAGGTCGGCGACGTCCTGCCCCGCACCGCGGCGGGCCGCGAACGCGAGGAGGTCCGCCAGGAGCCGCGGGCCGGGGCCGCGCAGCCGCTCGGGGTCGAGGTCGTCGGACCCGAAGCAGGAGACGACCGTGAGCCGGTGGCGGGTGGAGCCGAGGGCGTCGAGCAGCAGGGCGTCGCCCCCGGGGCCGGTGATGGGCCCGAAGGTGTGCAGGACGCGACGGTGCGGGGTCCGGCCGAGACCGAGCGACAGGATGATCGCCTCGCGCCGCAGGCCGGCGACGTTGGGCAGGTCGGTGACGACGAAGGGGTCGACGCGGCCGGAGTCGAAGAACGCGGCGAGCGCGGGGTTGCCGCGGACCTCGGACAGGACGGCCTCCCGGACGGCCTCCGCGTGGGTGGAGGTCGCGGTGATGACGGCGAGCGACTCGTCGGACCGCAGCAGCGCGTGCGTGAGGACGAGCTCGACGACGTGCTCGACCTCCTCGCGCGTCGAGTCGACGGAACCGGTCGCCGGGTCGGGCATCCCGGTGCCGTCGACGACGTCGAGGCTGACCAGCGGCCGGTGCTGCGGCAGCGGCGTCGGGCGCAGCACGCCCGCGTAGCCGTGGGCGGCGAGGAACGCGGTGAGGTACGGGTCGCGACGGGAGGAGTCGGCGCGCAGCGCGACCGAGGGCAGGACGGCGGCGAGCTCCCGCACGGCACTGCCCGAGGCGCAGCGGGCGTCGCCGACGACGACGACCTGGCGGCCGCGCGCGACGGCGGCGAGGGCGACCTCGACGGGCAGGTGCGCGGCGGAGTCGATGACCACGAGGTCGACGGTGCGGGTCGGCGGCAGGACCTGCGGGACCAGCATGGGGCTGGCGGCGATGACGGGCCGCAGCCGCCGGGTGACGTCGGGGTGCCGCACGACGGTGTCCCGCAGCGACGTGAGCCGCTCCTCGACGAGGTCCGCGAACAGCGCCTCGGCCTGCTCGCGGTGCTGGCGCAGGGTGTGCGAGACGTGTCCGACGACCGCCCCCAGGACAGGACCGGACAGGCTCTTCACGTGCGCCCGGTCGAGGGTCGCGTAGCGCGCGGACAGCGCCCCGAGCGCGGCACCGTCGTAGCCGGCGAGCGCCGGGTCCTCCCCGAGGATCTGCTCGATGACGGTGCTCCACCAGGCCAGGTCCAGCTCGGCCGGCGCGAGGGCGGGGTCGATCCGGCGGGTGGCCAGGTCGTCGACGAGCGCGCCGAGGCCCGCGGACCGGAGCCGGTGCAGGAGCCCGGTGCGCTCGGGGAGGTCGACGAGGGCGCTGGTGTCGGCCCGCAGCCGGGTCAGCCGCTCGGTCAGTGCGGCGAACGGCAGGCCCGACAGGCCACCGCCGCCGGGGGTGGTCGCCAGGACCTCGTCGAGCGCGTCGAGGTCGGCGCGCACGGCGGCGAACTCCTCCTCGATGTGCTCGAGACCGTCGGGCAGCCGCGGCCACCCGCCGGACGGGCAGTGCGCCTGCCAGATCTCCCGCTGTGCCTGCACCTCGATCAGCCGGACGTGCAGGTCCGCGACGGGCCGGCCGGGACGGACCATGTCCTTCGACTGCTTGCGCAGCCGCCGGCGCAGCCAGTAGCCCATGTCGATGCCGTGCTCCGCGCGCCACTCCTTGGTGGCGGTCGCGGCCACGAGGTCGGCGGCGGTGCGCTCGAAGACGATCGGCTGGAACACGTCGAGGGCCGCGCGGACCCCGTCGAGCATGGTCAGCTGCTCGACCCAGGAGATGACCGTCGTCGCCTGCGTCAGCCCGGTCTCGGCGGCCACCTGGGCGGTCCGCGCGACGAGCGCCGGCAGGGTCGAGTCGAGCACGCGCTCGAGCCGTCGGACCGCGTTCTCGGCGTCGGCACGCGTCCGCAGGTCCGCGCCGTACCACGGGGTGTCGGTGGGGCGGACCCGGAACGCGCCCAGCGCCCCGGCCTGCACGAGCGCGTCGGCGAGCTCCGTGCGGCGGGGCGCGTCGAACACGCGCGCGACGTCGGGCGCCAGCCGCACGGTCGTCTTCGGGGTCGGCCGCGTGGAGGTCAGCCGGGCCAGCTGCTGCAGGGCGTCGTACGCCGACACCCCCCAGGGGGCGCGTTCGGCATGGAGCGCGTCGACGTAGTCCCGCAGGCGCTCGCGGGAGCTGACGAGCTCGCTGCGCAGGGCGACGACGCCGTGCGCGTCGACCGAGGGCGCCTCGAGCGTCATCGCGCCGAGCAGGCGGCGGGAGATCGCCGACCGCCACCCGGCCTCGGGTGCGACGTCGAGCAGCAGGTCGCCGAGGCCCAGGGCGGTGAGCCGGTCCGCGAGCGCCGCGGCCGCACGACGGTGTCCCGGGACGTAGAGCACGGTGCGGCCCGTGGCGGCCGCGTCGGCGACGAGCGCGGCGAGGGTCCCGGTGACGTCGGCGCCGGCGGGGGCGTCGACGAACAGGTGCGTGCCGGTCGCCACGACGTCGAGGACGTGCTGCTGGGCGGGGTCGAGGTCGCCGACGCCGCGCTCGTGGCCGGGGTCGCGGTCGCCGCGGACCGGTTCGGGCAGGACGCGCCGCAGCCGGGCACGCGACTCGTCGACACCCGCGAGCGCGGAGACGACCTCGTGGCGCTCGAGGGTGCCGGACAGGTTGTCGAGGTCGTCGACGAGGATCTGGCCGGGGTGCACGAAGGTGCCGACGACGACGCGCTCGCTCATCGAGAAGTCGTCGAGAACGGCCTCGCCGAGGGAGGCGAGCCGGTGCAGCGCGCCGCGCGGGTCGAACCCGTTGGACGTGAACGTGCCGCGCGCGACCGCGCCGGGGTCGAGGAGCGCGCCGCGCGTCCGCAGCGCCCGGGCGAGGACGGGGTTGACCTCGAGGGACGGCTCGAGGGCGAGCTCGTAGTCGCTCTCCCCGGAGCCGCGGGCGTGCAGGGTGACGGGGCGCAGGAGCACGGGAGCCCGCACGACACGCGGGGCGGCATCGGTCTGCTGCTCGCCGTCCGGGGTCCGCTGCCGGGTGACCGACGCGAGCGCGGCGACGTCGTCGCTGGCGATGTCCGGGGTGGTGCGCTCGGTCCAGGTGGCCACCCCGATGGCCAGCGACGTGGGTGCGATGCCGTAGCGCTGGGCGTACACGGCGGCGCGCGCGCTGACGGCACGGGCGCGACGGCGCGCGGTCGACAGGGCCGCGCCCTCGCGGACCAGGTTGGACAGCCGGGTCTCGCGGCCGGCGTACAGCTGGGAGATCCCCGACGGGTGCGCGGCGGACAGGTCGAGCGCGGCGTCGCCGAGCAGCTCGACGTCGACGAGCGTCGACCCGCCGGCGGCTTCGACGAGCGCGGCGCGCCAGGTCGCGACGGACCCTTCGAGGAGCTCGGCGGGGCTCGGGGGCTCGACGAGCATCGGGCGGTCGGCGGGGTCTGCGCCGGTCTCAGGAGCCTGGTCGGGTCCCGGGCCGGAGGCGCGCACGGGGATGGTCACGCTGGGAACGCTAACCGCGCTGCCGCGTGATCACGGGCATGGCGCGCCGTGACGGGCAGACCCGGAGACACGGAGAGCGGGACGGGTCAGGGGACCCGTCCCGCTCTCGGACGTCAAGACGGTGCGCACCGCGCAGGGGGCAGGCGATGCGCACCATCAAGACGAGTGTGCGGCACGAGTGCGGTCCTGGTCAAACGTCCAGGCCGTCCTTCCGGGTGAATCCTCGAACCTGAGAATCACCTGGATCCTCGCTGATCCTGCGGGACCACGGGCTGGCTCAAGGTTCGCAGCCGGGCGGTCGACATCTCCGCATGGAGAGACTGGTGGGAGCGCTCGAGGACGAACCGCTCTACTGGATCGAGGAGCTCGATCGGGACGAGACCGGGGCGGATGTCGAGCTAGGCTTCAGCGACCTCGCCGCGCACCCGTACCACGCCCTCGTGGAGGCCACGGTCGACGTGCTCGCGGGCGTGCCCGGCGTGGTCGCGGCGTGGCACCAGGACCGGGAGGTGATCCTGGTCCGCGCGCCCGGCGTGGCGTCCGCGACGCTGGCGGAGGCGGTCGACCGGTTCTGGCTCGACGCGCTGACGCGGACCTCACCCGATCCGTCGTACGGCAGGGAAGCCGAGCGCTCACGGCCGATTCCCGTGCCGGCCGCGTCGGCACCGTGGCCGGCACCGTGGCCGGCACCGTGGCCGGCGCAGGGGCCGGCGCCGCGGGAGTCGCTGCGGGAGTCCGTCAGCCTGCCTCCGTCGCGGGGTCGCATGTGGACCTACCTGGTGTGTGGTGCGGTCCCTGCCGCCGGGGGCCTGTTCCTCGCGCTCACCCCGGGTGGCAGCAACGGTGCGATTCCGCTCGTGCTCGGCGTCGTCAACCTTGCCGTGGGTGCGCGCATCGGACTCCGCCGACGGGCGCTCGGGCTCTGACGTGCGCCCAGCGGGCCGGTGAGCGCCCCGGAGGGCGCCCACCGGCCGGCGGGACGTGGTGGGCGTCGACGCACGCGGGGGGTGCGGGACGCCTCTGGCTCCGATCCTCAGGTGCCTGTCTTGCAGCACGGGGTGATGAACGCCTGGGCGTCGGTCACGGGCGCGACGACTGCCCCGACACCCGTGAGGGCGGCGAGGGCGAGGACGAGGGTGATGCTCTGCTTCTTCATGGTGGGACCTTCCAGCTGGTCGTTCTGCCGGGCCTCGCGCGTCGCCGCGGACCGCAGGGGGCGGGGTGCGGCGACGCGTCGCGTCGGTGGAGTCAGATGATGTGCTTGCAGCACGGTGCGGCGACCTGCTGGGTGGCCCCAGAGGCTGCCGTGGCGCTGGCGACGCCGGCGAACGCGGTGAGGGCGATGACGACGGTGACGACGAGCTTCTTCATGAGGGAGACCTTTCCGAGGGTGCACCGGACTCTCCGGTACACCTGGAATGGTCCCTAGCCCGTGTCTAGGGCGCAATGACGCAGGACACCAGGGGGTAGACATCACCGTTATGCGGTGTTCACACCCTCGGTGGCGGGGGCAGGACCCCCCGAATGCCCGCCGCGGCGAGGGCGCGACCGTAGGCCTCGACCACCCGCTCGTCCTCGTCTCCGGCCACCCGGAGGCGGTCGCCGATGCGGCGCCAGAGCACCGCGGCGGAACGTCCGGACGAGATCATGTCGAGCAGCTCGGCCGCGGCGCGGTACTCCTTGACGGCTTCCGGCCGGGACCGCTGGGCGAGCATCGCGTCGCCGAGCGCCTCGTGCGCGGAGGCCGAGTCGCGACGGACCCCCTCGCGCAACAGCTCGACGGCACGGGTGGCGTACTGCTGGGCCGTCGTCGCGTCGTCGAGGAGCAGCCAGGCGCGCGACCGCACGGAATCGGCGCGAGCCAGCTCGATCTGTGACTCGCCGACCTCCAGCGCGGTCTGGGCGGCGTCGAGGTCCACGAGCGCCTCCGCGGCGCGTGGCGGCTCGACGGAGACGAGCAGGAACGCCCGGTCCAGACGCAACCGGGGCAGGTCGCGGTCGATCTCGTCGCCGCCGGCGAGCGCGATCGCGGACTCGAGCTGCGCGAGCGCGGCGTCCGGGTCCCCCAGGGCGTCGTCGACGAACGCGAGGTTCCAGTGCACCGACGACACGGCTCGGGCCGACCCGTGCTGGCGGGTGTGCGCGAGCAGCTGCCGGCCGCGGTAGCGCGCGTACGTCGTGTCGCCGCGGGCGATGTAGGCCCAGATGATGGTCGACTCGAGCCGGACCACCTCGTCGCTGCCCGCGACCGACGCCGGGAGCTGTGCCAGCAGCGCCTCCCCGCGCGCGACGGCCCGGTGGAGGTCGGCGATCTCGGTCAGGGCCATGACGATCCGCATCGCGGCGTACGCGGCCTGCAGGTACCGGTGCGAGTCCATCAGGCGGGCGCAGAGGCGTTCCAGGGCCTCGACCGATCCCTCGAGGTCGCCGGCGAGGTCGAGGGCCTCGGCGTGGGCCAGCCCGACCCGAGCGGCGGCGTCGACGTCGAGCGCCGACACGTCCACCTGCGCGAGGACGTCCGCGGCGGCCCGCGCCTCGCCCATGCGGGACAGCCGGCGCGCCTCGACGAGGGCGCTCTCCGCCGACCGGTAGTCCGGGGCCTGCTCGCCGTCGAGCAGGTAGGCCACGGAGACGCCGAGCACCTGCGCGACCCGGGCGAGCGCGTCCTCACCCAGCGCGCGCCGGTCGTTCTCGACGTGCGAGATGTACGTGGGGTGGACCCCGGCCTGCCGCGCGAGCTCGCCCTGGCTCAGCCCGGCCTTCTCGCGGGCGTCGCGCACTCGTCGGCTCAGCGGATTCACGTACTCACGATAGGGACCGCGGAGGGTCACCGGTAGCCGGGTGCCAGGGTGACGCGTCCACGCCGCCCGACCGGGAGAGCTGTCCATTCCGGGCTATTCGGACTTTTCGGACTCCGGCCGAGCGACCCGGCGTCGGGTGCGTCGGGTGGTCTGCGCTAGATCGTGACGACGACCTTCGCCCGAGCGTGCTCGGTCTCCAGGTAGCGCAGCGCGTCGGCCGCGGCGGGCAGCGGGTAGGTGCGGTCGATGGCCGGCACGATCGTGCCGGCCTCGGCAAGGCCGCGCAGGACGTCGAGGTGCTCGGCGCCGGGCGACGTCGAGAGCGACACGATCTGCTGCCCGACGAACGGTGCCACGACCTTGCTGCGGAGCAGCAGACCGATCGGACCGAGCACCGAGCCGCCCTCGAAGACGCCACCGCCCGACAGGACCAGCGTCCCGGTGGGGGTCAGTGCGCGGCGCAGGTCCCGCAGCGAGCGGTTGGCGACGAGGTCGAAGAGAACGTCGTAGCGCCGGCCGGCGCGCAGTGCGTCGTCGCGCGTGTAGTCGACGACGTGGTCGGCGCCGAGGGACCGGACGAGCTCGACGTTGCGGGTGCTGCACACACCGGTGACCTCGGCCCCCCACGCGTGCGCGAGCTGCACCGCGAACGTCCCGACTCCCCCGGACGCGCCGTTGACGAGCACGCGCTGACCGGGCTGGACACGGCCCTGCAGCCCCTGCAGCGCCGTCATCGCCGCCATCGGCATGGCCGCGGCCTGCTCGAACGTGAGGTTCGCCGGCTTGCGGGCGACGAGCCGCTGCGGCGCACACACGTACTCCGCGAGCGCGCCGTCGCGCAGCCCGTAGACCTCGTCGCCGGCACGCAGGCCGGTCACGTCCCGGCCGACGGTCTCGACGACGCCCGCGAAGTCGGATCCGCGGATGCGCAGCGCCGGGGCGCGCAGCCCGAAGCCAGGGGCGAGGCGGGCGAGGTACGGGTCGCCGCGCATGAGGTGCCAGTCGCGGGCGTTCAGCGACGCGGCACGGATGCGGACCTTGACCTCGTCGGACGTCGGCTCCGGGTCGTCGACGTCCTGCAGCGTGCAGGTGTCGGGTGAGCCGTACGTGGTCTGGACGATCGCCTTCATGGCTGCTCCTTACGTTGTAAGTCAGAGTGACTTACAACGTAAGGCAGGTCAAGACCCTGTCCGCCGGCGCTCCAGCCCGTCGAGCAGGAGGTCCAGCCCGAACTCGAACTCCGTCTGGTCGTCGCACCAGCCCAACGTCGAGCCGGGGTCGTCGTGCGCGACCTCGGCCAGCATGGCCACGAGCGACGGCACCGCGGCTGCCAGCTCCGCGGGCAGCGGCCCCGCGGACGCCCCGGCGCCCGGGTCGAACAGCTCCTGGGAGAACCCGAGCGAGCGGCTGCCGAGCGCGTGCAGCGCATGGTGGGCGAGGTCGTACGTGAAGCCACCAGCGTGCAGCAGGCCGACGAGGCGGTCGTGGTAGGTCACGACGTTCGGGCTGAGTGCCGAGCGGGTGGCCAGCAGGCCCGGGGCCCAGCGGTGCCGGAGCAGCACCTGGCGCGCGGCGAGGATCCGGGCGCGGACCACCGGTTGCCAGGGGCCCGTCGCGTCCAGGGCGTCGACGACGTCGTTGATCTCCCCCGCCACCAGGTCCACGACCCCGTCGAGCAGGTCGTTCTTGTTGGCGACGTGGTGGTACAGCGACATCGCCTCGGCGCCCAGCTCGTCGCCGACCCGGCGCATCGTGACCGCCTCGATGCCGTGCTCGTCGGCGATCGCGACCGCCGTGCGCAGGACACGCTCGCGGCTGAGCGGGAGCCGCTCCCCAGGCGCCGGTTCGGCCGTCACCACATCACCTCTCTCCTGCTCGGATCGTACGAGGTGGGCGACGCACGCTGCCGCGCGCCGCCCACCCGCACGGTCAGTGCACGAGCACGGCGGCCTCGTCGGGCGTCACCGGTGCGACGTCGACGGCCCGGGCCTCCCGGTCCGGCCGCGTCCGGAACAGCGACGCGGTCAGGACGGCGCCGAACAGGAAGATCCCGGCGGACCAGGTGTAGGCCACGGAGAAGCTGTGCAGCGCTCCGGCGGCGATCACCTCGGGGGTCGCCGGTGCGTGGTCGGCGACGTACGCGGTGGCGGCGGTGGCCGCGAGGGTGTTCAGGACCGCGGTGCCGATCGCGCCGCCGACCTGCTGGCTGGTGGAGACCATCGCGGACGCGGCTCCCGCCTGCCGCGGCGCGATGCCGAGCGTGGCGATCTGGAACGACGCGGGCATGATCGAGCCCATCGCGATCCCCACGCCGATCAGCCCGACCAGCACCGCGGGGTAGCCGCTGTCGAGGTCGAGGGTGGTGAACCACAGCATCGCGCCGGCGCCGATGGCCATGCCCAGCGGCACGACGACCTTCGGCCCGAACCGCGGGACCAGGACGTTCGTCTGGACCTGCGCGGTGATGACGATGAAGAGCACCATCGGCAGGAACGCGGTGCCGGTCTGCATCGGCCCGTACCCGAGCGTCAGCTGCAGGTAGTACGTGAGGAACAGGAAGACGCCGAACATCCCGGACCCGGCGACGAGGATCGCCAGGAAGCCGGCGCCACGGTCGCGGTCCTGCACGATCGACAGCGGCAGGAGCGGGTGCTCGGCGGTGCGCTGCCGCAGCACGAACCCGACGAGCAGCACGACGCTCGCGGCCAGCGAACCCCACACGACGGGCGCGTCCCAGCCCTGGGGCTCGGCCTGCGAGAAGCCGAACACGAGCAGGAAGAGACCCGACGACGCGAGGAGCACGCCGGGCACGTCGATGCGGGTGTCGTGCTTGGCATCGGTCCGGGACAGCAGCATCGTCCCCGCCGCGAACGCGATCACGGCGATGACGACGTTCACGTAGAGGTTCCAGCGCCAGTCGAAGTTCTCCGTCAGGTAGCCGCCGAGCAGCAGGCCGATGGCGCCGCCCATACCCGCGATGGCGCCGAACACGCCGAACGCGCGGGCGCGCTCCTGGGGGACGGTGAAGGTGGTGGTCAGCACGGACAGGGCGGCCGGGGCGAGGACCGCGGCGAACACGCCCTGCAGCGCGCGGGCGCCGACGAGCAGCTCGAACGACTGCGCCGCACCGCCGAGCGCCGAGGCGGCCGCAAAGCCGACGAGACCGATGAGGAACATGCGGCGGCGGCCGAACATGTCGGAGAGGCGGCCGCCGAGCAGCAGCAGGCTGCCGAAGGCGAGCGCGTAGGCGGTGACCACCCACTGGCGGTCGTTGTCACTGAACCCGAGCTCCGCCTGGGCAGAGGGCAGGGCGATGTTCACGATGGTCGCGTCGAGCACGACCATGAGCTGGGCGAGGGCGACCGTGGCCAGGACGAGCCAGCGGTGCCGACTCTCCGGCGGGGTCTGCGTGGGTGAGGACATGAGGGTGCTCCTGGGACGTCGTGGTCGGTGGAGCGACACTAATACGGAACTTGCCAGTTCCGGAACCCCTCGGTATCGAATTCTCCGGATACAGTAGGGCCATGAGCGTCGACGAGGCAGCGGAGACTGCGCCTCGCCGACCCGGGCGCCGTCGCGACGAGTCCAAGGACGACGCGATCCTCCAGGCCACCCGCGAGCTGCTGGCCGAGCGCGGATTCGACGGGATGACCATGGACGCCGTCGCCGACCGCGCCGGGGCCGGCAAGGCGACCGTCTACCGCCGTTGGCCCTCGAAGGTGCAGCTCACGGTCGACGCGATCGTCTGTGCCGGCGGGGTGCCGATGACCGCCGACGAGATCCCCGACACCGGTTCGCTGCGCTCCGACCTGCTCGCCGTGCGCTTCGGTCGCAAGCGGTCGGACGACTCCGAGCTGATGTCCGGCGTGATCTCCGCGGTCAAGGAGAACCCCGACGTCGCCGCCGCCTTCCAGCAGCAGTTCGTCCGCTCGCGCGTGAACCTCATGCGCGGCCTCCTCGAGCGCGCGCAGGCCCGCGGTGAGCTGCGCGCGGACGTCGACCTCGAGATGGTCTCCGCCGTCGCACCGGCCATGATCGCCTACCGCAAGATGGTGGCGGGCCAGCGCATCGACGACGAGTTCGTGACCCAGATGATCGACTCGGTCATCCTGCCGCTGGCGTTGGCGTAGGCCCGTCAGCCCTGCTCCGCCGGCACGAACGTCGTGGTCGTGACCATGTCCGTGAGCACCTGCAGACCGTCCGGCCCGAGTGCCCGGGAGGCGGACGCGTCGAACGTCATGCGCTGACCGTCCACGTCGAGGATCCAGAGCATGTCGACCTGGCCCGGCCCCTGCTGGTTCCGGCCCGGCCAGCTGTTGAACTTGCCCCCGGGGCACGCGTCGACGTCGACGTCGTCGGGCATGGACAGCTCGACGTAGACGCCGTCGTACCCGCCGACGGTCACCGGCACCGGGTGGGTGCCCTCGCGCAGCGGCTGGGCGGAGAGGGCTGCGGCGAGGTCGGCGACCGTCGGGCCGACCGGGGCGGCCGTGGCACCGGCCTCGCAGGGGTGGGTGTAGACGCTGTCGATGTCCCAGATCCACAGCACCTGGGCGTCGTCGGCGTCGAAGTCCCCGCGGAAGACCCCGATCCCGTCCTCCATCGCGGCGAAGCCCTCGGGCACGGTCACCAGAGGCACGGGGTGCTCCTGCGAGGCGTCGACGACCGCGAAGCCGTACGGCCCCGGCTCCACGGGTGCCTCCGCGGGGACCCCGGCGAGCGCCCGTGCTCCGGTCGCGCTGCTCGCCGCGGGCTCGGCCGGGCCGGACGTGCACCCGGTCATCGCCACGGCGACGACGCCGCAGGTGAGCAGGTCATTCCTGGTGCGGATCCTCATGATCGTCCCCTCCTCGTTCCCTGCCGGGTGCCGGGTCCGGCGCACGGCTGCGAGACCCTCGGCTCACGAGGGCCGGTGGTGCTGGTGGCTCAGTGGTCGTCGACCGGGACGAACCTCGTCGACGCGACCATGTCGGTGAGCTCGGCCGCCTCCTGCGGGCTGGTGCCCGGCGAGAGCGAGGCGTCGACGGTGATGCGCTGGCCGTCGACGTCGACGATCCAGAGCAGGTCGACCTGTCCGGGCACCTGCTGCCAGCGCCCCTCCCAGCTGGAGAACCGGCCGACGGGGCAGGCATCGGGGTCGATGTCGTCCGGTACGGACAGCTCCAGGTAGAGCCCCTCGTACCCGCCCACGGTGACGGGGACCGGGGCGGTGGCTGCGCGCATGGGCTGCGCGGCGAGGGCGGCGGCCAGGTCGGCGACCGTCGGCCCGACCGGGGCGGCGGTCGCGCCGAGCTCGCAGGGGTGGGTGAAGACGCTGTCGATGTTCCAGAGCCACAGCACGCGCGCGTCGTCGGTCTCGAAGTCGCCCGACGTCACGCCGGCGTCCAGGCCGAGGAACCCCTCGGGCACCGTGACGACGGGCTCCAGCGTCCAGTCCGCGGGTGCGTCGAGGACGGGGAGGACGTAGCGACCGGGGACGATCGGCACCCCCTCCGTGGTCTGCGGGAGTGTCAGGACCGGCCCGCTCGGGCTCGGCTCGGCAGGCTCAGGCGCCCGCGGCAGGAGCTGGCCGACGACGACCACGGCGACGGCGACAACGGCCGTGATGACCGCGCCCGCGGCGACGGCAGCGGCGCGCCGGCGTCGACGGACCCGGGCGACGATCTCCTCCGCCCGGTCGGCGAGAGGATTGGGCGGGACGACGTCACGCTCCTGGCGGAGCAGCTCTTCGAGGGTCATGACGCCTCCTCGTCGACCGCGAGCCTGGACGCCAGGGTCGAGCCGGCGTCGTGCAGGTGCCGCTTGACGGTTCCCGCACTGACCCCGAGGTCCTCCGCGATCTGGTTCACCGTGAGGTCCGCGTAGAACCGCAGGACCATGCAGGCCCGCTGCCGTGGCGGGAGCGCGGCGAGCGCCACGTCCAGGTCGAGATGGTCGGCACCGGCCTGCTCCGGTCCGGGGGTCGACGCCTGACCCCCCAGGAGGTGGCGGACCGCGGTCCAGCGCCGGCGGCGGCGGTAGCCGTCGAGGTAGAGGTTCAGCACGGTCCGCCGGACGTAGGCCTCCGCATGCTCCAGCGCCGCGAGGTCGCCCGGACCGTCGCCCTGCGACCGACGCATGGTCGTGAACGTCCGGACCAGCGCGTCCTGGACAAGGTCCTCCGCCTCACGCCGGTCCCCGCACAGCAGCGCGGCATAGCGCACCAGGGACCCGCCGCGGTACCGCACCAGGTCGGTGAGGACCGGCTCCCATCGATTCATCGCGGCCCCCTTCCGGTGGGTGAGGCCGACACTGAGAGAGACGAACGGCACGCGGGAAACGTTGAGTGCGCTCGTCCTCCAGGTCTACTCCTCGCCCACGGCGTCGGGTCAGGCCGACGGGACCCGCGATCGCCGCTTCGCCGCGAGCGGCGACGGTCCGCGGCGCCTGAGCCTCGTGATCCGCCTCGGCGGCGCGGGTCGGTCGGCTGGTCCCTCCGCGGTGACCACCGGCTGCTGCGCGAGGCGTCGCGACGCGACCACGTACGCGGGCACCAGCAGGACGACAGCCCCGATCCACGCCAGCGGGTTGCCCCAGACGACGCCGCCGTACCCGTAGGCCGCGCCGAGGACGCCCGCGGCGCCGACCCGGCAGATCAGCTCGATCACGCCGGTGAGCGTCGGGACGACGGTCTGCCCGAGTCCCTGCAGCGCGCCACGCAGGACGAACAGCACACCCAGCACGACGTACAGGACCCCGTTGACCAGCAGGTAGTGCGCGGCCATGCCGACGACGCGCTCCTCCCCCTCGCCGACGAAGAGCCCGACGATCGCGGACCCGCCGGCGACGAGCACGACGCCGAGGACCAGCGCACCCCCGACGGACAGCCACATCGCCTGCGCGACACCCTGCCGGATGCGGTCGGGCCGCCCTCCGCCGAGGTTCTGCGCGACGAACATCGACACCGCGAGGCCCAGGGACGCCAGCAGGGCGACCGCGAGCCCGTCCACGCGGACGGCCGTCGTGTAGGCGGCGACGGCGTCGGAACCCAGCTCGTTCAGGCGCACCTGCACGGCGAGGGTGCCGATCGCGATGATCGACGCCTGGAACCCCATCGGCAGACCGAGCCGCAGGTGCCGACGCAGCTCGACGCCGCCGACCCGCCAGTCGTCGCGGTGCACGTGCAGGACCGGCACCCGGCGCCGCACGAACTCGAGGCAGAGCGCGACCGAGACGCCCTGGGAGAGGACCGTCGACCACGCCGCCCCGGCGACGCCCAGGCCGAGGCCGCCGACCGTGACGACCACGAGCACGATGTTCAGGACGCAGCTGATCGTGAGGAAGACCAGGGGCGTACGCGAGTCGCCGATCGCACGGATGACCGCCGAGAGGAAGTTGAAGAACATCATCGTGCTGGCGCCCAGGAAGCTGATGACCGCGAACGTGGTCGCTTCGGGCAGCAGCTCCTCGGGCGTCCTGAGCAGCCGCAGCGCGGGTCCCGCGAGCAGCGGAGCCGCCACCGTGAGCACCACGCTCGTCGCCGCGGACAGGACGGTCCCGGCGGCGACGGAGCGTCGCACGGCCGCGTGGTCACCGGCACCGAACGCCTGCGCCGTCGGGATCGCGAAGCCGTTCGTCATGCCCCACGCGAAGCCGAGCAGGAGGAAGAGGAGGGCACCCGTCGCGCCGACGGCGGCGAGCGAGTCGACGCCGAGGACGCGGCCGACGACGACCGCGTCGGCTGCGTGGTAGAGCTGCTGGACGACGTTGCCGACGAGCAGGGGGACGGCGAACAGGGAGATGACACGCCAGGGGCGACCGGCGGTGAGGACCTTGGGCACAGCGAGACCTTGGGACTGGAGAGCGGGTGGGACGTCCGCGGTGGTCGGTGGTGCCGGGTCGCGTCGTGCCTCGATCGTATCGATACGATCCGGCGTCGACGAAGCGAATTGATGCAGGTCACACCAAGTTTCCTCCGGGGACCGGGAGGACTCGGGCATCACGGGCGGGCGCGCGCCCTAGGGTCGGAGGATGGCCGACGACAGAGCCGCGGAGACCGCCCTGAACCGGGCACTGTGGGCCGTCATGAACGAACGCTTCACCGACGCTGCGGCCGAGCAGCAGTGGGTCCGGCCCGAGCCCGTCTGGGGCCTCTTCGCCGTCCCCGAGCGCGAGCTCGCGGTCCTGGGCGACGTGCGCGGCCTCGACGTCGTCGAGCTGGCGAGCGGCACCGCCTACTTCTCCGCCTGGCTCGCCCGCGCGGGCGCGCGGCCGGTCGCGGTGGACCTCTCGGGCGAGCAGCTGACGACCGCTCACCGGCTGCAGCGGCAGCACGGTCCGGTCTTCCCCCTGGTCCAGGGCGACGCGGAGCACGTCCCGCTCGCCGACGGGTGCGCCGACCTCGTCGTCAGCGAGCACGGTGCCGCCGCCTGGTGCGACCCCGAACGCTGGCTGCCCGAGGCCGCACGGCTCCTGCGGCCTGGTGGGCGGCTGGTGTTCCTCACCAACAGCCACCTCTCGGCCCTGTGCGTCCCCGAGGACGAAGGTGTCGCGGAGGAGCGGCTGCTGCGCGGGCAGCGCGAGGCGTACAAGGTGCAGTGGCCCGGCGGCGGCGTCGAGTTCCACCCGTCGCACGGCGACTGGGTCCGGCTGCTGCGTCGGGCCGGATTCGTCGTCGACGCCCTCCACGAGCTCTACGCACCGCCCGACGGCGGGGACCACGCGTTCTACGAGATCGTCTCCGCCGACTGGGCCCGCCGGTGGCCCGCCGAGGAGCTGTGGGTGGCAGGCCGACCCTGAGTACCATCGCCCGATGCCCCCGGAGAGCTGGATCGAGCACCGCCGCCCCGGTGACCGCGAGCGCCTCGGCTGGATCCGCCCGGAGGGCGACGGGTTCGTCGCCCACGACGCGCTCGGACGCGAGGCGACCGGCACGGTCGACTGGCTCGTCGCGGAGGAGGCGCTCGAGGAGCGCGGCCTGCACTGGCTCGCCGACCTGTACCAGCTCGACCTGCCGGACGGCACCCGTGAGCGCGTGCGCATCGTCGAGGTGACGCCCGAGCGCGTCGTGGTGAAGGTCGACGACTTCGGCGCCGTCGACGTCGTGACCGACAGCTACGAGCTGCCGTTCCCTGCCCCGGACACGTTGCGCCCGTTCGAGGGTGATGCCACGACGTTCGACGGCGGCCTGCTCCCGTCCTGATCAGGCACGGCTACGCAGGTCCCGGGCGCGTGCGTACGCCGTGTCGTGCTCGCGCCGGGACTGGCGACCCCACACGCCGTCGTCGGCTAACCGGCGTCGAGCGTGTCGAGATCGCGCACGGCGAAGCGGTGGTGCTCCCACTCCTCCTCGAGGATCACGTGCAGGCAGGACCGGACGGTCTCGGGGTGCCGCGGGGCGTGCGGGTTCGCACGGGGCGCGTCGAGCTCGTCGGCCGTGACACCGGCGAGGAGGTCGCGCACCATCGCGACCCGGTCGGCCCGGGCGTCGAGAACCTCCGCGTACGACGGGGTCTCCGTCGTGAAGACCGACAGGTCCACGTCGTCGCCCGCCGTCCCCGCGTCCAGCTGGCCGAGCGGGTGGAACGGCTGGTCGAGCCGCAGGATCGCCTTGCCCAGCCACGTGTCCGTGGCCAGGACCAGGTGCCGCAGCGTCTGCGCGAACGACCACTCCCCGTCGACCGAGACGTCGAGCGTCTCCACGGGCATCGCGGCAGCCCGGTCGAGCGTCGCCGCCCAGGTGCGCTCGAGCACGGCCCAGGCCGCACGCAGACCGTCCGGGTCCGCCGCGCGTCGCTGCGCCCGGCCGGGGAACCGGCGGTCCAGCTCGGCCTCGACGAACGGGATCACGTCGACCCCGTTGACGCGGAAGAAGTCGGCGTCGGGCAGCCACGGCGCGTCGATGTCCACGTCGGCCACCTCGACCCCACGCATCACGACGCCCGACAGGTCGGACTCGACGAACCGCGCACCCCGCAGGTTCGCGCCGACGAACGTCGCTCCCTGCAAGTCGTCGGAGCGGGTGAAGGCTGCCATGGGGCTCTCCTCGTCGGCGCGGGCTCGTCGCGACGATTGTGCCGACGACCTCTGACACACGCGCGATGTCGGAGGGTGCTCCTACGGTGTGCCGATGACCGTCCGACCGTTCGTCGTCGACGTGCCGCAGCCGGTTCTCGACGACCTGCGCGACCGCCTGTCGCGCACCCGCTTCCTCGACGACTCACCCCGTCGGCCGACCTCGGGCATGACGTCCGCGTACCTGCGGGACCTCGTCGCGTCGTGGCAGACGTTCGACTGGCGCGCGCGTGAGGCGTGGCTGAACGAGCACCCGCAGTTCCTCGCCGACGTCGACGGGACGACGCTGCACGTCGTCCACCAGCGGTCGGCCGTCCCTGACGCACCGGCGCTGCTCGTGATGCACGGCTGGCCGCACACGTTCGCCCTGCAGCTCGACTTCGCCGACCTGCTGCCGGACCTCGACGTCGTCGTCGTGAGCCTGCCCGGGTTCGCGTTCTCGCCGCCCCTCGACGGGCCGACCACCGAGCAGCGGCTCGCCGAGCTCGTGCACACCCTCATGACGGACGTGCTCGGCTACACGCGCTACCTCACGTACGGCGAGGACCTCACCGCGAACGTCAGTGACCTCGTCGCGGCGACCTACCCGGAGTCGGTGGCCGGGATCGTCGTCACGCACGCGCACTTCCTGCCGCAGGACGAGCGGGAGACGACGACCGACCCGACCGAGCGCGCGTTCTACGACCGGATGGCGGCCGGCTGGTACGACCAGGCTGCCTACGCCCACGTCCAGGGCACCCGGCCCGACACCCTCGCGGCCGCGCTGAACGACTCGCCGGCCGGCCTGCTCACGTGGCTCACCGAGAAGCTGGTCGAGTGGAGCGACACCCCGGCCGACGACCCGGCGGCGGTCGAGCGGCGGATCTCGCGGGACCGGATCCTCACCGAGGCGACCCTGTACTGGGCGACGCAGAGCATCGGGACGTCCTTCACGACGTACTTCGACGGAGGGGACGCCGAGATCCCGCCCGTCGAGGTGCCCGCCGCCGTGTTCGTCCAGCGGCACGAGCACGACAACCCCGAGTCGGTCGCGCGGCGGTTCTACCGCGACCTCCGGGTGTTCGAGCGGTTGGACGAGGGTGGGCACTTCACGGTCGCCGAGGTGCCCGAGGCGATGGCGGAGCACGTGCGGCGGTTCGCGGCGGCTGTCGGAACGGGACGACCCCGTTCGTAGCAGGGGTGAGAGTCGCCCACGGAGGGTGCCTCGGAAGGGGCGACGACCATGAAGCTGGTCACCAACACCCAGGTCACCGTCGACGGGGTGATGCAGGCGAACGGGGGGAACAACCCGACGCTCGACCCCGGGTTCGACCGGGGCGGCTGGGCGCTGCCGCTGGGCGACGACGAGTCGACCGCCTACATCGGCGACTGCTACCTGCGCGCCGACGCGTTCCTGTTCGGCCGACGGACCTACGACCTGTTCGCGGGGTACTGGGGCGTGCGGGACGACGACGACAACCCGTTCGTCCGGGCGCTGAACTCGCGGCCGAAGTTCGTGGCGTCGACCACCATCACCGACCCGCAGTGGGGCGACACGACCGTGCTGTCGGGGGACCTGGAGGCCGCGATCCGCAAGCTGAAGGCCACGCCCGGCGGTGAGCTGCAGGTGCACGGGAGCGGGCAGCTCGTCCGGTGGCTGCTCGAGCACGAGCTCGTCGACGAGCTGGTCCTGATCGTCTGCCCGGTGGTCGTGGGCGCGGGCACGCGGCTGTTCCCTGCCGAGGGTCTCGACCACGCACTCGACCTCGTCGAGACGCGCCGGTTCCCGACGGGCATCCTGGCTCAGACGTACCGGCCCGCCGGCCGCCCGCAGTACGCGTAGACCTCGGAGGTGGACGATGCAGTACCTGGTGTCCGTGATCGACGACAAGACCAACTCCGGGACCGCCGAGGAGGCGCTGGCGATCGACGACTTCAACGAGAAGCTACGGACCGGCGGCCACTGGGTGTTCGCGGGCGGCCTCGCCGCACCCGAGACCTCGACAGTCATCGACGGCCGAGGTGAGCAGCCCCTGTTCACCGACGGGCCGTTCGTCGAGTCGAAGGAGCACATCGCGGGCTTCTGGATCATCGACGCGCCCGACCTCGACGTCGCACTCGCGCTCATGACGGAGGGCTCGAAGGCGTGCAACCGCCGGGTCGAGGTGCGGCCGTTCCTGGTGTGACGGAGGCGGTCGCGCGGGCCTACCGGGAGCAGTGGGCCCGCCTCGTCGCCACGCTCGCCCGGCGCTACGGCGACCTCGACCTCGCCGAAGAGTCCGCCGCCGAGGCGTTCGCGACCGCCGTCGAGCGGTGGGCGGTCGACGGTGTGCCGCCCAACCCGGGTGGCTGGCTGACCACGACCGCCAACCGCAAGGCGATCGACCGGATCCGGCGGGAGAACAAGCGGGACGACAAGCACCGGGAGGCCCTCATGCTCTCCGAGGACGCCCCGCCCGAGCCGCTCGGCGCCGTCGACGACGACCGGCTCCGACTGATCTACACCTGCTGCCACCCCGCCCTGGCGATGGAGGCACGGGTCGCCCTGACGCTGCGGATGGTCGGTGGCCTGACCATGCCGGAGATCGCCCGCAGCTTCCTGGTCCAGGAGGCCACCATGGGCCAGCGGATCACCCGCGCGAAGGCGAAGATCGCCGCCGCACGCATCCCGTACCGCGTGCCGTCCGCGCAGGACCTGCCCGCCCGCACCACCGGCGTGCTCGCCGTCCTGTTCCTCGTCTTCAACGAGGGCTACCTGGCAACCGGCCCCGACACCGACCCGGTCCGTCCCCACCTGACCGCCGAGGCGATCCGGCTGACCCGGCTGGTCCGCACGCTGCTCCCGGAGGACGGTGAGGTGGCCGGCCTGCTGGCGCTGATGCTCCTCACCGAGGCACGCCGACCCGCCCGGGTCGCCGCAGACGGCACGCTCGTCCCCCTCGCGTCACAGGACCGCCACACCTGGGACGGTGCACTCGTCGACGAAGGACACCGACTCGTGCGCGAGCGCCTGGCGTCCGGTGCCGCGCCCGGTCGCTACCAGCTGCTCGCCGCGATCAACGCGGTGCACACCGACGCGCGCGACGCCCGCGACACCGACTGGTCGCAGGTCGTCGCCCTCTACGACCAGCTCGTCCGCGTCGACCCCTCGCCGATCGTCGCCCTCAACCGGGCCGTCGCCGTCGCGGAGGTCGACGGTCCGCAGGCCGCACTGGCCGCCGTCGACCACCTCCCCCTCGACGGCTACCACGCGTTCCACGCCACGCGCGCCGAGCTGCTGCGCCGGCTCGACCGCAGCGCCGAGTCACGCGCCGCCTACGACCGGGCGATCGCGCTCGCGGGCAACACCGCCGAGACCGCCTACCTGGCGCGCCGTCGCGACGAGCTCGTCACGGCAGCGCCGGACCGTCCACCCCGATCACCGGGTCGATCGCGTACCGGGGAGGCACCGGGCTGACGGGCGTCGGACGCCACGGGAGCGTCACGGTCTGCCGCAGGGCGCGCTCGGCCATCCCCTGCGCGGGGTAGCTGTCGGCGACCATCGCCGCCTCCATGGCCTCGAGCAGCTCGCGCGGACGCTGCGTCCCCAGCAGCCACCACACGAACGGCGTGATCCGCGCCCGGCCACCGAGCTCCGCCGCGTCGGTGACCCCCAGCAGGCCGGGGACGCGCGTCCACCCGTCGATCGCGGTGTCGAGGCCGTTGACCGCGACGGCCCGCGTCGAGAGCCAGCCGACGCGGTAGTGCGGCGACGACGTCGGCATCTCCTCACGACGGCCCAGGAGGAGCGGTCGACGCACCACCCGCACGCGTCCCGGGTCGATCGTCGACCACGGGATCACGTACTTCGAGCGCGTCCGGAAGCCCACCACGAGACCGTGCTCGCACACCCGGTGCCGGTCGATGGCGCCGGCGGCGACGACGACCGCGGTCCAGAACACGAGGCTCCCGAGGAGGGCGGACCGGACCCACATCTCCGTCGTGTCCGGAGCGCTGAACGTGTAGGTGCCGGTCAGCACGAGGAGCGCCACGATGACGCCCCAGGCGGTCCGGCCGGGCCACGGTCGGAAGGTGGCTCGCACCTCGCCCTGGTCGGACGCGGTCTGGTCGACGAGCGCGATCAGCTCCTCCGCGGTGCCCAGGCTCTCGACGTCCCGGAACTCCACCAGCTTCCGGGAAGCCGTCACCTCGCACCCCCGTGGGCCGCGTGACCGTCAGGACGCGGTTCGAGCTCGCCCACCTCTGCCCCCACTGGCGAACGTCAGGTCGCCGTCTGCTCGAAGCCTCCGTCGCTGGACGCGACGTGCGTACGGTACCGATCGGCGCGCGGTTCGTGCCCCTCTACGCGTCGAGCGCCGCCTCGAGCTGGCGGAGCCACTCCACGCCCAGCCGCCGTCCGTCGGGGAACCGGTCGTCGCGGTCCCAGCGCCACGTGGTGATCATCGCCAGCACGAGCAGCCGACAGTCCCGCAGCAGACGGCGGTCGATGCCCGGGTAGTGCTCGTCGACGTCCTCGGGCGCGTGGGCGACGTCGAACTCGACCGGACCGCGGCAGCACGTCTCGAGGTCGATGAGCAGCGGCCCGCTCGCGGTGCTGAGCACGTTGCCCGGGTGCGGCTCACCGTGCAGCAGCTGTTCGGCGACGCCGTGCCCGGCGACCGACCGTCGCAGACGCTGCAGCGTGCGGTGCAGGAGGTCCCGGTCCGCGTCCCCGAGCGACGGCGTACGGTCACGGTCCGCGACGAGCGCCAGCGCCTGGTCGACCCGGTCGGTCACGTGCGGTGCGGGGACGTCGACGTCGCGCATGCCGGCGTGCACGCGCACGAGCGCCTCGGCGTAGTCGGCCGGTGCGACCTCGCGCGTCGCCGCAGGCGCGTAGTGGGTCCACAGCGTGACCGTGACGCCGTCCCGCTCGTAGACACGCGGCTCGACCCGCGGGTCCAGGGCAGCGACCGGGGCCCCGAGCTCGGCGAGCCGTCGCGCGACATCGACCTCGAGCTGCGCGACCTGGTCCTCCACGGGCGCCACCCGGGCCACGACGTCGCACGGCAGCAGGCGCAGGATGAGCTTGTTCGAGTCGTGCAGGACGACCGTGTCGTCGACGGCGAGCCCCAGCGACGTCGCGACCGCGATGGCCGACGCGCCCGCGTGCAACATCGCGTCCATCGCGCCCTCCCCGTGCCCGTGCCCTGGCGTCTCACGAGGGCACGAGGCAGGTTACCGACCTCGACGTCGCGTCCTCCGCCGTCCGGCCCCGGTGACCCTTGACGCGGCACTTGTTTTTTGCAAGTGTCGTGGTGTCCGCAGCTCAGACCCGCGAGAGGCACCCACGATGACCGCGATGTTCGTCAACCTGCCCGTGACCGACCTCGAGCGCGCGAAGGCGTTCTACACGGCACTCGGCTTCACCATCAACCCGCAGTTCTCCGACCACAACGCCGCCTGCGTCGTCGTCGAGGAGGACCACAGCTACTTCATGATCCTGGTCCGCGAGTACTTCCAGACGTTCACCGACCTGCCCATCGGCGACCCGAAGGTGAACCCCTCCGTGTCGACCGCGATCTTCCTCGACAGCCGGGAGGCCGTCGACTCGACCGTGACCGACGGGCTCGCCGCAGGTGGTTCCGAGGACCGACCCGCCTCCGACTACGGCTTCATGTACCAGCGCCAGCTCGCCGACCCCGACGGCAACATCCTCGAGTTCGGCTGGATGGACCAGACCGCCGCCGCCCAGGGGCCCGAGGCGTTCGCGGACCAGCAGGCCTGATGGCCGCACGCGACTACGGGCAGTACTGCGGCATCACGCAGGCCCTCGAGCTCGTCGGCGAGCGCTGGGCGTTGCTGATCGTCCGTGACCTGCTCGTCGGGCCGCGTCGCTACGGAGAGCTCGCCGCGGGACTCCCCCGCATCCCGAGCAACATCCTGGCGGCGCGGCTCAAGCAGCTGCAGGAGGCCGGCGTCATCCGTCGGGCGCCGCGCTCGCGCGTCATCATCTACGAGCTCACCCCCTACGGCCGCGAGCTCGAACCCGTCGTGCTCGCGCTCGGCGCCTGGGGCTTCAAGGCGATGGGTGACCCGCGCGACGAGCAGATCATCACCCCCGACGCGATGACCATGACCCTGCGCACCGCGTTCCGGCCGCACGTGGCGGCCGACCTGCCCGCGACCGCCTACGCGGCACGCCTCGGCCCCACCGACCTGCTCATCCGCGTCGACGGCTCGACGCTCGACGTGACACGCGGCGACGGCCCTGTCGACCTGGCCTTCGTCACCGGCCCGGAGATCCGTCGGCTCCTCTCCGGCGAGCTCACCCCGGACCGAGCGATCGCGACCGGTGCGGTCGAAGTGCTGCACGGGCCCGGCGAGCTCCTCGACCGCTTCGCGAGCACGTTCCACCTGGCCGCGTGACGAGTCAGCGCCGAACCGGTCCCAACCAGCGAGGCACCCGCCGCCGGTAGTCGTCGTACGGCGCACCGAACCGCTCGAGCAGGTACCGCTCCTCCGGGACGATCGCGCCCCAGAACAGGAGCAGGACTGCGACGGGGAACAGCAGCAGCCCCCAGAACGTCGGCGCCAGCAGGGCCAGCCCGAGGTAGAGCACGAGCAGGCCGACGTACAACGGGTTGCGGGACACCCGGTACGGACCCTTCTCGATCATCGCGCTCGTCTCCTGGCCCGGCAGGAGCCCGGTCCGGTGCGTGCGGAACAGCCACAACGACCAGCCGTTCCACCCGACGAACACCAGCACGAGCGCCCAGCCGAGCGGGACGCGCCAGGTACCGAGATCGACCGGGTCACCCCACAGCACCGTGACCAGCCAGCCGACCAGCAGGGGCGCACCGACCGCGACGGGCGGCCAGAGCCGGAACGCGGCGACACCCTCAGGACTCTGCGACATGTCCGCATTGTGGCGGGTCGGGGGGCACGCGGGGCCGCCGTCTGCGGCCAGCACTCAGTGTGTTCTCAGCAGGAGCCGGACATCCGCCCGGTGCCCTGGAACAGCCAGCTTGGAGTCGCAGGTGTACAACGGGCACTCCAGGGCCTCAGCGAGAGCGAGGTACGACGCGTCGTAGGTGGTGAACTGGTGGCGCAGCGTCCACACGCGCTCGACCAGCGGCTCGAGCTCGTGACGCACGATCGTGAAGGCGAAATGGTCGAGTCGCGCCTCGTCGGCGGTCTCCTGGGTGATCTTGCCGCCGAGCAGCAGGCCGCGCAGCACGGAGACGACCTCGACGTCCAGGAGGTGCGGTGCGCTCAGCGGGCCGCCGAGCGCGTCCAGAAGATCGTCGTGCGGGGTGCGCCCGACCAACGCCTCGACCATGGCCGAGGGATCGATCACGATCACCGCCGGTCGGCCTGTACCGCGGCGACGATCTCGTCGGTGGTCGGCCCGCTGGATCGGTCGCGTGCCCGGAGCCGCGCGGCAACCTGCGCATTGGTCGGGCGGGCGGCAATCTTCGCCAGCTCGGTGTTCACGTACGCCGAGAGCGACATACCTGCCGCAGCGGCACGTTCCTTCAGCGTCGTTGCCACGTCGTCGGACACATCCCGGATGTAGAGCGTGGTCATGGATGGGATGCTAGCAGTGTGCAAGCGCGCGCACGAGCCCGCTCAGCTCACGCCCTCGGCGGCGAGCGCGTCGGTGAGGAGCCCGACCAGGGCGTCGAGCTGCACATCCGTCGACGACGTCTCGTCCTCGTCGCCCGCGCCGTCCAGCGCCCGGGCGGCGAGACCCGACTTGCTGTCGATGAGCTCGGCGATCCGGGCGTCGATGGTCTGCGCGGCGATGACCCGCCACGCGGTGACGGGCTGGTCCTGACCGATGCGGTGGATGCGGTCGATGGCCTGGGTCTGCTCGGCGTAGGTCCAGGACAGCTCGGCCAGCACCAGGTTGGAGGCGACCTGCAGGTTCAGCCCGACACCCGCTGCTGTCAGCGAGCACACGACGATCGACACCTCGGGGTCGTCGACGAACGCGGCGACGTTCTTGTTGCGGACCCTGGTCGTCTGCTCGCCTCGGATCGACGCGTACCGGATGCCACGGTCCGCGAACATCTGCTCTGCCTGGTCCATCACGTCGATGTGCTTCGCGAAGAACACGACCTTGCCGACGTTGCGGGCCAGCTGGGCGGCGTAGTCGGCGGCCAGCCCGGCCTTGGCCTGACCGATCCGACGGACCATCGTGAACACGTTCTCGCCGCCGGCCTTCGAGCTCGAGTCCTTCAGCTCCGCCGCCGCCACCCGTCGGGCGAGGTCGAGGTCGAGGTCGTCCTCGCCGGCGCCACCGGAACGCACGTCCACGGCCGACCGGTACCGCGCGACCAACCGGGCCGCGAGCGCGGTCTCCGCCGCCCGGATCGAGCGGCCGGCCGCACCGTCGAGCTCGACCGGGAGGTCCGCGACGCGGCGGGCGGGGATGTCGGCGACCACGTCGACCTTGCGGCGACGCACGATGCCCATGTCGATCACGCTGGCCCGCGCGGCGGCGTAGAACCCCTGGTCAGCCGGGGTGAGCCCCGTGTCCTCCAGGGCGGCCATGAGCGGTCCCAGCGGCTTCTCGTCGTCGATCCAGCCGAGGAACTGCCAGATCGCCCGGAAGTCCTCGATGTCGTTGATGAGCGGGGTGCCGGTGAGCGCCATCAGCAGCGGCCGCGCGACGCGGGCGCGGATCCGCTCGGAGAGCGCGAGGACGTGCTGCGACCGCTGCGAGGTCTTGTTCTTGATGAAGTGCGCCTCGTCGACGACCATGCCGCGGAAGCCGTGGTCGCCGAGCCAGCCGACGTGCCGGTCGAGGAGCTCGTAGTTCACGATGACGACGTCCGCGAACCCGTCCATGCGGTCACCGTCGCCGTGGACGACGGTGGACCGTCGGAACGGGGTCCACAGCCCGACCTCGTGCGCCCAGTTCGTCTTCACGACGTTCGGCACCACGACCAGCAGCGGGTACGCGTCGGCCGCCTGCGCGGCGAGCAACGCCTGCGCGGTCTTGCCGAGCCCCGGCTCGTCGGCGAGCAGGAACGTGCGGTGTCCGGTGATCGTCGCCGCGACGACCTGGGCCTGGTGCGGCATCAGCTCGCGTCCGGCGGGCACCGGGACCGGGCGCGCCGGCGGCAGCGACATGCAGGCCGGTGAACCCGTGGCAGCGCGCTCGAAGGAGTTGAACAGCGGGTCGAGCAGCTCCCAGCCGGCCAGCCGGCGCGCCCGCGTCGCGGTCCGCTCGGCCGCGGCCTCGTAGTCCGGAGCCAGGAACGGGTTCGCCAGCTGGCGGGAGATCACCGAGCGAGGCACCACCCGGGTCGTGGGGGCCTGCGTCGGCGCGACCTTCTCGACGACCGGCGCGGGCGTCTCCGGCGGCTCCAGCCCGCCTGCTCGCATCAGGTTCGCCTTGTACGCGAGCGCCGCGTCGGAGACCCGCGCGTCCTCGGCGAGCAGCTGGAGCAGCGACGTGTCCCGCGCAGCGGTCTTGGCCAGCTGCGTCGCGACCCCGTCGAGCCTCTTCAGCTGCTTGGCGCGACCCGACTCCCCCAGCGCGACGTCGGCCTTGACCCGCGCCCGCTCCTCGCGCACGAGCAGCGCCACGACCTGGAACTTCGTCCGCACCGCCGGGCGCACGGGCGGGCGCTGCACCGCGCGGTCGACCTCCGCGGCGACCTCCGCGAGCACCGGGATGATCCCCTGCTCGGTCGGACGCTGCGTGCGGTTGCGCTGGGCGCCAGGATTCGTGCGCGCGCGACCGGACCCGCGCTGGCCTCCTCGGGCCACATCTCCTCCTTCGCAGCATCCGCACCGCACCTGCGGCGTGACACGTCGGGCACCACCGACCGAGTCCCAAGGAGCCCGAGCCTGGGCGCTCGAACCGACCTCCGCGCAGCGTCCCCGCCTGCGAGCCGTACAGGCTGGCACCGACGCCGTCGGGCTTCCTCATGAACACCGCGGGGCACGGTCATGGCTCGACGTCATCGCCCGAGCACTGGGAGCCTACCGCCGAGCACCCGGATGCGACGGTGAGCACGCGACGAGCGCGCCTCGCACTCCTGGCATCCTCTCCTCGATGCAGCTTGCACGACCCAGGGTTCGAGTTGGTCAGCGACCTCCAGACGGCGCGCTGGCTGTTCATCAAGGAGAGACGCGGACGGGCCGGATGACCATGTACGAGCACGAGGTTGAACCGATCAGCGCCACCGCAGCGCTGGACTTCGAGCGACGGATCGCAGCCCGCCGTTCGAGCGAGGGAGGTCGCGCGTGAGCGAGCCGGTGTTCGATCTCGATGCAGCGGTGGCGCTCGCGACGGCGGCGCACGACGGGCAGACCGACAAGGCCGGTGCCGCGTACATCGGGCACCCGCTCCGGGTGATGGCGCGCGTGGACGGGGACGACGCGCGCATGGTCGCCGTGCTGCATGACGTCATCGAGGACACGCCGGTGACCGCGGCGGACCTGCTGGCTCTCGGCTGCCCGGCGGCCGTCGTCGATGCCGTGGAGGCTCTGAGCAAGCGGCCAGGCGAGACCCTGGACGAGAGCATGCGCAGGGTCGCCGAGCATCGCCTTGCGATCGTCGTCAAGCATGCCGACCTCGACGACAACTCCGATCCGCAGCGGCTCGCGCTCCTACCGCCGGACCTTGCCGACCGCTTGCGGGAGAAGTACCGCCGCAGCCGCGAGCTGCTGGAGGCCTTCGCGCACGCTGCTAGCGTCCGACAGGTGCCCGCCGACGAGTACCTGGACCTCAATCGCACCAACTGGGACAGCCGCGCGGCCGTCCATGCGCAGAGCTACGGGATCGACGAGCTCCTCGCCGACCCGGACCGTCTGTCGGCCGTCGTCGAGTTCGACCGCCCTCGGCTCGGGGACGTCGCCGGCCTCGACGTCGTCCACCTGCAGTGCCACCTCGGCACTGACACCCTGAGCCTCGCCCGGCTGGGCGCGCGCGTGACGGGCGTCGACTTGTCGGGGGCGTCCCTCGACACGGCACGGAGCCTGGCGACGCGCGCCGGCGAGCCGATCGAGTACGTCCAGTCCGACGTCTACGCGGCGCCGGAGGCGCTCGACGGCCGACGCTTCGACCTCGTCTACACCGGTATCGGAGCCATCTGCTGGTTGCCGAGCATCCGCCGCTGGGCCGAGACCGTCGCGACCCTGCTGCGCCCCGGCGGGCGCCTGTTCATCCGCGACGGCCACCCGGTGCTGCTCGCGACGCTTGCCATGACGGTCGGCGCCGAGCATGAGGATCGCGAGCAGCAGCACTGGATCACCGGACCGCAGGCGCTCACTCCCGCGCTCGAGCTCCCGTACTTCGAGCAGACCGATCCCCTGGTCTGGAGCGACGACTACACCTACGGAGGAGCGGACAAGGTCGAGCAGCCGCGGTCGATGGAGTGGAACCACGGGCTCGGCGAGATCGTCACCGCCCTGCTCGACGCGGGCCTCGAGCTGACGTCGCTGACCGAGCACGACAGTGTTCCGTGGGACGCGCTGCCCGGTCTCATGGTTCTCGACGAGGACGTCAACGAGTACCGCCTGCGCGACCGCCCGGAACGCCTCCCGGCGACGTTCACGCTCACTGCTCGGCGACGCTGACGCGGTATCCTTACTTACAGTTTTGGCAAAACTGTAAGTAAGATGCAGATATGCCAACAGAACTCGCCGTGGATCCGATCACCGTGCAGACGCACCGGTGGTTGGCCGAGAACGACGGGATGGCGTCACGTTCCCAGCTGGCCTCCGCCTCCGGGCCCTATGAGTCGACCGTGCCCGCCAGCATCGCGGCCCTCAGCCCAGTACTCCCGTCCGACCTTGCCGCGGACGTCGAGGAAGCCGCCAGCGCGCTGTCCCGCTTCGACTCGTACGCAGCCGCCAAGCTCGGCGTCGACAGCCCTGTCCTCGGCCCGATGTCGTCGATCCTGCTGCGCACCGAGTCGGCGTCGTCGTCGCAGATCGAGAACCTGACCGTCGGCGCTCGACAGCTCGCGATGGCCGAGCTGGACCAGTCGACGAGCGAGAACGCGAAGGCCGTCGTCGCCAACGTCCGAGCGATGGAAGCCGCCCTCGACCTCGCCGACAAGCTCGACCAGCACGCGATCCTCGCCATGCACCGAGCCCTGATGCTCGGCCAACGAGGCTGGGAGGAGCACGCCGGCACGTACCGCGACGGACTCGTGTGGGTCGGCACCAGCCGCATCACGCCTCGCGGTGCGTCGCACGTCGCACCGCAGGCCGACCAGGTGCCGAGCGCGATGGCCGACCTGGTGACCTTCCTACGTCGCGACGACCTGCCCGTCCTGGTCCAGGCCAGCGTCGCCCACGCCCAGTTCGAGACCATCCACCCTTTCTCCGACGGCAACGGCCGGACCGGCCGGGCGCTCGTCCACGCGCTCCTCCGGGGCAAGGGCGTCATGCGGCACACCACCGCCCCCGTGTCGGCGGGACTGCTCACCGACACCGAGGCCTACTTCGGCGCCCTGACCGCGTATCGACGCGGCGACGCGCGACCGATCGTCGAGCAGTTCACCGCGGCGAGCAGGTTCGCTGCGACGACAGGGGCGACGCTCGTCGACGACCTCGCGGCGCAGATCGAGGACGCCCGAGCCAGGCTCGCGGGTCTGCGCCCCCAGGCGGCTGCGTGGAACGTCGTGCCGCACCTGGTCGCTCACCCGGTCATGAACTCCCGGTTCCTGACGGAGCGCCTCGGACTGAACGACACCACCGCACAGCGAGCCCTCCGCCAGCTGGGAGAGGCGGGTGTGCTCGTCGAGAGGACCGGCCTCCACCGCAACCGCGTGTGGGTTCACGCCGGCGTTCTCGGCGTGCTCGACGCCTACGGCCAGCAGCTCCATCGGCGGTGACGTGGCACGTCGGCAATATCGGTTGTGAGCCGTGTCGACGGTGTGCGATCGTTCCCGTGATCTCGACCCGTCCGACGTAGGAGGTGACACCCATGAACGTTTCCGTACCGGGTGCTCCTGCGCAGTCCACGGTCGCGCGACTCAGCTAGTCGCCGCCGGGAGCGCCCGCCAGACACTTCTCGTGAGGCGACTCCCATGAACACCACACCCGATTCACCCCGGCGCGCACTCGTCCTCGGCGGCGGCGGATCCACCGGCAACGCCTGGCTCATCGGCATCGTCGCCGGCCTGTTCGACACCGGCCTGGACGTCACCACCGCCGACCTCACCATCGGCACGTCGGCCGGCGCCACAGCCGCGGCCCAGCTGGCCGCTGCGGCCCCACCCGAGCTGCTTGCAGCCGCCCTCGCGGCCGTACCGCCGCAACGCAGCGGTCCGGGCCGAGCGGTGTCGGACCACCTCGAACGGTTCCGCGCGATCATCGCCTCCTCCGAGGACGCCGCCGACCTGCGGCGCAGGATGGGCGCGGCGGCACTCGCCAGGCAGGACGGCTCCTGGCAGGCGCAGTGGCGCACCACCGTCGCCGCACGCCTGCCCGGTGCGCGCTGGCCGGATCGCACCGTGCTCATCACGGCCGTCGACGCCCAGACCGGTGACCCTGTCGTGTTCGACCGCCACAGCGGGGTCGACCTGGTCGACGCCGTCGCCGCGAGCACCGCCGGCGGCGGCTCCGCGTACACCATCGGCGGCCGGGGGTACATCGACGGCGGCTACCGCGCCAACGCCGAGAACGCCGACCTGGCCGCCGGCTACGCGCGGGTTCTGGTCCTGTCACCGCTCGGCGGCCGGTCGCTCTACCCGGCGGAGTGGGGCACGCATCTCGCCACGCAGGTCGACGCCCTCCGCGCGGGCGGCAGCCGCGTCGAGACGATCGTCCCGGACAGCGCCTCCGAGCACCTGTTCGGCGCCAACGCGATGGACGTGTCGCTGCGCCCGCTCGCCGCGCGAGCCGGTGCCGAGCAGGGCCGGGCCTTGGCGGAGCAGCTCACCGAGCTCTGGCGCTGAGGGGACTGTGGGGTGCGGCGGGACGACCCCGCCGCACCCCCGCTACCGTCCTCCTCATGACGGTTCTCGTCGCAGCGACGTCGCCGGACGGGCGGTTCCTCGGGGTCGCGCGCGCCCTCAGTGAGGACGCGCTGTCCGACCTGATGGACGAGCTGCACCGTCGCGACCGCGGCTACCTGGAGATCCACCACAAGGGAGCCGAGTGGCCCATGCTCGCCGTGGGCCACGCGGGAAACCGGGCGGTGCTCCACCTGTTCGACTCCCCCGGCTCGGTCTCCCTCCTGCAGGGCGCCTGAACCGCCTCGGTCGACACCGTCGACGTGCAGATCATGGATGAACTCGCGACCTTCGGCAGCGACGTCGCCGTCCCGCTCGAGACCGCCCGCCTGGTCGTCCAGCAGTTCGTTCGCGGGAGACTCCCGGACACGCTCGTGTGGTCCCGCCTCTGACGGCGGACCGTCGGCCGACTCAGGCTCAGTCGTCGCCCGGTGCGGCCGGGAACGAGCCGCCGAACCGTGGGAGCAGGTCACCCGGTATCGCGACGTCGGACGGCAAGGCGAGCAGGCGCACCACCCCGATGGCGAGGACGCGGAAGGCCTCCCACGAGCTGTCGACGTCATGGACCGCCGCGTGGTCGAAGGTCAGGGTTCCGGGGCCCAGGGCGGCCGGCTCCTGCAGCGCTCCGGCCAGGACGCCGCCGACGTACTCCAGCGGCAGCCCGACACGCGTCGGCGCGAACCGCCCTGAACCCTTCGCACCCAGATCCACAGTCGCCCCCACCGAGACCGCGAGGTACGGGTACTCGTGAGGCTCGAACCGTCCGCCCAGCACCCCGCACTCGCCGTGCCCGCCGAAACCGACCCGGTACCCCCACGCAGCGGTGCGTGCGGCCGCCGACCGAGGCGCCCCCGCTCGCCAGTGCCAGTAGCCGACCACGAGCCCCACCGGCGACACGCGCGACCAGTCAGGCAGCTCGTCTCTCCACGCCGTGGCGTCTCCCGCGGGGCGATAGAAGTCCTGGTGCACGAACGCATCGTGCCAGTTCCTCCGTCGTCATCCGACGCGCTCCGTGATGAGACGGCGCCGTCGCTACGGACTACCTTCTGCGCCTCGGAAGCTGGCGGGAGAAGGTCGAGTGACGACGCGGACGCCGCGTCAAAGAAGGCCCTGCGGTAGTAGCACTCCCAGTAACTGGCGACTCGTGCGCGTGTGAGGCGGGAGAACCTCTGGGTTCTCGACGAGGTAGCGGCCGAACGCGGCCTGATGGACTGACCCCGGAACGCCGACGTCGGGCAGCGCCTCCGCGATGTCATCGACGATCTGCACGACGTACTCGCCCACTAATTGGACGACAAACGGAGTCATCCACGGCGCCACCACCGGCGCGGACAGGAGCCTGCGCAGGGCCCGTTGCCTCACCCATCCGTCGTGGCTGCGAGTGTGGACGGCGGCGGCCATCGATGCAACCAACGGCTCTCCGGCGAGCGGGCTCGGACGCCTGACATGCTCCTGCTCATGGAACTTGCGTACGTGTTCAGTGTGGAGGATGCCGACGCAGATGGCTGGTCGGCGGAGGTCGCGGTGACTGCCTCCAAGCCATCAGACGCCGCACGGCGCGTCCGTACCGCCGGTCTGCACAAGAAGCAGATGCGGAATGACGGGAGACCTGTTCGCGTCGTGAGCCTCGCCGCGTTGCCGGAACTGGGCGCTTCATCGAGCGGCATCGTCCGTCGGCGGCTGAACGACAGCGGATGGACGACGTGGATCTCAGTACCCCCCGGCACGTCGCTCAGCTGGCGTGTCAGCGGAGACGCCGTGGTGGAGACGAGAGGCAGCGGTCACAGATAGGTCGCCTTCCTCACGCGGCTCGGGGAGGACCGCTGACCACATGCGGAGCACGAACCGACATTGCGGTCGCATCGACGACATCCCGTCGCACTTGACTTCGCATTGACCTGCAACAACACACTGTGCGCCTGGGCAGATTCGAACTGCCGACACCCGCTTTAGGAGTTCGATCAGACGAGGCTGAAAACGCTGCGACCTGCAGAAATACACGCATGTAATGCGAATGCTGCCCGTATCTCAGGCTCGCTGCTGACCATGTGCTAACCACGCGATGACGAGGTTGGGGCGGGGGCGCCGAGCAATGTGCGCGCGTCAGGTGACCCTGACTTGTAGTTGAGCCGAGCTGGGAAGGCGGCTTACCAACTGCATCATCTGGCGGTGGGACTTTCGACCCAGATCATGATCCTGCGTGACCCGCGGTCCATCAAACTGTGCAAGCCCCTTCCCCAAGAACCAAGACACTCCCCCGGATGGCCACGTGAATGCCAGCGATCGGTCATGGATCTTTTCCTGTCCATCGCGCTTCGATTGAACCACTACCTCAATCGAAAGACTCAGGCCTAGCGGCGCGACGAGCGAACGGAGGACGCCGGGAATGTCACCGGCACGCATCACGACACGGTTTATCTCCGCGCCCTCCGCAACATGGAGTTGCACTGAGGACACACCCCCATCGTTCGCTAGCTTGAGGAACTTCTTGAGGCCGGAGCTTCCCGCCGTTCGATTCTCAGCTCGCGAGGCATCCGACAGTGCGAATCGGTCCACGATGACAACGTGGCGCGCGACATCGCAGAGTCGAGAAAAACGCTCGTCCAGACGCGCCTGGCAATCGTCACCACGAACCAGCCCCGTTCGCTGCAATCGCTCGTTCGCGTACAAAAGCGGGTCCGCGAGCATCTCGAGCGGCGTCGCCGTGATGGCTGAACAATGAGAGCAAACATCAGCCCGATCTGGATCCAGAATCAGGTTAAGCCTACTTTTACACTGGCATTGAACGCAGGTCGCAGGTCTACGGTCCTCGACAATTCGGCGCCGTAGCACCTCAGACCACCGCTGCTGCGTTTCGGGCGGGGTCGAGCTCAGGACCGCCTTGAGCTCCGCGATGAACTCTAGTCCCGGCTTTTGAACCATCGCGACGTTGTAGATCTTCTGCGCAAGCGCGTCCCAGACCTTCGACTCGATCTCTCGCGGCGGCGAGCCAACCGGCCGAGTTCCGATTATCTCGAGCATCGCTAGATCGACGCAAAGAGGTCGTCGAGGCGATCATCAAAGAAGCCGTCTGGCCAGGGGTCCATTAATTCCCCCGACTTGCCCATCGCGAGCTGTCGAATCTCGCTCCGGCCATCGGCTGACATGACATAAGCGACACCGAGCGACTCTGCATTCCAACCGTCGAAGGATTCGTCTCTCATCCGACGTTGAGCCCGAAAGAGTAGGTGCTCAGAGTGGGTTTCAACGAGAACCGTGTTCCGGTTCGAAGTCACTGACTGAATGATGATGTCAGCCAGACGACTCTGCATCTTAGGGTGGAGGTGGATCTCGGGTTGCTCGATCAGTATCAATCGATCCACGTTACCGACTAGTTGTACGACTACCGGGAGAATCTGCGAGATCCCAAATCCGACATCTGCCGGGCTAACCGTGATTCCGCTTCTGACGTCCGTTAGGACAGCCACGGCGACATCGCCGAGCGCCTCCTCAGTCCCTTCTGCTCTCAATTGCTTCACTTCGAGCTTGTAGGGGATTTCGAGGACACCAAACGCGACATTGACACGGTCAACAAGGTCCTGGCGGCGCGCAAGATGCAGAACGAGGCGCTCACCCCTGACACCCATCCCCGTCGCATCACTAGCGTCCGTGACGACGCGGCGCGGGAAATCCCTGAGCGGACCTACGTAGATCACGTCGTTCAGTGCGTCAGCAAGGGTAAATCCAAACTCAAACGCCCAGTTGTACCAACTGAACACGAAATCTTGCAGGATGCGGTTACGAGGCGCCGTCAACGAACCTCCATAGGGGCGCCCGGTCTTTCCACGGCCAACATCCGTCGGAGACCAATATGGCACCCAACCCTGCGTCGTCACGAGGCCATGGGTACGCGCCCATTGGCGGAGCCAGAGTTTGTCGGCTTCAGTTGGCATCGGTACTGGGTTTGTGCGCTGCCTGGTGCTGACGATGGCGGGGCTAGCAGCAATCCATCGATCAACTAGGGACGCTGATGAAGTAGCGTTTGCAAGCATTAACGTGTGCCGGGCGCGGTCGTGCACAAATTCAACAGCGCCAGCCGCATCAGTGAGGGTCAGCCCAACCACTACGGGTTCCTGATCGAGGTCTCCATCTGCGTAGCCAAATGTGATTGACACCCGGAGATCCGGGGCAAATAGGCTCCTAAAGGTGCCCTCATATTCTCGAAGGCCCAATTCTAATGTGAACGGACGGGTCACGTCGTGGCCGTAAACAAACGTCCGGTATCCTCCAAGATCTAAGGATCCGCCACGGAACTCAAGGACGCCGGATTCGGCGCCGTAGGCACGGGGGGCGCTCTGCTTGAGGAGGAGCAGCGCCTGAAGGATCGTGCTCTTGCCAGACGAATTTGCGCCGTAAATCAATTGGAAGGGCTTGATGTCGAGCGCTTGCCGGCCCGCGAAGGCCTTGATGCCGGTAAACGCGAGCGCGGAGATGTGCACGTGGTGTTCATACCACGTTTAGCGCCCGCGCAGAGTCCCTTTGAGACGTGAACCGCAGGCGGTTGTGTTCGAGCGCCGCCCGTCCTCCGAGATCACGCCGCTTCTGCCGACCGAGCGCCGTCCAGCGGTGGAGCGTCTATGAGACGACCGGGAGGTTGTCCTCCACGCACGAGGATCTTCGGCGCGAAGGCCGGGGTTGGAGCCGGCGAGCGGCTTGCCGCCCACGCTGCTGTCTTGCAGCGCGCAGCACACGGTGCAAGAAGAGTCGGCGATGTGATCATTCGCTCGCCGTCGGCCTCGTCCGGCTCCGCACCCCTAGCGCGTGAGCCCAGCCAACTGCTGCCAGCCGCGCGCTCGCCTCCCCGTGGCGCGGTGCGACGTCAGGTGCCAGGCGCGACACGACGCACAGGGGTAGACGGCTACTGGGCCGGCCGAGCCGGGGGCGTGTGGCCGGCGGGCGATGTTGCGGAGCGCCTTCGCTGCCATGCGTGGGTTCGGGTACGAGACCTTGGAGCAGTCCGACATGAGGGAGTGCCTTCATGAAGGATGCGCCCTGGCTAACGTCCAGTCCGCACCAGGGTCTGCCTCATACGCGCGACGCCCGGGAGTGGCTTATGCCTTGACCGAGCCAGGCTACAGCTTTGCTCGGCTGATTGGCCGCGCGATGGACACGTCAACCAGGCAAGGCGAAACCGCAGACTCACCACGAAATCCTTTGACCAGCTCACTGACGGTGGCGAAGGTCGAACTCATGCACTCAGCCATCGGCTTCCCCGGCGACGCGGACGATGTTGCCCAGGCAGGACTCCGGTTCGGACCGCCGGACAATGGAGCCCCCTCCGCTCTGGGCGTGAGCGGCGTCATCCAGCGGTCCGCAGATGTGGCGATCCTCCTGGTAGGAATTTCACGTCGGCTGGGACATGTACATGTACGTGTGCGCCGATCGACCCTGTCGCTCCGCAGTTCAGACAGTCACAGATCTTGGACTGTTTGCAGAAGCTCTTGTTCAGTCGCCTTACGAACGCGATGAGGGTGACCTCGACACAGACGCCCGATGCGCAGATGCCGCCTTCTGGGACGAAGTCGATGCCCTTGCTCGTTCGCACGGGGCCGTAGCGATCGTCGAGGAAGCCGCGTGGCTTCGGCACTACACGATGACCGCTGGCGGGACACGTCCGAGCCCGCGGCCGGGTTCGCGGATCGCGGTGTGGCCCCAGTGGGAACAAGTGAGCCCCCGTCGAGTGGCTCTCACTCTTTGTGCGATCCGGAACTTGATCAGGACTCGTCCGGAGTCCAAGGACGTCGAGCTGGCCGAGGGACTGGTGTGGAGGTGGACTCCTACGCCGCCAGACCTGTACGAGGAGGAACCTGCGCTTCGAGCCATCACCCCCGGTCCCGGGGGCTCTGTCTCGGCCCGGTGGCCAGCGTGGGTCGTCGAGCCGTGGAGCGAATCTCTCGAGGACTGCTGACCACATGCTGACCACGAGGCCCTTGCAAGCCCCGCAGCGGACTCACCGGCTGCGGTCACCAAGCCCCTGACCTGCAACAACACACTGTGCGCCTGGGCAGATTCGAACTGCCGACACCCGCTTTAGGAGAGCGGTGCTCTATCCCCTGAGCTACAGGCGCGCGGGCCGCACAAGCGACCCGTGCACGCCCGAGGGATCCCCGGACGCCGGGTCAGCCTACAAGGCACGACCCGGTCAGTTCACGCCTCGCTGAGGACGCAGAACTCGTTCCCCTCGATGTCCGCCAGTACGACGAAGCAACGTGACGGTCCTTGTCCCACGTCCACGCGGGTCGCTCCGAGCGCCTCGAGCCGCGCGACGTCGGCGTCCTGGTCGGCGGAGTAGAAGTCGAGGTGCACGCGGTTCTTTACGGTCCGCGCCTCGGGGACGGGTTGGAACACGATGCTGGGTGGGCCGTAGACGGTCTCGCCCTGCTGCGCCTCGATGATGACCTCGCCGCGCTCTCCGGAGCCGCGGCCGGACCAGCCGAGGGCCTGCTGCCAGAAGTCCGCCACGGCGGACGGGTCGGTGCTGTCGATCACGATGCCGCTGAAGGTGAGTGTCATGCCCTTCATGGTGGACCGGCGGTCTGACACTCGGCAGGGCAGGGCCGCTCAGGAGAGACTCTTGGCAGAGCTGCCCGACAGCCGCCAGAGTCGTGCCATGCCGATGGCCGGAGCACTACCTGCCAGCTTCGAGGGCGAGGTTCTCGTCCCTGGCGAGACCGGGTACGACGACGCGCGCGCCGTCTGGAACGGTGCCGTCGATCGTCGCCCGAAGTACGTCGTCCGGTGTGCCGGTACGGATGACGTGCGTGCCGCGGTCCGGGTCGCGCGGGAGCTCGGGCTGCCGCTGGGCGTGCGGGGTGGTGGGCACAGTGCGGCGGGATGGGCGGTGCCGGACGGCGGGCTGATGATCGACCTGTCGCGGATGCGGGGTGTGAAAATCGACCCCCCAGAGCGCACCGCACAGGTGCAGGGCGGGGCGCTGCTGGGGTCGCTCGACGCGGCCACGCAGCCGTTCGGGCTGGCGACGACGGCGGGGATCGTGTCGCACACGGGGATCGGTGGGTTGGCGCTCGGCGGGGGCGTCGGCTGGTTGGGTCGGATGGTCGGCCTGACCTGTGACAACGCGCTGGGGTACGAGGTCGTGACGGCCGACGGCGAGCTCGTGCGTGCGTCGGCCGACGAGAACCCCGACCTGTTCTGGGGGCTGCGCGGTGGCGGCGGGAACTTCGGGGTCGTGACGCGTTTCGACCTGGCTCTGCACGACGTCGGGACGCAGGCGCTCGTCGCCGAGGTGGATCTCGACCCGGCGCAGGGGCTGGACGCTCTGCGGACGTGGCTGGCGAAGGCGGACGATGCTCCGAGGCGTGCGACCTTGATCGCGGAGGTGCGCGCTGGGGGTCCGCTCACGTTGGGGTTCGTCTGGGTGGGTCCGCCGGACGAGGCCGCACCGATGGTCGCAGAGCTCGACGGGCTCGGTCCGGCGGTGGCCAGACGCGTCGCACCGATCAGCTACCTCGACCTGCAACGACAGTCGGACGTCGGCGCTGCGTACGGGTACCGCCGCTACGCGAAGAGCCACTACGTCCGGGAGCTCCCCGATGCAGCGCTCGAGGCGTTCCTGGCCCACACGGAGGCGGACGTCGGGGCGGCGAGCCTCGTCCAGTACGGGGGTGCCATCGCGGACGTCGACCCCGGGGCGACGGCGTTCGCGCACCGTGGCACGCGGTTCGAGTACGACGTCGGCGCCAAGTGGGCGGACCCGGCCGACGACGAGCGTCACGCGGCGACGTGCCGGCAGCTCGCGGCGACGATCGCGCCGTGGAGCGTCGGTGTCTACGTGAACGCGCTCGGTGTCGAGGGCGACGCGGGGGTGCACCGGGCGTACGGCGACGCCACCTACGCGCGTCTCCAGGGGCTGAAGTCGGCCTGGGACCCCGACAACACCTTCCGGCTCAACCAGAACATCCCGCCGGCGCCGCGTCAGATGTAGCCATGTGGGCGATAGCCATCCCGGGTCCGACGCGGTCATGCTGCGGAGATGTCCCGCCCGTCGCGTCTCGCCCTGGTGACGATCGTGGTCGGACTGACCGTGGCGGGGTGTCTGCCGCAGCCGGTGGAGGGTGCCCCGCCGTCCACACCGGCCGCCGTCGTCAGTGAGGCACCGGTCGGCATCGTCGGTGAGGCACCGGCACCCGTCGTGCCCGCGGCGGAGTGTCTCGTCAAGGGCAACGTCTCCATCGACTCGGGTGAGCTGATCTACCACGTGCCGGGCCAGGAGTTCTACAACGAGACGGTCATCCGCGAGGAGTACGGGGAGCGCTGGTTCTGCTCCGAGGAGGAGGCGGTCGCGGCGGGGTGGCGCAAGAGCTTGCGGTAGGGACGCGGATCGGCCTACCCGTAGAAGCTCTTCAACGCCTCGAAGACGAGGATCGCGGGCCACACGATCGCCTTGGGGATCGCCAGGACGAAGTCCCAGAAGTTGTCCCCCGCGGAGAAGTAGTAGATCGCGGCGCCGACGAAGCCGACGCCGTACACCGCGCCGCCTCCGGCCGCGCCGCCGGCTGAGCTCTTCGACGTCATGCCCATCCCCTCAGCGAAGGACCGCCGACAGTCCCTCGCGTGAGTGGACGCCGGTCTTGGCGAACACCCTAGCCAGGTGCGAGTCGACGGTGCGGACGGACAGGGTCAGTCGCGACGCGATGGCGCGGCTGGTCAGCCCCCCGGCGGCGAGGGAGGCGATCTCCTGCTCGCGGCGGGTCAGCGACACGATGGTCTCGACGGGCGGCAGCCACAGGCCGCAGCGGTTGAGGTCGCGCTCGGCGATGCGGACGAGGTCGTCGTCACCGGCGGCCTGGGCCTCGACGTGCCGGACGATCGCGGCGGCACGGGGGCCGTCGACCAGCGGGGTCAGCTCGCGGACGCGGCGCAGGACCTCGGGGTTGACGCCGCGGGGCCGGGTGCCGGGGCGGCGGCGGTCGGCGGAGCGGTGCAGGGCCTCCAGCTCGACGCGCAGGAGCCCGCGCTCGCGGGCCCACAGGGCGAGGGCGCGGGCCTCGTCGACGGCGCGCGGGTCGCGGAGCCAGGCGAGGGTGTCGGCGCGCAGGAGCTGCACCTCGCCGTCGACGCCGGCCATGGCGCGCGCGGTGACGTCGGCGTGCTGGGCGAGGAGGGTGCGGGCGGTGGTGGCGTCTCCGGTGGCGGCTGCGGCGAGCGCCTCGGCGGCGAGGTTGTAGACGGCGACGCCGCCCAGGTCGGTGTGGCCGCGGCGGGCGCTGGCGGCGTGCAGGTCGGTGTGGGCCTGCAGCCAGGAGCCGCGGGCGACGCCGATCAGGCCTCGGGTCACGTGGACGGCGACCCAGTCGACGGCGGCGTCACGCTCCTGGTCGAGGGAGTCGACGACGCGCTCGGCGGTGCTGACGTCGCCGGACCAGAGCGTGGTGAGGAACGCGGCGACGGCGACCTCGCCGCGGCCCCACCGGTACTGGTCGTGGTGCGCGGCGGCCAGCTGGGCGGAGCGGGCGGCCAGGTGCGCGGCGTCCGCGAACCGTCCGGACTGGGCGAGGCCGACGATCGTGGGAGCGGCGAGCGGGACGGCCGCGCTGCCGGCGGACGAGTCGAGCAGCACGGTCAGGGCGTCGTCGAGCCGAGGGCGTCCGCCGTAGCCGAGCCGGGTCAGGCGGGCGCTCTCGAGCTCCTGCAGGCCCCGGGCGGAGTGCTCACCGCCGCGCTCGAAGATCCACCGGGCCGCGATGTCGAACGGGACGAGCGACTGGTCGAGGTCGCCGTCGCGGTGGTACGCGATCCGGGCGCGCAGCGCGGTCGCCGCGACCATGAGGCGCACGGTGGGCCCGTCGGGCCGGGCGGTCTCCCAGAGGACGTCGACGACGTCGGTCAGGTCCCGCGACGCCCGCCCCGCGTCGTCCAGGTGCCACCACGCGTCGGCCCGCTGCATCGCGAGGGTGGCGCGACGCAGGGTGCCGGGCTGCGTCTGACGCAGCGCGGCGGTCAGGATGCGGGTGGCGGTGTCGGGCTGCTGGAGCTCGAACGCGGCGTCGACGGCGGCGTCGAGCCGGCCCGGTTCGACGGCCAGGTCGCAGTCGAGCGCCAGCGCGACCGAGCGGACCAGCGCGGCGCCGCTGCGGTGGCCGCTGTTGGCCAGGCCGGCGACGCGTTCGAGCACCTCGCGACGACGCGCCCGCGGGACCCCGGAACGGACCGCCTCGGCGTAGAGCGCGTGCGCGAGGTCGACCGTGACGTCCCCCTCCCCCGCGACCGTCAGCCGCGGCGACATCGAGACGAGACCGACCCGGGACAGCTCCTCGACGACGGGCCGGGACACCAGGTCGAGCAGGACGCTCAGCGAGACGGGGCAGACGAGGGCGGCGATCTCCAGGGCCACGCGCGCGTCCCCGCTGAGCCGTGACATGTCGTGCGCGACGACGTCGAGGAGCCGTCGGCCCGGCGGCGCGCCCCCGACCCACACCCACGCGTCGCCCTGCTGCTGGAGGGCACCCACCACCTCACCGAGGTGGAACACGTTGCCGGACGTCTCGGACCAGACCCGCCGGACGGTGTCGAGGCTGACCTGCCCGCCGAGCTCGCCGACGAGCCACTGCCGCACCTCGGCGAGCGTGAACGGCGGCACGTCGATGCGTTCGACGACGTCGTCCTTCCACAGCTCCAGCCAGGGCGACTGCGACACGGCCGACGAGCGTGCCGTCGCGACGAGCTGCACCTCGTGCTGCTGGACCATCCACGCGAGGGCCTGGCTGCTGGCCCGGTCGAGCAGGTGCGCGTCCTCGACCCGCAGGATCACCGGACCGCCGCGGGAACGCGCGTGCAGCGAGTGGGCCAGCGCGTCGACGGCACGCGCGAAGCTGCCCAGCGAGCTGATCGCGACGTCGCCCAGCAGCGGCTCCAGCGCACCCAGCGGGATGCCCGCCGGGGAGGTGGCGCCGGAGACGCTGACGACCGTCGGCATCGGGGACGTCGGCGTGCCGATCCACAGGTGCGCCAGGGCGGCCGTCACGAGGTGCGTCTTGCCGACCCCGGCGTCGCCGACGACGAGCACGCTCCGGCCCGACTGCACCTCGGTCCGGACCTGCTCGGTGAGGGGGCGGACGACCAGGGTCCGACGAGCAACGGCGCTGACGCTCTCGGTGGGCACCGTCGACGTCGACGGGACGTCGGTGTCAGCCGCCACAGCAACTCCACTCACCGGTGAGCACCAGGACCCTCGCCCCCGCGTCTGTAGGGGCATTGCGCGAGTCACATCGAGCTTGTCAGGTTCGCACCTTATGCGCGTTTTGCGTCCAGGTTCAAACCTCGGTAGCGATTACCGATGCCGCGCGGTCACAGCCGTCCATACCGTGACGAACGACACACCCGCGTCGCAGCGTTCCCGCGCAGGCCCAGCCGGCGGGGCGCACCAAGCAGAGGATGGCCAGTGCCTACTTACACCGCGCCCGGCGTCTACGTCGAAGAGATCCCCTCGACCCAGAAGGTGCTGGCGTCCGCCCCCACCGCTGTGGCCGCGTTCGTGGGGTTCACGGAGCGAGCGCCGCTGGATGACCCGAACGACCCGCAGGGCCTCGCCCCGCGCCTCGTGACCAGCTGGAACCAGTTCGAGAGCCTCTACGGCGGCTTCGTCGAGGGTGCAGTGCTGCCCCTCTCCGTCTACGGCTACTTCCTGAACGGCGGAAGCCTCGCCTACATCGTCCGCGTGCCCAACGCCGAGCCGTCCGGTGAGCCGGCCCGCCTGGCGCTGCCCGCCGCCGACCGCTCGCTCGGCCTGCCCATCGCGGTGGAGTCCGTGGAGCCCGACGCGAACCTCACGGTGGTCGTCGAGACGTCCGACGTCGCCGACGACCACGACGGGCCCGCCCCGTTCAGCATCACGATCGTCGACGGCGGTGAGGCCGTGGAGAGCTACGACGACCTCACGCTCGGTGGGCCGCGCGACGCTGCGACGGTGATCAACAAGACGTCCACGCGCGTCAAGGTCGAGGTCAAGCTCGCCGACGACGTGGACCTCAAGAGCCAGCTCGAGCTGCTCAAGCCCGGCGCGTACAGCCTGGAGCAGGCAGCCGCGAAGCCGGTCCCGGTCAACGGCCGCAAGTTCGCCGGGTCCGAGTCGGCCCGCACCGGCATCGCCGGCCTCGCGATCGCCGACGACGTCACGATCGTGCTGGTCCCGGACCTGATCACGGCCGCGACGAAGGAGGACGGGTCGCTCGACCTGGGCCTCTGGAAGGCCGTGCAGACGAGCCTCATCGCGCACTGCGAGCTGCACGCCAACCGGGTCGCCATCCTCGACGCCCCTCCCGGGCTGTCGCCGCAGGCCGTCAAGGAGTGGCGCACGGACACCGCGCAGTTCGACTCGGCGTTCGCGACGCTCTACTACCCCTGGATCAAGGTGGAGAACCCCACCGGGTCCAACGGCAACTCCGAGGTCCTCATCCCGCCGTCGGGCCACGTGGCCGGCGTCTGGGCACGGACCGACGAGAGCCGCGGTGTGTGGAAGGCCCCGGCCAACGACACGATCCGTGGCGTCCTGGACGTGGAGCGTTCCATCACGCAGGCGGAGCAGGGCGTGCTCAACCCGCTCGGCATCAACGCGATCCGACCGTTCGGCCAGCGCGGCATCCGCATCTGGGGCGCCCGGACGCTCACCTCGGACACCGACTGGACGTACATCAACGTCCGCCGGCTGTTCAACATGATCGAGGCCACCATCCTCGAAGGCACCCAGTGGGCCGTGTTCGAGCCCAACGACGTGGCCCTGTGGGAGGGCGTCAAGCGCACGCTGAACGCATACCTGCGGGGGCTGTGGTCGGCGGGTGCCCTGTTCGGCGCGAGCGCGGACCAGGCGTTCTTCGTCCGCTGCGACGAGACGACCAACCCGCCCGAGTCCGTCGACGCGGGCAAGCTCGTCGTCGAGGTGGGTATCGCGCCCGTCAAGCCGGCCGAGTTCGTGATCTTCCGCATCAGCCAGAACAAGCAGATCGCGTCCTGAGCGCGCCACCTCACCCGGACAGGAGCACGTAGATGCCGAACGACCTCATCAGCGTCGACCCGATCATCGCCCAGAACTTCTTCCTGGAGATCGACGGGTCCGTCGTCACCATCCTCGCCTCCGTGTCGGGCCTGGACGTGGAGATGGAGGTGGCCTCCACCCAGCAGGTCGGCAAGGACGGCAAGTCCCAGACCGTCAAGACGCTGGCCGGCCGCAACAAGGCCCCAGACCTCTCGCTCGTCCGGATGGCACCGCCCGACTCCACGCAGGACAAGATGTGGGGCTGGTTCAACGACATCATGAGCAAGGGCATCCTGCAGTCGGACCGGACCAACAACCGCAAGAGCGGCTCGATCGTCATGTACGACTCGACCCACGTCGAGGTGGCGCGGTTCAACTTCACCAACGGCTGGCCCAGCAAGATCTCGACCGACCAGCTCAGCGTCGACTCGAACGACCCGGTGAAGGAGACCATCACCCTCACCATCGAGTCGCTCGCGCGGGTGAAGTGAGCCTCAAGACCCGCTACGAGTTCACGCTCCCCCGGGGGTACGTGGACCGCAACGGCGGACTCCACCGGGACGGTGTCATGCGCCTGGCGACGGCGCGCGACGAGCTGGAACCCCTGCGCGACCCGACGATCAGCGGCCCGGACGACCCGCGGCTGACGATCGTGGTGCTCGCGCGGGTGGTGGAGACGCTGGGGACGCTCGACCTGGTCACGCCGCACGAGATCGAAGGTCTCTTCGCGGCCGACCTGGCGTACCTGCAGGACTTCTACGGCGTGATCAACTTCGGGTCGCAGGAGGAGTTCGACGAGTTCGTCGCCGCGCAGCAGGGGGCTGGGCCGCTGCCTGGGTCGGAGCCGTCGCCGGCGCCGACCCAGGTGGAGGTTCCCGACGAGGTCCCGACCCCGGTGCTCAGCCGTCCCGGCCGGGCATCGATCGAGGAGATCCGGACCGAGGCCCGGTAGGACCCATGCTGCGCTACCCCACCGAGGCGCTCTGGCAGGAGATCGCGTTCCTCGCGTACCACCTGCACTGGCCCATGGACGAGCTGCTCGACCTCGAGCACCTCGACCGCGTCCGCATCGTGCGTGCCGTGTCCGCCATGAACGCCCGAGCGTGGGAAGCGGTGAGGGAGAGTGCCTGAGGAGCCGCTCGGTGGCGACGTCCCGGTCGCCGCGAACTTCGTGTTCGAGGTCGACGGTGTCGAGATCGGCGCGTTCAAGGAGATCACCGGCCTGCAGATGACCGTGACCACCCACGAGTACGTCGAGGGCGGCCAGAACCAGTACGTGCAGCAGTTCCCCGGGGTCATCCGCTGGCCGCACCTGGTGTTCAAGCGCGGCCTCGTCAACTCCGACGCCCTGTTCACCTGGGTCGGCAAGTCCTCCGGTGAGGGCTTCGCCGGCAACCAGAACAAGGTCACCCGCTCCACCGGTGCCGTGACCGTCCTCGGCAACAACGGGGAGCGCCTGCGCTCCTGGGAGTTCGAGGGCGTGTTCGCGGTCGCGTGGAGCGGGCCGACGCTCAGTGCCGACGTCGCCGACTCCCTCACCGAGACGCTCGAGGTCGCGCACAACGGCTTCCGGGCGACGACGCTGTGACCGCCGCCGTGCCGTCGTCGCCGGGCTCGACGCCGTCGTCGGTGCGGGGCTCGTCCGCGTCGTCGGTGCCGGGCTCGTCGTCGGTGCCGGGCCCGTCGTCGGTGCCGGGCTCGTCGGAGTCCGGCGCGTCGGCCGGTGACCCGCGGACCCGGCTGGGTCGGGCCATCGGCGTCCGGCTGCGTCGGCCCGGACCCACGCTCGGGCACGCGCGCCCGTCGCCGATCGGGTCGCTCGCGTCCTCGTCGTCGCGGTTCTCCGCCGGGTGGGGGCGTTCCGTGACCGTCCGCCGGTCGCTGGTCGGACCGGCCGCCTCGGTGTCGGTCGGGTCGGGACCGGCCGACGTCGCGCCGCCGCGCTGGTGGACCGACGTGTCGGTCGTGCGGTCGGCCGCCGTCGAGCCCACCCCCCGCGGCCTCCCGCGCATGCTCGCCCGCGTCCCCGACCAGGCCAGCTACCGCCCGGGCGGCAGCACCACGCGGCTGGCCCCGACGACCATCCCCGTGCGCGTCTCCGAGGACGTGCGGGCCGCCGGGACGATGACGATGAAGTCCGACGCCCGCGTCATGCGCACTCCCGCGACGCGCGCCGCAGGACCACCCGCACGACCGGGGAACGACGGGGGGCCCGGACGAGCAGCGTCCGCCGTGACAGGTGACCGGGCTCCCTCCGCTGCGACGCTCCCTCCCGCCACCAGCGCTCGCCCTGCCCCGTCCGGCCGACTGCTGCGCCGCCGCGCCCAGGCGACCGCCGCCGCGCGCGCCGCCGCCTCGCCCACCGCCGCCTCGCCCACCGGCGCCGAACTCGTCGGTCCGAGCCGAGATCGTTCGTTGCAGCAGACGAGTTCGGCGCGAACGGACGAGCTCGGCACCCGTGGGCGCCGACCAGGTGCTGGGTCGGCGGGCGGGGCGGACGTCCAGCGGTCGGTGTCCGGGACCTCGACGGGGGGCCCGTCAGCCGAGCTCGCGCCCGGCGGACCGACGCCGCACGACGCCGCTGCGAGCCTTGTGACGCCACCCGCCCTCACCTCCGGCGACGCGACGGCAATCGCCGCGAGACCCAGTGAGCCGACGCCGGCCGCCGTCGGCTCCGACGAGACGACGGCAACCACCGCGAGTCCCCGTGAGCCGACGCCGGAGGTCGTCCGTCGACGCGAGACGCCGCCGATCGCCCCGAGCACCAGTGGGCCGATGCCGGACGCCGTCCGGCCAGCCGAGATGACACCGGTTGCCATGAGCTCCCGCGGGCCGGGTGCGGCTCCCGGCGCTGCGGTCGCTCCGACCATGTCGATGTTCGCCGGGTCGCCCGTCGGGTCGTCGACCGACCAGGCGATGCCCGCGCACCGGCCGCTGGCCAGCGCGGTGCGGCGCACGCTCGCACGACGCCTGTTCCAGGGGCACGGCACGCTCGCCGACCCGACCGCGCGAGTCCGCCGCTCGGTCGCACCGACCTCCGCGGCGGTCGCCGCCGTCGCCGCAGACGCAGCAGCGTCCACCGCCGCACTCGTCGCGTCCACCGGTGCCGGGTCGGGGACGTCGGGTCGCGCAGCCGGTGCGGGCCATGATGCGGCCCGTCGCACCGCATCGGACGCGGCGTCGTCGAACAGCGCGCACTCCGCGCTCTCCTCGACGGACCCGCACGCGGCTCCGACGCCGACGACCAGCCCACGCCCGGCACTGTCGCCCTCGTCGGCGGCGTCCTCGTCGTCGACGGCGTCCTCGTCGTCGACGGCGTCCTCGTCGTCGACGGCGTCCTCGTCGTCGACGGCGTCCTCGTCGTCGGCGGCGTCCTCGTCGGCGGCGCCGTCGTCCTCCTCGTCGGCGGCGCCGTCGTCCTCGTCGTCGAACGGCGTCGTGCGGACCGCCGCGGCGAGTGCTGGCCCGGTGGGCACCTCGTCGCCCACCGGGACCTCCCCGTCCGCGGCTCCGACCCGAGCACCGGCGACGTCGGGCTCTGTCGCCACCACCCGACCCGCCACCTCGGGCACGGGCGGCGCGTCACCCGCGGCACCGGCACCGAGTGCGGCGACGTCGGCGTCGGCCGCGTCGGTCTCCGGCACCTCGGCGTCGGCCGCGTCCGCACCCCGCACCTCGGCGTCAGCCGCGTCCGCACCCCGCACCTCGGCGTCCGCCGCGTCGGCACCCGGCACGTCGGCGTCCGCCGCGTCGGCACCCAGCACCTCGGCGTCAGCCGCGTCGGCGTTCGGCACGTCGGCGTCCGGCATGTCGGGGACCGGCACGTCGGGGACGGGCACGCCAGCCACGGGGGCACCGTCGACGGTCGGTTCGACGGCTGCGGCGTCGGCGACCGGGACGGTCCCCACGTCGGCATCGATCGGCTCGACCGCAGCCCGGGGACGCGCGGACAGCGGGACGGCCGCACCCGCGACGGGAACCGCCGGTGTGGCGTCCTCCCTGCGCGCACCGGCGAGTTCCGCCTCGACCCGCGCCGGGGCCGTGCGTCGGTGGACGAGCGGTACGGACGACGGACTCGCGGGCGCTCCCGCTGCGGAGGGGCGGCTGCCCGGGACCGGTCATCGTCGCGCTGGGCACGATCGCACCCGACCGACGGGGTTCGGTCTCGGGATCGAGGGGGTCCACGTGCGGCGGTCGGTCGGATCCGTCGGTCCGGGGTCGTCGCCGGCGTCGGTCCGTGACCACCGGGGCAGCTATGCACCTCCGACGGGTGCCGCTGCCGCGTACGCGTCGGCGAACCGGTCGGAGGCCGGGGCCTGGCAGCCGGCTACCTCCTCGGGTGTCGGCGCGCGAGGAACGGCCGGCCCATCGAGCGGCGGGCCGCAGGGCACGGCCAGCTCGTCGGGCGGCGGGCCGCAGGGCACGGCCAGCTCGTCGGGCGGCGGCGCTCGCGGCGCGGCTGACCCGTCGGGTGTCGGCGCGCGGGGAACGGCCGGCTCACCGCGGGCGTGGAGCCCGCCCGCTGGGAGCAGCAGGGCTGCCGAGGCGCCGGTGCAGCGCCTGCTCGCAGCGCCGGGCCACGCGCTGCGGCTCATGTCTCCGACCGTCGTCGCCGCTGCGGGTGGGGCGTCGGCGGCAGGGGCGTCGATCCTCTCGGCGGCGTCGCCGGTCCGCCGCCGAGCGGGGTCGCCGTCCGCCAGGACAACCGGTGCGTCCGCCAGGACAACCGGTGCGTCCGCCAGGACAACCGGTGCGTCCGCCAGGACAACCGGTGCGTCCGCCGGGACAGCGAGCACGTCGTGGCGGACGGCGGGCGCGTCCCGCACGACGTCGGGCGCCTCCGGCAGGACGACGAGCGGTGACCCCGGGGCAGCGAGCACGGCCGTCGGGCGGTCGAGCGCCGGGGTGATGTCGGCGAGCGGTGCGGGCGTGCAGGTGCTGGGGGCACCGCCGTCCGGACGAGCACTGGGCAGGCCCGTCGCCCCGGCGACCGGTGCGCCGGGCGGCGCAGGGGGCCGCCCGTCCGACTCCGGTCCCGGTGGGGGCCACCCGGCGACGGGCGGCGCGGGTTCCGGCGTCGTGCGAGCGATCGGCGCGGGGGGCAGTTCCTCGGGTGTGCCGACGGTCGGCCTCCCGCCGGGTGCCACGGTCCGCCGGTCGGCGGCGGACCGTGACGGGCGTGCGGGGTGGGTTCCGGGGGCGGCGTCGTCGTCGACCGGGATCGTCCCGCCACCGGTGCCGTCGAGCGGGGCGAACCCGCCGCAGCTGCCGTCGTCGTGGAACGTCCTGCCGCCGCGCACGGTCGTGCGTCGTTCGACCGGGGACGTCCCGACGTCGGCGGTCGCGGACGCGCTGGCCAGCCGGACCGGCACGGCGGCACCCCTGACGTTCGGCGCTCCTGCCGGCTCGCCGCACGTGGTGCGGCGCTTCCACCACGAGGGGGATCCGGACATGAGCATCGACGACGCGTGGCGGGCCAGCTTCGCCGAGTTCGACAACTCCGGCGTCGACAAGAGCGTGGACGGGCTCTACACACCGACGGGGTCGGGGCTGGGTACCTTCGACGACCCGGAGTTCCGGGAGGCGGTCCTGCGGATCGTCGAGGAGCGGCTCGAGGAAGAGACGGACCGTCGGGCGTGGCGTCGTGGGTCGGAGGTGTTCTGATGACACCGACCCAGCCCGCGGCGTCCCCGCCGTCGAGCCAGAAGGCGTTCCTGGAGACGGAGGACGGCACGAAGGTCCCGTGCCTGTTCAACCCGGCGCAGCTGAAGATCACGCGCAGCAACACGTGGGCGGGCGCAGCGATGCCGGGGCGTGGCGTGACGCGGCTGCGCTACACGGGCGCGAACGCCGGCGTGCTGCGGGTGGACCTGTTCTTCGACACCACCGACACGGGCACGGACGTCAGCGCGCACACGGGCAAGATCGTCGACCTCATGGAGGTGGACCCGACCCTGCCGGGGACGGACGACACGAAGCACAGCGTCCGCCCGCCGTACGTGACGTTCCACTGGGGTGACCTGCACTCGTTCAAGGCGGTGGTCGCGCACCTCGACCTGACGTTCACGTACTTCTCCAGCACGGGCATGCCGCTGCGGGCGACGATGGGGCTGGTGCTGCGGCAGTACGAGGAGTCGAAGGCCTTCGGCAAGCAGAACCCGACGTCCGGGACGCCGCGACCGCACCGGGTACACCGGGTGCAGGCGGGCGAGACGCTCGACCGGATCTCGGCGCAGTACTACGGGGACTCGACGAAGTGGCGGCTGCTGGCGTCGGCGAACGCGATCGCGGACCCGTTGGCGCTGCGACCCGGGTCGATGCTGACGATCCCGAAGCTGGACTCATGACGAGCCCGATGGTCGACGCTGGCGCCGTCGTCAACGTCAAGATCACGGTCGAGGGCGTCGAGCTCCCCGACGAGTTCCCGCTCCTCCAGGTGCGGGTGCAGCTGGGGCTGCGCGCGGTCGGGCGCTGCACCTTGGTGTTCGTCGACGAGAGCTACGCGCTCGTGGGGTCGGGCAGGCTGAACATCGGGAAGGCCGTCTCGGTGGCCGCCGGGTACGACGACCTGCTCGGCACGGTGTTCGACGGCACGGTCACCTCGGTCGCCAGCGAGGTGGACGGCTACCGCGGTGCCACGTTGACGGTGACCGTCCAGGACCTCGGGTACGAGCTGCTGCGGGACACGAACATCGAGTCGTTCACGAACATCTCGTACAAGGACATCGTGTCGCGGCTGGTCCAGGAGGTCGGGCTGTCGCTCGGAACGATCGACCTGCCGACGGCGCCTGTGAAGTACGCGCTGCGCAACGACACGGCTCTGGGGCTGATCGACGAGATCGCGCAGCGGACCGGCCGGGACTGGTGCATCGCGGGGAAGACGTTCTCGATGTGGTCGGCGGCCACCGGCAGCGCGCCGGGCGCCCAGCCCGTCTCGGTCACGGTGGGGCAGGACGTCATCGCGTTCAGTGCGCGGCAGGTGGGCGACGGCGACACGAAGGTGACGGTCCGGGGCTGGGACCCGGTGGCGCAGTCCCCGGTGGTGGGCACGTCGACGACACCGACGTCGCGCGCAGGCTTCGACGTGAGCTCGGGTGGCGCACCGAAGTACACCCGGGTCGACGCGCGTGCCGCGACACGGTCCCAGAGCGACGCGACGACGGCCGCGGTGGCGATCGCCGCCCGGACGGGTCGCGTCATCGCCACCGGCAAGGTGCAGTACACGGCGCGGATGGTCCCCGGGGGGCGCGTCACCGTCGGCGGGGCGGGTCCGTCGAACGGCAACTACTACGTCCGGGAGATCACCAACACCTGGATGAGCGGCAACGCGGAGACCCGGTTCGTGGCGGGCGACCGCGACCCGGTGCAGCTCTCCGACCCGTGGTCGACCACGGCGCCGGTGTCCAGCTTCCGGCGCAGCGGGCTGGCCGTCGGGATCGTCGACAACGTCAAGGACCCCGACGGGATGGGCCGCGTGAGCGTCTCGCTGGCCACCGCGTCCGACGAGGCCACGACGACGTGGGCTCGGGTGCTCGGGCTCGGCGCCGGGGCGGGGCGCGGCCAGGTGGTGCTGCCGGAGGTCGGCGACGAGGTGCTCATCGGCTTCGAGGACGACGACGTGACGCGGCCCGTCGTGCTGGGCGGGCTGTACGGGAGCAAGTCGACGACGCCGACGGCGGCGGTGGACCAGAACGGCGCCGTCGTGACCCGCGCCCTGACCAGCCGGCTCGGGCACGTCCTGGAGATGAGCGACGGCACCGACCCGGCCACGCAGCACGTGGTGCTCGCGGCGGCCGGCCTCAAGCACAGCCTGCGGATCGGGAAGGACCGGGCGGACCTCAAGGTGCCCGACGGGATCCCCCTGAAGATCACCGCCGGCTCGTCCTTCATCGAGTTCGACGGCAAGGGCGGCATCACGATCGACGCGACGACGGTGACGATCAAGGCGAAGGCGAAGGTCGAGACGTCGGCCGCGGAGATCGACACCAAGGCGACCGGCGCGCTCAAGCTGCAGGGCACGCAGGCGTCCCTGAAGGGCACCGGCATGGCAGCCGTCGAGGCGGGCGGCATCCTCGAGGTCAAGGGAGCGATGGTGAAGATCAATTGAGCGAGCTCTCCACGACGCCGACGTCGGACTTCGTCGGTCGCGGCTTCACCTGGCCGCTGGGCGTCGACCACACCGGTGCCATCGCGCTGACGCGCCCGGGCGGGGACCTGGAGGACTCGATCCGGGTGGTCCTGCTGACGGCCCCCGGCGAGCGGCTGATGCGGCCGCAGTTCGGCTGCCGCATCTGGGACCTCATGTTCGAGCCGGTCAACGCCAACCTGCTGGGGCTGATCAGCGAGGCGGTCCGCGACGCGCTCGCGCAGTGGGAGCCGCGGATCGAGGTGCAGGACGTGACGCCGGAGCAGGACGCGGAGTCCTCGGGTGTCGTCCAGATCCGCATCGCCTACCGCGTCCGCGCCACCAACGACCGCCGCAACCTGGTCTACCCCTTCTACGTGATCCCCCGCGAGGACGTCTGATGCCGCTCGACCCGCCGAACCTCGACGACCGCACCTTCCAGGACATCGTCGACGAGACGAAGCGCCTCATCCCGCGCTTCACGCCGGAGTGGACCAACCACAACGTGTCCGACCCGGGCGTCGCGCTCATCGAGCTGTTCGCCTGGGTGAGCGAGATGGTGCTCTACCGCGTCAACCAGGTGCCGGACCGCATGTACGTGCACTTCCTCAACCTGGTGGGCATCGAGCCGTTCCCGCCGAGCGTCGCGCGCGCGAACCTCACGTTCTGGCTCTCCTCGCCGGCCGACCGGGTGGTCCGCATCCCCGAGGGCACCGAGGTCTCGACAGCCCTCGACGACGCCGACGCGACCGTGTTCTCCACGGCGGGCGAGGCGGTTGTCAGCCCACCGACGCTCACCACCGCGCACACGTCGGACGCCGCGCACCTCGCGTCGACGGACGTCTGGGACGACCTGACGCTGCCGGGCCAGTCGGCGGTCTGCTTCCCGTCGTCCCCGCTGGCCGAGGGCGACGCCCTGTACCTGGGCACGAAGGAGTCGCTCGCCGGGTTCGCGGTGCGGCTCGACCTGGCCGCCGACGCGCAGGGCATCGGCGTCGACCCCCGCAACCCTCCCCTGGCCTGGGAGGCGTGGAACGGGGAGGCGTGGGTGCGGACCATCGTGGAGTCCGACGGCACCGGCGGTCTGAACAAGGCGGGCTCCGTCGTCCTCCTCGTCCCGCTGAAGCACGAGCCGCTCGTGCTCGGCGGCACGCTCGCGCACTGGCTGCGCGTCCGCCTGCTGCGGCCGCAGCCCGGCCAGCCGACGTACCAGGCGTCGCCGCGCATCGCGTCGATCGCGCTGCAGGCGATCGGCATCACCGTGCCGGCGGAGCACGCGAGCGCGCAGCCCGCCGAGCTGCTCGGCCGTTCCACGGGTGTCACCGGTCAGTCGTTCCCCGTCTCGGTGACCCCGGTCGCGGCGCGTCGCGACGACGAGCACGTGGTGGTCGTGGACCGCCGCGGCACCCTCGCCTGGCAGGAGGTGCCGGACTTCTCCGCGTCCGGCCCCGACGACCTGCACGTCGTGTGGGACTCGAACACCGGAGTGGTGCAGTTCGGTCCCGCGATCCGGCACCCCGACGGCGCCGTCCGCCAGCACGGCGCGATCCCGCAGGACGGAGCCGAGATCCGTGTCACCGGCTACCGCTCGGGCGGTGGCGCGCACGGCAACCTGGGCACCCGGACGCTCACCGCGCTGCGCACCGCGCTGCCGTTCGTGGCGTCGGTGACCAACCTGGAGCCCGCGACGGGCGGGGTCGACGCCGAGACCCCGGCCGAGGCCAAGGCGCGCGGCCCGCTGACGCTGCGCACCGGGCAGCGGGCGGTCACCGCATCGGACTTCGAGGCCATCGCCCGGCAGGCGTCCGTCGAGGTCGCCCGCGCGCGGTGCCTGCCGGCCGCGGAGACCGGCTCGTCCGTCGTCCGCGTGCTCGTCGTGCCGCAGGTGCGCACCGACCCGCGCCTGCACAAGCTCGACGACTTCGCCCTGTCCACCGAGCTGCACGCGGTCGTCGGGAAGGCCCTCGACGTCCGGCGGATGGTCGGGGTGCCGATCGAGCTGGGCACCCCGTACTACCAGGGCGTCAGCGTCGCGGCGTTGGTCCGCTCGCTGCCCGGCCGCCCGGCCGCGATGGTCCGGCAGCGGATCGTCGACGCCCTCACCCGCTTCGTGCACCCGCTCACCGGCGGCTCGGACCGGACCGGCTGGCCCTTCGACACCACCCTGACCGCGACCGCCGTCACGCAGGTCATCGAGGCCGTCGAGGGTGTGCTGTCCGTCGACGAGCTCCAGCTGTTCGAGTACGACCTGCGCACCGGACGCCGCATCGGCGGCGGCCGCGAGTCGATCGTGCTCGAGCCGCACACCCTGTTCCTGTCCGCCGAGCACCGGGTGGTCGTGCGATGAGCCGCGACCAGGACTGGCTGCTGCGCCAGCTCCCGCTGGGGATGGTGTCCGAGGACTTCTTCGTGCGCTTCGTGTCGATCTTCCAGGAGCAGGCCGGCACGCTCGTCGCGCACGCCGACAACCTCGCCCACCTCGCGGACCTGAAGCTCACGCCGCCGGAGATGATCCGCTGGATGGCGCAGTGGCTCGGGCTGCCCGGGATCGACCCCGAGTACAGCGAGGCCGTCCAGCGACGGATCCTGGCGACCGCCGCGGCGACCCTGCAGCTGCGCGGCACCACGGCCGGGCTGACCCGGCTGCTCGAGCTCTACTCGGGTGGACCCGTGATCGTGTCCGAGGGCGGTGGCGTCTTCGAGCAGGGCGAGGCTCCCGTCGGGCCCGCCTGGGTGGTGATGGAGGTCCCGTCGACCGGGCTCCTGGAGGAGGCGGACTTCCTGTCGCTGGTGCTCGATGAGGTGCCCGCGCACGTGCACGCGGAGATCTGGGTCGCCCAGCGCCGTATCTGGCCGACGCCGGAGCGACTGGCCGAGAGGGAGGCGTCATGACCGACGTCATCGACGAGCAGCCGGGCTCGATGGATCCGGTCGACCCGCTGGAGCCGGCAGGCACGATCGTCATCCCCTGCCCGGAGTGCGGCACACCGTCGCCCGTCCACACCGACCAGCGCCGTGCCGAGGACTTCTGCCCGACGTGCGACTACCCCCTGTTCTGGGCCCGCCCGTCGGTCGCGCCGGCCGGGGTCGAGGGCCGTTCCGACGACGCCCTGCGCCGCGCACCCGGCGCCTCCGGGACCGCGACGCCCGCCACGCTGGCGTGCCCGGTGTGCAACGAGCTCAACGTCCCGACGGCCGCGCTGTGCGTCCGGTGCGGCGCGGACATGAACCCGCCCGCGCCCCCGCCGCCTCCCCCGCCGCCCGCACCGCAGCCCGTCATCATCGTGCAGCCCCCGCCGCCACCCGAGCCCTGCGGGCATCCGCGGACCTGGGTCGTCGTGCTGGTGACCGCGTGGATCGTGGTCCCGCTGACGCTGCTGGTGGTCTGGCTGTTCTGACGGGGAGTGGGAGCACCTCAGCCGATGCCGTACCCCTCGAACGCGTACGGGTTCAGGATCTGACGACCCCACAGGTAGCTGCGGTCGTCCAGGGTCAGCTGGGCTTCGTCGGCAGCGTCCGCCCACTGCTCCCGGATGGTCGCGACCTGCGAGTCGATGACGTCGCGTGCCTGCGAACCGGTCAGCCCGTACTCGGGTGCTGCCTCGACGAGGAGCGCGAACTGGCTCGCGCGCCGCCCGTCGGCCGTGATGTCCATGGCCTGGCGTGCCTCGGTCCCCGAGCGCAGCTGTGGGCACAGGTCGTAGGCCGGGGTCAGCTCGAGCTCGGAGCCGTCCCAGAACGCTGCGTGGTTGCGTGCGTGGTCGTCGATGTTGCTGATCGCGACGTTGAAGACGATCCGTTCGAACAGTGACCGCCCCGCTCTCTCGCCGTCGCGTCCGAGTCGGCGCAGGACGTCGAGCACCTCGACGTAGGAGGAGTACCGCGCGCCCAGGAAGTCGTCGAATCCGAGCATGGTCAGCGCGGAGATCATCATGCGCCGCCGCCCACCACCGGGCCGGTCGAACCGTTCGACGAGCAAGACGTCGCGCCCGAGCGAGCGGATGACCTTCGTCGCCGGCACGGGGATGCCGACTCGCCGAGCCAGGGCCATCGCCACTGCTTCGGCCTTGACCACCGAGTACGTGTCGCTCGACGTCGACAGCTTGGCGATCCACTGGCGTTGCCCGTCACGCAGGAGCACCTTGGGGCGCGCCCCGCCGACCGCGGTCCCGTTGACGAACGCGTCATCCAGGACGCCGGTGAGCTCGCCGCGGTCCATCGCCTGTGCAGCAGCATGCAGCTCGTCCAGGGTGGCATCCGCGACGCGCGGGACAAACTCAGTGGCGCTGCGCTGGAAGTCCAGGGCGCCGATGCGGTCCGAGCCGGACTCGAGCAGGTAGGTCAGCTTCGTCGCGTGAATCTTGTCCGCGACGTCTCCGTGTCGCCCACCGGCCAGCCGCACGTTGATGACTCGTTGCCCCCACGAGTCCGGGCCGGCGTCCCGCAGACAGCCGGCCATGCCCATGGCCTCACGAGGGTCCTGCCACCCGGACGTCAGTGGAAGTTCCGGCCGGTACAGGCTGATCGCGTCCGCGCGATCGAGGTAGCTCCGGCCGTAGATGAACTGGTGCAGGTCACCGACCTGGCGAACCTGTCCGGCCACGACGGGTTCCGTGGACTCCGGGAGCCACACCCAGACGAAGGCGTTCGTCGGTGGTGTCGCGAGGACGTCAGAAGTCGTCATCGGCGTCACTCGTCACCGCTGCCGCCCGGACCTGCCGAGGGAGAAGTGCAAGGGTCTCCTCGCCGCGGCGCCGCGCCAGTGCAAGGTCATCCCCGTCCAGCCCGAACAGGTTGACCCCCACCGTGAACGCAGCGTTGAACGCGGTGCCGATCGCGCTGTGGGGTTCGCCGCGTTCCACCGCCGCGAGCGTCCGGGCATCGACACCGATGCGGCCGGCCAGGTCTGCCTGTGTCCAGCCGCGCGCCAGGCGCGCGGTCTTGATCTGGGCACCGAGCACGGCCAATGCGTCACGTGACGCGCGGGACGCAGCGATCGGACGCCTAGGCACCTTCATCACCACCAACAATAAGTCGTATCCAAGACCGTTTCAGATGCGTTCTATTGTAGGTGGCACGAGCAATCCGTCAACCGTCGCCCCCCGGATCGTCGGACGCGCGCCGACGGTGCGGCGGACCTCGACGGCCCGCCGCACCGTTCGTGCCATCAAGTCAGATGGCCTCGCAGGTCACCGTGGCGCCCGCCCCGGTGCCCGTGCCCTGGAACCCGAACGACGTGCTCTGCCCCGCAGCGACCCGACCGTTCCAGGCCGCGTTGGTGACGCTGACCGATCCCGCGCTGCCCGTGAGGACCCCGTTCCACGCCTGGGTGGCCGTGGCGCCGCTCGGCAACGTCAGCCGCACCGTCCACCCGGTGACCGCGGAGCGCGCGGTCACCGAGACGTTCGCGACGAAGCCGCCGGGCCACTGGTCGGACACGGCGTACGTCGCGCTGCACCCGGACGTGCCCTGGGTCGGGGTGGGGGTCGGCGTGGGCGTGGGAGTCGGCGTGGGCGTGGGAGTCGGTGTCGGGGTGGGCGTCGGTGTCGGGGTGGGCTCAGGGCCGAGCGTGAGGTTCTTCTGCTGCGCCGTCCACCCGTTGCCGCACAGCCCGCAGCCCTGCCCCACGAACGCACGTCCCGCCGTGGTGTCGCCCTTGAGCTGCCACCGGAACCACAGCTGCGCCGCACGCCCGAACTCGCCGCCGTTGGTCTGGTGGTACGTCCCGCCGTGCCCGACGTTCAGGTTGCCCATGAACGCGGGCAGACCGGAGGGGAGCTTGCCCCAGTCGTCGATGGCGTTCGGGTACGCGATGTCGCTCGGGCCGCCGATGATGTAGACGATCGGGTGGTCGAGGCGTCGCAGCTGGTAGTCGTCGGCGTCGTTGAGCAGGCCGCTGCTGAAGATCCCGGTGGTGGTGACCCGAGGGTCGCCCGAGACGGCGTAGGCCTCGATCCCGCCACACGAGAAGCCGGCCACGCCGATCTTGCTCGTGTCGAGGCGGTTGTACAGCGCGCTCTGCGGCCGGGAGCTCTCCGCGACCGCCCAGTCGATCGACTGGGTGAGCCAGGAGGAGCTCGAGCTGCCGCCGCCGCCCGGGTTTCCGTTCGAGATGACGAGGAAGCCGTGCGAGGCGATCTCCTTCAAGAAGTTCACGGCGGAGGTGCCGTCCGCCGAGCAGGCCCCGTTGCTCCAGACGACGACGGGCATCCGCTGCGACGGCAGGGTCGACGGGCGGTAGACGGTGTGGTTCGGCAGGCTGCTCGCGGTCGAGTAGTCGGCCGGGTACGGACCCGAGCCGCCCGGTGCTGCGGCGGCCGGCAGGAGCGCGGACGAGCCGAGCACGGCGGTGGCGGCCAGGGTCGCGGTCAGTGCGGCACGGGTGAGCAGTCGTCTCATGCAGTAAACGTGACGGCAGTCAGGAAATCTGTCTAGACGATCCGACGCCACAGCCCGGGGCTAAACGATTCCGGACCCCCGACCGCCCCGAGGCGGCGCCGCAGGGTCGTCGGCGGCGACGAAGTACGTCACCCACGACCCGGCATCGGGCCACGTCGGCTGCATCACCTCGACGAGCCGCTCCTGCGCCAGCGGCCCGAGTTCCGTGTGGACCTCGAGGAACAGCTCCCGCGCGTCCTGCCGGGGCCACGGGTCGGGGAGCAGGTGCGCCGGCAGGTCAGGGTCCGTGAGCGCGAACCGTCGCCAGTCGTCCATGAGCGTCGTGCGCGCGACCAGCGCCTCCGCGGCCCCCACCCGCCCCGCACGCGTCGCCGCCCGCAGCGCGGCGTGCCCGTCGACGAAGCGCCGGTAGTCGGACGCCAGACCGGTCAGGTCGTAAGCAGCACCTGGGCCGTGCGGACCCGCCTCGTCGTCGAACCGCACGTGCAGCACCGACCAGCGCGCACCGGGGACGGCGTCGAGAACCCCGCTGAGCATGCTGCGCACCGGTTCGGGGTCGGCGTCCGGGCTGATCCACAGGCTGTCGTAGAGCCGGACGAACCCGAGCTCGCCGAGGCTCTTGCGGACCGCATGCCGCTGCGCCTGCCCGGACTCCGGCAGCGAGTACGAGACCGTGAGCCAGGACCCGTCCCCCTGCCGCGGGACCGCGCCGAACGCGAGGAGACGGTGCATCGTCGACCGGTGCCGCGCGATCGTCTGCGGCGTGACGCTGTACACCGGCGGCCGGGTGCCGCCCCGCACGGCGAGGATGCCCCGCCGCGTGAGCCGCGACAACGCTGCCCTCGCGCTCGCCGGGGTGACGCCGAACTCGGCGAGCACGGCGACCACGGTCGTCGCGGGCAGCTCGGCGCCGGAGGAGTCGAGGTACTCCCCCAGCACGGTCGACAGCAGGTGCTGCGGGTTCGGCCCGGACTGCACGCGAGGGACGTCGACGTCTCCCGCCTGTGCGTCCACGCCGTCAACCTAGCGGGCGCCCGCGTCAGGTCACGGCCCGGTGATCGTGACGTTCGCGCTCTGCGACGCCACGAACGTCGTCGCGCCGCCGTACCTGGCCCGCACGTTCTCCGTGACCCCCGCCGCGGGCGTGTAGGTGCACGTCGCGACGCCGGCCGTGAGCGCGACCGCGCCGCAGCCGGTCACGGTCGTCGCGGGCCCGGTCGCAGGGACGACCTCGAACGCGACCGTGCCCGTGGCGGCCGACGGGCTGACGGTCGCGGTGAGGACCCCCGCCGCGGCCGCGAGCGCGGTGGTCGTCGGCGTCTGGACCGTCACGCTGACGTCCGGGCTGGCGGATGCGCCCCACGACCCGGCGCCGGAGTACGCGACACGCAGCGTGACGACACCCGTGCCCCAGCCGGCGTCGGCGGTCGCCGAGACGGTCTGGTTCGCGCCCGTCGCGACGACGTCGGCCCCCACGTCGGCCCAGGTGGTCGGCCCCGTCCGCCGTTGCAGCTGGAGCGTGCCCGCGTCCACGGTCCCGCCGCCGGAACCCGGCTGGACGCGGGACGTCACGGAGACCGTCCCGCCGGTCGTCACGGTCGGTGCGCCGACGGTGGCGGACGTCGTGGTCGGCCGACCGGTGACATCCATGGTGACCGAGCGGAACGTGGTGCCTGCGGGGATCGTGCCACCGGTCACGGTGACCACCCAGCCGCCGGTGACGGTCGCGGTGACGGTGGCGGCGGTGTCGGGCAGGAACAGGACGGAGTCGCCGCCGCCGACGGCCACCGTCACGGGGGTGGCGGTGGCGCCCTGCGTGACGGTCGCCAGGACGGTCGCGGGTGCCCCGCTGGCGGCCGACGTGGCGCGCAGCGCGAGCTGCGTCTCGCGCACGGTCACCGCGGCCGGCACCACGCCGGTCCCGGTCGCGGGGACGTCGACGGTCCCCGTGTGCGTGCCGAGGTGGCCGGACGGGCCTGACACGGTCACGGTCCAGGTGCCGGTGGGGACCTGGTTGAACGTCGTCGTGTACGTGCTGGCGCCCGCGCCCGTGCGGACGACCGGCTGCGCGGCGGGTCCCGTCGCGGTGGCGCTCGTCAGGCTGACCAGCGCACCCGTGAGGTCCGTGCCGTTCGCGGACGTCACGGTCACCTGCACCTGTCGGGTGACGTCCTGGAGCACCAGGTCGACGACGATGCCCTGCCCGGGCTGGACGGCGACGGTCCGGGTGGCGCCGAGCCCGTCGACGGTCGTCGAGACGGTGTAGGTGCCGGCCACGACGACCGGGAACGAGTACTGGCCGTTCGCGTCGGACGTCGTGGTCCGGGGGTCGCCGGTCTCGGGGGTCAGCGTGACGACGGCGCCGTCCACGAGGTCGAGCCGACCGTTGGCGCGCTGGTGCTGGACCAGGCCCTGGATCGACCCCGACGGGGTGGTCATCGGCACGCTGATGGACGGCGTCTCCCCGGGCGGGATGGTCACGGGCAGCGAGAGCGGCGAGTAGGTGGGGCCGGAGATGTTCAGGTTGTACGTCAGCGGCGGCACGTCGATGAACACGTACAGCCCGCCGGGGCACGGCGCGGTGCTGTCGTCCGGTCCGCACGTCGGCGTGATGGTCCGCGGACCGGTGGAGTCCAGGTAGCTGAGCTGCATGGTCAGCCCCGGCACCACCGTGGTGCCGTCGTAGGCACGGACCTGGAGCCCGCCGTTCTTCGCAGGCAGCCGGATCACGGGCACGTCGACGTCGAGGCTCGGCAGCGACGCGAAGCTCGGGTCGGGGACCGTGACGGCGGTCGCGGGCACCGGGTCATGGCCGGGCGCCGTCGCCTCGACCTGCCAGCCGCCTCCCACCAGGCCGTCCGTGACGGTGGTGCCGGTGAGGCGGTACGCGCCCGTGGAGCCGGTGGTGCCGACGAACGGCGTGCCGGCGACGCCCTGGCGGACCGCCATCCGGGCGCCGGGCAGGTCCTGCTCCAGCCCGGTGGTCAGCACGGACTTGACGATGCCCTGCACGAGGCCGAGCCGTCGTACGGTCACGAGCTTGTCGTCGTCGGGACCGTCTCCGGCCTCGAGGCGCACGGTCGTCGTCACCCGCGCGTGCCCCGGAGCCCGGACCTCGACCGTGTAGTCGTCGGTGGGCAGGTCACCGAAGTCGACGTGCGTGTCCCCCGGGTTGGCCGCCCGCTGCTGGGTGGTCCCGCCCTGCAGCGTGATCGTCACGATCGCGCCCTGCACCAGCAGGGCCGGGTTCTGGGTGGTCCCGACCGTCACCCGCAGGAACCCGAACTTGCGCAGCGTGAAGACGAGCGCGTCCGGGTCGGGCGGCCGCGGCATGGCGACGCCCGGGTCGACGGTGAACGTCATCGGCGCCAGGTCGTACCCCGGCAGCGTCGCCGTGACCGTGTACGTCCCGGGCCGGATGAGCCGGCTGCCCGTCGGACCGGTCGGGTCGGCACCCTGCGCGGAGTCGGACCAGACGACCGTGGGCGTCGTGCCGACCATCACGGCCGTCAGCGACAGCTGGCCCACCCCGGGCGGCGCCGACTGGACGGAGAACCGCACGTTGCGCACCGCGTCGGCCGTCGCGGTGGGGTCGAGACCCGGCACGAACGACAGGGTCCCCGAGAAGGCCACGCCCGCGGGCGACAGGGTGAGCGTCGCCAGCGCGGACGTGGGCACGTCGACGGCCGAGAACGGCTGGAAGCCGGGTGCGGTGACCGTCACGTCCACGCGCGGCTGCACCAGCGGCAGCACCATCGTGCTGGCCGGGCTGGTGACCTCCTCGGGGCACGCTCCGCCGTCGGTGCAGATGGTGAACGCACCCTCGACGGGCGTGACGGCGGACGCGGACTCGCGGACGGGGGTCAGCCCGTTGAACCTCGTCGTGCCCGTGACCGTGACGACCGCGTCCCGCACGGGGGTCTGCTCCCCCGCGATGAGCTGCGTCACGACGGTCCCCGTGACCTTCGCGACGGGCAGCGTCAGGACGATCTGGACGGAGACCTCCTGGTTGAGCCCGACGGTGACCGGGTCGGCCAGGGAACCCGTGCTGATGCCGGACGCCGTCACCTGGTAGTCGCCCTGCTCCAGCCCGATGACCTGTGTGAGGCCGTTGATGTCCGTGGCGGGCGTGGGCGTGGAGAGCACGGACGCCGGGGCGGTCGACACGGTCGCCCCGACGGCGGGCACGAGCGCGGAGGTGCCGTCGGAGCGCATCACGGTCACGTTGAGCCGGCCCAGGCGGTCGAGCACCGCGTCGAACCGTCGCGACGACCCGGGGACCAGCGAGACCTCGCCCGGCTCGGGTGGCAGGTACTCGGTGCCGGCCGGCGGGACCACGAACACGGTGTACGGCCCGGCTGTGAGGCGGTTGATCTCGTACGACCCGTTGGTGCCGATGAAGCTGCACGCCGCCCCCGTGATCTCGCACGCCGGGTCGTCGCTGGGGGTGCACGGGGCGGTCGGCACGACCACCCCCGGCGTCGACGGCACCGCGATCACGCACGTGTCCGTGGACACGGCACCCACCCGCGCCTGGATCGTCCCCACGATCGACGGGGACTGCTCGAGCGCGACGGTCGTGGCCTCGATGACCTGCCCCATGGGCACGGTGACGTTGACGTGCCCGTTCTCGTACCCGGGAGCGGAGATGGTCAGCCGGTAGAGGCCCGGCAGCAGACCGGGGTCGCCCGGCGTCGGGAACGTGTACTCCTCGTCTGGTCCCACCGTCGCGGTGAACCGGGTGGTGGCGCCGGACGCGTCGGCGACGTCACCGGTCACCGTGATGATGCACCCGCCGACGTCGTCGTCCCGCAGGTGCGGGCACGTGACCTGCCCGCCGGTGCTCGCGTCGCGCACGCTGCCCCGGATGCGGGAGGTCGCGACGAGCCCGTCACCGGGGATGGGCGCCAGCACGAGGTCCGCGCGCGAGGTGCTCCCGCTGGTCACGGTGACCTGCGCGGACCCCGGCTCGTGCCCGAACACGGTGGCCGTGAGCACGTACTGGCCCGGGTCGATCCCCGACAGCCGGAACGTGCCGGACCCGTCGGACGCGGCCATCGTCTTGTAGGTCCCGGTCGGCCCGTCGAGCGTGAGGCCCGCCCCCGCGAGGCCGCCTCCGCCCGTGGCCCTGACGGTGCCCTCGACGACGCCGCCGACGGACGTCATCACGATGTCGAGCGGGGAGATGCCCTCCGGTCCCAGGTCGACCTGCCGCGTCTGCGTCGCGTAGCCCGCCCCGGAGACGGTCACCGTGTACGACGCGGGCACGGGCAGGTCGGGCAGGACGACCGTGCCGGCGCGGTCGCCCGTCACCGTGGTGGCGGTGCGCGTGACCTCACCCGCCGTCGCCGTCACCGTCAGCCCGCCCAGCCCGCCGAACCCGCCGAGGGAGTCGGTGCCGCGCACGGTCCCGGACAGCGTCGCGACCCCGCTGCGCAGCGCCAGGTTCACCGTCCGCGTCCCGTCGGCCTCCAGGCGCAGGAGCACGGACTGGGCGCCCAGGCGCTCGGTGCCCGCGGTGACCAGGTAGGTGCTCGGCGTGGACAGCCCGTCGACCTCCCAGTACCCGACGCGCCCGCTCGTGGCGGTCCGGGTGGTCACCGTGGTGGTGCCGTCGGAGAGCGTGATCTCCACGCCGCCGGCCGCACCGTCGGGACCCGTGACCGTCCCCGACATCCGGCCGTTCCCGGGGACCATCTCGAGCTCCAGCGGCGCGGCGGCCGCCTCCGCACCCGTGACCAGGAAGCGTTGGGTCTGGTACCCGGGCTTCGACAGGACGATGAGGTAGCGGCCCGTCGCGGACAGGTCGGCGAACGCCCAGGTGCCCTTCTCGTCGGTCGTCGTGGAGCGGCGCTGCGACGCCTGGTCCGTGAGCTCGACCGGGAGCGCGGTGCCCAGGACCTTGCCCGCGTCGGTCGACGGCGGGGTGACGCTGGCGGCCGCGAGGAGCGTCGCGGCGAGGCGGCCGGGCGCCGCGAGCGCGACGAGTCGTCGGTCCAGGCCGGCAGCCGTCGACGGTGGTGTCTCGGTCGCCTCTGGTGCGAACGCCGACGCGGGCGCCACCTGCACCTGCACCCCGGCCGGGTCCGCCCCCGTGACCTGCCCGGCGACCCGGACACCGGGCACGAGAGGGCCGGGCGGCGGCCCCTCGGGCGCCGCGCCGTCGGTCCCTCCGTCGGCACCGCCCTGCGACTCGTCCGACGGCGCCTTCGCCTGCTCCTGCGACCGGTCCGCGACGACCTGCGACACCAGCGGCAGGGCCGCCAGCACCGCCCCGATCCACAGGAGCGACACCATCGTGATCGCGACGGCCTTGAGCGCGGTCGACGTGAGGAGCGGGCGCAGCGCGACGGACCCGTCGAACCGCTGCGGCGCCCGCGCACCCGTCGCGACGACGTGGAACGGCGACCGCTGCGTGCTGCCGACCACGCGCGGCCGCAGCACCCGGACCTGCCCGGCGATGCGGACGGTCTGGTGCGCCGCGAGGTCGACGTCCGTGGCGTCCAGGTCGACCGCCAGGTCGGCATCCCCGAGCGCCTCGAGACGTACCCGGACCGGCTGCTCCCCGGTGTTCGCCAGGACGACCTGGACGGGCTTGCGCCGGACCGTGCGGGAGTCCGCCGGCTCGACGCTGAGCACCAGGTCGCTGACCCCGTCGACGCGCAGCACCACCTCGGCCAGCGTCGTCGCGGGTGCGCCTGCGCCGGGTCCGCGGGCCTCGACCGCGACGACGAACGGGTAGTCGCCGGGGGCGGCACCGACGGGGGGCATCAGGGGCAGCTCGACCGTGACCGTGGCGTCCGCGGGGACCCCGGGGACCGCGACGGGCGCCGGCAGCCAGGCGCCTTCGAGGCCGATCGCGGAGAACGCGAGGTCCTGCGCCTGCGTCGTGATGTTGCGTGCGTGCACCCGCAGGACCGCGGACTGGCCCGGCGACGCGTGCGCGCCGGGCTCGGCCAGGACGCTCGGGGCGCCCTGCCCGGTGCGCTGCGGTGCGACGGCCACGTCGATCCCCCCGTCAGTCCGTCGGGATGGAGAGGTTGACCGTGAGCTGCTGGCTCGCGCTGACGGTCTGCGGGGTGGAGGTGACCAGCACGGTGCCGGACGGTGTGGTGCGGACCTCGACGATGTAGTGCTCGGGGGCGCTGACGTCCTGGAACGAGTAGAACCCCGCGCTGTCGGTCGTCGTCGTGGCGACCGGCCCGGCCGCCGTGCCGTACTGCGCCGCCAGGTACAGCAGCACCGCACGCCCCGCCTGCACCTGGGCGCTGCCCTGCGTCACCGTGCCGGAGATCGCGGCGGGTGCGACGAGCACCGGGCTGAGGTCCCGGTTCTGCGACGCCGCCAGCACCACGATCGTCGAGGTCGGGCGGGTGCCGGCCCGGGAGAACGTCACCGTGTAGGTGCCGGGCGGCAGCGTGTCGACGACGTACCGCCCGACCTCGGACGCGGGAGTCGACGCGGTCGTCACGACCCGCTGCGTCGTCCCGGAGCTCACCGTCACCGTCACGTTCCCGACCGGGCTGGTCGCACCCGTGGTCGTGCTCTGCCGGACGACCCCCGAGATGGTGCCGTCGGCCGCCCGCAGCGTCGCGTTCACCTGCGTCGCGCTCGGTGCCCCAGACGTGACGTTCCCGAACCCGTCGAGACTCACCGAGAGCACCTGCGACTCCAGGTCGGCCCGGGAGAACGTCACCGTGTACGTGGACGGGAGCCGCAGGCCCGTGACCTCCCAGCTGCCCGCCGGTGCGGACGACCTCGTGACCGTCTGCGCCGTCACGGCCCCGTCGGTCACGGTCACCACGACGCCGCTCGGGTCGCCGCCCGGCACCGTGACCAGACCGCTGATGCTCGACTGGTCCTGCCCGAGCAGCACCGAGACGCCTGTGAGCTCCTGCGCGGGCGTCAGCGTGAGGTTGAGGGTCGCCGGGGCGAACCCCTCCGCGGTTACGACGACCGTGTACGTGCCGGGGGTCGGCAGCCCGCGCAGCGTGAACGACCCCACCGGCTCCTCCGTGAGCGTCACCGTCTCGACGACGACCTGCCCGGCGCTCGCGACGACCGTCGCCCCACCGACCGGCCCCGCGGCGCCGCTGACCGAGCCCGCGATGGACCCGTCGCCCGTCAGCAGCGACAGCTGGATCCCGCTGCGGTCCTCCCCCGCCGCCACGTCGACGCGCTGCACGGCGCTGGCGAACCCGGCCTTGGAGACCACCAGGTCGTACACCGCGGGCGACGGCAGGTCGGCCACCTCGAACGTGCCGTCGGCGCCGATCGGGACGGTCCGCACCACCGCCCCCGTGCTCCCGGTCGCGGTCGCCTCGCCCGCCTCCGGCTGGACCTCGCCCGCGAGCGGCGGCACGTCGAGGGGCAGCTCCACCGTGAGCTGGGCACCCCCGACGTCCGCCCCCGTCACCGTGCCGGTGAGCGTGGCGGGCACCCCGCCGACCACGACCGTCAGCCCGTCGACGGTCTGGCCCGTGGTCAGCTCGACCGGCTGCGCGTCCGGCTGCGCGGCCGCCGACGGGTACCAGGTGGGAGCGAAACCCGCGCCGGTCACCTGGACCGTGTACTCCCCGGCGGGCAGGTCCGACATCGCGAACGCGCCGTCGGTGCCCGTGGCCTGGGTCTTGACCGGTTGCGACGGGTCGTCGGCACCGAACAGGAGCACCGTCACGTCCTGCGCGGGCGCGCCCGTGCTCAGCTGGATCACGGTGCCCTCGACCGTCGACGTCCCCGTCTGGGCGGCGGCCTGCCGGGCCTGCGCCACCTGGATGGCCAGGTCGCGGTCCGCGGCGGACCGGCCGACCACGGAGCTCAGCGCGATCGTGATGATGAGGGCGAACGTCGAGATGGCCAGCAGGAGCCCGAGCAGCCCGAGCATCCCCCGGGACAGCAGCGGCTTCTGCACGAAGACGCCCGAGGCGGCCGGGGGTGCGTCCGTCGGTGGCGCGGACGGGCCCTCCAACCGCAGCTCGAACGGCCGCAGCAGCGGGTCACCGACGAAGGGTCGCTTCGCGCTCGCGGCCAGCGCCACGGACGTGCTCTGCCCCGGTGCGAGGCTGAACCCGTCGGGGTCGAACGTGTATGTCGTGGCGGCCTCGGGGTCCCGTGCGACGAGGCGGGCGTGCTGGACGGTGTTGCCGTCGTTGCGGACCACGGCGGCGAACCCGGCGACCTTGCCGGCGGTCACGGTCGCCGGCTCCAGGCTCACGGTGGTGCGCGGCAGCGCGGGGACGTCGACGGTGACGTCCTCGATGGCGATGGCCGCCTGGTCGGTGACGTCGCGGACCTGCACGGACACGCGTCGCTCTCCCGCGGGGATCCCCTCGGGCAGCGTGAGGACGATCCCGACGGACACCGACTCCCCGGGGAACAGCCGCGGCGACGGGTCCTCGATCTCCACCCACGACGGGTCCGCACCGAGCACCCGCAGCACGTACCCGGAGATGACGTCGGACCCGTTCGTGACGACGACGCCCAGCATCGTGGGCGTCCCGGGGGTGGCGACGGCGCGCCGCGGCTCGACCGACAGACGCATCAGGGGCTCCCCGCGATCGGGAGGTCCTGCGACGTGGTCGCGCCGGGTCGCACGGTGACGACGGCGGTCGCCAGCACCGACCCTCCGGTCGTCACGGACACCGTGTAGGTCCCGGCCGGCAGGTCCGGCAGCAGGTACGTCCCGGCACCGAACCCACCCGATGCCGTCGACGTCGTGGAACGCGTGATGGTGCCGTCGGTGGCCTGCACCGTCGCGCCGGGGACGCCCGCTCCGCTCTGCGTCACGCGACCGGTCACGTTCCCGAGCGCCGAGGTGAGCGCCACGGTCACCGGGGCCGGCGGGCCGGAGTCCGTGAGCGTCACCGGAACGCTCGCCGACGTGTACCCGGTCTTGCTGAACGTGAGCGTCACGGAGCCCGTGGCCAGACCGGTCAGCGTGAACGACCCGACCGCCCCCGACGTCAGGGTCGTGGTGGTCACGGTGTTCGCCGACCCGCCCGCGGTCACGGTCACGCCGCCGATCCCGATGCCGTTCGCGTCGACGACGCTCCCTGTGACGGTCCCCGCGCCCCCGGCGAGCACCACCTGCAGATCGGCACGCTGCTCCCCGGGCCCGAGGTCGACGACGACCGTCTGCGTGCTGAACCCGGCCTTCGTGAACGTCAGGACGTAGGTGCCGGGGGTCTTCAGGTTGGGCACGACGAACTGGCCGACCTGCCCGATCGTCGGCGTCCCGACGACCACCGGCTTGCCGTCCATCGTCGTGCTCACCTCGACGCCGCCCACGGGCGCCGACCCGTCGGTCACGGTCCCGGCGATCTGCCCGGGACCCGCACCGAGCGTGACGTCGAGCGCGAACCGTGACTGCCCGCCCAGGACCCGCTCGGACAGGCTGCTCGGCTGGTAGCCCTCCGCGACGAAGCTCAGCTCGTAGGTCCCCGGCGCGGGCAGGCCCGCGAACGTGTACGCACCGGCGGCGTCCGTCGCGGTGACGTACTCGGTCGCCGGGTCGGCGCCCGCCCACGCCGGCTTCGCGGTCACCTGCACGACCACCGTGCCGGGTGCCTCGCCCGTCTCGACGTTCCCGCTGATCGACGCCGGGTCGCCGGTCACCGCGAGGTCCACGCCCGTGGTGACCTGCTGCGCGAGGGCGTCGACCTGCGTCCCCGTCGCGAAGGAGGTGCCCGCCTCGTACCAGGCCGTCTCGTACCCCTCGGCGGCGACCTCGAGCAGGTACGGCCCGGGGAACAGCCCCGCCAGGGCGTAGCTCCCGTCCGCCTGCGTGGCCGCCGACGACACCTCGACCGGCGCGTCGCGACCCTGCCGCCACGCCGTGACGGTGACCCGCCCGACGCCCTGCTGGTCGGTCTCGCCGAGCACCAGCCCGGTGAGAGTCGCACCGGTGCCCGCCGGGACGGGTCCCTCCTTGGGCATCGCGCCCGCGGGCATGCCCTCCGGCAGCGTGCCCTCGGCCGTGGCCGTGTTCACGAAGAACGACGGCGGCGCGACCTTCGCGTACGGGTCCGCGCCGAGCACCTCGCGCATGCCGAGCACGAACGCGAGCGCCCACGCCGCGAGGATCGACAGCAGGACGAGCGCCGTCAGGAGGCCCCGGCTGAACGTCGACTTCTGCCGGAGCACCAGCTCGACGTCGGCGGTCGTCTCGGTCGCCTGCGCGACCACGCGCAGGGGGCGGTCCCGGTCGGAGCCGAGCAGCTGGCGCGGGCCGCGCACCAGCACCGTGGTCGTCGCGACCGCACCCGCCGGAACGGACAGCGTCGACGGCGTGAGCGACGTGCGCAGGGTCCGGTCGGTGTCGACGGCCCGCAGCGCGACGTCGAGCGGCACGTTCCCCTCGTTGCGCACCTCGACCGTGAACGCCGCCCGTCCCCGCGTGCGCACGAGAGACGGCGACGCGGTCAGCGCGAGCCGCGGCTGCGGCGGCACGACGAGGTCGAGGTCGTGGAACGCCTCCGTCGCACCCGGGGCGCTGCCCGCGATCACGAACGTCAGCGGGTACGTGCCCGCCGGGAACGCGTCGGGAAGGTCGAGGGTCAGGGTCAGCGCGCCGGACGCCTCCGGGAACAGGGCGAGCGCCCGCGGCTCGGACCGCACGAGCGCCTCGGGCAGGCCGATCGCCCGCACCGACAAGGACTCGATGACCTCGGAGGTGTTGATGACCTCCAGGGGGACCACCCCGGAGGTACCGGGCGACACGTCCAGCCGCTCGACCGTGCTGCTCACCCTCACGGGCTGACGCCCGCCCTGATCGGGACCGCCGAGCCGGACACGGACGTGACCTCGGGGGCGGCGGCCTCCCAGTCGTACGCGTCCGCGGCGACCGTGACCAGCAGCGTGAACGACGCCTTGAGCGAGCCGCCGAGCCCCGACCACACGTCGCGCGGCCGGTTGTGGTCGTCGGGGGCGAGCGCGAGCTGCACGGTCGACGACAACGGCCGCGGCAGGTGCTGCCCGGGGAGCACCTGGTGCGCCAGCAACCGCGTCAGGGCGTCCCCGAGCAGGAGGTGCTCGTCGCGCGACGAGCCCGCCCACGCACTGACCAGGTAGGACAGCTGCACCATCGGCAGCGCGTGCCGCCGTTCCGTCGACCCGTTCGTGGCGGCCCGCGTCGCCGGCCCGCGCGACGGCTGGCTGCTGCGGGACACCCCGTACAGGAACAGGTTCACGGTCAGCCGGTTCACCTGCGCCGACCACGTGCTCGACGGCGCCTCGAACGAGATGTCCCCCTGCTCGGTGGACAGCGGCAGCGTGGTGCGCAGGAGGCGTTCCAGACCGTCCTCGACCACCGGGATCAGCACAGCTCCCCTGCCCCCTCACACTGCGGGTGTTTCCCCGCATGACCAGGCACGACGGGACATCCGCAGGCTATGCAGGGGCCCGAGGCGGCAACATCGGTAATCGCTACCGAAGTTGCCTGCTCAGCCCTCCAGGGTCTTCATCGCACCCGGGTTGAGGATCTGGATGACGCCCCCGTACGCGCACTGGCAGGTGGCGCCCATCGTCAGGGCGGGCTTGCCGCCGATGAGGGTCTGCGTCGCGCCGTTCATCCACGGCGCGACCGTCGCGGGGATGCACGGCATGGGCGTCAGGACGCCGAGCGCCGCCGCGGTAGCCGCCGCGACCGTCGGGTTGGCCAGGCTCGTGCACATGCCGAAGGGCGGGATGTTCGCCCCGGGCAGCATGTCCGTGATCGCAGCCGCCGGCTTGCCCTCCACCAGCACGCGGGCCAGCGGCAGGACGACCAGGGTCGAGGGTGCGATGCCGAAGCTGCACTGCAGCATGGCCGTCGCGGTCGCAGCGGGCTTGCCCATCAGGTCACCACCTCGTCCCCTCGACGGACTGCGTCAGCTGCACCCCGTCGGTCGTCGTGACGAAGCACAGCGTCGTGCGGTCCTCGTCCTGCTCCCAGCTGCGCGGCGACGGGAGCAGGTAGGTGAAGAACAGCTCGGAGTCGCGGTAGTCGACCCCCACGTAGCCCGCGTACTCCTGCGCGCACGCCCCGTCCGCGAACGACTTCAGCGCGGCCTCGCCGGGGAACGTGTCCGGCGTCGTGTCCGTCCCCGGGTCGGTGTACGTCGCGAGCGCGTACGCCTCCTGCTCGTGCGGCACGTCGCACGCCACGCGGTCCAGCGAGGTGAACGTCGTCGTGATCTCCTCGGGCGCGGTGAAGCAGTCGCCGACCTCGACGTCGAACACCGAGACCTGGTCGGTGTCGTCGCGGTCGAACAGCGAGCACCCCGGCAGCGCGAGAAGAGCGGCCACGCCCAGTCCACCAGCGAGCACCCCGCGCCAGACCTTCATGGACGTGGAGCCTAGGAGCACCGTCGGCACCGTCCATCCGTAGTCATTGCGCAACTTGCGCCCGACAAGAGACTGGCCGCACCCCGTGGCAGGATCGCGGGATGACGACGGAGCACACGACAGCGCCCGACATCACCAAGAACGCGGGCGACACCGAGCTGTGGGTGGAGCGCACGGGAAAGCGCCTCTACACGGGCCGCAACTCGCGCGGCGCCGAGGTGAGCATCGGTGGTGTCGAGGTCGACGGCGCGTTCAGCCCGGGCGAGCTCCTGAAGATCGCTCTGGCCGGCTGCAGCGGCCTGTCCGCCGACTCGAAGCTCGCGCACCGCCTGGGCGACGACGTCGACGTGGTCATCAAGGTCACGGGCATGGCCGGCGACGAGGACCGCTACCCCGCGTTCGCCGAGGAGCTCGTGGTGGACCTGAGCTCGCTCGACCCCGAGGCCCGCGAGCGCCTCATCACCGTCGTGCACCGGGCCATCGACTCGCACTGCACGGTCGGCCGCACCCTCGATGCGGGAGCAAACGTGCAGCTGACCATCACCGGGGAGCGCTGATGCCGAGCATCGTCGAGGCGGCCCTCGCCAAGGCCGTGACCATCCCGTCGTCCACGATCCACGCGCACGTCAGCTCGTTGCGGCGCAGGAACCCGGAGGCGACGCCCGAGCAGCTCGTGCGGCTCCTGGAGAAGGAGTACCTGCTCGTCGTGCAGAGCACCGGCGGCGCGGTCGGTGCGACGGCGGCAGCCCCGGCCGTCGGCACCGGTGTGGCCCTGGCGCTCACCGCGAGCGACGTCGCCACGTTCTTCGGTGCGTCGGCCGCGTTCGCGCTCGCGGTGGCCAGCGTGCACGGCATCGAGGTCGAGGACGCGGACCGGCGCCGGGCCCTCCTGCTGACGACGATCCTCGGGGATTCCGGCGCCAAGATCGTCACGGACGGCGCGGAGCTGACCACGGTCAGCGTCGCGCGCGCGCTGCTGACGCGGATGCCCATGGCGACCGTCCGCAAGGTGAACACGACGATGACCCGGCGCTTCGTGCGGACGCAGGTCACCAAGCAGACCGGCCTGGCCTTCGGGCGCCTCATCCCCTTCGGCATCGGGCTCGTGGTCGGTGTCGCGGGTGCCCGGGCGCTCGGCAAGAACGTCATCGAGGGCGCCCGCCGGGCGTTCGGCCCGCCCCCGCTCACGTTCCCGAAGGTCATCGAGGTCGCCGGTCCCGCCGACGTGCCCGTGATCCTGCCCGACCGGCCCAAGCAGGTCTCGGGCCGGTTCAAGCGGATCGGCTCCAAGAAGTAGCGCCTACCAGCGGGTGTGCACGTGCTGGCGGATCCGCCCGTCGTACACCCCGCGCAGCCCGTCGAGCGTCTCCTCGTCGACGGGCGGCACCGACGCCGCCTGGGCGTTGGCGACGGCCTGGACCGCCGAGCGTGCGCCGGGGATGACGACGGACACCCCGGGCTGGTCGATGATCCACCGCAGCGCGAGCTGGGCCGTCGTGGCACCCGTCGGCGTCAGGTCGGCGACCTCGCGTGCGGCGGCGACCCCGACCTCGAACGGCACCCCGGCGAACGTCTCGCCGACGTCGAACGCGCTGCCGTCCCGGTTGTAGGACCGGTGGTCGTCGGCGGCGAACTGCGTGCCCTCGTCGTACTTCCCGGACAGCAGGCCCGATGCCAGGGGCACGCGCGCGATGATCCCGACGCCCTCGGCGGCGGCGAGCGGCAGCACCTGCTCCAGCGGCTTGCGGCGGAACACGTTGAGGATGATCTGCACGGTCGCGACGTGCGGGCGGACGATCGCCTCCAGCGCCTCGTCGACCGTCTCGACGGACACCCCGTACGCGGCGATGCGACCCTCGTCGACGAGCACGTCGAGGGCGTCGTAGGTGGACTCGCGGCGGTAGACCTCCGACGGCGGGCAGTGCAGCTGGACCAGGTCGAGGGTGTCGACGTCGAGGTTCTCGCGCGAGCGGTCGGTCCAGGCGCGGAACCAGGACAGCGTGTACGCGTCGGCGACGTGCGGGTCCGCGCGGCGGCCCATCTTCGTCGCGACGGTGAGGCCGTGGTTCGGGCCGCGGGCGGCCAGGAACGAGCCGATGAGCTTCTCGGAGCGGCCGTCGCCGTAGACGTCGGCCGTGTCGAGGAACGTCACCCCGGAGTCGACGGCGGCACCCAGCACCTCCAGTGCGGCCTCGTCGGACACCGAGCCCCAGTCCGCGCCGAGCTGCCAGCACCCCAGCCCCACGACCCCGACCGACCGACCCGTACGCCCCAGCAGCCTGCTCTCCATGGACAGGGACGCTACCCGCGCGGACGATGGGGCGCGTGACGAGCCTCCCGATCGACGCCGTGGTCCGGTCCTTCCCGGTCGATGCCGCGACGGCGTGGGCGCTGGTCGCGGACCTGCGCAACCACGAGCGGTGGATCCCGTTGACGCGGGTGTCGCTCGACGGCCCGGCTGCGGCGGGCGCCACGGTGACCGCTGTCTCGGGACCGTTCGCGCGGCGCGGGTTCCCCGGGCTCGCCGACGTGATGACGGTCGACCGGTACGACCCGCCGGTGGGCGCGGAGCCGGGCGTCGCGACGTTCACGAAGACCGGGCACGTGCTCAAGGGCCACGCGAGCATCGTCGTGGTGCCGGCGGGACCGTCGTCGAGCCGGGTCTTCTGGAGCGAGAACGTGTACCTGGCCGGCCCGCTCCCCCGCCGACTCACCGAGGCAGCGCTCAAGCCGTTCCTCGGCGGGATGGTCCGATACGCGCTGATGAAAGCCCGGCACGAGGCTCGCGCAACAGATCGCCTCAGGTAGCACGATCTGCGCAACGGATCGCGCCCCAGCGCGCAATCCGAGATGAACGGTCCGGACCGTACCGGCTCGTAGCCTTGTCGCAACGACACGCCACGAGGAGCACTCATGACCCCGACCGCCCCCGGACGTACCGATCGCCGCTACCTGATGTGCGAGCCCGTCCACTACACGGTGTCCTACGAGATCAACCCGTGGATGGACAAGACCAAGTACACCGACGCCGACCTGGCCGTCCGCCAGTGGCGTACGCTGCGCGACGTGTACCTGGACCTCGGCCACACCGTCGAGACGATCGACCCGATCCCCGGCCTCCCGGACATGGTCTACGCCGCCAACGGCGCGACCGTCCTGGACGGTGTCGTCTACTCCGCGAAGTTCCGCTACGCCGAGCGCCAGCCCGAGGGTCCCGCGTACCAGAAGTGGTTCGCCGACCGCGGTTACGTCACGCACACCGCGTCCGAGACCAACGAGGGCGAGGGAGACCTGCTCGTCGTCGGCGACCTGGTCCTGGCCGGCACCGGCTTCCGCACCGACCGTGCCGCGCACGCCGAGCTCCAGGAGCTGTTCGGCCGCCCGGTCATCTCGCTCGACCTGGTCAGCCCGCACTACTACCACCTCGACACCGCGCTGGCGGTGCTGTCGAGCGACCCGGCGGACCCGCAGATCGCCTACTACCCGCCCGCGTTCTCGGCCGGCTCGCGCGCCGTGCTGCGCCAGCTCTTCCCCGACGCGGTCGAGGCCACGGAGCGCGACGCCGTCGCCCTCGGCCTCAACGCGGTCTCCGACGGCCTGAACGTCGTCGTCGCCCCCGGCGCCGTCGACCTGGCCGCAGCGATCGCCGAGCGCGGCTACAACCCGATCCCGGTGGACACCAGCGAGCTGCTCAAGGGCGGCGGCGGCGCCAAGTGCTGCACGCTCGAGATCCGTCCCGCGTCCGGCTCCGGGCGATGACACTCACCGTGGGCGCCGCGTCCGTCCTCGCCCCCAACTACCACCCCCTGCCCGTCACGCTGGTCGAGGGTCTCGGCTCGTGGGTGACGGACGACGAGGGGCGGCGCTACCTCGACCTGCTGTCCGGGTACTCGGCGCTGAACTTCGGCCACCGCCACCCCGCGCTCACGGCCGCGGCCCACGCGCAGATCGACAGGCTCACGCTCACGTCCCGCGCGTTCGACCACGAGCTGCTGCTGCCGTTCGCGGAGCGCCTCGCCGCCCTGATCGGTCCGCTGGTCGCCGGCCCGCCCATGGTGCTGCCGATGAACACGGGTGCCGAGGCCGTCGAGACCGCCGTCAAGGCAGCCCGCAAGTGGGGCTACGACGTCAAGGGCGTGCCCGCCGACCGCGCGACGATCATCGTCGTCGACGGCAACTTCCACGGCCGCACCACGACGATCGTGTCGTTCTCCACCGACCCCGACGCGCGCCGAGGCTTCGGCCCGTACACGCCCGGGTTCCGGATCGTCCCCTACGGCTCCGTCGACGCGATCCGGGAGGCCATGGACGAGACGACCGTGGCCGTGCTCGTCGAGCCGATCCAGGGCGAGCAGGGCGTCGTCATCCCGCCCGAGTCCTACCTGCCCGGTCTCCGCGCGCTCTGCACGGAGCACGACGTCCTGCTCGTCGCCGACGAGATCCAGTCCGGTCTCGGCCGCACGGGCACCACGCTCGCGTCGGAGCTGTGGGGCGTGAAGCCCGACCTGGTCACGCTCGGCAAGGCCCTCGGCGGCGGGGTCATGCCCGTGTCCGCCGTCGTCGGTCGTGCCGACGTCCTCGGCGTCCTCACCGCAGGCACCCACGGCTCCACGTTCGGCGGCAACCCGCTCGCGTGCGCGGTGGGCATCGCGGTCATCGGCCTGCTGGAGACCGGCGAGCTGCAGGCACGCGCCACGACGCTCGGGCTGCACTGGGGCGCCCGGCTGGACACGCTGGTCGACGAGGGCCTGCTCGCCTCGTCGCGCCGCGCAGGCCTGTGGGCCGGCCTGGACGTCACCCCGCCGCTGACCGGCCGCCAGCTCTGCGAGCGCCTCCTGGCCCGCGGTGTGCTGGCCAAGGACACCCACGGCAGCACCATCCGCCTCGCTCCCCCGCTCACGATCACGGTCGAGGACCTGGACCTGGCGACAGACACCCTCACGGACGCCCTCCGCTAACCCCCTCCCGCAACGTCCGCACATCCGCGCGTCCGGACAACCGAATCCGCGGACGTCCGCACTCGTACGGGCTGGACCCTGCACGAGTGCGGACGCAGCGTGCGGGTACAGCGCAACGTCCGCACTCGTACGGGCTGGAGCCCTCTCGAGTGCGGACGTTGCGGCGGTGCTAGCTGAACTTCACCGCGCCGAAGAGCCAGCCGCCCAGGCTCGCGCCGCCGACGGACATGCTCGACACGTCGGTGCGACGCATCTGCGCGTCGTGGCCCGCGGACCTGGACCAGGCGGAGACCATCGACGACGCCGAGCCGTTGCTCACGCAGGCGACGATGTTGTCGCCACCGGAGTGCCAGATGCCGCCGGCGTTGGCCATGGTGATCGAGTGCGACACCAGGCTGCCGCTGCGCGACACCAACAGCTGCGAGAGCCCGAGCGAGGCGCGGTAGGAGTTGATGGCGGAGCCGATGGCGGACACGCTCGACTCGCCCGCCCCGGAACCGCCCGAGCCGCTGCAGACCTTCCCGCCGGACGGGATGGTGGCGCCGCTCGACGCGACGGGCGCGGAACCCGACGTGGACTTCTGGGTGGTCGACCGGGTCGCGGTGGACCGGGCCGGCGCCTTGGCGGTGGAACGTGCGGCGGCAGCCTGTGCGGCGGCAGCGGCCGCGGCCTGCTCGGCGGCGATCCGCGCGTTCTCGGCGGCCTGCCACGCCGCCTGCGCGTCGACGGCGGCCTTCTCGGGTGCGGCGACACCGGCGACGAGCGAGCGCAACGACCGCATGCTCACGTCGGGAGCGGTCAGGGCCGCACCGACGGCGCCGGACGCGCCGGCGAGGGCTGCCCGCGGCGCCTCCCCGGCGTTCGGCACGGCGGCGAGCGTCGCGTTCGCGTGGTCGACGGCGGCCTGTGCGGTGCTCGTCGCGGCGGCACGGCTGCCCGTGTAGGCAGCCTGGGCGACGACGACGTCGGTGGAGCGCTCAGCGACCGCGTCGCGTGCCGCGGCGAGGACGTGCTCGTCCACGCGCGACCCCGCCGCGAGCGCCTCCGTCTCGGCTTGCTGCGCGCGCTGCTCGGCGGCGTAGACGCTGCCGCCGGCTGCGACGGCGAGCACGACACCTGCAGCGAGACCGACCCAGACGGCCCGGCGGACCCCGGCGGACCGGGGTGCGGCCGGGGCCGCCTGGGGCTCGACGAGGGGCGACGGTGCCGCGTGCGGACGTGGGACGTCGGTGATCGCGGGTGCATCCGCGATCACCGGCGTCGGCGCACTGATCACCGACGGTCGCTGGCTCGGGACCTCGTCGAGCCGCTTCTTGGTCTCCTTGACCACGTTGCCTCCCCCTCATCAGACCCCGTTGCGGGGGCCTCCCCTGATGTCGGCACCTTGCGCGTCCGCCTTGAGGCAACTTGCCGCATTTGTTGAATCACCCGTTCGGCGTATTGCGTGCACATTGTCATCGTTTGGTTGACCCCACCAATCGAGGGCATGTCCGCGATGATGAGTGACGTGACGGACGACTCCGGGCTCGACGCCCTCGACACCGCGATCCTCCGCGTCCTCGCACTCGACGCCCGGGCGACGTTCGCGCAGGTCGGGGAGCTGGTCTCGCTCTCGGCGCCGGCCGTGAAGCGGCGCGTGGACCGGCTGCGTGAGCGGGGGGTCATCCGCGGGTTCACGGTCCGGCTGGACCCCGCGGCGATGGGCTGGCAGACCGAGGCGTTCGTCGAGCTGTTCTGCCAGGGCTCCACCAGCCCGGCGACGATGCGCGCGGCCGTGGAGCACTACCCCGAGGTCGTCGCCGCGAGCACCGTGACCGGGGACGTCGACCTCATGGTGCAGGTACGCGCTCGGGACATGCGCCACCTGGAGCGGGTGGTCGAGAGGCTCGCTGCGGAACCGTTCGTCGCCCGGACGCGCTCGACCGTGGTGCTCTCGGCGCTCGTCCGCCGCCCGGACGTCCCGCCCGCGCCCGCGGGCTGACTACCCGGCGGCAGCCTCCGCAGTGGCGCACCGGTTGGTGACGACCATGACGGGGCAGTCGGAGTGGTGCAGGACGGCCTGGCTGGTCGACCCGAGCAGCAGTCCTGCGAACCCCCCGCGGCCCCGCGACCCGACGACGATCAGGTCGGTCGCGACGGAGAACTCCGTGAGCAGCTCCGCGCCCGTGCCGTCGAGCGCGATGCGCCGCACGGTGAGGTCCGGGACGTCCGCCAGCGCGCGGTCGACGACGACGTTCAGGCCCTCGGTGACGTCCCGCAGCACCTGCTCGTGGTCGACGGCGGCCGGCAGCCACGCGAGAACGCCCGACATCGACCCGACGGGGACCCCGGCGACCGCGGTCAGCTCGGCTCCCCACGCCCGGGCCTCACCGATGGCGTAGCGCAGGGCGCGCTCCGCCTGCGGGGACCCGTCGACGCCGACGACGATCCGCTGCACCGGGCGCGGGGCAGGGATCGGCGCGTCGTCGGGCAGGGTCTTGCCCGCCTCGCGCAGGGGGACGACGACCGTCGGGCAGTACGCGTGCGCGGGCAGGGCCGACGAGACGGTGCCCAGCAGCCGGTCTGCGAACCCGCCACGCCCCCGCGTCCCGACGACCGCGAGCCGGACGGAGTGCGACATCTCGACGAGCACCCCCGCGGCGTCACCCGTGAGCACCTTCGCGGTGACGGGGACGCCCATCGTGGACACCCGCTGCGTCGCCTCGGCGAGCACCGCCTTGGCGCCCTCCTGGATCGCGGTGTCGTCCAGCGCCGCGTACCCGCCGTCGAGCGAGGCGGCCGTGAACGACGGGAGCGAGTAGCTGCAGACGAGCCGGACTGCCCAGCCGTGGGTGCGGGCCTGCGCCGCCGCCCAGTCGAGCGCGTGCAGGCTCGCTGCCGACCCGTCCACCCCGACGAGGACCACATCGTCACGCGTCATCCGGAGCCTCCGTGCTCGTACCGAGCCCACCGTGCGCTCGTCCCAGTGTCCTCCTCTGAGGCACAGTTGCGCCTTCGAGTTCCCGGAATGATGCCATACGTTGGTGGATCCTTGACGAAGACGAGAATCAGGCCACGACGTACGCCGACCACAACGGCTCGGAGCGGACCGACGTGGTCCCGAACGCCACCGACCACCGCGGCGCACGCGGGACGAAGGGCAGCTCCCAGCCGATCTCGTGCAGGAGCCGGTCGGCCTTGCGGTGGTTGCACCGGACGCAGGCCGCGACGACGTTCGTCCACTCGTGCCGACCGCCGCGCGACCGCGGGTTCACGTGGTCGACGGTGTCCGCCCCACCCCCGCAGTACGCGCACCGGTGGTCGTCGCGCTGCAGCACGGTGCGACGCGTGGGGGGCACCGGGCGACGCACCGGGACGTGCACGTAGCGCGTGAGGCACAGGACCGACGGCAGGGGCACGGACACGTGCTCGGAGTGCAGCACGCGACCATCGGTCTCCAGCACGGTCGCCTTGCCGCTCATCACGAGCACCACGGCACGGCGCAGGCTCACGATGCACAGCGGTTCCATGCTGGCGTTGAGCAGCAGGGTGCGTGCTCCGGACGCGATCAGCCCTGGTGAGCCGACCTCGGACACTGCCCCACCGACGGCCTCGGTGGACAGCTTCGTGGCATTCATGAGCACGGCGTTCTCCCGACCTCGGGGGTCGGACCGGCTGGCTGCCGGCCCGGCGAAGCGAAGCAACAGCGTGGTGCACGGCCAGAGTACGCGCCGCCCCGGTCGGAGGGCCGCACCCGGAGCCGGAATGCGACGAGGCCCCGACGACGGGTGTCGTCGGGGCCTCGTCGGCGAAGAGTGATCTCAGCCGATGCGGATGAAGACCGGCGAGCTCTGCCAGATGGCGCGGAACTGGACCGTCTTGCCCGGGCGGGGCGAGTCGATCTGGTCGTTGCCGCCGGCGTAGATCGAGATGTGGCCGGGGCTCCAGATGAGGTCACCAGGCTGTGCGTCGGCCCGCGAGATGACGGTGCCGGCTGCCTTGATGCCGCTCGACGTCCGCGGCAGGCTGATCCCCAGCTGGCCGTAGACGTAGGAGACGAAGCCCGAGCAGTCGAAGCCGTCGGGCGACGAGCCACCGGAGACGTACGGGGTGCCCACGTAGCGGGCGGCGATCTCGAGGACCGCGTTGCCGGCGACCGACTGCGGGACCGCGGCGCTGGTGGCCTGGGTCGCGGTCGTGGTGGTGGTCGCGGCGCGGGCCGTGCTGCGCGACGTCGTGGTCGTCGCGCGGACCGGCTCCGGCGGCGGGGCCGGCTTCTCGGCCGTGACGACCGGGGCGTCGAACGTCCACGCGGCGTCGACCGGAGCGGTCACCACCGGCGAGGTGTTCAGGACGGCACGCGCCGAGGCGGTCAGCGCAGCGGTGTCGACGGCAGGCAGAGCCCCCGCGTCACCACCGGTGGCGGCGCTGGCGGACGAGCCCAGCATCGAGACGACCAGTCCGGACGTCCCGACGACGACTGCAGTACGACGTCCGACGGTTCCCATCTGGTCCGAGGCAGCCGAAGCGAGCTCGGTCAATGGCGTCGAAGGACGGCGCGCCGCACGATGGCGGGCGCGAGTGGTGCTCACGGTCACGCGTTGCCTCTCCTGATGCCTACGAGGTCAGCTGTCGGGTTCGGGTGGGAGAACACCCGGCCGTGTCCCCGATCGAGATCGGTTCTCCGGCTTCACCCCAAGGACACCGAACTTCCGGTGCCCGCAATTGGGTCCCCCGCCCCTGCCGGCGGTCAGTGCGGACCTCGTGGCGGCGGCAGGGTTAGGCGTTCCGCTCGAGGGCTTTCCTGGAGGAGGGTTCCGGGTAAGCAGGTCGAACGTACAGGACCCCCACCGCGATTGTCACGTTCCGATCACGAGAGATGTGCTTCTTGTTGGACGGCCGTCCTGCAGCCCGCCGCGGATCGCCGAGGTGACCTGCAAAGACGCCGATCACAGGCATGGGAGCGCGCGCACGAGTCACCCGCCGGAGGCGTGGCGAAGATCACGACCGACATCGCTTGACACCGTCCAGGGGTCCGCCGGGAGGGCGGAAGAGGTTCAGCGCGTCCCGACGAAGATGTGCCGTGCGACGTCCTCGGGCAGGTCCAGGACGGTCTCCGAACCCGGCCGCGACACCGTCACGGTGCCGTAGCTGCGCTCGATCGCGATCTCCTGGTGCGGCAGCACGCCCGCCTCGGCCAGCCTCGTCAGGAGCTCGACGTCCACCTGGAGGGGCTCGGCGATCCGCGCGACCACGGCACGCTCGGAGCCGTCGGCCCCCACGTCGCCGCGGTAGGCGACCAAGGACGTGACGCCGTCGAGGAACGTCTCGCGCGTCGTCTCCTCGCCGATCTCCCCCAGCCCCGGGATCGGGTTGCCGTACGGGTCGAAGTGCGGGTGGTCCAGCAGCGACGCGAGCCGCTTCTCCACGCGCTCGCTCATGACGTGCTCCCAGCGGCACGCCTCCTCGTGCACGTACGGCCACTCGAGGCCGATGACGTCCGTGAGCAGGCGCTCGGCCAGGCGGTGCTTGCGCATGACGCGCACCGCCTTGCCCTCGCCCACCGCGGTCAGCTCGAGGTGGCGGTCCCCGGTGACGACGACGAGTCCGTCGCGCTCCATCCGGGCGACCGTCTGCGAGACCGTCGGCCCCGAGTGCCCGAGCCGCTCCGCGATCCGGGCGCGCAGGGGGGTGATGCCTTCCTCGGTGAGCTCGTAGATCGTCTTGAGGTACATCTCGGTCGTGTCGATCAGGTCGCTCACTGCTCAGGCCTCCCGCGTCGCGTCATCGTCGCGTGGCACACGCCCGCTCGATGTCGGGGCGCCACGCTGTGCACAGGTTAGTTGGTCGGGCCGACAGGCGGGGTCCGGCACCGCCTATCCTCGCCTCGTGCCCGCTGCCCACGACATCACGATCCCCGCGCACCTGCTGCCCGCGGACGGCCGCTTCGGCTCCGGTCCCTCGAAGGTCCGGCAGGCCCAGGTCGACGTGCTCGCCGGCCCTGCCGCCGCGCTGCTCGGGACGTCCCACCGCCAGGCGCCCGTGCGCGCCCTGGTCGGTCGCGTCCGCGCGGGCCTCGCCGCGCTGCTCGACCTGCCCGACGGGTACGAGGTCGTCCTCGGCAACGGCGGCTCGACCCTCTTCTGGGACGTCGCGACGCTGTGCCTGGTCGAGGACCGGGCGGCCTTCGGCACGTTCGGCGAGTTCGGCGCCAAGTTCGCCGCGGCCGCGGCCCGGGCGCCGTTCGTCGGGGAGCCCGTGGTCACCTCCGCGGCGCCCGGCGGCGTGGCGGTGCCGGACTTCGCGGACGGCGTCGACACCTACGCCTGGCCGCACAACGAGACGTCGACCGGAGTCGTCGCGCCCGTGCGCCGGGTCGCCGGGTCGCGCGAGCAGGGTGCGTTGGTGCTGGTCGACGGGACGTCGGGCGCGGGCGGCCTCGCGGTCGACGTCGCGCAGACCGACGTCTACTACTTCGCGCCGCAGAAGTCCTTCGCGTCCGACGGCGGCCTCTGGCTCGCCGCGGCCTCCCCCGCGGCGATCGAGCGCGCGGCCCGCGTCGAGTCGAGCGGACGCTGGGTGCCGGAGTCGCTGTCGTTCACCACCGCGCTGACCAACTCCCGGCTGGACCAGACCCTCAACACCCCGGCCATCGCGACCCTGGTGCTGCTCGCCGAGCAGCTCGACTGGATCCTCGGCAACGGGGGCCTGGCGTGGGCCGCGCAGCGGACGGCGACGTCCGCGGGTCACCTGTACGGCTGGGCGGAGTCGCGGGACTGGGCGACGCCGTTCGTCGCGGACCCGGCGCTGCGCTCGGACGTCGTCGGCACCATCGACCTCGACCCGGAGATCGAGGCGGCCACCGTCGCCAAGGTCCTGCGTGGGCACGGCGTCGTCGACGTGGAGCCCTACCGCAAGCTGGGCCGCAACCAGCTGCGGGTCGCCATGTACCCGGCGGTCGAGCCGGACGACGTGCTCGCGCTCACCGCGTGCATCGACCACGTGGTGGGCCAGCTCGCCTGACGCCCCCCGCTCATGACGGACGCCCGCCCCCCGTGGTCAGCACGGGAGGCGGGCGCCTGTCGGTCGGAGCGGATGCTCAGATCGTGCGACGACGGCGGGCGATCGCCACCGACCCGACGGCCAGGCCGCCGACCAGGATCAGAGCTGCTCCGGCGATCAGCAGCGGCTGCGACTCCGAGCCGGTCGCCGAGAGCGTGGCGCTCGTCGGGTTGCTCGCCAGGACGACGGTGTCGAGCACCTCGTCCGGGTTCGTGTTGCACACGGGGCTCGACGGCGGGTACGCGACCGTGACGGTCTGCGACGGGTTGACCTCGAACAGCACCTTCACGTTCGGCCGGACCCAGTCGAACTCGTCACCCTCGACCCACGTGCCGTCGGCCAGCTTGGTCCAGCCGGGCCAGTCGATGCCGCGACCGTCAGGCCCGACGACCGCTCCGGGCCAGTTCACGATCCCGGTCAGCGGCTGGTCCGCGTAGACCACGCTCGGCCCGCTGGGGTTGACGAAGGTGATCGTGACCTTGTCGTTCGGCGTGCCCACGGGGTCGACCGTGTACTTGAGCTTCGGCACCTCGTTGTCGCAGATCGGCGCGAGCACCTGCACCAGGAGCTGGCAGGCGCGGGGGGCACCGTAGCCGTCGACGGGGTTGATGCAGCCGTACACCTGCTCGTCGGGTGACGGCGAGGCCGTGGGGCCGTCGGAGAGGGCGGAGGCCGGCAGCGCGCCGACGACAGCCGCGAGGACTGCGACGAGCGCGACGAGCGCGCCCCGAACGAGCCTGACCATGATGAGCCCCTGTCGGGTAACCGGACATTTCGGTCCATTGTGACCTCTGGGCAGGGGTTCCCACATGGGCATAACGGGTGATTTACGGCCGATTCGGACTTTTCGCCCTCGCGGCGCCTACGGGCAGGTGGCCGTGACCATGCCGGGGCTGGTGAGCGTCGGCGTCGTCCACACCGTCACGCGTCCGTCGCGCACCGGGACGTCGACCCGGTACGTCTCGCTCGCGCCGGGCGCCAGCCACGACGTGACCACCTTGACGTCGCGTCCACCCGCCTCGGCACTGCCTCCGAGGACGAACCCGTCACCCAGCCCGATCGCGTCGAGCGGCGCGCCCACCGGGGAGTACACGGTGATGTTGGTCGCCAGCCAGCCGACCGGCAGGTCCGTGCCGCTCCACCCGGTGACGTAACGCGGGAAGCTCTCGACCTCGGCCGGCGGCGAGTAGGAGAGGTCGAGGCGCACCGTGGCCATCGGGTCAGGGCCCGTGCAGCGCAGGTCCTCGACCGTCACGGCGGTGCTGAGGAAGTAGCCGAGCTTGCCGGCCGTCCCGTCGTTGAGGAAGAGACCCGTCGCGTCGGGGAACGGTCCCGTGAGGAACGCGGCACCGACGCTCGTGGACACCAGCCGCTCCTGCTCCGCCGGGTGCGCCGACCACATCCGCAGCCTGCCCTCGGCGCCCGCGCGGGCCAGCGCGTCGACGACCGCGCGGGAGTCCCCCTGGCCCGAGCCGACCGCCTGGAAGATCGTCGCGGCGACACCCGTGTAGAACCGGTCACCGGAGTCGGCGTCGTCGCCGTAGGTGAGGTACGCGTCGCGCAGCAGCACCTGCAGGACGTTCGAGGCGTCGATCTGCACTCCCCCGGGCTCGGTGACCGCACCGGTCGCCCCGAGCAGGTAGGAGACGGCGACGGGGTCCGTCGCGATCACCCCGTCCACCTGCGAGCCGATGTCCCGCTCCCACCGTGCGGCCAGCAGCTCCGCGCTGCGCGGGAAGTCCGGCGTCAGCACGGCGTTCTGCACCCACCGACCCAGGCGGTCGGTGTCGATCCGGAGCTCCTCGGCGGAGAGCGGCAGGATCGACGACTCGATGCCGGGCAGGTCGAGCGTGGTCCGCTGCTCGGTGAGGTCGACGTTGCCGTCGTCTGCCCGCAGGACGGCGAAGGCACCCACGATCCCGCCCGCGCTGCGCAGCTCGGCGGAGTTCAGCGACACCAGCAGGTACGTCCGCGGCCCGTCGGCGCCCAGCATCGGCGGCAGGAGCGACGCCACCTGCGCGCCCGCGTCGAGCGCACCCGTCACCTGGCTCAGCCCGTCCTGGAGCTGGACCACGGGCCCCGCCAGCCGGCCCACCAGGGCGTCCGTGTCGATCGCGGCGACCGCCGCCTGCGCGGCGTGGGCGCTCGCAGCGGCGGCGACGATGTCCGGGGCGGCGTCCACGAGGGGTGCCAGGTCGATCCGACCGTCGGTGCCGCGGGCCTCCTGCGCGTGCAGCACGGCGTCGATCCGGCCGATCGCCGGCACCGCGTCGCGCACCACGTCGTCGAGCGACCAGGACACGACGCGGACGGCTTCCAGGTTCGCCCCGACCCACGGCAGGTGCTCCGCCGCGCGCCACACCGGGTCGGCGGTCGCGGACCGGGCGGCGGCCAGGTCGGCCTGGACCTCCGGCAGCCGCGCCTCGAGCTGCTGCGTGTCGCCACCCCCGACGTCGCCGCGGAGGTCGAGCACCACGTCCTTCGCCGACAGCAGCGCGGTCCCGGCCTGGTAACCGCGGAACGCCAGCCACCCGGCTGCGACGACCAGCAGGACGAGGAGGGCGAGGACGCCGAACGCGATGCGCCGCGCGAGCCGACGGCGCGGACGCGGTGCGTCGGGCAGCTCGTCGTCGACGGGCACGGCGGCCTCGGGCGCGCGCGGCTCGTCGACGGTGGCACTCACCCGATGATCGTGACATCTCGGACATCCCGGGCGACATGGTCCGGGGCGGTCTTCACCCGAGCATCCACCCGGTCGGCGGTGCCGGTGCCGTGACGACCGCAGGGCCGACCCGAGCGCTCGAGCCGGCCCTGCGGTTGGTGCGTGCTCGTGGGTCAGGGCGTGGGCGCGTCCCCCGAGATGTACCCGACCACGTCGGCGGCCACGTGGACCATCCCGCCCGGCGACATGTCGGAGTACAGGTTGACGATCCCGTCGGCCGGCAGGGCGACCACCACGAGGTTCGGGATGTCACGCCCCGGCACGTAGTTGATCGTCGAGGCCGTCGGCGGGACGGTCGACCCCGGCGCGTTCGGGTAGACCCGCAGGTTGCCCAGCGAGGTCGGGCCGATCGCCGTCACGTTGAGCACCACCGCGGACGCGTCCTCGGGCACTCCGCCCGTGCCCGGAAGCTCCACCTGGTAGACCGTGCGCGCCTTCAGGGCGCCCGGGATCGAACCCAGGTGGTTGGTGCCCGGCCGGGTGTCGAGGACCCGGGTGGGAGTGACGGCCGAGTAGGTCGAGCCGCCCACGACGTACCCGGTCACGTCCAGGATCACCTGGACCGGGGAGACGTTCACCGGTGCGGTGGTGTCCGAGTAGAAGGACACCTTCCCGGAGACGGGCAGGTCCACGATCGTCGCGTTCGCCTTGTCCGTCCCGGAGGCGAAGTTGACCACCGACGCGGTGGGCACGTCCTGGCCCGCCGGGAACACCCGCAAGTTGCCGGGCTGGGTCGCCCCGGTGACCGTGGCGTTGAGGATCACCGCGCTGGCGTCCTCGGGCACCCCGGCCATGCCACGCACCTGGACCGTCTTGACCGTGCGTGGAGCCACCGGACCGCTGACCGAGCCCACGTGCCCGGCTCCGGGCCGCGTGTCGACCAGACGCTGCGAGGCCTGCGTCACGATTCCGGCGTCCGGCATCGTGAACCCGGTGACGTCCAGCAGGACCCCGACCGCACCCGCGCTCTTGGTGAAGTAGCAGACCTTCCCGTTGGCGGGCAGCTGCACGAACGCCGCGTTGGCGACGTCCGCGCCCGGCTCGAAGTTCACCGACGAGCCCGCCGGCGGGGGTGTCGCCCCGTTGCCTGCGGTGTCGGGGTACACCACGACGTAGCCCAGGTGGGAGGGGTGCACCGTGGTCACGTTGAGCACCACGCCCGAGGCCCCCACCGGGACCCCGTTCGTGCCGGTGATCTGCACGCACACCGGAGAGTTCGGTGCCACCGCCGGCGCGCTGACCGCACGCTCCGGCGTCTGGGACACCACACCGTCGGCGACGTCGACGAACAGGAACGGTGCGCTCGTCGTGGAGGTCCCGACCGGCGTGGTCACCCGCACCGGCACCGACCCCGCAGCGTGCGCGGGGGCGACGACCGACACCTGGGTGGCCGACACGACCTGGAGCTCCGTGCCGGGCACGTCACCGAACGTGACCGCCGTGGCACCCGTCAGGTCGGCACCCGTGACCGTGACGACGCGCTCGCCACCGGCCGTGGTGAGGACCGCCGGGGAGACGGACGAGACCGTCGGACCGCGCGGGACGACGACCTGGGTGACGCTCGCCGAGCTCGCGCCGTAGGTGCTGCCACCGGCGAACGATGCCGCGACCGTGTGCGACCCGGCAGTGAGCCCGGTCGGGGAGTACATCGCGACACCGGCGACCGTCGGAACGCTGACCGGGGTCCCGCCGTCGACGACGAAGGTGACCGCTCCGGTCGGGGCGCCTGCTGCGGACGTGACCGTCGCCGTGAAGGTGACGGGCTGGCCCACCGTGACCGACGGTGCCGAGGTGGTCAGCGCCAGCGTCGTCGGCTCGGTCGTGTACGTCAGGGACGCCGCGCTGCTGGCGCCGCCCGCCGCTGTGGTGACGATGACCGGGACCTCGCCCACCCCGTGCGGGGGGACCGTCGCGCGCAGCGTGGTCGTCGACTCGACCACCACGTCGGTCGCCGGCACACCGCCGACCGTGACGGTCGCGCTCGGGTCGAAGCCCGTGCCCGTGAGCGTCACCGTGGCGCCGCCGACGGCGCTGGCGGTCGTCGGGGAGACGCTCGTGACCGTGGGAGCCGGGGCGGGCTCGCCGGGCGTGAACACGAGGGTTCCCCACGCCTCGTCATAGGCCGCGCTGCCCGAGTAGAGCGCGTGCAGCTCGGGATCGGTATCCGCGTCCGGGGTGAACGTGAACGTCGCTCGTCCCTGGGCGTCGAGCATCGCGTCGGTCGCGCCGCCATCGGCCCAGAAGTCGATCGCGCCGGTCGGGATGCCGGCGTCACCCGACGCCTGCACCGTGACCGTGACCGGGCGTCCGATCACCGGCGACGCCGGCGAGAGCGACATGGCCACGTCGGCGATCGCGGTGCCACGGGGCGGCAGGGCGATGTCGATGTCGGAGAGCGAGCCAGCGCTGGTCGCCGGGAGCCTCGTCGCGAGGCTGCGACGCGGGGTTCCGGCCGAGCCTGCGTAGAAGGTGTTGATGCCGGCGTAGTCGGAACCCCACTCCTCGTTCAGCACCGACACGGCCGACACCGTGACGTTGCCGGCACGCACGCCGGTGGCGACGTAGTCGCCGTGCTCGTCCGTGGTCGTCGACGAGCCGGACCCGCGAGGGTCGTCGAGCTCGACCCAGACGCTCGCATCGCGCACAGGCGTGCCGTCCGGGCGCGTGATGGTGCCCGCGACCGTCCCTCCGCGCTGCAGACGGGTGTCGGGCAGCGTCTGCACCGGCGTCGTCGTGAGCGTGAACTTCTGCGGGTGCTCCGGGATGCCGCCGTCCGGGTAGTAGCCCGAGAGCAGCGGCCCGTCGAGGGGTGCACCGACGTAGAGCTCGTACGCGCCGGGTCGCAGGCCGCGCAGCGTGTAGGTGCCGTCATCGCCGGTGACGGCCGACGGGGGGAAGCTGTCGCCGATCCGCGGCGAGACGCTGGCGCCCCGGACCGGGGAACCGTCGGGACCGACGACGCGGCCGGTGAGAGTCACGCCGCGCTCCAACGAGACGTCGTCGAGCTCGGTGCGCACACCCGCCTTGATCGACACGACCTCCGCGTCGGACCCGCTGGTGGCGTCGAGGTACCACTCGGTGGCGAAGGTGCTGCCGGACGGTGCCTGGATCTGGAAGGTCCAGTCGCCAGCGGCGAGACCGCCGAGGGAGTAGTTGCCGTCGGTGTCGGTGGACGCCGACATCCAGACGCCGCTGAGGCCGCTGCGCGAGCTCGCCGACACGTACGCGCCGGGGAGAGGACGACCGTCGGCGTCGAGGACGCGACCGGACACGCCGCCGCCGATCTCGAGCTCGGCGTCGATGCCGCTGACGGTGCCCGTGCCCGTGGAGGTCACCGCGTCGGCGTCCATCCACTGCTGCGCGTCGTCGTAGTACTCGCTCCGCAGCAACGAGCCGCTGGGTCCGCTGAACTGCACCTTGTAGTCGCCCGCGGTCAGGCCCGACGCGCGGTAGGACCCGGTGGCGTCGGTGGTGGCCTGCGCGCTGCCACCCGTCGGCGCGGTGACCCACACGCTCGCACCGGCGACGGGGGCGCCCGCCGCGTCCGTCACGGTCCCGGCGATCGCCGCACCGTCGATGAGCGTGACGTCGCCGAGCGGGGTGCTCTGCCCGGACGTGAGGACCAGCGGCGTCGCACCGGCCTGTGTCGACGCGCCCTGCCAGTACTGCGTCGTCGTGCCGCTGTTGTAGGGACCGTCGAAGCGCACGATGTACGTGCCGGGGACGAGCGACTTGGTGAAGGTCCCGTCCGTGGTCGTGCCCGTCGTCGTGGACGAGCCGTCGGTCGCGCTGGTGAAGGTGACCGTGCCGAGGTCGACCGGTGCGCCTGCGCGCAGGAGTCGGCCGGTGACGACCGCCGCCTTCGGCATGACGACATCCATGCCGGTCAGCTCTGCGCGCGCAGCGATCGGGAGGGTCGTCGCCGTCTGCCAGCTCGTGCCGCCGTAGTAGGTGTCGGCCAGCGCCGAGCCCCACGGGGCCATGACGGAGATGCGGTAGCTGCCCGCCCGGAGACCGCCGACGTGGTACTCGCCGTTCTCGTCCGTGTTCGTCCATCGGTACCCGAGCGTGCTGCTCGTGTCCGAGACCGAGACGGACGCCCCGTCGACGGGGAGACCGTCGGCGTCGGTGACGCGGCCCTCGACTGTGGCGCCGAGCTCGAGGCTGGCGTCCACGTCGCTGGTCGCGTCGGCCTCGACGGTCACGACCGAGGCGAGGGTCTGCGACGCGGCGTCGTCGTAGAACTCGGGGACCATGTCACTGGACCCCGTGGCGAACTCGACGACGTAGGTGCCGGGCGTCACGTCCTGCGCGAGGTAGCTGCCGTCCTCGTCGACCATGGCGCTGAAGGAGAGCCACTCGCCCGAGCCTGTGGACGTGCCGCTGACCCACACGGAGGACGGAGACTGGCCCTCCGGCACCGTGATGGTGCCACCGACGGCGCCGAGGCCGGGTCCGGCCGCGGTCGCGGGGACCGAGGTTCCGCCGACGACGAGGGCCGCGAGGCCTGCCGTGGCTGCGAGCCGGAGCCCGCGCGCCCTCCACCGTTCCCCCTGCACCAAGCTGCTGCGACGCATGCAACGTTCCCCTCGAGACCGCGGTCGTCCGCCCGATCGGGGGAACGCCTGGGGCGCGCGCTGTGCGTCACCCGGCGTGACCGTACTAGGCGCCCCCGACACCTCCGCAGGCCGAACGTCTTTGGGGAGCGGGATTCACCCGGCCGGGCGGAGCACAAAAGCGATAGACCCGGGCAACCGACGTGAGGTCCTCGTCACGCCGCCGTCTGGCGGTCCGCCGCCTCCTGCGCGGCCAGCTCGGTGGCCGTCTGCGCGCGGCGCTCCGGCAGCGCCGGGTAGAGCACCTCGAGGTGGGGCCGGGTGCGCACGTGGTAGCGGACGGTGACGTCCCACTTCTTCCAGGCCCACAGTGCCGCGCCGGTCGCGACGAGCAGGGCGCTGATCGACCCGATGCCGATGGCCCAGCGGGGGCCGAACGTCTCGCCGACCCAGCCGACGATGGGCGAGCCGATGGGCGTCGCGCCGAGGAAAACCATCATGTACAGCGCCATGACCCGCCCTCGTACGGCGGGGTCGGTGCTGAGCTGGATGGTCGCGTTGGCGGCCGTCATCATCGTCAGCGACGCGAGCCCGACGGGGATGCAGGCGATCGCGAACGTCAGGTAGGTGGGCATGAGGGCCATGACGCCGGTCGTGACGCCGAACCCGAACGCGGCGCCGATCACCAGGCGGACGCGGGGCCGTTCCCGTCGTGCGGCGAGCAGCGCCCCGGTCAGGGACCCGATGGCCAGCACCGACCCGAGGATCCCGTACTCCCCCGCCCCCATGCCGAACTCGCTGCGCGCCATCATGGCGCTGGTCAGCTGGAAGTTGAGGCCGAACGTGGACACGACGCCGACGACGACCATGATCACGAGGATGTCGCTGCGCCCGCGGACGTAGGCGATGCCCTCGCGCAGCTGCCCCTTGGCGCGGGCGGTGGTCGGCATCGGGCTGAGCTCGGAGCGGCGCATCCGTGTCAGCGAGAAGATCGTCGCGGCGAACGTCACCGCGTTGATGAGGAACACCCACCCGGTGCCGACGGCGGCGATGAGCAGACCGGCGACGCCCGGACCGATGAGGCGGGCGGCGTTGAACGACGCGCTGTTCAGGCCCACCGCGTTCGACAGCTTGCTCGCGGGCACCAGCTCCGCGACGAACGTCTGCCTCACCGGCCCGTCGATGGCCGTGACGCACCCGAGGGCAAGCGCGAACAGGTACACCTGCCACAGCTGTGCGTGCCCAGACAGGACAAGGACGCCCAGCCCCGCCGCGAGGATGCCCTGGCCCACCTGCGTGGCGATCAGCAGCTTGCGCCGGTCCACCCGGTCCGCCAGGAGCCCCGCGTACGGGGACAGCAGGAGCACGGGCGCGAACTGCAGGGCCGTCGTGATGCCGACCGCGACCCCGGACTCGTCGGTGAGCTCCGTCAGGACGAGCCAGTCCTGCGCGACGCGCTGCATCCAGGTGCCCACGTTCGCCACCAGAGCCCCGGCGAACCACAGCCGGTAGTTCCGGAACTTCAGCGAGGAGAACGTGGGACTCATGAAGCGGCGATCCTCCGGAGGAGCTCGGCGGCGTCGGCGAGCAGGGTGCGCTCGTCCTTGGTCATCTGTCGGAGGCGTTCGGCCAGCCACGCGTCCCGACGGCGACGGGTCTCGTCGACCTCCGCCACACCGGCGTCCGTGAGGCTCACGACGACCTGCCGACCGTCCGTCGGGTGCTCAGCCTTCGCGACGAGGCCGATCTCCACCAGCGAGTTGACCGTGCGGGTCATGCTCGGCGGCTGGATGCGCTCGCGCTCCGCCAGCTGGCCCGGCGTCAGCGGGCCCTCCTTGGTGAGCCAGGCGAGCACGGTGAACTGCGGGTCCGTCAGTCCCGCCTCGCCCCGCTCCGCCCGGATCCTCCTCGAGGCCCGGCCGATGGCGATGCGGAGCTCGCCGGCGAGGTCACGGGAGGAGGGCATGATCCTTACTCTAGATCATTACCCTGCGTAAAGAAAGTCAGGACGTACCCTGGTCAGCGTGAACGAGCGGCAACGACAGGTGGTCATCGGCCTGCTCGTCGCCGTGCTCGTCGCCGCCGCCGTGCTCGTGCTCAACCCGTGGGGCCTGCACAACGCGCTCGACGCCCCGATCGACCGCGGGCTGGGCCGCCTGCACGACCTCGGCCTGCCGGAGAAGCTCAACGTGCACGCCGCCGAGTTCGCCGCCAACATCCTGCTCTTCGTCCCGCTCGGGCTGCTGGCCGCCCTCCTGCTCCCCCGCCGGCGCTGGTGGGTCGCGCTCGTGGCGCTCGTCGCACTCTCCGTCGGCATCGAGACCGTGCAGGCGCTCGGGCTGTCCGACCGGCAGCCCTCGACCCGCGACGTGCTGGGCAACTCGCTCGGCGCGTCCATCGGCGTCGCCGCGTCCCTGCTGCTCCGGCGGCAACCCGTCGCCGTCGCCGAGACGCCATGACGAGGACGCGCCTGCTGTTCGCCCTGTACCTCGTCGCGCTGGCCCGCGTGACCCTCTGGCCCAAGCTCGCCGACGACGGCGGATTCGACCTGGTCCACACCATCCTGACGTGGCTCGGCTCCCTCGGGATCGGTCTGACCTACAGCGTCACCGAGTTCCTCGCGAACATCGCCCTGTTCGTGCCGTTCGGCATCCTCGTCAGCCTCCTCCTGCCCCGACGGCCCGCGTGGCTGGTCATCGCCCTGGGACTCGCGACCTCCGCGGTCATCGAGCTCGCGCAGCTGCTGTTCCTGCCGGACCGGGTGTCCGACGTGCGCGACCTCGTCGCCAACACGCTGGGGACGGCCGTCGGGGTCGCGGTCCTGCTCGTCGCGCGGCGTCGGTCGCGGAGCCCGGAGCCCGTCGGCACGGGCTGACTACGGCCCGAGGAAGACCTGCGAGCAGAGCATCTCGTCGCCGTCCAGCAGGCAGCCGATGCCGACCTGCTCGAGGTCGGGGTCGAGCAGGTTCGCGCGGTGGCCCGGAGAGTCGAGCCACGCGTCGACGACGTCATGCGGAGACGCCGCCGCCCGGGCCAGGTTCTCCGCCGCCGTCGACGCCGGCGCGCACGCCTCGATCACCGGCGTCAGCGATGCGTGCTCCAGCTCCTCGCCACCGGTGAGCCCCTCGGCCCGCACGGTCGCCTCCGTGGTGGCGCACTGCGACACCGTCAGAGCCGGCAGGTCCTCGTCCGCCCGTGCCGCGTTCGTCCCGACGACGAGCTCCGCGGCGTAGGCCACCGGGTCCGCGCCGTCGGCGGACCACGGCTCCGTCGTCGTCGGAGAGGGCCGCAGCACCAGGAAGACCGCCACAGCCGCGAGCACGAGGCCGACCGCGACGAGGACCCCGCCTGCCTTGCGGGACATGCTCAGGGCCGCCCCAGCGCCCGATAGGTCCAGCCCGCCGCGCGCCACGCCGCCGGCTCGAGCACGTTGCGGCCGTCGAGGATCCGCTTGTGCGCCACGACCGCAGCAAGGGCGTCCGGGTCGATCTCGCGGTACTCGGGCCACTCGGTGGCCAGCAGGACCACGTCGGCGTCCTTGGCGGCCTCGAGAGCCGTCTCGGCGAAGTGCAGGTCCGGCCACTTCGCCTCGGCGTTCTCCACGGCCTGCGGGTCCGTCACGGTCACGTGCGCGCCCTGCAGCTGCATCTGCGCCGCCACCGAGAGCGCCGGCGAGTCGCGGACGTCGTCCGAGTCCGGCTTGAACGCCGCCCCCAGCACCGCGATCCGCTTGCCGACGATCGACCCGTCACACACCTCCCGCGCCAGGTCCACCATCCGCACGCGGCGCCGCATGTTGATCGAGTCGACCTCGCGCAGGAACGACAACGCGTCGCTCACGCCCAGCTCGCCCGCGCGAGCCATGAACGCGCGGATGTCCTTCGGCAGGCACCCGCCACCGAAACCCAGACCCGCGTTGAGGAACCGCCGCCCGATCCGCGCGTCGTACCCGATCGCATCGGCCAGGCGCGTCACGTCCGCACCCGTCGCCTCGCACAGCTCAGCCATCGCGTTGATGAACGAGATCTTCGTGGCCAGGAACGAGTTCGCCGCCACCTTGACCAGCTGCGCCGTGGCGTAGTCGGTCACGACCAGCGGAGTCCGCTCCGACAGCGGTGTCGCGTAGACCTCGTCGAGCACCGCCTTCGCCCGCGCACCCTCGGCGGTCGGCACACCCTCGTCGTCCGTCGGCACCCCGTAGACCAACCGGTCCGGGTGCAGCGTGTCCTTCACCGCAAAGCCCTCACGCAGGAACTCCGGGTTCCAGACGAGGATCGCGCCCGTCCCCTCGAGCGACTCCGCGATCGCCTCCGCCGTCCCCACCGGGACCGTCGACTTGCCCGCGACGACGTCGCCAGGGCGCAGGTGCGGCCGAAGCGCCTCGACAGCGGAGTTCACAAACGTCAGGTCCGCGCGGAACTCACCGTGAACCTGCGGCGTGCCGACACAGATGAAGTGAGCGTCAGCGCCCGCTGCGTCGGCCATGTCGGTGCTGAAGCTCAACCGGCCGGTCGCACCTGCCTCCGTCAGCAGTTCCGGCAGGCCCGGCTCATAGAACGGCGCGCGACCGTTGCGGAGCGCTTCAACCTTGTTCTCATCGATGTCGATGCCGACGACGCTGTGCCCGAGGGACGCCATCGCGGCGGCGTGGACCGCACCGAGATAGCCGCAGCCGATGACGCTCAATCGCATTGAGGAGCTCCTGGTGATGGGAATGGTATGCGCGCACTCTAGCCGCATGCGGCTCGGCCGAACCGGTCGCACGGACGAGTCCGCCGCCGATGTGCGAGGAGGTGCATTCCGCCTACACGAGCCGACCCCTGTGCGCTCTTCGGGGTCAGTCAGCCGGTCCACTTTCCGACTCAAAGTCACTTGCTCGCTCTGGGGGACAACGCACCAAGCGACTGGCGGGGCCGTTGACCACCTCGACTTCCGCTAGCATCCGTTCTTTCGAGAACGCTGGCCACCCAAGCGATTCGACCGCCGCGATCGTCTCGTCATCGAATCGATAGCGGAGGAGTCGGGCCGGGTTTCCTGCGACAATCGCGTACGGGGGCACGTCTCTCGCCACGACGGCGCGGGCCCCAATGACCGCACCGCTACCAATCGTGACGCCGCTGAGGATCAGCGCCTCGTGGCCGATCCACACCCCATCCTGAATCTCGATGTCGCCGCGCGACAAAGGAAAACCGTCATTCGATCCGGAGCGCTTTCCGATGCGAAGCCGCACCGGATACATCGACACTCTGTCGGTTGGGTGCCCTCCGCCGAGCAGGATCGTCGCAGTGGAGGCGATCGAGCAATAGCGTCCGATGCGCAACCTCGTCGTCGCGTCGTTGTCGAACGTCACAACATGCGGCGCACCGTAGCTGCCGTAGCCCACCGACACTCGACCGGCACGTCGCAATCGCGCAAAGCGCCCCAACCGACGGGTCGCAGCGCCGATCACTCGGCGCGGTGTGTACTTCATAGCCCACCTTTCGCTCGACTCTCGACGGACTTCGGGACCTGCAATCGATGATGGATTCTCTTGGGACCATATGACAGGAACCATGCGGTACCGGCCGCCAGCGCCACCAAGTTGCCGATGATGAATATCCAGACCTGATCGTTCGTGAACGCAAGGGTGGCCGCAGACAACGCAAGCGCAGCAGTCAGTAGCAGGTACGGCACGTCGAGTGTGGGCCATCCGAGTCCAACACTCACGTATGTCACTGGGGCTGTGACCGCATGGAAGGTATATACGGCGAGCATGGCGGCGAACATCCACGGCAAATCGTCAACACCTACCAGCCGTGCGATCGGCACGTACGCGACGGCAAAGGGAATCGCGGCAAGGAGCCCTACGGCGGCGGCAATCCGCAGGGATCGTCGAAGCACTTGCCATGCTTCGCCCACCTCAGCGCGCGAGGTCGCTGCGCGCGACCCGACCGCGACTGAGAGGTTCTGCACCAGGAATTTCGGCATAGCAGCCAATCTCCACGCGATCTCGTACGCCGCAAGGAAGGCTGGCGGCGCGAGCGCGCCAACTACCCATCGGTCCGACTGCAGGAGCAAAGCGCCGATCACCGTTGCAAGCGTCCGCGACCAGACGAATGCTGTTGTGCTCGAGGCATCGTCTGGGCGGCTGAGTGCGCCAGGGTCGATTTGGAAGAGTCGTACGCGCCTTGCCCAGACAACGGTTACGAGAAGAACGATCAAGCCCGACGCGAGCCACCCGATGGGGAGCGCCCAGGCGCTGCGAGTAGCGATAATCGCTGCAATCGTGAAAGCGAAGGCGATCAACGACTGCCCAGCAGTAATGAAGTTGCGGAGGGCGAATCGCTCGCAGTTGAGTGCCGCCTGTGCGAACACCAAGAGGCAGCTGCGGAGGCCCGCGCCAGCAGTTGTGACAGCAATCGCAGCAACGCCAGCGCCTAGCGAGAACGTCGAACCTGTCTCCGTTCGCGAGAACGGTATCCACGCCACGGTCGCGATGAGGCCGATCAGTACCGATCCCGCGACCGACAAGAGTGAGCCACGAAGTACCAGGCGCCCACGGCGCTCGTAGTTCCACCGCGCCATCACCAGTGCGACACCACCAAAGTCGAGTGACAGCGAGATCGACGAGATCGTGCTCAGGATCGCCCACATCGCGAACTGATCAGTCGGGAGGAGCCACGCACCGATGAGCGGGAGTACGAACAGGACTGCGAAACCAAGCAGCGGCCCGGTCGCGCCAGCCACCATCGCACGCAGGAGACGTCCGGTCGCGGACGCAGCAACTGTCGCGACGAGTTCTCGTACGCCTGGCGGGCCGGAGCGCCTTGGAGCGTCCCCAGGTTCGGCGGATCGTGGCGTTTTTGACCTGCTCACGCCGGCATCCGCGAACGCGCGGGGACGCCAACTGCTACAGCGCCAGCGGGCACGTCGGCCACAACGACGGCATTCGCTCCGACTACCGCACGATCTCCCACGACGACAGGTCCTAGGACTCGACTTCCGGCTCCGAGGTGCACATCGTCTCCAACCCGAGGAGAGCCATCGCCGACCGAACGTCCGCTTCCGCCAAGCGTCACGCCCTGCTGGATCCGACAGCCCGAGCCGATGACCACTCCGGGACCGATAACCACACCCGTGGGGTGAAACAGAACCAGTCCCGGCCCGATGGCAGCCCGCCACGCCAAGTCGGCGCCAGTGATGACGTGATTCAACTGCTTGATTGCGTGGCCAAGCGCCGGGAGGCGGCGCCCGACCACCTGGGACACGCGAAAGAGGGTCGTCGCCGAGTGACGCACCGCGACGAGTCCGCGGATCGCAGCCTTCGGAAGCGAGACGGGTGCATCGACGCTCGCAGCCACCTGGTCCTGGTAGACGTCGAGAAGAATCGTTCTCACGGTGCTCCCCTCCTGGAAATGTTGGCGGGTTCGCGGGCAACATGTGGAGCGGTTAGCTCGACCCGACTGGTCGAACGATCAGAACGACGATGCACGACTATCAACCTCTTCGGCGCTGGCCACCTCGAGCAGAGCCTTCCGCACCTCTGTGGCGAACCGATCCCAGGAGTATCTGTCCGCAACGTCTCTGGTCGCGCTTGCATCAACGCTCGGACGCGGGCGGAGTTGCTCGACCAAAACGTCGTCGTCGACCCGCGGTAATAGGTGCGCCGCACGACCGAGAAGCTCCTGGGTCAACGGCTGATCAACTGCCACGACGGTCGCGCCGGAGACGGCAGCTTCGATGTAGGGCATTCCGAATCCCTCGTTCGTCCCGAGAAAGACGAAGTATTCCGCCTCGCGATATACGCGCGCCATACGTTCGTCGGACAGCCGGACCCGCCAATCGCACCGGCTCGCTCCGAATGCTTGCTCGCACGTGGCCCGGACCTCGTCGGAGACGTTGACGCCGATGATGCTGGTGCACCATTCCGGGCGCGCTCGCGCAAGAAGTCGGGCTGCCCGCTCGTTCTCCTTATGCGGAGCGCCGCCGACAAGCAGAGTTGCACCAGGTGTGCGGGGTTGATCAATCCCGGGATCAGCGATCCCGGGCCCCAGGTGAACGGTGCGTGCCTTACGGGCTGAGGTCGGAGAGAACTCCTCCAGGCCACGCCGCGTGTGATCGCTGATGCAGAGGAGAACGTCGGCACGCCGCACCGTCCGTCGCAGGTCCCATGCTCGGTAGGCCCGTCCCAACCGCCCTCGAGTCTCAAGCCACCTCAGGTCGTATACCAGCGCAACTACGGGCCCTCGCAAAAGGAACGGAAGAGGAGGGATTGCCGCGAGATAGGCGTGCCCACGAGTCTTCGGAGGCCGCCATCCTCGGGCTAGGCCGAGGGATGCGGCAACGATGCCGCCGCGCTCGTGGTCTCGCTCCGCGGTGAGCACCATACGATCACCATCATCGACGAGTCTGCGAAAGAGATTGCGCTGGACGATTCCTATGCCCGTGTTCGGACGGGCAAGCCCACCGGCAACGATGTCGAGTCTCATAAGCCAACCCTCTCGTAGTCCGGCAGGCGGTCGACGAACAACGCCGGGCGCAGGGCAGCGCCGAACGATCGCCTGATGCCGACGAGGTGGCGCCGAAACGGAGCTTTGGACACTGGTGCAGCAAGGCAGCGGGCTACGAGACCGCCCATTAGCACAAGTGTGTTCAGCCACGGATGCCCGCACCAGGTGTCGAGGTACACGCGTGCTGATGCGACGGACACCGGCAATACGGTGTCGACGTGGCGGCCGGTTGAGACCGATTGCGTGTGTCGGAATGCGGTACTCGCGACGCGCGCGTGACCGTTGCCAGCCGCGACCGCTCGCCGGACGAAGTCAGCGTCTTCGTAACTGAAGGGCATCCGTTCGTCGAACCCATCGACGGCGTCCCATGCCCGCCGCGCGATGAGTACAGCGCTGAAGGACGAGTACGTGCCCTCACCCACCCTGGGTGCCGTCCGCCGTGCGACGACCTTCGAGAGCATCGCGGTCTGGAGGAAAGCAGAACGGCGATCGGGGAGGCGCCGAGTCGGTTCGCCACCGACGTACACGATCGATGCTTGCTCGTTCGCGAGGCCAGCCATGATCTCGTCCAGTGCCGCCGGCTCAACCACCACGTCGTCATTGAGCACCAGCAGCCAGTCCCAATGCTCGACGTTTCGGGCAGCCTGGTTGATTGCCGCACCAAACCCCTGGTTGCGGCCTGCCGTCAGCGCACGGACCCCGAGGGCGTCGAGAGCATCCAGGGCGCTGCGGGAGTTGGCGACGACACGCACAACAACATCCCGACGCATGAGGGCGTCGACGATCTGATAGGCAGAGCGCGACTGGGAGCGCAAGATCGTAGGCACTACTGCAAGAACACTCGGCACGGTTTCGTCACCTATCAGTCGGCACACAACGGGTCATACGGAAGAGCTCCTCGAGGACGTGTTCGAGCGAGAATCCGTCGACGATGCGCGCTCGCCCGAGTGACCCGAGCCTGGCCCGTTCCGTGGGGTCGCCCACCAATAGTTCAACCGCTGATACGAAACCTTCTACATCATCGGCAGCGACCAGAACTCCCGCATCGCCGAGCACAGCACGACACCCTGCCTGGTCCGCCGCAATCACTGGAACACCCATGGCGGCCGCTTCAATCAGGATGCGTGGCGTCCCCTCCGGGTGGCGGGTAGGAAACACGAGGATGTCCGTATCGGCAAGCACCGAGCGCATGTCGCTGCTCTCGCCTCGGTACATCAGAAGTCCCTCCGACTCCCAGCCGACGACCTCCTCCATTGACACGTTCGATGTGACACCGGAGTCCAGGCCGCCGTACATCAGGAACTCCGCGTCGCTCGACCCCGCCCGACGAGCGATCTCGACGAACGTGTCGACACCCTTCTCCCGGAACAGCCTCGACGCGAACACCACACGGACTGGCGTGGTCTGGGTGATGCCCGTGGGCTGCCACACCTCCACGTCGATCCCGGTTCCGCGGATGAGTCGCGACCGAGAGCGGGTGGCCAAACCGGACCTGCAGAACAGTTCGAGATCTGGCTCGATCTGGAAGAGGGTCCATACGTTCCGAAGCCATCCTCCGACGCGGATCTGAAGACGGAGCACCTTGCCGGCCACTGACCGGGGCTCTGACATCGCGCGGCCGGCTCCAGCTACGACCCGAACGAACCGCGTGGAGGGCAGGAAAGCTGCTGCGGGCCAGCCGAGCACGTACGCAGCCGTCGCCGACAGAACAACGAGTTGCGGTCGAATCTTAAGTAGATGTCGGAGGATCTGTGCCGCGGCAGCGATCTGCGCCGTCACTCCGCTGACCTCGCGTGTTCCGGGCAGGGCGACGAAGCCAAATCCGAGCTCGCGAATGGCCCGCGCATAACCGGTGTCCTGTGCAAGAACAGTAACCCGCGCCCCCGCACCTGCGTAAGCTGCCGCCCACGACGCCCGGTGCGACAGGAACGCACGATCGACATTTACCACGAAGACAACCGATCGCGGCCCGGACCATGAACTGCCGAACCGTCCTGCGCGATCGACGTCCATAGGCATGAAATCCGTGGTCGCATACCCTGCGCCAGTGGGCGGCGAATGCTGATTAGTCATCAGCGCCGCCCTCGACTCGACGGAATTCCGCGCGCTGCCACTCCACCTGGCTGCGGAGTCCATCCTCCATCGAAACCAGGGGAGACCAGCCAAGCACTCGGGATGCTAGGTCAGTAGATCCGCCGGTGCGCATCACGTCGCCTCTTTGAGGCGGCAATTGCCGGATCACCAACCTTGCACCAATGGCGCGCTCAATAGCCTGGAGCGTCTCGTTTACGCTCACCGACGTCCCACCAGAGACGTTTACGACAGAACCCGGTTCGGGCGACTCAGTCCAGGAGCACATAATAGCGCTCACAATGTCGTCGACGTGAGTAAATTCGCGTATCTGCTCGCCGTCGCCATATAGCTCGATCGGGGCACCGCGGAGGCCACGGTCGATGAAACGGTTGAATGCCATATCCGGACGCTGACCAGGCCCATACACCGTGAAGAAGCGCAGTGAAATGGTCGGCAACCCGTACGATGATCCGTACATGGTGACCAAGTGCTCGGCAGCAAGCTTGGTCACGCCGTACGGACTCTTTGGCCTCGTCGGAGAATCCTCAAAGTTCGGGTACGTCGCACTGTCGCCGTACACGGACGACGAAGAGGCGTAGACGAAACGCTCTACGGTACCGGCCGCCAGCGCCGCTTCCAGCAAACGCTGTGTAGCCAGGACGTTCGACAACACGTACTCCTCAAAGCCCTCGCCCCAAGAAGACCGGACTCCGGGCTGTGCGGCAAGATGAAAGACAGCAGAGGCACCCTTGAGATAGGTCGAGAGATCGATCTCATTCAGATCGCCTTCGATAACGGTCACTTTCGGGTGGGACGCTCGGACTCTATTCGCAAGTTTGAGCCCTCTGTCGTAATAGGAAGTCAGAGCATCTATTGCGACAATTTCCGTCACATCCGCCCTAGAGGACAACGCGATGGTGAGCGTGTGCCCGATGAAGCCGGCCGCTCCAGTGACTACAACCTTCATGCTCTAGTTCCTCTCCGTACCGGTGTGCCATGTGGCGTCGACTTGCGCTCCTCCTGGGCGAACAGTTCGAGGACCGCGGAGTTCAACTTCGCCAACCGGTATGGCGAGGCAGAACACCATCCAAACAAGTGCACCGCCCACCATGCCCTCAAGGAACGGATCGGTCATACTAATAGCAATAGCGGCGAGAACTGGCGCACGAAATGCAGCATTCCCGTACCGCAGCGCCCGCCAGGTCAACCCTGCGAGGATAATCAACAATGGTACCCCGAAGAGCAATCCACCAATTTGGGGGAAGGAGACGATCGCGTTGTGAGCGAACGTCTGCGATTCGGAGTGAACTCCCACTGGGACACTGCGCAAAGATGCCCACCCTGTGCCGGTCAGCGGCGAGGAGACGAACTGTTGAACTGCTGCACGCCAAAGTTCAACGCGCGTGTCCACATTGATCACGGCATTTGTGCTCGCAATCGTCCTGGCTTCGTTCAAGTCGGCGAAAGCACGAGCAGCGACAAATGGGAGACCGACAGCAACCAGTCGGACTACGGCCCTGGTAGCAGGTCGCTCCCCCATGTTCCACACGACGGCCAGTGCGCCGACTGACAACGCGATCAGTGCTCCACGCGACTGTGTCTCCACACTGGCCAGGACGGCCGTTGCCGACCCGAGCCACAGCACCCACCTGCCGCGTTCGATCTGCGACGAGCGGGCTATGAGGACAAACGCCGCCACGGCGAGAACGCCACCGACGTAGTTCGAGCGCCCCCAGGAGGTTTCAGCGAGCTGATGGGCCTCGTGGCTGCCTCCGGCTGAAGTAGTCCTCATCAGCTGGACCGCGGACCACACGACGAATACGACAAGGCCAACGTCGATCGCGTTGATTCGGTTGCCGGGGAGTGCACGCCACACAAGGCCGACCGTCACTCCGAGGACGACTCCCGAAGCAAAGTTGAAGTATGCCAAACCTCCCGCCGCCAAGTCGGTCGCCCATAGGACGGGCGGAAGGAGGAGCGCGCACGCAACGATCACCCATCGCATATACCGAGAGCGCGCCAGGGCAGTCCGCCCCGCCAAGACGGTAAAGAGCGTTTGAATCAGCAGGACAGCGAATGCGAGGTGGGCCCAAGCGACAGGGGCGAGGCTACTCTCCGATGGCTGCGAGACGACGCTGCCCAGACTCAGACAGGCGACGACGACGCCCGCGAGCATCGCGCTCAGACGCGGGGCTGCCCCGAGGGCCGCAGAACTGCCAAGTACCGAAGCCGGAGCCCTAAGTGACGACCGACGAAAAGTGCGGAGGTCCGCACTCGACGTTCCTCGGGTCACCTGGCGCCCACGCCACGAGTTACGACTCTCAAGGTTCGAGCCAGAATGACCAGGTCCCCGAATAGCGTCCAGTTCTCCACGTAGTTCACGTCGAGCCGGATGCCGTCTTCGGGCGTTAGGCTCGACCGACCGGACACTTGCCACAAGCCCGTCAGGCCGGGCTTTACGCGTAGCCGACGGTGCGCGGTCCGGTCGTATTGCGCGACCTCTGCATCGATCTGCGGACGCGGCCCGACGAGGGCCATGTCACCTGCCAAGACGTTGAACAACTGGGGCAACTCGTCGAGGGAGTACTTGCGTAGGACGCGCCCGACTCGCGTCACGCGCGGGTCGTTCGTCGGCTTATAGAACATGCCGACGAATTCGATGCCCTGGTCGGCCAGGACCTCGGCGAGCCTCTTGTCGGCACCGACGGCCATCGTCCGGAACTTGAAAATGCGGAACCGCCGGCCGTCCTTGCCGATGCGCTCCTGGCGGTAGAGCGCCGGACCAGAGCTGGTGACACGGACCAGGATCGCGATGATGGCGAGGACCGGGAGCAGCACAGCTGTGATCAAGGCGGCCATCACCCAGTCGAACACCGACTTGGCGATGTACTTGCCGCCCGTGAAACGCGCCTCGTCGACGTACATCAGGGGAAGTCCGCTGACCGGCTGCATGAGCACGCGAGGTCCGGCGACATCGACGAGGGAGAGCGTCAGGGCGAGGTCGATCCCCTTGCCTTCCAGGTCCCACCCGAGCTGACGCACAGTGTCGGCGGTGATCGCATCAGCACCCGTGACGGCGACTGCGGACGCCCCGACACGCTCAGCGATCTCAGCAGCACGGTCCATACCACCCAGCACCGGAACACCGCCGATGAGCTCACCCTCGACGATCTCGCCGGTGGGGACGCACACGCCGAGGACGGTGAAGCCCACTCGTGCGTTCTTGTGCAGCTCTCCGATGAGCCCCGCCGCCTTGTCCCGGTGACCGATGACGAGGATCCCGGACTGAAATCCGCCCGCGTCGCGGTTCGCGTGCAACCAGCGCCGCCAGAATGCCCGGCCGGCAAGGATCAGCCCGAGCCCGAGCGGCGCGGCGAAGCCGAGGTATCCGCGACCGATCTCCATCCGGAGCAGGTAGGCCACGACGGCGACAGCAGCGAACAGCCGCCAGGTCACGTTGAACACGCGGGAGAACTCCGCAGCCCCTGCACCGAGCACGCGCCTGTCGCGCGTCCGTCCGACTGCGAGGGCAGCGAGCCACGCCACGGCGAGCGTGGCGGACACCGAGAGGTACGAGGGCGCGAACTCCCCCGAGACAATTGCGAGGCCGGACCCGTCGAACCGCACGAGATATGCGACCGCGACCGCGACCATGACGGCAGCTGCGTCCGTCGCCCAGAGTCGGATTGCTAAGTCACGCCAGCGAGGGTTGGTGACGACGGTTGGCAGGTCTGCCGAGCGCGCGAACTGCTGAGGGACGAATCCCACGACTGGCGCGCGCATGTCCGATTTCGTCACATTTACCCCCCGGTGTCCGTTTCCTTGCTGCGCGAGCCACAGGAAACGCGTAGCCGCAATCCTACATCGGCGCGCCGAGGGCGAGAATCGAGGGATCGGGACTAATGGGGGGGCAAGCCGGACCCGTCGCCGTTTTTCACCCGGAGATCCGCGAGATCACGGGCTATGAGAGACTTGCGCCCGCGTATAACCGAGCAGGGGAGATCAGGGCAGTGGAGCTTCAGGACTATTGGGTCATTCTGCGGAAGCGGTGGCTCTCGATTGCCGTCTTCACGCTGCTCGGCGCCGGACTTGCAGTAGCGGTATCGCTCGCGACCACTCCCCTCTATCAGGCGTCGACACAGCTGTATGTCTCGGTCAAGGCCGGAGAGTCGTCGAGCGACCTCCTGCAGGGCTCCAACTTCACACGCCAGCAGGTCACCTCGTACACCCAACTGGTCACGAGCCCGCTCGTGCTTCAGCCCGTCATCGAAGACCTCGGACTTGAGGACCGGTCAGAGGTCCTCGCGTCCCGGGTGAGCGCGAGCTCCCCGCTCAACACCTCGCTGATCGACGTCTCCGTGACCGACGAGAACCCGGCGATGGCGGCCGCCACAGCCGACGCCATCGCCAAAGAGTTCAAGAACGTCATTGCGGATCTCGAGACCCCCAGCGACGGCAGCGCCTCGGCTGTCAAGATTTCGATCGTCCGCGATGCGGTCTCGCCGGAAGGCCCTTCATCGCCGAACCTCAAGCTCAACCTCGCGCTCGGTCTGCTCCTTGGCCTCGCAGTCGGCGTCGGCGTTGCTGTTCTCCGGGCGGTGCTCGATACTCGCGTCCGTTCCGACGCCGACGTCGCCCGCGTCACCGACACCTCGGTCATCGGCATCATTCCCGACGACCCCGACGCTCCCCAGCACCCCCTCATCGTCCAGAGCAGCCCGCACAGCCAGCGGTCCGAGGCGTTCCGGCGGCTGCGGACCAACCTGCAGTTCCTCGACATCGCCGATCGGCCACAGTCCATCGTCATCACGTCGTCGCTTCCTGGAGAGGGCAAGTCGACGACGTCGATCAACGTGGCGATCACGCTGGCCGACGCCGGTACGCGGGTCGCGCTGATCGACGCCGACCTGCGTCGCCCGTCCGTCGCCAAGTACATGGGGCTCGAGGGCAAGGTCGGCCTGACCACAGTCCTGATCGGTCGCGCGAGCGTCGAGGACGTCATCCAGCCGTGGGGCAACGGCTACCTGCACGTCCTGCCCGCCGGTCAGGTGCCGCCGAACCCCAGCGAGCTGCTGGGGTCGCTGGCGATGGCGAACCTGCTGGAGAAGCTCGTGTCGCAGTACGACGTCGTCATCATCGACACCGCTCCTCTGCTGCCCGTCACCGACGCGGCGATCCTGTCGAAGCTGACCGGTGGCGCGCTGCTGGTCGTCGGCGCGGACAAGCTGCATCGCAACCAGCTGGCGGAGTCGGTGGGCGCCCTGGAGACCGTCGGTGCCCGGATCCTCGGGATCGTCGTCAACCGCCAGAAGCGCAAGCAGAGCGACCAGTACGCGTACTACGACTACTCCCCCACGCCGGCCACCGCAGCGGACTCGGGCCGAGGTAGCCGGAGGAAGCGCAAGGGCTCGCCGCCTGCCCGTGCTCCGCAGCCGTCGGAGCCGTCGGTGGTCACCGGCCCCACGACGTTGTGGCCCGGAGACTCCCTCAGCGACACGCAGCTGAGCGACTTCCAGCGCCAGCAGGCGCAGAACCTGCCTGCGCAGCACCAGCGACCGAGCAGCTGACCTGCATCGGCTCCTCGACGGCGGCCTCGGACCTCACGGTCCGGGGCCGTTCTCGTTCCCGGTAGCTCGCGCGCCGTCGGCCGTCGTGGTCGCTACGCAGACGACGCGGTATGGGCGCAGCGGGGCCCCTGCGACAAGGACCGTGGACACCGGCCGCCGGGCTACGGCGTCAGGCGATGACCGCGCGCGTCGTGACGCGCTGCTCGGGTCTGGAGACGCGAGGCAAGTGCAGGCGAGCTACGGCGCCGCACGTATACGGCCGTGGGGCCCAGACCATCCCCAGACGCACGAGAGCCCCGCACCATCCGGTGCGGGGCTCTCGGTCAGTGCGAGGCGGTTCAGGCCGCGACGTCGGCCGAGCGACGGCGGGCCATCACGACGCCACCGGCGCCGATGAGGACCAGCGCGCCAGCGCCCAAGGCGATCGGCAGCGCGTTGGAACCGGTCGAGCTCAGGTTGCCCGAGCCGGCAGCACCGGCGACCGTGACGGCCTGCGAGCTGAGGACCGCACCGGAGACGCCGTCGGTGGCGACCAGCGTGAAGGTGCCGGCCTGGCTCAGCGTGACGGTGAAGACCGCCGTGCCCGAAGCGTTCGTGGTCTTGGTGAGCGACTTCGTCCCGGCGATGGTGATCGCGGAGTCCGGGATCGAGGCCGGGTTGCTGGTGATGGTCAGCCCGACCGGGGTGTTGGGGGGCCCGGTGACCGTCACGGTGAAGCTCTGACCGACGGCGGGCGTTGTGTCGGAAACCGTGCCGAGGTTCGAGTAGTCACCGGCGCCATAGGCAAATGCGGCGGACGGAACAAGAGCAAGTGACACGGCAGCAACAGCGACCAGAGCGGTGCGACGGATCTTCATGTGGGTGTCCCCCCGGACAGTCGTGTTACAGGAGTGGCGTCTTGTGACTAGGGGCAACCGTACCTGCTACTTCTCGCATGCGGAACCCACGACTGCGTCACCCTTTTGGCGGGCGGTCGGCGTGGAGCGAATGTGCACGTCACCGCGTTGTTCCTTTCCGGTGACGATGTCCAGCTCCAGGGAGCCGCTTTCGCCGGGTTTGAGCGTGAATGTCCGACCGCCTACCCCCAGATCATCGTGGATCTGGGCGAGCAGGCCTTGCGGATCAGGATTCACCCGCACTGAATCGATTCCGCCCCCCGCGGGTGCGTAGATCAGGGTATTTGTCCGAATTTCACCGAGGGGGACGATGCTGTCCAGACCGACGAGATAGGACGGTAGGTCGGCGGCATCCGGGGGTGCGTCGTACTGCAGCGTCACGACGGCGTGGACGATCTGCGACCCGTCAGGACGGCACTCCGTCGCCTCGCCCTCGATGAGCAGGTCCAGGTAGTAGCCGAGCTTCGCCTGGGTGCCGTCGTTGAGGTAGACGCCGATCACGGCCGAGTCGTCGTCGACACCGCGCAGCACCCCGCCGAGGACGGTCGGCGCGAGGAGGTCCTGCTCCCCCTCGTCGGCGGACCAGACCATGAACCGGCCTTGCCGGGCTGCCTCGGCGAGCGCGTCCATCACCGCGGGCGCGTCGCCCTGGCCGCCGACGACCGCGGCGAACACCGAACGTGACGTGTCCGAGAAGAAGGCGTCCTGGTCCCGGGGGTCGTCGAGGTCGAGGTAGACCTGGTTGAGCAGGCGCTGCGCGGCGTCGTCGCCGGAGAGGGTGGTCCCGTCGGAGAGCGGGACCGGACCCGTGGCGTCGAGCACGAGCCCGAGCGCGACCGGGTCGACGGAGAGGACGCCGTCGATCGTGTCACCCACCTCCTGCTCCCAGATCGCCTTGGCCAGAGCACCAGAGCGTGGGAAGTCCGGGGTGAACGTGACGTCGCGCATGTCGGTGCCGAGCAGCGGACCGAAGAGTGAGAGCTCAGCCTCGGTGAGCGGCAGCACAGGGTCGGCGAACCCGCTGAGCGAGCCCCCAGACCGTTCGACGACCACCGTGACCGCACCTCCGTCCGCCCGCAGATGCAGGACCGAGCCCGGGATACCCCCGGTGGCGCGCTGCTCCGCGTTGTTCTGCACGAGGACGAGATAGTTGCGCGGCCCCTCGGCGCCCATCATCGCGGGCACCAGCTGCGCGGCGCGCGACGCGGTCGCGGTGGTCACGGCGACGTCGGCGACCTGGTCACGCAAGGTTTCGACGGGCTCGGCGACGAACGCGAGCAACGAGGACGTGTCGAGGTCGTCGAGCTGCTGCGCGGTGATCTGCACGGCGTCGTCGGCCGCGACGATCGCCGGTGCCGCCTCCTGGAGCGGCGCGAGGTTCACGCGACCGTCCACGGGAGCGAGCGCGGCCGGGTCCACCAGGGTGCTCGCCTGCATCAGCGACGGCAGGGCGTGCTGGGCGAGGTCGTCGACGGCCTGCGCGACGGTCTGCACGGCGTCCACGTTCTGACCGACCCACGGCACGCTGCCCGCGAGGGTCCAGACGGGTCCGCTGGTCGCGATGGCGGCGGTCGAGGAGTGCGCCTGCAGCTGCACGAGGGTCTTGTCCGCGGCGGCCGAGTCGCCGGCCCGCACCTGCTCCTGGAGGTCCTGCACGTCTCCGCGAGCGGCTTGGAGCGCGTCGGACGCGCGCTTCGCGTCGACGGCCAGCCAGACGCCGAGGGCGATCACGATCAGCACGACGACGCCACAGCCGACGAGCACGCGGCGCAGGTTCCGACGGCGGCGCGCGCGGACGTAGCTGGTGCGTCGTCGGCGGACCGTCTCGGGGTGCTCGGGCGCCGCGGGGACCGGCTGCGCGTTCCAGTCGTCTCCCCATCCCGGGTGCGTCACGACGTCTCTCTCCCCCTGGCGAACCGCCGCCCGGGCAGGCGTCGGCGGTCGGAATGGTACCGGCGCCGCCTGAGTCAGCCGGTCAGGCGGGGCACAGCCTGGCCCGATCGGCCTACGGGAAGGCCGGATCCACGGGAGAGAGGTCGATCGACACGCTCAGAGGAGTCGATGGTCAGGAGACCTGTCGGCGCCGGACGAGCACGACGATCCCGGCGCCCAGGGCGACGAGGGCCCCCGCGCCGAGTGCGAGGGGCAGCGGGTCCACGCCGGTCTCGCTGAGCTGGGTTGGCGTGGCGCGCGCGACCGCGGTGACGGTGAGACTGCTGAGCGCCGCGTTGGTCTGGTCCCGGACCACGATCGTGTAGGTGCCGGCCGCGGTCAGGGTGACGACACCGGTGACCGTCCCGTCGGCTCCTGCCGTCTTGGACGTGGTCTTCTCACCGGCGACGGCGATCGCCGAGTCGGGCGTCGCCGGGTCGGTCGACGTCACGGTGATGCTGTGGACCGCCCCCGGCACCAGCCCGGTGCAGCTCAGCGTCACCGAGGCGCCGACGGTCGTGGTGCTCACACTGACCGCGCAGGAGGCCGCCGGCTGTGGGGCCGGAGTCGTGGTCTCCGTGACCGTCGGCGTCGGCGTCGGCGTGGTCGTCGCCGTGGAGGTGTCCGTCGGACTGGGGACGTTCACCGCGCTGGCCGCGGAGGCCGCGAGTGGTGAGAGTGCGAGCGCGGCGGCCACGACGACGGTCGCGATGGTGCGCGATCTTCTGTTCATCCTTCAGTCCCCCAGATCGTCCGCGCCGCCCCCCGGCCCGCTCGTCCGAATCCGACAATAGCGACGTTTCGCCGCCGGACACACCCTCGGCGCCTGCCCTTTCGGGCCAGAGGCACCCGACTCCCCGCGAGGGGCCCAGGGTGGAATCGCTGCGCCGATCGGGTCATGGGATGCGGGGAACCAGCCGCGCAGACCGCAAGATAGAGACCGTGAACCCCTCCGACCTGGCCGAGCCGTTCCGCGTCCTCGTCGTCTGCACCGGCAACATCTGCCGGTCGCCGGCCGCCGAGCGACTGCTGGCTGCCGGTCTGGGTGCTGCGTACCGGGGGCGTGACGGCGCCGGGGGGCTGACGCCCGCGATCGAGATCGGCTCCGCCGGGACGGGCGCCCTCGTCGGCCACCCGATGACCGACGAGATGGCCGAGATGGTCGCTGCGCAGGGTGTCGACCCCCGTGGCTTCGAGGCTCGGCAGCTGGTTCCCGGGCTGGTGCAGCAGGCGGACCTGGTGCTCGCGCTGACCCGTCGCCACCGCTCCGCGATCGTCGAGATGGTCCCGTCGGCCGTGCGGCGCACGTTCACGTTGCGCGAGCTGGCGCGGCTCGTCACGGACGTCGACCCCGCGACCCTCCCGGGCGCCAACGCGACCACCGCGGACCGGATCCGGACCCTGGTACCGGTGGCCGCGTCGCGTCGTGGGCTCATGGCGCACCGGCCGGTGGACGACGACGTCGTCGACCCGTACCGCGGTGACGCGGCGCTGTACCGGCAGTCGTTCACGCAGCTGCTGCCCGCGGTCGAGACCATCGTGGCGGCCGTCCGCCGCTGAGCACGAGAAGAGGCCGGGCCCCGTCGGGACCCGGCCTCCGTCGTGCGTGGGGTCAGACCCCGAGCACGCTCTTGATGGGGCCGATGAGGAAGTAGACGACGAACATCGCCGACGCCACCCACATGAACGCATGGATCTCGCGGATCTTGCCGAGGGACAGCTTGATGACGACGAACGTGATGATGCCCGCGCCGATGCCCGCGGTGATCGAGTAGGTGAACGGCATCAGGACGATCGTGAGGAACGCCGGGATGGCGAGCTCCCAGTTCCTCCAGTCGATGCCCGTGATCTGCGTGACCATGAGGAAGCCGACGACGACGAGCGCCGGGGTGGCCGCCTCGAACGGGACCATGGAGACCAGCGGCGCCAGGAACGTGGCCAGCAGGAACGCGATACCGGTGACGACGGAGGCCAGTCCGGTGCGCGCACCGTCACCGACGCCCGCCGCGGACTCGATGTAGCTGGTGTTCGAGGAGACGCTGCCGGCGCCACCGGCGGCCGCCGCGATGGAGTCGACGACGAGGATCTTCTGGGTGCCGATCGGGTTGCCGTCCTTGTCGAGCAGCTTCGCCTCGCTGCCGACGGCGACCATCGTGCCCATCGTGTCGAAGAAGTCGGCGAGCAGGAGCGAGAACACGAGCAGCAGGACGGCGACGATCCCGATGGACTCGATGGAGCCGAAGAGGGAGAACTGACCGACCAGCGAGAAGTCGGGCGTCGCGATGATCCCGCCGTCCGGCCAGTGCGGGTTGCCCAGCGCCCAGCCGCCCGGGTTGACGACGGCACCGGTCTCGTCCTTCTGCGGCCCGATGTTGCCGACGAGCTCGATGACGAACGCCAGCACCGTCGCGGAGACGATCGCGATGAGGATGGCGCCCTTGACCTTGCGGACCATGAGGACGATCGCCAGGAGCAGCCCGAACACGAACACCAGCAGCGGCCAGCTGCCCAGCGACCCGGCGATGCCGAGCTCCACGGGGACGGCCATGCTCGCGGGGATCCGCACGAAACCTGCGTCGACGAGGCCGATGAACGCGATGAACAGGCCGATGCCGACGCTGATCGCCGTCTTGATCTCCACGGGGACCGCACGGAACACCGCCGCCCGGAACCCGGTGAGCACGAGGACCAGGATGATCAGCCCCTCGAGCACGACGATGCCCATGGCGTCCTGCCAGGACATGTTCGGCAGCGCCGCGATCGAGTAGGCGACGACGGCGTTGAGGCCGAGCCCCGCGGCGAGCGCCAGCGGGAAGTTGGCGACGACGCCCATGAGGATCGTGAGCACGCCGGCGACGAGCGCCGTGGTGGCCGCGACCGCCGTCAGGTCGGGGGCGTCGCCGCCGCCGAGGAACTGGCCGTCCCCGGAGCGGACCGTGCCGATGATCAGGGGGTTGAGCACGATGATGTAGCTCATCGTGAAGAAGGTGACGAGACCACCGCGGATCTCGGTACCGATGGTCGAGCCGCGCTCGGTGATCTTGAACCAGCGGTCGACAGCGTTCGTCGGAGGCGCAGGACGGTCCGTCTGCGCAGTGGGGGTCGTAGACATGCGCGCAGTGTTGCAGACCCATGTTTCCGGCGGCGGACGGCAGCCCGCCGGGTACAACTAGGCTCTGCCGGTGCCCTCGTTGATCGCCCGCCTGCTGCACCCGACCCGGACCCCGCCACCCCCCGTGGACGTCGACCTGGGACGGGTGATGCTCGTCGGCACGGCCGTCTGGGGGGTCGCGTTCGTGGTGGCCGTGGTGCTGGCGGGCAGCGGCGACGCGTCGTGGATGCCCGCGTGGGTGTGCGCGACCGGGGTCGTCCTCGGGCTGCTCGGCGTGCTGTGGGCCCGTCGGAACACCGCGCGCCGACGCTGACGCGCTCGGCTCGGACCGCTCAGGCCACGAACACCTGCGCGCACAGGAGGCCCCGCGGGCCGTCCGTGCAGCCGACGCCGATCTGCGTGTACCTGTCGTTGAGGATGTTGGCGCGGTGGCCGTCGGACCCCATCCAGCCCGCGACGACCGCGCGCGCCGTCGGGTAGCCGAGGGCGAGGTTCTCCCCCACGGCCCGGGCGGCGCACGCCTCGAGGATGGGCTCCAGCGGGTCGTGCTCGAACCGGTTCTCGGCGACGAGCAGCGCCGTGCGGGCCACCGCCTGCTGCGCCGCGCACTCCGAGACGGCCAGGGCGGGCAGGCCGGCCGCAGCCCGTTCCTCGTTGGTGCGCGTGACGATCTCCTCGACCAGCGTCGGCGCTGCGGGCACCGGCTGAGGGGCGGGTTCAGGGGCCGGTTCGGGTTCCGGCTCCGGCTCCGGCTCTGGTTCTGGTTCCGGTTCTGGGGTGGCCGTCGGCGTCTCCGCAGTGGTCGGCGCTGCCGTGGTGGGATCCGGTGCGCGGTCACCCGACCGGGACACCACGGCGCCGTCGCGCGGGGCGGCCAGCTCGAAGACGTCAGGGATGTGGGACGGGTCGCCCGTGGGGTTCAGGGCGAACCCCACCGCCACGAGGGCGAACGTGCTCACCAGTGCGAGGGACACCGTGCGGACCCGGTGCCGCTTCGGCTTCGAGACCCGTCGGGCTCGCCGGCTCCGGCGGGTTTCCGGGGCGACGGGGAGCGGGGGCACGACCGGGACGCTATCGGGTTCCGGACAGATCGGACAGTCGGCCGTCGGGTCGACCCCCCTCGACGACGTCCAGAGCGATCTCCCCGGCCCGGTCCGGATCCGTGAGCAGGACCTCGACCGCGTAGCGCAGGTCCCACCGGCCGGCCGCCTGCGCGAGACCCGCGGCGAGGCCCGCGAGGTGGACCGCGTGGACGACGGAGTCCTCGACCCACCAGTCGACCGGGGCGCCGTCCACGGTGAGGTCGTCGTGCTGCACCCACGTGCCCGGCGCGTCCGGGAGCAGCGCACGCACGCCCGCGGGGACGTCGCCGACCTCGCCGCCCGCAGACACGTCGCCGTCCGCCAGGTCGCCGGCGAACGGCAGGTCGAGGAGGGCGGCGGTCGCTTCCGTGCCCGGCACCAGGGCGGCCACGTCGGTGCGCTGGTACCACATCGGGTGGTCGGCGACGGCGGCGTCCTCGGCGTGCACGACGGCCACCCGACCGGGCCCGACGACCGCGGGCAGCCGCTCGGGAGGCTCGTCGGGGGCCATCGACCGCCACACGGCGACGGCGAGCCCCAGGTCGACCGACACCCCGACGGGACCCCACGCGTCGAGCAGCTGCGTCCAGCCCGCGCCGTCGAGCTCCTCCAGCGCGGCCACGCCGCCGAGCGCCCGCTGCACCGCGGCGTCCAGGTGCGCGACCGCCTCCGGTGCGGCGGGCAGGAGGGCGCCGAGCCGGTCCCCGACGGCGAACGGGCGCCCGAGGCCCAGCTCCGACCGCTCGCGCAGCCACCACGACGTGTACGACGGCGCGGCTGCCGACGACTCACCGCGCACCGGGTCGACGAGGGCGCGCCGCAGCGCCGGCTCCCCCGCGATGCGGCCGAGCACCCTCGGCCACGCCTCCGGGTCGACCGCGTCCAGGTCCGCGACCGCGACCGCCTCCCCCACGTACGCGCCCCTGCCGAGGCGTTCCCCCAGGTGGAGGAGGTAGTCGTCCCAGCCGTCCAGCGACTGCGCGGCCAGTGTCGCCGAGTCCGTCCCGCCGTCGCGCACCGAGGCTGGGTCCGCCAGGACGTCGGGGACGTGGACCAGCACCAGGTCGGCGCGGACGCCGACCGAGGTCAGGGTCTGTGCGCCCCAGCGGTCCACCGCGTCCGCCGACACCGTGCCCAGCACCCGGTCGTCGAGCAGCTGCGCCGCGGGCGAACCGGGCAGGACGAGGCTGTCCGCGGGCGTCCGGTCGCCGTCCGCGGCCGGGAGCGGGAGGAGGCCGAGCCACGGCAGGGCCTCGCTCGGCAGGGTCGCGCCGTCCGCGGCCCCGACGAGGGCCAGCACCGTGGCGACGACGTCGTCGGACTCGCTCTCGTCGTCGGCGAGGTCGACGACGGCGCGTCGGACCGCGTCGAGGGTGAGCAGACCGACCGCGTCGGGGGCCTGCGCGCCCAGCCGCTCCAGCACGGGGTGCGCCGCCGCGGGGTCGACCACGCGGACCCCCCAGCGACCCAGTGCCTCCAGCGACCGCTCACCGAGGCGGTCCGCGAGGTCGGCGTCCAGCACGACGGTGCCGCGCGCGCCCCGCACCACCCGACCGTCGGCCAGCGGCACCGGGACGGCACCCAGCGCCTCGCGCGACTGCGGGTCGTCGGCGAGCAGCGCCAGGGCGTCGTAGAGCTCGACCCAGCCGCCGTCGCTCGCGGCCGGCAGGTCCTCGACGACGTCCGCCAACGACCGGATCTCCACCCCGAGCGCCCGCGCCTGCGACTCACGCCCCGTCGGCAGCACCACCAGCGCCGCGACCCGTCGGCCCAGCGCCGCCAGCGCGCCCGGGTCGTGCACCGACGAGCCCGCCAGAGCCACGGACCGCTCCGGCACGACCAGAGCCGCGCCGTCCACGGGCGCCGCCGGGACGAGCAGCGGCGTGCGGGTCAGGCGGTCGACGATGCGGTCCCGCAGCGCCGCGTCGAGGGCACCCGCGGCGAGCCCTGTCGGCACGAGCGCGAGGGCGTCGTGCCCGGCGGCCGCGCGGCCGTGCGCGAGCCGGGCGTAGACGTCGGCGGCATGGTCCAGCACCGCCTCGGTGAGGGCGCCCGGCGCGACGTGCCGGCGCGACGGGTCCAGGGGGAACGTCGCGACGAGCAGGGCCGGCACCGTGCACGGCTCGTCGGTCGGCGTCGGCGCGTGCACCACCTGCTCCGCCCGGGCGAGCGCCTCGCCGTCGCGCGGGAGCGCCCACGTGACCCGCCACGCCCGTGCCGAACGTTCCTCGACGGGTCGGTCCGCCATCAGGGCCAGCGGCAGCTCGCCCTCGCCGGTCGCGACCGTCCACCGTTCCGCGACGTCCGCCAGCCGCCGGAGCGGTCCGGTGTCGTCGTCGACCACGATCTCCACGAGACCCGGCAGGGCCAGGAGCAACGGGTCGCCCACGTCGTGCAGGAGCGAGCGGACCTCGTCGGCGGCGACCTCGTCGCGCAGCTCCAGGACGACCGCCGTGTCGTACCCGGTCGGCGGGGTGCCCTCCGCCGCGAACGGGAGCCGGAGCGCCGGCAGCGAACGGTCGCGGCGACGCACCTCGTCCGCGAGCGCCGGGTTGTCCTGGGACGCCTCCGCGAGCAGCTCGGCCGCGTCGGCCACGCTGAACCGCAGCCCGCCCGTCGTGGACAGCACGGAGATCTCGTCGGACACCGACCGCACCGCGGCGAACCCCACCCCGAACCGGCCGACCGCCCGGGCGTCGTCCCGCTTGGCCGACGCCCGCATCGACACCAGCGACGAGACGCCGTCCGCGTCCAGGGGCGCACCCGTGTTCGCGGCGACCAGGACCAGCCGGTCGCCGTCCGTGCGCGCCAGCCGCAGGAGCAGCCGACCCGGCACACCGGCACGCGTCGCCGCGTCCGCGGCGTTCTGGGCGAGCTCGACGACCACGCGGTCGCGGTAGTAGCCGCGGGCGTGGTCCTCCTCCGTGTTGGCGTCCTCCCGCAGCCTCGCCGGGGAGACCCGCCACGCCCCCAGGACGGCCGCGCGCAGGGCGGCCGTCCCGAAGGCGTCGGCGGTCACGGCTCCGGGTCGGGGCGGGCGGCCTGCTCGTCCGCGGAGTCGGCGGGGAAGGCGTCGCCGGGGATGTTCGTCGGGTCCTGCGGGTCCGGCCCGTCGGAGACCTCGACGGGCACGACGTCGACCGCGGCGACCTCGTCCGTCGCGACCTCGTCCGTCGCAATCTCGTCCGTCGCGACCTCGTCCGTCACGACCTCGTCCGTCGCGACCTCGTCCGTCACGACCTCGTCCGTGGGAGCATCGTCGGCCGCCGCCGTCTCCGGCTGGGCCTCCGTGGCGGACGGGGCCAGCTGGACCAGCTCCAGGCTGAGCTCGTCGATCAGCGGGTCGGGGGCGGGCCAGTCGGTCGGCGGCGCCTCCGCGGCGGTCTCCGAGTGGGCGCCGCAGCCGTGGTCGACGCTGACGACGACGCCGTCGTCGGGCGACCACTGGTTGGTGCAGACGCCGAAGACCTGGCCGAGCGACCCCTGCAGCGGCACCAGGAACCCGCAGCTGCCGCACGCGGCGGCCGACGCGAGCGAACCGGCGCTCGTCGGGCCGTGCGGGCCGCGGTACCAGCGCTCGGCGGCCTCGTCGCGACCCTCTGGCGACAGCACCCGCACCCGGGCCAGGGCGAGCTCGTCGATCGCGACGTCGTCCAGCTCGGGGTCCCCGGTCGGGGTCCAGCCGGGCTCGAGCCGCGGGTCGTCGGCCTTGAACGGCAGGACGTCGCCGGGACCGATGTCGCCGGGCCGGATGCGCTCCGACCACGGCAGCCAGGCCTGGCCGAGCACCGCGTCGGGACCGGGCAGCAGCTCGGCCTCGCAGACGGTGGCGGTGCGGCCGCGCGGCACGCGGGCGACCGTGACGGTCCACTCCCAGCCGCGGTAGCCGCGGGCGGCGGAGGCGAACCGGTGGGACACCAGCCGCTCCCCCTCGACGACGAGACCGAGGTACTCGCCGACGTCGGAGGGGTCCTCGGCCAGGCCGATCGCGACCTCACGGGCGAGGTCGACGGCCGATCCGAGGACCGCGTCCTTCGTTGCTGCAGGCATGCTCAGGCCTCGATGTCGTCCGCGACGGCTCGCAGCAGGGCGGCGTACTGCACCCCACGGGCCTTCTCGGGGTAGCGGCCACGACGCAGGTCGTTGCCGACGCGGTCGAGGACCTTGATGAGGTCCTCGATGATGACGGCCATGTCGTCGGCGGGCTTGCGTGCCGCCTTCGCGACAGAGGGCACGGGGTCCAGCAGCTTGACCGACAGGGCCTGCGGACCGCGCCGACCGTCGGCGACGCCGTAGTCGACCTTGGCGCCGGGCTTCGGCGCGTTGACACCTTCCGGGAGCGCCGACGCGTGCAGGAAGACCTCGCCGCCGTCGTCGCCGGCGATGAACCCGAAGCCGCGCTCGGTGTCGAACCACTTGACCTTGCCGGTAGGCACGGTGAACCCCGTTCATGAGAAGAAGACGTACTGGCCACCAGGTTACCGGCCACGGCTCGCGAAAATCCCCGTCCTCGCACAAGGCCCGCGGGCGGGTGCACTGTGGTGCGGGTGACGACCGCCGACGACGACGCCCGCGCGAGGCTCGCCGAGCTCCGCTCCGTGACCCTCGAGCGCCTGGCCGCCCTGCGCGGTGAGCACGACGCGGTCGTCGACGCGTCCCGGGACAGCAACGCCGACGACGAGCACGACCCCGAGGGCGCGACCATCGCGTTCGAGCGGGCGCAGGTGGACGCCCTGGTGCGGGACGCGGTCGCGCGGCTGGAGTCCGTCGACGAGGCGTTGCAGCGGATCGACGACGGCACCTACGGGGTCTGCGCCCGGTGCGGCCGGCCGATCGCGGCGGGGCGGCTGGAGGCACGTCCAACGGCGACGACGTGCGTGTCCTGCGCGACGGCCTGAGCCGGCACTCGCCTAGACGCCCTCCGCCAGCCGGTCCATCGCCAGCGCGGCGAGCACCGCCGGTCCCACCGCGAGCGACTCCTCCGCGAAGCGGGCCTGCGCCGAGTGGTTGAAGGGGGCGGTCGCGGGGTCCTCCCCGACCGGGGTCGCGCCGAGCCCGACGTACACACCGGGCACCTCCTGGAGCACGTAGGAGAAGTCCTCCGCGCCGGACATCGGCTGCGGCGCGGTCACGTAGGCGTGCTCGCCGAACATCCCCCGGACCAGGCCGGACACGCGGTCCACCTCGGCGGGGGCGTTCGTCGTGACCGGGTAGCCGCGCCGGTAGTCGACCGTCGCGGTCAGGCCGTGGGCCGCGGCGATGCCCTCGACGACGCGCGTCAGCCGCTCGGGGACGACCGCGTGGGTCGCGTCGGAGAACGAGCGGACGGTCGCCTCCAGCACCGCGGTCGAGCCGATGACGTTGTGCGTCGTGCCGGCCGCGATCTTGCCGACGGTCACGACGACCGGGTCGAAGACGTCGAACTGCCGCGTGACCATCGCCTGCAGCGCGAGGACGATCTCCGCGGCGACCGGTACCGGGTCGGCCGCGAGGTGCGGCATCGACCCGTGCCCGCCGCGGCCGTGCACGGTGACGACGACCGAGTCGGCGGCGGCCAGCATCGTCCCGGGTCGGGACGCGACGAGACCGGCCGGCTGGACGGCCGACACCACGTGCAGGGCGTACGCGGCGACGACGCGCGAGCCGGCCGCGTCGAGGACGCCCTCCTCGATCATCAGGCGTGCGCCGTGGTCGCCCTCCTCGCCCGGCTGGAACATCAGGACGACGTCGCCCGCGAGCTGGTCGCGACGGTCGGCCAGCAGCCGCGCGGCGCCGACGAGGCCGGCGACGTGCAGGTCGTGGCCGCACGCGTGCATGACCCCGTCGCGCTCCGACGTGAACGGCTCGCCGGAGTCCTCGGAGACGGGCAGGGCGTCCATGTCCCCGCGCAGCAGGACGGCGGGCCCGGGCCGACCGCCGCGCAGCACGGCGACCACCGAGCTGAGCCCGGAGCCGGTGCTGACCTCGAGGCCGAGGAGCGCGATCGCGTCGAGGACGAGCTGCTGGGTGGTGGGCAGGTCCAGGCCGATCTCCGGGGTGCGGTGCAGGGCTCTGCGCAGCTCGACGAGCGAGGGGAGCTGGGCGGCGGCGTCGGACCGCAGGGCGGCGAGGGTGTCAGGGGAGATGGTCACGCGGCTGACCTCCGAGGTGAGGGCGGGTGCTCCCGTCGAGCGTGCCAGAGCCAGCGCGTTACCGACGGGTAGCCAACTCCCCCGCGTGCGTCCTGCGCCGCGTAAGGTTGTGCGGATGCCCACGTTCACCGGTTACCTGCGCGAACGGAGCGACGACGAGCTCGTCGCGCTCCTGCGCAGCCGACCGGACCTCGCGTCGCCGTCGCCCGCGACCCTGTCGTCGCTCGCCGTGCGCGCGACCAGCAGGTCCAGCCTCGAACGCGCGCTCGCGGGTGTCGACGCGAGCGTGCTCCAGGTGCTCGAGGCGGTCGTGGCCCTGTCCGACCCGGGCCCGGTCACCGCGGCGGACCTCCCCGCAGCCGTCGGCGCGACCGACGCAGCCGGCGTCGAGCTGGTCGAGCGGGCCCTGCGACTGGCGGTCGTCGGCACGCTCGTCTACCCGGACTCCGACGCCGCCGACGCCCCGCTCCAGCCGTCGCCGGGCCTCGCCGAGATCCTCGGCCCCTACCCGGCGGGCCTGGCGTCGACCGACGCGGGCATCCGCCGCGGCACCCCGCCGGAGCCGGTCGACCTCGACGACCTGCCGACGCTCCTCGCGACCGCCCCCGCCGGAGCGCGCCCGGTCCTGGACGCCCTCCTGTGGGGTCCGCCCGTCGGGCTCGCTCCCTCCAACAGCACCGCGGCGGCCGCGGCCGTCGACTGGCTGGTCCGTCGCCACCTGCTCCTGCCCGGGGACTCGCGCCACGTGGTCCTGCCCCGCGCGGTCGCCCTGGCGCTGCGCGGTGGCCGCACCCACGCCGCCCCGGCGTTCCCGCCGCCGCTCCCGGACGGCGTCCCGCACCGCAACCACGCCCTGGTCGCCGCGGAGTCGGCCGCCGCGGGCGAGCGCATCGTGCTCCTCGTCGCCCGGCTGGTCCGGCTCTGGGAGCAGACCCCGCCCGGTGTCCTGCGCGGCGGCGGCCTGGGCGTGCGCGAGCTGCGGCGCGTGGCGAGCGCGTTGGACACCGACGAGGCCGAGGCCGCGTTCGTCATCGAGCTCGCGGGCGCGGCGGCGTTCGTCGCGGACGACGGCGAGGACAACCCGTCGTTCGCCCCGACGGTCGCCGTCGACGAGTGGGCGGTGCGCGACGTGCCCGACCGCTGGGCGGCGCTGGCCCGCACGTGGCGCTCGACCGTGCGGACCCCGTGGCTCGTCGGCAGCCGCGACGACCGCGGTGGCGTGCGGGCGGCCCTCGACCCCGAGCTGCAGCGCACCTGGGCACCTCGCCTGCGACGGGCGGTGCTCGACGTGCTCGCCGACACCCCGCCGGGCACCGCACTGGACCCCGCGCACGTGCTCGCCGTGCTGCGCTGGCGGTCCCCGCGGTCCGTGCCACCGCCCGCCGCGGTCCAGGCGATGCTCATCGAGGCCGGCCGCCTGGGCATCCTCGGCGCCGGTGCACTGTCCGACGCGGGCCGTGCCCTGCTCACGGAGACCGCTCCCCTGGTCGGCGCCGCAGACCCGGCGGACGCGCTCGCCGCGGCCCTGCCCCCGGCCGTCGACGAGATCCTCCTGCAGGGCGACCTGACCGGCGTCGTGCCCGGCCGGCCCAGCCCCGACCTGGAGGACCTCCTGGACCGGACGGCCCACGTCGAGTCCCGCGGCGGCGCGCTCACCGTCCGGTTCACGCCGGAGTCGGTCCGTCGCGCCCTGGACGCCGGGTCGACCGCCGACGGGCTGCTCGCCGAGCTGGCCACCCACAGCCGGGCGGGCGTGCCGCAGCCGCTCGAGTACCTGGTCCGCGACGCCGCACGTCGCCACGGTCGGCTGCGCGTCGGGTCGGCGTCGGGCTACGTCCGGGCCGACGACCCGTCCCTGCTCGCAGGGCTCGCCGAGGACCCGCGGCTGGCTGCGCTCGGCCTGGTCCGGCTCGCGCCGACCGTCCTGGCGTCCCAGGCGCCGGCCCGGGAGCTCGTCGAGGCCCTGCGCGCCCACGGTCTGGCACCCGTCGCGGAAGGTCCGGACGGGCAGGTCGTGCACGTCGTGTCGTCGATCCGTCGCGTGGGCCGTCGCGCCACCGCGGGAGCGCGCCGCCGAGCCTCGGACACGGCCCCGACGAGCGCCCGGGAGACGCTCACCGACGACCGTCTGCTCGCCCTCGTCCCGCAGCTGCGGCGGGCGGAGGCGGACCGCAAGGCCGACGAGGCCGAGCGGGTGCCGGGCACGGTCCTGCCCGCACCGACCCGTCGTGCCCCGGCCCCGCCCAGCGCACCCGAGCCGGGCACGGGAACAGCCGACCCCGTCGACGCGTTGGTGCTCCTGCGCGAGGCGGCTGCCGAGAAGGCCGAGGTGTGGGTCGAGCTGGTCGGCTCCCACGGCGTCCCGCAGCGGCGCCTGCTCCGACCCCTGCGGGTCGAGGGCGGCCGGCTGCGGGCCATCGACACCGCTCGTGAGTCCGAGCTGACCGTCGCGGTGCACCGGATAGCCACGGTCACCCGCGCGATCGCAGACTCACCCCAGGCAGACGAGCATCAGGAGACTTCGTGACCAACGGCCCCCTCATCGTGCAGAGCGACAAGACGCTCCTGCTCGAGGTCGACCACGACCAGGCGGAGGCCTGCCGTCGCGCGATCGCCCCGTTCGCGGAGCTGGAGCGCGCCCCCGAGCACGTGCACACGTACCGCCTGACGCCGCTGGGCCTGTGGAACGCGCGCGCCGCGGGGCACGACGCCGAGCAGGTGGTCGACGTCCTGCTCGAGTACTCGCGCTACCCGGTGCCGCACGCCCTGCTCGTCGACGTCGCCGACACGATGTCCCGCTACGGCCGCCTCCAGCTCATCCAGGACCCGGTGCACGGCCTGATCCTGCACGCCCTCGACCCCGCGGTCCTGGTCGAGGTGGTCCGCTCCAAGCGCACCGCCGGGCTGCTCGGCGCGCGCATCGACGCGACCGACGTCGTCGTCCACCCGTCTGAGCGCGGCCACCTCAAGCAGGTGCTGCTCAAGCTCGGCTGGCCCGCGGAGGACCTCGCGGGCTACGTGAACGGCGAGGCGCACCAGATCGACCTGCTCGAGGACGGCTGGGCGCTGCGGCCGTACCAGCAGCAGGCCGTCGACGGCTTCTTCCACGGCGGCTCGGGCGTCGTCGTGCTCCCCTGCGGTGCCGGCAAGACGCTCGTCGGTGCGGGCGCGATGGCGCGCTCGTCGACGACGACCCTGATCCTGGTCACCAACACCGTCAGCGCCCGGCAGTGGCGCGACGAGCTGGTCAAGCGCACCACCCTGACCGAGGACGAGATCGGCGAGTACTCCGGTGCGCGCAAGGAGATCCGCCCGGTCACCATCGCGACGTACCAGGTGCTCACGACGAAGCGGAAGGGCGTCTACACGCACCTCGAGCTGCTGGACGCCCGCGACTGGGGCCTCGTGGTCTACGACGAGGTGCACCTCCTCCCGGCGCCGATCTTCCGCATGACCGCGGACCTGCAGGCCCGCCGGCGGCTCGGCCTGACCGCGACGCTCGTGCGCGAGGACGGCCGCGAGGACGAGGTGTTCAGCCTCATCGGCCCCAAGCGGTTCGACGCCCCCTGGAAGGACATCGAGGCGCAGGGCTACATCGCGCCCGCCGACTGCGTCGAGGTCCGCCTCACGCTGCCCGACGCCGACCGCATGGCCTACGCGACCGCCGAGCCGGAGGAGCGGTACCGGTTGGCGGCCACGGCGAAGGGCAAGAACCGCGTGGTCGAGCAGCTCGTCGCCAAGCACGAGGGCGACCCGACGCTCGTCATCGGCCAGTACCTCGACCAGCTCCACACGCTCGCGGAGCACCTGGACGCGGACCTCATCACCGGCGAGACCACCGTGCACGAGCGGCAGCGGCTGTTCGACGCGTTCCGGGCCGGCGAGATCACCAAGCTCGTCGTCAGCAAGGTCGCCAACTTCTCCATCGACCTGCCCGAGGCGTCCGTCGCCATCCAGGTGTCCGGCTCGTTCGGGTCACGCCAGGAGGAGGCGCAGCGGCTCGGCCGCATCATGCGGCCCAAGGGCGACGGGCGGACCGCGCACTTCTACACGGTCGTCGCACGGGACACCGTCGACCAGGACTTCGCCGCCCACCGGCAGCGGTTCCTGGCCGAGCAGGGGTACGCGTACTCGATCGTCGACGCGGAGGACCTGGGGCTCGACACCGCCGACGACGCCGCGTGACATGAGCAGAGCGCCCGACCCCCAGGGGTCGGGCGCTCTGCTGTCTGCTCAGACGGAGACGGCCTCGGGCTCGTCGGCCTTCGCGCGGACGTGCGCGGCGAACGACTCGGCCAGCGTGCGACCCACGGCCACGACCTCGTCCTCGCGGGCGGCGTAGGCGGCCAGCACGGCGTCGGTGAAGCCGTCGTCGTGGCTGTCCGCCCAGCCGCGCAGCGTCTCCGCGCCCGCCTCGGGGTGGAACTGCACACCCCAGGCCGAGCCGATGCGGAACGCCTGGTACGGGTACATCGCCGACGACGCCAGCCAGACCGCACCGCGGGGCAGGTCGACGACGGCGTCCGCGTGCATGCTGGGCTGCGGGGTGCTGTGGCGGCTGTCCGAGAGCGCCGCGACCGCACCGACGACCGCGTCACCGGCGGCCTCGGGGCGCCAGCGCACGTCGACGATCCCGGACTCGCGCCCGGGAGGGGCCGCGACCTGCACGCGGCCGCCGCGCGCGGCGGCGAGCAGCTGGGCGCCGAGGCAGATGCCGAGCGTGGGGACGCCCTGGGTGCTCGCGTCGGCGAGCAGCGCGCGCAGCTCGGGGAGCCACGGTGCGGTGGCGTCGTCGTAGGTCGACATGTGCCCGCCGAGGACGACGAGACCGTCGCCGACCTCGCTCGCCACGGGGACGCTCTCACCGGCGAACGCCGCGACGATGCGCAGCTCGACGTCGCCGAGCCAGTCGCCGAAGCGGTCGAGGGGGACGTCGGGAGAGCTCTGGATGACGGTGACGACCGGGCGACGGTCGCCGTGCAGGGGGGTGGTCACGCGGAGACGGTACCCCCGTCGGCAGGTGCGTCGACAGGGAATGGCTGCCCGATCTGTCACCTTGCAGGTCAGTCGTCCATGTTTGCCGCCAGGTGAAATCTGTCACGCGAGCGCGTCACAACCGCCCGACCGTCCGGCATTCATCCAGCGAACTCCCAGTCTCCAGGTGGAGACTCGACCCATGTCGACCTCCCACCCGTCCGGCACGCCCGAGGCGCGTCTGCTCGTCGTCGACGACGAGCCGAACATCCGCGAGCTCCTGGCGACCTCCCTGCGCTTCGCCGGCTTCGAGGTCTACGCCGCCGCCGACGGAGGGTCGGCGCTGCGCCTCGCCCGCGAGGTCGAGCCGGACCTCGTGGTGCTCGACGTGATGCTCCCCGACATGGACGGGTTCACCGTCACCCGGCGGCTGCGCGAGAAGGGCCAGCACGTCCCCGTGCTCTTCCTCACCGCACGCGACGACACCGCCGACAAGGTCCAGGGCCTGACCGTCGGCGGCGACGACTACGTCACCAAGCCGTTCAGCCTGGAGGAGGTCGTCGCCCGGATCCGCGCGGTCCTGCGCCGCACCCGGCCGGGGCTCGACGACGACAGCAGCGTGCTGCGGTACGCCGACCTCGAGCTCGACGAGGACTCCCACGAGGTGGTCCGCGGCGGCCACCCCGTCGACCTGTCCCCCACCGAGTTCAAGCTCCTGCGCTACCTCATGCTCAACCCCGGCCGGGTCCTGTCGAAGTCGCAGATCCTCGACCACGTCTGGCAGTACGACTGGGGCGGCGACGCGAACATCGTCGAGTCCTACATCTCGTACCTGCGGCGCAAGATCGACCAGCTCGACGACGCCCAGGGCCGGCGCCTGCCGCCGCTCATCCACACCAAGCGCGGGGTGGGCTACCTGCTGCGCGAGTCGTCGTGACGGCTGAGGTCGAGACGGCTCCGCCTCGGCGGCGCGCGTTCGGGCTCGCACGCGACTGGTGGGCGGGAACGACGCTCGCGTCCCGGCTCGTCGGCATCGTCACCGTGCTCCTGGCGGTCGGCCTCGTGCTCGCCGGTGCCACCAGCGCTGCGCTCCTGGAGGGGACGCTGGTGGCGCAGGTCGACGCGAAGCTGCAGTCGGAGGGCAAGGTGGTCGCGGAGCAGCGGCTCAGCGAGCTCGACCTCACCGGCAGGTCCCTGTACACACCGAGCGACTACTACCTGCGGTACGCGGTGGACGGGGACGAGCTCCCGGTCCTGTCGGAGACGACGGAGGCGCAGTACGGCACGCCGGAGGTCCCGACCATCGGCATCGCCGAGGCGCGCGCCCGCCACGGCGAGCCCTTCACCGTCTCCTCGACGAAGCCGGGGTCCCAGTGGCGGGCCGTCGCCTACAACTTCTCGATGCGCGACGGCACCGTCGGTACCGCGGTCATCGCGCTGCCGCTGGCCGACATCGCCCGGACCGTGCGGCACATGAGCGTGGTCCTGCTCCTGAGCGGGCTCGGCATCCTGCTCCTCGGCGCCGCCGCGGGGACGTGGGCGGTCCGTCGCTCGCTCAAGCCGCTGCGGGAGATCGAGACCACCGCCGCCGCGATCGCCGACGGGGACCTCTCCCGACGCGTCCCCGCCGCCTCCGAGCACACCGAGGTCGGCCGGCTCAGCGCCGCGCTGAACGGGATGCTCGCCCAGATCGAGAAGGCCTTCGGTGCGCAGACCGCGTCCGAGGCCCGCATGCGCCGGTTCGTCGCCGACGCCTCCCACGAGCTCCGCACCCCCTTGGCCACCATCCGCGGCTACGGCGAGCTGTACCGGATGGGCGCGCTGACCACGACCGACCAGGTCGACGACACCATGCGCCGCATCGAGCAGTCCGCCACCCGCATGGGCGCGCTCGTCGAGGACCTGCTCGCGCTCGCGCGCCTCGACGAGGGCCGGCCGATGCGCACCGGCCCCGTCGACCTCACCGTGCTCGCCGCCGACGCGGTCAGCGACCTGCACGCGCTCGACCCCGCCCGGGCCACCCGGCTGGTCCCGCTCGTGGAGGGTGCCGACGGGGCCCCGTGCGTCGTCGTCGGCGAGGAGCCGCGGCTGCGGCAGGTGGTGGCCAACCTCGTCGGGAACGCCGTGCAGCACACGCCGCCCGGCACCCCCGTCGAGATCGCCGTCGGCCACCTGCCGTCCGGCGAGGGCGCGATCGAGGTGCGCGACCACGGACCCGGCATCGACCCCGAGCACGCAGCGCGGGTGTTCGAGCGGTTCTACCGGGTCGACGCCAGCCGCGGTCGCGACTCCGGCGGGGCGGGCCTGGGCATGGCGATCGTCGCCGCGATCGTCGACGCGCACGACGGCACGGTGCGTCTCGCGCAGACTCCCGGCGGTGGGACGACCGTCCAGATCGCACTCCCCGTTCCGGCACACGACCCTCAGGTGTGAGGGCTAACATGGCGGGTTCCTGCCGTCGGAGTAAGGCTGATCCATGGGCGTCCACGACGCACCGCAGTGGTTGTTGTCCGCATTCGTGCGCAGCGCCGTCGGGGCTGGTGCCACCGCCCCGACCGAGCAGATCCGCGACGCCGGTCAGGCGCTCGTGGACCGGTGGGGCTCGCCCGGGCGCTCCTTCCACAACCTGAAGCACCTGGTCGACGTGCTCGTCCGCGTCGACGAGCTCGTCGAGGAGACCCACCAGCCGGACGTCGTGCGGCTCGCCGCCTGGTACCACGGCGCGATCTTCGACGCCGCCGACCGCAAGGCGTACGCCAACCGCGGCGGCGAGGACGAGATCGCCAGCGCGCGCCTCGGCTACGACGAGCTGATCGCCCTCGGCGTCCCCGAGGCCCGCGCCCAGCGGGTGCACGACCTCGTCGTCGCCCTCGTCCGGCACGCCCCGAACCCCTCGGACTTCGACTGCGCGGTCCTGTGCGACGCCGACCTCGCGATGCTCGCCACCGAGCCGCAGAAGTACAAGGCGTACGTGCAGGACATCCGCACCGAGTACGCGCACCTGCCGCTCGAGGACTACGTGCGCGCCCGCGTCCGCATCATCCACAAGCTCCTCGCCCGGCCGTCCCTGTTCGTCAGCCCGCTCGGGTCGGCGTGGGAGGAGCCCGCGCGGCAGAACCTGTCCGGCGAGCTGCAGCGGCTGGAGAAGGAGCTCCGCGGGATCGACGCCGCCGCCGCGGAGGCCGCTGCGGCGGCCCCGGCCCGCGGCGCGGACGCGGAAGGCTCGAACGCAGCCCGCACCTGAGCTCACGCTCAGGCTCACGCTCACGCCGAGCTCGTCGCTCCGGGTCGAACTCGTCTGTTGCAACCGCCGAGCTCGGCTGCAACTGACGAGCTCGGCCGCAACTGACGAGCTCGGCTGCGGCCGTCGGTCAGCTCCGGGCGGTGTCCGTCGAGCCGCCCACAGCTCGCCCTCTCCGCTGCGCGTCCACCGGTGCTGACGTCGGGCCCCCGGCGGGCGGTCGCCGCTCCTACCGTCGTCGGTCAGGAGCCGGGACCGCCCGGCCTCACCGACGGAGGTCCCCATGAGCAGGTACGAGGTCGACAGTGCGCAGGTCGCGACGGCAGCGGCGAGCGTCCAGGCGCGCGCAGGCACGATCCGCAGCGAGGTCGCCGCGATGCACCGGCAGCTCGCCGAGCTGCAGGGCTCGTGGCGGGGCGCGGCGGCCACGGCGTTCACGGGCGTGCTGGCCGACTGGACGGCCACCGAGGCGCGTCTCGACGCCTCCCTCGCCCAGATCGTCGCCGCCATGCAGTCGGCGGCCCGCACGTACGCCGAGGCCGAGTCGCAGGCCTCCCGACTGTTCACCGTGTGACCTCGGGTGAGGACGCACCCACGCTCGGCCCGGACGCACCCGAGGCGGAGGCGCAGACCTCCCGCGTCCTCGTCACCTGTGTGACCACGGTCGGGACGCGCATACGCTCGGGCGGTGACCGTGCTCGTGGATCCTCCGATGTGGCCGAACCACGGCATGCTCTGGGGGCACCTCGTCAGCGACTCCTCGCTGGAGGAGCTGCACGCGTTCGCCGCCCGGGCGGGCATCCCGGCGCGCGGGTTCGACCGGGACCACTACGACGTGCCGGACCAGCGGATCGAGGAGCTCGTCGCCCTCGGCGCGGAGCTGGTGAGCGCGAAGGAGCTGATCCGTCGGCTGCGGGCGTCGGGCCTGCGGGTTCCCGCACGGGACCGCGTTCGGCACCGGTAGACCGCGCGGAGACGTCGCTGAAACCGCCCCGACCTGTAGGCGCGCGCTGCTAGCGTGTGCGCCGGTCCGGACGAGCGTCCGGGTTCACGAAGGGGGCGTCGTCGTGGGACTCAGGGGCAGGGCCGTCGCAACGGCCGCGCTGGTCGCGGCGACGTGCGCCGGGCTCGTACCGGCGACCGCCTCGGCGGCGGAGTGCGTCTCGACGGTGAGCGGGACGGTGCGTGACTCGATCACCGGCTCCCCGGTCCCGGACCTGACCGTCATGGTGATGGCGGCCGACGGGTCGTCGGGCGCCAGCATCGACAACCTCAACTACGTCTACACGAGCTCCACGGGGCAGTACTCCCTCCAGGAGGAGTGCTCCGACACCGAGAGCGTCGTCCTGGTGGACGCCGCCTGGGACGAGCCGTACGCGGGGCAGCAGTACGGGCTGCACGCGACGGACATCGCACGCGCGGCGACCTTCACGCTGCAAGGGCGCGTGCAGCAGGACGTCTTCGTGACGCCGGGCGGGCGCTTCGTCCCTGTCGAGCCTCGCCGTGCCTTCGACACCCGCAACGACCCGGGCGGCCCCCTGGGGCCGGCGCAGAGCCGACGGTTCGCGCTCGAGGGCGTGCCCGCCGACGCGACCGCGGTCGTGCTCAACCTCACCGCGACGCAGGGAAGCGCGCAGACGTCCTTCGTGTCGGTGGTGCACGACGACGAGTCCGGCGACCCGGGCACCCCCACGACGAGCGTGCTGAACACCGAGCGCGGCCGTGACGTCGCGAACCTCGTGACGGTCGGCATCGCGCCGGCCCGGGTGACCGGCCACACCCTTCCCGAGGTGACGCTGTACAACAACGCGGGCACGACGCACCTCGTGGCCGACCTCGCGGGCTACTACACGCCCAGCTCCGACGCGGGCTACGTGGAGCTCGACCCGGTGCGCGCGTTCGACTCACGCTCGTCGACGCCGGTGGGCGAGCGCGAGAGGCGTCGGGTGCCGTTGGGTGCGATCGCACCCGCGGGCGCGGTCGCGGCGATGGTGACGGTGACGACGACCAGGGCGAGCGCGGGCACGTCGTACGTGTCGGCGTACCCCGCGGGCGCGCAGGACGGCCCGTCGACGAGCCTGGTGAACGCCTACCGGGGCGACGACATCGCGAACCTGTCGATCGTCCCGCTCGGCGACGGCCAGGACATCGAGCTCTACAACAACGCGGGACGCACCGACGTGATCGTGGACGTCACCGGGTGGTTCGTGGAAGGCCAGGGGTCGATGTACTTCCCGCTGGACGCCAAGCGGGTGCCGGACCAGATCCGGCCCACGATCTTCCCGTCCCAGAGCTTCATCCTCTACCCGGAGACGTTCGGTCTCTCTTCGAGCGCCGAGGCCGTCATGCTCAACGTGACGACCTTCAGCGCGACGCGGCCGACCTACCTCAAGGTGTGGGGCTACGACCAGGAGGAGCCTGCGACGAGCGCGACCAACGCCCGCCCGGGTTCCAACGTCGCCGCCGCCGCCGTGGCCGGTTCGTGGATCGTGGACGTCTACAACTCTGGCGATACCTACGGGGTCATCGACGTCACCGGGTTCTTCGCGGACCGCTGAGCGCGCTCAATGACGGTTCCGCGCTGACAGGGGGAACGGTCCTCCGGGTGCAGGTGACGCGCCGTCTCCGGGCACCGGTGCACGGTCCGGGGCCGCCCTGCTGTGGTCAGAGCCCACGCCGGAGGGCCTCGACCCAGCCGCCGGACGACGTGATGTCGGCGCCGGCAGCGCCGGACTCGGCCGTGCAACCGAAGCCGACCACCCAGGCGCCGTCCGCGAGCTCCACCTGCCCCAGCGACATCGGCGCGGGCAGGCCCGCGAGCAGCCTGCCGAGCGCCCCGGGCGAGAGACGCCAGACCTCGCCCGCGATCGGGGCACCCGCCCCCGGGCCCGCTCGCACCAGGCCCGGCTTGCGAGGCTGGGTGTCGAGCGCGACCAGGCGGTAGGCGTCAGACGTGCGGACCGCGCGGACGAACCTCGCCCCGAGCTCCTCGAGCTCGGCGTTGAGCGGCTGGCCACGCAGGTGGGCACCGACGACGAGGACGTCGACACCGGTCCCGACGAGCGACCGGTCCACGTCCGGCGCGTCGTCGGCACTCGTGTCGTCGGCACTCGTGTCGTCGGCACTCGTGGCGTCGGCGCTCGCCAGGAGGCGGGCAGCCAGGTCGAGAGCCAGCTGGTCGTCGAACGCGCGGGACAGGACGGTGATCCCGAACGGTCCGCCGTCGGCCTCCCCGGCGGGGATCGCGACGGCCGCCATGTCGAGGAGGTTCACGAAGTTGGTGTAGGTGCCGAGGCGCCGGTTGATGGCCAGGGGGTCGGCCTGGACCGCGGCGATCGTCGGGTGCTCGGTGGTGGTCGGCAGCAGGAGCAGGTCGCAGCCGTCCAGGACCGCGGCGGCCTCGGCCTTGGCGGCGGCGAGGAGGGCACGGTCCGCGACGTACGCGTGCGCCGGGGTGTCGCGGCCGGACAGGATGATCGAGCGCACGGTGGGGTCGGCGTCGGGTGCGTCGGCCAGGAACGCCCCGACGGCCTCGTACCGTTCGGCGACGATCGCGCCGTCGTAGAGGAGCCGCGCGGCGGACAGCATGCCGCTGAGGTCGACAGTCCTGACCTGCGCGCCCGTCGCGACGACGGCCTGCACCGCGGTGTCGAACGCCGCTCGCCAGCCCGGCGACAGCGGTTCGAGGTCCTCGGCGCGCGGCACGGCGACGACGGGCACGGACCGCAGGCCGAGACGCACGTCGACCGGCCACGACCGGCGGGCGGGATCCGTCGGGTCGGCGCCGACCATCGTCCGGGTGGCGGCGACCCCGAGCTCGAGGTCGCGCGTGAACGTCGTGACGACGTCGTAGCTGCGGCACGCGGGGACGACGCCGGTGGTCGGGACGAGACCGAGGGTCGTCTTGATGCCGACGAGCGCTCCGAACGCGGCCGGGACGCGCCCGGAGCCCGCGGTGTCGGTGCCGATGCCGATGTCCGCGATGCCGAGCGCCACCGCGACCGCCGACCCGGAGCTCGACCCGCCCGAGACGCGGTCCGGGAGCGTGGCGTGCCGGACGGCGCCGAACGGGCTGCGGACGCCGACGAGTCCCGTCGCGAACTGGTCGAGGTTGGTCTTGCCGAGGATCACCGCACCGGCATCGACCAGCGCCTGCACGGCCGGCGCGCTCACCTGGGCAGGGCCGGGCCTGCCCGCGGGGTCGCTCGCGAAGGACGGGCACGCCGCGGTCGTCGGCAGCCCGGCGACGTCGACGTTGTCCTTGACGGCGAGCGTGAGCCCCGCCAGCGGCAGCACGGCACCGGCGGTGAGCCGGGCGTCGACCTCTCGGGCGGCGGCGGTCGCCGACTCCTCGGGCACGAGCGTGATCCAGACCTCGGGGCGGTCGACCTCGGCGATCCGGGCGTACGCGCGGCGCACCCGCGCCTCGGCGACACCGACGGCCGCGACGCCGTGCAGGTCCAGGCGACCCGGGGAGGACGCGCCACCGGCCGGCTCACCCACATCGACCGCTGCTGATCCCTCCGCCGTTCCGTCCGCTCTGGTCACGTCGCTCATCGTCGCCCGGCTCACGCGCCCACCGCCAGGATCGCCAGCGGCGCGCCGGGGGCGACGTGCTGCCCGGGCTCGACGAGGACCTTCAGGACGGTGCCGTCGGACGGCGCGGTCACGCCGAGCTCGAGCTTCATGGCCTCCAGGGCGATCAGCAGGTCCCCTTCCCTGACCTGCTCGCCCGCCTGCGCCTCGATCCGCCAGACGCTGCCGACCATCGGCGCCTCGACCAGCACGCAGCCGTCGAGCAGCTCGATCTCCCCGGGCCCGGAGCCGAGGTCGCCGCTGTGCGCCGGCTCAGCCTCGGCGGTGTCGAACTCGCCCGCGAGCGCCCAGGCAGCCCGCTCGTCGGCGAACGCGGCGGCCTGCCGCGCCTGGAACTCGGCGATGTCGTCGGCGTGCTCGGCCAGGAGCTCCAGGTGCTCGCGGTAGGAGAACGTGCCGTGCTCGACCTCGACGTCCAGGCGTCCGGCCGCGAACGCGTCGCGCTGGGCGAGCAGCTCGTCGGCGGCGACGGGGTGCCAGACGACCCGGTCGAAGAACCGGAGCAGCCAGGGCTTCCCGGGTTCGAACACCCCGCGCTGCCGGTGCCCGGACCAGATGGGCACGGTGCGGCCGACCAGCTGGTAGCCGCCGGGTGAGTCCATGCCGTAGACGCAGAGGTACTGGCCGCCCAGGCCGACGGTGTCCGCGGCGGTCCAGGTGCGCGCCGGGTTGTACTTGGTGGTCATGAGGCGGTGCCGGGGGTCGAGCGGGACGGCCAGCGGGGCGCCGAGGTAGACGTCGCCGAGGCCGAGCACCAGGTACTCGGCGGCCATCATCGTGTCGAACACGTCGTCGGTGGACGGCAGACCGTTGATGCGGCGGACGAACTCGATGTTCGACGGCAGCCACGGCGCCTCGGGGCGGACCCCGGCCTGGTACCGGGCGACCGCCTCGGCGATCACGGGGTCGTCGAACGACAGCGGCAGGTGGATGCGGCGGCTCGGGACCACGAGGTCCTCCGTCGCGGGCAGCGAGGCTTCGATCCCGACCAGGACGTCGACCAGCGCGCGTACCGAGATCACCGACGGGTCGACGTGCACGTGCAGGCTGCGCACGCCGGGCGTGATGTCGATGACGCCCGGGGTGCCCTTCAGTGCCTCGCCGAGCGCGTGCACGCGCATCCGCAGGCCGAGGTCGAGGACCATGGGGCCGTACTCGACGAGGACGTTGTCGTCGCCCCCGCGCAGGTACACGACGTCGGGATCGCCGGCGATCCGGGCCAGCACGCCGTCGTCACCGTCGGGGCCTGTGCGCACGTCGGGGCCGAGGTGCGCGGACGCGCGCAGGGCGTCGTCGGTGCGTAGGGCGTCGGCGGTGGCGTCGGGCACAGGGACCAGCCGGACCGTGTCGCCGGGGCGGATCTGGCCCATCTTCCAGCGGTGCCCGACGACGACCGTCAGCGGGCAGGCGAACCCGCCGAGGCTCGGGCCGTCGGGTCCGAGCAGGATCGGGGTGTCGCCGGAGACGTTGAGCGCGCCGACCGAGTACGGGTTGTCGTGCAGGTTCGACGGGTGCAGCCCTGCCTCGCCACCGTCGGGGCGCGCCCACTGCGGCTTCGGCCCGGTCAGGCGGATGCCGGTGCGGTTGGCGTGCGTCTGCACCTGCCACGTCGCGGCGTAGAACATCTCCATGTCCGCGGGCGTGAAGTACGACGGCGCGGGCTGCGGCCCCTCCTGGACGGCGACCTCCCACTCGTGCACCAGGTGCGGCCGGACGTCCTCCGGAACGGCGACGGGCGGCGGACCGAGCGGGACGCCGGGCACCAAGGTGTCGCCGACGACGAGCGCGCGCCCGGTGTACCCGCCGAAGCCGCCCATCGAGAAGGTCGACGCCGACCCGAGGTAGAGCGGCACGTCCAGCCCACCGCGGAGCAGCACGTAGGTGCGCAGACCGGCGTCGTGCGGCGCGCCGACGTCGAGGACACCGCCGGCAGGGACGGTGACGGGCTCCCACTGCGGGACGTCGACGCCGTCGACCGTGACGGGCGCGGGCGCCCCGGTCACGCACACGACCGTCTCGTGGCTGAACCGCAGGCGCGGCCCGGTGAGCGTGCACTCGAGCCCGGGCGCACCCTCGGCGTTGCCCAGCGCGCGGTTGCCCAGCCGGAACGACAGGTCGTCCATCGGCCCCGACGGGGAGATGCCGACGTCCCAGAACCCGAGCCGGCCCGGCCAGTCCTGGACCGTCGTCATGACCCCCGGCCGGACGACGTCGACGTACGGCTCGTCGTCGGTGACGCCCGAGAGCGTCCCGGTGGTGTGCACGGCGTCGATGACGTCGGGCAGGCTGACGGCCACGCGCAGCAGCGGGAGGTTCGTCTGGACCCCCGTGAACCGCGTGGCCGCGAGCGCGCGTGCCGACGCCCCGAACGCCGCGGTGCGGTCCGCCGCGTGCACGATCACCTTGGCCAGCATGGGGTCGTAGTGGCTGGTCACCTGCTGCCCGGTCTCGGCCCAGGCGTCGATGCGGACGGCCGGGTCCTCGGGGTAGACGACCTCGGTGAGCAGCCCGGCGCTCGGCTGGTAGTCCTTGCGGGGGTCCTCGGCGTACACACGGACCTCGACGGCGTGACCTTCGATGGCCGGCCCCTCGTCGGGCACCTCGTCGAGGAACGAGGAGTCGCCCTGCGCGAGCTGGAGCATCCAGGCGACGAGGTCGACGCGCGTCACGGCCTCGGTCACCGGGTGCTCGACCTGCAGCCGGGTGTTGACCTCGAGGAACGACGCTTCGCCGCGGTCGACGTCGTACACGTACTCGACGGTCCCCGCGGACCGGTAGGACACCGACGCCGTGAGCGCCCGGGCGGACTCGTGGAGCATCGCGCGGACGTCGTCGGGGAGCGCGGGTGCCGGCGCCTCCTCGACCACCTTCTGGTTGCGCCGCTGCAACGAGCAGTCGCGGTCGCCCAGGCTCACGACGCGTCCGGCGCCGTCGCCGAAGACCTGCACCTCCAGGTGCCGTGCGCGGGACACGAACCGCTCCAGGAACACCCCGGCGCTGCCGAAGCTCGCCGCGGCGAGCCGCTGCACCCGGTCGAACGCGGCCACGAGCTCGTCGGCGTCGGCACACGCCTGCATGCCGATGCCACCGCCGCCGCCGACGGCCTTGACCATGACGGGGTAGCCGACGACGGACGCGGCCGCGAGCGCCTCCTCGACCGACTCCAGCAGCCCGCTGCCGGCGACCAGCGGGACACCCGCCGCCTGCGCCGCCTCGCGCGCCTGGTGCTTGTCGCCGAACACCGACAGGTGCGCGGCCGTCGGCCCGACGAACGCGATGCCCGCCGCCTCGACCTCGCGGGCGAACTGCGCGTTCTCGGACAGGAACCCGTACCCGGGGTGGATCGCACCGGCGCCGGTCTCCGCCGCGGCGTGCAGCACGAGCTCGGGCCGCAGGTAGCTCTCGCTCGCGGCGGCCGGGCCGAGGCGCACTGCGACGTCGGCGAGCCGCACGTGCGGGGCAGCCGCGTCCGCGTCGGAGTACACGGCGACGGTCTTCAGGCCGAGGTCGCGCGCGCTGCGCAGGATGCGGACGGCGATCTCGCCGCGGTTGGCCACGAGCAGGGTGTCGAACACGGCGTCCCCCGGGTGCGGTCGTGCGTGGGCCGCGCCCCCGTCGGGCGCCCGGCGCGGGATGTATACACCCCGGTATCCGGCACGCTAGAGAGGCTGTGTTTCCCGGCCCACGCGCCCGCGTAAACGGTGCGTTACGCCTTGTCGTCCACGGTCAGCTGTGCAGCGACCGCGGCGACGTACTGCGTGAGCGTGGCCCGGTCGGGTGCAGGGAACGGCTCCTCGGCGACCATGACGTGGTGCATCGCCGCGCCGAGGAGGAAGCCGAACGCCTCGACGTCCACGTCGGCACGCAGGTCCCCGTCGCGCTGCCGTGCCGCGAGGAACTCCGTCATCACGGCCGCCCAGGACCGCGTGACGCCCGCGTCGACCGCGACGTGCAGCGACCGGTCCGGGCCGGGCAGCCGGCCGAGGTGGGCGACGAGCAGGGGCGCGTCCGAGGCTGCGTAGAGGTCGGAGAACTCCAGGAGCCGGTCGCCGAGGTCGCCGCCCGGCCGTACGGCCCAGTCGTCGAGGGCGCGGGCCAGCTCCCGGAGCGAACGCCACGTCAGCTCGCGGAGCAGCTCCTCGCGCGACGGGAACGCCTTGTACGACATGCCGACCGCCATGCCCGCCTCGGTCGCGAGCGCGCGCATCGTCAGCCCGTCGACGCCGTCGCGGGCGATCACGGTCCGGGCGTGCGCGAGGAGCGTCTCGCGCAGACCGTCGACGTCCAGAGGCGGTCGGGGGGTCACTGGTTCTCCCGTCGTTGACACCTGAAAATAACATGAACTAGCGTTCATGAACCCTTGTTCACGAATCGCGGGAGGCGTCCAGACATGAGCACCACACACACAGCCGTCACGGTCCGGTCGACGCCCGTCCGGGCCTGGGCACTCGTGGCCTGGGTCGCCCTCGGCGCAGCCACCGGCGTGCTCGCGATCCTGCCGGGCGGCGACGACGACGGCCTCACGAGCATGCAGCCGACGACGGTCATCGGCATCGCCGTGCTGGGCTACCTCGCCGCCGCGGTCGCCGGGCGGCGGTGGGTCGGATGGGTCGGCGCGTGGACGTTCGCGGTCCTCGTCGTGCTGGCCGGGCTCCTGGACTTCCCCCGAACCGTCCTCTTCGTCGCCTCCGGTGTGGTCCTCACCGGCGTGGGCCTCGTCCTGCGCCCCCGGCTCACCGTGCCCCAGGCACTCGCTGCCGGCGGCTACCTGGGTGTCGCCCTGGTCGCGCTCCTGCTCGCCCCCCGCGTCGGGCTGGCGATCGCCGGACTCGCACTGGCGGCGCACGTGGTGTGGGACGTCATCCACTACCGCCGCGAGGCCGTGGTCACCCGGTCGCTCGCCCTGTGGTGCATCGGGCTGGACCTGGTCGTCGGAGGCGCCTGTGTCGTCGCCGCCGTCGCCGGGTGAGCTGCTCAGCGCGCGAACGCCGTCGGCCGGGCGCGATGCCGGCCACATCGTGGCCGGGCCGTGGCCCAGCCGTGATGCACCGCACGTCCGTGCGGAGACCCGCCCCCGACCCCGACGCCTGAGGAGCCCCGGCGCTACCCGGGCGACTGCGAGAACGACGGGTTCGGGGCTGGTCAGCCCGCGAGCGCCATCCGGGTCATCGACTGCGTCGCGCGCTGCATGACGACCTCGAGCGACTCCCCCACGTGCTTGTGCAGGGCGGTCAGGGCCGAGGGCAGCTCGCGGGCGAGGACCAGGGTGAGGATCTCGAGGTGCTCGTCGATGGTCGCGGTGATGCGGTCCGTCTCCACGAAGTCGTGCATGCGCACGGCGCGGATCTTCTGGTTCACGGTGACCAGGGCGCCGGTGAGCTGCGTGTTCCCCGACGACCGGGACAGCACCTGGTGGAACCCCTCGTCGAAGAGCACGAAGCTGGCGTCGGGCTCGGGCGGGGCGTCGCGGAGCTCGGCCCACTTCTCCCGCTCGGCGCCCAGGAGCTCCTCGTCGTGCCGGACCTGCGGGTTCTCGATGGCGCGGGCGATGCCGCGCAGCTCGAGGGTGATCCGCAGCTCGTAGAGGTTGCGCAGGTCCTCCAGGCTGGGCACGACGACGGCGTAGCCGAAGTCGGTGCGCTCCACGAGCCCGTCGGACAGCAGCCGCGACAGCGCCTCGCGGACGGGGGTGCGGGACACGTCGAACAGCTTGCCCAGCTTGGGTTCGGTGAGGCGCTCCCGTGGGGAGATGCGGCCGTTCAAGATCTCGTCGCGGAGCTGCTGATAGACCACGTCACGCAGCGATCGCGGATCCTCGGACAGCCCGGTCGTCCCACCCGTGCTCATGGTCACGAAGCGTAGACCTCCCGGCTCACAGGGCCATCGCGGCGCGCACGTCGGCCTCCCGGTCCGCGCCCCCGGCCCCCGACTGTGTCACCCGTCCGGACTCCAGCACGTAGTACTGTCCGGCCGCGCCGAGCGCGAACCCGACGTGCTGCTCGACCAGCAGCACCGACAGCCCGTCGGCGCTGAGCGTGCCGATGGCATCCTCGATCTCCTGGACGACGGACGGCTGGATGCCTTCGGTGGGCTCGTCGAGGATGAGCACCTTCGGCCCCGTCAGGAGGGCCCGCGCGATGGCGAGCTGCTGGCGCTGGCCACCGGACAGGAGGCCGGCCCGTCGGCCGAGCAGGTCACGCAGAGCCGGGAACAGGTCGAGCGCGTCGGCCATCCGGGACGCCCCGGCGGACCCGGCGCCGTCGGCGACGAGCTGCAGGTTCTCCCGCGCCGTGAGCTGCCCGAACGACTGCTGCCCCTGGGGGACGTAGGCCAGACCCCGACGCACCCGCTGGTGCGGCCGGAGCTTCGACACGTCCTCCCCGTACAGGGTCACCCGTCCGCTGCGCACGGGGAGCAGCCCGACCGCCGCCCGCAGCAGCGTCGTCTTGCCGGCGCCGTTGTGACCCATGATCGCGGTGACCCCGCCGTCGGCCACCTCGACGTCGACCCCGTGCACCACGGACGTCCGCCCGTAGCCGACGTGCACGCCGGTGAGCTGCAACATCAGGACGCCTCCTTCGTAGAGCCCCGTGCACCTGCGCCGCGACCCAGGTACACCTCGACCACCTTCGGGTCCGCCTGCACCTGCGCGACCGTCCCCTCGCTGAGCACCGACCCCTGGTGGAGCACGGTCACCGACGAGGCGAAGCTGCGCAGGAACTCCATGTCGTGCTCGACGACGACGACGGTGCGCTGCGCCCCGATGCGCTGGAGCAGCTGCCCGGTCTCCTCCCGCTCGGCCTGGCTCATGCCGGCGACGGGCTCGTCGAGCAGCAGCAGCCGGGCGTCCTGCACGAGCAGCATCCCGATCTCCAGCCACTGCTTCTGCCCGTGCGCCAGGACGCCGGCCAGCGAGTCGCGTGCGTGGGACAGGCCGACGGTCTCCAGCGCCGCCTCGACGGCATCCGGGATCCCCTTCCGCCGCCGGAGCATGACGCGGGCCTTGCGACGCGACCCTGCGGCGATGTCGAGGTTCTGCAGGACCGTGAGCTCGTCGAACACGCTGGCCGTCTGGAACGTGCGGCCGACCCCGGCGCGGGCGACCTTGTGCGACGGCTTCCCCAGGAGTTCCACGCCGCCGAACCGGATGGTCCCGGTGGCGGGCGCCAGGCCGGTGATGGCGTCGACGATGGTGGTCTTCCCGGCGCCGTTGGGTCCGATGAGGAACCGCAGGTCGCCCTGCGTGACGGTCAGGTCGACACCCGCCACGGCGACGAACCCGTCGAACACCACGCGCAGGTCCCGGATCTCCAGGTAGTCGTGCTTGAACCGGGCGTCGTCGGCGGCGATGACCTGCTCCAACGCGTCGGGGTCCAGCGACCCCTCGCCGATCAGGGGGGCGGCGGTCGTGGGCATCTCGTCGCTCATGAGGGTGTCCCGGTGGGTTCGAGTGCCGCGGGTTCGGGGACCGGAGCAGGGTCCGGTTCCTTCTTCCGGCGACGGAACAGACGACCGATCGTCGCGAGCCCGTTCGGCAGGAACGCGACGACGAGGATGAACAGGGCGCCCTGGAAGTAGATCCAGAACGACGGGAACGACTCCGACAGGGACGTCTCCGCCCAGGACACCCCGATCGCTCCGAGCACCGGTCCGAGCAGCGTGGCCCGGCCGCCGATCGCGACGCCGACGAGGAACCCGATGGAGGGCACGACGCCGACGTCGGCCGGGGAGATGATCCCGACGATGGGCGTGAACAGGGCGCCGCCGACGGCCGCGAAGCAGGCGGCGATCGCGTAGGCGACGGTCTTGACGATCGCGGGGTCGTAGCCGAGGAACCGGACGCGGTTCTCCTCGTCGCGGACCGCGACGAGCAGCTCGCCGTAGCGGGAGTTCATGACGAGGCGCACGATCGCGACCATCGCCAGGAGCACCCCCGCGGCGATGAAGTAGAGCATCCGCTTGTTCACGGGGTCGGAGAGCGTGAACCCGAAGAACGACTGGAAGCCGTTGAGCCCGTTGGTGCCACCGGTGACCTTCTGCTGGCCGACCAGCAGGATGGCGAACGCCGCCGCGAGCGCCTGCGACAGGATCGCGAAGTACGCACCCCGGACCCGCCGCTTGAACACCGCCAGACCGAGCAGGGTGGCGACGAGGGCAGGCACGACCAGGATCGCCAGGATGGTGACGACGGGGTCCCGGAACGGCTCCCACCAGCCCGGCACGGTGCCGTCGCCGTACAGCAGCATGAAGTCGGGCACCCCACCGGGGCCAGCGTCGGACAGCTTGAGGTGCATCGCCATGATGTAGCCGCCGAGGCCGAAGAACACGCCCTGCCCGAGCACGAGCATCCCGCCGCGTCCCCAGGCCAGGCCGATGCCGACCGCGACCATGGCGAGGCAGCAGAACTTGGCGAGCAGGTTGAGCCGGAAGTCCGACAGCAGCGCAGGCGCGACGCCGAACAGCAGCGCGGCGGCGATCGCGAGACCGCCCCAGAGGCGGACGCGGGGGCTCACGCGAGGCTCCGGGTACGGACCGAGACGAGGCCTTGGGGCCTGACCTGCAGGAACGCGACGATCACGACGAACAGCAGCACCTTGGCGATGCTCGCCGTCGTCGAGTACTCGAAGCTCGCCTGGAGCAGCCCGAGCGCGAACGCGGCGATCACCGCGCCCTTGAGCTGCCCGATGCCGCCGACGACCACGACGAGGAACGCGTCGACGATGTAGTTGGTGCCCAGCGTCGGACCGACCGACCCGAGCAGGGTCAGTGCCACGCCCGCGACGCCGGCGACGCCGGAGCCGACGAAGAACGTGAGCCGGTCGGTGGCGCGCGTCGAGATGCCCGACGTCTCGGCCAGGTCCCGGTTCTGCACGGTGGCCCGGATGCGGCGGCCGAGCGGGCTGAGCTTGAGCACGAGGGAGAGCGCGAGCACGCACAGGAGCGCGAGCGCCAGGATGAACAGGCGGGCCTTGGGAAGCTCGACGCCCAGGATCGGCACCGCACCGGAGAGCCAGGCGGGGGCGCGGACGTCGACGTTCGGGGCGCCGAACACGTCGCGGGCCAGCTGCTGGAGCACCAGGGCGACCCCGAACGTCACCAGCAGCGTGTCCAGCGGCCGCTTGTACATCCGCGAGATGAGCGTGACCTCGAGGAGCAGCCCGAGCAGGCCGCCGACGAGGAACCCGATGACCAGCGACACCAGCAGCGAGACGCCCGCGTCGGCGATCACGCCCTGCACCACGAACGCCGTGTACGCGCCGGCCATCATGAACTCGCCGTGCGCCATGTTGATGACGCCCATCTGACCGAACGTCAGCGCCAGGCCGAGCGCCGCGAGCAGCAGCACCGACCCCAGGCTGAGCCCCGCGAAGAGCTGTGAGACGAGGGCGTCCATCCGACCCGTCCTTCCTGTGGGGAGAGGGTGGTGACCCGGCGTCCGCAGGACGCCGGGCCTCCACCGTCAGCAGTGGGTCAGGACAGGCCCTCGGCCCAGTCGTAGCCCTCGAGGAACGGGTCCGGCTCGATGGGGCCGTCCGACGACCACTCGGTGTAGATGAGGCCGTCGGGGCCGATCTTGCCGATGAGCGCGGTCTTGGCGATGTGGTGGTTGTCGCCGTTCACGGTGACCGTGCCCTCGGGGGCGTCGAAGGTCACGCCATCGGCCGCCTCCTGGATGGCCGCGACGTCGAACGACTCGGCCTTCTCGACCATGCCCTTCCACAGGTAGAGCGACGTGTACGCCGCCTCCATCGGGTCGGAGGTCACGCGGTCGTCGCCGAACTTCTCCTTGAACGCCGCGACGAACGTCTCGTTCTCGGGGCTCTCGACCGTCTGGTAGTAGTTCCACGCGGTGAGCTGGCCGACGATGTTGTCGATGCCGATGCCACCGACCTCCTCCTCGGCGATGGACACCGAGACGACGGGGAGCGTGTCCGCGGCGAGGCCGACGTTCTTGTACTCCTTGAAGAACGCGACGTTGGAGTCACCGTTGAGGGTGTTGAACACCGCGTCCGCGCCGGAGCCCTTGAGCTTGTTCACGATGGTGGCGAAGTCGGTGTGGCCCAGCGGGGCGTACTCCTCGCCGACGATCTCGACGTCGTTGGCGCCGGCCCAGGCGACGATCTCCTTGTTGGCCGTGCGCGGGAAGACGTAGTCGGAGCCGACGAGGAAGATCTTCGACTTGCCCTGCTCCTTGAGGTAGTCCATGCCGGGCAGGATCTGCTGGTTGGTCGTCGCACCCGTGTAGAAGATGTTCGGCGACGCCTCCAGGCCCTCGTACTGGACCGGGTAGAACAGCAGCGAGTCCTTGGCCTCGAAGACGGGGAGCATCGCCTTGCGCGACGAGGACGTCCAGCCGCCGAACACCGCGGCGACGCAGTCGGACGAGATGAGCTTCTCGGCCTTCTCCGCGAACACGCTGGGCTCGGAGGCGCCGTCCTCGGCGACGATCTCGAGCTGCTTGCCCAGGACCCCGCCGTCGGCGTTGATCTCCTCGGCAGCCAGGTCGAGGGAGTCCCGGACCGTCTGCTCGGAGATGGCCATGGTGCCGGACAGCGAGTTGAGGAAGCCGATCTTGACGGTGTCGCCGGACGTGTCGACACACGAGGCCGACGCAGCCGTGCCGGCGTCCGCCGGGTCGTCGGAGGTGCGGGCGCCGCAGCCGGCGACGCCGAGAGCGACGACCAGGGCGGCCGCCGGGAGAGCGAGTGCGCGCGTGCGAGATCTGGTCAACGGGATGCCTTTCGCTGGGGACGAGCTGAGGGGCAGTTCCGGGTCCGGGCCTCGAGGAGCGTGCGACACCGCGCTGTGTCCCGCGCTGTATACATCCCTGTGCCCATGGGTGACGAACCTAGGGACGGGGTGTTTCCGGCAGGGGCGAGCCCGCGTAAACGGTCTGTTTCGGGCCGGGCTCAGTTCCGTCACAAGTCGAGTCACGGCGCCGGATACTCTCGACAGATGCCGCTGCACCGTCCGCTGGACCAGTCGTCGAAGCTCAAGAACGTGCTCTACGAGATCCGCGGGTCCGCCCTGGACGAGGTCGTCCGCCTCGAGGCGGAGGGCCACACGATCCTGCGGCTCAACACCGGCAACCCCGCCGCGTTCGGATTCGAGGCCCCGCACCAGATCGTGCGCGACGTCATCGCCGCGATCCCCCACGCGCACGGGTACACCGACTCGCGCGGCATCCTGAGTGCCCGCCGCGCCGTGGTCACGCGGTACGAGACCGAGCCGGGGTTCCCCGAGATCGACGTCGACGACGTCTACCTGGGCAACGGCGTGTCCGAGCTGATCACGATGGTCATGCAGGCGCTCCTCGACGAGGGCGACGAGGTGCTCATCCCGTCGCCGGACTACCCACTGTGGACCGCGATGACGTCCCTGTCCGACGGCGTCCCCGTGCACTACCGCTGCGACGAGGCCGCCGGCTGGGAGCCGGACCTGGAGCACATCCGCTCCCTGGTGACCCCCCGCACCAAGGCGATCGTCGTCATCAACCCGAACAACCCCACCGGCGCGGTCTACTCACGCACCGTGCTGGAGGGCATCGCCGCGATCGCCCGCGAGCACAGCCTCCTGGTGCTCTCCGACGAGATCTACGACCGCATCCTGTTCGACGGCGCCGAGCACATCCCCATGGCTTCCGTCGCCCCCGACCTGCTGTGCCTCACGTTCAACGGCCTGTCCAAGACGTACCGCGTGGCCGGCTACCGGTCCGGCTGGATGGTGGTCACCGGCCCCCGCGAGCACGCGACCGGCTTCCTCGAGGGCATCACCCTGCTGGCGTCGACCCGCCTGTGCCCGAACGTCCCCGCGCAGCACGCCGTCCAGGCCGCGCTCGGTGGCATCCAGAGCATCGACGCGTTGATCGCGCCCGGTGGTCGCCTGCACGAGCAGCGCGACGTCGCCTACCGCGGGCTGACCTCGATCCCCGGCGTCGACTGTGTGCGCCCCGACGGCGCCCTCTACCTGTTCCCGCGCCTCGACCCGGACGTCCACGAGATCCGCGACGACGCCCGGCTCGTCTACGACCTGCTCGTCAGCGAGCACATCCTCCTGGTCCAGGGCACCGGCTTCCACTGGCCCACACCCGACCACCTGCGCATCGTCACGCTCCCGGAGGCGAGGGTCCTGGCGGAAGCGGTCGAACGCATGGGCAACTTCCTGTCGAGCTACCGCCAGTAACCCGCCTGCGACCAGATCGGGCGGCGAACTCGTCACTCCCAGCCGAACTCGTCGGTTGCAACGGACGAGTTCGGCTGGGACGGACGAGTTCGGCGGACCCAGGACGGCGCGACGCAGAACGGGCCGGCCACCCGGAGGTGACCGGCCCGTTCGGCCGTGCTAGGTCGTGCTCAGCTGTTCAGCTGCGGATCAGAACCCGCCGCCGAAGTCCTCGCCGCCGCCACCGGCCGGCGCGGGGTTGCGCTCCGGCTTGTCGGCCACGACGGCCTCCGTGGTGAGGAACAGCGCGGCGATGGACGCCGCGTTCTGCAGCGCGGAGCGCGTGACCTTCACCGGGTCGTTGACGCCCGCGGCGAGCAGGTCCTCGTACGTGTTGGTCGCGGCGTTGAGGCCGTGACCCACGGGGAGGTTGCGCACCTTCTCGGCCACGACGCCACCCTCGAGACCGGCGTTGATCGCGATCTGCTTGAGGGGAGCCTCGATCGCGAGCTTCACGATCGCCGCACCGGTCGCCTCGTCGCCCTCGAGCTTGAGGCCCTCGAACGCGGTCTTGCCGGCCTGGATGAGCGCCACGCCACCACCGGCGACGATGCCCTCCTCGACGGCCGCCTTGGCGTTGCGCACGGCGTCCTCGATGCGGTGCTTGCGCTCCTTGAGCTCGACCTCGGTGGCCGCGCCCGCCTTGATGACGGCGACGCCACCGGCGAGCTTGGCGAGGCGCTCCTGGAGCTTCTCGCGGTCGTAGTCCGAGTCGGAGTTGTCGATCTCGGCACGGATCTGCGAGACGCGGCCCTGGATCTGGGCGGCGTCGCCGGAGCCCTCGACGATGGTGGTCTCGTCCTTGGTGACGACGATCTTGCGCGCCGTACCGAGGACCTCGAGGCCCACCGTGTCGAGCTTGAGACCGACGGTCTCGGAGACGACCTGGCCACCGGTGAGGATGGCCATGTCCTGCAGCATCGCCTTGCGGCGGTCGCCGAAGCCGGGGGCCTTGACTGCGACCGACTTGAACAGACCACGGATCTTGTTGACGACGAGCGTGGCCAGGGCCTCGCCCTCGACGTCCTCGGCGACGATGAACAGCGGCTTGCCGGCCTGGATGACCTTCTCCAGGAGGGGCAGCAGGTCCTTGACGTTCGAGATCTTCGACTCGACGAGCAGCACGTAGGCGTCCTCCAGGACGGCCTCCTGGCGCTCCGGGTCGGTCACGAAGTACGCCGACAGGAAGCCCTTGTCGAAGCGCATGCCCTCGGTGAGCTCGAGCTCGAGGCCCAGCGCGCTGGACTCCTCGACGGTGATGACGCCTTCCTTGCCGACCTTGTCGAGCGCCTCGGCGATCAGGTCGCCGATCGCCTGGTCGCCGGCGGAGATGGCGGCCGTGGCGGCGATCTCCTCCTTCGTCTCGACGTCCTTCGCCTGCGCGAGCAGGGCGGCGGTGACGGCCTCGACGGCCTTCTCGATGCCCTTCTTCAGCGCGATCGGGTTGGCGCCGGCCGCGACGTTGCGCAGGCCCTCGCGCACGAGCGCCTGGGCGAGCACGGTGGCGGTGGTGGTGCCGTCGCCCGCGACGTCGTCCGTCTTCTTGGCGACCTCCTTGACGAGCTCCGCACCGATCTTCTCGAAGGGGTCCTCGAGGTCGATCTCCTTGGCGATGGAGACGCCGTCGTTGGTGATCGTGGGGGCGCCCCACTTCTTGTCCAGGACGACGTTGCGGCCCTTCGGGCCGAGGGTGACCTTGACGGTGTCGGCGAGGATGTTGAGTCCCCGCTCGATGCCGCGGCGGGCCTCCTCGTTGAAGGCAATGATCTTGGCCATGGGGCTGTGATCCTTCACTGGGTTCGGGTCGGCCGAGGGTGCCCGCGACGGACGAGCACGTCACCCGCGGTCTTGTCCCGCGTGCGACGGCCCTCACCGGACGGCCGTGGTGGTTCTGTCACTCTCCACCGGAGAGTGCTAAGTCCAATGGTTAGCACTCGACCCCCGAGAGTGCAAGCAGCGTTCGCCCAGAGCGCGTCCCGCGCGGGCCCCGAAGCGACCCCTGCGGAGCCCGTCACGGCTATCGTGCGCAGGTGCGCGATCACGACGAGGACGTCGAGAGCCACGGCCGACACGCCGCGGTGGTGGTCGCGCGCGCGCACCGGCACGGCCCTGCGCACCGCCGCCGCCGGACGGGCGGGCTCGTCGCCACCGCGTTCGTGGCGGCCGGGACGACGCTGCTCGTCGCGACCGCACCGGCGGGGGCGCTGGCCACCGACACCCGCACCGCGACCGTGGTCGTCCCCGAGCCGGCCGCTCCCGAGTACGCGACCATCCCGCTGTACCTCGAGGGCCTCACCACCCTGCCGGGCGGCCGACGGGTCCCGCTCGCGGTCGGCACCGACGCCACGTTCCTGGCCGGCACGCACGTCGTCGACCCCGCCGCCTCGACCCTCGCGCGCGCAGTCGCGGGTGCGGTCGCCGCCGAGCGCGGCGCGACGGTGAGCGCCGCCCACTCCGTCGCGGGCCGGCAGCGGGCGTGGCTCGCCGCCGGCACGGTCCCGGGCACCGGCGGACCGTACGAGGACATGGCGCGCGCCGCTCTGCTCGACCTGCACGCGCTCCAGCTCCCCGACGGCGCCGCGGTCGCGGCCTGGTCGGAGAAGTGGCGGTACGTGTGGCCGCGTGACGCGTCGTTCGTCGCCGTCGCCCTGGCCCGCACCGGGCACGTCGACGACGCCCTCGAGATCCTCGGCTTCCTCGACCGGGTCCAGTCCCCCGACGGCTCGTTCCAGGCGCGGTACCTCCCCGACGGCTCCGGCCCGCCGGACGACCGCGGCGTGCAGACCGACGGCACGGGCTGGGTGATGTGGGCGTCGGGGCTCGTGCTCGCAGAGATCACCGACCCCGACGAGCGTGCCGAGGCCGCGGAGAAGCTCCTGCCGCTGGTGCAGCGGTCCGCGCGGCACGCGATCTCGCTGGTCGCGCACGACGGTCTGCCACCGGCGTCGCCCGACTACTGGGAGGTGCCCGAGGACACCCTCACGCTGGGCACCGTCGCGCCCCTGGTCGCCGGCCTGCAGCAGGCCGCGGTCGTCCTGGAGCTCGCCGACGACGACGCCCTCGCCCGGTCCGCGTTCGACGCCTCGATCCGGTCCAAGGTCGCCGTGATCAACGGGTTCGGCGCCACCGGGTTCGCGCGGCACCTCGACGGCGGGCACGCGGATGCCGCCAGCGCGTTCCTGCTCCCCCCGTTCCTGACCAGCCCCGTGCCCGGGGTCGACGCGGCGTGGCGGGCGTCGGCCACGGCGATGGTGCGGCCGGCGAACGGGCTCGCTCCCGGTGCCGGGTGGCGCGACGACGGCGTCTCCTGGACGCCGCAGACCTCGCTCTACGCGTGGGTGGCAGCCGAGAACGGCGACCCCGAGCTCGCCGACGGGTGGCTCTCGTTCCTGGACACGCACCGCACCCCGTCCGGGTCGCTGCCGGAGAAGGTCCTGGCCGACGGGTCCCCCGCCGCCGTGGCGCCGCTCGGCTGGAGCGCTGCGTGCGTCCTGCTCGCGCTGGACGCGCTGGAGCGGTGACGCGGGGTCCGGACGCGGCGACGGGCCGCGCACCGGGGGTGCACGGCCCGTGCGGACCACGGGGTCAGAGGGCGCGGACCTGCTCGGCCTGCGGACCCTTGGTGCCCTGGCCGACCTCGAACTCGACGTCCTGGCCTTCCTCGAGTGACCGGTAGCCGTCCGACTGGATCGCGCTGAAATGCACGAAGAGGTCCTGGCCTCCCCCGACCGGGGTGATGAACCCGTACCCCTTCTCCGCGTTGAACCACTTCACGATGCCCTGAGCCATGCGCACTCCTCGACGTCCGGGGCCGAGCGCTCCGCCGGCGCCCGGTGCGCGCGAGCCTAGTGGCCACGCTCCGGGCCGGACCAGGGTCCGTTCGAGGCGCTCGTCAGGCGTCGGGGTCGCTCGTCAGCACGACCGAGATGCCGATGACGTCGTCCGCGGGTTCGAGCGTGACGGTCGTCAGACCGAGGGTCTGGGCGACGAGGTCGGCGGTCGCCCGGAGCTCCTCCGACGTGAAGTAGACGACGGAGTCGCCCTCCGCCTCGGTGTTGCCCGTCGTCACGGCGGTGAATCCGGCCGCCGTGAGCTGCTCCGCCTGCTCCCCGGCGAGACCGCCGATGCTGGCGGCGTTGAGCACCACGATCGGCGTGTCCATCACCGGTGCGGGCGCGACGGGCTCCTCGACGGGCGGTGTCTCCTCGGCCGGGGCCTCACCCTCACCCTCGGTGGCGGTGTCGGCCGGGGTCTCCTGCGCGTCCGGCGAGTTCGACGTGCCGGGGAGCGTGGGGAGGTTGCCGTCGCGTGCGGCGAGGTTCACGAGCGTGAACGCGAGCACGGGGAGCAGGGCGAGGACGACCAGGAACTTCCACCACCTGCTCCATGCCGACCGGGGTGCGCGATGGACCCCGCGGGGGACGTCGGGGTTCGACGGGACGTCGAACTCGTCCTCGGGGTAGGAGTACTCCGCCTTGCTCACGCCGGACAGGCTAACGGCTCAGGTCGTGCAGACGGGTCCACCTGAGGCACGACGTGTGCCGTGTCACGTGCGAGGACGTCGATCGAGACCGCCGACCAGGGCGGATCAGGCGTCCCCGAGCCGGCGGGCCGTGCGCGCGCGCTGCCGGGAGGAGCGCATCCGGCGCAGCCGCTTGATCAGCATCGGGTCGTGGGCGAGGGCCGCCGGGTCGTCGATGAGGGCGTTGAGCACCTGGTAGTACCGGGTGGCCGTCATGTCGAACAGCTCACGGATGGCCGACTCCTTGGCACCTGCGTACTTCCACCACTGCCGCTCGAACGCGAGGACCTGCTCGTCGCGCTCGGAGAGCCCGGTGGAGGACGTGCCGTGGGTCTGCTCGAGCGATCCGATGGCGATCGTCGCGGCGTCCATGCGTCCTCCTGTGCTCTCCTGGTCCTGCTCTCCTGCGAACGGTCTCGACGGCGTGCCGACGACGACCTCGGTCATCGTACGACCGTAATGACACGCGTGTCATTCCCGTCGGCGCGTCGTCCCCCGTGTGCCGCGACCCGGGCGAGCCGGGCCGACGACTCGGTACTCTCGCCCGCGTGACCGCCGCACCCCTGGACCAGCTCGTCGCCCCGGACTGGGCGGTCGCCCTCGCACCGGTCGAGCCGCAGCTGCGTGCTGCCGGCCAGTTCCTGCGCGACGAGGTGGCCGCCGGGCGCAGCTACCTGCCGGCGGGCGACGCGGTCCTGCGCGCGTTCCGGCGCCCGCTCGCCGACGTGCGCGTGCTGATCGTCGGGCAGGACCCGTACCCCACGCCGGGGCACCCGATGGGGCTGTCGTTCTCGGTGCAGCCGGACGTCCGGCCGCTGCCCCGGTCGTTGACCAACATCTTCACGGAGCTCGTCGCCGACGTCGGCGTCGCGCCCCCGACCACCGGGGACCTGTCCCCCTGGGCGGACCAGGGCGTGATGCTGCTGAACAGGGTGCTGACGGTCCGGCCGGGCGCACCCGCGTCGCACCGTCGGCACGGGTGGGAGGCGGTGACGGACCGCGCGATCGCCGCCCTCGTCGAGCGGGGCGGACCCCTGGTCGCCGTGCTGTGGGGCCGGGACGCGCAGTCGCTGAAGCCGGCCCTCGGGCACGTGCCGACGGTCGAGAGCGTGCACCCCAGCCCGCTGTCGGCCAGCCGTGGGTTCTTCGGGTCACGGCCGTTCTCGCGCGTGAACGAGCTCCTCGTGGCGCAGGGGGCGGCGCCGGTGGACTGGTCGCTGACCTGAGCAACAATGTGGTGGTGACTTCCTCGACTCCCCGCTGGTCCCGGTACGTCGCCATCGGCGACTCGTTCACCGAAGGGCTCTGGGACGACCCCGACGGCCGCGAGGCAGCCCAGCGCGGCTGGGCCGACCTGCTGGCGTCGCACCTGTCCGCCCGCCGCACCGCCGCGGGCGAGTCCCCGGTGGAGTACGCGAACCTCGCGATCCGGGGGCGGCTGCTGCGCCCGATCCTCGTCGAGCAGGTCCCGGCGGCGCTCGCCCTGCAGCCCGACCTGGTGAGCCTCGTCGGCGGCGGCAACGACCTGCTCCGGCCGGGGGCCGACGTGGACCGGATGGCGCGCAACCTCGAGGCCGGGGTCGTCCGGCTGCGCAAGGCGGGGGTCGACGTGCTGCTCGGCACGGGGGTCGACGCCGCCGACAGCCCGCTGGTGCGCGCGACCCGGAGCCGCGTCGGGATCTACAACGCGCTCATCTGGTCCATGGCCCGGCGGCACGGCGCCTACGTCGTGGACCTGTGGGGCATGCGCTCCCTGCGTGACTGGCGGATGTGGGCCGAGGACCGCATCCACCTGACCACCGACGGGCACGCCCGGGTGGCCCAGGGCGCGCTCGTCGGGCTCGGCCTGACCCCGGACGACGCCGCCTGGGACGACCCGCTCACACCGCTGCCGCCCACCCCCCGGATGCAGAAGGCACGCGAGGACGCCGCCTGGGTGCGCGAGCACCTGTACCCGTGGGCGACGCGACGGCTGCGCGGGACGTCGTCCGGCGACGACCGCGTACCCAAGCGCCCCGAGCTGTCGCCGGTCGAGTGAGCAGCGACGACCGCGCACCCAAGCGCCCCGAGCTGTCGCCGGTGGAGTGACCGCGTCAGGGGCAGGCGTAGACCAGGTTGCCGGCGTTTCCCGTGTTGCTGCCGACGAAGTCGAGCACCACCGGGCTGCTTGCGCTGATCGTGGCCCTGCCCCAGTCCGCCCGACCGGTGAAGGTCACCGCGCGGGTGGACGCCGAGCAGAAGCCGGCGGGCAGCGGGGCGATCACGGCGCCGCCCGAGTACTCGCCGACCCGCTTCACCGTGGGCGCGAACGGGGCCGCGGCGAAGTCGACCGTCAGCTTCCAGTACACGGGGGTGGCGCTCGTCGTGGAGACCGTGGCCTTGATGTTCCAGTTGGCGCTGCCGTCGGTGTCGGGACCGAAGGCCACCTGGCACGTCGGCCCGGGGACCGGGTTGCCGGCCGAGTCGGTGACGACGCAGCCGACACCGGCGGCCGACCAGGTCCCGCTCGACGCGGCCGCGGCAGCCCGCGCGTCGTTGGTCCACGCGGCGGAGGTCGCACCGATCGCGGAGGTCCCGACGGCGACGGCGAGGAACAGTGCGGCCGCCACGGCGACGGTGAGGAACGTTCGGCGAGCACGGCCGAGGGTCAGGGCGCCGATCACGGGAACGGAGGGGTGCCGTACTGCTCGATCCGCCACGAGCTGCCGTAGCCGGTGGCGCCGCACGTGCGCATCGTGAGCGGGGTGGGGTCGGTGCCGGGCGGTGGCGTCTGCCAGCTCAGGCACCGGTCGCCGGTGGCCGGGTTGGTCCCCTGCTGGTTGCGGATCTGCACCGTGCCGTCGGCGTTGGCGACGAACCGCCACCGGAAGTCCGCTGACACGTTCGTGCCGGCGGGGCAGGTCATCAGGTAGACGGTCGCGCCGTTGGTGTTGCCCGAGACGCGCATGCAGCGGATGCCCGTGACGCCGTTGTCGCCCGGGTCCTCGCGGAAGGCCTCGATGCGCCCGGTCGTCGTCAGCCACCACTTCTGCGCCGGCGTGCTGTTGCACGAGTAGAGCCGGATCGACGTGTTGTTCGCGTTCTGCCGGCTCTCGATGTCGAGGCACTTGTCACCCGGGCCACGGGCCTGGAACTCCTCGCCCGACATGATGCCCGAGGATGACGCCACGGTCCGGGCGTCGTTGGTCCACGCCGCGGTCGTCGTCCCGACCGACTGGACCAGCCCGACCATCGCCGCCAGGGCGACGAACGGCACCACGCGGCGTCGGAGACGCGCGCGGTGCCGGGTCGGGCCGGGTCCTGTCACGCGCAGGCGCCGGTCGAGGTCGCTGCGGCCACCGTGGTACCGGTGTAGGCGATCTTGAGGGCGGTCGCCGAGGTCTGGCTCTGGTGCGTCGTCGACCAGGTGGTCGGGGTCGTCACCGTGACGGTGACCGCCTGGACGGCGCCGGGCGCCATGTTGCCGATCGCTGTCGTCGACAGCGTCACGGCGGCGTCGTTCGCGGTGACACCTGCGAGCGGCTCGGCCTTCGTGATCGTCGGCGCGGGAACGTTCAGGCACGTGGAGCTGCTGTTCTTGATCCAGTACGTGGCCGTGCGCGTCTGGCCGGGCACCAGCAGGGAGAACGTGGTGCCCGCGAACGTGATGCCCGTCGCGTCGGTGTCCGCGGCCGTCCACGGCCCCGTCGCCGAGGCGGCCGAGCCGTCGAGCAGGACGCTCGCGCTGCTCGAGCTCGCGTTGAACCAGGCGTCGTTCGTCCATGCGGCGGAGGTGGCTGCCGCGCCGATGCCGACCAGGGCGAGGCCGGCGAGGCCGAACCGGACCGCGACTCCCTTGCGGCGGCGACGACGGTTCGGGTCGGGTGCCGCGACACCCTCGGTGGTGCTGTCCATGATGTCGGTCCTTCCGGTCGGTCTGAGGTCGTGGGACGTTCGAGGTCAGGCGGTGGCGTCGGGCGTCGTGGCCCGGTCGTCGTCACGCCGGCGGCGTGCGAGCAGCACGAGGAGCAGGCCGAGCGCGGTCAGGGCGAGTGCGGCGAGCGAGACCGGCCAGGTGTCCGAACCGGTGTGTGCGAGGTTCCCGGTCCCGGCCTCGACGAGCGACAGTCGCCCCTCGATCGAGCTGACGTCACCGGGCAGCAGGCTCGTCGCGGTGACACCGACCCGGAGGTCGTAGTCCCCCGCGGCGAGCTCCTGGCCAGCCCGCATCGCGAGGACGTCGGTGCACGTCCCCTGCCGGCAGAGCACGGCCGTCCAGGTCGCGCCCGGCGTCGTGCCGGACCTCACGGACACGACGCGAGCGTCGCGGTCGAGCCGGTAGGTACGCGACTGCGCCTGGCTCTCGCCGGGGTACAGCCCGGCGAACTCGAACGCGAGCGGCACGCTCGTCGGAGCTGCTCCTGCGGCGCCGGCGCCGAGCAGCGCCCCGGCCACCGTGAGCACGAGCGCCAGGATCATGCTCGCGACGCCGGCCGCTCCGAGTCGTCGGGTCATCGCGTCACGGCGTCCTCGAGCGCGGGCGCGGGCGTGTCGTCGCCCTCGCTGTCCTCCGGCCGGGAGAGCGAGCTCAGTCCGATGAACGCGAGGAGCGTGACACCGAGCGGGATCGCGACGGACGGGCGCGCCACGGCCGCGATCACGCGACCGCCACCGGACACCTGGAGGACGGGCTGCCACACGTACGCGCCCACGTCGTAGACGCCACCGTCGGGCGAGTTGTTGGCGTCGCCCTTCATCTGGATGGCCCACGCCGAGTCGCCGGTCCGCTCGACCGAGATGACCCGGTGCGAGACGAGGTTCTGGGTGACGGGGTTGTAGATGGCGGCGACCTCACCGACGTGCACGTCCTGCGTGGGTGTGCGGACGTCGAGGAGCAGGTCACCGGTCATGATCCCCGGCTCCATCGAGCCAGAGATCACCACGAGGGGCTGGACGTAGCCCAGCTTGGTCGCCCCCCACAGCACCGCGCTGAGGACGCCGACCACGGCGAGCAGCCAGAGGACCACGTTCCCGAGAAGACGGACGACGCGCACGAGCCACCCCCTCGGGTTGCAGACGGACGGTGATGGAGGTCGTGCGGCCGGCCGAGCGTCGCCGGCCGGCCGCACGGGTGGATCAGGACCCGACGGTGCCGGTGAACCGGATGGTGCCGGAGCCGCTGGCGCCCTGGTACTCGTCCTCGGCGTTCGTCCACGACGGGGCCGTCATGGTGACGGTGACGTCGCCGCTGTCGCCCGGCTCGAGCGTGAACGGCGCGGTCTGGCTCAGAGTCACCGTGACGGGCGCGGGAGCAGCGAACAGGTCGGCGTCCGTCGTGCTGGGCGTCCACACGGGCGCGGCCACGGTGATGTCCACCGAGCCGGCGTTCTGGACGTGGACGATGTACTCGCGGACCTCGCCGGGAACCAGGTCGGCGAAGGCCTCCGCGGGGATCTCCAGCGCGCCGACCTCGTCGTCCGCGACGTCCCAGGTGCGCGGCGTCGTGTCGAGGCTGCCCTCGAGCTCGATCGTCGCGGCGGTGGCCGTGGCGCTGAACCAGGCGTCGTCGGTCCAGGCGGCGGAGGTGGCGGCGGCGCCGATGCCCACGAGGGCAGCACCGACGAGGCCGAACCTGACGATGGCGGCGCGCTTGCGCTTCTTGCGCTCCGGCGCGTCCTGGGCGATGACGTCGTTCCTGACGTTCGTGGAAGCCATGGTGATCTCCTGATCGGGAAGGTGCGGGGAATCGGCACCTCACCGAGACCCGCTCACGGAGACACGCCGGGAGGCGGTCGACCGCGAACGTAGGTGACATCGGCAGCATCACCCGGTCGGCCCTGGGTTGCAGCACCCCGCCCGCCCGGCTTGTCGGGTTCTTTCACCCAGCACATAGACGGCACATCCGTCAAGTAGGACAGTCGTCCAACTCGTGACTGAAGTCGATCTAGGCCAGACCTGCACCCAACGGCAGCCACGCCTCGAGATGCGCCCCCTTCTCGGAGCCCGGCGTCAGCGACAGCCGACCCCCGACGAGCGAGAGCCGGGTCTGCAGACGCGCGGTCCCCGACGGCAGGCCCGCCGTCTCCGGGACGTACAGCGCCCCGTCGTTGCGGACGCTCACGTGCAGGACGTCCTGCACCACGTCGAGCGTGACGGCGACCGACGACGCCGGGCCGTGCTTGAGCGCGTTGGACACGGCCTCCTCGACGACGCGCACCGCGAGCAGCCGCTCGCTCACCGTCAGGCTGGAACCGGTGGGGTCGTCGAGCGTCCGGACCGCGTCACTCACCGTCAGCCGGGTCGCGATGCTCGCGGGCAGCCGGCCGAGCAGCGCGCGCAGCGCGGGGACCAGACCCAGCTCGAGGCGGTCCGGGTAGAGCAAGCGGCTCATCTGCCGCACGTCGATGTCGCGCGCCTCGTCGAGCTCCCTGCGCACCCAGGCCAGGGAGTCGGCGTCGGCGGGGTCCAGGCGGTCCGCGCTGGCGAGGACCTCGCCCAGCCGGGCGTCGACCAGGATCAGCTTCGACTGCAGCGTGCCGTGCAACCCCTCGGCCACGGCGCGACGCACGCGGATCTCCTCCTGCTCCAGCGCCTTGACGGCCAGCTCGACATGGACGGCGTCCCGGGTCGCGGCCCGGGTCCTCACCCGCGCGATCTGGCGCGTGGACAGCGCCCACATCCCGATCCCGGCCGAGACGACGCCGAGCAGGAAGCCGCTGAGCACCTCGGCGTCCCGCGTGGCCTCCGTCGGCTCGTCGTACACGCCGAAGGCGAGCTGGGCCACGTACCTCGCGAAGCCCGCCGCAGCCGCCGCGACGAGCACCACGAGGATCCTCGACCACCAGCGTCGGGCACGGTGGGCCCGCACCGCGGCGAGGACGGCGATGAGCACCGCGACAGCGATGCCGTTCGCGGCCAGCCGCGAGCCGAGCGGCACCATCTGCCACGCGGGGACGAGGTTGGCGTAGACGTACGTGGACTGCAGCGCGGCGCCGAGGCCGTAGCCGAGCGCGATGATCGCCGACCCGCGCAGGAGCGTGATCTGGTCCTGACGGCTGTCCCGCCGACGCTGCGCGACGACGGCTGCCGACTCGGTCGACATCGTGACCATCGTTGCTCGCCCCCGCCCGCATTCGTGTGACGTTTCATGGTCCACCACGTGAGCCCGCGCGTCGGACCCGGCCGCAGACGATACTGGCGGCGATGACTGTTCCCACCACCGGCCCCCTCCGCGTCGCGATCGTCGAGGACCAACCGTTGTTCCGCTCGATGCTCGAGCACACGCTGTCCGGGACCCCCGGCCTGCAGGTCGTCGCTGCCGTCGGCACCGCCACCGAGGCGACCCGCCTGCTGCGCCCCGGCTCCGTCGACTGCGTGATCCTGGACATCGACCTGCCCGACGGGAACGGCATCGCCCTCGGGGTCACGCTGCGCCGCACGACCCCCACCCTCGGCATCCTGCTGCTGTCCGCCCACGACGCGATGGACCTCCTCCTGGACCTGCCCGCAGACGTCGCAGCCGGCTGGGGGTACCTCTCGAAGACCTCGTCGACCAGCGAGGAAGTGCTGGTCAACGCGGTGCGCGCCGCCGCCGTCGGCGAGACGGTGCTCGACCCCGCCCTGCTGGACCGGATGACGCCGCGGGCCGGGTCCGACGTCGCGCGCCTCACCGACCGGCAGTACGAGGTGCTCCGCCTGCTGGCCGCGGGACTGTCGAACGCGGGCATCGGCGACCGGTTGGGCATCACCGAGAAGTCCGTGCAGAACCACGTCAACGGCATGTACGCGACGCTCGGGATCGACGCCGACCCGCAACGCAACCCGCGTGTCAGCGCGGCCCTGAGACTCCTCGAGGAGACGGGTCCGGCCACCTGACCCCCACGCAAGGTTTTCACCCGCGATGATCGACGCATGACCCAGCCCACCACCACGACGACCGTCCGAGGCGAGGACTGGTACGCGCGGGACCTGTCCGGCCAGGAGTTCCGCAACGTGGAGTTCGTGGACCTCGACCTGACCGAGGCGTACGGCACCGGCGCGGTGTTCGAGGAGTGCGTGTTCCGGGGCGCCAAGCTCAACGCCTCCGTGCACACCGACGCCGCGTTCATCAGCTGCACGTTCACGCGGTGCACGTTCTTCGACGTGCGGTTCGAGCGGTGCAAGCTGATCGGCTCCCGGTTCGAGGACTGCACCTGGGACATCGCGAAGGTCGAGGGCGGCAACTGGTCGTTCGTGGCGCTGACCAAGGCGGACCTGCACTCCGCGTCGTTCACCGGGGTACGCCTGCGCGAGGCCGACCTGACCGGGGTCCGGGCTGCGGGCGGCACCCTGCGCGACTGCGACCTGGCCGGCGCGTGGCTGGACCGCGCGGACCTGACCGGCTGCGACCTGCGTGGCAGCGACCTGACGGGCATCGACCCCGCTGCGGTGACCCTCGACCGGGCGATCATCACGCTCCCGCAGGCCGTGACGATCGTCGAGGCGATGGGCCTGGACCTGCGGGTGGACTGACGGGGCGGAACCTTCCACCCCTGCGCGGCTCGACGCACCGCGCGGCGCTCCGGGAGGCTCGACGCATGACGACCCACCTGCACGGAGCGGACACCGACGCGCTGCGGAGGCAGGCCGTCGCCCTGCACGAGGCCGCCGAGGCGCTGACCGCGTGCGCGCAGCGGACAGGACAGTCCCTCGACGCGGTCGCGTGGCGTGGCGCGGACGCCGACCGGACCCGGGAGGAGTGGCGGACGCTGCACGCACGGTCGCTGCTCGCGTCGTCCGTCGCGATGCAGGACGCCGCCCGTCGGCTGCTCGACGAGGCCGACGCCCAGGACCGCGCGAGCGGCGTGACGGGTGCGGCCCCCTCGTCCACGTGGGCCGAGGTCCGTCAGGCGGTCGACCGTGGGCACGACGTCGCCGACCGCCTCCTCACGCAGGTCGGCTGGGTGGCCACCGGGGCGGACGTCGCAGCTGTGGCCGGTGCCGCGGCCCGCTGGTCGAACGTCACCACGGACGCGCCGTACCGCCTGCTCGACCAGGCGCACGGCGCCATGCAGGGCGCGCAGATCGGTCCCGTCGTCGGCGGGGCGCTGCAGGGGGCCGCCGCGCTCGGGGTCGCGTCCGACGCGTACGGCGCGTACCGCGCGCACACGACCGGCGATCTGCACGGCACCGTCGACAACGCCGTCGGTGCGGTCCTCGGCGCCGGTGGCTTCGTCCCCGGCTACGGCCTGGCGAGCGCCGCCCTCGGCGCGTCGTGGGACGTCGGCACGGCGGTGGGCACGGCCGCGAACGAGGCGATGCAGGGCACCGCGTTCGGCGACCGGTTCTCCGCGCGGATGGACGGCGCCTTCGAGGTGGGCGGTGCGTGGGGCATGCTCAACACCCCGGGCGCGCTGCTCGTGACCGCGGGCGAGGAGGTCGGCCTCGCGGCGCAGGGGCTGTGGAACGGTGTCACCGGAACGGGCACCGGCACCGTCGACCCGCCCCAGTAGTCTCGCTCGCGGGTGCGCGGACATACCGGGCACCCGAAGGACGAGGAGCGATGGACGACGACGAGCTGTGGGCGCCCGCGCCGACCCGTACCGCCGCACCGTCCACCGTCGACCTCGGTCTGCCCGGCTACACGGACCTGCGCGAGGTCGCGCGGGGCGGCGACAGCGTCGTGTACCGCGCGCGGCAGGCCGCCCTCCACCGGGACGTCGCGATCAAGGTCCTGCTGGAGACCGACCCGGCGACCGTGGCGCGGTTCGCGCGCGAGCTCGAGCTCACCGTGCGCCTCGGCCGCCAGCACCCGCACATCGTCACCGTGCTCGACACGGGCACGACCGCGCAGGGCCACCCCTGCCTCGTCATGGACTTCCACGACCTCGGGTCGCTGCACGACCGGCTGCGCGCGCACGGTCCGCTGCCCGCCGCCGAGGTGGTCGCGGCGGGGACGGACGTCGCGGACGCGCTCGCGTTCGCGCACGACCAGGGCGTGCTGCACCGCGACGTGAAACCCCAGAACGTGCTGCTCCTGCCCACGTCGTACGTGCTGACGGACTTCGGCATCGCCCGCATGGCCGACGCCGGGCACACGGCGTCGCTCGAGCGGTTCAGCTACCGGCACGCGTCCCCGCAGGTGCTGGACGGGCTCGAGCCCACCGCCACCGACGACGTCTGGTCGCTCGGCTCGACGCTGCACACCCTGCTCGACGGCCGCGCGCCGTTCGCCTCGCCCGACCCGGCCGACGACACCGCGCTCGGCTACCTGCGTCGGGTCCGGACCGGTGCGCGTCGACCGCTGGACCGCGACGACGTGCCCGACGGCCTCCGCACGATCATCGACCGGTGCCTCGCCCCGGCGCGCGAGGACCGGTACCCGTCGGCCGACGAGGTGCACGCGGCGCTCGTCGCGCTGCCCACCGAGACGCGGTCGTGGACGCCCCAGCCGGCGACACCCGTCGTGACAGCACCGAGACCTACGCCACCCGTCCCCGTGCTGCTGCCCGCGCTCGAGCTGCCGCCCGTCCAGCCCGAGGACGACCACCGGCTCGCCCCCTCGGCGCTGTCGCTGCTCGCTCCCCCGCCCGTCGCCACGGACGACGACGAGGCCACCGGTCTGCACCCGGAGGCCTTCGGAGCGCCCCGCCCCGAGCCCGAGGGCGCGGGCGGACGTCGCCCCTGGGTGCGCGTCGTCGGCTTCGTCGGCGGGGCGATCCTCATCGGCAGCGCCCTCGGCGGGGGTGCCACGCTCTGGGCGTCCAGCCGCACACCGCCGACGACGGCGACCCTCCCGAGCGCGCAGCCGACCGCGGCGGGCGTCCCCACCCGCGAGGCACCGACCCCCGCCGCGACCGACCCGCAGCCGGACCTGGCCGTGTCGTCCGACCCGGCGATCGCGCCGACGGACGTCGTGGCGGTCGACCAGGGCACGAGCCTCGACGTGAGCTGGTCGGACCCGACCGGCGGTGCCGTGCAGTTCGTGCTCGTCGACCCGTACGCCACCCCGGAGCCCCGCGCGCTCGCCCAGGTCGACCCGGGCATCACCCAGCACACCGTCGAGGGGGTCGATCCCCAGGCCGCAGCGCTGTGCGTCCTCGTGCTGGCGATCGCCGTCGACGACGTGGATCACCGCGGCGTCTCCGAGGAAGCCTGCGTACAGCGCTAGCGCTGTCCCCGGCGGACGTGCCACGTCGCCGGACCGACCCACCACCGGACGCGTCGGTGCCACGGCACACCGGAGCGCAGCCCGCGCTCCACGTCGAGCGCCGCCCGCCACGCCGGGGCGTCCGCCGGGTCGACGAGGACGGCACCCCCGAACGCCGCCTCCTGCGCGGCGCCGGCGAGCGGTCGGGCGGGGACCCCGGCGAGGTGCTCGATCCGGGCCGCGAGCACGTCCGCGGTGTCGGCGGCGTCGGCGCGGCCCTCCCGCAGCGCGAGCGCCTCGGCGGCGTGCTGCCACGCGCCGACCACCCCCGACCCGCGCAGCCGGCGACGGTGCACGGCGCGCGCGAGGACGGGCACCGCGAGCGCCATGACCAGCCCCGCCACGAGCATCGCCGTCACCGCGAGCCCGACGAGGTCCCACGGGACCTGCCAGGTCGGGGTCGTGTCCTCGTCCACGGGGTCGTCCGCCGCGCCGGTCCCGTCCGAGCCGGCGAGGTCGGCCGGGTCCTCCTGCACCGGCGCGGGGGCGAGCTCGCGCGTCGGGGCGGGCAGCCCGGTCACGCTCGCGGCGTCGGGCGCCGGGTCGAACCGCACCCAGCCCGTGCCCGCGAGGTACACCTCGGCCCACGCGCGCACGTCCTCGCCGTGCACGTCGCGCAGCGTGTCGTCGGCGGCGGCACCCCCGGGCACGCGGAACCCGACGACCACCCGCGACGGGAGGCCGACGGCCCGGGCGAGCACGGCGAACGCCCCCGCGAACTGCTCGGTGCTGCCCACCTGCCCGCCGGCGGTCGGGTCGGCGAACAGGAACTCGCGCAGCCGCGCGTAGGACGACCCGCTCACGGCGTCGACGGCGAGCGACCGGTCGCCGCGAACCGCCTCGGCGAGGTTCTGGGCCTGGTCGAGGCGCGAGCGTGCGCCGGCGACCGCGTCCTGCGCGTAGACCCGCAGGTCGGCGGGCAGCCGGTCGACCTGCAGGTAGCGGTCGACCTCTGGACCGCCGGGGACCCCGGCGCGGGCGGCCCGGTCGGCGTCGGGCAGGTCGACCGTCGCGCTCACCCGGTAGGCGAGCCCGGCGGGCAGGTGCCCGTCGGAGGTGGCGGGCGCGGTGAGCACGCCGGTGTCGACGTCCACCAGCGCTCCCGGCACGGTCGTCACGCCGGCGTCGCCCACGGACGGCAGCCACGTCCCCGGCGACCCCGACGGACCCGCCAGCTCGACGAGGTGCACCTCGACGTCGACCGCGCCGCGCACCGCCCCCGGCGCGAGGGACGGCTCGACGACCGAGCCGAGCTCCCGCAGGTCGAGGTCCGCCGACCAGCCGGCGCCGTCGAAGTCGGGCAGCGCGACCCAGCTCAGGAAGCCCGGGTGCGTGCCGGCGACGCGCAGGACCGTCGCGTCGGCGTCGGACTGCCAGCGGGAGACCTCGGCGAGCGGGTGGACGGCGTCGACGGGGACCCGCGGCGGCGCGACGTACGCGCGCGGTTCGAACGCGGCGCCGGTGACCGCGGCGGCGCTCGCCAGACCCGCGGTCGAGACGAGCGCCACGAGGACGAGCCCGGTGACCCCGCTCGCCCGCCACCGCGCCCGGTGGACCGGAGTTGCGCGTCCGAGCTGGGGTCGGTCCCGTTCGGCCACCACGGCGTCGCCGTCGAGCAGGAGCCAGCCGGCGACGGTCAGCGCGACGAGACCGACCCCGACCGGGCCACGGTCGGCCGCGCCCGCGGTCAGCAGCAGCGCGGCACCGTAGAGCACGCACGCCCCGACGAGCGGTGCGACCCGGGCGGCCCGACGGCCCAGGGCGAGGGCCACCGCGAGCGTGACGACCGTCGCGAGCAGGACGACGGGCAGCACGAGGGCGGGCGCCGCGGGCCGCGGCGACGTCAGCAGGCGGGCGACCGTGTCGACGACGGGCCCGAGGAGCTGTCCCGCCCCCGTCGTCTCGCGCCACGACCCCGCGTCGACCACGGGCGGGGGCTCCGTCGTGCGCGCCACCGACATGGCGACGACGAGTGCGCCCCCGACGACGGCCACCGCCGTGGCCGTCTCGGGGATGCGCCAGCGCCGCGCGAGGGCGACGACGGCGAGGACGACGACCACCGCGCCGGCCACGGGGAGCAGGACGACCGGGGAGGTGAACGCCGCGGCGAGCGGCAGGCTGGCGACGAGCAGCAGGGACGCCGCCCACACGGTCGAGGGAGTCGTCATCGTGCGGCCACCAGGTCCCAGCCGCGCAGCAGGTCCTCCGCGCGGGGACCGCGCACGACGGTGGCGGCGTCGGCGGCACCGAGCACCCGCTCCGGCGCCGGGTCCACGACGAGGACGACGGTCGTCGCCGCCCCGCGGCCCGCGAGCAGCAGCGGCGCGACGGCCGCGCCCTGCCCGGTCACGACGGCGAGCACGTCGATCGCCGTCGGACCGCCCGCCGGGAGCGACACGGCAGCGCCCGGGGACGCGCCCGACCCGGTCGTCCCGACGAACGTCAGCACGTCGAGCGAGCGGCCGGCGGCCGACGACGGCCCGTCGCCGCCCGGCAACCCCGCCGGGACGTCGAGGTCCACGGACCCCGACACGGTCACGCAGCGCACCGGGACCCCCGCGTCGGCGCAGGCGCGGACGAGCGACGCGGCCACGTCGACCGCCTCCTCGAAGCCGTCGTCGTGCGGACCTGTCGGGTAGGCGGCCGCGCGGTCGTCGAGCAGGACGGTCAGGTGCGGCTCGGCCGGGTCGGCGTCGTCGCGCACCATCGGCACCCCCGACCGCGCGCTGCCCGCCCAGTGCACGCGGCGCAGGTCGTCCCCCGGCACGTACTCGCGCAGCCCCACCAGGTCGGTCCCGCCCCGCTCGACGAGCCCGTAGCCGCCGACGTGCCCGCGCCTGCGGCCGAGGGGCGGCCCGTCGACGGTCAGCACGCGGGGGGTGACCTGCAGGGTCGACGACCGGCCGAGCAGGTCGCGCGACCGCACGAGGTCGGCGGGCGCGCGGCGCTCGAGCACGAACGGGCCGACCATGACCAGGCCGCGGCGCTCCGTCGGCACGGACACCTCGACCTCACCCGACTCCCCCGGCGCCAGCCGCCGCGGCGCCAGGGCGACGTCCCGGCCGCCGATCCGTTCGACACCGGCCACGACCAGCGGCATCCACCGGGACGCGTTCCGCAGCCCGACGTGGGCGACCGCACGGGACCGCCGCGGCGTGCTCGTCTCCAGGAGCCGGTGTGTCACGTCGAGCGGGGCGGGCGCCAGGAGCGAGACCGTCGCGGCGGCGACGAGCCCGACCGCGGCGACGCCCAGCGCGACGAGCCCCGGGTATCCGGCGAGCAGCCCGAGCCCCGACGAGACCAGCCCGACGAGCGCCAGGCCGACGCCGCGGGGGGTCGGGTGAAGACGCCTCACGCTCAGACCGCGACCGGGCGCGGCACCTCGACGGCCTCCACCGCGGCGGCGACGACGTCCACGGCACGCACGCCGTCGAGCATCGCCTCGCGGGTCAGCACCAGCCGGTGCTCGAGCACCGCGTGCACGATCCGCTGCACGTCGCTGGGCACCACGTAGTGCCGACCCTGGGCCGCGGCCTGCACCTGGCCCGCGCTGACGAGCCCCCGCAGCGCCCGTGTGCTCGCGCCCAGCCGGACGCGGTGGTCGAGCCTCGTCGCCTCGCCGATCGCCCGCACGTACCGCAGCAGCGGATCGGCGACGTGCACCGCCTGGAGCCCGAGCATCACGCTCGCGACCTCTTCCGGGTCGGTCACGGCGGGCACCGCGGCGATGTCCCCGGCCGTCGACCCCGGCCGCAGGACGGCGACCTCGTGCTCGGCGTCGGGATGGCCGAGCGCGACGCGCACGAGGAAGCGGTCGAGCTGGGCCTCGGGGAGCCGGTACGTGCCGTCGAGGTCGACGGGGTTCTGCGTCGCGACGACGAGGAACGGGTGCGGCACCTGGTGGGTGGTGCCGTCGACCGTGACGGTCCGCTCGGCCATGACCTCCAGCAGCGCGGACTGGGTCTTCGCGGCCGCGCGGTTGATCTCGTCGGCGAGCAGGACGTGCGTGAAGACGGGCCCCGGCCGGAACCGGACGTACCCGCGCGCGGGGTCGAGCACCGTCGTGCCGGTCACGTCCGCGGGCAGCAGGTCGGGCGTGAACTGGATGCGCCGCGACGAGCCGCCGAGCGCCGCCGCGAGGGCACGGGCCAGGGTGGTCTTGCCCGTGCCCGGCACGTCCTCCAGCAGCACGTGCCCGCCGCTGAACAGCGCGGCGACCACGAGCTCGACGACCGGCCGCTTGCCGTGCACGGCCTGCTCGACGGCGTCGACCACGCGGTCGTGCAGGACGCGGAACTCCGCGACGGTGGTGGTGAGGTCGGTCATGCGTGGTTCTCCTCGACGGGACGGGACGGGTTCCGGGAGCCGCGCACGCGGCTGAGACGCAGCGCCGCGGCGGTGAGCAGGAGACCGACCCCGCCGGCCACCAGCAGGGGCCGCTCGTCGCCCGGCGGGAGCTGCGGGGACCACGGGATCGGCACGACGACGACGTCGGCATCGACCGCGGCGGCGGGCGCGTTGCAGATGCCGGTGTCCCGGAAGCAGAGCACCCACTGGTTGCGCGGCGGTACCAGCGCGGTGGCGGGCGCTGCCGTGGCGATGGTGCGGCCGGCGGTGTCCAACGCGGAGACCGTCACCGTCACCGACCCGCCGGAGCTGAACAGGCCGAGGGAGTGCGAGCTGGCACCGCAACCGATCGACCCCGCAGTCTGCCCACCGGTGGACCGTTCGACGACGACCATGCACTCGCCGGCGTTCGCGGCCCAGGCCGCCGGGGGGTCGAGGTGCGCAGTCATCTCCACGGCGGGCTCGTACTGCCCGGGGGTCTCGGCCTCGATGCCCACGACGACCGGGTCGCCGTCCCGCGGCAGCACCGGCGCGGGACGGGGCACTGTCACCCACACGCTTGCCGTCGGGCCGTCGCCCAGCTGGTTGCGCGGTGTCACGTTTACCTCGAACTGCCCGCCATCGGTGCACAGCGGCCCGGAGCACAGCACGTCGAAAGTCACGTCCGGCCCGGCGGCGATCGTCGAGTCGGCGTTGCCACCGACCGACCACGCCACGACGTGGCCGGTGATCGGCGAGCCGTTGTCGCGCGCCGCGTCCCAGTTCAGGTGCACGGTCAGCAGGTCGCCGGCACGTGCGACGACCTCGGCCAGGACGGGCCCGCCGATGGCACCCGGCGGTCCGGGGACGGTCACCGGCGCCGACGGCTGCGACGTCGTCGTGACGGTGCCGCGGACCGCCTGGACGACGAACTGGACACCCACCGCGGGTTGCAGCGCCCGGAGCACGACGGAGCGCGCGTCGCCCGGCACCGTCGTCGTCGCGCCGTCCACCGGCCCGACCAGGAACGAGTCTGCGACGCTGCCGTTGTCGGTCCACGTGACGGTCACCGACCCGTCGGGGTGCGCGGTCGCGGCCACGTCCGTCGGCGGGGTCGGCTGCTGCGGTCCGACGTAGCACGCCAGCGAGGCCGCCTCGATCTCCGGCGACCGGGCGGAGGCGGACCCTCCGTCGTCGGTCACGGCGTCGACCGTGAACGCCTGTGCCACACCGCACGTGACGGTGGTGACCAGCGCGGTCGTCGCGTCGCCGGCGACCTCGGCGACCACGTCGCCCTCGAAGTCACGCACGACGTGCCGGTCCGGCCGAGGGGACCCGATGCTCCAGCTGACCTGCACGTGGATCGTGGCCCGCAGGCTCGTCACGCGTTCCGCCGTCACGTCGGTCGGGCGCCCGACGGTCGGCGCGGAGGGCGTCGGGCCGGGCGTGCCGTCCTCGCCGGGTCCGGCGGTCGCGGTCGCGGCAGCGGTCGCGGTCGCTCGCTCGCCCGGGGCACCGGTGACGTCCGGGAGCGGCAGGTCGGGATCCGGGACGGTCTCCTCGGGGAGCTCGCCCTGGGCAGGCACGGCGCCCTCGCCGCCCGGGTCGCGGTCGGCCCCGGACCGCTGGCCGCGCGACGGACCCGTGGCTCCCGCGGAAGCCGACGAGCGGTCGTTCGGGTCCTGGACGGCCACGTTGCCGCGACCGGTGTCGATCACGCGCGTCGTGCCGTCCGTCTCGACCATCACGGCGCGCCCGCCGTCCTCGGTGTGCACGACGAGACGCCCGTCGTCGACGAGGAGCCGCGGGTTCCGACCGCCGGGCACCACGACGTCCGCGCGCGCCCGGCTGCCGTCGGGCCGCAGGACGACGACGCGGCCGGCACCCTCGCACGGCACGTAGACGAGGCCGCCGAAGACGGCCGGCCGGCCGGGGCGGTCGCAGCCCAGCGCGCCGACGCCGACCTCGCGGACCTCGTCGCCGGTGAGCAGGACGACCGTCGAGCGGTCGGGCAGCCCCGCGGGGGCCAGGTTCGTCGGCGACCCGGCGGCCGGCAGGACCTGCCCCTCGAGGTGCGGCACCGCGACAGAGAGGTCCCGGCCGCCACCGACCTGGAGCACCGACCCGCTGTCGGGGGCGAACACCGTGACGCCCTGGTCGTGCGGCAGCAGCCGGGTGCCCGGGCCGCCGCCGCGGACGGCGGTCTCGTCCGTGTCGAAGGCGCGGTCGTCGGGGACCCAGGTCAGCGAGAGGAGCCGGCCGGTGGCCGTGACGGCCCACACCGTGCCGCCGCGGTCCACGACGACGTCGACGAGCTCGGCGCCGACCCGGTACGGCGCGCCGAGGTCGCGCAGCGTCAACGGGTCGACCGCCCGCACGACGCCCGTCGACGGGGTGACCAGGTACGCCTGGCCGCCGCCGACGAGGACCCGCATGGGCTCGTCGGAGTGTCGCTGCCCGCCCGTCAGGAGGGTCGAGAGGTCGATGCTCGTGATCGTGCCGGTGCGTGCGTCGCCGACGACGAGGTGGCCGTCCTGCTGGCTGACCTCGAGCTCGGCGCCCGGTCCGGCGACCGTGAGCCGTCGCTCCGCCCGGCCGGTGCCGGGGTTCACCTGGACCAGCTGCCCGGTCTGCTCGTCGGTCAGCCACGTCACGCCGTCGGACATCGTCACGACGGAGCTCGCGGCCCCGGAGCCGAGCGCGGCGCCGAACACGAGGGCCGCGCCGAGCACGGCGACCCCGGCCTCGGTGTAGCCCAGGTCGCCCCGGGCGAGCCGGCGCACGAGCGAGCGCGGTCCTGCGGCCGAGCGGTTCAACGGACTACCTCCCGGTCGACTGCGGGCGATAGTACCTGGACAACTCGGACAGATCCGGCACTGACCAGGAGACCGCGACCCACGCCCGAGGAGGGTTCGTGCGTGTGCATGGGGACCGACGCCCCGACGAGCGACCCGTCCGCGAGCTCGGGCGAGAGCAGGACGGCCCGCCGTGCCCGACGTGCGGCCGCGACGGGTCCGGCGACGTGCTGCCGGGCCCGGGCCTCGTCGGAGTCGGCGGCGACCACGACGGCGAGCCGGAGCGTCGCCGCGCTCTCGACGACCCGCGCGAGCAGCTCGACGAGCCGGCGGTCGTCCCCTCCGCGCTCCCAGCCCCGTTCCCACTCGTGCGCGTCGTCGACGAGCAGGACACGCCATCCGCCGTCCGTCGGCACCGGTCCGTCCAGCAGCCCGTCGAGCAGCGCCGTCACCGCGGCCGGGTCGCTCGCGACGACGTCCACACCGGCGGCCGCCGACGCGCGCGGCCCGACCAGGTGCACGGTGCCGGGCCGGTCCGCCGCGCGGCCGACCAGCTCGGCGAGGCCCAGCAGGAACGACGTCCGCCCCGTCCCACCCCGACCGAGGACGAGCAGCGGGGCCGGCAGCAGCGGGAGCACCACACCCGTCGCGAGGTCGCCGTCGACGCCCACGCACACGTCGTCGCGCTCCGGCGCCGGGACGAGGTGGACGGGCACCCGCGTCGGCATCGCGGGCACGGCCACCGGCGGCTGCGTCGCGTACCGCTGCGCCTCGCGTGCGGCGACCGCGCGCAGCAGCGCAGCGTGCCGCGGCGTCCCGGCACCGCCGACCGTCGCGACCTGCACCTCGGTCCGCCCGAGCAGGCCGCGGCCCGCCACGGTGCGGTCGTCGAGCACGGACTGCGGCACGCCGAGCACCTGGTAGTCGTCGACGGTCGCCATGCGCAGCACCAGCCGCTGGCCGAACGCGGCCCCGAGCGCCGACGGCAGCCCGGTCCGGCGCGGGGTGGTCGCGGTGACGTGGACGCCGCAGCGGCGGCCGTCCTGGAGCACCGCGAGGAGGTGGTCGACGTGCCCGCGTCGCAGGGGTCCGCCGCCTTCGAGGTGCTCGACGAGCTGCGGCAGGTTGTCCACCAGCACGTGCACCCGGGGCAGGACGACGCCCGCGGCCGCGAGCGCCTCGACGTCGGCGGCACCGTGGCGCACCAGCAGCGCGTTCCGCTCGGTGAGGGTGCGGTGCAGCATCCGCAGCAGGCGCGTGACGCGTTCGGGCTGCTGCTCGACCACGACCGAGCCGACGGACGGCAGCACCTCGACCGCCGTCAGGCCGCCACCCGCGGCGTCGATCCCGTAGACGAGCGCGGGCGCGTGGTCGTGCGCGAGGGTCGCGGCGACGGCGACGGTCCGCAGGAGCTCGGTCTTGCCGCTGCCCGACGCCCCGTGCACGAGCAGGTGCCCGGCGCGCGCGTAGTCGACGAGCAGAGGATGCTGCGCCTGCTCCCCCGGCAGGTCGGCGATGCCGATCGCGAGCGTGCCCGGGGCCGGGACGCACGTGTGCACGTCCTCGGTCACGCCGGGCACCGCCGCCTCGTCGCCCGCGTCCGCGCCGAGCAGCAGGGCGCCGAGCGCACCCCCGGCGAGCACGACCTCGTCCGGGAGCGCGGGCAGCCAGGGGCGCTTGGGCGCGACATGGCCGGACCGTGCGAACGCCTCGCCGACGGTGAGCACCAGACGTTCCAGGTCGGACCGCTCGTTGACGCGCCCCGTCCCGCCCGTGGCCGTGGCGTCGGCGCGCGCCGAGAACGCCCGGACCTGCACGGCGGCGGACTCGTCGTCCACCGGCTCGTGCGCCCCGACCCACGCGACCTGCACGAGCTCGCGGGTGCCGTGCCCGGTGCGGCGCAGCCAGGCGCGGCCCGGGGTGCGGCGCGAGAGGTGCGCCGCGTCGGGCGACTCGACGACGTCGGTCGAGTCGTCCGTGGAGGCCATCCGCAGCGCGATCCGGAGGTCGGTGTTCGCCTTGATCTGCGGCGTGACGACGCCGGACGGCCGCTGGGTGGCGAGCAGGAGGTGCATGCCGAGCGACCGCCCCCGCTGGGCCACGTCGACGACGCCGTCGACGAACTCCGGCACCTCGGCGAGCAGCGCCGCGAACTCGTCGACGCAGATGAGCATGCTCGGCGGGGCGACGTCGGGGCGCAGCTTCTCCAGGGCGACGAGGTCCTTGGCGCCGTGCTCGGCCAGCAGGTGCTCGCGCCAGGTCAGCTCGGCCCGCAGCGACACCAGGGCCCGTGCCACGAGCGCGGGCGTCAGGTCGGTGATGTAGCCGACCGTGTGCGGCAGGTCGGCGCACTCCCGGAACGCCGCACCACCCTTGTAGTCGACCAGCAGGAACGTGATGCGCGACGGCGGGTTGTTCGCGGCGAGCGAGCACAGCAGCGTCTGCAGCAGCTCGGACTTGCCGGAGCCGGTGGTCCCCGCGACGAGGCCGTGCGGGCCGTCCTCGCGCAGGTCCACGGTGACGACGCCGTCGGCGCCCGCGCCGAGCTGGGCCCGCAGCCCGGTCGACGAGGCCCACCGGCCGACGACCGCGGACACGTCGTCGGGGTCGTGCAGGTCGGAGCCGAGGTCGGGCAGCCGCACCGCGTCGGGCAGCGCCGAGTCGGGCGGCACGACGGCCGCCTCGTCCCGGAACGCGGTCAGCGTGCGCGCGGTCTGCCAGGCGGCGGCGAGGTCCAGCTCGTCCGCCTGGACGACCTCGTCGTCGCCGCCCCGGTCACGACGGCGCACGAGCCCCGCGTCGAGGTCGAGCAGGACGTCGGTCGCAGCCGGCACGCGGTCGGCGTCGCGACCGACCCACAGCAGGTGCACGCTCCGCTCGCCGGCGACCGCGGCGACGGCCTCGACGGCACGCCGCGGGACGCCCGCGGTCTCGTCGACGAGGCACACGACGTGGCCGCGCGCCCCGTCGGGCGCCACGAGGGCGTCGAGCAGCGCGCCCCCGTCGGTCGCACCCACGGCGACCGGCGGGAGACCCGCCACGCGGTGCGCGGTGTGCGGCAGCCAGCGCAGCCACGTCTCCACGTGCGCGGTGTCGGCCCCGAGGACGGCCGCGACGGTGACGTCGGTCGGTGAGTGCGCGGCGGCGAGGCGCACGAGCAGGGCCCGCACGACGGCGTCGGCACGGTCGCGGTCCGCGCACGTCACCGCGGCGACCCGGTGGCCGCCGAGCACGAGCGGGACGGGCTGGTGGGCCAGCACGGAGCGCGCGTCGAGCTCCTGGGACGCCAGGTCGCGCTGCACGCGGTCGCCGCCGCGTGCCACGGATCCGGTGACGAGCGCCGGGCGGGGACCTCGACCGACGCGCACGTGCAGGAAGTCGGGGTCGTCGAGACGCCGCGCCCACGTGCCGGGGTGGCGGCCGGCGACGCGCTCGCGGACCGTCACCAGGTCGGGCTCGTCCTCGTCGGCCCGTCGGCGCTGCACGTCCGCCGCCGCGTCGAGGCGGCCGGTCACGTCGTCGAGGTCGTGGCGCCAGGCCTGGAGCTGCGCCTCGTGCTCCGCGCGCTGCTGCTTGCGGGACACGACGTGCTGCACGGCCATCATCATCGGGAAGCCCAGCATGAACACCAGCGAGAACGGGCTGCGGCTCGTCGCGAACATCGCGCCGCCGAGCACGACCGGCATGAGCATCATCGGCCACGGCATCGGCGTGGGACGCGGTGCCGTCGGCGGTGCGGGCACCTCCAGCGCCGCGGGATCCAGCCGGGCGCCGAACCGCGGCGGCCGCAGCACGCCCGCGTCGGCGGGCAGCGGCGTGGCGTCTCCCCGGTGGACCTCGAACGTCGTCCGACCCACCTCGACGCGCTCGCCCCAGCCGACCGAGACCGCCCGCAGCACGTGCCGGCCGGCGACCCGGGTGCCGTGCGCGGAACCCTCGTCGCTCACCACGACACCCCCCGAGAGCAGGACGCGGGCGTGGACGCGGGAGACCAGCTGATCGGTCAGCCGGACGGTCGCGGCCGACCCGCGGCCCACGGTGAACGCGTCCGACTCGATGTCGAGCTCCTGTCCGGCGTCCGGCCCGGCGACGACCCGCACGCGGGCGCGAACCGGCTGTCGGCCACCCGGACGGTCGAGCCAGGACGCGGGGACCGTCGCGACCGGCACGACGGCGCCGGTGCTCAGCGGCGCCTGCGCGAGCGGCAGCGTGGCCGGCCACGGGGTTCCGTCGGTCGTCGGTGCGAGCAGGGCGCCCGTACCGGCGCCGAGGAGCGCGGCGAGCGCCCGGGCCAGGTCGGCGACGCGGGCGTCGGGGCGGGCGACGACCTCGACGTCGACGGGCCGCAGCCCGCTCTCGCGAGTCGGTTGGAGGGTGAGACGCCACATGGTCGATCGCTCCGCAGGCTAGAGAGGTGGTCCGCGCCCTGCCGGCGCGGACCACCCGGGGTGGATCAGGAGGACGCCGTCTCCTGGTCGTCCGCCTGCTGCGCGAGCGCGGCGGCGTTCGCCTGGAGCGCCTCGACGACGCGCTGCAGGGCCGGGACGTACTGGCCGCTCCAGTCGGAGGTGAACCGCTGCGCGTCCGGGCCGTACCACGGCGTCGACTGCAGCTGCTGCGTGAGGCGGCTCGTGATCTGCGTGATCGAGTCCGCGTCGACGTTCATGATCCGAACGAGGTCACGGGCGGCGGTGATGTCCATGCCGAGGACGTTGCTCATCTGTCTCTCCTTGGGTCGTGCTCGGGCAGGTACCCGTGCAGGTCAGGTGGCCGTCAGGCCGGGACCGGGTCGGCGGGAGCCGAGCCGGACGGAGGTGTGCGCGTCGGCGAGCGAGTCGCGCAGGTCGGTGGGGGTGGAGTCGGACCAGCTCGACACGACGGTCACGGCGTGCTGGTGCCCGCCGGGCAGCGGGGTGGGGTCGACGAGCACGTCGACCCGCTGGCGGACCGTGCCGCTGTCGTGGTCGCGGGTCAGCAGGGCGCTCGACGGGGTGCCGCCGGCCGTGCCCCGCGTCCCCGGGTACTGCGCGAGCATCGCGTCGAGGACCTGCACCGCCGTCGTCCCGGCCGGCACGAGGTCCGCCGTGACGGTCAGGTTCGGCACGAAGCCCGGCAGGTCGCTCGCGGGACGGGCGACCGCGATCGCCCGCGGCGCGGGAGCCACGTGCCAGCCGTCCGGCACGTCGAGGCGGAGGCTCGGCCCACCCGGCAGGAGCGGCCCGGGGTGCTGGACGACGCTCACAGGGCCGACCGCCCGTCGATGGTGACGTCCGTCGCGACCTGTGTGCCGGCCCCGTCGGTCTCGTCGTCCCCGCGGCGACGCAGCGCACCGAGCGCGGCGGCACCGAGCGCGGCGAGGCCGAGCGGGGCCGCCGCGAGCGCGACCGGCGCGCCACCGCCACCGGTGCCCTCCTCCAGCGCGGGGATGGCGATCGCACCCGGTCCGTCGCCGAGCGCGGCACCGAGGCCGACGGGGATCGTCGAGACGGGCGGGTCGCCGGGGACCGCACCGGCGTCGACCGGTGACGGGGTCGGGCCGGGCGTGCCGATGGCGGGGGCGGCCGGGGCGACGGGACCGCCACCCGACCCGCTGCCCGACCCTCCACCTGTGCCGCCGCCCGTCCCACCGCTGACGGGGCTCGCGATCTCCGCACCGCCGCCGATCGCGCCGGCGGAGCGCTGGTCCGGGGCCGGGCCCGCGACGTGCCCGGCCGCGACCCCGACGCTGCCGTCCCCTGTGGCACCACCGGCTGTCTCGGTCCGGACGACCGGCGTCGTCGGCGCGGCTGCGTCCGCCCCGCCCCCGGCGGCGCCGTGGACGTGCACGGTGACGGACCCGATGGACACGGGGACGACGACCTGCGCTCCCGCACCGCCGGCACCGCCACCCTGCGCCGACGCCGCCACACCGGTCTCCGGCGCGGCCAGCACCGGGGCGTTGACCGTCGACGTCGCAGGCAGCGTGACGGGCTGGAACGCGGACGCCGGGATGTGCACCGTCGGGTGGTCCGAGCTGGTGTCCTTCTGCGTCTGCGAGATCAGCGCCAGCACCTTGGCGAAGCCCCGCAGGTACTGCGCGACCGTCTTCACCCACGGGATGACGACGGCCCGCAGGTACCGGGCGAACGCCGCCGCCCAGCCGGTCCAGGACATGCAGTCCAGGGCGGTCGCGAGGGCCTTGAGCGCCATCACGACGTCGTCCGCGAACTCGGCCGCGTCGGTCATCTTGTTCACGACCCGGTCGAGCCCGTCGACGTCCGACCCGCGGAACGAGCCGGCCTGGAGCTGGGTCATGGGTGCCTCCTGCGCTGGGCCGGACGTGTCCGGCGGGTGGTGGATCGGGGTTCGAGGTGGACGCTAGGGAGCGCGCTCCCTGCGGGGCCAGCGCCCCGGGGGTGGAAGGTTCCGCCGCGTCAGCGGCTCGCGTCCTCCTGCAGCTGCGCCCGCCGGTCGAGCTCGACGGAGTTCGAGCGGATGTTCTCCGCGGCGGCGGCGAGCTGGGGGCGCAGCGCGCCGTCCCACTCGCCGAGGAACCGCTCCGCACCCGGACCGGTGAACGTGACGCCGCTCAGCATCGAGCCGATCTGCCCCACGATCCCGTCGAGCTCACCTGCGCCGGTGCGCATCGCGCGGGCCTGCTGGCGGCTGTACTGCGGGTCGATGCCGTGGAACCTGCTCTTGTCGTACATCGCGAACTCCTGGGGTCGTCGTGGCTGGTGCCGCGACGCTAGGAGAGCGGGACGCCGTCAGGACAGGGCGTCGGGGGTGGAACGTTCCGGGTTCAGACCCGCGCCGCGGGCCCGTGCGGCCTCCACGACCACCAGGTCGTCGGCCGTGACGAGACGCACCTCGGCGGCTCGGCGGCCGACGGCGAACCGCACGTTCTGCACGCGGCCCTCCTTCTGGGAGAACGGGTCGTCGGCCGGGCCGAACGCCATCCTGGCCACGACCCGGATCGCGTCGTCGACGCGCTGCGCCCGTTCGAGGTTCCACGCATGCCCGCGCCACGCGAGCACCCGCTCGTAGATCTCCCGGTTCGACGCCGGCCGCGGGTAGTCGTCGGCGCCCGCGAGCCACGGCTCGGCGAGCGCGAGCGCGACGTACCACTCGCGCGACCACCGCTCGAGCCGGGGTGCGGGCGCCGTGACGGCCCCGTCCGGGTCGTGCTCCGGAACCCAGGCGGGAGCGCTCCCAGGATCCGCGGGCACGGTCACGTCGACGACGAGCACGAGGTCGGTGAACACCCCGGGGGCGGACGTGCGGCCGCGCAGCAGCAGCACGTGGTTCTCGCCCTCGTCGAGCAGTGCCGCCATGCCGTCGGACAGCGCGACCCGGCGTGCGCCGCCCGGGGCGTCGAAGAGGCTGGAGAGCTGCGCCTCGGTCGACCCGTGCCAGCGCAGCCGGACGACCTCCTCGCCGACGACGATCTCGCCGACGACCCGCGACACGTGCGCCGCCGCGCGCGGCAGGGTGATCGCGGTGCTGCGCAGCGCGGTGTCGGCGTCGACGTCCGGCAGTGCCGAGTGCGGGTCCCGTCCGACCAGGAGCGTCTCACCGGAGCCGAGGACCACGGTCGGCACCCCGGCTCCGCGCAGCGTCACCCGCAGCACGTGACCTCCCCAAGTTTCAGTCGACGTGCGAGAAGCCGGACGGGTGCGGAGAAGTGGAGCCCCCTATCGGATTCGAACCGATGACCCCCTGTTTACAAGACAGGTGCTCTGGCCGACTGAGCTAAGGAGGCGGGCGGGCCCAGGATAACCGGGCGCCCCGTGCTGGGGCGCCCGGTCACCGCAGGGTCAGGGCTTGGCGGCGTCGACGGCTGTCTTGAGGGCGCCGGGCTGCGTCCAGTCCGTGAACGGCTCACCGTTGATCAGCACGGTGGGCGTCGAGAACTCCGGCACGTCCGTGCCGGCCTGGGTGGTGGCTGCGGCGCTCCACGGGGCGAACGTCCGCCACGTGCCCTCGAGGCCTTCCTCGTCCTGGGTGTCGAACGTGCCGGACACGGTGTCGGTGAACGTCGCGGTGACCTCGGCGGGTACGCCGACGCCCTCGGCGATCTCCGCGATCTCCGCGTCGGAACGGCCCGAGGTGCCCTCGGCGGGCTGGTCCTCGTACATCGCGGTGACGAACGCCGTGAAGTGCTCCGGCGACTGGTCGGCGACGATCGCCGTGGCGTTGACGGCACGCGTCGAGTAGGAGCTGCCGGCGGAGAGGCGGTCGAGGATGGAGACCGGGTGGTACGTGATGGTCACGCCGCCCTCCTCGAGCATCGCGTCGAGGTCGGCGGAGTTGATCTCGTCGAACTGGCCGCAGTAGGGGCACATGTAGTCGAAGTACACGGTGAGGTCGACGTCGTCGTCGCCGACGGTGCCGACGTCGTCACCGCTGGTGCCGCTGACGGGGATCCCGCCGGCGTCGTTGGCGGGGGCGGGCGACGTGACGTCCGCCAGCGTGGGCGAGATCACGCCCTCCGAACCCTGGCCGTAGGCGACGTCCGAGTTGGCGGCCTCGTTGGCCCTGTTCTGGTTGACGATCGAGAACGCGACGGCGACGAGCGCGAGGACGGCGACGACGAGTCCGCTGATCGCGAGGATCCGGTTCCGCTTGGCCTTGCGCTCCTGCTCCTTGCGCATCTGCGCGGCCTTGGCGCGCGCTTCGTCGCGGCGGACGGCCTTGGTGGGACGGGGGTCGTTGGTGGGCATGGGTGCTCCTGGTAGGACGAGGGTCGGGTGGGCGTCAGGCGAGGACGACCGGCGGACCCCGTCGTGCGACACAGCCCATGAGCACGCGCTCCGTCCACACGGCGACGACCCGTCCCAGCGGGACTGGGGCACCGTCGCGCACGTCGACCGGAGGTGGCGGCACGACGCGCAGGGCGCCCCGCAGGGCCCGGCCGGCCAGCTGCCGGACCTGCCGGGCGGCGCGCACGCACAGGGCGGACAGGCCGACACCGCACACGGTGAGCAGGAGGTACAGGGCGGCGACGGGTGCGGCCACGCTGAGCAGGACGACGGCGCCCTGCGACACCGTGCCGAGACCGTAGGCACCCTCCGGGCAGTCCGCGGCGTCGCGGAGCACCGACAGGCGCAGCCCGAGCGGGCCGAGGACGCCTGCGGCGCTGACGCAGTCGTGCAGCAGGACCCGGCCCTGGGCCGCGACGACCGCGGCGAGGCCGGCGAGGACGACGGCGGCGGCCAGCGACAGGCGCGGAGCGGCCAGGTGCGGCCCTCGTCGCGCGGTCATGCGGGACAGCGTAGGGCGCCCACCTGTGATCACGGCACGCGGGGGTGGCGGACCACCTCGACGTCGAACCCGAACGACCGCTTCCAGTCCTGCGCCAGCCGCCCGCCGGCCCGGCGCACGATGCCGCGCAGCCACCACTCCTCGGGGTCGATCCCGGGGAACGCGTGCTCGACGAGGAGGGGCTGGAACCGGGCGTCGATCGTCGTGACCCGGCGCCGGAACCCCGCCATCTCGGGGAACCCCGCGAGGCTCGGGTGGCGCATCGCCGCCTCGATCGTGGTGCGGGCCATGGCCTCGTTCCCGTACGCGAACTCGTCGCCCCGGTACCCGCGCTCGCACTCGGCGACGAAGCTCGCCCAGCGGTCGAGCAGCTCGGCAGGGGTGTCGTCACGCCACACGCCGCGAGCGCGGACGACCTCGCTGAACGCCTCCTCGAACGCCGTCACTTGGCGATCTCGCGCAGGAAGTACTCGTAGCCCTCGTCGGGACGGAAGTACGCCACGATCACGTCGCCGCGGAACACCCCCAGCGCGCCGTTGCGGTGGTCGAAGCGGACCACGTCGCCGTTGCTGCGGCGCCCTGCCACGACCTCGGGACTTGCCTCTACCTCAGCCTGTGCAGCCATGCCTGCGCCCTCCCCCCGGTCACCGAGCCTTCACCCAAGAGGGTGAGTGGACGACACGCCAGCGGGGTCCCGCATCGCGAGACGGGAACCGTCCGACCGAAACGGTTAGGGCACCTCGGGGGTGGGCAGCGGCGCCCAGGTGATCGGGGCGCCGGTGAGGATCTGCACGATGAAGACGGAGGCGGCGGCCAGGAGGACGACGGTCGCGACGAGCGCCCCCAGAGGTCCCGGAGCCACGGCGGCCAGGACGCGACGGGCGCCGGTGCGGGTCATCAGCGACAGCGGCCCCCACCACACGACGGCCGCGCCGAGCAGGACGAACGACCCGACCAGGATCGTCGCCGTCAGGCCCTGCGGCTCCTGCCCGGACGGCGAGCCGCCCACGGCCCAGTGGTCGTTGCCGACGAGCCACCAGGACACCCCGACCAGGATCACGACGACGCTCCCGGCCACGACGAGCGACGGCACCAGCCCGACGACCGCGCGCAGCAGGTGCCACGGGAGGGTCGCGACGGCGATCGCCCGGTCCGAGCGCTTGACGCCGGCCCGTTCCCGGCGCCCGTACATGGCCTCGACCGTGGAGCCGACCGTCCGCACGACCACGACCAGCAGCACGAACACCACGAGCGCGATGCCCGGGTAGAGGGCACCGGCCGACCCCAGGAGCACGGCGGCCGCGAGCAGCGTCCCCCAGCGCCGGAGCGCCGGTGGGCGCTCGTAGCCGGAACCCTCGGGCTCCGGTTCCTCGGACGCGTCGAGGTCCTCGGCGATCCAGTCGACGCCCTCGGGGTCCTCGAGGTCCTCGGGGTCCTCGAGGTCGTCCTCGTCCTCGTCCTCGTCGACGAGGCCCGGGTCGAACGCGCGCGTGTGGCCGTCGTTGGCCGCGACGACGGGTGCCACGGCAGCAGCGGCGGCGACCGGCGCGACGGCCACGGTCGCCGGCTCCGGGCCCAGGACCGTCGTCCCGACCACGTCGGACTCCGTGAGCACGGTCGTGTCGGTCGCGTCGGCGATCGGCTCGCCCTCCGCGACCACCAGCGTCAGCGCCGCCACCAGGTCGTCCGGCGTCGTCCGGTCGGCCGCGTCGGGCGCGAGGGCGCGCCGCAGCGCCATGGCCGTCAGCGGTCCGAGACCGTCCACGTCCACGTCCCCCGTGCGGGCCCGGGCCAGCACGGCCTCCAGCGGCCGGGAGCCGAACGGGGGGCGACCGGTGGCGGCGAACACCAGGACCGCCGCCCAGCCCCAGAAGTCGGACGCCTCGTCGGGCTCGGCACCCTCGAGCAGCTCGGGCGCCAGGTACCCGGGGGTGCCCAGCACCAGACCGTCGGAGGTCAGCTTGGAGTCGTCGGCGGCCTGCGCGAGGCCGAAGTCGATGAGCACCGGTCCGTCGTCGCCGACGACGACGTTGGACGGCTTGAGGTCCCGGTGCACGACGCCGGCGCCGTGCACGGCGACGAGCGTGTCGCGCAGCCCCTCGGCCAGGTCGAGCAGCTCCCCGGCGTCCAGGGTGCCGCGCTCGCGCACGTGCTCCTCGAGGTTGTCGCCCGGCACGAGCTCGGTGACCAGGAACGCCTCCGTCGAGTCCGCCTCGGCGTCCAGGACCGCGGCGACACCGGGGTGCTTGAGCTTCTGCAGGGCGTGCACCTCGCGGCGCAGCCGGTCGCGGGTCACGGCGTCGGACCCGACGTGGGGGTGCAGCAGCTTGAGCGCGACGGCGTCGCCACCGCCGTCCACCGCCCGGTACACGGTCCCCATGCCGCCCGAGCCGAGGGGGGCGACGACGGTGTAGCCCCCGATCTCCGAGCCCGGCTCCAGACCGATCCGTTCCATCCAGGCACCGTAACCGGCGCTCTGCGGAGACTGCCTGGCAACGCGCGGTACGACCTGCACGGATAGGGTCGGACACGACCCGAGGAGTTGATCTCTTGCCTTCCGACGTGCCCGCGCACGGCTACGACTTCGTCGTCGTCGCGAACCGTCTGCCCGTGGACGTGAGCCTGGGCGACGACGGCGAACCCACCTGGACCCGATCCCCCGGCGGTCTCGTCACGGCCCTCGCGCCCGTGATGGCGAGCACGTCCGGCGCGTGGGTCGGCTGGGGCGGTTCGCCCGACCTCGAGCTGGAGCCGTTCGACGTGGACGGCACCGAGCTGATCCCGGTCGTGCTGACCGAGGACGACCTGGAGAAGTTCTACGAAGGCTTCTCCAACGACACCCTCTGGCCGCTGTACCACGACGTCATCGAGCCCCCGGCGTTCCACCGGCAGTGGTGGGACGCGTACCAGAAGGTGAACCGGCGCTTCGCGCAGGCCACCGCCGACCAGGCCGCGCAGGGCGCGACCGTGTGGGTGCACGACTACCAGCTCCAGCTCGTCCCGAAGCTGCTCCGGGAGCTGCGGCCCGACCTGCGCATCGGGTACTTCCACCACATCCCCTTCCCGCCCCTGGAGCTGTTCGCGCAGCTGCCGTGGCGGGTGCAGGTGATCGAGGGCCTGCTCGGCGCGGACCTCGTCGGCTTCCAGCGGGCGGGCGACGCGGCGAACTTCGTGCGCGTCGTGCGACGGCTCACGGACCTGACGACGCGCGGGCAGATGGTCACCCTCAACGAGGAGGAGGGGCACACCGGTCCCGGGCGGCACGTGCGCGCCGCGGCCTTCCCCATCTCGATCGACTCGCACGCGTTCGACCAGCTGGCCCGCACGGACGCCGTCCGCGAGCGCGCCCTGCAGATCCGCCGCGAGCTGGGCGACCCGGAGTTCCTGCTGCTCGGCGTGGACCGGCTCGACTACACCAAGGGCATCCGGCACCGCATCAAGGCGTACGGCGAGCTCCTGCTCGACGGCCGGCTGTCCCCGCAGAGCACCACGCTGGTCCAGGTGGCCAGCCCGAGCCGGGAGAACGTGGGCGCGTACCAGCAGCTGCGGGACGACGTGGAGCTCCTGGTCGGCCGGATCAACGGCGACTACGGCCAGGTGGGCCACGCGCCCGTGCAGTACCTGCACCAGTCGTTCCCCATGGAGGAGATGGCCGCCCTGTACCTCGCGGCGGACGTCATGCTGGTCACCGCGCTGCGCGACGGCATGAACCTCGTGGCCAAGGAGTACGTCGCGGCCCGGTCCGACGACCGCGGCGCGCTGGTGCTCTCCGAGTTCACGGGCGCCGCCGACGAGCTCACCGGCTCGGTCCTGGTGAACCCGCACGACATCGACGGGATGAAGGACGCGATCACGTACGCCGTGCACATGGACCCCCGCGAGTCCCGCAAGCGCATGCGCCGGCTGCGGCGACGGGTGCTCGGGCACGACGTCGTCGCCTGGTCGGAGGACTTCCTCGCCGCCCTCAACGCGGTCCCCGTGCGAGCCACCCGTGACTGACGCGCTGCGGACGGTCCTCACCGCGGTCGCGGCCGACCCCGCCCGCCGGCCGCTCCTGGTCGCCCTCGACTTCGACGGCACCCTCGCCCCGCTGCAGGACGACCCGTCGACCTCCCGCATCCTGCCCGCCGGTGTCGAGGTCCTCGCCCGACTGTCGCAGACCCCCGGCGTCGCGCTCGCGCTGGTGTCCGGCCGCGCCATGCACGACCTGCACGTCCTGGCGCACGTGCCCGAGGGCACGTTCCTCATCGGCAGCCACGGGGCCGAGCGCGCCCGCGTCACCACGTTCGGGCTGGACCGCGACGTCGTCCAGCTGACCGACGAGCAGGCCGACCGTCTGGCGTCGCTGGGCGCGGAGGCGGCCCGGATCGCACGCGGCCGGGACGGCGTCTGGGTGGAGACGAAGCCGACCGCCGTCGTCGTGCACACCCGCCTCGCGGAGGCGGTCGACGCCGAACCGGCCGAGCGCGAGGCCATCACCCTCGGCGAACGGCTGGGCTCCGGCGTCCTGCACGGCAAGGACGTCGTCGAGATCTCGGTCCTGCGCGCGAGCAAGGGCGAGGCGCTCGCGGCGCTGCGCGACGAGCTCGCCGCCCCCGTGGTGCTGTACGCCGGCGACGACGTCACCGACGAGCACGCGTTCGAGGCGCTCCACGACGACGACGTGACGGTCAAGGTCGGGCACGGGACGACGATCGCGCGGTACCGGGTGGACGACCCGGAGGAGCTCGTGGCCGCGCTGGCGGCCCTCGCCGACCAGCTGTAAGGACCTCACCCGGCCTCTGCTGGTCGGTCGTGGGGTCGAGGCGTAGCGTGCGCCTCATGCCCGGCCGGATGCGTGAGGTCGAGCTCGTCGAGGTCGTGGACGAGCGCGCCCCCGCGCGCCAGGCCCCGGACCAGCCGGTGGCCGCGGAGCCCCCCGACGACGTCCGCGCGGCCCGGACCTGGGTGCGCCGCCACGCCCCGTGGCTCGTCGCGTCGGCCGCGCTCGTCGTCGGTTCCCTCGTCGTCACGCAGGTCGTCCTCGACCGCCGCGAGGACGCCCGGGTCGCGGCGCTCGCTGCCGTCCCGGGCGTCGTGCCGCCGGTCGACGCGTCCATCGGGGTCCTCTGGCGGGCCGACCCGGAGCTCGCGACCGCGCTCCGGTCCGGCGCGGTGGTCGACGGGGTGCTCGTCGGGGGCGTCCAGGACGAGTCCGGCGCGTCCGCCGTCGTCGGGCTCGACCCCGACACCGGCGTGGTCGCGTGGCGGACCCCGCTGGACCTGCCGACCCCGCAGCCGACCCCGACCAGCGCGTGGCCGGAGCAGTGGATCTCCTGCACCCCGGTGGCGCGCGGGACGGCGCACGTGGTGGCCTGCGTCTCGCAGCAGGTCGGCGAGGGCGTCGAGGGCATCCCGCCGTCGTCGGTGTGGGTGCTCGACCCGGCGCACGGCGACGTGCTGGCCGACAGCGAGGTCCCCGGCGGCTGGGGGCTGAGCTTCGTCGACGACGGCATGGTGGTCGCGCGGCCGGTGTCGGGCGACCGGTGGGAGGTCCGTGCGACCGATGTCGTGGACGGCACCCCCCGCTGGAGCTGGACGACGCCCCGGCTCGAGCGCACCGACGACGAGGCGCCCAGCGCGATGGCGTCCCTCCAGTCCTCCGAGGACCACGTCGTCCTCGTCGTCGACACCCGCTCCTGGGTCCTGACCACGGCCGGCCACCTGGAGCTCGACGTCCCCCTCGACTCCGCCTCGTGGCTCCAGCCGGCCCGTGCGGGCGTGTTCATCGAGAGCACCTGGACGTCGTCGGCCTTCAGCGGGACGCTCCTGCTCCCCGACGGGTCCCGGGTCCCCATCGACGAGACGGCGAACTGGCTCGCCGTCGACGACGGGTCGGCGCCCGACGTCGTGTTCACCGTCGGCCAGGCCCCCGGCGGCGCCGACGGGCTCAGCGGACGGTCGGCACGCACGGGCGAGCGGCTCTGGCACGTCGCGGGGACCATCGTGACGAGCCTCCTGCTCGACGGGACCCTGTACGTCGCCACGTCCAGGTCGCTGGTCGCGGTCGACGCCGCCACGGGCCGCCTGCACTGGACGACCGAGACGGACCACATACCCCAGCAGCTGTCCACGGACGGCCGCCACCTGCTCCTGCCCGGACCGGGCGTGACCCTCGAGGCGTACACGCTGTCCGACGGTGCCCTGGCGTGGACCGCCGACCTCGCCGACGAGGTTCGCGCGGAGGTCGCCGGGGACCGCAGGACGGTGTTCGTGCAGGGCTTCCAGTCGGGCTGGCACGACCCCCGGCTGTACGTCTGGACCGACACCGGCGCGGTCGCGGTCCTGGGCTGACCATGGCTCCCCCGGTCGCGCACGCGCACCTCGCTCCCGTCGAGCTCGAGGACACGGACGACGACGCCGTCGGTGCCGGCCGGCCACCCACCTGGGTCCGACGGCACATCGCGTGGCTCGCGGGGGCCGGTGCCGCCCTCCTGCTCGGCCTCGTCGCCGTGCAGGCGGCACTCGACGCGCACGAGCGTGAGCGCCTGGAGTACCTCGCCGACGTGCCCGGGGTGCTCAGCCCGCTGCACGACCCGCCCGCTGCGCTGCGGTCGTGGGCTCCGAGCGCGGGCGCGCTCGTCGCCGAGGACGCGTCCGGGCACTGGGCCATCGGCGCGCGGTACCACCTCGGGGGCGTCGACCTGCGCGGCACGGACCCGGATACGGGCGACGTCCTGTGGTCGGTGCCGTTCTCGCTCGACGACGCGCTGCCGCCGGGCGGCCGCTCGGAGTTCCCGTCGGTCTGGGTGCGCTGCACGACGACGACCTCCCCGGACGGCCCCCGGGCGGTCTGTGCCGCGGAGGTCTCCCCGGTGCGCTCCGGCGGCGCCCCCACCCCGCTGCTCGTGCTCGACCCCGCCACCGGCAGGACCCTCGCCTCCCCGACCCTGGATCCCGGCTCGCTGTGGTCGGCGACGGGGTCGCGCCTGGTCGTCGCGACGCCGCACCGGGACAGCGCCGGTGACGTCCGCTGGGCCCTGACCGCGACGGACCCGGCCAGCGGGGACGTGCGGTGGCAGCGCTGGACCCCCGTCGTGCCCGAGGTCCACGCCGTCCGCGTCGGCGACCGGGTCATCCGCTCCGAGGCCGACCTGACCAGCGACGAGGACCGGGTGCTCCTGACCGACAGCGGGCACGCCTGGCTCTTCGGGGCCGACGGCGAGCCGCGCGGCGACGTGACGGTCGAGGCCGACGGCTGGGCCGAGCTCGCCCGGGCCGACACCGTGGTGTGGACCCCGTGGCAGGCGTTCGCGATCGCCGCGAGCGTCCTCGTCACCCGTGACGGCACCCGGGTGCCGGTCGGCGAACGACCTGCCCGCCTCGGTGTCGACGACGGCAGCGCACCCGACGTCGTGCTGCTCACCGACAGCGAGAACGCGGGGGTGGCGGCGCTCGTCGGTCGCGACGCCTCCTCCGGCGAGGAGCTCTGGCGCCTCACCGGCACCACGGGCGACGCCCTGCTCGTCGACGGCGTCGTCCACGTCGCGCAGGGCCGGGACGTCCGTGCGGTCGACGCCCGCACGGGCGAGTCCCACTGGCTCGCGCACGTCGGCGCACCACCCGTCTACCTGGGGACGGACGGTGAGCTCGTCGTCGTCGTCACCGCCGACCGCACCCTGCGAGGGCTCGCGCGGGCCGACGGACGGCTGGCGAGCGTGGCCGACGTGGCACGGCACCTGGCCCGCGACCCGGGTGGTGTGGACCAGGTCAGCGAGTACGGCGGACGCCTGCTCGTCCGGTTCCGCGACGGGTCCGGGGTCCTGGTCGGGTGACCGCGGGTGAGTGAGCCTGCTCACACCCCGGTGTGGTCGGTCCACACCGATATGGCATGATGACCCCGGGCCACCGGAGGAACCCTCCTCCAGCGGCCCGTGTCATCGAGGACACTCTTGACACTCTTCACTACGGATCGTCCGGCACGTACCTGCCGGTGAAGGGATTGATCAGCCATGGCAACGGTCACTTTCGACAAGGCCTCCCGGGTATACCCCGGTACCGAGCGCCCCGCGGTCGACGCGCTCGACCTGCACATCGAGGACGGCGAGTTCCTCGTCCTCGTCGGCCCGTCCGGTTGTGGTAAGTCCACCTCGCTCCGCATGCTCGCGGGCCTCGAGGACGTCAACGCGGGCCGGATCCTCATCGGCGACCGCGACGTCACCGACGTCCAGCCGAAGGACCGGGACATCGCGATGGTGTTCCAGAACTACGCGCTGTACCCGCACATGACGGTCGCCGACAACATGGGCTTCGCGCTCAAGATCGCCGGCACCCCGAAGGCGGAGATCCGCCAGCGCGTCGAGGAGGCTGCCAAGATCCTCGACCTGTCCCAGTACCTCGACCGCAAGCCGAAGGCCCTCTCCGGTGGCCAGCGCCAGCGCGTCGCCATGGGCCGCGCCATCGTGCGTTCGCCCCAGGTGTTCCTCATGGACGAGCCGCTGTCGAACCTCGACGCCAAGCTCCGCGTCCAGACCCGTACGCAGATCGCGTCGCTGCAGCGTCGTCTCGGTGTCACCACCGTCTACGTCACGCACGACCAGACCGAGGCCCTCACCATGGGTGACCGCATCGCGGTCCTCAAGGACGGCCTCCTGCAGCAGGTCGGCACGCCCCGCGACATGTACGACACCCCGGCCAACGTCTTCGTCGCCGGCTTCATCGGCTCGCCGGCCATGAACATCGGCACGTTCCCCGTGCTCGACGGTGTCGCCAACCTGGGCCGCGCCCGGGTCGCCGTGCCGCGCTCGGTCATCGGCCAGTTCACCGACGACGACAAGAACCACGTCACGGTCGGGTTCCGTCCCGAGTCCCTCGACGTCGTGCCCGCCGGCACGCCGGACGGCATCCCCGTCATCGTGAACATCGTCGAGGAGCTCGGCTCCGACGCGTTCGTCTACGGCTCGCTGACCAACGAGTTCGGCCACGCCGACGCGGTGCACTCCGGTGCCGGCGACGCTCAGGTCATCGTGCGCGTCGACCCGCGTCAGGTCCCCTCCAAGGGCGAGACGATCTACATCCGGATCCGCGAGGGCGAGCAGCACCTGTTCCACGCGGGCTCGGGCGAGCGCATCGCCGTCTGACCTTCGCACCACACGACAGGGCGGTCCCGGCTTCGGCCGGGGCCGCCCTGCTGGTTCTCCCCCGCCCGCTTGTCGCTTTCGTCAGGCTGCCCTGTCGGCGTTCTCTGAGAGGATCGAGCCCATGAGCCCGACGCCGCAGCGCCTGCAGATCACCGCGGCCTCGCCCGACCCCGCCCTGCTCGACCTGCCGTGGCACATCCCGCTCGAGGACTGGCCGGCCGAGACGCTCGCCGCCCTGCCCCGCGGCATCTCCCGGCACATCGTGCGGTTCGCCAAGATGTCCGGCCGGGTCGTCGCCGTCAAGGAGATCGGCGAGACGGTGGCCTACCGGGAGTACGAGCTGCTGCGCCAGCTGCGTCGCCTCGACGTCCCGAGCGTGGAGCCGGTCGGTGTCATCACCGGCCGCTCCGACCCCGACGGCGAGCGGCTGGAAGCGGTGCTCATCACCAAGCACCTCTCGTTCTCGCTCCCCTATCGCGCACTGTTCAGCCAGTCGCTGCGCCCCGACACGGCCACGCGGCTCATCGACGCCCTCGCGGTGCTCCTCGTCCGGCTGCACCTGGTGGGCTTCTACTGGGGCGACGTGTCCCTGTCGAACACGCTGTTCCGCCGGGACGCCGAGACGTTCGCCGCGTACCTGGTCGACGCCGAGACGGGTGACCTGCACGACAAGCTCTCCGACGGTCAGCGCGGCTACGACCTGGAGGTCGCCCGCGTCAACATCATCGGCGAGCTCATGGACCTGCAGGCCGGCGAGTTCCTCGAGGAGGACGTCGACGCGGTCGCCATCGGGGACGCCCTCGCCGAGCGGTACGGCGAGCTCTGGCGCGCCCTCACGGAGTCCGAGTCGTTCACGTTCGGGGACCGCTGGCGGGTGCAGGCCCGCATCGACCGCCTCAACGACCTCGGGTTCGACGTCGGCGAGCTCGACATCACCACGGACGTCGACGGCACCAGCGTGCGGATCCAGCCGAAGGTCGTCGACGCGGGCCACCACTCCCGCCGGCTCATGCGGCTCACCGGGCTCGACGTGCAGGAGAACCAGGCCCGCCGGCTCCTCAACGACCTCGACGAGTACCGCGCGGCCACCGACCGGCAGCGCGAGGACGAGTCGTTCGTCGCGCACGACTGGCTGACCGAGATCTTCGAGCCCGCGGTGCGCAGCGTCCCCCGGGACCTGCGCGGCAAGCTCGAGCCCGCGCAGATCTACCACGAGCTGCTGGACCACCGGTGGTACCTGTCCGAGCAGCAGGGGCGTGACGTGCCCATGGCGCAGGCCGCGAAGAGCTACGTGAAGAACATCCTGCCGACGCGTCCCGACGAGCAGGCGATCCTCGGTGTGCAGGCGGGCGAGATCCCGGACACCGACATGTTCCCGCAGATCGACCCGGACCAGATCATCGGCTGACCGACCCTCAGACCGCGCGTTGGCGGGCAACCTCGAACAGCGCGATGCCCGCGGCCACGCCGGCGTTGAGCGACTCGACGGCCGACGCGATCGGGATCGACGCGATGGCGTCGCACTGCTCGCGGACGAGTCGCGACAGCCCCTTGCCCTCCGAACCGACGACCAGCACCAGGGGGTCCGTCGCGTAGGGCAGGTCGGTGATCGACACGTCGCCGCCCCCGTCGAGCCCGACGACGAACACGCCCGCCGCCTTGAGCCCCTGCAGGGTCCGGACGAGGTTGGTCACCCGGGCGACCGGGACGCGCGCCGCGGCACCCGCGGACACCTTCCACGCCGACGCGGTCACGCCTGCCGCACGCCGCTCGGGCACCAGCACGCCGTGCGCGCCGAACGCGCCGGCGGACCGCAGGACGGCGCCCAGGTTGCGAGGGTCGGTCACGCCGTCGAGCGCGACGATGAGGGCCGGGCGGTCCGACTCGGCCGCAGCGTCCAGCAGGTCGTCGTCGTCCGCGTACGCGTACGGCGGCACCTGGATGGCGACACCCTGGTGCACCGACCCGTCCGTGAGGCGGTCGAGCTCGGCGCGGCTGACCTCGAGCAGCGGGTAGTTCGAGTTCCCCGCGGCGCTGATGATCTCGCGCGTGCGGTCGTCGCCCTCCAACCGGGATGCGATGTACACGGTCGACACGGGGATGCCCGCGCGGAGCGCCTCGACGACCGAGTTCCGGCCGGAGACGATCTCGTGCGTCGAGCTCTTGCGACCACCCTTGGACCCGCCGGCGCTCCGGCTCGCGCCGGCCGACTGGCGACCCGACGTACCGCGCGTCCCGGCGACCGCCCGGCGCTCCGCGGCGACCTTCGCCTTGTGCGCGGGGTGGTACTCGCGGTCCTCCGCCTTCGGGGTCGGCCCCCTGCCCTCCAGGGACCGGCGGTTCTTGCCGCCCGTCCCCGCGCTGGCGACCTTCTTGGAGCCGCCCTTGCGGACGGCGCCGCGACGCTCAGAGTTTCCGGCCATGTTCAGTTCTCCTGTTCGTGGTCGGAGCGCGCGGCGAGTGACCAGCGCGCTCCGGTAGATGAGTCCTCGACGACGATGCCGGCCGCGGCGAGGCGGTCCCGGATCGCGTCGGACGTGGCGAAGTCGCGGGCGGCTCGCGCCTGCGCGCGGGCCTCCAGCTCGGCGGCGACGACGGACTCCAGCGCGCGGGCGTAGCGCGCGTCGCTGCCGTGGGCGCGCCACTGGCTGCCGCCCGGGTCGAGGCCCAGGACGTCGAGCATGGCCCGCAGCACCACCATCGCGGTGCGGGACTCGTCCAGCTCTCCGCGCGCGAGCGCGGAGTTGCCGGTGCGCAGGTGCTCGTGCACGACCGCGAGCGCGGCGGGCACGTTGAGGTCGTCGTCCATCGCGGCGACGAACTCGGCGGGCAGCTCGACACCGGCGATCTCGGCGTCGTCGGCCACCCCCACCTTCTCGGCGGCGCGCTCGACGAAGCCCGCGAGACGGTCCCAGGTGGCCTCGGCCTCGCGCAGGGTGTCGTCGGTCCACTCGAGCATCGAGCTGTACTGCACGGCGGTCATGGCGTAGCGCAGGACCGCGGCACGCTCCTTGGCCAGCACGACGGTGACGAGCAGGCCGTTGCCGAGCGACTTGCTCATCTTCGCGCCGCTCTGCGTGACCCAGCCGTTGTGCAGCCAGTACTGCGCGAACCCGTACCCCGCGGCCCGTGACTGGGCCTGCTCGTTCTCGTGGTGCGGGAAGCGCAGGTCGAGCCCGCCCCCGTGGATGTCGAAGGACTCCCCCAGGTACCGCTGCGCCATCGCGGAGCACTCGAGGTGCCAGCCCGGCCGGCCGCGGCCGAACGGGGTGTCCCAGGACGCACTCTCCGGCTCGCCCGGCTTGGCCGCCTTCCAGAGGGCGAAGTCACGGGGGTCGCGCTTGGCGTCGTCGTCGACGGTGCCGTCCGGCGCGGGGATCATGTCGTCGACCCGCTGGTTGGTCAGCGCGCCGTACTCGGGGTAGCTGCGGACGTCGAACCACACGTCGCCGGGGCCGGTCGTGTACGCGTGGCCCGTGTCGACCAGCCGGTCCATCAGCTCGACCATCGCGGGCACGTGGCCGGTGGCCCGCGGCTCGTAGCTGGGCGGCAGCACGCCGAGCGCGTCGTAGGCCGCGGTGAACGCCCGCTCGTTCGTCGCCGCCCACGCCCACCACGGCTCGCCGGCGTCGGCGGCCTTGGCCAGGATCTTGTCGTCGATGTCGGTGACGTTGCGCACCAGCGTGACGCGGTGCCCCGTCCGCCGCAGCCAGCGCACCAGCACGTCGAAGGCGATGCCGGACCGGAGGTGCCCGATGTGCGGTGGCGCCTGCACCGTGGCACCGCACAGGTAGATGCCCACCTCGTTCGGCACGAGTGGGACGAAGTCACGCACCGTCCGGGTCGCGGTGTCGAAGAGGCGCAGGGTCACCGGTCAAGGCTACCGGCGCGCAACCCCCGCGCCTCCCGCACCAGGACCGACACCCCCAGCCTCCTCCCGCACGACGTCCGCACCCGACAGGGCTGGAACCCGCAGGAGCGCGGACGTCCCCGCCCGTGAGGGCACACCGTCCGCACTCGATGGGGCTGGAACCCGCAGGAGTGCGGACGTCCGTGGACCGCGTGCGGTGGGTGGGGAGGGGGTGCGGGTGGGGCTGGTCAGCCGAACGTGTGGTGCTCGCCGCGGTACGTCGGGACCGTGGTCTCGATCGTGGTGTCGCGGACCAGGTGGACCTGCTCGAAGCGCTCCATGACCTCGCCGGACTTGGCGTGCCGGAACCAGACCCGGTCCCCGACGCGCAGATCCGCACCGCCGGACAGGCGCAGCGGTGTCTGCACCTCGCCGGCGCCCTCGCGGCTGGTCAGCGCCAGCCCACCGGGCCAGACGGGGCGCGGCTGACGGGACTTCGTGGCAGGACCGGAGGCGATGTACCCGCCGCCGAAGACGGTCGCGAAGCCGGGCCCGGGGATGCGGACGACGTCGAGGCCGAAGAACGCGGCGGGTCGGGGGGTGAACGACCGGTAGGCGTCGAACAGGGTGGGCACGAACAGGCCGGAGCCGGCGGTGACCTCGGTGACGACGGGGTCGGCGGCGCTGGAGGCCACGGAGCCGGAGCCGCCGGAGTTGACCAGGGACAGCTCGTGGCCGACGGCGGACTGCACGGCATCGACGACGGCGGCGCGGCGGACGGCCAGGTCCCGGATCGACAGCCGCTTGACGGCGCGGACGGCGGGCGAGGTGTCGGGCAGCCCGGCCACCTGGGCCTCGTAGAACATCACCCCGACGACGTCGACCCCGGACCGGCGGGCGATCACGGCGGCGAGCGCGCCGGCGTCGGCAGCGGAGTGCACGGGTGAGCGCCGGACGCCGAGGTGGGCGGCCAGCGGACCGATCCGGACCTTGAGGGACGCGTCGACGTCGAGGCACAGGCGCAGCGTGGTGCCGTGGGCGTCGGCGGCGCGGGCGGCCAGCTCGACCTGCGCGGCGTCGTCGACCATGAGCGTGACGGCCCGGGCGGCGACGGGGTCCGCGGCGAGGGCGTCGAGCGCCCCGATGTCGACGCTCGGGTACCCGAGCAGGACGTCGTCGACCCCCTGCGCGACCAACCAGAGCGCCTCGCGCACGGAGTAGCCCATGACCCCGGCGAACCCAGGGAGCGCGAGGACCCGCTCGAGGACGTGCCGGACGCGCACGGACTTGCTGGCCACGCGGACGGGCGTCCCCCCGGCCCGGTCCACGAGGTCGGCGGCGTTCGCGTCGAGGGCGTCGAGGTCCACCACGGCCAGGGGCGCGGCCAGGCCCCGCGTCGCCTCGTCGAGACGCTCGCCGAGGGTGCGGGTCATGCATCCGCTCCCGCGGTGACGGGGCTGTCCGCGTGCCGGGTGACGCCGAAGCGGCCGGCGAGGATCGCGACGACGACCACGAGGACGATCGGGACGACGAACCCGTACTGCAGGGACGACGTGCTGCCGATGGCTCCGACGAGCACGCCGCCGAGCACCGCCCCGACGTAGTTGAAGACGTTCAGCCGCGCCACGACCGCGTCCGCGTGCCCGGGTGCGAGGTCTCCCGCCGCCGAGAAGCACAGGGGGGCGATCACGCCGAGGCCTGCACCGGCCACCGCGAACCCGGCCAGGCCCGCCCACGGTCCGGGGGCCAGGACGACGAGCACGAGCCCGGCGGCACCGACGATCGCGGCGGCGCGCAGCACGATCACGCGACCCCAGCGCCGCACGAGCGGGTCGCCTGCCAGGCGCGACGCCAGCGTGGTCGTGAGATAGGCGGCGTAGCCCAGGGGCGCGAAGGACGCGGCCGCGAGGAGGACGTCGCCGAGGTAGATGGTGCTCCAGGTGGAGATGGCGGTGTCGGCGATGTAGAAGGCGACCACGCCGAGCCCGAGCAGGAGGACGGCGCCCCAGGGCACGACGGGCTTGCCGCCGCCTGCGACCGGCAGCGCCAGGGCTTCGTCGGGGGTGGCGACGCCGTCGGCACGGACCGGCACGGTCACGCGCCACCCGGCGCGCAGCACGCCGACCGCCGCGAGGACCGCGACGAGCGTCCCGGCGAGCAGGGCGACGGCGACCGGGTCGGTGGGCGTTCGGCCGACCGTCACCGCGACGAACACGGCTCCGGCGATCCCGCCGACGGACCAGGACGCGTAGAACCCGGTGAGCAGGGACCGCCCGTACTCGCGCTGGATGGCGACGGCCTGCATGTTGGTGCCGGCGTCGACCATGCCGAGCCCGACGCCGTACACCGCGAACCCGAGGGCCAGCACGGCGAACACGGGGGCGATCGCCGCGACGACGACGGCGGCCGCGACGATCAGGAGGCCCGAGCCGAGGACGACGCGGCTGCCTCCGGCGGTGCGGGCGACCCGGTCGGCCACGACCGTGCCGAGCGCGGCCATGAGGCAGACGCCGAGGACGACGAGCGTGACCTGTCCGTCGTCGACGCCGTACCGGTCCTTGAACCCGTCGAGGCTCGTCAGCACGGTGGCGTAGGCGAACCCTTGGCCGGCGAAGCCGGCGGAGACCGCGATGCGGGCGCGACGGGCCGCCTCGGCCGCCGGGGCGCTCACGCGAGCGACGCGGCGGCGTCGGCCTCGATCGGGGCAGGGACGGCGATCGTCGCGAGGTACCGGCCGAAGCCCTGCAGCCCGTTGCGGGCGGCCTCGCTGTCACCGTCCACGAGCCACGCCAGCGAGAACCCGTCGATGACGGCGACGATCGAGCGCGCGATGGCCCCGCGCGGCATCGACCAGCTGACGTGCGCGGAACGCTCGACGAGGTCCAGGACCTGCTCGGCGGCGGCCCACTGGCCGCGGTACTGCTCGATGGCCACCTGGTTGAGCTCGCTGTGCCGCAACGACGACGTGGTCAGCTCGTAGCTCAGCAGCTGAGGGCCGCGGGAGTCGCGGATGCCGGCCCAGAGGGCTTCGAGCACACCCTCGATGACGGACTCGACGTCCTCCGCCTCGGCGGGCAGCTCGCCCAGGCTGCGTTCGAGGTTGGCCGACGTGATGGCGTGCGCCATCGCGCGCAGGAGCTCGTCCTTGTCCTGGAAGCAGTAGTGCACGACCCCCAGCGAGACACCGGCCTCTGCGGCGACGGCGCGCACGGTGGCGGCGTCGATGCCGTCCCGGCTCGCGACGGCGAGCGCAGCCTCGATCAGCTGCTCGCGCCTCTCGGCCACAGGCAAGCGGTTCATAGCAGGGTTCCCCTCCCTCTAGCGACGGCCCCACCGGTCGACCCACGCCCGGTGGGCGAGGCCGACGCCTCCCCCAGTGCACAGTTCAATAGCACTTGTCACGATAGTCAAGGACTTGGCGCACTTGACTTGGACAATCGACCAGGACAACCTTTGCTCATTATGGGACGACTGCCGGCATCCGGCGACTGGCAGAACTGGGCTCGCACCGCTCGCGCGACGCCCAGCCGAGTCCTGCACCCCTGTGACCTGGGAGAACTCTCCTCCGCAGTACGTGACGGGGCCCGCGACGGACTGCGTGTCCGCGCCGTCGGCGGGGGGCACTCCTTCACCCCCGTCGCGGTCACCGACGGGGTCCACATTCGTCTCGACTCGTTGGACGCGTTAGAGCGTGTCGCGCTCCAGGACGACGGGACGACGCACGTCACCGTCGGTGCCGGCATCCGCCTGGGCGCCCTCAACACCCTGCTGGCCGACCACGGGCTGGCCATGCGCAACCTCGGCGACATCGACAAGCAGTCGATCGCGGGGGCGATCTCGACCGGCACGCACGGCACCGGCGCGACGCTGGGCGGGCTCGCCACGCAGGTCGTCGGCGCCCGGCTGGTCACCGCGGCGGGCGAGGTCGTCGAGACGTCCCCGACGCAGCAGCCCGACCTGTTCGAGCTGGCCCGCCTCGGCCTGGGCAGCGTCGGCGTGCTCGCCGCCGTGACGCTCGAGGTGGTCCCGGCGTACCGCCTGGAGGCCCGCGAGGAGCCCTGGCCGCTGGAGGACGTCCTCGAGCAGCTGGACGGCCCCGACGGCCTGGTCGAGAGCAACGACCACTTCGAGTTCTACTGGTTCCCGCACACCCGGCGAGCGCTGACCAAGCGGAACAACCGCGTCCCCGACGACGTCGTGGTCCCGCTGCCGCGGCTGCGCGGGTGGGTGGACGACGAGCTCCTGTCCAACGCGGTGTTCTCGCTGGCCAACGGCGTCGCCACCCTCGCACCGTCCACCACGGCGTCGATCAACGGGTTCGCCGCCCGGGCGCTGTCGTCGCGCCGCTACACGGCCCCGTCGGCGGAGGTCTTCGTCTCGCCCCGCCGGGTGCGGTTCCGCGAGATGGAGTACGCGGTGCCGCGTGACCAGCTGGTCCACGTGCTGCACGAGATCGACGCCTGGATCGAGTCGAGCGGTGAGCGCGTGCCGTTCCCCGTCGAGGTGCGGTTCGCCGCGGCGGACGACCTGTGGCTCTCCACGGCGCACGGCCGCGCGACGGCGTACGTCGCCGTGCACCAGTACCTGCGGCTGCCGTACGCGCGGTACTTCGCCGCGGTCGAGCGGATCGTCGCGCAGGTGGGCGGTCGACCGCACTGGGGCAAGATGCACTGGCTCGAGGCCGAGCAGCTGGGCGCGCTGTACCCCCGCTTCGCCGACGCCCAGCGCGTGCGCGCCGAGGCCGACCCCACCGGCGTCTTCAGCAACCCGTACCTGGACAGGCTGCTGGGAGCCGGTCAGCGCCGCGCGGCCTAGCGCTTCGCGACGGTCGAGCCGCGGATCACGAGCCGCCCGGCCACGTACTCGGTCCCCGACCCGACCTCCACGCCGTCGAGCGCGGCGAACACCCGCTGGGCCGCCGTGCGCCCGAGCTGCTGCAGGTTCGCGTCGATGCTGGTCAGGGCGGGCCGGGAGTTGGTGGTCAGCACCTCCCAGTTGTCGAAGCCCATGATCGCGAGGTCGTCGGGGACGGCCCGGCGCAGGTCGCGGGCGGTGTCGAGGGCGCCGCGAGCGATCTGGTCGGAGCCGCACAGGATCGCGTCGATGTCGGGGTGCCGCGCGAGCAGCACGGCGGCCGCGTCGCGACCCCACCCCTCGGACCACTCGCTGTACATGACGTCGCCGACGAGCTCGAGCCCGGCGGCGTGCAGGCCCGCGCGGACGCCGTCGGCACGGTCGCGGGCGGCGGCGTAGGCGGGCTCGCCGGTGATGTGCGCGATGCGGGTGCGCCCGCAGGCGAGGAGGTGCTCGACGGCGATGCGGCCGGCGCTGACGTTGTCGGGGGTGATCGACAGGTCGGACGGGTCGTCGGACGGCGCGTACGCGTAGACGACGGGGACGGGGATCGCGTGCCCGAGCGAGGGGCGCGGGTCCGTCTGCCGGCCCACGACGATGAGCCCGTCGACGCGGCGGCTGAGCAGGGCACGCAGGTGGTACTGCTCCCGGATGGAGTCGCCGCGGGCGTCGCAGAGGAAGACGTTGACCTTGCCGGCCCCGAACGCGTCCTCGGCGCCCATGAGGATCGGGATGACGAACCGTCCCTCGAGGTCGCTGGTGAGCAGGCCGACGGTTCCGGTCCGTCCGGCGAGCAGTCCGCGGGCGAGGGGGTTGGGGCTGAACGAGAGCCGTTCCGCCGCCTCGACGACACGCTGCCGGGTCGAGTCCTTTACCTGGTCGCGCCCGTTGAGCGCCTTGGAGGCGGTCGCGACGGAGACGCCCGCGAGGCGCGCGACGTCGGAGAGCGTCACGGCGCGGGCTTGCTCGGCGCGGGCCACCGGGACCACCTCCTCGTGGGCGACTGTCGTTCGTGATCGAACTGTAACCGCCGAACCCCGTTGACGCGCCACCCCTCACCGCTCTATCTTCAGAAAACCTTTTCGGCTTGTTTCGGGATCGGGCTGGACGTCTAGGCGTGCACGTCAGGGCGTCGGATGACCGGCCGGTGCGCCCCCTCCGATCCGCGGGCACCGACAAAGGGTTTCGCGCCATGAACCCCGGGGTGCCGACGACGGCACCCGCTCGACGAAGAGCACGAGGAGACGCCCATGAGGATCACCCGCACCCGGTCGGCAGGCACCCGCCTGGCCGCCGGGATCGTGACGGCCGGCTTGCTGGTCGGACTGGCGGCGTGCAGCAGTGCAGACGACGGCGGCGACGACGGTGCCGATGCCGCCGTCAGCGCCGGCCCGGACGGGACGGACGACGGCACCACGCTCACGCTGTGGACCCGCGCACCGCTGGAGAAGCAGGCCAAGCTGCTGGTCGAGGCCTACAACGAGAGCCACGAGAACCAGGTCGAGCTGACCGTCGTGCCCAACGACGACTACGTCGCCAAGGTCGGCGCCGCCGCCGGCTCCGACGGCCTGCCCGACCTGTTCGCCGCCGACATCGTCTACGTGCCCAACTGGGTGCAGCAGGGCCTGTTCCAGGACCTGACCGAGCAGATCGACGGCCTGAGCTTCAAGGACGAGATCAACAAGGGCCACCTCGCGGCCGGCACCGCCGACGGCAAGGAGCACGTCCTGCCGTTCGTGCTGGACCTGTCGATGCTGTTCTGGAACAAGGACCTGTTCGCCGAGGCCGGGCTCGACCCGGAGAAGGCACCGGCGAACATGGCCGAGTACGCCGAGGCCGCGAAGGCGGTCCAGGCGCTGAACAAGCCCGACACCTACGGCACCGCGACCGGCCTGAACTGCGGCGGCTGCCTGGTCTTCACCTGGTTCCCGTCGGTCTGGGCCGACGGCGAGGAGGTCATGAGCGAGGACGGCACCGAGTCGCTGCTCAACAGCGACACCGCCAAGGAGATCTACTCCACCTGGAAGGACCTGTGGGACTCCGGCGCGGTGCTCCCGTCGTCCGAGGACGAGGCCGGTCCGACGTGGACCGCCGGCTTCACCGAGGGCAAGGTCGGCCTGATGTTCTACCCGGCGACGCTGCTGTCGTCGACCACGGGCTTCGACGTCGGCGTGTCCGGCATCCCCGGCCCGGAGGGCGGCGCGTCGACGTTCGTCGGCGGCGACGGCATCGGCGTCTCCAAGGACTCCGAGAACGCGGCCCAGGCCTGGAACTTCCTGTCCTGGATGATGTCCGAGGACGCGCAGGTCGAGGTGCTGGCCAAGAACAACGACGTCGTCTCGCGCGCCGACCTGGCGGACAACGAGTACGCCGCCAAGGACCCCCGCCTGGTGACCATCAACGAGGTCGCCGGCCAGGGTGACACCCCCGTCGCGCTGAACTTCCAGCAGGCGTTCAACGCACCGAGCAGCCCGTGGCTGACCCTGGTGCGCGACGCGGTCCTCGGTGACGGCGCGAACGTCGACGCGGACAACGACGAGATCACGGCGGTCCTCGGGCAGTAGCCCGATGTCACGGGGGGGGTGCCGCAGCGAGCAGGGCACGGCTCGCCGCGGCACCCCACCTCCCGCCCTGGAACACCGCACGAGAGGCACCCCATGACCGTCCAGACGGCCACTCCCGCACCACCCCGCAGACGCAGCAACGGCCACCGTCTGCGCGGCTGGGCCTACGCGTCGCCGACCGCCCTGTTCGTCCTCGTCCTGTTCGTGGTGCCGCTGGCCCTCGTGTTCCGGATGAGCGCGTCGAAGTGGCCGCTGCTGTCGGGTGACCAGGGGATCAACTTCCCCGACAACTTCACCGCCGCGGTCGACAACCGGTTCTTCGTCGACTCGGTCGTGTTCACGCTGAAGTACACGATCCTGGCGACGATCCTGCTGATCGCCCTCGGCCTCGGCCTGGCGCTGATGGTGCAGGAGTCGTCGCGCTGGAAGGGGCTGCTGCGTACGTCGTTCCTGGTGCCGAGCGCCCTGGGCCTCGCGTCGGCGTCGCTGCTCTTCTACGTGCTGTACTCCCCGCTGGCCGGACCGCTGGCGCCCTTCATGGAGCGCATGGGCTGGAGCTTCCTCGGCTCGCCCGACGCGGCACTCGCCTCGACCCTGTTCCTCATCGTGTGGCGGTACGCGGGCTTCTACATGCTGCTCATGCTCGTCGGCCTCCAGTCGATCCCGGGGGACATCTACGAGGCGGCCCGCATGGACGGAGCCAACCGGTGGCACACCTTCACCAAGATCACGATCCCGCTGCTCAAGCCCACCCTCGCGCTGACCACGATCCTGTGCGTCACGGGGTCGCTGCTGGCGTTCGAGCAGTTCTACATCCTGACCAAGGGCGGGCCGGACAACAGCACCATCACCGTGGTCCAGCTCATCTACTCGGTCGCGTTCCAGGGGCAGAACGACCTGGGCGTCGCCGCGGCGCTGTCGGTGATGGTCCTGGCCGCGCTCGTGGTCATCAACGTCGTCCAGCTCCGCGCCTTCCGCGGCTCGGACGAGAGCTGAGGGGCCGACGATGACGATCGCGACAGTCCGAAACCATCCCGATGCCGAGCTTCCCCTGGCACCTGTGAAGAAGTCCGCGCCGCCCACGACGATCGCCGGCCTCGCCCTGCGCACCCCGTTCTGGGTCTTCTCCGGCGCGCTCGCCGTGATCTTCCTCTTCCCGCTGGTCTGGACGTCGGTGGCCTCCGTGTCACCGCACCCCGGCACGGGCCAGGTGGACGGCTGGGGCTTCGGCAACTACCGCACGCTCGCGAACTACCAGGCGGGCATCTGGCAGTACCTGTTCAACTCGGTGTTCGTCTCCGGGCTGTGCGTGGTGCTGACCCTGCTCATCTCGACGCTCGGCGGGTACGCGTTCGCGCGGTTCCGGTTCCCCGGCCGCAACGCGCTGTTCCTGCTCACGCTCGCGATCCTCATGGTCCCGTACGCGACCCTGCTGATCCCGCTCTACGTCCTGCTCAACACGATCGGCCTGCAGAACTCGCTCGTCGGCGTGGCCCTGGTGCTCACGATGTTCCAGCTGCCGTTCTCGACGTTCATGATGCGGATCTCGTTCGAGTCGGTCCCGCGGGAGCTCGACGAGGCCGCGATGGTCGACGGCTGCTCGTCGTTCTCCGCCCTGTGGCGGGTGCTGCTGCCGGCGGTCCGGCCGGGCCTGATCACGGTGGGGCTGTTCGCGTTCCTCGCGGCCTGGAACGACTTCTTCGCCCCGCTGATCCTCATCAACGACTCGAACAAGATGACGCTCCCGCTCGCGGTGTCGAACCTGCGCGGCCAGGTGCAGGGCGTCGTCGACTACGGCGCCACCGAGGCGGGCGTCGTCGTGCTGGCGCTGCCCTGCATCGTGCTCTTCCTCCTGCTCCAACGACACTACGTGCGCGGCTTCATGTCGGGTGCGCTCAAGGGATGACGATGACCACCACGACCACGACCTCCGCCACCCCGGTCGCCCCGTCGCACGGCAGGTTGCGCCCGCTCGGGCTCGCCGACGTGCGGATCACCGGCGGCTTCTGGGCGCAGCGGCAGGCCGTCAACGGCTCCGCGAGCCTCGCGCACATCGAGCACTGGATGGAGCGCGAGGGCTGGATCCCGAACTTCGACACCGCGGCGGCGGGCACCCTGTCCGACCTCGACCGCGGGGGCCGCGAGTTCTCCGACTCGGAGGTCTACAAGCTGCTCGAGGCCATGGCGTGGGAGATCGGCCGCACGGACGACGACGCCCTCGACGCCCGATTCCGTGCGCTCGTGCGTCGTGTCGCGGCCGCGCAGGGCGCTGACGGCTACCTGAACACCAACTTCGGCCGTCCCGGGCAGCGCCCGCGGTACTCCGACCTCGAGTGGGGCCACGAGCTGTACTGCTTCGGCCACCTGTTCCAGGCCGCGGTGGCCCGGGCACGGACGCGTCCCGACGCCGACGACGGCCTGCTCGCGATCGCCCGCCGTGCCGCCGACCACGTGGTCGAGGCGTTCGGCCCGGACGGCATCGCGTCGGTCTGCGGGCACGCGGAGATCGAACCCGCGCTCGCGGAGCTGGGCCGTCTCACCGGGGAGCGCCGCTACCTCGACCAGGCCGCGCTGTTCGTCGAGCGCCGCGGCACCGGGACCCTCGCCGACATCGAGCTCGGCCGGGCGTACTACCAGGACGACGTCCCCGTGCGGGAGGCGACGGTCCTGCGCGGGCACGCCGTGCGCGCCAACTACCTGGCCGCCGGCGCCGTCGACGTCGCCGTGGAGACCGACGACACCGACCTGCTCGACGCGCTGACCACCCAGTGGGAGAACACGGTCGCGCGCCGCACCTACGTCACCGGCGGCCAGGGCTCCCAGCACGAGGGCGAGGCGTTCGGCCACGACTTCGTCCTGCCCGCGGACCGCGCGTACTCCGAGACGTGCGCCGGCATCGGGTCGGTCATGTTCTCGTGGCGCCTCCTGCTGGCCCAGGGCCTGCCCCGGTACGCGGACCTGGTGGAGCGCACGCTCTTCAACGTCGTCGCCACGTCGCCATCCCACGAGGGCACCGCGTTCTACTACACGAACACGCTGCACCAGCGGGTGCCCGGGACCGTCCCGCCGACGGACGTCGCGAGCCCCCGGGCCTCGTCGTCGCTGCGGGCCCCCTGGTTCGCCGTGTCGTGCTGCCCGCCGAACGTCGCCCGCACGCTGGCCAGCCTGGCGGCGTACGTGGCGACCACCGACGACGACGGGCTGCAGCTCCACCAGTACGCGCCGACCCGGATCCGCACGACCCTGTCCGACGGGCGCCGCGTCGAGCTCGACGTCGAGACGGCCTACCCGACCGACGGGGTGGTCCGCGTGAGCGTGGCGACGACCGAGGACCGCCCGTGGACGCTCACGCTGCGGGTCCCCTCGTGGGCCGACGGCGCGGAGCTGCGCACCCCCGAGGGCGTGCAGCCGGCCACGCCCGGCACCGTCTCGGTGCACCGGCGGTTCACCGCGGGCGACGTCGTCGAGCTGCGCCTGCCGATGCAGCCCCGGGTGTCGAGCCCCGACCCGCGCATCGACGCGGTCCGCGGGTGCGTCGTGGTCGAGCGCGGTCCGGAGGTGCTGGCCCTGGAGTCGGTCGACCTCGGCGGCACCGACGTGTCCGTGGTGCGCCTGGACCTGGACGCGGGGCTCCGCGAGGTCGACGGTCAGGTGCTGGCCACCCTGGTCACCGACGCACCGGCCGACGACCTGTGGCCCTACGGCTCCCCGCCGGCGCACCCCGACCAGCCCCGCACCGAGGCACCGCTGATCGCGTACCACGACTGGGCGAACCGGGGACCGTCGACGATGCGGGTGTGGCTGCCGCTGGCGTGACGCTCACCCGACGGGGTGATCGCCGGGCTCGCGGCAGCCTGGCTCTGGCCCTGGGGCCCTGGTCAGGTGCAGAGTGTGCCGGTGGCCCTCACCAGCAGGGCCGTCGTCGCGAGCGCGTACGGCGGTCCCGAAGTCCTTCGCCTCGTCGACGTCGACCCCGGCGACCCCGGTCCCGGCAACGTCCTCGTCGAGGTCCGGGCCGCGGGGGTCAACCCGACCGACTGGAAGGGCTACGCCGGCCTGTACGGCACGAACCCCGCGAACCTGCCCATGCGGCTCGGGTACGAGGTGTCCGGGGTCGTGAGCGCGGTCGGACCGTCGGTGCGCTGGCTCTCCCCCGGCGACGAGATCATCGCGTGGCGCGTGTCGGGCGGCTACGCGGACCGCATCGTCGTCTCGGAGCAGGTCACCGTCCGGCGGCCGACGAACCTCGACTGGCCGGCGGCCGCCGGGCTGCTGCTCGCGGGGGCCACGGCGGTCCACACGCTGAGCGCGACCGGCACGCGCGACGGCGACGTCGTGCTCGTGCACGGCGGCTCGGGCGGGGTCGGCCGCATGGTCGTCCAGCTGGCGGTCCTGCGCGGCGCGCAGGTGATCGCGACGGCCTCCCCGCGGCACCACGACGACCTTCGTGACCTGGGGGCGACCCCGGTCGCGTACGGCGACGGCCTGCTCGAGCGGGTGCACGAGGCCGCCCGCCACACGGGCGCCGTGACGGTCGCCATCGACGCCGTGGGCACCGACGAGGCCCTGGACGCGTCCGTCGCCGTGGTGGCGGACCGCAGCCGCGTCGCGACGATCGCGGGATTCGGCCGCGCCGGGGAGCTGGGCATCAAGGCCCTGGGGGGCGGGCCCGGTGCGGACCCGGGAACGGCGGTCCGGGAGGCGGCTCGGGCGCAGCTCGCGGAGCTGGCGTCCGACGGCACGCTGGACGTCCGGGTCGCGCGGACCTATCCCCTCGCGGACGTCGCCGAGGCCCACCGCGACGGCATCGCGGGACGGTCGGCGGGGAAGCTCGTCCTGGTGCCCTGAGCGACGCTCAGAAGGGCAGCGGCGGGGGCGTCTCGCTGATCTCGCGGCGGTGCTGCTCGTCGAGCTCCCGCAGTCCGGCGCTGGTCGCCTCGAGCACGTCGAGCGGGACACGGACCCGGATCCGGACGGCCTGGACCCCGGTCTCGCGGACAGGCAGGAGGGGGCGTGCGAGCGCTCCCACGATGGGGAGCCTCTCGGTCTTGGCGTCCGACGACTGTGTCACGCCCGGGACGGTACTGGACTGGAGGACCGGACGCTACCCCAGATTTCGGACACGCCGACGACCTGGGTCGCACACGCCGGAGGGCTATGCGGTATCGATATCCACCGCGAGCGCGCGGAGCTCGTCGAGGACCCGGCGGACCACCAGGCGCTCGGCGCGGTCGCGGCGCAGGAGCGCGTCGATCCGCCGCCCGGCCCGGACGCCGACGAGGGGTACGAGCCGCACGCGCGCCCCGCCCCCGAACGTGTACCGGGGCAGCAGCGACACCCCGTGACCGGCCTCGACGAGCGCCTCGACCACGTGGAAGTCGTTGACGCGGTGCACGATCCGGGGCGCCGATCCCGAGCGTGCGCCGACCGCACCGAGGACCGTCGCGACGGGGAACCCCTCCCGCACCGCGATCCACGGCAGGTCGCGCAGGTCCTCCGGGCGGACCTCGGTGCGCCGGGCCAACGGGTGGTCGTGGGGGACGGCCACGTCGAGCGGCTCGCGCAGCAGCGGCACCACCCGGACCGCACGGCCGCCGGCCCAGCCGAGCCCGTCGTCGGGCCGGTGCGCGACGACGACGTCCATCCGGTCGGTCAGCGCCACGAAGTCGTCCTGCGCGACGTCCTCGTCGGTGCACTCCAGGGTGATCCCCTCGATCGCCTCGATGCGCGTCAGGAGCGCCGGCAGCAGCAGCTGCGCGCCGCTCTGGAACGCGGACACCCGCACGACCCCCTGGGGTCGCTCCAGGAACTCGTCGCACGCGGCTCGCGCCCGTTCGAGGGCGACCGCCACATCGACAGCCGCCTCGGCCAGCGCCTCCCCTGCCGGGGTCAGGCGCAGACCTCGACCGACGCGCCCCGTCAGGGGCACCCCGACCTCGCGCTGCAGGAGCGCGACCTGCTGGGACACCGCCGACGGCGTCAGGTGGAGGACGGCGGCCGCGGCGGTCACGCCGCCCTGCGTGCCCACCGTCCGGAGCGTCTCGAGCGCGCGGGCATCCATGCAGCAACGCTACATCGTCACGTCATCACTATTCGATGGTGCTGCACGATCGCAGCCTGCATGCTCGGACCATGCCCACCCGCGACCGCCTGATCGCCGCCGCCGTCGCCGTGCTCTGGGGCCTGAACTTCCCGGCGATCCACCTGTCGCTGGAGCAGTTCCCGCCGTTCTTCCTGGTCGCGCTCCGGTTCGCGCTCCTCGCCGTCCCGACGATCCTGCTGGTCCCCCGGCCCACCGCACCCTGGCGCTGGATCGGCCTGTACGGGCTCGGGTTCGGCGTCCTGCAGTTCGTGTTCCTGTACCTCGCGATGTCCAGCGGCATGCCGACCGGCCTGGCCTCCCTGGTCCTGCAGTCCTCCGCGCCGTTCACGGTGCTGCTGGCGGGGGTGTTCCTGCGCGAGCGCATCACCGCGCGGCAGGGCGCCGGCATCCTGCTCGCCGTCGTCGGGCTGGCGGGCATCGCGGCGCACCGCGCCGGGCTGGCCGGCGGCGCGACCCTGGTCCCCGTCCTGCTGACCCTGTGCGGCGGCCTGGGCTGGGCGGTCGGGAACCTGGGCAACCGGCGTGCCATGCAGGCACAGCCCGGTGAGCCGTTCCGGCTGCTGCTGTGGATGTCCGTCGTGCCGCCCCTGCCGCTGCTGGCGCTGTCCCTGGTCGTCGAGGGTCCCGAGGCGATCGCCGCGTCGTTCCAGGGGCTCGGCAGCACCCAGGGGCTGCTCGCGCTGGGTGGGCTGCTCTTCACTGTCGTCGTCGCGACGCTCGTCGGCACCGGGCTGTGGACCGCCCTCATGGGACGGCACCCGTCCAGCACCGTGGCACCGTTCTCGATGCTGGTGCCCGTCGTCGGCATCGGCGCCTCGTGGCTGCTGCTGCGCGAGCGCACGTCGGTGACCGAGCTGGCCTGGGGTGCGCTCGTGCTCGCGGGCGTGCTGCTGGGCAGCATGCGCCGGCGTCAGTCCGAGGCCACGACCAACGCGGTCGCGATCGCCGCGACGCCCTCGCCGCGGCCGGTGAGTCCCAGCCCGTCGGTCGTCGTCGCGGAGACGCTCACGGGTGCTCCGACGGCCGCCGAGAGCACCGCCTCCGCCTCCGCGCGCCGCTGACCGACCTTCGGGCGGTTGCCGATCACCTGGACCGCGACGTTCCCGATCGTGAACCCGGCGTCGCGCACCCGGCGCGCCGCCTCGGCGAGCAGCGTCGCACCCGCGGCACCGGCCCACTGCGGCTCCGACGTGCCGAAGTTCGACCCGAGGTCGCCCAGCCCGGCGGCGGACAGGAGCGCGTCGGCGGCGGCGTGCGCGGCGACGTCCGCGTCGGAGTGGCCCGCGAGCGGCCGCTCCCCCGGCCACGCGAGGCCGGCCAGGTGCAGCACGTCGCCGGGTGCGGGGTTCGCGTCGTAGGCGTGCACGTCGACGCCGATCCCCGTGCGGGGCAGGGTGCTCACTCGTCGCTCTCCGTCGGCAGGGCGGCGACCGCGAGGTCCCGCGCGGTCGTGATCTTCGCGGCGCGCTCGTCGCCCGCGACCACCCACACCGGCTCCCCGAGCCGCTCGACCAGGCCCGCGTCGTCGGAGGCGGCCAGCGCCTCGTCGTGCGCGTGCTCGAAGCCGTGCGCGTGCGCCCTGGCCAGGAGGTCACGGGCGAACCCCTGCGGGGTCTGGACGGCCCGGAGCTCGGCGCGCGGCACCGTCTCCAGCACCGGCTCGACCGTGATGCCACGGTGTGGTGCGACGCGCTTGATGGTGTCCGTCACCGGCAGGCCGGGGACCACCGCGGGGTGCCCGTCGCGCACCGCCTCGATGACGCGGACGACCAGCGACGCGGGCGCGAGCGGGCGGGCGGCGTCGTGCACGAGGACCACGTCGACGTCCGCGGCGCGCGGGTCCGCGTCGAGCGCCGCGAGCCCGGCGGCCACCGACGCCTGCCGCGTCGCGCCGCCTGCCACGACCAGCAGCACGACCTCGTCGAGCCCGTCCAGCTCGCGCGCGATGGCATCGAGGTGGAACGCGGGTGCCGTGACCACCAGCACCCGGACACGATCGTCGCCCGCCGCACGCGCTGCCAGCAGGTTCCGGGCAGCGTGCGCGACGAGCGACTGACCTCCCAGGGGCACCAGTGCCTTCGGGAGGGAATGACCGAGCCTGCTGCCGCTCCCGGCGGCAGTCAGGACTGCAGCGACGCTCACCGTGTCGGTGGCGTCAGGAGGCGAGGACCTCGTCGAGGATCGCTTCGGCCTTCTCCTCCTCGGTGTGCTCGGCGAGTGCGAGCTCCGAGACGAGGATCTGGCGGGCCTTGGCGAGCATGCGCTTCTCGCCCGCCGACAGGCCACGGTCGGCGTCCCGGCGCGAGAGGTCGCGCACGACCTCCGCCACCTTGATGACGTCGCCCGACGCGAGCTTCTCGAGGTTCGCCTTGTAGCGACGCGACCAGTTGGTCGGCTCTTCGGTGTACGGAGCGCGGAGGACCTCGAACACCTTGTCGAGACCTTCCTGACCCACCACGTCACGCACGCCCACCAGGTCGACGTTCTCAGCCGGGACCTCGATGGTGAGATCTCCCTGAGCGACCTTGAGCTTGAGGTAGAGCTTGTCCTCTCCGCGGATGGTTCTGGTCTTGATCTCTTCGATCAATGCCGCACCGTGGTGCGGGTAGACAACGGTCTCCCCAACAGTGAAAGTCATCTGCAGGTGTCCCCTTTCGCAGAGGGGTATCTTATCACGCCGTTTTTGGCCTTTTGCCGCGTGATTACGGCCATCTGCGCAGGTCAACGGCGGGTCGCAGCCGGATCCCCCGACAAGCAGGTCAGGCGTCCGGCAGGCCGGGCGCACCGGTGCGCGGCGGCTAGGCTGGGGCCCGACGGCGAGACCGTCTCCACGCCCGCAGCGCCCGACGTCCCGAGGAGTCACCGTGACCTCGCCCCGCCCCCGCACCCTCCGGGCCGCCGCCCTCGTCGTCGGTGTCGCCGTCGCCGGGCTCACGCTCGCCGGCTGCTCCGCGACCAACCAGATCACCACGGAGGACGAGTACTCGGCGTCCGACGGTGTCCGCTTCACGCTCGGGGACGTGCGCGGCAGCAACCTCCACGTGCTCGTGGCGGCCCAGGGCGACCCCGGGACGCTCCAGGGCGGACTGATCAACGACGGCAGCGAGGACCGCACCGTCACGCTCGCCATCGGCGACGAGGAGACGACCGTCGAGCTGGGCCCGAAGGAGACGGTGCTCCTCGGGGTCGCCGACGCCGAGGGCGAGGGCTACGCCGAGGTGACGTTCCCCGCCGTCGACGCCCCTCCGGGCGGCCTGGTGCCCGTCACCATCTCGACGCCCGAGGACGGCTCGACCGTGCAGCAGGTGCCCGTGCTCGACGGCACGCTGCCCGAGTACGCCTCGCAGGTGCCCACCGCCCCTGCCGAGGACTGAGCACGACGCACAGGAGGGGGCCGTCCGGGTCGGACGGCCCCCTTCTGCGTGGGTCGGCTCAGCCGAAGCGGCCCGAGATGTAGTCCTCCGTGGACTGCACCCGCGGCGAGGAGAAGATCGTCGCCGTGTCGTCGATCTCCACCAGCCGGCCCGGCTCACCCGTCGCGGCGAGGTTGAAGAACGCCGTCCGGTCCGAGACGCGCGCCGCCTGCTGCATGTTGTGCGTGACGATGACGATCGTGTAGTCCGACTTCAGCTCCGCGATGAGGTCCTCGATGGCGAGCGTCGAGATCGGGTCCAGCGCCGAGCAGGGCTCGTCCATGAGGAGCACCTGCGGCTTGACCGCGATGGCACGGGCGATGCACAGGCGCTGCTGCTGGCCGCCCGAGAGCCCCGAACCCGGCCGGTCGAGCCGGTCCTTGACCTCGTTCCAGAGGTTGGCCCCGCGCAGCGAGGCCTCCACGACGTCCTGCGCGTCGCCCTTGGAGATCCGCTTGTTGTTCAGCTTGATTCCGGCCAGCACGTTCTCCGCGATCGACATCGTCGGGAACGGGTTGGGGCGCTGGAACACCATCCCGACCTGGCGACGCACCGCGACGGGGTCGATGTCCGCGCCGTACAGGTCCACGCCGTCCATCGCGACGCTGCCCTGCACGTGCGCGCCAGGGATGACCTCGTGCATGCGGTTGAGCGTCCGCAGGAAGGTCGACTTCCCGCAGCCCGACGGGCCGATGAACGCGGTCACCGAGCGGGGCTCGACCGCCATCTCCACGTCAGCGACGGCCCGGAACTCGCCGTAGAAGATGTTCAGGTCCTTGACGTCGATGCGCTGTGCCATGGGGGTGTCTTTCAGCCGAGGTTCTTGGGAGCGAAGAAGCGGGTGATCAGGCGGCCGACGAGGTTCAGCAGCATGACGATGAGGATCAGCGTGAGCGCCGCGGCCCAGGCCCGGTCGTAGTTGATGGTCGCGATGCAGTCGACGGCGTCCGGCGAGCACGGCACCAGGCCCTGCGAGTACTGCCGGTAGACGTAGACCGGGAGCGTCATCATCCGGCCCTCGAACAGGTTGAAGTTGATCGAGTCGATGACGCCGACCGTGATGAGCAGCGGTGCGGTCTCGCCGATGATGCGGGCGATCGCGAGCGTGATGCCGGTGCCGATGCCAGCGATCGAGGTGCGCAGGACGACCTTGATCACGACGAGCCAGCGCGGCACGCCCAGGGCGAGCGCGGCCTCCCGCAGCTCGTTGGGCACCAGCCGGAGCATCTCCTCGCAGGAGCGCACGACGACCGGGATCATCAGCACGCTCAGCGCCACCGCGCCGACGATGCCCATGCGGACACCCGGTCCGAGGATCACGGCGAACAGCGCGTAGGCGAACAGACCGGCGACGATCGACGGGATGCCCGTCATCACGTCCACGAAGAAGGTGACCGCCCGTGCGAGCGCGCCGCGGCCGTACTCCACCAGGTAGATGGCCGTGAGCAGGCCGATGGGCACGGAGATGACCGTCGCGGCCAGGGTGATCTCCAGGGTGCCGATGATGGCGTGGTAGATGCCCCCCGCGTCCATGCCGCCGAACACCCCGCGCATCGAGTGCGTGAGGAAGTAGGCGTTGAAGCGCTCGATGCCGTTGACGATCACGGTCCACGAGACCGAGATCAACGGCAGCATCGCGACGACGAAGGCGGCGTAGATCAGCCCCTTCATCAGCCGGTCCTTGCGGTGCCGGCCCTTGTCCACCTGGCGCAGGAGCGCCCGCAGCTCGGCGTTGCCCTCGGGGAGGGTCGTGGCGCTCATCAGTTGGCTCCCGAGAAGTCCTTGCGGCGCGCGACGATCGCGCGGGCGGCCATGTTGACGACGAGCGTGATGACGAACAGCGCGAGTCCCGTCGCGATCAGCGCCGAGACGCCGAGCGGGTTGGCCTCGGGGAACTGTGCGGCGATGTTGGCCGCGATCGTCTGCTGCTGACCCGCCTCGAGCAGCTTGAACGAGTACAGGAATCCTGGCGACAGGATCATCAGGACGGCCATCGTCTCGCCGAGCGCGCGGCCCAGGCCGAGCATCGCGGCGGACACGATCCCCGAGCGCGCGAACGGCAGGACCGCGACCCGGATCATCTCCCAGCGCGTCGCGCCGAGCGCGAGGGCCGCCTCCTCGTGCAGGCGCGGGGTCTGCAGGAACACCTCACGGCTCACGGCCGTGATGATCGGCAGGATCATCACGGCGAGCACGATGCCCACGGTCATGAGCACGCGGGCCGTCGGCGACACCGTGCCCGCGAAGAACGGGATGAACCCCAGGTACTCGTTGAGCCACGCCCAGACCGGCTTGACCATCGGCGCCAGCACCAGGCCGCCCCACAGGCCGTACACGACCGACGGGATCGCGGCCAGCAGGTCGACCAGGTAGCCGAGGCCCGACGCGAGCCGGCGCGGCGCGTAGTGCGACGTGAACAGGGCGATCCCCAGCGCGATCGGCGTCGCGATGACCAGGGCGAGAGCCGCGGCCAGGATCGTGCCGAAGATCAGCGGCCCCACGAAGTCGAGGAGCGACGTCGCCTCGCCCATCCACGAGACCTTCTCGGTCAGCTCGGCGGCCGGGGTGGTCAGTGCCGGCCACGCGCGCAGCACCAGGAAGGCGGCGACCGCGACGAGCACGACGAGGATGAGGGCGCCGGCGCCGGTGGCCGTCCAGCGGAACAGCCGGCTCGCGCCCTTGTCGACCACACGCGTGCGCCTCCGCACGGGCGCCGGCGCGAGCGTCGGGCTCGGCGTCGGTGGACTCTGGGTGCTGGTCACTTCTCTCCTGCAGCTCGTGGTGGGTGGTGCACCGCCGGCGGCGGACCCGTCCTCCCCCCGAGGCGGGCCCGCCACCGGCGGGTGGTGGGGGCGGCTGAACCCGCCCCCACCGGGTCGGACGTCAGGCGGCTGCGGTGATCGCGTCGATCGCTGCCTGGACGTCGGTGCGGAGCGTGTCCGAGATGGGCGCGGAGCCCGCGGCCTCCTCCGACGCAGCCTGACCCTCGGCGCTCGCGATGTAGCTCAGGAAGCCCTTGACCAGGTCAGCGGTCTCCTGGTCGGGGTACTGCAGGCACGCGAGGCTGTAGGACACGAGGACCAGCGGGTAGGCGCCTGCGGCCGTCGTCTGCCGGTCGATCTCGACGACGATGTCGTGCTCCGCACGCTCCTCGTCACGGGGCGACGCGTCCACGGCTGCGGCGGCGGCCTCACCGGACGGTGCGACGAACTCCTCGCCGACCTTCAGGCTCACCTTGCCGAGCGTCCCGGCGGCCGAGTTGTCCGCGTACGTGATGGTGCCCGTGCCGCCCTGGACCGTCTGGATGACGCCGGAGGTGCCCTGGGCGGACTCCCCACCGGGGATGGGCCAGTTGCCGTCGGCCTCGTACGGCCACGCGCCCTCGGACGCAGCAGCCAGGTAGTCGGTGAAGTTCTCCGTGGTACCCGACTCGTCCGAGCGGTGCACGGGCGTGATGGTCTCGGCCGGCAGCGTCGCGTCGGGGTTGTCGGCCGCGATCTCCGGTGCGTCCCACGAGGTGATCTTGCCGTCGAAGATCCCGGCGATCGTGGCGGCCGACATGTTGAGCTCGGTCACACCCTCGAGGTTGAACACGACGGCGATCGGGCTGACGTACAGGGGCAGGTCGACGGCCTCGGTGGTGCAGACCTCCTTCGCCGCGTCGAGCTCCTCCGGCTTCAGGGCGGAGTCGGATCCCGCGAACTGGACCGAGCCGTCGAGGAACTGCGTGCGACCGCCGCCGGAGCCGACGGGGTCGTAGTTGATGTTGACGTCGGGGTTGGCGCTCTGGAAGCCGGCACGCCAGGCATCCATCGCCTTCTCCTGCGACGTGGCGCCTGCACCGTTCAGGTCACCGCTGAGCTCGCTGGCCTGCTCGGGGGCGCCGGACGTGCTGTCGCCGGACCCGGTGGGGTCGTCCGATCCGCAGGCCGCGAGGGAGAGGGCGAGGGCGCCGGTGAGGGCGATCGCGCCGATCCGGCCGTGGAGGGAGAGCTTCACTGTGTTCCGTCCTGTCGATCAGGTGCGCACCGATGTGTGCGCGGCGATGCTGACCGTAGGAAGTCGACGTGACCGGGTGGACGGCAACGGGTGAACCGCAGGTGAACGGTGGCCGTCGAGTCGGACGTGCGTCCGGGGCTACTCCCCGTCGTCGGCGAGCTTGTACCCGAGGCCTCGGACCGTGAGCAGCAGGGTCGGGTCCGCGGGGTCGACCTCGATCTTGGCGCGGACGCGCTTGACGTGGACGTCGAGCGTCTTGGTGTCGCCCACGTAGTCCGAGCCCCAGATGCGGTCGATCAGCTGGCCGCGCGTGAGCACCCGGCCCGCGTTGCGCAGCAGCAGCTCGAGCAGCTCGAACTCCTTGAGGGGGAACGCGACCAGCTCGTCGCGCACCCGGACGGTGTGCCGCTCGACGTCCATGCGCACGGGTCCGGCGACGAGCTCGTCGTCGTCCACGGGGACGGGTGCGGCGGACGCACCCGCCGCGACCACGACCGCCTCCCGGCGACGCAGCACCGCGCGGACGCGGGCCAGCAGCTCGCGCGACGAGTACGGCTTGGTGACGTAGTCGTCGGCGCCCAGCTCCAGTCCGACGACCTTGTCGATCTCGTCGTCCTTGGCGGTGAGCATGATGACGGGCACGTCGCTGACCAGCCGCAGGCGGCGGCACACCTCGGTGCCGGGCAGGCCGGGGAGCATGAGGTCGAGGAGCACCAGGTCGGCGCCGAACTCGTCGAACTTCGTGAGCGCCTCCGGGCCGGTCGCGGCCGTGACCACGTCGAAGCCCTCGCGCTCCAGCTGGTACGTCAGCGGGTCGCGGTAGGACTCCTCGTCCTCGACGAGCAGGATCCGGGTCATGACGCGCTCCGGCGCACGTGCGCTCCTTGGGGTTCGGCGACTGCTGCGGGCTCGTCCTCCGCGCGCGGCAGACGCAACGTGAACGTCGACCCCCGGCCGGGCTGCGACCAGACGGTCACCTCACCGCCGTGGTCCGCCGCGACGTGCTTGACGATGGACAGTCCGAGCCCGGTGCCCCCGGTGTCGCGCGAGCGCGCGGGGTCCACGCGGTAGAACCGCTCGAACACGCGCTCCTGCTCGGCCGCGGTGATGCCGATCCCCTCGTCGACCACCGCGATCTCGACTAGCTCGCCGTCGGTGCGGACCCCCACGCCGACGTGCGACGCGTCGCCGGAGTACGCGACGGCGTTGTCCAGCAGGTTGCGCACCGCCGTGACCAGCAGGTCGTGCTGGCCCAGCACACGCGTGCCGCGCACCCCGCCGATGTCGAGCCGGACCTGCTTGGCCTCCGCGGTCGTGCGGGCACGGTCGACGGCCTCCGACAGGACGGTGTCCACGTCGACCAGCCCGACCTGCCCGAGCGCCCCCGCGACCTGCAGCCGGGACAGCTCGATGATCTCGTGCACCAGCGCGGACAGCCGCGTCGCCTCCGCCTGCATCCGGCCCGCGAACCGGCGGACGGCCTCCGGGTCGTCGGCGGCGTCCTGGACCGTCTCGGCCAGGAGCGCGAGCGCGCCCACCGGGGTCTTGAGCTCGTGGGAGACGTTGACGACGAAGTCGCGCCGGATCGCCTCCAGGCGCCGCGCCTGCGTCAGGTCCTCCGCCAGCACCACGAGGTGGTCCGAGCTGACCTGCGCGACCCGCACCTGCACCATCAGCACGCCCGGGCCGACCGGGCCGCGCGGCACCTCGAGCACCTCGTCGCGGATCACCCCGTCCCGCCGGACCAGCGCGATCAGGTCACGGATCGCCGCCGGGGCGACCCGACCGTCCCGGACGATGCCGAGGGCGTGGGCCGGCGCGCTCGCCCGCACCACGTGGTCGGTCTCGTCGAGCACCACCGCGGCCGAGCGGAGCACCGCGAGCGTGCGGACCAGCCCGTCGTCGAGCGCGGACGCCGGCTGCGGCGGCACGTCGCGCTGCGACCGTTCGCTCCACCGGAACGCCAGGGTCGCCCAGACCCCCACCAGCAGGCCGAGCCCGCCGGCGAGGAGGAGCATGAGCCCGTCGATCCCGTCCACGAGCCTCACCCTAGGACGCGCCCGAGGGTGCGACACGCCGATGTCGCCCCTCGGGCCGCGTCCGTCGGCCAGCGTTCACCGGCCGTTCATGCTCAGCCGAACGTCTCCAGCAGGAGCGACCGCTCGGCGTCCGTCAGGTTCGTCGCGATGAGCGTGCTGTGCAGACCGTGCAGCCGCTCGCCCAGCCGGTCCATGTCCGCGTTCTCCGTCACGGCGCACAGCAGCGACGTGCCGACGGTGATCTGCGCGCGGATCTCGTCGAGCTGGCTCTCCGGGATCCCGACCGCGGACACCGCCTTGGTGATCGCGCCGGCGGCCGCACCCACGGCGACCCCGAGGAGCGGCACGAAGAACAGGCCGCCGAACAGCAGGCCCCAGAACGCCCCCCAGCCGGTGCCCCGCAGCTTGTCGTCGTGCGAGTGGTGCATCTCGGGCTTGTCGGCGCCCTCCGGCCAGCTGATGACCGCGTGGTCGACGATCTTGACCAGACCGTCACCCTGTGCACCCTTGAGCGCCAGGACGGCCTTCTGGGCCCCGTCGACCGTGTCGAACTTCCACGCCGTGAATGTCGTCATCGCCATTCCCTCCCTGTTTCTCTGACCCTGCTCAGCGGTTGGCCCGCGCGACCTCATCGCCGTGCACCGTCAGGGCCCACAGGATGAAGAAGTCCAGGACGATGGCGATCAGCGACCACCACGGGGTGATCGGCAGCGAGACGAACTGCGCGACGAGGTTGACGATCACCAGCACGATCGCGATCACGCGCGCCCATCCGGCGCCGGAGAACAGCGCGAACCCCACGAACAGCAGCAGCACCCCCAGGACCAGGTGCACCCACCCCCACGTCGACACGTCGACGACCGCGATGCCGTCGGGCGACCAGGAGACGACCGTCTTCGGGGAGAACACCGCCACCGCCCCGGAGATGATGTTGAACAGTCCTGAGACGAGGATCGCGAACGCCGCGAACCACACCCAGCCGACCCAGGCAGTGACCTTCTGTGCCATCGTGCATCTCCCCTGTGGTTGGTCTGGTCCCTCTGACCAGCAGGACGATCTCTTCGCAGGCTAGGGCTTCACGGGGCACGATGGGGACGAAACGCCGCAGATCGTCGCCGCGGCCCCGTCCCCCCTGAACGGCCGTCGTCCGTTCACCTGCCCGCGCCCGACTGTTCACCTGCCGATGGCAGCCTGACGCTGCGCGCGGCACCTGCCGTCGCGGCACGAGAGGGAGCACATGCGGGACATCTTCGACGCCGAGCTGCACCAGCTGGGCGAGGACCTGGCGGCGATGAGCGGCCGGGTCGAGCAGGCCATCACCAACGCCGGCATCGCGCTGCTCACGGCCGACCTCGCGCTCGCGGAGTCCGTGATCGCCGACGACCTGGCCATCGACGCCATCGAGCGGGACCTCGACGAGCGCTGCGTCCTGCTGCTCGCACAGCAGCAGCCCGTCGCCACCGACCTGCGGATCGTCGTCTCCGCGCTGCGCATGAGCGCGTCGCTGGAGCGCATGGGCGACCTCGCCCGGCACGTCGCCCAGGTGGCCCGCGGCCGGTACCCCCGGCACGCGGTGCCGCAGGCGCTGTCCGGCACGTTCGCCGAGATGCACGACGCCGCCGTCCGCGTCGCCCGGCGCACCACGACGCTGCTGAACAGCCGCGAGATCCAGCTGGCCGAGAGCATCGAGCAGGACGACGACCTCCTCGACGAGCTGCACGAGGACACGTTCGCGGCCCTGCTGGGCGGGTCCTGGGCCGGCACGACGCAGGAGACCATCGACGTCACGCTGCTGGGCCGGTACTACGAGCGGTTCGGCGACCACGGCGTCTCGGTCGCCCGCCGGGTGACCTACCTGGTGACGGGCGCCGCCCGCCCGGAGCTGGACCGCACGGCCAACTGACCTACCCACCGCGACGTCCGCACTCCGTGGGGCTGGACCCCGATCGAGTGCGGACGTTCGCGTCTCTGACGACGCAACGTCCGCACTCCGTCGACCTCCAGGCCGATCGAGTGCGGACGTTGCTGTGGGTTACGGGGTGACGATCGGGAACGTGTTGGACGTCGAGTCGACGTAGGTCAGCAGGCGGCCCAGGGCGCCCTGGTCGCCGTCGAACGCGATGCCTTCCTTCTCGTGCACGAACAGCAGCTGGATGAGCAGGGGCTTGGTGAGGGTCACCGTGAGGTCCGGGGCCGTCGCGCGGGGACCCTTCGCGGCGTGGATGAGGGCACCGTTCGACAGCTCCGTGCGGTACGTGTGCACCTCGTCGGTGAACACCCAGTCGATCGCCAGGTGCTCCGAGCCGGCGCGAGGGCCGTCGATGCGGACGCCGATCGAGTCGAAGAGCTGGGGGATCGTGAGCCCGCTGAGGACCTGGGGTGTCGACAGGTCCGGGGGCGGCGCCGCGATCCCCCCGAGCAGCTCCTCGGCACCCCGCAGGTAGAAGTTGCGCCACGTCGCGTTCTCGGCGCCGTGCCCCAACCGGGTCATCGCGGCGGCCAGCAGATCACGCGCCCGGGCGTCGTCGCCGCCGCCGAACACGACGTGGCTGGCCAGGGTGGTCGCCCAGCGCAGGTCGTCGGTGTCGCCCGTGGCCAGCAGGGACTCGACGGCATCGAGCGCCTTGTCGGCACCACCCGCGAGCGCGATGATCCGCGCCCCCTCCTTCTCGGGCGGCAGCTCCCACAGGTGGGCCGGGTTGCCGTCGAACCAGCCGAGGTAGCGCTGGTACACCGCCTTCACGTTGTGGCTGACCGACCCGTAGTAGCCCCGCGCGTTCCACGCCTGCTCCAGTCCCGGTGACAGCTCGAAGACCTCGGCGATCTCCATGCCGGTGAGACCCTGGTTCGCCAGGCGGAGCGTCTGGTCGTGCAGGTACTGGTACAGGTCACGCTGCGTCGACAGGAAGCTCCTGATCCGCTCGGTGCCCCACGTCGGCCAGTGGTGCGAGGCGAACACGACGTCGGCCTGGTCGCCCCACAGGTCGAGCGCCTCGTGCAGGTAGCGCGACCAGTTCCGCGGGTCGCGCACCTGGGCGCCGCGCAGCGTGAGCAGGTTGTGCAGCGTGTGGGTGGCGTTCTCGGCCATGCAGAGCGCCTTGTGGTCGGGGAACCAGACGTTCATCTCGGAGGGAGCCTCCGTCCCCGGAGTCACCTGGAACACCATGCGGACGCCGTCGACCGTCTGCTCGAACCCGGTCTCCGTGACGTCGACCGTCGGGGTGACCAGCGAGAGCGTGCCGTTCGAGTTGGTCGTGCCGAGCCCGCTGCCCACCTGCCCCTCGGCCCCGGGGACGAGGTCGGACGCGTACATGTAGACGGCTCTGCGGGACATCGCCGACCCGGCGTACACGTTCTCGGAGACGGCGTGCTCGACCAGGCCCTCGGGCGCGAGGACGGGGACCCCCTCGTCGATCACCGCCGCCATGCCGCCGTAGTGGTCCGCGTGCGAGTGCGTGATGACGACGCCCGTCACGGGACGGTCGCCGCGGTGGGACCGGTAGAGCGCGAGGGCGGCGGCCGCCGTCTCGGTGGCGGTGAGGGTGTCGACGACGATCACGCCCTCGTCGCCCTCGATGAAGGACATGTTGGACAGGTCGTACTGGCGCACCTGGTAGATGCCCTCGACGACCTCGAAGAGACCCCCGATCGCGGCGAGCCGGGACTGCCGCCAGAGGCTCGGGTGGACGGTCGGCGGGCAGTCCCCCGTCAGGAAGTCGTACCGCTGCGGGTCCCAGACGACGTGGCCGTCGGCGCCCAGGATCCGCTCGGAGGGGATGTCGGCGATCTTCCCCCGCTCGGCGTCGTCGAAGTCGGAGGTGTCCTCGAAAGACGGCATCGTCATGCTTCGGAGTCAATCAGACCCGGACCCCCCGGGCATGTCCGGAGGTCCGGTCAGACAGCAACGTCCGAGGAAGCGAGCGTCAGAGCGCTCACTTCCTCGGACGTCGTGAAGAAGAGGGGTCAGCGGCCCTGGTTGGCGACCGCCTTGATGGCTTCCGCCGCGGCCTCCGGGTCCAGGTACGTGCCGCCCGGGTTGGTGGGCTTCAGCGTCTCCTCGTCGAGCGTGTAGAGCAGCGGGATGCCGGTCGGGATGTTGATGCCGGCGATGGTGCTGCTGTCGACGTCGTCCAGGTGCTTGACCAGGGCGCGGATCGAGTTGCCGTGCGCCGCGACCAGGACGGTCTTGCCCGAGCGCAGGTCGGGGACGATGTCCGACTCCCAGTACGGCAGCGCGCGGACGAGGACCTGCTCGAGCGCCTCGGCGCGCGGGATGGGCTCGCCGGCGTAGCGCGGGTCCGCGTCCTGCGAGAACTCCGAGCCGAGCTCGATGTCCGGCGGCGGGAAGTCGTAGGACCGGCGCCAGAGCATGAACTGCTCCTCGCCGTACTCCTCGAGCGTCTGCTTCTTGTCCTTGCCCTGGAGCGCGCCGTAGTGGCGCTCGTTCAGGCGCCAGGAGCGCTTCACGGGGATCCAGTGCCGGTCGGCGGCGTCGAGCGCGAGGTTCGCGGTGGTGATCGCCCGGCGCAGCAGCGACGTGTGCACGACGTCCGGCAGCACGCCCGCGTCGGTCAGCAGCGTCCCGCCGCGGACGGCCTCCGCGGTGCCCTTCTCCGAGAGGGGCACGTCGACCCAGCCGGTGAACAGGTTCTTGGCGTTCCACTCGCTCTCGCCGTGGCGGAGCAGCACGAGGGTGTAGGTCATGGGTCTATCCTGCCGCAGGCCCACGGAGACGTCCCGGGACGTCCGACCCTCAGACGCGGGACTGCCGGACCTCACCGGCCACCGAGTACACCTTCAGCATCTGGTCGGCGGTGGTGTCCCAGCCGAACCGCTCCGCCACCTGGCGCGCGCCCACCGCGTACCGGGCGCGGTCCTCGGACGACGCCAGCACGTCGGCGATCACGTCGGCCCACACCTCGGGGTCGTGCCCGCGGACCAGCCGGCCGGACACGTCGTGGTCGACGATCGTGCGCAGCCCGCCGACGCACGCCGCGATCACGGGGACGCCGCTGGCCTGCGCCTCGGCGGCGACCAGCCCGAACGACTCGCTGCGCGACGGCATCGCGACCACGTCGGCCGCGTGGTACCAGCGCGCGAGCGTGTCGCGGTCGGCCGGCGCGTGCACGACGACGTCGTCGGGGACTCCCGCCATGGACGCGAGCGCCTCGAGCTCCTTGACGGCGCTGGACCGGCCCGACGGACCGCCGAGCACCACCAGCAGGGGGACCGGCCGCCCGGTGGCGCGCAGCACGCCCAGCGCGCTGACCAGCACGTCCGGGGCCTTCAGGGCCTGGACGCGGCCGGCGAAGAGGACGATCTGGCGGTCGGTGGGCAGGCCCAGCGTGCGGCGCGCCTCCACCCGGTCGCCCGGCACGAAACGGTCCAGGTCCACGCCCGGCTCGACGACGTGGACGCGGGCGGGGTCGGCGCCGTAGAGCTCGACCAGCTCCTCGGCCTCGACCGGGGTGCTGGCCACGAGGGCGTCGGCCTGCTCGACCAGCTGCTCCTCGCCGACCACACGCGCGGTGGGCTCGGGGGTGTCACCGGGGGCCAGCGACGCGTTCTTCACCCGGGCCAGCGTGTGCGCGGTGTGCACCAGCGGGACCTCCCACCGGTCCGCCGCGATCTGCCCGACCTGCCCGGAGAGCCAGTAGTGGGAGTGCACCACGTCGTACCAGCCGGGCCGGCGCGCGGCCTCCCAGCGCAGCAGGCCCGCAGCCATCCCGCACAGGACGCCCGGCAGGTCGTTCTTGTCGAGCCGCTCGAACGGGCCCGCGGGGACGTGGTGCACCAGGATCGGCGGCGTCACGCCGGGACCGACCTCGTCGGCCAGCAGGACCGTGCGCGCGGCGTCGCCGGCGATGGGGCGCCCGAGCGCGTCGGATCCGGGCAGCAGCACCGTCTCCGGCTGGTCCGACGACGTCGCGCGCGTGAAGATCTCCACGCGCGCACCGCGGGCCGCGAGGGCGCGTGCGAGCTCGATGACGTACACGTTCATGCCGCCCGCGTCGCCGGTCCCGGGCTGGTCCAGAGGGGACGTGTGCACCGAGAGCATGGCGACGCGCGGGGCGTGCTCGAGGGTCACGGGTGCTCCTGTTCGCGGACGGGTCTGGACCCATTCTCACGCACGGAGAGCACGCGGTCGCGTCAGGGCTGGGTGGCGGCCTCCGCCGCGTGCGCACCCGACGAGCGCCGACCGTTGAGCTTGGACCGCAGGGCGCTGAGCCCGCTCGGCGGCTTGTAGTCGCCGCGGATCGGGAAGATGTTGCCGTCGGGGAGGAAGCCCCCGGCCGTCGACGGGTAGAACGAGAGCTCGGGCCACATCGTCACGATCTCCTTGAGCCGGGCGCCGCGAGCGAACGCGGCGGCCAGCAGCGGGTCGTTGCCGGTGTACGTCAGCGAGTAGTCGTGGTCCTGCACGACCGTCTCACCGGTGGGCACCTCGCCGCGGCGGGGCGTCCATCCCCAGGGGCTCTGTGGCTCCTGGTGCTTCGGGTCCGAGCCCACGCGGTAGATGTCGAAGCCGTTGCGCATCGCGGAACCTCCTCGTTCGTCGTCGACGACGAGGGGATCGGCACGTTCGTGCAGGTCCTGGAGGTCTTTCGCCCGGAGTCACCCGTTGGAGTCACCGCACGACGAGCAGGTGGGGTGCGGCGAGCCACGGGAGGTAGGTGCGATCACCCGCATAGGTGACGACGACGAGCGAGGTGGAGGTCCCCTTCGGGAGCGTCACGACCGCCGTCCCGCGGGCGTCGAGGGTGGCCGTGCCCCGGCGCAGACCGTTCACCCAGACGTCGACCGTGCCGGTCGGGACGGTTCCCGCGACGCCGGTGACCTGCACGTGGATGTCCTTGGGGTCGCTGCGGCGCACCGTCCAGTCGGTGCCGTCGGTGCCGACCGTCGGCAGCGCCTTGGTCACGGTGAGGGAGACGGCCTGCGACCTCGACCCGAGGACCGGCGGGTCGGCGGCGGGGGCGCCCCCGTAGACCGCGGTGACCTTGTGGCGGCCCGTCGCGACGTCCGCGGGGAGCCGGACCTTCGCGGTGCCGTCCGCGGCGAGCGGTGCGACGGCCACCGGCGCGCCGTCGACGAGCACCTGGACCGTCCCCGACCCGCCCTGAACCGAGACCCTGGCGGTCACCGGCTTGCCGAAGACCGCGATCGACGACGAGAGCGAGAGCTTGGTGGTCGACGCGACGGGGGGTGCGGTCGAGACGCCGAGGACGTCGGCCAGGAGGTCGACGGCACCGGAGGCGTCGCCGGACATCAGGGCGTGCTCGGCGTCGGCCGTGGTGGTGGCGTCCTCCGGACCCGACGCGTCCTGCGCGAGGTCGCGGACCACCGAGACGACCACGCCCGCCGCGGACGCGACGGAGCGGTCGGTGCCGTCGAGCTCCTCGGCCGCGGCGGCCAGCAGCCGGACGGCCTGACCGGTGCGCGCCGGGTCGATCGCCGAACCGTCCCAGACCGGCGCGTCGAGCACCGCCTGGACCGCGTCCTGCGCGTCACCGTCGGGCAGCGTGGCGACGAGCGCCGTGAGCCGGTCGCGCTGCGCGTCGGTGCGCAGGCCCCAGCCGTACGGGAACAGCGGCGCGTAGGTGTCGTCGCCGACGTTGACCGGGACCTGGTCGGCCGCGGCGGGCCAGGTGACGGGCAGCCGGCCCGTGAACGGCTGCGTCCCGAACAGGACGTCGGCCACGCCCGCACCCTCGGTGCCCGGCAGCCACGAGGCCACCAGCGCGTCGATCGCGGCGAGGTGGTCGGTGACCAGCTGGGGGCGGCCCGACACGACGAGCACCGCGCACGGCAGCGCGCCGCAGACCGTGTCGATCGCGGTGCGGTCCGCCGCGCTCAGGCTCAGCGACTTCCCGTTGTTGCCGACGTCGCCCTGCCCTTCCGCGTACGGCGTCTCGCCGACCACGACGACGCCGACCTGCGCGTCACCGACGGGCGCGGACGCGTCCTTGGAGTAGATCACGGACGGGTCCGCTGTGCCCGCACGGTTCTGGATGCCCTCCAGGATCGAGGTGCCGGTCGTCGTGTCGCCCGAACCGCCCTGCCAGGAGATCGTCCACCCGCCCGCCTGGTTGCCCAGGTCGTCGGCGTTGGAGCCTGCGACGTACACGCGAGCGTCCGCCGCCAGCGGCAGCAGGTCGTCCGCGTTCTTCAGCAGCACCTGCGACTTCGCTGCCGCCTCGCGGGCCACCGCGCGGTGTTCTGGAGAGCCGACGCCGGCCGCCTGCGACCGGTCGGCGAACGGGGAGTCGAACAGCCCGAGCGCGAACTTCTGCGTCAGGATCCGCCGGACGGCGTCGTCGACCCGCTCCTGCGATACGTCCCCCGAGCCGACCTTGCCGGTGATCGCGGTGATGAACGCGCCGAAGTTGTAGGGCGCCATCGCCATGTCGAGGCCCGAGTTCACCGACCGTGCCGCCTTGTCCGCGTACGTGCCGCCCGGGAGCTTGTCGATGCCCTCCCAGTCGCTGATGAGGAACCCGTCGAACCCGAGCTCGTCCTTGAGCAGGTCCGTGTTCAGGGTGCCGTGCTCGTGCATCCGGACCGGGTCCGCGCCGGCGACCGAGACCGCGGAGTACGACGGCATGATCGAGCCGACGCCCGCCGCGATCGCGGGCACGTACGGGTCGACGTGCAGCCGCCGCAGCTCGGCGAGGCTGTCGACGCGGGTGATGCCCTGGTCGATCGGGTAGCCCGAGCCCGCGAGCGCCGGGTCGTACGTCGTGCCGCCGTCGCCGACCCAGTGCTTGGCCGTGGCGAGGACCTTGTCCGGCCCCGACAGGTCGCCCGGTTCGGTGCCCTGCAGCCCGACGACCGCCGCGTCGGCCATGGCCGTGACCAGCGCCGGGTCCTCGCCGAACGACTCGTAGGAGCGGCCCCAGCGCTCGTCGCGCGTGACGCACAGGCACGGCGCGAACGTCCACGGGACGCCGGTCGCACGGACCTCCTGCGCGGTCGTGCGCTGGACGTCCTCGACCAGGTCGGCATCGCGCGCGGCGCCCAGGCCCTGGTTGTGCGGGAAGATCGTCGCCCCGACCACGTTGTTGTGGCCGTGCACGGCGTCGACGCCGTAGATCAGCGGGATCTGCAGCCGCGTGGACAGGGCCTGCCGCTGGAAGCCGTCGATCATGTCCGCCCAGCCGGCCGCGGTGTTCTGCTGCGGCACCGAGCCGCCGCCCGAGAGGACCGACCCGAGGCCGAGCTCGGCGATCTGGCCGGGCGACTGCAGGCCGAGGCGTTCGGCCTGGGTCATCTGGCCGATCTTCTCCGCCAGCGTCATCCGCCCGAGCAGGTCCTCGACGCGGTCGGCGGTGTCCTCCGTCGGGTCGAGGTACGCGGCACCGACGGCATTGAGGACGATGCGCGGGGTCGTGGACACCGCCGCGCCGTTCGCGGACAGGTCGACGGTCAGGGTCCGCGCGTCGTCGACCTCCTGGGTCGCGTGCGTCACCACGTCGATGGTCTGCGTCGACCCCGACTCCGTGCCCGCGGGGAACGTGAGCGTGCCGGAGAACGCGTCGTAGTGGGTGCCGGCCTCGGCCGTGCCGTCGCCGTTCGCGTAGTCGACGGTGACGTCCGCGGGCAGGGGCTGGCCGTCCGTCGTCGTGAGGACCACGGGGACCTGCGCGGTCTCGCCGGGGTCGACCAGCACGACGTCCTGCGAGCTGACCGTGGCCGTCGGGGCCGGGACCGCCGAGCCGTACAGCTGCACGTCGTCGATGGCCCACGAGACCGGCGTCGCGGTACCCGGCACGAACGTGACCGCGTACCCCCACGCGGACGTCAGGTCGAGGGTGCCGTTGCGCGTCGCAGCGTCGCCCGGCTGGTAGCCGCTGAGCGTGAACTGCGAGAACGGCAGGTCGACGATCTTCCAGCGGCTGCCGTCGGTGGACCAGTTGTCCTTGAACGTGGCTGCCCACACCTCGGAGTGCTCGCCGTCCGGGCCGCCGTCCTTGAGCTCGACCTTGATGTCGTCGCCTGCGGTCGGGGACGCCGGGCGCGTGGGCTGCGAGGCGTACCAGGCGAGCCGGATGCCCCGGAACGAGCTCCAGTCCTGCCCGGCCGCCAGGTTCTGGCTGTAGCCGCCCCAGCCGCCCGAGGGGATCTGGTAGTCGCCCGACAGCACGTGGTTCCCGGCGGGGATCCCCTCACGCTCCTGCTCCGTGACTCCGAGGCGCACCAGGTCGGCGACCGAGCCCCACGTGAAGATGCCGACCGTGCTGCCGGGCGCGGCGATCGGGACGTCACCCTCGGCGTCCTCGATGGTGCTCACCCGGTCGTAGAGGCCAAGGTCGTCGAACGTCCACGCACCCGCACCGAGGTCGGTCAGCGTGACCGCGAAGCCGGTGCTCGCCGACGGGTCGAACCGGGCGTCCGAGGCCGGGTTGCCCTTGAGCCGCAGCTGCGAGAACGCCACGTTGACCTGGCGCCAGCCCGCGGTGTCGTCGGTGACGGACCGCTCGAACAGCTGGCCGCCGCTCTTGAGCTCGTACCGGAGCAGCCCGCCGCCGCCGGTGCCCAGGAACCAGAACGTGAAGCCGTCGTGCGCCGACCAGTCGGTGGCGGCGATGTCGTGGGTGAACCCGAACCAGTCGCCCGCCGCCGGTGTCCCGCCGACCGTCGCGACCAGGGCGCTGCCGCCACGGTCGACCTGCTCGGTGCTCAGGACCGGAGTGACCGGCGCGCTGATGCCCCAGGTGGTGTACCCGGTCGGGACGCCCGACTCGAAGTCGTCGAGCACCGTGACGCCGCCGACGTCCGGCAGGTCTCCGTGCGGGGTGATCGTGACCGTGCTCGTCGTGCGGCCGCCCAGTGCCAGGCCGTCGGACGGCTCGGAGAGCGTGAGCTCGACCGTGCGGACTTGGCCCAGCGGACCGTGGTCGACGGTCGGCACCGTGACGGTCGCCTCCGTCGAGCCCGCCAGGAATGTGACCGCCTCGTCGACCGCCGTGTAGTCCGTGCCGGCGACGCCCGTGCCGCCGGTCGACCGGACGCGGACCGTGGTGTCGGTGTCCGCGGCGCTGGCCAGGATCAGTGGGACCGTCGCGTCCTCGCCGGCGGGGACGGTCGTGCCGGACGTGGCGAACGCGACGGCCGCCTGCGTCGCGGTCCCGTAGACCTCGAAGGAGAACAGCGAGTAGCCGTACCAGTGCGGTCGGGTGGGGTCCCAGTCGAAGCTGGTCCGCTGGGTCATCTGAAGCCGCACGTACCGGGCGTCGGTGGCCGCGAACGTGACGTCGTCGGTGCCGCCGTCGCCGGCCGCCTCGGTGTGCACGGTCGTCCACTCGTCCGGCGCGGTGGCCACCTGGAGCTCGTAGCCCGCCGCGAACGCGGCCTCCCAGGCGAGGACGACGTGGTCGACGGACGCCTCCGCGCCGAGGTCGACCTGGAGCCAGGCGGTGTACTCGACGTCCTCGTCCGGTCCGTTGCCGCTGGCCCAGCGGGTGGCCGGGTCGCCGTCGATCGCCGCGTCCGGCGGGAACGTGCCGTCGCCGTCGGACTGGCTCCTGTCGGCCGTCGCCGTCCCGGTTCGCGCCAGGTCCCCGGGTGCCGCCGCTGCCGGCGCGGCGAGCCCGACCAGGGTCAGCGGCACGACCAGCGCCAGCGCGGCGAGGCTGGCGGGAAGGGCGTTCAGACGGTCGGCACGGCGCACGGTCGCTCCCCTGGTGACATGGCCGGGCCCCATTGCACAGCCACATTCCGCCCGAGCCGGGCCGGTGCTTCGTTGCACCGTCGACGCGTGCGGTCATCGCCACACAACCACAATCACTTACTGGGCGGTAAGTCGGGAAGATCACGATTCGATAACGGGCACGTCGTGCCGACGCGTGTGTCGAGAACCCGCACTCGTCCCCGTCATGAGGCGTCGGGTGACCGCCCGGCGCGACACCTCGGAGGACACCATGACCGCACCCGGACGCCCGCCCGTCGTCGACATGGCCACGTGGCAGGCCGCCAGCGACGAGCTGCTGGTCCGCGAGAAGGCCCACACCCGCGAGAGCGACCGGCTCGCCGCAGCCCGCCGACGCCTCCCGATGGTGGAGATCGACGGATCCGCCCCGGTCGTCGGACCCGACGGCCCCGTCCCCTTCCGAGACCTCTTCGAGGGACGCGACGAGCTGATGGTCTACGACCACATGTGGCACGACGGCGCTCCCCACCAGGGCCAGTGCGAGGGCTGCACCGTGTCCGCCTGGCACGTGCGGGACGCCGTCTACCTGAACGCCCGCGGCGTCTCGTTCGCCATCCTGACCTCGGGCCGCTGGGACGAGGTCGCCCCGTTCGTCGAGTTCATGGGCTACACGCAGCCCTGGTACTCGGTCCGCGGCCTCGAGCCGCCCGTCGGCAACGCCTCAGGGTCGTTCACCTGCTACCTGCGCGACGGCGACCGCGTGTTCCTCACCTACTCCACGACAGGGCGCGGCGTCGAGGCGGTCGCCGGCCCCTTCGCCCTCCTCGACCGGACCCCGTACGGCCGCGGCGAGGCCTGGGAGGACTCCCCCGACGGCTGGCCCGAGGGCCACGACCCGTGCTGGTACTGGCGCACGGACGCCGAGCGACACCCGGACGGGGGCCCGACCAGCCGACCCGCACCGCAGTGGACCCGCCCCGGCGCGACCCCCGAGCAGACGTTGGGCCGGATGGGCCACCACCACTGACGCGTCAGGCGCGCACCACACAGGTCGGCGACGGGAGCGCCAGCGTGCTGGCCACCGTGCCGTCCGCGCCCAGGACCGTGAGCGTGCCCGACGTCTGCTCCGCGACGACCGTCCACCCGTCGACCACGTCGAGGTGCCGCGGCCACGCTCCCGGCAGCGCGTCGTCGGCAACCGGCTCCAACAGGCCGTCCGGGCGGATCGTGAACCGCGCGAGCACGTCCGACGCCCGCACACCGACCAGCAGCCGGTCACCGTCGCGGACGACGTGCGACGGCAGCCGACGCTCCGCCGCGGGCACCGTCGTCGCGGGGAGCGTCTGCACCACCGTCCCGACGCCCGACTCCCACGCCAGCACCCGGACCGTCACGTCCAGCTCACCGACGACGTACGCGAACCGGCCGTCGGCGCTGAACACGACGTGCCGCGGACCCTTGCCGGCCGGGAGCGCCGCCGCGATGCCGTCCTCGACGAGGCGGCCGCCCTCGCGGCGGTACCGGCGGATCTCGTCGGTGCCCAGGTCGACCACCAGCACGAACGCGCCGCTCGGGTCGAGCGCGACGAAGTGCGCGTGCGGCGACTCCTGCCGGTCCTCGTCGGGACCCGACCCGACATGTGCGAGCACCTGCGCCGGACCCTGCGTCGCGAACCCGCCGTCCTCGTCCAGCGGCAGGACCCCGAGCGTGCCCGAGGAGTAGTTGGCGACCAGCAGCACGTCGCCGTCGAGCACCAGGTGGCACGGGTCCGCGCCGCCCGACGGGACGGTCGCCCGGTGCACCAGCGAGTCGCCGACGACGTCGAACGCGCTGACCGTGCCGTCCGTCTGCTCGTTCACCGCGTACAGCACCGACCCGTGCAGCGCGAGGAAGCTCGGCGACGGCGTCTCGACGACCTGCCGCGCGTTGCTCAGCACACCCGTCGCGGGATCGAGGTCGACCCGCCAGATCCCCTCCCCGAGCCCGACGGGCGTCCCCGCTCCGGCGACGGGGTAGGTACCGATCCACAGGGGTGTCTGCTGCGCGCTCACGGTCCCGGAGCCTACGGCGACACCGGCGCGACGGCCCGCGCACGTCCGCTGCGCACGCGTCAATCCCTCCCGGACGTCCGAGCATCCGGTCGCCAGAGCGGCCGGATCCTCGGACGTATGCGGGGGTGGGCGCCTACAGTCGGGGCAGCACGTGCGGCTTCCAGAGAGGTGGCGACCATGACCGACCAGAGCTCCCCCGCGACATCCCGCTACGCCGCGCTCCCCGAGCCGGTCCGGCTGGAGGACACGATCGCCAGCGTGGAGACCGAGGCCGCGCCGGACCCGCTCATGGGCCGCGACACGGAGACGGAGTTCATGCTCCGCAACGCGGGCTGACCCCTGACGTCGGCCGGGGACGTCCGCACATCACGCGTCCCCACGACCGAATCCGCGGGCGCTGCGCTGCAGCTCCCCGGACGTCCGCACCCTCGCGCGTCCCCACGACCGAATCTGCGGGCGTTGGCGCGGGTCGGTCAGTGGGTGCGGAGCCATTCAGCCGGGTCCACCAGGACCGTGGACAGGGCGGCGAGCGCGCCGCCGGTCATCGCGGGGTAGACGCCGGCGCGCGCCGGGGAGACCACGAGCGGCGACCAGGGGGCGAAGATCACCAGCTCGTCGAGCCGGGCGGCGACCTCGTCGTGCACGTGGTCGAAGAGCTGGCCGAAGGTGCCGCCGAGCACGACCTCGCCGACGTCGACCACGTTGGCCACACTCGCGAGGGCGACGCCGAGCGCTCGTGCGGCCTGCGCGACGGCGGCGGTCGCGCGCGGGTCGTCGGCGCGGAGCGCGTCGAGCAGGGCGTCGAGGCGGGCGGTCGGCGGGAGGCCGGCGGCGCGGAGCATCGCGTCCTGGCCGGCGAGCGCCTCGAGGCTCCCGTCGGACGCGCGGGGTCCACGGAACGCGTCGACGACGATGTGCCCGATCTCACCGCTCCAGCCGTGCCGGCCGGGGAAGATCTCGCCGTCGAGGACGATCGCGCCACCGATGCCGACCTCGCCGGAGACGTACGCGAAGCTGGGTGAGCCGCGGCGGGCGTGCGCCTCGGCACGGGCGGCGAGGTTCGCCTCGTTGGCGACGCGCGGCGGGAGCCCGGTGAGGGCGGACAGGGCGCCGACGACGTCGACGTCCCTCCAGCCGAGGTTCGGCGCCACCCGCAGGGGGCCGGTGACCCGGTCGACCAGACCGGGCAGGGCGAGGGCGGTGCCGGCGACGCGGACCCCCCCGTCGCGCAGCCCGTCGATCACGGGGCCGACGAGCGCGGCGAGCCGGTCCAGGACCGCGCCGGGCCCGGCGCCGCGCAGGTCGTCGAGCTCGACGTGCTCGGCGAGCACGTCCCCGGCGAGGTCGATCGCGCGGACCCCCAGGTAGTCGACGTTGACCTCCATGCCGATGCCCGCCACGGTCCCCCGCGCGGGTGCGAGCGGGACGGCGGGGCGGCCTGCGCGCTGCGTCTGCGTGGGGTCGAGCTCGCGCACGAGCCGGGCCTCGATGAGGTGGTCGACGAGCCCGGACACGGTCGCCCTGGCGAGCCCCTCGGACGCGGCGAGCTGTGCCCGGGACAGCGGCTCGGGGGCGTCGACGATCCCGCGCAGCGCGACCCCGAGGTTCTGGTCGCGCATCTGCGCCTGCCGGGCCACGCGCGACGGGTCGCGGGGTTCGGGCGTCGGCATGCGCTTGACCCTACCGGCTTCTCGGGATAAATTCATCCGGCAAACTAAACCGAAGATTCTCGATGAGGAGACGCGTGATGGCAGCGCAGCCCACCCGTGCAGACAAGTTCTCGTTCGGCCTCTGGACGGTCGGCTGGAACGCCCAGGACCAGTTCGGCTCGGCCTCGCGCCCGTGGCTGGACCCGGTCGAGTCGGTCCACAAGCTGGCCGAGCTCGGCGCCGCGCACGTGACGTTCCACGACGACGACGTGGTCCCCTTCGGGTCCGACGACGCCGAGCGCGACAAGATCCTCGCCCGCTTCAAGGGCGCCCTCGACGAGACCGGCATCACCGTCGAGATGGTCACCACCAACACGTTCAGCCACCCGATCTTCAAGGACGGCGCGTTCACGTCGAACGACCGCCGCGTGCGCCGCTACGGGCTGCGCAAGGTCGTCCGCAACGTCGACCTGGCCGCCGAGCTGGGCGCCGACACGTTCGTCATGTGGGGTGGCCGCGAGGGCGCCGAGTACGACTCCGCCAAGGACCTCAACGCCGCGCACGACCGCTACGCCGAGGGCATCGACACCGTCGCCGCGTACATCAAGGAGAAGGGCTACGGCCTGCGCATCGCGCTCGAGCCCAAGCCCAACGAGCCCCGCGGCGACATCCTGCTCCCGACCATCGGCCACGCGATCGCGCTCATCGACCGCCTGGAGCACGCCGACATCGTCGGCCTGAACCCCGAGGTCGGCCACGAGCAGATGGCCGGTCTCAACTACACGCAGGGCATCGCGCTGGCGCTGTGGGCGGGCAAGCTCTTCCACATCGACCTGAACGGCCAGAAGTCGATCAAGTACGACCAGGACCTGGTCTTCGGCCACGGCGACCTGTTCTCCGCGTTCGCGACGGTCGACCTGCTCGAGAACGGGTTCCCGTCGGGCGGCCCGACCTACGACGGCCCGCGCCACTTCGACTACAAGCCGTCGCGCACCGAGGACTTCCAGGGCGTGTGGGACTCCGCGTCGGCCAACATGGCGACGTACCTGCTGCTCAAGGAGCGCGCGCAGGCGTTCCGCGCCGACCCCGAGGTCCAGGCGGCGTTCGAGGAGTCGGGTGTGCTCGAGCTCGCGCAGCCGACGCTGGCCGCGGGCGAGACCCTCGCCGACCTGCTGGCCGACCGCTCCGCCTACGAGGACCTCGACGTCGACGCCGTCGCCGAGCGCGGTTTCGGCTTCGTCCGCCTCAACCAGCTGGCCCTCGAGCACGCCCTCGGCGCCCGCTGACCCTGTCCCCGTCCTGCAACGTCCGCACTCGACAGGGTTCCGACCCTCACGAGTGCGGACGTTGCGCCTCGTCTCATCGCGACGTCCGCACTCCGGAGGGTTCCGACCCACAGGAGTGCGGACGTTGCGGGCTCAACTGGAGGTAGACCATGGCTCTCGTCGCCGGTATCGACTCGTCGACGCAGTCCTGCAAGGTCGTCGTGCGTGACGCCGACACCGGCGCGCTGGTGCGCTCCGGACGGGCCTCGCACCCCGACGGCACCGAGGTGGCGCCCTGGTACTGGTGGGACGCCCTGCAGTCCGCGATCGTCAGCGCCGGGGGTCTCGACGACGTCGAGGCCGTCTCGGTCGGCGGCCAGCAGCACGGGATGGTCGCGCTGGACGCCCGCGGCGAGGTGGTCCGGGACGCGCTGCTGTGGAACGACACCCGCTCGGCACAGGCCGCCCTGGACCTGATCGACGAGCTGGGCGGACCGCAGGCGTGGGCCGACGCGGTCGGCTCGGTGCCGGTCGCGTCGCTGACGGTGACCAAGCTGCGCTGGCTGCGGGACGCCGAGCCGGAGAACGCCGCGCGCGTCGCCGCCGTCGCGCTCCCCCACGACTGGCTGACGTGGCGCCTGGCCGGTGCACCGGGCCTGGACGCCCTCGTGACCGACCGCTCGGACGCCTCCGGCACGGGCTACTGGTCCCCCGCCACGGAGGACTATCGCCACGACCTGCTCGAGCTGGCCCTCGGGCACGACGCGCTCGTCCCCCGGGTGCTCGGCCCGTCCGAGGCGGGTCCCCGGACCACTGGCGGCGCCGTCCTCGGCCCCGGCGCGGGCGACAACGCCGCGGCGGCTCTGGCCCTCGGCCTGCAGCCCGGGGACGTGGCCGTCTCCATCGGCACGTCCGGGGTCGTGTCGGCGATCGCACCCGCGCCGACGGCCGACGGGTCGGGGCTGGTCACCGGGTTCGCCGACGCGGCCGGGGGCTTCCTCCCGCTCGCCTGCACGCTGAACGCGAGCCGGGTGCTCGACGCGGCCGCCCGGATGCTCGGGGTCGACCACGCAGGGCTGTCCGCACTGGCCCTCTCGGCCCCCGCGGGCGCAGACGGGCTCGTCCTCGTGCCCTACCTGGAGGGCGAGCGCACGCCCAACAAGCCCGACGCGACGGGCGCGCTGCACGGCCTGCGCCTCGGCAACACGACGCCTGCGCACGTGGCGCGCGCCGCGGTCGAGGGGATGCTGTGCGCGCTCGCCGACGGGATCGACGCGCTGCGCGCCCAGGGCGTCGCGGTCGAGCGGCTGTTCCTCATCGGTGGCGGCGCGCAGTCGGCAGCCGTGCGCGCGATCGCGCCGTCGGTGCTGGGGCTCGACGTCCGCGTCCCGACGCCCGGCGAGTACGTGGCCGACGGGGCCGCCCGCCAGGCCGCCTGGGTCCTGTCCGGGTCGGCGACGGCGCCGTCCTGGAGCTCGGCGTCCGAGGCGACCGTGTTCACCGGCGCCCCGGTCACGCAGGTTCGCGAGCAGTACGCCGCGGTGCGCGAGCTGACGGGTGTACGACCCGCCTGAGGCATGACGAGAGCCCGGCACCCCCCCGGCACCGGGCTCTCGTCGTTCGTGCGATGTGTCAGTGCGACGCGTCGTACGCGGCCTTGACCTCCGCGGAGATGCGGCCGCGCTCGGACACGTGGTGCCCGTGCTCCTTGGCCCACTCACGGATCGCCTGGGCGTCGCTGGACGACGAGCGCCGACCCCGTGCTGCGGTCGACTTCGCGGCCGTGCGGCCACCGACCTTGCGTGCGTGGCCGACCCACTGGGCGAATGCCTCACGCAGCTCGCCGGCGTGCCCGGAGGTCAGATCGATCTCATAGGTGACGCCGTCGAGCCCGAACGTCACGGTCTCGTCTGCAGTTCCGCCGTCGATGTCGTCGACCAGCAGGACCTGAACCTTCTGCGCCATTGTGTTCTCCATCATGCGATGCGGGGGGAATGCTTGTCGCGTTCACTATCGCATCGGCACATAAAGGCGTCAAACGGCGGGGCCGGTTTTCTCTTTATTGGCGGCACCTTCCGCCGCCCGTTCCGCGGCATCCATTCTGGCCAATGCCTGCCGTTCTGTGCGGTCGGCATTGACCAGCGCGCGGATGGCGAACCAGAACAGCAGCCCGACGCCGATGGACGGAAGAAGGGCGGCTAGGGCCGTGAACACGGGGTTCATGAGCCCAGCGGCTTCACGAGGGGGAACAGGATCGTCTCGCGGATACCCAGGCCAGTCAGCGCCATGAGCAACCGGTCGATCCCGAGCCCGATGCCGCCTGCGGGTGGCAACGCGTACTCCACTGCCATGAGAAAGTCCTCATCTACGCGCATCGCCTCGTCGTCGCCCGCGGCCGCCAGCACCGCCTGCGCCTCGAAGCGCTGCCGCTGGATCACCGGGTCGACGAGCTCGGAATACCCCGTCGCCAGCTCGAACCCGCGCACATAGAGGTCCCACTTCTCGACGACACCCGAGATGCTGCGGTGATCACGCACGAGCGGGCTCGTCTCCACCGGGAAATCGCGCACGAATGTCGGCGCAAACAGATGGTCGCCCACCTGGTGCTCCCACAGCAGCTCCACGAGCTTGCCGTGGCTGACGCGCTTCGGGTCCGTCTCGACGCCCAGCTTGTCGGCGTAGACCGACAACGTGTCCAGGCTCGTCGACGGAGTGATCTCCTCGCCGAGCGACTCCGACAGCGACCCGTACATCGTGATCTGGGCCCACTCGCCGCCGAGGTCGTACTCCTCGCCATCGGGCATCACGACCACGGAGGTGCCGAGCACGTCCTGGGCCGCCCTCTGCACGAGGTCCTGCGTCAACGCCGCCATCGTGTCGTAGTCGCCGTACGACTCGTACGCCTCGAGCATCGCGAACTCCGGGGAGTGCGTGGAGTCGGCGCCCTCGTTGCGGAAGTTGCGGTTGATCTCGAAGACCCGCTCGATCCCGCCCACGAGCGCACGCTTCAGGAACAGCTCCGGCGCGATCCGCAGGTACAGGTCGAGGTCGAACGCATTCATGTGCGTGACGAACGGCCGCGCCGCGGCACCACCCGGCTGCGTCTGCAGCATCGGCGTCTCGATCTCGATGAAGTCGCGGCCGTGGAAGTTGTCCCGCAGCGAGCGCAGGAGCGCGGGCCGCTGGCGGGCGGTCTCCCGGGCCTTCGGGCGCACGATGAGGTCGACGTAGCGCTGGCGAACCCGCGCCTCCTCCGTGAGCTCCACACCCTCGTACAGGTTGGGCAGCGGGCGCAGCGACTTGGCGGCGATCTGCCACGCGTCGGCGAACACCGACAGCTCGCCTCGCCGGGACGCGATCACGCGACCGTGCACGAACAGGTGGTCGCCGAGGTCGACGTCGGTCTTGAACGCCGCGAGCCGCTCCTCGCCGACGGCCGCGAGGCTGAACATCGCCTGGAGCCGGTTCCCCTCGCCGTCCTGGAGCGTGGCGAAGCAGAGCTTGCCGCCGATCCGCACGAACACCACCCGGCCGGCCACGCCGACCTCGTCGTCCGTCTCCTGCCCCGGCTCGAGGTCCGGGTGCTCGGCGCGGACCTGCGCGATCGTGTGGGTGCGCGGCACCCCGACCGGGTACGCCTCGACACCCGCGGCGAGCAGCCGGTCCCGCTTCTCGCGCCGCACCCGGATCTGCTCGGGTGCGTCGTCGGGTGCAGGGGTGCTCTCGGGCGTCTCGCTCACCGGGCGATCTTACCGGCGCGTCACGGGCTTTCTCGGCGCGTCACCGGCCGACGGGCTCCAGGTCGAGCGCCAGGTCGAGGATCGGCGACGAGTGCGTGAGCCCGCCCACCGACAGGTAGTCGACCCCCGTGGACGCCACCTCCCGCGCGCGGTCGAGCGTGAGGTTGCCGGTCGCCTCGAGCTCGACCGCCGGGTCGACGGCCCGCACCGCGGCGACGACCTCCGTCAGCAGCGGCGTCGGCATGTTGTCCAGCAGCAGGAACCGCGCGCCCGCCGCGACGGCCTCCAGCGCCTGCTGGAGCGTGTCCGCCTCGACCTGGATCGTCACGTCGGGGTATCTCGTCCGGACGGCCGCCACGGCCGCCGAGACCGAGCCCGCCGCGACCACGTGGTTGTCCTTGACCATCGCGACGTCGTACAGCCCCATGCGCTTGTTGGTCCCGCCGCCGCAGCGCACCGCGTACTTCTCCAGCGCCCGCAGCCCCGGGGTCGTCTTGCGCGTGTCCAGGACGAGCGCGCCCGTACCCTCCAGCGCGTCGGCCCAGCGGCGGGTGTGGGTGGCGACGCCCGACGCGCGCGACGCGAGGTTGAGCAGCGTCCGCTCCGCGACGAGGAGCACCTGCACGGGGCCGGTCAGCACGGCCAGCACGTCACCGCGGGCCACGCGGGTGCCGTCGGGGACGCGCTGGTCGACGGACGGGACGGCCAACCCGAGCCGTGCGGCGACCTGGCCGACGACCTCGGGGATGACCACCAGGCCCGCGACGACCCCGTCCTGCCGAGCAACGAGGTCCGCCGCACCGACCGCCTGCGGCGAGATCGTCGACTGCGTCGTCACGTCCCGGCCCGGTGCGGGGCCGAGGTCCTCGTCGAGGGCGACCTCGACCGTGCGGGCGATCCAGGCGGGGTCCAGGGCGGGCGTCGGCACGGTCACGCGGTCACGCTACCGGGCACGACGGAGGCCCGCGTCCGACCGGGACGCGGGCCTCGGTCGACCCGTCAGCGCGTCTTGACCGGTGCGCTCGTGCTCGGGCTCACGTTGGCGGTGTCGTTCGGGACGAACGTCGCCGTGTACGTGTGCTTGCCCGACGGGACGGTCCCGATCGCGATGCCGAGCACCACGCTGAGCCGCTTGACCACCTTGGTGCCCTCACGGATCTCGACCGTGCCCGACGGGACCTTCCCGTTGTCCGTGGCGACCGTGACCACCGCGAACGACGGGATGAACAAGAACCCCGGCGTGACGGTGAGCCCGGTCGTCGTGGAAACCTTCTTCACCACGACGGTCACCGCCGCCGACTCCGAGCCGGTCACGGTGTCGTCCCCGGCGTACCGGGCGACGACGTCGTAGCTGCCGGCCGGCGTGGACGCCGGCAGCCGCAGGGTCGCCGTGCCACCCCGCAGGGTCGCCGTGCCGAGCACGGTCTCCCCGGCCACGAACTCCACCGGCCCGGCCACGGCCACGTCGGACGTGACCGTCGCCGTGAGCGTGACCCGCTTCGACGCGCCGAACACCTGGCTCGACGGCGAGGCCGCGAGCGTCGTGGTCGACGACGGGAGCTCGGCCTCCGTCTCCACCAGCTGCAGGACGCCCCAGCGGGCGGTGCTCTGGTAGCCGGCGCCGGTCGGGTCGGCCCAGTTGTGGATCGAGGTGCGCGCGCCGCCACTGGCGTCGTTCACCTGGAAGTCCACACCGTGGAAGCTGCCCGCCCCACCGTCCTCGAGCAGGCTGATCGAGGCCTCCACCACGTAGCCGGTGTCGGTGAGCCGCGTGGCGCTGACCAGCCGGTTCTGCTGGAACGCCTCGTCGCCCGTGCCGAACGAGACCACGTTGGTCGCGCTGATCCGGATCTGCGTGTCGTCGTACCGGTAGGACCCGTTCTTGTAGTTGCCCGCGTCCACGTAGATCTCGACGGAGTCCTGGATCCACGGGTCGGAGCCCGAGACGTCCACGACGGGGTCGGTGACCTCGGCGAGCACGAACAGCGTGTTGTCCTTCCAGACGGTGCGGAACTCCGCGGTCGCGCCGCCGGTGCCGTTGGTCTGCTTGTCGGTCCGGACGGACGTGGCGTCGGCCCAGGAGGCGTCCTCCTCGCCGTCGATCGCGGGTGCCGTCTCCACGGAACCCACCTCGGCGTACGACAGCGGCTCGACGAGAGTGAGCGTGCCCGTGGCGCCCGGGGTGTTCCACGCGACCGTGCCGGCACCGTCCGTCACCCGGAGGTCGAACGGCACCGTGCCGCCCTCCGCGACCGGGGTGGCGAGCGGGAGCTTGACGACGGCGTCGTAGCCGCCGTCCCGCTCCGTGACCACGCCGTCGACGTCGCCCGAGCCGTCCCGGCCGAACGTGACGGTCTGGCCCGCGTAGGCGATCTCGATCCCGTCGGTCGCCTGCACGGACGTGTCGTCCACCGTGACGTACGCCGTCAGGTTGTCGGGCGCCCAGCGGAGCTGGAACGCGGTCGAGTCGTCGATGACGTTCAGCGGCAGCTGCGCCCACCGGACGTCGGAGGTCTCGTCGGACAGCGGCACGTCCTCGGCGAAGACGTTCGCCGCGCGCTGCCGGGCCGGCAGCTCCCCGTCGACGATGCCGTGGTACGCGGGCTTCGCCTGCAGGAGGTCGTCGAAGACGAGCGGTGCGCCGGAGTCGCTGCGCCAGCTGCGGCCGTCGGTCAGGCCCCACACCGTGACCGAGAACAGGCTCTCGGCGTGCGCACGGAAGACCCGGAACGCGTCGCGGTAGTAGTAGCCCTGCTCGACGAGCTTCCCGTCGGTCACCGGGGTGCCGGTGGTGACGTCGAGCTCGGTGACCGCCTGCACCACCGGCAGGTCGTTGAACGCGGTGATGGCCGTCTCCAGCGCGGACACCGGCATCGCGAGGCTGACGTGGAACTGGTGGCCCACGCCGTCGACCGGCACACCGCGCTCGAGCAGACGCTCGACGAGGGCATGCAGGCGGACCTGCTTGCCGCCCTGCTCGGTGTTGTAGTCGTTGATGAACAGCGTGATCGGACGGTCGGCGCCCGCGGCGGCGAACTCGTCGTTGAACGACTCGTCCGCGTACTGGAACGCCAGGTCGATGAACTCCTCGCCCAGGATCCGGTACCACTCGCTGCGACGGAGCCCGTCGGCGAACTCGCCGCTGTCGCTGACCACCTCGTTGACCACGTCGAACGCGGTCAACGGGTTGGTGTCGCTGCCGAACGCCCCGTAGGTGTCGCTGAGGTACTCGGCGACGTCGAAGATGTGCGTCCGCAGCCGGTCCTTGAGCACCTGCTGGTCGGCCTCGCTCGTCGTGAGCGCGACCCCCGCCTCGTCCTGGAAGAACCAGGCCGGCGTCTGGCTGTGCCAGGCGAGCGTGTGCCCGTACACGTCGATCCCGTTGTCCTGCGCGTACTGCATGATCGCGTCGGCCTCGGGGTGCGGCGTGAAGGTGCCCTCGGCGTCGTACCAGGCCTCCGGCTTCATGTAGTTCTCGGACGTGACCTGGTCGAAGTGCCGGAGCAGGAGCTCCGACTGCGCACCGGTCTGCTCACGGCTGTCGATCGCCGCGCCCACCGGGAAGTCGACCGAGTCCTTGATCGGCGCCAGGTCCTGCACCTGCAGCGGGTCCTGGACCGTGACCACGACGTCGTCGACGAGGAAGTCCGAGGTGTTGCCCGGGTCCCCGTTCTCCCACGGCGTCTCGAAGTACAGCAGCGCCGAGTCGGCCGCGGCCATCTGGAACGTGCCGGTGACCTCCGTCCACTCGCTGTTCGAGATGCCCGTGAACTGCTTGAGCGTGTCGTAGGACGTGCTGGTGCCGACCGTCCGGGCCAGGCTCAGCCAGATGTCCTCGGCGGTCTGGCCGGGCGCGAACCGCACCCAGGCCGAGTACTCGTAGCTGGTGCCCGGGATGAGCACCCCCGTGGCGTCGAAGCCGATGCCGTGCCCCTGCGAGGTCCGCTCGGTCAGCAGCGCCGACTGCGCGCCGCCGTGGGCGAGCTCGTCGGTGACGGCGAGCGTGCCCTGGCCGGTGTCGGTCGCCCGGGGGACCCAGCCCTGCAGCCCGTCCTCGAAGTCGGCGCTGATCACCGCGGTGCCCGGAGGCTGGCTCGGCGCGAGCGTGACGGCGGGCAGCGTGAACGTCCACCCCTCGTCGAGACGCTCCTGGATGACGGTCTTCGCCGCCGCGACGGTGCCGGCCCGCGAGCCGCCGCCGTCGTGCATCAGCACGACCTCGCCGGACTTCATGGCCGTGCGCAGGTTGGCGGTGAGCGTGGCCTCGTCCTGGGTCTCCCAGTCGGAGATCGTGTTGACCACCGCGAGCGGCTGCATGCCGAGCGCGACGGCCGCGTTCTGGTTGGCCGTCGTCCACACGCCGTTGGCCGCGCGGAAGAACGGCACCTGTGCCGACGGGTTGCCGAGCGCGGTGCGGATGATCGTCAGGTTGTCGGCCAGGTCCTGCTCGACCTCGGCCTGCGTGCCGTCGAGCACGTCGTAGGACGTGCCGTGGTTGCACAGGGTGTGACCGTCGGCGACGATCCGCTTGAGGATGTCCGCGCCACCGCTCGCCTGGACGTTCTGGCCGATGACGCAGAACGTGGCCTGGAGGTCCTTGGCCGCCAGGAAGTCCAGCAGCTCGGTGGTGTCGGCGCCGTTGGGGCCGTCGTCGAACGTCAGGGCGGACCGGTTCCCGGTGCCCTGCGCAGCGCTGACCGGGGTGGTCGTGGGGTTGAGGGCGCCACCGGGCAGGACGTCCGGGGTCTCCGGCTCCTCGCCACCGGCCGGGGCCGTGATCGTGAGGTCGTCGACGAGGTAGGTGTACGGGCCGTCGAGCGCGCCCGTGCCGAGGTAGACCTGCAGCGCGGTGGGGTCGGCGTCGGCGGGCACGGTGTACGTGCCGGTCACGGTGGTCCACGCGTCGGCGGTCATCGTGGTGTTGCCCACCCAGGCGTAGGCGGGCTTCACGACGAGGCGCACCCCGGCAGAGCCGACCGTCTCCGGAGCGAGGCGCGCCCGCATCGACAGCGTCAGCTCGGTGCCGGGCGCGACGTCGGCGAAGAGGCCGGCGGCGGTCTGGATGCCGTCGAAGTCCTCGGTGCGGTTCGCCACCTGGAGGGCGGGGTTGCCCTCGACGTCGACCACCGACAGCGTCGCGCCGCCGCTGGCCGCCCAGTCGCTGTACGTGCCGTCCGTGAAGTCGGTCGAGACGATCGTCTCGACGGACGGGGTCGCGGCGGGCGCCGTGATCGTGATGTCGTCGACGAGGTAGGTGTACGGGGCGTCGAGCGCGCCCGTGCCGAGGTAGACCTGCAACATGGCGGGGTCGGCGTCGGCCGGCACGGTGTACGTGCCGGTGACGGTGGACCAGGCGTCGGCGGTCATCGTGGTGTTCCCGACCCACCCGTAGGCGGGCTTCACGACGAGGCGCACCCCGGCCGAACCGACCGTCTCCGGAGCGAGCCGCGCCCGCATCGACAGCGTGAGGACGGTGCCGGGCTCGACGTCCTCGAACAGCCCGGCGGGCGTCTGGATGCCGTCGAAGTCCTCGGTCCGGTTGGCCACCTGCAGCGCGGGGTTGCCGTCCACGTCGACGAACGACAGCGTCGGGCCCCCGCTCTGCGTCCAGCCGCCCAGCGTGCCGTCCGTGAAGTCCGTGGACACCAGCGTGGTGTCGGCCGCGAGTGCCGCCGTGCCGGTGGTGACCACGGCGGCCGGGACTGCCGCGAGCGCGAGGGCGGTGGCCAGCGCCACCCCGATAGTTTCGAAACGATTACGTGGCGATCGTGCGTGTCTCATCGACGCTCCTTTGCGCAGACGTCTGCCCTGTTTCGGGCGATCCTTTGCAGAGGGTAAGCAGCGCACGCACGGGAGACCAGTGCTGGAGGTATCGAAACTATCTACTGGTATCGATCGTTATGCCGATAGTGTCGGAATTCACGCCTGCGGGTGACGTCCTGCCCGCTCAGGACAGCGACGACCGCCGGGAGACCAGGGTCCCGTCGACGCCCAGCGACAGCTCCAGACGCACCCGCCACGACGGCTCGGTCGTCGGGAAGTCGCTGCGCGCGTGCCCGCCGCGGCTCTCTTCGCGCTCCAGCGCGGCAGCCGTCAGGACGGTCGCCACCTGGTGCACGTTCGTCGTCTCCCACTCGGCCACCTGCGGGGCGGCCAGTCGCCGGCCCTCGTCGGTGCGCAGGTGCGCGTCCGTCGGCACCGCCGCGAGCGCGGCCACGGCCCGGCGCAGCCCGTCGCCGGAGCGCAGCGGGCCGGGACCGTCCGACGCGATGCGCTGCACCCGGGCGCGCGACGCGGCGGCGACCAGGGCCTCGTCGCCGGGTCGCGCCAGGGGCTCGAGCGGACGCAGCGCACCCTGCTGCACCTGCGCGGCGATGTGCCGGGCGGCGCGGGTGGCGAACACGAGCCCCTCGAGGAGCGAGTTCGACGCGAGCCGGTTGGCGCCGTGCACACCCGTGCACGCCGTCTCCCCCACCGCGTACAGGCCGGGCAGGCTCGTGCGGCCGACGAGGTCCGTGACCACGCCGCCCGAGTGGTAGTGCTGCGCGGGCGCGACGGGGACCAGGTCGGTCGTCAGGTCGATGCCGTGCTCCAGCAGCCGGTCGTTGATCGTCGGGAACCGCGACCGCAGGAAGTCGTCACCGAGGTGCCGCGCGTCGAGCCAGACGTGGTCGGAGCCGGTCTCGCTCATCCGCCGGACGATCGCGTGCGCGACCACGTCCCGCGGCGCCAGCTCGGCCATCGGGTGCACGTCCGGCATGAACCGCACGCCGTCGGTGTCCAGCAGCAGCGCACCCTCCCCGCGCACCGCCTCGGACACCAGCGTCAGCTGTCCCTTCACGCCCGAGCCGAGCCACAGCACCGTCGGGTGGAACTGCACGAACTCGACGTCCCCCAGAACCGCCCCGGCGCGCAGGGCGGCGGCGATCCCGTCGCCGGTCGCCTGCGCGGGGTTGGTCGACGAGCGGTAGACCTGACCGATGCCACCCGTCGCGAGCACGACCGCGCGGCCCAGGGCGGCACCGACACCGTCGCGCTGCCCCTCGCCGATCACGTGCAGCGTCACCCCGCACGCGCGCCCGGGCCGGCCGTCCGGTCCCGGCGGACCGGTGAGCACGTCGAGGACGAGCGCGTGCTCGATGACCTCGATGCCCGGGTCGTCGCGGACCGCCTCGATCTGCGCGACGAGCGCGCGGGAGATCTCCGCCCCCGTCGCGTCCCCGCCCGCGTGCGCGATGCGGTCGGCGTGGTGCCCACCCTCACGGGTGAGCGAGATGCTGCCGTCGGCGGTCGTGTCGAACACGGCGCCGCGTGCGACCAGCTCGCGGACGCGCCGCGGACCCTCGGTGACCAGCACCTCGACCGCGCGCGGGTCGCACAGGCCCGCCCCGGCGACCAGGGTGTCCTGCAGGTGCGCGGCGGGCGAGTCCGACGGGTCCAGCGCGGCCGCGATGCCCCCTTGCGCCCACACGGTCGACCCCGACGCGAGGATGTCCTTCGTCACCAGCAGCACCCGGGGCACGCGGGTGCGCAGCTCGAGCGCCGCGGTCAGGCCGGCGATGCCGGAGCCGACGACGACCGCGTCGGCCTCGACCGTCCAGCCCGGTTCCGGAGCCGCCAGTCGCGTCGCGAGCCGGGTCACGTGGCGCGACCTGCGGCGAACGGGATCCCGCTCGCCTGCAGCCCCGACCACCCGTCGGGCACCTGACCGGGGTCGTCCCCGACCGACACGATCCGGTTGGCGCCGTCCACGAGGACGACGTGCGGCTCGTAGGTGCGGGACTCCGCGTCGGACAGCTGGCCGTACGCGATGAGGATGACGACGTCCCCCGGGTGCACCAGGTGCGCGGCGGCGCCGTTGATGCAGACCTGCCCCGACCCCGGCTCCCCCGCGATGGCGTACGTGGTCAGGCGAGCGCCGTTCGTGACGTCGACGACGTCGACCTGCTGACCGGGCAGCACGTCCGCCGCGGCGAGCAGGTCCGCGTCGACCGTGATCGAGCCGACGTAGTGCAGGTCCGCCTGGGTCACGGTCGCGCGGTGGATCTTGCCGGTCATCATCGTGCGGAGGAGTGTGCTCCTCGAAGACGCCGTCACGCGCCCACCTCCACGAGCCCGTTGTCGATGAGCCGGGTCGTCCCGACGGTCGCCGCGACCAGCAGCAGGGCCTCGCCGACGAACTCCGCGGGCACCTCCGCGAAGGTCACTGGGTCGACCAGCGCGACGTAGTCGACGTCCGTCCCGGCGAGCGCGGTCCGGGCGGTCGTGCGGATCTCGTCGGCGCTGCCCCGGGCGAGCAGGGCGCGCGAGAGCCCGAGCGCCCGGCGACGCTCGTCGTCGCTCAGGTAGGCGTTGCGGCTCGACAAGGCGATCCCGTCCGCGTCGCGGACGATCGGCGCGGCCTCGACCACGACGGGCACGTCGAGGTCGCGGACCATCCGGCGCACCGCCGCGAGCTGCTGTGCGTCCTTCGCACCGAACAGGGCGACCCCCGGGCGCGTCAGGTGCAGGAGCTTGAGCACGACCGTGAGGACACCGTCGAGGTGGCCCGGGCGGCTGACCCCTTCGAGCACGTCCCCGATGTCCCCCGCGCTCACGCGCACGACCGGGTCCCCGTCCGGGTAGACGACCTCCGGCCCGGGGGCGAAGACGATGTCGTCCGGACCCAGCAGGCCCGGCCCGGACAGCAGCGCGAGGTCCCGCTGCAGGTCACGCGGGTACCGCGCGAGGTCCTCGGACGGCGCGAACTGCAGCGGGTTGACGAAGATCGTCACGACGACAGCGTCGGCGAGCTCCCGCGCCCGCGCGACCAGCGACAGGTGCCCGGCATGCAGCGCACCCATCGTCATCACGACCGCGCGCCGGTGCGGGCGGGCGGAGTGCGCCGTCCCCGCGTACCCCTCGGTCCGCGGCACGGCCTGCACGTCCTGCACCGCGAGAGCCGCCGCGAGCGCCTCGCGCGTGTGCACGAGCGTGGGCGTGTGGGTCTGCGTGGTCATTCGTCCTCCTGCGGGTCCGGCCCGTCCTCCACCTGCAACGCCCCGGCATCCTCGGTGATGCCGTCCAGCAGCTCCTGCGCGGCGGCCGGGGAGATCAGGCCGGCCGCCAACGCCCGCCCGGTCGCCGAGCGCGCCAGGGCACGGTATCCCGCGACGACGTCCACCGCTCCCGTGGATGCGGCGAACGTGGTGAGCGCCACACCGTGCTCCCGGACCGTCCCGGCGTCCCCGCGGCGCACCGGACCGGTCAGCGCCGCGATCGCTCCCGACCCGCCCGCCGACTCCGCGCGCAGCGCACCGTCGAGCGCCGCCTCCAGCAACGGACCGAGCATGCGACCCGGATCGGCGACGCCCGCCGCCGCCAGCGCCTGCGCAGCCTGCGCGACGAGGACGACCAGGTGGTTCGCGCCGTGCGCGAGGGCCGCGTGGTACAGCCCGCGCGCCTCCTCCGCCAGCACCACCGGCTCCCCGCCGATCTCCACGACGAGCGCCTGCCCGATCGGCAGGACCGGCGCCGGGGCGGTCACCGCGAACGAGCAGCCGACCAGCCGCGCCAGGTCCAGCGACGTGCCCGTGAACGTCATCGCCGGGTGCAGCGCCAGCGGGATGACCCCCGCCGCACGCGCCGGCGCCAGCACGTCCACCCCGAACCGCCCCGACGTGTGCACGACGATCTGGCCCACCTGCCACGCACCCAGGTCCGCGAGCCCGCGCACCAGGTCCGCCAGCGCGTCGTCCGGGACCGTGAGGAGCACGAGCTCGGACCGCCGGACGACCTCGGGGATGTCCAGCACGGGGACCCCCGGGAGCAGCGTCGCCGCGCGCTCGCGGGACGCCTCCGAGATGGCCGAGACCGCCACCACCGGGTGGCCCGCGGCGCGCAGCGCACTGCCGAGGACCGCGCCGACCCGGCCCGAGCCGACCACGCCCACACCCAGCCGGCCCGGCCGGCTCGCCGGGTCCGGTGGGGTCACGCGTCCGCTCCGGTGGCCGGGGGCGCCGCTGACGTCGGCTCCGGCGCCCACTCCGGGTTCGCCGTCGGCGCCGCTGACGTCGGCTCCGGCTCCGGCTCCGTCGGCGTCGGTGCGCCGACCGCCCGCATCCACTGCTCCGGCGTCGCGGTCGCCCGCGCCGTCCTGGCCCGCTCGGCCTGCTCGTCGAGCAGCGCCGCAGCGACCCCCGCGTCGAGGTGGTTGACGCGCGGCGAGACCGGTCCGGGCGTGGAGTGCAGGACGAACGACGCGAGCCCGAGCCGACGCTGGATCGGTCCTTGCTCGAGCCCGAGGGACTGGGTGCGCTCGTGCGGCACCACGTCGACGCTGCGCCAGATCCGGCCGGACCGGGTCACCAGCGCCCGCTCGGTCACCCGCACCCCGTGCCGACGCCATCCGACGGGGTCCACCCAGCGTGCACGGCGTGGTGCCGAGGTGAACCCGCCGACCTCGTCCATGCCGGTCAGGGCCGCCTCGACGAGCGCCGTCGGGTCCTGCACGCCCAGGTCCGGCAGCACGAGCCAGAGCGCCGTCATCGCCTCGCCGCGCGTCGCGACCGGGTGCAGCACGGTGTCCCGCTGCTGCTGGTCGCCCTGGCCGTAGCCTGCGACGTTGATCTCGACGCGCCACCAGTCCGGCCCGCGCCACAGCGGACCCTGCCGCACCCGGATGGCCTGCACCCGCCCGGGCGGCACCGTCTGCGCGCGCGACTCCGTCAGCCCGTGCCGCAGGCGGATGCCGTCGGGCGAGATCGCCGCGCGGAAGTTGGCGCCCTGGTTGATGCGGCTCCACACGAACGTGACGCCGGCGAACAGGGGCGCGACGAGCACGAACGCGCCGCTGATGTCCCGGGAGACGATCGCCAGCGTGATCGCGCCCGCGATCACCAGCAGCAGCACCAGCACTGCCCCGGAGCGCAGGGTCGCGCTCACCAGCCGCCCCATCGGCAGGTCGTAGACCTCACGCTCGGGGGCCACCTCGAACGGCACCGGCGTCACGGGCGCGCCGTCCGGCTCGGCACCGTCGACCGGCGTCTGCACCGCGGCCGCCCCCGGCCGCTGCAGACCCGCCGAGAGCGCGAGCAGCTCGGCGCGCAGAGCCTCCGCATCGGCCTCGCGCAGGAACGCCAGCGACACCGCCGACCCGCTGCCGCCGGCCACCTCGAGCTTGAGCTCGGCCAGACCGACCAGCCGGGCGAGCAGCGGCTGCACCACGTCGACGGCCTGCAACCGGTCCAGCCGCGCCTGGCGCTGCTGCCGGAACAGGATGCCGGTACGCAGGTGCACGGCCTCGTCGGTGACGGCGAACCGGGTGACCCGCCACGCGACCGCCGAGTAGCCGAAGCCGATGAGCCCGATCAGCAGGAAGCCGCCGATGAGCGCGAGGAACGCCGGGCCGTGCAGGAGGTCGATGGCCTGCTCGATGTTCTCGCCTGCCTGGAACCAGCCGATCGCCAGCACGGCGACCAGGACCTTCCAGCCCTTCAGCGCCGGGGTGATCGGGTGCATCCGTCGCCAGCCGGTGACGTCGTCGTCGCTGGTGGTGTCGACATCCGGTGCGTTGGGCGTGCTGGGCGTGCTCGTCACAGCCCCGCCAGCCGCGCCTCGCCGCGGGAGGCCATCCGGTCGCGCAGGCGCGCGGCCTCGTGCGGCGGGAGACCCTCGATCGACGCGCTCGTCGCGGACGACGCGGTGTGGAGCTGGACGGACGCGATCTGGAACTTCCGGGCGATCGGGCCCGCGTTGACGTCCACGTACTGCATCCGGCCGTACGGCACCACGACGAGCGAGCGGAACATGATGCCGCGGCGCACGAGCAGGTCGTCCGCGCGCTCCGCGTACGCCAGGGCGCGCACCTGTCGCGGCACCAGCCAGAGGATCCAGACGACGAGCAGCACCACGACAGCCGGGAACACCCAGAGCCAGGTCGCCCCGACGAGCACCGCCAGGAGCACCAGCAGCGCGAGGGCCGGGCCGAGCACGATGGCCGTGACCGTCAGGCGCGCCCCGATGAGCCTGCTCGACACCGGCGTCCAGGTGACGTCGGTCGGGTCGAACGGCTCGCGGGTGCCGGGGACGGCGTCGGAGGTCATGGGGCCATCCTTCCACCCGCTCAGGGGGCGCTGGGATCCGGCGCAGGTCGCTCGTGCGCCACCTCCGACCCACCCTCGGGCGGAGGCACCCGGCAGAACCACTCGACGACCAGACCGACGACGGCGAGCACCACGGCACCGGCCGTCGCGATGCCGGCGGCGATCGCTCGCGACCCGTTCCCCGGCACGCTCAGGTCCCCGACCAGCGCCAGCACCTGGCCGCCGTACCACCCCGCGAGCAGGGCTCCGGTGTAGCACGACGCCTTGGCCAGCACCGCCGTGCGTGCCGCCCGGATCGGGTTCAGCAACGGCCGCTTGCCGCGCAGGAACTGCCGGACGGCCCAGCCCATGGAGAACACGATCCCGGCGATGAGCAGCTCGACCGCGACCACGAGCGGCGGGACGGACGGCAGCATCCCGCCGCGGCCCGCGACCGCGCGCAGCACGATCCACGTGACGGCAGCCGCGGTGGCGGTGACCAGCAGGAGCGTCTGCCAGCGCGTGCGGTGCATCACGTGTCCTGGGCCTCCGGACCCGCCGGGACCGCCCCGGTGTCGCCGCTGACCGCCGGGATCGCGGTGGTCAGCCAGTCGAGCGCGAGCCAGCGGACGCCGTCGCGGTCGGGTGCGGTCGCGGCCAGCGCGCCGACCGGTCCCCCGCCCAGCCCCGGCAGCACCGCGTCCGGGTCGACCTGCGCCCACGGCTGCAGCACGAACGCACGCTCGTGCGCCCGTGGGTGCGGGAGCTCGAGGTCGTCCGTCACGGCGAGCACCGACCCGTACAGCACGATGTCGATGTCCAGCGTGCGCGGGCCCCACCGCTCGTGCCGCTCCCGCCCGTGCGCGAGCTCGATCGCCTGCGTGGCGCGCAGCAGCACGCGCGGGGCGAGCGTGGTCCACGCCAGGACGACGGCGTTGAGGTAGTCGGACTGCTCGGGCCCACCCACCGCGGACGTGCGGGCGAGCGCCGAGACGTCGCGCACCTCGATCCCGGGGGTGCGTGCCAGGTCGGTCACGGCGTCCCGGAGGGTGTCCTGCGCCGGTCCCAGGTTGGCACCGAGCGCCAGCACGACCTCGACCGGCCCGTCGGGCTCCTGGTCGAGGAAGTCGGTGACGACCTCGCCGACGACGAGGGCCTCGCCCACCGGGACCGGCTCCAGCTCGGTCGACGGCCCGTCGGGGCCCTGCGAGAACCCACCCGGAGCGGGGGCGACCGCGTCCGACCAGGCACCGGACGCGACGACCGGCGCCGCAGCGGGCACGTCGGACCAGGCACCGGACGCGACGACAGGCGCTCCGGGGGCCGTCGTCACGGGGAAGGTCGCGGTCGACGTCGGGACCGGTCGTGACGACGGCTCCGGCTCGGTGACCGGGCGGGCGACGTAGGGCTCCGCTGCCGGCAGCTTCGTGCGGTCGCGGTGGATGGCGACGACCACATCCCCGAACGGCACCTGGATCGGCGCGTGCGGCTTGTGCACCGCCACGTCGACCGCCTGCACGATGCCCGACGCCAGGACCGTCGCCGCGATGCGCTCCGCGACGGTCTCGATCAGGTCGACCGGCTCCCCGGACAGGACGGCCGCGACCTGCTCCGCCAGCTCGCCGTAGTTCAGGGTGTGCGCCAGGTCGTCGCGCGCGGCGGCCCGCCGGGTGTCGAGGTGGACGACGACGTCCGCGACGAACGTCTGCCCGTCACGGCGCTCGTGCTCGAAGACGCCGTGGTACCCCATCGCCGTGATGCCCGACAGCCTGATCTGGTCGAGCCGGCGCCCGCTGGTGTCCAGCGCGTCCTGACGGCTCTCGTCGTTCATGGTCACCGCGTGCTCCCTCCGGTTCTCGCGTCCTCGTCCACGGCCAGCTCGTCGTCGGTGTCCGGCCCCCCCGCGCTCTGCCCTCGCCGCCACGCGGCCGCCACCCGCACCGCGTCGGCCGAGCCTGCCACCTCGTGCACCCGCACGCACCAGGCTCCTGCCGCAGCCGCCAGGGCGGAGACCGCCGCCGTCGCCCGGTCCCGCGCGAGCGGCGGGGCCGGCTCGCCGTCCGGGCCGGCCAGGAGGTGGCCGAGGAACCGTTTGCGGCTCGCGCCGACCAGCACCGGGAAGCCGTCCGCCACCAGCTCCGGCAGCCGCGCGAGCAGCGGCCAGTTGCTGCTCCCCGCCTTCGCGAAGCCGAGACCCGGGTCGAGCACCACCTGCTCGTCGCGCACCCCGGCTGCCCGCAGCGCCGCGACCCGCGCAGCGAGCTCGCGCCGCACGTCGGTCACGACGTCGTCGTAGTCGTCGAGCTCGTCCATCACGTCGGCGTGCCCGCGCCAGTGCATCGCGACGTACACCGCGCCGGTGCGCGCGACGACCCCGTACATCTCGTCGTCGGCCAGGCCGCCCGACACGTCGTTGACGATCGAGGCGCCGCGCTCGACCGCCGCCTGCGCGACCACCGCGCGCGTCGTGTCGATGCTCACGGTCGCCCCGCGGGCCACCAGCTGCTCGATCACCGGGAGGACCCGGGCCAGCTCGTCGTCGACGGCGACCCGGCGGGCGCCCGGCCGGGTCGACTCCCCGCCGACGTCCAGCAGGTCCGCCCCCTGCTCGACCAGCTCCATCCCGTGCGCCACCGCGGCGCCGGGGGTGAACCAGCGGCCACCGTCCGAGAACGAGTCCGGGGTGACGTTGACGACGCCCATGACGAGGGCGCGCCTCGGCCCGTGCAACCGGGCCGGGAGGGGGGAGGGGCCAGTCACGGTGCCGAGCCTAGGGGGTGCCGACGAGGGCGTCAGCGGCCGAGCACGAGGCTCATGGCCTCTGCCCGGGTGGCGACGTCCCGCATCTGGCCCCGGACCGCGGAGGTCACGGTGCGCGACCCGGGCTTGCGGACGCCGCGCATGGACATGCACAGGTGCTCGCACTCGACCACGACCAGCACGCCGCGCGGCTGCAGCTCGGCGACGAGCGCATCGGCGATCTGCGAGGTCAGGCGTTCCTGCACCTGCGGCCGGCGCGCGTACACGTCGACCAGCCGGGCGAGCTTGCTCAGACCCGTGATGCGGCCGTCCGTGCCCGGGATGTAGCCCACGTGCGCAACCCCGTGGAACGGCACCAGGTGGTGCTCGCAGGTCGAGTACACCTCGATGTCCTTGACCAGCACCATCTCTTCGTGGCCGATGTCGAAGGTGGTGGTCAGGACGTCGCCGGGCTCCTGGTAGAGACCCGCGAAGATCTCCCGGTACGCCCGAGCGACCCGCGCCGGGGTCTCCCGCAGCCCTTCGCGGTCGGGGTTCTCCCCCACCGCGAGGAGCAGCTCACGGATGGCGGCCTCGACGCGGTCCTGGTCGTACTCGCCCACCGCTGCGCCGGTGAACGTGACCGGTCCGATGCCGTCACCCTGCTGTGTGCTCACGTCCGCCCCTACGCGTCCGGGGTCTGCGACGGCGGGACCTCGATGATCTGCTCCGACGGGTGCCCGAAGGCCTCGGCGGCCTCGTCCTCGGGGATGATCGGGTGGCCGTTCTGCGCTGCCAGCTCCGCGGGCGTCATGACCGGCGGACGCTCCGAGACGGCCCGCTGCTCGCTGGACAGCCAGACCTGGCGGGGCGGGCGCTTGGTGATGGGCGCGAAGATCGTGGCCAGCTGCTCCTGGTTGAGGGTCTCCTTCTCGAGCAGCTCCAGCACCAGGGCGTCGAGCACGTCCCGGTACTCGACCAGGATCTCCCAGGCCTCGTCGTGCGCGCGCTCGATCAGTGCACGCACCTCGAGGTCGATCGAGGCGGCGATGTCCTCGGAGTAGTCACGCCCGTGGCCCATGTCGCGGCCCATGAAGACCTCGCCGGAGGCCTGACCGAGCTGGATCGCACCGAGCCGGGCGCTCATGCCGAACTGCGTGACCATCTTGCGAGCCGTCGCCGACGCCTTCTCGATGTCGTTGCTGGCGCCCGTCGTCGGGTCGTGGAACACGAGCTCCTCGGCGACGCGCCCGCCCATGGCGTACGACAGCGTGTCCAGCAGCTCGTTGCGGGTGGTCGAGTACTTGTCCTCGGTCGGCATGACCATCGTGTACCCGAGCGCGCGACCACGCGGCAGGATCGTCACCTTGGTGACCGGGTCGGTGTACCGGAGCGCCGCCGCGACCAGGGCGTGACCGCCCTCGTGGTACGCGGTGATCTTGATCTCCTTGGCGTTCATGATCCGCGTGCGCTTCTGCGGTCCCGCGATGACGCGGTCGATCGCCTCGTCGAGCGTGTGGTCCGTGATGGTCTGCTGGCCGGTCCGGGCGGTGAGCAGCGCCGCCTCGTTCAGCACGTTGGCCAGGTCGGCGCCCGTGAACCCGGGGGTCCGTCGTGCGACCACGTTCAGGTCGACGTGCGGCGCCATCGGCTTGCCCTGCGAGTGCACCGTGAGGATCCGCTCGCGGCCCTTGAGGTCGGGCGGGTCGACCGCGACCTGACGGTCGAACCGGCCCGGGCGCAGGAGCGCGGGGTCGAGGATGTCGGGGCGGTTGGTGGCCGCGATGAGGATGACGTTCGCGTTGACGTCGAAGCCGTCCATCTCGACGAGCATCTGGTTGAGCGTCTGCTCGCGCTCGTCGTGCCCACCGCCCATGCCGGCACCACGGTGGCGGCCGACGGCGTCGATCTCGTCGATGAAGATGATCGCCGGGGCGTTCTCCTTGGCCTGGTTGAACAGGTCACGGACACGGCTGGCACCGACGCCGACGAACATCTCGACGAAGTCCGAGCCGGAGATCGAGTAGAACGGGACACCCGCCTCACCGGCGACCGCACGGGCCAGCAGCGTCTTGCCGGTGCCCGGAGGGCCGTACAACAGGACACCCTTGGGGATCTTGGCGCCGACGGCCTGGAACTTGGCCGGCTCCGCGAGGAACTCCTTGATCTCCTGGAGCTCCTCGACCGCCTCGTCGACACCCGCGACGTCCGAGAACGTGACCTGCGGGGACTCCTTGCTGACGAGCTTGGCCTTCGACTTGCCGAAGCTCATGACGCGCGAGCCGCCGCCCTGCGAGTTCGACATCAGGAACCAGAAGATCGCCAGGATGATGATCAGGGGCAGGATGAAGCTCAGCAGGCTCGCCCACCACGCGGTCTGCGGGACGACCGAGGTGTAGCCCTCGTCCAGGTCGGCGTCCGCGATGGCGGTGACGACCGTCTCGCCCTGCGGGACGACGTAGTTGAACTGGACCAGCTTGCCCAGGTTGTCCTCGCCCTTGACGAAGTCCTCCGCGAGCGTCAGGTCGACGCGCTGGACGCCCTCGGTGATCTTGGCCTGCTCGACCTTCCCGTCCGCGATCAGCGTCATGCCGTCCGACGTGTCGATCTTGCTGATCTTCGGGGCGGCGAGCGTGGACGCGCCGATGTACAGCAGGATCACGGCGATGACGACCCACAGGATGGGGCCTCGGGCTAGTCGCTTGACGTTCATGGGCGATCGGGGCAGAGCCCCTCAACCTCCGCTCGCGGGACAGGTGGCCTCGAAGTTACACGGGGAACCTGGGCGGGACCGACCGTGTTCACCGAGGGCGCACTCGACCTCAGGCGCCGTAGACGTGCGGAGCGAGCGTGCCGACGAACGGCAGGTTCCGGTACTTCTCCGCGTAGTCCAGGCCGTAGCCGACGACGAACTCGTTCGGGATGTCGAAGCCCACGTACCGGACGTCGACGTCGACCTTGGACGCCTCGGGCTTGCGCAGCATCGTCGCGATCTCGACCGTGGCCGGGCCGCGGGAGCGCAGGTTGGACAGCAGCCACGACAGGGTCAGGCCGGAGTCGATGATGTCCTCGACGATGAGCACGTGCCGGCCGGTGAGGTCCGCGTCGAGGTCCTTGAGGATCCGCACGACACCCGACGACTTGGTGCCCGAGCCGTACGACGAGACCGCCATCCAGTCCATCTGCACCGACGAGTGCAGGCGGCGCGCGAGGTCCGCCATCACCATCACGGCACCCTTGAGGACGCCCACCAGGAGCAGGTCCTTGCCCTCGTAGTCGGCGTCGATCTGCGCCGCGATCTCGTCGAGCCGCTGGTGCAGCTGCTCCTCGGAGAGCAGCACCCGCTCGAGGTCGTCGCCCATGTCCGCAGGGTCCACCGCAGTTGCTCCTCTTGATCCGCCCGTGACCGTGCCCGTGACCGCGCTACGCGGGGGCCGTGCCCAGGGCAAGCCTGCCACACGCCCGCCCGGCCGCGATCCCGCCCGGGAGGGCGACCGGGCCCTGCCCGTGCCAGTCCGTGACCAGCGCGTCGACCGCCAGGACGTGCGCCCGGGTCAGGGCGCCGGCCGGGCTCCCCGCGGCGATCACGGCCGAGCGCAGGGCGCGGGTGCGCAGCGCCGGCGGGGCCGCGTGCAGGGCTCCGACGTCCAGGCCGTCCGCCGTGCGTGCGGCGACGAGGAGGTCCTCCGCGAGCGCGTCGAGCAGGTCCGCGTCGTCGCGCAGCTGCGTCGCCGACCGTGCCAGCGCCTCGGCCACGCCGGGGCCGAGGACCCGTTCCAGCGTCGGCAGCGCGTCGCTGCGGACCCGGCTGCGCAGCGACGCGTCGGCGTGCGAGCCGTCGTTCGTCGGGTCGTGCCAGGGAACCAGCCCGAGGGAGGCGCAGGCGGCCACCGTGTCGGCCCGGCGCAGCCCGAGCAGCGGTCGTCGGAACCGTCCGCGCGTCGCCGGCATGCCCGCGAGCGCCCGCGCGCCCGACCCGCGCGCGAGGCCCAGCAGCACCGTCTCGGCCTGGTCGTCGAGCGTGTGCCCGAGCAGGACCGCGGCGGCGCCCAGCTCGTCGGCGACGAGGTCGAGTGCTGCGTAGCGGGCGTCCCGCGCGGCCGCCTCGCCCGGACCGTCCACCTCCACGCGGGTCACGACCACCTCCAGGCCCAGGTCCCGGCATGCCGCCGCTGCGTCGTCGGCCACCTGTGCCGAGCCGTCCTGCAGCCCGTGGTCGACGACGACGGCCAGCGCGCGCCACGGCGTCCCCGTCCGGGTGGACCGCTGCGCGACGAACGCCGCCCCCGCCGCGAGCGCGAGCGAGTCCGGACCGCCCGAGCAGGCGACCAGGACCAGCGCGTCCGGCGGCAGGCCGGCGACGGCCGCGGTCACCGCCGAGCGCACCGCCGCCACCTCGCGAGCGGGACCGGTCACCCGTGCACCCGTCGCACCCAGGCGCGTGCGTCGACGATCTCCTGCGGCACGGGGAGGTGGTCCGGCGACGTCCACACCGCGTTCAGCCCGTCGAGGCCGACGTCCTTGCGCACGGCCCGGACGAACGCCGCGCCGTCGCGGTACTGCGCCAGCTTGGTGTCGAGGCCCAGGAGCCTGCGCAGCACGCGGTCCACGCCACGGGACCGGGCCGCCTCGTCGCGTCGCGCCTCGAACGCCTTGCGGATCGTGCGCACGCTCGGCACCACCCGCGGGCCGACCTCGTCCATCGCGACGTCCGCATGGCCCTCGAGCAGGGCCATGACCGCGCCGACCTCCTCGAACACCTCCCGCTGCCGCGCCGAGAGCAGGTCGAGCACGCCCACCCCGTCGTCGGGCCCACCCGTGACCGCGCGCGTCACCGCCCCCAGGAGCTCCCCCAGCCGCGGGACCAGCGCCTTGTCGGCGGCCAGGTCGGTGAGCAGCTCGGCCGCCCGGGTGCGCAGGTGGTCCGCGAGCCACGGCGCGGCGGCGAACTGCAGCGCGTGGGTCTGCTCGTGCAGCGCCACCCAGAGGCGGAAGTCGGACGGGTCGACCTTCAGCCGGCGCTCGTGGTGCAGGACGTTGGGGGCGACGAGGAGCAGCCGACCGCGGCCGTCGGCGGTCGTCGTGAACGGGTCGAACTGGCCGAGCACCTTGCCGGACAGGAGCGCCAGCACCCCACCGACCTGCACCGCCGCACCCGCGCGCGCCGTGGCCGACGGGGACGTCGCGCTCAGCGGACCGGTCATCGCCGCGAAGACCTCGGCGTTGGCCTTGGCCCAGCGCGGCCGGTCGACCACCAGCACCGTGGAGACCTGCTCCGGCGCGGTCCCGTCCGCCGCCGCCAGGCCGGTGATCGCCGCGGCGTGCACAGCCGCCCGGCCGGCGGCGTCACGGAGCTCGTCGACGAGCGCGGTCAGCTCCGCGCGGTCCGCCACCGGCCCCGGCGCGGCCAGCCGGCCGGCGATGCGGGTGGCGAGCTCCCAGTCGACAGGTCCTTCGGCGGTGTCCACCGAGTCAAACTAACCGCAGCCGCACCCGGACAACGCGGTGACGAACGAGTCGATGGCCGCGCGGGGCCCCCACTGGCCGCCGTCGGGGGTCGCGTCCGCGAGGACGACGAACACCAGCTGACGCCCGTCGACGTCCAGCACGGTGCCGGCCAGCGACGTCACGTGCGGCAGGCTGCCCGTCTTCGCCCGCACCAGCCCCCGCGCGGGCGACTGGGAGTAGCGGTCGCTCAGCGTGCCCGTCAGACCTGCGATCGGCATGCCCGTCGCGACGTCCCGCAGCACGCCGTGCGCGGGGTCAGTCGCCAGCCGCAGCAGCCCGAGCAGGAGGTCCGGCGGCAGGACGGACCCGGCCCCCAGCCCCGACGCGTCGGACAGCTGCGCACCCGCGGTGTCGACGCCGGCCACGTCGACCGCGTGCAGGACGGCGGTCGTGCCGCCATCGAACGACGCCGGCAGCCCCTGGTCGATGGCCACGAGGCGGCTCACCACCTCGGTGATCGCGTTGTCCGACGTGTCCAGGAAGTGGTGCACGATGCCGTCGAGCGGCGCCGACCGCACGACGCCGATCTCCCGACCACCCTCCGGCTTCGACGTCCGTCGTGGGGTGCCGTCGACCGTGATCCCGGCCTCCGCCAGCCGCTGCGCGAACGTGTTCGCCGCCGCGAGCGACGGGTCGGCGTACCGGGGCGGGTACTCGCCGGGCTTGATCTTCGCGGTGTCCACCGCGAGCGGTGTCACCGGTGCGACGAACCCTGCGGCCACGTCGGCCGGGTTCCACGTGGGGCTCAGCGTCGGCCCGCTGAACAGGAAGTCGTCGAAGCCGAGGCTCACGGTCGTCGCGCCCTCGAGCTGCAGCTCCTTGGCCACCTGGGCCGCGAGGTCGGCCAGCCCGGCGTGCCCCACGACGGCCGTCGGGTCGCCCGCACCCGCCGCGAGCATCATGTCGCCGCCGCCGACGAGCACGATGCTGGCGCCCGAGCCGCGCACGACGCTCGTCGGCAAGGTCACGTCCGGGCCGAGGGTGCTCAGGGCGGCGACGGCCGTGACCAGCTTCGCCGTCGACGCCGGCGTGCGACCGTCCTGCCGCAGGTGCGAGCCGAGCACGTCCCCCGTCAGCTGGTCCGCGACCACCACACCGACGCTCGCGCCCATGCGCGGGTCCTTCACCAGCCCGTCGACGAGCGCCTGCACGGTCGCCGCCGCGGGCAGCGGTGCCTGGGGGTCGAGGTCCGGCAGCGCCGGCACCGTGTCCGCCGGCTCGACCGCGCCCGGCGCCGTCGGGAACGGCAGCGGGTCCGGCGGGACCTCGGCGAGCGTGACCATCCCCGGGACGACGTCGTACGCGTCCGCCGTCGCGTACGACCCGCCCGCCAGCACGAGGACGAGCGCGCTGACGCCGACGACTCTCGCCGCTGTGGTCATCGTCACCCCGCCCCGCTCGTTCCCCGGTGGGACGCCCCGTCCCGCGGTGCGTCAGACTACTGTCCGAGACAAGGGCGCCCCTGACACTCCGGCGCGCCGCATGACGACAAGTGTCGCGACCGCCGGCCGCGGACGTGGGGCGGAGGAGCACTGTGGAGTTCGACGTCACGATCGAGATCCCGAAGGGTCAGCGCAACAAGTACGAGGTGGACCACGCCACGGGGCGTATCCGTCTCGACCGGATGCTGTTCACCTCGACCCGCTACCCCGACGACTACGGCTTCATCGAGGGCACGCTCGGCGAGGACGGCGACCCGCTGGACGCCCTGGTGCTCCTGGAGGAGCCGACGTTCCCCGGCTGCCTCATCCGCGCCCGCGCGCTCGGCATGTTCCGCATGCGCGACGAGGCCGGCGGCGACGACAAGGTGCTGTGCGTCCCCACGGGTGACCAGCGTGCCGCGTGGCGTCAGGACATCGACGACGTGTCCGACTTCCACCGCCTGGAGATCCAGCACTTCTTCGAGGTCTACAAGGACCTGGAGCCCGGCAAGTCCGTCGAGGGCGCCCACTGGGTCGGCCGCTCGGAGGCGGAGGCCGAGATCGAACGCAGCCGCCAGCGAGCCATCGACACGAACTACTACAACCACTGACCTACCCCAACGTCCGCACTCGAGCAGGTTCCTACCTGCAGGAGTGCGGACGTTGTGGCATCACCTCCCGTAGCGTCCGCACTCGTGCTCGTTGGGGCCCACTCGAGTGCGGACGTTGTGAGCCGTCCACAGGTGGGGTGAGCTGGCTGTCCGGTCCACAGGTGTGGGACGTGGCATCACTTGCGGTGGGTGGGGACGCGAAGGTGCCGACATGGCATCGGATCGACGAGTGCGTGTGGACCGGCGCGCGCGGGTTGCAGCGCACGCCGCTGCACAGGCTGGGCTGCTCACGCGTCCGCAGATCCGTGGGCTGGGCGTCACCGCCGCGCAGCTCGAAGCCGAGGTCGTCGCGGACCGTTGGCGGCCGGTCGGCAGGAGCACGCTCTCCGTCGCGCCCCCGCAGCCAGGTGAGCCGGTCGACTGGTGGCTCAGCGTCCTGGAGTGCGCCCCGCGGGCAGCGGGCGGAGCGAGGCCGCGGGCAGCACTCGCGGGTCTCACGGCACTGATCGCAGCGGGACTCCGAGGGATCGACGACGACGGGCACGTCCACGTCGCGGCGCCGAAGTCGTCGCACCCGGTCCCTCCACCGGCAGGGGTTCGCGTGCACGAGACCCGCAGGTGGCGGGACGAGGACGTGCTGACCAGCGGCGTCCCACGGGCGAGACCCGAGGTTGCGACCATCCAGGCGGCGCTGTGGGCGCGAACCGACCGGGAGGCGTCGCTCCTGCTGGTCGCCGCGGTGCAGCAGCGGTTGACGACGGTCGACGCCGTCGGAGCCGTTCTTGACAGGATCCGGCGGGACAAGCGCCGTGCACTCCTCCGCGCCGTCCTTCGGGACGTCGCCGGCGGGGTGCACTCCCTCAACGAGCTCGACTTCGCTGCTCACTGCCGCGCTCGTGGGTTGCCCGAACCCGACCGGCAGGCCGTGATGCGTTCACCGCGCGGAACGTCCTACCTCGACGTCAGGTGGCGACGCTGGCGGGTGGTCGTCGAGATCGACGGAATCGGTCATCTCGAACCCGCCCGATGGATCGACGACAGCCTCCGGCACAACGAGATCGCCCTCGCCGGCGACACGGTGCTCCGGATCCCGAGCCTCGGTCTACGCCTCGATCCGGCACAGCACCTGGACGCGGTCGAGCGCGCCCTCCGCCGAGCGGGCTGGTCCCCCTGACCTCCCCGACGCCCAGGAAGACAAGGCGCCAACGTCCGCACTCGGTCGGGTCGGAACCCGCCGGACTGCGGACGTTGCGCCAGCGACTGCTGTTGCGTCCGCGCTCGTGCGGGGTGGGACCCGTTGGAGGGCGGACGTTGTGGGTTGGGAGGGGTTACGGGCGGCCCGCGAAGGGCATCGTGTTGCCCCAGCGCATCGACGTCGTGCGCAGGGGGTCGCCCGGCTTGGAGGCTTCCATGATCTGGCCACCGCCGGCCCAGATGGCGACGTGGTAGATCGCGTCCGGGTTCTTCGGGTCGGTGGACCAGAAGACGAGGTCGCCGGGGCGCAGGTCGTTGTAGCTGATCTTGAGGACCTGCTTGTACTGGTCGCGGGTCGTGCGCGCGAGATTGACGCCGGCGGTGCGCCAGGCGCTCATCGACAGGCCCGAGCAGTCGTACCCGTCGGGGCCGACGCCGCCCCAGATGTACGGGAGGCCGGTCTTCGTCTGCGCCCACGCGAGCGCCGCGGCGCCGCCTCCTGCCGATCCGCGCGAGCGGCCGGTGCCGAGGCCGTAGGGGTCCGACGGCGCGGGTGCGGGGGGCGGTGCCGTGACGGGGGGCGCCACGGGCGGCTGCGGGTTCGTCACGACGGGCGGCGGGTTCGTCGTCCCGCCACCCGACGCAGGCGGTGTCGTGGTCCCGCCACCGGACGCGGGGGGTGCGACGGTCCCGCCACCCGAGGCCGGGGGTGCGGTGCTGGTCGGCGGCGCGACGACCGGGCGCAGGGCAGCGGCGCGGGCTGCGGCCTCCTCGCGCTCGCGGCGCTGCTGGTCGACGAAGTCCTGGCGGGCGCGCTCGACCTCGGCGCTGGTCTGGCGGGCGGCGGCGAGGGCGGTGATGAGGCTGTCGCGCTCGGTGGCGGCGGCGGTCAGCGCGGTGGCGGCGTCCGTCTGCGCCTTCTCGGCGGAGGCGAGCGCGTCGGCGGCGGAGGCCTTGGCGTCCTTCGCGGCTGCGGCGGCCTCCGTGGCACGGTCGGCGAGGGTCGTGGCGACGAGCTGGGTCGCGCGGTACTCCTGGACGGCCTCGTCGGCCTTGCCGCTGATGCGGTCGAGCGCGGTGCTGCGGCGGGCGACGTCCTGGAAGCCGTCGGCGGACAGGAGCGCCTGGAGCAGGTCGGTGGAGCCGCCGGACCGGGCGACCTCGCGGGCGATGGCGACGAGCTGGCGACGGGCTTCCTCGGCGGTGGCGGCCGCCTCGGTCGAGCGGGCGACGGCGTCGTCCGAGGCCTGCTGGGCCGCGTCGGCGTCGACGACGGCGCGGTTGTACGCCTCGCCGGCCTGCTGGACCTTGAGCTCGGCGGCGTCGGTCTCGGCGCTCAGCTGGGCGAGGCGGACCTCCATCGAGGCGACGGAGCGTTCGGCGGACCGCACCGCGCCCTGGGCGCGCTGGACGTCCTGCGCGGAGGGCGGCGTCGGGTCGGCGAGCGCGCTGGACGCGCCTGCCGCGAGCAGGGTGGCGACGAGCGCGCCGGCGACGAGGCCCCGCGAGGCCCTGCGCATGGTCGTGCTTCGGCTCACCTGGACGCCCTCCCCGACGTTCGATGACCGGCCTTCGGCGGCCGTTCCCGGGGGACGCTACCGGCGGAAACCTCAGAAGAGAACACGTGTCACACCAGTCCCACGAGTCACATCACTGTTGTTTGGGAGGAACCGGACAGGTTCACGCAGAGATCACCCGTTCGCCGCAATGACGCCTGATGAGAAGCGACATGTCCATTTGTTGAGACGTCTGTTTCAGTCGTCGGACGGTCCGGCCTACTCTCAGCCCATGTCCCGCCGAATGTGTCGCTGACCCAGCGCACGCTCGGCTGTGCCCGCGGGCAGGTCGCCACCACGGCGGCCTCGACTCCCGCCCGAGCCATGGCTCGATCCGTGCGCCACTCCACCCCCTCCGCGGGACGGACGTCGGCTGCCCGAGGCCCCTCCGCGAAGGCTGTAGCCCCCATCGACTGTCTTTCCACGAGGAGCGCTGAACCGTGAGCAACGAGAGCTGGAACTTCGAGACCCGCCAGATCCACGCCGGCCAGACCGCGGACCCCACGACGGGCGCCCGCGCGCTGCCGATCTACCAGACGACGTCGTTCGTCTTCGACTCCGCGCAGCAGGCCGCCGACCGGTTCGCGCTCAAGGAGCTCGGCCCCATCTACACGCGCATCGGCAACCCCACGCAGGAGGTCGTCGAGAACCGCATCGCCGACCTCGAGGGCGGCGTCGGTGCGCTGCTCGTCTCGTCGGGCCAGGCGGCCGAGACGCTCGCCATCCTCAACATCGCCGAGGCCGGTGACCACATCGTCGCCAGCCCGTCGCTGTACGGCGGCACGTACAACCTGCTGCACTACACGCTGCCCAAGCTGGGCATCCAGACGACGTTCGTCAGCGACCCGCACGACGCGCAGGCGTGGAAGGACGCCGTCCAGCCGAACACCAAGCTGTTCTTCGCGGAGACCATCCCGAACCCGAAGGCCGACATCCTCGACATCGAGCTCGTCGCCGGTGTCGCGCACGAGTCCGGGGTGCCGCTGATCGTGGACAACACCGTGGCGACGCCGTACCTGATCAACCCGCTGACGTGGGGCGCGGACATCGTCGTGCACTCGGCGACGAAGTACCTGGGCGGACACGGCTCGGCCATCGGCGGCGTCATCGTCGACGGCGGCTCGTTCGACTTCGCGCAGCACCCCGAGCGGTTCCCCAACTACAACACCCCCGACCCGTCGTACAACGGCCTCGTGTTCGCGCGGGACCTCGGCGTCGGCGGCGCGTTCGGCGTCAACCTGTCCTTCATCCTCAAGGCCCGCGTGCAGCTGCTGCGCGACCTCGGCTCGGCGATCTCCCCGTTCAACGCGTTCCTCATCGCGCAGGGCATCGAGACCCTGTCGCTGCGGGTCGAGCGGCACGTCGAGAACGCGCAGAAGGTCGCCGAGTGGCTGGAGGCGCGCGAGGACGTCGGCACCGTGCACTACGCCGGCCTGGAGTCGAGCCCGTGGCACGCCGCTCAGCTGAAGTACTCGCCCCGCGGCGCCGGCGCGGTGCTCGCGTTCGAGCTCGAGGGCGGCACCGAGGCGGGTCAGGCGTTCGTGTCCGCGCTCGAGCTGCACTCGAACGTCGCCAACATCGGCGACGTGCGCTCGCTCGTCATCCACCCGGCCTCGACGACGCACAGCCAGCTCACGCCCGACGAGCAGGCCCTCTCCGGTGTCACGCCCGGCCTGGTCCGGCTCGCCGTCGGCATCGAGCACATCGATGACATCCTGGCTGACCTGGACGCCGGGTTCCGCGCCGCGAAGGGTGCCTGACCGAGCATGAGTACGACGCCGCCGACCCCGTCGGACCCCACGACGGGGTCGGCGGCGCACCCCGAAGGGAACGCCGTGCCCGACCTCACGCTCACCCCCGCCCGCCCCCGGACCCTCGGGTCCCGGGTCACGCCCGCGGACCGTCCGCCCGTCCCCGCGAGCGCCGCCTGGCACGACGGCGACCCGGTCGGGCGTCGGCAGTTCGCGGACCTCGGGCCGCTCAAGCTGGAGTCGGGCGGTCGCCTGCCGGCGGTCCGGCTCGCGTACGAGACGTGGGGCGAGCTCAACGAGGACGGCACCAACGCGGTGCTCGTGCTGCACGCGTTGACCGGCGACTCGCACGTCACCGGCGAGGCGGGCGACGGGCACCCGACGCCCGGCTGGTGGTCGTCGATGGTCGGACCCGGTGCGCCGATCGACACCGACCGCTGGTTCGTCGTCGCCCCCAACGTGCTCGGCGGCTGTCAGGGCTCCACCGGACCGGCGTCGCCGGGACCCGACGGGAAGCCCTGGGGCAGCCGCTTCCCGCTGCTGACGGTGCGCGACCAGGTCGCCGCGGAGGTCCGCCTGTCCGACCTGCTCGGCATCGACGCGTGGGCACTGGTCATCGGCGCGTCCCTGGGCGGCCTGCGGGTGCTGGAGTGGGCGGCGAGCGCCCCCGAGCGGGTCGAGTCAATCGCCGCGATCGCCACGGCCGCGCAGACGTCCGGCGACCAGATCGCCGGGTTCCACACCCAGCTCGCCGCCATCCGCGCCGACCCCCGCTACCGCGACGGCGACTACTACGACGCCGCCGACGGCGAGGGGCCGCACGTCGGCCTCGGCCTCGCCCGGCAGATCGCGCACCAGACCTACCGCAGCGCCAAGGAGCTGGACGAGCGGTTCGGGCGCATCCCGCAGGGCGGTGAGCAGCCCCTCGAAGGGGGACGGTTCGCGGTGCAGTCCTACCTGGACCACCACGGCGACAAGCTGAGCCGACGGTTCGACGCGAACACCTACGTCGTGCTCACGCGCACCATGGTCACGCATGACCTCGGCCGCGACCGGGGTGGCGTGAGCGCCGCGCTCGCGTCGGTCACCGCGCGCGCGCTCGTGATCGCGGTGGACTCCGACCGCCTGTTCCCGCCCGCCCAGTCCGAGCGGATCGCGGCCGGCATCCCCGACTCGTCGCTGCACACCATCCACTCGGACTACGGCCACGACGGCTTCCTCATCGAGGAGGACCGGGTGGGGGCCTTCGTGCAGGAGTTCCTGGAGCAGGGCGCGCAGCGGCGGTAGCCGTTCTGGGACGGGACGCGCGCCGGGGCCGTCCGGCGGGCACGATGGGCGCCATGTCCTCCGGAGAGCTCGCCGACGCCCGCACCGCCCTGCACGCCCAGTGGGACCGTCTGCGGACCTGGGTGACCACCGTGGTGGACGACGACGTCGCCGGCGACCCCTCCGTGCTCGACGGCTGGACGGTCGCGGAGCTCGTCGCGCACCTGGGCCGCGCTATGGAGGCGCTCGCGGTGTGCGTGCCGCTGCCCGAGGGGACGGTCCCGCTGACGCTCGGCGAGTACGTCGGCACGTACGCCGACCGGGCCGCGGACATCGCGGAGACCACCCGCACGCTGGCCGTGGAGATCGCGCACGACCCGCTGGCCGAGGTCGACGCCCGCGCCCGGGCGGCGTTCGCGACGCTCGACGAGCTGGGTCCGGACGACCTCGTGGTGCAGGCTCGCCGCGGTCCGGTGCTGCTCAGCACGATGACGGTGTCACGGGTGCTGGAGCTGGTGGTGCACGCCGACGACCTGGCGCAGTCGGTGAGGCGCGGACCGGATCCCGTGGACCCGGGCGCGCTCCGGCTCGTCGCCGACGCCCTGCTCGACATCGTCGTGGCGCGTGGCGGCTGGAGCCTGGAGATCGCCGACGCCCGGCTCTGGGTCCGTCTCGCGGCCGGCCGCCAGGAGTACGACGTCGACCAGCTGGCCGTCGCGCTGCACCCGCGCTACACCTCCGACGCCGTGCCGGACCTCGGTCGGATGCTGCCGATCCTGTAGGGCGTCAGGCGGCCCAGGCGTACCGTCGGGACATGGACACGGTCCAGGTGGGCGACGTCCGGATCGCCTACCGACGAGCCGGCACCGGCCCGCCGCTCGTCCTCCTGCACGGCGCCTCCCACGACGGGCGCGCCTGGACGCCGCAGCTCGACGCTCTCAGCGACGAGCTCACCGTCGTGGCGTGGGACGAGCCGGGCGCCGGCGGCTCGTCGGACCTGCTCCCCGGGTTCGAGCTGGTCGACTACGCCCGCTGCCTGGCGGCGGTCATCGAGTCGCTCGGGCTGGGTCCCGCGCACGTCGGCGGCCTGTCCTGGGGTGGGACCGTCGCCCTCGAGCTCTACCGTCATCACCCGGCGCTCGTCGCGACCCTCGTTCTCGCGGACACCTACGCGGGCTGGGCGGGCTCCTTGTCCGCCGAGGAGGTGCAGGCTCGGTTGGCCGGCGTCCGGCGGATGGTCGCGGTGCCGCCCGAGGAGTTCGACCCCACCCTGCCCGGCCTCTTCGCGGGAGACCCGCCGGCCGACGTCGCACCCCTGCTGAGCGCCATGGACGCCTCCGCGCGACCGGCGACGCTCGGCGCCCAGCTGGAGCTCATGGCACGGGCCGACCTGCGGGCCCAGCTGCCCGACGTCGCCGTGCCCACGCTCCTGATCTGGGGCGAGCTCGACGCCCGCTCGCCGCTCGCCGTGGCGCGGCAGCTCGAGCGGGCGATCCCCGACACCGAGCTCGTCGTCATCGAGGGCGTCGGCCACGTCAGCAACCTGCAGGCGCCCGAGCAGTTCAACGCGGCCGTCCGGGCGTTCTGCCGCGCTCACGCCGCGACCTCCGGCGACCCCGGCTGAGAGCGGCGGGCTCGGATACGTTGGGCCGGTGATCGCCGCCTACGCCGCCCGGTTCTCGTCCGACGACCCCGTCTCCGCGCTCGAGGTGGGTGAGCAGCCGCCCCCGGAGCCGCGGGAGAGCTGGTCGGTCGTCGACGTGCGTGCGGCCGCGCTGAACCACCACGACGTGTGGACCCTGCGCGGGGTCGGCCTCAAGGGCGACGCGTTGCCGATGATCCTGGGCACCGACGCGGCCGGCGTCACCGCCGACGGGCGCGAGGTCGTCGTGCACGGTGTGGTCGGCGGGGCGAGCGGGCACGGTGTCGGACCCGACGAGCCGCGCTCGTTGCTGTCCGAGCGCTACCCCGGCACCCTCGCGGAGCAGGTCGCGGTGCCCACGTGGAACCTCGTCGACAAGCCTGCCGCCCTCTCGTTCGTCGAGGCCGCGTGCCTGCCGACCGCCTGGCTCACGGCGTACCGGATGCTCTTCCGGTCCGGCGGCGCGACCCCGGGCCAGCGCGTGCTCGTGCAGGGCGCCGGTGGTGGGCTCGCCACCGCGGCGATCCTGCTCGGGGCGGCCGCCGGGCTGGAGGTGATCGTGACGAGCCGTTCCGACGAGCGCCGCACGCGCGCGCTCACCCTCGGTGCCGCGGCTGCCGTCGAGCCCGGGGCGCGCGTGCCACGCGTCGACATCGTCCTGGAGAGCGTGGGGAGGGCCACCTGGTCGCACTCGGTGCGGTCCGTGAAGCCGGGCGGGCGGATCGTCGTCGCCGGTGCCACGAGCGGTGACGCCGAGCCGGCAGAGCTCACGCGCATCTTCTTCCAGGAGATCACCGTCGTCGGCACCACCATGGGGTCGCGCGACGACCTCGGGCACCTGCTCGCGTTCCTCGCCCGGACCGGGGTGCGACCGCTGGTCGACTCGACGTTCGCGCTGACCGACGCGCGCGACGCCGTACGGCGGCTCGTCGACGGCGACCAGTTCGGCAAGATCGTGCTCGAGCCTTGATCGGCGAAGAGTGGGCGGACGACATCCTGGGGCCCGACTACCGGGTGCGGACGCTCGAGCTGCAGCCCGACGACGAGGGCGACGTCGTCGCGAGCCTGGTCCGGTTCGCCCCGCCGAGCGCCGAGCCGCTGCGCCCGTCGCGGGCGATCCTCTACATCCACGGCTGGTCCGACTACTTCTTCCAGACCGGCCTCGCCGAGTACTGGCACGCTCGCGGTGCCGCGTTCTACGCCCTCGACCTGCGCAAGTACGGCCGCAGCCTGCGACCCGGCCAGACCCCCGGGTACGTGGCGGACCTCGAGACCTACGACGAGGAGATCGAGGCGTCCCTCGGCGTCATCACCGGTGACCTCGGAGCGCGCGCCCGCGTCATGGTCATGGGGCACTCGACCGGCGGGCTCGTCGCGGCGCTGTGGGCGAACCGGCACCCCGACGAGCTCAGCGGGCTCGTCCTCAACAGCCCGTGGCTCGAGCTGCAGGGGTCGTCCGTGCTCCGGCACATCAGCGCCCCGGCGGTCGCACGGATCGCCCGGTTCCAGCCCAAGGCGCCGCTGCCCAACATCGACCCCGGCTACTACGCCCGGACACTGAGCAGCGCCAGCGGCGGCGAGTGGACGTACGACACCACCTGGCGGCCGACCCCGTCGTTCCCCGTCCGGGCCGGCTGGTTGCAGGCCGTCATGGCCGGCCACGCGCGCGTCGCCCGCGGGCTGAGCATCGAGGCGCCGATCCTCATGTGCGCGTCGAGCCGGACCGTCATCAGCCCGCGCTGGAGCGAGGACATGCGGCACGCCGACGTGGTGCTCGACGTGGAGCTCCTGGCGCGGCGCGCGGTGCAGCTGGGGTCGAACGTGACCGTCGTCCGGATCCGCGACGGTGTGCACGACCTCGCACTGTCCCCCCGGCCGGTGCGCGACCGGTTCTACGCGGAGATCGACCGCTGGTCCTCCGCCTACGGCTGGGGCTGACCGGTCCTCACGGACGCAGGATGCCCGTGGCCTCGGCGAGCGTCGGACCGCCCTCACCGAGCCGCCACGCGCGCCAGCCGTCGACCGGGTTCTCCGCGGAGACCGCCGCCGAGGCTGCCTCGTCCGGGTCGGCGTGCAGCTCGCCCGTCGGAAGCTCGATGAGCCCGTCCGTGCGCAGCATCGCGAGGAGCCGCTGACCGCGGCGCTCACGCACCCAGACGAGCGTCGTGATCGCGCGACGGCTCTTGGCCAGCGTCGCGAGCTCGGGCAGGGGCCGCTGGCCGCCGTCCGGCCACGACTCACGGACCGGGGCGATCTCCTTGGTGGTCGTCTGGTGCCCGGCCGGGATCGGCGACGTGGGCGGCCGGACCGTCGGGAAGCTCGACGAGATGGGCAGCGGTGCGGGGAGCGGTGCGAACGGGCGCGGGCCGGTGACCGGCTCGGCGCGGTCGCGGGGCGGGGTGCGCGGGACCAGCTGGTCGGCGGCCGACCGCAGCCCGAACACCGGGGTGAGCGTCGTGGGCGCGTCGTGGACCGTCGACGACACCCGCGGCTTGTCCGCGGTGGGCGGCGGGACGTGCGTCGAGACCGGCGCCGGAGTCGGCGCCGGAGTCGGTCGAGGGGCCGGGCGCGGCGTCGCCTGCGGGATCGGTGCCGTCGTCGGCGGCGTGCGCAGCGGGGTCGGCGCCGGCACCGCCGGTGTCGGCACCGGCGGCGTCACGGCACGCAGCTCGCCGGTGGCGGGCGTCCGCACGTGCGGGACGGGCGGGAGGTTCTGCTCGAACTGGCCGCCCGACGCGAAGCCCTCGCTCGAGCGCACCAGCCGCAGAGCGGTCGGCTCGACGGAACGGCGCGCACCCTCGTGCGTGGCCAGCGGGGAGACGTCGAGGAGACGCCGGTCGTCGACCCCGCGCACCACGCCGACCTGGAGCACGTCGACGTGCCGACCGGGACCGCGCAGGAAGCCGAGCGTGTCACCGGCCTCGGCGGCGACCTCCGAGCAGAGGAGCACCAGGCGCACACCCTCGCGACGGCTGGACTGCGCGCCGAACGCCGCCTGCTCCCGGAACGCCGCGAAGTCCACCGCGAACCGGCTGGGGTCCGGGTGGTAGGCGCGCGCCAGGTCCGTCGTGGTCATCCGGGACGCCGCCCCGGCGTGCCGCAGCGCCGAGATGACCGCGTCGTCGTCGACGACCTGCACGACGTCCACGACGACAGCGCGACCCGTCGCGTCGAGCGCGAGCAGCTCGGGCAGGTCGGCGTGGTCGGGGGCGTTGGTCCGCGAACGGACCGCGAACAAGGGCTCACCGGCGATGGCGGCGAGGTGGTGCGTCAGGAGGGAGGCGCACTCCTGCGCGAACGAGCCTGTCAGGGGCTGCATCGGCTGGACGAGGCGTGGCCGGCCGTCGTCGAGCTCGAAGAGAGGCATCAGTCCCGGCCTTCCTGGGCACGCCGCCGCCAGCTGCACGTTCCCGCTTGTCCACGCGCGCGCCCCGACCGGCGCACGTGCGTCCACACTGTCCCACAGCACGCTCGGCGAGTCAGCCCGTCGGACCGGCGTGCCTGGACGAGATCGGTCACATCACTCGAACGTGGTCAGCGCCGCCTCGACGCGCTCGACCTTGCCGGTCAGCTGGCCGTCGTAGCCCGGGCGGATGTCCGCCTTGAGCACCAGGCTGACCCGGTTGCCGTGCCGACCGACCGCCTCCGTCGCACGCTTCACGACGTCCATCACCTCGTCCCACTCGCCCTCGAGGGTGGTGAACATGGCGTCGGTGCGGTTGGGGAGGCCGGACTCGCGGACGATGCGCACGGCATCGGCGACGGCTGCGGTCACGGACTCGCCCACACCGAGCGGGGCGACGGAGAAGGCGACGAGCATGCGGCCAGCCTAGAGCCGGGCAGCAGCCGGCAGGTGCGCGGCCAGGAGCTCCGCGAGGTGCACGCCCTGCACGCCGGCGAGGTGGTCGGCCTGCGTCCGGCACGAGAAGCCGTCCGCCAGGTAGACGTCCCCGGGTGCCGCGTCGCGCAGCGCCGGGAGCAGCGCGTTCTCCGCGACCGCGACCGACACGTCGTAGTGGCCCTTCTCCATGCCGAAGTTGCCGGCCAGCCCGCAGCAGCCCGCGAGCGCCGAGAACTGCGCGCCGGCGTCGGTGAGGAGGCGACGGTCGGCGGTCCACGTCATCACGGAGTAGTGGTGGCAGTGCGGCTGCACGACCGCGGTCACGGCGGAGAGGTCCGGGACCTGCCACCGGTCGCCGGGCCCGATGGGGGCGGGCGCGGTGAGCAGCTCCGCGAGCGTGCGGGTCTCCCGGGCGACGGCCACGGCTCGCGGGTCGTCGGGGAGCAGGTCGCACAGGTCGGAGCGCAGGACCGCGGTGCACGACGGCTCCAGGCCGACGATGGGGATGCCGTTGACCGCGAACGGCCCGAGCACGCCGAGCAGGTGCGTCAGCTGCTTCCTGGCGCCGTCGAGCTGGCCGGTGCTGATCCAGGTGAGGCCGCAGCAGGCGTCGTCCTGCGGGACCAGCACCTCGTAGCCGGCGTCGACGAGCACCGCGACGGCCGCCTGCGCGACGGACGGCGCGAGGGTGTCGGAGAACGAGTCGGTCCAGAGCACGACCTGCGGCTTGCGCTCGCCGCCGCCCCCGGTCCCCTTGCCGGGCCGTCCGCGGAACTGGTCGCGGCGGCGCGCACCGCCCCCGGCGCCCGTCCGGCGCCGACGACCGCCGTCGTCGGTGCCGGTGAGGGTGACCGTGTCGCGGCCCTCGCCGCGGACCCACGCGCGGAACGGTCGGCGCGCGAACGTCACCAGCTGGCGACGGGTGTCCATGCCCCCACCGGCGAGCACGGCGGTGGCCACGGGGCGGATGCCGAGGGCCGCGTTGGTCAGGGCCGCGAGCCCGGGGACGCGCGTGATCAGACGCGCCCAGCGGGGCAGCCAGCCGAGCGCGTAGTGCGCCACCGGACGCAGCCTCCCGCGATATGTACGGTGCAGCACCTCGGACTTGTACTGAGCCATGTCGACGCCCGCGGGGCAGTCCGACGAGCACGCCTTGCAGGACAGGCAGAGGTCGAGGGAGTCGTGCACCTCGGGCGACGACCAGCCGCCGGAGACCAGCGTGCCGTTCGCCATCTCCTGCAGGACCCGGGCGCGCCCGCGGGTGGAGTCCTTCTCGTCCTTCGTCGCCAGGTACGACGGGCACATGAACCCGCCGGTCGCCGTGCTGTCCGCGCGGCACTTGCCGACGCCGACGCAGCGGTGCAGTGCCGTGGTCAGGTCCCCGGCGTCGTGCGCGAACGAGAAGCCGTGACCGTCGGACAGCAGCGGGCGCGCCCACGGTCGGCGCAGGTCGGCGTCCAGCGGGTTCGGGCGCACGAGCACCCCGGGGTTGAGCAGGTCGCGGGGGTCGAGGAGGTCCTTGAAGGCGCCGAACAGGTCGATCGCCTGCGCGGAGTACATGACGGGGAGCAGCTCCGAGCGGGCGCGACCGTCGCCGTGCTCGCCCGACAGCGAGCCGCCGTGCGACGCGACGAGCGTCGCCGCGTCGGTCATGAACGCGCGCAGGGGGTTGCCGGAACGCTCCAGCGGGATGTCGAGCCGCAGGTGGACGCACCCGTCGCCGAAGTGCCCGTAGGCCAGGCCGTCGACCTCGTGCGACGCCATGAGCGCCTCGAGCTCACGCAGGTAGGCGCCCAGCCGCTCGGGCGGGACCGCCGAGTCCTCGAACCCGGGCCACGCCTGGGCACCCGACGGCGTCCGCCCGCCGAGGCCGGCGCCGTCCTCGCGGATCCGCCACATCGCGGCGGCCTCGGGACCGGGCGGGAAGAGGCCGACGGCAGTGGTCCCCGCGTCCGAGGCGAGCGCGCGCGCCCGGTCGAGCGCCTCGTCGAGCGAGTCCCCGCCGACCTCCACCATGAGCCAGCCGCCCCCGGCCGGCAGCGGCGGCACGGCGGCGGCACCGCGGACGCGACGCACCACGTCGACGAGCCGGGAGTCCATGCCCTCGATCGCCAGCGGGGCGTGCGCCAGCAGCGCGGGGACGGCGTCGGCAGCGGTGGGCATGTCCGGGTAGCCGAGGACGACGAGCACGGGGGCCGCGGCGATCGGGACGAGGCGGACCGTCGCGCCGAGCAGCGTGGCGACGGTCCCCTCCGTGCCGACGAGCGCCTTGGCCAGGTCGGTGCCCTTCTCGGGCAGCAGGTGCTCCAGGGAGTAGCCGGAGACCTGCCGGCCGAACCGGCCCAGCTCGGTCCGGAGGATGTCGAGGTGCCCGCGGACGAGCGCGTCGAGACCGGGCACGACGTCCAGCGCACCCGCACCGGAGCGCGCGTCGAACCGGCGCCCGGTGCCGTCGACCACGTCGAGCGCGAGCACGTTGTCGGCGGTGCGGCCGTAGGCGACCGCGCGCGGGCCGCACGCGTTGTTGCCGATCATCCCGCCGAGCGTCGCGCGCGCCTGCGTGGAGGGGTCGGGGCCGAACCGCAGGCCGTGCGGTGCGGCGGCCTTCTGCAGGCTCGCCATCACGACTCCGGGCTCGATGCGGGCGGTCCGCGCGTCGGGGTCGATGTCGAGGATCCGGTTGACGTGCCGCGAGAAGTCGAGCACGACCCCCGTCCCGACCGCGTTCCCCGCGACGGACGTCCCTCCGCCGCGCGCGGTCAGCGGGACGCCCAGCGACCGGGTGACCTCCAGCGCGGCGAGCACGTCGTCGGTGTCCTGCGGGAACGCGACGACCTGCGGAACCACGCGGTAGTTGGACGCGTCCGTCGAGTACTCGGCGCGGCGGCGGGTGCTGTCGTCGACCGCTCCGCGCAGCGCGGACCGCAGCGCCTGCACCAGTTCGGCACTGTCGGCGCTGCCCGCATGCTCGGTCACGGTCTCGGTCACGGCCACCACGGGGGCAGTCTCCCATCGGCGGCCCGCTCCCCCCGCACACCCGCCAGGAAGTGGTCACCGCCCCGACCGCACCGGGGCGGAATGTTCCGTGTGTCCGGGTTCACACCGTTTTCGCCGGAAATGCCCCTCTTTCGATGCGCTTCGACTCGCTACTGTCTCGCGGGCGCTCCGACCGGAGACCCTCCCCCGAACGAGAAGATGATGATGCACACCCTCACCACCCGTGTCGTGGCCCCCGTCCTCCTGGCTGTTGCGCTCGTCGGCGTCTCCGGCTGCGGCATCCTCGACCAGGCGGAGCCGCCCGTCCGCGACGAGGTGTCGGGCGAGATCACCGAGTCCAGCGAGGCCGACGTGTTCTCGCTGAAGGTGGGCGACTGCCTCAACCAGCAGGCGGGCGACGAGGCGACGGAGGTCTCCTCGGTGCCGACCGTCCCGTGCGCCGAGCCGCACGACAGCGAGGCCTACGCGGCGACCGACCTGCCCGAGGGCGACTTCCCGGGCGACGCGGCCGTCACCGAGTCGGCCGACACGTTCTGCTACGACGAGTTCGCGACGTTCATCGGCCTGTCGTACGACGAGTCCGCCCTCGACCTGGCGTCCTTCTACCCGACGCAGGAGTCCTGGGCCGAGGGCGACCGCGAGATCATGTGCTTCGTCTCCTCGCCCGACGGCCAGGTCACGGGAACGCTTGCGGCCTCCGCACGCTGACCCGGACACCCACAACGTCCGCACTCCGGGGGCCTCAACCCCGCAGGAGTGCGGACGTTGCTGCTCTCGTGACGGGAGAGGTCAGGCGAGAGAAGCGTCCAGCGTGATCTCCGTGCCGGTCAGGGCCTTGCTCACCGGGCACGTGGCCTTGGCGGTCTCCGCGGCCGTGCGGAAGCCGTCGGCGTCGAGGCCCTCGACCTCGCCGCGGACCGTCAGGGCGATGCCGCTGATGCGGAAGCCGCCGGCGGGGTCGGGGCGCAGGGTCACGTCAGCGGTGACCTCGAGGGCGACCGGGGTGCCTCCGGCCTCGGCGATCACGGCGGACAGCTGCATGGCGAAGCAGGACGAGTGCGCAGCCGCGATGAGCTCTTCCGGGCTCGTCGTGCCGTCGGCGCTCTCGGCGGCGCGCTTGGGGAACGAGACGTCGAACGTGGCGGCACCGGAGCTGGTGAGCTCGACCTGACCGCTGCCCTCCATCAGGGTCCCGTTCCAGGCGGTGCGTGAGGTGCGCGTGGGCATGGTGCTCCTTGGGTCGAGTCGAGCGGGCGGACGCCCGCAGCACCACGCTAGGCAGACGACGGGCTCAGCGCGCGCGTTCGAGGTGCCCGGTGACGATCTGGTTGGGCGCTCCGGCCTGTCGCAGGGCCCACGCGGCGCGGGCGTGCAGGGCGCGTCGCTCGTCGGGGTCGAGGCCGTTGTAGAGGGCCTCGCGGACCAGGTCGTGCCCGAACACGAGACGGTCGCCGCGGGCGCGGACCACGCCGGCCGCCAGACCGTGGCGCAGGGTCCGCCAGCAGTCCGCGACCGGGTCGCCGGCCAGCGAGGCGAGGTCGGCGATGACGAAGGAAGTGCCGAGCACGGACGCCTGGCCGAGCAGGGCGAGAACGTCGGCGCCGAGGTACTCGACACGGCGGCGGACCACGTCGTCGAGCGGGGTCATCCAGCGGGTCCCGGTCGAGTCGAGCACGCCGTCGGAGGCGACCAGCGCACCCGCGGCCCGGGCGGTGCGCACGACGTCGGCGATCAGGCGCGGGTTGCCGCCGGTGGTCGCGAGCGTGCCGCGCAGCGACGGACCGACGGGCCCGCCGACGAGGTTCTCGGCCAGCTCGACGGTCGCGCGCGCGTTGAGCGGCCGCAGCTCCAGGTATCGGGCTCCGGCGCGGGTCCACGCGGCCACGAGCTCCGCCAGCTCCGGGCGGTACGGGACGGGCCGCATCGTGAGGACGACGAGCGCCCGCGGCACCGCACCCTCGCGTGCCAGCTGGAGGAGGACCGCGAGCGACGGGGCGTCGGCCTCGTGCACGTCCTCGAGCACGAGTGCCCACGGCCGCAGGTCACCGTGGCGCCGCAGCAGCGCCGCGAAGAGCTCCGTGGCCCGGTCGTACCGGGCGACCGAGCTCGCCGGGTCGGCGTACATCGCGTCGAGCAGGTCCGCCAGCTCGGTCTCGACGGGACTGCGGCCGGGGCCGTGGCCGGCGGCGGACGCCCGCACGAGGAGCGCGTCCGACAGGAGCGCGAAGGGCCAGCCCCGCAGGGCCGTGGCCTGGGCGGCGCGCAGCTCGACGTCGAGGAGCCGGGCGGAGCCGCGCAGGGCGTCGACCAGGCTGGTCTTCCCGACGCCCGCCTCGCCCTCGAGCAGGACGGTCACACCGACCCCGTCGGCGGCTGTCGACAGCAGGTCGTCGAGGTCGTCGAGCTCGGCGGCACGGCCGACGAGTGGCCATGTCCGCCCCGGCTCGGCCGAGGTGCTCATGCGCCCGATCGTAGGGCCGCGGCGGGATCCGGGTCCGATCTGTGCACGGACCGGGATCAGCCGGTGTACTCCCAGTGCCACGCCTCGGGCTTGCTGCCGCCCCAGGCGGCCCAGGACGGGAGGCCCCAGCTGAGGTCAGGCGCGTGCGCCGCCATCCACCGGTGCTGCCTCGTCCCGAACGAGTCGATGCCACCGCCGAGGTCCACCGCGATGCCGCTCCCGTGGTTCGAGGTCCCGGGGGTCGCGCACAGGTAGCCCTTGGTGCGCTTGCACGCGACCTGACCCGCGTAGGAGCGGTAGGAGTCGTTCACGACGAGGTCGGAGCCGAACTGCGCGCGGTAGGCGACGTTCAGGACGTCGAGCTGCTCGGCGGCGTCGCAGCGCAGGCGCACGGACGCGTCGAAGCTGACGCCGCAGAGTGCGGAGTCCGGGATCTTGCCGTTGGCGTACCCGAGGAGGGACTGCTTCCACGCGGCGCGCTGGGCCTGCTGGGCCGCGACCGCCTGCGCGGCGGCGTCGGCGGCGGCCTGGGCTGCGGCGGCCTCGGCGGCTGCCTGCGCGGCGGCGGCGGTGTCCGCGACGCGCTTCGCCTCGGCGCTCTGCCGGACGGTGCTCGTGAGGGTCGCGACCTCGGCCACGGCCTCCCGGAGCTCCGCGGTCGTCTCGTCCTCCTTGCCGGCGGCCGGCGGGACCAGCGGCACGGTCGGCGGCGCGGGCGTCTGCTCGAACACGGAGGCGGGGTCGATGGGGGCCGTGGGGTCGACTGCGACGGGGGCCGCCGGGGCCGTGGCGGTGACGTCCTCGGCGGCGCGGTCGCCCGACCGGGAGGCCGGGACGTCCCGGGACACGACGGGTTCCTCGCCGGTGGCCTCGACCAGCAGCTCGTCCAGGCGGGCGGTCGCGGCCTGCAGGGCCTCGAGCTGTGCGGCGTCGATGGCGACCTGCGCGCCCTCGGCCTGCACGGTCTGGGCGACCTCGATCGCGTCGGCGGCGACGTCCACGGCGCCGGCGCGTGCACGCTCGACCTGGACGGCACCGGGCACCAGGGCGGTGGGGATGAGCGCGCTCCCACCCTCACCGGCGGTGGCCGACACGGTGACCATGACGCACATGCTCAGGGCGAGCGCCGCGACCACGGCGCCCTGCGCGAGGCGGGCGGGATGAGTGGCTGCACGCGTGGACGCAGGGCGCGCCGCAGCGTGGCGGCCACTCGCGGGCCGACCTCGGGACGGAATCTTGTAACTCACGCGTAACACGTTAAGTTCATCGGACAACCGTCCAGGACACTTGAGCCCTCTGGGCGGGGGAGATCTCGTGAGGATTCCGTTACGGCTTCGTCACATAATTCATAGGCTCGGGCCGATACGATGCCGCCGTGCCCCCTGAACTGCCCCCTGAACTGCCCTCTGACGCGCCTCACCCACGCGGCCTCGACGACCTCTACGACATCGCCCGGCTGGCCGAGCGGCTCGGGGTCGAGCACGCCACCATCCGTGTCTGGCTCTCGCGCAAGGTGCCGTGGCTGCCGCAGCCCGACGGCCGGCTCAACGGCGGCGCCGTCTGGCGCGCGACGACCCTCGAGGGCATCGAGATGCGCCGGGAGCGGGGCCGTCCGGGGCGCAAGCCGAAGTTCGTCCCCGCCGCGTCGGCCGCCGACGTGCCGCGCACCGGCATGATCCCCGTCGTCGCCGCCGCAGGGTCGAGCAGCAGCTAGAGGACCGTCAGCCGCAGCGCCCCGGGTGCCGACACGGGCACCGCCGGTCGGACCGGACGCACGGGCGCCAGCCGCACGTACGGCTCCCCCGGCGCGGGCCGCGGATCGGGCTCGCCCACGTTGGGCCACAGGGCGAACGCACGCTCGGCCTGCGCCGTGATGGTCAGCGACGGGTTCACCCCGAGGTTCGCGGAGACCGTCGACCCGTCGACGACGTGCAGCCCGGGATGCCCGAACACCCGGTGGTACGGGTCGACCACCCCCTCGGCAGCGGACCGGCCGATCGTGCAGCCGCCCAGGAAGTGCGCCGTCATCGGCACGTCCACGACCTCACCGAGCCCGCCCGCCGGGAAGCCCCCGAGGTGGACCGCCATCCGCCGGTAGGCGGCGTTCGCGGCCGGGATCCACGTCGGGTTCGGCTCACCCTCGCCGGGGGCCGACGTCAGCCGGGTCGTGCCGCGCCAGGTCCGCCGCGGGCGCACCGTGATCGAGGCCCCGCCGGTCTGCATGACCAGCCCGATGACCGTGCGCTGCGACCAGCTGCCCAGCCCGAGCACGATCGACGCGACCTGCCCCGGGTGCCGCATCACGGTGCCGAGCCAGCGCACCGGGCGGGGCACGCGTCCGCCACCGTCGGTCAGCACGGTGCTCAGCAGGCCCATGAGCTGGGACCCCCGCCCGTAGCGCACCGGTTCGAGGTGGGTGTGGTCGTCGAGGTGGACCGACGACGTGATGGCGACGCCACGGGTCATGTCCGGCCGTCGACGCCGGCCGCGCCAGCGCGTGGCCGCCCCGCCGAGCGACTCGCTGTTGGTGCGCGTCAGCACACCGAGCCGGTCGGAGAGGCCGGGCAGGGTGCCGTCGGCCTTCAACCGGTGCAGGAGCTCCTGCGTGCCCCAGGTCCCCGCCGCGAGCACCACCTGCCCGGCGGTCACGGTCCGGTCCCCGCCGCGGCGACCCGTCCGCGTGGTGCGCACCTCCCACTCCGGTCCGCGTGGACGGAGCGAGGTCACGGTCGTCTCGGCGACCACGCGCGCACCCGCCCGCTCGGCCAGGTACAGGTAGTTCGTCGGCAGCGTGTTCTTCGCGCCGTGCCGGCAGCCCGTCATGCACTCGCCGCACTCCAGGCACCCGCGTCGCGAGGGCCCGGCGCCACCGAAGAACGGGTCCGGCACGACCGCGCCGGGCGTCCCGAACACCACGCCGACGGGGGCCAGCCGGAAGGTGTGCCCGACGCCCAGGTCCTCGGCCGTCCTGCGCACGACCTCGTCGGCGGGCGTGGTGGTGGGGTTGTCGACGACACCGAGCATGCGGCTCGCCTGGTCGTAGAAGGGCGCCAGCTCCGCGCGCCAGTCGGTGATGCCCGCCCACTGCGGGTCGCGGTAGAACGCATCGGACGTCGGCCGGTAGAGGGTGTTCGCGTAGTTGAGCGACCCGCCGCCGACGCCCGCACCCGCCAGCACCACGACGTCGGGCAGCACGTGGATGCGCTGGAGGCCGAGCCAGCCCAAGCGTGGCACCCAGAGGAACCGGCGGACGTCCCACGAGGTCCGGGGAAGGGTCTCGTCGGTGAACCGGCGACCCGCCTCGATCACCAGGACGCGGTAGCCCTTCTCGACGAGACGCAGCGCGGCCACGGACCCGCCGAACCCGGACCCGACGACCACGACGTCGTACTCGGCCACGGCGCCCTCCCTCGGACTGGTGGGCCGATCGTAGGCTCGACCCATGCACGAAGGTGCGGACCCGACGCGCGCCGCCGACGTGGCCGACGCGATGCGCGTCCTCGCGCGTGAGCGGTTCCTGCCCGTCGAGCAGCGCGCCCGCGCGCACGAGGACCAGCCGCTGCCGCTGTGGCACGGGCAGACGAGCTCGCAGCCGAGCACGGTCGCGGCGATGCTCCGGCTGCTGCGGGTCCCCGTCGGCGCGCGCGTCCTGGACGTCGGCTCGGGCTCGGGCTGGACGACGGCGCTGCTCGCGCGGCTCGTCGGCCCCGACGGCGCGGTGCTCGGGCTGGAGCTGGATCCCGAGCTCGCCGTCTGGGGTGCGGAGAACCTCGACGCCTGCGACCTGCCGTGGGCGCGGATCGAGCCAGCGACGCCCGGCGCGCTGGGGCGGCCGGTGGACGGCGGGTGGGACCGGATCCTGGTGTCGGCGTCGCCGAGGTCACTGCCGTCCGTCCTCGTCGACCAGCTCGCCGAGGGGGGTCGGCTGGTGATCCCGGTCCGCTCGACGATGCACCTCGTGGAGCGCATCGCAGGCCAGACACGTGTCACCACGCACGGCTCGTACTCGTTCGTGCCCCTGCGCTGACGCGTGACGAACCGTCCAATTCGCCTCAAGGTGACGAATGCCGTACCTGCCAGTAACGTGCACCGAGCGTGCGCCTCTGTGTGACTACCGTCACGTCGATCTGCACGCCTGTCGATCCTCCTCGAAGCCAGGGATGCGCACATGCCACGTCGACCCGTCCTCGCCGCAGTCACCGCCTTGTCCGTCGCGGTCACCACCGCGTTACTCGGCGCCGGCGGCGCATCGGCGGCACCACCGCCGACGGACGGCCCGACCGCAGGGAACCCGAGGGCGATCGACGGTCGCCTCGACGCCAAGCTCGCTCGCGACCTGGTCGGGGCCACCGGCACGGTCACCGCGTTCGTCCAGCTCGACGCCAGGTCCGGCAGCGAGGTCACCGCCGACGGTGGCACCCCCGCCGAGGTCAAGGAGGCAGCCGCCGACACCGAGGCGCTCGCCGACGAGGTCGTCCCGCAGCAGGCCACCGCCCGCTCGGCCACGGCCGCCCCGAAGCAGATCGCGACCCTGACCAACCTCGTCGCGGGCACGCTGGTCACCGGCGACGCCGCGCAGGTCCGCGCGCTCGCCGAGTCCCCCGACGTGGTCGCCGTCTACCGCGTCACCCCGAAGACCGCCACCAACGCGCACAACGTCGAGTTCACGCGCGCGCTGCAGGTGTGGCAGGACACCGGCCAGACCGGCGAGGGCGTCCGCATCGGCGTCATCGACACCGGTCTCGACTACACGCACGCCGACTTCGGCGGCCCCGGCACGGTCGAGGCGTACGAGGAGGCCTACGGCGAGGACGGCTCCGGCCCGGTCCCCGACGGCTTCTACGACCCGGCCAAGTTCATCGGCGGGTACGACTTCGCCGGCGCCCTGTACAGCGCGAGCGACGACATCGAGGGCGCGACCCCCGTCCCGGCGCCCGACGAGAACCCGATCGACGGCACCTACCTGTCGGACAACAGCGGCCACGGCACGCACGTGTCCGGCACCGCTGCCGGCTACGGCGTGCTGCCCGACGGCACCACGTTCGACGGCGACTACAGCAGCCTGACCGACGTCTCCGACTGGATGGTCGGCCCCGGCACCGCACCCGGCGCGGGGATCTTCGTCCTCAAGGTGTTCGGTGACATCGGCGGCTCGACCAACCTGACGTCGCTCGCGCTCGACCGCGCCGCGGACCCGAACGCTGACGGCGACTTCAGCGACCGCCTCGACGTCGTCAACATGTCCCTGGGCAGCGACGGCTCCCCCGCCGACGACCCGGACAACCTGCTGATCGACGCGCTGACCGCGCTCGGCACCGTCATGGTGATCTCGTCCGGCAACGCCGGTGACATCACCGACATCGGGGGCAGCCCGGGCAACTCCGCGAGCGCCCTGACCGTCGCGAACTCCGTCGGCGCCCCGCAGACGTACGACGGCGTCGAGGTCACCGCCGCCGCGAACCCGGCGCTCGTCGGCATCCACTCCGGCCAGAACTCGGTCGCCTACGGCGGCGCGGACGTGACCGCACCGGTCGGCAACCCCGGCTCCAACTTCGACGGCTGCACGACGTTCACCGCCGCGCAGGCGGCTGCCGTCGCCGGCAAGGTCGCCTACCTCTGGTGGAACGACGACGACACGGCCCGCCGCTGCGGCTCGGTCGTCCGGTTCAACAACGCGACGGCCGCCGGTGCGGTCGGCGTGCTGCTGCCCACGGAGCTGACCCCGTTCCCGGCCGGCATCTCCGGCAACGCCGCCATCCCCGGCTTCCAGATGACCGCGGCCACGACAGACCGTCTGCTCCCGGAGATCGAGGCGGGCACCCTGACCGTGCACATCGGCCCCGGCCTGGCCGGCACGGTCGTCGAGGACATCGCGGGCGACATGCTCAACGGTGGCTCGTCGCGCGGCGTGCACGGCTCCCTCGGCCACGGCAAGCCTGACGTCGCCGCTCCCGGCACGCAGATCCTGTCCGCCGCCTCGGGTGCCGGCAACGAGCCGAACTCCCTGTCCGGCACCTCGATGTCGAGCCCGCACGTCGCGGGCATCGCCGCCCTGGTCCGCGCTGCCCACCCCAGCTGGGAGGCCGAGCAGGTCAAGGCCGCCGTCGTGAACACCGCGACGCACGACATCTGGACGGGTCCCGGCGGGACCGGCACGGCCTACGGGCCGGAGCGGGTCGGCTCGGGTCGCGTCGACGCGTTCGACGCCGTGAACACCAACGTCATCGCCTACAACACGCAGGACCCCGAGCAGACCTCGGTCACCTGGGGTGTCGTGCCGGTGGGTGACACGACGGTCGTCGCCAAGAAGACCGTCACGGTGAAGAACTTCGGCACGACGAGCCAGCGGTACACCACCTCGGTGTCGAGCTCGTCGACCGCGGGTGGCGCCACCATCACGGCCTCCCCGGCATCGATCACCCTGGCACCCGGGAAGTCCGCGGTCGTGACCCTCACGCTCACGGCGGACCCGCTGACGCTCGAGCGCGAGCTCGACCCGACGTCCGCCGCTGTCCAGGCCGGCGTGCCGCGCGACTACGTCGCCCAGGTCTCGGGCCGCCTGGTCCTGACCTCCGGGTCCTCGCAGCTGCGCGTCCCGCTGCAGGCGGCACCGCGGCTGGTCTCCGACCTGACGGCCTCCCCGGTCGTCTTCGCCGACGCCGCTGCGCCGACGGCGGACCTCGCGATCTCCGGTCGCGGCGTGGCGTCGGGCGGCTGGTTCTCGCTCACCACCCCGCTGAACCTCGGCGCCACGAGCCCCAAGCTCGAGAGCACCCCGGGGCTCGTCACCTCGCCGTCGGCCACCGCCGCCGGCGACATCCGGTACGTCGGCTGGGCCTCGACGGCACCCGCGGTCGCCGCGGCCGGCGGCGACCCGACCACGGGCCTCCTGGGCATCGGCATCGCGACCGACGGGGAGTGGGCCACGCTCGGCCGCTACGTCATCCCCGTCATCGACATCGACATCGACGGTGACGGCGCCTTCGACCTGGAGACCGTCGTCCAGAAGTACAACGCCGACGCCGACGTCACGATCGCTGCGACGTTCGACTACAACACCGGCGAGAACCTCGACGTCCAGCTCATCAACGGGTTCTCCGGCAACCTCGACACGGGCGTCTTCGACAGCAACGTGCTGGTCGCGCCGATCGGGCTCGACTGGGCCGGCATCCCCGTCGGGTCCACCCCGACGATCTCCGTGTCGACGTACTCCGACTACGCGCAGGCGGACTCGGGCGTCCTGGACACGGCCGACTCGTTCACGGTGAACCCGTACGACCCGGCGTTCTGGTTCGACAACGACATCCCGGGCTCGTTCTCCACGCTCGGGGAGGACGGTGCGGTCATCCCGGTCCACAAGGGCACCGGTGCGGCCGACGGTCAGCTCCTGGTGTTCCAGCACCAGAACGCCGACACCGCTTCCCGCGTGCAGGTGGTGGACGTCACGGTCCCGGCGGCGACGCCGACGACCACGACGCTCGCGGTCACGGGCGGCAAGAAGGCCGGCCAGGAGCTCACGCTCACGGCGACCGTCGCCCCGGCCGAGGCCACGGGCACGGTCACGTTCCTCGACGGGCAGACCGAGATCGCCTCGGCGGCCGTCACGGCCGGCAAGGCGACCGCCAAGGTCAAGCTGGGGGCCGGTGCGCACTCGCTGAGCGCGACCTTCACGCCGGACAGCGGCCTCTACGCACCGTCCACGTCGGCGGTCGTCCCGGTCGACATCAAGAAGTCGGGCTCGACGACGGCGCTCACGCTGTCGAAGAACTCGGCACCGTTCGGCACGGTCACCACCGCCACGGTCGTCGTGACCGGGGCATCGGCGGCGCCGACGGGCACCGTCGAGATCAAGGAGAAGGGCAAGGTGCTCGGCACCGGCGAGCTCGTCGTGAACGGGCTCAAGGGCACCGCGACCATCGCCCTCCCGGCGGACCTCGCCGCGGGGACGCACCAGCTGACCGCCGTGTACGCGGGCAGCGCGGACGTCACCGGCTCGCAGACGCAGCGGTCGTACCGGGTGACCCCCGCGACGACCAGGGCGACGCTCTCCGCGGACTCGTGGACCGTGGCCAAGGGGGCGAAGGCGAAGGTCACCGTCGCTCTCTCGGGCGCTCCGGCGCCGACGGGATCGGTGACGTTCACCGTGGGCCTGCAGCGGGTGGCCACCGTGCCGCTCGCCAACGGCACCGCCACGGTGACCCTGCCGGCGGCGCAGCGGTCGGGCGTCGTCATCGCGTACTACACGGGGAGCGGCGGCTACCTGCCGACGGTCGCCGCGCACACGCTGACCGTGCAGCGCTGAGCCTCCGGCTCGTCTGACGTGGGCCGCGTCGACCACCTGGTCGGCGCGGCCCACGTCGCTCTCCTCCGAGTCAGTTGCCCGCGGAGACCATCAGCGCCGACCGGGGGACGTCGCAGATCTCAGGTTCAAGGGCCGCCCCGTCGGCGTCGATAGGAGTGACATGGGATTGTTCAGACGCGCAGCGAGGCCGTCCGACGGCCAGGTGGTGCCGCACCCGCACGCGCCCGCCGACGAGAGCCGCTCGGTCGAGGTCGAGCCGCTGAACGCCGCCGAGCAGGTGTGGGCCGCGCAGCACCGCGAGATCATCTCGGGCCTGTGCGCAGGCACCGTCGACACGCAGACGCTCGGCGACCTCTTCGACCGGGTCCAGGCGATCTGGCTGCAGTCCGAGGAGCGTGACCGCACCGACCCGGAGTCGCTGGTGCACGCGTTCGGTGTGTCGCTCGGTGACCTCGTCGCCCAGCGGGTGCCCGGGCTCCTGTGGGGTTCGGCCCGCAGCGACGGCTCCCCCGAGCTGGTCCTGACGCACCCGGAGGTGGACCTGGTCGTGTTCCCGGTCGCCGCCGTCGCGAAGTCGTGGGGCGAGGCCCCCGTCGGCTGGGTCGCCGAGTACGTCGACGAGGCGTCGACCGGCGCCCTCGAGATCATCGCCGGGGCGCACCAACCGCACTGACGGGCATCCTGAACAACGCCCGGTCCGGGGCGAGCGACATCGGCACGGCGACGGCCGCCGCCGTCAGCACCCATGCCGAGTAGTCCAGGCCGATGAACAGCCAGATGCTGCCGTGCATCAGCGCCACCGACACGACGAACAGCACCCGGGTGCGGCGCACCGCGAGCCACAGCGGCGCGGTCAGCTCGAGCAGCAGCGCACCCCCCGCCAGGGACGCGCTCAACCACCCGTGCTCCGCGACGAGATGGGCCGCATCCTGCGCCACCGGCGTCACGCCGCCGGACAGGTTCGCCGACAGCCCCAGGCGCAGGACCCACGTCATGTTGTCGCTGAACACCCACTCCGGCCCGCTGTGCACCAGCTTCTGCGCGCCCGACACGACGTACGCCGTCGCCAGCACGGCGAGCGCCGCCCGCGGGGGCCACCCGTAGCGGACCCGGAGGTCGGACCACCCGTCCCTCGGCGGACCCGACGCGAACAGGAAGACGGCGCCCACCAGCACGGTCAGCACGTCGTTGTGCATGACCTTCCCGGAGCTCCCCCACAGCGCCGTCAGCGACGTGTACGCGATCCACAGCCCGACGAACGCCAGGTGCGGCCGCCTCTGCGCGACGACCAGCACCGCGCACACCAGACCGACGACCTGGACGGCGACCAGGGCCCAGGGGGCCGGGGTTCCCGTGTACCAGCTCATCACCGTCAGCCCGTCGCGCAGCGCAGCGGGACGCTCGGCGATCAGCGTCCAGTCGCGGGTGGCGAGCCGCAGGGCGATGACGACCGCCAGGAGGATCTGGACCTCGGCCAGCCGGAAGCCCGGTCCGGGTGCCACCAGACGGTCGTCGACGCGTGACCAGAGCCCCCTCACAGGTCGACGACCACGATCGTCGTCCGGCCGACGTCGGTCCACGTGTGCGTGTCGACGTCGTACGCGCGGGCGATCCGGTCCAGCCGCACCGACCCCACCGACACCGGGTCGACGCCCGACACGGAGAGCCAGGCGAGGACCAGGTCGCGCTGGACCTCCTCCGACTCCCCGACGAGGTCCGGGAACTGCCGGTCGGTCGTCACGAGGACCGGATTCCGCTCCGAGACCAGCAGGGGCTCGTCGGTCCCGTCCAGATGCTCGGCGACGAGCTCGAGCCGTGTCTGGTCGGCGGACCTCGTCGTGCTGAAGAGCCGGAACGCGGTCATCGGCCACAGCTCCAGCTGGCCGACGGCGAACACCGCCATGAGCGCCAGGAGGGACCACGTGACGGCGCGGCCGACCCTGGCCTCCCGCCGCTGCTCCGTCGTCACCCCGCGGATCCTAGAAGAGGACGTCCGGCTCGGGCTGGGCCGCGACCACCGGCACGGGCACGGGGGCGCCGTCACGGACGTTCCGGGCAGCGATGCCCGCGAGCTCGTCGGCACGCTCGTTGAAGTGGTCACCCTGGTGGCCGCGGACCCAGACGAACGAGACCGCGCCCGGCCGCGTCGCGATGGCGGCCTCGATGGACTGGATCAGCGCGAGGTTCTGGACGGGTCCGCCGCCGGCCGTCCGCCAGCCCTTGCGCTTCCAGCCGGCCACCCACTCCGACGAGCACTTGATCGCGTACAGCGAGTCGGCCTGGATCACCAGGGGCTGGTCGCCGGGGTGCGAGCGGACGGCCTCGAGCACCGCCATGAGCTCGGCGACCTGGTTGGTGCCCGACGCGTGACCGCCGCTCGCGCTGGAGCCGTCGTGGTTCGCCCACGCCCACCCGATGGCGCCGCCGGGGTTGCGCAGGCAGGAGCCGTCCGTGCTGACCGTGATCACGGACAGTGATTCTGCCGTGCCCCGGACGCCGGGACGACCAGCGGCACTCGCCCGAACGGGGTCAATCGGTGCGTACCCGCTCAGGTGCTCGGCGGGATCGACCGATGTGTCCGCATGACGACGTTCGACGACACGGACCTGTTCTCCGAGGCGTTCCACGACTTCCGCTCCGTCGGGAGCTCGCGTCGTCGCCCCGCGCTGCTGACCCCGGTGGTGATGGTGGCCGCTGCGCTCCTGGTGGCCGTCGGGTTCCTCTGGGCACGCGGTGGTCCGCTGCTCGCCGACTCCTCCGTCGACGCGTCGACGCTCCTGCCCCAGTTCGCCGCCGAGCAGACCTCCCGGGACCGGCTGTCCGCCGACGAGCTGGACGACCTGGCCGTCGACCGGCGCTCCACCCGGTTCCTCACCGAGACGTCGACCGGCCAGCACTACGCCGCGGTCGGTTCCGCCGGTTCGCTGTGCGTCGTGACCGTGCAGCCCGGCGAGCTGTCCGCGCTCACGTGCGCGCCGCCCACGCAGACCGCCCGGATCGCCGTGGACGAGACGCTCCTCGTCGTCGCGTCGTCGGGGCCCGTCCCGGCCGCCGCGAACGGCTGGCGCGAGGCGGGCCCCGACGTCTTCGTGAACGACTGACGGCTCACTCGGGCAGGCGCAGGCGGGCTCCGAGCGCGGCGGCTCCGACGACCGCAGCGGCGGCCACCAGCACGATGTCCTTCAGCACGTACTGACCCGTCAGGGTCGGTCCGCCGGCCGGGAACAGCTCGCCGAAGAAGAGCACCAGCGGCGACATGATGCCGACCATCGCACCGGCCAGGATCACCAGGCCGGTGCGCAGGAACAGCCCCGTGACCAGGGTCAGACCGATGACGGTCTCCATGATCGCGGTCAGCAGCAGCGCCGCCGTCGGCCCGACGAGCCCGAACGTGAGCGTGCCGATGGTCCGCTCGGCCAGCTCCGCCGCCGGGCTCATGCCGGGGAAGAACTTCAGGACGCCGAAGCCGAGGAACACCAGACCGAGGCTGATCCGCAGCGCGGTGACGGAGTGCCGGGTGAGCACGGTCGCCAGGCCGCCGACGGCGCGGTCGACGACCGACGGGGTCGCGGACGCGTGGTGGACGAACGTGTTGTCCGGGCTGGGAGCGAATCGCGCCGGCTTCAGGGTGGGGGCGGAAGACATGGTCGTACCTCTCCGGTCGGCGCCCCGGTCGGGGCGCGGCGCCGGCGCGGTCCCCGGCTGGACATGGCTACTGGTCGGTAACCACGTCAGGGCAGGAGGACAGACACCCCTGTCTGATACGCCCGACTTCCACCTGTTCGGCCCAGTTCACCCACGCGGGTGACAGCGTCACCCCAGGGCGAGCGCGTCCACCACGCGCTTCACGCTCGACGACAGACCCCACCTCTCCGCCAGCGCGACCAGCCCGTCCGCGTCCGCGACGACGCGCGGCAGCCGGTCGTCGATGTCCCCCACCGGCGCGTCGGGAGCCACCCGGACGACCGCCGGAGCGACCGTCAGGTAGTCCGACGACTCCACCAGACGCCTCTTCTGCGTCGCCGTCAGCCCGGGGTCCCCCGCATCGCGCGCGGCCAGGATCCCGGTGAGCGACCCGTACCGGTGGATCAGCTGCGCGGCCGTCTTCTCCCCGATCCCCGGCACGCCCGGCAGGCCGTCGCTCGGGTCGCCGCGCAGCACCGCCATGTCCGCGTACGCCGGCCCCGTCGGCACCCCGTACTTCTCCTTCAGCACCGCCTGGTCGACCGTCATCAGGTCCCGGATGCCGCGGATCGTGTAGAGCACGCGCACCGGGACGGCGTCGTCGACCAGCTGGAACAGGTCCCGGTCCCCCGTGATGACCTCGACCACCGCAGGGTCCTGCTTCGCCACCTCGCGTGCGACCAGCGTGCCGATGACGTCGTCGGCCTCGTAGCCCGGCACCCCGACGCGCGTGATCCCGAGCGCCTCCAGGACCTCCACGATGATCGGCACCTGCGGCGCGAGCGTGTCCGGGACCTCCTCCGCGCCGGTCGTGCCGGGCACCTCGACGGCCACGCGGTGCGCCTTGTACGACGGGATCGCGTCGACCCGGAACTGCGGGCGCCAGTCGTCGTCCCAGCACATGACCAACCGCGTCGGCCGGTGCGCGGTCACCAGCGTCGCGATCATGTCCAGCAGCCCCCGGACCGCGTTCACGGGCGTCCCGTCGGGCGCCTTCACCGACTCGGGCACCCCGAAGTACGCCCGGAAGTACAGGGACGCGGTATCCAGCAGCAACAACTTCTCGGTGCGCTCAGCCATGGCCGGAAGTCAATCAGCAACCACCGACGACACGTCACCCCGACCACCGACGTGGTCGAGCCCGACCCCGCCTCCCCGCCGGGGTCGAGAACGCCATGAGTCGCGGCGAGTGGGCCCAGAACGCGACTCATGGCGTTCTCACGTGCTGCGCACCTGGGGCATCCGGCTACGTCGACGCCGTGCGACTCCGGGCACGACGAAGGCCGGTCGACGTCCCCTCCGACGTCGGCCGGCCTTCGTCCTGGTCTCCGGGAGGCGTCAGCCCACCGCGGAGAAGTCCAGCTGCTCGTCGACCACGGCGATCACGCTCCACGTGACCCCGTCCGCGTCGGCGAGCTCGTACGTCGGCACCAGCACCGACGCACCCGTCGGCAGCGTGGTCAGCGCCACGCCCAGCCGGGCCGAGACCAGCGTGACGTCCTGCACCGGCCACGCCAGGGGGCTGCCGGCGGTCGGCGTCGCGGGGACGGTCGGCTCGACCGGCACCGACGAGACCGAGTCGTCGGCGCGCATGCCCTCGGCCGCCAGCGGCATCACGCCACCGCCGCCCGTCGCACCGAACCGCGGGTCGCCCAGCCGTGCCACGGCCTCGGTCGCGCTGACGACGTCGTAGCTGCCCAGGTCGACCAGGGATGCCAGCGGCACGTACAGCGACTGCACCCCGTCGGCGACGAGCGTGACGTTGGCCGTGACCCCGGTCTGCTGGCCGTCGAGGACCTGGCTGGCGCTCACGTTGGTGACCTGCACGCTCCCCGGGTCCGTCGAGGCCGTGAACTGGTAGCCCGCGGGGTCGACGCCGACAGAGGACAGCACGTCCTTCGCCTGCGCGATCGCGGCGTCACCCGTCGGGGCGTCCTCCGAGGTCGCGCAGTCCGCCGGGGGGTCGACGATCGCCGGCTCCGGGACCGCGACACCGCCCTCGGCACCGTCCTGCGCGGGCTCGCTGATGCCGTCCGGCGCCGACCGCACGCAGTTCCACGGGTCCCGCGTCGGGTCGTAGTACGACAGGCTCGCGAGGCCGTCCGGCGACAGCGACACCGACGCACCCGTGCCGTCGTTCGGGCCGACCGACCACGAGCCGTACTCGAGCCGCGGCTGCCCGGACACCCCGAGCGCCGCAGCGGCCGTCGCGACCGTCGCCTCCGAGAACGCGCCCGCCGCGTCGAACCCCCACGCCGCGCCCGAGCCGCCGTCGGTCGACAGGCCGCTCGCCGTGAACACGGTCCGGCCGCCCCACCACGGGTACATCAGCTTCGCCGAGTCGTTCATGGCGATCCCGCCGCCGCCGCCCGCCATCGACGCCGCCTCGGGCGCGACCGCGTCACGCGCCGCACCGCCGCCGTCCAGCGTGATCGGCGGCGCAGCCGTCACGGTCTCCGGCGCGTTGCTCAGCCCGTACGCGTAGCTGCCGCCACCGATGACGGCCACACCCGCGACGACGGCCGCGACCTGCAGCCAGCGCGGTGCGCGGCGGGCACGACGGGCCGCGAGCTCGTCGCCCGGCGCCGTGACGGCCACCCCCGTCCGGTCCGACACCGCCGCGTACAGCGCGGGCAGGTTCGGGTCGGCGCCCGCGGCCGGGTCCGCCGCCTGCAGCCGCGCGAACGCGACGTCGTCGCCGCTGTCCGGCGCGGCACTCTCGGGTGCGACGCTCTCCTGCGCGGCGCTCTCCGGCGCGGCGCTCTCCTGCGCGGCACTCTCCGGCTCGGCACTCTCCGGCTCGGCACTCTCCGGCACGGCACTCTCCGGCACGGCACTCTCCGGCGCGGCACTCTCCGGCGCGGCGATCTCAGGTGCGGTGCCCGCGGTCGGGGTGGGGTCCGGCGTGCTGCCGGCTGCGTTCTCGTGCTCGGTGCGGTCGTCCACGGCTCTGCCTCCTGGTTCGGGTAGCCCTCTACCCCTCTTGTGTCCCGACCGCCCCACCCCTTGCACCCCCGAACTCGTCGGTCCAGGCCGAACTCGTCTGTCGCAACCGACGAGCTCGGCTGCAGCTGACGAGTTCGGCGGATGGTGCGCGAGCCGGACCCGGTGGGTCAGGACTCCGCTGTCGTCCACGCCTCGCGGAGGCGGGCGCGGGCGCGGCTCAGAGCGGCGTCGGCGCCGCCGCGGCCGATGCCGAGCACCTGGGCGAGCCCGTCGCCCGACAGGCCCTCCCACGCGTTCAGCAGCAGGATCTCGCGGTCGCGCGGGCTCAGGGCGCCGAGCACCTCACGCACGCGCTCCTCCTGGATCGCGCGGACGGCGGGGTCGTCGGAGTCGACCTCGTCCGGCACGTCCCCGACCGGGACCGGACGTCCCTTCCGACGGTGGTTCGCCACGACGAAGCCCGCGGTGCGGTACAGCCAGGGCAGCTCGGCGCCGTCCGGCACGTCCGCGCGACGGCGCCACGCGACCGTGAGCACGTCGGCCGCGAGGTCCTCGGCCTCGTCACGACCGGCACGCCGGACCACGAACCTGTGCACGGCGGTGGCGTGCGTCCGGACGAGCGCCTCGAACCACGCGGCATCGTGGAGCGTGCCGGCGTCCCCGCCGTCCGGGCTGCCGTCCGCGGCGGCGCGCACGGTGCCGGGCGTCTCGCCGCCGGTGCTGCCGGGGGGGCTGCCGGGGGTGCTGCCGTCCGCGTCGTCGGCCATGTCGTCCACTGTGCCGGAGAGCGGGCCGGGAGCGACCGGCGACGTGCCGTCGGTCGCGGGGACCGTCCCGCTGTCGTGCGTGCTCGGTGTCCGCGGCACAGTGCTCCCCTGCTCGTGGTCGACGAAGGCTCTCACCTGCTCTCTGTCACGAGCGGAGCCGATCTTGCACGAGCACGAGCACGAGATGTCTTTGCCCCGACGTCAGGCTCGCACGACGAACCCCCGTTGACGGCAGGTGCTCGCTCGACGACCGCTGGGGAACGAGCGGTCAGAGGCCGTCCGCGACCACGGCGGTGACCCGGAGCCAGGCGTCGCGCGTCGTCGTGCTGAGCGAGTCGTAGTCGATGGGTCCGCCCGAGACGAGCGCCTTGTCGTGCGGCACGTCGAGGACGGCCCGGGTGAGGGCGCCGAAGTGGGAGCGGAGCCGCTTCTGCAGGTCCTTGTCGACCTTCGGCTCGGGCGCGGACAGGACGGTGACCGCGCGTCGGACGGCCTCGTCGTGCCCGGTGGCGCGCAGCGCGTCGAGCGCCCAGGCGGCGGACTGCGCGGTGTCCTCGCGGACCGTGGAGACGACGACGATCTGGTCGGCGGCGGCGACGGCGGCCTGCCAGTTCGAGGCGCGCATGTTGTTGCCGGTGTCGATGACGAGCACCCGGTAGAACCGGGAGAGCACCTGGTGCAGCGACGTGAAGGAGTCCGCGTCGACGGACGACGCCGACGCGGAGTTCTCGTCGGACGCGAGGACGTCGAACTGCTCGCTGGGCTGCGTCCGCACGAACCCGTCGAGGTCCCCGATGCGGACGGTGCCCGCGGGCCCGAGCGCCGGCAGGGCGTTCAGGAGGTCGACGGCGGTGCGGGTGTGGTCGGCGTGCGAGGAGCGCCACCCGAGGGTGCCGCGCGTCTCGTTGTTGTCCCAGGCGAGCGTGTACCCGCCGCGCTGGAGGCCGAACGTCGCGGCCAGCAGCATGGTCGCGGTCGTCTTGTGGGCGCCGCCCTTGGGGTTGATGATCACGACCGTCTTGGGGCCGTCGAGGGTGCGTCGCACGGAGGCCGCGGCGATGCGTCGGCGTCGCTCGTCGCGCCCCGGACCCGGGGAGACCGCACCGAACGTGAGCCGTCGGATGCCGGCCTGCCAGCCGTGCTCGGCGGGCCCTCCTGCGGCGGCCGGGTGGCGTGCGGCGAGGAGGTCGTCGAGCGTCGGGAGCGGCTGCGACGGGCCCGGGGGCGGCGTCGCGAGCTGCGTCGGGGCAGCGGTCGCGGGCTCGGGCGCGGTCTCCTGCGCTCGCGCGGTCGTCGCACGCGTCGCCGCGGGTCCGCGGGTCGCGGTCGGTGTCGACCCGCTCGCCGGGCCCGACGACGCCGGCGTCGGCACCGGCGGGATGGCCATCGTCGGCGGGGTCACCGGTCCGGGCGTCTCGGTGGACGGCGACGCATCCCCCGCGGCCGGGGCCGTCAGCGAGGCAGTGGCAGGCAGCGTCGGCGTCGGCCGGTTCGTGTCGGCCGCGGCGGGCGCGGGGTCCGGATCCGGCGTCGCGACCTCCGGCTCCGCCTGGGCGACGACGTTCTGGTCGTCCACGTCGCCGGGCGCCTCGTCCACCAGGCCGTCGGCGTGGATCAGGAGCGACCAGACCCCGTCGGGGTCACGCACCTGGACCGGCACGGGCTGCCCGACGGTCCCCGCCAGCTCCGCGATCCGCGTGGTGATCGCCGCCCCCGCCTCGGCGAGGTTCGCCATCCGCACCCGCTCGACGACGCCGTCGATCGAGATCTCGCCGGTGCCGTCCTCGCGCACCTCGGCGCGGATGTCGGGCAGTCGGGTCGTCGTCGTCGACGCGTTCTTCCCGTCGGTGCCGTCACTCATGTCGTGGTTGCCCCTCGCTCCCGGTCGTCCGCCCCCGAAACTACGCCGCGCGGGCCCTGCGTGCATCGTGGAACCGCAGGCCAGCGCTGTACGAATGGTTCCGGGAGGTCCTCTGAGCAGGGCACGACGGGCCCCTGCGTGAGATGCGGCACCTCCGGACAACCCGGGCGTGTCGACGCACCGAGCACTCACTCGTCGGTGCGGACCTCGAACCAGACCGTCTTCCCGTCGGGGTGGGTCTGCGTGCCCCAGGCCGACGAGAGCGCCTCGACGAGGGCCAGACCGCGACCGCTCGGGGCCGTCGGCTCGGGGTGGCCGACCGTCGGGGTGCCGCCACCGGTGTCGCGGACCCCGACCCGGACCACGTCACCGTCGATCCGCACCTGGACGCGCACCGCCCCCGCGTCGGGACCGTGCACGACCGCGTTGGACACCAGCTCGCCCGTGAGCAGCTCGACCACCTGGTTCGACGCCCCGCCGACCCCGGCACCGGCGATGGTCTGCATCACCCAGTGCCGCGCGGCCCGGGGGGCGGACCGCTCGGCGGCGACGACGAGCTCGTCGTCGATGATGTGCGCGTCACGACGACGCGCACTCTTCGCACTCCGGAGATCCCTCACCTCGCCCACGCGCCCAGCCTGCCCGACCTGGTCCGTTCCTGCCCGAGGTGACCACGGACGCGTCCGGGTGAACAGACGTCCGCAGCGTCAGCCGAGCTGCACGAGACCGACCAGGTTGCCCTCGGAGTCGCGGACGAACGCGTGCTGCTCGTCGGTGCCGGCGGGGCCGAGCGTGTCGTCCTCGTGGCGGAAGATCACGTGCGGCTCGGACTCCACGACGACGCCCTGGCCGCGCAGCCGCTCGACCGTCGCGGTGACGTCGTCGACGCGCAGGTAGAGCAGCGCGGTGGGCGCGTTCACGTCGAGCAGCAGCCGGACGCCGTCGAGGTCGAAGAACAGCAGGCCGGGCGGGTCGAACCGCCCGGTCGGGGGATGGCCGAGCAGGTCGGTGTAGAACGCGGCGGCGCGGTCGAGGTCCTGTGCGCGCTGGGCGACCTGCACCAGTCCCATGCACCCATCGTGCACCTTCTGAGGTACCTCAGACGATCTCGACGTCACCTCAGACGTCGGGCGACCACCCTCAGGTGCTCCTGCGCGGAACTCCCTGCCCAGGACCCGTCGACCGACCGATCCGGCAGGCGACCCCTCACGACGAGAGTCGTCCCTGTCAACGAGAGCCGGGCAGATCGTCCGGCGTACCTGAGGAGGACACCATGGCTGACTTCTGGGGACCTGGCCTCGACGCCGAGCTCGCCTACCGTCACGAGCGCCTGTTCACGGCGCTGCGCCACACCCCGTACGGGGACACGCACGACCAGCGCGGCGGGGAGCACGACGACCTCGTCGCGGCGACCACGCACGAGCCGGGCTCGGCCCACGTCGCGGCCGCGGCGGCAGCCCCGGAGCAGCCCGCTCGCCCGAAGGTGAGTGCGCCGCGTGGGTGGGTGCTGCGAGGATCGGAGTCATGGCACGCGGCTCGATGAGCACACCCTTCGTCGCCCGCGCGCAGCAGGTCGACCAGCTCACGCTGGCACTGCAGCGCGCGGGCGTCGGCGAGCCTGCGGCCGTGCTGATCGGCGCCGACGCGGGGGTCGGCAAGACCCGCCTCCTGCGGCACGTGGCGGAGCTGGCGGACGCGGCCGGTGCGCGGGTGGTGGTCGCGCACTGCGTCGACCTCGGGGAGATCGGCCTGCCGTACCTGCCGTTCGCCGAGACGCTGTCCCAGCTCTACGCGCTCGACCCCGAGGCGGTCGGTGCGGTCGTCGCCAACCGACCCGCGCTCGCGCGACTGCTGCCCGGCCCGTCCGGCGGGGCCGCCCCGGACGACCAGTCGAACCGGCTCCAGCTGTTCGACGGGCTGGTCGAGGTGCTCGGCGCGGTCGGCCGCCCGGGGCACCCGCTCCTGCTGGTGCTGGAGGACCTGCACTGGGCCGACGCCTCCAGCCGCGACGTGCTGCGCTTCCTGGTGTCGCGGCTGCGCGACCAGCACCTGCTCGTGGTCGCCAGCTACCGCACGGACGACCTGCACCGCCGGCACCCGTGGCGGCCGGTCGCGACCGAGCTCGGCCGGCACCCGCGGGTCGAGCGCCTGGACCTGTCGCCGTTCACCGACGACGAGCTCCGCGAGTTCACGACGGCGCTGAGCGGCACCCCGCTGACGGAGTCCACGCTGCGCCGGGTCATCGACCGGTCCGAGGGCAACGCGTACTTCGCGGAGGAGCTCCTGGAGGCCGGCGCCGAGGCGGACGAGCTGCCGTGGAACCTCGCGGACGTCCTGCGCGCCCGCCTCGAGCTGCTCGACCCGTCGGTCCAGCGCCTGGCGCGCATCGCGTCGGCGGCGGGCCGCAGGGTGTCGGAACCGCTCCTGCGCGCGGCGGTCGTGGCCGACGGGGACCCGCAGCTGACCGTCCCGGGCGCGGTCGACTCGGCGCTGCGGGAGGCGGTCGCGCACCACGTGCTGGTGGGCGAGGACGAGCTCATCGCGTTCCGGCACGCCCTGCTGGCCGAGGCCGTGTACACGGACCTGCTGCCCGGGGAGCAGTCCTCGCTGCACCGCGCCTACCTGCGCGTGCTCCGCGACGACCCGACGCTCGGGCCGTCGTCGCAGCTGGCCTCGCACGCGTTGCGCGCGCCGGACCTGCCGACGGCGCTGCGGGCGTCGCTGGACGCGGCCGACCAGGCGCACGAGGTCCTCGCGCCCGCGGAGGAGCTGCGGCACCTGGAGGTCGTCCTGCGGCTGTGGGAGGCGGTCCCCGAGGTCACGACGACGTTGGCGATCGACCACGTCGACGTGCTCGTCTCCGCCGCGGCCGCCGCGAGCAGCGCCGGGCAGGTCGACCGGGCCGTCCAGCTCGCCCGCGCCACCGTCGAGGAGACCGCGTCCGACGTCCCGCGGCAGGCGAGCCTGCGGACGAGCCTCGCGCGGTACCTGCTGGGCGTCGAGAGCGTGCACGACGCGCTGGAGCAGTCGTCGCGGGCGCTCGCCGACCTCCCGGACACGCCGACACCGGACCGCGCGTGGGCGCTCGCCACGTACGCGCGCGGCGCCCTGAACGCAGACCTCGACGACGAGGCCGTGGCGAGCGCGACCCAGGCCGTCGAGCTGGCCCGCGCCATCGGTGCGGCCGACGCCGAGTCCGACGCGCTGACCACGCTCGCGGTGCTCGTGGTGGACGACGAGCAGCGCGCCGCCGAGCTGCTGCGCACAGCGCTGGCGCGCGCCCGGGAGGCCTGCGACTACGCCACCGAGCTGCGCACCATGTACAACCTGGCGAGCAACCGGTACTACGCGGGTGACCTGGAGGGGGCCACGCAGGTCACCGCCGACGGGGTCGAGCGGGCCAGGTCGCTCGGCATGACGTGGAGCGTCTACGGGGTCGAGCTCCACATGTTCACCCAGCTCATCCGGTACGTGTCGGGCGACCTGACCCCGGCCACGATCGGCGCGGTGCCCGACGAGCTGGCCGACACGCTGATCGCGTTCAACCTGTACGCGGCCGCGGCCCGAGGGGACACCGACGCGGCCGAGCGTGGTCATGCGCTGGAGCCCAGCTGGTCACGTGACGGGCTCATCGCGCTGGTCGCCGGCGGCTGCACCGTCGACGCGCACACGTGGCGCGGCGAGCTGGAGGAGGCCATCGCGCTCGCGCTGCGGCTGCTGGAGCACCTGTGGCGCGCCTGGTCTGACTACTTCCTGGGCGGCATCTGGCTGGTCGCGCTGGCCTTGAGCGCCCTGGCGGATGCGGCGGCGCAGGAGCGGCTGCTGGGCAAGGACGTCTCGGAACGGGTGGCGCTGGGCGACCGGCTCCTGGAGCGGGCGCGGACGACGGCGGAACGCGGGCGGCCGCGCGGCGGACGGCTGGGGCCGGAGGGGCGGGCGTGGCTGGCGCGCGCGCACGCCGAGCACTCGCGGCTCACGGGCATCAACGACGTGGACCTGTGGCGGGCGACCGTCGCCGAGTTCGACTTCGGGTACCGCTACGAGGTGGCACGCAGCCGGTTCCGGCTCGCGGAGGCGCTGCTGGAGGTCGGCGACCGCGACGCCGCCCGCGACGAGGCCGGGCTCGCGCTGACGGACGCGGACGCGATGGGCGCCGTGCCGCTGGCCACCGCCGTCCGCGGGCTCGCACGGCGCGGACGGCTGGACCTGCCCGGTGTCCGGATCGGCGGCCTCGATGTGCTGACCGCCCGCGAGGCCGAGGTGCTCGCCCTCGTCGCGCAGGGGCTGTCCAACCGGCAGATCGGGGAGAAGCTCTTCATCTCCGCCAAGACGGTGTCCGTGCACATCTCGAACCTGCTGGCCAAGCTCGGCGTCTCGGGCCGCGCGGAGGCTGTGTCGGTGGCGCACCAGCGGGGGCTGATCGGTGCCGGTTGAGCCGGGCACGTGTCGGTGGCAACCCCTAGGTTGAAGGGCATGTCGCCGTCGAAGACCCCCGCGGTCGAGCTCGAGGTAGCCGGCCGGACCGTTCGGGTCAGCAGCCCCGACAAGGTCTACTTCCCGGAGCGCGGGCTGACCAAGCTCGACGTCGTGCAGTACTTCGTGTCCGTCGGCGACGGCATCCTCGGTGCCCTGCTGGACCGGCCGACGACGCTGGAACGTTGGCCGAAGGGCGTGTTCGAGGGCGCCAAGCTGGCCACCCGGATGGACTCGACGGGTGACGCGTTCTACCAGAAGCGTGTGCCGCAGGGTGCTCCGGGGTACGTGAGGACCGCGCGGATCGCGTTCCCCAGCGGCCGGACGGCCGACGAGGTGGCGCCCAGCGAGCTGGCCGTCGTGGCGTGGGCCGCCAACCTGGGCACGCTGACGTTCCACCCGTGGCCCGTGCTCGGGGACGACGTGGACTCCCCGGACCAGCTGCGCATCGACCTGGACCCGCAGCCCGGAACGGACTTCGACGACGCCGCCCGCGTGGCGCCGCACGTCCGGGAGCTGCTCGCGGAGCACGGCCTGGAGGGCACCCCGAAGACGTCGGGCGGTCGCGGCATCCACGTCTTCGTGCCCATCGAGCCGCGCTGGTCGTTCGTCGACGCCCGCCGCGCCACCATCGCGTTCGGCCGGGAGCTGGAACGGCGGATGCCCGACGAGGTCACCATGAAGTGGTGGAAGGAGGAGCGCGGCCAGAAGATCTTCATCGACTACAACCAGATGGCCCGCGACCGCACCATCGCCTCCGCGTACTCGATCCGCACCAACCCGCGGGCGACGGTCTCCGCACCGCTGCGGTGGGACGAGGTGGCGGACGTCCACCCGAACGACTTCGACGTCACGACGATGCCGGCCCGGTTCGCCGAGGTGGGCGACCTGTTCGCCGCGCTCGTCGGGCACGCCGCACCGCGCGGCTCGATCGAGTCGCTGCTGGAGCTGGCAGAGCGGCAGGAGCACGAGGACGGGCTGGGCGACCTGCCGTACCCGCCGGAGTACCCGAAGATGCCCGGAGAACCCAAGCGCGTGCAGCCGAGCAAGGACCGTGACCGCCCCCGCTGAGCCCGCGGGCGCCATCGTCTACGCCTCCGCCCGGGGGCGGTGGATCCTGTTCGCCACCGTGCTCGGGTCCGCCATCGCGTTCATCGACGCGACGGTCGTGACGATCGCGCTCCCGACGATCGCCGAGGACCTCGACGCCAGCACCGCGGACCTGCAGTGGACCGTGAACGCCTACGCCCTGACGCTCGCCGCGTTCCTGCTGCTGGGTGGCTCGCTCGGGGACCGTTTCGGGCGGCGGCGGGTGTTCCTGGTCGGCGTGGTCTGGTTCGCCGTGGCGTCGCTGCTGTGCGCGGTCGCGCCGACGATCGGGGTGCTCAACGCCGCGCGCGCGTTCCAGGGCGTCGGCGGGGCCCTGCTGACGCCGGGGTCGCTCGCGATCATCCAGGCCACGTTCAGCGGGACCGACCGCGGGCGGGCGATCGGCGCGTGGTCCGGTCTCGGCGGCATCGCCGGAGCAGTGGCACCGTTCCTGGGCGGCTGGATAGTCGAGGTCACCACCTGGCGCTGGATCTTCGGCATCAACCTGCCGCTCGCCGTCGTCGTCGTGTGGGTCACGCTGCGGCACGTGCCGGAGAGCGCGGACGCGACGGCCGCCAAGAAGCTCGACGTCGCCGGGACGGTCCTCGGGGCGCTCGGCCTGGCCGGACTGACGTACGGGTTCACGGTCTGGACCGAGAGCGGCACCCCGGACGCCCTCGTGCTGGGCACGCTCGCGTTCGGCGTCCTCGCGATGATCGCGTTCGTCGTCGTCGAGTCCCGGGCAACCGCTCCCCTGCTGCCGCCGAAGCTGTTCCGGTGGCGGCCGTTCGCGGGCACCAACGCCGCGACGCTGCTCATCTACGCGGCGATCTCGGGGCTGTTCTTCTTCCTCGTCGTGACCCTGCAGGTGGTCGCCGGCTACTCGCCGCTCGCCGCCGGCCTGGCCCCGCTCCCGGTCACCGTGCTCATGCTGCTGCTGTCCCCCCGGGCGGGAGCGCTGAGCACGATCATGGGCCCGAAGATCCCGATGACCGTCGGTCCGCTCGTGTGCGCCGTCGGTGCCGTGATGCTCGCGGGCATCGGTCCCGACTCCCCCTACCTGACGCACGTCCTGCCCGGGGTCGTCGTGTTCGGTCTCGGCCTGTCCGCGACCGTCGCGCCACTCACGACGACCGCGCTCGCCGCGGCCCCCGACCACCTCGCCGGGGTGGCCAGCGGCGTCAACAACGCCGTCGCACGCGTGGCCAGCCTGCTGGCCATCGCGGTGCTGCCGCTGGTCGCGGGCGTCGGGTCGACCCTCACCGACCCCGGCTCCCTGGAACCCGCCAACCGCCTCGCGATGCTCGTCTGCGCCGGACTGCTGGCAGGTGGCGCGATCGTCTCGCTGCTGACCGTGCCGTCGAACGCCGAGGCGGTCCGGCCCCCGACCTGAGCCGTCAGCCCCGGTACTCGAAGTGCCAGTACTCCGGGTTCGAGCCGTTCCGGCCCGCCCACGACGGCGACACCCACCCGTACGCGGGACCGTTCGCCACCAGCCAGTCGCGCTGCGGGGTGTCCCAGCCGTACTCGCACGGGAGCTCGGGCACGTCCAGGGCCAGGCCGGTGCCGTGCGACGACGTGCCCGGCTTGGCCGCGACCGACCCGAGCGCCGCCCGCATCGCCACCTGGGTGTCGTAGTCGCGATACGTGAGGTCCAGGTCGAGGTTGTGCCCGAACTGCGCACGGAACGCGGCGTTCAGGCGCTCCAGCGCCCCGGCCGCCGCGGTGGTCAGGTAGTACGGCGTCCCGCGGGGGTCGACGTCCCACGAGATCGCGCTGAGCGACTCGGGGGGCAGCTTGCCGTTCGAGCCGTCGCCGCCGGCCGTGGCGGGCGAGGTGTAGAACGGCGGGCCCGTGTAGGTGGTGCCGCACGACGGGGCCGCGGCGCCGGTCGCTGGTCGGGCCGTGGGTTTCGCGGCGGGTCGCACCGCAGCGGCAGCGGCAGCCGCCTCGGCCTGCAGCCAGGTCTCGTGCGCGGCAGTCGCCGCGGCGTCGGCGGCGGCGAGGGCGGCGGCCCCCGCGCGCAGTGCCGTGGCGCTGTGCGGACCGGTCGTCCCGGTCGCAGCGGCCGGGTCCGTGGCGGCGACCCTCGCGTCGGCCTCGGCCACGAGGGTGGCCAGCGTCTGCCGGACCGCGTCGTCGGCGACCTTGCCCTCGGTCGTCGCGAGCGTCGCCCGCGCGTCCTCGGCAGCGGCGGCGAGCACCGCACGGGCGTCGGAACGGACGGTGGCGACGTGCGCCGCGGCGGCGTCGGCGGCCTGCGCCTGGATGGCGTCGACGTCGCGCACCTGCGCGTCGAGGGCGTCGGCTGCGCGTTCCTGCGTCGCGGCCTGCTCAGCAGCCACCCGGTCCTCGCGCTCCGTCCACGCCCACGCACCACCCGCGCCACCGACCACGAGGACGGCGGCGGTGACGGCGACGATGCTGCGCGAGGGTCGACGGATGGGTGTTCTCCAGTGCGTGCGGCGGTCTCGATCCGCCAGCAAGGGTAACCGCCACCCCGCGCGGCCCGCCGCTCGCCGTCAGCCACCCGCCATCCGGTGGAACCGTCGTCGGCGCGCTCAAGAGGAACCGGTGGCGCGCCGATCCGCCCACATGACTGATCTGCACCCGACGCTGTCCGATCCCGCGTCCGGTGCCCACAGCACACCGCCCGGGGTCCGGCCCCTGACCGCCGACGAGCTCGGTCACCTCGACCGTGCCCGTGCGCACCTGCGCGCCAGCGGCGCCGACCTCACGGACGTCCACGCCGTCGGCGCGTTGCTGCACGCCACGCGGACACGCTGGGCGGCCGAACCCGGCGCGCCGGTCCCGCAGGCCATGGTCATGGCGCTCGGCGTCGGGGTCGGCGACCTCGTCGTGGCGCTCGTCCCCGGCTCTCGGTGGGCCCTGCGCACCGCCGGCGCCGCACCCACACCCGCGGTCGTGTCGCTCTCGGGCGAGGACGCCGCGCTGCCGCTGGCCGATGTGGCGACGCGCTGGCGCACCGGGTGCACCCCCGCGTGGGTCGCGGAGTACGTCGTCGCGGCAGCCGCCCACCTGTCCGCACCGGCCACACACGACGTGCCGACCCCCCGCGTGCCGACGCGCACGGCACCGGAGCCCCGGGCGGACGTCGCGCCGCTCCCCGCCCGTGCGGCCACCACGCCCGCGACCGCAGCGCTGCCGTCCCGCGCGGAGACCCCGCTGCCCTCGCGGCGGGTCGCACCCGCGTCGGTCCCCACCGCGCCCGAGCCTGCACAGCTGCCGGCCCGCGCGGCCGCGAGCGCGGGACCCGCGGGGTACTTCGCGACGGCGGGGGGCGCGTTCCCGACCCCGCACGTCGTCGCGCCCGCGCCCGGCCCCGTGAGCTCGGGTCCGTCCCGCCCGGCCCACACGTCGCTCGCGTCCGCGTTCTCGAGGAACCCGGTGGCCGCCGCACCCCCTCCGGCGCCACCGGCCCCCGCGGTGTACCGGGTCCCGGCCGACCTCCCCCACCCGCCGTCGCGAGCCGCGCAGGACATCGCCCTCGGCGTGCTCGACCAGGCACTCGGCATGGCGATCGCCTCGGGAGGGCCCGCCGCACCGTTCGCCGTCGTGGACGGCAGCCCCACGCAGAGCCACGAGCCTCGCTGGTTCGAGGGCGACCCCGCCCGGGCGCAGCAGGAGGCCCGCGCATGGGTCCGGAGCACGGGCGCGGCGCGTGCGGCGGTCGCCTGGTTCGGGGAGCTGCCGGCCGACGAGGCGCCCGCGGTGTTCGTCGAGGCGTCGGATGCGGGAGCGCCGAGCCTGGTGGTCGCGCACCGCTACAGCGCCGTGTCGTACGACGAGGGCCGGACGCGACCCGCTCGGCCCGTCGGCGACCCGCTGGTCCTCGGCCAGGACGTGCCGCTGCTCTGACCGCGTGGGACGGTGGCCCCATGGGCGTCCCCGTCACCGTCGTCGACCCGCACCTGCCCACCGTCACCGCCCCGCCGTCCGCGGCAGCGACGGCGTTCGACCCGTCGGCCGACGTCCGCGCCGAGCTCGACCGCCAGATCACCGCGTACGTCGAGCTCGGCGTCGCGACGCTCCTGGGCGAGGACACCGACGCGTTCCGCGCCCGGCTCGCGCCCTTGGCGGAGGTCGCGACGACGCCGTCGACGCCGCCCGCCGTCGAGGGCGACGACGTGCCGTTCGTGCTCATCCTGCCCGGGCTGGACGTCAACGACGTCGCCCCGGCGATGCGGCGGGGCACCAAGCTCGGGGTCAGTGTCATCGACCGCGACGAGGCCCCGACCTACCGCCCTCTCCCGGACGTCGAGGTACCTACGGAGCCGTACCTGCTGTGGGGCGTCGACACCGGGTCGGAGCTCTGCAACGTGCGGCCCGAGGAGGCGCTGGTGACGATCACCGGCCGCGGGCGCACCCCGCTGACCATCGACGAGGGGGTCGCGCTCGTCGTCGTGCGTCCCGACATGCTCCGCCCGAACAAGTGCTTCTCCCTGCTGGCCTCGCGCACGGGCACCAACCAGCGGGTGCCGGCGGTGTGGATCAGCGAGCGGCGCGCGAAGCTCGGCTGGTGCTGGGACCGCAACCCGCACACGTGGCTCGGTGCCGCGTCCGCAGCGGGCCGGCTCGTGCGCGGCGACGCGTGACTAGGGTGCGAGCATGCGATTCCGGAGCACGATCCAGCTCAGCGGCAAGTCCGCGACAGGCATCCCTGTCCCGCCGGAGACGGTCGCGGCCATGGACCGCGGGGCACGGTTCCCCGTCGTCGTGACGATCAACGGCCACTCCTACCGGAGCACGGTCACGCCGTACCGGGGCGAGACGATGCTGCCGCTGAGTGCGGAGAACCGTGCGGCCGCCGGGGTCGAGGCCGGCCAGGAGGTCGACGTCGACATCGAGCACGACGACGCCCCGCGCACGGTCGAGGTCCCCGACGACCTCGCGGCGGCGCTGGCCGGTCCCGCCCGCGCCGCGTTCGACGCCCTGTCGTTCAGCCGGCAGCGGGCGATCGTCGAGCCGATCGAGGCAGCGAAGACGTCGGAGACGCGCGAGCGTCGGATCGCGAAGGCCGCCGCCGAGCTGGGGTAGCCGACTCTCGACGAGCGCCGACGACCGGCCGCCACTAGCGTCCCGGGATGCGCAGACTCGTCCTCGCCGCCCTGCTCACCGCGGTCCTGTCGCTCGTCGGAGGGTGCTTCGACCCGAACCCGCGCCCCGACGACGGCGTCGAGCGGCAGGACGTCGACCGCGAGGAGCCGGTCACGGTCGATCGCGGGACGGTGGACGACGCGGCGCTCTCGCTGACGGGCGACGCGTCGTCGATCACGCTCGGCACCGACGCCGCCGCGGGCGACCTGCTGGAGGTCCGCGCCACCGGCCCCGACTCACGCCCGGCGGCGGAGCAGTCCGGTGACACGCAGGTGCTCGCCCTGGACGGCGGCGCCGTGGTCGTCCGCCTGGCCGACGACGTCGCGTGGACCGTCGACCTGGGCGCTGGCGCCGACACGGTGGACGCCGACCTGAGCGCCACGAGCGTGTCGGGAGTCGTGCTCGACGGCGGCGCGCGCAGCATCGAGCTCACGCTGCCCCAGCCGAGCGGGACCGTGCCGATCGAGCAGCGCGCCGGCGCGGACCACCTGGTGATCCACCTGCCGGACGGCGTCGGCGCGCGGGTGACCGTCACGTCCGGCGCGGGCAGCGCGCAGGTCGACGGCGAGTCCACCCAGGGGATCGGCGCCGGCACGGTCCTGACGACCGACGGCTTCGACGAGGCCGACGACCACTACGAGATCACCGTCGCAGGCGGGCTGGGCAGCCTCACGATCGACCGCGGGTGACGGCTCAGGTCTGCGCGCGGACCGGGTACCACCGCGAGCCGAACCGGCGGGTCACGCTGCGCCCGCTGATGTCCGCGAGCTCGTCGAGCCGCGCCAGCACCGCCCAGCCGACGCGTCGCGCGGTCTGGTCGTCGTCGGCCTGGAACCGCACGGTGATACGCGCCTGACCGCGCACCACGGCGACGTCGTGCGCCTCGACGGTCGTCATCGCCTCCGCGACGGCGACCGCGTCCGGCAGGACGTCGGGCGCGGCGACCCCGGGCTGCAGGAGGCCGATCGCGGCGGTGACCCGGTAGGAGGGCACGGCGTCAGCTCTTGATCTCGGCCCCGCCCATGATGGCGGTGACGTGCACGATCAGCTCCGGTGCGCCGTCCTGGATCGGGAGGGTCGTCTTGTCCTCCCAGCCGCCCAGCAGCGGCAGCCCGCTGACCCGCACGCGCCACGTCGGGGGGACCTTGACCTCGACCCCGCCCCACAGGGCGAAGATCGCGATCTCCGCCTTGTCGACGATGTCCGCCTCGCGCAGGTCGACCTCGATGCCGCCCATGATCGCCGTCAGGCTGCCGCCCTTGAACTGCCGCGACCGCGTCTTGCGCTCCGACCCCCACCAGATGACGGTGGAGTTGATGGTGTCCTCGTCCGAGTTCCGCCGGCCGAAGCTGGTGAGCAGCGACAGCCCCACCAGGATCACGGCGACGGGCCAGAGCTCCCAGATGTTGATGTCGATGATGTCGAGCGTCCGCAGCAGGAAGAACACCCCGACCGCGATGATCACCGACGGACCCATCCACGCTCGCGGCACCGTGACCAGGGCGACCACGCCGACGCCGATGACGATCAGCGGCCACCAGTCGGCGGCCAGCTGCCCGAGGTTCAGGTCGACGAGGTCCAGCTGGATCAGCAGCGCGATCACCCCGACCGTCACGATCAGCACACCGAGGAACACCTGCACGGGAGGGCGACGGTCCATGGGCGTCACCGTAGCGGGATGCAGGGGTGCAGGTCAGCCCCGGGGATCGGCGGGCGACGAGCAGTCGGTGGTCAGCCACGCGAGCATCCGCACGGCGACCGGACCGGGCTCCTCGAGGTGCGGAAGGTGCCCCACGCCGGGGAGCGCCACGAAGTCCCAGTCGGGTCGAGATGCGGCCAGCGCCCGGGCGGGCGCGGCGCCCGCGAGCGGATCATCGGTCCCGTGCAGCCACAGGGCACGCGGCGGCACGGTTGCGATCGTCGCGCGCCACCGCCCGACGTGCATCAGCAGGGAGACGACCCCGAGCGTCTGGTCCCACTGTGTGGCGGCCGCTCGCCCGGCGTCGGGTCGCGCCGCCCGGCTCACCGCCTCCGCGACCGAGGCGTCGACGGCGTGTGCCGGGATCCGCTGGACGTGCGGCGTCGCCCGGGTCAGCTGCTCCCGGACCAGCTCGGTGGGAGCCCGCCGGGCCGTGAGGTGCCGGACCCCCGCCGCGGTGCCCGGTGCACGCAGGAGTGCGAGCTTCGACGCCAGGCGCAGGTCCAGCGCCCACCGCGTCCGGCGAGGCACCGGAGGGCTGAGCAGCGCCAGCCGGTCGACCTGCCGGGGCGTCGCCCCGGCGTGCAGGATCGCCAGGATCGCTCCGATGGAGTGTCCGACGAGCGTCACCGGTGCGCGCACGACCTCGTCGACGAACCGCCCGACCACGTCGAGCTGTGCCGCCACGGCCCGGTCAGCCCCGCCGCCGGGACCGGGCCCGGTGCCGCCGTGCCCGAGGAGGTCCAGGGCCAGCACACGATGGGTCGCGACGAGCCGGGGCGCGAGCACCGCCCAGTTCAGCGCCGACCCGCCCAGGCCGTGCAGGCACAGCAGCACCGGCGCGCCGGGCGGACCGCCGAAGTCGCGATACTGCACGGGACCGTCGAGATCGACGTGACGAGCGGCTCCCCCGAAGTCGGCTGACGGCGACGGGGACGGTGCGGGCAGGTGTCGATCCATGGGAGCTCCCTGGCTGGCGCGGTGGTGTGCGGACGCGTGCAGCGTCGTCGACCTCCGGGTGTCGCCGGACCACCCACCCGTCGCCCACCCCGGGTGGTCCGAGGATCAGCAGAGGTTCAGCTCGCGCCCGACCGCGACCGCCTCCGAGCGGGAGACGACGTCCAGCTTGCGGTAGAGGCTCTTGGTGTACCCCTTCACGGTGTTGACGGACAGGTGCAGCTCGCGCCCGATCTCCCGCTGGGTGAGCGGTCCGCGCAGTGCGCGGAGCACCGACAGCTCCCGGTCGGTCAGCTGCTCCCCGAGCACCCGCTGTGCACCGTCGGCGGCGCTCCGCCCGGCGCGGGCCTCGGCGGCCTCCAGCCGGGCCGACGCGACCGGCACGACAGGCCCGTCGGCCAGGGCGGCCCGCGCCCGTTCGATCGCGCCGCGTGCCGTCCGCTTGTCGCCGTGCGCCACCTCCACCACGGCGAGCGTCGCCAGCACGAGCGAGACCAGAGCCGGGTGGGCGTGCACCGCGACCAGGTCGCCCGCGCGTCGGAGCTCCGTGAGCGCCGGCCCGGGCCGCCCGCTGACCAGGTGCAGCTGGCCGCCGGCCGCGTGGAGCAGTCCGACGCCCGGAGCAGCCGCGTCCCCCAGCGCTCCCTCGGTGGCCTGCGCCTCGGCGCTGGTCGTGGTCAGCAGGTTCCGCAGCCGTGCCTGCTGCTGAGGATCCAGGTCGGTGTCAGGCCAGTCCCCTGCGGGCTGCGCCAGGGCCCAGGCCAGGAGGCCGGCGATCTCCAGCCGCGACACCGCGGGGAGCAGCGCGGTGGCCGGCGATCCCCATGCCTCCTCCAGCGGTCCGAGCGCCTCGACCGTGTCGCCCCGAGCGAGCAGCGCACCACCGAGCGCCACGCGGGCGACGACCCAACCGGGCAGGGTGCGGTCGATCTCCAGCGCGACCGCCTCACGGGCGTAGGTCACGGGAGCGTCGGGATCACCGTCCGCCCCGTACACGGACCGCAACGCGGCCGCGGCACCCCGCAGGGAGACGAACCCTGGGGTCGACTCCCCGTCGGGACCGGCGTCAGCGAGCTCGAGGTACCGGGGCACACGGTGGAGCCGACCAGTGGAACCCGCCGCCCAGGCCAGGGACAGCGCCAGCGCAGGCGATCGGGCAGCCATCTCCTCGCCGAGCTGCTCACCGAGCTGGAGGTACGTGCCGACGGAGCCGACGCGGAGGAACTCCGCGGCACTGGCGGACAGCAGCCGGGCGGCACCGGCCCGGTCACCCGACTCGAGGAGTGCCCGGACTGCCTCCTCGACGAACCCCTGCGCCGCGTACCAGTCGCTGGCACGTCGTTGGAGCTGCACCACGCGCTCGGGATCGCTCAGCTTCTGCAGCAGTGCCGCGCGGAAGAGCGGGTGGTACTGGTACCACTCCTCGTCCTCGTCGACGACCGTGGTGAACAGGCCGGCCCTGTCCAGGTCCCTCAGGTGCTCGACGGAGCCGTCGCGCTCCAGTACCCAGTCGCACAGGGACCCGCTCATCCTCGCCAGCGCCGCGCTCTGGAGGAGGAACGTTCGCCGGTCCACGCTCTGGCCCGCGAGCACCTCGCTCAGGAGGTAGTCCACCGCGTGGTGCACCCCGGAGCGCCTTGCCGCCCCGTCGCGGCCCCGCCGGTCGCGCAACGACAGCGCCTCGAGCACGAGCCCGACGGCCCACCCCTGGGTCGCGGCCACGATGTCGTCCAGCCCTGTGGGTGGCGCCGCCTGGGTAACTCCCGCGATCAGCGTCGATGCCTCGCCGCGGGTGAACCGCAGGTCGTCGGGTCCCAGCTCGACCAGACGACCGCGCGCCCGCAGCCGCGCCACGGGCAGCGGAGGCTCCCCGCGGCTGGCGACGAGAACACGAAAGCCGACCGGCAGGTAGTCCAGGAACAGCTCGAGACCCTCATGGATCTGCCGGGCACCGAGCTCATGGAGGTCGTCCAGCACCAGGGCATGACGATCGGTCAGGCCGGCCAGGGCGTTGAGCAGCTCCGGGACGGCTGCGTCCAGCGGATCCACCTGCGGCACGGCCAGCGCCGCCAACGCACCCGCGGAAGCCGTCGGGACCACCGTGCGCAGGGCGGTCGCGACGTACGTCCAGAAGCGCGAGGGTTCGTCGTCGGCGCGGTCGAAGCTGACCCACGCGGTGCTTGCCAACGTCGTCGTGGTCGAGGCCCACGAGCTCAGCAACGTGGACTTGCCCCACCCGGCAGCGGCCGCGACCACCGTGACAGGCACGTCGGCAGCGGCGTCGAGCAGGTCCAGCAACCGCAGCCGCTCCACCAGCACGGCAGGCGCCGCCGGCCGGACCAGCTTGCCCGCCAGCAGAGGGCCGCGCCCGCGCACCTGATCACTCATGGAGGCCTCCGGTCGGACGCACGATGCCGTACCCGCGGGCCGGGCTCCGGCGCTGCACCGCGACCATGGTCCCCCACGCCGCCGGTGACCGGCCGTCCGGCCCACCCGGGGTGTCCTGCGCGCAGGGTGGTGCGGGCCCGCCCGGGTGCGCGCGACGGTGCGGACGGAGCGAGGAGGGCACCTCCTCACCGACAACCCGAGGAGCCGTCATGGCCGTCCAGACAGCCGACGCAGTCGCGCCACCCACCGACCCGAACGCCCCCGCGTCCCGCGCGGTCCGACGGTGGTCGTGGGTGTGGCTTGTCGTCGGCACCGCACTGCTGCCTTTCGCCGGCCTGCAGACGCTGATCCCGCTGACGGCGTGGCTGGCACCGGTGTTCCTGCTGCGCTTCAGCCGCAGCCAACGCGCCGTGGTCGGGCTGCCCGTCCTGGTCGTCGCGATCTCCTGCGCCCTCCTGGTGGGGCTGCGGAACGGGTTCCTCCCGGTCGTCGACGGATCCGGCTACTACCTGTTCGTCCTCACCCTCGGATTCGGCGGAGCCCTGCCGTTCGCCGTCGACCGCCTCCTGGCGCCGCGGCTGGACGGGATCTCCCGGACGCTGGTGTTCCCGGCGGCGGTGACGACCGCGGAGCTGCTCGGCACGATGGGCAACCCGTTCGGTACCGCGGGCAGCACGGCGTACTCGCAGTACGGGTCCTTGCCGCTCCTGCAGGTGGTGTCTATCGCCGGCATCTGGGCGCTGACGTTCCTCGTCAGCTGGCTCGCCCCGGTGGTCAACCAGCTCTGGGAGCGAGGGTGGTCCGGGCCGGGAGTCAAGGCACCGGCGATGCTCCTCGTCGCCGTCACCGCCGCCGCGCTGCTGTTCGGCGGTGCGCAGCTCGCCTTCGCGTCGCCGAGGAGCGAGACGGTGCGGGTGGCGGCGCTGGCGCCCGACCGGCGGCTGATCGACCTCGCCTACTCCGCACCTGACATCGGGTCCGGCGATCCGTCGGGACGTGCCGCGGTGAGCAAGGAGTACTTCGCGCCCGTGCTCGACGACCTCTTCGAGAGGTCCGCGCGCGAGGCCGTGGCGGGCGCGAGGATCATCGCGTGGTCCGAGGCGGCGGCACTGACGCTCCAGGAGGAGCAGGAGGACGTGGTGGCGCGGGCAGGCCGGCTCGCCCGCGAGCACGGTGTGTACGTACAGGTCTCGATGATCGTCCAGCTGTCCGCCGACCGCGGCTCCGACGGCGGCCCGGTCAACGAGAACCACGCCGTGCTGCTGGACCCGCAGGGCGACATCGTCTGGGACTACCTGAAGTCCAGGCCGGTGCCGGGCGACGGGCACGAGGCGGGCCCGGGTGTGATCCCCAGCGTCGACACGCCCTACGGACGCCTCGCCACGATCATCTGCCAGGACGACTTCTTCCCGGCCCTGGTGCGCCAGGCCGGCCAGGCGGACGTGGACATCCTGCTGGTGCCGTCCAGCGACTGGGAGAGCATCGCGGCGTGGCACGGCCAGCAGGCGCCGTTCCGTGCGGTCGAGAACGGGGTGGCGCTGGTGCGGCCGACCCGGCAGGGGGTCTCGCTGGCCACCGACGGGCAGGGCAGACTGCTCGGTCACAAGAGCGACTACTTCGTGTCCGACGACCAGACCCTGGTGGTGGCGGTGCCGACGCAGGGGTACGACACCTGGTACGCCTCGCTCGGGGACGGTGTCGCCTACGCCGTCGCGGCCGGGCTGGTGGTCCTCACCGTCGCCGCGTTCCGGCCCGGGAGGCGCCCGCAGGGCCGATGACCCCGCCCGTCCGGTCAGCCCTGGCCCGCGCTGTCCCAGTCCTCCTGGCTCACCATGCACGACGCGACGGTGGCGCCGTTGGAGACGAGACGGGACTCGACAGTCCAGCCCCGGCCTGCGTTCTCGAGGTCGGCGGCCTCGATCGTCACGGGGTCGAGCACGGCGATGCTGCGAGCGCCGGGCTCCTGCTCGTGCTCGGTCACCACCTGCCCGTCGGCGTCGAGGATGTCGGTCGCCACCATGCGGTCGACCGACATCAGGTCGGTGTCGTACCACGTCCAGCCGATGCTCAGCCGGGTCTGCGAGAGGTCCGTGCTGGGCCGGGTCAGCCACAGCCGCTGGTCGACGTAGGCCAGGACCTCCCGTGAGCCTGCGACGGACGCGGTCGCGGTCTGCACGCCTTCCACGCACGGGACGTCGGACGTCTGCACGGACCCGGTCGTGGTCTGCGACGCCGAGAACGCCACGCCGAGCGCGCACACAACGATCGCCGCGACGTTCACCACGGCCGACCGCCACACCGACCGCTCCCGTCGGAACCGCGCGAACCACGGGTGCGCCGGAGGCTCGCGGGTCTCGACGGCCAGGGTGCCGACGATCGAGTCGGCGAACGTCTGCTTGCGGGCGTTCCACAGCGGCCGCAGGTACCCGATGAGGAAGATCGCGTCGAGCACGTGCGCGACGACCCGCAGCGCCGACGCGAGGAACCCCACCGGCAGCCCGTCGGACACCCGCACGACCGCGACGCCCGCCACCCGCTTGCCCGGGGTGGCACCGGTCCAGCCCTGCAGCGCGAGCATCGCGACCAGGAGCCCGACGAGCCACGGGCTGGTGAACCACCCGACCACGTCCACGCCACCTGTGGCATCGACGTCGAAGGTCGGCGTCAGCGACGGACCCGAACCCCCCGGGCCGAGCACGATCCACGTCGCGCCGCCGAGGATCGACCCGTCGAGGAGCGCGGCGACGACGCGGCGCAGCCAGGAGGCGAGGGGCGGGCCGTCGGCGGGCGGCGCGAGGTCGGGGGGCAGCACCTCCGTGTCGGTCACGGGCAGATCGTGGCAGGTCCAGCCGGGTGGTGTCCGGGGAATGACGGCGACGTCACGCGATCGCCGTGACAGGCTCCCGCCTCATGACACGCGAGCACCTCAGCCCGCGACTGATCAGCTGGGCATCGATCCTCGAGGAGAACACCCGGGCCCAGGCAGTCGCCACCTCCACCCTCCCCTTCATCTACCCGCACCTGGCCCTCATGCCCGACGCCCACTTGGGCAAGGGCGCGACGGTCGGCAGTGTCATCCCGACGCTGGGCGCGATCATCCCCGCCGCCGTCGGCGTGGACATCGGCTGCGGCATGATCGCCGTCCGCACCCAGTGGACGGCGGACGAGGTGCGTGGGCGGGGGTCGCTGGCGACGCTGCGGCAGGCCATCGAGAAGGCGGTCCCGCTGTCGGCAGGTGGCGTGAACGCGAGGCTGACGTCGACCGCGGCCGGCCGCGTCGCGACGCTCGAGGCGAGGGCGGACGAGGCGGGCTTCGACCCGGGTGCCGACGCCCCGCGCTGGCGGCTGCAGCTGGGCTCGCTCGGGTCGGGGAACCACTTCATCGAGGTCACCGTCGACGAGGCCGGCACCGTGTGGCTGTTCCTGCACTCCGGGAGCCGCGGCGTCGGCAACCGCATCGCGCAGCGGCACATCAAGGTCGCCGCCGACCTCTGCGCGAAGTGGTGGATCACGCTGCCCGACCGCGACCTGGCGTACCTGGTCGAGGACACCGACGAGTTCTGGGCGTACATCCGCGAGCTGCGGTGGGCCCAGGACTACGCCCTGCTCAACCGCGAGGAGATGATGGACCGCGTCGTGGCCGCCATCTCCGAGCACATGGGCGAGCCCGTCGTCGAGGCCGAGCGCGTCAACTGCCACCACAACTTCACCGAGCAGGAGAAGCACTTCGGGAAGAAGGTGTGGGTGTCCCGCAAGGGCGCGATCAAGGCCGGTGTCGGTGACGCCGGGCTGATCCCGGGGTCGATGGGCACCGCGTCGTACGTCGTGACCGGCAAGGGTGACCCGCTCTCGCTGAACTCGTCGCCGCATGGCGCCGGCCGCAACCACTCGCGGTCCGCCGCGCGTCGGCTGTTCACCCACGAGCAGCTGCGCGAGGCCATGACCGGCATCGAGTACCGCGACACCGACGCGTTCATCGACGAGATCCCGGCGGCGTACAAGGACATCGACCAGGTCATGGCCGACGCCGCCGACCTCGTCGAGCTCCGCCACGTCCTGCACCAGATCGTCAACGTGAAGGGCGACTGACGACGGGGGCCCGGATCCGCAGGGATCCGGGCTACCTGTTCGCGGACTGGCTGAGCCTCGCGACCAGGAAGTCTCTGACGTTTGCGGCCGACTCCGCGAGTCGGGCTGCCTGCGGTTGCCGGCCGGCGTACTTCAGCGGCGCAACGGTCAGCACGGAGTGGTCGCCGGACGAGAACCCTGCCGGCGGGATCTCGTCGACCTCGATGCCGACCGGGCTCAGGCCCTGCACGGCTGCGCACCGCAGTGGAGGGCTGAGCGCGTCGCGTTCGAAACCGGGTGTACAGAATCGCGACCTATTTGTCCCGATTCTGAGGTGCGAACACCTGTGACTGTGTTGACCCGGCAGCCGTCGCGGAGGACGGTGTCGATCGTCGATCCGTGCCGGCAACCGGGGGCCCTCATGAAACGGCTCGGGTGGGCCGCGGCGAACACGGTGTTCCGACTCGTCGGGCGGGCGACGCGCCGGCCGTACTCACGGTTCCGGGCGGCCCACACCGATGTCGGGCCGTCGTCGGACACCTCTGCGTCGCTCGGCGAACCGGACGCCGAGCTCACCGCTCGCACACGCGGAGTCCTGGTGGGCGCCTTCGCGACGGGAGTCAGCGTCGACGCGTGCCTGGCCGTGCTGGCCGCAGACACCCTGATCCGCTCGTACCGGCGCGTGCTCGACCGAGGATTCGTCTCGGTCAGCGACCTGCACGCCCGGAACATCAGCAGGTGGTGCTCCCTGCACGGTGACTTCGATGTGGAGCCCGACGGTGCCTTCGTCGGCTCGGCTCTCTTCGGGTACGACCCGGACGTCCTCGGCGGTGGCTCGAGCAGAACCGGCGGCACCGGCTGGGGCACGTGCGTCCCGACCGCTGTGGCGGGTCTGGTCGGTACGGACGCGCCGTTCGAGCAGGGCGTGGAGATCATGGCCGGCACCCGCGGCAGCGGGGTGGACGGGGCAGTAGGCGGGTGCGTCGCGATGCTCGTCGACCGGCTGGTGCGCGGGACGGACGTTGAGGCGGCGGCCGCCGAGTGTGCGGCGGCCGCGTCGGGTGCGGGCGACCCGGCTCTCGCCCGAGCACTTCTCGAGGCCGTCGACGGCTCGCGCAGGGTCCCGACGACTGCGGCCGAGTGCGTCGCCGAAGCCGTCGCCCGGGTGATGCACGGGCCGGACGGGGATGCTCAGGCGTCGGACGTGGACGCCGGTTGTCTCGCGACGGTGGAGTCGTTGACCGGGCAGCTGCGCGGCGCGCTCGGTCGTCCGCCCGACGTCGACGTGCCACCGCACGTTCTGGCGGAGCTCCACCGACGCGCCGACGACTTCCTGTGGACGTTCGGCCGCGAGGGCCGGATGCCCTACCTCTCCGCCGAGTGGGACGCCCGGTACCCGCCGGGCTGAGCCGGACGTCAGCGGGTGGGGACCTCGACCTCCACGCGGACGACGTCGCCCGTGCGTCGGAAGATCCGCTCGCTCACGTCGGTGTCCAGGGCGCCGTCGATGCCCTCGACGCGGGTGCCGTCGGCGAGGTGCGCGACGACGGTCGGCGTCGCACCGGGTGCGGCGGTGCGGCGGTAGACGACGGGCACCTGGCAGAACGTGAACGCGAGGGAGCCTGCGGGGAGCGTCAGGGTCTTCTCGCGCTGGGCGAGGTCGTGATAGCTGAAGGTCGTCGGGGAGGACGTCCACTCGTCGGCCCGCAGCAGCACGGGCCGGACGACGACGCGACCGCTCTCGACGCGCAGGCCCAGCTCGCCGAGGCGGGTGAGGATCTCCTCCTTGACCTGGCCGGTCATGCCGGGCTGCCGGGCGCCCTTGCCGGCGGGGGTGTGGGAGTACGGGTCGACGGGGAACGCGCCGTACTCGCCGGGGGTCTTGCAGTAGCCCAGGCCGAGCCGGATGTCCTCGTACGCGTCGGCGAGACCGGCGACGACGGCCGGGTCGGCGCCCTCGGCGACCGCGCGGTCGTGGTTCTCCTGCACGGCGAGCAGCAGCTTGGACACCATGTGCCAGTAGATGCTGCCCAGGCCCTCGTAGGCGAAGAACGAGCCGGACCGGCCGGTGAACTCGGCGTGCCGGAACACCTGCTCGAACACGTCGAGGACGGCGTGGCGGCCGTCGGCGACCCCGGGGACGTCAACCGCGTCGAGGGCGGCGTCGAGGTCGCGTGCGTTGTGCAGCCCGGGCGCGAAGCGGTGGTCGCCGCGCACGTCGCGCAGCACGACCGTCGTGTCGCCGGCCGCGACGAGCGTCGCCAGCAGGGGTGCGGAGGCCGCCTGCTCCGCGGTGATCAGGTTGCGCACCAGGAAGGTCGGGAGCTCGCGGTCGGGGTAGAGCTGGTAGGAGTTCTGGTCCGCCCGGTACAGCGCGCTGCGGCGCAGTGCCCGGGCGAGCGCCAGTGCCTCGGCGGGCGTCTGGACGCCGGACGACAGGACGGCGACCTGGCCTTCGAGCATCTCCTGCAGGCGACCGACGGTCGCGCCGTCGCGCAGGTCCAGCAGGTTGTACGAGTGGTACAGACCGTCCTCGCGACGGTTGGCCCGCAGCGCGGCGTCGACGTACACCGTCGCGTCCGAGAGGAACGCCTGCACGGCGCGCACCGGGATCGTCGCGTGCTCGCCGCTGAACCCTGCGTACACGCGCGCTCGGTACGCGGTGCCGGCCGAGCCGAGGGCGTCCATGACGGCCCGTCGCCCCTGGCCGTCGAACCCGGTGGCCGCCTGCTCGACGGGCTCGCTGAGCGCGGCGTGCACGTCTGTCAGCAGGCTCGCGAGCTCGCTGGTCACGGTGAGGTCCTGGCTGAGCAGGTCCTGGGCCAGGGTCAGGGCGCGGCGCAGGTAGGCGAGGGTGACGACGGAGAGGCCCTTGCCGACGAGCGCGTTGTTCGCGTCGTTCCACTCGGGGCGCTGGGTGTTCATCCAGATGCCGCCGTCGGGGACCAGGTTGACGACCTTCGCGAGGATGGTCAGCAGCAGCTTCTCGCCGAGCGACACGCGCACGAGGTCACCGTCGGTGCCATGCACGAGCCGCCCGTCGGCACCCTCGGTCGCGACGCGCCGCTGGACCCGCTCCTCGGCCTCGGTGTCGAAGGAGATCGTCGCGATCGGCTCGACGACCATCTCGTCGTACGTCGCGATGCGGTACGGGACGTCGGCGTGCGTGAAGACGGCGCGGTCGACGAGCGCCTCCAGGCGACCGGGGTGGAACCGTCGCGACGCCTCGAGGAGCTTGACCAGGTAGATCACCTGGTGGTCGCTCCAGTAACCGATGTTCGCCCAGGGGTTCGACGGCTCGGGCACCTCCCAGTCGACGCCGGAGCGCGAGATGCGGTACGGGTTGTAGCCGTCGGCCGTCGTGGCGTCGAGGAACACCGCGACCATCGACTCGACGTACTCCGGGAACGACCAGGCCAGCGCCTCCCAGTTCTGGAAGATGTCCCGCCAGTTGCCCTGGAAGTCGACGAGCGTCTCGCCGTCCTCGCCGGTCAGGGCGATCCGGAACTTGTTCCAGGGGCGGCTCGGGTCGCCGTGCCGGCGGCTGAACGTCAGCGGGAGGTACTCGCGCACGAGCCGCAGCAGGTCCGGGTCGCCGGACGCGTCGGCCCGCTCGACGAGGCCGTCGATCTGCTCGGTCGCGGCGAGGTCGTCGAACCACGCCCTGCTGCGGTCGAGGGTCAGCGGGCTGCGCTGGCCGACGAACGCCCGCAGGTCTGCCGTGCGGACGGCGTACCCGTCGACGAGGACTCCCCCGCGCATGATGTTGAACAGGACGTTCGCGCGGTGGTGGGCGGTGGCGAGCTCGTCGCCCGTGACCTGCGCGGCGTCCGCGGTCCCGACGAGCCGGTCGAGGTGCGCGCGCGTGCCCGCGACGTCGGCGGCGAGCGCGAGGGCGGCTGCGACGGGGTCGGCGAGCAGGGTCTGCAGGCGGACGACGTCGGCGGCGCTCTGGTCCACGTCGGCGACGACGCTCCAGCGGCGCTGCTCACCGGGGGCGAGCGTGAGGTCCGCGCGGACCAGGTACGCACCCTTCTCGCCGCGGACCTCGTGCTCCGCGACGACGGGGCGGCCGGTCGCGAACTCGCCGACCTGCCGGACCGAGAGCAGGTGGTCGGCGTCGACGAGGCCGACCTGCCACGCGACGGTCGTCGAGAGCGACTCGCTCGGGTCACTCTTGTCCGTGAGCGTCGAGTTCAGGTAGACCAGCCCGAGGCCGGTCGCGGGGTCGACCTCGGCACGCTTGTACGCGTCGAGGAGGCTGCTGAACTCGCTCTGCGTCTGCACGGTGACTCCCGCGGGCAGGAGGTCGACGAAGCCGTCCAGGACCTCGGTCCGCAGGTGCCGGTCGGTCATCGAAGCGACCTCGACCTCGCGCACGACGCCGAACCGGGCAGCGGTCGTCCACGTCACCCGGACGCGCAGCCCCAGGTCGGGCCGGGTCTCCTCGAACACGAGCGTCGTGCCGAGCGGGTCCTTGTAGAGGTGGCGCTCGACGTCCGGGTCGCCCGGTCGGCGCGGCGCGAACGGCTGCCAGAAGACGGTGCCGACTCGCAGGAGCGTGAGCCCACCGGTCCGGCCCGCGCCCGCGGAGACCTTGTCCTCGGTGGAGTACGGGAAGAGCGCTCGGTCGGCCTCCTCGCGCCCGGCTGTGACGCCCCCGGTGCTGGAGATGAACAGCCACAGGTCGCTCGCGCCGACCAGGGTCATGAAGAACGGCGGCAGGTCGTCGTAGGACGTGATCCGGTAGAAGCGGCGTCCGTCGAGGTCGACGAGCCCGGCGACGGGGACGTCGAGCACCTCGGGCTGCTCGCCCGCGGGTGCGGGGGTGACGGTCTGCGACGCCATTGCCGATGTCCTTCGTTCGAGCGCGTGGGCCGGTCCGTGGCGGACGTGCACGCTGCGTCGATGCAGCCGTGGATGCGCTCCCATACAGTGACACGTGTCACCGGTGAACGCAAAGACCGAGCTCGCGCGACGAGCTGATCAGGCGGTGCGGCTCTGCGCGTGCCATGCCTCGTCGACGCTGCGGCGCACCGCGACCCTCTGCCGGGTCTGGGCGACGAAACCGATCAGAGCCAGCACGAGCAGCAGCGCCCACCAGGTCCAGCTGGCGTCGAGCGCGCTGCTGAACCTCCCGTCCTCGAGGTCGGCGGAGTTCAGGGTGCCCACGAGCAGCATCACGCCGGCGACCACGCTGACCGCACCGGCGAGCGAGCTGGCCACCGCGAGCACCACCATCGGCATGTTCCCGACGACCGACACGATCCCGAAGATCGCGCCGACGGCCACACCCGACAGCACGGCGACCCAGCTCCAGTCGATCCCCAGGGCGACGATCAGCCCCGCGCCGATCACGTAGCCGAACGCCGCCATCGCGAGGATCACGGCCACCGCGTAGTAGAGGTAGGCGAGCACCGCGAAGATCACGGCGAAGACGAACCCCGACACCCAGCCGAACGCCGTGCCGAGGAAGCTCTCGTCCGCGAGCGAGGCGAACAGCCCCGCCCCGAAGGCGAACCCGGCGAAGAAGCCCCAGATCGGCAGGACGAGCCGCAGCACGAACTGCCCCGCGAAGAGCATCACGCCCCCGGCGACGATCGCGAGGATGCCCAACAGGATGTCTGCCATGTCTGCAATGTAGGGGCTCGCCGACGTCTGTCGCTGCGACGACACGGGTTGGAACCAGGCTGCAGCGCCACCAGCGAACCCGATAGCGTCCGGGTGCCCGACCTCACCGCACTCTGCACCAGGAGACCCGCATGGCACACAGCGACCCGCACATGGACGACACCACCGCGAGCGGCGCCGGATCGTCGATGCCCGTCGCACCGCAGTACCGCGCCGAACCGGTCACCGCTGCGTCGGTCGACAGGCCGTCGTCGGTGACGCGGGCCGTGCAGCTCATGTACGTCGGCGCAGCGCTGAGCGTCGTCGGCATCATCGTCGCGTGGGCGACCAGGAGCCAGCTGAGCGACCAGCTCGCCGCGGCGAGCCCGACCCTGTCGCCGGACGACGTGGAGTCCGCCACGACGATCTCCCTCGCGTTCGCGACCGTCGTCGGCCTCGTCGGCGTCGGCCTGTGGCTGTGGATGGCTGCCGCGAACGGTGCCGGCAAGTCGTGGGCCCGGGTGCTCGCCACGGTCTTCGGCGGCCTCGGTGTCCTGAGCTCGGTCTACAGCCTCACCACCGGGACCGGGATCACGATCGCGATGCAGGTGGTGTCCCTCGTGCTCGCCGTCACCATCCTGGTGCTGCTGTGGCGTCCGGCGTCGTCGGAGTACTTCCGGGCGCGGTCCGCACCGCAGGTCTGACGGCCGACCGGCGTCGTCGTAGCGCTGGCAGGAACCCCGACCAGGTGCCGTGACCGCCAGCCTCCCACCCGACTCGAAGGTCACGTCGTCGCCCCGACCAGAGGTATCAGACGGGAGCGCGCGGATTCCTCTGTCCGAGGGCGAGAACGGGTACCGGGCCGGGAGGCGCCATGACGGAGACGACCCACCCCGGCGGCTGGGCGCCGGTGATGTTCCTGCTCGTCGGATCGCCCCTGTACGTCGTCACGGTCTGGCTCTACGAGCGGTCGGGCGGACCGATCACCACGGGGTGGTTCGCGATCTGGGCCGCGCTCGTCCTGATCGGCCTGCTCGCCTGGGTGGTCGTCCTGCGCGCGGGAGTCCGTCGCGTGCGGCGCGCCGGCATCCGCCTCTGGTCGGGTGCCCTCGCCCGGTACGTCGCGATCGCCATGTTCGCGACCGCCATGCTCCAGACCGCCACGCACTACACCAAGTTCACCGAGGACGACTCCGTCGTCATCTTCCTTGCCGTCCTCGTGGTCCTCGCCGTCGGCTGGGCGGCGGCTGCTCCCTGGACGCTGCTCGTGTGGCACACGCACGACGACGACAGCGTCACTCGTGCCGTCGCGGCTGTGCACCCGCCCCGATGGGACGACGCCGGCGTGGAGCCGCAGTACGACGCCACCGCGATCCTGGCGGCGACCGCCGCGCTGCACCGCACCTGGAGAACCATCGAGGACAGTGCGATCGCGTTCGCTGTCATCCTCTCGACCGCCGTGCTCAACACAGGCACGCTGCGCCTCGCCGCGCTCAGCTCGGGCGCGACCACCGAGGAGAAGTCGCCGGCGGTGCTCGTCCTCGCGTACGGAGCGTTCCTGGCCGCGGTCGCGACAGCGCTCGTCGCCCCGCTCGTCGTGGGCTGGCGCACCCGTGCGACGACCCTCGTCGACCTGGCGCTCGGCGAGCCGCCCACCGGGGTGCCGACCGCCGAGTACGTCGAGACCCGCGACCGGTTCCTCAACCACCTCGGCCTGCGAGCAGGTGTCCTGCGGACACCGATCGCCGCGCTGAGCATCCTCGCGCCGTTCGCCACCGCCTTCCTCACGACACTCGTCCCGACGAGCTGACGAACGTCAGACACCCACGTCACCCGCACTGTCGAGGGTCGACGACCTCCGCGACCCCGTCCCCGCCAGGACGAGGGACGCCGTCGACCGGGCGGGCGGCGCCGGCGGGAAGGCGAAGGCCTGCGTGGAGCTTTGCGACGCCGATCGCCACTCCAGCCCGACGACGAAGGCCCCGTGGCCAGCGTCTCCGCTGGTCACAGGGCCTTCGAGGTGGAGCCGCCTAAGAGAATCGAACTCTTGACCTTCTCATTACGAGTGAGACGCTCTGCCGACTGAGCTAAGGCGGCGTCGTCGGGACCCATGGACCCCGGCGAGCCCGCTTACTGTACCTGGCCGACCCCCGGCGCTCCAAAGCGAGCGCCGCAGGCGATGGTGGCAGCGGTGAGCGCCACGAGGTCCTCGGCGACCGCTGCCTGCCAGGCGGGGAGCCGACCGACCGCCCACGCCCGCCAGGCAGCTCCCCCGTAGGCGCCGGCGAGCCCGCCGATCGCACCGGCGAACGCGGGGATGACCGGGTGTTCGCCGCCGCGTGTCGCGAGCATGCTCGCCCCGATCGCGCCCGACGTCGCCCGGACCAGGCCGCCGCCGTGGTCGAGCCGGCTCGGTGCGGTCGGGAGCTTGTCGCCGATCAGCTCGCCGACGACGCCCAGCGCCGCGACCGCGCGGACCACCGGGCGGTGCGCGCCGGCGATCGTCGGGCCGGCGAGCCCGAGGGACGCGCGGGCACCAGCGGCCCAGCCGAGCAGCGCTGACCGTGCCACCAGTGCGGCGCCGGGTCGTCGGGTGCGGACGTCGTCGCGGAACAGTGCTGTCATCGGGCCACCGTCGCCCGTCGAGGTGCGCGCGGCAACCGGAGGCTCAGCAGCGGGTGCCCTCCGCGGGGACGGCCCCGGTGAGCAGGTAGGCGTCGACGGTGTCGGCGATGCAGTCGTTCGAGGACCCGTAGGCGGTGTGGCCCTCGCCCTCGTACGTGAGGAGCGTGGCGGACGAGAGGATCTCCGCGAGCTGCTCGGCCCACCGGTAGGGCGTCGCCGGGTCGTTCGTGGTGCCGACGACGAGGATCGGGGCAGCACCCTCGGCGGCGTAGGAGTCGAGGCCGCCGACCTCGGGCACGGGCCACTGCGCGCACACGGTGCCGCCGTAGCCGAAGAAGTAGCCGACGGTGGGGGCGGCGGCCTCGATCTGCGCGGCTTCTGCACGCATCACGTCGAAGTCCGCGGAGTCGCGTCCGTCGAGGCAGTTGATCGCGTAGAACGCGACGATCGAGTTGGTGCTGAACGTGCCGTCGGGCTGGCGGTCCGCGTACTGGTCGGCCAGCGCGAGCAGGATGGTCCCGTCGTTCTGGTCGATCGCGGCGGTCAGCGCCTGCGTCAGGTACGGCCAGTACGACTGCGCGTACAGCGGGAGCGCGATCCCGTAGAACGCCAGGGACCTGGTCAGGACGCGGTCCGACTCCGTGGGCAGCGGGTTGGCCTCCGCCCGCTCGAACAGCTCGGTGATCTGCGCGAGCCCGTCGTCCACCGATCCGTCGAGGGGGCACCCGTTCCCGGCCTGGCAGTCCTCGATGTAGGCGCGCAGCGCGTTCTCGAAGCCGACGGCCTGACCTTCGGCGGCCTCGGCGGAGGCCAGGTCGGGCGGGAGGGCGCCGTCGAGCACGAGCCGGCCGACCTTCTCCGGGAAGAGCGACGCGTAGGTGGCGCCGAGCGCGGTGCCGTAGGAGAAGCCCAGGTAGGTGAGGGTCTCGTCGCCGAGTGCCGCGCGCAGCACGTCGAGGTCGCGGGCGGTGCTGGTCGTGTCGACGTGACCCAGCGGCGCACCCGTGTTCTGCTCGCACGCGGCACCGAGGCCGCCGTAGAGGTCGATGACCTCCTGGATCCCGGCGTCGGTGGAGTAGTCGGCGTCGTAGGCGAGGATCGCGTCGAGGCCGGGGCCGTCGACGCACTCGACGGGGCTCGAGCGCTGCACGCCGCGCGGGTCGAAGCCGACCAGGTCGAACTGCCGGGTGATGTCGGCACTCACCATGCCAGCGACCTGGCTGACGAAGTCGACGCCGGACGCCCCGGGTCCGCCGCGGTTGAGCAGCAGGGAGCCGATCGGCTCACCGCCGGTCGCCCGGGCGCGGGCGAGCGCGATCCCGATCGACGGTCCTGCGGGGTCGGCGTAGTCGAGGGGAACCTGCGCGGTGGCGCACTCACCCTCCGCGCACGTGGTCCACTCGAGCTGCTGGCCGTAGTAGCGCGCGAGGTCACCCGTGACCTCGGCCGTCGGAGCGTCGGGGGTCGTGCCGGGCGCCGGTCCGGCCGCCTGGTTCTTGGGCGCCACGCACCCGGCGAGCAGCACGACGAGGAGGAGGCCGGCGGCGACGAGGGCCACGGCGAGCCGGTGCCGCGGATCGCGTCCGACGCTCGTGGGCGCGACGAGGCGGGCGGAGAGCGGCATGCGCACACGGTAGCCGTCGAGACTGAGCGGCCGGCGCCGCGTCCGCCGGTTGCGCGGGACCGTCACCCGATCTGCACAGTCGGCCGGGTCAGCCCTGCGGGCGCAGTGCCACCGCCATCGCCTCGACCGCCAGCAGCGGGGCGACGTTCCCCGCCAGGCGGGTGCGGGCCTGGCCGACGGCGTCCATCCGGCGCAGGGTCTGCTCGGCGGTGCTCGACTCCGCGAGGGCGCGCACCGACTGCTCGTGCTCCACGTTGACGAGCTCGACGCCGGCACCGAGCTGCACGACGAGCACGTCGCGGTAGAGGGAGAGCAGGTCGACCATCGCGCGGTCGAGCACGTCGCGCTGCGCGCGGGTGGCCCGGCGCTTCTGGTCCTCCTCGAGCTGCCGGACCTGGGTGCGCAGGGCGGGTGGCAGCGTCGCCGCACCTTCAGCCCCCATGGACCGCAGCAGCTCGGCCTTCTCCTCGGCGTCCCGTTGCTCGGTCGCGGCCTTGGCATCGGCCTGCGCCGTCTCGACGAGCTCGCCCGCGGCCAGCACCGCGTCGCCGACGCCGCGGATCTTCGCCGCGATGCCCAGCACCGCGGACCGCCGGGCGCGGGCCTCGGGGTCCCGGGCGAGCCGACGGGCGATCCCGACGTGGCTCTGCGCCGCGCGTGCCGCGACGGCGGCGACCGCGGGGTCGATCCCGTCGCGCGACACCAGCAGGGCGGCGACCGCGTCGACGGGCGGCACCCGCAGCGCGACGGAGCGGCTGCGGGAGCGGATGGTGACCAGGACGTCCTGCGGGCTCGGGGCGCACAGGATCCAGACCGTGCGACCGGCCGGCTCCTCGATGGCCTTGAGGAGCGAGTTGCCGCTGGTGTCGTTCAGGCGGTCGGCGTCCTCGATGATGATGACCCGGTGCCGTCCCTGTGACGGGGACCGCTGCGCGAGCTCGACCAGCGGGCGGGCCGTCTCGGCGCGGATGAACACGCCCTCGGTCGCGACGACGGTGACGTCCGGGTGCAGGCCGCGCAGGGTGGTCGTGCAGCCGTGGCAGGTGCCGCAGCCGCCGGTCGCGCACTGCAGCGCCGCGGCGAACGCCCGGGCCGCGTTGGACCGTCCGGAGCCGGGCGGTCCGGTGAGCAGCCACGCGTGGGTCATCGCGGCCGGGTCCTCGATCGCGTGCCGCAGGACCTCGACGGCAGGCTCCTGGCCGACGACGTCGTCCCAGACGCTCACGGCGTCACCCCGAGGAGGGGGGCCACCCGGGCCCGGATCGCCGACGCCAGCTCGTCGACCGGCTGCGTCGCGTCGAGGACGAGCCAGCGCCCCGGCTCGGCCTCGGCGCGTCCGAGGAACGCCTCCCGGGTGCGCCGGTGGAATTCGTCGCCCGCACGCTCCAGCCGGTCCGGGTCCCCCGTCAGCCGCGCCTTGCCCGCGACCGGGTCGAGGTCCAGCAGGACGGTGAGCGCCGGGAGCAGCCCGTCGACCGCCCACAGGGAGAGGCGCTCGACCTCGTCGGCCCCCAGGTCCCGCCCGCTGCCCTGGTAGGCCACCGACGAGTCCAGGTAGCGGTCGGTGACGACCACCGCGCCGCGGGCGAGCGCCGGGCGGACGAGCGAGGCCACGTGGTGCGCGCGGTCGGTCGCGTACAGAAGCGCCTCGGTGCGGGCGTCGACGTGGTCGCCGTGCAGGACCGCGTCGCGCAGCAGCAGGCCGAGCTCGGTGCCGCCGGGCTCCCGCGTCAGGACGACCTCACGTCCCAGCCCGGTCAGCCAGTCGCCCAGCAGCCGCGCCTGCGTCGACTTGCCGGCGCCGTCGCCGCCCTCGAACGAGAGGAACAAGCCAGGGAGCGTCGTCACGTGCGTCAGGGTAGCCGTCGGGTCCGACGTCACTCCCCGGGGTAGCTGACGCCGACGAGCGAGCGGATCGTGTCCATCGTCCGCAGCACCTCGAGGGTGTTGTCCCACGTGAGGCGGGGGCTCTGCGTCTGACCGGCGGCCACCTGGCGGGCGACCTCCGCGGCCTCGTACTGCAGGCCCTTGGTGCCGGGCTGGTCGAAGTCCCACACGCGGCCGTCGAGACGCTGCACCCGGAACGACGTCGGCGCGTAGAAGCTGCCCTTGACCCAGATGTTGCCCTCGGTGCCGGAGATCGTCGCGATCGTCGGTGTCTTGGCCCACAGCGTGGTCGACAGGGTGGCCTGCGCCCGGTCGCCGTAGGACAGGACGATCGAGATCTGCCCGTCGACACCGGTCGGCGTCAGCTGCCCGACGGCCTGCACCGCGTCCGGGACGCCGAGGAAGTCGTGCGCGAACGACACCGGGTAGACACCGAGGTCGAGCAGCGCACCGCCCGCGAGGGCCGGGTCGAACAGCCGGCTCTTCGGGTCGTACGTGAACGCCTGGCCGTGGTCGGCGGAGAGGTTGATGATCTCGCCGATCTCCCCGGCGTCGATGACCTGGTGCAGCGCGTAGACGTGCGGCAGGAACCGCGTCCACATCGCCTCCATCACGAACACCCCTGCGGTGCGGGCGGCGGCGAACACCTCCTCGGCCTCGCCCGCGTTGCGCGTGAACGCCTTCTCGACGAGCACGTGCTTGCCGGCGCGGATGGCCAGGAGCGCCTGCTCCTTGTGCTCGGAGTGCGGCGTCGCGATGTAGACGGCGTCCACCTGCGGGTCCTCGACGAGCTCGCGGTAGCCCACGTGCGTCGTCGGGATGCCGTGCGCCGTGGCGAACCGCTGCGCGCGGTCCCGGTTGCGCGACCCGACGGCGACCAGCTGCGCGCGGGTGTGCGCGTTCACGGCCGCCGCGAACGTCGCGGCGATGTTGCCGGCGCCGAGGATGCCCCAGCGGATCGGCGGTGCGGAGCGGGGGTCTTCAGCGCGGTCAGCCATGGCGACAACCTAGCGCGCGACACGGGACAGGTCCGCCCGGGTGACCGGGTGCAGCTGAACTCGTCGGTTGCGGCCGAACTCGTCTGCTGCGACGGACGAGTTCGTCGGGGACTGACGAGTTCGTGGGCCGCGGGGCGGAGCGACCGCGCGTTGACGGGGACGTCGTGGGCGTGTTGGGTGGCGGGGTGCCAGCCGTCCCCGACCGTCTCGCAGCCTGGGGGCAGCAGCTCGTCGAGACGCACGACCGGTTGCGCGACGAGCTGGACCGGCTCCTCGACGAGCTCGACGAGACCTCCGCGCTCACCCCCGACCTCCGCAGCCACTGCGTCGCGTTCTGCGGGGCGGTCGGTCGGCACCACACCAGCGAGGACGGGACGGCGTTCCCCGCCCTGGCGGCGCAGTACCCGGAGCTCCAGGACACGCTCGACGGGCTCGCCCGCGACCATCACGTGGTGGCGGGGATCCTGCAGAGCATCGACGCGGTGCTGACCGGCAGCGACGACCTCGCGCAGGCGCGCAGCGACATCGACGGACTGGCCGCGATCCTCGAGTCGCACTTCCGCTGGGAGGAGCGCGCGATCGTCGCGGCGCTCGACGGTCTCGCCGAGCCGGGGCTCACCGCCGAGCGGCTGTTCGGCCGCGAGGTCTGACCGGACCGTGCCTACTTCTTCGCGGCGGCCTTCGGCTTGGCCGGCGCACGGCGGGCGGGCGCCTTCTTCTTCGCGGGGGCCGACGCGCGCTTCTCGGCGAGGAGCTCGATCGCCTGCTCGCGCGTGATCGTCTCGGGCGTGAGGTCGCGGGGAAGGGTCCGGTTGGTGACGCCGTCGGTGACGTACGCGCCGAAGCGGCCGTCCTTGACGGTGATCGGCTTCTCCGACGTCGGGTCGTCGCCCAGCTCGCGCAGCGGGGGCGCAGACGTGGCGCCGCGGCCGCGCTTCGGCTGCGCGTAGATGGCCAGCGCCTCCTCGAGCGTCGTCGTGAAGAGGGCCTCCTCCGACGCGAGCGTGCGCGAGTCCGTGCCCTTCTTCAGGTACGGGCCGTAGCGGCCGTTCTGCGCGGTGATCTCGGTGCCGGACTCCGGGTCGACGCCGACCACGCGGGGCAGCGACAGCAGCGTGAGCGCCTCGTCGAGGGTGATCGACTGCAGCGACATCGACTTGAACAGCGAGGCGGTCCGCGGCTTCGGCGCCGCCGCGAGCGCGCGCTTCTGCGCGGCGGCCGACAGGGACGTGTCGATCTCGGGGTCGGGCAGGATCTCCGTCACGTACGGGCCGTAGCGGCCGTTGCGCGCGACGATCGGCGTGCCGGCGACGGGGTCGGTGCCGAGCACCTGGTCCCCCTCGGGCTGCGTCTCCAGCAGCTCGCGGGCCTTCGCGACGGTGAGCTCGTCGGGGGCCAGCTCCTCGGGGACCGAGGTGCGCCGCGTGGTGCCGTCCTCGGCGGGCTCGGCGGCCGAGTCCTCCAGGTAGGGGCCGTACCGGCCGACGCGCAGCACGATGCCCTCACCGATCGGGATCGAGTTGACCTCGCGGGCGTCGATGTCGCCGAGGTTCGCGACGAGGTCCCGCAGGCCCTCGCCCTCCTCGTTGCCGGTGCCGTCACCGAAGTAGAACCGGGTCAGCCAGGCCACCCGGTCCTTGTCACCGGCGGCGATGGCGTCGAGGTCCTCCTCCATCTCGGCGGTGAAGTCGTAGTCGACGAGCCACTCGAAGTTCTCCTCCAGCAGCCGCGTCACCGCGAACGCCAGCCACGACGGCACGAGGGCCTGCCCGCGACCGGTCACGTAGCCGCGGTCCTGGATCACGGAGATGGTCGCGGCGTACGTCGACGGCCGGCCGATCCCGCGCTCTTCCAGCGCCTTGACCAGCGACGCCTCGGTGTAGCGCGGCGGCGGGGAGGTGCGGTGGCCGTCGGCGGTGAGGTCGGATGCGGACAGCGGGTCGCCCTCGGCCATCTTCGGGAGGCGCGCGTCGTCCTTCTCGGCCGGGGCCTCCTCCGACGAGTCGTACCGCGACACGTCGCGACCCTCCTCGTACGCGGCGAGGAACCCGCGGAACGTGATGACCGTGCCGGAGGCGGAGAACAGGACGTCCGTGCCGTCGGACGCCGTGGCGCCGAGGCGGACGGACGCGGTCTGCCCGCGGGCGTCGGCCATCTGGGAGGCGACCGTGCGCTTCCAGATGAGCTCGTAGAGCCGGAACTGGTCGCCCGACAGCTCCTTGGCCACCTGCGCGGGCGTCCGGAAGTGGTCACCGGCGGGCCGGATGGCCTCGTGGGCCTCCTGCGCGCCCTTGGCCTTGCTCGCGTACACGCGGGGCGCGTCGGGGATGTACTCGGCCCCGTACAGCTCCGAGGCCTGCCGGCGCGCGGCGTCGATCGCCTGCGAGCTCAGCGACGAGGAGTCCGTACGCATGTAGGTGATGTAGCCGTTCTCGTACAGGCCCTGCGCCGTGCGCATGGTCTGCCGGGACGCCATCCGGAGCTTGCGCGACGCCTCCTGCTGGAGGGTCGACGTGGTGAACGGCGCCGCGGGGCGACGGGTGTACGGCTTGGTCTCCAGGGACGCGACGGTGAACGACGAGTCGGCCAGCCCGGCGACCAGCGACGTCGCGCGTGCCTCGTCGAGGTGGGCGACATCGGCGGCGCGCAGCTGACCGGTGTCGAGGAAGTCCCGTCCGGTCGCGACGCGGCGACCGTCGACCGACGTCAGTCGCGCGTCGAAGGACGGCTCGGCGTCGTCGAGAACCGCGAAGGTGCCCGTGACGTCCCAGTAGTCGGCGGCGACGAACGCCATGCGCTCGCGCTCGCGCTCGACCACGAGCCGCGTCGCGACGGACTGCACGCGCCCGGCCGACAGACCCTGCCGGACCTTGCGCCACAGCACCGGGCTGACCTCGTACCCGTACAGCCGGTCGAGGATGCGTCGGGTCTCCTGCGCGTCGACCAGCCGGTCGTCCAGCTCACGCGTGTTCTCCAGCGCCCGCTGGATGGCCTCGGGGGTGATCTCGTGGAACACCATGCGCTTGACGGGGACCTTGGGCTTGAGCTCCTGGAGCAGGTGCCAGGCGATGGCCTCGCCCTCGCGGTCCTCATCGGTGGCCAGGAAGAGCTCGTCCGAGTCCTTCAGGAGCTTCTTGAGCTCGCTGACCTTCTTCTTCTTGTCGGCGTCGACCACGTAGTACGGCGCGAAGCCGTTGTCGACGTCGACGGCGAACTTGCCGAACGGCCCCTTCTTCATGTCCGCGGGCAGCTCGGAGGGCTGCGGGAGGTCACGGATGTGCCCGACGCTCGCCTCGACGTCGTACCCCTCGCCGAGGTACCCGGCGATCGTGCGCGCCTTGGCAGGCGACTCCACGATCACGAGCTTGCGCCCTGCAGACATCAGTCAGGCCCTTCTCGGACTGCGACGGGCCGGACGACCCGTGCGACGTTGGGGACTCTACGGCGTGCGGTCAACCCCGCGGCAATCGCGATGCCGCGGCCTGACGCAGCAGCAGCATGATCGCGAACGCCAGACAGGACGCCATCAGCACCCCCGCGGCGCCGCCGAGGTAGGCCGTGACCTCCTCGGCGCGAGCGTCCAGATCGTCCAGGTTCTGCCACGTGTGCGACAGCGCGACGACGGCCGACGCCCCCGCGCCGACCCCGACGATGAGCAGCCCCGCCACCACACCGCGCATCGTGGCAGGCGTCGGCGGCGGGTCGACGGAGAGCCGGAGCGCACCGGTGGCCGTCGAGGCGCGGGCAGGGGTCAACGCGACCAGCGCGCACGCGATCGCGGTCCAGGCGAGCACCACCAGCACGGCCGCGACGACGTCCGACGGGCGGTGCCACTGGCCGATCAGAGTCGAGATGCCGGTGGCCGTCGTGTAGCCGGCGCCGAGCACGGCAGCCCACGGGCGGGCGCGGGGCGGCACCACGAGGAGCAGCGCCGCCGAGACGGAGGCCGCCGCGGTGGTGTGACCGCTGGGCAGGGTGTTGCCGTAGCTGGCCTCGACGCCGAGGTCCGGGCGGTACAGCACCCACTTCTTCAGCACCTGCGTCGTGAGGTTGGCGCCGATCATCAGGACCGCCACCTGGGCGGCGAGCGACCACCGGCGACGGAGCACGGCGATGAGCATCGCGGCGAGCAGGACGGCGACGATGAACCCGACCGACACCACGTCGAGCACGCGCTCGGCGACGCGCCACAGCTGCGTCTGCCCGTAGAGGGCGCCCTGGAACGCCGCGTTCTCCACCTGCTGACCGGCGAGGGTGTCGACGAACACCCGCCACAGCAGGAACACCCCGGCGAACGAGAGGGCCGCGACTCCCACCGCCACGGCCACGACCATGCCGCGCCGGTCCCCGGCGTCGGGGGTCGGGCGCACAGGCGCGGGGAGGGTGGGGGCGTTGCTCACCGGACAACGGTAGGTCACCCGCGCCGGTGTGCCGGGACCGTTCCGACGCTCGGATCACGGCACGGGCGTCGGCTCCTCCGGTCCGACGACGACGGCGTGGCGGCAGCCGTCGAGCTGGGCGCGTGCGTCGTCGTCGGCGTTGATGCACAGCAGGCAGCCGCCGCGCCGTTCGAGCTCCCACCCGGCCTCGTCGATCGCGTCGGCGGCGTGCCGGCTGCGCAGGCTCGTGGCCGCGAGGTCGAGGACGACGAGCGACGCCGACGCCGACAGGACGCCCAGGAGGTCGCGGAGCCGGCCGACGTCGGCGCGCCCGAACGACCCGGCCGGTCGCACGTTGGCGGTGATCCACGCGGGGCTCGCGGGTGCGTCCGGTACGTCTGCGGTCACCGTGCTCATGGCGGGCCTCCCGGCTCTGTCGGTCACGTGGTCCTCCACGTGCTCGACCCCCACCTCACCCGCCGCCCCTGTGGATCGCCTGGACCTGACCGTCTCTCTCCCTGTGCGTCGTCGCGCCACCCGGCGCAACCAGCCGCACCTGTGACGCGTGGTGCGGATGAGGCGGCGCACATGTCCGCTCGCGTCACTCGCGCACCAGGAGCGGCTGGTTCGGACGGGGGTGCGCCTCAGGTGCCGCTCGCGACGCGGCGACCGCGCGGGCCGTGTCCTCCAGGATCAGGTCGGAGTTGATCGCTGCGCCCGCACGGGTGCCGGCGGCCATCGCGCCCGTGACCTGGGCCATGAGGTCGGTCGCGTTGCCGGCCACCCAGACGCCGGGCACCGACGACGCCCCCATGAGGTCGGAGGCGGCGTGCTCGCCGACGCCCATCTCGTGCGGCACCGCCGTCAGGCCCAGACCGTCGAGCCCGTCGAGGCGCGCGACGAACCGGGGCATGACCGTCAGGGCGGATCGCTCGACGACCGCGCCGGACTCCAGGCGCACGCCCGTGAGCCGTCCGTCGGTCGACAGCACCTCCGTGACGACCCCGGGCACCACGCGGACCCCTCGGGCGGCCAGCTGCTCGGCCTGCTCCGGCGTCGGCTCCGGGGCGGTGTGCTGGAGCAGGACCACGTCGTCGGACCACTGCCGGAACAGCAGTGCCTGGTGCACGGCGCGCTCGGACGTGGCGAGCACGCCGATCGGCTGGTCACGCACCTCCCAGCCGTGGCAATACGGGCAGTGCAGGACGTCGTGACCCCAGCGCTGCCGCAGACCGGGGAGGTCGGGCAGGTCGTCGACGAGGCCGGTGGCCACGAGGATCCGCCGAGCGCGCTCGGACGTCCCGTCGTCCAAGGTCACGACGAACCCGCCGTCCTCGCGCGCCGCCGCCACGACCCGGCCCTGCCGCAGCGACCCGCCGTAGCCCGCCAGCTCGGCGCGGCCGCGCGCGAGCAGCTCCAGCGGAGACACGCCCTCCTGTCCCAGGATCCCGTGCACCCCGTCCGCCGGGGCGTTGCGGGGGGTCCCGTCGTCGATCACCAGCACCGACCGACGCGCTCGTGCGAGCGTCACCGCTCCGCTCAGACCCGCAGCACCACCACCGATGACAACCACATCTCTCATGTCGGCAAGCATCCGACGGACCGTCGCAGGCTGGCAAGCATCGTTGCCGAAGTGGCAAACTGCGGAGCGTGGACGACGTCGACCAGCTGATGCGCACCGTCGGGCCCCGGCTCCGGGCCGTCCGGCAGCAGCGCGACCTGACGCTCGCGCAGGCGTCCGAGGCGACCGGCATCTCGGTCAGCACCCTCTCTCGGCTGGAGTCGGGCACGCGGCGACCGCAGCTGGAGCTCCTGGTCCCCCTGGCCGCGCTGTACCGGGTGCCGCTCGACGAGCTGGTCGGCGCCCCCGCCACGGGCGACCCACGCATCCACCCGCGCCCGGTCACCGAGCACGGCATGACCGTGATCCCGCTGTCCCGCAAGAGCGGCGGCATGATCGTCTACAAGCTCGTCCTCCCGCCCGGCGGCCCGCACCCCGACCCGGAGCTGAACTCGCACGAGGGCTATGAGTGGCTGTACGTCATCGACGGCCACCTGCGCCTGGTGCTCGGCGAGCACGACCTGGTCCTCCCGCCCGGCGAGGCCGCGGAGTTCGACACCCGCGTCCCCCACTGGTTCGGCAACGAGACCGCGCACCCCGTCGAGCTGCTCAGCATCTTCGGCGCCCAGGGCGCCCGCGTGCACGTCCGTGCACGACCCCGCTCGAGCGGTGCGTAGACAGCCGACGACGCGGTCCTGCTGGGGGGGACGAGGTCGTCCGGCTGGTGAGAGGGCCGCCCCGCCCCCGGCCAGCAGCCCTGTGGAGAGGGAGCCGGGGGTGGGGCGGGGATCAGCGGACCGAGAGCTCCACCGGGACCGGCTGCGGCTCGAAGCCGGCCGCGGTCACGGCGGCGGGGTCGTGGCGCAGGCAGGCGACGGACCGGCGCGGGTCGTCGCCCTCGACGAGCGGCGCGACGAGCTCCGGGGTGATCGCCGCGCACGCGTCGAACACGTGCGCGCAGCGGTCGCGGTACGGGCAGCCGGTGGGCAGGTTCGACATGTCCGGGGGTGAGCCGGGGATGCCGGTGAGCTCGCGGCGTGGACCGCGCAAGGGCGGGAACGAGTGCAGCAGCGCGTCCGAGTACGGGTGCCGCGGGCGGCGGTACATGTCCTGCGCGGAGGCGTCCTCGACGATCTCGCCGGCGTACATGATCGCGATGCGGTCGGCGATCTCGATCAGCAGGGACACGTCGTGCGTGATGAAGATGACCGAGAAGCCGAGCCGGTCGCGCAGCTCCGCGATCTGCTCGACGATCTGCCGCTGCATGACCACGTCGAGGGCCGTCGTCGGCTCGTCCATGATCAGCACCTGCGGGTCGAGCGCGAGGGCCATGGCGATCATCACGCGCTGCCGCATGCCGCCAGAGAGCTGGTGCGGGTAGTCGCGCAGCCGGTCGGCGGAGATGCCGACGAGCTCGAGCATCCCGGCAGCCCGCTCCAGGGCCTCCTTCTTGGTGACCCCCGGTAGGTGCGCGGAGATCCCGTCGGCGATCTGCCGGCCGATCCGGTACACCGGGTTGAGGGAGTTCATCGCGCCCTGGAACACGATCGCGAGGTCCTGCCAGCGGGTGGCCCGCAGGTCGGCGTCGCTGAGCGTGAGGATGTCGGTGCTCTGCCCGTCGCGGTCGGTGAAGATGACCTCGCCGCCGGTGATGAGACCGGGGGGCGGCAGCAGCCGGGTGGCCGCGTACGCGAGCGTCGACTTGCCGCAGCCGGACTCGCCGGCCAGGCCGAGCACCTCGCCGCGGTTGAGGGTCAATGACACCTGGCGCAGCACGTGCGTCGGGTCCTCGTCGTACCCGTAGTCGACGGACAGGTTCTTGATCTCCAGCACGGGATCGACGGCCGCCGCCCCGGAGCGGAACGCACGCTGCGTGTCGATGGCGGTCATGCCCGGTCCTCCTTGGCCTCGCGGACGACCGGCGTGAAGCCGATGCGCGGGCGGATCTTGCGCTTGCGCATCGACCGGGCGTTGAGGCCGACCGACCGCAGGCGCGGGTTGACGAACTCGTCGATCCCGAAGTTGATGAGCGTCAGCGCCATGCCGAGCAGCGCGATGAGCAGCCCGGCGGGGACGAACCACCACCACGCGCCGCGCTGCAGGGCCAGCTGCGCCTGCGCCCAGTACAGGACGGTCCCCCAGTTCCACTCGTTGGTGGGCGTGATGCCGACGAACGACAGGGTGATCTGGGACAGCACGGCGAACCCGACGGTGCCGACGAAGCCCGCGGCGATGATGGCGGTCAGGTTGGGCAGGATCTCCGCGGAGATGATCCGCCACGTGCTCTCGCCGTTGGCGCGCGCGGCCTCGACGAAGTCTCGTTTCCTGAGCGACAGCGTCTGCGCGCGCAGCACGCGGGCACCCCACGCCCAGCCGGTCGCAGCGATGACGAGGGCGACGGTGAGCCCGCCTGCCGACGGCAGCTGCCCCGCGATGATGATGATGAGCGGGAGCTGCGGGATGACCAGGAACACGTTGGACAGCGCCGACAGGGACTCGTCGCCGAACCCGCCGATGTAGCCCGCGGTGACGCCGACGATCACACCGATGACCGTCGCGACCGTCCCGGCGACGAACCCGACCACGAGCACGCTGCGCGTGCCCAGGATCAGCTGGCTCATGACGTCCTGCCCCTGGTGCGTGGTGCCCATGAGGTGCTGCCACGACGGTGACTGCAGGATCGCCGACGACCGCGCGTTCGGGTCGTACGGCGCGATCCACGGCCCGATGATCGCGATGAGGAAGAAGAACCCGAGGATCGCCAGACCGGTCAGGGCCTTCGCGTTGCGCATGAACAGGAAGCGACGCTTGCCCGTGCGGGGGGTCGTCGCGTCCGGGTTGATCTCCAGGTCCTCGAGGAACGCGGCTTCGACGGTCATGTCAGCCCTCCTGTCGCGTGCGGGGGTCGAGCACGCCGTAGGCGACGTCGGCGGCCATGTTGGCGAGGAGCACGGCGAACGTGATCACCAGGAAGCACCCCTGCATGAGCGGGTAGTCCTTCGCGTTCACCGCGCTGAACAGGTAGTACCCGATGCCCTGGTAGGAGAAGACGATCTCCATGACGAGGGTGCCGCCGACGATGAAGCCGAGCGACAGGGCGAAGCTGGACACCTGCGGGAGGATCGCGTTCCGGGCGGCGTAGCCCATCATGACGGTCCGCTCCTTGAGGCCCTTGGCCTGCGCGACCGTCACGTAGTCCTCGGAGGACACGGTGACCATCATGTTGCGCATCCCGAGCATCCAGCCGGCGATCGAGGACACCACGATCGTCATGGCCGGCAGGAACCCGTAGTAGATGACGGAGCCGACGAACTCCCAGGACAGGGTGGGCACCATGCTGCGGTCGTAGCTGCCGCTGGCGGGGAACCAGCCGAGCGTCACCGAGAACAGCGAGATGGCGATCAGGGCGAGCCAGAAGTACGGCACGGCCGAGAAGAACGTGGACAGCGGCAGCAGACCGTCCATCCAGGTCCCCCGGCGCCACCCGATCCCGGTGCCGATCAGCGTGCCGAGCGTGAAGCTGATGATCGTCGCGACGCCGACCAGCCCGATCGTCCACGGCAGCGCCTGCCGGATCACGTCGGCCACGGGTGCCATGTACGAGAACGAGATGCCCAGGTCGCCCTGCAGCAGCAGCTTCCAGTACGCGACGTACTGTTCCCACAGCGACATGTCCTCGTCGAGCCCGAACAGCGCCCGCAGCGCCTCGGCGGCGTCGGGGCTGATCCGGCCCTGGTTCTTGGCGATCAGGGCGCTCACGGGGTCGCCCGGCATGATCCGCGGGATGAAGAAGTTGATCGTGATCGCTGCCCACGCGGTGATCGCGTAGAACACGATGCGTCGGGTGAAGAACCTCATCGGTCGACCTCCAGCACCGAGACGTCCACGGCCGGCCGCTCGCCGTACGCGTCGAGCACCGAGCCCAGCGACGGGCGGTCCGCACGGTCGGAGTAGCCCCAGCAGGCGGCCTCGCGGACCTCGCCGACAGGCAGCAAGGGCGGGACCTCGGTGCGGCACAGGTCGACGGCGAACGGGCAGCGCGGGTTGAACCGGCACCCGCCGGGCGGGGTCACCAGGCTCGGCGCCTCGCCGCGGGCGCCCCGGGCGCGGGACTCCAGGTCGTCCGGGTCCGGCGCGGAGCGCACCAGCAGCTGCGTGTAGGGGTGCTTCGGGTCCTGCGTGACGGACTCCGAGTCGCCCGTCTCCACGATCCGGCCGGCGTACATGACCATCGTCCGGTCGGCGAAGTAGCGGGCCGACGCGATGTCGTGCGTGATGTAGAGGATCGCGAGCTGCAGGCGGTCCCGCAGGTCGCGCAGCAGGTTGAGGATGCCGAGGCGGATCGACACGTCGAGCATCGAGATCGGCTCGTCGGCGAGCAGCACCTCGGGGTCGGCCGCGAGCGCGCGGGCGATGGCCACGCGCTGGCGCTGACCGCCGGACAGCTCGTGCGGGAACTTGTCGATGTACCGGGCGGCCGGGCGCAGCTGGACCCGGTCCAGCAGCTCGTCGAGGGCGGCCTCGAGCTCGACTCCGCGCAGGCGCCCGCGGTGGATCTTGAGGCTGCGCGTGAGGGTGTACCGCACGGTGTGCACGGGGTTCAGCGACCCGAACGGGTCCTGGAAGATCATCTGGACCTTGCGCACGTACTGGTGGAACGCGCGCCGGTTCTTCGCCGTGGCGTCCTGCCCGTGCAGCAGGATCTGGCCGCCCGTGACCGGCATGAGCTGCGCGAGCAGCCGGGCGATCGTGGACTTGCCGGAGCCCGACTCCCCCACCAGCGCGATCACCTTGCCGCGGTGGAGCGACAGGTTCACGTCGTCGACGGCGTGCACGAACTTCTTGGAGCGGGAGCCGCGGACGGGGAAGTGCTTGCGCAGGTCGATCGCCTGCAGGACCGGCTGGTCGTCTGACATCAGGTCACCTTGGGGGTCGGGTGCGGGCCGGGCACGCGGTGCGGCGGGCGAGGGGGCTCGCCCGCCGCACCACGTCATCTCACTCCGTCGGAACGAGCTTCGACAGGATCAGAGCGGCCTGCGGGCCCGTCGGCTGCGGGTTCGCGTACGGGTCCTCGTCGGTCGGGAAGCCCGTGTAGTTCACCGTCGAGTACTGCGCGACGGCGGGACGGGACCAGATGACGAGGCCGGGGACGTCCTCCACGAAGGCCTTCTGCACGACGTCCAGGGCGGCGGCGCGGGCGTTGTCGTCCGTCCCCGCCTTGAAGTCGGCCAGCGCCGCGGTGACGGCGTCGTTCTTGTAGCGGCCGAAGTTCCACGTCGCCGACTCACCGAGCGGCACGTACGACGCGCCGTCCATGATGTTGGAGTACATGTTCCACGGCGTGCTGCCCCCGTCGGTCCAGTGCAGGGACGCCTGGAAGTTGCCGAACGGGATGATGTCGTTGAACCAGGTGTCCTGGACGACACCCTCGACGGACGCCTCGGCCCCGAGGGCGGCCGCGCCCTCGCTGATGATGCCGAGCGCGTCCAGGTAGTCGGTCCACCCCGTCGGGTTCTGGAGCGTGAAGGAGACCTTCTCGCCGTCGGGGTCGACCAGTGCGTCGCCGTCCCAGGTGTAGCCCGCGTCGGTGAGCACGTCCTTGGCACCGTCGACGTCGACCGTGAGCTCCTGGTCGAGGAACTCGTCGGAGATGAACGCGTCACCCGACGGCTGGGGCAGCCCGGTCACGCTCTTGATCTGGGGCCACACGCCGTAACCGGCCGTCGCGGAGATGTCCGCGCGGTCCACGACCATGTTCAGCGCCTTGCGGAACGCCACGTCGTTGAACGGCTTCGTCTCGTTGTTCAGGTAGAGGACGTCGACGCCGAAGCCGCCGCCCGCGACCTGGTGGAAGTGCTCCGGGTCCTTGGCGATGAACGTGTTCTCGAAGTCCGGGATGAACGTCCAGCCCCACTGCGCGTCACCCGTGGTGAGCGCCGTGGTCAGGCCGGCGTTGTCGTTGAACGTGTCGTACCGCAGCGTGCCGACCTTCGGGGTCTCGCCCCAGTAGTCGGTGTTCGGCTCGAGCGTCACGGCCTGCGGGGTGAAGCTCTTGAGCTTGAACGGGCCCGTGCCGATCATCTCGTCGTCGGTCCACGTCACCGGGTCCTCGTTCTCCCACAGGTGCTTGGGCACGATGAGGAGCTTGAGCAGCTTGTCGCGGTTGACGTACTGGCCGGACTCGAAGTTCACCGTGACCGTGTTGCCGTCGACCGTGATGTCGCCGTACTGGTCCGGGAAGTCCGTGTTCAGCTCCTTGTTGTCCTTGCGGAGCTGGATCGAGAACGCGATGTCCTCGGCGGTGAAGTCCGTGCCGTCGGACCACTTCACGCCCTCACGCGCCGTGATCACGGCCTGCGTGGAGTCGGGGTTCCACTCGACGCTCTCGGCGAGCCACGGCGTCGGGGGGTCCGTCGGCTTGAGCTCGTTGACCTGCATGAGCGACTCGTAGACGGCGAACGCGTACCCGAGCGAGAGCGACGCGGAGCCGGTCGCGAGCGGGTTCTGGTTGGGCTGCTGCGGGCCGTTCGGCATGCCGATGGTCAGGATCTTGTCCGAGACGCCACCGGTGCCGCCGGTCGCGTCGTCGTCGCTGCCACTACCGCCGCCGGAGCAGGCGGTGGCGAGCAACGCGAGGGTGGCCGCCGTAGCGACGACCGTCGAGAGCTTGCGGATTCTCACGAGTGCCTCCTTGCACTGATGCGGAAACTGCTGGTCGAGCCGGTCCGACGGGACTGCGGATCCCGCCGGACCGGGGCGTTACGCGGGCTGTGCCGACGTCGGACTGTGCAGACGAAGCACGGCCACGTCGGCGCTGAGGCGCAGGTCGCTCGAGGAGCGGCCCACGCGGATCGGGTAGGTACCGGCCGGGGTGACCCAGCCGGGCAGTGCGCTGTCCCAGGTCCGGAACGCACGGGCGTCCACCCGGACCTGGACATCTGCGTGCGCGCCGGCGGCGGCGTGCACCGTGCTGAACCCGCCGAGCCAGCGGACGGGCCGCGACTCGTCCGGGCCCGGCGGCTCGACGTAGACCTGGACCACCTCGCGCCCGTCGCGGGCACCGGTGTTGCGCACGCGGACGTCCAGCAGGACCGACCCGTCCGCCTCGACGGTGTGGGACACCGACTCGTACGCCCACGTCGTCCAGCCGAGACCGTGCCCGAACGGCGCCGCCGGGGTGCGGCCGAGCCGGAGCCACGAGCGGTACCCGACGTGGACGCCCTCGTGGTACTCGACGACGCCGTCGACGGGGACCGCGTCCGGGACGGGCACGTCGGTCTCGTGCGCGGGGAGCGTCCAGGGCAGGCGGCCCGTGGGCTCGGTGATCCCGGTGAGCACGTCCGCGAGCGCGTCGGGCCACTCCTGCCCACCGAGCCACGCCCACAGGACGCACGGAACCTCGTCGAGCCACGGCAGCAGCACGGGGGCACCGGCGTTGACGACGACGATCGTGCGGGGGTTCGCGGCGAGCGTCGCCTTGACCAGCTGGTCCTGCGTGCCGGGCAGCGCGAGGCTCGTGCGGTCGTACCCCTCCGACTCGATCTCCTCGTTGGTGCCGACGACGACGATCGCCAGGTCGGCGGCCGCGGCCGCCTCGGTGGCGACGGCGAGCAGCTCGTCGGGCGATGTGCCGGGTACGCGGTGCACCAGCTCGGCGCGCGCGAAGCTGGCGTACCCGACGGGGTGGACGGCCTGCACGAGCGCGTCGATCTCGACGGTCGTCGGCTCGGTCACCTCGACGACCAGCGTCGCGGGCACGGGCTGGTTGACGCTGGAGTCGAGGATCACCTCGGCGCCGACGACGTGCTCGCTGGTGGAGAGCACCTGCCCGCCGACCGTGATCCGGTGCCTGCCGACGGTACCGACGCCGACCTCGTGCCGTCCTGGCTCGTCGAGCCGCACGGTGGTCCGCAGCCGCAGCGCGACCGCGGGGCCGGGCACCTCGCGCAGCCACCCGTTCCAGCCGGTGACGTCGGTGGTGACCAGCACGGTCCCGTCGGCGTCGAGCAGCTCGCCGAGCGCCCCGGCGTGCCCGTCGGGGGTGGTGCAGCGTCCGGCCAGGTCGAGCGCGGGGGGCAGCAGGCGGGACACCGCGCCGGGGTGCACGTCGACGTCGACCTCGCCGAACGCGTCGCGGAGCGCGGTCTCGGGCGTCGTCGCGTGGTCGGGGCGGACGTAGGCGGACCCACCGCCCTGCACGAACGGGTGGACGGCGTTGGGGCCGAGCAGCGCGATCCGCGTGACGCCGGCGGGGTCGACGGGCAGCGCGTGCGCGTCGTCGCGGAGCACGACCATCGAGCGGGAGACGAGGTCCCGCAGGACGGCCCGCACGTCGACGTCGGTCACGTGGTCCCGCTGCGCACCCGCGGGCTCGACCCCGTCGAGGGCGCCCACCCGCTGGGCGAGCCGGAGCAGCCGGACCACCTTGGCGTCGAGCAGCGCCTCGCTGACGTCTCCGGACTCGACGGCGTCGAGGAGCCCGTCGCCCCAGGGTCCGTCGGGGCCGGGCATCTGCAGGTCGAGACCGCCCTCGGCGGCTCCGACGACCGTCTTGGTGGCCACCCAGTCGCTCATCACGACACCGTCGAAGCCCCACTCGTCCTTGAGCACCCCGGTCAGCAGCGGGCGGTGCTCGGCGGCGGTCGCGGCGGTCGTGCCGTCGTCGATGCCGGAGTACGCGCTCATGACCGACCACGCCTGGGCCTCGTGCACGAGCTGCTCGAACGGTGCCAGGTACACCTCGCGCAACGTCTTCTCGTCGACGCGTGCCAGGTAGGTGGTGCGCTGCGTCTCGGAGTCGTTGGCGACGAAGTGCTTGACGCACATGCCGACGCCGCGGTCCTGCGCGGAGCGGACCACGTGCACCGCGATGGCGCCGGTGAGCATGGGGTCCTCGGAGTAGCACTCGAAGTGGCGACCGCCGACGGGGGTGCGCTGCAGGTTCACCTGCGGGGCGAGCACGACGTCGACGCCGTGCCGACGGGCCTCCGCGGCGAACAGGTGGCCGACCTCGTCGGCGAGGTCGACGTCCCACGTGGCGGCGAGCGCGCTGGGGGCGGGGAAGGAGGCGGAGGTCTCGTCGGTGGAGTCGGAGACGCCGCGGACACCGGCGGGGCCGTCGGAGACTTGCATGGCGCGCAGGCCGATGTGCGGGATGGCGGCGGTGGACCACAGGCCGGCGCCGACGACCAGGCGCACCTTGTCCTCGAGGCTGAGCGCAGCCGCGAGGGCGGTGAGGTCGGTGGTGGTGGTGAGGGGCACCGCGCGTTCTCCGATCGGACGTCGTCGTCTTCTGCGGTGAATCTACGCACAACTTACTGACGTGTCAGTAAGTGAATGATCACAGTATGGTTTCGGTAGCGATCTAACTTACTGACTTGTCAGTAACTGCCGTCGTCGCAGTATGGTTCCGTCATGGACGACGCCGTACCGCCCGCCGCGCCGCCGCAGCGCCGCGCACGGCAGCCCCGCCAGGCCACCACCGAGCGGCGCGCGGAGATCCTGCGGGCCGCCGCCCACACGTTCGGGTCCAAGGGGTACAAGAACGGCTCGCTCGCCGAGGTCGCCGAGCAGGTCGGCATCACGCACGCCGGGGTCCTGCACCACTTCGGCTCCAAGGAGGCGCTGCTCGTCGAGGTGCTCGAGTACCGCGACAAGGAGGACGTCCGGGACCTCGAGGGCCAGCACATCCCCGACGGCATCCAGCTCTTCCAGCACCTCGTCCGCACCGCCCGGATGAACGTCGAGCGGCGCGGCATCGTGCAGGGCTACACCGTGCTGACGGGCGAGTCCGTCACCGAGGATCACCCGGCCCGCGGCTGGGTGACCAACCGCTTCACCATCCTGCGCGGGGAGATCCAGGCCGCGATCGTCGAGGTCGGCGGTGGGGACGTGCCCGCCGACGTCGCCGCGCAGGCCGCGAGCGCGATCATCGGCGTCATGGACGGGCTGCAGGTCCAGTGGCTGCTCGACGACAGCGTCGACCTGCCGGCCGCCACGCAGTTCGCCATCGAGGCGATCCTCACGTCCGCCCTGCTGGGTACCGGCCGGCCGCACCCGCTCAGGTAATTCACAGGTTCGCTCCAGGCGCACGTCAGGTAGCCGCCCCAGGCTGAGGTCATGACAACGACCACCACCCGTCGCCCGGAGGTTCTGTCCCGCGCCGACGGCTCCCCTGTCCGCGCGCTGGTGGTCGACGACGAGCCGACCCTCGCCGAGCTGCTGTCCACCGCCCTGCGCTACGAGGGCTGGCAGGTGGACCACGCGTTGAGCGGCCACGCCGCCGTCCGCGCCGCCAAGGCCCTGGACCCCGACGTCATCGTGCTCGACGTCATGCTCCCCGACCTGTCCGGCATCGACGTGCTCCGCCGCGTCCGCACCACCCACCCGAACGTCCCCGTGCTGTTCCTCACCGCCAAGGACGCGGTCGAGGACCGGATCGCGGGCCTCACGGCCGGTGGCGACGACTACGTGACCAAGCCGTTCAGCCTCGAAGAGGTCGTCGCCCGCCTGCGCGCCCTGCTGCGCCGCACCGGTGCGGTCTCGTCGCGCGAGGAGGCCACGCTCGTCGTCGGCGACCTCACGATGGACGAGGACAGCCACGAGGTCACCCGCGACGGCGAGGACATCCGCCTCACCGCGACCGAGTTCGAGCTGCTCCGCTACTTCATGCGCAACCCGAAGCGCGTGCTGTCCAAGGCCCAGATCCTCGACCGTGTCTGGCAGTACGACTTCGGCGGCCAGGCCAACATCGTCGAGCTCTACGTGTCCTACCTACGGCGCAAGATCGACAAGGGTCGCACCCCGATGCTGCACACCCTGCGCGGCGTCGGGTACGTGCTCAAGCCGTCCGTCTGACGTGGGTCGCTGGACGCTGCGGCGACGGCTGGTCGTCGTCGTCGTGGCACTGGTCGCCGTCGTCGCCGCGGCCATGGGCACCCTGTCGACCCTCGCGCTGCAGAGCTCGCTGACGACGCAGCTCGACGAGAAGCTCACCGCCGCGCACCGGCGTGCCGCCGAAGGGCCCGTGGTCCCCCAGGGCGGCACGGCCCGGGCCCCCGACGCCGGCTCCCCGTTCGTCACCGGCGGCAGCTTCCGACCCGGCCTCGACGCGGGCACCGTCAACGTCGAGGTCCCCCAGGGAGCCGACCCGACCGACCTCACGCCCGTCCAGGCCGGCTACGTCGCCGACGACGGGAACCTCACCGCCCTCGACGACACCCAGACCGCGCAGATGCTCGCCGTGCCCGCCGACGGACAGCCCCACCCGGTCTCGCTCACGGGTCTGGGCAGCTACCGCGCCGTCGCCTCTGTGAGCCCGGCCGGGGTCACGACCGCGACCGCCCTGCCGACCACATCCGTGACCAGCACCGTCACCTCGTTCGTCGCCGTCGAGGTCGTCGTCGCCGCGCTCGCCCTGCTGGTCGCCGCAGCCGCCGGCCTGGTGCTCGTGCGCCGCGAGCTGCGGCCCCTGGACCGCGTCGTCGGCACCGCCAACCGGGTCTCCCGGCTCCCCCTCGACCGCGGCGAGGTGGTCCTCGCCGACCGCGTGCCCGCCCGGGACACCGACCCCGCCACCGAGGTCGGGCAGGTCGGTGCCGCCCTGAACAAGCTGCTCGGGCACGTCGAGCAGGCGCTCGGCGCGCGGCACGAGTCCGAGTCGCAGGTGCGCCAGTTCGTCGCCGACGCCAGCCACGAGCTGCGCACCCCCCTGGCGTCCATCCGCGGGTACGCCGAGCTGGTCCGGCGCTCCCCCGACGAGATGCCCGTCAGCGCCCTGCAGGCGATGTCCCGCGTCGAGTCCGAGTCGGAACGGATGACCGCCCTGCTCGAGGACATGCTGCTGCTCGCCCGGCTCGACGCCGGCCGACCGCTCGCGTCGGAACCCGTCGACCTGACCGTCCTCGCGATCGACGCCGTCACCGACGCGCACGCCGCCGGCCCCGACCACGACTGGCGCCTGGACCTGCCGTCGGAGGAGTCCCTCGAGGACGCGCTCGTGCTCGGCGACGACCACCGCCTGCGCCAGGTGCTGGCCAACCTCCTGTCCAACGCCCGGCTGCACACCGCCGCCGGGACGGCCGTGACCGTCCGCGTCCGTCGCGCCGGCGACCGGGTGGTCCTGCAGGTGGCCGACGACGGCCCCGGCATCCCGCCCGCCCTGCGCGAGAGCCTCTTCCAGCGGTTCACGCGCGGCGACGCGTCCCGCAACAGCGCCACGGGGTCCACGGGCCTCGGCCTGGCGATCGTGCACGCCGTCGTCACCGCCCACGGCGGCACCATCACGGTGTCGAGCGGCCCCGGCACCACGTTCACGGTCACCCTCCCCGCCGCGGTCGCCTGACCCTCCCCGCAACGTCCGAGCATCCGGTCGCCCTGACGCTCACTTCCTCGGACGTTGGGTGTTGGCGACGCGCGATGTCCGAGTGGCAGCGTGGCTGTCGGCGCGGGAGCCTGGACGGGTCCCGACGGTGCATCGAGGAGTGGTGATGGCGGACCTCAGCAAGGCGTTCAGCGGATTTTCGACCGACGACGTCCCGGCCGCGCGGGCGTTCTACGCCGACGTGCTCGGGCTCGAGGTGTCCGAGGAGAACGGGATGCTCTTCCTGCGCTTCGAGAGCGGTCACGAGGTGCTGGTCTACCCCAAGGGTCCGGCCCACGAGCCCGCCGGGTACACCGTCCTCAACTTCCCCGTCGAGGACGTGCTCGGCACGGTCGCGGAGCTGCGGCAGCGCGGCGTGCAGTTCGAGAAGTACGCGGGCACGCCCGTCGAGACCGACGACGACTTCGTGTTCCGCGGCGGCGGTCCCCTGATCGCGTGGTTCACGGACCCGGCCGGCAACATCCTGTCGGTCATCGAGGCGAGCTGACCCCACGAACCCGCGACGGGGTTCGGCGCTAGCGCGCGACGATCAGCGTCACCGCCACGATGCCGACCACGTGGTAACCGCCCGTGATGAAGCCCAGTCGGAACGGGTGGGGGGTGTGCGGGGTCAGGGCGTTGTTCACGGAGACAGCCAGGGCGACGCCGATGCCGACGACGAGCCCGAGGACGAGCGCGTCCGCCAGGTTGTCGGTCCGCGTGGCGCCGACGAGCAGCGACATCGCGACGGTGACCAGCAGGCTGCTGACCAGCGGCACCACGTAGTAGGACGCGGAGAAGCGGTCGCCACGGGTGCGCCCGATGGCGGTGTCCCACGCGGTGCCGAACAGCGGCGTGAACCACAGGGCACCGAGCAGGTAGTAGACGAGGGTCGCGATGCCGATCGCGAGCCAGCTGAGGTCGGCCAGGGTGGTGGTCACAGGCGCCATCGTCGGCACCGGCCGGCGGCGGGGTCTTGGAGAAACGCGACACCGGCCGCGATGGTGGGGGCCATGCGCATCCGTCCCGACGAGACCTCGGGCGTGCTGCACCCTGAGAACCTGACCCGGTACGCCGCGCGGTGGATCGACCCCGACCCCGCCGTCCGCGACGTGGTGGACACGTACTGGCACGTGCGCTGGCGGCTCGACGAGGGCGAGGTGCTCGACCAGACGATCGTCGACCTGCCCGCCGTCACGCTGACGGTCGAGACCGGCGACGTGCCGGCCGGCCTCGTCGTCACCGGCCTGCACCGGCGCGCGTGGCAGCGCCGCATCACCGGGTCGGGCGACGTCTTCGCGGTCCGGCTGAGGCCCGCCGGGCTCGCCGTGCTCGGCTCGCTGCGCCCGCACGACCTCGCCGACCGGACGGTCGCGCTGACCGACGGCGTCGACGACGACCTGCGCACCCTGCTGACCGGCGTCGCTGCCGCGAGCACCCCGCAGGACCGCGCGCGCACCGCCGACGCGCTGGTCGCCGACCGGCTGCGGGCGAACCCGCCGTCGGTGGTGCACCTGCTGGCCAACCACGTCCTCGACGAGCTGCGCTCACGCGCGTACCGCCGGACCGGCACCCCGCTCGCCGAGCACTTCGCGGTCAGCGAGCGCACGATCCAGCGGGCGCTGTCCGCGACGCTCGGCATCGGCCCGAAGCAGGCGGCCCGGCGCATCCGTCTGCAGGAGGCCGCGCGGGCGGTCGCTGTGCACGACGACGACGACCTCGCACGGATCGCCGTGCAGCTCGGCTACGCGGACCAGGCCCACCTCACCAGCGACTTCCGCACGTCGACGGGCCTGACGCCCGGTGCGTACCGCCGTCAGCTCCAGCGTCAGAGCGGGAACGCGTTGTAGAAGTCGGCGATGTCGGCGACCGGGGCTGTCGCCTGGAAGACGGTCGAGCCGTTGGTCCACACCGCGACGCCCGTCCCGTCGCCCGCGTCGGCGATCGAGTACGTCCCGGCGACGGCACCTCCGGCGCTGACCTCACCGCTCTGCGGGAGGGTCGGGCCGGTCGGCGACGCCGACGACGACGCGGACGGGTCGGGTGCCGGTGCGGCCGGGAACCCGGCGACGAGCGTCGCGGCGAACGCGGCGGCCTCCTCCGGGGTCTCCCACTGGCCGGAGCGGACGGTGACGGTGCCGGAGCCGCCGTCGGTGTACGTCTCGGTGTAGGCCTCGACGGCGCCGGCCGCCTGCCACTCGGGGTCCACGGCCGACGTCGCGAGGGCGTACTGGAGCACGCTCGTCGGCAGGGCGACGGCGAACGCGGTCGTCGCGGGCCGCGCGACGGGCTCGACGGACGGGGTCGGCGAGGGCAGCAGGATCGTCGTGGCCACGGCCGGGGGTGCGTCCGCTGTGTCGTCCCCGCCCCCGCTGGTGACGACGGCGATGACGATCGCGGCGATGACGACCACGACGCCACCGATGATCGCGGGGATCAGCCACTTCGGCCGGCCCGACGCGGCCGGGGGCTCGGTCGTGGGTGCCGGTGCGGACTCCTGTGCTGCGAACGCCGCAGGGCCGGCGGACGGGGTGGCCGGGATCGGCGAGGTGGGCGGCTTCTGCTGCATCGCCTGCCAGTTCGAGATCGGCGGCGTCGGCGGGCCGGCCGGTCGCTCGGGGCCGGGACGGCCGGTGTCGCTCATCGGGGCTCCCCCTTGCATCGCGTCGCCCGAACCCTCGCCGGACGCCCGCAGCCTACCGACGGAAAGTCAGCCGACCACGTCACGACGCCGGAACGCGGCGAGCCCTGCCGCGTTGAGCGCGACCGCGACGACGGTGAGCAGGACCACGGGCGGCCAGTCCATGGGCTCCGCGGGCAGCTGCGGCGTGTACGTGAACGGCGACAGGACGTCGGACCCGTCGGGCAGGAGCCCGCCGAACAGGCCGACGACCCCGACGTACGTGACGTAGGCCCAGACCAGCCCGAACCCGCGCGGTGCGACGCCCAGGACGACGACGGCGACACCCAGCACGCAGCCGATGGCGGGGAGCGTGACCGCCGAGGCGCCGACGAGCTCGGCCAGGTGCCCGTCGCTGCCCAGCGACGCGTTCGCCGTCAGACCCATCACGAGCCCCGTGACCAGCATGATCACGACGACGGCCAGGGCGCCCAGGCCGACCTGCGAGCCCAGCCAGCGGGTGCGGGACACCGGCCCGGACAGGACGAGCGCCCCCCGCGTGGCGACCTCCTCGGACCGCGCGGCACCGACGGCCGTCGACGCGTACGCCGCCGCCATCACCGCGAGGAACACCGTGTAGAGCGCGAAGGCCGAGGCGATCACACCGCCGGGACCGTCGGGGAACATCTGCGCGAGCTGCGGCTCGTCGTCGACGTAGTCCACGAGCTCCCCCGCCAGCAGACCGATGAGCGCCCCGCTCAGCACGATCCCGGCGCCCCACGACAGGATCGCGCCCAGCTGCCGACGCAGCGTCAGGGCGAACAGCCCGGTCAGGCGGGCTGACGCGCGCGGTCGACCGAGCCGCTCGGCGAGCAGGCCGGTGCCGAGGTCGCGCCGTCCGGCGAGCCAGAACGCCCACCCCACCAGGAGCACGGCGACGAGCACCCCGATGGCGAGCGGCCAGAACCGCTCGTCGACGTACGCCCGGGTCGCCTGCGCCCAGCCGAACGGCGAGAGCCACGTCAGCACGCTCGTGCTCTCCGGACCTCGCACGTCCCCGACGGCCCGCAGCAGGAACGCGACGCCGAGCACCGCCATCGCCAGCGAGCTCGCCGTGCGACCGTGGGCGGTCAGCTGGGACGTGACCGCCGAGACGCCGGCGAACACGAGCCCGACCATGACGACACCGCCCACGAGCGCGGCCGAGCCGACGGGGTCGAGCTCCGTGGTGAGCAGCGCGAGGAACGTCAGGGCACCGACGGCGAGGGTCGCGACGACCGCCGCGGTGAGGCCGGCCACGACCGGGGCGTCCCGGCCGACGGGTGCGGACCGCACGAGCTCGAGCCGGCCGTCCTCCTCGGCGGCCCGCAGGTGCCGCGTCACGGTGAGCAGGGCCATGATCCCGACGGGGAGCATGATCCAGAGGCCCAGCTCGTTCGCCGTCATGGCCCCGACGGTGTAGTCGTCGAGCCCGTACCCCGGGCCGGCCAGGGCCGTCGCTGCCGGCGACGAGATGAGCTGGGCGCGGCCCGCGCGCGACTCGGGCGTCGAGTACAGCTCGGTGATCGCGGACACCGACACCTGTGTGAGCCCGGCGACCGCGACCGCCCAGACGATCGTGCGCCACCGGTCGAGACGCAGCGCGACCCGCACCAGTCCGCGGGTGCCCGCGAGCTCGGTGTCGACGACGGTGCTCATCGCGACTCCTCGTGCACGCCCAAGGTCGCCAGCTCGTCGCTGTACTCCCGCAGGAACAGGTCCTCCAGGGTCGGCGGGTGCGCGGTGAGCGACCGGACGCCGAACCCGGTGAGCCGCGCGAGCACGTCGTTGAGCGCGGCGGTGTCGACGTCGACCGTCAGGTGGCCGTCGTCGCGCTGCACGTGGTGCACCCCGTCGAGCGCGGCGAGGGTGCGCTCCGCCTCGTCGGCGTCGCGGAGCCCGGCCGTCACGGTGGTGCGGGTGAGGCTGCGCAGCTCCTCCAGCGACCCGCTCTGCACCGCGCGGCCCTGCCGGATGATCGTGACGCGCCGGCACAGGGCCTCGACCTCGGCCAGGATGTGGCTGGACAGCAGCACGGTGCGCCCCTCGGCGGCCGCCTCCTGCACGACCTGCTGGAACACGGCCTCCATGAGGGGGTCCAGGCCGCTGGTCGGCTCGTCCATGAGCAGCAGCTCGACGTCCGCCGCGAGCGCCGCGACGAGCGCGACCTTCTGCCGGTTGCCCTTCGAGTAGGCACGGCCCTTGATGCGGGGGTCGAGCTCGAACCGCTCGATCAGGGCGTCGCGGCGCGCCGGGTCGAGCCCGCCGCGCAGCCGTCCGAGCACGTCGATCGACTCGCCACCGGACAGGTTGGGCCACAGGTTCACCTCGCCGGGCACGTACGCGAGCCGACGGTGCAGGGCGACGGCGTCACGCCACGGGTCGCCGCCGAGGAGCGCGACGTCGCCCGCGTCGGCGCGCAGGAGCCCGAGCAGCACGCGGATGGTGGTCGACTTGCCTGCGCCGTTGGGGCCGAGGAACCCGTGCACCTCCCCCGTCCGGACCGTGAGGTCGAACCCGTCGAGCGCGCGCTTGGCGCCGAACGACTTGACGAGTCCGCTGACCGCGATGGCGTCGGTCATGGCTTCTCCTTGTCCTGCCGGAAGTGCTGATAGGCGTCGAGGTATCCGGTGTCGGTGAACAGGCCGTGCGTGTAGAGCTCCAGGCCGGCGAGCATGGACCTGGACGTCAGCTCCTCGATGGCGGTGCCGGGGTCCTCGGTGGGGGCCGTCCCCCGGCCGGCGGCCGCGTCGAGCTGCGCCAGGACGAGAAGGCCCATCTGCGTGGCGATCACCTGCCGCGCGCGCCCGGGCGGGTCCACCGACGGCCGGATGGTGCCCGCCGCCTCGCCCGCCGCGAGGTAGGCGGCGGCGTCGTCGACCAGGCCGTCGACGAAGTGCGCCGCGACCTCGCCCCCGTCCAGCAGGCTGCGCACGATGTACGCGAACAGGGGCGCGTACTCCCGCACGGTCGCCAGCAGGCCGATCGTCTCGGCGGGCGACGCCTGCGTGATCGCAGCCGACTTCTGCTCGCGGATGACGGTCAGGACGTGCTCGTCGCACGCGGCGCGCAGCGCGTCCTTCGAGCCGAAGTGGTGGATCACGAGACCGGCGCTGACCCCGGCGTCCTGCGCGATGGTGCGCACGGGCGCCCGGAAGCCGTCGCGGCCGAAGCGTGCGACGGCGGCGTCCCGGATGCGGGCACGGGCGGTGAGGTCCTCTGAACGCACGTTCACTACGTTAAACGCGTGTTCAGCCGTGGCGCAAGAGGGTCGTGTCGGAGGCTGCGGCTAGCGTGCGGCGCGTGACCTCACCCTCCTCGAAGCGGCCCGACCGCAGCGCCCGCCCGGCCTTCCGCTGCACGGAGTGCGGGTGGACCGCCGGCAAGTGGGTCGGCCGCTGCGGCGAGTGCCAGGCGTGGGGGTCGGTCGTCGAGGACACCGGCCCCGGAGGCGGCGCCCCGCGCACGGTCGCCACGAACCCGGCGCGCTCCCCGGCCCGGCCCATCGACCAGATCGACATCGAGACCGCCCGCGCCCGGCCGACGGGGGTCGACGAGCTGGACCGCGTGCTCGGCGGCGGCCTCGTCCCCGGTGCCGTGGTCCTGCTGGCCGGCGAGCCGGGCGTCGGCAAGTCGACCCTGCTGCTCGACGTCGCCGCACGGGCCGCCCGGACCGGGCGCAAGGTCCTGTACGTGACCGGCGAGGAGTCCGCCGCGCAGGTGCGTCTGCGGGCCGGCCGGATCCACGCGCTGGACCCGCGGCTGCTGCTCACCGCCGAGACCGACCTGGGAACGGTCCTCGGGCACATCGAGCACGTCGACCCGGACCTGCTGGTGCTCGACTCGATCCAGACGATCGCATCCGCGCAGGTCGAGGGGACGGCCGGGGGCGTCTCCCAGGTGCGGGAGGTGGCCAGCGCGGTGATCCAGGCTGCCAAGTCCCGGGACCTGCCGGTCGTGCTCATCGGGCACGTCACCAAGGACGGCTCAGTGGCCGGCCCCCGCACGCTCGAGCACCTCGTGGACGTCGTCTGCCAGTTCGAGGGCGAACGGCACTCCCGCCTGCGCATGCTCCGCGCCACCAAGAACCGCTACGGCCCGACCGACGAGGTCGGCTGCTTCGACCTGTCGGAGACCGGGATCGTCGGGCTGGCCGACCCCAGCGGGCTGTTCATCTCCCAGGCGCTGCACGCCGTCCCGGGCACCTGCCTGACCGTGACGCTGGAGGGCCGACGCCCGCTCGTGGTCGAGGTGCAGTCGCTCGTCGCGCCCAGTGCCGTCCCCAACCCGCGGCGGACCACGAGCGGCGTCGACAGCAGCCGCCTCGCGATGGTGCTCGCCGTGCTCCAGCGCCGGCTAGGCGCGCGGCTGGCGGACCAGGACGTCTACGTGTCGACCATCGGCGGCGCGCGGGTCGTCGAGCCGGGCGCGGACCTCGCGCTGGCGCTGGCCGCCGTGAGCTCGCGCGAGAACGTCCCGCTGCCCCGCGGGCTGGTCGCGATCGGCGAGGTCGGCCTGGCCGGGGAGATCCGGACCGTCTCCGGAGTGGGTCGTCGGCTCGCCGAGGCAGCGCGGCTCGGGTTCACGCGGGCGATCGTGCCGGCCGGGGCGCTGGACGGTGCGACGCCGCCCGCCGGGCTGACGGTGCTGACCGCCGCGGACCTCGGCGAGGCCGTCACCGCGGCCGGGCTGGTCCCGGAGCTGTCCGCCGCCGCCCAGCGCTGACACCCCTCGCCCGCGAACGGTCGGCGTCGGCCACCCCGTCACATCTGGTCCTGACAATCTCTTGACCGGTACAGAGCAGGAGGGTACTTTAGCGGTACAGAAGGAACGACGAACCGACAGGAGAACCTGATGTCGATGGACACACCCCAGTTCGGGCTCCTCTTCGGAGTGACCGCCGCGCGGCAGCACGCCGAGAGCGCTCAGCCCTGGGCTCCGGTCGAGCCCGAGGCCGCACCACGGCAGCGCACCGCACGCACACGCGCTCCCCGGACCCGGCGCACGCTCGCCGGGGCGCTGCACCACCTGGCCGACGCGGTCTCCCCCGCGTGCACCGGCGAGGTCGGCCACCCGGCGAGATGACGTTCACCCCACCGGGACCGGCCCCGGCGACCTACCCTGTCCCGCATGGAGCGGAACAGGGTGGTCTCGTCATGTCCCGGGTGACGCTGCAGACGATCGCGGACCGGGTGGGCGTCAGCCGGATGACCGTGTCCAACGCGTTCTCCCGCCCCGACCAGCTCTCCGCGGAGATGCGTCGCACGATCCTGGCGGCCGCGGACGACCTCGGGTACGTCGGCCCCGACCCGTCAGCCCGTGCCCTGGCGCGCGGGACCACAGGAGCGGTCGGCGTGCTGCTCACCGAGTCGATCGGCACCGCGTTCCTCGACCCGATCGCGGCAGCGTTCTTCGGGGCGGCGGCCGAAGGGCTCGCGCCGACGGGCATGGCGGTCGTGCTGCTGCCGTCCACCAGCTCCGAGGACACGATCCCCGCGCGGGACATCCCCATGGACGGCGCCCTGGTCTACGGCTGCGCGGGCGACTACCCCGCGGTCGGCTGGCTGGTGAAGCGGAAGCTGCCGCTGGTGTTCATCGACAGCGCGCCCGTCGCCGATGCGTCCAGCGTGCTCCTCGACGAGCGGCACGGGGCCCGGCTCGGCGCCCGGCACCTCCTCGACCTCGGGCACCGCCGGATCGGCATCCTCACGATGAACGCCGGGGTGCGCGCCGAGCTCGCGAGCGACCCTGCGGCGGCCGGGTCCGGCTACGTGGCGCGCGAACGCCAGATCGGGTGGGTCGACGAGCTGGCGGACTCCGGGGTGACGCCCGTCGTCATGGAGGTGCGGGACAACAGCGAGCCGTACGTCTCGGAGGGTGCGCGGCTGCTGCTCGCCGGCGACGACCGCCCGACCGCCGTCCTGTGCTTCTCCGACCTCATGGCGGCCGCGATCATGCACGCCGCCGAGGACCTCGGGCTGCGGATGCCGGAGGACCTGTCGGTCGTCGGCTTCGACGACTCCCCCCTGGCGCAGCGCGTGCGTCCGACGCTCACCACCGTCGAGCAGGACTTCGTCGCCAAGGGCAGGGCGGCCGCGGCGGCGCTGACGTCGTCGATCAGCCGCTCCCGCGCCGGCCTCGCCCCGGCCCCCGAGCAGCACCGGATCCTGGTGGACCTCGTGGTCCGCGACAGCACGGCACCCCCCGCCGGCGGCGAACGGGCGAACCCGTCGTAGCGAACGGGTCCGGGATGCGGGTCGCGACGACCGTCGTCGGTGCTCGTCGTTACCATGCAACCGTGCCCCACTCGCACGCTCCTGACGACCTGCTGAGGTCGACCCTTGCCGCCGTCGCCCCCGGCGGCGAGCTTCGCGACGGCCTGGAGCGGATCCTGCGGGGGCGCACGGGCGCGCTGATCGTCCTCGGCTTCGACCAGACGGTGGAGAGCATCTGCTCCGGCGGCTTCGTCCTGGACGTCGAGTTCTCCGCCACCCGCCTGCGCGAGCTGGCCAAGATGGACGGCGCCGTCGTCGTCGACGCGGGCATCTCCCGCATCCTGCGCGCGGCCGTCCAGCTGCTCCCCGACGTCACCATCGAGACGTCCGAGTCCGGCACCCGGCACCGCACCGCGGAGCGCGTCGCCAAGCAGACCGGCCTGCCGGTGGTCTCGGTGTCGGCGTCGATGCGGATCATCGCGCTGTACGTCGGCGGCCAGCGGCACGTCATCGAGGACTCGACGACGATCCTGTCCCGAGCCAACCAGGCCCTGGCCACGCTCGAGCGCTACAAGTCGCGCCTCGACGAGGTCAGCGGGACCCTGTCCGCGCTCGAGATCGAGGACCTCGTCACGGTCCGCGACGTGTCCGCCGTGGTGCAGCGGCTCGAGATGGTCCGCCGCATCTCCGAGGAGATCGAGGGCTACGTCGTCGAGCTGGGCACCGACGGCCGCCTGCTGACCCTGCAGCTCGACGAGCTCGTGGGCGGCATCGGCTCGGACCGGGCGCTCATCATCCGCGACTACGTCGACACCAGCCGCCGCGAGGTCGACACGGTCCTCGACGAGCTGGCGGAGCTGGACTCCACGGAGCTGCTCGACAACGCCCGCATCGCGAGCGTCCTGGGCCTGCCCGGGGGTGGCGACGCGCTCGACGCGGCCGCCGGCCCGCGCGGCTACCGCCTGCTGTCCAAGGTCCCGCGCCTGCCCGGCGCGATCGTGGACCGGCTCGTCGCGCACTTCGGTGGGCTCCAGAAGCTCCTGGCCGCCGGCATCGAGGACCTCATGGCCGTCGACGGCGTCGGCGAGCAGCGCGCCCGGGCCGTGCGCGAGGGCCTGTCGCGGCTCGCGGAGTCCAGCATCCTCGAGCGGTACGTCTAGCCGTCACTCCAGCCCGAACACCACCGCCGGCGCGCTCACGCCGGCGAGGTTCAGCTGCGCGGAGTAGGTGCCGGCACCGGGCACGGGCAGGTCCGCCGGGCAGCCCTCCGCGGAGCGGATCCGGTTCCACGCGAACGGCGTCGAGTCCGTCCCGCCGCCCGCGAGCAGCAGCGTGCGGGTCTCGGTGCCGGGCGCGATGCAGTCGCGGTTCGACCACACCCGGTCGCTCCCGGACGTGATGACGATCTCGCGCTGCGCCTCGCCGGCGTCCACGAGGCACGGTTGCTCACCGGTGTTGGTGACGGTGACCGTGAACGTCGCGCTCACACCCGGCGCGAACGACGTGGCGTCCGCGGCCATCGCGAGGGCCAGGGACGCGGGCGCGCAGTCGCCCACCCCGTCGGTGTCCGTCGGGGTCTCGCTCGTCTCCGGCGCGACGGGTGCGGACGACGTGCCGCCCTGGGCGGCCGGGTCCTCCCCGGAGTCGGGTCGCACGAACAGCCACACGACCACCGCGATGATGATCAGCGGGATGCCGAGCACCACGAAGCGACGCACCCAGTAGACGCGGGCCGGCAGGCGTCGCGAGTCGCTCATGCATCCTCCAGGACGAGCGCCGCGTGACCCCGCGGCGCGACCACCGTAGAGGCAAGGTTCGCCGACCCGCCCGGGCGACGCGCGGACCTGCTCAGAGAGCGAGACGGACGACGGCGCTATCTGGCGACGAGCGCCTCGCCCTCGACCCGAGCAGGCTGCGACCACCCGGGTGGGGCAGGATGCTGCGGTGCCGCCGACCCCCACCGAGCTGCGCGAGCCGGTGCTCGCCTGGTTCGCCGTGCACGCGCGCGACCTGCCGTGGCGGGCAGCGGACCGGTCGCCGTGGGGCGTCCTGGTCAGCGAGGTGATGCTCCAGCAGACGCCGGTGGTCCGGGTGGAGCCGGCGTGGCGGTCGTGGATGGCCCGCTGGCCGACGCCCGCCGACCTGGCGGCCGCGTCGACGGCGGACGTGCTGCGGGCGTGGGACCGGCTGGGGTACCCGAGGCGTGCGCTGCGGTTGCAGGAGTGCGCGCGGGCGGTCGTCGAGCGGCACGACGGGGTCGTCCCCTCGTCGGAACCCGAGCTGCTGGCCCTGCCCGGGGTCGGGTCGTACACGGCGGCCGCGGTGCTCGCGTTCGCCTACGGGCGCCGGTCGGTGGTGCTCGACACCAACGTCCGGCGGGTGCTGGCCCGCACGGTCGACGGGGTCGCGCTGCCGGCGCCGAGCCAGACGGTCGACGAGGTCCGCCGCGCGTCCCGGTACGTCCCGGACGACGACGCGACGGCGGCCCGCTGGGCGGCGGCGTCGATGGAGCTGGGTGCGCTGGTGTGCACCGCCCGGTCCCCGCGGTGCGAGGTCTGCCCGGTGCGGGACGTCTGCGCGTGGTGGGGCGCGGGCCGGCCCGCCGACGAGCACGCCGGCCGCCGGAAGGTCCAGACGTTCACGGGGACCGACCGCCAGGTGCGCGGCCGTGTGATGGCGCTGCTGCGCGACGCCCTCGGCCCGGTGCCGGCGGCCGCCGTCGACGCCGTCTGGCCGGACGCCCGCCAGCTCGCGCGCTGCGTCGACGGTCTGGTCGCCGACGGCCTGGTCACCCGCGACCCGGCCGCGAGCGTCGACGATCCGCCGACGTACCGGCTGCCGTCGTGACAGCATGCGCGGCATGCTGACCGCCTACGACGTCCTGAACCAGAAGTTCGCCGCCACCAAGTTCCGGGAGGGCTACGACCAGGACGAGGTCGACCGCTTCCTCGACCGGGTGACGGTCACCCTCCGTGGGCTCGAAGGGGGCGAGACCACCGGCGACGCCGTGACGGCGGACGAGGTCGGCGCCGTCCGGTTCCACGCGACGAAGTTCCGGGAGGGCTACGACCAGGACGAGGTCGACGACTTCCTCGACCGGGTGCGCGAGCGGTTGACGCAGGCTCCCGCCGACGCCCCGGTGTGGCAGCCGGGGGCGCCGGTGGACGTTCCCGCGATCGCTGCGACCGCCTTGGTGATGCGGCTGCAGATGGCCCACAGCACCCGACCGCCCGGCGCGCCCGACGTCGTGTCGGTGCACCTCCCGGACGGTCAGGTCCGCTCTGTCGTCGACGTCCGGAGCACGCCGACAGGCATCGAGCTCGTCCTGGGCTGACGGCTCAGTCGAGCTCGATCAGCATCCGTGTGTTGCCCAGCGTGTTCGGCTTCACGCGCGCCAGGTCGAGGAACTCGGCGACGCCGTCGTCGTGGGAGCGCAGCAGCTCGAGGTACACGTCGGGTGTCACGGGGGTCCCCTCGATGACGTGGAACCCGTGCGACTCGAAGAACGCCACCTCGAACGTCAGGCAGAAGACGCGACGCAGCCCCATCTCCCCCGCACGCTCCAGCAGAGCATCGAGCAGGGCGTGGCCGATGCCGGTCCCCCGCCAGGTCCGGTCCACCGCGAGGGTGCGGATCTCGGCCAGGTCCTGCCACATGACGTGCAGCGCGCCGCAGCCGATCACGCTGCCGTCGTCGGCCTCGACCACGAGGAACTCCTGGACCGCCTCGTAGTACCCGACCCACTCCTTGGCCAGCAGGATGCGCTCGGCGGCGTACGGCTCGACGAGCGCGCGGATGGCACGGACGTCGGCCGGCACGGCGGGGCGGACACGGAAGGGCACCGGGACAACCTACTGGCGGGTGCGCGGACGGCCGAGGAGCAGCCCGGTCGCCGAGATGCCGCCGTCGAGCCACGTCTCCCACCGCGGCCGCACGAGGGCCGCGAGCGCCGCGTACCCGTGGGCGCCCGGGTGCGCCCCGTCGCCGGCGCGGACCTCCGACATCCACGCCTCGTCGGCCAGGAGGTCGTGCACGACCGGCACGACGGGGACCTGGTGGGCGCGCGCCTCGTCGGCGAGCAGGGCGTCGAGCTCGACGATGCGGTCGTTGGTGCGCGGGTCCGCGATCGGCGGCGGGCCGACGACGAGCGTGGCGAGCCCGAGTGACGACGCGCGCGTCAGGACGGCCCGCAGGTTCCCGACGGTGTCCGCCGCTGCGACGCGCGAGCCACCGAGGTCGTCGTCGGTCGCGTCGTTCACACCGAGGGCGAGCACCAGACCGGTGGCCCCGGTGTCGGGGAGCCGGGCGGACGTCTCCGGCTCCCACCGGGCGAGCACGTCGGCGGACGTGTCCCGACGGACGCCGAGCGGGTAGACGGTCAGGTCGAGCCCTGGCGGACGTGGTCCTGCGGCGAGGCGGCCCGTCCAGCCGAGGCCGGTCGGGTCACCCACACCGGCCACGAACGAGTCGCCGAAGAACAGGACCGTCAGGCGCGTCGGCATCCGGACAGTCAACACCGCGCCGTCCGCCGAGGCGGACGGCGCGGTGTTCCTCGGTCGGTCAGACGGCAGGCTCGGCCTCCCGGGGTGCCGGGACGGTCTCGTCGGGCATCCCGTCGGCGATCGCCCAGGCCTCCTCGGTCACGGTGCGCGGCCACACCGCGGCGGCGACCAGGTAGGCGAGCAGCGAGGCGCCGAACCCCCAGAACGTCGGCCAGCCGTCGAACGACGCGTCGATCAGGTCGTTCGGGATGTACCAGACGTCGTTGGGCACGCCGTAGACGGTGGGTGTCAGGACGAAGAGCACGAGCCGGACGGTGACGCCGACGACGAGCGCCGCGACGGCCGCGCGGGTCCCGCCGCGCTTCCAGAACAGCCCGAGGATGAACGGCACGAGCAGCCCGGCGAGCATGAGGTCGAAGGCGAGCGTCAGGAGGATGCCGGTCTGGGCGACCTTGAGCGCCACCGAGACCCCGAGCACGACGATCGGGATCATCGCCACGCGGGTCCACAGCAGGAGCGGGTCGCGGACGCCCTCCTCCTTGACGGAGACGACCCGGCGGACGCCGAAGATGTTCCGGACCGCGACGGCGGACGTCGCGAGGATCGCGCCCGACGCGGTCGAGAACGACGCCGCGACGATGCCGGACAGGACCAGGACCGTGAGCCCGGACGGTGCGTAGCCGTCGAGGAGCTGGAACAGGATCGGCCCGTTCTCCGTGGTCAGGCCCAACACCGACGACGCGCCGAGGGCGACCATCGCGAACGCGATACCGATGATCGCGGTGCCGGCGGCACCGGTGAAGCAGGACTTCTGCGCGGTCTCGGGGCTTCGGGCGGCGAAGATCCGCTGCATGAAGTCGATGGCCACGATGTCGCCGATGCCGAGCGCGACCAGGGTCGCCCAGTTGATGGGGGCGCCCGCGCTGGTCTGCGTGAGCTGCTCGAAGTCGAACGGTCCCATGCCCGGGGCGACCTCGAACCCGTACGTGGTGCCGAACCAGACGACGAGGCAGACCGTCGCGACGATGGTGATGACGATCTGGATGGCCGCCGTGTAGGCGTCGGAGAACATGCCGCCGCCGATGGTGTAGACGAGGACCAGGCCGACCGCGACGAGGACGCCGATCGTGTAGTCCAGACCGAGGAACCGCTCCAGCAGGTACCCGCAGGCCACCAGGTTCCCGGCCATGAGGATGGCGAACGCGAAGATCATGAACACCGACGACGCCACCTCGACCCCGCGGCCGTAGCGGAGCCGGTAGAAGTCCGCGAGCGTGAAGAGCTTCATCCGGTTCATGGGCTTGGCCAGGAAGAGGCCGGTGAGCAGCAGGCAGATGGCGAGGCCGAGCGCGAGCGACGCCCCGGCCCAGAAGCCGAACGAGGACGTGAGGTCGGTGTTCCCGACCGTGGCGTTCGAGTCGACGGCGGCGGCCATGAGGGACGCCGCGACGAGCGGCACCCCCAGGCGCCGGCCCGCGACGAGGTAGTTGGCGCTGTCACCGTCGACCTTGCGCGCGACGACGATGCCGACGAGGACGACGGCGAGGACGGAGAGACCGACTCCGGCGATGATCATGGGGGCTCCGAGGGGACGGCAGACAGGTCTGGGGGGTTCGACGAACCGGCCGGCAGAGTTTCTGTCGTCCGACAGGTTCATTGACCACCCGCCCTGTGTCCGGCCCGATGCGCCCAAGAAACGCTTGTGTTAAATCGACGACCGCAGCACTCGCGTACGCGCGCGCGTCAGGCCGCCGTACCCGCTCCCCGGTCCCCGTGTCGGGTTCGTCGGGGGGTCAGGGCGGTCGCGACGGTCGGGTGCGTCAGACCGTGAGCGTGACCGGGACCGCGCGGGCGAGCGCGATCTCGGCGGGGGTGCAGCCGACGAGCCGGAGCACCCCGTCCGCCACGGCGTCCTGCACGGCGGCGACGTCGAGGTCCGGGGTGTCCCGTCGGCGCAGGATCACCGACTCGACGAGGCCGAGGGCCAGCTCGCCGCGGTCGTCGCCACCGTCGTCGGCGGCTGATGCGAGCTCGCTGTACCGGGCACGCAGGCGTGAGCGCAGCGCGTGGAACTCGGCGAACTGCTCCCCGGCCACCTCCGGGAGCATGTAGAGCACGCCCAGGTTCACCGGCCCTGCGCAGAGCAGGCCGACGTCGGCGTGCACGAGGGTCCACAGGCGCGCGGCGGCGGGCTCGGTGCCGGCCGCGAGGGCGTCGGCCAGCTCGAGCGACGGTCGGACCGTGCCGAGCAACAGCTCCAGCAGGATCGCGTCCTTGCCGGCGAAGTGGTGGTAGATCGACGCCTGCCGGACGCCCGCCGCGTCGGCGACGGCACGGGTGCTGGTCGAGGTGAAGCCGACGGTGCAGAACAGGGCGGCGGCGGCGTCGAGCACGTCGCGACGGGTGTCGCGCTCACCGTCGGGGTCGCCGCTCGCGCGCGGTCGACCGGGTCTGCGTGCCATGGCGAGCCGACGCTACCACCGCCCCCACAACCCTCCCCTCCGCACGACGTCCACACCTCGTGTCGCCCGGACGCTCGATCCCGCGGACGTCCGCACTCGTGCCGGTCGGAACCCACCGGAGTGCGGACGCAACCCGCTCCTCATCGCCATCGTCCGCAGTCGGGCGGGTCGGAGCCCGCCGGAGTGCGGACGCACCGGGCGGCGTAACAGGAGGTTTACCTGGCGGTGACCGTCGCCGAAACGTCCGGGCGTGAGGCTGTTTCTGTCAGTCGACAGAAATCGAGGACGCGATGACCGCCACCACCACCGGGACCACCGCCGGCGCCCGTGAGCACGCCCGGGCGCAGGAGGCCGACGCCGTCGGCACGGTCGCCACGATGCCGACGCGACCCGCCCGGTCGTTCCCCACGCCGCCGAGCGAGGTCGACCCGGCCACGCTCGTGCACGCTGAGGTCGTCGCGGGCGGCGGCTACACGCACCTCGCGGTCGCTCGCGGGACGCACGTCCGGCTGACCGACCTGGCGGGCGACGCCTGCGCGCACCTGCTGGCCTACCGCCTGGACCGCCCGTGGGAGCGGCTGAACGTGGCGGACACGGTCAAGGTCCAGTGGCAGGTCTACCTGACGGCAGGGCACCTGCTGCTCAGCGACCAGGGGCGGGTGCTCGCGAGCATCGTCGGCGACACGTCCGGCCGGCAGGACGCGCTGTACGGGACGACGACCCGGGCCCGCAACGACGAACGCTACGGCGACGGCAGCGCGCAGGGTCCGACGCCCGCCGGCCGCGAGCTGTTCGCGCTCGCGGCGGCCAAGCACGACCTGGGCCGACGCGACCTCCCGCCGAGCATCTCGTTCTTCCAGGGCGTCCGGATCGACGACGACGGCCGCCCGGTGTTCGAGGGATCCGCCGGACCGGGCACCGCGGTCACGCTGCGCGCCGAGGTGCCGCTGCTGCTGCTCGTCGCCAACACCGCGCACCCTCTCGACCCGCGCGAGTTCGTGAGCACGCCGCTGGAGGTGCTGGCCTGGACGGGCTCCCCGACGACGGACACCGACCCGCTCTGGAGCGCCACACCCGAGGGCCGCCGCGCCTTCGTCAACACCCACGACGACCTGACCGCACGGGGGATCGCATGACCGAGACACTGCTCGACGACGTCGTCCCTGCCCGAGCCCCCTGGTCCGCCGTGGTGCGCGCGGGCGACGTCCTCACGATCGTCGACCTCGGCGGCAACCAGGCCGTCGACTTCCTGGTGTTCGACGCCGCCGACACCACCCTGCGCTACAGCGCGCCCGACACGATCCAGGGCCAGGACTCCGTGTTCCTGACCACCGGCTCGATCCTGCGCGACTGCGAGTACGGACCGCTGATGACGGTGGTCGCCGACGAGGTCGGCCGGCACGACACCCTCGGCGGCGCGTGCTCGAAGGAGTCGAACACCCTCCGCTACGGCCACCACACCTGGGCACAGCACGCGTGCGCGGAGAACTTCCTCGCCGAGGGCGGGCGGTACGGCCTGGGCAAGCGTGACCTGGTGTCCAACATCAACTGGTACATGAACGTGCCGGTCGACCCGGACGGAGCCCTCGGCATCGTCGACGGGATCTCCGCACCGGGCCTGTCGGTCTCCCTGCGCGCCGAGCGCGACGTGCTGGTGGTGGTCAGCAACTGCCCGCAGATCAACAACCCGTGCAACGGCTTCGACCCGACGCCGGTGCGCATGGTGGTCTCCCGATGAGCGGCTTCGACACGCTCCTCGTCGCCAACCGCGGCGAGATCGCCGTCCGGATCCTGCGCACCGCGCGCGACCTGGGCCTGCGTACGGTCGCGGTCTACTCCGACGCGGACGCGGGCGCGGCCCACGTGCACCTCGCCGACACCGCGGTCCGCCTCGGACCTGCCCCGGCGGCGCAGTCGTACCTGCGCAGCGACCTGATCCTCGACGCCGCGCTCGCGCAGGGTGCGGGCGCGATCCACCCGGGCTACGGCTTCCTGTCCGAGAACGCGCAGTTCGCCCGCGCGGCGGAGGCGGCTGGCATCGCGTTCGTCGGCCCGACGCCGGTGCAGCTGGAGCTGTTCGGGTCGAAGCACACGGCGCGCGACGCGGCCCGGGCGGTCGACATGCCGATGCTCGCGGGCACGGGCCTGCTGGAGACCCTCGACGAGGCGGTCGCGGCAGCCGACTCGATCGGCTACCCGGTCATGCTCAAGGCGACGGCGGGCGGCGGCGGCATCGGCATGCGAGCGTGCGCGTCGTCCGACGACCTCAGGGAAGCCTGGGAGGCAGTGCGCCGGACCGCGGGCGCCGCGTTCGGCACGGCCGGGGTCTACCTCGAGCGGCTCATCACTGCAGCACGGCACGTCGAGGTGCAGGTGTTCGGCGACGGGCTGGGCCGCGTGGTCACGCTCGGCGACCGCGACTGCTCGCTGCAGCGCCGGCACCAGAAGGTGGTGGAGGAGGCACCCGCGCCCGGGCTTCCCGACGAGGTCCGTGCGCTGATCGGGGCGTCCGCCCGCACGCTCGCGGAGTCGGTCGACTACCGGTCCGCGGGCACGGTCGAGTTCGTCTACGACGCCGAGCGCGAGGAGGCCGCGTTCCTGGAGGTCAACACGCGGCTGCAGGTCGAGCACCCGGTCACCGAGGCGGTGTTCGGCGTGGACCTCGTCGCGTGGATGATCCGGCTCGCGCAGGGCGACACGTCCGTCGTCGACACGGTCCTGGAACCGCGCGGCGCCGCCGTCGAGGCGCGCGTCTACGCGGAGAACCCGGACCGCGACCACCTCCCGAGCGCGGGCACGATCACCGCGTTCGCGTTCCCGTCGGACGCCCGTGTCGACACCTGGATCGCACCGGGCAGCGAGGTCTCCACCCACTACGACCCGCTGCTGGCCAAGGTGGTCACGGCGGGCGTGGACCGGGCGGCCGCCTGGGACGCGCTGGGCGACGCGCTCGCGGGCACCCGGCTGACGGGCATCGCGACGAACCTCGGCCTGCTCCGCACGATCGTGCACGCACCCGAGGTCGCGTCCGCGCTGCACCACACCGGCACGCTCGCGCACCTGCACGACGAGACCCCGCGCATCGAGGTCGTCCGCCCGGGGATGCTCACGACGGTCCAGGACTGGCCCGGCCGGACAGGCCTGTGGCACGTCGGCATCCCGCCGTCGGGACCGATGGACGACCTGTCGTTCCGGCTGGGCAACACCGCGCTCGGCAACCCCGAGGGCGCCCCGGGCCTGGAGTGCACGATGGCCGGTCCGGAGCTCCGGTTCGTCACAGGTGCGACGGTCATGGTGACCGGTGCCCCGGCGACGGTCGCGCTCGACGACGCCCCTGTGCCGCAGTGGGAGCCGGTCGAGATCCCGCCCGGCGGCGTGCTCGCCATCGGCGCCCCGGCCGTCGGCATGCGCACGTACCTGCTGGTCAGGGGCGGTCTGGACGTCCCACAGGTGCTCGGGTCGGCGGCGACCTTCGACCTCGGTCGGATCGGCGGCACGACGGGCGTCCCGCTGCGGCTGGGCGACCAGCTCGCGATCGGCACCGCGTCGGGGACCGCACGACCCGTCCCGGAGACGGACCGCCCTCTCATCACCAGCGACTGGCGGGTCGGTGCGCTCGAAGGCCCCCACGCCGCACCGGAGTTCTTCACGCCGGGCGACGTCGCCGAGTTCTACGCGACCACCTGGGCGGTCCACTTCAACTCGGCGCGCACGGGGGTCCGGCTCGTCGGACCCAAGCCCACGTGGGCGCGTCCCGACGGCGGCGAGGCGGGCCTGCACCCGTCGAACATCCACGACACCCCGTACGCGGTCGGGGCGGTGGACTACACGGGCGACCTGCCGATCCTGCTCGGTCCGGACGGCCCGTCGCTCGGCGGGTTCACGTGCCCGGCGACGGTCGCGCTCGGCCAGCTGTGGAAGCTCGGCCAGCTCCGGCCTGGCGACACCGTGCAGTTCGTGCCGGTCGACGAGGCCGAGGCGGACGCGCTGCGCACCCGCCCACAACGGGCGCCCCGCGCGACCCGTGCAGCGCACGACGACGGCGGCATCCTCGCGCGCAAGGACAGCGACACCGAAGTCACCTACCGCCGCAGCGGCGACGACAACCTGCTGGTCGAGTACGGCGCCATGACCCTCGACCTGGCGTCCCGGATGCGTGTGCACGCCCTCGCGCAGGAGGTCCAGCAGCGGGTCGACCACGACGGTCTGCGCGGTGTCGTCGACCTCACGCCCGGCATCCGCTCGCTCCAGCTGCACATCGACCCGGACCGGCTCCCCCTGCGCACGGCCCTCGACCTGGTCCGTGAGATCGAGGACGCGCTGCCGGCCACCACGGACCTCGTCGTGCCGAGCCGGACGGTGCACCTGCCGCTGAGCTGGGACGACCCGGCCACGCGCGAGGCCATCGAGCGCTACATGGCCGGTGTCCGCGACGACGCCCCCTGGTGCCCGTGGAACATCGAGTTCATCCGCCGGATCAACGGCCTGCCCTCCGTCGACGACGTCTACCGCACGGTGTTCGACGCGTCCTACCTGGTCATGGGCCTGGGCGACGTGTACCTGGGCGCCCCGGTGGCCACGCCGCTGGACCCGCGCCATCGCCTGGTCACCACGAAGTACAACCCCGCCCGCACGTGGACCCCGCAGAACGCGGTCGGCATCGGCGGCGCATACCTGTGCATCTACGGCATGGAGGGCCCTGGCGGCTACCAGTTCGTCGGGCGCACCATCCAGGTCTGGGACACGCACGCGCGGCACCGGCCGTTCGAGCCCGGCACCCCGTGGCTGCTCCGGTTCTTCGACCGGATCTCCTGGTACCCCGTGGGCGCCGACGAGCTGCTGGACATGCGTGGCGACATGGCCGCGGGGCGTCTCGACGTGGCCATCGAGCCGGGGACGTTCTCGATCGCGGAGCACCAGCGGTTCCTGGCCGAGAACGCCCCGTCCATCGAGGCGTTCCGCGCGCAGCAGGCCGGCGCGTTCGGCACCGAGCGGGACGCGTGGGCGGCGGCCGGCGAGTTCGACCGTGTGGTCGAGCCCGACGCACCGGCGCCGGCGGTCGACACGGAGGTCCCGGACGGGTGCGAGGGCGTCGAGGCGCCGTTCGTCGCGACCGTCTTCCGGGTCGACGTGCGGCCCGGCGACGTGGTCGAGCGCGGCCAGCAGCTGCTCGCCCTGGAGGCGATGAAGATGGAGGCTCCGGTGGTCGCGACGGTCGGCGGTCGGGTGGTCGACATCGTCGTGACCCCGGGCGACCAGGTGGGACCGGGCCAGGTGCTGGTGATCGTCGAGCCTGCGGCGATCACGGCTGCGGCGTGATCAGAGGCTCAGATGGAGGCGGAGCGCGTCGTCGAGGGCGCGCATCGTCGGTCCCGGGAGGCGCCCGACCTGGCGCACGAACCTGCGGACGTCGATGCTGCGCACCTGCTCGGCCTGTGCCTTCGAGTCCCGGTCGAGGCCGCTGACGTCGGCTCCGACGAGCACCTGGAAGTCGAGCACCCGGTCTGTGTTGGTCGTGAGCAGTACGACCGTCACGACGCCGTGGCCGTTCGCGAAGGCTCTGCTCGCCGACGCGGTGTGCCCGACGATCACCGCCGGGCGGACCTTGTTCGACTCCGCCCCTCGCGCCGGCTCGAGGTCGACGAGCCAGACCTCTCCGCGGCTCACCGAGCGCCGTCGCCGGCGACGGCATCCCAGAGGTCGCTGTCCGCGGACTGGTCCCACTCCGCGAACGCGAGCTCGTACTGGTCGCTCAGCTCACGCTCTCGCAGGAGCTGCAGCGCCTCGCGGAGGGCAGAGGAACGCGTCGATCCCGCATGGGTGCGCACGTAGTCGTCCAGCAGGTGGACATCGTTGTCGGACAGGCTCACACTCAGCTTCACACCCGCGATGCTACTCGCGGTGGCACCGTCGAGGCTACCCCGAGACCCGTGCGCGCACGCGCCGCGGGTGGGGCGGCTCGGCTGCGTCGAGCAGGCCGGTGGCCGTGATCTCGTCGACGACGAGGTCCGTCACCACCCCGGCGCGCAGTGCGGCGAGCAGCGGGGCGACCTTGTTGTCCCCGGCCACCACGCAGACCCGTCGCGGGACGCGCTGCAGCTCGACGGGCGTCGGGCCCGTGGCCCGTTCGTTCAGGTGCACGTCCTGCCAGGACCCGTCGGCGCGCAGGAAGACGGTGCAGACGTCGCCGACGACGCCCTCGTCGTGCAGGTTCTTCACGTCGGAGTCGTCGAGGTAGCCCGCCGAGTAGACGTGCGACGGCACCGCCCCCGCGACGGCACCGACGGAGAACACCGCGATGTCCGCGCGGCGCTGCATGTCGAGCACGCGGCGGACCGAGCGCTCGCGCCACATGGCGGCCTTCGTGTCGGGGTAGTCGAAGAACGCGGGCACGGAGAAGTGGTGCACGGCCGCGGCGAACGCGGTGCCGAACGTCGAGATCAGGTCGCTGGCGTACTCGATCCCGCTGGTGCGCATGTTCGCCGCACCGTTGAGCTGGACCACCGCCGAGCCGCGCGTCGGCTTGGGCGCCAGGTACCGGGACACGGACGCGAGCGTCGTGCCCCACGCGACGCCGAGCACCATGTCGGAGTCGAACCACGAGGACAGGAGCCTGGCCGCGGTGATCGACACCTGGTCGAGACGCTCGATGTGGCTGGCGGAGTCGGGCACCGGGACGACGTACGTGTCGATGCCGAACGCCGCGGCGATCGTGCGACCGAGCCCGGGTGCACGCGTGCTCGCCGGCCGGAGCGTGATCTCGACCAGCCCGGACTGCCGCGCGCGCTTGATGAGCCGCGAGACGGTCGAGCGGGAGGTGCCCAGGTGCCGCGCGATGACCTCCATCTTGATGTCCTGGAGGTAGTACATCGACGCCGCCCGCAGCACGTCCTGCTCCCGTTCGATGTACATCGGGACCCCCTCCGGTCCGCGGTCGACCTTTGCACGTTTGTGCAGCCCGGTTGCGCGTTCGTTCGCCTGGTGACGACGATAGCGAGCAAGCCCGCACCGGGCGAGCCGGACAAAGCGCGACAACGGAACCACCGGGGGTACGACGGATGAGGACGGCGCCGCTGACGGCCCAGGCACGACAGGACGCACTCGACGCCATGCGCGGGAGTGCTGAACGCGGGAACGAGCTCGACGTCCTCGTCATCGGTGGCGGTGTCACCGGCGCCGGGATCGCGCTCGACGCGGTGAGCCGAGGACTGTCCACGGCGGTCGTCGAGGCGCAGGACTGGGCGTCCGGCACGTCGAGCCGGTCCAGCAAGCTGGTGCACGGCGGGCTGCGCTACCTCCAGATGCTCGACTTCCACCTCGTCCGCGAGGCCCTCACCGAACGCGACCTGCTGATCAACCGGCTGGCACCGCACCTGGTCAAGCCGGTCAGCTTCCTCTACCCGCTGGAGAACCGGATCTGGGAACGGGCCTACGTCGGGGCGGGCGTCGCCCTGTACGACACGCTCGCGTCGGTCACCGGGTCGAGGCGCGCGCTCCCCATCCACCGGCACCTGACCCGCAAGGGCATGGAGCGCCTGTTCCCCGACCTGCGGCACGACGCCGCGATCGGCGCGGTCCGGTACTGGGACGCGAGCGTCGACGACGCCCGCCTCGTCGAGACGATCATCCGCACCGCCGTCAGCTACGGCGCGCACGCCGCGTCCCGCACCCAGGTGGCAGACCTGCAGACCACGACCGGTGGGGCCGTCACCGGCGCCGAGGTCGTGGACCTGGAGACCGGCGAGCACATCGACGTCCGGGCGCGCGCCGTCATCAACGCGACCGGTGTGTGGACCGAGCAGACCGAGTCGCTCGCGGGGGCCGAGGGCGGGCTGCACGTGCTGGCCAGCAAGGGCGTGCACATCGTCGTGCCGCGCAGCCGCATCTCCGGCGACACCGGGCTGATCCTGCAGACCGAGAAGTCGGTCCTGTTCATCATCCCGTGGTCGAGGTACTGGGTGATCGGCACCACGGACACGCCGTGGGAGCAGGAGCTGGTGCACCCCGTCGCGACGAGCGCGGACATCGACTACGTCATCGAGCACGCCAACGCGGTGCTGTCCCGGCCGATCACCCGCGAGGACATCATCGGCAGCTGGGCGGGACTGCGTCCGCTGCTCCAGCCGCAGGTCAAGGCCGGCACCAGCTCCGCGAAGGTGTCGCGCGAGCACACGGTCGCCTCCCCCGCACCGGGCCTGACGGTCATCGCGGGCGGCAAGCTCACCACCTACCGCGTGATGGCCAAGGACGCGGTCGACTTCGCCATCGGCAGCCGCGCCACCAGCCTGCCGTCCATCACGCACGACCTGCCGCTGGTCGGCGCCGAAGGTCTCCAGGTGTTCCAGCGCCAGGCCCGGGCGATCAGCCAGAAGTACGGCTGGACGCGGCCGCGCATGGACCACCTGCTGCACCGGTACGGGTCGCTGCTGGGCGAGCTCATCGACCTCGTCGACGCCGACCCGGCGCTCGCCGAGCCGCTGAAGAACGCCGACGCCTACATCGGTGCCGAGATCGTCTACGCCGCCAGCCACGAGGGCGCGCTGCACCTCGACGACGTGCTGATGAGCCGCACGCGGCTCAACTACGAGCAGGCCGACAAGGGTGTGGGTGCCCTCGAGGAGATCGCCGACCTCGTCGCCCCCGTGCTCGGCTGGGACGCGCACACGCGCAGCACGGAGATCGAGGCGTACCGCGCCCGGGCCGAGGCCGAGGACGCCGCGGCGCAGGAGCTCGACGACGTGGAGGCGGTCAAGGTCAGGCTGCGTGCCGCCGACGTGTCACCGATGCTCGGCGACACGACTGCCGCTGCCGGCACCAAGCCGGGATCACCCGCGGGGAAGGGGTCGTCCGGACCCGTCGGGACCTGAGAACTCCCCGCGGCCATCCGCGGGGCGCACGTGACAACGATGTCCGTCAGAAAGGGTCGACAGTGGACTACACAATAGGTGACGCCTTCATCTCTGAGTTGATGGGCACCGGCATGCTGATCCTGCTCGGCGCCGGTGTGGTCGCGAACGTCATCTTGCCGAAGAACAAGGGCTTCGACGGCGGCTGGCTCCTCATCAACTTCGGATGGGGCCTCGCGGTCTTCTCGGGTGTGTACGTCGCGTACAAGTCGGGGGCACACCTCAACCCCGCGGTGACGATCGGCATCTGGACGAGCGGTGCGGAGGAGTTCGCCGCGGGCATCCCCGTGACCGCAGCGAACGGGTTCCTCTACGTGACCGCACAGATGGCCGGTGCCGCGATAGGTGCCGGTCTCGCGTTCCTCGCCTACAAGAAGCACTTCGACGAGGACGCCGACCCGGGCACCAAGCTCGCCGTCTTCTCCACCGGCCCCGCCATCCGCTCCTACGGGTGGAACTTCATCACCGAGGCCATCGCCACCTTCGTCCTCGTCTTCGTCATCCTCGCGTTCGCGAAGACCCCCGCCGAGCTCGGGGCGATCCCCGTGGCTCTCCTCGTGATCGGCATCGGCGCCAGCCTCGGTGGCCCCACCGGCTACGCCATCAACCCGGCACGTGACCTCGGTCCGCGCATCGCGCACGCCCTCCTGCCCATCCGGGGCAAGGGCTCGAGCGACTGGGCGTACTCCTGGGTGCCGGTCCTCGGCCCCCTCGTCGGCGGTGCGATCGCCGGCCTCGCGGCTTCCGTCTACATCGTCTGACGCCACAGCACAGCCGTCCCCGTCCGGGCGGCGCTCCACACCCCCCGCGAGCGCCGTCCGGGCCACCCGAACCACCCGGAGGAATCTTCACCATGCCCGACACCAAGTACGTCCTTGCCATCGACCAGGGCACCACGAGCTCCCGCGCGATCGTCTTCGACCACTCCGGACACATCGTGGAGTCCGGCCAGATCGAGCACGAGCAGATCTTCCCGCGCGCCGGCTGGGTCGAGCACGACGCCGAGGAGATCTGGAAGAACGTCCGTGAGGTGGTCGGCCTCGCGCTGACCCGAGCCAACCTCACCTACCGGGACCTCGCCGCGGTCGGCATCACCAACCAGCGCGAGACGGCGGTCGTCTGGGACCGGACCACCGGCAAGCCGGTCTACAACGCGATCGTCTGGCAGGACACGCGCACCCAGAAGATCGCCGACGAGCTGGGGGCGCTCGGCGGCGGTGCGGACCGGTACAAGGCGAAGGTCGGCCTGCCGCTGGCCACGTACTTCTCCGGCCCGAAGGTCAAGTGGATCCTCGACAACGTCGAGGGCGCCCGGGCCAAGGCGGAGGCCGGTGACCTGGCGTTCGGCAACACCGACTCCTGGGTCCTGTGGAACATGACCGGCGGGGTCGACGGTGGCGTGCACGTCACCGACCCGACCAACGCGTCGCGCACCATGCTGATGAACCTCGACACGCTCACGTGGAACGAGGAGATCGCCGCTGACATGGGCATCCCGCTGTCGATGCTGCCGGAGATCCGGTCGTCGTCCGAGGTGTACGGGAAGGGCCGCGAGGGCGGCATGGTCCCGGGCGTCCCGATCGCGGGCATCCTCGGCGACCAGCAGGCGGCCACGTTCGGGCAGGCCTGCTTCGAGGTGGGCCACGCCAAGAACACGTACGGCACCGGCAACTTCATGCTCATCAACACGGGCACGTCGCCGGTCCCGTCGAAGAACGGTCTGCTGACGACGGTCTGCTACAAGATCGGCGACCAGCCGACCGTGTACGCGCTCGAGGGCTCGATCGCCGTGAGCGGCTCGCTCGTCCAGTGGCTGCGCGACAACCTCGGCATCATCTCGTCGGCACCCGAGATCGAGGACCTGGCCAAGACCGTCGACGACAACGGCGGCGCCTACTTCGTGCCGGCGTTCTCGGGTCTGTTCGCGCCGTACTGGCGGTCCGACGCCCGCGGCGCGCTCGTCGGCCTGACCCGGTTCGTCAACAAGGGGCACATCGCCCGGGCTGCGCTCGAGGCGACGGCGTTCCAGACCCGTGAGGTCCTGGAGGCCATGAACGCCGACTCGGGCGTCGACCTGACCGAGCTGAAGGTCGACGGCGGCATGATCGCCAACGAGACGCTCATGCAGTTCCAGGCCGACATCCTCGGCGTCACCGTCATCCGCCCGCAGGTCGCGGAGACCACCGCCCTCGGTGCGGCCTACGCGGCCGGGATCGCCGTCGGGTTCTGGAACGGCGAGCAGGACGTCATCGACAACTGGGCCGAGGACAAGCGGTGGGAGCCGCAGATGGCCGACGACGAGCGCGACCGGCAGTACCGGCTCTGGAAGAAGGCCGTCACCAAGACCTTCGACTGGGTCGACGACGACGTGGTCTGACCGTCTGAGCGGAGGCTGGGCGGAGGCCGGGGTGCGACGAGGCACCCCGGCCTTCGTCCTACCCGGGCGGGTCGGTCGGCGCCGCGTGCGTGCCGTGCGTCGCGTGGGTGTGGGCGACGGCGGGCACCTCGTCGACGGGTCCCGGAGCGGCGTGCGAGCCCGCGCGCTCCAGCGCCGCACCCTCGATGTCCACGTTGGGGATGACCTTGTCGAGCCAGCGCGGGATCCACCAGGCGGACCTCCCGAGCAGGGCCATCGCCGCCGGGATCATGGTCATGCGGACCACGAGCGCGTCGAACACGATCCCGATGGCCAACGCGAACGCGATCGGGCCGATCTGGGCCGATCCGCTGAACACGAAGCTCGAGAACACCGAGATCATGATCAGTGCAGCGGCCAGCACCACGCGGGCACCGTGGGCGAACCCGATGCGGACCGACGGGACCGGCTCGGCGCCGTGCACGTGCTCCTCACGCATCCGGGAGACCAGGAACACCTGGTAGTCCATCGCGAGCCCGAACAGCACACCGACCAGCAGGATCGGCAGGAAGCTGAGCAGCGGGCCGGTGGAGTCGACGTTGAACGCGGGAGCCAGCCAGCCCCACTGGAAAACGGCGGTCGTCGCACCGAACGAGGCGGCGATCGTCAGCAGGAATCCCAGCACCGCGGTCACCGGCACCAGCAGCGACCGGAACGCGACCATCAGCAGGACGATCGCGAGCCCGACGACGATGAGCAGGAAGAGCGGGAACGCGTCCGCGAGCTTCTCGGTGATGTCGATGTTCGCCGCGGCGGCGCCGGTCACCCACAGCTGCGTGCCGGTCGAGGTCTCGATGTCCGGGCGGGCGTCACGGATCGCGTGCACCAGGTCGGCGGTCTCCTCGGAGTCCGGGGCGCCCGTCGGGATGACGACGACGAGAGCAGCCTCGGCCCCCTCGGCCGCGCCGGGCGCCGCGATCGGAGCCGCGTAGGCGACGTCGGGCAGGGCCGAGACGGACCCGACGACCTCCTCGACGGCACCGGCCAGGGCCGACGGGTCGTCGGCGGCGTCGACCAGGACCACGAGCGGGCCGTTGAAGCCGGGGCCGAAGCCGTCGGCGAGCATCTCGTAGGCGGCGCGGTCGCCCGAGCCCTCCGGCTCACGACCGGCGTTCGGCAGGCCGAGTCGCATGCTCAGCGCGGGCACCGCGATCGTGAGCAGCACGGCCGCCGCGACGAGCAGCGTGATGACGGGGTGCGACGTGGTGAAGACGCCCCACCGGTTCTGCGCGGTGCGCGACTTCTCGGCCTGCCGGGCGGCGCGACCGCGCGGGCGCAGACGCTCCCCGGCGAAGCCCATCATCGCGGGCAGCAGGGTGATGGCCACGAGGACGGCGATGACGACCGTGGCCGCCGCGGCCAGACCCATCGCCGACAGGAACGGGATGCCCGTCACGGTCAGGGCGGCGAGCGCGATGACGACGGTGGTCCCGGCGAACACGACCGCGCTGCCCGCCGTGCCCACCGCATGACCGGCCGACGCCTCCGGCGCCATCCCGTCGGCCAGCTGCTGGCGATGCCGGGACAGCAGGAACAGGGCGTAGTCGATGCCGACCGCGAGGCCGAGCATGAGCGCGAGCGTCAGCGTCGAGGAGGAGATGTCCGCGATCCCCGACAGCGACAGCACGCCCGCGACCCCGATGCCGACGCCGAGCAGCGCGGTGAGGATCGGCATGCCCGCCGCGAGGAGCGACCCGAAGGTCACGACGAGCACGATCAGCGCGACGACCAGCCCGATCGCCTCCATCGGCCCCGCGAGCTCGAGCGGGTGGGTGAACGGACCGCCGGCCAGCGCGACCTCGTACCCGTCGCCCTCGAGGCTCGCCGCGGCGTCCTCGAGGGCGGTCGTGGTGGCGTCGGGGATGTCGTCGACACCCACGCCGAACGACACGTCGACGTACATGACGCTGCCGTCCGGGGCGACCGCCTGGGCGGTCACGGGGTCGGAGACCGCGACGACGTCCTCCGCGCTCGAGACCGGCGCGAGCGCGGTCAGCACGTCCGGGATCCCGGTCCCGGTGAGGAACGACTCGCCCTCGGGAGCCGCGACGACGACCCGCGCGCTCGAGGTGTCACCACCCTGCTGGGCGGACATGCTGCTGTCCGAGCCGACGTCGGCGGCCTGGTCACCCAGCCGCTCCGCGACGAGCTCCTGGGCCCGCTGGGACTCGGTCCCGGGGATCGAGAACGAGTCCGAGATGTTCAGCCCCGACGCGACGGCCCCGAACGCGGCCGCGGCGAGCACCAGCAGCCACGCGACGAGCACGATCCAGCGGTGGCGGAAGCTTCCCCGGCCCAGACGGTCCAGCACGCGTGCCATGTTCACTCCTTGGTCGACGGTGCAGGATACCCGACAGGTGTCGGTTACTGGTCGGTGGCATCATGGGCCGGGTGACGATCCAGGACGAAGGCGCCCGGGTGGACCCGCGAGTGCTGCGTACGCGGCGGCTGCTCCAGGATGCCCTGCTCTCGCTCGCACGGGAACGCAGCCTCGATGAGATCTCGGTCGCCGACGTGGCCGACCGGGCCACGGTCAACCGCAGCACCTTCTACCAGCACTACCCCGACACCGACACGCTGCTGGCCGACGCCCTCGACGCGCAGGCCGCCCTCGTGGGCGCGGACCTCTCCCAGATCCACCCCGGTACAGGCTCCGAGGGCCCTCCCGACGTGCTGGTCCGGTACGCCACGCACGTCGCCGAGAACGTCGGCCTGTACCGCAGCGCGCTGGGCGAGCACGGGTCGCCCGTCGCCGTCACACGGCTGCGTCGGCGCATCAGCGGTCTCGCGCTCGAAGGCCTCGAGCTGCACGGCGCACCGCCGGCCCTGTCCGGGCTGCCCCTGCCGATCGCCGCGGCGGCGCTCGCAGGGTCGGTCATCGGCGTGCTCGTCGCCTGGCTGGAACGCGACCCGCTGCCCCCCGCGCAGGACGTGGCGACCTGGGCCTGGTCGGCAGTCAGCGGCTGGCCGACGGCGATCGACTCCTGACGCCGGGGCACGCCGACGTCCGCGGTGCGCGGGCGCCGGGGAGACGGGTCAGCTGTAGTGGGCTCCGCCGTTGACGTCGAGCACGGTGCCCGTCACGAACGCCGCCGCGTCGGACACCAGGTAGAGGACCGCGCCGGCGACGTCGTCGGGCGTGCCGGCCCGGCGCAGGGGGGACGCGACGACCGCGGCGCGCTGGGCGGGCTCCGGGGTGAGCGCCGCGTGCAGCGGGGTACCGCTGACGAAGCCCGGAGCCACCACGTTCACCGTGATCTGCCGCGGCCCCAGCTCCAGGGCCAGCGCCCGGGTGAACCCTTCGATCGCCGCCTTGGCCGTGGTGTACGCGACCATCCCCGTGCCACCGCCGCTGCGCGCCGCCTGGGCGCCGATCGTGACGATGCGCCCCCCGTCGGGCATGACCGCGAGCGCGGCGCGGCTGGCGTAGAACGCCGAGGACAGGTTCAGGTCGAGCACGCGGTGCCAGTGGGCGTCGTCCATCCCCGGCACCTTGCGCCGGTCGACCGGTCCGCCCGCGTTGTTGACGAGGATGTCGATACCACCGCCGAGCGCCGCCGCGGCGTCGGTGACGGCCTTGTCGACGTCCCAGCTGAGCCGGAGGTCCACCTGGAACGACGCTGCGACACGTCCCGTCTCCTTGATCGCGGTGACCACGTCGGTGGCGTCGTGCGACAGGTGCGTGACCGCGACGTCGGCCCCCGCCCGGGCCAGGGCGAGTGCCACGGCGCGGCCGATCCCCGAGGCGCCGCCGGTGACGAGCGCGCGCCTGCCGGTGAGCGCGTGCTCCACCTTGGTGCCTTCCTGTTGGACTTGTGTCCTGCACAGTAGGGGAGCGATTCGTCCCGCTCAACACCCGGATGTCCGAAAGGTCCGGTTCCCCGCGGCGTCGGTGGCGCCGGGTAGCGTCCTGCCCCATGCGTCTGGCCACCTGGAACATCAACTCGATCCGTGCACGAGCGGACCGCGCCCTCGCCTTCCTGGAGCGGACGGGCGTCGACGTCCTCGCCCTGCAGGAGACCAAGTGCAAGGACGACCAGTTCCCGCGGGAGGGGTTCGAGGCGCTCGGCTACGAGGTCGCGACGACCGGTTTCAGCCAGTGGAACGGCGTCGCGATCATCTCGAAGGTCGGCATCGAGGACGTCGAGGTCGGGTTCCCCGGCATGCCGACGTGGGGAGACCCGGCGGCCGCCGAGGCGCGGGCGCTTGGGGCGACGTGCGGCGGCGTGCGGGTGTGGAGCCTGTACGTGCCCAACGGCCGCGAGCTCGAGGACCCGCACTACGCGTACAAGCTCGACTGGCTGGGACGGCTGCGCGACGCGGCCCAGGGCTGGCTCGCCGACGACGCCGACGCGCAGGTGGCGCTGGTCGGCGACTGGAACATCGCACCGCTCGACACCGACGTCTGGGACATCGGCTGGTTCGCCGGCCGCACGCACGTGAGCCCGGCCGAGCGCGCCGCGTTCACCGCCATCGCCGACGCGGGCTACACCGAGGTCTCCCGCGTCCACCTCCCCGCCGAGCACACCTACACCTACTGGGACTACCAGCAGCTGCGGTTCCCCCGGAACGAGGGCATGCGCATCGACCTCACGTACGCGACGCCCGCCCTGGCCGCCCGGGTGACCGGCGCGAGCATCGAGCGCAACGAGCGCAAGGGCAAGGCGCCGTCCGACCACGTGCCGGTCGTGCTCGACATCGCGGGGTGATGTCTGTGGAAAGGGTCGTCCTCGCGGGTGCACCGTGGGCTACCGTGCGCGCATGAGCAACGAGCCCGGGGGGCCGGCTCCGGTTCCCGACCCCTACGCCGTCCCCGACCCGGCCCCGACGGCCCCCATCCCGCCCAGCGGGTACGAGGCCGTCCGCACGCCGGTCGCGGAGACCGAGCCCTCCGGCGTGCCGCCGACGGAGCCTCTGCCGGCGGCCGCCCCCGCCCCGGCACCGATGCCCTACGGCGAGCAGCAGACCGGTGCCGCGCCGCAGTACACGACCCCGCAGCCCCAGTACGGGGCACCGCACCCTCAGTACGGGGCTCCGCAGCCGCAGTACGGAGCACCGCAGTACGGAGCACCGCAGCCGCAGTACGGAGCACCCCAGTACGGCGCGCCCGGGTACGGACAGGCGCCGCCGCCGTACGGTGCGCAGCCCTACGGGTACGGCCAGCCCTACGTCACGCCGCCCACCGAGGGCATGGCGATCGCGTCGTTCGTCACCAGCACGGCCGGCCTGCTGTTCCTCGGCGGGCTCCCGGGCCCGGTCGGGCTCGGGCTCGGCATCGCGGCGCTGCGTCGGATCAAGGTCAACGGCAAGGCGGGCCGCGGGTGGGCCATCGCCGGCATCACCATCGGTGCGTTCGGGATCCTGTGGCTGCTCGCGATCGTCGCGTACATCATCTTCGTCCTCGCGCTGTTCGCCAGCGCGGGCAGCTCGTCGGGCTTCTGGGACGAGTTCGAGCAGGGGTTCGAGGAGGGGTACCAGGACGGCACGGACGACGGCGCCACCAGCGGGGACACGGGCTCCGCGCTGCCCGACTTCGCGCTCCGCACCGACCTCACCGCCGGGACCTGCCTGACCACGTACTCGTACGAGTACGACATGGCGGACACCGACCCGGTCGACTGCGCCGTCCCGCACGAGGCCGAGGTCGTCGCGCTCGTCCCGATGTCGGCCGCGGTGAGCCTCGACCCCGAGGACGAGTACGACACGGCGTTCAACGACGCCTGGGACGCCTGTGACGCCCTCACCGAGTCGCTCGTCCCCGACTACTTCGCCGACGGCACCATCGAGCTCTACTACCCGCACCCCGACGACTTCGCCGACGGTGTCACGTCCGCCTACTGCGTCTACTACGGCGACACGGCGGGCATGACCGGGTCCGCCGTGAGCGGCACCCTTCAGCTCGCAGGCGCTGGGGCGTAGTCCTGAGCGACTCTCGCGACACCGACGGCTACCCGCAGACGCACTACGCGCCCGGGTGGGCGGAGCCACGCGCCACGGTCGAGCCGACTGCGGTCTGGTCGCTGGTCACCGGGATCCTCGGGCTCGGTCCGGTGGCCCTGGCGCTGGCGGTCGTGGCGTTCCGGCGGATCGCGTCGCGGCGCACCCGCGGGCGCGGTCTCGCGATCGCGGGCGCCGTCCTCGGCGTCGTCGGGACGGTCGCCCTGGTCGTCGGGGTGACGGTCGCCGTGCTCACGGTGATGGCCACGCGTCCGCTGCCGGCGGACGTGCCCGCCGCGCGGGACGCTCGTGCGCAGCAGCTGGTCACGGGCAACTGCGTGCTGACGGTGCCCGACGACGGACCGGTGGACACCGTCCGGGTGGTCCCGTGCGCCGAGCCGCACGAGGCTCAGGTGGTCACCGAGTTCACGTTCGCCCCGGATGCGGTGTGGCCGGGGCAGCAGTCCGCCGACGCCCGGGTGGCCCGCGCGTGCGTGCTCGATGCCGACGAGGTCGCCGCCGGGGTGCGGACGGTGACGTGGTCGCCGACCGAGCGCTCGTGGGCGGACGGCGACCGGGTGGGCCTGTGCCTGGCCGTGCTCGACGGCGGCGGGATCACGGGCTCGTTCCTGGACCGGACAGCGCAGGTCCCCTGACACTTACCACGTGGTAGGTAATCGGCTAGGGTGGCGGCGACGCACCCCACCGAGGAGGTACCCGGCAATGTCGCAGGTCTTCGACGTCGAGCGCACCATCGACCAGGTCCTGGCTCAGCTGACCCTCGAGGAGAAGGCGTCCCTGACGTCCGGCTCCGACTTCTGGCACACCCAGGGCGTCGAGCGGGCGGGCGTCCCCGCGGTGATGGTCTCCGACGGCCCGCACGGCCTGCGCAAGCCCGCGGACGACGGCGACCAGCTGGACCTGGGCGACTCGGTCCCCGCCACGTGCTTCCCCACCGCTGCGGCGCTGGGCTCGTCCTGGGACGTCGACCTGCTCACCCGCGTCGGTGAGGCGCTCGGCCGCGAGACGCGCGCGAACGACGTCTCCGTCCTGCTGGGCCCGGGCGTCAACATCAAGCGCACCCCGCTGTGCGGCCGCAACTTCGAGTACGTCTCCGAGGACCCGGTGGTCGCCGGCGAGCTGGGCGCCGCGCTCGTGCGCGGCATCCAGAGCCAGGGCGTCGGGACGTCGCTCAAGCACTACGCGGCGAACAACCAGGAGTCGGACCGCATGCGCGTGTCCGCCGAGGTCGACGAGCGCACCCTGCGCGAGATCTACCTGCCCGCGTTCGAGCGCGTCGTGACGAAGGCCCAGCCCTGGACCGTGATGTGCGCGTACAACAAGGTCAACGGCACGTACGCGTCCGAGCACCACGAGCTCCTCACCGCGATCCTGCGCGACGAGTGGGGGTTCGAGGGCCTCGTCGTGTCCGACTGGGGGGCCGTGCACGACCGGGTGCCCGCGCTCGCGGCGGGGCTCGACCTGCAGATGCCGTCGGCGGGGACGCGTCCCGACGACCAGGTCGTGGCGGCCGTCCGCGACGGGTCGCTCGACGAGGCGGTGCTCGACGTGGCCGTGCGGCGCGTGCTCCGGCTCGTCGCGCAGAGCCTGCCCGCCCTGTCCACGCAGGACACGTACGACGTCGACGCCCACCACGCGCTGGCCCGCGAGGCCGCCGCCGCCGGGTCGGTGCTGCTGAAGAACGACGGCGGGCTGCTCCCGCTCGCCTCGACCGACGGGGTCGTCGTGGTCGGCGAGTTCGCACGCACCCCGCGCTACCAGGGGGCCGGGTCCTCACAGGTCAAGCCGACCCGGCTGGACGCCCCGCTCGACGCGCTGCGGGCGGTCGGCGCGGACGTGCCGTTCGCGGCGGGGTTCACCATCGCGGGCGGGCCGGACGGGTCGGACGACGACCTCCTCGCCGAGGCCGTGGCTGTCGCGCGCGGCGCCGGGACCGTCGTGGCGTTCCTCGGGCTGCCCGGTCCCGACGAGTCCGAGGGCTACGACCGGCCGCGCCTCGGCCTGCCCGACAACCAGGTCGCGCTGCTGCGCGCGGTCGCCGCGGTCAACCCCCGGGTCGTCGTCGTGCTCGCCAACGGGTCGGCCGTCGGCGTGTCCGGCTGGCGCGACCTGGCCCCGGCGATCCTCGAGACGTGGCTCGGCGGCCAGGCGGGCGGCTCGGCCGTCGCGGACCTGCTGCTCGGCGTCCGCAGCCCGTCCGGCAAGCTCACCGAGACCGTCCCGCACCGCATCGAGGACACCCCGGCGTTCGGGAACTTCCCCGGCGAGGCCGGCGTCGTCCGGTACGGCGAGGGCGTCCTGGTGGGCTACCGCTGGTACGACACCCGCGCGATGGACGTCGCCTACCCGTTCGGCCACGGGCTGTCGTACACGACCTTCGCGTACGACGCGGTCACCGCCTCCGCCGCCGGCACGGACGTCACCGTGACCGCGACGATCACCAACACCGGCGCGGTGGCGGGCGCCGAGGTGGTCCAGGTCTACGTGCGCGACCCCGAGGCGTCCGTCCTGCGCCCGACGCGCGAGCTCAAGGCGTTCACCAAGGTGCACCTGGAGCCCGGCGAGTCCCGGCAGGTGTCGTTCGACCTGGTAGCGCGCGACCTCTCGTACTGGCACCCCGGGCTGCGACGCTGGGTGGTCGAGGGCGGCGAGCTCGTCGTCGAGGTCGGGGCGTCGTCGCGTGACCTGCGCGGGTCGGTGTCGCTCACGGTCGAGGGCGAGCCGCTGTGGGGTGAGCTCACGCCGATGTCGACGGTCGCGGAGTGGTTCGCGCACCCCGTCGGCGGGCCGCTCCTGCAGGCCGCCCTGGTGCCGCCCGCAGACACGCCGCCGCTGGACGACACCATGCAGGCGATGATCCTGCAGATGCCCGCCAAGGTGATCGCCGACTTCGGCCTGTCCGGCTTCGACCGCGACGTCCTGGACACGCTGGTCGCCCAGGCCGCAGCGGGCTGACGGGCGCACGCGTCGCGCGACGGCTCCTGCTCAGTCCGTGAGCAGGGTGGCCACGTGGGCGCGCAGCGTCATCGCCATGTCCAGGCGGTCGTCCGGGGCGTCGGCCGCCAGGAGCCACTGGATCTGCAGGCCGTCCATGACCGCGACCGTCAGGCGGGACGCGGTCAGCGGGTCGATCCCCGGGCGGAGCTCGCCCGCGACGCGGCGGCGCTCGAACTCGGCGCGGCCCCCGTCGACCACCCGTCGGTACCGCTCCTGGAAGTAGGCGTGCGCGGGGTGGTCCGGGGACGTGGCCTCCGCGGACAGCGTGGCGAACAGCTCGACGATCCCGGGGCGCGACGCGTTGCGCTCGATCACCCGCACCAGCGCGTCGACGTAGTCGTACCCCGCGTCGAGATCGGCCTCGAACGCGGTGTCGTCCACCTCGTCGCGACGCTCGAGCACCGCGGCGAGCAGGACCGCCTTGCTGGCGAAGTGGTGCAGCAATCCGGGGTGGGAGATCCCGACACGCGCCGCCACCTCACGCAGTGACGCGGTGCGGTACCCGACCTCGCCGAACAGCTGCATGGCGACGTCGAGGATCTCCTCGCGGGTGGCGCGGCCCTTGGCGTAGCCGCCCGACCTCGCGCTGGTGGGAGCCTCGGTCGTCATGCGTCCCAGGATGCCAGGCCGACACGAGCACGTCGGGCCGGTGGTGGGGATCGGCGGACGGTCAGCCGCCCACCACCAGGCCGTCCTCGCCGCGGTCGACCACCACCGTGTCCCCGTCGTGGACCTGCCCCGCGAGGATCTGCCGGGCCAGCCTGTCGCCGATCTCGCGCTGCACCAGCCGGCGCAGCGGCCGGGCACCGTAGGCGGGGTCGTACCCCTCCAGCGCCAGCCACTCGCGCGCCGCGGGCGAGACCTCCAGCGTGAGGCGCCGGTCCTTGAGGCGCTTCGCCAGCGCGGCGACCTGCAGCTCCACGATGTGCCCGAGCTCGTCGAGCGACAGCGGGTCGAACAGGACCACGTCGTCGAGACGGTTGAGGAACTCCGGCTTGAACGACGAGCGCACCGCGGACATGACCGCCTCGCGCTTCTCGTCGGCGGACAGCATCGGGTCCACCAGGAACTGCGAGCCCAGGTTCGAGGTGAGCACGAGGATCACGTTGCGGAAGTCGACCGTGCGGCCCTGACCGTCGGTCAGGCGGCCGTCGTCGAGCACCTGCAGCAGCACGTCGAACACCTCGGGGTGCGCCTTCTCGACCTCGTCGAAGAGGACCACCGAGTACGGCCGGCGGCGCACGGCCTCGGTCAGCTGCCCGCCCTCCTCGTACCCGACGTACCCGGGGGGCGCGCCGACGAGCCGGGCGACCGAGTGCTTCTCGGCGTACTCCGACATGTCGATGCGGACCATCGCGCGCTCGTCGTCGAACAGGAAGTCCGCGAGCGCCTTGGCCAGCTCGGTCTTGCCGACGCCGGTGGGCCCGAGGAACAGGAAGGAGCCCGTGGGCCGGTCGGGGTCGGACACTCCCGCGCGGGAGCGGCGGACGGCGTCGGAGACGGACGCGACCGCGGGCCGCTGCCCGATGAGCCGCTCCCCGAGGACCTCCTCCATGCGCAGGAGCTTGGCGGTCTCACCCTCCAGCAGCCGCCCGGCGGGGATGCCGGTCCACTGCGCGACGACGTCGGCGACCTCGTCGGGTCCGACCTTCTCGGCGATCATCGGCGGGGCCTCGGGAGCGGCGTCGATCGCCTCCTCGTCGGCCTCCGCAGCCGCGATCTGCTCCTGCAGCGCGGGCAGCTCGCCGTACTGGATGCGCGCGGCACCGGCGAGGTCACCCTCGCGCAGCAGCCGCTCCGCGTCGGAGCGCAGCGTGTCGAGGCGCGCCTTCAGGTCGCCGACGAGGTTGTGCCCGGCCTTCTCCTTCTCCCACCGCGCGGTCAGCGACGCGAGGTCCTCGCGGCGGTCCGCAAGATCCTTGCGCAGGCGGTCCAAGCGATCTTGAGAGGCAGGGTCGTCGGACTCGGAGAGCACGACCTCCTCCATCTCGAGCCGGGTCACGGCACGCTGGAGCTCGTCGATCTCGATGGGCGACGAGTCGAGCTCCATGCGCAGGCGTGACGCGGCCTCGTCGACGAGGTCGATGGCCTTGTCGGGCAGCTGGCGGCCGGTGATGTACCGGTCGGACAGGGTCGCGGCGGCGACCAGCGCGGAGTCGGCGATGGTGACCTTGTGGTGCGCCTCGTACCGCTCCTTGAGCCCACGCAGGATGGCGACGGTGTCCTCGACGGACGGCTCGCCGACGAACACCTGCTGGAACCGGCGCTCCAGGGCGGGGTCCTTCTCGACGCGCTCGCGGTACTCGTCGAGCGTCGTCGCGCCGACGAGGCGCAGCTCGCCGCGGGCCAGCATGGGCTTGAGCATGTTGCCCGCGTCCATGGCACCCTCGCCGCCCGCTCCGGCGCCGACGACGGTGTGCAGCTCGTCGATGAACGTGACGACCTCGCCGTTGGACCCGGTGATCTCCGCGAGCACGGCCTTGAGCCGCTCCTCGAACTCGCCGCGGTACTTGGCACCGGCCACCATCGCGGCCAGGTCGAGCGCGACGAGCTTCTTGCCGCGCAGCGACTCGGGGACGTCCCCGGCGACGATCCGCTGGGCAAGCCCTTCGACGACCGCGGTCTTGCCGACGCCGGGCTCGCCGATGAGGACGGGGTTGTTCTTGGTGCGCCGGGACAGCACCTGCACGACGCGGCGGATCTCGGAGTCGCGCCCGATGACGGGGTCGAGCTTGCCGTCGCGGGCCTGCTGCGTGAGGTCGACGCCGTACTTCTCGAGCGCCTTGTACGTGCCCTCGGGGTTCGGCGTGGTGACGCGCGCGGACCCGCGGACGGTCGGCAGCGCGGCGGCGAGCGCCTCGCGGGACGCCCCCTGCGCGCGCAGGGCGTCGGCGACGCCGGACTGGCCGGTGGCGAGGCCGAGCAGCAGGTGCTCGGTGGAGACGTAGTCGTCGCCGAGCGAGCGGGCCTCGGACGAGGCGGCCTCGAGCGCGGTCGACGTGCCGCGCGACGCGGACGGCTGGGCGACGGTGGAGCCGCTGCTGGCGGGCAGGCCGACGAGCATGCCGCGCACGGCACGGCCGAGCGCGGTGCGGTCCGCGCCGACGGCGTCGAGCAGCCCGTTGGCCACGCCGCCCTCCTGCTGGAGCAGGGCGTTGAGCACGTGCGCGGGCTCGAGCTGCGGGTTGCCCGCGGCCGACGCCTGCTGGATGGCGTCGCCGAGGGCCTCCTGGGACCGGGTGGTGAACTTGGCGTCCACGTGACCTCCTGAATGATCGACTGCTCGTGGCAACGACGGCCGGAGTTGAGTCTATTCCGCTCAACTCTACGGACCACCCGGGGAGCCGCCCCGTGCGACGATCACGCCATGACCGACGACGTCGACGTGCTCGGACCCGGCTGGACCGCCCGCACCCTCCCCCTGCGCCCCGACGGCGGCACACCGGACCCGGTTGCCACTCTGGTCCATCGAGAGGGCTCCGACAGCACAGCCAGCCGACGCTCGTTGCTGTATGTGCACGGTTTCGTCGACTACTTCTTCCACACGCAGTTCGCCGACACGCTCGCCGCGCACGGCTACGACGTGTACGCGCTCGACCTGCGCGACTACGGCCGGTCCATCCGCGACGGCCGGCCGCCCAACCACATCACCGACCTGGGCACGTACGCGGAGGAGATCGACGCCGCGATCCGGGCCATCCGCGCGGACCACGACGAGATCGTCCTGCTCGGCCACTCGATGGGCGGGCTCGTCACCTCCCTGTGGGCCGACGCGCGCCGCGGCACGGGCCTCATCGACGCCCTCGTGCTGAACAGCCCGTGGCTGGACCTGCGCGGGTCGTGGTTCGAGCGCACGGTGTTCACGGCCGTGCTCAAGGGCGTCGGCAAGATCGCCCCGGGCGTCGTCGTCGGCAAGGTCGGCCCGTTCTACGGACGCGCCCTGCACGAGGGCACCGGCGGCGAGTGGTCCTACGACCTCGCGTGGAAGCCGCTGGACGGGTTCCCGGCACGCGCCGGGTTCGCCCGGGCCGTGCGCCGGGGCCATGCGCGCGTCGCCCGCGGCCTGGCCGTCGACGTGCCCGTGCTGCTCCTGGCGTCCGACGCGTCCGGTCCCGACGACGCCTGGCACGACGCCCTGGTCACCACCGACTCGGTGCTCGACGTCGCGGACATGAAGCGGCTCGCCCCGAACCTCGGCCCCGACGTGACGTTCGTCGAGATCCCTGGCGGCGCGCACGACCTGGCCCTGTCCCCCGCACCGGCCCGCGACACGTACGTCGCGGAGGTCCTCGCGTTCCTGGACGCCCGGCTGCCGTGACCACCACCGTCGAGCGTGCTCGGGTACGCGCCCTGCGGATCGCGGCGCGCTACCGCCGCACCCCGTTGGGCCGCCTGGTGCAGCGCACGGTCGACGGCTTCGTGGCCATCGAGCCGTTCGACCGCGCGATGACCCTCGCCGCGCAGGCGTTCGTCTCGATCGTGCCGGTGATGATCGTGATGGCTGCCCTCCGCCCGGCCGAGCCGGGCTTCGGCTCCTTCATGGCCGACTCGATGGGGCTCTCCGACGCCACGCGTGACGCCGTCGCGGGAAGCGTCACGACCGACGCCACGGTGGGCAGCAGCGTCGGGATCATCGGCCTGCTCGTCGCGCTCCTCAGTGCCACGGCGTACTCCCGGGCCCTGGAACGCATGTACGCGAAGGTGTGGCACGTCCCTCGGCCCGGGCTGCGGTCCGCGTGGCGGTGGCTCGCGACGGTGCTCGCGGTGATCCTGGCGGTCGGGCTGCTGGGCCTCACGCGCGAGGCCACGGAGGGGGTGCCGCTGCCTGCGCTGTGGGACTTCGTCGTGCGGATGATCGTCTGGACGGTCGTGTGGACGTACGTGCCGTGGGCCCTGCTGCGCGCCCAGATCCCCGTGCGTGCGCTCGCGTTCACGGGCGCGGTCACGGCGTTCTTCATGTGTGTCCTGAGCGTCGTCGGCATCGTGTACCTGCCGATCGTCCTGGAGGCGGGCGCGAGGCAGTACGGCGTGCTCGGCCTGGTGTTCGCGTACATCGGCTGGCTGTTCGCGTTCAGCTTCGCGCTCGTGCTGGCCACCGTCGTCGGCCGCGCGTGCGCCGAGGACGAGGGCGCGCTCGGGCGGCTGGTGCGGGGCCGTCGCAACGACGACGCCACGGCGCCTCGCGTGCTCACGGAGTAGCGGGAGCCGGCTCGGGTGCAGGGTCCGCGGGCGCCACCAGCGCCGGTCGGTTGGTCACGATCAGCCACGCCGCGAGCGTCGCCAGCACGACGGGGATGAGCAGCGTCACCTGCGGCACCACGGCGATCGCCATGAAGATGCTCAGCCATCCGTTGCGGGTGGCGGCGACGACGATGCCGACCACGGCGGCAGACACGGCGAGCGCGAGCGGCACCGCGTCCCACGCCTGGTGGATCGCGAACCCGAGCGCGACCCCGACGAACAGCGCCGGGAAGATGCGCCCGCCCCGGAACCCGGAGGTGGCCGCCACGAGCATGGCCAGGAGCTTGATGCCGGCCATCGCGAGGAAGCCCAGCGCGGTCGTCGTCGCAGCCAGCCCGGGCAGCTCCTGCATCTGCGACAGGCCCTTGAACAGGGTGACCTCGCCGCCGAGCGCGCCGAGCAGGCCAAGGAGCAGGCCGCCGGTGGTGAGCATGAGGACCGGGTGGCCGATGCGTCGGAACAGCCGGTGCATCGGCACGAACAGGTACACCGCCACGAGGCCGAGCAGGGCCGCGCCGACCGAGATGGCGATCGCGATGCCGAGGTCGTCCAGGCCGCCGTACGTGTAGTCGGGGACGGACACGGCCAGGTCGAGGTCCTCCAGCTGCATCATCGTCAAGGACCCCGCGGTGGCCGCGACGAGCGGCGGGAACAGCCTGTCCCACAGCGGGACGCGGCGGTCGCCCGGGTCGAGCTCGGAGAACAGCAGGGCCGCCGCGACGGGCGTGCCGAACATCGCGCCGATCGTCCCCGCGACGGCCATCATCAGCCAGATCGGGGCCTTCACCTTCGGCAGGAACCGCATCCCGAGCCCGACCGCGAGGCCGACGTTGATGCCGATGATCGGGTTCTCCGGACCCAGGCTCACGCCGCCCGCGAGCATCAGGACCAGCGCGAGGGCCAGCCCGGGCAGCACACGCAACGGCAGCGGCTCCGCGACGAGCTCGAGGGTCGCCGGGTCGGGTCCGGCGTGGCCGGGCACGTACCGGACGACGAGCCCGATCAGGAGGCCGGTCGCCGTCAGCACCCCGATGATCCACAGGGCCGAGTCCGACGACACCCCGACGGCCGCGCTCAGGTCGTCCCAGATCCAGTGCTCCAACAGGCTGGCCAGCCGGCTGAGACCGAGCAGCGTCAGGGCGGACCCGATCCCGACCAGCACGGCGGGCACCGCGAGCCGGAGCAGGTTCAGCACGGGCACCCGGAACGGCTCGGTCTCGGTCTCGGTGGCCGGCGAGGGCTCCTGCGTCGTCATGTCGGGACTCCTTCGGCGGTGGTCGAGGACGTCACAGGGCCGGGTCCTGCGGCTCGGACAGGGAGAGCGTCGCGCCGACGACGGCGCGCGACCGCGCCAGCCGGCGCTCCAGGGTGGCCAGCACGTGCGATGCCTCGTCCTCCCGCGGGTTGCCCGTGAGGTCCACCGCGCCCGTCAGGTAGACCTGCCGGGCACCCACGAACTCCAGCCGCAGCTCGGTCACCCGCTCCACCTCCGGCAGGGCCAGAAGTGCACGGACGGCAGCGGCGTTGGCGCGCGGGTCGGCCACCTGGCCGACGAGGAACCGGCGGTTGCGGTCGATGAGGACGACCGCGACGACCGCGAGCAGCACGCCGACCAGGATCGACCCCACCGCGTCCGGTACCGGCGATCCCGTGACCTGGTGCAGCCCGATCCCGAGCGTCGCGATGAGGATGCCGACCAGGGCGGCCGCGTCCTCGAAGAACACCGCGCGCACGGTCGGGTCGGAGGTCGCCAGGACGTGGTCCAGCAGGTCGCGCTCCTGCGTCGCCGCGGCGCGCTTCGCCTGTCGGGACGCCTGCAGGAACGAGATCCCCTCCAGCACGAACGACACCGCGAGCACCACGTACGCGACGACGAAGTCACCGGCCGGCTCCGGGTCGACCAGCTCGGAGATGCCGTGCGTGATCGACACCCCCGCACCGACCGCGAACAGCCCGATCGCCGCGAACAGCGACCACACGTACACCTCCCGGCCGAAGCCGAAGGGGTGCTCCTTGTCCGCCGGCTTGGCGGCGCGGCGCTGCGCGATGATGAGGAAGACCTCGTTGCCGGTGTCCGCCCACGAGTGCGCGGCCTCCGCGAGCATCGACGCCGACCCCGTGACGACCGCCGCCACGGACTTCGCGACAGCGATGAGCAGGTTGGCGCAGAACGCGACGACGACGGTCAGGACGCTCTCCGAGCCGGAGTCCTCCGGATCGGAGCGTCCGGCGATGTCGACCGGCGGCCCGGCGGCGTCGTCGGGTGCGTCGGCCATGAGACGTGAGTAGCACACGGGCCGGGTGATGTCTCCCCTTCCGGGGCCTCGCGGGTGCATCTGCCCTGGTCCGGGTGTTGGGTGGTCCCCATGACCACTCGTCGCGAGGCCTGGCCCCCCGGAACCCCGGCCTGGGCCGACATCACCGTGCCCGACCTGGCGGTCGCGCGCGCGTTCTACGGGCCCCTGCTCGACTGGCAGTTCGAGGTCGGCGGCCCGGAGACCGGCTACTACACGCAGGCGTTCGTCGGCGACCGGCGCGTCGTCGGGCTCGGCGAGCCCATGGGCGACGACCCCGCCCCGCCCCCCGCCTGGTGCGTCTACCTCGCCAGCGACGACCTCGCCGCGACGGTCGCTGCCGTCGCCGACGCCGGCGGCACCGAGGTGGTGCCGGCGATGCCGATCATGGACTTCGGCAGCATGGCGATCGTCGCCGACACCGCCGGGGCCGTCTTCGGCATCTGGCAGGCCGCGTCGCACACCGGCTGGGACGTCACCGACGAGCCCGGCTCCATGGTGTGGTGCGAGGTCCTCGTGCACGACCAGCCGACCGCCGTCGCGTTCTACCAGCAGGTGTTCGGGTACGACGTCGAGGACCTCAGCGCCCCCGGCTTCACCTACACGTCCCTGTCCCTCGACGGCCACCCTGCGGCCGGGGTCGGTCGCTACGGAGCCCAGGCGGGGACCGACGCACCCGCCGCGTGGACGATCTACTTCGCCGTCACCGACACCGACGCCTCGGCCGCGCGCGTGACCGAGCTGGGCGGACGGGTCGTCAGCCCGCCGACCGACAGCCCGTTCGGTCGCATGGCGATCGTGGCCGGACCGTTCGGTGAGGTCTTCGCGCTCATCACGCCCACCGCCGGGTCCTGACGGCCTCGCGGCGGCACCTAGGCTGGCGGATCGTGAGCCTCCCGTCCGACGCGTTCCGGCACGTGGCCGCGCGCCCACACGAGCCGCTGCGCACGTTCCACCCGCGCCGCGCCCCCCTGGGCCGCGAGCGCGAGGACGCCCTGCGGTTCCTGTGGCCGCGGCTCGGGTTCTCCGTGCACGACGCGGACTCCCCGATACCCCTCACCGCCGACGGCCGGTTGGACACCGTCGCGCTGTTCGGCCGCCCGGCGCCGCTCGTCCTCGAGATCGGCTCCGGTATGGGCGAGACGACCGCCGCCATGGCCGACGCGGACCCGTCGCGCGACTACCTGGCCGTCGAGGCCCACCTGCCTGGCGTCGCGAACCTGCTGGGCCTGCTCGACCGCGCCGGCCTCACCAACGTCCGCATCGCCCACGGCGACGCCCTCGACCTCGTGCGGACCGTCCTGCCCGAGAAGTCGCTCGACGCCGTCCACGTGTTCTTCCCCGACCCGTGGCCCAAGGCCCGCCACCACAAGCGCCGGCTCGTGCAGCCGTCCCACGTGGCGCTGCTGCGGTCGCGGTTGCGCGTCGGCGGCACCCTGCACTGCGCGACCGACTGGGTGGACTACGCCGACGCGATGCTGGAGGCGCTCACCGCGGACCCGTTCCTGGAGAACACCGCCGACGGTTTCACGCCGCGCCCCGCGCACCGACCCGTCACCAAGTTCGAGCAGCGCGGCCTCGACCTGGGCCACGAGGTCCGTGACCTGGTCTTCCGGCGGGTGCGATGAGCACGCCCACCCCCGCACCGCGCGGTCCGGCCGTTCCGACGACCCTCCCGGCCACCCGGAGCACCCAGTGACCGCGCCCGTCGTGTTCCGGCTCGCGCTCGTCCCGGGCGTCAACCCCGACCGCTGGCTGCGCGTCTGGCAGCAGCGGCTGCCGGACGTCCCGGTCGAGCTCGTGCACACGTCCCCCGACGCGGCCGTGACCCTCCTGCGGTCCGGCGGCGCGGACGTCGCCCTCGTCCGGCTGCCCGTCGTCGGTGACGACCTGTCGACGATCTCCCTGTACACCGAGGCCACGGTCGTCGTCGTGCCCAAGGACCATGTGGTGAGCGTCGTGGAGGAGGTCGACGCCGCCGACCTCGACGACGAGACGCTCCTCGTGCCCCTCGACGACCAGCTGCACTGGGCCGACCCACCGGGCACCCCGTTCGCCGGTGACCCCGTTCCCACGACGGCCGACGCGATCGACCTCGTCGCCGCCGGCATCGGCGTGATCGTCCTGCCGCAGTCGCTCGGCCGCCTGCACCAGCGTCGCGGGCTCACGGCCCGCGTCGTGCGCGACGCCCCCGGGTCCGCCGTCGGTCTCGCCTGGATCACCGACCGCTACGACGACCTGACCGAGGAGATCATCGGCATCGTCCGCGGCCGCACCGCCACGAGCTCTCGCGGCCGCGGCGCCCCACCACCCGTCGAGCCGACCGGTCGCGGTCGCCGGGCGGGCGGGTCGTCCGCAGGCACCGCGACATCGGGCAAGAGCGGCGCGTCGGGCAAGAGCGGCGCGTCGGGCAAGAGCGGTACGTCGGGCACGAGCGGTACGTCGGGCAAGAGATCCGGCAAGGGTGGGTCCGGGCGGTCGTCGTCGACCCGCTCGTCGTCGAAGAAGCCCAACCCCCGCAAGCCCCGCCCGGGCCGCTGACCTCCGGCCACCTCTACGCCTCCCTTCAGCGCCGACCAAGCCATGAGTGCCGCTACGGCGCGATCTCGCGTCACCCATGGCTCGTTCGCGGTCGAGCCGGGGGCGAAGCCGACACGGGTGACGTCATCCACCCGTTCGCGGTACTCACGTCGGGTTCGAGGGCTCCGGTCCGGCGCGCGGCGACCCCGCGGGAGTACTGTCCGTTTCCGGGGGCACCGCGACGACGCGAGCCGGGAGGTCCGATGAGCAGTGCCGTGACCGACGAGTCCCCTGCGCCCACGAAAGGGCTGAGCACCGGCAGCCTCGGCCTCTGGGGCAACACCGTGATCGGCCTCGCGTCGACGGCCCCGGCGTACTCGCTGGCCGCGACGCTCGGCTACGTGGTCCTGGCTGTCGGTGAGAAGTCGCCGGCCATGTTCCTCATCGCGTTCGTCCCGATGCTGCTGACCGCCATCGCGTACCGCGAGCTCAACTCGGTGATGCCGGACTGCGGCACCACGTTCACGTGGGGCTCGAAGGCGCTCGGGCCGTGGGTCGGCTGGATGGGCGGCTGGGGCGTCGCCGTCTCCGGGATCATCGTGCTGGCCAACGTCGCGGAGGTCGCGGCCGTCTACTTCCTGCGCGCGTTCGGCCTGGACGAGGTCGCCGAGAGCCGCATCGCGGTCCTGCTCCTGGGCGTCGGGTTCATCGCGGCGATGACGTGGGTGAGCTACCGCGGGATCATCGTCAGCGAGCGGCTGCAGAACGTGCTCGTCGTGTTCCAGTTCATCGTGCTCGGCGGGCTGAGCATCCTGGCGCTCTGGAAGGTCTACGGCGGGACCGCCGGGCCGCAGGCGGTGCTGCCGGAGTGGTCGTGGTTCAGCCCGGTGGGACTGAGCTCGTCGGCCATCGCCGCCGCCGTCATCCTGTGCCTGTTCATCTACTGGGGCTGGGACGCGTGCCTGGCCGTCAACGAGGAGACCAAGGACCTCGCGCGCACCCCCGGCCGCGCCGCGGTCCTGGCCACGGTCATCCTCCTGGTCACCTACTGCCTGGTCGCCGTCGCGGTCCAGGCGTACGCGGGGTTCGGCACGACGGGGATCGGCCTGAACAACGAGGCCAACATCGACGACGTCGTCACCGTCCTCGGCGGCCCCATGCTCGGCCCCGTGATGGCGTTCGTCCTGCTGCTCGTCATCGCGGTGTCCGCCACCGCGTCGACGCAGACCACCATCCTGCCGACCGCCCGCGGCACCCTCGCGATGGCCGTCTACAAGGCCGTGCCCGGGCAGTTCGCGCGCGTGCACCCCGTGTTCAAGACGCCGTCGTTCTCCACGATCGTCATGGGCGTCACCGCGGGCCTGTTCTACATCGTGCTCAAGCTGCTCAGCGAGGACGCGCTATTCGACTCGATCGCGTCACTCGGTCTCGCCGTGGCGTTCTACTACGCCGTGACCGCGTTCGCGTGCGTCGCGTACTTCTGGCGCTCCATCTTCCGCAGCACCCGCAACTTCTTCCTGCGCGGGCTGTTCCCCGTGCTCGGCGGCCTCGGGATGGTGTGGGCGTTCGGCATCTCCGCGCGGGACATGCTCGACCCGGACTACGGATACACCAGCTTCGGCGGCGTCGGCGGGGTGTTCGTCATCGGCATCGGGATGCTCGCCCTCGGCGTGCCGCTGATGGTGGCGTGCGCCGCGCGGATGTCGCTGCGGCCGTTCTTCCGCGGCGAGTCGCTCAACCGCGACACCCCGGTCCTGGTCCCCGACTTCGACCCGCCCCACGGAGGGCTCTGACCGGTCCTCGGCGAGAGCCGGCTCCCGCCGATCAGGACTTCTGCGCGGCGGCCTTGCGGTCGGCCTCGGCCTTACGGTCGGCCTCCCGCGACTCCTGCAGACGCTCCTCGAGCCGGACCTGCGCGGCGATCTCCCGCTCGCGGACCAGCCAGTTGGGCGGCTCGGCCTGCAGCTGCTCGATCTGCTCGGTGGTCAGCGGGTCGGTGATCCCGCCGCGGGCGAGACCGCTGATCGAGATGCGCAGCCGCCCGGCGATGACGCTGCGCGGGTGCGGTCCCTCACGACGCAGGTCCACCAGCCACTGCGGAGGCGTGCGCTGCAGCTCCGACAGCTCGTCGCGCGTGATCATCCGGTTCTGGAAGTCCTCCGGGGTCGCCGGCAGGTACACGTCGAGCTTGGCGGCGGCGGTGGACGCCTTCATCTCCTGGGACTTCTTCGCGGGTGTCACGCGTCAAGGGTAGGCCCCGCCACCACACGACAGCGTCCGAGGAAGTGAGCGCTCTGGCGGCCACTTCCTCGGACGCTGTGGGGTCGTTACCGCTCCGGCGGCACCGGGTGGGTGTGCCAGATGCGGTCGATGTAGTCGCGCATGCTGCGGTCGGAGGAGAAGAAGCCCGAACGGGCCACGTTGAGGACCGCCGAACGCGTCCACGCCTCGGTGTCCGCGTACGCCTCGTCGACCCGCTCCTGCGCGTCGATGTACGCCTGGTAGTCGGCCAGCACCAGGAACCGGTCCTCCGAGAGCAGGTTGGACACGATCGGCTCGAACGTCGCCCGGTCGCCGCCGGAGAACGCCCCGGACGCGATCAGGTCGAGGGCGTGCCGCAGGGAGCGGTTCTCCTCGTAGTAGGACGTCGGGTGGTACCCGCGGTCCACGATCTCGGCGACCTCGGGCTCCAGCAGCCCGAACAGGAAGAAGTTGTCGTCGCCGACGAGCTCGCGGATCTCGACGTTCGCGCCGTCGTCGGTCCCGATGGTCAGGGCGCCGTTAAGCGCGAACTTCATGTTGCCCGTGCCGGACGCCTCCTTGCCGGCCAGCGAGATCTGCTCGGACAGGTCCGCTGCGGGGATGAGCTTCTCCGCGAGCGTGACGTTGTAGTTGGCGGGGAACGCGACCGTGAGCCGGCCCTGCAGCGCGGGGTCGTTGTTGACCACCCGCCCGACCGCGTTGATCAGCCCGATCGTCTGCTTGGCCATCCGGTAGCCCGGTGCCGCCTTCGCGCCGAACGCGAACGTCCGCGGGGTGATGTCCTCGATCTTCACGGCGCCCGAGGTCACCTGGTCGTACAGCGTGACGACGTGCAGCAGCTTGAGGGTCTGCCGCTTGTACTCGTGCAGGCGCTTGACCATGACGTCGAGCATCGTGTCGGGGTCGACCGTGATGCCGTCACGCTCGGCCAGCACGTCGACGAGCCGGAGCTTGTTCGCCCGCTTCACCTGCCGGAACGCCGCCCGGAAGTCGGCGTCGTCGGCGAGCGGCTCGAGCTCCTGGAGCTTGTCGAGGTCCGTGACCCAGCCGTCGCCGATCGCCGAGGTGATCAGCTCCGACAGCCCCGGGTTGGCCAGCCGCACGAACCGTCGCGGGGTGACGCCGTTGGTGACGTTGGTGAACTTGTCCGGGTAGTGGTCGGAGAAGTCGTGCAGGACCTTGTCCTTGAGCAGCTGCGAGTGCAGGGCGGCCACACCGTTGACCTTCGAGCCGGCGACCGTCGCCAGGTAGGCCATGCGGACGGCACGCTCGGGGTACTCGGCGATGATCGACATGCGGCGAACCCGCAGCTCGTCGTCCGGGTAGGCCTCCCGCAGCTCGGCCATGAAGTCCTCGTTGATCCGGTAGATGATCTCGAGGTGCCGCGGCAGCAGCTTGCCGAGCAGCTCCACCGACCAGACCTCGAGGGCCTCGGGGAGCAGCGTGTGGCAGGTGTACGCGAAGCACTTCTGCGTGATCTCCCAGGCCTCCGCCCACTCCCAGCCGCGCTCGTCGACAAGGATCCGCATGAGCTCGGGGATCGCGATGACCGGGTGGGTGTCGTTGAGCTGGAAGACGATGCGCTCGGGCAGGTTGCGCAGGTCGAAGTCGCGCGGCAGGACCTGGTCGAGGAAGTCGCGCAGCGAGCACGCGACGAAGAAGTACTGCTGCTGGAGGCGCAGCTCCTTGCCCTGCGGCGTGGAGTCCTCCGGGTAGAGGACCTTGGAGATGTTCTCCGCGAACGTCTGCGCCCGGACGGCCTGCGCGTAGTCGCCGGCGTTGAAGATCTCCAGGTCGAACGCACGCGTCGCTCGGGCGCTCCACAGCCGCAGGGTGTTCACGCGGCCGTTCTCGAAGCCCGGGACCATGTAGTTGTAGGGGACGCCGAGCACGCTCCAGCCCGGCACCCAGCGCGACCGCGTGACGCCGTCGTCGTCGTACTGCTCGGTGTGCCCGCCGAAGTCGACCGTGACGGCCGACTCGGGGTGCGGGAACTCCCACGGCGACCCGAGCGCCAGCCAGTTGTCGGGCTTCTCCACCTGCCAGCCGTCGACGAACGTCTGCCGGAAGATCCCGTACTCGTAGCGGATGCCGTAGCCGATGCAGGGCACGTTCATCGTGGCGAGCGAGTCAATGAAGCACGCCGCGAGCCGGCCGAGGCCACCGTTGCCGAGGCCGGGCTCGACCTCCGCCTCACGCAGCTCCGCCAGGTCGATGCCGAGCGACGCGAGCCCTTCCTCGACGACCTCGTCCAGGTCGGCGGCGAGGAGCGCGTTGTCCAGCTGCCGGCCCAGGAGGAACTCCGCCGACAGGTACGCGACCGACTTGGCCTGGATCTGGTACTGCCGGCGCAGCGTGGCGAGCCACCGGACCATCAGGTAGTGGCGCACGGTCCGAGCCATGGCGAGGTACTTGTCGTTCACCGAGGCGCGCGTCAGGTCGGTGCCCTGACCGAAGTTGAGCTCCCGCAGGAACTCCCTGACGAAGCCGTCCACGGTGTGCTCAGGGGTGGCGATGGGGGTCGTGTTGTCCGTCACCCTCGCCACGGTAGCGGGCGACCCGGACGAGAACCTCTCCGTGCGATCACTCGTAACAAACGGACTGGTCACACCCTGGCGCCTGCGGGCGGCCAGTCCCTACTGTGAGCCCCAGGGCCAGGAGCCGTCCTGCGCCCGTCGCCGACGAAGGAGCGCGTGGCCCCATGGTCGTCTTCCTCATCCGGGCGTTCATCTTCCTGGCGTCGGCGGCCCTCGGGCTGTGGATCGCGTCGTTGATCGTCGACGGGTTCACCATCACCGCCTCGGGGTTCCTGGTCGCGGTGGTGGTGTTCGCGGTCCTGCAGAGCATCCTGACGCCGTGGTTCCTGGTCATGTCCCGCAAGTACGCGAACGCGCTCACGGGCGCCGTCGGCCTCGTCTCCACCGTCGCAGCGCTCTTCGTCGCGACGCTCATCGGTGACGGCCTGACCATCAGCGGCACCAGCGCGTGGGTCTTCGGCTCGCTCACCGTCTGGATCGTCACGATGCTCGGGACGCTGATCCTCCCGCTGATCCTCCTGCGCAACCGCGTCGATGCGAGGAAGGGCTCACCAGCCGCCGGATGAGTCCAGGTGCATCTCGGGGCATGCCGTCGCGCCGTCGGCGAGCATCTCGAAGTGCCACATCTCGTTGGCGTAGGTCCGGCACAGCCCGAGCTCGAGCCCGTGCTGCTCCAACCACAGGGCACCGTCCGTCGGCCCGACGTCGATCGCCTTCCCCTGGACGTGCGCCGACGACTCCGGCGGCAGCACCCACCGGCGCGCCTCCTCCAGCGACCCGTACTTCTCGACGGCCCCGTCGACGAGCGACTGCTGCTCCGCGGCGGACCGCCACCCGGACGTCAGCTTGAGCTCGACCCCGTCGGCAGCCGCCGCCACCCGGGCGACGTCGAACCGTCGCTGCAGCTCGGGGTCGAGCCCGGCGGCGCTCCCCGGGGTCGGTGGCAGGTCGTCCGCCCCGTTCGCTGCGAGCCCGCCGAGGAGGTGGACGACGAACGCGGCCGTCGCACAGAGCGTCGCGACAGCGGCGATCACGGCCGCGCGGGCACGGCGGCGACGCACACGCTCCGGGAGCCGACCGACATAGAGGGTCATGCTCCTCACTGTCCGCGGGGACACCCCTCCGGCGCGTGGACCTGCGGGCTGATCCCGCGGACGCGCGCGTGGGACCAGCGACGGACCCTCGTCGTCCCGTGGACGGTCAGTCGTGGTACATGGGTTTGATGCCCGCCTCGCCCTCCGCGGCGATGTCGATGGTCGACCGCGCCGGGGGTGTGTGCCGCACGTCGCCGCACCGCCGGCACCGCCACGTCGGGTCCTCGACGGCGAGCCGGACCTCCTTGTGGTCGACGGGGAACTCGCACCACCACCACGCGCCGAGGGGTGGATGGTCGGGTCTCCGGTCGCGGAGCACCCTCACCAGACCCGCCAGCTCGGCCGCCGCGACCATCGCGAGAACGATCACGATGATTCCGCCGCCGAGCGAGAACGGGACGGCGAGGAGCACGCCACCCACCACCGCGAGCACCAGCACCACCGAGCGGAAGATCAGCCGACGTCGTCGCACGGCACGCCTCCACGGACCGTCGCGGGGACGGCGACCAGGCCCGTCAGGAGCCATGCTCCTCCCCGGCGGCCGGCCTGGAAAGACCTGAGGCGCGGTGCCCGTGAGCACCGCGCCTCCTGCTGTGCGCCCGAAGGGACTCGAACCCCCAACCTTCTGATCCGTAGTCAGATGCTCTATCCATTGAGCTACGGGCGCATGACCCCGCAGGGCCGGAGACGACGATACAGGCCAGGAGCCCGGTCGCCCAAACCGGATGCACGTGAGCCGTCACACGCTCGTGGCAGGATCGCGGCCATGTCGTCGACCACGAACCGCATCGGCACCGGCGGCGGGCGCTGGGGCATGCGGGCGGACGTGCTGCGGCACGGTGACGGGCACGACAGCAGCCGCGTCGGCTACGTGGAGCTGTTCTTCGACCTGGTGTTCGTCTTCGCGGTCACGCAGCTGTCGCACAGCCTCATCGCGCACCCCGACCTGACCACGCTCCTCCACACGCTGATCCTGGGCTGGGCGGTGTGGTGGCTGTGGATCGACACCACGTGGGTGACCAACTGGCTGGACCCGGACAAGGTGCCGGTCCGCACGATGCTGCTGGTCCTCATGGGGCTGGGGCTGCTGATGTCGAGCGCGATCCCGGAGGCGTTCGAGGGCAAGGCGCTGCTGTTCGCGGTGCCGTTCGTGCTGATCCAGGTGGGGCGGACGCTCTTCACGGTGTGGGCGATGGGCCGGCACTGGCCGGAGAACGCGCAGAACTTCGTGCGGATCACAGTGTGGCTGAGCGTGTCCGGGGCGCTGTGGATCGCCGGTGCGCTCGCCGACGAGCAGACGCGGTTGGTGCTCTGGGTGGTTGCCGCCCTGCTGGACATGGCCGGGCCGCGGGCGCTGTTCTGGGTTCCCGGGCTGGGGCCGACGAACCCGCACACGTGGTCGGTCCGTGGGTCGCACATGGCCGAGCGGGTGTCGTTGTTCCTCATCATCAGCCTGGGTGAGTCGATCATCGTGACCGGCACCGCGTTCGCGGAGCTGGAGGTCGACGGCGTGACGGTCCTGGCGTTCCTCGCCGCGTTCGCGAGCACGGTGCTCATCTGGCTGCTGTTCTTCGACCGCTCCGAGCAGTCCGCCACGGCGTACTTCTCGTCGCAGACGAACCCGGGGATGGTCGCCCAGACCGCCTACACGTACGTCCCGTTCCTGCTGATCGTCGGCATCGTGCTCACCGCGGTCGCCGACGAGGTGGTCCTCCTGCACCCCCTCGGGCACACCGACACGTGGACGGCGGGACTCATCTGCGGCGCGGCGGCCGTCTACCTGCTGGGGAACGCCTTCTTCCGACGAGCCACCGGCGGCCGGTGGTCCGTCGCACACCTCGTCGGTGTCGCCCTGGTGCTGGGCGTGTTCCTGCTGCGGGACACGATGACACCGCTGGCGCTGAACTGGGTGTCGAACGGCGTGCTGCTCGCGGTGATCGTCGGCGACGTCGTCCTGGGCCGGGCACAGCAACAGCCCGAACCCTGAGGGTTCGAGCTGTTCTGAGAGCGGAGACGGTGGGATTTGAACCCACGGAAGGCTTGCGCCTTCACGACCTTAGCAGGGTCGCGCACTAGACCGGGCTATGCGACGTCTCCAGGACCAGCACAGGGTACCCGTGCGGGTGGCCCACCACCAAAGCGGCCCCTGACCTGCCCCTACGCCTTGGGTGTCCACTGGTTCGCCCGTACGTCCTGCGCCGCCAGCCGGGCCGACTCCTCCAGCCGCGCCGCCCGGGTGGTCTCACGTTTGGCCTGCACGATCCACTCGAGGATCGCGCGGCGGGCGGACGGCGGGAACGCGTCGAAGTTCTGCCGCGACCCGGGGTGCCGCTCGAACGCCGCCGCGAGGTCGTCGGGCACGATCAGGTTCTCGACGTCGTCCAGCAGCGTCCACGAGCCGTCGGCTTTCGCCGCGTCGATCACCGCACGTCCCTCCGGCAGCATCCGACCCTCGGCCTCCAGTCGGACGATCCGTTCCTTGTTGGTCCGCGCCCAGCCGCTGCCGGGCTTGCGGCGGGTGAACCAGAGCGCGCGCCGCTCGTCGTCGAGCGTCCGGCCGGCCGAGTCGATCCAGCCCACGCACAGCGCCTCCTCGACCGCGAGCTCGTACTTCACGGACGGACGGCCGGTGGGCGACTTCCACGACACGAGCCACGCCCCCGTCTCGGTGGCGTGGTGGGCGAGCAGCCAGTCGCGCCACTCGTCGAGCGTCTCCGCGTGCACGAGTGGAGCGTCGTCCCTGCCTGCCATGGCGTCACGTCCTCCTCGTCGCGTCCTCGCCGCCCATCCTTGCGGACACCACCGACGTCGCCGGGCGGCCGGGCGGGGCTGTAGAAACCAGCCGCTCTTGTGGCGGGTGGGACGCAGGTGGCGCTGCGGCCGCCGCACGTGGCCCACCGGCCCCCGGTGCGGCTGGGTTGCGCGCGCCTCAGCTCGACGGCGACGTCGCCTCACGTGCGGTCGCCGCCGACTCGAGCGTGCGTTCCGCGCGGTGGAGCTCGCGTTCCGCCGTCGTGAGCTCGCGCTCGTCGGCCCGGAGGGTCTGCTGCGCGGTGCCGACCTCCTTGTCCGCGACCGCCGCGGCCTTCCCGGCGGCGGCGAGCCTGCGGCGGGCCTCCGCGAGCGCGCGGACGAGGTCGTCCTCCTCCTCGTGGGCGCGGGCGGCCGCCCCCTCGGCGCGTTCGACCTCGGCGGCGCTCTCGTCGCGGGCCGCGACCGCGGCGTCGTGACGGCGCTTCGCGTCGGTCGCGGCACGTTCCGCCTGCTCCCACGCGGCCTGCGCCTCGTCGCGCGCGCGCTGCTCGCGCTCCTCGCGGCGGCGGCGCCGGTCGCGCTCCGCAGCCGACTCGCCGGGCGGTTCGGCCCGCTCCGACTCGCCGACCAGCCGGAGCTTCCCGCGCGCCGGCGTCGCCTGGGGCGGCTTCTCCTTCGAAGGCGGCGGCGTCGGGGCGGGGGCGGGGCTGTCCGACGCGTCCGCGCTGCCGAACCCCGCGTACTCGCGCGCGGCGGTCAACCGGCCGGAGACCACCTCGCGCGCGACGGCGGGGTCGGCCAGGGCGGCGGTGAGGGTGGCGTCGAGCTCCTGCACGACGGCGTCGCCGATCTTCTGCCCGGTCGGCTGTGCGAGCTTGCGGGCCCGCGCGACCAGCGACCGGACCAGCTGGCGGCGCTGCTTCGACAGCTCGCGCAGCGCGGGACCGTCGAGCGACTTCTCGGCGTCGCGCAACCCCTCACCGAGGGCGACGATCTGCCCGGCGAGGGCGGCGTCGTCACGCACGAGCAGGTTGACCAGCCAGGCGGAGACGGTCGGCTTGCGCAGCTCGCCGATGGCCGTCGCGAGCTCGCGGTCCTTGTCGGCGCGGGCGGCCTTGACCGCGGCGTCCCGCCGGGCGACGAAGTCGGAGGGTGCACCGGAGTAGAGGTCGTCGACGACCTCGTCGAGCTCGCTCATCGGACCGGTCCGGCGCTCGGGTGCACGCTCCGACCTTGCCACGCCGGAGTCCGTCCGCGCACGGGTGTCGTCCCAGGTCGCGCGCGCGTCGGGTGGCGGTGATGATCTGGACGACGGATCGAGAAGCGGTCCGAGGCACGGCCCCCGGAGAACGACGATGGTCGACGCTGCCGTGCGCCTGGCGCCGTTCCGTGCGAGCGGCCCGTCGCCCCGCGTCCCCCGCACGGTCGACGACGCCCTGCGCGCCTCCTGGCCGGACGACCTGCTGCCCGGCCGGGGCGCGACCCGTGAGCTGTGGGAGCTGCTCGCCACCCTCGGCGCCACCGACCTCGGTGTCGCGCGCGCGGTGGAGCCGCACCTCGACGCGCGGGCGATCCTCGCGCAGGCGGGCGTCCCCGACCCCGAGGGCCGCACGTGGGGCGTGTTCGCCGCCGAGGGGCCCGGGGTGCGGCTGGACGCGGTCGGCGACGGCGACGGCTGGCGGCTGCGCGGGACCAAGCCCTGGTGCTCCCTGGCGGGCGTGCTGGACGCGGCCCTGGTCACGGCGCACCTGGCCGACGGCGGACGGGCGCTGTTCGCGGTCGACCTGCACGACCCCGGGGTCCGGCTGCTCGACCAGGCGTGGGTGTCGCGCGGGCTGACCGAGATCCCCAGCACGGCCGTGGCGTTCGACGACGTCGCCGCGACGGCGGTCGGCGCACCCGGCTGGTACCTGGACCGTCCGGGGTTCTGGTGGGGCGGGATCGGCGTGGCCGCGTGCTGGTTCGGGGGTGCTGTCGGGATCGGCCGACGCGTGCACGCCGAGGCCGCGCGACGCGACGACCCGCTGCTCGCGATGCACCTCGGCGCGGTGGACCACCGGCTCGAGGACGCCCGGCGTGCGCTCGCGGAGGCAGCGGTCCTCGTCGACGCGCACGAGCTCGACGCCGCCCAGGGCCGGCTGCTGGCCAAGCGGGTCCGCGCGACGGTCGCGGGCGTCTGCGAGGACGTGCTCGCGCGGGCCGCGCACGCCCTCGGCCCTGCGCCCTTGGCACTGGAGACCGATCACGCGAAGCGCGTCGCCGACCTGCAGGTCTACGTCCGCCAGCAGCACGCCGAGCGTGACGACCTCGCGCTGGGGCGGACGCTCGCGTCGGAGGTCGCACCGTGGTGACGTTCGACGGTCGCACGCCCGGGACACCCGCCACCGCCTGGACCACCGACCCTCGGTTCCGCGACCTCCCCGCGCTCGCGCTGCGGCGGACCGGCCGCACGGTGGTCGTGGCCGCGCACCCCGACGACGAGACGCTGGGCGCGGGCGGCATCCTGGCGGAGCTGGCCGACGCGGGCTGCCCGGCCGAGGTCGTGATCGTCTCCGACGGCAGCGGCTCCCACCCGGGGTCCCCGACGCTCGACGCGGACGAGCTGGCGGGACGCCGCTGGGCCGAGGTCGTCGAGGCGGTGCACATCCTGTCCCCCGCCTCGCCGATCACGATGCTGGGCCACCCGGACGGCGGGCTGCGCGAGGTCCGCGACTCGATCGAGGACGACCTGCGCGCGCTGCTGACCGACGGCTTCCCGGTCGACCAGCTCGTCGCGACCTGGCGTGGCGACGGCCACCGGGACCACCGGATCGTCGGCGAGGTCTGCGCGGTGCTGGCCGACGAGCTCGGCTGCACGTTCCTGGAGTACCCGGTGTGGCTGTGGCACTGGGCCACCCCCGACGACCCCCGCGTGCCGTGGGACCGGCTCCGGGTGGTCGAGCTGGCGGACCGGTCGATGGTCCGCAAGCACCGGGCCGTCGCGGCGCACGCCAGCCAGGTCGAGCCACTGTCGTCGGACCCGCACGACGCGCCGACGCTGCACCCGGCGTTCCTGCGGACGTTCGACCGGGACGTCGAGGTGGTCGTCGCGCAGGAGCCCGTCACGCCCACGCTCAGGGGCGAGTTCTTCGACGCGACCTACGGTCGGCACGACGACCCCTGGGGGTACACCGACCGGTGGTACGAGGAGCGCAAGCGGGCGCTGACGCTGGCCGCGCTCCCGGACCAGCGGTACAGGGACGTCCTGGAGATCGGCTGCGGGATCGGCGTGCTCACCGCGGAGCTCGCGCAGCGCGCGGACCACCTGCTCGCCGTCGACGTGTCCACGGCCGCGGTCGAGCGGGCACGTGGTCGCCTCGCCGGGCTGCCGCACGTGCAGGCGCAGGTCGCGGACGTGGCGGACGCCGTCCCCGCGGGGTCGTTCGACCTCGTCGTCCTGTCGGAGGTCGGCTACTACCTCGACCGCCCGACGCTCGAGCGGGTCCTCGCCGACCTGCGCACGCGCCTCGCGCCCGGCGGCACCCTCCTGGTCTGCCACTGGCGCCACCCGGTCGACGCGTACCCGCTGACCGGCGACGAGGTGCACCGCGTCCTGCGCCGGACCACCGACCTCACGCTCCTGGCCGAGCACCGGGAGAAGGACCTGCTGCTCGACGTGTACAGCGACGACTCGCGGTCGGTGGCGCAGCGGACGGGACTGGCGTGAGACCGCGCGTCGAGCACGTCGTGGTCGTCGTGCCGGCCCGCGACGAGGAGGCTCTGGTCGGCCGGTGCCTCGGCGCGCTCCAGGCGGCCCGGCAGGCCGCGCGGGCGGTGCTGCCCGACCTGACGGTCGACCTGGTCCTGGTGCTCGACCGGTGCACCGACGGCACGCGTTCCGTCGCGCTCGGGCACCTCGACGTGCGCCTCGTGGACCTCGACGAGGGACGCGTCGGTGCTGCTCGCGCCGCGGGCGTCCGCGACGCGCTGGAGCGCTCGGCCGCCGACCTCGACCAGACGTGGCTCGCCGGCACCGACGCCGACTCCGTCGTCCCCGAGGGCTGGATCCTGGAACAGGTACGGCTGGCCGACGCCGGGGCCGACGTCGTCGTCGGCACCGTGCGGCCCGACCCCGCCGACCTCACGCCGACGCAGCACGCCGCGTGGCGTGCGACCCGTGTCCCCGGCCGCCCGAACGGTCACGTGCACGGCGCGAACCTGGGCGTGCGGGCCGACGCGTACCTGCGGGCCGGCGGCTTCCCCGACCGGCCCGTGCACGAGGACGTCGACCTGGTGGCCGCGCTCGTCGCGTCGGGCGCACGCGTCGTCGCGACCGACACCTGCGACGTCCTCACGTCCGGTCGCCTCGCCGGTCGGGCACCCGGCGGGTACGCGGGCTACCTGCGGTCGAGGTTCGGCGCGATCGACGACCCGGTCGAGGCCGAGTCGGCCTGAGCCAGCTCGAACAGCACCTTGCGCTGGGCCACCGACGCCTGCGTCAGCCGCACCCGCACGTCCTCGCCCAGCGGCAGCGAGACCCCCTCGATGCGTCCGCGCACCGCCGGGTCGCGCAGCTGCACGACGCCGGTGCCGCGGTCGGTGCGCACGTCGACGATCGCGCCGTCGAACACCTCGCCCTCCCGGCCGGTCAGCAGCGCCGCCTCGACGAGGTCCAGGCAGCCGCGCTCGTACTCGGCGGCGTGCTTGTCCCCCGACGCCATGAGTCCCGGCAGCTCTGGCAGCGCGTCGCGCACCCAGTCCGGCACCGGACGGCCGGCGCACAGCGCGAGGCACGTCTCGCCGACGAACCGGTCCACCAGCCGCCGCAACGGTGCGGTCGTGTGGGCGTACGGCGCGGCGATGGCGGCGTGCATGGTGAAACTCGGCAGCCCGCCGTCGAACGCCACGTAGGCCGCTCCGCGCAGGAGCGACGTCGCGTCGGTGAGCAGCGCAGCATGGGCGGGGTCGGCGGCGTCGAGCCGACGGATGACGTCACCCGGCGTCGCGCCCTCCGGCCACGGCACGCCCAGCGCGTGCGCCGACAGCCGCAGCCGCTCGACGTCCCGCGGGTCCGCGTCGGGCAGCGTCCGCACGATGCCGATGCCGCCGTCCAGCATGAGTCGCGCCGCGCACATGCCGGTGAGCAGGGAGATCTGCGCGTTCCACTCCTCGACCGGCAACGTCGCGCGGCTGCCCAGGGTCCACACCCCGTCGGCACCTTGCTCGACCACCTGCTCCGGGGTCGGCAGCGTGATCCCGCCACGGGCCCCCTCGGCAGCCTCCCGAAGGATGCCGACCTCCCGCAGGAGCTGGAGCGTCTCGTCCGCGGTGCCGTCGTCGAGCGAGGCCTGGGCACCCGTGTACGTGAGCTGTGCGCGGCTCTGTACAGAGGCGCGGCGCACGTCGACGGCGATCGGGGCGCCGTCACCATCGAGGTCGATCATCCACAGCAGCGCAGGGGTCACCTGGTCCGGCAGCAGGCTCGCGACGCCCTCCGACAGCTGCGGCGGGTGCAGCGGCGTCCGGCCGTCCGGTGCGTACAGGGTCTCGACACGCTCACGGGCCTCGTCGTCGATCGCGCCACCCGGGGACACCCACGCCGCGACGTCCGCGATCGCGTACCGCACCCGGAACCCGCCGTCGTGGCGCTCGATGTGGACCGCCTGGTCCAGGTCCTTCGAGCCCTCGGGGTCGATGGTCACGAACGCGATGTCCGTGGCGTCGTCCCGCTCACCCTCAGGTCCGCGAGCGCCCACCTCCGCGGCCTCGGCCAGCACGGCCGGCGGGAACTCCTCCGGCACGCCGAGCTCGACACGCAGGTCGTCGAGGCCGCGCCGCACGAGCACGTCGACGGCCTCCCCCTGCGCCTCCTGCGGCGGGCGGGCGTGCAGCTGGACATGGCGTCGGGGCACGCGGAGAGCCTAGGTGGGGGAACGTCTCGATGCGCGCCGGACGCCCGTCGAGGTCTGCATCGCCTCCCGCGTGCCTGACCGGCGGGAGCGCGTTGACCACCAGCCACGAGGCCCGACACGACGAACGGTCCGGACCCGCGCTTCGTCGTTCGGGGCCCACCTTGATGTCCTGCGACATCACACGGCGGAGGGCGTGGGATTCGAACCCACGAGAACGGGGTTGTCCCGCTCCAACGGTTTTCAAGACCGTCTCTTTCGGCCGCTCAGACAGCCCTCCCGTGCGGGGCGAGCCCGCAGCGGCACGAGTCTCCCACAAGCACTCGCGCGGACATGGTCTAGACCAGTATGGTCGGTGGGGTCATCGTCGACCCGCCCAGGAGGCAGGCCATGCAGCGTTCCGTCGTCGTCGCACTTCCCGAAGGGCTGCACGCCCGCCCCGCCGCCCAGTTCGTCGCGGCGGCAGGACAGCTCCCCACGAAGGTGACCATCGCGAAGACCGGCGGGACACCCGTCGCGACCGCGTCGATCCTCGCGATCATGACGTTGGGGGTCGGGGCCGGCGACGAGGTCGTGCTGGCGACGGCCGACGACGACGCCGACGCGGCCGCCTCGATCGACGTGCTGGAGCAGTTCCTCCAGCGGACGGCCTAGAGCCCCAGCCCGTCGAGCACGTCCCCGAGCGAGGCGCGGACCGCCCACCGCGCCTCGTCGGCCGTGCGCTGCGCGAGCGCCAGGGCCGCGAGCGCCCGGCACTCGTCCAGCGTCACCGAGGCGAGCACAGCGCCGACGTCGGGGAGCGCCCTCGCCGTCATCGACAGCGACGTGACCCCGAGCCCGACGAGCACGGGAGCGAGCGCCGGGTCCGCGGCCGCCTCGCCGCAGACGCCGACCGGCCGGTCCCGGGCGGCCCCGCCCGCGCACGCGAGCTGCACCAGCGAGAGGACTGCGGGCTGCCACGGCGTCGACAGCTGCGCCAGACCGGCGAGCTCACGGTCCGCGGCCATCGCGTACTGCGTGAGGTCGTTGGTGCCGAGGCTGGCGAACCGGGCGCGGTCGAGCAGGTCGGCGGACCGGAGCGCGGCGGCGGGGACCTCGACCATGATCCCGGCGTGCGGCAGCCCGTGGGCGGCGCAGCGGTCGACGAACGCGTCGGCCTCGTCGGCCGTCGCGACCATCGGAGCCATCACCCAGACGTCCGCCGACGAGGATGCCGCGGCCTGCGCGATCGCCGTGAGCTGGTCGTCGAGGACCGCCGGGTGCGCCCACGAGGTGCGCAGGCCGCGGACGCCGAGTGCCGGGTTGGGCTCGCCCGCGGCCGTGACGAACGGGAGTGGCTTGTCGGCGCCGGCGTCGAGCGTGCGGATCACGACGCGTCGCCCGGGGAACGCTGCGAACACCTGCGCGTAGGCCGTCACCTGCTCCGGGATGCTCGGCGCGGCGGTGCGACCGAGGAAGCCGAACTCAGTGCGGAACAGCCCGATCCCCTCGGCGCCGGTCTGCGCCGCGGCGAGCGCTCCGGCGGGGTCTCCGACGTTGGCCAGCAGCGCGACGGGGTGCCCGTCGGCGGTGCGTCCTGGGTGCTTGAGCCGGGTCGGACGCGGGCGGACGTGGGACGCGCGCTCGACCGTCTCGGGCGACGGGTGCCGGACGACGTCGCCCGTTGACCCGTCGACGAGCACGGTCTCGCCGTCGACGATGTCGAGCGCGCCGGCCACGGCGACGACGCACGGGATGCCCAGCGACCGCGCCAGGATGGCCGTGTGGGCCGTCGGCCCGCCGCCCGCGGTGACGATCGCGAGGACCTGCGCCGGGTCCAGCCGCGCGGCGTCGGCGGGGGCGAGATCCCGCGCCACCAGCACGAACGGTGTCCCGGGGTCCGGCACGCCCGGTGCGCGCAGGCCCAGCAGCTCCGCGACGATGCGATCCCGCACGTCCTGCACGTCCCGCGCCCGGTCGGCGAACATCCCGCCCAGCGCGCGCAGCTGCTCCGCGACGAGCTCGGCCGCGTCCCACACGGCACGCGCGGGCGTGGACCGGTTCTCGACCACCCGCCGCCGCGCTTCGTCGGCGAGCGAGGGGTCCGCCGCCATCGCGGCAGTGACGGCGAGGATCTCGGCGGCCTCACCGGAAGCGACCGCAGCGGCCCGGGCCAACGCGTCGCGGACGCGCGCGGACGCCTCGTCGACCGCGGTCGCCGCCGCCTCCAGGTCCGTTCCCGGAGCCGACGGCTCGGGCGACGGTGCCGGCGGGGCGTCGGGCATGCGCGCCACGACACCCGCCCGACGTCCTGGGCTGACCCCGAACCCCCGCAGGGTCAGCGGGGCTGCGGCGACCGCGGAGGTCATCGGCTCGCGGCCTTCTCGTCGACGGGCCCGGCGGGATCGACGGACCCGGCCGGAGCCTCCGCCGGGGTGCGGTCCTCGGTCGTGGGTGTCGTCGCCGGATCGTCGTCGTCCTCGCGGCCCGGGGTCCGCAGGTTCCAGCGGGTGATGACGAACCGGAACAGGAAGTAGTACACGAGCGCGTACCCGAGCCCGATGACGAGGAGGAGCAGCGGCATCGTCGCGATCCGGAAGTTCAGCAGGTAGTCGATCGCGCCCGCGGAGAACCCGAACCCGTCCTTGATCCCGAGGGCGTTGACCAGCGCGAGCGACGTGCCGGTCAGGATCGCGTGGATCACGTAGAGCGGGTAGGCGACGTAGACGAACGCGAACTCGAGCGGTTCGGTGACCCCCGTGACGAACGAGACCAGGGCGGCGGAGCCCATGATGCCCGCGATGACCTTGCGGTTCTTCGCCTTCGACGTGTGCACGATCGCCAGGGCGGCGGCGGGGAGCGCGAACATCATGATCGGGAAGAAGCCGGTCATGAAGGTGCCGGCGGTCGGGTCGCCGTGCAGGAAGCGGGCGATGTCGCCGTGCCAGACCTCGCCGTTGGAGTCGGTGTAGGAGCCGAACTGGAACCAGGGCAGCGAGTTCAGCAGGTGGTGCAGACCGATGGGGACCAGCAGCCGGTTCATGGTGCCGTAGACGAAGGCACCGAGGATCGTCGAGCCCGTGACCCAGTCGCCGACGGCCGTGAAGCCGGAGTTGAACGCCGGGTAGATCAGCGCACCGGCGACGGCGACGAGGATGGCGGCACCGGCCGTGACGATCGGCACGAACCGGCGGCCGCCGAAGAACGCGAGGTAGGCGGGCAGCTTGATCCGGTAGTACCGCTGGAACAAGAGGGCGGCGACGAGGCCCATGACGATGCCGCCGAGGACGCCGTAGTTGATGACCTCCTGCGTCTCGCCCTCGCCCGCCTTCTCCAGCACGTACGGCGAGAGGGCGGTGCTCACCCCGTCGAACACGAGGTAGCCGATGACAGCCGCGAGGGCCGTCGAGCCGTCGGACTTCCGGGCGAAGCCGACCGCGACGCCGACTGCGAAGAGCAGCGCCAGGTTGGCGAACAGGGCGTTGCCCGCGGCGCCGAGGACGTCGGCGACCGGGAGCATCCAAGGCAGGTGGGCGCCGAGGCCGTCGGCGCCCAGCATGTCCGGCTGACCCAGCCGCAGCAGCAGCGCGGCGGCCGGCAGGGAGGCGATCGGGAGCATGAGGGAACGGCCGATGCGCTGGAGCTGGGCGAGGCCGGGGAAGCCGCGCTTCTCGGTGGACGCGGGGGCGTCCGCGGTGGCGGTGGTCATGGAGCACTCCTCGTTGGGTGTCCTGGGATCTGTCTGGTCTGGACCAGTTGCGAGCAGACTGGTCTAGACCTCATGATGTGTCAAGGGTCACGTCGCGACGACGCAGACCGTCGTCGCAGAGGGGTGGCACCGCGTGGACGAACCGGAGCACGGCAGCGCGCACAAGTACCTGACCGTGCGCGACCACCTGGCCACGCTCGTCGCGCAGGACCTCCAGGTCGGCGACGCGATCCCGTCGGAACGGCACCTCAGCCAGCAGTTCGGCCTGTCCCGGATGACCGTGCGGCAGGCCGTCGACACCCTCGTGACCGACGGCGTCCTGGTCCGCGAGCAGGGGCGCGGCACCTTCGTCGCCCCCCAGCGCATGGACTTCGAGATGCGGCTGACCACGTTCGGCGAGGAGATGCGCCGACGTGGCATGGAGCCCGCGACGACGGTGCTCACCGCGCAGGTCGTCGCCGCGACCCCCGACGTCGCCACCGCGCTCGAGCTCGAGCCGCGCACGAAGGTGCACTTCCTCTACCGGGTGCGCAGCGCCGACGGCGTCCCCATCTGCATCGAGCAGGCCTGGGTGCCCGTCGCCCTGGCGCCCACGCTGTTCGACGACGGGCCCCCCGCGAGCATCTACGACGCGCTGCGGGAGCGCGGGCTGGCCCCCGAGTGGGGCGAGGACACCTTGTCCGCCGACGAGGCCACCGACACCGAGGCCTCCCTGCTCGGACTCGGTGACGCCCGGGCAGTCCTGCGCGCCGAGCGCCGCACCTACTCCGTCGACACCGCGACGATGTTCTCCCGCGCCTGCTACCGCGCCGACCGCTACAGCGTGTGGGTCCCACTGCGCGCCCCCGGGCCCGTGCTGGTCCCCCGACGCCGCACCGAGACAACCGCACCCATCTCAGGAGGACGGCAATGAGGCCGCAGAGCAGAGACCAGGCGGCCGCGATCCTGGCCGCCCTCGGAGGTGTCGACAACATCGACGAGATCGAGCCGTGCACCACGCGGCTGCGGTCGCTCGTACGCGACGCGAGCAGGGTCGACGCCGCCGGGCTGCGAGCAGCCGGGGCGTTCGGAGTGATGATCTCCGGACGCGTGGTCCAGGTGGTGGTGGGGCCGCACGTCGACCTCATCGCCACCGATCTCGACGAGCTGATGTGAGGAGCAGGACATGACGAAGGCCGAGCAGATCCTCGCCGCGCTGGGCGGGGACGCCAACGTCCTCGACCTCGAGCCGTGCATCACGCGCCTGCGCGTCGAGGTGGAGAACCCGTCGCTCGTCGACGAGCCCGGGCTGAAGGCCGCCGGTGCCATCGCGGTCGTGCGGTCCGGCGTGGCCGTCCAGGTGATCGTCGGCCCCGAGGCCGACACGCTCGCCTCCGACATCGAGGACCTGCGCTGATGCCGACCCTGACCGTCCTGTCCCCCGTGAGCGGCCAGGTCCTGGGCCTGTCCGAGGTCGCCGACCCGGTGTTCTCCGCCGAGCTCGTCGGCCCCGGCCTCGCGCTCGACCCGCCGCTCGCCGCCGGCTCGGAGGTCATCTCCCCCATCGCCGGCACCATCGTCAAGCTCCACCCCCACGCCTTCGTCGTCCAGCACGACGACGGTCGCGCGGTCCTCGTCCACCTCGGCATCGACACCGTCGAGCTCGGCGGCACCGGATTCACGCTGCACGCCGCCGAAGGTGCGGTCGTCAGCGCGGGGCAGGTCGTCGTGAGCTGGGACCCGTCCTCGCTGGGCGGTCGTTCCCCGGTCTGCCCCGTGGTGGGCCTCGACGCGGGCGCCGACGCCCTCACCCGGCTCGCGCGTCCGGGCGACACCGTCGCCGCCGGCGAGCCGTTGCTGTCCTGGGCATGACCCTCCTCGAGATCGCCGTCCAGGACGTCGCCGGCGCAGTCCTGGCCGCCGAGCTGGGCGCCGACCGGCTCGAGCTGTGCGCCGCGCTCGCCGCCACCGGAGGTCTGACGCCGAGCATCGGGCTGCTCGACGCCGTCGTCGGCGCACTGCCGTCGCACGTCGGGGTGCACGTCCTCGTCCGGCCCCGTGCCGGGTCGTTCGTCTACACCGCCGACGAGGTCGACGTGCAGGTCAGGGACGTCCGCGCTGCCGTGCGCGCGGGTGCCGCCGGCGTCGTGGTCGGCGCACTCACCCCGAGGGCAGCCGTCGACCGTGCCGTCGTCGCCCGGCTGGTCGACGCCGCCGACGGGCGCGAGGTCACCTTCCACCGGGCGCTCGACACCGTCCCCCGCCTCGAACCCGCCCTCGACGACCTCGTCGCGCTGGGCGTCGTCCGCGTCCTCACCTCCGGCGGCGCGCCCCGCAGCATCGACGGCCTCGACCGGCTGCGGTCCACCGTCGCGCACGCCACGGGGCGCCTGCAGGTCATGGCCGGCGGCGGGGTCCGTCCCGTCGACGTGGGAGCACTCGTGGCGGCCGGGGTCGACGCCGTGCACCTGTCGGCCAGCCGGCACGTCGACGAGTCCGGTGGCCCCGGTGGCGGCGCGTCCGGCTACACGACGACGGACCCTGCGCTCGTGTCCGCGGCCGTCGCGGCGCTGCGACGAGGCTGAGCGCGCGTCAGACCCCGTGCACCGCTGCGAGCCGACCTGACCCGATGGCCGCCACGAGCGCGGCGTGGTCCGACTCGTTCCGGTCGGCGTACGTCGCAGCGAAGGCCGCGAACGCCTCGTCGGCCGTCTTCGACCCGCCGAGGTAGGACGCGATGGCCACCCGGTCCCCCGATCGGGCGTGCGCGCGGGCCAGGGTCCACGCGCAGAGGCCCCCGTACCGGCTGAAACCCTCGGGACGCATGTCCTCGATGACGGCCGAGCCCTTCCAGTCGCGCAGCTGGCGGACGTAGAAGTCGCGCTCGACCCCATCGATCCCACGCGTCCGCTGCCACCCGAGCATCGCGTCGCTCGCGGCCTGCATCAGCCGCTGACCCTCGACGACCCGCTGCCCCGACTGCGTGTACTCGCTCGCCCCGAGGAACTGCTCGAGCACCGAGGACTGGGCCTCCTTCGCCTGCAGGATCAGGTGGTCGCCGTCGTCGGCACCCTCCAGCAGCAGGATCCACGCGCGCGTGCCGACGCTGCCGACGCCCACGACCTTGCGGGCCATGTCGACCAGCCGGTACTGACCCACGAGGTGCCGACGGTCCGGCTGGAGGGATGCCTGGTACGCGCTCACCAGCTCCCCCAGAGCGGCGCGGAAGGCGGGCGCCTCGTCCCCCAGCAGGTCGTCCAGGGCCGTGACCAGCGGCGGGTCGGACACGAACCGCCGACGCCCGTCCACCAGGGCCGTCATCTTCTCGACCGACCGCAGGTGGTCCCGGCTGCGCGCCTTCTTCACCGTCGACGCGGTCGTCTTCGACTGCGCCTTGCCCAACGACCCGCCGTGCTCGCGCAGGAAGTCGTCGACGTCGAGCCGGGCGTACCAGACGTCGATGTTCGGCCGCGCCGCGAACTCCCTGATCGCCGTCCGGTACGCCTTCGCGACGTCCATCGCGATCTTCCGACGCTCCTTGTCCCCCGCACCGATGCCGCGCGCGGCGATCTCGACGCTCGCCAGGAGCCGCTTCACGTCCCACTCGAACGGTCCCGGCAGGGTCTCGTCGAAGTCGTTCAGGTCGAAGAGCAAGCGGCGCTCGGGCGTGCCGTAGAGCCCGAAGTTCGACATGTGCGCGTCACCGCACAGCTGCACGTCCAGCCCGGAGTCCGGGGTCGCCGCCAGGTCGGACGCCATGAGGAGGGCCGCACCACGGTAGAACGCGAATGCCGAGGCCGACATCCGCCCGTACCGCAGCGGGAGCAGCTCCGGCACGCGGGACCGGCCCTGGGACACCAGCAGGTCGACGGGGTCGGGCCGCTTGGTCGCCGTCCCGACGTCCGCCAGGTTCTCGCGCGGGAGCAGCACCCGGGCGGCCGCCCCCCGCGACTCGCGCTCGTCGCGGCTCAGGAGGTGGACCTGCGCCGGGGCGCGTCGCCGGGTCGGCGTCAGCGGCGGGGCAGGACCGACTGCTCCGGGATCGAGCACCGTCGTGACCTGTGCACCGTCGTCGTCCACCATCCTCCGAACCTAGGCTCGCGGAGCGTGCCGTGCCTAGCCTTCGCGCTCCCACCAGGCCGACGGCCACCCGGGCGACACGACGGCGAGGCCGTGCAGGGCGGACACCTGGGCCAGCTGCACGTCGTACGTCGCGACGCTCGACACGTCCGGGTGCGCCAGAGCCGCCCCGATGTGCAGCGCGACGAACGGCGGGAGGACCCCGGACACCTTCGTCGCCGCCCTCAGGGTCTGGTCGGAGAACCGGATGACCTCGAGGCGTTCCTCGACCTCGTGCGCGACCCCCGACGCGTCGACCCCGCGCGGCTGCGCGACGCGCCGCAGCTCGGTCAGGCCGAGCGGCGTCGTCACCAGCTGCGACTCGTGCTCGGCCGTCCAGGCGAGCCACTGCTCACGGCACGGCGCACCGACGAGGTACCGCGACAGCGCCGAACCGTCCGCGTAGACGCGCGCCACCCGACGGGACGCGTCAGCCGGCTGCACCACGTCGTCGCCCGCGGGCCGCGGGTGCGGCAGCACGCCGCCGCCACCGGGCGGACGCGGCCTCGGGCCGGGGGACGGGACGGACACCACCCCATGATCGCGTACGGACCTGGGACGCACGACGACGGCCGGCCCCCCTGCGGGGACCGGCCGTGGTCGCGGTGAGACCTCTCGGGTCACCGGCTGCGCAGACGCTCCATCGCGAGCTGCACGAGGGAGATCAGAGCCTGCTTCGTGGCCGCACGCGAACGCGCGTCCGTGTACAGGACCGGCACGTGCGCCGGGATCGCGAGCGCCTCACGGACGTCGTCGAGCTGGTGCTTGGCGACGCCGTCGAAGCAGTTGACACCCACGACGAACGGGATGCCGCGGCTCTCGAAGTAGTCCACGGCCGGGAAGCACTGGTCGAGCCGGTCGGTGTCGACCAGGACGACGGCGCCGATGGCACCGCGGACCAGGTCGTCCCACATGAACAGGAACCGGTCCTGGCCAGGGGTACCGAACAGGTAGAGCCAGAGCGACCCGGGGAGCGCGATGCGACCGAAGTCCATCGCGACCGTGGTGGTCGTCTTGCGGTCGGAGACACCGCCGGCGTCGTCGACGCCGACCGAGTGCTCGGTCATCGCGGCCTCGGTGTTGAGGGGCTCGATGTCCGAGATGGAGCCGATGAAGGTCGTCTTGCCGACGGCGAAACCGCCGGCGACGACGATCTTGACGACTGTGGGTGCGACGCTTCCTGCCGTGCCCGCCGGAGCGGCCACAGCGGCGTCAGAGGGCGGAAATGCCATTGAGAACACTCTCCAGCACGCTGAGGGACAGGGCAGGCGATTCACCGGTGTTGACCTCGACCGGCTGTGAGGTGTGCACGCGCACGAACTGCTGGTCGGCGAGGTCGGACACGAGGATCCGGATCACACCGAGCGGCAGGTGGAGCAGAGCGGAAAGCTCGGCGACCGAGATGTAGTTCGATGCGGCGTGCTGAAGGATCGCCCGCTTCTCAGGCGGCAGACCCTGGCTCGTCACGGCTCCCGGCATTGCCTCGACCAGCGCTTCGAGCGGCAGGTCGGAGCGCGCCGAGCGCACGCGGCCACCGGTCACGGCATAGGGCCGGACCGTTCTGGCCTCGTACTCGATGTGCTCGCTCATCGGTCAGTCTCCCCGTGGCCTCAGGCCACCGGGGCGCGGGTCGCGCCGTCGACAGGGAGCTGACCGCGCATCTCGGAGATGAGCTGCGGGGTGAGGGTCGCTTCGGTACGAGAGACGAGCATCGCCATCTCGTAGCCGATGAGGCCCACGTCGCAGCTGGATTCCGCGACCACGGCGAGGACGGAGCCGTTCGAGACGCTCATGAGGAAGAGGAACAAGTTGTCCATCTCGATGATCGCCTGACGCACCTCCCCCGCACGGAGCTGGCGCGCGGCGCCACGGGTCAAGCTAGACATCCCGGAGACGATGGCCGCGAGCTGGTCGCCGCTGGTGCGGTCGAGCTGCTCGGACATCGCCATGAGAAGACCGTCCGCAGACACCACGAGTGTGTGGCGAGTGCCGGGCACGGTCCGGACGAAGTTGTCCAGGAGCCAGCCGAAGTTGGCTGCCTCGGTGCTGAGCGCGGTCACACTTCCTCCTTGCTGGTGCAGTCGATGACTGCGGGGTCAGACGCCACCATGGTGGTGACGACGGTTGTGGGGTCTGGGGCAGTCATCAGCTCACGCCGTTCTGGCCGGACGGGTCCTCTGTGACACGACGGCCACGAGAGGTCCCTGACTGGAAGCTCGACAGACGCGACCGGAGCTGGTCCGCATCACGCTGCACGGGCTTCCCTTCGTCCTCGGTGACGGTCGTCGCCGGGACAGCTGTGGGGACTCGCCGGGTGAGGCGCTCCGCGTTGCCACCCGTCGCAGCCGGCCGGTAGGCCGACAGCTGGGAGAGCTCGGAGAGTGCCTGCTCCTGGATGTCCGAACGGAGGGCGAGCATCGCCGCCACCTCGTCGTCGAGCGTGCCGACCCGGGGCGCCACCGACGGCGGCAGCGCGGGCTGCGGGACCGTGGAGGACGGCGCGGGGTTGCCACCGGGCCGTGCGGCCCACTCGGGCGGCGCCCACGAACCTGCCGACACGGGCTCCAGCGGAGCCGGGGCGTTCGGCTGGGGAGCCGGAGCGGCCGGAGCCGACCAGGTGGTCGACGCCATCCACGACTGCGACGAGTCGGCACCGGTGGGCGACTGCGGTGCGGATGCGTCCGCCGTCCACGCCGAGGTCCGCACGGGGGCGACCTGGCTCTGGCTGACGGGGGCTTCCTGCACCGGCACCGGCGCGGAGATCTCCGGAGCGCCGTCGTCACCCTTCTTCCGCCCGAACAGGCCCCACTTGCGGCGGCCCTTGGCGTCGTCGGCCTGGGCAGGCGACGGTGTCTGGGTGACCTCGGAGAACGGGACCTGGGCGGCCGGTGCGGCAGCGGTCGGGGCCCACGCCGGGGCGGCGGCCTCGGGTGCTGCGTAGGCGACCGGGGCCTCCTGGTGCACGGGTGCCTGCGGTGCGGGCTCCGGCTCGGCGGCTGCTGCGGCCTCGATGGGCGTGAACAGCTGCGTCGGTGCCTCGACCTGCGGGGCCTGGAACGTCGGCCACGCCGGCGCCGCCTCCTGCACGGGAGCGGCCCACACGGGCGCCTCCTCCTGCACGGGAGCGGCCCAGACGGGCGCCTCCTCCGCGACGGGCGCAGGCTCGGGCTCGACGTAGGCGGCGACCTCGGTCTCGGCGACGTCCTCGGTGTCGGGCTCGAGGTAGACGCGACGGAACGCGACACCGTCGACGACGGCGAGCTCAGGCTCCGGCTCCGGCTCGGGTGCGACCTCGGCGGCAGCCTCGACCGGCTGCCCCGACCACTCGGGCGACTGCCATGTCGGCGGCTCCCAGGCGGGCGCGGGCCACGCGGACTCGTCGCTGGCCGTGGTCGGCTCGACGGGTGCGACAGCTGCCTCGGGGACGATCGGCATGGCGCCCGTGTGCCAGGCACGAGCCTCGTCGAGCGTGCGCTCCGACGGCTGGTACGACACGTCGGCAGCGGGTGCACCCCAGCCGGCGTAGCCGCTGTAGGACGTGAACGTCCGAGCGGGCGCGGCCGGAGCGGCGGCAGCGGGAGCGGCGACCTCCTCCTCCTGGACCGGCGCGGCGGACCGCGAGGCCAGGGCGGCGGGTGCCTGCTCGGCGACGACAGGCGCCTGCCAGGTGGGCTCGTCGTCGACGGCCGTCTGGTCCCAGGCGGACGCGGCGGCGGCGGGCGCCTCCCAGGTGGGCGTCTCGGCGACGACCGGGGCGTCCCAGGCGGGAGCCTCGGAGGCGTCGAGCGCGTCCCAGGCGGCAGCCTCGGCGGCCGGGGCCTCCCAGGCGGGGGTCTCCCCGGCGACCGAGTCGTCCCAGACGGGCGTCTCGGCGGCGGGGGCGTCGGCGACAGGAGCTCCCCAGCCGGGGGTCTCCGCGTCGGGTGCGTCCCACGCGGCGGTCTCGGCAGCAGGTGCTTCCCACGCCGGGACCTCGGCGACGGGCGCCTCCCAGACCGGGACCTCGGCGACGACGGCCTCGGGGGCGGGTGCGTCCCAGGTGGGCGCCTCAGCCTCGGCAGCAGGGGCGTCCCAGGCGGGCGCCTCAGCGACGGCGGGGGCCTCCCAGGCCGGAGCCTCGGCAGCGGGCGACTCGAGCTGTGCGGTGTCCCAGGCGGGGGTCGGCTCCCACGCGGGCGCCTCCTCCGGAGCCTGAGCAGCCTCGGCCTGCGCGGCCTCGTCGGCGGCGACGGCCGCCGCGGCGGTCGCGACGTTCTGCGCCTCGCGGTTCTCGGCCTCCTGGGCCTCCCACGAGTCGTCGTCGTCGGCGAGCTGCGGGACGACCATCGGCTCGACGGGCGCGGCGTGCGCACCGCTCGACATCCACGGGGCGCGGACGGCGTTGGACTGGGCGGGCAGCTGCGCGCGCTCCTGGTCCTCGGACATCAGGCCGGGGACGACGAGGTTCTCGCCGGTGTCCGTCGAGGCGGACTCGGTGCGGCCGCGGAAGCCGGAGAAGAGACCGGCACGGGCGGCCGGGGCGGGCGCCGGGGCTGCCGCAGCAGCTGCTGCGGACGCCGGCTCCTCGGGCTTCGCCCAGGCGGACGTCGAGGCACGGCTGCGGCTCGGCAGACCGCCCTTGAGGGGGGCGACCGTCGCGGGCTTCCAGTCGGAGCCGGCAGCGGAGATCTCGGCGGAGATCTGGCCGTCGGGCGCCTCGGGCAGGACCAGGTTGTCCTCGTCGAACGTCTTCTTCGACCGGCTCGGCAGACCCGTGGACTGCGCCAGCTCCGTGACCGGGATGGGACCGACGGACTCGTCGGAACCGTCGTCGCGGCGGCGGCGGTGGGGCAGACCCAGCGAGGTCTGGCCGTCCGTCAGGGCGGCGAGGTTGACCTCCTCGACGACGGGCGCCTCGATCTGCGGCAGGCCCGGGTCGTTGCGCGGTGCGGCCAGGGCGGCGGGCGCCCCGTTGCCGTACAGGTTGGTCTCCGTCATCACGAACAGCGTCGCGGGGAACCGGACGATCGTCTCGGTGCCCGTGCCGTGCGCGGCCTTGAGCAGCCGCACGTCGGCACCGAGGCGCTGGGCGATGCGGCCGACGACGAAGAGGCCGAGGCGCTGGTTGCCCAGGGAGTCGCTGGCGGAGGTCGAAATGATCTTCGAGTTCGCGGCCTCGAGCTCGACGTCGCTCATGCCCAGGCCCTGGTCGAGGATGCGGACGACCACGAACTGGCCCGAGACACCGGTGGTGACCGTGACGGGCGTCTCCGGCTCGGAGAAGATCGTCGCGTTCTCGAGGAGCTCGGCGAGCATGTGCGCGGCACCGAGGGCGTTGAAGCCGTGCATGTGCGGGTCGACCTGCAGGTCGAGCTCGACCCGGTCGTACTGCTCGATCTCCGAGGAGGCCGTGCGGACGACGTCGGACAGCGGCATCGCGTCGCGCAGACGACGACCGGAGTCGATGCCGGCGAGGACGAGGAGGGACTCCGCGTTACGACGCATGCGGGTGGCGAGGTGGTCGAGGCGGAACAGGTTCGCCAGGGTGCTCGGGTCTTCCTCGGCACGCTCCAGGGAGTCGATGAACGACAGCTGGCGGTTGAGGAGGACCTGGTCACGGCGGGCGACGTTGACGAACATCTCCGCGATGGAGCCACGCAGGGCGGCCTGCTCCTGGGCGACCTGGACCGTGGTCGAGTTCACCGAGTTGAAGGCTGCGGCCAGCTGGCCGACCTCGTCACGGGACGTCACCGGGATGGGCGCGAGGGTGATCTCCGGGCCTTCACCGGGGATGGCCACCTGCTCGACCAGTCGCGGCAGCTGCTCGCGGACGTCGGCGGCAGCCTTCGTCAGGCGACGCAGCGGGACGACGATGCCTCGGGCGACGAGGAGGGCGAAGAAGAGGGAGGCGACGACGGCCGCGATGACGATCGCGATGGTGACGAGCGCCTGGGCCTGCGCCTCGTCCGCGGCGGCGGCGGCGACGTCGTGGGCCTCGTCCAGCACGGCGGTGTTGAGCGCGCCGAGGCTGGCCAGCTGCTGCTGGATCTCCCCCACGTACGCGTTCGGGTCGATCTGCGAGAAACCGGCCGGGTTGCCCTGCTGGAGCGGCGCCCGCATGCGGGTGAAGTTGGACGTCGGGTCCTTGGTCGGCATCACGAGCGACTCGACGCCGAGCGCGTCGATGGCGGCGTGGGCGCGGGCTCGGGCCAGCTCGGTGGCGGCAGTCTGCGTGTCGTACTGACGGACCGAGGCGGGAGCCGGCGCACGGGTGCCGAGGAGCTGGATGCCGTCGATCAGCTCGACGACCAGGTTGTCGGCGGTGGTGCCGATCTCGCGGTACGAGGTGACGTACTGCGCCAGGGCGCGGTTCTCGAGGCTGTTGGCGACCTGTTCCATCAGGTCGAGCTGGCCCTCGATGATCGCCGCGTAGTTGTTCTCCAGCTGGGCGCGCTGGGCCTTGATGTCGACGCTCGTACGGACGGCGGGCAGCATCGTGTTGTGCGCCAGCTGTACCTCGACGAAGCGGTCGACGACCGGCTTGGGGAACTGGCTCAGGTCCAGGGCGGCCGTGATGGGCCGGACCGCGTTGAGCGCGGCGTCCGTCGCCGCACGAGCCTCGGCGATCTGCTCGGGCGAACCGCCGTTCAGCGACAGGAGCCGCTCGGCCTGCAGCGAGCTCGACACCGGGGTGTACGCCTGGAGCGTCGTGATCACGCTGTCGGCCGCCTTGGCGTACCGCAGCTCCTGGATCGCGTTCCACGAGATGAACCCACCGGCTGCGAGCAGCACGATCATGGGGACGGCAAGGACAGCCATCACTTTGGCGCGGATGCCGAGCCGTCGCAGCATGTCGTTCCCTTCCGTGTTCCGGCAACGGGTGTTGCCACCATGTCGTACCGGTCGTGCGCTCTGGTCAGATGCCGATGAGGTGTCCCGTTGGCGTTCATCGGCTGTTGGACACCAGACCATTAGCCAACGGCAGAGTTTGCCATGGACCTCACCCCCTGGGATACGGCGACATCACACCCCGTTCGGGTGTCGTGTGCTAGCAGCCGGGGTCGGACGGCCCTCAGGGTTACTGTGCGGACGTGCGAGCGGTCGTCATCACAGAACCGGGCGATCCGGGCGTCCTCGCCGTGCAGGACGTCCCGGACCCTGTGGCGGGACCACGCGACCTGATCGTGAGGGTCGCGGCCGCCGGCGTCAACCGTGCGGACCTGCTGCAGCGCGCGGGCCACTATCCGCCTCCGGCCGGTGCGCCCGCCTGGCCGGGGCTCGAGGTCTCCGGGACGGTCGTGGCGCGCGGTGTCGCCCTCGGTCCCGACGACCCCGGCATCGGAGACCGCGTCGCCGCGCTGCTCGCGGGCGGGGGCTACGCGGAGCTCGTCGCCGTCCCGGCCGAGCTCGCGCTGCGCCTGCCCGACGACCTCTCGACGGTCGACGCCGCGGCACTGCCCGAGGGTCTGGCGACCGTGTGGTCGAACCTGCGCGCCGCACGGCTCGCCCCCGGGGAGAGCCTCCTCGTGCGGGGCGGCTCGGGCGGGGTCGGCTCGGTCGCGGTCCAGCTCGCCCGCGCCCTGGGCACCCGCGTCCTGGCGACCGCGGGCGGTCCGGAGCGCACCGCCCGTGTCCTGGCGCTCGGTGCCGACGTCGCGCTCGACCACCGGGCGCCCGGCCTCGTGGAGCGGCTCCGGGACGCGACCGACGGGCGCGGCGCCGACGTCGTGCTCGACGTCTTGGGCGGCGGCGGGCTGGCGGAGAACCTCGCGATGCTCGCCGACGACGGCCGCCTGGTGGTCATCGGGATGCAGCAGGGGCGGCGCGGCGAGCTCGACCTGTCCGTGCTGCTGGCCAAGCGCGCGAGCATCCTGGGCACCCTCCTGCGGTCCCGCCCGCACGAGCAGAAGGTCGCGATCATGGACGGCGTGCGTCGGCACGCCTGGCCGTTCGTGGAGGACCGGTGGGTGCGGCCGGTGGTGCACGCCCGCCTCGGCTTCGACCAGGCCGCCGAGGCGCACCGCCTCCTGGAGTCGGGCGAAGCCTTCGGCAAGGTCCTCCTGATCCCCTGACCCTGCTCCAACGTCCGCAGATTCGAGCGTCCCGACGACCGAACGTGCGGACGCTGCGGGGGTGGGGGTGGGGTGGGGGCTCAGTCCAGGAGGCCTGCCGCCAGGGCCGGGGCGATCACCGGGGTGAGCGGGAGGCGCGGGATCAGGGTCGCCTGGACCGCGTGGTAGAGGTCGGCCTTGCCGGCCCAGACCGTGCGCGACACCTGGTTGTCGGTGCCGAGCTCGTGCCACCACGACCCCCCGACGCGGTCCAGGTGGTGCGCGCCGATGTACTCCCACCACTGCGTGTAGGCGTCGTCGAACCGGGCCTCGCCCGTCGCGGCGTGCAGCGCGGCCGCGGCGGCGACACCCTCGGCGGCCACCCAGTGCATGCGCTCGCGCACGACGGGGGCGCCGGACCAGTCGACCGTGTAGACGAAGCCGGGGGCGCCGTCGACGTCCCAGCCCTCGCGCACGGACGCGTCGAAGAGCGAGACCGCGTCCTCGAGCATCCAGGCGGGCGCGACGTCGCCGCGCGCGGTGATCGCGGCGCGCGCGTGCAGGGTCAGGCGGGCCCACTCGAGCCAGTGGCCGATGGTCGCGCCGTAAGGACGGAACGGGTGTGCCGGGGTGTCGACGTTGTACTCCAGGTCGGGCACCCAGGCGGAGTCGAAGTGCTCGGGGATGCGCCACGAGTTCCCGGCAGCCCAGCCGTGCACGACGCGCTCGACGATCCGCAGCGCACGGTCGAGCCAGATGCGGTCACCGGTGACGTCCGCCGCGGCCAGGTACGCCTCGACGGTGTGCATGTTCGCGTTGACGCCGCGGTAGCCGTCGAGCGTCGTGAAGGTCCGGTCCCACTGCTCGACGGCCATGCCCGCCTCGTCGTCCCAGAACCGCTGCTCCGAGACGGTGAGTGCCTCGTCCAGCAGCGCGCGGGCGCCGGGCCGGCCGGCGGCGGTCGCGCTGGAGGCCGCGAGGATGACGAACGCGTGCGGGTACGCGGCCTTGTCGGTGTCCCGCGGCGTGCCGTCGCGCTCGACCTCGGCGAACCAGCCGCCGTGCTCGTCGTCGTGGAAGGCTCCCGTCAGCGCGTCGAGACCGTGGTCGACGAGGGCGGCCGACCCGGGGCGGCCGAGCAGGTGCCCGATCGCGTAGACGTGCGTCATCCGGCACGCGATCCAGAGCTCCAGCGGGCCGTCGACCGCGGCACCCGCCTCGTCCTGACGCGCGAAGCCCCGGGGGACGACCGAGGCGCGTCCGAAGTCGAGGAGCCGATCCGTCTCGTCCTCGAGCCACCGGGTATGGGCAGGTGTGGTGAGCCAGGCCATGGCGCACACCCTAGCCAGCCGACGCGAGGGGCTGCGCCGGGCACCTCAGTCGGTGAGAATGCCCGGGTGACCGACAACGACGCGCAGGACGCCCTGACCGACGACGAGCCCCGCGTGGAGGTGCTGGACCCCGCGCCGGACGACGACGAGCCCGAGGACATCACCTCGCTGGTCGGCCAGCCCGCGAAGGTCATGCGGATCGGGACGATGATCAAGCAGCTCCTCGACGAGGTCCGCAGCGCTCCTCTCGACGACGCCGCGCGCGCCCGGCTGGCGGAGATCCACGAGCGGTCCTTGAGCGAGCTGGAGGAGGGCCTGTCGCCGGAGCTCGTCGCGGAGCTGCACCGGATCACGCTGCCGTTCGTCGAGGACCAGGCGCCGTCCGACGCCGAGCTGCGGATCGCACAGGCGCAGCTGGTCGGCTGGCTCGAGGGGTTGTTCCACGGCATCCAGACCGCCCTGGTGGCGCAGCAGGTGGCGGCGCAGGGCCAGCTCGCCGGGATGCGCCGGCAGCTGCCCGCCGGGCCGTCGCACCCCGGCGCGCCCGTCCAGGTCCCGCGCGCCGACGGCACCCCCGACCCGTCGACCGGGCAGTACCTGTAGGCGCTACGCCGGGGGCGGAGCCTCGGTCGTCGGGGGGTCCTCGCGGTCGAGGCCGGTGAGCACGATGGCGCCGGACACGAGCAGCAGCCCGACGACCTCGAGCCCGTGCGGCACCTGCTGGAGCACGACGGCACCGACCACCGCGGCGGTCGCGGGCAGCAGCGCCAGCAGGATGGCGAACGTCGCCGCCCGCACGCGCCGGAGCACGACCTGCTCGAGCGCGTACGGCACGACCGACGAGCACAGGGCGATCGCGACCACCAGCGCCGCGAGCCGCGCGTCGTGCAGCACGGGTTCCGCGCCGCCGGCCAGGAACGGTGCGAAGACGACCGCGCCGGCGGCCATGGCGACGGACAGCCCGGTGATCCCGCCGTTCGCCGCCCGCGCCACGCGTCGGCCGAGCACGATGTAGGCCGCCCAGCACGCCGCCGACACGAGGATCGCCACGAGCCCGACCACCGCGTCCGGCCCGGTCTCCAGGCTCACGCCCGCCAGGAGCACGACCCCGCCGGCGGCGATCCCGATGCCGACCCGGTCCCGCCAGCCGCGCCCGGTCACGGCGGCGACGGCCACCGGGCCGAGGAACTCGATCGCGACGGCCGTGCCGAGCGGCAGGTGGTCGATGGCGATGTAGAACGCCACGTTCATGAGCGCCAGCACCACGCCGAAGACGACCGCGACGCGCAGGTCCGGCAGGTGCCACCGCACCCGCCACGGGCGCTGCCACGCGACGAGCACGACCGCGGAGACCGCGATGCGCAGCCACGCGACCGACGCCGCCGCGATCGTGCCGAAGATGCCGACCGCGAGCGCCGCGCCCACGTACTGCGTCAGCCCCGAGAGGATGAACAGCAGCGGCGCGGGCACGGCCTCAGGCTATGCGGCTCCTATCCCTTGACGGACCCCGCCAGCAGGCCGCGCACGAAGTACCGCTGCAGCGACAGGAACACGATGAGCGGCACGACGAGGGCGATGAACGCCCCAGCGGACAGCAGCTGCCACTGCGACCCGCGCGTGCCGCTCAGCTCCCCGAGCCGCACGGTCAGCGGCGCCACGTCGGTGGATCCACCGGCGAACGTCAGTGCGACGAGCAGGTCGTTCCACACCCACAGGAACTGGAAGATCGCGAACGACGCGATCGCCGGGGTGAGGAGCGGCATGAGCACCTGGAAGAAGATCTTCACGTGCCCGGCGCCGTCCATCCGCGCGGCCTCGACCAGCGACGGCGGGATGTCCTTCATAAAGTTGTGCAGGATGTAGATGGCCAGCGGCAGCGCGAAGATCGAGTGCGACAGCCAGATCACCCAGAACGACCCCGCGATGCCCCAGCTCACGTACTGCGACAGCAGCGGGATGAGGGTGACCTGGATGGGCACCACCTGGAGCGCGAAGATCGCGACGAACAGGATGGCCCTGCCCTTGAAGTCGATCCACGCCAGCGCGTACGCCGCGAGGAGCGCCAGCGAGATCGGGATGATCACCGCGGGCAGCGTGATGACCACGGAGTTCACGAAGTAGGTGGCGAGACTCGTCGACGAGCCGAACAGCGCCTCCTGGTAGTTCTCGAGCGTGAGCGTCGGGTTCCACGGCAGCGTCCACCACCCGGAGGTCCGGATCTCGGACCGCGGCCGGAACGACGTGATCAGGAGGCCGAACGTCGGGACCGTCCAGACGACCGCGATGAGGATGGCGATCAGTGACGTCCACGGGGAGCTGAGCTTCTTCGTCGCCGCAGCGGCACGCCGGTCCGCACGGGCCAGCCGAGAAGGCTTGCGGGTGGTGTCCCCCTCGTCGGCGTCGAGGAGGGAGGTCGGAGGCAGGGGGGCCGAGGCGTTCGTCATCGGATCTCCTCCGAGAGGCGCAGCTGTCGGACGTTGTACACGATGATCGGGATCACGAGGACGAACAGGATCACCGCGAGGGCGGCACCCAGCCCCGCTTGCTGGGCCCGGAAGCTCTGCGTGTAGAACTCGTAGGCCACGACCGACGTGTTGAAGTTGCCCCCGGTCATGGTGCGGACGATGTCGAAGACCTTGAGCGTGCCCATCGCGATCGTCGTGATGACGACGACGAGGGCCGGCCGGATGCTCGGCACGGTGATGAACCGGAACATGCCGACGCCGTGCAGACCGTCCAGCCGGGCCGCCTCGGTGATGTCGTCGGGGATCGCCTTGATGGCGGCGGACAGGACCGTCATCGCGAATCCGGCCTGGATCCAGATCATGACCGCGATGAGGAAGAACGTGTTCCAGGGTTGGTTCAGCAGGAACTGGTACGGGTCGAGCCCCAGCCAGACCAGGATCTGGTTGGCGAGGCCGATCTGCTGGATGTTGCCCTGGTCGGGCTTGTACTCGTACACGAACTTCCAGATGATGCTGGCGCCGACGAGCGAGATGGACATCGGCAGGAAGATCAGGGTCTTGGCCAGGGACTCGTAGCGGGTGCGGTCCACGAGCACCGCGTAGACCAGACCGATCGCCGTCGCGAGCAGCGGGACGAGCACGACCCAGAGCATCGTGTTGCGCAGCACCGTCTGGAACTGGTCCTGCGTGAACGCGGTGACGTAGTTGTCGAGCCCCACGAAGTTGTTGCCCCGGGAGTCGTAGAGCGACATCTTGATCGTGTTCAGGCCCGGATAGACCAGGCCGAAGACGACGAAGATCAGCGTGGGGCCGAGGAACCCAGCCACCACCACCCAGATGGGCACCTTCTTGAGCTTGTCGATCCCGAAGAGGATCGCCCCCATCACGCCCACGAACAGCAGGATCGCGACCAGCATCAGCGCGAACTTGTGTCCCGTGGACTCGGCGTGGATGAACCAGTCCATACGTGACCTTCCCTCTCCATCGAGGTGGATGCGACCGGCACGGCCGGGGTGGGAGCCGTCAGGACGACGACCCCCACCCCGGGCGTACCTCAGACGGTCAGGACGACGGCCAGGCTGCCTCGATGTTGTCGAGGGTCTCCTGGTCGGACTGGTCCTCACCGATCCACGCGGTCATCTGCTTCCAGAACGCGTCGGCGCCGACGGCACCGGGCATCTGGTCCGAGCCGTCGAACCGGAAGGTGTAGCTGTCGTCGGTGAGCAGGTCGAACGAGAGCTGGTCGATGGGCGACTGCAGCAGGTCGGGGTCGAGACCGCTGTTGGCGCTCAGCCAGCCCTGACCGGTGGCCTCCGCCTTGGCGTTGGCCCACTCCGGGCTGGACAGGTAGGCCTGGAAGGCCTGGACCTCGGGACGGTCCGCGAAGGCCGTCACGAACTCGCCACCGCCGAGCAGCGGCTTGTCGTCGGCGCTCTGGCCGGGCAGGTAGAACGCGTAGACGTCACCGTCCTCCGCGACCGTCAGGCTCGGGTCCCAGTTGGCCTGGTAGAAGTTGGCCGCACGGTGCAGGAAGCACATCTGGTCGGGGATCGGGTTGGCCGCCTCGTTCCAGGCGACGGTCGCGATGGACTGGACGTCGCCCAGGCCGCCGTTCACGTAGTCGGGGTTCTTCAGGATGCCGCCGACGGCCTCGAGGGCCGCGAGGACCTGCGGGTCGTTGAACGGGATCTCGTGGTTGACCCACTGGTCGTAGACGTCCGCGCCGGCGGTCCGGAGCATCACGTCCTCCAGCCAGTCGGTGGCCGGCCAGCCGGTGGCGTCACCGGACTCGATGCCTGCGCACCACGGCTTGGCGTCGGGGTAGTCGTCCTTGATCTGGTCCGTGAGGGCGATGAGGTCGTCCCACGTGGTGGGGATCTCGTAGCCGTTCTCCTCGAACGCGGCCGGGGAGTACCAGACGAACGACTTCACGTTGGCGCCGAGCGGCGTCGCGTAGAGCGTGCCGTCGACCGTGCCGTAGTTGACCCAGCCCTCGGTGTAGTACTCGTTCGCGTTGTCGATGACGGCCTGCGGCGCCGCGACGACCGTGTCGGGGTAGTCGGCGACGATCGAGGCGAGGAAGCCGGGCTGCGGGATGTACGCGATGTCGGGCGGGTTGCCGGCCTGCAGGCGGACGGGCAGCTGCGCCTCGAACTCCCGCGAGCCCTCGTACTCGATCTCCGCGCCGGTGCACTCCTCGAACGGGATGTAGGAGTCGGTCTGCTGGACCGACTCGGGCTCCACGATCGACGTGTAGACGCTGATCGTCTTGCCCTCGAGATCCCCGTACTGGTCGAACGCGGTGCAGTCGACGTCCGAGGCTGCGTCGTCGCCGCCCCCCTCGTCGTCCCCGCCCGAACAGGCGGTGAGCACCAGGGCCAGGCTTGCTACCGCGCCGGCCGCTGCCAGGTGGCTGCGGCGCCTGCGTGTGCCGTTCATGAGACCTCCACGTCGTCATGCTCCGGATGGTGCTGGCGGCTTTCCCAGCACCCTTGCAAGCGATGCAAGCCGTTACGCAACACGGGCGCAACCGTAGAGACCGGGCAATCCGGTCACGATTGAGTTACAGGCGAGCCACGGCGGCTCCGCACGACGGATTTCGTGCGGAAGCGCTTCATGAACGGTCAAGATCGACCGTCCCGAGGTTCAGGTCAGCAGACTGCGCAGGACCGCGACGGCGCCGTCGTCGGAGATCGTGCCCGTGACCTCGTCGGCCGCCGCGCGGACCGACTCGGACGCGTGGCCCATCGCGACACCGCGGGCCGCCCAGCGGAGCATCTGCACGTCGTTGCCGCCGTCGCCGACCGCCACGGTCGCGTGCGGCTGCACACCCAGGTGCTGGCGGACCTCCTCCAGCGCGCTCGCCTTCGACACCCCGCCGGGTGTCAGGTCCAGCCACGCGGACCAGCCGACGGCGTACTCCACCTCGTGCAGCCCGACGCGCTCCACCAGCTCGTGGAAGAGCTCCGGGGTGCTGCCGGGGCTGCGGATGACGACACGGGTGGCCGGCGTCGCCGTCAGCTCCTCCCAGGACACGACCTCGAGGTCCCCGGACAGCTCGCCGTCGGGGAAGTCGGCGGACACCCGGAAGCCGAGACCGAGGTCCTCGACGGCGTACAGGGCGTCAGGCAGCTCCAGCGCGATGGTGCGCAGCGCGGGGCCCGGGTCGAACGTGACCACCCGGACGATCTCGTAGCCGTTGTCCGCCGCCGGGTCCAGGCGCGCGGTCACGGCGCCGTTCGAGCAGACGACCCACCCCTCGGTCAGCCCGAGCTCCTGCGCGACGGGCGCGGCCGAGTGCACGCCGCGGCCGGTGGCCAGCACGACGTGCAGGCCCGCGTCCCGGACGGCGCGCACCGCGGACCTGACCTCGTCGGAGATCACGCCGTCGTAGGACATGAGCGTCCCGTCGACGTCGAGGGCGACGAGGCGGCAGCGGGTCATCGCACGGGCTCCAGCACCTCGAGGCCGCCCAGGTACGGGCGCAGCCCCTCCGGGACCCGGACCGACCCGTCGGCCTGCTGGTGGTTCTCCAGGAGCGCGACGAGCCACCGTGTCGTGGCCAGGGTGCCGTTCAGGGTGGCGACCGCGCGCGTCGACCCGTCCGCGGTGCGCTCGCGGACGCCGAGGCGGCGGGCCTGGAACGTCGTGCAGTTCGACGTCGACGTCAGCTCGAGGTACCGCTCCTGGCTCGGCAGCCACGCCTCGCAGTCGAACTTGCGGGCGGCGCTGGAGCCCAGGTCCCCGGCGGCGGTGTCGATGACGCGGTACGGCAGCTCGGCGAGCGCGAGCATCTCCTCCTCCCAGCCGAGGATGCGGCGGTGCTCGTCGGCGGCGTCCTCGACGGTCGTCCAGCTGAACGCCTCGACCTTGTGGAACTGGTGCACCCGGATGATCCCGCGGGTGTCCTTGCCGTAGGAGCCGGCTTCGCGCCGGTAGCACGCCGACCAGCCGGCGTACCGCTTGGGGCCGGCCGACAGGTCGAGGATCTCGCCCTGGTGGAACCCCGCGAGCGCGACCTCGCTGGTGCCGACCAGGTACAGGTCGTCGGCGGGCAGGTGGTAGACCTCGTCGGCGTGCGCACCGAGGAAACCCGTGCCGGCCATGACCTCGGGCTTGACCAGGGTCGGTGTGATGACCGGCGTGAACCCGGCGCTCATCGCCTTGTCGACGGCCGCGTTCAGCAGCGCGAGCTCCAGGCGGGCGCCGATCCCGGTCAGGTAGTAGAACCGCGCACCGGACACCTTGGCGCCGCGCTCGGTGTCGATGGCTGCGAGGCCCTCACCCAGCTCCAGGTGGTCGCGCACCGGGAAGTCGAACGCGGGACGCTCCCCTACGTGCTTGAGCACGACGTAGTCGTCCTCGCCGCCGACGGGCACGCCCTCCTCGACGATGTTGGAGATCTTCCGGCTCAGCTCCGTCGCGGCGGCCTCGGCGGCCTCCGCGTCCGACTGCAGCGCCTTGACCTGCTCGGCCAGGTGCTTGCCCCGGGTCAGCAGCGCGTGCTTCTCGTCGCCCTGCGCCTTGGCCACCAGCTTGCCCAGGGACTTCTGCTCGGCCCGGAGCGTCTCGAACTCGGTGACCGCAGAGCGTCGGCGCGCGTCGGCGTCGAGCACCTGGTCGACCAGGTGGGGGTCGTCCCCGCGAGCCGTCTGGCTGGCACGGACAAGGTCGGGATCCTCCCGCAGGAGCCGCAGATCGATCACCCGAGAACCCTACCGACCCGTCCGGCCCGGCCCGGACGCCCCCCTGCGCCCACCGACGGCCGCGAGCCCGCGCGTTCGCCGGCTGGCGCCGAGCGCGGCAGCTCCCGTCGAGCGCGCCAGCTGCAGCTATCGCGCTCGACACGAGGTGCCGCGCTCGCGGGCATGGCGGCGCCGGCGGACGAGTCGGGACGGGTCGGGCGGGTGGGCCGTAGATTCTGCCCATGACCTGGGAGGCGTGGGTGGCCGTGTGCGCGGCCGTCGTGGCTCTCTCGTCCCTTCTTCTCGTGGGGATCCTGTGGCTGCGGCAGCGTGAGCTGCGGCGACGGATCGAGTCGCCGCGGAGCGGTCGCGGTGCGCGGGAGCTCCGGCTCGCGCGCGACGTCGAGGCCACCGGGCAGCTCGTCGCGTTCGTCGCCAACCCCTCCAAGCAGGACGTCCCCGCGCTGCGGACGTCGGTGCTCGCGGCGTGCGCGGAGCAGGGCCTGCCCGAGCCGCTCTGGTTCGAGACCACCATCGCCGACCCCGGCGTCGGCCAGACGCGCGCCGCGGTCGAGCGGGGGGCGGACGTCGTCGTCGCGATCGGTGGGGACGGGACGGTGCGCGCGGTGGCCGAGGGGCTCGTCGGCACCGGGGTGCCCATGGGGCTCATCCCGCTGGGCACGGGGAACCTGCTGGCCCGCAACCTCGACCTGCCGCTGAGCGACCCGATGGCCGCGCTGCGCACCGCGCTGGAGGGCCGGGACCGGACGATCGACGTGGGCTGGTTGCGGGTGCACCGGTGGCAGTCGGAGATCGACGACCCGGTCGTGGACGCCGCTGAGGCGCTGCCCGACGAGCTGCCACGAGACCACATCTTCCTCGTCATCGCCGGCCTCGGGTTCGACGCCGCGATGGTCGCCGACACCGACGAACAGCTCAAGGCGCGGGTCGGCTGGATCGCCTACTTCGTGTCCGGCATGCGGCACCTGCACGGCCGCCGCACCCGCGTGCACGTCCGGCTCGACGACCAGCCGATGACCTCGACCCGGCTGCGCAGCCTGCTGATCGGCAACTGCGGCAAGCTCCCCGGCGGGATCACGCTCCTGCCGGACGCCCTGCTCGACGACGGCTGGCTGGACATCGCGGCGATCGACACCCGCGGCGGGATCGCGGGCTGGGCGCAGCTGTTCGGCGAGGTGATGCTCCAGGGGGCGGGCGTGCGCAACGACCTGCCCGCCAAGATCGGCCGGATCGACCACACCCGGGCGCAGGAGGTCCGCGTGGTGGTGCAGGGCGGCGAGCACGTGCAGGTGGACGGCGACATCGTCGGCCGGGTCACCGAGCTGTCCGCGCGGGTGGACCACGCGGCCCTCGTCGTGCGGGTGCCAGTGCTCTGACGCGGAACGACGTCAGGTCACTGTCAGGTCGCCGTGCCGCCGCGGACCGACTGCAGCCAGGTCCGTGCACCGACGAAGTCGGTGTCGGTGGTGCCCACGTGCACGGTCGGCTCGACGGCGTCGGCGCGCGGGTAGGAGCCGAGGAACCGGACGTACGGGCAGCGGCGGTGCAGGCCCATGACGGCCTCCCCGACGCGCTCCTCGGTGATGTGCCCCTCGGCGTCGAGCGAGAACGAGTAGCGACCGAGGGCGTCGCCGATCGGCCGGGACTCGATCCGGGACAGGTTCACGCCCCGCACCGCGAACTGCTCCAGCATCGCCAGCAGCGCACCGGCCTCGTTGTCGGGCAGGTGGACGACGAGGGTCGTCTTGTCCGCGCCCGTGGGCGGCGGCACCGAGCCGGGGTGGCCGACGACGACGAACCGCGTCTGCGCCGAGACGTTGTCGGCGACGTCCGCGGCGAGCGGGACCAGACCGTACGACTCGACGGCCGCGGGCGGCACCAGCGCGGCGTCGAACCCCAGCTCGGCCCCGCCGGCCGCGATGAGCGCCGCGGGGGCGGTGTTCGACGTGGCGGGGACGTGCACGACGGCCGGCAGGTGACGCGCCAGCCAGCGCCGGCACTGCACCCACGCGTGCGGGTGGGCGGAGATGCGTCGGACGTCCTCGAGCCGGACGCCGGGCGCGGCCGCGAGCGTGAACTGCACCGGCACGAGCATCTCGCGCACGATCACCAGCGGGTCGCCGCCCGCGAGGCTGTCGAGCGTCGCGGTGACGCCACCCTCGACGGTGCTCTCGATGGCCACCACCGCGAAGTCGGCGTCGCCCGTCCGGACGGCCTCGATGGCCGACGACACGTCGGACACCGGCAGGTCGACGCAGTCGCCGACGGCCGCGACCTGACGCAGGGCCGCCTCGGTGAACGTGCCGGCCGGACCCAGGTACGCGTACCGCGGTAGCCCCTCGGACATGGCGTCCCTCCCGTGCAGATGATGTGCACGCTGCACGGATACCCCGCAGCGCCGCCGGGGTCGAGGGTAGTGCGCCCGTAGGCTGGAACGGTGCTGACCCCTGCCCGCCCGCGCGCGTCCGTGCTCCGCGGTGCGGTGCTCACCCTGGTGCTGAGCCTCGCGGGGATCCTGTTCGCGACCCCCGCGCAGGCTGCCGACGAACCGCCCGTGCTCCTGGTCGGCATGACCGGGGTCCGCTGGGACGACGTCACCACGCTGACCACGCCCGCCCTCTGGAGCCTGTCCCGCGAGGGCTCGGTCGGTCTGGTCGCCGCCCGGAGCGTCGCGTCCCGGTCCTGCCCCGCGGACGGGTGGCTGGCCGTGTCGTCCGGCACCCGCGCGGCGGACGTGCGGGCCGACGACGGCACGTGCCGCACCCTGCGCGACCCGGGCGAGAGCGGCGAGGTCCCCGGCTGGGACGACTACGTGACCGCCGCCGAGGCCGAGTCCTACGGGGCCCAGCCAGGGTTCCTCGGGGACATGGTCGCCGAGGCGGGCATGCCCGCGACGGGCATCGGTCCGGGTGCCGCGATCGCCCTGGCCGACGCCGCCGGCATCCCCGTCGGCACCCACGAGACCCTCCCGGCGACGAGCAGCGCCCTCACCCGCGCCGTCCGCGACGCCCTCGACGGGTCCCGGCTCGTGGTCGTCGACGCGGGCACCCTGCGCGACCCGGGGTACGCGACGACCCCCCGCCCGAGCACCCCCCAGCCCACCCCGACCGCGCCGGACGACGCGCTGGAGGAGCCGTCGCCGCCCGAGGTGTCGACGCCGGACGCGATCATCGAGCCGTCGCGCGCGATCCAGGCCCAGGTCATCGACACCCGCATCGGCGCCGCGATCGCCGGCGCCCAGCGGTCCGGCGCGACCGTCCTCGTCGTCTCCCTCGCCGACTCCGGCCGCACCTCGCTCCAGCTGGCGGCCGCGACCGGGCTCGCCCCGAACGGGGAGCAGTACGTCGACAGCCTGCTGACGTCCGGGTCCACCCGGCAGGCCGGGCTGATCCAGACCGTCGACGTCACCCCGACGCTGCTGGACGGCATCGGGCTCGACAACAGCGCGGCGTCCCTGAGCGGCGCCGTGATCCTCCCCGGCCCGGCCACCGGCACCGCCACCGCACGCGTCGACCGGATCCTCGACGTCCAGCGGCACGCCACGATGGTCACGCGGGTCAGCGGCGCCTACTCGGCACGGCTCGTCCTCATCCAGGCGGTGCTGTTCATCGCGGCGGCGATCATCCTGACCCGCACCGGCCGGTCCGACCGCCCGCCGCTGCGGCCCGCCCTGCGCGTGCTGCGGATCTCGGCGCTCGCGCTCGCCGCCGCCCCGGTCGCGTCCTTCCTCACCAACACGATCCCCTGGTGGCGTTCCGACATGCCCGTCGCCGCGTTCTGGTGGGTGCTGCTCGGGTGGGTCGCGCTCATCACCACCGTCGCCGTGGTCGGTCCCTGGAGACGCAACCTGCTCGGGCCGGCGGGCGTGGTCGCCGGGGTGACCGTGGCCGTGCTCGTCGTCGACGCCTGCACGGGCTCCACGCTCGTCATCGACTCCCCCATGGGCGCCCACCGGCTCCTCGCCGCGCGCTTCTACGGGATGAGCAACCAGGCGTTCGCGCTCCTGACGGCCGCCGGTCTGCTGCTCGCCGTCGCCATCGCCGACCCCCTGCTGCGGCGCGGTCGCCGAGGGATCGCGACCGCCGTGGTCGCCGGGCTGGGCCTGCTGATCGTCGTCGTCGACGGGGCCCCCGGGCTCGGCAGCGACTTCGGTGGCCCGCCCGCGCTGATCCTCGCGTTCGCGATGCTGACCATCGTCGTGAGCGGCCGGAAGGTCAGCTGGAAGTCGGTCGCCCTGATCGGGCTGGTCGGCGTCGTGGTCGTCGGCGGGTTCGCGGTGCTCGACTGGATGCGCCCGCCGGCCGACCGCACCCACCTGGGCCGGTTCTTCGCGACGGTCCTCGACGGCGGCCTCTGGGACGTCGTGGGTCGCAAGATCGCCGTGAACCTGCGCGTGCTGACGTCGTGGCGCTACCTGGTCACCGCCATCGGCGGCATCGCCCTGACGTGGCTGGTCGTCGTCGGGGGACGCCCGCGGCGCGGCGAGATGATGGGCCAGGGCCCGCTCGCCGGGCTGACCCGCGCGGTCCCGCTCCTGCGACCCGCCGTCGCCGCGATCACGGCCGCGCTGACCGTCGGGTTCCTCATGAACGACTCGGGCATCGTCGTCCCGGCGACGGGCATCGCGCTCGCGGTCCCGTGCCTCGTCGCCGCGGCGGCGCAGTGGCGGCTCGGGGCTCCGGACGGCGGGCTGGACGAGCCCGCGCTGGAGCCGGCGAAGGAGCCGGCGCCCGCGGACTGACGTCAGCGGTGCGTCTGCGGCGGCTTCTGCACGGGGGTGACCGTCCGCTTCACGGCACCCGCGGCACGACGCACCCGACGGGCGTTGACCGCCAGCTGCACGTCCCGGTACTGCGCGGCGCGGTGGAGCTGACCTTTCAGGTCCGAGCCCGACGGGCGGTGCTTCAGGTCGCACGGGACCTCGACGACGCGGAAGCCGCGGCGCAGCAGGTCGATCGTCATCCCCGTCTCGACCCCCCAGCCGTGGGCCAGGGGGGTCGCCGCCTCGAACGCCTCACGGGTCAGGCAGCGCATCCCCGACAGCGGCTGCGTCGGCGTCCACCCCGTCATCGACGTGATGGCCCGGCGGGCGGCACCGACGACGATCCCGCGACCACCGGCGCCCGGCTGCGGCGGGATCAGCGCGATGGACAGGTCGGCATGCCCCTCGAACACGGGCGGGACCAGCGGCGCCGTGTTGACCGCGGTCTCGCCCAGGTCGCCGTCGATGAACAGCAGGATCCGCGGCTGGCGGTCGGGGGCGTCCCGCATGGCCACGACGGCGGCACCCGTCTCCATCGCGGCCGCCTTGCCGCGGTTGTGCGAGTGCCGCACGACGACCGCACCCGCCTCGCGCGCGACGTGCTGCGTGTTGTCCTCGGAGCCGTCGTCGACCACGAGCACCAGGTCCACGTGCGGGATGGCGCGGGCGGAGCGGACGGTCGCCGCGATGCGTCGGGACTCGTCCTTGGCCGGGATGATCACCGCGACGCGCTGGCGAGCCTTGTGCGCGGCCGCCTTGCGCGCGTCGACGGCTGCCTTGCGCGCCGCGACCGACGGGGTGGGGACCGTGTCCACCGACTCGACAGGAGGGGTCGGGACAGCGGTCTCCACCTGGTCGTCGGCGGGCTTGCCGCCCTTGCGCGTCACGTCGGCCACCCTATCTTTCCGAGCGGGTCCTGCAGGTCAGCGCAGGGTGACCTGCCGGGCCACCAGACCGGCCCGCGCGCGCCGCTCGTTCGCGTCCAGCGGCGTCGTGTCCGCGAGCGCGGCCTCGAACCGGGGCAGGAAGTCGGCGACGGGCTTCTCGATGTCCTCGGCCTCCGACCCCTTGGCCAGCTCCCAGACCGGCACGACCAGGCCGGCCGAGCGGAAGTAGCCGACGAACTTGGCGCCCTCGAAGCCGGACTCGCGCTTCGCGTGCAGGCGCGCCAGGCCGTCGAGGACGACCTGCTCCTCGTGCGGCTGGGCCCAGCGCAGGAACTCGCGGGCGCCCATCCGGCACCAGTACGCGGCGTCGGCGGAGGCGAGCTTGACGGTGTCGATGATGCCGCCGTCGGCCTCCTCGATCGCCGCCTGCAGGTCGGGGGTGCGCTCGGTGTCCGGAGCCAGCCAGTACGCGAACGAGTCCTGGACGGTGACCTCGAACGGCACGCTCAGGTCCAGCACGTCCTGGAGGCGCGGGCCGGGCTCGGGCAGCCCGATGGTCTCGACGGCGGTGCCCGCCTCGACCTCGATCGCCTCGAGCAGCGCGTGCGCGAGGTCGCGGCTGACGTCGTTGGAGCTGCTCGTGGTCTGCAACGCGAGCAGGACCAGACCGTCGGAACGGTGCAGCGCGGGCCAGCTGGTCGGGAGGACCGTGGTCACCAGCACGTCGCGGGCGCCGTACTTCTTGGTGGTCCGGGCAGTCGCGGTCGCGGCGGGGACGAGCTCCTTGAGCGCGACCCAGTCGGGCTCACCGGGGAGCCCTTCGAACGGGCGCAGCACGAAGTCGGACGAGTTCTTGGCCATGCGGGAAAGGCTACCGGTCCCGCCCGGACGAGCCGTCCGCGGCCGCGTGTCCGAGAGCGTGACGACGTCGTGGCGACGAGCGACATCGGGGGGTGCGCCCGCACCGGGCGTAGGGGAGGATCGCGACATGGACCCGCGCGCCGGAACACCTGCCCAGCCGTCCGACCTCGTCGACCTGGATGCCCTCACCGGCGCGTACTACGACCGGGAACCGGACCTGGACGACCCGTCGCAGCGGGTCGCGTTCGGCACCAGCGGCCACCGCGGGTCGGCGCTGGACACCGCGTTCAACGAGGCGCACATCGTCGCGATCACCTCCGCGATCGTCGAGTACCGACGCGACCAGGGCACCGACGGTCCCCTGTTCATCGGCCGGGACACGCACGCGCTGTCCGACCCGGCGTGGCGGTCCGCGCTCGAGGTCCTGGCGGCGGCGGGCGTCGAGGTGCACGTCGACGCACGCGACTCGTGGACGCCGACGCCCGGCGTCTCGCACGCGATCCTGCGGCACAACGGCGCGGGGTCCTCCGAGGGGGTCCGGACGCAGGGGCCAGGCCTGGCCGACGGGATCGTCGTGACCCCGTCGCACAACCCGCCGCGCGACGGTGGCTTCAAGTACAACCCGCCGCACGGCGGCCCCGCGGGGTCGGAGGCGACCGGGTGGATCGCCGACCGCGCCAACGAGATCCTCGCGTCGGGCTGGAGGTCGGTCCCGCGCGTGAGCGTCGAGACGGCGCTGGCGGCCGACACCACCCTCAAGCACGACTACCTCTCGTCGTACGTCGCGGACCTCGCCAACGTCATCGACGTCGACGCCATCCGGTCCGCGGGCGTGCGGATCGGCGCGGACCCGCTCGGCGGCGCGTCGGTCGAGTACTGGGGGGAGATCGGCGAGTTCTACGGGCTCGACCTCACGGTCGTGAACCCGACCGTCGACCCGCGCTGGGCGTTCATGACGCTCGACTGGGACGGCAAGATCCGGATGGACTGCTCGTCGCCGTACGCGATGGCGTCGCTGGTCAGCCGTATGGCGGGTGACCCCGCACCGTTCGACATCGCGACCGGGAACGACGCCGACTCGGACCGGCACGGGATCGTCACCGCCGACGGGCTGATGAACCCGAACCACTACCTCGCGGTCGCCATCGCGTACCTGTACGGCGGGGCGCGTCCCGGCTGGCCGGCGGGGACGGCGATCGGCAAGACGCTCGTCTCGTCGAGCCTCATCGACCGGGTGGCCGACAAGCTGGGCCGGCGGCTGCTGGAGGTCCCGGTCGGGTTCAAGTGGTTCGTGCCCGGGCTGGTCGACGGGTCGGTCGGGTTCGGTGGCGAGGAGTCCGCGGGGGCGTCGTTCCTGCGCAAGGACGGGACAGTGTGGACCACCGACAAGGACGGCATCCTGCCCGCGCTGCTGGCCTCCGAGATCCTGGCGACCACCGGCAAGTCGCCGTCGGCCCACCACCAGGACCTCGTCGCGGAGTTCGGGCAGTCCTGGTACGCGCGCGTCGACGCCGCGGCGTCCCGCGAGGAGAAGGCGACGCTGTCGCGGCTGACCCCCGACCAGGTGACCGCGACGTCGCTCGCCGGCGAGACCATCACCGCGAAGCTGACCAACGCGCCGGGGAACAACGCGTCCATCGGCGGCCTCAAGGTCACGACGCAGAACGCGTGGTTCGCCGCCCGGCCGTCCGGCACCGAGGACGTCTACAAGATCTACGCCGAGTCGTTCGTGTCCGCCGAGCACCTCGCGCAGGTGCAGGCGGAGGCGAAGGACGTGGTCTCGGCAGCACTGGGCGCCTAGCGCGCCCACCCACCAGCAGGAGGCCCCGGGGTGACCGCTCCCCTGGGGTCTTCTCTCACTTCGGCGCGCCGCGCACCAGGTCCTGGTACTCGGGGTGCCGACCGAGCCACGCCTTGACGTACGGGCAGAACGCGACGACGTCCCGGCCGCTCGCCCGGACCGCGTCCAGGGCACCGTGCACCAGCGTCGACGCGATGCCCTGACCCTCGAACCTCGGGTCCACCTCGGTGTGCGTGAACACGACCGTGGTGCCGATCGTGTCGTACACCGAGAAACCCAGCAGCTCGCCGTCGGGGGCCCGCGCCTCGAACCGGTGCTCGGCGGGAGCGTCGCTGACCTGCACGTCCGTCATGCCTGAATGGTGGAGCACCGCGCGGCCGTGCGGAAGAGCGGATGACACACTGGCTGCATGCTCCAGCCGTACCGCGACGTGCTGACGCGTCCCGGGGCCCTCGCGTTCTCGGGCGCCGGCGTGCTCGCGCGGCTGCCGATGTCCATGGTCGGCATCGGGATCGTCCTGATGATCTCCACGCTGTACGGGTCCTACGGGCTGGCCGGCCGGGTGTCCGCGGTCTACGTCATCGCGCAGGCGATCTGCTCCCCGCAGCTGGCGCGGCTGGTGGACCGGCACGGTCAGGCCCGGGTCATGCGGCCCGCCGTCGCGCTCGCCGCCGTCGGTCTCGTCGGCCTCGTCGTCGCCGCCACCACGGAGGCGCACGAGGCCTGGCTCTACCTCACGGCGGTCGTCACCGGGGCGGGCATCGGGTCGTTCGGGTCCCTGGTCCGGGCGCGCTGGGCTCGCGTGCTCGGAGCGGACCCGCACCGGATGCACACCGCGTACTCCCTGGAGTCGGCGCTCGACGAGCTCGTGTTCATCGTCGGACCCGTGCTGGCCACCGTCCTCGCCACGAGCGTCGCGGCGACCGCAGGGCTCGTCGTCCCCCTCGTCGCCATGCTGGTCGGCGGGTACTGGTTCCTGGCCCAGCGCGCCACCGAGCCCCCGCCCGCGCCGGCCGACAGCCCCCGCCCCAAGGGGTCGGTGCTCCGCAAGCCCGGCATGGTCGTGCTGGCCGTCGTCTTCGTCGCGATGGGCTCGATCTTCGGCGCCACCGACGTGGCCACCGTCGCGTTCGCCGAGGAGTCCGGCGCCAAGGGCATGGCCGGGGTCATCCTGGCCGTCTTCGCGCTCGGCTCGCTGATCTCGGGCCTCCTCTACGGCACGCGGGTGTGGAAGCGGCCCCTGTACCTGCGGTTCGCCACCGGGATGGTCGCGCTGGCCGTCGGGGTCTGCTTCTTCTTCCTCGTGCAGTCCCTCGTCGCGCTCGCCGCCGTCATGTTCGTCACCGGGTTCGCGATCGCACCCACGCTCATCAACGGCAACGGGCTGGTGCAGGACCTGGTCCCGCGCGAGCGGCTGACCGAGGGACTGACGTGGGTGGGCACGTCGCTGGGCGTGGGCGTGTCCATCGGGTCGTCCGTGGCCGGGGCGCAGATCGACATCAACGGGTCGCACGCGGGGTTCCTCGTCGTCGTCATCTCCGCCGGGGCCGCCGTCGCCGCGACGCTCGCCGCCCTGCGGACCCTGCGCGGCGACCAGGGTGAGCACGTGCACGACTCCGTGGAGGCCGGCTCGCCGTCCGCGACCGGGGGTGCCGCGGTGGCGGCGTGCGAGGTCGCGGAGTGCGTGGAACCGCAGCGGTCGGTCGGTACCCTCGACGCGTGATCGACGCCCTGACCTTGCTCGTCGCACCGCTCGGCACGCTCGAGGAGGCGGAGCTGCTCACCGGCGGGCAGTTCGCGACGACGTACCGGGTGACCCTGGGCGACGGTGCGCGTGTCGTCGTGAAGACGGCGCCGGCGCGCACCGACCAGCTGCTCGCGTACGAGCACGACCTCCTGCGCGCCGAGGCGCTCGTCTACGGGCTCGCGGCGTCACGGCCCGCGCTGCGGATGCCGACGGTGCTGCTCACCGACTTCTCGCGGACGGTGCTGCCGGGCGACGCGCTCGTCGTCAGCCACCTGCCGGGCGTGCCGCTGGTCGACGCGGGGTTCGGGCCGTCGGACCCGCGGACCGCGCGGGCCGAACGCGAGACGGGTGCCGTGCTGGCGGCCCTGCACGGGATCACGGGACCCGCCTTCGGGTACCCGTGCGGACGGCAGGCACCGACGTGGCGGGAGTCGTTCACGGGCATGGTCGACGAGCTTCTCGACGACGCCGCGACGTGGTCGGTCCCGGTGCCGTCCGCGGCCGTGCGCAGCGCCCTCGAGAGGCACGCAGCCACCCTGTCCGACGTCACGACGCCCGCCCTCGTCCACACCGACCTCTGGGCCGGGAACCTGTTCGTCGACCCGTCCACCGGCGAGGTCGTCGGCGTCATCGACCCCGAGCGCGCGTTCTGGGGCGACCCGCTGGCGGACCTCGTCGGCATCGACCCCATGGGCCGCGAGCCCGGGACGCCCGCCGTGCTGGCGGGCTACGGGCCGATCGACGTCGACAGCCCGTCGGCACGGACCCGGCTCGACCTGTACCGGATGCGGCTGTGCCTGGTCATGATGATCGAGATCACGCCACGGAAGTTCGAGGGCGACTGGGTGGAGCCGCACCGGGCGGCCGTCACGGCGAACCTGCACCGGGCGCTGGAGGCGCTGGCTCCGTAGGTGCGTCAGTCGGCCAGGAGCGCGGGGTCGGTGATCGGGATCGGCTGGATCACGTCGACCAGCACGCCACCCGGGGCGACGAGGATCACGTGCCGCTGCCCGAACGTCTCGGACCGGAGCTCCTGCGCGACCGGCGCCCCACCGCGGGTCACGAGCCGCTCGTGCTCCGCGTCGACGTCCTCCACCTCGATGTTCACCAGGATCCCGGTCGCGGGGGTCCGGTAGCCCGCCGGGATGCTGTCGTGGGAGGCGTCCAGGACCGCGAGCTCGAACGCACCGGAGCGCAGGGACACGTACCAGTCCGACTCGAAGACGGTCTCCAGCGCGAACGCGTCGCGGAAGAACGCCGTCGTCGCCGCCACGTCCGTGCTCATCAGGACGGGATAGATGCTCGTGATCATGAGGGCCTCCCGGTGTAGATTTACATACACAATGTATGTATAGGGAAGGGTGGCACGGGTGGCGCGTGCGACGAAAGAGCAGAGCGAGGTCACCGCGGCGGAGATCCGCAGGACGGCGCGTGCACTCTTCGCCGACCACGGCTACGCGGACGTCAGCCTCGAACGCGTCGCCGAGCTCGCCGGCGTCACCCGCGGAGCCGTCTACCACCACTTCGGCAGCAAGCTCGGGCTCTTCACCGCGGTCGTCGACGACGCGCAGGCGGTCGTCGCCACAGCCGTCGCCGAGGCCGCCCCCGACGACGGGTGGCCCGCGATCGAGGCCGGGAGCCTGGCGTTCATGCGGGCCGTCGTCGACCCCGCCGTCCGCCGGATCCTGCTCGTCGACGGACCCGCGGTCCTCGGCTGGACCACCTGGCGCGCCCTCGACGCGGCGCACTCCGGGCGGCTGCTCACCGAGGGGCTGGGCGCCCTCGACGACCTCGCGGTCGACCCCGCCGCGGCCGACGCACTGCTCAACGGCGCGATGAACGAGGCGGCCCTGTGGATCGCCGCCGGCGGGGACGCCGCGCTCGCGGAGCAGGGTGTGCTGCGCATGATCCGGGCGCTGCGGCGCGGACCGCACGAGCCGGACGCGCCACGGACCTAGGCACGGATACCACCCGCGGACGTCGTCCGGGGAGCGTCCCGGGTGCGTCAGGATGGGCCGGTGCCCCCGCCCCGCCCCCTCCGCGCCGCCGTCGCGACCGTCGCGCTCGTCGCCCTCACCGCGTGCTCCGCGAGCGTCGTCGGCGACCCGGCGCCACCCCCGTCCGCCTCGCCGACCCCGACGCACGCACCGCTGACGTTCGAGCAGGCGGCGGCCGCGCTGACCCCAGCACTCGTCCCCACCGCGACCGTCACACGCTGCGACGAGTACGAGCCGGGCTCCCCCGAGGCGCAGGAGTACCTCGACCAGGTCGCCCAGGAGGTCGCTGCGAGCGGCGGTACGGCCGCGCCCCTGCCGAGCCCGACCCTGCCCCAGTGCGGCAACCCGCTGCTCGGCGACCTGCGGGCCGCGTCCGTGGCAGGCCACGCCTTCGCCCTGGGTGACCCGATCGAGGTCCCCGTCGCGGGCGGGGCGAGCAGGGCGATCGAGGTCTACGAGATGCCCGACGCGGACGCGGCGCAGACCGCCGTCGCGACGGAGGCCGCCGACATCGACGGCTGGGCCGTCGACCAGGAGACGCCCCGGGTGGACAACCCGGACGGCACGTACCTGCCGCGCACCGTCACCTCCGCGGCCGGCGTGGACGAGGTGGACCTGCCCGGCTGGACGGCGTACGTGCTCACGCGCGACGAGGCGTCGTTCCAGGACGACGGCAGCGCCGCCGCTGACCCCTACTCCGCGGCGCACCTCTGGGCCGAGCGCGACGGCCTCGTCGTCCGCGTGCAGGTCGTCGGTGACACCCCGGGCCAGGCCGTCGCGACAGCCCTCGCCACGGCCACGCAGTACCTGCAGGCCCTCAGCGGCTGAGGTGCGACCTCACCGACCCGGGCTGACGATGGGTGGACCGCCCACCACCCCCGGAGGTCACCCGTGGCACGTCGTCGATCGATCGCGGACCTGCTCGTCGCCCAGCTCGTCGCCGCCGGTGCGCGGCACATCTACGGGATCGTCGGGGACAGCCTCAACCCCGTCGTCGACGCGGTCCGACGGGCGCGTGAGGACGGCGTCGACATCGCGTGGGTGCACGTGCGGCACGAGGAGGCCGGGGCGTTCGCGGCGGCGGCGGAAGCCGAGCTGACCGGACGGCTCGCCGTCTGCGCCGGGTCGTGCGGACCGGGCAACCTGCACCTCATCAACGGCCTCTACGACGCGAACCGGTCCCGGGTCCCGGTCCTCGCGATCGCGTCGCACATCCCCAGCGCCCAGATCGGCACGCAGTTCTTCCAGGAGACCCACCCCGACCGGTTGTTCCTCGAGTGCTCGGTGTTCTCCGAGATGATCTCCACCGCCGCGCAGGCGCCGCGCGTCATCCGGTCAGCCATCCACCACGCGTACGGCGCTCCGGGGGTCGCGGTGCTGACGCTGCCGGGCGACGTCGCGGACCTGGAGGCGCCCGACGCCGGCATCGACGTGCTCACTCCGCCGCCCTCGCCGCGGGTCGTCCCCGACCAGGGCGCCGTGCGGGCGCTCGCCGAGGCCATCGACGCCGCGGGCAAGGTGACGATCTTCGCCGGGGCGGGGGTGCGCGGATCACGGACCGAGGTGCTCGCGCTCGCTCGGGTGCTCCACGCGCCCGTCGGGCACAGCCTGCGCGGCAAGGAGCACATCCAGGTCGACAACCCGTTCGACGTCGGCATGTCCGGGCTGCTCGGCTACGGCGCGTGCCAGTCCGCGATGGAGGGCGCCGACCTGCTGCTCCTGCTCGGCACGGACTTCCCGTACGACCAGTTCCTGCCGTCCGGGGTCCGCACCGCGCAGGTCGACATCGAGCCGACCCGGCTCGGCCGGCGGACGCGCAACGACCTCGTGGTGCTGGGCGACGTCGGCGAGACGGTCGCGGCCCTGCTCGCGCTGGTGAAGCCGAAGAAGAGCCACCGGTTCCTCGACCAGATGCTCAAGAAGCACGAGCGCGCGATGAGCGGCGTCGTCGGCGCGTACACGAAGGACGTCGAGCACACCGAGCCCATCCACCCCGAGTACGCCGCGGTCCTGCTCGACGAGGAGGCACCCGACGACGCCGTGTTCACCGTCGACACCGGCATGTGCAACGTCTGGGCCGCCCGCTACATCACGCCGAACGGCCGTCGGCGGGTCATCGGGTCGTTCCTGCACGGGTCGATGGCGAACGCCGTCCCGCACGCCATCGGGGCGGCGCTGTCCGGCGAAGGTCGGCACGTCGTCGCGATGGCCGGCGACGGCGGGCTGTCGATGCTGCTGGGCGAGCTCATCACCGTGAAGGCGCTGGACCTGCCCGTGAAGGTCGTCGTGTTCGACAACGCGACGCTCGGCATGGTCCGGCTCGAGATGCTCGTGGACGGCCTCCCGTCCTACGGCACCGACTCCCCGCCGATCGACTACGCGGCGATCGCGTCGGCCGTCGGGATCCCGTCGGTGCGCGTCGAGAAGCCCACCGAGATCCGGGCCGCGCTGCGCGAGGCGTTCTCCCACGACGGTCCCGCGCTCGTCGACCTGGTCACCGACCCGCGCGCCCTGTCGTTGCCCCCGAAGATCACGCGCGCGCAGGTCTCGGGCTTCACGGCGGCGATGAGCAAGGAGGTCCTGGGCGGAGGGCTGGGCGAGGTCATGGCGATGGCCCGCTCGAACCTGCGCAACGTGCCGCGGCCGTAGGGGTCGCTCGTCCCTCCGCCGAACTCGTCGCTCCCGGCCGAACTCGTCGGTTGCAACGAACGAGTCCGGCGCGGAGGGACGAGTTCGAGAGTGGGTCAGGGCACCGGGTGGCGGGCGTCGTAGTTCCAGAACGAGCGCTGGGAGCGGACCAGCACCCACAGCAGGATCACGCACAGACAGCCGCCGACCACCGCGGCCCAGCCCTCGCCGACCTTCGACGCCGCCCCGCCCAGCAGCGCCTCGCCCAGGCGGGGTCCGCCGGCGACGACGACGATGAACACGCCCTGCAGCCGGCCGCGCATGTCGTCGGGCGTCGCCGTCTGCAGGATGGTCTGCCGGAACACCGAGCTGATCGCGTCGCTGGCCCCGGCGACCACCAGCATGAGGACGGCGATCGCGAGCGCGAGCCAGAGCACCTGGTCGGGGTGCGACCGGCCGGCCAGCACCAGCGTCAGCCCGAACCCCGCGATGGCGAGCCCCCAGACCGTGATGGCGACCGCGATGATCCGCCCCTGCCAGCGGATCCGCGCGAGCCCGCCGGAGAACAGCCCCGCCAGGCCGACGCCGACCGCCGCGGACGCGGCCATCACGCCGGTGGTCGTCGCGCCGCCGCCCAGGTAGACCAGTCCGACCGCCGGGAACAGCACGCGCGGCGACGACGTGATCATCGCGACGAGGTCCACGGCGAACGTCATCCGCACGTTGCGCTGCGTGCCCAGGTAGCGGAACCCGTCGACCACCGAGCCCAGGCCCACGCGCTCGCGACGCGTCTCCGACGGCAGCGGCGGTTGTGCGGGGAGCCGGACGACCGCGAACAGGGCGGCCGTGAACAGGAGGGCGTCGACCGTGTAGGCGACGCCGTAGTCGAACGCCGCCACGAGCGCGGCACCCAGCAGCGGTCCGACCGTGAACGCGACGCTGAACCCGAGGGTCTGCAGGGCGTTCGCGGCGGGCAGCAGCTTCGGGTCGAGCAGCCGCGGGATGATCGCCGACCGTGCGGGCGAGCTCACCGCGAACGCCCCCGACTGCACCGCGACCAGCGCGAACAGCACCCACTCCTGGGTGTTTCCGAGCCACCCCTGCACGGCCAGCCCGATCGTCGCCACCCACGACACCAGCGACGCCACGAGCGCGACCCGACGCCGGTCGTAGTGGTCGACGATCGCCCCGCCGTACAGGCCGAAGACCACCAGCGGCACCAGCGCGCACAGCCCGAGCAGACCGACCGATGCCGTCGACCCCGTGATCGAGTACACCTGCAGCCCGACCGCGACGACCGTCAGCTGCGCCCCGAGGTTCGAGACCGCCAGCCCCCACCAGAGCCGTCGGAACGCCGGACTGACGCGCAGCGGCGTGGTGTCGACGACGAACGAGGGCATCGGACGAGTTTAGTTGCCCGAGCAACGCGTCCGGTCCGGGCTTGCCTCTTGTCGCTCGGCGCCGACCTCGTCGGTTGCGGCCGAACTCGACGTCGCGGCCGAGCCCTTCAGTTGCGCGAACTCGTCAGTTGCGGCCGAACTCGTCGGTTGCAACAGACGAGTTCGGCGGCGAGGGACGAGTTCGGCGGCGAGGGACGAGTTCGGCGGCGAGGGACGCGGTCGGCGCGGAGGGACGAGTTCGCCGCGGGATGTCGTGGAGGCGTGCGAGGGTGGGCGGCGTGAGCAGCCTGCCCGAGCACCTCGTCGTGATGGGGGTGTCCGGGACCGGGAAGTCGACGGCCGCGCTGCTCCTGGCCGAGCGGCTGGGGCGGCCGATGGTCGAGGGCGACGACCTGCACCCGGCGGCGAACGTTGAGGCCATGCGGGCGGGCCGGGCGCTCACCGACGCCGACCGCGGTCCGTGGCTGCGGGCGATCCGGGACGCGATGTCAGCAGCGGGCGGACCGACCGTCGTGACGTGCTCGTCGCTGCGTCGCTCGTACCGCGACCTCCTGCGCACCGCCCACGGTCGTGTGCGGTTCGTGCACCTGGTCGTGCCGCCCGAGGAGCTGCAGCGGCGGCTCGCGGTGCGGACCGGTCACTTCATGCCGGCGACGCTCCTGGCCAGCCAGCTGGCGACGCTCGAACCGCTGGGTCCCGACGAGGACGGGGTGGACGTCCCGGTCGCCGGCCCGCCGGACGCCATCGTCGACGAGGCCCTGCGTCTGCTGCGGACGTCGACGGGCCGGTCGCCGCAGCGACCGGCCCGTGACGACCCGCTCAGGCCTCGAGGGACGAACCCGTCTCCAGGAGCGTCTTGAGGTCCGACAGGATCTGCGGCCAGCCGCCGCCGAACTCGGGCAGGTCGCCGGAGACGAGCGACGCGGTGCGCGGGGCACCGGTCACGTCGTGGAGGACGGTCAGCTGGGTGATCCCCGCGCCGCGCTCCTCGAGCTCGTAGGTCAGCCGCGTGAACCCCTCGGCGCGCGCCTCGTCGTCCCAGAGCGTGCGCCAGGTGAGCACGAGGCGTGAGCCCTCGACGACCTCCTGCACCTCGCCGTCGAGGATCGGCTGGTCGGCGGCGACGCCGTAGGCGACCATGTCCGCGGACGGGAACGTGGCGGCCGCGCCGCCGGGGGTGAGGTCGAACGTCGACGCGCTCTTGTAGCCGTACCGGGCGTTCCACTCGGGCGAGGTGATGGCCTTCCACACGGTGGCGGTGTCGGCCTTGATCCAGATGCGGTTGACGAGGACGGTCGTGGTGGCCGTGTCGGTCTGCGTGGTCATGGTGCTCTCCAGGGCTGATTTGAGGTCGGTCAGCGCGTGCAGGCGCTCGGCGCCGAGCACGTCGTACTTGTCGATCCACCGCTCGTGGATCAGCTGGATCGGGACGGCGTTGAGGAAGTGGAGCTTCTCCCGCCCTGATCGTCGGGGGACGACGAGGCCCGCCTCCTCCAGCACCTTGAGGTGCTTCATGACCCCGAACCGGGTCATGTCGAGGCCCTCCTCGAGCTCCGTCAGCGTGCGGCCGTCACGCGTGTAGAGCTGGTCGAGCAGGTGGCGACGGGTGGCGTCCGCAAGTGCCTTGAACACCAGGTCCTCGTCCATGCCGACCACGTTAGGTGACCAATTGGTCACATGTCAACGGTCACCAGCCGCGGGAGCCCGGAGATCCCTTGAACGGTCCGACGACGCGCGACGTGATCCAACCTCCGTAGAACTCCCCGGCCTGCGGCTGGACGACCTCACCGTCCACCGTGCAGCGCAGGTCACGGGCGTACAGGGCGACCCGGTCGGTGAGGACCTCGTACCCCGGGAGGGGCCGGGGGTACGTCCAGCCGACGCGCGACAGCAGCCGGTCACCCACCCGGACCGACACGTACGACGCGACACCCTTGAACTCGCACACCGACGCACCGACCGCACCCTCCAGCACGCCCGGCTCGAACGCGTCGAACGGCAGGTAGTACACCGGCGGGTGGCTGGTCTCGAGCACGCGGACGGCGTCGGTGGTCGTCGCGACGGGCAGACCGCCCAACGTCACGGCCACGAGCTCGGGCGTCGTCTCCACCCGGGGCGGCCGCGGGTAGTCCCAGACCGACTCCTGCCCCGGGGCGACGGGCAGCGGGGCAGGTCTCACCGTTGCCCGGGGTTGGCGTCGTCCGCGTCGAGGATGGGCTCCACGACGGTCGGCGACGCGTCGTTCGTCGGGTACTTCGTGGTCGACGACGACACCGCGCTCTTGGCCGAGTCCACGGCCTTCTCCCAAACCGCGGCGCCCTGCTTCTTCGCGAACGCGGCCGCCTGCGCCTCGTACTCCTGCACGTGCTCCTGCACGCGCGGGTCATGCCAGACGTCCACGGCCCAGACCTTCATCTTGTCCAGCTGCCGACGCCCGGAGGGAGTGCCGAACAGGTACCCCGCGGTGACGCCCGCCACGAACACGACTCGCTTGATCATGCGCAGTCCTCCCGATCTCGGCTGAGTGTCCGAGCGTAGGCAGGGTTCCGCGTCGACGCGCGGCGGGCGGGTTCCGGCAGAACACTGTGCGGAAGGCGGGTCCACGAGCCAGGGGGCGACGATGAGCGAGCAGAAGGTCATGTACACCCCGTTGAAGCGCACCATCGGCCGCAAGGTGCTGATCCTGTTCGTGGTCGGCGACATCCTCGGCGCCGGGATCTACGCGCTGACCGGGAAGATCGCCGCGGAGGTCGGGGGCGCGATCTGGCTGCCGTTCCTGTGCGCGTTCGTCCTCGCCGGGCTGACCGCCGCGTCGTACGCGGAGCTCGTCGGCAGGTTCCCGCAGGCCGCCGGCGCCGCGCTGTACGCGAACCGTGCGTTCAAACGCCCGTTCCTCACGTTCATGGTCGCGTTCGCCGTGATGATGTCCGGCGTCACCAGCGCGTCCGCGGCGGCCCGCGCGTTCGGCGGCGACTACCTCGCGGAGTTCTACACGGTCCCGACGCTGGCCGCCGCGTGGGTCTTCCTGCTGGCGATCTCCGCCGTGAACCTCCTCGGCATCTCGGAGTCGGTCCGCGTCAACGTGGTGCTCACCATCGTGGAGGCGACAGGGCTGCTGGTGATCCTCGCGATCGGGGCGTGGGCCCTGGTCAGCGGCGACGGCGAGCCGGCCCGCACGCTCGAGCTCGAGACCGAGGGCGCTCCGCTCGTCGCCGTCCTCGGCGCGACCGCCCTCGCGTTCTACGCGCTCCTCGGCTTCGAGGACTCCGTCAACCTGGCCGAGGAGACGCAGAGACCGCGTCGGGACTTCCCGCGCGCGCTCTTCGGGGGCCTCGCCGTCGCGGGCGTCATCTACCTGGGCGTCGCGTTCACCACGTCGATGCTCGTGGACACCGAGACGCTCGCCGAGTCCACCGGTCCCCTCCTCGAAGTGGTCAAGGTGGCCGGCCTGACGTTCCCGCCCGGGCTGTTCGCCGTGATCGCGCTGCTCGCGGTCACCAACACCGCGCTCATCAACATGATCATGGCGTCGCGGCTCGTCTACGGGATGTCCAGCGAGGGCATCGTGCCGAAGGTGCTCGGCCGGGTGCACAAGACCCGCCAGACGCCGTACGTGGCCATCGCGTTCACCGTGCTCATCGCCCTGACCCTGGTGAGCACCGGCGACCTGGCCGGGCTGGCCGACACGACGGTCCTGCTCCTGCTGCTGGTGTTCGTCGTCGTGAACATCTCCGTGCTGGTGCTGCGCAAGGCGCCCGACGACGAGCCCGCCGAGGGCGACGACGGCCCCTCGTTCCGCGCCCCCACATGGGTGCCGGTGGTCGGTGCGCTGGTGTCGCTCGTGCTGGCGTCCCCGGTCACGGGCCGCGACGCCGACGTCTACCTGCGCGCCGGGCTGCTGCTCGGCGTCGGCGTCGTGCTGTACGTGATCAACCGGCTGGTCGTCGGCAAGGTCGACGCGGACCCGGCGAGGCTGAAGGGCTGACGCGCGATGATGGGGCCGTGACCGACTCGTCGCGCGGCCTGCGGAACGCAGGGGTGCGCGCCGCCCTGCTGGCGGCCGTGCTGTTCGGCGCCAGCGCGCCCCTGGCCAAGCTCCTGCTCGGCGAGGTCAGCCCCTGGCTGCTGGCCGGCCTGCTCTACGTCGGCGCCGGCGTGGGGATGTGGACCTGGCGGCTCGTCCGACGAGCACCCCGGGTCCGCCTCGCCCGCCACGAGGTGCCGTGGCTCGCCGGGGCCGTCGTCGCCGGCGGGATCGCCGGACCGGTGCTGCTGATGTTCGGCCTGGCGTCGATGCCGGCGTCCGGGGCGTCGCTGCTGCTGAACGCGGAGGGCGTCCTGACGGCCGTGATCGCGTGGGTCGTGTTCCGCGAGCCCGCCGGCCGACGCGTCGTGCTCGGGATGCTCGCCATCGTCGCCGGGGCCGTCGTGATCGCCGTACCGACGGGGCAGGCGCAGGTCACCAGCGTGTGGCCCGCGCTCGCGGTCGTCGGTGCGTGCGCGTGCTGGGCGCTCGACAACAACCTGACCCGCAAGGTCTCGCTGACCGACGCGACCTGGCTCGTCGCCGTCAAGGGCTCGGTCGCCGGCCCGACGAACCTCGTCCTGGCGCTCGTGCTCGGCGCCCAGCTCCCCACCCTGCGCGCGACCGGGGCCGCCCTGGTCCTCGGCTTCGTCGCGTACGGGTTGAGCCTCGTCCTGTTCATCGTGGGGCTGCGCCACGTCGGCACCGCACGCGCCGGCGCGTACTTCTCCGTCGCACCGTTCTTCGGTGCCGTCCTCGCGGTCGCCCTCGGTGACGCGGTGACCCGGCAGCTGGTGGTCGCGGGTGCGCTGATGGCCGTCGGGACGTGGCTGCACCTGAGCGAGGAGCACGGCCACGAGCACACCCACCACGCCGTCACGCACGACCACTGGCACACCCACGACGACGGCCACCACGACCACGAGCACCCGGAGCCCGTCGGCGCGGGCGTCCGCCATCGGCACGTGCACACCCACGACGCGGTCACCCACACCCACGAGCACTACCCCGACGCCCACCACCGTCACGACCACTGACGCGCGACGGCCTGCTGGTCCCTGCGCCTGCTCCGAACGGGTGAGCCGTACCGTCGGCGACCCGCACCTCACCTACTCTTCGAGCGCTCGAGATCTGGGAGGGACCCGTGCGCCGCAGGACCAGGACGATCCTGGTCACCGTCACCGCCGTGGCTGCGACCGCCGTCGCCGCGACCGCCGCCATCGCGCTCTGGCCGACGACGCGGCCCGGTGGCGACCCCGCCCTGTGGCCGGTCGAGACGCTCACCGCGGACCCGGCCGTCGCGCTGCCCTACGTGCTCCACGTGACCCCGGCGGACTGTCCGGGCCTCTCGCTCTCCTCCCCGGTCCCGGAGGACAGCCGAAACGTCCCCGGCTCAGGCTCCTTCACGGTCGACCTCGGCGGGTCGCACTACGCGTTGGCGGTCTGCCTCGGAACCGTCGAGGAGACCGGTGGGGCACGTCGCTCGGTCGCCGAGCACATCGGGGCTGATGACGTTCTCGAGGACGCCGTCGTGTGGAACCGGAACGCGACGCTCGTCGACGCCCCGTACGGCGAGCTGGTCCGCGTCGACCGCGCGTACGCGGCGACGAGCCCACCCCGGCTCACCGACTGGCTGGTCGACCACGGCGGATACACCTACGCCGTGGGGTACCTCCACCCGGACGACGACACGGGCCGCTACCGCGACGTCGAGGCCATGCTCGCGTCGGTGACCTGGGACCAGTAGGACTCCTACGGCTGCCGCGCGAGGGTCTCCCCGTCGAGGACGACGTGCACCGGGGCGCCGGGAGCCGCCGGGACGAGGCTCGCGAACGTCCCGTCGACCTGGAACACCGTCCGGTCGCTGCCGACCACGACGACGAGCTCCCCCACGCCCGAGCCGTGCACCGTGACCCCGCCCGGACCGGTCACGATGGCCGCGTCGGCGCGCTGGGGCGGCGACGCGACGAGCGCGACGAGGACGACCACGAGGACCGCGAGCACCAGCACGGCGTACCGCCGGGACAGGGCACTCAGGCCCACGGCGCACCTCCTCGCTCGCGACGAGCGTAGCCGCGGTCAGTCGACGGCGGACAGGGGGAGGCGTCGGACGCTGCGGAACCGGCGCGCGCTGCCGTCGACGGGGTCGGTGAACGCGACCTCCCCGGCGAGCAGCTGCAGCGGGCGGCTGAAGTCGTCGACGTCGACCTCCCGCACCACCGGGTACAGCGGGTCGTCGACGATCGGGATGCCGAGGCCGTCCAGGTGCACGCGCAGCTGGTGGGTGCGACCCGTGCGCGGCGTCAGCCGGTAGATGCCGCGACCCTCCACCGTGGACTCGAGCTCCACGAGCGTCTCCGCGTTGACCGGGGCGCCCGGCACCACCTCGGCCTGCCACGAGCCGCGCTCCTTGCGCAGGTGGTTGCGCACCACGACCGGGAACGTCAAGTCCTCGCGCAGCGGCGCCAGCGCCCAGTACGTCTTGTCCACCGCACGGTGCTCGAACAGGCTCTGGTACGGCCCGCGCCACCGGGGCTCCGTCGCCATCATGAGTAGACCGGACGTGACCCGGTCCAGGCGGTGCAGCGGCGACAGCTCCGGCAGCCCCAGCTCGGCGCGCAACCGGACCACCACGCTCTGCATGACGTGCCGGCCGCGCGGGATCGACGACAGGAACGGAGGCTTGTCGACGACCACGAGCCGCTCGTCGCGGTGCACCAGGTGGATCGGCGCCGTGACCTCCGGCTCGTGCCGCAGGTCGCGGTGGAACCACACGAACCGGTGCGGCGCGTACGGGTCGTCCTCGCGCACTTCGCGGCCGTCCTCGTCGACGAACCGCTCCCCCGCCAGCATCGCGGCCACGTCGACGTGCTCCGGCAGCCGGTCCCGCAGCCATGCGCCCATCGTCGACCACTCGTCCGCACGGGAACGGTCGCGGTCGGGGGTGCGGAGCCGGGCGGCATCGAGACCGTGCCGGGCGGGCAGCGGCGATCTGGGGGGCACCCGCCGATGCTAGGCGTGCGACGGACGGCGGTGCCCACCGACGGCGCCGGGCTCGCACACGACATGGGGAGGAGTCGGGTCGGACGTCATATCCCGCTCACGATGACGCGCAGATCCTCTATTCGGCACTAAGTAACCTTATTCGGCACTTTCGAGTAACCTGGCGTGACTATTCGACACTTCTGGGAGGGCCCACATGACGTTCCTCCGCGCTGACGCCCCCGGCGTCCGCGCCGACGCCCGGGCGGGGCGAGTCGCACGCGTCACTCGTGGGCTCTACACCGACGACCTGACGACGCCCCTGGACGAGCAGGTCGAACGCGGCTGGGTACAGGTTGCGTCCATCGTCGTACCGGGCGCAGTCATCACTGCCCGCTGTGGGCCGACGGGACGTCCCGCCGACGGCGTCCTGTTCGTCGCGGCTGGACGAACCCGCCCCTTGGCCCTGCCCGGGCTGACCATCGTGACCGTTCCCGGCCCAGGCCCTCAGCCCTCCGACATCCCTGTCACCGGCGACCTCTGGTGGGCATCCGAGCCGCGCTGGCTCGTCGACAACGCACGCGACAGCCGTTCGATCGACGGTCGGCCAGCGGCGACCCTGAACCGTGCCGAGCTGCACGAGCACATCGCCCGCATCGTCGGCACCCGCACACGTCAGCAGGTCGACCGCATCATGGATGCAGCCGACGAGTACTCGACGAGCGCCGAGCTGCACGACCAGGGCAAGTCCGTAGCCGTGTTCATCGAGTCCGCTCGAGGTGAGCGACCCACGGTGGGCACCGACTCGCCCGCGATGCTTGCCGCGCAGACCGGGCACAACGTCGACGCCGCCCGACTGGAGACCTTCACGACGGTTGCCTCCTACCTGGCCGGCATCGCACCCCAGGTCCTGCCCGCCGGCCCGGTGGGTGTCGCCCCGTTCTTCGAGGCGTACTTCTCGAACTTCATCGAGGGCACCGAGTTCACCGTCGAGGAAGCACGAGAGATCGTCGAGGGTGGACACATCCCCGAGGAGCGCCCCGAAGACGCGCACGACGTCCTCGGGACGCACGCAGCGATCATCGATCCGACCCTGGCCGGCGCTGTCGCGAGCAGCCCGACCGAGTTCGTCGAGCTCGTCCGTGCGCGCCACCGCCTCGTCATGGAAGGTCGCCCGACCAAGCTGCCGGGCCAGTTCAAGGACCGGATGAACCGGGCGGGCAGTACCGAGTTCGTCGCCCCGCACCTGGTCGACGGGACGCTTCGGGAGGGCTGGCGGATCGGGCAGGAGCTCCTCGACCCGTTCGCGCGGGCGGTCTTCGCGATGTTCCTGGTGTCCGAAGTGCACCCATTCATCGACGGGAACGGGCGCGTCGCGCGCCTCACGATGAATGCCGAGCTGACTGCCGCGACCGAGACCCGCATCGTGCTGCCGACGATCCTGCGCTCGGACTACATGTCTGCGTTGGTCAAGACGACCGTGCACGCGACACCGATCGGGCTCGTCACTGTCCTCGGCTTCGCCCGGCGCCACACGGCGCAGATGAACTACTCGACCTTCCCAGGCGCAGTGCGGATGCTGACCGCCACCAACGCGTTCGACGACGCCCGCGAGGCCGAGCGCGCAGGGCGGTCGCTGCTGCTGCCGACTGCACTCGACGCGGCCTGGCGGTATGGCGACTGACGCCGCAGACCACCGTCGCACGGAACAGGAGCAACGAGAGGACGACAACCAGCCTCAACCGTCTGATGGAACATGCCGCTTGCTTGAAGTGCGGCCGTGATCGTCCCCGTCGCAGAGATGAGCCGGCTTCGCGCCGCTTCGGCGAGTCAGTTTCCTTCCGACCGCCCCGCGCGCCAGTACCCCATGAACGCGACGGCCTTGCGGTCCACGCCGCACTCGGTGACCAGGTGCCGGCGCAGGGTCTTGATGACCGCGGCCTCGCCGGCGAGCCAGGCGTACAGGGCGGCGTCGGCGCGCAGGGGTGCCCCGGAGGCGTCGACGGGCACCTCCCAGAGCAGGCCTTCGTCGATGTCGACGTCCTCGAGCTCGATGTCAGGTGCGGGTGCCTGGCCGGGCAGGAGCCGTGCGCACGCGGCCTGGACGGCGGGGACGAGCAGCTCGCCGTGGGCGCGGCCGTCGCGGCCGTACCAGCGGACGGTGACCCCGGAAGGGGCAGCCAGGTCGAGCCGGTCGCCGGACAGCGGCATCTCGATCAAGGCCTCGCCGCGCGCGTCCGCGGGCAGTCGCTCGAGGATGCCCGCGATGGCCGGCAGGGCGGTCTCGTCGCCGGCGATGAGCAGGCGGTCGGTGTGGGCCGGGGGCACGAAGTCGACGCCGCCGTGCGGGCCGGTCGCGTCGGCGTTGGGGCCGAGGATCACCAGGTCGTCGCCGGGCGCGGCGCCCAGGGCCCAGCGGGAGGCAGGTCCGAGGTCGCCGTGCAGGACGATGTCGACGTCGACCTCGCGGCGGTCCTGGCGGACGCCGCGCGCGGTGTAGGTGCGGATCGGGTGCCGCTTGTCCTCGGGCATCGAGCGCCAGCGGCCGTACCAGTCGGCGCTGTCCTGGAGGCTCAGCAGCTCGTCGTAGGACGCGGTGTCCAGCGGCAGGAAGAACTTGATGCGCTGGTCGAACCCGTTGTCCGCGAAGCGGTCCAGGTCGTCGCCGGTGAACGTCACGCGGACCACGCTCGGGCACATCGGCTGCACCGCGGCCACCTGGACGGCGAACATGCGGAAGGGCAGTGCCGGGGCCTCCACCGAAACAGTCACGTCGCCCAGGGTAGAGGAAGGTGAGGCTTCCCTCACTACCGAGTTCGTCACAGTGCGCTCCTCCGGGTCCGCCACAGCAGGTAGATGAAGTACGGGGTGCCGATCATGGCCGTGAGCAGACCGGCCGGGATCTGCGCGGGCGCGATGACGGTCCGGCCGAGCGTGTCCGCGACGCTGACCAGCAGCGCGCCGAGCAGCGCCGCGACGGGGATGACGCGGGCGTGGGACGACCCGACGAGCGAGCGCGCCAGGTGCGGTGCGAGCAGGCCGACGAACCCGACGACGCCGATCGCGGTGACCGCCGCGGCGGTGAGCAGCGCGGTGACGACCAGCAGGCCGAGCCGGGTCCGCTCCAGCTGGACGCCGAGCACGCGAGCCACGTCGTCGTCGACCGCGAGGACGTCCAGGTCCCGACGCCACCGGACGATCAGCGGGACCATCACCAGCAGGGCGACCGCCACGGGCCACACCTGCTCGGCGGTCCGCCCGTAGGTCGAGCCCGAGAGCCAGGTGAGCGCCATCGTCGTGTTCCACGGGCTGGTCAGCACGACGATCAGGGTGATGAGCGACGTCGCAGCGGCCGAGACACCGATGCCGACGAGCACGAGCCGGTCGGAGCTGAGCCCGCGCCGGTTGGCCAGGGAGTAGACGAGCGCGAAGGTCGCCAGCGCGCCGACGGCGGCAGACCCGGACACCACCCAGAAGGGCGCGCCGGGGAAGAGCACGATCGCGAGCACCGCACCCACGCCCGCACCGCCTGTGATGCCGAGGAGGCTCGGCTCGGCGAGCGGGTTGCGTGCGACGGCCTGCACGGTCGTGCCTGCGAGGCCCAGCGCCGCGCCGGCCAGGAGCGCGGCGACGACGCGCGGGGTGCGCTGGTCGAGCACGAACGAGACCTGCCGCCCGCTGACGCCCGCGAACCAGTTGGTGACGTCGCCCATCAGCAGCAGGCGGTCGCCGAGCAGGAACCCGGCGACCAGCGCGGACGCGACGGCTGCGACGAGCACCGCGACGACGACCGCGACGCGGCGCCGGGAGGCAGGGTGGGCGCTGACGGACGCGGTGCTGCGGGTCGGGCCGGAGTCGCGCAGGCGGCGGGCCAGCCAGACCATCACCGAGGCGCCGAACAGGGTGGTGACGATGCCGGTCGGGATCGCGACGGACGCGACCCCCGGGACGGCCACCCGCAGCAGCACGTCCGCACCGAGCACGACGACGCAGCCGGCCAGCGCCGCCAGCGGCAGGAGCAGCCGGTGCCGTGCCATCCCGGGAACGCGCCCGGCGACCAGCCGCGCGATGACCGGCGCGGTGAGCCCGACGAAGCCGATGGGCCCGGCGACGGTGACGGCGAGCGCCGCCAGGAGCACGGCGAGCAGCACCGAGACGATGCGGGTGCGGCGGACGTCGAGGCCGAGGACGGAGGCGGTGTCGTCGCCGAGCGCCAGCACGTCGAGGCGACGCGACCAGAGCACGAGGACGATCCCGGCGAGCAGCACGACGGGCGCCGCCTGGGCGACCTTGGAGGTGCCGGACTGCACGATGGAGCCCTCGCCCCACGCGAACATCCCCATCGTCTCCTGCTCGAACAGGAGCATGAGCAGGATGGTCAGCGACGAGAGCGCGAGCATCGTCGCGGATCCGGCGAGCACGAGCCGGGTGGGCCCCTCGGCTCCGCCGCGCGCGATGGCCAGCACCAGGGCGGCGGCCGCGAGACCGCCGACGAACGCGAGCGCGCCGTTGATCGCGAACGGGAGCGTGAGCCCGGTGACCGCCGCGAGCACGACCGTGAAGTAGGCACCGGCGTTGACCGCGAGGGTGTCGGGCGAGGCCAGCGGGTTGCGCGCGACCGACTGCAGCGCGCTGCCCGACAGGCCCAGCGCGGTGCCGACGAGCAGCGCCGCGAGCACCCGCGGGGCGCGCGACGCGACGAGCACCGCGAGCGTCTCGTCGTCCCCCGACCCGGTCAGCAGGCCGAGCAGGTCACCGACGCCGACGTAGGACGTGCCGAGCGTGAGGTCGACGAGCGCGAGCACGACCACGAGGGCGATCGCGGCGACGAACACGCCGACGATCAGGCCGGGCCGCGCCCGGCGGACGGCGGCAGGACCCGCGGCGCTGGGCGCTGCGGGTCCTGCCGTCGGTGCGTCGACGCTCATGGTCACCGTGTCAGGCTGCGGTGAGGGCTTCGACCGTCGCGTCGATGAACGCCGCACCGGACTCCGGGCCACCGAACAGCCAGATGCCGTCGGGCAGGCGGGTCGTGTTGCCAGCGACGACGAAGGGCAGCTGCTCCCAGATCGCGTTGCCGGCCAGGCCGTCCTGGAACGCGTCGCCACCGTCGGTGTCGTTGCCCACGTAGAGGAAGTGGATGTCGCCGAGCTCGGTCAGGCCCTCGACGTCCGTGATCGCGAGGCCGTAGTCGGGGTCACCCTCACCGGTCCAGGCATTCTCCAGGCCGATCTCCCCGGCGAGCGCGCCGAGGTAGGAGCCGGGCGTGTACATGCGGATGGAGACGGCGCCGTCGGCGAGCCAGCCGTCGGCCATCGTGAAGGCGGCACCGGCCATGCCGGCCTCGTCGAGCTGCGCCGTGGCGTCCTCGACCTTGGCGTCGAAGTCCGCGAGCGCGGCCTCGGCGGCGTCGGACGTGCCGGTCGCCTCGCCGAGGATCTCCAGCGTGCGGCGCATCTTGCCGATCGGGTCGGACGCGTCCGAGCCGCGCAGGGCGATGACCGGGTACTCGGCCTCGATCTGCTCGATGACCTCGGCGGGCAGGTCGGTCGTGGTGACCACCAGGTCGGGGTCGAGAGCCGCGATCGCGTCGAGGGACGGCTCGCCGCGCATGCCGACATCGGGCGTCGACTCGTCGAGCGGGACGATGGTGTCCCACGTGTTGTAGCCGACGACGTCGGCGGCGCCCACGGGCGTGACGCCGAGCGTGAGCAGGTTCTCCGTCAGGCCCCACTCGAGCGAGACGACGTTCGTGGCCGGGCCGTCGAGCTCGACGGTGCCGCGGTCGTCCTCGATCGTGATCGTGTCGCCACCGGCGTCCGACGGGGCGGCGGACGCGTCCGCTGCGTCCTCGGTGGTGCCGCAGGCGGTCAGCAGGAGCGCTGCTCCGGCGAGGAGGGCGGGGAGGGCTGTCTTGCGCACAGGGGTGTCCTCAGGGGTTGGTGAGCGGGAGGGGCTCTAGACGGCGGTCAGGTGGGAGCGGTGCGTGTGCTTCCCGACGGGGCGGGTGTGCACGCGACCGGTGGTCTCGTCGCGCTGGACGTCGATACGGATGCCGTACGTGTCGGTGAGCGCGTCGGCGGTGAGCACCTCGTGCGGGCGGCCGGAGCCGACGACCTCGCCGCGGCGCAGCAGCACCACGTGGTCGGCGACGGCGGCGGCCTGGTCGAGGTCGTGCAGGACGACGCCGACGGCGACCCCGTGGTCGTCGGCCAGGTCCCGGACCAGGTCGAGGATCTCCACCTGGTAGCGCAGGTCGAGGTACGTGGTGGGCTCGTCGAGCAGCAGGACGCGGGTGTCCTGCGCGAGGCAGGTGGCGAGCCAGACGCGCTGGAGCTCGCCGCCGGAGAGCTCGTCGACGCCGCGCTCGGCCATCGCCTGCACGCCGGTGACCTCCATGGCCCACGCGATCGCGCGCGGTCCGTCGGCGTCGTTCTGCCGCCAGCGGCCGCGGTAGGGGTGGCGGCCGTAGCCGACGACGTCCCGCACGCTGACCCCCGACGGCGTGGGCCGCGACTGGGACAGCAGGGTCACGCGCCGGGCGAAGTCCTTCGCGGACAGGGCGTGGGCGTCGGGGACGTCGGGAAGGCTGACCGTCCCGGACTCGGGGCTGTGCAGCCGCGCGAGCGCGCGCAGCAGGGTCGACTTGCCGGACCCGTTGGGGCCGATGAGGGCGGTGACCTGACCGGGCTGGAGGCGCAGGTCGGCCGACGTCACGACGACCGTGCCGTGGTACGCCAGGGTGAGGTCGTCACCGCGCAAGGCATCGGAAGGGATCACAAGGGTGAGGTTAGCCTGTACTAAGTAAGGCTTGGCAATCCTGCGCTGAGATGACGAGCATCACACCGTCGCGCCGAACGCCAGCCCGAGCACGTACGTCGCCGCCGCCGCGCCGTAGCCGATGGCGAGCTGACGCAGCGCGCGCTTGGCCGGCGACGCCCCCGAGAGGACACCGACCGTCGCCCCGGTGGCCAGCAGCGCCAGGCCCACGAGCACCGACGCCCACACCACCGCGGTGAGCCCCTCGGCGCCCAGGAGGTACGGCAGCACGGGGATCGCCGCACCCGACGCGAAGAAGCAGAAGCTCGCCGCCGCGGCGCCCACGGCCGTCCCGACGGACTCGTGCTCGTCGACGTCGTCAGCCTCCGGAGGCAGCGCGTCGACCGTGTCCAGCGACCCGAGGACCTCGTCGGCCCGTGCCTGCGCCTCGTCGGGCTCCATCCCCCGTGCCCGGTAGACCAGCGCGAGCTCGTTCGCGTCGACGTCCAGGTGCGGCAGGGCCGCGCGCGCCGCCTGCCCCGGCCGGGACGCCTCCAGCAGCTCCCGCTGGGACCGCACCGACACGTACTCCCCCGCACCCATCGACAGCGCACCGGCCAGCAGGCCGGCCAGGCCCGTGAGCAGCACCGTCGACGTGGACGCATCGCTGGCCCCGATGCCGAGCACCAGCGCCAGGTTGCTGACCAGACCGTCGTTCGCGCCGAACACCGCCGCGCGGAACGTGCCCGAGATCCGGTTGCGGCCGCGGGTGGCCAGACCCCGCACGACCTCCTCGTGGATGGCCTCGTCGGCAGCCATCGTGGGCGTCGCGTCCGCGTCGTCGTCGTACCCCGACCGCGCCTCGGCGCGCTGCGCGAGCGCCAGGACGAACACCGAGCCGAACCGGCGTGCCAGCACGCCGAGCGTCCGCGTGCGCAGGTCCCCCCGGCGCGGCCTGCCGACGTCGTCCCCCAGCAGGTCCAGCCAGTGCTGCTCGTGCCGCCGCTCCGCCTCGGCCAGAGCCAGCAGGATCTCGCGCTCCTCGCCGGTGCGCCGGGACGCGATGTCGCGGTAGACCGCCGCCTCCGCGCGCTCGTCGGCGAGGTACTGCCGCCACCGGCGGACCTGGCTCCGCGACGGGGTCGGACGCGCGGTCGGGGTGGTCTGCACGCCTCATCGTCGCAGCCGACAGGGCGAGAAACGCCCTTCAGGCTGGTGTTCAGGTTGCCGAATCATCAGATGTGCATGACCGTGGCAAGGGACAACGAGGGCCCGCCTTCGTTCCCGTCCCCCTCACCGGAAGGCTCCCGATGTATGCCGAGACGGCCGTGACGCCCGCGCTCTCCGCGATCGCGCCCGCACGGCACTGGGCTCGGCAGCGACTCTCCGAGGTCGGCATCGACGACGGACGCCTCGACCTGCTCGTCCTGCTCGTCAGCGAGCTCGTCACCAACGCCGTCGCGCACGCCGACCCGCCCGTCGTCCTGCGCGTGCACGTCGACGAGGAGCGCACCCGCGTCGAGGTCACCGACGGCGTCCGCGACGTGCCCGTGGTGCGCGACCCCCCGCCGACCGCGCTCGGCGGGCGCGGCGTGATGTTCGTCGACCGCCTCGCCAGCAGCTGGGGCACCTCCGAGGAGGAGGGCGACGCGGCGAAGGCCGTCTGGTTCGAGCTCCGTCACGACGACGTCAGCGAGCTCGGTCACTTCACGACCGAGCACTGACGCTGGGCTGCCGGGCCCGCGTCGACAGCTCCGACCAGGCCGGCCCGAACACCAGCCACCCGACGAGCACGAGCGTCGCGCGCCCCGCCCAGCCCAGCAGCACCTCCCGCTGCGCGGGCTCGGTCGCGACCAGCATCAGGACGCCGAGCACCCCGCACGACACCAGCCACGCGACGACGACCCGCCCCCACAGCCGCCACTCGTAGCGCCGTGCCGGTGCACCCTCCCGCGGCCGCGGCACCGGCGCGGGTCCGCCGGCGAACCGGAAGGCCACCCACGCGTCGACCTTGTGCACGGTGAGCTTGCCGAACCCGACGGTGAAACCCAGGTACAGCGCAGCCAGACCGTGCGTCCACGTTGGCTCTGCGCCGCGCAGCAGGTCCCCGACCGTCGCGACGAGGAGGACCACCTCCAGCAGCGGCTCGCACAGCAGCAGGACCGTGGACGTCCGGCGCAGGTGCAGGGCGTAGCGGGCGACGACGGCGGCGGCGAGGAACACCCAGAAGGCGATCTCGCACGCGACGACGAGGGCGGCGACGGGGTTCTCCCGGATGGCGTCGATCATGCGACCACCCTCACCGCGGTCGGCGCGGCGTCGCGTCGGGCATCGGGCTCATACCTCCGTACATCCTTCGGACGACGGCCCGGCAGCACCCCGTGTGCTGGGATGGCCCGATGGGACGCCTCCTGCGTGCGTGGATGCAGGACGACCGCGTGGTCGCCGGCAGCCTCGTGCTGCTGGGTGTGCTCCTCGCGATGCTCGGCCTCGCGGGCCGCCCGCCGCGGGCGCTGGCCGGCACCGTGGTCGGCCAGTACGCCGTCTGGTGGCACCTGCTGATCCTCGTGTGCGCGGCCGCGATGCTCCTGGCCAAGCGTCGGCACCCGGTGCTCACGCTCGTCGTGATCGCCGCCCTCTCCGCCGTCGACGGCTACCTCGGCGGGGGCATCGCGATCTTCGTCGTCCTGTTCGACGCCCTGTACACCGCGGCGCTCGTCACCCGCCCGGTCGTGCGCCGTCGGATCATCTGGACGGTCGCTGTCGTCGCCGTCGCAGGGCCCGTCGCGTCGGTGGTCGCCGGTGCCGAGCTCCGCGATGCCGTCGTCCTCTTCCTGCAGGCCGTGGCGCTGTACGGGACCCCGCTGTGGTGGGCGTCCGACGTCCGGCAGCGCACCGAGCTCGCCGAGCTCGAGAGCCGCCGCGCGGACCTGGAGCGCGAGCGCGCCGACCTGGCCCGCGAGGTCGCCGCCGACGCCCTGCGCATCGCCGACCTGGACCGCGAGTCCGCCGTCCGCGAGGAACGCGCACGCATGGCCCGGGACCTGCACGACGTCGTCGCCGGCCACCTCTCCGCCGTCGCGATCCACACGGAGGCCACGCTCGCGTCGCCCGACACGTCCCGCGACCGGGACACCCTGCGAACCGTGCGCGCGGGCGCGCTGGAGGCGTTGGCGGAGATGCGGTCGATGATCCTCGTGCTGCGCGGCCGGCCCGACCCCGTCACCGCTCCCGCCGGGCTGGCCAGGCTCGACGCGCTCATCGCGGCTGCGCGGTCCGCCGGGCAGGAGGTCGTCGTCGTCGGCGACACCCCCTCCCCCCTGCCCGCCGCCACCGACCAGGCCGCGTTCCGCATCGTGCAGGAGTCCCTGACCAACGCGGCCCGGCACGCCCCCGGGGCGGCGGTCGAGGTCGTCGTCAGCGGCGACGAGAGCGTCGAGGTCGTCGTGACGAATGCGCTGGGGAGCGCCGCGCGCCCGCCGGTCAGCACAGCCACCGGCCTCCTCACCATGCGGGAACGCGCGGAAGCGCTCGGCGGGACCCTCGTCGCCGGACCGGCCGACGGCTCCTGGGTCGTGCACGCCTCGCTTCCCCGGGTCGCCTCATGAGCGACGTGCGCGTCCTCATCGCCGACGACCACGGCGCCATCCGTGCGGGCCTGCGCCTCATGCTCGACGGTGCCGACGGGATCACCGTCGTCGGGGAGGCTGCCGACGGCGTCGCGGCCGTCACGAACGCCCGCGCGCTGCGGCCCGACGTCGTGCTCATGGACATCCGGATGCCCGGGATGGACGGCATCGAGGCCACCCGCGCGATCGTCGCCGAAGGTCTCGCCGACGTCCTCGCCCTGACCACGTTCGACCTCGACGACTACGTCCGCGGGGTCCTCGCCGCCGGCGCGGTCGGGTTCCTGCTCAAGACCGTCGGCGCGGCCGAGCTCGTCGACGCCGTCCGCCGTGTGGCCGCCGGAGACGGGGTGCTCGCGCCCGAGGTGACCCGACGGCTGCTCGCCGACCTCGTCGCCGCGCAGACCCCAGCGCCCCCTCCCGCGCCAGGTGTCGACGACCTCACCGCCCGCGAGCGCGACGTCCTCGCGTGCCTCGGCGCGGGGATGTCGAACGCCGAGATCGGGCGGGCGCTCGACATCACCGAGGCCACGACGAAGACCCACGTCACCCGGGTGCTCGCCAAGCTCGGCTGCACGTCCCGCCTGCAGGCGGCACTGGTCGCGGTGGAGGCGGGGATCACTCCTCCCAGGGAGGCGTCTCCTCGAGCTTCGCGTAGTACTTCGCCAGGTGGCTCCTGATCCGGTCGCGGTCCTTGTCGGGGACGTCCACGCCGCCGCGGGAGCCCTGCATCACGGCCGCGGCCGCGAAGACTCCGCGTGGGACGGCGCGGAGCCGGCCGTCGATGACGTCGGCGATCAGCAGCTTGTACGCCGTGAAGTTCTCCTTGTTCTCGGCGTCGTACCAGACGTGCGCGTCCCGGTACCTCTCGTTCGGCTCGTCCTCGGCCTTGGCCCAGGCCCGGACGCGCTTCTCGGCGGCGTCGCCGTCCCAGGCCCGGTCCCGGTCGGCCACGGGGAGGTCGCCGAATGCGGTGACAGCCATGTGCGGACTCCTCTCAGTCGGGTGCTGCGCTGCGGAGCTTCTCCAGCAGGGGCCCGGCGGCGGTCGACAGGAACTCGTCCTGGCGCTCGTCGCCGACCTGCACGATCGCGATGTCGGTGAACCCCGCCTCCCAGTACGCGGAGACCGCCTCGACGACGGCGTCCAGGTCCGGGCCGCAGGCGATCTGCTCGGCGACGTCGGACGGTCGGACGAACTGGCTGGCCGCGTCGAACGCCTCCGTCGTCGGCAGGTCGGCGTTCACCTTCCAGCCCCCGGCGAACCACCGGAACTGCTCGTGCGCCCGCTCGACGGCCCGCTCCCGGTCCGGGTCCCAGCTGATCGGGACCTGGCCGATCTTGCGCGACTCCGGCAGGGCGTGGCCGCGTGCGTCGTCCCAGGCGTGGATCGCCTCGGCGTCGGGCTCCACGGCCACCAGGTGGTCGACGAGGTTGGCGAACCTCGCGATCGAGTCCGGCCCGGAGACGGCCGCGCCGATCTGGATCGGCTCGTCGGGGAGGTCCCAGAGCTTGGCGGAGTCCACCTGGAAGAAGTCGCCCGTGTAGTTCACGCGGTCGCCGGTGAACAGCTCGCGGATGATCTCGACGGCCTCCTCGAGCATGTCGTGGCGCTCGCCCACCGCGGGCCAGCGCTCACCGACCACGTGCTCGTTGAGGTTCTCCCCCGCGCCGACGTTGAGCTGGAACCGACCGTCGGAGAGCACCCCGAGCGTCGCGGCCTTCTGCGCGACGACGGCTGGGTGGTACCGGAGGGTCGGGCAGGTCACGTAGGTCATGAGCTCCACCCGCTCGGTCGCCTGGGCGACAGCGCCCAGCAGCGTCCAGGCGTGCGGTGCATGACCCTGCGCGTCGAGCCAGGGGAAGTAGTGGTCGCTGGACACCTCGAAGTCGAACCCGAGGCGCTCGGCGGCGATGGCATACCGGACCAGGTCCTTCGGCCCGGACTGCTCGGTCATGAGGGTGTAGCCGAAACGCGTCACCGACCGACCGTCGCACCGCACCCGCGATGCCGCATCCGCTACGCGTCCGCCCACGCCTCCCGGGCCGTCCGGACCGGCTCGCCCGTGCGGCCGGCCCCCTCGATCGCGAGGCCCAGCAGGTGGTCCTGGCACCCGTCGGCCAGCGGGTACGGCGGAGGCGCGTCGCCGCGTACCCACGCACCCGTCGCGTCGAGCAGGGTGGCGACGGCGATGTCGTCGTCGGCCAGCCGGGCGCCCTGGAACGTGTTCCGGTAGAGGACCTGGCCGTCCAGGCTGAGGTGCTCCAGGTCGAACCCGTCGAGGTTCTGCTCGATCCCGGTCACCCGCCGGACGATCGGGGAGCTGACGACCGTGCGGTCGTCGACCCAGCGCGTCACGGTGTCGTCGACGATCTCCCCGTGCGAGCCGCGGACGACGATCCGGTTGGTGCGCAGCGGGTTGTGCCACTGGTTGTCGGTGAAGTCGTACAGGGCGCTGCGCCCGTCGCCGAAGTCGAGGGTGGCGAGGATGTTCCACGCGTCGGCGGGCTCGGTCGCGCCGGTCCAGCCGTCGCGTCCGAGCGGCCCCAGCAGGGGCGCCGTGAAGACCGAGGCCCGGACGGTGACCTCGCCCCTGCCCGCTCCCAGCAGCCGACGGATCAGGCCGACCGCGTGGTACAGATGCGTCGAGCTGATCTGTACGCTCGTCGCCGCGCCGATGAGCCCCGCGTCGACCACGGCGATCCGGGCGGCGTGCGACGGCATCGACGGGCTGTGCTCGGCCACCTGGACCAGTCCCGACGAGCCCACGTCCGCCCACAGCTCGCGGAGCCCGTCCGCGTCGGGTGCGGGCGGCGTCTCGGCCAGCACCGGGATGCCGAGCTCGACCAGCTCACGCGTCGCGTCCGGGGTCACCGGCCAGGGCACGGAGACGACGACGAACTCAGGCCGATCGGTCGTCGGTCCGACGGCGGTGACGAGCTCCTCGATCGTGCGGACCGTCGGCACACCCCACGCCGCCTCGACCTCCGCGCCACGCTCCGCCGACCGCGTCACGACCGCGGTCACCTGGAACCGCTCAGGCATCAGCCGCGCCATGCGGACGAAGAACTCCGCCCGCCACCCGCTGCCGACCACGCCGAACCGGATGGGTGCCATGAACCGTCCTCACCATCGAGTGCCACGAACCGGGCGAGCGTAACCCCGCAGCGTCAGCGCTCGGGGCGGTCCACGCGCAGGCTCAGCGCGACCGCGCGCAGGGCCTCGTCCATCGCGGGTGCGTGCTCCAGCGCGCTCGACGTGCCCGTGAGCACCGCGAGCCAGATGCTGTCCGGCAGCGGCGCGGCGACCTGCGAGGTGATCTGCTCGGCACCCGTCGGCGTCGACTCGACCCGCCGCGCGAGCACACCCGGCCCGAGACCCGTCTCGACCGGCTCACCGTCCCGGACGACCAGGCGCGCGAGATCCAGGTCCGCCAGGACGGGTGCGGTCCGGAGCCACGTGAGCGACAGGGACGCGACGTCGGGCAACGCGTCCGGCGTGTTCTGGACGGTGCCGACGCGCAGCATCGTCGCGACGGCACCGGTCGCCGCACTCACCCCCGCGACGGACCGCAGCACGTTCGCCAGGCCGAGCCGCTGCCGCTCGGTCAGCGTCGGCCACAGCGCCGACCGCGCCACGAGCGCCACGAGGTCGTCGCGCAGTCCCTTCGCGTCGCCGCGGAACACCTCCCAGCCCGACGGCGCCGTCATGGTGAAGGCGAACGGCGGGCGGGCGGGAACCCCCGGCCGGCGTCGGTACGACCCGGCGGCGGGTGCGTTGCTGGTCACGCGAGGGACCCTAGCGGCCCGGGGGTGTGGCCAGTCCGGCGTCGCTGATCACACCATTCATCCCCTCCCCGGACAGGACAATGCGGAGGGAATCGGTAGCCTGGGCGTCGGTCGGCGCGTCCGGCCGGGTGGTACGCGGTACAGCCAAGGGTGTGGAGGATCGTCGATGGGCCGGATCAACGTGGTCGTGGTGTCGGCGGCCTGCGCCCTGCTGCTGGCAGGGTGCACGTCCGCGCCCGCCGACCCGCCGGGCCTGACGGCCTCCCCGACGGCCTCCCCCACGGCAACGCCCAGCCCCACCGAGGACGGCGGCGTGGACGACCTGTCGGACCCCGAGCTCGGCATCGTGTTCGAGGACATCCCGGAGCTCGAGGGCGACGCGGCCGACGTCTACAACTGGATCGCCACGTACAACAAGGAGTACTGGCGCACCATGACCACGAACACGGTCAGCCCAGCGTTCGCGGTTCTCGCTTCCGCCGAGGTGCAGGCGCGGATGCAGCAGATCGCGGACAAGAACGCCAGCATCCAGGGCACGATCGGCGGCGTCCTGCACTCGAGCATCAGCAACGTCGTGGTCGACGGGGACTCGGCGACAGGCATGGTGTGTGACGACTTCCGGGAAGCCACGTTCGCCGATCCGACCAAGTCCTACACGCCGGAGGAAGCCGGTTTCGGCGATCGTGCGTCCGTCAAGATCACTCTCGCGCGGGTGCCCACGGAGGACCGGTGGACGGTGGCGACGACCACGGTGGAGGGAACATGTTGAGGCGTCTGGCTCTCGCCGTGGTCACGGCCACCGCATTGTCACTCGTCGCCGTCGCCCCGGCCCTGGCTGACGACCCACCGGGGTTCGAGGGCAACGTCCCGGGTCTGCCGTCGCCGTCGACCCCGGAGGTCACGCCGGGTGCCGGTGCCGGCTCGGTCCAGGTGACGGTGAGCCAGACGGGGACGACGGCGGGCGGCACCACGTTCACGCCGCCGACGACCGTGAGGACGGTCGCACCGATCTGCTGGTACTCACGCGGGCAGACCGGCTACGAGTACTACGAGTACTGGAAGCCCGGCGGTCCGGCGCGCAATGCCGGCACCCTGGACGCCTATGCGGCACAGGGCCTGCTGCACCCGAACTACGAGGCCTACGCGACCGACACCACGGGCTACTGGTACGAGCCGAGGTGCCAGTACGACGCGTCGACCGATACCTACCTGGCGTACCGGGGCACCCACCCGCCCGTGTTCGTCCCGGCCGGCGAGCCCACGCCCGCGCAGGACGCCACGGTGGACCCCGAGGTGCTCGCGCAGATCGCTTCGGACTCCATGGACCTCCCCGAGGGCACCATCCGCTGGAACCCGTCGCTCCAGGGCTCCGGTGCGACGGTCGTGAACACCGACACGTGGGTCTGGGTCGAGGGTGCGGCCACCTCGGTGTCGGTCACGGCATCGATCCCGTCGGGCCTGTCGGCGACGGTCAACGCGGTGCTGTCCGGGATGGAGCTGAGCGCACCGGGTTCGGACGGGACGACCTGCGCCGACACCGGCACACCATGGAGCGCCGGAGCGACCTCGACGTCCTGCGCACTGACGTTCTACCGGTCGACGGCCAACCAGTCGGTGAAGGCGGGTCAGTCGCTGCCGACGGCGACGCTGACCGCGACGGCGACCTGGACCGCGTCCTGGGTGTCGTCGGTCGACCCGAACCCGACCGCCCTGCCCGCGCAGTCCCTGGCGACGACCGCGGAGGTCCCCGTCGCGGAGATCCAGTCCATCGTCACGCGAGGCTGACCTCTGAGGTTGTGGATACGCGCCCGCACGCCCGGTCGCGGCCGGTAGCGTGCACCCGACCAACGACGTCGGGGCGTGATCTGGAGGGCTGAGCGTGGACCCGGTCGAGCGCTCGCAGCAGCGGGTCGACGAGCTGCGCGCCCTTCTGCGCGACCTGCGGGCCGCGCGCGCTGACGTCCCGTCGCTGTCCCGTCCGACCGGTTCCGTCGGCGCTCCCGGAACCTGGACCGGGAAGGCCGCCGACCGCCTGCACCGCGACCAGCTCGTCCCGCTGAGCGGTGGACTGGACCCCGCCCTGCAGCGCGCCGAGCAGGCGATCCAGGACGAGCTCGACCACGCCCGCCGGGCCCACGACCGCGCAGAGGCCGACGCCGAGGAGCAGCGGCGGGCCACGACCCCGTGACACAGCTGGTCGAGATCAGCGCGGAGGGTGTGGCGGGGGTTCGCGCGGATCTCGTCGCGACGCGCGACGCGTTGGACCGGCTGGGTCCGCTGCGGCACCGGGCGTCGGCNGGAGATCAGCGCGGAGGGTGTGGCGGGGGTTCGCGCGGATCTCGTCGCGACGCGCGACGCGTTGGACCGGCTGGGTCCGCTGCGGCACCGGGCGTCGGCGCTGGGGGTGTCCACGTCGGGGTTCGACGASGCGYTSGGCATCGCCGACCGGCTCGGCACCACGGTCCTGCCCGTGGTCGACACCCACCTGAMCCGYGCCCGCACCCTGGCCGACCTCCGCTACGGCGGCGCCCTGGGCCCGGTGATCCCGGTCGTCGACGACGAGCCCGACCCGTTCACCCCCGTCTACGCCCAGACGGCGTTGGCCACCGGCGGCACGGTGCTGACCTGGGGGCCGGAACCGGCCGAGGACCACGAGGTCGACSAGGCCGACACCGACAAGTCCCAGGGCATCGGCGGCTGGTTCTCCGACCGSTGGGACGACGTCACCGACGCCGTCGACGAGGGCACCGACTGGGTCGCGTCCACCGCGTCCGACGCCTGGGACTCGGTCACCGACGCCGGCGCCGCGATCWSCGACTGGTGGGAGTCSACCACTGCCGACCTGGGCGGCTGGATCGACGAGAACCTCGCCGGCCTGCGTGACTGGATCGGCGAGCACGTCGGGCTGTTCCGGTTCCTGGCCACCGCGTGCCGGGTCGTCGGCTGGRTCCTGGTCGTCGTCGGCCTGATCCTGACCGTCGCCCTGACGATCATCGGCGCGATGGGCGGGGCCGCGATCGGGGCGGTGTTCGGGTTCGGCGTCGGAGCCGTCCCCGCCGGCGCGGCCGGCGCCCTGGCCGGCGCCACGTTCGGGCTCAAGATCCTCGGCGTCGGGTTCACCCTGGTCTCCGTCGGAGACTTCCTCGACGTCGTCGCCGACTGGGGCGAGGGCAAGATCGACGGCCAGGACCTCGTCAAGCAAGGCACCCTCGAACTCGCCCTGGCCATCACGTCCCTGATCGGTGTGGGCGTCGTCGGCAAGATCCTGCAGAAGACCTTCACGCACCTGCCCGCATCGTGGCGCAAGAAGCTCGACGAGCTCCTGCGCTTCGGGCGCCCGGCAAACCCGCTGGACGTCGTGCCACCGACCGCGTCCAGGCGCACCCTCAAGCCTGACCCGAACGGGGGCGCTCAGGAGGGGGTCGAGTACAAGTGGATCAACGACGACGGTCAGACGGTACGACTCCGCGTGCACAGCGCCGACGGCACCGCTCCTCCGGGTTCGAACTCCGCCTCCGGCCCGACGTATCGGATACAGGTCGGAGGGCGCTACATGGACGCGGACGGCAACTTGTATCCGCGAAACGTGCACAACCCGGCCAGCCCGAACTACGACCCAGCGGCGGCGAATGCCACCCACATCCCTTGGCCCCCCGAGATACCCCTCCCGTGGAAAGGTGCCCCATGACTGTTCCAAGCGCGACCATGATCCAGCTCGTCCGCGAGTTGACAGCGTCGGGCCCCGAGGACCGCGGGCTGGCGGCTGATGGCGTCACCGATCTGGTCGGCGCGCTCGACGCCGGACAGGCGCACGCCGTGGCGCAGCTGCTCGTGTGGCTCGCTGTCGACGAGGAGGATGCGGCCGCGCTGGAGTCGCAGCTGAATGCCCTGGCGGAGCTGGCCTCGCACGACCTCCTGCCGGCAGCCGTCGCTGCGGAGGTCCGCGCTGTACCGCATTCTCGGCTGCACGGCTCGTCCCTCGAGCACTACGAGTACCTCTTGTCCGTGGCTGACCTGCCTGACTCTGAAGCACCATGACCCGGCCACGTCGTGTGCAGGCCCACAGTGCAGCCAACGTGTGGAGGATCGTCGATGGGCCGGATCAACCTGGTCGTGGTGTCGGCGGCGTGCGCCGTGCTCCTGGCCGGGTGCACGTCCGCGCAAGCAGCTGGAACGACCAGGTCGACCGGCGTTCGTTCGGACGAGCGACGCGAGCGATGCGCCGGACGGGTGAACTTCAGTCGACCAGGGTGACGGTGCAGCGGACGTCGCCGAGCTCGAGGGTCGTGCCGGGCGCGATCTCGTGCCGCTCCCCCGGTTCGAGCCTCACGGGAGGCTGCGACAGGACGCGGGTGCCGTTCGTGGAGCGGCAGTCGGTCACGTAGACGCGACCGCGGTCGTCGACGTCGACGAACGCGTGCGTCTTCGACACCTGCATGCCCGGGCTGGCCACGCGGATGGGGTGCCGTCCGTCTGCGGCCGCGGGGTCGCGGCCGAGGGAGACGCCGTCCGGGGCGGTGACGCTGGGCTGGGCGCTGAACGTGAGGTGCAGGGAGCGGGGCCGGGCGACGACGGGGGCCGCACGCCGGGCGCGAGCGGGTGGTGTGGCGACGGGCTCGCTCGGCACGTCCAGGAGGGCGCCGAGCGAGGCCGGCCCGGAGGAGGTCGACGGGGTCACGACGGGCGCAGCGGGCACCGCACGCACCTGGCGGGCCGCCGGCGCGGAGGAGGTCGACGGGGTCACGACGGGCACCCCGCGGACCGCCGGCTCGGCCCGCGGAGGGGCGGCGTCCACGAGGGTCGCGCGCAGGCGCTCGATGACCTCCTCGTCGGGGTGGACGAGCGCGTCGGCGTCGAGCACAGCGACGGGGACGAGCTCGACCCGGTGGGGTTCGAGCACGCCGCACGCGTCGCACGTCATCGTCGTGACCTGCTGCGGGACCTCGCACCGGCGGCACGGGGAGGCGTCGGCGGGCGGCGCGACCGCAGCGTCGAGGGTGCCGTCGTCGCGCACCCGGCGGACCGCACCGTCGGGGCCGACCGCGAGCTCCTGGGTGCCGAGAGGGTCGGTGACCTCGAGACGGACGGGACGGTGCACGGTGGTCGCGATGGCGGCGCAGCGCGCGATCACGCCGGTGCGGAGGCGGGCGGCGGAGGGCGCGGCGCACGCGTGCTCGACGTCGTTGACGCTCAGTGTGCCGGTGCCGTCGGTCCGCAGGTCGGCGCGCACGCGCGGCCAGCGTGCGAGGACCTCGCCGGGTGCTGTCACGGCCGTGCGCCCCTCTCGGGACAGAGGCGCGTGCGCGGATCGTGCCGGGTGGCTGCGGACATGCCTGCTCTCCTGTCGGTTCCCGTGAGGTGTCCGAACCGGACCCTGGACGATGGCGCGGGGGCGCGGCCGGTCGTCGAGGCACGATGGTAGCCGGGCTCCCTGACGGCCGGTGTCCGGGCTGTCCACGTTCGCCGGGTCCGTCGCAGGGATTCGCCTATAGTCGTGCGGACCTTGGTCTGAGGCTGGACGAGCGTGAGGTACGGACTCCCGAGCATGACGGTGAACACGAGCACGAGCACGCCCGACGGGGCACAGGACCGCCGACGCGCCCGCGAGGACCGCGGTCTGAAGCCGGCGAGCGCGGCAGCACGCGCCGACCGCCTGCCCCCGGCGCCGCGCGAGCGTCGACCGCTGCTGGCCGCCTTCGCGGTGCTCCTCATCGTCGGCGGCGCTGCCGCGGCGGGCCTCCTCGCGGTGCGCTCCGACACCCGCGTGCCCGTGCTCGTCGCCGCGCGCGACATCGCCGTCGGCCAGGAGATCACCGCGGACGACGTGACGACCACCCCCGTCGCGTCCGAGGGTCTGCTGCTGATCCCGGCGTCGCAGGAGGACCTGGTGATCGGGCAGTACGCGGACATCACCGTGACCGCGGGGCAGCTGCTCGACACGACGATGCTCACCGGCTCGCGCACGCTGCAGGACGGGAAGGTCGCCGTCGGCGCCTCGCTCGCCCCGGGCCGGATGCCGGCCTCCGGGCTCACGGCGGGCGACGTCGTGCAGCTCGTCCAGGTGTCGGAGGGCGAGGGCACGGTCCTCGTGCCGGACGCGCTCGTGAGCTCCGCCGCCGGAGCCGACGCCGAGACCTCGGGTTCCAGCGCGACGACCGTGACGTTCATCGTCGACGCGGGGGACGGTGCACGCATCGCCGGTGTCGCCTCGGAGGGGCAGCTCGCCGCGGTGCTCGTGACGCGCGGGGCTCCTCTCGACGGGGAGGACTGACGTGCTGGTCGCGTTCGGCTCCGCGAAGGGATCACCCGGCGTCTCGACGACCGCCCGGGTGCTCGCGAGCGTCTGGCCCGGTGAGGTGGTCCTCGTCGACGCCGACCCGGCGGGCGGCGACACGTCGCTGCTGGCCCGGACCCCGGACCGCGGTGCGCTCGACCCCGAGCGTGGCCTGCTCTCGCTCGCGGCCGACGCCCGTCGCGGCCTCGTCCAGGGCGGTGTCCGCGAGCACCTCCAGACGATCGAGGGCGGTCTGGACGTGCTGTGCGGGGTCTCCACCCCCGAGCAGATGACCGGGATCGCGAACGTGTGGCCCGCGCTCGCCGCGGAGCTCTCGCAGGTGAGCGGGACGGACGTCCTCGTCGACTGCGGCCGCATCGTCGCGTCGAGCCCCGTGAACCCGGTGGTCATGTCCGCGGACGTGCTCGTGCTCGTCGCCCGCCCGCGCCTGGAGTCGTTCGCCCACGTGCGCGAGCGCGTGCGCTGGCTCGCGCACCTGCAGGACACCACGGCCCGCGTGCCCGCGGTCGGTGTGGTCCTCGTGGCGGACAGCCGCGACAAGCGCTCGCTCGCGGACCTGCAGCAGCTCCTCGCGCACGAACGCCTCCCGGCGACGGTGCTCGGGCAGGTCGCGCTCGACGAGCGGGCCGCCGACGTCGTCGCGGGCCGGCTCGAGCGCCCGATCGCGCGCTCGCTGCTGGTCCGTTCCGCCCGCCAGCTCGTCGAGCCCGTCGCCGCCCTCGCCGCGAGCCGCGGCGCCGTCCGCCGACCCGCCTAGAACGAAGGAGCGGATCATGGCTGTTGACCAGGCACTCGTCCGGCGCCTCCGCGAGGAGGTCGCCGACATCCTCGCGCGGCAGCGTCGCGACGACGCCGCGAGCGGACTTCCCGCGATGTCGGGCGAGGACGAGCGGCAGTTCGCCCGGGCCGTCATCAACCGAGTCCTCGACTCGTACGCGCGCGACGAGGTCAGCGCGGGACGCACGCCGCCGTCGCACGTCGACGAGGAGGACGTCGCCGCCGGTATCCACGCGGCGCTGTTCGGTGTCGGCCGGCTGCAGCCGCTGCTCGACGACCGCGACGTCGAGAACATCGACATCAACGGGCACGACAACGTGTTCGTGCAGTACTCCGACGGGCGCGAGGCGCGCATGCCTCCGGTCGCGGAGTCCGACGACGAGCTCGTCGAGCTGGTGCAGATCCTCGGCGCGTACTCGGGGTTGTCGAGCCGACCGTTCGACGCGGCCAACCCGCAGCTCGACATCCGCCTGCCCGACGGCAGCCGCATGTCCGCGGTCATGGACGTCTGCGCCCGGCCGTCGATCTCGATCCGTCGCGCCCGGCTCTCGCGGGTGCACCTCGACGACATGGTGCGGTTCGGGTCGATGACCAACGAGGTCGCGGCGTTCCTGTCCGCCGCCGTGGCCGCGCGCAAGAACATCATGATCGCGGGCGCGACGAACGCCGGGAAGACGACCCTGCTGCGGGCGCTCGCGAACGAGATCCCGGCGCACGAGCGGCTCATCACGGTCGAGCGCGCGCTCGAGCTCGGGCTCGGGGAGTTCACGGACCTGCACCCGAACGTCGTCTCGTTCGAGGAGCGGCTGCCCAACTCGGAGGGCAACGGCGCGATCTCGATGGCCGCGCTCGTGCGCCGCAGCCTGCGCATGAACCCCAGCCGCGTGATCGTCGGCGAGGTGCTCGGCGACGAGATCGTGACCATGCTCAACGCGATGAGCCAGGGCAACGACGGCTCGCTCTCGACGATCCACGCCAACAGCTCGATCGAGGTGTTCAACCGCATCTCGACGTACGCGATCCAGTCCACGGAGCGCCTGCCCGTCGAGGCCACGATGATGCTCATCGCGGGAGCCATCGACTTCGTCGTGTTCGTGCAGAAGCAGAACGACTTCCACACCGGCGGTCGCCTGCGCCGGTTCGTCGCGAGCATCCGTGAGGTCAACGGCATCGACGGGCGTGTCCTGTCGAGCGAGATCTTCGCGGCCGGGGTGGACGGCGTCGCCGTGCCGGCCGCGCCGATCGCGTGCATCGACGAGCTCGCGGCCGTCGGGTACTCGCCCGGCTTCGCGTACCTGCAGGGGCTGTGATGGCGCCGTCGACGATCTTCATCATCCTGGCCGGCGGGATCGTCGGGGTCGGCATCGTGCTGCTCATCGCGGCGATGCGTCCCCGTCCCGCCGAGCACGGCGTCGTGCAGCGCAGCGGTCCGTCGCTGGGCGAGCGGATCGGTCGGCGCGGGCTCCTGGCCGCGGCGGTCGCGCTGGCCGTCCTGCTGCTGACGCGGTGGCCGGTCGCCGCCGCCGGTGCGGCTGTCGTCGTGCTGTCGTGGACGGCGCTGTTCGGCGGTGCCCGCGCGGAGAAGCAGTCGATGGCCCGCATCGAGGGCCTCGCGTCCTGGACGGAGTCGCTGCGCGACACGATCGCAGGTGCGGTCGGCCTCGAGCAGGCGATCCCCGCGACTGTCTTTGCCGCGTCCCCCGCGATCCAGCCGCAGCTGCGCCTGCTCGTCGACCGGCTGCGCGTCCGCGTGCCGCTCCCAACGGCGCTGCAGCGCCTCGCGGACGACCTCGACGACCCGAGCGCCGACCTGGTCGTCGCGTCGCTCATCCTCAACGCGCGCCTGCGCGGCCCGGGTCTACGCCAGGTCCTCACGTCGCTGTCCGAGTCCGCGCGTGAGGAGCTGGACATGCGGCAGCGCGTCGCGGCCGGGCGCAGCTCGACGCGCCGCTCCGCGCAGATCGTCATGGGCTTCTCGCTCGCGGTGATCCTCGGCATCTCGGTGATCAACCCGACGTACGTCGCCCCGTACTCGTCGGTCACCGGGCAGCTCGTGCTCCTCGTCGTGATCGCCCTGTTCGGCGCGGGCTTCTGGTGGATGAAGCGCCTGTCGGGCATCGACGTGCCCGATCGCTTCCTCGTCGCGACGCCCGAGCGCATGGCGACGGCGCCGCCGGCACGCACCCCCGTCGCGACGACGGAGAAGTCGCTGTGACCGGCGTCCTCGTCGCGGGCGCCGTCGTCGGGCTCGGCCTGCTGATCCTCGTGCTGGTCCTGGTGCCGCCCGCGACGCACGCGGGCAGCGCGCTCGCCCGGCTCGACCAGGAGCGGCTCCAGGGCCGCGCGCGGGCGACCGTCCTCGGCCTCGGCGAGCGAGGAGCCCGGACCCCGGCGTGGCAGCAGTCGCTCGGACGCCGCGCGACGAGCGGGGTCACCGCCGCGGGGTTCGAGCTGCGCCCGTTGCGCTCGGACCTCGCGATCGTCGGGCTCACGCTCGACGCGTTCCTCGCGCGGTGCGTGATCGCCGGGGTCGCGGGCCTGCTGGTGCCGCTCGCGCTCGGCGCCGTCGCCACGGCCCTCCAGCTCGGCGTGAGCCCGACCATCCCGCTGGTGTTCTCGCTCGTCATCGCGCTGATCGCCGCGCTGGTGCCGTGGATGGCGCTGCGCTCGACGGCCGCGGAGCGCCGCCGCGACTTCCGGCACGTCGTCGGCTCGTTCCTCGACCTCGTCGCCATGAGCCTCGCGGGCGGCCGCGGCGTTCCCGAGGCGCTGCAGGGCGCGTCGGAGCTCAGCGACGGCTGGGCCATGGTCCGGATCCGCAACGCGCTCAGCGAGGCCCGCCTACGCGGCGTGACCCCCTGGTCGGAGTTGGGCGCGCTCGGTGAGGAGCTCCAGATCGACGAGCTGCGCGACCTCGCCGCGGCGCTCGCCCTCGTCGCGGAGGACGGCGCCAAGGTCCGGGACTCGCTCTCGGCCCGCGCGGGGTCGATGCGACGCCGCGAGCTCGCCGAGGCCGAGGGCAAGGCCGGCGAGAGCTCGGAGTCGATGCTCGTCGCGCAGCTGCTGCTCGCGGTCGGGTTCCTGATCTTCCTCGTGTACCCCGCACTCGTGACCGTCATGCAGCCCCGGTAGTATCTGCCCGGCTCAGCCGGACTCATCCCCCTCGAACAGACGTCGGAAGGACCGGAAGACCCATGTACCTCTCCCCCACCAGCCCACTGCTCTTCCTCGCCAATGAGCTGCGCCGACGCTACGCACGGGCGCGCGCGTCCGAGGACCTGGGCGCCTCCGCCATCGAGTGGGTCATCATCACCGGGGTCCTGGTGGCCATCGCCGCGGCGATCGGCGTCATCATCTATCAGCTGATCGAGCGCGAGGCCCGGGCCATCGACATCCCCGACGCACCCGGCGGGCCGTGACCCCCACCCGTCGTCGCGACGCGATGAGGGATCGTGCGCGGCGGGACGACGGTGCGAGCTCGATCGAGCTCGTGCTCTACACGCCGATCCTCATGCTGGTCATCTTCCTCACCGTGCAGTTCGCGCTGACCTGGTACGGCAACGAGGTCGCCGGGGCGATCGCGCGGGAGACCGCACGCGTCGTGCGGGTCGGCGGGGGCACGCCTGCGTCGGTGGCCGAGGCGCGCACGCACGCCCAGGAGTACACGGACGCGATCGGGGGAGCGTCGTTCCGTGACCTGCAGGTCCAGATCACGCAGCCCGACGCCGACACCGTGCGCGTGACCGTGTCGGGCCGGGCGCTCGAGATCGTCGACGGGTTCGCACCGCGCGTGTCCGCGACCGTGCAGGGCCCGATCGAGTCGTTCCGGCCCGACGTATGAGAGCGGCACTCCGTCCGGCGGAGCTCGACCGCGACCGCGGGTCGATGGCGGTCGAGATCGTCGTGCTGGTCCCGGTGCTCCTCGCGATGCTCTTCCTCATCGTGGCGTTCGGCCGCTACGTCTCCGCCGAGGGCGACGCGCAGGCGATGGCCCGTGACGCGGTGCGGGCGGCGACCCTGGAGCGGGACCGGGACAGTGCGGTCGTCGCCGCGCGCACCGTCGCGGCGTCGGCGGTGCCGCCGTCCCTGACGTGCCGGCCGGCCACGCTGCGGGGAGTGTTCGAGCAGGGTGCCATGCTGACGGTCGACGTGGACTGCACGGTGTCGTGGTCGGAGCTCGGCTTCATCGGGCTCCCCGGGACGGCGCGCATCGAGGCGTCGAGCTCCGCACCGCTCGACGAGTACCGCAGGACGGGAGGCTGACCGTGAACACCCGCATCGATGCCCTCCGCGCACGGCTCGCCGACCGGGACCGCGGCTCCGCCTCCGTCTTCGTCGTCGGCATGGTCGTCGTGCTGTTCGCGCTCGCGGGTCTCGTGGCCGACGGCGGGCGGTCGCTCAACGCCCGCGTCGCCATCATGGACGACGCCGAGCAGGCTGCCCGGTCCGGGGCCAACCAGATCGACGCCGCGTCGCTGCGCGGGGGCGGCACCGCACGCATCGACCCCGGGGCTGCCCGGGCCGAGGCCATCGCGTTCCTGTCCTCGCGCGGCTACAGCCCGTCGCGGATCGACGTCACGGCCGACGCCAACACGGTGAGCGTCGTCGTGAGCGACACCGTCCCGACGTCCCTGCTCCAGCTCGTCCTCATCGACAGCTTCGAGATCGAGGGCTCGGCCACCGCACGCGCCGCACTCGGCATCACCGGCGAGATCACAGGAGCGCCATGACACGCGAACCCGCCCACCGTCCGAGCGACCACGAGATCGGTCCCGGCCGCTTCCAGCGTCCGGAAGGCACCGACGAGTCGCGCAACAGGGCCGCCTCCGTGGGCGCCGGCCTCCTGCTCCTGCTGCTCGTCGTGGGCGTCCCCCTGGCACTCGTCTCGCTCGGCGGCGTCCCGCAGATCCCCACGTCGCTGCCGGGTCGCGACGAGCTGACCGCCACGATCAGCACCGAGCAGCTGCTCGCGGTGCTGGTGTGGGTCGTGTGGCTCGCCTGGCTGCAGTTCACCGTCTGTGTCGCCGTCGAGCTGCGCTCGGCGCTCTCGGGTGTCGGGCTGCCCCGACGGGTGCCGCTCGCGGGGCCCAGCCAGCGGCTCGCGCGCACGCTCGTCGTGACCGTGCTGCTCATCTCGACGGCCGCGACCCAGGCGACCGCCGCCGTCGGGACCCTCCTGCCCGAGCACACCGGCGGGTCCGCGACCAGCATCTCCGTCTCGGTCGACGGCGGCGCCGCGACGGCGTCCCCGGTCGAGGCGGTCCCGGCGGCCGCCACGGAGCAGGCCGCCGTGCAGGGTGAGACGACCTACTGGCTGGGCGACGTGCAGCTCAGCCCCGAGGAGGGCATGGAGCTCGCGGGCCAGCGCGTCTACGTCGTCCAGCCGCCCGACGGTCGGTACCACGACAACCTCTGGGACATCGCGGAGCGGTCGCTCGGTGACGGACGGCGGTACCACGAGGTCTTCGAGCTGAACAAGCACCGCGACCAGCCCGACGGGGCCGCGCTGACCCTCGAGCGCCTCATCTACCCGAACTGGCTGCTCGTCATGCCGGAGGACGCCGTCGGGGTCGAGCGGGTCACCGCGGTCGTCGCCGAGGTGGCCCCGCCCGTCGCACCCCCCGTGAGCGAGGTCCCCGCCGTCCCCGCGACCGACGCGGGCGTCGCCGAGACGGCCGCGGGGGCCGCCACTGCCGTGGCCTCCGAGCAGCAGGGTGTGGGGAACGCCGGCCTGATCGGTGCCGGTCTCCTGGCCGCCGGCCTGCTCGTCGCGGTCGACCAGCTCCGCCGCCGACGTCGGACGAACGAGCCGTCCCCGGACGCGGTCGAGGTCGAGGTGGCGCTGCGGATCGGTGCCGACCCGCAGCGCGCCATCCTGCTGGACCGTGGTCTGCGCCAGCTGGCCGAGAACCTGCGCGCCGCCGGCCGCGAGCTCCCGGGGGTCTTCGGTGCCGTGGTCGACGAGACGGGCGTCGAGCTCCGGCTCAGCCCCCCGTCGACGACCGCGCCCGCGCCCTGGCAGGTGCTCGGCGCAGGCGCCGCGTGGCGCCTCGACACCGCGGACGTCGACCTCGACGCACGCGGGGGCACCGCTCCCTTCCCCGGTCTGGTCTCGCTGGGTCGCGACGACGCCGGGCGCGACGTGCTCATCGACCTCGAGGCGGCGCAGGGGCCGGTCGCGATCGTCGGCGACCTGGACGTCGCCCGCGAGGTCGCCAGCGCCTGGGCCGCCGAGCTCGCGACCAACCGGTGGTCGGACGGGCTGCACGTCACCGGGGTGGACCTGCCCCCGGGCCTGGACGCGCTGCCCGGCGACCGGTACGCCTCGGCGGCGTCCGCGGCGGAGGTCCTGCCGCGGCTGCGCGAGCGTCGTGCGGACGTCCTCGGATCGAGCGTGCTCACCGGCCGCCTGCGCAGCGGCGGCACCGGGGCGTGGGTGCCGGAGTACCTCGTGCTCGGCTCCACCCCCGTCGGGAACGCCGCGCACCAGCTCGTCGAGCTGGCCGCGACGAACCAGCGCTCGCCGCTCGGCGTCGTGTGCGTCGGTGCGCTGCCGGGTGCTCGCTGGCAGCTCGTCGCCGAGGCGGACGGCCGCCTCAGCGCTCGCGTGCTCGGCCTGGACGTGCGCGCCAACCGGCTCACGTCGCGGCAGGTCGCGGCGCTCGGGGAGCTGCTCACCGAGGCGCCGGAGCCGGCCCGCGCGGTCGACGAGCGGCGTGCCGCGATCGAGCACGAGGGTGCTGTCGAGCGTCCTCCCGTGACCGCCCCCGCGCGCGCCCTGGAGCCCGCCGACCTGGATGCCGCCGCCGTGCGCGTGCTCGTGCTCGGTGAGCCGCGCGTCGAGACGTCCCGGACGATCGACGACAGCCGCCGTGCGCTCGCGACCGAGCTCGTCGTCTACCTGGCGCTCCACCCGGAGGGTGCCCATGCCAACGTTCTCGCGGCGGCACTGTGGCCGAAGGGCGTCACCACCGAGGTCAGGGAGAGCCTGTTGGCGCGCACCGCGGAGTGGCTCGGCACGGACGCCGACGGCCGGCCGAACCTGGTCCGCGGCAGCGACGGGCACGTGAGCCTGGGCAGCGACGTCGTCGTGGACTGGGACGTGGTGCGCTCGCTGCTCGTGCGGGCCCGTGGCGCGGCGAACCCCGGTGCCGAGCGCAGCGACCTCGCGGCGGCGCTGCGGCTCGCGCGCGGTGCGGTGCTGTCCGCACGGCCCGCCGGGCGGTACTCGTGGCTGGCCCGCGTCCGGTTGGAGCGTGCCTCGCAGGCGCTCCTCGTCGACACCGTGCACCGGCTGGTCGTGCTGTGCCGGGACGGCGACGACCCGGCGGGTGCGCAGTCGGTCGCCTGGACGGGTCTGCGCCTCGCGCCGACCGAGGAGCTGCTCTGGCGGGACCTGATCCGCGCGGCCGCTGCGCTCGGCGGCGCGGACGCGGTGCTCCCGGTCGCCCGCGACCTCGAGGCGACGCTGCGCGCGGCGGGGGCACCGACGGTGTCACCCGCGACACGGGCTCTGCTGGAGGAGCTCGCCCCCGGGTCGGACGACGCGGTGCTCGGCTCGGCGTGAGCCCGCTGCCGGCCGAGCCTGTCCACCTCATGGCCGTCCCTGTGGTTCTGTCGCCCGGGTTCAGGACTGAACGGGTAGGGTCATCGGGTCGCCACGCCGCTCAGGTGTGGCCTGAGACGAGGAGATCTTCGTGGCCGTTGGTGCAGAGCTCAGTACACTCCAGAGCCTCTACAAGACGTTCCAGGACAAGGCCCTCCAGGCCGCCGACATCAAGACCGCGGTCGACAGCGGACTTCAGAGCGCGGTCTGGACGGGTAAGTACTCCGACGACTTCCGGACCGCCTGGCAGGACTACCGGGCCAACCTGGACCGGCTCCAGGAGGCGCTGGACGGCGCAGCTGCCGACGTCCGTACGAACCACAACAACATCGCACAGGCGACGGGCGAGGCCGACCGCATCTGAGTCCGGTCGGAGCCCGGCCCGTCCTCTGCGAGGGCGGGCCGTCCGTCTGTCCGGGGACCGACGACGAGAGAGCGTGCCGTGCGACTGATCGTGAGCGCCACCGCCGAGCACGGCGGTGAGCTGGTCGACGTCGTGCTCGAGTGCGCGCCCGGGTCGCTCGTGCGCGACGTGGCGCACGCTCTCGCGGAGCGGCTCGAGACCACCCAGCAGCGCGTCGTGCCGCGCGGGTCCGGACACCTCGGCGTCGTCGAGGTCGTCCCCGCCGCCCAGGCCGCACCGACGCTGTGGTGGCACGGCCGTGAGCTGGACCCGGCCGAGCCGGTCGAGAGCTCACCGCTGCGGCACGGCGCCGTGGTGGGCCTCGGGGTCGATCCGGGCGACAGCTGGCACGAGCCGGGCGGGTCCTGCGAGGTCCGGCTCGTCTCGGGGGTCGACGCGGGCCGCGTGCACCGGCTCGCGCTGGGGCGCCACGAGATCGGCAGCGCACCGAGCGCGTCCGTGCGCGTCGACGGCGCCGACGTGCCCGCCTGCGCGGTCGTGCTCGAGGTCGCGCTCGACGGTTCGGTCACGGTCGAGCCGTCGGCCGCCGTGGTGGGCGTGGTCCGACCCGCCCCCGTGCGGCGGCGTGCGCTCGAGGGCCCGATCGTGCTGCGCCGCGACCCGCCCGCCTCGGCGGCGCCGACGCGCGGACGCTCCCGCAAGAAGTACGCCCGCATGCTCGTCGACGCCCGCAAGGCGCTCGACGGCATCGCCGAGATCGACCCCGAGTCCGACCGCCCGCTGGTGCACGTCGACCGCGAGGCGCTGACCGAGCGACGTGCGTGGGCCCCGGGGCAGTCGCTCGTCGTCGGGGACGTCGTCCTCGAGGTCGCCGGCGTGAGCTCCCCCGACGCGTCGCTCTCGCTCAGCCCCGTCGGCGCGACGCTCGACTACAACCGCCCGCCGCGCCTCCTGCCGCCGCCGCGGACCACCGACTTCCGCCTCCCGAGCGAGCCGCGCACCCCGGACAAGCAGCGCTTCCCGCTCGCGATGATGATCATGCCGCTCATCATGGGCGCGGGGATGTACTGGTTCACGCGGTCGCCGTACGCGCTGCTGATCATGGCGTTGTCGCCGGCGATGGCGGCGTCGAACTACTTCTCCTCGCGCGGGCAGCGGCGCACCCAGCACCTCGAGGCCGTGCAGACGTTCGTGCAGCGCACCGCGCGGATCGAGCAGCAGGCGTACGACGCGCTGACGGCCGAGAGCGCCGCGCGGCGGGGCGAGCTCCCCGACCCCGGTTCGGTGCTGCTGTTCGCGACGGGTCCGCGCGCCCGGCTCTGGGAGCGGCGGCGCACCGATCCCGACTGGATGCTGGCGCGCGTCGGCACGGCGGACGTCCCGAGCGAGGTGTCGCTGAACGACCCGGCACGCGAGGACCACGAGAAGGTCCTGCACTGGACCGCGTCCGACGTCCCCGTGGCGGTCCCCCTGGCCCGGGCGGGTGTCACCGGTGTCGTCGGGACGGGCGACGAGCGCCGTCAGGTCGCGGCGTGGATGCTCGCGCAGGTCGTCACGGCGCACTCCCCGGCCGACGTGTCGGTGGTGCTGCTGGCCGACCAGGAGGGCGACGACGCGTGGTCCTGGGTCCGGTGGCTGCCGCACGCGCGCCGCGACTCCGGGCCCGTGGTCGCGGTCGGCAACGACGAGGAGACGACCTCGCGCCGGATCTCCGAGCTCCTCGACCTGGTCGAGCGCCGTCGCGAGGCGGCGAGCAACGGGCCGCGGATGGGCGGCGGGGCGTTCGGCGGCGGCGGGCTGCTCCCGCCACCGGTGCTCGTGGTGCTCGACGGCGCCCGTCGGATCCGGCTCCTGCCCGGTCTGGTGACCCTGCTGCGCGAGGGGCCGGGCGTCGGCGTGTACTTCCTGTGCATCGACGAGCAGGAGCGGCAGCTGCCCGAGGAGTGCCAGGCCGTGGTCGTGGTCGACGGTGCGAGCTCGACCGTGTCGGTGACCGGGGAGCAGCCGGTCGACGGCGTGCGCGCGGACCAGGTTCCCCGGGGCTGGTTCGAGCAGCTCGGCCGCTCGCTCGCGCCGGTGCGTGACATCAGCTCCGAGGACCTCGCCGGCACCCTGACGGCCACGTCGCGGCTGCTCGACGTGCTGGCGCTCGACCCGCCGGACGCCCGCACGATCGCGCACGGCTGGGCGCAGGGCGGGCGCACGACGAAGGCCGTCATCGGCGAGTCGACGGACGGGCCCTTCACGGTGGACCTGCGCGCCGACGGGCCGCACGGCCTCGTCGCGGGGACCACCGGGTCGGGCAAGTCGGAGCTGCTGCAGACGCTGATCGCGTCGCTCGCCGTCGCCAACCGGCCCGACGAGATGACGTTCGTGCTCATCGACTACAAGGGCGGTGCGGCGTTCAAGGACTGCAGCAAGCTGCCCCACACGGTCGGCATGGTCACGGACCTCGACGCGCACCTGACGACGCGTGCGCTGGAGAGCCTCGCCGCGGAGCTGCGGCGTCGCGAGCACCAGCTCGCGGATGCCGGTGCCAAGGACATCGAGGACTACCTCGCCGGCCGTGAGCCCGGTGACCCGCCGATGCCGCGCCTGACGATCGTCATCGACGAGTTCGCGGCGCTCGTCGCCGAGCTGCCCGACTTCGTCACCGGCCTCGTCGACATCGCCCGGCGCGGCCGCTCGCTCGGCGTGCACCTGCTGCTCGCCACCCAGCGGCCGGCGGGTGTGGTCAGCGCCGAGATCAAGTCGAACACCAACCTGCGCATCGCGCTGCGCGTCACCGACCGCAACGACAGCCAGGACGTCATCGAGTCCGGCGACGCCGCGGAGATCCCCCCGAGCCTGCCCGGGCGCGCGTACGCCCGGCTCGGGCACTCGAGCCTCGTGGCGTTCCAGTCGTCGCGCGTCGGGGGCCGTCCGCCGACGGCGGCGGGCGGTGGCGCGGTGCACCTGGAGCGACTCACGTGGTCGGCGGTCGGACGTCCGCTGTCCGCGCCGCGCGCGCAGGCCGAGGACGACATCGACACCCCGACGGACCTCGCCGCACTGGTGACCGCCGTGCGCTCCGCCGCCGAGCTGGCCGGGGTCGCGGCACCGCCGCCGCCGTGGCTGCCCGCGCTGTCCACCGAGATCACGCTCGACGACGTCCTCGCCCAGGGCGGCACGTCGCTCGACCGGAATCCGTTCGCGCTGCCGTACGGGATCGTCGACCTCCCGGCGCAGCAGCGTCGGGACGTCGCCGTGCACGACCTGGAGAGCGCCGGGAACCTCGCGATCGTCGGCGCCCCCCGCTCGGGCCGGTCCACGGTGCTGCGGACGTTCGCGGCCGGCGTCGCGACCCGCCTGTCGCCGCGCGACGTGCACGTCTACGGGCTCGACTTCGGCAACAACGCACTGCTGCCCCTCGTCGCGCTCCCGCACACGGGGGCGGTCGTGACGCGCGACCAGCCGGACCGCGTCGCCCGCCTGACCCGGCGGCTGCGCACCGAGATCTCGCGCCGGCAGCAGCTCCTCGCCGAGCAGGCGTTCGCCGACGTCACCGAGCAGCGCGCCGGCACCGGCCCGTCACGACGCCTGCCGTACATCCTGGTCCTGCTGGACCGGTGGGAGGGGTTCATCCAGGCGTTCGAGGACTACGACGCCGGCGTGCTCATCGACACGTGGACGCAGATCCTCCAGGAGGGACCCGGTGCGGGCATCAAGGTCGTGGTCACCGGCGACCGCAGCCTGCTCGTCGGGCGCGTCTCGACCCTGACCGAGGACCGCGTGATGCTCCCGATGTCGGACCCCGGCGACTACGCCGCGGTCGGGATGTCACCGCGCGAGGTCCCCGAGAAGCTGCCCGAAGGGCGCGCATTCCGGTCGCAGGGCCGCCAGGAGCTCCAGGTCGCCCTGCTCGACCCGGACCCGTCGGGTCCCGCCCAGGTCGCGGCGCTGCAGAAGATCGCGCGCTCCGCGATCGAGCGCCACGACGCCGCGGCTGACCGCCCCGAACCTGCTCAGGTGCCGTTCCGCGTCGACCCGCTGCCGACGCGGGTCACGCTCGCCGAGGCGCACGCCCTCGGTGGCGCACCGCTGGGTCGGACGGCCGTCCCTGCGGGCGTCGGCGGTGACACCCTCGCGCTGTTCGGGCTGGACGCCGAGGAGCACGGCCCAGGCGTGCTCGCGGTGGGTCCGCGACGCTCGGGGCGCAGCACGGTGCTGCTGACCATGGGGGTCTCCGCGCTCGAGCGCGGCTGGGCCGTCGGGCTCGTGACACCGCGACGCAGCCCGCTGCGGGATCTCGCGGAACGACCCGGCGTCGTCGGGACGCTCACGATGGAGTCGACCCGCGAGGAGATCACCGCGTTCATGGAGGGCCTCGTGCCGACGGACGACGTGCCGACGCTGCTCCTGGTCGACGACCTCGAGCTCGTCGGCACCGACGGTCCGCTCGCGGACGCGATCGTCGCGCACCTGGGCAACCTGCGGGACCGCCCGGGGCTCATCGTCGGCGCCGGGACGACCGACGAGCTGACGAGCGCCTACCGCGGGCCGGCCGCGACGATCAAGAAGTCCCGCAGCGGCCTGCTGCTGTCCCCGGCGACGCCGAACGACGGCGACCTGCTCGGGGTGCGGCTCCCGCGCTCGGCGCTCGGCGGCGCGAACCCCGGACGAGGGCTGCTCGTCACGGGCGGAGCGTGGCAGCTGGTCCAGGTCCCGGTGCCCTGACGAGGCCCTGAGCAGGTCCGGCTGGCATCATGTGGGTTCGGCAACGTCGAAGGGGGTCCTCGGTGGGTCTGGCAGAGCAGCAGGAACAGCTCGGTGTGGTCGTGCGCCGGTTCGCCGAGATCGCTCCCCAGGGCTGGGCCCGTCTCGTCGGCAGCTGGGAGGCGACCCCGGACGGGTCCGGTGGCGTGACGCTGAACTGGATCACCACGGCCGTCGTGCACGGGGGTGACCGCTGGCTCTACGGGCAGGTCGGGTACGACGAGCCGCTGTACGACGCGGTCGCCGAGCTCAACCGACTCTCCGCCGAGGGCGGTCCGGAGCAGCGGTGGACCACCTTCGAGCTGCTCGTCGACCCGGACGGCACGATCAAGGCGGACGTCGGCTACGACACCCCGAAGCGCAGCCAGGGCATCCTCGACGAGCAGTCGCACGGCCGGTTCGAGCGGTACCTGGACACGTGGGTCGCGGAGCACGGAGCGGTGCCCGCGAGCCCCGGGGGCTGAGGCGTCGTGACGGAGGAGCTCGCCCAGATTCCCAACCCGTACCTCGCGGCGATCAAGCAGCGCCGCGCGCTGGCGGTCCCGGTCGCGGCGGACCTGCGTGACGACCTCGACGCGGTGGTGCGGGCCATGGACGCCGGGGCCTGGCTGAGTCCGGTCGCCGACGACTTCTACGTGGACCTCACCGGGCACAAGCAGGCCCTGGGCACGGCGGCGGACGGCGCGATGTCGACGTTCGACTCGGCGGTCCGGTCGCAGCCCGAGGAGGTCGAGCCCGGCGCGTGGCAGACCCGGTGGAGGAACCTGCGGTGAGCATCGCGTCGATCGACCTGGCCCAGATGGCGGCGCTGGTGCGCGCGCTCGAGAGCGCCGCGTCCGACGTGTCGTCGCACCGGTCGTCGCTGCGGTCCGGCCTGGAGGGCGTCATGCTCTCCGCCGAGGAGCTCCAGCGGGTCGACGCGGTGAGCACGTGGATCGACGCCCAGCTCCCGGGGCTGCGGCGCCGGCTCGCGCTCGCCCGGCACATCGAGGCGCAGGTCCCCGGCTTCCAGGGGTACGTGCAGCTGGACGAGTCGACGGTCCCGACGACGACGCCGGCCGAGGCGAAGGAGCGCGCGGACCGCGCGGCCCACCTGATCGAGGAGTACGGGTCCGACGAGGACCTCCCCCAGGAGCTCGTCGACCTCCTCGCGGAGAACGGCACGGACCCGTACTTCGCCTACGAGCTCGCTCTGCAGGTCTCGCCCGAGGAGGTCGCGGACCTGGTGATCGACGCGTCGAACACGCGGCGGAGCCTGGTCCGGAACGGCTCCCTCGGCGGGGACATCGAGGACGTCGAGGAGTTCGACGGGCAGTACGAGGCGCTCCTCGACGGTCTCGGCACGACGTTCGGCACCGCGACGCAGGGCACCGGCGACCACGCGCTGCCCGACGGCTACGCGCAGTCCTGGTCCGACGCGATCACTGACGAGAGCCCCGAGACGCTCGGCCAGGCCAGCGCGCTCGGCCTGGTGGTCTCCCGCGGGTCGTTCTCCACACCGTTCCTGACCACGCTCGCGACCGACGTCTACGACTACGAGCGCAGCGTCGACACCCGGGACATGTGGTACAACCGCGCGCACTCGATGAGCGAGGGGTACGGGGCGATCGACCCCGTGCACGGCGACGACGAGGGCGCCCCCACCGGGTACACCGAGTACTACGACCCGCTCGCCGGCATCATGGCCGCGGTCGGCCGGAACCCGGAGGCGGCGCACAACCTGTTCGGCACCGGCCCCACGGTCACCATCGAGGGCGGCGGCAAGTCCGCGACGACGAACGCGTTCCTCGAGTACGTCCTGGTGAAGCGGCGCTGGCCCGTCGACGACGGCGCGGGCTCGAACGCGGCCATCGCGGCGGCGATCACCCCGTTCGAGGGCGGCGACACCATCAGCGCCGCGATCGCCACGGACGCGCGCGAGATCTTCGAGATCAAGGCCGCGGAGGTCGAGAAGGCGCGGGAGAACCAGAACCCGTTCTCCGAGATCGGCCACCTGGTGCTCGACGGGCTCGGCCTCATCCCGCTGATCGGTGAGCCCGTCGACGCGATCAACGCCGTCTGGTACGCCGCCGAGGGCAACCACATCGACGCGGCCCTGTCCGGCGCGGCGCTCATCCCCTTCCTCGGGTGGGGCGCCACGGGCGGCAAGTGGACACGACGGGCGCTCAGCGCCGACGAGATCGCGATCCTGGTCTCCCGGGGTGTCGACATCGACACGCTCCGCTCGTTCGACGCGTCCATGGACCTCGTGGCGCGCGCCGACGGGCTGCCCATGCCGCACCTGACGTTCACCGACATCAATGCGTTCAACCGGGCCGGGAACGTCCCGCACCCGAACACGGTCTACGAGTTCAAGGGCATGGCCTGGGAGACCGACCACCTCGGGCGGACCCGCAGCGTCAGCGGGCAGATGAACCTGGGCGACGGCGGGCGCAACAGCACCCTGACGGCGCTGATCGGCAACGAGGGCCTCCCGAACGACATCGGCTTCCACCTCGTCGCGGACTCCCTCGGGGGACCGACCAACCGACTCAACGTGCTGCCGGGCAACGGCAAGCCGTATGACGGGCTGGTGAACCTCAACCAGGGCCAGTGGGCGAGCATGGAGCGCAAGATCCGCGCGGCCCTACGGGGCGAGGCCCCGGGCAAGGTGGAGATCCACATCGAGCCGCTGTACCGCGAGGGGAACGTCTCGACCCGGCCCGACACGTTCGTGGTCAACCTCAAGATCGACGGCGAGGACTTCTCGTACACCTGGAGAAACGATGCCCAGCCACGACCACCACGCTGACACGCCCACCGAGGTCGCACTGAGCCCGGAGCAGACGGCCCTCGTCGACCGCATCGTGCGCGACCACGCCGCCGCCGCACCCCCGGGCTGGTTGCGGATCGTCTCGCGTGAGGAGTGCTCGGTGTCTGCCGAGGCTGACGGGACGGGAACCGTGCAGGTCGTCGTCGTCCAGACGCCCGCCGGCCTCGAGCAGCAGACGTTCCGCCCGTCCCGCACCCTGTTCTTCGAGAACGACGACCTGCTGCGCGAGCTCGCGGCGGAGTCCCCGACGCAGACGGTCGTGCTGCACCTCGTCATCGACCGCGACGGCACCCACGAGGCCAGGTTCACCGTCGACGTGCCGCGGGTGCTCGTCGGGGTTCGCGACGAGACGTCCTCGAAGCCCGTGCACGAGTACCTGGAACGGAACCGTGCCGAGCTGACCGCGCTGCTCGGGTGAACCGCGCGACCCCTGACGAAAGGACGCCCATGCCCGGCACCGGCGATCCTGGCGCGACGGCGACCGTCGACCTGAGCCCGGAGGGACGCGCCCTGGTCTCACGCATCGCGCGGAGCTACGGCGCGGCGGCGCCTCCCGGGTGGGTGCGCATCGTGGCACGCCAGGAGTGCTCGGTCGGTGCGGAGGCCGACGGGATCGCGAACGTCCGGGTGGTCGTCGTCGCGACGCCGGACGGGCTCGTGCAGGAGCACTACCGCCCGCCGCGCGACCTGCACTTCGAGACGGGCGACATGCTCCGCGAGCTTGCGGCGGAGTCGCCGACGCAGACCGTGGTGATGAACCTCCGCATCGACCGAGACGGGACCCACCACGCGACGGTCACGGTCGACGTACCGCGCGTGCTCGTCGGGATCCACGACGAGACGTCGTCGAAGCCCGTGCACGAGTACCTGGAACGGAACCGTGCCGAGCTGACCGCGCTGCTCGGTTGAGCGCGCCCCGCACGGCTCAACTGCCCTCCCCCGATCGACGAACGGACCTCCGGTGCCGGACAGCAACCACCCCGCCCCGACCTCGACGGTCGACCTGACCCCCGACCAGCAGAGCCTCGTCGAGCGCATCGCCCGCAGCTACGCGGCCGCGGCGCCCGCGGGCTGGCTGCGCGTCGTCTGCCGCGAGGAGTGCTCGGTCAGTCCGGAGAGCGACGGCACCGGGAGCGTCCGGGTCGTCGTCGTCGAGACGGCGGCCGGCCTGGAGCAGCAGACCTTCCGCCCGTCCGACGAGCTGTACTGGGAGTCCGGCGACCTCCTGCGCGAGCTCGCCGCAGCCTCGCCGACGCAGACGATCGTGCTGAGCGTGGTGATCGACCGTGACGGCCGCACCGAAGCGGCTGTCGTCGTCGACGTGCCGCGTGTGCTCGTCGGGATCCGCGACGAGACGTCGTCGAAGCCGATCCACCACTACCTGGAACGGAACCGCGCCGAGCTGACCGCCCTGCTGGGCTGACCGGGCCTCAGTCCGCCGTGACCTCGGTGACCTGACCGTCCTCGACGTGCCAGCGGCGGGTCAGGCGGACGGTCTCGAGCATCCGGCGGTCGTGCGTGACCAGCAGGATCGTCCCGTCGAAGCTGTCGAGCGCGGACTCGAGCTGCTCGATCGCGGGCAGGTCCAAGTGGTTGGTCGGCTCGTCGAGGACGAGCAGGTTCACGCCGCGGGCCTGCAGGAGCGCGAGGGCGGCGCGGGTCCGCTCGCCGGGCGACTGGGACGACGCGGGCCGGTGGATGTGGTGGCCGCCGAGCCCGAACTTGGCCAGCAGGGTGCGGACGTCGGCCGTGGGCCAGTCGGGGACCTCGCGGGAGAACGCGTCGACCAGGGGCTCGTCGCCCTCGAACGCGCGACGCGCCTGGTCGACCTCGCCGACGAGCACCCCCGAGCCGAGGTCGACCGCACCGGACGTCGGCGTCAGCCGACCGAGCAGCAGGCCGAGCAGGGTCGACTTGCCCGAGCCGTTCGGGCCCGTGACAGCCACGCGGTCGCGCCAGTCGAGCTGGAGGTCGACGGGTCCGAGCGTGAACTCGCCGCGGGTCAGGACCGCGTGCCGGGCGACCGCGACGACCGCGCCCGACCGGCCGGCGGTCGCGATGGTCATCTGCAGCTGCCACTCCTTGCGCGGCTCGTCGACCACGTCGAGGCGATCGATCATCTTGTCCGTCTGACGCGCCTTCGCGGCCTGCTTCTCGGACGTCTCGCCGCGGTGGTGCTTGACGTGCTTGTCGCCGTCGGTCGCCTTCCGCCGCGCGTTCCGGACGCCCTTCTCCATCCACGCCCGCTGCATCCGGGCGCGCGCGTTGAGGGCGTCGCGACGGGCCGCGTACCCCTCGTACGCCTCGCGGGCCTGGCGACGGGCGATCGAGCGCTCGTCGAGGTAGGAGTCGTAGCTGCCGCCGTAGGTGGTGACGCGCTGCAGGCTGCGGTCGATCTCCACGACGGCCGTGACGGTGCGGCTGAGGAACTCGCGGTCGTGGCTGACGACGACGATCGCGGCCTCCGACCGGTCGACGAACTCCTCCAGGAGGTCCAGGCCGGCGGCGTCGAGGTCGTTGGTCGGCTCGTCGAGGAGGTAGAGGTCGTAGCGCGAGAGCAGCAGTGCCGCCAGACCGACGCGGGCGGCCTGGCCCCCGGACAGCGCGGTCATGGGGTGGTCGAGGTCGACGGTGAGCCCGAGGTCGTCGGCGACCGTGCCGAGGCGCGACTCCAGGTCGGCGCCGCCGAGCGCGAGCCAGCGTTCGAGTGCCTCCGAGTAGGCGTCGTCGGCCCCTTCGTCGCCCGCGCCGAACGCGTCGGCGGCCCGGTCGAGCGCGGACTGCGCGTCGGTCACGCCGGTGCGCCGGCCGAGGTGGTCGCGGACGGACTCCCCGTCGAGACGCTCGACCTCCTGGGCGAGGTAGCCGAGCTGCGCGTGCGCGGGCGAGACGGAGACGCTTCCCGCGTCGGGCTGGCGACGGGCGCCGAGGATCTGCAGCAGCGTGGACTTGCCGGCGCCGTTGGGGCCGACGAGGCCGATGACGTCGCCGGGCGCGACGACGAGGTCGACACCGGAGAACAGCTCGCGATCGCCGAACCCGGCCCCCACGTTCTTGGCCTGGACGGTTGCGGTCATGCGGTCATTCTCCTTGCTCGGCGACACGCGACGGTACGCGGGACCTCGTCGGAAAGCGCGCTCTTTCTCATCGGGGAAGCGCTTCGACTAAACGCTTCGATGCCCTGGTGGCACGCCGACCGACCTCGTTAGCGTCCCGAGGAACCCCGATGAAGGAGTTCCGATGAGACGCCCCACCCGACTCGCGCGGTTCGTCGCCGCCGCCATGGCTGCCGTCGTCGGCGCCGGCGTCTTCGCCACCCTCGCAGCCTCCCCCGCCATCGCCGCCACCAGCTGCTCCGTCACGCAGAAGGTCGCCGCGCAGTGGGGATCCGGGTTCACGGGGGAGGTCAGCGTCCGCAACACCGGCGACCGCGTCGACGGGTGGACGCTGACCTGGACGTTCACCGGCGGCGAGCGGCTGACGCAGGGGTGGATGGGCAACTTCACGTCCACCGGCGCAGCGGTCACCGTCACCCACCCGGGCTGGTCCCGCGTGATCGAGCAGGGCGGCGCTGTCACCGTCGGCTACAACGCGTCGCACACGGGGGTGGTCGGGCCGGTCGCGGACGTCCGGCTCAACGGGGTGCTCTGCACGACGGGCGGCACGACGCCCACGCCCACGCCCACGCCCACGCGGACGCCCACTCCGACTCCGACGCCGACGCCCACCCCGACACCGACCTCCCCGCCGGTCACCTGGAACCCGCCCAGCGCACTCGTCGCCCCCCTCGACGAGGTCTGGCGCCACCAGGAGCAGACGTACAACAACGGCAACCTCTACGGCTTCCGCAACTACGGCTGGGACCAGGTGATGGCCAACGGCGGCTACCTGAACATCTGCGTCCGCTGGGACTCCGACCAGCCCGTCAGCGCCGCGCTCCGCGACCGCATCCACGCCAAGTACGCCGAGCAGTACGCCCTCTGGTTCGCGCAGCTGAAGGGCTGGAACGCGTGGCCCTACGACACCGTGCCCGTGAAGGTCGTCGGCTGGGCCGTGCGCGACCGCAGCCTCCTGCAGTGGACCGACACCAGCGTCGACGTCTACGTCAACGACATCCGCGAGAACGCCCCGCAGTGCGCCGAGAACCGTGGCCGGTTCTTCCACCAGGACGGCAACTACCCCGGCGGCTCCGCGCGCCACTACGACCAGTCTCTCTGGCTGACCAAGGGGTTCGGCGGCGGAGCCGGCGGCGACTGGGGGCAGCGCATCGGGTCCGAGTACTTCGTCGGCGCCCTCGACAGCGCAAACGTGCACATCCTGCTGCACGAGATGGGGCACACGTTCGGGCTCGACGACTTCTACGACTGGACCCCCACCGGCCAGAGCTCCTTCATCATGAAGGCCGGCTCCGCCTCCCGGATCACCGAGTTCGACGCCTGGATGCTGCGCGACTGGTGGCGCCACCTGAAGCCGCGGTACGGCTACTGAGCGACGGCGGCGCGGAGCCCGTCGACGAGCGGCGTGGTCGGGCGGCCGATGAGGGTGCGCAGGTCGGAGGTGGCGTCGGCCAGGTCGCCGCGGCGGATGTCGGCGTCGAGCGTCGCGACGAAGCCCGCGGTGCCCTCGTCGAGACCCGCGTCGACGAGGATCGCGCGGTGCTCGTCGGACGTGACCTGCTGGGCGACGACGGGGACGCCCAGGACGACCGACGCCGCCTCGGCGAGCTGGCCGAAGGTCCACGCCACGTCGCCGGACAGCTCGTAGACGCGCCCGTCGTGGTCGCCGCCCCGCAGCACGGCGGCGGCCCCGGCGGCGAAGTCGTCGCGTGAGGCACTGGCGACGCGGCCGTCACCGGTGCTCGTCAGGAGCACGCCGGTGGAACGTGCCTGCTCGACCGCGCCGACGTAGTTCTCCGTGTACCAGTTGTTCCGCAGGATGGTCCACGCCAGACCCGACGCCCGGAGCAGCTCCTCGGTGGCCTTGTGGTCCGGCGCGAGCACGAGCGAGGTCGTGTCGGCGTGCGGAGCGCTCGTGTAGACGACGCGGCGGACCCCGGCGGCCTTGGCCGCGTCGATGACCCGGCCGTGCTGGGCGACCCGCTTGCCGACCTCGGTGCCCGAGATGAGCAGCACCGTCTCCGCGCCGGCGAAGGCGGTCTCCAGCGAGGTCGGGTCGTCGTAGTCGATCGTCGCCGTGCGGACCCCCGCGACGCGGTCGGGGTTTCGGGCGGCGGCGACGACCTGGTCGGCGGGCATGCCGGCAGGGCCAGTGAGGAGGTGCTGGACGACGAGACGACCGAGCTGGCCGGTGGCACCGGTGACGACGACGGACATGGGGTGTTCCTCTCGCAGGCGGATCGTGTCGTCCGCCCCAACCCGTCGCCCGTCAGCAACCTTCCCGATCGCTGGTACCCACCTTCACGTAAGGTACGCACGTGACGGTAAGCAATGAGGTCAGCGTCCTGGACCGGCTCCTGACCGACGGGGTTCTCGCCGCCGCGTGCCCGTCGCGGACGGTGCTCGACCACGTCACCAGCAAGTGGGGCGTCCTCCTGCTGGTCGCCCTCTCCGAACGCACCAGGCGCTGGGGTGAGCTGCGCAGGATCGTCGAGGGCATCAGCGAGAAGATGCTCGCGCAGACCCTGCGCACCCTCGAGGCCGACGGGATCGTGCACCGGGAGGTGACCGGCAGCGTCCCGCCGCGCGTCGACTACTCGCTCACCACCCGCGGGTCCGAGCTCGTCACCCGGCTGCTGCCCCTGATGGAGTGGATCGTGGACAACGCCGACGACATCGTCGCCCGCCCGCTGCCGCAGGAGTCCACAGACGCCTGACCCGGCAAGCCGGACGGCGACGCGCCGGACGAGTTCTGGTGCGCGACTGAATTCGAGCCGTCCGGATGCCGACAAGACATGGGGGCATCGGATGCGGGGACCCCTCCGCGGAGCGGGAGCGAGGAGCGCACTGTGTCGACACCGAACGACGTGCTGCACGCTGCCCTCTGCGCGCGCCCCCTCCAGACGGCGTCGGAGCTGACCCTGAGCGTCGCGAACGCCGGTGAGGAAGCGCTCACGACGGCCGAGGTCGAGGAGCTCCTGATCGGTGACCCGAGGCTCCGCGCGGACAACAGCGTGCCGCCGCGGTGGCGTGCACTGGGTGCAGGTCACCCGGCGACGCTGCTCAACCTCCCGACGCCGCGGCGCCAGGTGCCCGCGCCGGCGGCGTCGTTCGGTGAGCGTCCCGGGTCCACGGTCGCGGAGCGGGCGGACACCCGTCGGGGGATCCTGCCGGCGGCGGCGTTCGCGGGCCGGCCGTCGGTGCGGCTCCAGGAGAGCGCCTCGACCATGCCGGTCCGGGTGCCGGTGAGCGCCCGTCTCGCGGCGGCAGCGAAGCCGGCAGCCGCGGGGTCGCCGGTCGAGCAGCCGGCGGTCGAGCAGCAGCCGTTCGCGCCGACGTTCGTGCAGCCGGCCGGGACGGCGGCGGCGGAGACGAGCGGGACCACGACCCACCCGACCGCTCGCGTCGCCGAACCCCTCCCGGTGCGCGTCGCCCCGGAGGACCGTCCGACCGCCGAGCCGTTCGCGATCGCACCGGCCACACCCGCCGGTGGCCTGTTCCACGCGCTCGGCACGAGCGCGGTGGTCGAGCGTGGCCCGCTCCCGCCGGGCGGCGAGGTCCGGTACGTGGGGCCGCAGCTGCGTCGGTGGCAGAAGGACGTGCTCGACGCGTGGCTGGCGGAGGAGCGGCGCGGGATCGTCGAGGCGGTCAGCGCACCGGACCGCGGCGTGGTGGGGGTGCTCGCGGCCTGGGACGCCCTGACGCGCGGCGAGAAGGTGCTGGTCCTGGTGCCGACGTCGGAGCTGCTGGAGCAGTGGTTCTCGGTGCTGGAGCTCCACCTGCCCGGGTTGTCGATCGGTCGACGGGACATCACGACCGCCCACACGTTCGACGAGTGCGACGTGCTGGTGTCGCTGGTCAGCGCCGCGTTCGGCCACCGGCTGCTGGCGGACGGGCAAGCCGGTCTGGTCATCGCGGACGAGGTGCACAAGTACGGGTCGGCCCGACCGGCGGAGACGCTCCGCGCAGGGTTCGAGGCCCGGTTGGGTCTGACGTCGGCGATGGAACGGCAGGACCCGGGGTTCGACGAGATCCTGCGGCCCTACTTCGGTGCGGTGCTCGACGGGTGCGACCTGCGCCGCGGTCGGAAGGACGAGGTGCTCGCCCCGTTCCGGCTCGCGTACGTCGCGGTGGACCTCGACGCGGACGAGCAGTCCGAGCACGACGCCCTGTCCGCGCAGATCACGGAGCTCGCCGGACGTCTCACCGAGCACGGGTGCGCGCCGCACCGGTTCGTCGAGGACGTCATCCGCCTCCAGAACGGCTGGCGGGAGAACGCCCGCGCGGCCGCGGACGCCAGCGCGTACCTGCGCGCGGTCAGCACCCGCCGGGACCTGCTGGCGACGTCGTCGGCGAAGCTCGCCGCCGTCGCGACGCTCGGCCCGACGCTCGCGCGGTCCTCCCACGCGCTCGTCTTCACGCACACGAAGGACGACGCCGACGCCGCGGCGGCCGGGCTGCGCGCGGCGGGGGTGCCGGCGGCGTGGCTGCACAACGGTCTGGAGCCGGAGGTCCGCCGCAACACCCTGCGTGACCTGCGCACCGGCCGGCTCCAGGTGCTGACCGCGCCGAAGGTGCTCGACGAAGGTCTCGACCTGCCGACCGTCGACGCGGTCGTCGTGCTCGCCGCCAGCCGGTCCTACCGGCAGCTGGTCCAGCGGGTGAGCGCCGTGCTGGCGCCGACGGACGCCGACCGGCTCCCCGTGGTGCTCGTCGTGCACGCGCGCGGGACCGTGGACGCCGACGACGGCTTCGTCGCGGACCTCGCGACCGTCGCGACGGAGGTGCGCACGTTCGACGTCGGCACCTCCGTCGCGGCGATCGCAGCCTGGTCCCTGGGTTCCTAGCCGGAACCCAGGGACCGGGCTGCGGTCAGGCGCCCAAGGAGCAGGACCGACGGACGGACGCGATCGAGGCGACGACACCCTCGGCGACGGTGACCGAGCTGACGACCCCGGCGAAGGGGGACGCGCCGCTGAACCCCTGGCCGAGCCGGAACGGCCCGGTCGTCGAGGCACCGCCGGCGAAGCCGACGGGCCCACTGATCACGGGGTTCATGGTCCCGGGCTCGTCGGCGGTGCCGATCGGGCAGACATAGAGCGCGACCGTGCCGCCGACCGCGTCGTGCACCCCGGTGAGCTGGACCCAGGGGCCGGCCTCCGCCGCCCCGGTCGACGTGGCCACCGAGGTCTCGACGCCGTTCATCGCGAAGGTCCAGCACGCGGCCACCCCCTCCGCGCACCCGATGGTGTCGTAGCCGAGGGCGAACCCGCTGGACGCCGACCCGTCCTGGCTCACCGCGGTGCCGTGGGTGCCGAGCGCGTCGAGCCGCACGAACGCCGAGACGGTGAACGGCTTCGTCGTGTCAAGGACCGCAGCCTCGGAGGCTGCGCCGTCGGCGGGCTCGTCGAAGAGGAGCGCCCGGTCGGAGTCGTCGCCGGCGAGCTCGACCAGCGGGCCGGCGGTCCACGTCGTGGTCGCGGTCAGCGTCAGCGGGACGGTGGTGCCACCGGCCACGTCGCCGGCTCCCTCGTCGAGCAGCCACTTCCCGCCGCCGCCGGTGGGGACGGGCGCGGCGACGGTGATGCGGTAGACCCGCGCCGAGCTCACGTTGCCCGCGCGGTCGACGGCCCGGACCTGCAGGACGTGCGGTCCGGACGTCGTCGGCGTCCAGGTGATCGTCGGTGCCGTGGCCGGGACGGACTCGACGAACGCGCTGTCGTCGATCCCGTACTGGTAGGAGACGACGTCGGCGGACTCGTCGGTCAGCGTGAACGACCCTCGCTGGCCGACGCCGCCCGCCGTCGCATCCTCCACGTACACCGCCGGCTCGCCCGCGACGGGCGTGACGGTCGGGACGGCGGGGGCGGTGGTGTCGACGGTGAGCCGGCAGAGCGCCGGCAGCCCCCAGCGACCGCCCTCGTCCTGGCCGGTGACCAGCCAGGTGTAGGTGCCGCCGTCGGCGAGACGACCCTCGGGCACCGTCACGGCGTGCCGTGCACCCGACGCCTGCTGACCTGTCGCGGGCGCCGCCCAGACCACGCGGGCACGCGAGTCGAGCACCACGAACCTCGCGCTGACGTGCTGCCCGTCGGCGTCGCTGAGCGTCGCCCGCAGCGTCGGGGTGGCGGTCCGGACCCAGGGGCGGTCCGCGCCGACGGCGCAGCCGGCCACCGGGTCGGAGACGCCGGTCTGCGTCACGACGGGCGCGCTGCCCCGCGGCGGCCCCCAGGCGGAAGCGGACACCGCCGGCACGACGAGCGCCGCCGCGGCGAGCACGGCGACGGCGCTGATCCGGACACTGGCTGTGCGCACAGAGACTCCCTTGGCTGTGCCCGGCGGCCGGTGCCGATGGGCTGCGCTCGGAAGGTAGCGACTGTCCGGTTGCGGTGGATATCCGGCCAACGGGTGATACACCGCTTTCGTCGACCTCCGCGAGCCGTGTCGCCGGCCCCGTCTACCCTCGGCGCATGTTCCTCCTCGCCGACGGCGGCCTCGTGCTCAGCCCGAGCGACCTCGCCAACGCCGCTGCGTGCGAGCTCGCCGTGCTGAGCGACCTGGACGGCCGGCTCGGCTGGTCGGCGCCGGCGCCGATCGCCGCGGACGCGATGCTGGCACGGGTGTCGGCGCTGGGCACCGCCCACGAGCGTGCGGTCCTCGACGCGTACCGAGCGTCGGGAGACGTCGTCACGATCGCGCGACCGCGGTTCGACGAGGCCGACGACCGGGCCGCGCTCGAACGCGTGCAGGCGTCGACGCTCGCAGCCCTGTCGTCGGACGCGGACGTCGTCTACCAGGCCGGGTTCTTCGACGGGCGGTTCACCGGGTGGGCCGACTTCGTGGTGCGCGAGGGCGACCGCTGGGCGGTGCTCGACACCAAGCTGGCGCGCAGCGTGAAGGTCACGGCCCTGCTCCAGCTGACGGCGTACGCGGACCAGCTGGTCACGGCGGGCGTCCCCGTGACGGACGACGTGCACCTGGTCCTCGGCGACCGGTCCCGGTCCAGCCACCGCCTCGCGGACCTCCTGCCGCTGTACCGCGAGCGCCGAGCCCGCCTGGAGGACCTCCTCGACGCGCACCGCGCCGCGCAGACGCCGGTGACCTGGGGTGATGCCCGCTACCGGGCGTGCGGGCGGTGCGACGCCTGTGCCGCGCAGGTCGTCGCGCACCGGGACGTCCTGCTGGTCGCCGGGATGCGGTCGACGCAGCGTGCGCGGCTGGCGGCGGCGGGGATCGGCACCATCGACCAGCTCGCGGCGGGCACGGCGGCGGTGCCCGGCATCGGCGTCGCGGCGCTGGCGAACCTGCGTCGGCAGGCTGCGCTCCAGGTCCGGCAGGAGAGCGCGTCGGAGCCGCTGGTGTTCGAGGTCGTCGAGCCCGCGGCGATCAGCGACCTGCCGGTGCCGGACGCGGGCGACATCTTCTTCGACTTCGAGGGCGACCCGCTGTGGACCGACGACACGGTGCCCGCCGACGCACCCGCGGGCTGGGGGCTGGAGTACCTGTTCGGGGTGGTGGAGGCGGACGGCGCGTTCCGGCCGTTCTGGGCGCACGACCGCGCCCAGGAGAAGCAGGCGTTCGTCGACTTCCTGGCGTACGTCGAGAAGCGCCGCGCGGCGCACCCGGGCATGCACGTCTACCACTACGCCCCGTACGAGCGGTCGGCGCTGCTGCGGCTCGCGGGCCGGCACGGGGTCGGCGAGGACGCGGTCGACCAGCTGCTGCGCGACGGGGTGCTGGTCGACCTGTACGCGACGGTGCGCCGCGGGCTGCGCGTGGGCGCCAGCTCGTACTCGCTGAAGAAGCTCGAACCGCTCTACATGGGTGCGCAGACGCGCGGCGGCGCGGTCACCACGGCCACCGACTCGATCACGGAGTACGCGGAGGCGTGCGACCTGCGGGACGCGGGGAACGAGACCGCCTGGCAGGCGAGGCTCGACGAGATCGGCGAGTACAACCGGTACGACTGCGAGTCGACGCTGCGGCTGCGCGACTGGTTGCTCGCGCACGGTCCGGCGCCGACGGGGGCGGCGGTGCCCGAGCTCGCCGAGCCCGCGGAGGACGACCCGCTGGTGCTCGACGTCCTGGCGCGGGCCGAGCGGCTCGAGGACCCGCGCGACGCGCAGGCCCTCCGGATGCTCGCGGCCGCCGTCGGCTACCACCGGCGGGAGGAGAAGCCGTTCTGGTGGGCGCACTTCGACCGGCTGCAGTCCGACCCGGCGGAGTGGATGGACCCGCGCGGCACGCTGCTCGTCGACGGGACGCCGGAGGTGCTGGAGGACTGGAGCATCGGCCCCGGCAGGCAGACCTTCAGCCGGGTGCTGCGGGTCGCGGGCCACCTCGAACCGGGCAGCGACCTGCGCGCGGGCGGCAAGGCGTACGCGCTGTACGACGCACCGCCCGCCTACGCGAAGACCTCGACCACCGGGCACCGCGGGTGGACGCAGAGCGTCGAGATCCTCGGGGTGAACTCGCAGCGCGCACCGGACTCGTCGTCGGGTACCCGGGACGTCCTGCGGATCGTCGAGCGGCTCCCCAAGGGCGCGGTCCCGGAGCCCCGCCTGCCGATGGCTCTCGCGCCGTCGGCGCCCCCGCAGACGACGAGCATCGTCGCCGCCATCCGCGCGCTGGTGGAAGGCCTCGGCGCCGACCTGCCCGCGCGTCCCGCGATCGACCTGCTGCGCCGGGTCCCGCCACGCACCCGGGCGCTCCCGCTCCCCCGCCCCGACGACGTCACCGGCACCACGGAGGCGATCATCGACGCGGTGCTCGACCTCGACGGCTCCTACCTGGCCGTGCAGGGACCGCCGGGCACCGGCAAGACCTACACCGGCGGTCACGTGGTCGCGGCGCTCGCGGCGCAGGGCTGGAAGGTGGGGGTCGTCGCGCAGTCGCACGCGGTGGTCGAGAACATGCTGCGCGCTGTCAACGACGCCGGGTTGTCGGCGGAGCACATCGGCAAGAAGGCGCAGGACACGCACCCCGACGACGCCGTGTGGGAGTCGTTGCCCCAGGGCAGGAACGCGGTCGCGTTCCACGCTCGACAGACTGGCGGCTTCGTCATCGGCGGCACGAAGTGGGACTTCACGAGCCGGGACCGGATCCCCGACGGCTTGTTCGACCTGCTGGTCATCGACGAGGCGGGCCAGTTCTCGCTCGCGGACACGATCGCCGTGTCGACGGCGGCCCGGAACCTGCTGCTCCTCGGGGACCCGCAGCAGCTGCCGCAGGTGACCCAGGGCCGGCACCCGGAGCCGGTGGACCGGTCGGCGCTCGGCTGGCTGGTCGACGGGCACGACACGCTGCCCGACGAGCTCGGCTACTTCCTGGCCCGCACGTGGCGGATGCACCCGACGCTCTGCGAAGCCGTGTCGCACCTGTCCTACGAGGACCGGCTGGCCGCCGTCCCGCACACCGCCGAGCGCTCGCTCGACGGCGTCGCGCCCGGGCTGCGGACGATCGTCGTCGAGCACGTCGGCAACGCCGTGTCGTCGCCCGAGGAGGCCGCGGTCGTCGTCGAGCAGGTTCGCGACCTGCTCGGTCGCGACTGGACGGACGGCACCACCCGATCCCTGACCGGGCACGACATCCTCGTCGTCGCCCCGTACAACGCGCAGGTGTGGACGATCCGCCGAGCCCTGGAGGCCGCGGGCATCGCGGACGTCCGCGTCGGGACCGTCGACAAGTTCCAGGGCCAGCAGGCGGCGGTCGTCCTGGTGACCCTGTGCGCGTCGTCGGCCGACGAGGTCCCGCGCGGGATGGAGTTCCTGCTGAACCGCAACCGGCTCAACGTGGCCGTCTCCCGGGCGCAGTGGTGCGCGGTCGTCATCCGCTCGCACCGCCTGACCGACTACCTCCCCACCCGCCCGGAGACCCTCGCGGAGCTGGGCGCGTTCATCGGCCTGTGCACGCCCGCTCGCCGCGCGGAGGAGCCCGACAGCGGGTAGAACCGATCCCCATGACCATCGTCGGATTCCACAACTCGCACGAGCAGGTCCACCCCGCTGCCCTCCTCGCGGCCACCCAGCGCGCGGAGCAGGCAGGGTTCGACGCCGCCATGTGCTCGGACCACTGGGCGCCCTGGTCGGTCCAGCAGGGCCACTCCGGGTTCGCGTGGACGTGGCTCGGTGCCGCCCTCGCGACCACCGGGCTGCCCCTCGGCGTCGTGAACGCGCCGGGCCAGCGGTACCACCCCGCGATCATCGCGCAGGCCGCCGCGACGCTCGCCGCGATGTTCCCCGGACGCTTCTGGGTGGCGCTGGGCTCCGGGGAGAACGTCAACGAGCACATCACCGGCGGGCGCTGGCCCGCCAAGGCGGAGCGGGACGCGCGCCTGCGCGAGTGCGTCGACGTGATCCGCGCCCTGCTGGACGGCGAGGAGGTCACCCACGACGGGCTGGTCACGGTGGACCGGGCCAAGCTGTGGACGCTTCCCGACGAGAAGCCGCTGCTCATCGGACCCGCGGTGACGCCCGCGACGGCCCGCGCGCACGCCGCCTGGGCCGACGGTCTGGTCACGGTGAACCAGTCGCCGGAGATCCTGAAGCAGGTCGTGCAGGAGTACCGCGACGCCGGTGGGCGCGGCGCCCTGAACCTGCAGGTGCACGTGTCCTGGGCACCCGACGCCGAGACCGCCCTGGCGGTGGCCCGCGACCAGATGGCCGGCCAGGTGTTCGGCCCGCCGGTCGCGTGGGACCTGGACACCCCCGAGGCGTTCGACTCCCTCGGGACCCACGTCGGCGACGACGCCCTGCGCCGCAGCGTGCTGGTCGACCACGACCCGGCACGGCTGGCGGACCGCGTGAGCGACCTCGTGGCCATCGGCTTCGACGCGGTCTACCTGCACCAGGTGGCGACGGACCCCGCCCCGAGCGACGAGAAGCACGACGACGCCGCACGGACCGCGACCCCGCGCAGCGCGACCCTCGACGCGTTCGTCGACATGGCCGCCGAGCACCTCCTCCCCCAGCTGAAGCAGGTGACCGCATGAGGATCCACGACACCGGCGACCTGTGGTGGAAGAACGCCGTCATCTACTGCCTCGACGTCGAGACGTACATGGACTGGAACGACGACGGCGTCGGCGACCTGCCCGGCCTGGTCCAGCGCATCGACCACCTGGCCGACCTGGGCGTCACCTGCCTGTGGCTCATGCCGTTCTACCCGACGGCCGACTACGACGACGGCTACGACATCTCCGACTTCTACGGGGTCGACCCCCGGCTCGGCGACGCCGGGGACCTGGTCGAGGTGATCCGCACGGCGAAGGACCGTGGGATCCGCGTGATCGTCGACCTCGTCGTGAACCACACGTCCGAGAAGCACCCGTGGTTCCAGAGCGCCCGCAAGTCCACGGACAGCCCGTTCCACGACTTCTACGTGTGGCGCACCGACAAGCCCCCGTCGACGAAGGACAAGGTCGTCTTTCCCGACAAGGAGACGGGCATCTGGACCAAGAACGACGCGACCGGCGAGTGGTACCGGCACACCTTCTACCACCAGCAGCCCGACCTGAACACCGCGAACCCGCAGGTCAGGGACGCGATCGCGAAGGTCATCGGGTACTGGGCGGAGCTCGGCCTGAGCGGGTTCCGCGTCGACGCCGTGCCGTTCTTCCTGGCCGACGCCGCCAAGACCCCCGGCGACAAGGTCGAGGACAAGCACGACTTCCTCAAGGAGCTGCGGGCGTTCCTGACCCGCCGGGTGGGCGACGCGATCCTCATGGGCGAGGTCAACCTGCCGTACGAGGAGCAGAAGCTCTACTTCGGTGGCGACGGCGCCGACAGCGACCAGCTGACCCTCCAGTTCGACTTCATCGGGATGCAGAACCTGTACCTGGCGCTCGCCCGGCAGGACGCGCGGCCCGTCGCGAAGGCCCTGGAGCAGAGGCCGGAGATCCCGCACGACGCCCAGTGGGCCACGTTCGTGCGCAACCACGACGAGCTCACCCTCGACAAGCTGTCCGAGGACGAGAAGCAGGAGGTGTTCGCCGCCTTCGGCCCCGACCCCGACATGCAGCTCTACGACCGCGGCCTGCGCCGACGCCTCCCGACGATGCTCGGCGGCGACCCCCGCCGCATCCGGATGGTCTACTCGTTGCTCTTCTCCCTGCCCGGTACCCCCGTGCTGTTCTACGGCGAGGAGATCGGCATGGGCGAGAACCTCGCGGCCGAGGGGCGGCTCGCCGTCCGTACCCCGATGCAGTGGACGTCCGGGCTCAACGGCGGGTTCTCGCGGGCGTCGAAGCGGTCGTTGTCCGGGCCGGTCACCGACGGCGGGTTCGCCCCCGAGCACGTCAACGTCGCCGACCAGCGTCGCGACCCGGACTCGCTCCTGACCTTCGTGCAGCTCCTCGTCCGGCGGTACCGCGAGTGCCCCGAGCTCGGCTGGACCACCCGCGCGGAGATCCTCGACCAGCCCCACAGTGCCGTCCTCGCGCACCGCAGCACCTGGGACGACGGGTCGCTCGTCGCGCTGCACAACCTCGGCACGGAGCCCGTCATGGTCCCGCTGCACCTGGCCGACTGCGACGACACCGTCCGACTGGTCGACCTGCTCCAGGACGGCTCGTGCACCATCGACGCGAAGGGCCGCACGGAGGTCGAGCTCGACGGCTACGGCTACCGCTGGCTCCGCGTCGTCCGCGAGAACGACCGCCGCCTGTTGTGACGGTCGCTGAGTCGAGGTCTCGGCACGTCGACCAAGTCATGGCTGCCGCATCGACCGCCACTGGCGGCACCCATGGCTTGGTCGGCAGGTCAGCCGGCCGCGCACGTGAGCGTCGGAGTGCCCGTGCCCGTCGCTGAGGTCGCGATGAAACCGAACGCCGTGCGGCCGCCTGCCGCGAGCGAGCCGTTCCAGGCGACGTTGCGGGCCGTGAGCGCGGAACCGCTGCCGGTGACGGTCGCGTTCCACGACTGACTCATCGTGACGCCCGCCGGGAGGGCGAGGGTGACCGCCCAGCCGGTCAGCGGCGCCGACCCCGCGGTCACGGTGACCTCACCCTGGAACCCGCCGTTCCAGCGCGAGATCGCGGTGAACGTGGCCGAGCAGGCGCCACCGGGGACCGACGTGGGCGTCGGCGTCGGCGTCGGCGTCAGCGTCGGCGAAGGCGTCGGCGTCGGGGTCGGCGTCGGCGTCGGGGTCGGCGGAGGCGTCGTCGGCCCGCCCCACGCCGCCGTCGTGTCCAGCCACGCGGCCCGGCGGAGCATCCAGGACTGCAGCTCCGACACCTGCCCCTGCCACGTCCCGGTGGTGGAGGTGATGAACGGCCCGACCATCCGGGTCGACAGGTTCGGGTAGCGCGTGAAGTTGCGGGCGGCGGCGGCGCTGAGCGGGGCGGTCAGGCCGGACACCCGGGTGCGCAGCTGCGCGTCGGAGAGGATCCCCCGGCGCAGCTCCTGCCAGCGCACCTTCACCTGGTTCACGAACGCCGGGTCCTGCATGAGCACGGTGAACCAGTCGAAGGCGATCGGCTGCCGCGTCTGCTGGTACTGCCAGCCCTGCACCTGCTCGTTGCCGAAGTAGCCGCCGACCCCGAACGTCAGGTCGAAGTCCCAGAGCGGCCCGGCGGTGAGCTTGCCCCCGCGGTCCTTGTAGAAGTACTGGCTGCGGTAGTAGGCGTCGAGGTCGCGGCTGAGCTCGTTGATGATCGCGAAGTCGACGAAGGACGCCACGTCGACGTACGCCGGGTAGCCGGTGGTCGGGTGGAACCGGTCCGCGCCGTGCAGGACGTCGTTGATCTTCTGCATGTAGCCGGTGATGTACGCCTTCTGCTGCGGGACCAGGTCGTCGGGGTCCTTCACCTCCAGGTCGGTCCAGCACGGCGAACCGGTGCAGATGAGGCGGGGCTCCTCCGCCGCGAGCCACTCGAACGCGAGGATGTAGCCGCCCTCGACCTTCGGCGGGGTGACGTCCTCCGGGTCGAGGCCCTTGAGGTCGAGCCGGTTCTTCTGGTTCTTGATGGTCTCCTCGAGCATGTACACGCCGCGGTAGTCGGTGGCGGCGACCGGCTGCGCGTCGTCGTTCACGTAGACCTCGACCAGCCGGTACCGGGGCGTCGCCAGGCCCATCGCGCGGCCGAGGTCGTAGACCAGCGCCTCCCGGATCAGCGACTTGTCCGCGAACGGGCCGCGCAGCACCCAGTCGGACTCGTCGGGCATGCCGAAGAACGGCAGGTCGAGGTCGTCGCCGGTGTCGTCCCAGAGCTCGAGGCGGTACGGCTGCTTGTCGAACATCCGGCTCGACTGACCGCGCAGGTGGTAGCCGCCACGCGCGGTCAGGGTCGGGGTCGCCTGCAGCGACGTCGTGCCACCGGAGGGCTGGAACTCCATGACCGCGACCGAGCGGTAGTCGTCACCGACGGGTCCGCTGCCGTACGCGTCGAGCAGCAGGACGGGCAGGTCGTGGGCGGTGGAGACATTCGTCGCGACGTACTGCGCCGACGCCGGCTCCCCCGTCGCGGTCCCGCCGACGAACGCCTGCGCCCGGACCTCCGTGCTCCGGGTCAGCTGCACCGGTCCGGACGCGACGGTCGACGACGCCGTGGGCGCGCTGCCGTTCGTCGTGTAGCGGACCTGCGCACCGGCGACGGCCGTGCTCAGGCTCACGGAGACCGAGCCGGTGAACGTGCCGCTGGGCCGGGAGAACGTGATGTCCCCGGTCTCGACGGCCGCGGCCACCGGGGTGATCGCGGGCATCGACCCGAGCAGCGGGAGGGCGAGCGCGGCGGCCAGGACGGCGGCGACCGTGGCTCGGATCGGGCGTGACATCAGCGGCACTCCTCGGTCGGGTGTGATCGGGTGGGTCGGGGACGGCGGGCCGGTCAGGCAGGGGTCGTCGTCGAGGACGGCAGCAGGTGTCGGTGCAGGGTGCGGCGCCACCGTGTCGCCGGCAGGTCCGGCCGGAGCGCCGCGAGGCCGGTCGCGTACTTCGAGATGCGCTGCGGCCGGTACCCGTGCGCCCACAGCAGGCGGTCGGCGCCGGACGCGGTGGAGCCGGTCTTCGTCTCGACGACGGCGACGTCGCGCAGGTGCAGCGGGGCGCGCCCGTCGTGCCACGACAGGCCGACGTCCACGGTGACGCGGCTCGCCGTCTGCGGCAGGAAGAGCGTCGTGCGCAGGTAGCGCGTGACCAGGGTCGGCGCGAAGGTCAGGTCGTCCGTGCCGCGGATCCCGTGAGCGCCGAGCACGCCGGCGACGAACCAGCGGCCGTGCGCGATGGCGTCCCGGTCCCGCAGGTCGTACGGGAGCCGTTCCTTGACGGTGGTGCCACGGGGTCCGCGCGTCTTGACCTCGAGCCAGCACTGCGCGGAGTCGAGGTAGCTGCGCGTACGGACCTTGAACCGGCGTCGGCGGCGGTGCGCGGCCAGGTGGTACGCCATGAGGTCCGCGGTGTCGAAGTAGACGGACTCGTAGTCGAACAGCCGCCGTCCGCCGATGTCGAGGACCTGCGCCTGGGACGCGAGCCGGTCGAGCAGTGCGTCGACCTCGGCGACGGGCACCAGGTACTTGCGGTCGACGCGCGTCTGCAGACCGGCCCGCTCGATGAGCTCGTCGAGGCTCATCGGAGCCAGCCGGCGCAGGGGGGTGTCGAGGACGGTCTCGGTCACGAGGCGACCCCCACCCGGCGTCGACCGCTCTGCAGGGCGGTCGTCTCGTAGCGGACGTCCACCCAGGTGGTGTCGTTGACCAGGTCGACGCGCTGCACGGACACGGTGTGCACGCGGGCGCCGAGCAGCTGCTCGAGCCGCGCGACGAGCGCGACGTGGTCGGTGAGGGCGCCGTCGAGCACGAGCTCCTGGCGCTGGTGACGGCGCAACAGGCGCGGGTGGTCGCCGACGACGACCGCGACGAGCAGCAGCGCCATGAGGGCGGGCGCGTGCCAGAGCACCGTGCCGGGCAGCGCACCCAGGACTCCGAGCGCGAGGGCCGCGAAGTAGTACGCGACCTCGCGCTGGTCGATCTCCGTGGACCGCAGCCGGATGATCGACAGCACCCCGAACAGCCCGAGGCCCAGTCCGGCGCCGATGTTCCCGGACCCCAGCGACGACGCGACGACGAGCACGCCGACGTTGACGCCGACGAACGCGACGACGAGGTCACGTCTGCGGTGCCGTCGGAAGTAGACGCCCGTGAGCACGACGACCGCGACCAGATCGGCGCCGATGAGCATGAGCTGTGGCATGGCGAGAGCGACCCCCTGCGACCCGTGGACGTCCCCCGGCGAACACCGGGAGAACGTGGTGGAAACACCTGGGGAGCCTGGGCCGCGGGGCATGGGGCGTCAATGTGCTAAACGATTTCCATATCGTTATCGATAACGATTGCGAGAGAAATGGAGAGAGTGTTTTAACGTCGCAAAAACTGCCTGGGAAGCCCTCGGAGACGCCCGGCGCCGAGCATCGGCGGCCCGGGCGTCTGAACCGTTTCGGACCACCCACCCACCGGCTCACTCAGCAGACTCCCAGCAATCTCGCGTACCGTGCCGAGGTCCGCCGCCTCCCCGGGCGGGACCCGAACCCGACGGAGGACCCTCGTGCGCCGCACGACCACCGCCCGCCGCGGCCTCGCCGCAGCAGCCCTCACCCTGTCCCTCGGCCTCGCGCTGACCGCCTGCGCCGGAGGTTCCGGCGACGACCCGTCGCCCTCCGCCTCGTCGACGTCGAGCGCGAACCCCGCCGACGCCGCCGCGCTCGCCAAGGTCGAGGTCGAGGGCGAGCGGGGCAGCAAGCCCACCATCACGCTCCCGGAGACGCCGTTCGAGGTCAGCGCCCTCACGGTGCGCATCATCGACGAGGGTGACGGCGACGTGATCGAGGAGGGCCAGACCCTCTCCATCCAGACGACCGCGGTCAGCGGCGCGGACGGCAGCGAGCTGGGCGACACGTACGAGACCGCGCCCGAGAAGATCGTCGCCGACGAGAACCTGCTCCCCGAGCTGCACGACGCGCTCGTCGGCCAGAACGTCGGCGTCCGGATCCTCTTCGCGATCCCGGGTGCCGCCGGCGCAGACGCCACCGCGGCCCCCGTCACGAACGTCGTCGTCGGCGAGGTCGTCGAGGCGAAGGACACCCCCAAGCCGCTGGACGGCCCCGAGGGTGAGCCGGTGACGCCGGCCGCCGGCCTGCCGGTCGTCACGCTGGACGCCGACGGCAAGCCGTCGATCACGCCGGTCGCCGACCCGGCACCCACCGAGCTCGTCGTGCAGCCGCTCATCAAGGGCACCGGCGCGGAGGTGACCGCGGACCAGACGCTCACGGTCAACTACACCGGCTGGCTCTGGGACGGCACGCAGTTCGACTCGTCCTGGGACGCGGGCGAGCCCGTGCAGTTCGCGCTCACCGGGGTCATCCCCGGGTGGACGCAGGGCCTCGCCGGTCAGACGGTCGGCAGCCAGGTCCTCCTGGTCATCCCGCCGGAGCTGGGCTACGGCGACCAGGCCAGCGAGTCCATCCCCGCGAACTCGACGCTGGTCTTCGTCGTGGACATCCTCGCGGCCTCCTGACACCAGCACACCGCTCCACCCTCGAGCCCGGGACGCCTCGCGTCCCGGGCTCGTGGCGTCCTAGGGTGGCGTTCTGGACCCCGGACCGGGAGAAGACCATGGACCAGGCAGCGTCGCCGAGGATCCGCACCGTGGCGCTGCTGGGCGCCGTCGGCTCCGGCAAGACGACCCTCACGGAGGCGTTGCTCCACCGCGCGGGGGTCCTGACCCGGACCGGTCGCGTCGAGGACGGCTCGACGGTCAGCGACCACGAGCCGGAGGAGATCGCACGCGGCATCTCCCTGGGCCTCGGGGTCGCCCCCTTTCCGTGGACCGCGACGGACGGCAACGCGTACGACGTGACGCTGCTGGACACCCCGGGGTCGGCGGACTTCGCGGGATCCGTGGACGCGGCGCTCGCGGCAGCGGACCTGGCCCTGGTCGTGGTCAGCGCGGTCGACGGGGTGCAGGCGGGCACGCACGCGGCGTGGCGGCTCGCGGCCGACGCCGGCCTGCCGCGGATGGTCGTCGTCACCAAGGAGGACAAGGCGCGGGCGGACTTCCGGCACGTGCTGGCGGACCTGCGGGCGGCGTTCGGCGACGGGCTGGTCCCCCTGGAGCTGCCGCTGGGCGAGGAGACGGCGTTCACCGGTGTCGCCGACGTGCTCAGCGAGGAGGGTCTCACCTACGACCTCGACGGCCACCACCACACGGAGGCGCTGCCGGCGGGCCTCGCCGACGAGGAGCACCGGCTGCACGACGAGGTCACCGAGGAGATCGTCGCCCACGACGACGACCAGCTCGAGCGCTACCTGTCGGGCGAGGTACCGACCCCGCAGGAGCTGGAGACCACGCTCGCGCACGAGGTCCTCGCGGGCGAGGCGTTCCCGGTCGTGATGGCGTCGGGGGTCACCGGGGTGGGCGTCGACCGGCTCGCGGACCTGCTGTGCGAGCTGGGACCGTCGCCCGCGGACCGGACCGCGCGCGTGCAGGCGGGGAGGACCGAGGTCGAGGTCGCCGCCGATCCCGCCGGGCCGACGCTGCTGTACGCGTTCCGGACGCTCGCCGACCCGTTCGTCGGCCAGGTCACCATGTTCCGCGTCCTGTCCGGCACGGTCCGCAACGGCGACCGGATGCTCAACACCGCGACCCGCACGGAGGAGCGCATCCCCGGCCTGTTCCGGCTGCGCGGCAAGGAGCACCTGCCGGTCGACGCGGTGCCGGCGGGGCAGATCGGTGCCGTCGCCAAGCTCACGGGCACCCCGTCGGGAACCCTGCTGGCGGAACGGACCGGGCCGGGCGCGTCGATGACCGCCCGGCCCCCGCGCGAGCGGGCCACGGTGTTCGCGCTCGCCCTGGCGCCGCTCACGCAGTCCGACGACGACCGCCTCTCCGCGGCGCTGACCCGCCTCACCGCCGAGGACCCCACCCTGCGCGTCGACCGCTCGGGCGACAGCACCGTCCTGCGCGGCCTCGGCGACACCCACCTGACCGTGGCCCTGGAGCGGCTGGCCCGGGTGTTCGGGGTGCACGTGAGCACGTCGCCGGTGCCCGTCGGGTACCGGGAGACCATCCGGAAGCCGGTCGAGGCCGAGGGCAAGGTCAAGAAGCAGTCGGGCGGGCACGGGCAGTTCGCCGTGGTGCACCTGCGGGTCTCGCCGCTGCCCAGCGGGTCCGGGTTCGAGTTCGTCGACGCGATCGTCGGCGGGGCGATCCCGCGCACCTACGTGCAGGCGGTGCACAAGGGCGTCGTCGAGGCGATGGCGTCCGGCGGGCCGCACGGGTACCCCGTGGTGGACCTGCGCGTCGAGGTCTACGACGGCAAGTCGCACTCGGTGGACTCCTCCGACATGGCGTTCCGGACCGCCGCCGCGACCGGCGTCCGCGAGGCGCTGCACGCCGCGGGCACGACCGTCCTCGAACCGATCAGCCACGTCTCCGTCACGGTGCCGATGGCCGCGCAGGGCGACGTGATGAGCGACCTGTCCGCGCGTCGCGGGCACATCAACGCGACGACGTCCCTCGACGACGGCCTGGTGCTGATCGAGGCGTCGGTGCCGGAGGCCGAGCTCGCCCGGTACGTGCTGGACCTGCGCTCGATCACCGGCGGCCGCGCGGAGCTGACCATCGAGCCCGACCGGTTCGAGGTCTGCCCCGACCACCTGGTCCCCGCGTGATCGCCTCGTGACGACCGAGCGCGAGATCGCGGAGCTGACCCGTCTGGTCCGCGAGTTCAGCACCGAGCGCGACTGGCAGCAGTTCCACGACCCGAAGTCGGTGATCCTCGCGCTCGTCGGGGAGGTCGGCGAGCTGGCGGAGCTCTTCCAGTGGGTGCCCGCGGACGAGGCGGTCGCGCGGTTCTCGTCGCCGGACCGGCACGCGCGCGTCGCCGAGGAGCTGGCCGACGTCCTCGTCTACCTGGTGTGCCTGGCGGACGTGCTCGGCGTCGACCTGGGCGAGGCGGCGCGGTCCAAGCTCGCCGATTCCCACCGCCGGTTCGCGGCCGACACCGTCCGTGGCGTCGCACCCCACAAGCCGTAATCTCGTCCCCATGGCCCGGTACTTCGACGTCCACCCCGAGAACCCTCAGCCGCGGTCGATCGCGCAGGTGGTCGAGCTGCTCCGCAAGGACGCGCTCATCGCGTACCCGACCGACTCCTGCTACGCGCTGGGCGCCCGCATCGACAACCACGCCGGGGTGGACCGCATCCGCACCATCCGGCACCTCGACGACCGGCACCACTTCACGCTGGTCTGCGCCGACTTCGCACAGCTCGGGCAGCTGGTGCACCTGGACAACAGCGCGTTCCGCGCCATCAAGGCCGTGACCCCCGGCCCGTACACGTTCATCCTCCCGGCCACCCCCGAGGTGCCCCGCCGGCTGGCGCACGCGAAGAAGCGGTCCGTCGGCGTCCGCATCCCCGACCACCCGGTGGCGCAGGCGATCCTGCGCGAGCTGGGCGAGCCCCTCCTGTCGAGCACCCTCCTGATGCCCGGCGCCGAGTGGCCGATGGTCGAGGGGTGGCAGATCAAGGAGGAGCTGGACCTGGTGCTCGACGCGGTGGTCGACGCGGGCGACTGCGGCACCGAGCCCACGACGGTCGTCGACTGGACGGAAGGCGCCCCGGAGGTCGTCCGGGTGGGCGCGGGAGACCCAGACCTCTTCAGCTGAGCCGACCCGGGCCCGCCGAACTCGTCGGTCCGCGCCGAACTCGTCGGTTGCAACGGACGAGTTCGCCCCGGAGTGACGAGTTCGGCCCCGGATGACGGGCTGGCGAGGCGGTCCGCGCGGCGGGAGGCTGGGCCGATGGGCTACGTGGGGGTCGTCGGGCCGTCTGTCGCCGACGAGGACGACCTCGTCGACGCCGAGGCGCTCGGGCGCGGGCTGGCCGAGCGTGGGCACGTCGTGGTCTGCGGAGGGCTCGGCGGGGTGATGGAGGCCGTCGCACGCGGGGCGGCGCGCTCGGGTGGGGTCGTCGTCGGCCTCCTGCCCGGTACCGACCGTTCCGCGGCGAACCCGCACGTCACGGTCGCGCTGCCGACCGGCCTCGGCGAGCTGCGCAACGCCCTGCTCGTCCGGTCGAGCGACGTGGTCGTCAGCGTCGGGGGGTCGTGGGGGACCTTGAGCGAGGTGGCGCTGGCGATGCGGACGGGCGTGCCGGTGATCGCCCTGCGCGGGTGGCAGATCGGGGGGACGCCGGGTGGCGCAGGGCCGGATGACGGGCCGCACCGGGTGGTGTCGGTGGTTGACACGCTCGTCGCGCTCGATGCGCTGCTCGCCGACGGGCACCGTCCACCTGCACGGTAGGACCGTCGTCCCGTCGCATTCTTGCGACGTTCTCGTCCCTTTGAGTGACACGAGTCACCAGAATGCGTCGCCGACCTGCACAAATACCTCGCCCGCGAGAGTGACGCCGAGGCCGGAGAGCGGCCGGCGCACCACGACGCGACAGGCGGCTCGGTCGTGGTCAGTGCGGTCAAACAGCCGAAAACGAGCACAACAAGCCGACGCACGGTCTAGTGACACGAGTCCACTGGATCGAAGCCCCACGCTTCGGAGACCAAGCGAGTCGGGGTACGAAAAGCGGGCGTAAACATTACCGATACAGCCCTGATGCGCGCCCCGCCCACGGCGGCAATGACCTTTACAACTGGCTCGATCGAGCGATTGACAGCCACTTAGTTAACGCACTAGAAACAACTCCCGGCGCGCCTTTCGGAGAGGAGAGGTGCCCCGACATGGCAGTCGGGCCCGGTTGCCATGACCCCTGTCCTGCTACCGGAGGTTGGTTCCCCGTGACCCCACCCGAAGCACAGGTGCGCACCCCCGCACCCTCCACGACGCGGCACCGTCGCCGCCGCACGATCATCGCCGGTGCTGCCGCGACCGTCCTGGCCGCGACCACCCTCGTCACCGCCAACGCGAACGCATCCGTCCCGACCACCCCGTCGGGCTGGTCGCTGCAGTGGAGCGACGACTTCACCGGCTCGGCAGGTCAGCTGCCGTCGTCGAGCAACTGGATCTACACCACCGGCACGCAGTACCAGGGCGGCCCCGCCAACTTCGGCACCGGTGAGATCCAGACGTACACCACGAGCTCGCAGAACATCGGGCTCGACGGCTCCGGCAACCTGAAGATCACGCCCGTCAAGGCGAGCAACGGGTCCTGGACGTCGGCGCGCATCGAGACCAAGCGCACCAACTTCAAGCCCCCGTCGGGCGGTGTCCTGCGCATCGAGGGCCGCATCGCGATGCCGAACGTCACCGGGGCGTCGGCCGCGGGCTACTGGCCGGCGTTCTGGGCCCTGGGCTCCCCGTACCGGGGCAACTACTGGAACTGGCCGGGCATCGGCGAGCTCGACATCATGGAGAACGTCAACGGCCTGAACCAGGTCTGGGGCACGCTGCACTGCGGCGTCAACCCCGGCGGACCCTGCAACGAGACCAACGGCCTCGGCGCCACGCGCAGCTGCCCGAGCACGAGCTGCCAGGGCAACTTCCACACCTATGCGATCGAGTGGGACACGAGCGTCAGCCCGCAGATCCTGCGCTGGTACGTCGATGGTCAGAACTTCCTGAACATCAACCAGAACCAGGTCGGCTCCCAGTACTGGAGCGACATGACGAGCCACGAGGGCTACTTCATCCTCCTCAACGTCGCCATGGGTGGCGCGTTCCCGAACGGCGTCGCCGGCTACACGACCCCGACCGCGAACACGGTGTCGGGCAAGCCGATGCTCGTCGACTACGTGGCCGTCTACACGAAGGGCGGGAGCGGCTCCACCAGCAACCCGACCACCACGTCGACGCCGTCGCCGACGTCGACCGGCGGCGGGACCAACCGGAACGCGTTCAGCACCATCCAGGCGGAGTCGTTCAACGCGCAGTCCGGCGTCGTCGCCGGCGCGAACGAGATCGGCTACATCGCCAACGGTGACTGGGTGCAGTACAACGACGTCGACTTCGGCAGCACGTCGCCCAAGGACGTCGTCATCCGGGCCGGCTCCGGTGCGGGCGGCGGCGTCAGCGGTCTCGTCGAGGTCAAGATCGACAGCCTCAGCAACGGGTCGGTCGCGCAGGTCGCGGTCGGCAACACCGGCGGCTGGAGCACGTGGCAGAACCTCGCGATGAACGTCGGCGGGCAGGTGACCGGGAAGCACACGGTCTACCTCAAGTTCACCAGCGGCCAACCGAACGACTTCGTGAACGTCGACTCGTTCGTGTTCCGCAAGTAGTGCGCTGACCCCCGACAGCCCCGGTGGACCCTCCTCCGCCGGGGCTGTCGGCTGCCGCCGTCGAAGCGCTTCACACGGGTGCGCCGCACCCCACCGGACGCTACGAAGGATCGCGCGGCAGCCGTCCCGGCCGGCCGAACCCCGACGAAGGGAACTGGCGTGCGACGACTGCGTGCTGCCTTGACGTTCACCGCGATCGCGACGTGTGCGGCTCTGCTCCCCGTGGCGGCCAACGCCGCCGACCCCTCGAGCACGGCCCACACCGCGGGTCGGGTCGTGGCCAGCGGCGACACCTGGCAGCACGCGTGGCCCGGCGTCTACTTCGAGGGTCGCTTCCGCGGCACGGGCGTCGGCATCGTGCTCGACGACGCGACCGGCGACTACGACATCTCGATCGACGGCGGCGCCCCCACGACGCTCGTCACACCGGGCCGCATCACGCACCGCGTCCAGGGCCTGCCGAACGGCGAGCACACCGTCCGCGTCGTGAAGCGCAGCGAGGTGCCCTGGGCCACCAGCACCTTCGGTGGGTTCGTGCCGGTCGACGGCAGCGTGATCCTGTCCGCGCCCGCGGCGCGCGACCTGCAATTGGAGTTCATCGGCGACTCGTACACGGCCGGCTACGGGAACACGTCGACGAGCCGTGACTGCACCGGCGACCAGGTCACGCGGACCACGAACGCGGACCTGTCGTTCGGTGCGGTGACCGCCAAGGCCCTCGGCGCCGACTACCAGATCAACGCGTTCTCCGGACGCGGGATGGTGCGCAACTACGCGGGCGGCGAGCAGGGCACCACCTACCGCACGTACTACGACCGCGCCCTGCCGTTCAGCACGGACGCGTGGGACCCGCCGGCGGACTGGCAGCCGGACGCCGTCGTCGTCGGCCTCGGGGTCAACGACTTCTCGACGGCCCTGAACGGCAACGAGGCATGGGCGACCCCCGCCGCACTGCGCGAGGCGTGGGTCACCGCGTACCACGGGTTCATCGACACGCTCCGGGCGCAGTACGGACCGGAGACGTACATCGTCGTCAGCGCGACCTACGTGCACACCGGTACCGACCTCGCGGACCTGGCCCAACGAGTCGTCCAGGAGGAGAAGGCATCCGGCGACAGCCGCGTCCGGTACTGGTACTACGGCAACGAGGGTCTCGACTACGGCGGCTGCCACTGGCACCCGTCGGTCGCCGACGACAAGGTGATCGCCGCACAGCTCACCAGCTATCTCCAGGCGCTCCCCCTGGGCGGCGGGCCGACGCCGACACCCACGCCGACGGCCAACCCGACGCCGACCCCGACCGTCACACCTACGCCGACGCCCACGCCGACGCCGACCTCGCAGCCGCAGGCGTGCACCGCCAACGTCACCGTCGGCGGTACGTGGCCCGGCGGCTACCAGGCCTCGGTCGACGTGACCGCCGCGGCCGCGATCAGCCGGTGGAGGACGATGATCACGCTCCCCTCGGGCGGTGCCCTCACCCAGCTCTGGTCGGGCGACGTCACGACGTCCGGCCAGGTGCTGACCGTCACGAACAAGGAGTGGAACGGAGCGTTGGCCGGCGGCCGGTCGACGGCCTTCGGGTTCATCGGCACGGGCACCCCGCCCGCGAACGGCTCGGTGCCCTGCTCGGCGAGCTGACCTGATCGGCTGCCGCGTCGCGACGGCCCTGCCCGCACCTCGCGGTCAGGGCCGTCGGACGTACGGTGCTGGGTGTGACGCAGCCGCGCCCGTCGGACCCTGACGTACCGACGACACCCGACGACGTCGTCCGCGCCGCCGCCGGCGCCGAGGACCTCGCAGCGCTCGACGCCGTCGTCCCGCAGTGCCGTGCCTGTCCGCGGCTCGTCGCGTGGCGGGAGCTCGTCGGTGTCGAGAAGCGCGCGGCGTTCCGCGACGAGACGTACTGGGCGCGGCCGGTCCCGGGGTTCGGTGACCCGGAGGCGCAGGTGCTCGTCGTCGGCCTGGCTCCCGCGGCGCACGGCGCCAACCGCACCGGCCGGATGTTCACCGGCGACCGGTCGGGCGACTTCCTCTTCGCGGCGATGCACCGGACGGGGTTCGCGTCGCAGGCCACGTCGACGGCCCGCGACGACGGCCTGACCCTCACCGGCATCCGTGTCACGGCCCCGGTCCGGTGCGCCCCGCCCGCGAACGCGCCGACCCCGCAGGAGCGCCGGACGTGCGGGCCGTTCCTCGGCCGGGAGCTGTCCCTGGTCCGTCCGCGCGTCGTCGTCGTGCTCGGCGGGTTCGGGTGGCAGGCGCTGCTCACCACCCTGGCCGAGCAGGGCTGGGCGGTACCCCGTCCACGGCCGGCGTTCGGCCACGGCGTGGAGCTGGTCCTGTCCGGACCCGACGGTGCCGGGCTCGTGCTCCTCGGCTGCTTCCACGTCAGCCAGCAGAACACCTTCACCGGTCGGTTGACGCCGGAGATGCTCGACACGGTCCTGCGCCGCGCGCGCGCACTTTGTTCGTCGCTCTAAGAAAGTCGTAGGGTGGTCTCCTCGACGATCGAAGGAGATGGTGTGGGCGACCTCGGCTACGTGGCGGGCATGACGTGGGGATGGACCGGGGTGCGGGGCACGTGGGGCGGTCCCGACGCACTCCGGTCGATGGACCTCATGGTCGAGCGCCTCGGCGTGAGCTGGACCGCGATCACGCTCAGCGCCCTGCAGGACACCCCGCAGTCGACCCAGATCCAGTTCCGCGACCGCCCGACGGTCACCGACGACGAGGTCCGGTGGGCCGTCCGGCAGGCCAAGGCACGCGGTCTGAAGGTCTGCCTGAAGCCCGTCGTGAACGTCCGCAACGGGACGTGGCGAGCCCACATCAACTTCTTCGACATCGACGTGCCCCCGGAGCCGACATGGTCCGAGTGGTTCGCCAGCTACACCGAGTTCATCGTCCACCACGCCCGGATCGCCGCCGAGGAGGGCGCCGAGATGCTCTGCGTCGGCTGCGAGATGGTGCAGAGCGACCGGCGCGAGGCGGAGTGGCGTGCCCTGATCGCCGAGGTCCGCGCGGTCTACGACGGCCTGGTCACCTACAACTGCGACAAGTACCAGGAGGACCACGTCGGCTGGTGGGACGCCGTCGACGTCATCTCGTCGTCCGGCTACTACCCGATGGACGACTGGGAGAACCAGCTCGACCGCATCGAGCCCGTCGTGACCGCCTCCGGCAAGCCGTTCTTCTTCATGGAGGCCGGCTGCCCGAGCCGCGTCGGCTCCCCCGCCCTGCCCAACGACTGGAACCTGCGCGGTGCCCCCTCCGAGCAGGCGCAGGTCGACTGGTACGAGGCGGCGTTCACGGCCTGCGCACGCCGCGACTGGGTCTCCGGCTTCATGCTCTGGGACTGGCCCGCGACGCTCTACGACGAGGCCGCCGCGGCCACCGACGACGACTACTGCATGTTCGGCAAGGCCGCCGAGGGCGTGGTGCGGCGCGCCTACGCGGAGGCGCGGCGCACCCGCGTCAGCTGACGACGACCGTCTTGGTGAGCTTGTCGGAGAACGTCTGCCGCTTGGTGTCCCACAGGGGCCACAGGTACCCCAGGTAGAGGATCCCGTCGACGTAGTGCGCGACGTCGCGGACGAACGCCATCCACACGCCGATCGGCTCACCCGTCGCGTCGCGCTGCATGGTCAGACCGACCGCCTGCTTGCCCCACGACTGCCCGGTGCGACCTCCGCGGACCCAGCGGTTCCACCCCCACAGGACGAGGCTCAACACGGCGCAAACCCCGAACGCGAGCGCGCCGGCGGACGTGGGCTGATCGGTCGGGCTGCCGTACCGGTTGACGCCCGTCTCCGACGTGGCGGTCATGTACAGCAGGCCCGCGAAGTACGGCAGGATCGCCAGCGAGTCGAGCAGGTAGGCGCCGACGCGCTGGATCCACGGGGCGTACGTGACGGGGACACCGAACCCGAAGGCGGCGCCGGGGTACCCGTAGGCGGGAGCGCCGTACACCGGGGCCCCGAAGGCGGGGGCCGCACCATAGGACGGAGGTGCACCGTAGGACTGAGGTGCACCGTAGGCAGGGGCCGCACCGTAGGCGGGGCCGGCACCGTAGGTCGGCACCTGCGAACCGTACGGTGCGGGGGACCCGAACGGATCGGCAACCGGCGGCTGGTCCCAGCGAGTCGTCGGGGGCTGGAACGGATCCTGGTTGCTCACGGTTCTCCTGTGCTCGGGGGCCGACGGGTGAGCCCGCACCTCCATCGGCAGGCGCCGCGCATCGATTGAGCAACCGACCGAGACCATGGTCAGCGTCACCTGGTCGGCGGTCAGGCCCGACCTCGTGGCCGAGCCTGGCCGCCGACCTCGAGCTCGCGTCATCCCCCGAGCAGCTCCAGGTGCGTCGGCACCCTCGGCTCGACGCGCAGCCGCATCCCGGCCTCCGCCGGGGTCCGGTCCCGCTTGCGGTGGTTGCACGCGCCGCACGCGGCGACCGTGTTCAGCCAGGAGCTGGCGCCCCCGCGGCTGCGGGGCACCACGTGGTCGACGGTGAGCGCGCCGCCCGTGCCGCAGTACGCGCAGCGGTGGCCGTCGCGCGCGAGCATCCCGGCGCGCGACCACGCCGGGACGCCGGTGCGGTGGCGCCAGCGCATCTGCACGTAGCGGACGAGACGCAGCACCGCGGGCAGCGGGTACGGGCCGAACGTGCGGCCGTCGACGGCCTCCTCGACGACGGCGACGCGACGGTGCAGCATGCGGACGGCGTGCGCGAGCGAGACGCGCTGGAGGGGCTCGTAGCCCGCGTTGAGGACGAGTACTCCCGCCATCGTCGAACCTTTCGTCGGTGCCCCACGCTGGAGTCGAACCAGCAGCCTCCGGCGTCGTAGGCCGGCACTCTGTCCTGTTGAGCTAGCGGGGCGGATGGGTGTGTGGTCGCGAGCGGAGGAGTCGAACCTCCCGGGGCGGGCCCGTCACGGACCCGCCGGCGACCTGCGCCCGCGGGGACCAGGGTGCGGTCCGGGCGGGCGATCCGGCCAGTGATTTCCTGGTCAGTCCAGCGTGATGCGCAGGCCGACGCCCGCCGCGGCCGTGGCGACCGTGACGTCGAAGAACCGCTCGTAGTCGCCCGCGACCCGGTGCAGGTGGCCGAAGAGCTCGACGGAGATCGCGCCGACGAGCGACGTGAACAGCGTCCCCGACCGGACCGCGATCCTGGCGACGTCGTCGGGCACGGTCGTCGGGTCGGTGAAGCCCGCGGTGGCGAGGGCCTCGGGTGCCATCCGCCCCGTCGGGTCGAAGTCGGGTCCGGCCGGGTCGAGGATGCCGTCACGCGCCGCGGCCAGGAGCAGGCCGATGATGACCTCCCACACCCGCACGGCCGGGCGCACGGTGTCGTCGGGGGCGCGGTAGCCGCGGACCGGGGTGCCGTAGATGAGCTCGAACGAGTGCGGCTGGTCGAGGGCCCAGCGCCGCACGGCGCGCGCGACCTCCAGCCAGGTCTGCGCAGGGTCGGCGTCCGACCCGGCCGCTGCCTTCTCCGCGACCTCACCGACGGCGTCGTACGCCTCGATGATCAGCAGTGTGAGCAGCGCGTCGCGGGACGGGACATGGCGGTAGACGGCCGACGACGCCATGCCGAGGTCGCGGGCGACGGCGCGCAGGCTCAGCGCCGCCGACCCCTCGCTCTCGAGGCGCGCGCGCGCCGCGGCGAGCAGCTCGGACATGACCTCGGCGCGCGCACGGTCCCGAGCGCCCAGGAGCGATCTCGTCGGCCCGGCCGTGGCGCGGTCGTCTGCGCGCTGCGGCGGGGTCGTCTGCTCGGTCATGGTCGCCAGTGTGCCTGCTCCGTCGAGAAGCTGCGAGCACTGCTCTTGTCTCACGCGCACCGATTGTGCGAGCATTGCTCACATCAGAGAGCACTGCTCTCTCTCTTTCCCGAGGAGATCCCATGACCCGCCACGTCATCGTCGGCAAGGGTGCCGTCGGCACCACGCTGGCCCACCTGCTCGCCGACGAGGGCGCCGACGTCCTGGTGGTCAGCCGCACCGGCGGCACCTCCGTCGGCCGCATCACGCACGCCGCGGTCGACGCCACCGACGTCGTCGCTCTGGTGGCGGCCGCCCGAGATGCCGACGTCCTGTACAACTGCGCCGCCCCGCCCTACCACCGCTGGCCCACCGACTGGCCCCCGCTGTGGGCCGCCCTGCTCGACGCGGCGGCGCAGACCGGCGCCGTCCTCGTGTCCGTCGGCAACCTCTACGGCTACGCGACGCACGGCGCCGTGATGACCGAGGACTCCCCCCTCGACAGCACCGAGCGCAAGGGCATGGTCCGCGCCCAGATGTGGCGCGACGCCGAGGCCCGGCACCGCGCCGGCGACCTGCGGGTCACCGAGGTGCGCGCCGCCGACTACTTCGGACCGCTCGCCGACTCCCAGGCGATGGTCGGGCCGCGGTTCGTCGACCCGCTGCTCGCGGGCAAGGTGGTGCGGACGGTCGTCGCAGCCGACCAGCCGCACAGCTGGACCTACCTGCCCGACCTCGCCCGCGCGCTCGTCGCCGCCGGCCGGACGCCCGCCGCCTGGGGACGCGCGTGGCACGTCCCGACCGCCGAGCCGCTGACTCTGCGTGAGCTGGGTTCTCGGTTCGCGGGCGACGGGCCCGCGCCACGGATCCGCCCCATGCCGGCGGTCGCCGTGCGCGCGCTCGGCCTCGTGTCGCCGCTGCTGCGGGAGGTCGCGTCGGTCTCCGACCACTTCTCGCAGCCCTACGTCATGGACACCGCCGAGTCGTCCCGGGTGCTCGGTCTCGTCGCCACCCCGTGGGACGTCGCCGTCGCCGAGACGTGTCGGAGGTCGGGCGTAACGTCGCGGGCATGAAGTTCGGTGTCACCGCGTCGTGCGGATCCGCAGCCCAGAACATCGAGATGGCCGTCGCCGCCGAGGAGGCCGGCTGGGACGCGTTCATGGCCTGGGACGGCATCAGCGTCGGACCCATGGACACGTTCGACCCGTGGACGGTGCTCGGCGCCGCGGCGGTGCGGACCAGCCGGATCACGCTCGGCGCCATGGTGTTCTCGCTGCCTCGACGCAAGCCGTGGGAGGTCGCGCGCCAGGCCCTCACCGTGGACCACCTCTCCGGCGGCCGGCTGGTGCTGCCGGTCGGCCTGGGCGCCGTCGACGACGGTGCCTACAGCCGCGTCTCCGGCGAGACCACCGACGTCAGGCAACGCGCCGCCCTGCTCGACGACTCGCTCGCCATCCTCGACCTCGCCTGGACCGGGGAGAAGTTCAGCTACGCCGGCACCCACCACCAGGTCACCGACCTGGAGTTCCAGCCCCGACCCGTGCGCGGGACCATCCCCGTCTGGGTCATCGGCGCCTGGTACGCGCCCCGGTCCATGCGCCGGGCCACCGGACGCGACGGAGTCATCGCGGTCCGACGGGAAGACGGGTTCGACCCGTTGAAGCCCGACGAGTGGCGGTCCGTACGGTCCTGGGTCGACGAGCACAGCGACGGCCGGCACGTCGAGCTGGTCGCCGAGGGCGTGCTCCCGACCGACCCCGCCGAGGCCGCGGACAGGATCGCCGCGCTCGAGGACGCAGGCGTCACCTGGTGGATCGACTCCAACTGGAACTTCGACACCGTCACCCCCGACGGGCTCCTGGACCGGATCCGACGAGGTCCGCTGCTCGCCTGAGAGGCCCATCGTCCCCGGAGCAGCGCTCGGTGCGTCACACTCTCCGTAGAGACGAAGGAGCACCATGCTGACATGCCCGGCCTGTACGTCCGGAGAGCTCGAACTCGTCGAACGGTTGGCGGACGATCGCCGCACCATCCGATGCACCGCCTGCAACCACCAGTGGACCCGTGGAGAGTCGAAGACGTCGGCCCCCCTGCCGTCCTCGTCGGCCGACCTCCAGGCCCGGTTCCCCGACCGCGCCGCCGTCGACCCCGCCCGCTGGGAGAAGGTCGCCGCGCTGGCCACAGCGTCACCGCCCACCGAGCCCGGCTTCGACTGGACCCACTACCAGCAGGTGTTCGCGCGCGACGAGGTGGCCGACTGCGACCCCCGCGACCTGCTGTCGTTCGTGAACGAGACCCCCGGCGCGACGAACGCGACCACCGCCTCGTTCAACCGGGCGTGGAAGACGATGGGCGAGCGTGAGGCATCCGCCCGCACCCGCAACACCATCCGCTACCTCCTGTACGGGCCCACCACCGTGCCGCTGCCCGACCGGCTCACCCGGTTGATCCTCGGCCAGGGCGGGCTCGGCATGACCGGCTTCAAGGAACCGACCCTGACCCGGGTCCTCGTCGCCACGGCGCCCGAGTCCTACCTGCCCATCTTCACCTACGGCGGAGCACGCGGCGGCAAGAAGGAGATCGCGCAGCGCGTCTACGGGCTGACCCTGCCGGAGGTCGCCAAGGAGCAGTTCACGATCGGCCGGCTCATCCTGTGGAGCAACGACCTGCTCGTCGACCTGGTCGAGGACGAGTTCGACGACCTCACCCAGGCGGCCGCGTTCCTCACGACGGTGAAGGTCCCTGCCTGACCCTCCTGATGCGGCTCACGTCCCGTCAGGTGACGCGCTGACGCGGCTCACGGCGACTCGTCGTGCGGCCGCGTCATCTCGTCGCGCAGCCGCGCGACCGCGTCCGGGCCCAGCTCGAACCCCTGCGAGCTGCCCGGGTTGATCACGATCCCCACGTCCACCGGCATCCGCAGCAGCACCTCGCGCACCGGCATCGCGACCGCCTCACCACCGAGCCGCCCCTCGTCCTTGAACCTCTGCACCGACGAGAACGCGATCAGGTGGTGGGCCCCGTCGCGCTGCACGAGGGCGGGGATGAACCCCTCGAAGTGCTCCCCGACCGGCCCACCGCTGGGCACCGCGAGCTGCTCGTACGCGAACCGCGTCAACAGCTTGGCGCCGTCGATCGTGCCGGGCGCCGCCGTGCGCAGCGCCTGGTCGAAGTCCTTCATGGGTGCTCCCTCGTCGTTGCGGGCGAGGTTCACGCTACCTGCGGTTCAGCCCGGAGCCAGCCGGAAGAGCGCCGGTGTCACCACCGAGATCCGACGGATCTCGAACCCCGTGCGCCGCCCCGCGACGTGCCGCGCCCACGCGTGCTCGCGGCACAGCGCCTCCGTCGACCACACCTGCCCGTGCGGCCACCCCGGGGTGTCGAGCAGGACGCCCATCACCTCCCCCATCACGGCGACCCAGCGCAGGTCGGGGCCGACGCTCGGCGGCTCCCCGATCGGGTGGGCGACAGCCCAGACGGTCGAACCGAGGACCGGCTCGTGGTGGTCGGCGGCGGAGTAGAGGCGGGTGGCGTCCAGTGTGGTGGCCATGGCTCCAGTGCAGCGCAGCGAGGTGGCCGGCACGTGGCTCACGGCCGACGTCTGAGCGACACTTCCCGCCGCGAGGAGTCGCCGCACCTCTGGCTATGCGTTGCGTGCATACGGCTATGCATCAAACCGTTCCACCAGCGCGCGACCGAGATGGTGGTCCCCGCGCTGAGCCCCGGCGAGGTCGCCGAGATGCTCGAGCTGGAGCCCGCGGACGCGTTCGACGCCTACCTCGTCACCGGTGGCCTGCCTCTGATCCTCGACGAGTGGGAGCGGGGCTGGTCGCTGACGGAGTTCCTCGGATCAGCCGTCAGCTCCCCGACGTCAGCCCTGCTGGTCAGCGCGGAGCGCGCCCTCGCGGCGGAGTTCCCCACGGAAGCACAGGCGCGCTCGGTCCTCGGAACGATCGGCGCGGGCGAGCGCACGTTCACCACCATCGGGCGTGAGGCTGGTGGCCTCCAGCGAACGTCGCTCTCCCGATCCTTGACGACGCTGACGAGCAAACGTGTGGTCGCTGCGGAACGGCCGCTGTCGACGACGACCTCGACCGCCACTCGCTACCGGGTCGCGGACCCGTACCTGCGGTTCTGGTTGGCGTTCCTGGTCCAGTCGCTCCCGGAGATCGAGCGCGGTCGAGGTGACCGGGTCCTCGCGCGCATCCAGGAGGGATGGTCGACCTGGCGCGGCCGCGCCATCGAGCCAGTGCTGCGCGAGGCGCTGGACCGTCTGCCTCTCGCCGAGCAGCCCGGCGGTGGCGGAGCAGTGGGTGCGTACTGGACTCGGACCAACGTGCCGGAGATCGACGTAGTCATAGCCGACCGAGCGCCGGTCGCGAAGCAGATCCGCGCCGTCGGGTCGATCACGTGGCACGAGGAAGCAGCGTTCGACCGTCGCGACCGCGACGAGCTCATCGCGCACCGCGCGCAGATGCCCGGGGCCACGTCGGAGACTCCGCTGTTCGCCATCGCCCGCAACGGATCCACCGTGCCCGACCTGGAGACATTCGGCCCCGAACAACTGCTCCAAGCCTGGAGCGCGCCCGAGTAGCGATCACTCCGGCGGCGGGCCGCTGCGCGCGTCCACCTGCTTCGGCAGCACGAACACCAGCGCGAAGCTGACGACGGCGAGCACCGCGCTCACCGCCATGGCGTGCGCGGCGGCGTCGACGAACGCCTGCGCGACCAGCGCCGGGTCCCTGCTGGTGATGTGCAGGGTGCCGAACAGGACGCTGCCGATGACCGCGATCCCGATGGCCGACCCGACGCGCTGCATCACGCTGATCACGCCGCTGGCAGCACCCGCCTCCGCACGGCTGACGGTCGCGACGATGAACTGCGCGTTCGGCGCGATGAACAGCCCGCTGCCGATGCCGGCGACGAGCAGCGGCACGAGCAGGTCCCAGTGCACGAGGTCCGACGCATCGACGAACCGCAGGACGAGCCACGTCGAGACGAGGCCGACCGCGACCATCGCCGTCCCGACGACCAGCACCGTCCGCCCGAGCCGCTTCGACAGCCGGTTGCTCTGCGAGGCGCCGATGATGCTTCCGAGCGCGAACGGCACCGCCACGATGCCGGACTCGAGCGCCGTGTGGCCGAGCCCCGCCTGCCACAGCAACGAGATGGTGAAGAAGATGCTGGTGAACGCGGCGAAGTAGACGAGTGCAAGGATCGTGCCACCCGTGAATGCGGGATGGGAGAACAGGTGCGGCGGGACCATCGGGTTGTCGTCCTCGATGCGTTTCTCCCACCACGCGAACGCCACGATGAGCAGCACCCCCGCCGCGAGCGTCACGAACGTCCACGCCGGCCAGCCCTTGTCCTGCCCCTCGATCAGCGGCACCAGCAACGCGATCAGCCCGGCCGTGAGCAGCACCAGCCCGACGAGGTCGTACCCGGCCTTGGCAGTTCCCTCCGAACCGGCAGGCAGGATCTTCGCGGCTGCGATCAATGCGATCACCCCGATCGGGAGGTTGACCCAGAAGACGAGCCGCCAGCCGTTCTCGTCGCCGAACGCCTCGATGATCAACCCCCCGAGGATCGGCCCCAGCGCGGTCGACACCCCGATGACCGATCCCATGATCGCGAACGCCTTGCCCCGCACCTGCCCCGGGAACAGCAGCTGGATGAACGCGGTGACGGCCGGCACGAACATGCCACCCGCCAACCCCTGCACCACCCGCGCGACGATCAGCTGCATGCTGTTCTGCGCCAGCCCGCAGAACAGGCTCGCGACCGTGAACAGCAGCAGGCCCGTGAAGAACACCCACTTGTGCCCGATCCGGTCGCCGATCCGACCGGCGGGGATCAGCGCGATCCCGAACGCGAGGGCGTAGCCGCTGATGATCCAGCTCAGCGTCGCCTCGGACGCGTCGAGGCTGACCTGGATCGTCGGCAGCGCGACGTTGACGATCGTCGTGTCCAGCAGGGCCATGAACATGCCGGCCATGAGGACGACGAGCGCGTGCCAGGCGCTGCGGGGGACGGCTACGGGCTGGGGAGCAGGCTTCGTCTCGGCCACGTGCGTCCCCCGAACGTTCGCGACGTCGCCGAATGCGCCAGGCAGAACGGGCAGCGACCTTTCTTCCGATCATCGCAGCGTCGACGTCTGTCCGCCCGACAGGACCTTGCGCTCGAGGTCGGATCCCTCCACCGCCACGAGTTCCTGAGCTTTCGCATCGACGGTCGCGACATACCGGTCATCGACGTCTCTCGCGGCATCCGACCGGATCGGGACCTGCTGGCATGGCGCTGGCAGCGTTCGGCACGGTTCAGCTCTGATAGCACCGCAGGAACGTCTCGGCCACGCGCCTCATTCGTCGCTCATGGTCTGCGAGCTCGGCGCCCGGCGCGACGAAGTCGATGGTGATGGCGACCTGCGTGCCCAGGGCGCTCGGCATCAGGGCGACGGTCCGCGCAGCTGTTGTCGGCGCGGTCAGGTACCGGACGGTCACGGATCGGCCGACGTCCTGCGCGACGACTTCGAGGACCTGCACGAACGGTGGGTCGAAGGCGACGATGCAGATCCGCTCGCCGACCTCACCCGCGGGCGTCCCGGGCACCGTCACCACGGTCGCTGCCTCGGGTCGGGCGAGCTCGGCGAGCGCCCCTCCAGCGGTGCGGACGGTGGCCCAGACCTCGGCGGGAGGCGCGGAGACGGTCCCGACGACGACCACCTGGCCCATCTGGACATCGACGGGGTCAGGCAGGGGCACCTCGGGTCGCCCGGACGGCGGCGGCTCACCCGCGACGTAGGCGGACACTCGTGCCAGCCGCGCGTCGAGGCTCGCGGCGGCGAGCGACTCGTCCGCCGGCGCGGTGCGGAGCACGTAGGTCAGCTGGCAGCTGGACGGGCCGCGCTCCTCGACGACCGTGGTCAGCTCCATGCCGTTGATCAGGTTGCGGGTGGCCACCTGCCGGCCGTGCACCATGTCGATGCGCTCCACCAGGGTCGCAGCGACCTGGTCGTCGCGGACTCGGGTGAGGGTGACTCGTCGTTCGCCGACGAACCCGGCCGGGGTGCCCGGGACCACGAAGGTCCACAGGTGCTCGGGGCCCGCGGTTCGCGCGAACAGCGTGGCGTCACCGACCAGCTCCCAGACCTGGTGCGCGGGTGCTGAGATCAGGGAACCGCGACGCACCTCCACGTCTGCGCGACGCCACCATCGCCACCGGCTGAGAGCCATGACACCTCCGACCTCAGTCATCGGGCCCGACGTCGCCGACCTTGATGCTCCCCAGCACCCCGAAACGCCCCCGCAACACTCCCCCCGTACCGTCCCCTCAACGAGGCAGAGACGCAGGCGTCGCCCGCACGCGACCCTGGCGTCCCCGACGACGAGCGCGAGGAGCGGCGGATGTTCGAACGCGTCGACCCGTTCATCGGCACGGAGGCGACCAGCCTGCCGCCGCAGCACGGCATCGCGCAGACGTGGTGGTGGCCGAAGCCGCAGGTCGGCAACACACACCCGGGGGCGACGTACCCGCTGGGCATGGTCAGCGCGTGCGCGTACAGCGGTGCGTACCCGACGGGTTACGGCCGCTACGACCTGGGCACGGAGGGTCTGCCGACGGAGCTGCACGACCGGCAGGTGGCGAGCGGCTTCACGCACTTCCAGCAGTCGGGGACGGGTGCGATCCGCAAGTACTACAACTACTTCCGCGTGACGCCGATGCTGCAGCCGCTGGACGATCTGGGTCAGCTGTGGGACGTCGTCGACGAGACCGCGGAGCCGGGCTACTACTCGGCGACCCTCGACAGCGGGATCCGGGCGGAGATCACGGTCGGACCGAAGAGCGCCGTGCACCGGTACACGTTCCCCGCTCATCGGGACGCACGCCTGGTCGTCGACTTCTCGCTCGGTGGGCTGTCGATCCCGCACGGGCGGACGGTGCCGCTGCGGGCGCACCTGCACTCGATCAGCCCGGGGATCGCGCAGGGCGAGATCGTCGTCGAGGGTGCTCCGTTGGCGATCCACGTGGAGTGTGACGACCCGCGCTGGCGGCAGCTGCTCTGGTACGACCGTCGGCTCATGCCGGGTGGGACGCGGCTAGACTTCGACCGGATCCGGCCGACGACGCTGCGCCCGTTCGGGTTGATGTGGGCGGGACCGTCGGAGCCGGGCCAGGTCGTGGAGCTGCGGTTCGGGTTCTCGTTGCGGGGGGTGGACCAGGCGCGGGAGAACCTGGAGCGGGAGTGCGGGCCGGGTCCGTCGAGCTTCGCTGAACGCCGGGCGGCGACCGCAGCAACCTGGCAGGAGGCCCTCGGCAAGATTCGGGTGGACACCCCGTCGAAGGACGAGCAGACGGTCTTCTCGACGGCGCTGTACCACTCGCTGATCAAGCCGTGCCTGGCGCCGGACGAGTCGCCGTTCTGGCCGGCGGACGGGCCGTTCGCGTTCGACCTCGCGACGATGTGGGACATCTACCGGACGCAGCTGCCGCTGCTGACGACGCTCCTGCCGGACAAGGCCGTCGAGCTGGCGAACGCGTTGCTGTACATCTCGGAGGAGGAGGGGAACCTCCCGATCGGGTACCGGATGGCTCGCGGTGCGGACCAGTTCAGCCGGCAGGCGTCGGCGCTGGCGCACACGTTCCTCGCGGACCTGTGCCAGCTCGGGCTGCCGGGGATGGACTGGGACTGGGCGCTGGTGCACATGCACAACGACCTGCGCCGGACGTACGGCGAGGACTTCCTGCTGCGCGGCAAGGTGCATCCGATCAGCCACACGCTGGACCTGGCGTTCGGGTACTGGTGCACCTCGCAGATCGCCGCGCACGTGGGAGACCCGGCGCTGGTCGAGCAGTTCACGCCCCTGGCGGCGCGGTGGATCAACGCGTTCGACGAGGAGACAGGCCTGCTGCAGGACTCCACCTACTACGAGGGCGGGCGCTGGAACTACTCGTTCCGGCTGCTGCACGACATGGCGGCGCGCATCAAGCTCTCGGGCGGTGACGACGCGTTCGTCGCACAGCTCGACCAGTTCTTCGGGTTCGACGCCCCGCCCGTCACCCAGCCGGGGCTGCGGCCGGCCATCGAGGAGATGGCCGCGGGGTACGCGCTGAACCGCTTCGAAGGGCTCAACAACGAGCCCGACATGGAGGCACCCTGGTCGTACCACTACGCAGGCCGACCCGACCGGACCGCGGAGGTGGTGCAGGCGATCGTGCAGAACCAGTTCGGCACCGGGCGCGGCGGGCTGCCGGGCAACGACGACTCCGGCGGGCTGTCGTCGTGGTTCGTGTGGGCGTCGCTGGGGCTGTTCCCGGTGGCGGGGCAGAACCTGTTCCTCATCAGTGCACCCGCGTGGCGGGAGTCGAGCATCGACGTCGGCGACCGCAACCTCACGATCGAGACCACCGGGTTCGTCGAACCGACCCCCGACGGAGCCACGCAGTATGTACAGTCCGTCCACCTCGACGGTGAACGGCTCGACCGCACGTGGCTGACGGGCACGGAGCTCCATCGCGGCGGACGCCTGCACCTGGAGCTCGGCCCCACGCCGAGCGACTGGGGCACGACCGTCCGGCCCCCGTCCGTCAGCACCCACCCCCCGACCGCCGCGCTGCGGCGCTGACCCCAGGAGTCGCCGTGTTCCCGAACCGCCGTCTCGTCATCGTCGTCCGCGCCGACCCGGTCATCTGCGGCCACTCGGGCGAGGCCCGCAACCTCGCGGAGGCCGCCCTGCTGCGGGGTTTCGACGACGTCCGCATCGTCACGTGGCCCATCGACCGGCTGCAGGCGACGGGCCTGCCGCTGAAGCCGCTCGACGGGGTCATGCCCTACTCGCCGGGCATCACCGTGGAGCGCCCCGAACCGGTCGGCGACTACAAGGTTCCCGACGGACGCTGGCTCGCGGGCATCGTCGGCCGCCTCGTGGAGCTGTTCACCGACGGTGTCCCGACGGTCGCGATGTCGCTGTACCTGAGCCCGCACTCGCTGGCCGTGGCCGACGCGGTGCACGTCGCCCGGCGGACCGGTCTGCCGGTGAACGTCACGACCGTCGCGGAGGCCGTCGGCTCCGACGTCACCAACGTGGTGCGCGCCTGCGTCGAGAAGGACGAGTTCGGTGCCGCGGCGCACGTGCTGTCCAGCTACCTGGAGCACGACGTGTGCCTCGCGGTCAGCGACTACACACGCGAGCTGATCATCGCCGAGGCCGCCGCCATCGACGCCAAGCACGGCACCACGTTCGCCGCCCAGTGCCGCGAGCGCGTCTCGGTCTCCTACCCGGCGATCGACGTCGGCTCGTACCTGGACCTCGACGCCGCCGAGACGTCGCGGGTGCTCGACGCCCGCGGTCTGACCGCTGACGGCTACGTCCTGTTCCTCTCCCGCCTCGCGCACGCCAAGGGTGTCGACGACCTCATCGCCGGCTTCGCGACGAGCCGCGGCAGCGACGACCTCCGGCTCGTCATCGCCGGCAACGGTCCCGACGCGTCGCGCCTGCAGGAGCTCGCCGCGTCGTCGAGTGCCGCCGACCGCATCGTGTTCTTCGACGACGTCGACGACGACGAGAAGGCCCACCTCATGGCCGGCTCTGCGGCGTACGTGCTGCCGAGCAAGCCGCGGCCGGAGTTCGTCGAGACGTTCGGGATCGCGCTCGTCGAGAAGATGCTGGCCGGCGGCGGACCCGTCATCACCACGGACACCGGGGGCATCGGCGAGGCCGTGGGCGACACCGCGCTCATCGTCCCCGTCGAGGACCCGGCCGCGATCGCGTCGGCCCTCGATCGCGTCCTCGCCCTGTCCCCTGACGAGCGTGCCGACTGGGAGACCCGTGCCCGCCTGCACGCCCTGCAGTTCGACCGCGGGGCGGTGCTGGACGCGATCCTCGACCGGGTGGCACGCGTGATGTGGGTGCCGACGCCGGTGGGCTAGAACGTCACGCGGGCGCGGCGTCGGGCGATCTCGACGAGGCGTTCAGCGTCGCGCCTCGTCAGGTTCGGGACCGCTGCCTGGAACTCCGCAGCTAGGTCACTCGGCGCGCGCGTCCTGCCGTGGCGACCGCGCTGCGGATCGTCGCCCACCGAGCGGACGAGGTGAGCTGCAGAGGGTCGTCGCACACGTGCTCCATGTGGTCGAGCAGAGAGACGAACGCGACCCGAAGGCTGTCGAGGGTGCGTCCACGCTTCGCCTTGTACGGCAGGACGGTGGCCAGCGCGAACAGCACGACCATCGCAGGGTGCGGATACACCTCGATCGCCACCGACCGCTTGCGGCCGGGCGGGGTTGCGGGGTCGGGGTCCCAGCCGAACCGCCGGCAGAGCGTCTCACCACGCGGAGGGTCGAAGAGCGGGCGCGAGCGGTTGGAGGGATAGGCCCCGGCGTTGTACCGGCCGAACTCCCGCGTGATGAGCTGCTCGGGAACCCGGGAACCGGTGGCGTTCGGGACGATCAACGGTGCGTCGATCGCCGCGACGACCGAGCCGCGGTCGAGGCGGGCTGCTGGCGGGCGTCGACCTCAACGACGACGCCGCGTTGCTGGACATCATGGAGCCTCCGGAGCAGCAGGGCGCCTAGCCCCGCCGCGCGCTCGGCGGCAGGCGAACGTACGGTCGAGGTTCCGCCTGTCACCGTCGTGAGGACCCCGCCCGATGGCGCCCACCGAACCGTTGATCTTCGTCCTGCACGGCGCCCGCGGTGATCTCGCGAAGCGCATGGTGCTCCCGGCGCTGGCCACGCTGCAGAGGCGAGGGCTGCTGCCGGAACGCTGGGCGCTCCTCGGCACGGGTCGCACGCCGATCAGCTCGCACGACTTCGACGAGCTGCTGCGCGCGGCCGTCGAGGAGTTCGGCGACGACGAGGCCGCGGCGGGCGTCCCGGAGCTGACGGAGCACACCGCCTACTGCGGGGACGTCAGCGAGGACGACAGCGCCGACGAGCTGCCCGGCGAGCTGGAACGGCTGCGCGAGAAGCTGGGTGGGGACGTCACCGTCATCCACTACCTCGCGGTGCCGCCGTCATCCTTCGCGCCGATCACGCGTGCACTGAAGAAGGCCGGCCTGACCGACGGCATCCGCATCGTCTACGAGAAGCCGTACGGCACCTCGCTGGAGACGTTCCGGGAGCTCGACGCGATCGTGCACGACGCGTTCGACGAGGAGCAGGTGTTCCGGATCGACCACTTCCTGGGCAAGGAGGCGACGCAGAACCTGCACGTCCTGCGCTTCGCCAACGAGCTGTTCGGCGGCATCTGGAACCGGGAGCACGTGGCCCAGGTGCAGATCGACGTACCGGAGACCCTCGACGTGGCGCAGCGCGCGGAGTTCTACGACGCGACCGGTGCGGCGCTCGACATGCTGGTCACCCACCTGTTCCAGGTGGCCGCCGAGGTGGCGATGGAACCCCCGCACCGGCTCGACGCCGCGAACCTCGGCACGGCCCGCGAGGACGTCATCGCGCACTTCCGCCCGCTCGACCCGACGCACGACGTGGTGCTCGGGCAGTTCGCGGGGTACCGCGACATCGCGGACGTGCCCGACGGCTCGACGACCGACACGTTCGTCGCGGCGCGGCTGTGGGTGGACACGCCGCGGTGGGAGGGCGTGCCGTTCCTGCTGCGCACCGGCAAGCGGATGGCGGCGTCGGCGCAGCAGGTGACGTTGGTGCTGCGGACGCCTGAGGAGCTGTTCGGCTCCCCCGTCGGCCCCAACCGCGTGGCCATCTCGCTGGCGGGCTCCGGCGAGCTGAAGGTCACGACCACCGTCAAGCGACCCGGTGCCTTCCTCGAGCTGGCCACCGGGACGGCCGACCTCGCCCTGTCGGACGTCGAGCCCGGCGAGTCGCTGCCGCCCTACGCCGGGCTGCTGGAGGACGTGCTGGTCGGCGACCGCACCCTGTTCACGACGGCCACCGGCCTCGAGGCCGCGTGGACCGCGTTCGCCCCGCTGCTCGGCAACGCCCGCCCGTCGCCCGAGCCGTACGCCGTCGGGACCTGGGGACCGGACTCGGCACACCGGTTGGCGGAGCCGCACGGCTGGGCGCTGGGCGACTGAGGGTCAGCGGTCGAGGGCGACGTCCTCGATGGCGCACGTGACGCCCGGTGCCCCGGCGATCCGCGCGTCGGCCGTCAGGAGGACAGCGTCCAACCGCTCCGCGAGGGCGACGTACGCCGCGTCGTAGGCCGAGAGGTTCCCGCCGAGGGACCACACCCGGTCCGCGAGCACCGCGTGCGGCCACAGCTCGACGGACAAGGAACGAAGCCCGTCGAGAGCGAGCTGCGCCTCGGCCTCCGAGAGCCGGCCGGTGTTCCGGTGCCTGCGCAGGACGTTCGTCACCTCGTACGGGAGCAGGTCGGGCGCGACGACGGAGGCACCGTCCAGTCGCGCCGCGACCTGCTCACCGGCGGGCCCGGGGTCGATCAGGAGTGCGAGCGCGGCCGAGGCGTCCAGGACGACGGTCACCGTCACCGACGGTCGGCCCGGAGCTCGTCGACGAGGTCGGCGTACGAGAGGCGCGGGTAGGCACGGGCCCGGGATCGGACGTGTGCGAGTGCGTCGGAGGCGCTGGGCCGCCCGGTGAGATCGATCAGGTGGGCGCGCAGGAACTCCTGCATGGACATGCCGCCGCGTGCAGCCCGGGCGGCGAGCTCGTCACGTACCTCGTCGGGCACGTCCCGCACCGTGATGACCGTCATGACTGCATTCTATCTGTGCTGCATGCATTTCGCAGCGCTCCTCATTCAGCGACGAGCTCCACCGCGAGCACGTGCTTGCACGGCCCCCGCGACTCCTGGTGCTTGCCGTACCAGGGGCAGGTGCACCGCGTGCCCGTCGCGGTGGTCCGCACGACGTACTCGGTGTCCCCGCTGCGCACCCGTGCGACGTCACCGTCGACGACGACCGCGCCGGCCTCGACCAGTGCGCGGGCGTCGGCGAGCCGCGGGTGCATGCCCTGGAGCACCGCCGGGTCGTAGGGCAGCTCGCGGTGGAAGTAGGAGGCATCGTGCGCGTCGTAGCCGACGCGGCCGGCGGCTCCGAGGCGACCGAGAGCGCGCAGGACTCGTTCAGCGGGGAGCGCCGACGACGACGCCAGGGAGAGGACGTCGATGCGCGGCTCGAACGCGAGCAGCGCGGCGACGAGGTCCGCGTCGGCGCCGGAGGACGGGTCGGCCAGGTCGCGGAGCACTCCCCCTTCCCCGGAGAACCCGCGACTGACCTCGGGGCTGAGCGTCACCGAGACGCGAGCGTCGTGCAGGGAGAGCTCCCAGATGCTCGGTGCCGGGCCGATCACCGCGGGGGCGTAGGCGCGCAGGCTCGTCGCGAACCGGAGGAGGGGTTCGAGGACCCGCAGCCGGTGCGCGCCGGCGACCGGCACCCCTGCCGCCGACGGGCGGCTGGCCAGCCGGAGCCCGCGTCCGGTCGGCTCCGCCCACAGCGCGCCGGACCCGTTGCGCGGCAGGCCCTGCACGAACCGACGGGCCTCCACCGCGCCGACCTCCAGCACGGGCACCATCGTCGAGCCCGCCACCTGCACCTCCGCGAAGCCCTTCAACCAGCGCTCGGGCAGCGGCACCCTCTCCTCGGTCACGGAGCCGGCGGCGGTCGTCACCGTGAGGTCCTCGCCGACGGACAGGTGCAGGGCGTCGTCACCGGACACGCCCGCGAGCGCCTGGCGCATCGGCGGGTTGACGTCGACGTTCGTCGTCCCCGTCGCCAGGGCCGGACCACCGAGGGAACCGGGCAGCGCATCGAGCCGGACGTGCACCCCGCAGCATGCCGAGAAGCTCTCGAACCGCAGGCGGTCGCCGTTGCTGGTGACCACCGGGTCGGCGGCGCGCAGGACCGCGGCGAGCATGCCGGGCGGGACGTAGAACCGGGTCCGCGCGACCCGGGCGACCACGAGCAGGGCGACCGCCATCTGCTCGGCGTGGCCCAGGGTGCCGTCGAAGAAGTACGGGTTCGGTTCGGCGGAGCCGCCGCTGGTCGCCAGGTGCACGTCGGGCAGCCCGTCGAGGACGCCGACCGACGACGGCCGCGCATACCGGTAGACCTGCTCGACCGACGCCACAAAGGCCGACCCTAGGGCACGTCCGTGCACCAGGATCGGAGCGTGCGGACGACGACGACCTACGACGAGCTGGTGGACGTGCCGACCGAGGTGATCGTCGGGCTGCTCCACGAGCACGGCGAGCGACAGCTGGCCGAGATGCGTCGGCAGGAGGAGCGTCCGTCCTACCGGGACCTGTTCCTGTGGCGTGGTGTCCTCGACGCCCTCGCGGCCGCGGCGGCCGGTGAGCGACCGGACGACCCTGCCGTCGAAGCGCCGAGATGGCTCGGGGGTCTGGTGGCTGCCCGGCTCGACGAGGCGGGCCGGTTCAGCCACCGCGGAGGCGACTTCACCACGGTCCGCATCCTCGAACGCCGCGGGCTGGTCAGTCCGCCGCACGACGACACCTACGCGCTCGCACTGGTCGGCGGCCTCGGCGGCGATCCGCCGACGACGCCGCTGCGCGCCGACCCGGAGCTGTTGTCGACGACCATCTGGCGCATCTTCGAGGTCGAGGGCGGCGGCGAGGTCAGCCTCGCCGCGATCGACAAGTACACGTCCGAGGACGTCTCGTGGGCGACGACCGTGCGGGTGCTCATCGACTCCGGCGACCTGGACCGCGACCGGGTCCTCGACGGTTGCCTCGCCGCCCTGGACCGTGACTTCGGCGCGTTCCGCGCGGGCTGGTTCAGCCGCCTCTGGGTCGCCCTGACACCGAGCGACGACGAGGCCGCCGTCCGCCAGGGCGCGCTGCGGTCCCTCCTGCGCAGCGACGTGAAGCCCACCGTCACGCTCGCCGTCAAGGAGCTCACCAGGCTGGCGACAGCCGGGACCCTCGACGCCGACCCGACCGCTAGGGCGCTGTCGGCCGCCGTCGTGTCGCCGGTCAAGGGCACGGCCGTCGCGGCGGTCGCCCTGCTGACGAGGCTGCACGCCCGGGGCGCCGATGTCGTACCCGCGGCGTCCGCGGCCCTGACCCACCCGCACGCGGACGTGCAGCGTGCGGCGGCGATCCTGCTGCAGCAGGCCGGTGCGGGCGACGTCGTCGACGAGGCGCGGGACCTGCTCGCGCCGAGTGTCGCCGTGCAGGTGACGACTCCGGTCCCACGGTCGGCGGCGGGAGCGCAGGCGTCACTGCCGGTCGATGCCGCGGAGATTCCGCCTCTCGTCGCGCTCGAGGGGAGCGACCTCACCGAGAGGCTCGCCGGCCTGCTCGAGGACGCCGACGACATCCCCGGGATCGAGATGGTCCTGGCCGGGCTGGCCAGCACCGGCGACCCGCGCCCGCTCGAGCCGCTGCGCGCACGGGCCACGAAGATCGCCCGGTCCGCGCCTCGCGAGGGGACGACGACGGCCTGGCTGCGCGGTCAGGTGGCCCGCCTGATCCTGCGGTCGCTCGGCGACGACGTCGCCGCCCTGCCGGTGTCGTGGGACGACGAGACCACCACCCACACTCTCCCGGTCCGCTTCCTCGTCGGCCGACTCGACGAGGTCGCGGACATCGCCGCCGGTCGCCGTCCGGCCCGCGCTCTGCTCGCCGCACCCGAGCACGCGACAGGCTGGATCGACCCCGGTGCCCTGGTCGACCGGCTGCTCGCCGCACCCGACCAGGTGACGACGTTCGACCTCGTCGGTGCCCTGCTGCGCGTGCATCCCGAGGGTCGCGGTGAAGCGGTCGTCCGGTGGGCCGCGGGTGCCGGCGTCCCGCCGGACCTGGATCACGTCGTCCGCCACGCGCTCGGGGCAGAGTCCGCGGGCAGACCCCGGACCAGCACCCGTGCGTGGTGGGTGGCGGCCGCGCGGTCCCGGTCGACCACCGAGATCGACCCGGTCCTGCTGGAGGCGGGTATCACCGGCGCGGGCCGCGCCCACCCGCTCGACCTCCGCGTCACGACGGCGGCCCGGAGCAGGACCTACCAGTCGTTCGGGAACACCTCCCAGACCTACGTGGAACGGTCGTGGTCCATCGAGGTGGTCGAACCGGTCGCGCGGCTCGTGGTCGACGAACCCACAGGCGTCAGGCGCGAGAAGCGCGAGTGGCGGACCGACGCGCTGGGCGAGCTGGTCGGGTGGATCGCGACCATCTGGCCGGCGGACGCCGAGCACCTCCTCGCGTCCCTGGCAGGCCCGGTGCTCGATGCCGCGGTCGGTGGCGAGATCGAGCACGACGCCGGTCGCGTGCTGGCGGCCCTCGGCGACCATCCCGGACGGCTCGGGCACCTGGCCGGGGTGACTCTCGCCGCAGGGCTGTCCGCAGAGCGACCGGTCGACCGGGTGCACGCCGTCGACGCCGTGGCGCGTCTCGTCGGGTCGGGTCGACTGACCTGGGTCCAGCTGGCGGAGGGGGTGACGACCCTGGGTGTCGTCGCGACCCTCACGCGTCTGGCCTCGTCGTGGGCCGACCTCGCCTCGATCTCGCCGCAGGCGTCGACGTTCGTCGTCGACACGCTGACTGCCTCGCTGCCGCACACGGACCGGACGACCACCGGCATGCACGCGGTCCTCGCGGTGCTGGAGGACGAGCTCCTGCGCGCCGGGCGCCCGACACCGCCGGACCTCCAGCCGTGGCTGCGCGAGTTCGCGGGCACGTCGAAGGCGGCTCGCACGGCCGCGCGGCTGGCGGCCCGCTGACCGTCACATGGTCGGCGCGGCGGTGATCTGGTCGGCCGGCGGAGCCTCGATGGTCACGGGGCCACCCCAGTTGCTCATCATGATCTCGGTGTGCGAGCCGAGGAGGTCGACGGAGACCTTGCGGGGCAGCTTGTCGGAGCCGACCCAGTACCGGTAGGTGATCTGCGCGGGGATCTCGACGCCCGCGGCGGCGGCCTCGGCGACGAAGTCGTCGGCTGCCGGACCGGACAGCTTGCTGGTGTCGACGACCATGTCGTACGGCTGCGTGCTGACGCCGTCAATCTGCTCCTCGGAGCCGGAGGGCTCCACGGAGACGATGGCGGGCACGAGTGCGGCGAGGCTGTCGGCGACGCTCGACTTCGACGTCGACTGCGCCATGGCGGCGGCCATCGGGTTGCTGGTGTCCGAGGCGTCGATCTGCCAGAACAGGCCGCCGGTGAGCTCCCCCAGGTTGACGTACAGCTGGCCGCCGACGAGCCGGATCTCGACCTCGGCGGGAAGGTCGGGGCTGCCGGTCGTCATGGTCATCTCGGTGCCCGCATCGGTGACACGTGCCTGCCCCGCGGCGGTCACCGAGGAACCGCCGGCCTCGCTGAGCATCGAGATGTCGTACGTCTGCGCGGCCACCATGAAGCCGGTGAGCTCGTCGACGGTGTCGGTGGTCAGCACGAAGCCGGCGGGCTCGACGACCGCTTCCTCGGTGGCGGACGGGCTGGCCGTGAGCCCGGCGGGCTCCTCGGGAGCTGCCCCGCCGCACGCGGTCAGCGACCAGGCGAGGACGACGGCAGCGGGCACCGCGAGCAGACGACGAGACACGCGCAAGATGACTCTCCTCAGGGGTGGCCGCTCAGGGTCAGGTCGGGTCAGGTCGGTGGCGGCTCGCACTCGACCGGGAGCACCCTCCCACACCCGTCCGACGCGCGGATCCACTCCGCGGCCTCAGCCGGCGCACAGCGACCGTCCAGCGACGCACTGCTGAATGGAACCCGTCCCACTAGGAGGGTTCTCATGTCTCAGTACGCGCTCCTCGCGCTCGACCTCGTCGCCATCAGCGTCCTCGCGTTCGGCGTCTACTTCCCCCGGCACCGCAGGCGCGATCTCGTCGTCGCGTACCTCGGTGTGAACGTCGGCGTCCTGGCCGTCGCGACGGCGCTCGCCGGCAGCACGGTCGGTGCGGGCCTCGGGCTGGGGCTGTTCGGGGTGCTGTCGATCATCCGGCTGCGGTCCACGGAGCTGACGCAGCACGAGGTGGCGTACTACTTCTCGGCGTTGGCGCTCGGGCTGCTCGGCGGGCTGTCCACCACGCCGTCCGCCGTGAACGCCGCGTTGATGGTGCTGATCGTCGCGGTCATGGCCGTCGTGGACCACCCGCGGATGCTGCGGCGGTACCGGCAGCAGACGATGGTGCTGGACTCGGCGATCACCGACGAGACCGCGCTCGTCGCGCACCTGGAACGCCTCCTGGGCGCGACGGTGCACACGGCGATCGTGCAGCGCGTCGACCTCGTGAACGACACCACCTGCGTCGACGTCCGGTACGAGCTCACCCACACCCGGACGCTGGTCGCGGCATGATGCCCATCGACCTGGTCGAGCTGACCGAGCGCGCCTCGCTGCAGACCCGCATCGACCGCAAGTACGTGATCCCGGCGGAGAAGCTCGCGGTCCTGCTCCGCGGCATCGAGCCCGGCGCGCGGGTCCTCGAGATCGACGGTGCGCGCGACTTCGCGTACGAGTCCGTCTACTTCGACACCCCCGACCTGCTCAGCTACCTCGGCGCGGCGCACCGGCGGCGTCGGCGGTTCAAGATCCGCACCCGCACCTACGTCGACTCGGCGCTGTGCTGGGTCGAGGTCAAGACCCGCGGCCCGCGCGGCAGCACCGTCAAGACACGCCTGCCGTACGACCCGGACGACCGCGACACGCTGACCGACACGGGCCGCCGGTTCGCCGACGACGTCCTGGACAGCGGGGTAGCCGTCGACAAGACCCTGGTCAGCACCTACCGCCGCACGACCCTGTTCCTGCCGGCCACCTCGAGCCGCACGACGATCGACACCGGCCTGGTGTGGACGTCGGCTCTCACCGGAGCGTCCCGGGCGCTGCCGGACCGCGTGGTCATCGAGACGAAGACGGGCTCGACCCCCTCCTCCACCGACCGCCTCCTGTGGCGGCACGGCCACCGCCCGGTGCGTATCTCCAAGTACGGCACCGGCATGGCCGCCCTGCACACCGACCTCCCCCACCACCCGTGGCGCCGCGTCCTCGACCGGCACGTCACCCTTTGAAGGAGCACCCTCATGCGACGTCTCAACGCGACGATCCTCGTCCCCGCCGCCCTCGTCGCGGCCCTGCTGGCCGGCTGCTCGGCGACGGCCGACGCGGCTTCTCCCGACACCGCCACCACGGTCACGACGACGTCCGACGCCGACGTCACGGTCGACCAGGCGATGGCCGCCAACACGGCGCCCGACGACGTCGACCTGACCGCCTCGGACGACGAGGTCGCCATCGACCTCGACGCACCCACCGGCGCCGACGGCCTGACCGTCGACGGCAGCACCGTCACGATCACCGCGGCCGGCACCTACCGGCTCAGCGGCACGCTCACCGACGGCTCGGTCGTCGTGAGCACGTCCGACGATGGCGTCGTCCACCTGATCCTCGACGGCGCGTCCCTGGCGAGCTCGACCACGAGCCCGCTCCAGGTCCTCGACGCCGACCAGGTGGTCGTCCACCTGGAGGGCGAGAACGTCCTGTCGGACACCACCGCGTACGCCGACACCGACGAGGCGGGCGCGGCCCTGTTCAGCAGCGCGGACCTGACGATCACCGGCGACGGGTCGCTGACCGTCGAAGGCAACGCGAACGACGGGATCGCCGCAAAGGACGGCCTGGTCATCGCGGGCGGCACGATCACGGTCGACGCCGTCGACGACGGGATCCGAGGCAAGGACTACCTCGTCGTCACCGGCGGCACCCTCGACGTCACGGCCGGCGGCGACGGTCTGAAGTCCGACAACGACGAGGACGCGACCCTCGGCTACGTCGAGATCATCGACGGTTCCGTCGACATCACCGCCGGGGACGACGGCATCGCCGCGCAGACCGACGCGATCCTCGCCGACGGCACCGTGGGCATCGTCGCGGGCGGTGGGCACCGGGCCACGGTCGCCGCCGACGCCTCCCCCAAGGGCGTCTCCGGCACGGTGTCCGTGGTGGTCGGCGGCGGGGCGCTCCTCGTCGACGCGGCCGACGACGGCATCGGCTCCGACGGCGTCGTCAGCATCGCGGCCGGGTCGGTGACGATCGCCGCGGGCGACGACGGCGTGCACGGCGACCAGGCGCTCCAGATCAGCGCCGGCACCGTCGACATCACGACCTCCGTCGAAGGTCTGGAGGCCGGGCTCATCACGGTCGCCGGAGGTGACGTCAGCGTCGTCGCCAGCGATGACGGCGTGAACGCCTCCGACCCGGACGCGACGACGGAGGCGGCACCCGGTGCCGCGCAGCAGGCGCCCGGCGGCAGCGCGGCGTCGACCGACGTGGGGCTCACCATCACCGGCGGCACGCTGGTCGTCGACTCCGGCGGGGACGGTCTCGACGCCAACGGGTTCCTCACCATGACCGGCGGCACGGCCGTCGTCAGCGGCCCGACGAACGACGGCAACGGTGCGCTCGACGTGGACGGCACGTTCGACGTCTCCGGCGGCACGCTCCTGGCGGCGGGCTCGTCCGGCATGGCGATGACCCCCGGCGCCGACTCCGCGCAGTCGTTCGTCGCGTTCACGTTCAGCTCGACACAGACCGTCGGGACCGTCGTCCACGTCCTCGACGCCGACGGGACGGAGCTCGCCGCGTTCGAGTCGAGCAAGGACTTCTCGTCGCTGGTCTACGCGTCGGCGGACGTCGTCACGGGTCAGACGTACTCGGCCGCGACGGGCGGCACGGTCACCGGAGACACGGTCGGCGGCCTGGCAACGGCCGGCGACACCACCGGCACGACGGTCGCGACGACGGCGACAGCCGGCGAGGCGATCGCCGGGATGGGCGGCGGCCCCACCGGAGGCGGCGGCCCGGGCCGCCGCCCCTGACCTCCCTGTTCGTCGCCAGGATCGCCGGCGAACCAGCCATGAGCGCTGTCCCGGTCATCGGTGACGACACCCATGGCAGGTTCGCCGCCGCGGGAGTCGGTGGTGTCGACGTGCGCGAGGTCGAGGGCGCGGCGAGCATCGAGTCATGGACGACGAGCGTGATGACGACCACCGACCGCCACCCGGTACCTCCGAGGCGGTCGTCGACGCCGTCGGTGCGTTGACCGCCGCGTTCGAGGTGGTCGAGCACGCGCGCGGGATGCTCTACGCGTTCCACCGGCTCACCGGCCGCGCGGACAACGAGCTGGCAGAGGCCCTGGACCAGCTCGCGGAGGCCGGCCACCCGGACCTCGCCGACGAGCTCCGCGCCGAGCTCGTCGGTCGCAACGTGCTGCCCGGCCGGTGGACGTTCCAGGTGGTCGAGGAGTACGACGCCGAGTACTACCGGGTGTTCGAGGCAGCGGAGAAGCGGGTCCGCGACGAGCTCATGGCGGGCCGCCGCCACGTCTACGAGGCCCGGCTCAAGGAGGAGAACCGCACCCACGGCCGCCCCGGCCACGAGCCGACGCCGTGATCACCGCCCTGTGACGCGGGCCTTCCCGGCCGCCAGGTCGAACAGGCGCGGGAGGATCGTGTCGCCCGCTGCGCGGAGGCCGTCGTGCAGGTGCTCGTTGGTGATCCAGACGTCCAGGTTGCCGACCGGCGTCGCCAGGGCGAGGTCCAGGTCGACGTACGGGTCGTCGTAGTACTGCACGGCCGCGACGGGCACCTCGTTGGCGGCCAGCCGGTCGAGGTCGTAGAGCGCAGGCCACTCCGTTCGAGCCGCCAGCGCCTCGGCGGCGGCTCGGAACGGTCGCAGCGCGGCGTGCTGCTCGTACATCCAGGGGAAGATCGTCTCGCCGGTGAGCTGCAGCGGGCGGGCGTCGGGGTCGAACGTCGGCCACTGGTCGCGCTCGCGCTGGGCGGCCCAGCCCGGCTCGCGGTGGCCCTGGTGGTAGATGACCTCCTGGAGGACCGCATACAAGGGGTTGCTGTCGAACCCGGTCGCGCTGACCACGGACCCGAGGAACGCGTCGGACAGCGCACCGGCGGGGGTCAGTGCCGTGTCGAGCAGCCAGTGGACCTCGTCGATCCCCGTGCTCATCCCCAGCCCCTGCCCGAGCTGCTGGAGCCGCTCGACGGTGAACGGCTCGCCGGTGGGCAGGGTGACGGGACGGTCGGACAGGAGGTCCGCGACGGCACCCAGCAGCGGCACGTCCGCCGGGTGCAGGCGCGCGAGCTCGCGGTTGCGGGCGGCCTGCCGCGGGAACGTCGCCGCGTAGACGGCCTCGGCGTCGACCGTGGCGGGTGGCAGCCCGCCCGTGACGAAGCACCGGGTCAGTGCCTCCGGGTGCCGCGACAGGTAGGTCAGCGTGAGGAAGCCGCCGTACGACTGGCCCAGGGTCGCCCACTGCCGGCCCCCGAAGACGGTGGCGCGGAGGTGCTCGGCGTCGGCGACGATCGCGTCGCCGCGGAAGCACGCGAGGTAGCCGGCGGGGTCGTCGACGCGGCTGATCACGCGCCCGTCGACCGGCGACGACCGGCCGGTCCCGCGCTGGTCGAGGAGGATCACGCGGTACTTCTCCAGCGCGGCCGCGACCCAGCCGCCGCCCAGCGGACGCGGTCCCTGACCGCCGGGGCCACCCTGCAGGAACAGCAGCAGCGGCAGGTCGTCGGACGCCTTCTCCGGGTCCACCAGCTCGCGGGCGAACACCTCGATCGAGCCGAACCGGTCGGGCGCCGACCAGTCGACGGGCACCTCGACCCGGTGCTCACGGACGGTGAACCCGGTCATCGCATACTCGCGCGTCACGTCCGCCAGCCTAGGGTCGACCCCGAAGCACCAGCGAGGAGGACCCCTGAGCACCGATGTCGGCTTCCGCTCCGAGCGCGGCCCGATCCTCGTCGCGATCATGGTCACCACCGGCCTGGTCGCCATCGACGCGACGATCCTGGCGACGGCGATCCCGACGATCGTCGCGGACCTCGGGGGCTTCACCAGCTTCCCCTGGCTGTTCTCGATCTACCTGCTGACGCAGGCGGTGAGCGTGCCGATCTACTCCAAGCTCGCGGACACCGTCGGCCGCAAGCCCGTGATCCTGCTCGGCATCGGGCTGTTCCTGCTGGGCTCGATCCTGTGCGGGTTCGCGTGGAGCATGCCCGCGCTGATCGCGTTCCGGGCGGTGCAAGGGCTGGGTGCGGGGGCCGTGCAGCCGATGGCGATCACCATCGCGGGTGACATCTACACGGTCGCGGAGCGGGCCAAGGCGCAGGGGTACATCGCGAGCGTGTGGGGCATCTCGGCGGTCGTCGGTCCGACCCTCGGCGGCGTGTTCGCGGAGTTCCTGTCCTGGAACTGGATCTTCTTCGTCAACATCCCGCTGTGCCTGGCGGCGGCATGGCTCCTGGTCCGGCACCTGCACGAGACCGTCGACCGGCAACGCCACCGCATCGACTGGGCGGGCGGCGTGCTGCTCACCACCGGCATGACCCTGCTGATCCTCGCGCTGCTGGAGGGCGGCAACGCGTGGGCGTGGCTGTCGGTGCCGAGCGTCGGCGCGTTCACCGTCGGCGCCCTGCTGCTGGTGGCGTTCGTCCGCGTCGAGCAGCGGGCCGACGAGCCCGTGCTGCCGCTGTGGGTGTTCTCGCGGCGACTGCTGCTCGCGGCGTCGCTCGTGTCGGTCGGCGTCGGCGTCATCCTCATCGGCCTGACGTCGTACGTGCCGACGTTCCTCGAGGCGCTCCTCGGGGTCTCGCCCCTGGTCTCCGGTCTCACGCTGGCCACCCTGACCATCGGCTGGCCCATCTCCGCGTCGCAGTCGGGGCGGCTGTACCTGCGGTTCGGGTTCCGCACGACGGCGATCATCGGGTCCGCCGTCGTGGTGGCCGGCGCGGTCGGCCTGGTCGTCGCGTCGGCGCACCCGTCGGTGCTCGCGGTGGGGCTCGCGTGCTTCGTCATCGGTGCGGGGCTCGGGCTGGTCGCGTCGCCGAGCCTCATCGCCGCACAGTCGAGCGTCGGCTGGAGCGAGCGCGGGGTGGTCACGGGCGCCAACCTGTTCTCCCGGTCCATGGGCAGCGCGGTCGGGGTCGCGGCGCTCGGGGCGCTGGTGAACGGCCTGATGCACGGGGACACCCCGGCGCAGGACCCGGAACGGTTCGGGGACGCGGTGACGGTGGCGTTCGTCGCGGTGGCGGTCGTCGCGGTGGCGACGGTGGTCGCCGCGGCCGCGATGCCCCGTTCGCCGGGCACGCCCGGCGACCACGACGCAGACTGAGACGTCATCACGAGGGAGGACGCCACCATGGGCATCGAGGATCTGGTCAACCAGGCGAAGGCAGCGGTCAGCGGCCACGAGGAGCAGGCCAAGGACGCGATCGAGAAGGCGGCCGAGGCGGTCAAGTCGAAGACGAGCGACAGCCAGGACGCCCAGATCGACAGCGTCGTCGAGAAGGCCAAGACGTACCTGGACGAGCAGAAGAAGCAGTAGCGGTGCCCCTGACCGGTGAGTACGAGCCCAGCACGTCGGCGTGGGCCCGCAAGCAGGCCGAGACGTTCGAGCGCACCGACGGCCAGAAGGCCAACACGCTCCAGGGCAAGCCGGTCATCGTCCTGACCTCCGTGGGCGCGACGACCGGCAAGCTCCGCAAGACGGCCCTCATGCGCGTCGAGCACGACGGCCGGTACGCGGTCGTCGCGTCGAAGGGTGGGACGCCCGAGAACCCCGCCTGGTACCGCAACCTCGTCGAGCACCCGCACGTCGAGCTGCAGGACGGTGCCGTGAAGAAGGACTACCTGGCGCGCGAGGTCTCCGGTGCCGAGCGGGACGAGTGGTGGGCACGCGCGAACGAGGTGTGGCCCGCGTACGCGGGGTACCAGACGAAGACGGACCGGCTGATCCCGGTGCTCGTCCTCGAACCCGTCTAGAGCTTCGCGCCCGTCCTCGCGTCGTGGTGCGGGTTCGCCGCGACCGAGTGCCGGTACGAGTAGACGAAGTAGATGACGACGCCGGCGGCCAGCCACGCCAGGAACCGCAGCCAGGTGAGCGTCGTGAGGTTCGCCATGAGCCACAGGCACGCGACGCCCGCGATGATCGGCAGCGCCGGTGACCACGGCACCTTGAACCCGCGCTTCAGATCGGGCCGGGTGCGGCGCAGGATCGGGATGCCGAAGCTGACCAGCACGAACGCCGAGAGCGTCCCGATGTTGATCATCTCCTCGAGCAGCTCGACCTCGGACAGCCCGGCGATCAGCGCGACGACGATGCCGACGCCGATCTGCAGCCGGACCGGCGTGCCGTACCTCGGGGAGGTCCGCGACGCGCCCCGCGGAAGCAGCCCGTCACGGCTCATGGCGAACACGATGCGCGTCAGGCCCAGCAGCAGCACCATGAGCACCGACGTCAGGCCGACCAGGATCCCGACGGAGATCACCTTGCCCGCCCAGTCAGCCCCGACGAGCACGAACGCCGTCGTCAGCGACGGGGTGTCCGCCTCCGCGAGCTCGGTGTAGGACACCATCCCCGTGACCACGATCGTCACCAGGACGTACAGCACGGTCACGATCGCGAGCCCGCCCAGGATGCCGCGCGGCACCGTCCGCTGCGGGTTCTTGGTCTCCTCGGCGGTGGTCGCGACGACGTCGAACCCGATGAACGCGAAGAACACGAGCGCGGCGCCGGACAGCACGCCGATGACGCCGTACGCCGTGGGTTCCAGGCCGAACAGGAACGCGAACACCGGCTGCTCCAGCGACGTGCGCTCCGGGGCCGGCTGCGACGGCGGCACGAACGGCGAGAAGTTCGCGGTGTTCACGTAGAAGAAGCCGACCACGATGACGAAGATCGTGATCGCGACCTTGATGATGGTGAACACGCTGTTCACGCGCGTGCTCAGCTTGGTGCCCAGGGCCAGCAGCGCGGTGAAGATGCCGACGATGACGACCGGACCCCACTCGACGTCCACACCGCCGAGGACCAACGTCGTCGGGATGTCGATGCCGAACAGGCCGAACGCGTCGGACAGGTACACGCCCCAGAACTTCGCGATCACCGCCGACCCCAGCAGCATCTCCAGGATCAGGTCCCACCCGATGATCCACGCGACGAACTCCCCCATCGACGCGTACGAGAACGTGTACGCGGACCCGGCGACCGGCAGCGTCGAGGCGAACTCGGCGTAGCACATGATGGCCAGCCCGCAGACGACCGAGGCGATGAGGAACGAGACGATCACCGCCGGTCCCGCGTAGTTCGCCGCCGCCGTCGCGCCCACCGAGAAGATGCCCGCGCCGACGGCCACCGCCACGCCCAGGACGATGAGGTCCCACGTGGTCAGTGTCCGTTTGAGCGCCCGCTCCGGATCCAGGGACTCCTCGAGTGAGTCCTCGACCGACTTCCGTCGGAAGATGCTGGTGCTACCCGCCATTGGTCGCCACCCCCGGCAACGAGCATGCCGGTCATGGCCCGTCGTGTCCTGCCGAGCCGTCAGCCGAGCAGCAGGTACCAGCCGCCGACGCCGATGATCCCGCCCAGCACGGGCGCCGCCACGGGCACCCACGCGTAGTCCCACTGCGACGACCCCTTGTGCCGCAGCGGCAGCACCGCGTGCACCATCCGCGGGCCCAGGTCACGCGCCGGGTTGAGCGCCGGACCCGTCGGACCACCCAGACCGGCGACGAGCCCCCAGACCAGGAAGCCGAGAGCCAGGTGCGCGACGGCCGGCTCGTCCTCGGTCAGCGGCGAGTTGATGATCGCCAGCGCGCAGGAGAACAGCACGACGGACCCGAGCAGCTCGATGAGGAAGCCGTTGAGCCGCGAGCGCGCGGAGTTGATCGTCGCGAACGTCGCCAGGATGTCTTCCGGATCCGTCGTCTGGTCGTAGTACGGCTTGTGCGTCACGACGATCGCGACCTGCCCGGCGATCGCCCCCAGCAGCTGCGCCACGATGTACGGCGCGACCTCCGACCACGGGAACAGCCCCCACGTCGCCAGCCCGAGCGTGAACGCCGGGTTGATGAGGTTGCCGCTGATCCCGCCGAACATGATCGCCGGGATCATCACCCCGAACCCGTACCCCATCGCGATCAGCGACCACCCGCCGCGGTACCCCTTGGACCCCTTGAGGTGCACGTTCGCGACCGTGCCGTTGCCCAGGATGATGAGGATCGCGGTGCCGATGAACTCGCAGGTCAACCGCACGGCCAGGCTGTACGACGGATCCATCTGTCCCCCGGTGCGTCGGTCCGGGTGTCAGCGTCGCACGACGAGCGCGACCCCGGCACCCACCGCGTACGCGAGCAGGTCCACGGCGACGAACGTGGTGCCGAGCGCGTACCGGGCGACGGGGACCGCGTCGACGATCGCCGCGGGCACGCCGGTGAGCTGCGCGAGCTCGATCACGGCGCAGAAGGCGACGGTGAGGAGCGCGAGCGTCGCCGACCTCGCGCGGGGGGCGACGACGACCAGGAGCGTGAAGACGAACGCGGCGTAGAGCGCATCGCCGACGGGGTCCGCGGCGGGGTGCTCCACGCGCGACACCGCGACGCCCAGCACGACGAGGCCGACCGCCACGAGCCCGGCGACGACCCGCGACGTCCGCCGTCGCGACGCCTTCTCCGGCTCGCCGGCGGTGGGGAGCACCTGGTCGGACGAGGACGTCCCGAGGTCGTCGGAGAGCACGGGACGACCGTACGGGCAGGTCTGCGGAGGTCCTGTCAGGTCAGCGTGCAGGTGCTGCGCTCGTACAGGCCGATCTTGTACTCGATGGCCTCCAGGTGGGTGGCGACCTCGGCGAGCTGCTTCCGTACGCGGTCGCGGTGGGCGACGAGGAGCTGGAGCCGCTCGGCCTCGTTGCCGTCACCCGCCCGGACCAGGTCGGCGTACTGGCGGACCTCCCGGATCGGCATGCCCGTGGAGCGCAGCCGCGTGATCATCCGGATCCAGCCGACGTCGTCCTCGGAGTAGCGGCGGTGGCCCGACGACGCCCGGTCGACCGCGTCGAGCAGCAGGCCGTCGCGCTCGTAGTAGCGCAGGGTGTGCGTGGTGAGGCCGGTGGCCTCGGCCGCCTCGGCGATGCTGAGGCTGGTGACGGCCGACCCGGCGACGGTGTCGATGACGCTCATGCGTCGATGGTGCGCCTTGGAGTGCACTCGAAGTCAAGCTCAGCGCGTGGACGAACAGTCATGTGGTGACGACTTCTGGACATAGACAGTCCAAGGGCGCTGTCGGGATCGTGGACACATGACATGCCACGATCACCTCCCGGTGCGGACCTCGACCCGATGAGCACGCCGCTCGTCGTGCTCACCGTCGCGACCGCGATCGCGTCCGCGACGGTCGGCGGTGTGTTCTTCGCCTTCTCGACGTTCGTGATGCCCGCCCTGCGCCGCCTCCCGCCCGCGCAGGGCATGGCCGCGATGCAGTCGATCAACGTCACCGCCCTGCGGCCGCCGCTGATGCTCCTGATGTTCGGCGCGATGCTCGCCAGCGTCGCGCTGGTCGTCGCGGGCGTCGTCGACCGGTCGCCCTGGCTGCTGGCCGGCGCGGCCGTCTACCTGGTCGGCGCGATCGTCGTGACCGCCGCCTACAACGTCCCCCGCAACATCGAGCTGGCGGCGCTCGACCCCGCGAGCCCGGACGCCGCAGCCCGCTGGCCGGCGTGGGTGAGCGAGTGGAACGCGGGCAACCACGTGCGCACGATCGCCGGTGTCGCGGCCGCGGCACTGCTGCTCCGGGCGGTGCTGTAGGGCAGGTCGAGGCGCCCACAGCCCCGGCTGTGCACATACGCCCCTCGGACACGAGGGGCGACGCACGACGCTGACGGCATGGGCAGGAACGCCGGACCGTGGCTCGTCGCGCTCGTCGTCTGCGTCGCCGTCGGCGCCGGAGCGCCCGCGTGGTCGCAGTCGCGCGACGCCGCCCGGTACGCGGTGACCGCCGAGGACCTCGCCGCCGGGCGGGCGGCGCTCGGCTCGCTGACGGTCCGCGGCCGGGCACCGAGCACGGGGGCGGTTCGGACAGGCGTGGGCGGACGTGGACCGCAACGGCTGCGACACCCGCAACGACATCCTGCGCCGGGACCTGGTGGCGACCGTCGTCGAGGACTGCGTGGTGCTGAGCGGCACGCTCGACGACCCGTACACGGGGGTCCCGATCCCGTTCGCGCGCGGACCCGGGTCGGCCGAGGTGCAGGTCGACCACGTCGTCGCACTGTCCGACGCCTGGCAGAAAGGTGCCCAGGCGTGGACCGCGAACCAGCGCGCGGCGTTCGCCAACGACCCCGCCAACCTGCTCGCCGTCGACGGTCCCGCCAACCAGGAGAAGGGCGCGGGCGACGCCGCCACGTGGTTGCCGCCGCAGCGCGGGTACCGCTGCGTCTACGCCCTGCGGCAGGTCCGCGTGAAGGCGGCGTACGGCCTGTGGGTCACCACCGCGGAACGTGATGCCCTGAACCGGGAGCTGAACGGGTGCGTCGTCGCTACGGTGAGGCCACCATGACGCTGCGCTTCCCGCCCCTGCTCCTCGGCCCGACCACCAAGGGCTTCTGGTCTCCCACCCCGGTGACGCGGTCGGAGTTCGTCGCTGCAGGTCACACGCTCACGGACGGGTCGCTGACCTTCCCGGTGCTGACCCTGGACGCCGACGCGGTCGTGCACAACATCGCGCAGCTCGCGGCGTTCACCGCCGAGCGCGGGCTGGCGTTCGCGCCGCACGGCAAGACGACGATGTCGCCGGAGCTGTTCGCCGCCCAGCTCGACGCCGGGGCGTGGGGCATCACCGTGGCCACCGGCAACCAGCTGCTCGCGGCGCACTCCTTCGGGGTGCGCCGGGTGCTCGTCGCCAACGAGGTGCTGGACCCGACGGTGCTCCGCTGGATCGCGCAGACGCTGGCGGCCGAGCCGTCGACCGACATCCTGTTCCACGTCGACTCCGTCGCCGCGGTCGACGTCGCGGCGGCGGCCGTCGACGGAGGGCGCGTGCGGGTGCTGCTCGAGGTCGGGTACGACGCCGGCCGGTCCGGAGTCCGCTCCGGCGACCAGGCGCTCGAGGTGGCACAGCATGCGGCGCAGGCTCCGGGCGTGGACCTGGTCGGGGTCAGCGCCTACGAGGGTGCGCTCGCCGACGTCGAAGCCGCCCGGAAGTACCTCGAAGAGGTCCGTGCCGTCGCGGAGATGCTCGTCGACGCGGGACTGCTGAGAGACGAGGTCGTGCTCTCCGCCGGCGGGTCCGCGTACTTCGACGTGGTCGCTGACGTCCTGGGCGGGCCCGACGTCAACGGGGTGCCCAGCACGACGATCCTGCGGTCGGGCGCGTACCTCACGCACGACCACGGCACCTACGCGGCGTCGACGCCGTTCACCCGGGTCGCCGGTCACCTCTACCCGGCGCTGCGGGTCTGGGCGCAGGTCGTGTCGACCCCGGAGGACGGCCTCGCGATCGTCGGCGCCGGCAAGCGGGACGTGCCGTACGACTCCGGCCTGCCGGTCGTGCTGCGGCGGCACCGGGCCGGCCAGGAGCCCGTGGCCGTCGTGGGCTGGGACGTGACCCGCACCAACGACCAGCACGCGTATCTCGAGGGAAACGACCCTCTCGGCACGGCGCTGGTCGTCGGCGACCTGCTGGAGCTCGGTATCTCCCACCCGTGCACGGCGTTCGACAAGTGGCGGGCGATCCCCGTGATCGACGCCGGTCAGCGCGTCGTGGACGTCGTCACCACCTGGTTCTGACCACGTACCGGCGGGGGCTTGCGAGACGCCTCGGGCCGAGCTCCGACCGACACGGCGACGGTCGTCCCGGCCGAGCACCGCGCACGCGCCCGGTGGAGGTGTACCCGCTCGACGACAGCGTCTCCCCCAGCGCGACGAGCACCGGCTACGCGACGACGTTCGCGGCCGCAGGATTCGTCGAGGTGGCCCGACGCTCGCCCGAGCGGCCGATCATGCGGTACTCGCTGCGCTAGTCGTCGACCGTCAGACGGCCCGCCACCACGTCGATCTCCACCTTGATCCCCGCGAGCTGTGACCCGACCGTCGTCCGCGCCGGCTTCGGGTACGGGAAGAACTCCCCGTACGCCGCGTCGAACTCGGCGAAGTCCGCCAGGTCGGACAGGTGGACCGTCGTCTTGACCACGTCGCCGAGATCGAGCCCCGCCTCCGCCAGCGTCGCCTCGACGTTCCTCAGCACCCGCCGGGTCTGGTCCGCCACGGACTCCGGGATCTCCCCCGTGACGGGGTCCTGAGGTCCGAAGCCCGCCGTCCACACCAGGTTCCCCAGCCGGATCCCCTGGGAGTAGTTGCCGGCGGGCTGCGGCGCGTCGGGCGTGCTGATCTTCTCGCGGGTCATGGGACTGCCTCTCCGGTGGTGAGCGGTGCCGGGACCAGTCTTCCTCAGCGCACCGCGCGACCGGGGAGGGCGCCGGTGAGCCGCCCGTCCCGCAGGGCGGGGACGCCGTCGACGAGCACGGCGTGCACACCCGTGGCCGTCCGCCGCGGGTCGTCGTAGGTGGCGTGGTCGGTGACGGTCGCCGGGTCCACCAGCACCAGGTCCGCGCGGTGGCCGGGCGCGACCGTGCCCCGGTCGTGCAGCCCGAACCGCCGTGCTGCGGTGGTCGACAGGTGCTGCACGGCCGTCGGCCAGTCCCAGTCACCGAGCTCGCGCACGTGCCGGCCGAGGAGCCGCGCGAACGTCCCCCAGCCGCGGGGGTGCGGGTGTCCGCCGCGGAAGATGCCGTCGGAGCCGGCGCAGTGCGCCGGGTGGCGCAGGAGGGTCCGCAGGGAGTCGTCGGAGTTGGTGGGTGGCTGCTCGAACACGCAACCGACCTGCAGGTTCGTCGTCACGAGCAGGTGGAGGGCCGCGTCGGCGGGTGTCATCTCGACCCGGGCGGCGTACTCCAGCAGCGGCAGCCCCTCGGCCCACGACGCACCCGGGACCCAGGAGAGCGTCACGCGGGGCCAGACCTCGTCGCGCGCGGGCAGCCGGGACCGGACCGCGGGGTCGGCCAGGAGGGCGAGCGTGCGGTCGGCGTCGGCCAGCGGGAGCCAGTCGGGGAGGGCGGCGAGCGCCAGGATCGTCGCGCCACGCAGGTACGGGTACGAGTCGAACGTGAGGTCCAGGCCCTCGGCGAGCGCGTCGTCGACCAGCGGCCCGAGCCGCTCGGCCGGGCCGTGGAAGTGCGAGACGTGGGTGCCGACGCCGGTCGCGCGGGCCAGGTCGAGCAGCTCCGCGAGCGCGGCCGGGGCGCGGTCCTCGTAGCCGCGCATGTGGGACACGTGCGGCCGGTCGCGGCGGGCCAGGACCTCGCACAGCGCGACGAACTCCGCGCGGTCCGCGGACGACGCCGGTGCGTACTCGAGCCCGGTCGACATCCCGCGCGCGCCGTCGTCGAGCCCCTGCTCGAGCAGCCGCACCATCCCCGCGACCTCGTCGGGCCGGGCCGGGCGGTCGTCGGCCCCCATCACCGCGTACCGGAGGGTGCCGTGCGGGACCAGGTACGCGGTGTGGACCGTGGCCGCACGGTCGTAGGTGGACAGCAGGTCTGCGACGGACCCGCCGCGGAACGCCGGGTGCGAGCCGTTGATCGCCGCGAAGTACCGCTCCGCGTACGCGGTCGCACCCGATCCCGGCGGCGACGGTGCGAACGAGACGCCGTCCTGGCCGAGCACCACGGTGGTCACGCCCTGGTGGGTCAGTGCCGCTTGCACGTCAGGGTCGAGGACGCCCGCGTCGGCGTGCGAGTGGGCGTCGACGAACCCCGGCAGAACGAGGAGTCCGTCGGCGTCGACCACGTCGGAGCCGTCGACGGGCAGGTCGGGTCCGACGTGCCCGATGCGGTCGCCGTCCACCCGGACGTCGGCCCGGGTGCCGTCCGCCAACACACCGCCCCGGAGCAGCACGTCAGACCTGCAGGCCGATCAGCCACACCGCGCCCAGCGCGAGCGCGCCCAGGCAGACGAGCAGCAGGATGCCGACCCAGAGGGCACCCGGCGTGTGCGTCAGCCGGCCGAGCAGGCCCGCGTCGGACGTGTCCTGCACGCCGCGGCGTCGGCCCCGACGGCGCTCCGACTGCATCTCCAGCACCGCGCGCGGCGCACCCAGCAGCAAGAACCAGGTCATCGCGTAGGCGGCGACGCTCTGCACGGTCGCCGATCCCCACACCGTCACCGCGACCAGCAGCGCGCCCGTCACGAGGACCGCCCACAGGCCGTACCAGTTGCGGATCTGCACCAGCACGAGCACCAGGACGACGAGCAGGATCCACAGCAGCGCGACGGCGTACCCGCGGGACAGCAGCCAGGCCGCGCCGAGGCCGAGCAACGCCGGGCCGGTGTACCCCGCGGCGACGGTCGCGACCATGCCCGGACCACGCGGCTTGCCCACCGAGACGGTCAGGCCCGACGTGTCGGAGTGCACCCGGATGCCGGACAGCCGGCGCCCGACGAGCACCGCGACCGCGGCGTGCGCGGCCTCGTGCACGATCGTCAGGCCGTGCCTCGCGACGTGCCACGCGGCCGGGACCAGCAGGACCAGCAGCACCCCCGCCGCGGTGAGCAGCACCGCGGTGCTCGACGGCACCGGTTGGGGCGTGGTGATGTCCTGCCAGGCGTCGCCGATCCAGTCCACGGGCGGGGTCCTTCGTCCGTCGTCGTCCACCCGAGCGGGTGGGCAGGACGGACCCTACCCAGCCGGGGCCGCCTCGGTGGGCAGGACGACGTCGGTCCCGTCGGCGGTGATGCGCACCCCGTCCGCGACGACCGTCGCGTCGGACAGGACCAACCCGTCCGGGAGGCCCTCGACGGGGATCTCGACATCGGTCAACCGGTCGCCGATCGCGTTCGGCAGGTCGTCGACGGACACCGTCAGCCCCGCGATCTGCACGTTCTCGACCGAGACGAGCAGCTTCCCGTCCTCGACCCGCGGCACCAGGTTCGCGGCGAGGCGCAGCCCCAGCACCTCGCCCGACGCCGTCAGCGCGCCCCCGTCGACCGCGACCGCGATCTCGAGGTCCGAGCGGTCGGCGACGACCTGCTCGATCGACGCCGTCGGCAGCGTCGCGGAGATCGTCGCGGTACCGACCGTGTACGGCTCCGACGTGCTGACGTCGTGCCCGTCGAAGATCACGTCGGTGGCGTCGATGCCCTCGAGCGTGACCCCGTCGACCGTGCCGGTGACGTTCTCGATCGAGCCCGCCAGCAGCTGGGTGAGGAACGGGAAGCCCCCGAGCTCGACGGTCGGGGTGCCGACGACGTCGAGGTTCTCCTCGATCGCCGTCACCACCTGCCGCTCGGCCGACGACTCCGCCACCCGGTCCGCGACGAACACGCCCGCCACGAGGACGACACCCGTGACCAGCACCCCGACGACCACTCCGCGTCCGCTCACGGGACTCAACCTAGGGGGCGACGACCGGCTCCGCTGCCTGCACCGTCAGCCGCAGCCACCCTGCACGTCGACCTGCTGGCTCACCGACGACGGAGGGGCGGCGGCCTCCACGTCGACCAGGAACGCACTGCTCATCACCACGTCCACGCCAGTGCACTCCGCAGCGTCGTACGCGGTCAGGTCCACCACCCACGCGCCGTCGACCACGCGCACGTCGGTCACGTCGGGGTCCCGGTACTGCGTCCCCGGCACGACCATCAGCCGCACCCGTCCGTCGCCGAGCTCGGGCCACGACTGCCCGTCGAGCTCCAGCCACTCCTCCTCGACGTCCGCCTGCTGGGCGACGACCCTCGCCTCGTCTCCCGAGTAGTCGACGGTCGACGCCGCCACCGCGAACGGCAGCGACGTGCCCGAGGGGCCGCACGCCGCGAGCGCGGCCGTCGCCACCGCGGCGAGCACCGCCGTCACGGCCCTCCGCCCTGTCACGACACCTCCACCCCGTCGATGAGCGCCACGGAGTCGTAGACGTCGTCACCCTGGTCCTGCACCACGATCTCGAACGTCGTCGCACCCCGCAGCCTGGCCGGGTCCAGCAGCACGCTCACGTAGCGCCAGCCCGACTGCCCGGACGTCGTGTCCCCGTAGGGGAAGTCGACCCCGGAGACGGGTGTCCACGCGGTCGTGTCCACGGACTCGTCCACCAGGCGTTCGCGCGAGCCGTCGGGGAGCACCAGCTCCACCGTGAACGTGTCGTTGAACCCCTGCTGCACGTACTCCGGATACTCCTCCGAGACGAAGTTGTAGTACATCGCGACGCGCAGCTGGTTCCGGCGCAGCGCGTCGGCGGGGACGGACACGCGGCGCGTCACGCTGGCCCGCACGGCCGGACCGGCCGGACCGGTCGACAGCGACAGCATCTTCTTGCCGACGATCGGCTTGATCGACCCCAGCCGGGAGACCGACGACACGGTGCCGGTGGTCCGCCACGGGCGCAGGCCCGACTCGAACCCGCCGTTGACGACCGCGCCATAGGCATCCACCACGCGACCGATGCTCGGGTCACGGTCGAACCCGGTGAGCACGAGCCTCGACCGGACGTCCGCGGGGGTCGCCGTCGGGTCCTCCGACCGGATGAGCGACGCCAGGCCCGCGATGAACGGGGCAGCCATCGAGGTGCCCGACTTCGTCTCGTACTGGGTCAGGTCCCCCGTCGTGGACATGACGTTCTGGCCCGGGCCGGCGACGTCGACCCACGGGCCGAACGTCGACGACGCGGCCCGGTTCCGGTGGTCGTCGACGTTCGCCACGGACAGGATGTCGATGTCGTAGGTGCGCTCGTTGAACCCCAGGAACGAGGTGTACCGCTCGCTGCGCCCGAACCCGGACGGGTAACGACGCTCCTCTTTCCCAGTGTTGCCGGCGGTGGCGACCGCGACCCTGTTGGCCTCGAGCGCGCGGTCGAGCGCCTGCGCCACGACCTCGCTGCGGTCCGGGCCGGACAGGCTCATGTTGAGCACCGCGGCACCCTGGGACACGGCGTAGTCGATGCCCGCGGCGATGTCGTCGTAGCGGAACTGGCCGCAGTCCGCGCCGGGGTGGAAGACCTTCACCGGCAGGATGCGTGCACCCCAGTTGACCCCGGCCACGCCCTCGGCGTTGTCCGCCTTCGCGCCCACGATCCCGGCGACGTGCGTGCCGTGCAGGCACGTGTCGTCGTTGGGGTTGTCATCACCGTCACGGATGTCGATGCCGTTCGAGGAGATCTTCCCGGCCAGGTCGGGATGGTCCAGGTTCACCCCGCTGTCGATGACGGCCACCAAGGTCGTGCGCTGCGTCCCGCGCTGCAGGGCCCAGGCGTCGTCGAGCCGGTGGATCTGGACCCCGTCCTGAAGGGCGAACCACGGGTCGTCCGGCTGGACCACGTCGTCCAGCTCGCCGACGAACGACGGCTCGGCGCCGAGGACGACCGGGAAGGCGGACACCGCCGCGAACACCGCGTCGAGCCCGGCCCGGTCCGCGACCGCGGGGATCGCGAGCTGCCATGCCCCGGGGCCGACGACACCGACGAGCTCACCCCCGACGGCCTCGGCGACCGCCCGCACCGCGCTCGGGTCCGCGTCGTCCGCGGTGATCAGCACGAGCCGGTCCGCGAGGAACGAGGACGCGCCCGACGACACGACGTTCAGGGCGGCCAGGTGCTCGGGTCCGGTCGGGAAACCTGCGGGTCGCACGGGCAGAGCCACGCTCCCCGAGACGAGCGCTCCGTCGACGGTGCCGGTCGCCGAGATGGTGGCCGTGCCCTCCGAGCCCGGCGTCCATGCGAACCTCGCACTCCAGACACCGTCGTCGGCGACGGAGTCGCCACCTGTTCCGTCGTCGACAGCGACGGCGTTGCCGTCCGGCCACCCGACCGTGACGGGACCAGCGAGCTCGCCCACGGGCGAGACGCTGACCGTGAACGTCGTGCCGGCCCCGACGGCCGCGCTCGACGGCCACACCGCGGGCTGCAGCGGGGACCTGTCCGTGGTGTCCGCGACGACGAGCGTCTCGACCGTCACGGACGGGGACGTGACCCCGGCCGCGGAGGCGGTGAGGTCGACCGCGACCCGGTCCGGGTGCGTCGGCTCGACGACGAACGAGAACAGGCCCTCCGTGGTCACCTGGTCCCCTGCGACCACCTCGGGCACGGTCGCGGAGACGGTGCCCGTCGGCAGCGTCGCGGTCACCGTGATGTCGCCCGTGGCGACCGGCTCCGCGAAGGTCCCGGGGCTCCGGACGACGAGCAGCTCCCCGGTGCTCGCCCGGGCTGCGAACGCGACGGTGACGTGACCTGCAGCGGCGTCGATCGTCACGAGGTCGGCGGCGTCGAGCCGCGGGAAGAAGCGGAAGGGCACGTCCAGTGCTCCACCTGCGGGGACGGTGAGCTCGCTGCCGCCGGGATAGGAGACGTAGCCGACGGTGGCGCCGACCGTCGCGGCACAGCCTTCGGCGACACCGCCGGGGCAGCCGGCCACCGTGGTCGAGCCGTCGGTCGCGAGACCGGCAGCCGCAGGGAGGACCGTCCGGGTGGCGGACGTCTCGCCCGGCACCTCGAGCCACATCGCCGTGTCGTCGAGCGACACGAGAGACGCCAGCGAGGAGTCGACGTGGAAGGTGCCGCTCACCGTCGTCACGGCCGCGCCCGACGCCCGGCACGTCCCGGTCGGGTCGTTGCGCACCGTGACGTCGTATCCGACCGTGCGGCCGTTCGTCACGACGTCCGGGGTCGACACCCCGTCGACGCTGAGCCCCGGCGCGCAGCCGTCGAGGACCGCGAGCGACGGGCTCAGCGCCGCGACCGGAGCGACGACGACCTCGCACGACGTCGTGGTCTCGGACGCCTCGCACCGGTCGCGCCCGTTGCTGCCGTCGGCCCGGTCGGTCCCTGCGCCGGCGTGGAGCGTGTCGTCACCGTTGTCGCCGGTGAGCCTGTCGTCGCCGTCCTCGCCGAACAGCCGGTCGCCGCCGTTGCCGCCGCTCAGCGTGTCGGCGCCCGGACCACCGCACACGACGTCCTCGCCGTTCCCGCCGGTCACGACGTCGTCACCGGCACCCGCGACGATGACGTCGGCCTTGTTCGTCCCGACGAGCCTGTCGGGACCGTCGGTCCCCACGATCGTCGCGACGCGGCCGTCGCACCGGACGACCGGTTCGGCCCCCGACGCGGGCGGGACGGCGGACAGGAGCCCCACCGTGGCGACGACCAGCAGGGCGAGGTGGCGGGAACGAGGATGCAGCAGGCGCATGACGGCCGTTCTGTCGAGTGGCGAGGCGGGTCGGCGGACCATAGCGAGCCGCGGCACACCACCGAGGCACTTCGGGCGGGTGACGCGACCAACCCACCCGTTCGGACGCAACGGACAAACCCGGATGGCGTAGCGGCCGGCACGCCTGAGGCGACCTACGGAGCGGCGACGGGCTGCGCCGGCTGCAGCGCGCCGGCCGGCAGCGGCTGCGTCGGGCACGTCGACAGGACGCGGACCATGGCGTCCCGCTCCGCCTGGGTCACCCACAGCCCGTACGTGTACTTCACGCCGACCTGGCGGGCGACGTACGCGCACCGGAAGGCGTCGTTCGGCGGCAGCCACGTCGCGGTGTCGCCGTCGCCCTTCTGCTGGTTCAGCGGGCCGTCCGCGGCGAGCAGGTTCAGCGGGTCGTTGGCGAACGCCTCCCGCGTCGGGGTGTCCCACTGCTGGGCACCCTTCTGCCAGCTGTCCGACAGGGCGACGACGTGGTCGATCTGCACGTCCGACGACGTGGCCTGCCCGCGGACGAACGCGATGGGCAGCCCCGAGTACGGGTCGGCCAGCGTGCCCGCCAGCACCACGCAGCCGTTCGTGCCGTCCTTGAGCACCTGCTCCGTGAGGTCCCGGCGCAGGATGTCGTTGCGGGTGTCGCAGCCGTTGCGGTCCACGTCCTTCCACGCGTGGCCGTACAGGTCACGGTCGTAGCCGGTCTTCGGTGCGCGGCCCTTCACGGGGAGCAGCGTGGCGGTCGCGAGCGCACTCTGCGGCGGGGCGTCGACGGGGAGAGCCTCTGCCGTGACGGCGGGGGCGCTCCCGAGGAGCGCCTCCTCGTCGCACCCCGTGAGCAGCACGGACAGTCCGAGGACGAGGGCCACAGGCAGGGGCACGCACACGTGCACGCGGGTTCTCACGGCCGAAGTATCGACGCCACCACCGACAGACCTGACCACCTCCGTCCCACGGGTTGGACCTTCTGGGAAGTTGTGCGCGCCTCGCCGGCTTGGCACTGTCATGGCCCGCACCCCCGCGACGCGCGTGAGCGTCGGATTCGTCCTCCTGCTCTCGGCGCTCACCGCCCTGGGCCCGTTCACGTTCGACACCTACCTCGCCGCGTTCCCCGAGATCGCCGTCGACCTGAACACCACCGCGGCCGCGGTCCAGCTGACCATCGCGGCGTCGCTCGCGGGCCTCGCCCTCGGTCAGCTCCTCATCGGGTCCGTGTCCGACGCGTACGGCCGCCGCCGCCCGCTCCTCGGCTCGCTCGTCGTCTACGTGCTGGCGTCCGTCGGGCTGGTGCTCGCGCAGGACATCACCGCGTTCACCGCGCTCCGCTTCGTGCAGGGCTTCACCGCAGCCGCGGGGATGGTCCTGTCGCTGGCCGTCGTCCGCGACACGTTCGAGGGGCTCGCCGTCTCCAAGGTGATGGCACGGCTGATGCTCGTGGTCGGCGTGGCCCCGATCATCGCGCCCACCATCGGCGCGCAGCTGCTCCTCGTCGGCTCCTGGCGGCTGATCTTCGTGTTCCTCGCCGCCACCGGCGTCGTGCTGTTCGTCGTGGCGTCGTTCGCGCTGCGCGAGTCGCTTCCGGTCGGGCTGCGGCGCACGGGCGGCACCGGCGCTGCGCTGCGCACCTACCGCGACCTGCTGACCGACCTGCCGTTCCTCGGCCTCGCGCTCATGTCCGCGTTCTACCTGTCGGCCATGTTCACCTACGTCGCGTCCTCGACGTTCGTGTTCCAGGAGGGCTACGGCCTCACCCCGCAGCAGTTCGGCTGGGTGTTCGCCGCCGGGGCGGTCGCGATCACCGCCGGGTCGCAGGTCAACGGCGCCCTCGTCGGCCGCTTCCGCCCCGAGCAGATCCTCTCCGGCGCCGTCGCCGTCGGCGTCGTCCTCGGGCTCTCCCTCTTCGCGACGACCCTCCTCGGCGCGCCGTTCTGGCCGGTGACCGTCCTCCTCGTCCTCACGCTGGGCACCGCCGGCTTCGTGCTGCCCTCCGCCCCCGCCATCGCGCTGGCCTCCAACCCGCACCGCGCCGGGTCCGCCGCGGCCCTGCTCGGGGCCCTGCAGTTCGGGCTGGGCGCGATCATCGCGCCGCTGACCAGCATCAACGGCACCCCGACCGCCGTGACCATGGGGGCCGTGATGGCCGGGGTCATCGTCGTCGCCGCCGTCCTGCTCGTCCTCGTGCGCCGCTCGTGGGCCCGCACCGCGCTCGAGGAGGCCGAGAGCGTCGTCGCGGCTGCGCACGCCTCCCGGGACCGGGTTGCCGCAGCGGAGGTTCCGACACATCCGGGCGCCCTGGTGACGCCCGAGGTCGCGACGAGGTAGGTCGCTCTCTCGAGCGGGCCGCCGTGCAGGGCGTGCCATCGCGGTCAGACGGTCGCCGGAGGGACCCGGTCCTGACGCTCGCGCGATCCGGCAGGAATATTGTGGCGCACGTCACACTTGCGACTTAATCTGGGCCGTACGCGCTCGATGAAGGACGCACGATGAGCTGGATCATGCTGGCCGCTGTGATGTTCGTCCCGGCGCTCGTCTTCGGTGCTATCTGGCAGCTGTTCCCGTCGCCCGACGAGCCGCCGCGATGGCGCACGTTCCTGGCCGCCCGGCTGGAGCGCCTGGCGGAGCGGATCCGCCCGCCCCGGGCCCCCGAGTGCGACCCGTTCACCACCCTGCGCGTGCAGGAGCGCCTCAGCGTCGTCGCCGACCACGTCCGCTCCCTCGAGCTGGACCCGCGCACCTTCGCGCGCGCCGAGCGGATCATCGCGTCCCAGCTGGCCTACGACCAGCTGCTGGTCGAGGCGTGCCACCTCGCCGGCGTCGAGGTCCAGCCCGCTGCGAAGGGCGACCCCGCCGAGCGCTTCCGCGAGGAGGTCGAGCTCGCCTCCCGCGGCTGGGCCTGGTGAGCGTGCGGGCGGTCAGCCCGCCCGCACCGTGAGCGTGCTCGGACCCTCGGCCGTCGGGCGGATCTCGATCCGGTCCGCGATCGACTGCTTCAGCGCCTCGACGTGCGACACCACCCCGACGACCCGGCCGCCGGCGCGCAGGCGCCCGAGCTCGGCGAGCACCGCGTCGAGCGTGTGCGGGTCCAGCGACCCGAAACCCTCGTCGACGAACAGGGTGCCGAGGTCGATCCCGCCCGCTTCGGCGGTCACGACGTCGGCCATGCCGAGCGCCAGGCACAGGGACACGTAGAACGTCTCTCCGCCGGACAGGGTCCGGGGGTCGCGCGCATGCTCGGTGCGGTGGTCGATGACGCGCATGGCCAGGCCGGTGTTCCGCGCGCGCACGTCCTCCTTCTCGTCGCTGCGGACCAGCTCGAACCGACCGTCCGACATCACGAGCAGGCGCTCGTTGGCGGCGGCGACCACGTCCTCGAACCGGCGCATCAGCACGAACGTGGCCAGGGACAGGTTCCGTGCGTTGTCGCCCCCGCCCCCGGTCAGGTCCGCGAGCCGGCTGACCGGACCCGCGGTCCCGAGCGCGTCGGCGAGCGCGGTCGCGGACGTGACCACCGCGTCGCCCGCGACGGCGGCTGCGGCGGAACGTTCCTCGGCGACACGCGCCTCGCCGGCCGTCCGCTCGGCCTCCTCGCGCGCGGTGGCCTCCGCGGTCGTCGCCGCGTCGAGGTCGACCACCAGGTCGTCGGCGAGCGCCGCGACGGCCGGCTCGGCCAGCCCCGCGGTCGCCCGGTCGAGCCGGGTGGCGTACGCCGTCACGGTGTGGTCGAGCTCCGCGAGCACCGCCGCGTCGACCGCCGCCGCGCGCGCTTCCGCGGCGGAGGCGAAGCCGTGCTCGTCCAGCCCGGCTGCCAGCTCGGCCTGCCGACGGTCGAGCTCGTCCTGTGCGGCGTCCTGCTCCGCGAGCGCGTCGAGCACCGTCGCCGACGCCGCGACCCGTTCGAGCTGCTCCGAGTGCCGGGCGGCGACCGTCGGGTGGTCACCGCGGCCGGTGACGACCTCGGCCTCGGCGGCGTCGAGGTCCAGCAGCGTGACCTCCAACGTCGCCCGCTCCCCCGCGAGCCGCGCGACGGCGGTCGCGCGCTCGCTCTCCCGGCTGCGGGTCTGCACGTCGAAGGCGTCGAGCGTCGGCACCAGTCGGGCGACGTCAGCCTGCGCGGCCCGCGACTGGGCGAGCGCCGCGCGCGCCTCGTCGCACCGCTCGGACGCGTCCCGCGCGGTCCCGTCGCCGACGCGAGCACGCAGTGCGCCGGCGCGCTCCTCCAGGACGCTGCACCTCTCGGCGGCCGCGTGCAGCGCCCGCTCGGCGGTCACCCGCTCGGCCTCGGCCAGCTCGACCTGCTCGGCGGACACGTGGTCGGCGCCGAGCACAGCCTTGGCGGGGTGCTCCGAGGAGCCGCACACCGGGCACGCGTCGCCGTCGTCGAGCCGGGACGCGAGCTCGCCGGCCAGGTCCGCGACCCGCGCGGCGCGCAGGTCCCGCTCGGTCTCGAGCGCGACCATCGCGGCGGACCCGGCGGCGTTCCGGACGGCGGAGGCCTCCGCGAGGGTCTGCTCCGCCACGGCCAGCGCCGTGTGCGCAGCAACGATCTCCGTCGACGTCGCCAGCGCCGACTCGCGCTCGCCGGTCGCCCCGGCGAGCGTCCGGGCAGCCTCCAGCTCGGTGGTCAGGGCGGCCCGAGCGGTCGGCCGCGTGGCGAGCCACTGGTCGTCCGTCGCGATCGCGGCGATGAGGTCGTCGACCGCGTGGCGCGTCTGGCGCACCGCACGACGACGCGACTCGAGCCCGGCCTCGACATCCACGAGCCGGGCCAGAGCACCCGCGGCCTCCGCGGCGGAGCGCCCGGTGGCCTGCACGTGGGTCCGCAGCTCGGTGCCGTCCGGTGGGGTCGCGATGTCGTCGGGGGCGCCGTCCAGCGCGGCGGTCAACGTCTTGCGGGACGCGTCGAGCATCGTGCCCGCACGATCCGCCCCGAGCAGCAGCGGTCGGACGGACTGCGCCGCGCGCGCCGCCGTGAGCTGGAGCAGCGCCTCGGCGTTCACGTCCGCCGCGGCCTCCAGGGCGGCGCGCTCGGCCCGCAGCCCGTCACGGCGCCGCAGCAGGGCGTGCGTGGCCGTCGCCTCGTCGAGATGCGTGCGCGCAGCCCGGCGCACCGCGTCCGCCGCGACCGCCGCCGCGCGCGCACCGGCCGCCCACCCGTCGAGCGCGTCGGTCCGCTCGCCGACCACCGACCGCACCGCGGCCACGAGCCCGTCGCTGCGCGTCACCGCGGCGTCGACAGCCACCCGGACGTCCTCGGCCTCCTCGTCGGAGAGCCGTGCGGCTCCCACGAGCTGCGACGTGCCGGACGACAGCGCCGTCCGTGCCGCCGCGCTCGCCCGGTCGCTCTCGCGCCGCAGCTCCGCCAGGCGCTGCGCGAGCCGCTCGTACACCTCGGTGCCGAAGATCTTCTGCAGCAGCCTGCCCCGCTCCTCGGGCTTGGCGCGCAGGAAGTGTGCGAACTCGCCCTGCGGCAGCACGATCGTCTGGACGAACTGCGTGCGGCTCAGGCCCACGGCCTTCTCGATCTCGGCACCGACCTCGTCCAGCCGGTTGCCGAGCGGCACGCCGACGGCGTCGAGGGTCGCCGGGTCGAGGTCCGCCCCCGCGGGCAGCCGCCACGCCTTCACCGACGCGTTCGCGGTCGTGGTGCCGCTGCCCCGCCGCTTGGCCCGCTGGTACGCAGGGGTGCGCCGCACGCGGTAGATGCCGGCGGGCACCTCGAAGACCAGGTCGACCATGCTCTCCGTGTCGTCGGCCGCGTACGCCGAGCGCAGCCGGTCCTCCGACGCCTCGCTCGACGCGACCTTCCCGTAGAGGGCGAACACGATCGCGTCGATGAGCGTCGACTTGCCGGAGCCCGTCGGTCCTTCGAGCAGGAACAGCCCGGCCTGGCCGAGCGCGTCGAAGTCGACGGTGTGCCGGCCCGCGAACGGCCCGATGGCCTGGAGCGTGAGGGTGCGCAGGTGCATCAGGCGCTCCGCTCCATCGCGGTGACGTCCTCGTACGCGCGCCGCAGCACGTCCGCCTCGGCGGGCGTCGGGCCGTGCCCGGTGACGTGCGCGAGGAAGTCTGCGGTGACATCCAGGGGGTCGTGCGCGGAGGTGACGGCCGTCGCGCGCGAGGACTGCGCCGACTGGGCCGCGCGGTGGTGCACGACGAGCGCGTGCGGGAACCGCTGCTTGACGCGGCGGTACAGGTCGTCCGGGCGGTGCGTGTCCGTGACGGTGACCCGGGTCCACGCGTCGGTGTGCGGGGCGCCCGCCGCACCGAGCAGGTCGTCCAGCGTGCCCGTCACGTCGGCGAGCCGACGCGGCACGGGCGCGGCGACCAGCGACGTGCGCACCCGACCGCCGGACAGGTCCACCAGGACCGTCGACTTGGCGTGGTGCTGCTCGGAGAACGAGTACGCCAGCGGTGACCCGCTGTAGCGCAGGACCGTGCCGTCGACCCCCGAGACCGTCTGCGGGCCGTGCAGGTGGCCGAGCGCCACGTAGTCCGCCCCTGCGAACACCCCGGCCGGCACCTGGTCGACGCCGCCGACGCGGATGTCCCGCTCGGAGTCCGTCGGGGCGCCACCGATGACGAACGCGTGCGCGGCCACCACCGAACGCGGCCGGGTCGACCCCTGGCGCGCGGCGAGGTCGTCGCGGACCCGTCGCATCGCCGCGGCGGCCACCGCCTGGTGCGACCGGGCCAGCAGCTCCGGACCGTCCGCCAGCTCGACGCGCGCGAAGTCGGGGTCGAGGTACGGGATGCCGTACACCAGCACGTCGCCCTCGTCGTCGGGAAGCACCACCGGCTCCGCGAGGCCCGCGACCCGCGTCCGGAGCCGGACCCGGTCCCGCATCAGCGCCGACCCGAAGCCCAGCCGCGTCGCGGAGTCGTGGTTGCCCGACGTGACCACGACCGTCGTGTGCTCGGCCAGCCGCGCGAGCGTCTCCGACAGCAGCGTCACGGCCTCGACGGGCGGGATCGCGCGGTCGTACACGTCCCCCGCGACGACCACCGCGTCGACCTGCTCGGCGCGCACGACGTCGACCAGGTGATCCAGGTACGCCGCCTGGTGGTCGATCAGGTCGACCCCGTGCAGCGACCGGCCCAGGTGCCAGTCCGACGTGTGCAACAACCGCATGCGGCGAACGTAGACCAGCCCACCGACACACCCGGCGACCTCCCCCGGGGTGGCGTCAGACCGTCGCCGCGGGCACCTCGCCGGACAGGCCGACCATCTCCAGCATGTCCCGGAGCACGCGGTGCGGGTCCAGGAGCGACACAGGGATCTGCTCCGCCGACGCCGCGAGGTGCAGCTGGAGCACGAACGCGATACCTGACGAGTCGATGAACGTCGCCAGCGTCGAGTCGATGACCACCGGGAGCCCGCTGACCAGCGCGACCCCCATGCACGCACCGGCCTCGTCGCGCAGTGCGGCGTCGATCTCCCCGACGAGGCTGATGACCGTCTTCGTGTCCTGGGCGTCGACTCGGATGGTTCCGGCAGCGGGCGCGCGATCGATCACTCGAACTCTCCTCAGCTCTCGCCCCCGTGACCGGATCTGCCTTCCGGCGGGTCGACGCTACCGCTCCTGGCGGTGGGGCACCTACGACATCAGGGAACGGATCTGGACCTCCGGAGGTTCCCGTGGGAGTGCCGGGCTAGCCTCGTCCGATGGCCCACACCGAGCTCCCCGCCAGCCACGCCGACCTGCTGGACCGTCCCCTCTTCGCCCACCTCGCCACGGTCGCGCCGGACGGCTCGCCGCACAGCAGCGTCATGTGGTTCGTGTGGGACGGCGAGGTCCTGCGGTTCACGCACACGTCCACGCGCCAGAAGTTCAAGAACCTCCAGAACGAGCCGCGCGTCGCCATCTCGATCCACGACCCCGAGAACCCGTACCGCTCGCTCGAGGTCCGCGGCGCCGTCGTCGAGACGACCCCCGACGACGAGGTCGCCAGCTTCTACAAGTCGCTCCAGACGCGCTACGGCCAGGACTACGAGATCACCGACGCCCCGAAGCGCGTCATCCTGACGGTCCGCCCGACGACGTTCGTGACGAAGTAGCCCAAGGGCGCGTCGTCCGACCGCACGCTCAGCCGGACGATGTGCCCTCCGGCTCCGTCACGTCCGACACCGTCGCGTCGAGCGCCTTCACCAGCTCGGCACCGTCGACGGTCGCAGCGACCCCGTGCGCGCCGCCGCCGATCGACACCGGTCGCGTCCGGATGCGCGAGTCGGCGACGACGGGCCACGCCACGAGCGAGCCGAACGGCGTGATCGTGCCGCGCTCGTACCCGGTGACGTCCTTCGCGGTGGCCGCGTCGGGCATCGACAGGCGCGACACCCCGAGCAGGGCACGCAGCTTGGGCCACGAGATGGTCCGGTCGCCCGGCACCAGCACGAACAGGAAGTCGTCGTCGCCGCGGCGCACCACGATCGTCTTCACGATGCCGGCGGGGTCGATCCCCCGCGCCTCGGCGGCCTCCGCCAACGACCCGACCCGCCCGTGCCGCGTCACCTGGAACGCAATGCCTGACGTCTCGAGCCCGGAGAGCGCACGACGCTCCCCCTCGGTCGGTGCAGCGGCTGTGTCGCTCATCCGGTCACTGTAGGACGGGGTCGAGGCCTCGCAGGCGGCACCGCTCCACGGCTCGCACGTCTTCACCCGCCGCGCTGCCGCACGGGCGTCCCTGCGACATGCTGGGCGACGACCCGACGAGAGGACGTGCATGCTGGCCAGCCCGATCCTGGGCGTCGCCCTGATGAACGCCCTGGCGCTCTCGCTCGTCGTCGCCCGCAGCCGCGTCTTCCACACGACGCTGTACCGCCCGATGCTGCTGAACCTCGCGCTCTCGGTCGCGCCGCTGGTGGTCCTGGTCGGCGGGCTCGCTGTCGTGGTCCTGTCCCGCTACGTCGTCCCGACGCCGGTCGTCGTGGGCCTGCTCGTCGTCGTCGGGCTCGTGTGGCTGCTGCTGCTGCCGAACGCCGGGTACCTCATTACCGAGCTCAACCTCAGCCACCGGCGCGACGAGGACGGCGTGCCCATGTGGTTCGACGTCGTGCTCGTGATCTCGCTCGCGATGTCGGGGGTGCTGAACACGGTCCTGAACGTCTTCGCGGCACAGCTGGTCTGGGTGGTCCAGGTGCACGGCGACGAGGCGGCACCGCTGCAGAGCCTCGACGCCCGGCTGATCGTCGTCGCCATCCTGGTGCTGGTCTCGTTCGGCATGTACCTCGGTCGGTCGGTCCGCCTGAACAGCTGGGACGTCCGGCACCCCCGGTCGCTCGTCGGCAAGGTGGTGGACCACCTGCGGTCGCCCGGCGCGGTGGGCAACGCGGTGGGCTTCACGTTCCTGCACGCGCTGTTCCTCGGGATCATCTACCTCGTGGTCGTCGGGCCGGTCGTCGCGGGGCTCATCGCCCTGGAGCAGTCGCGATGACCGTGCGCCTCGCGACCGGCACCCTCACGGTGGACCTCCCGTGACGCCCGCCGACGAGATCTGCCTCCTCGCCACCGCCGCGCTCGGCGTGCCGGTGACCGACCCGCGACCGCTCGGCGGCTCGACCCGCTCCCTGGTGCTGCGCTGCACGACGCCGACGGGCTCGGTCGTCGTCAAGAAGTACCCGGACGGGACCGTCGCCGCGTTCGTCCGCGAGGTCGCCGGGCTGGAGGCGCTCGACCACACCCCCGACCTGCTCGCCGCGGACCGCGAGCACGGACTTCTCGTCCTGAGCGACCTGGGCACCGGCCCCACGCTCGCGGACCTGCTGCTCGGTGCCGACCCCGCGGCCGCCTGGGCAGGTGCTGTCGAGTGGGTCGACGCGCTCGCGGACACCCTGGGGCGGTCGCGCGGCAGGGCGTTCGAGGTCGATCTCCCGGCCGACGAGCCCTCCGCCGCGGCGCGGACCGGTGCCCGCATGCTTCTCGACGACGTCCTCGGCCTGCCCGCCGACCCGGTGCTCGACGCGGAGCTCGACCTCCTCTCGACCCTCGACCACCGCGACCCTGCGTCGGACGTCGTGTCCCCCACCGACACCTGCCCCGACAACGCGATCCGCACTCCTGACGGCTGGCGCTTCGTCGACCTCGAGGGTGCGACCGTGCACCATCCCGCCTACGACGCGGCCTATGCGGCGATGCCGTTCTCGACGTGCTGGTGCGTCTTCGACCCGCCGCCGGGCTTCACCGACCAGCTGCTCGACCGCTTCACCACGACGTTGGGCACCCACCTGCCCGACGTCGTCCGCGAGCCGGCCTGGACCCGGTCGGTCGACCTGGCGTCCGCGGCGTGGATCCTCGCGATGACCGGCTGGCTCCTGTTCGGCGCCGACGAGAACCGCCCGCGCGTCGGCCCCGAGGGCGTCCCGTCGCCGAGCTACCGGCAGCTGCTGACCACGCGCTGGCGCTGGGGATCGGTCCGCCTCCGGTCCACGCTGCCCGCCGTCGCGGGGCTCCTCGGCAGCGCCGCGGCCTGGGCCGACGACGAGTGGGGCGCGTCCGCCGCACCGGTCGGGCCGTACCGCGCGTTCGCCGACGACGAATGAAGGAGCGGGCTCCACTAATGACTGGCCCGCACCTGGGAGACTGGGACGTCGTGAGCACGCCGCCCCCCTCCCCCGTCGACCCGCCCGGGTCCGGTGCGGGGCGACCCCCGAGACGCCGGGGGCGAGGTCGTCGCAAGCCGACAGCGGGTGCGGAGCAGCCGACGACCGCGAAGCGACCGGCAACGGATCGGCAGTCGTCCGACACGCGTTCGTCGGGCCGGCGCTCGTCGGGCCGCGACGACCCCGCCCGCGCCGCCGCGCGCCGCGCGCGTGCCGCCGAGCTCCGCCAGGCCGTCGACCTCCCGCCGATCGTCTACCCGGAGCAGCTGCCCGTCAGCGCGCGGCGCTCGGAGATCAGCGACGCGCTGCGCGACCACCAGGTCGTCGTCGTCGCGGGTGAGACCGGCTCCGGCAAGACCACGCAGATCCCGAAGATCGCCCTGGAGCTGGGCCGTGGGCGTGCGGGCCAGATCGGACACACGCAACCCCGTCGGATCGCCGCCCGCAGCGTCGCGGAGCGCATCAACGAGGAGCTCGTCGGCGACGCGCCGCTCGGCGGGATCGTCGGGTACCAGGTCCGGTTCACCGACGAGTCGAGCGAGTCGACGTTGGTCAAGGTCATGACGGACGGCATCCTGCTGGCGCAGATCCAGCGGGACCCGATGCTGCAGGCCTACGACACGCTCATCATCGACGAGGCGCACGAGCGGTCGCTCAACATCGACTTCATCCTCGGGTACCTCACGCGGCTGCTCCCCCAGCGCCCGGACCTCAAGGTCGTCATCACGTCGGCGACCATCGACTCCGACCGGTTCGCCCGGCACTTCGCGTCGGCGGACGGCGAGCCCGCCCCGGTGGTCGAGGTCACCGGGCGCACGTACCCGGTCGAGATCCGCTACCGGCCGCTGTCGCCGGACGTCGAGGAGGGTGCGCCGGTCAGGAAGCGCGGCGCCGAGGACCGTGACCCGATGACGGCGATCTGCGAGGCCGTCGACGAGCTCTGCGCCGAGGGCCCCGGGGACATCCTCGTGTTCCTGTCGGGCGAGCGGGAGATCCGCGACGCCGAGGACGCCTTGCGCGGCTCGCTCGGGCCGCGAGTCTCCGACCCCCGCACGCCGGGCGCGGTCGAGCTGCTCCCCCTGTACAGCCGGCTGTCCGCTGCGGAGCAGCACCGGGTGTTCGAGCGGCACCAGAACCGGCGCGTGGTCCTGTCCACCAACGTCGCGGAGACGTCGCTGACCGTGCCCGGCATCCGGTACGTGATCGACCCGGGCACCGCGCGCATCTCGCGCTACTCGAAGGCGACGAAGGTCCAGCGGCTGCCGATCGAGCCCATCTCGCAGGCGTCCGCGAACCAGCGGTCTGGTCGCTGCGGTCGGGTCGCGGACGGCATCGCGATCCGGCTGTACTCGGAGGACGACTTCGATGCGCGGCCGTTGTACACCGAGCCGGAGATCCTTCGTACATCGCTCGCATCCGTGATCCTGCAGATGATCGCGGTGGGGGTCGCGACGACACCCGAGGACATCGGCGACTTCCCGTTCGTCGACCCGCCGGACACGCGTGCGGTCCGCGACGGCGTCCAGCTCCTCACCGAGCTCGGAGCACTGGGGGACGGCCGGCTGACCGACACGGGACGGGCCCTCGCGCAGCTGCCGATGGACCCGCGGCTGGCGCGGATGATCGTCGAGGGCGGCCGCCGGTCGGTGGCGCGCGAGGTCATGATCATCGCCGCCGCCCTGTCCATCCAGGACCCGCGCGAGCGCCCGGTCGACGAGCGCGAGAAGGCCGACCTCTCCCACTCGCGGTTCGCCGATCCCACGTCTGACCTGCTCGCCTACCTGAACCTCTGGCACTACCTGCGCGACCAGCAGCGCGACCTGTCGGGGTCGGCGTTCCGGCGGATGTGCCGGTCCGAGCACCTCAACTACCTGCGCATCCGCGAGTGGCAGGACGTCGTCACGCAGCTGCGCGAGCTCGCGAAGCCGCTCGGGATCGTGGTCAACGCCCCGCGCAGCACCCCGGAGTCCGACGGCCTCCAGCTCGAGTGGGACGGTGACCGCATCCACGTCGCGATCCTCGCCGGGCTGCTGTCCCAGATCGGGATGCAGGAGGCGACCGAGGTCTCCACGCGGGGGAAGACGCCGGGCCGACCGGATCGGCGGGGCCGCAACGAGTACCTCGGCGCCCGTGGTGCGCGCTTCGCGATCTTCCCGGGCTCGGGGCTGGCCCGGAAGCCGCCCGCCTGGGTCATGGCCGCCGAGCTCGTCGAGACGTCCCGGCTCTGGGGTCGCGACGTGGCACGTATCCAGCCCGAGTGGGCCGAGGAAGTAGGCGCTCACCTGGTGAGACGCACCTACTCCGAACCGGCGTGGTCAACCAAGCAGGGTGCCGCGACGGCCTTCGAGAAGGTCCTGCTGTACGGCGTCCCGATCGTCAACCAGCGCCGCGTCCTGTACGCCAAGGTCGACCCCGAGCACGCACGCGAGCTGTTCGTCCGCCACGCCCTCGTGCAGGGCGAGTGGACCACCCACCACGCGTTCTTCCACGAGAACCGGCGGCTGCTCGCCGAGGCGGAGGGCCTGGAGGCGCGGGCCCGGCGTCGTGACCTGGTCGTCGACGACGACACGCTCTTCGCGTTCTACGACGAACGCGTCCCGGACGACGTCGTCTCCAGCCGGCACTTCGACCAGTGGTGGAAGTCCGCCCGCCGCGAGCACCCCGACCTCCTCACGTTCACGCGCGAGCTGCTCGTGGGCGAGGCAGGCGCGATCGACGAGTCGGCGTTCCCGTCGCGCTGGCCGCAGGGTGACCTGCGCCTGCCGCTCACCTACCAGTTCGAACCTGGTACAGAAGCAGACGGCGTGACTGTACACATCCCGATCTCGACGCTCGCGCGGCTCACGCCCGACGGGTTCGGCTGGATGGTGCCCGGCCTGCGCGAGGAGCTGGTGACCGCCACGATCCGCTCGCTGCCCAAGCCTGTGCGCGTGCAGCTGGTCCCCGCGCCCGACGTCGCCCGCGGTGTCGAGGCCTGGATGACCGAGCACACCGCCGACTGGGAGGACACGGTCCGCGCCGGCGACGCCGCGCCGTCGTTCCGCGAGGTCTTCCGACGGGCCGTCCGCGACCTGCGCGACGTGGACGTGCCCGACGACGCGTTCGACGACGACCGCCTGCCGCCGCACCTGCGGATGACGTTCCGGGTGGTCGGCGACCGCGGGGGAGTGGTGGACGAGGGCAAGGACCTGCTCGTCCTCCAGCGCCGCCTCGCCGCCCAGACCCAGCAGGCCGTCGACGACGCCGTCCGCACCGCGGTGCGCGCGGCGATGGAGGAGGCCCGGAAGACGGCACCGGCCTCGCCGAGCGCGCCGGCGGTCCCCGGACCGAAGACGCCTGCGCTCCCGTCCGGCTCGCCCGCGCCGGCGCGGGCGGTCGACGTCGAACGTGCCGGCCTCACCACCTGGCCCCGTGACCTGCCGGAGCTGCCGGAGGTCGTCGAGGTCGGCAAGGTCCGCGCGTACCCGTCGCTGGTCGAGGAGAAGGACACCGTCGCCGTCCGCGCGCTGGCCGACGAGTCCGCCGTCCCGGGGGCGTCGCGACGCGGGCTGCGTCGGCTGCTGCTGCTCGACGCTGGTCTGGCGACGGGGCGCATCACGACCCGATGGACGGGGACCCAGGCCCTCACGCTCGCCGCCAGCCCGTATCCGAGCACGGACGCGCTGGTCCGCGACGTGCAGCTGGCTGCGATCGACTCCCTCATCACGTCACCGGCGACGAGCATCCGGACGCTCGACGCCTACACGGCGCTGCGGGCGGAGGTCCGGGAGCGCCTCGAGGACACCGTGTTCGCGGTCGTCACGGACCTCGTCGCGGTGCTGACCGCGTGGCGTGAGCTCGACGCGGAGATCCGCGCCCGGTCCAGCCTCGCGCTGCTGGCCACCGCCCAGGACGTCCGCTCCCAGGCCGCCCGACTCGTGCACGACGGTTTCGTCGGCGAGACCGGCGCCGACCGCCTCCCGCACCTGACCCGCTACCTGAAGGCCGCGCGGCACCGACTCGTCAAGGCGGCCGACAACCCGCAGCGCGACGCGGACCTGGCGTGGCAGGTGCAGGACGTCGAGGCGCTCTACGACGAGGCCGTCGCCCAGCGCCCGGCGGACCCCGAGGTCAGGGCCGTGCGCTGGATGCTCGAGGAGCTGCGCGTCAGCCTGTTCGCCCAGCAGCTGGGCACGCCGGTCCCGGTGTCGCCCACCCGCATCAAGAAGGCTCTGACCTCACCCGCTCGGGCCTAGCACAACGGGTGCCCGATATGTGACAGTCGACATGACGACCGCCGACGGGGCACGGCGTCGCGTCGGCGCATCGACAGGGGGCAGGGCATGCGCGAGCGTCTGGCCGCGCTGGTGAAGCAGGTGTGCGTCGCGGGCGATCGCCGGCAGGGTCTCGACGCCGACCTCCGGGCTCGTCTCGACGACGTCCTCGCGGTCCTGCGTGACGAGCACGCCGACCCGGGCTCGTCGCACGACGACCCCCTCACCGGTCTCGCGGACGTGTTCGGCCTCGACGAGCAGGACGCCGAGCTCCTGACGATCGCCGCCGCGCCGGACCTCGACGCCAACCTCGCGCTGGCGTTCGGTCTGCTGCGCGGCGGGCCGTCGCCGGCACGCGCCACCATCGGCCTCGCCCTGGAGCTCGCGTCACTGCCGACGCTGTCCGGCGCCGGGCCCACGTACCTGGGACCCACAGGGACCACGCGTCGCCACGGGCTGCTGGAGGTGGCACCAGCGCCCGCGCTGTGGCTGAGCCGCGAGCTGTGGGTGCCGGACCGCGTCCTGGCCCACCTGCTCGGCGTCGACGAGCCCGACCCGCTCCTGACGCCCGCGCTCGTCCTGCCCGTGCCCGTGGACCGCCTGGACGTGGACGGCCTCCTCGCCGCGGCCGTCACGGCGGGCGAGCCCCTGGTCTGGATCCGCTCGCCCCTCGGGTCCGGAGGGCTGTCGCTCGCCGCAGCCGCCCTGTCCGCAGCCGGTATCGGGTGCCTCGCCCTCGACCTCGCGCGGGTGGCACCCTCCGCCGACCTCCGGCACGTGCTGGCGGTGACGGCACGCGAGGCCGCGCTGCAGGGCGCCGGGCTGGTGCTCGTGCACGCGGAGCGACTCGCGGAGGAGGACCCGGCCACCCTGTTCACGGCCTTGGCCGAGTCCGTCGTGCCGGTGCTCGCCGTCGGCGACCGGCCGTGGCAGCCGCTCTGGCTGGCGTACCACCCCCTCGTGCTCGAGGCCCCCGCGGTGACGACCGAGGACCGGGCGCTGGTCTGGGACCGGGAGCTCGGCGCCGGGATCGCCGACCACCGGCTGGCGACGTTCCGGCTCGCCCCCGAGGTCATCGCCGATGCCGCCCGGTACGCGACGACGCTCGCGGACGTCACCGGGACCGAGATCTCCGCCGACTCCGCCCGTGCGGCCGCCCGGCGCGTCGGCGGCTCGATCACGTCGGGTCCGGCGCTCGTGCCCACCCACCCTCCGACCTTCGCCGACCTGGTGCTGCCCGACCACGTCTCGCGGCCCCTGCACCGGTTCGTGTCCTGGGCGGCGCACCGCGACGAGGTCCTCGCGGACGGTCGCCTCGTCGACGTGGGCGGCAAGGGGACGGGCATCGCGGCGCTGTTCAGCGGCAGTCCGGGCACCGGCAAGACGCTCGCCGCGCACGTCGTCGCCGCCGAGCTCGGGCTCGACCTGTTCCGGGTCGACCTCGCCTCGATCGTCGACAAGTACATCGGCGAGACGGAGAAGAACCTCGAACGGGTCTTCCACGAGGCGGAGAGCCTCAACGTGCTGCTCTTCTTCGACGAGGCGGACGCCCTGTTCGGGAAGCGCTCGGACGTGAAGGACGCGCACGACCGGTACGCCAACCAGGAGGTCGCGTACCTCCTGCAGCGCATGGAGAGCTTCGACGGGGTCACCGTCCTGGCCACGAACCTGCGCGGCAACCTGGACCCGGCGTTCAGCCGGCGGATGAGCTTCATCGTGCACTTCCCCGACCCGGACGTGCCCACCCGGCAGCGCCTCTGGGAGCGGCACCTCGCGCGGGTCACCACGGACCCGGCGGACCCGGTGCAGGTCGCGCACCTGGCGCAGGAGGTCGAGCTCGCCGGCGGGGACATCCGCAACATCGTGCTCGCCGCCGCGTACGACGCCGTGGCCGCCGGAGAGCTGGTCGGGATGCGGCACGTCCTCGCGGCGACCGTCGCGGAGCACCACAAGCTCGGTCGTCGCGTCCCCGAGCACGCGTTCTTGCCTGAAGTCGCACAGTGACACGGAAGGAGGCCAGCCATGCCTGCTGAACATGACCGGACGACGCTCGAGAGGGTACGGGAGCGCGTGGATCCGCAGGTCACGCGCGCAGTGCCCGACGCCGTCACCCCGGTGGCCGTGGAGGGCCTCGCGACGGGCGTCCGGCGCCGGTCCACCGGTGACGACCCGCTCGGCGGCACGACCGTCGCACCCGAGATCGGCACCGCCCTGAAGCGTCGACAGGGTGGGGGCCGCCCGCTGGAGCCGGAGCACGCCGAGCGCATGGGCGCGGCGATGGGGGTCGACTTCGGCGGGGTGCGGATCCACGACGACGGCGAGGCGGACACGATCGCGCGCTCCGTGCAGGCGACCGCGTTCACCGCCGGGTCGGACGTGTACTTCACGCGGGGCACGTACGCGCCGGGGACGTCCGGCGGCGACCACCTGCTCGCTCACGAGCTCGCCCACGTCGCCCAGGGCGGCGGCGGCGGCTCCGCTCAGGGGCCGGTCATCGGCAGCGCGAACGACCCCGCCGAGGCCGCCGCCGACTCGATGGCCGACAGCGCCGTGCGCCGCCTGCAGCGCCAGACCGCACGGGTCGCCGGGGCGACGTCGTCCGTCGAGCAGGCCGAGCCGTCGGGACCGGCCGAGGCGCTGGCCCCGCTGCGCCGGCAGGCCGAGCGCGCCGGGACGGTGCGGCGGTGGAACCCGTTCAAGGCGCTGCTCGGCGGCAAGAAGAAGAAGAAGACCAAGAAGCTCGCGACGAAGACGCCCGTGCCGTCCCCGGTCACGACACCGACGGCCAAGGTGACGACGCCCGTCGAGCCGAAGGTGCCCGTCCCGTCGATCACGAAGATCCCGAAGCCGGTCACGACGGCGGTGACGACGCCGGTCACGACGCCGGTCACGACGCCGGTCACGACGCCGGTCGTCACGGACCCCGTCGTGACGACGGTCGAGGAGCCGACGACGACGCCGGAGGTGACCACCCCGGTCGTCGACACCCCGACGGTCGAGGACACCGCACCCTCGACCGACGTCGTCGCGCCGACGGAGACGACCCCGACGACGGACGTGGTCGCCCCGACGACGACAGCACCCGTGGAAGCCACCCCCGAGGTCGTCACGCCCCCGGTGCAGGCGCCCGCCAAGGAGCGGTTCGTGGCGGCCTGCGACCCGCAGACGGCCCCCCCGAACAAGGGTGAGGCCAAGAAGCGGATGGACGCCCTGCGCGTGATCATCAACGCGTTCAGCGGCGCGGAGAAGCAGGCGATCTCGACCGACCCGGACGCGATGGCGAAGGGCCGGACGCACCTCGGCGACCTGTACTACATGTCGCTGCTGGCCGCAGTCGACACCAACGTCAAGAAGACCGACAAGCTCGACTCGACGAAGAAGACGAAGCACCACCTGACCGGCGCCGAGGCCGACGAGTTCATCAAGACGAACATCGAGGACTACCCGCACCTCAAACCGTTCATCGAGGCAGCGGTGGGCGCGGGCAAGAAGGGCGAGGGCTACATCGCGAGCATCTCGCCGGAGGACTGGGCCATCGTCTACGGCGTCGAGTTCCCGACGGACTCGGAGGCGGAGCAGAAGTCGACGAACGCATACGCGTCGACGAAGAACGAGGACGGGCCCGCGATCCTGCACGCCGACCGTGGCACCCCGAGCACCGCGATCCACGAGAGCATGCACCGGTACGCGCCGGACGACGTCCTGAACACGTTCGGCTTCGACCTCAACGAGGGGATCACCGAGTACTTCACGCGCATCCTGACCAACCAGAAGGCCGAGCCGGCGAAGAACGGCGGACCCGAGCGGACCAACTACCCCAGCCAGGTGGCGTTCGTGCGGGAGATGGTCCGGATCCTCGGCGCGTCGAAGACCGACCAGGAGACCGTGCTCGCGCAGATCTACTTCGAGGGCAAGCTCAACCTGCTGGAGACCAAGTTCAAGGAAGCGCACCTCGCGAAGGCCAGCACCTTGAGCGAGGCGGAGCTGGGGACGGCCTGGACGACGTTCAAGGGCAACGTCAAGAAGGGCGACTGGACCAAGGCCACGGCAGGGCTGCCCGCCAAGTGACCCCGACGACCGAGGAGACCGCATGACCGGCATCGCCGAGGAGCGCGACCGCATCCTGGCGCTCCTGCGCCTGACCGACGACCCGGCCGTCCGGGAGACGGACCCCGTGCCGTCGGCCGAGGACGTCGGCGCCGCGGACGCCCTGGGCCTCGACTGGCCGGACGAGCAGGCGCACGTCTCGGTGTACCTGTTCGCCGACTACGACGACGCCGTCGCGGCCCAGGAGCGGCTCCGCGGCTACGGCGCGCAGACGGACCTGACCACCGAGACGGCGGTCAACGGTGACCTGCTGCTGTGGGCCGTGGCCCCGGGTGACGACGACGACGCCCTGGCGCGGATCGACGGCCTCGCGGGCTCGTTCTCCGGCCGGGAGTGACGCACGACGGGGCTGCGCGGACCTGACCGCACAGCCCCGTCGGACCCCGCTCAGCGACGGCGCCGGAACAGCCGCGCCGCCACCAGCCGCGCCACGACGAAGATCCCGAGGCACCACAGCACCGCCGCGACCCACGAGTCCCCGATCGGGGTGCCGAGCAGCAGCCCGCGGAGCGTGTCGGTGATGGGGGTGATCGGGTTGTACGTCGCCAGGACCTCCAGCACCGCCGGCATCGACTCCGGCGGCACGAACGCGCTGGACACATAGGGCAGGAACAGGATGGCGAACGTGAACCCGCTCGCCGCCTCCGGCCCGGACGCGACGATCCCGATGGCGACGGCCACCCACGTGAGCGCGAGGACGAACAGGGCGATCAGGCCGATCGCCCCGAGCCACTGGGCGGGCGACGCCGCGGCGTCGAACCCGATGAGGATCGCGATGCCGAACACCAGGGCCGTCGACACCGCGTTGCGGGCCATGCTGGCCACGACGTGCCCGGTGAGGACCCCGGTCGGGCGGATCGGCAGGGACCGGAACCGGTCGATGATGCCGCCGGTCATGTCGCTGGCGACGTCGACCGCGGTCGTGGCCGAGCCGTAGCCCGCCGTCAGCAGGACGATCCCGGGAACCACCCAGTTCACGTAGTCCCCGCCGGTCTGGATGGCACCGCCGAACACGTAGACGAACAGCAGGAGGAGCACCACCGGCAGGATCACCGCCATCAGGACGGTGTCGAGCTGCCGCAGCGAACGCCGCAAGCACCGCTCGATGAGGGCTCCCGTGTCGTGGGCGGTCCAGCCGAGGGCAGGGGTGAGCGTGGTCATCAGGACTCCCGGGAGGCGGCGAGGACGGGTTCGGTGGGGCGGCCCGTGAGGGTCAGGAAGACGTCGTCGAGCGTGGGGGAGCGGACCTCCCAGGTGTCGACGTCGACGCCGCGGCGCTCGATGTCGGCGAGGATCCGCCGGACGTCCGGCACCGAGCCGTCCGTGCTGATGCGCTCGTCGGTGCCGTCCTTGAGCCGGAGCTCGACGTGGGCGGACCCGACCGCGCTCTTGAGCTCGCGCGCGGTGCCGTCCGCGATCACCCGCCCGTGGTCGATGACCGCGACGCGGTCGGCCAGCTGGTCGGCCTCCTCGAGGTACTGCGTGGTGAGCAGCACCGTCGTGCCCGCGGCCACGACCGAGCGGATGACGTCCCACAGGTCGTTGCGGCTGCGGGGGTCGAGCCCCGTCGTCGGCTCGTCGAGGAAGACCACCTGCGGCCGGGCCAGCAGCCCCACCGCCAGGTCGAGCCGACGCCGCATGCCGCCGGAGTAGGTCTTCACCACGCGCCGACCGGCGTCGGTGAGGTCGAAGAGCTCCAGCAGCTCGGCGCTGCGGGTGCGGACCTCGGCGCGGCCCAGGTGAGCCAGCCGGGCCATGAGGTGCAGGTTCTCGACGCCCGTGAGCAGGTCGTCGACGGCGGCGAACTGCCCGGTGAGGCTGATGGCCGCGCGGACGTCCGCGGGCTGCCGTACGACGTCCTTGCCGGCGACGTGTGCCGTGCCTCCGTCGGGGAGCAGGAGCGTCGACAGGATGCGCACGGTCGTGGTCTTGCCGGCGCCGTTGGGACCGAGGAGGGCGAGCACCTCGCCCGAGCCGACCTCGAGGTCGACGCCGTCGAGCACGGTCAGGTCGCCGTAGGACTTGCGCAGTCCCCTGGCGACGACGACGGGTGCGGTCATCGCGTTCTCCTTCTGTGTACGTCGTAAACTGTGTGTGTACTTCATACACACTTATAGGATCACGGGTCAAGGAGGTGCCGTGGACGACGACGAGGCACGTGAGGCCGCCCGCGAGGCTGCCGAGGCACGCCGCGAGGCCGAGCTGCTGCGGCGCGACCGCGAGAAGGCGGAACGCGCCGAGGCCAAGGAGGCCGAGCGCCGCCGCCGCGACCTCGAGAAGGCCGACCGCGACGCCCAGAAGGAGATCGAGCGGCGCGAGCGTGACCGGCTCAAGGCCGAGCAGGACGCCGTCAAGCAGGCCGAGCAGCGCGAGCGTGACCGGCTCAAGGCCGAGCAGGACGCCGTCAAGCAGGCCGAGCAGCGGCGCAAGGAGCAGGAGCGCGCGGCGCAGCATGCCGTGCGCGAGGCGGCCCGTCAGCTGCGCGAGGCGGAGAAGGCGCAGCGTGCCGCCGCCCTGGCCCAACAGCAGGCTGCCCGCGAGGCGGAGAAGGCGCGGCGGCACGCGGTGCGTGTGGCCGGCACGGACCCTGTCCCCGTCGACCTCCCGCCCGGCATCGCCGTGCTCTGGCGTACCCCGGCCCCCGGCCGGCCCGGACCCCGGCCCGGCCTCACGCTCGAGCAGATCGCCGACGCGGGCATCGCCCTGGCCGACACGGAGGGCATCGAGACGGTGTCGATGGCCCGGCTGGCCGAGTCGCTCGGGTTCACGACGATGTCCTTGTACCGCTACGTCTCGTCGAAGGACGAGGTGCTCAGCCTCATGTCCGACCGGGCGTCCGGTCGCCCCCCGGTGGTGGGGCCCGAGGTCGGGGGCTGGCGCGAGCGTCTCGAGCTCCTCCTCGCGGTCCAGCAGCCGATCCTCGAGGCGCACCCGTGGCTCGCCCGCGCGTCCGAGGTCCTGCACGCCGTGGGGCCCGGCCGGCTGGCCTGGATGGAGGCGATGCTCTCCGCGCTCGACGGCACGCCCCTGTCCGAGCACGAGAAGGTGGGCGCGATCGGACTGCTCGCCTCGCACACGCTGGACCAGCTGCGGATCGGCGAGGAGCTCAGCGGCGCCGGACGGACCACGGCCGCGGACGGGGTTCCGCCCCCTGACCTGGGCGACCTGATCACGGTGCTGGCCTCACCGGACGAGCACCCGGCCCTGCGTCGGGCAGCCGCCGCCGGAGCGTTCTCGTTCCCGGACGACGCGCCCCCGGACGGCAGCGAGCTGGACTTCGGGACCGTGCTGATCCTCGACGGGATCGAGCGCCTCATCGCGCTCGCCTCCTGAGCCGCCCACAGCCCTCGCGATCCCCAGCCGCGGTCCGGCGTGTCGGTGGCCCGCGGCAGACTCGGTCCATGACCTCGCCCGACGTCCTTCGCACCGGCCGCTGCTTCGGTGACGGCAACCCCGTCTACGAGCAGTACCACGACGAGGAGTGGGGCAGGCCCGTCCACGAGGAGAACGCCCTGTACGAGCGGTTCGCGCTCGAGGCGTTCCAGTCCGGTCTCGCGTGGATCACCATCCTGCGCAAGAGACCCGCGTTCCGGACCGCGTTCGCGGACTTCGACCCGGAGGTCGTCGCCGCGTTCGGCGACGAGGACGTGGCCCGTCTGATGGCCGACGCCGGCATCGTGCGGAACCGCGCCAAGATCGAGGCGACGATCGCCAACGGACGCGCGCTGCGGGCCCTGCACGCGTCGGGTCGCACGCTCGACCAGGTGCTCTGGTCGCACGCCCCCGACCGGTCCGCGCACGTGCGTCCGGCCACCTGGGCGGACGTGCCGGCGCAGACGCCGGAGAGCCGGGCGCTCGCCAGGGAGCTCAAGGTGCTGGGCTTCCGGTTCGTCGGCCCCGTGACGGCGTACGCCGCGATGCAGGCCTGCGGTGTCGTCGACGACCACCTGTCCACGTGCCCTGTGGTCCGCGGGGGAGTGCCGACCGCGGACGCGCACCGAGCGGTCTCGTGACGACCGGGATCACTGGACCGGTATTACTCCCGCCGGGTGATGTCGGCGCCGAGCACTCGGCAGCGTGCGTGGTGCGGGACTACAGTGCCCGGCATGACGGACAAGCCCGACCCCGACGTTCGGCGTGATGCCGCGCGCGCGGCGGCCGAGGCGCTGGCGGACGACGTCGTCCCCGATGCCGAGATCCTCGAGGCGGTGCAGCACGGGCTCCTGTCCGTCCCGGCCGGCTCCCCGAACTCCTGGTTCGACGTCCCGTCACAGCGCAGCCGCATGCACACGAGCACCCTCGCCCCTCGCCGTCCGCACTGACGACGGCACGGACGCGCCCGCCGTTGCGGGCCCCCAGGCTTTGTGCTGCGCGCGGTCGAGTGCCCTGACACTCCACGGACTCTCGCGTCTCATCTGTCGAGCGGCGTTGCCCAGCATGTGATCTGCGGTCTACCATCACGCCTACCATCCAGAGCGGCCGAGAGACCTGGCTCGACGACGCCGCAGCAACCCCCCTCCTCGCGAGGGTGTGGGTGCTTCCGCCAGGGGCGATGGAGTGAGCAATGTCCCGCAGGCCACGTGTCACCGCACCGCACCGGTGCCAGACGACCCGGTCGGTCGCGCCGTGAGCGCCGCCGCCGTGCAGCCCCGCACGCCCGGAACGCACGCCTCGCCCAGCCGTCGCGCGGTGGCGGCCAACGACCGGCCGACCATCTCCTTCGAGCTCTTCCCGCCCCGCAACCCCGACGCGGCACCTCGTCTCTGGGCAACCATCCAGCAGCTCGAGACCGTCAAGCCGGACTTCGTCTCCGTCACCTACGGCGCCTCGGGCAAGACGCGGGTGACGACGCGCGCGCTCGTCCGCCGGCTGCTGCGGGAGACGTCGCTCAACCCGATCGCCCACCTGACCTGCGTCGGGACGTCCCGCGAGGAGATCACCACCATCGTCGGGGAGTTCCTCGACGAAGGTCTGCGGTCGTTCCTCGCCCTGCGCGGCGACCCGCCCACCGACCAGAGCGACTGGGAGGCGCACCCCGACGGTCTCCAGACCGCGGGCGAGCTCGTCGAGCTCCTGCGGGAGATCGAGGCGCAGCGGTGCGCGGACAGCCCCTCGCAGGCGGTCCGGGCGCGGGTGCGTCCGCTGTCGGTCGCGGTGGCGGCGTTCCCGCGCGGCAACCACGCCACCGGCGGCACGCGTGCGCAGGACGTCGCCTCGCTGCTGGCCAAGCAGGAGGCCGGCGCCGACTTCGCCATCACGCAGGTGTTCTACGACGCGGAGGACTACCTCGGTATCGTGGCGGAGGCCCGGGAGGCCGGCGTCACCATCCCGATCATCCCGGGCATCATCCCGACCACCGACCCGGCCCGGCTGCTGCGCATGCAGGAGCTGACCGGTGTCCCGGTGCCGCAGGACCTGCTCGACCTGCTCGGATCCGCCGACGACGAGCTCGACCGTCATCGCCGGGGCATCCGGGCGAGCGTCGACCTGGTCAACGGCGTCCTGGACGGCGGCGCACCCGGCGTCCACCTGTACACGTACAACCAGCACCATGCCGCACTTGACCTGCTCGAGGGTGCACACCTCGACGGCGGAGCTCGGACAGCTCCCGACCTGGCCAGCTGGCCGCAGGACTCGGCTCCCGCACGATCCACGAGGGACTGAACCACATGACCGAGAACAGCCCGAAGTTCCCCGCCAGCTCCGTGCTCGGCTACCCCCGCATCGGCCCGCGCCGCGAGCTGAAGAAGGCCCTCGAGGCGTTCTGGGCCGGTCGCACGTCGGCCGACGAGGTCGAGGCGACCGCCGCCGACCTGCGCAGGCGCACCCGCACGCGTCTGGCCGAGCTCGGCCTGGCCACCGACGTGCCGGCCATCCCGAGTGCGTTCTCCTTCTACGACCACGTGCTCGACGCGACGGCCGTGGTCGGCGCCGTGCCGGCCCGGTTCGCGGACGTCGTCGGCGCCGACGGTGCGCTCGACCTGGCCGGGTACTCCACCGTGGCCCGCGGCCGCGGCGACGACCTGCCGCTCGAGATGACCAAGTGGTTCGACACCAACTACCACTACCTGGTGCCCGAGATCGGCCCCGAGACCACCTTCCGCTACGCCAGCGACCGCCCGGTGCGGGAGTTCACGGAAGCCCTCGCGGACGGCGTCGTGACGCGTCCGGTCATCGTCGGCCCCGTCACGTACCTGGCCCTGGCGAAGGCCACCGAGGACGCCCCGGAGGGCTTCGCGCCCATCGACCGTCTCGCGGACCTGCTGCCCGTGTACGCCGAGCTGCTCACGGACCTCGCCGCCGCGGGAGCCACCTGGGTCCAGCTCGAGGAGCCGGCCCTCGTGTCCGACTCGGTCGCCGTGCCGGCCGAGCAGCTGCTCGCCTCCGTGATCGAGGCGTACCGCGCGCTGGCCACCGAGCTGACCCGCCCCACCCGGCCGGCCATCCTGGTCGCGGCTCCCTACGGCGACCTCGGCGCGGCGTTCCCGGTGCTCGCCGCCACGGACGTCGACGCCATCGCGATCGACCTGGTCCGCGGTCACGCGCCCGCCGAGTCGGTCCCGGGCCTGGACACCAAGACGCTGGTCGCCGGTGTCATCGACGGCCACAACATCTGGCGTGCCGACCTGGACGCCAAGCTGGCGATCCTGGAGCAGCTCGAGGGTCTCGGCGCCGCCGCGGTCACCGTCGGCACCTCGACGTCGCTGTTCCACGTCCCGCACACGACGACCGACGAGCCGAACCTGGACGAGACGCTGAAGTCCTGGCTCGCGTTCGCCGACGAGAAGGTCGTCGAGGTCGTCACGCTGGCCGAGGGTCTGACCGAGGGTCGCGAGGCGATCCACGAGCAGCTGCTCGCCGCCACCGACGCGGTCAACTCCCGCCGGACGGCGCCCGGCGTCGTCAACCCCGAGGTCCGCGACCGTGTGGCCGCGCTCGACGAGGCCGCCTTCAACCGCGGCCCGTTCGACGAGCGCAAGGTCGCCCAGGCGGCCCGGCTCAACCTGCCTCCCCTGCCGACGACCTCCATCGGCTCGTTCCCGCAGACCACCGAGATCCGCACCGCCCGCGCGGCGTTCGGCAAGGGTGAGCTGACGGAGGCGCAGTACGACGAGGAGATGAAGGCGGAGATCCGCCGCGTCGTCGAGCTGCAGGAGTCGATCGGCTTCGACGTGCTGGTGCACGGCGAGCCCGAGCGCAACGACATGGTCCAGTACTTCGCGGAGAACCTCGACGGGTTCGCCGTGACGCAGAACGGCTGGGTCCAGTCCTACGGCTCGCGCTGCACGCGTCCCTCGATCCTGTGGGGCGACGTCTCGCGGCCGAAGCCGATCACGGTCGAGTGGTCCGCGTACACGCAGTCGCTCACCGAGAAGCCCGTCAAGGGCATGCTCACCGGCCCGGTGACGATCCTCGCGTGGTCGTTCGTCCGCGACGACCAGCCGCTCGGCGACACCGCCAACCAGGTCGGCCTCGCCCTGCGCGACGAGATCGCCGACCTCGAGGCCGCCGGCATCGCCGTGATCCAGGTGGACGAGCCCGCCCTGCGCGAGCTCCTCCCGCTGCGGGTCGAGGACCACGCTGCCTACCTCGACTGGTCGGTCCGCTCGTTCCGCCTGTCGACCGCCGGGGTCCGCCCCGACACGCAGATCCACACGCACCTGTGCTACTCGGAGTTCGGCGAGATCATCGGCGCGATCGACGGTCTCGACGCCGACGTGACGTCGATCGAGGCTGCTCGCTCGAAGATGGAGATCCTCGGCGACATCTCGGCGGCCGGCTACCCGCGCGGAATCGGCCCGGGCGTCTACGACATCCACTCGCCGCGCGTCCCCAGCGAGGCCGAGGTCGAGGAGCTGCTCACCGAGGCCGTCAAGGCCATCGCGGTCGACCAGCTCTGGGTCAACCCGGACTGCGGCCTGAAGACCCGTCGCTACGAGGAGGTCGCCCCGTCGCTGGAGCACATCCTCGCCGCGACCCGGACGGTCCGCGCCACCCTCTGATCCACCCCGACAGCCCCGGACGCCTCAGGCGCCCGGGGCTGTCGTGCGTCCAGGGGTCGGACGGGTGACGGTCGTCGACGCAGGTGTCCCGCAGCCCCGTCCGTCCTAGGGTCGGTCGCGTGACGATCTTCGACACCGTGCCCCTCGACCAGCTGCGCCGACGGACCAGCGAGAAGTGGCGGCACTACCCGCCGGACGTGCTGCCGCTGTTCGTCGCGGAGATGGACGTGCCGCAGCCGGAGCCGGTGGTCCGGGCCGTCACCGACGCGATGCGGCTGGGCGACACCGGGTACCCGGCCGGCAGCGCCTACGCCGAGGCGATGGCGGGGTTCGCGGCCGACCGGTGGGACTGGACGGTGGACGTCGCCGCGACGCGCCTGGTCCCCGACGTGATGCTGGGCGCGGTCGAGCTCCTGCGGCTGGTCACCGACCCGGGCGACGCCGTCGTCATCAGCCCGCCGGTGTACCCGCCGTTCGCGGCGTTCGTCGCACACGCGGACCGCCGGCTGCTCACCGCCCCGCTGGGTCCGGGCGAGCGGCTCGACCTGGAGTCCCTCGACCGGGCGTTCGGCGAGGCCACCGCCACGGGCCGCCGCGGCGCGTACCTGCTCTGCCACCCGCACAACCCCACGGGCACGCTGCACACCGCCGACGAGCTGCGTGCGGTCGGCGAGCTGGCCACCCGCCACGGCGTCCGGGTGGTCGCCGACGAGATCCACGCGCCGCTCGTGCTCGTCCCCGACGCCCGGTTCGTGCCGACGACGACGGTGATCCCCGCCGCGATCGCCCTGCACTCGGCGTCCAAGGCGTTCAACCTGGCGGGTCTGCGGGCAGCGGTCGCCGTGCCCGGGCCCGACGCGGTGGCCGACCTCGCCCGACTCCCCGACGTCGTCGGCAACGGCGTCACGCACCTCGGTGCCCTCGCCCAGCGCACTGCCTACGAGGAGTGCGGCGCCTGGCTGGACGAGGTCCTCGACGGCCTGCGGCAGAACCAGCAGCTGTTCGCGGACCTGCTCGCCGAGCAGGTGCCGACCGCCGCCTGGTCACCGCCGGAGGCGACGTACTTCGCCTGGATCGACCTGCGCGCGCTCGAGTCGGTCCGCACGGGCGCGGACCCGGCGCGCCTCGCCCTGCAGCGCGGCCGGCTCGCGCTCAACCCCGGTCCCACCTTCGGGGCCGAGGGAACCGGCTTCGTGCGCCTCAACCTGGCCGCGTCGACGGCGACCCTGACCGACGCCGTGGGTCGTCTCGCCTGCGCCCTGGAGCACGTCGCAACCTTTTCGTGACCAAGACACGCCGCCCGAGGGCTCATGTCCACCCAGGGCGCGTGCCGATCACACCGTACGGAGCCCACGAAAAGGCCCACGCCTGTACAACGAAGTCATGGGAGATCGACGTGGTGAAGTGCGATGAGTGCAGCTCGGCGGTGCAGGTCTGCGAGCGCTGCGACGGAGCCGGCCGCAAGCGCTGGTCCGGGGAGTGCAGCTACTGCCGCGGGACCGGGCAGACGTGCATGAAGAACGGCAACCACCGCTGGTGACGCAGCAGCACCCCGCACCGGAGAGGCCGGGGTGCTCGAAGGAGCGGATCAGCTGAGGCGGACCGACAGGCTCGCCAGCCGGTCGACGATGCGGACGTCCGCATCCAGCCAGGGCACGTCGTGCCACTGGTGCGGTGCAAGCCACCGCAGCTCGTCGTGCTCGACGAGCGGCTCCGGCGTGCCCTCGACGACCTCCGCCAGCCAGATGCGCATCACGTAGTCGTCGGACAGCCGCCACACACCGCCGTCAGGCCCGACGACCTCGTCGCCGAGACCGACCCGCACGCCGAGCTCCTCGCGGATCTCGCGGTGCAGGGCATCCTCGGGGGACTCGTCGCCGTCGACCTTCCCACCCGGGAACTCCCACCGGCCGGCCAGACGCGCCGGGACCGCCCGCCGCGCAGCAAGGAGCTCGCGCGGGTCGTCCAGGTCGTCGACGATGGCTGCGGCCACGACGAGTACGGGTGAGCTCATGCGGTGAGTCTGCCAGGCCCGCGTGCCACGGACCTGCGTCTCCGCGGACGGCCCACCTTCTGGAGCCGTCGGACCCCGCTCAGCGGATCCCGTGCTCGATGGCCCACGCGACCGCCTCGGCGCGCGTCGAGGCGCCGATCTTGCGGTAGACGCTGCGGACCTGCGACTTCACGGTGTTCCTCGTCACGAAGAGTCGCGTCGCGATCTCCTCCAGCGTGACGTCCTCGGCGAGCTCCGCCAGCACGACCCGCTCGCGGCGCGTCAGTGCGTCGTTCGTGAGCCCGACAGTCCTGCTCGTCTCCAACATGCTCATGATGTCCTCCGGTGTGCTGCGTGGATCCGGGGGGTCCGGGCCACGCTCTGGGCTGCGTACCGGATGAGAGAGGGCTGGTCGTGAGCCATGACGCCACTTCCAGCAATCTCCTCATGCGCGGGTTCCCCCCCGCCATGCGCCCGATCGCGCTTGCCACCCACAATGAATGCCGGTCGCCCCGGCAGATACGCCGAACGTGTGATCAGTTGCGGGTTTTCACCCGGACGGCTGACCAGAACGCGTGGTGCACCTCACACGAGGACTACGAGAGCAGTGCCGCCGTGGTTCAGCCGGCGTTCTGCGCGGAGTACTCGGCTGCGGTGAGCAGCGGACCGGTCGATGCCACGTCGACCTTCAGCAGCCAACCCTGTCCGTACGGGTCGGAGTTGACCACCGAGGGGTCCTCGACGGCAGCCTGGTTGATCTCGACGACCGTGCCGGACACCGGGGAGTACAGCTCCGATACCGACTTGGTCGACTCGATCTCGCCGACGACCGCGCCGGCGATGATCTCCTCACCGACGGCGGGGAGCTCGAGGTAGACGATGTCGCCGAGCGCGTCAGCCGCGATCCCGGTGATGCCGACGGTCGCGGGAGCGCCGTCATCCAGCCATTCGTGCTCGACCGTGTAGTGCAGGTGGGTGGGCAGCTCCGTCATGAGTGAGGCTCCTGTCGACTTCTTCTAGGGCTTGGTCTACCGGTGTCGGCGGTAGAAGGGAAGAGCAACCACCCGGACGGGCTCGGCGCGTCCGCGCACGTCAACCGCGAGCTCGGTGCCGGGAGCGCTCACCTCGGGGGTCACGTAGGCCATCGCGACGGGGTGTCCGAGGGTCGGCGAGGGCGCACCGGAGGTGACCGTGCCGATCCTCGGGGCGTCCTGGGCGCTGGACATGAGCACCGGGTAGCCGTGCCGCGCGGCCCGTCGGCCGAGACCTTCGAGCCCGACGAGCACCCGGGCAGGCTCCGACTGGGCACGCCCTTCCAGGGCGGTGCGGCCGACGAACGGGAGCGGGTCGCCCTCGTCGTCGACCTTGTCCAGCTTCACCACGCGACCGAGCCCGGCGTCGTGGGGGGTGGTCGTGCGGTCGAGCTCGTTGCCGTAGAGCGGCATGCCGGCCTCGAGGCGGAGGCTGTCCCGCGCGGACAGGCCCGCGGGAACCAGACCGAACGGCTCACCGGCGGCGAGGAACGCCCGCCACAGGGCGGGGGCGAGCGCGGCGTCGAGGAAGAACTCGAACCCGTCCTCGCCGGTGTAGCCGGTGCGCGCGACGAAGACAGGGTTGCCCTCGAACGTCATCGGAATCGCCGCGTAGTACTTCAGCGTCTCGGCGTCGTGCCCGGCCTCGGCGAGTCCGTCGGTGGCCCGCAGGATCTCCAGGGCGCGCGGCCCCTGCACGGCGACGAGGGCGGTCTGCGGCGAGCGGTCCTCGACGGTCACGTCGAACCCCACGGCCCGCTCGGCGAACGCGGCGAGCACCGTGTCGTGGTTGGACGCGTTGGCGACGACGAGGAACGTGTCGTCCGTGTCCCGGTAGACGATCAGGTCGTCGACGACGCCGCCGTCCTCGGCGCAGATCATCGTGTAGCGCGCACCCAGCACACGCAGGCCGGACAGGTTGCCGACGAGGGCGTAGTCGAGGAACCGGCCGGCGTCCGGTCCGGTCACCCCGATCTCGCCCATGTGGGAGAGGTCGAACAGCCCTGCGGCCGTGCGGACCGCGGTGTGCTCGGCGATGTCGGAGGTGTAGCGCAGAGGCATCTGCCAGCCGGCGAAGGACGTGAGCGCTGCTCCGAGGGCGACGTGCTCGTCGTGGAGCGGGGACAGGATGTCGTCAGCACTGCCGGTCATTTCCTTGGCTTCCTTCACTCGGCGTAGGACTCGATGGGCGGGCAGGAGCAGACCAGGTTGCGGTCGCCGTACGCCCCGTCGATCCGGCGGACCGGCGGCCAGTACTTGCCCTCGCGCAGCGCGGCCACGGGGAACGCGGCGAGCTCGCGCGGGTAGGCCTGCTCCCACGTGTCGGTGCTGACCGACGCCGCGGTGTGCGGGGCGTTGCGCAGCGGCGAGTCCGCGACGGCCCAGCGACCCGCTTCGACGGCGTCGATCTCGCCGCGGATGGCCACCAGGGCGTCGACGAACCGGTCGAGCTCCGCCAGGTCCTCGCTCTCGGTCGGCTCCACCATGAGCGTGCCGGCCACCGGGAACGAGAGGGTCGGTGCGTGGAAGCCGTAGTCCATGAGGCGCTTGGCGACGTCCTCCGCGGTCACCCCGGTCTCCTTGGTGATGTCCCGCAGGTCGAGGATGCACTCGTGCGCGACCAGCCCGTTGGGTCCCGTGTAGAGGACGGGGTAGTGGCCGGACAGGCGCGTGGCCAGGTAGTTCGCCGCGAGGACGGCGGTCTCCGTGGCGGTCCTCAGGCCGTCGGGTCCCATGAGCGCGACGTAGGCCCACGAGATCGGGAGGATGCCCGCCGAGCCCCAGGGCGCTGCGCTGACCGGAGCCACCGTGTTCTGCGCCGTGGTCGCCGGTGTCGGGTCGCCCGGGAGGAACGGGGCCAGGTGCGCGGCGACCGCGACCGGTCCGACGCCCGGACCTCCGCCGCCGTGCGGGATGCAGAAGGTCTTGTGCAGGTTCAGGTGGCTCACGTCGCCGCCCAGCTCGCCCGGGCGCGCCAGGCCGACGAGCGCGTTGAGGTTGGCGCCGTCGATGTACACCTGCCCACCGGCCTCGTGTACAAGGTCGCAGACGGTGCGGACACCCTCCTCGTAGACCCCGTGCGTCGACGGGTACGTGATCATGATCGCGGCGACCTCGGGGCCGTGCTTGTCCAGCTTCGCGCGCAGGTCGTCGAGGTCGATCGAGCCGTCGGCGGCCGTCGCGACGACCACGACGCGCATCCCCGCGAGCGCCGCCGAGGCCGCGTTGGTGCCGTGCGCGGACGCCGGGATCAGGCAGACGTCACGCGTGTCGCCGCGCGACGCGTGGTACCCGTGGATGGCCAGCAGCCCCGCCAGCTCGCCCTGGCTTCCCGCGTTCGGCTGGACCGACACCGCGGCGTACCCGGTGATCTCCGCCAGCCAGTCCTGCAGCTCGGTGACCAGCTCCGCGTAGCCGAGGGTCTGGTCGGTGGGGGCGTACGGGTGGATGGTGGCGAACTCCGGCCAGGAGATGGGCTCCATCTCCGCCGTCGCGTTGAGCTTCATGGTGCACGAGCCCAGCGGGATCATCGTGCGGTCCAGCGCCAGGTCCTTGTCCGACAGCCGACGCAGGTAGCGCAGCATCGCGGTCTCGGACCGGTGCAGGTGGAACACAGGGTGCTGGAGGTAGGTGCTCGTCCGGCGGAGGGCGTCCGGGAGCGCGTTGCCGTCGCCCAGGCCGGAGAACCCGAACGCGTACGTGCCGTCGTCGTCGGCGTCGAGAGTCGTGACCCCCGCCGCCGCGAACGCCAGCACGATCCGCAGCAGGTGGTCCGCGCTCGTGCGCTCGTCGGTCGCGATCTGCACGTGGTCGTCGTCGGGCGCCCAGAGGTTCACACCCGCGGCGGCGGCCTGCGCGACGACCTCACGGGCCGTGCCGGGGACGACCGTGCGCACCGTGTCGAAGAACGTGTCGTGCTCGACCGTGACCCCGATGCCGGTCAGCAGCTCGGCCAGACCGGCGGCGTGCGCGTGCACCCGCTCGCCGATGGCCCGCAGGCCGTCGGGACCGTGGTAGACCGCGTACATCGACGCCACGATCGCCAGCAGGGCCTGCGCGGTGCAGATGTTGCTCGTCGCCTTCTCGCGACGGATGTGCTGCTCACGGGTCTGCAGCGCGAGCCGGTAGGCGCGGGCCCCGTCGGCGTCGATCGAGACGCCCACCAGCCGGCCGGGCAGCATCCGCTCCAGTCCGGAGCGGACCGCCATGAACGCCGCGTGCGGCCCGCCACCGAACAGCGGGACACCGAAGCGCTGCGCGGAGCCGACCGAGACGTCGGCACCGAGCTCGCCGGGGGAGGTCAGCAGCGTGAGGGCGAGCAGGTCCGCCGCGACCGTGACGAGCCCGCCGCGCTCCTTGGTCTGCGCGATGACGTCCCGCAGGTCACGGACGCGACCCGACGCACCGACCTGCTGCACGACGAGTCCGATGAGGTCGCCCTCGATCTCGGGCAGACCGGCGGTGAGGTCCGCGACCACGACCGGCAGACCGATCGCCTCCGCGCGACCGAGCGTGACAGCCAGCGACTGGCCGAACAGGTCCGCGTCGAGCACCACGGTGCCGGCCTTGCCGCGGGCCGCACGCCACATGAGCGCGACGGCCTCGGCGACCGCGGTCGCCTCGTCGAGGAGCGACGCGTTGGCCAGGTCCAGGCCCGTGAGGTCGGTGACCATCGTCTGGAAGTTGAGCAGCGCCTCCAGTCGGCCCTGCGCGATCTCCGGCTGGTAGGGCGTGTACGCGGTGTACCAGGCGGGCGACTCGAGGACGTTGCGACGGATGACCGCCGGCGTGATCGTGTCGGAGTAGCCCTGGCCGATCATCTGCGTCATCACGCGGTTGCGGCCCGCGATGGTGCGCAGCGCCGCGAGCACCTCCTCCTCGGATCGCGCGGCGGGCAGGTCCAGCGGTCGGCCCGTGCGGATGCTCGCGGGAACGGCCGCGTCGACGAGCGCGTCGAGGTCCGGATACCCGACGACCGACAGCATGTGCGCCGTCTCGCCGCCCCGCGGCCCGATGTGCCGGTCCGCGAAGACCTCCGCGGCAGGGGTGTGCTCGACGCTGGTGAACGGCACGGCGTCGGACGACGTGTCCAGGTGGATGGCAGGGACGCCGCTCACGACGGCGTCGTGCAACTGGCTCAGATCGGTGGTCACGGGCTGCTCCGCTGGGGTCGTCCGGACGTGCCGGGACGGTGGGTGGGCTCCCCGCTCTGTCATTACGCGGATGGGTACGCGCGACCTGAGAGTTTTGCCGGTCCGCCTGTCGGGGCGCGCCGGCTTGCACCGTCGGTGGGACCTGCTCCTGGAGGGAGCCGGTCCGCTTTCCAGAGTTGCCTCGCCGTGGCGGTACAGGGGCCTGAGAGATTCCCGGGGAGGGTTGCTCCTTCGGCGTCCCGCACGTTGCGCGGGAGCTCTCCCGCCGCGGTTCGAGCAGCGTGTGAAGTTGTGGGGCCAGCGTACCCGGCGATGTCCAGGGCGCAGGCCGTGTCCGCGCGTCCCCGCTGTCCAGCGTGCAGGCCGCCCGGTCGTCGCGCGTCGGCCGTGCGTACATTGGCCGGGTGCAGACGTCACCGCCTCTCCTGGCCGCGGTCGTCGTCGTGTCCGACCGGTCCGCAGCCGGCGAGCGCGAGGACCGCTCCGGTCCCGCCGCGGCCGAGAAGCTGGTCGCCGCGGGGTTCACGGTGTCGGACGTCGTGGTCGTGCCGGACGGGTCGGGGTCGGTGGAGTCGGCGCTCCGAGCGGCTCTCGACGCCGGCGCCCGGCTGGTGGTCACGTCCGGAGGGACCGGCGTCGGCCCGCGCGACCGGACCCCCGAGGGCACGCTCCCCGTGATCGACCGGCACCTGCCCGGGATCGCGGAGCTGCTCCGGCGCGAGGGTGCCGCGACCGTCCCGACGGCCGTCCTCTCGCGCGGTCTCGCCGGGGTGACCGAGACCGGCACGCTCGTCGTCAACCTGCCGGGCTCGCCCGGGGGCGTCCGCGACGGTCTCGACGTGCTGCTCCCGCTCGTCGGGCACGTGCTCGACCAGGTGTCCGGAGGGGATCACCGATGATTGCGCGCGTCGTCGAACAAGCCCTCGACCTGCAGTTTCACGTGGAACATGTGAATGATCCGCGGGCCGGGGCGGTCGCCACCTTCGTCGGGCTGGTCCGGGACCACGACCCCTCGGTCGAGGGACGTGTGGTGGGGCTGGACTACACCGCGCACCCGGACGCGCAAGCTGTGCTCGAACGCCTCGCGTCGGCCGCTGCCGCGTCGGAGGACGTCATCGGGATCGCCGTCAGCCACCGCACCGGGCACCTCGCCGTCGGAGAGGCTGCGATCGTCGCCGCTGTGTCCACCGCGCACCGGGCCGAGGCGTTCGACGTGTGCCGCGCTCTCGTCGAGACGGTCAAGGCCGAGCTGCCGGTGTGGAAGCGTGAGGTCCTCGAGGACGGTTCGCACGTATGGGTGGGTCTGTGATGAGTGAGCAGCTGGTCGACCGGTTCGGGCGCGTGCACCGCGACCTGCGGATCTCGCTGACCGACCGGTGCTCGCTGCGCTGCACGTACTGCATGCCCGCCGACGGCGTGCCGTGGCTCGCGCGCTCGACCATGCTCAGCACCGAGGAGATCGTGCACGTCGCGCGCGTCGGCGTCTCGCTCGGCATCACCGAGATCCGGCTGACCGGCGGCGAGCCGCTCCTGCGCGTCGACATCGTGGACGTCGTCCGTCGGCTCACCGCCCTGAGCGGACCCGGCGGGAGCCCCGAGGTGTCCCTGACGACGAACGCGCTGCGCCTCCCGGGGCTCGCGTCGGACCTCAAGGACGCCGGGCTGTCCCGTGTGAACATCAGCCTGGACACGCTCGACCGCGCGAAGTTCCTGGAGCTGACGCGACGCGACAAGCTCGTCGAGACCCTCGCCGGGATCGCCGCCGCCGACGCCGCCGGGCTGCACCCCGTGAAGATCAACGCCGTCGCCATGCGCGGCGTCAACGACGACGAGGTCGTCGCGCTGACGCGGTTCGCCGTCGACCGGGGCTACCAGATGCGGTTCATCGAGCAGATGCCTCTGGACGCCGGCCACACCTGGGACCGCAAGCAGATGGTGACGCAGGCGGAGATCCTCTCGCGGCTGCGCGCGTCGTTCCGGCTCGAGGAGGTCCCCGGCCGTGGCGCCGCGCCCGCCGAGCTCTGGACCGTCGACGGCGGCCCTGCGACCGTCGGCGTCATCGCGTCGGTCACCCAGCCGTTCTGCGGCGCCTGCGACCGGCTGCGACTCACCGCCGACGGTCAGCTGCGCGCGTGCCTGTTCTCCCAGACGGAGACGAACGTGCGGGACCTGCTGCGGGGAACCGCAGAGCCGCCTGCCGAGATCGGGGTCGGCCCCGCCCAGGCGCTCCGCATCGGCTCATCGGCCCCCGCACGGCACGAGCGGACCCCGGCCGACGTCGACACCGCCCTGGCTGATGCGTACCGGCGCTGCCTGGCGGGCAAGAAGGCCGGTCACGACATCGACGACCCGAGCTTCCTGCAGCCGGACCGCCCGATGAGCGCGATCGGCGGCTGACTCAGCCCCCCGCGAACGGGGGCAGCACGTCCAGGGTCGCCCCGGCGGGCACCGGGTCGTCGCCGTCGACGCGCGTTCCGTCGGCGAGCAGGGAGCACCGGCCGAGCACCCGGTCCAGCGCGGCGCCGTGCGCGGCGACCATCGCGGTGCGGACCTGCGCGGCCGAACCCGCGGGCAGCTGCTCGGTGTCGACCCCGGCAGCCTCCGCAGCGGCGGCGAAGTAGCGGACCGTGATCACTGCTCGGCGGTCCACGCGGCCGCGCGCGCCTCGATCCAGGCGAGGACGTCGGACGGGTTGGAGCTCGCGGCAGCCAGACCGGCGACGAACATCGTCACCGGGACGGCAGGGCGGGCCACCTGGTGGGCGACGTCGGCGGACACCTGGAGCAGCCGGTCGATGTCGACGAGCTCCCGCTCGACGCCGAGCGCGGTCGTGATCTGGTCGATCCACTCCGGCAGGTCTGCGCCAGGGGCGCGGCGGGGGTCGTCGGTCATGGGTCGATCCTGTCACTGAGCGCGGCGTCGAGGGACTGCACGTCCTCCCAGGTGTCGGCGTCGGCGGTCGCGCCCTCGTCGTCGACGACGTCGACGAGCCGCAGGCCGTCGACGAGCCTGTGCATCGCGGCGCCGTGCACGGCCGGGAGCCGGTCGAGCGCCTCGCGCAGAGACGTGCGCCGGTACACGGCGACCAGGTGCTGCGCTCGACCGCCGGCGCCGACCATGCGGGCGCCGTCCACGACGGGTGCATCGGCGGTGGCGAGCAGGGTGGGCAGGACCCGGCCCGCGCCGGGGACGTCGCACGCGAGGACCACGACGAGGTCCGGGCCGTCGGCGGGGAGCGCGTCGAGCCCTGCCGCCAGGCCGGCGACGGGTCCGCCGTCCGGCGGGTCCTCCAGCACCGTCCCGATCCCTGGCCGCGCCACCTGGGGCGGTCCGACGACGACCACGTGGGATGCGCCGGCGACGGCGGCGAGCGCGTGGTCGAGCAGGGCGGTACCGCCGACCTCGACGTCGGGCTTGCTCGCGCCGCCGAGCCGACGAGCACGACCACCGGCGAGCACGACCGCGTCGAACTCGCGACGCACCGCGTCGCCACCCGGTCCGGTCACGCGTCCCGCCGCCAGTCGCCCGAGCGGCCGCCGGACTTCGCCTCCAGCTGCACGCCGGCGATGCGGACGGACTTGTCGAGGCCCTTGACCATGTCGACGACCGCCAGCGCGGCGACCGAGACGGCGGTGAGCGCCTCCATCTCGACGCCGGTGCGGTCGGCGGTGCGGACGGTGGCGGTGATGGTGACGCCGGTGTCGGTGATGTCGAGGTCGACGACGACGCCGTGCACGCCGATGACGTGCGCGAGCGGGAGGAGCGACGGGGTGGCCTTGGCGGCGGCGATCCCGGCGATGCGGGCGACCGCCAGGACGTCGCCCTTCGGGACGGCTCCGTCGCGCAGGGCCGCGACCACCGCGGGCCCGCACTCGACGCGTCCGCTGGCGGTGGCGGCGCGGACGGTGGGCTGCTTGGCGGTGACGTCGACCATGCGGGCGTGCCCGGCTGCGTCGAGGTGGGTGAAGGTCATGGGCTCACTCTCAGGACGGTGAGGTGGTCGCCGGCGGCGACCTGCGTGATCTCGGCGGGGATGACGGCGAGCCCTTCGGCGAGCGCGAGACGGGCGACGAGGTGGGAGCCGGAGCCGCGCGCGGTGGCACGGACGACGCGGTCGGGTCCGACCCAGCGGACCGGCATGAGCTGTGCGCGGCCGGGCGGCGTCGTCCAGGCGTCGTCGGCGACGGCGACGACCGTCCGGCGTTCGACGTCGGCCAGGCCGCGCATGCGCAGCAGGGCAGGGCGGACGAACATCTCGAACGACGCGAACGAGCTCACCGGGTTGCCCGGCAGCGTGTAGATCGGGGTGCCGTCGGGAAGCCGGCCCAGGCCCTGCGGCTTGCCGGGCTGGACCGCGACGGCGACGAACTCGACGTCGGGCTGGTCGACGAGGGCGGCCTTGACCACGTCGTACGCGCCGACGCTGACGCCGCCGGACGTGACGATCGCGTCGACGTCGAGGCCGGTCAGCAGGTCGCGGAGCGCGTCCACGTCGTCGGGCACCGGGCCGATCCGCACCGCCTCGCCACCGGCTTCGCGGACAGCCGCGGCGAGCAGCCAGGAGTTGGAGTCGGGGATCTGGCCGCGGCGCAGCGGCGACCCGGGCGGTACGAGCTCGTCGCCGGTGGAGACGACCGCGACCCGTGGCCGGCGGTGCACCCGGACTCCTGCGTGGCCGAGGGAGGCGACCGCGGCGATGGCGGCGGGTCCGAGGAGGGTTCCCGCGGCGACGACCACGTCTCCGGGGACGGCGTCCTCGCCTGCGCGGCGGAGGTGCGTGCCCGGCGCCGGGGCGTCCCGGACCAGGACGGTCACCGTGCCGGCGTCGGTCAGCTCGACGGGGACGATCGTGTCCGCGCCCGCGGGGACCGGCGCCCCGGTCATGATCCGCGCGGCCGACCCGGCGACCACGACGGGCTCGTCGGCGGACCCGGCCGGCAGGTCCGCGACCACCCGCAGCGTCACGGGCAGCACGGAGACGTCGGCGTGCCGGACCGCGTACCCGTCCATCGCGGAGTTGTCCCAGCGTGGCAGCGGTTCGTCGGTCCGCAGGTCGTCGGCGAGGACGAGCCCGTCGGCGTCGTCGAGCGGCACCTCGACCGTGGGGAGCGGACTGGCCAGGGCGAGGGCGGCGGCGCGGTGGTCCGTCAGGGAGCGCACGGTCAGCGCGCGTCCAGCCAGGCCAGGATCCCGCCGTCGACGTTCGACGCGTCGAACCCTGCCCCGCGCAGGATCTTCGCGGCGGTCAGCGAGCGGGCGCCCACCTGGCAGTGCACGACGATCTCCTGGTCGCGCGGCAGGTCCGCCAGTGCCGAGCCGTCGAACACCGAGCCCAGCGGCACGAGGATCGCACCGGGGATCGAGGCCTGGGCGTACTCGGCCGGCTCGCGGACGTCGATGAGCAGGAACTCGTCGGTGCCTGCCTCGCGGGCGGCGAGCCGGCGGACCAGGTCGGTGGCGGTGACGACGGGGACGTCGGACATGGGCGGGGCCTCCAGGGTCGGGTTTCTTGTCGGGCGGCCGACCAGGGGGACCTCGGTCCACCGGCCGCGCAGGGCGTCGACGACGAGCACACGGCCGAGCAGCGGCTCGCCGGTGCCGGTGAGGAGCTTGACCACCTCGGTGGCCATGACGGAGCCGACCTGACCGCACAGTGCACCGAGCACGCCGGCCTCCGCGCAGGACGGGACCTCGTCGTCGCGCGGCGGCGTGGGGAACAGGTCGCGCAGCTGCACCCCGGCCCGGCCCCAGAAGACGGTGGTCTGCGCGTCGAACCGCAGCACCGACCCCCAGACCTCCGGCAGGCCCAGGCGCACGCACGCGTCGTTGACCAGGTAGCGGGTGGGGAAGTTGTCGGTCCCGTCGACCACGACGTCGTAGCCGCCCAGGATCTCGTCGACGTTCTCGCTGGTCAGCCGCGTGCCGTGGGCCACGACGCGGATGTCCGGGTCGAGCGCCGCGACCGTCTCGCGGGCACTGTCGACCTTCGCGCGACCCACGTCGGCGGTCCCGTGGATCACCTGGCGCTGCAGGTTGCTGACGTCGACCACGTCGTCGTCGACGATCCCGAGCGTCCCGACGCCCGCCGCCGCGAGGTACTGGATCACCGGAGCGCCGAGGCCACCTGCTCCGACGACGAGGACGCGCGCGTTGCGCAGCCGGCGCTGCCCGTCGACGCCGATCTCCGCGAGCAGCAGGTGCCGCGACCCGCGCTCGACCTGCGCGGGGGTCAGCGGCGGTCCGGGTGGGACCAGGGCAGGCAGCGGCACGCGACCAACCTACGTCCCGCCGGAGGCCGTGATGACCTCCATCGCCCAACCCGACAGACACCCGACGATCAGCCGACGGACGAGCCCGACCTGGGTGTCGCCCTGCGGGTCAGGACGTCACTCATACCGGGTTGGACTCGGTCGCGAGGCCGTTCTGCCACGCGACGATGCGGTCGACCGCCTCGCGGACCACCGCGACCGACGACGCGAACGAGAGGCGGACCCAGTGATGTCCGTCCACCGGGTCGAAGTCGGTGCCCGGGGTCAGGGCCACGCCGGCCTCGTCGAGGAGCCGTGCGCACCACGTGATCGAGTCGAGACCGCTGGCGGAGATGTCGCCGTACAGGTAGAACGCGCCGTCGGCCGGGGCGATCCGCGACCAGCCGAGCTCGGGCAGCCGGGCGAGCAGGTGCTCGCGGGCGGCGGCGTAGCGCTCGACGTTCTGCCGAGCGGCCGCGTACCCGTCGGGGCTGAACGCGGCGACCCCGGCGTGCTGGGCGAGCGCGGGCGGGCACAGGGCGACGTTGCCGGCGAGCGCGTCGACGACGGAGAGCAGGTCGTCCGGGAGGACCAGCCAGCCGAGCCGCCACCCGGTCATCGCCCAGTACTTGGAGAACGAGTTCACGACGACGGCGCCGCTGTCGAGGTAGTGCGCGGCGGTCGCGGTCGCCTCGGAGCCGTAGGTGATGCCGTGGTAGATCTCGTCGCTGACCAGCCGGACGCCGGTGCTCCCGCACCAGGCCGCGAGCGCGGCGAGCTCGTCAGGGTCGATCATCGTGCCGGTCGGGTTGGCCGGGCTGGCGATGACGAGACCTTCCACCGGCGGGTCGAGCGCGGCGAGCTGCGCGACGGTCGGCTGGTAGCGGGTCTCGGGGCCGCACGGGACGATCACGACCTCGCACCCGAGCGCGGACAGGATGTTCGCGTACGCGGGGTAGCCGGGAACCGCGAGCGCCACGCGGTCGCCCACGTCGAAGGCCGCGAGGAACGCGAGGACGAACGCCCCGGAGGAGCCGGTGGTGACGGCGACCCGGCGCGGGTCGAGCGCGACGTCGTACCGGTCGCGGTAGTGCTGCGCGATCGCCGACCGCAGCGCCGGGACGCCGAGCGCCTCGGTGTAGCCGAGACCGCCGCCACTCGTGAGCAGGTCGATCGCGCGCTGCCGCACGACCTCGGACGCCCCCGTCGACGGCTCGCCCGCGCACAGGTTGAGGACGTCCTCGCCCGCGGCACGGCGTGCGTTGGCGGCGGCGAGGATCTCCATCACGGCGAACGGGGGGACGTGAGCGCGCGCGGCAACCTTCATGGGGACATCGTGACGCACGGGTGTCGCGTCGGAGCCGGTCTGCCGTGTCGCGCGGTGACCCGCCCGGTCTAGCCTTCGACCTGTGATCGTCGACTGCGCGCTCTACTCCGACGGCCGGCGCCGTCACCGGCTCGACGACCCCCGCCTGGCGTTGCGTGAGGCCGAGAAGGAGGGCGGGTTCATCTGGATCGGGCTGGTCGAGCCGACCGCCGACGAGTTCGACGCGATCGCGGAGGGGTTCGAGCTCCCGGAGCTCGCCATCGAGGACGCGATCCGCGCGCACCAGCGGCCCAAGCTGGAGCGGTACGGCGCCGTGACGTTCGCCGTCGTGAAGCCTGTGCACTACGTGGACCACGTCGAGGTGGTGGAGGTCAGCGAGCTGGCCATCTTCCTGGGCGACCGGTTCGTCATCGTGGTGCGGCACGGGGACACGACGATTCCCGCACAGGTCCGGGCGGCGCTCGAGGCGGACCCGGAGATGCTCCTGCACGGACCGCCCGCGGTGCTGCACGGGATCCTGGACCGGTCCGTCGACCAGTACCTCGACGTGACCGCGTCGATCGACGAGGACCTCGACGAGATCGAGGACCAGGTGTTCGGCGACGACCCCGGCCACGACCACGCCGAGCGCATCTACAAGCTCAAGCGAGAGGTCCAGCAGTTCCGTCGTGCCGTGGTGCCCCTGGTGGGTCCGCTGACGCGCCTCGCGGAGGAGGAGGTGCCGTGCATCCCTGCCTACGCGCGGCCGTACTTCCGCGACGTGCAGGACCACGCGCTGCGCGCCTCGGAGCACATCGAGGCCGCCGACGCCCTGCTGACCAACGTCATGCAGGCCGACCTCGCGCAGGTGACGGTCGAGCAGAACCGCGTGACGGTCCAGCAGAACTCCGACATGCGCAAGATCTCGGCGTGGGCGGCCATCGCGTTGGTGCCGACCGCGATCGCCGGGCTCTACGGCATGAACTTCGACTTCCTGCCGGCCATGCACTCGCCGTTCGGCTTCTGGATCGTGCTCGCGGGCATCGGCGGCATCTGCGTCGTCCTCCACCGCGCCTTCCGGCGCAACCGCTGGCTCTAGGCGGGCAGTGCCTTCTCGATGACCTCGACGATCTCGGGGGCGTCCGGCTCGGTCTGCGGGCGGAAGCGGTGCACCGACCCGTCGGGGGTGACGACGAACTTCTCGAAGTTCCACGTGACCCGCCCGGCCTTGCCGGACGCGTCGGGCGTCTTGGTCAGCTCCGCGTAGAGCGGGTGCTGCGACCGGCCGTTGACCTTGGTCTTCTCGAACATCGGGAACGTCACGCCCCACGTCGTCGAGCAGTACTCCGCGATGGCCTCCTCGGAGCCGAGCTCCTGCAGGAACTGGTTGCTCGGGAAGCCGAGGACCGTGAAGCCGCGGTCGCCGTACGTCCTCTGGAGCTCCTCGAGCTTCCCGTACTGCGGCGCCAGGCCGCACCGGGAGGCGACGTTGACGACGAGCTTCACCTTGTCCGCGTACTCGCCGAACGTCGTGGGGTCGCCGTGCAGGGTGGTCAGCGGGGTCTCGTCGAGGGACATGCCTCGGTCAACTGTTCTGCCGCAGCCGCGCATTCCCCAGATCGTTGCGCACGTGGTCGACGATGCCGTCGGCGGCCGCCTCGATCTGTGCGAGGCAGTCCTCGAAGTCCTGCGCCCCGCCGTACCAGGGGTCCGCGACGTCGAGGCTGCCGACCGCATCCGGGTCGAAGGACCGGAACAGCACCGGGTCGAGGCCGCGCAGGGCGCGGGCGTGGGCGTTCGTCATCGCGAGGACCAGGTCGCGCCGGTCGTCGGCCGCGACCTGGCGTGCCCGGTGGCCGTCACCGGTCGGGTAGCCGTGGCGCTGCAGCACCGTACGGGCCCGGCGGTCCACCGGGTTGCCGTGCTCCTCGGCGCTGACGCCCGTGGAGTCGACGACGACCTGGTCGGCCAGACCCGCGGCGGCGAACCGCTCACGGAGCACGATCTCGGCCATCGGGGAGCGGCAGATGTTGCCGGTGCAGACGACCATGACGGAGTAGGGAGTGGACACCCCGCCATGATCGCCTGCCCGGGTCACCGGCGTGGTGCCTTGAACACCTTCGACGCGTCGCCCAGCCGCAGCAGGACCGTCTCGCCCGTGGCGTCCTTGAGCCCGTCGTTGTCGGTCACCGCGTAGACCTGACCGTCCTTCCCGATCGTCAGGCCCTCGAGCTTCTCCTGCGTCCACCCGTTCGTCGCGCGCAGGTCGGGGACGAGGTCACGGACCAGGGTCTTCGTCAGCGTGCCGACCGTCCCGGGCGCCGGGTCCCTGGTCGGGACCTGGACCGTGTAGACGGCCTTGACCTTGGCGTCCGGCCCGTTCAGCTTGTCGCGCTCGATCACGGCCAGGGTGTCGTGGTCGACGACCGTGATCTCCGACAACCCCAGCCAGTCGCCCGGCGTCGTGGTGGTGCCCAGCGGGTACCCGAACCACGCCCACGCACCGGTCGTGACGTCGTAGCGGCCGATCCGCGCGCGGGTCCCCTCGCCAGTCAACGGGCGCTGCAGTGCGACCCACACGTGCTCGCCCTTCCGGTCCTCGCTCACGGCGACACCCTCGATACCCCACTTCCCGAGGCCGGCCGCGACGTCCGCGGGCAGCTGCACCGTCTGCTGGATCGCCCCCCTCGCGTCCGTGCGGACCAGCGCGTTGCCCGCTCCCGTCGCCCCCTCGGAACCGAGCCAGAAGCCGCCCTTCCGGCGGGCGGAGACGCCCTCGATGTCCAGCGACGCCGGCGTGCCCCCCTGCGTCACGACGACGTCGCGGTCGATGACGGCCGGCGTGCGGGACACGTCGAGCCGCAGCAGACGGGCCGTGCTGTACGCCGCGTCGGTCGCGGCCCACAGGTGCTTGCGGTCGGTCGGGTCCGCGCTCAGCGCACCGAGCGCACCCCAGCCGATCGGGTTGCCCGCGGCGTCGTCGGCCGAGACCACGCTCGGGAACCGCTGGGTGCCCGCCGTCCTCGCGAACGCCTTGCCGCGCCCGAAGACGCTCACCGACGAGCGGACCAGGACCGACGCGTCGTCGGTCTCGCTGGAGACCAGCAGCAGGTCGCGCGACGGCACCGGCAGGATGCCCTCCGGGCCGTTCGTCGTGGCGAGCACCTGCACGAACCGCGGACGCGCGGCGTCGTCCACGTCGTACACCGCGACGAAGTTCGACCGCTCCGAGCCGACGAACGCGTACCGCTGCCCGCCGAGCGTCGCGACCGCGAGCCCCTCGACCTCGACACCCTTCTTGGCCGCACGGTCCTCGTTGTGCAGACCGGTGCGGACCGCGAGCCGCTCCAGCTCCGCACCCGCGTCCCACACGACCGCACCCGTGGTCACGTCGAACACCGACCAGCCGCGCGTGCCGCCCTTCCAGTCGCCCTCGTTGGCGGTCGCGACGTGGGTGGCGTCGAGCCACGCGATCGCGTCCGGCTCACGAGGCGTCGCCGGGATCGAGCCCGTCTGGTCGATCACGCCGTCCTTCGCGGTGTCGATGCCCGTGACCGCGACGGACCCGGTGCTGAACGCGCCGGTCACCGTGCCCGACGCGATGTCGACGAGCGCGACGCCGTTGTTCTCCTGGAGCGTGACCGCGACCGTGGAGCCCGTCGGGTCGACGGCGACGTACTCGGGTTCAGGGTCCTGCGGGGTGTCGAGCCCGGCGAGGGCCTCCGCGGTGAGCGGCACCGCCCGGGTGGTCCACGTCGCGGGGTCGGTGCCGGGAAGGTCGACCAGCTGGAGGAACCCGGCGGGGAGCTGCGGCAGGTCGCCGTCGTTCACCTCCTCGTCGCGCTGGTTCTCGATGGCGATCGCGGCGTGCGACTTGTCCGGTGTGAGGGCGATGGAGTCCGGCTGGCCCCCGAGGTCGAGGGTGCGGACCAGCGCGTGCGTCGCCAGGTCGACGACCGCGAGCAGCCCGGACGGGTTCGTGAAGCTCTCCGACGTGTCGACGACCACCAGCACGTGGCTTCCGACCACCGCGACCGACGTCGGCACCGCCTGCGCGCCGACTCCGAGGTCCGCCAGGTCGAGCGTGCCGCGCCCCTGCGGCTTCGCCGGGTTCGTGATGTCGACGAAGCCGATCCGGCCCGCGAGCGCGTCGGTGTGGATGAACGTCCGGCCGTCCTCGCTCACCGCCGAGATCTCGGCGACGGTCGGGTCCGCGACCGCGGTGCCCGCCGGGCGGTTCAGGTACACGGGGTAGGTGGCGAGCCGGTGGAACGTCTCGCTCGTGGGCGGACCCGGCCGGTGCGCCTGGGCAGCGGTCGCTCCGAGCCCCGCGCAGAGGAGAGCGGTGCAGGTCAGCGCAGCGACGGTGCGGCGTGCGTACGGCATCGAGGGGCCCTTCGGTCGGTGTGCACCGAGGGTGACCAGGACGGATGTCCGAATTCCGGCAGCCAGATGAACGGCGGTCGGCGGCGAGGTGACGTTTGCCACGACGGGAAACAACACGCGCGGTCGCCTGGTTGTCGCCAGGTATGCGAGCAATCACCTACAACCGCTACGGCGGCTCCGACGTCCTCGAGCTCACCGAGCAGCCCACCCCGAAGGTCGGCCCCGACAGCGTGCTGGTCCGCGTGCGCGCCGCCTCGGTCAACCCCGTCGACTGGAAGGTCCGCGCCGGGTACCTCGACGCCGTCATGGACGTGACCTTCCCCGTCGTGCCGGGCTGGGACGTGGCCGGTGTCGTCGAGCGCGTCGGCCTGGACACCCCCGAGCTCCAGGTGGGCGACGAGGTCTACGGGTACGTCCGTCGCGACTGGGTGCAGGGCGGCACGTTCGCCGAGTTCGTCGCCGCGCCCGTGCGGACCCTCGCGCGCAAGCCCGCCTCACTGTCGTTCGAGGAGGCCGCCGCGGTGCCGCTGGCCGGTCTCACCGCGTACCAGACGATCCTGCGCGCAGGTGTCACGGACGGGCAGACCGTCCTCGTGCACGCCGCAGCCGGCGGCGTCGGGGCGTTCGCCGTGCAGATCGCCCGCACGCTCGGCGCCCGCGTCATCGGCACCGCATCGGCGCGGAACCACGAGTACCTGCGCGGGCTCGGTGCGGAGCCGGTCGAGTACGGCGACGGGCTGGTCGACCGCGTGCGTGCCCTCGCCCCCGAGGGTGTCGACGTGATCCTCGACTTCGGCGGGGACGACCTCGTCGCGACGTCGAAGGCCCTCCTCGCCGACGGCGGCACCGTCGCGTCGATCGTCGACGCCGCCGCCCGCGACGAGCTGGGCGGCCACTACGTGTGGGTCCGCCCCGACACGGCGGACCTCGACGCCCTCACGGCCCTGCTCGACGCCGGCACGCTGACGGTGGACGTCGCCGAGGTCTTCGACCTGGCCGACGCAGCCGCCGCCCACGACGCGAGCGCGACGGGTCACACCCGCGGCAAGATCGTCGTCCGCGTCCCCTGACCTGGCGGCACGCAACGTCCGCACTCCCACGGGTTCCAGCGCCCACGAGTGCGGACGCAAGCACCGCCCTCCGATCAACGTCCGCACTCCTGTGGGGTTCAACCCCTAGGAGTGCGGACGTTGCGTCAGTGGGACGTCGTGCGGCCGAAGTGGAACTTTGCCGACGCCGGGCTGCTCGGCCAGCGGCTCGTGACGACCTTGCCGCGCGTGTAGAAGCGCACCGACTCCGGGCCGTAGATGTGGCTCTCGCCGAACAGCGAGTTCTTCCAGCCGCCGAACGAGTGCCACCCGACGGGCACGGGGATCGGCACGTTGATGCCGATCATGCCGACGTTCACGGCACGCTGGAACGTGCGTGCCGCGTCGCCGGAGGCCGTGAAGATCGCCGTGCCGTTGCCGTACGGGTTCTCGTTGACCAGGGCGATCGCCTCCGCGAGGTCCGCCGCCCGGATCACGACGAGCACCGGACCGAAGATCTCCTCGGCGTACGCGCGCATGTCCGTCGTGACGCCGTCGAGGATGGTGGGGCCGACGAAGAACCCGTCCTCGTGACCGGTCACCGTGTGACCGCGACCGTCGACCGGTGCCGACGCGCCGCTGTCGACGGCGTCCGTGACGATCTCCTCGATGCGCAGCTGCGACGCGCGCGTGATGACCGGGCCCATGTCGGAGTCCGGGTCGTTCCCCGGTGCGACGCGGACCTTCTGCGCCGCGGCGGTGAGGCGTTCCAGCAGGGCGTCGGCGACGTCGTCGACGACCACCGCCACGGAGATCGCCATGCAGCGCTCCCCGGCTGCCCCGAACGCCGCACCGGTCAGGTGCGTCGCGGCGAGGTCCAGGTCCGCGTCGGCGAGCACGACCGCGTGGTTCTTCGCGCCGCCGAGGGCCTGCACCCGCTTGCCGTGCGCGGTCGCCGTCGCGTGCACGTGCTGCGCGATCGGCGTCGACCCGACGAACGACACGGCCGCGATGTCGGGGTGGGTGAGGAGCGCGTCGACGGCCACCCGGTCTCCCTGCACCACGGAGAACACCCCGTCGGGAAGCCCGGCGGCCTTCCACATGCGGGCCAGGAACAGGCTTGCCGACGGGTCACGCTCCGACGGCTTCAGGACGAACGCGTTGCCCGTCGCGATCGCCATCGGCGCCATCCACAGCGGCACCATCGCGGGGAAGTTGAACGGGGTGATCCCGGCGACGACCCCCAGCGGCTCCCGGAACGAGAACACGTCGACGCCCGTGGCCGCCTGGTCGGTGTACTCGCCCTTGAGCAGCTGCGGCATCCCGCACGCGTACTCGATGACCTCCAGGCCGCGGGCGATCTCCCCGTGGCTGTCCGCCAGCACCTTGCCGTGCTCGGCCGTGATGATCGCCGCGAGCTCGTCGGTGTGCTGGACGATCTGCTCCCGCAGTGCGAACAGCACGGCGGTCCGCTTGGCGACGGGCTCCTGCGACCAGCTCTCCGCGGCCACGACGGCCGCCGCGACCGCGGCATCCACGTCCGCCTGCTCCGCGAGAAGGACCCGTCCAGTCACCTGCCCGGTCGCCGGATCGAACACGTCCTGCGTCCGCGACCCCTCGGGCGTCGTCACCTGCCCCCCGACGACGTGGCCGATGAGCGGAGCGGTGTCGACGAGCGCGGACATCAGAGGCCCTCTTTCCGTGCGTGATCCGACGGCATTGCCGGATCGAGCCAATCTAAGTCCGCCGTCAAGAACAACCAACGTCCGCACTCGTCAGCCCTGGAACCCGCACGAGCGCGGACATCCTGGCGAGGAGTCACGCAGCGTCCGCACTCGTGCGCGCTGGGACCTCATCGAGTGCGGACGTCCGAGGATGTGGCTGCTCCGGCGACCACTTCCTCGGACGTTGCGGTGGGGTCAGTCGCGGGCTGTCAGGACGAGCGGGCCGTCCGGGGTGATCGCGACGGTGTGCTCCGCGTGCGCTGCCAGCGAGCCGTCGGCGGTGCGGATGGTCCAGCCGTCGTCGTCGATCGTGTAGCCGTCGCCGCCCGCCATGAACCAGGGCTCGATCGCGATGACCAGGCCCGTCTTCAGCTTCAGCCCGGTGCCGGGACGGCCGAGGTTGGGGACGTGCGGGTCCTCGTGCATGGTCCGGCCGACGCCGTGACCCCCGAAGTCGGCGTTGATCCCGTACCCGCCCGCGCGGCCGACGGTGCCGATGGCCGACGAGACGTCTCCCATCCGGGCGCCCGGACGGGCGGCGGCGATGCCGGCGGCCAGGGCACGCTCGGTGGTCTCGATGAGCTTCTGGACGGTGGGGTCCTGCGTCCCGATCTGGAACGTGAGCGCCGAGTCGGCCACCCAGCCCTGCACCTGCGCGGCGAAGTCGATGCTCAGCACGTCGCCGTCGACGAGCACGTGGTCCGACGGCAGACCGTGCAGGGCCGCGTCGTTCACGGAGGTGCACAGCACGCCCGGGTACGGCATCGCGCCGAACGACGGGTGGTAGCCCAGGTAGACGGAGTGCGCACCGGCCGCATCGATCATCTGGTGCGCGTGGGTGTCCAGCTGCTTGAGCGTCATCCCCTCGCGGGCGACGTCACGCAAGGAGGACAGCACGCCGGCGACGAACTTCCCGGCGGGGCGCATCTGGTTGATCTGAGCAGGGTTCTTGAGGGCCACTGCTCCACCCTGCCACGAGATGGGCAGGCAACAGCCCGTGGGCCGGACCTCCGAGGAGGCCCTGCCGCGAAGGACGAGGTCGCGGCTCCCACGGGCTGCGGTGACTGCCATGGATTCGCTCGCCGGTCCGGGTGGGCCTGCGGGCGGATCGTGTGTGCAATCCGTCCGAGTACTTTCGGGCGACTAGCGGACAGTCACCTCACGCGTCCTGGAATAGAACATGTCCTGGACCACCTCCTTCCCGTGTCCGACGACCGTACGTCCGGTCCGCGCGGAGCGCCAAGGGGTTTTCCGACCGACCGGGGGCGCGGTCAAGGTCGTGCGCCGAGGTGCCGATGGGGTGAGGACCGAAGAACGGCACGACGACTGGAGCACCCGTGACCGCGCCCACGACAGGGAACCCCCCAGCGGGCTGGTACACCGACCCGGCCGGCTCGGGCGGTGAGCGCTGGTTCGACGGCGCCGGCTGGACCGAGCACGTGCAGGCGCCACCGCCAGCTGCACCTGCGGTCCCGACCCAGCTCACCCCGGAACCCGGGTTCACCGGCCTGCCCGCGGCGACCGCGGCGGGGGGCTACGGATACTCGGCGCCCGACCCGCGGTTCGGGTCCGCAGCACCGGCCGCCACGAGCACCGGCTGGATCCAGCCCGTCGAGGACCACTACCTGGTCAACACGGCCGCGAACCTGGGCGACGGCAAGAACACCCCCGCACGGGTGGCCCTCGTCGTCTCGGTCCTCGCCATGCTCGGCGTGCCGATCGCCGGCATCGCGGGGATCGTGCTGGCGATCGTCGGGCTGAAGCGCGCGACGAGGCTCGAGTCCGCCGGCTGGGCGCCCAGGGGCCGGGGCCGGGCTCGCTGGGCGCTGGGTCTGTCGATCGTCGGCCTCGTGATCAGCAGCCTCCTCGTCGCCTTCGCGGTCCGCGGCGCGTTGGAGGAGGCGCAGGTCCCGTCGGCCGCGACCCTCGACACGTCCGCGATGGAGATCGAGATCGCCGCCGGGGTGGCCGAGCAGGCGGGGGTGGCGGTGTCGGTGCAGTGCCCCGACACGGTCGTCACCGGGGCGGCGACCTCGTTCCAGTGCGTCGCCGTCGACGCATCGGGCGTACCGACGACCGTGATCGTGCAGGTCACGGACGCGGCAGGCAGCTGGAGCTGGCAGGTCGGCTGACCCTCCCGGTCCGGTCAGTGCGACCGGGTCTGCGCCCACTCCGCGAACGTCAGGCGCCCGGTCGCGTGCCCGGGGGTCAGGTGGTGGCCGTGCCGGAACCCGCTCAGCGGACCGGGGAACGGCACGGTCCACACCGGCCGGCGCCGACCTCGCGCCGCGAGGTACGTGCGCATGAGCTCGGTCACGGTGAGCACCTGGGGTCCGCCGAGGTCCTCGACGCGACCCGACGGACCCGCGTCGACGAGCTGGACGAGCCGGGACGCGACCTCGCGGACGTCGACGGGCTGGTCGCTCATCCCCGCCGGGGCCAGCGCGACCGGCCCGCGCGAGAGGTAGTCGAGCATGGTCGCGACGAAGTCGTGGAACTGCGTGGCGCGCAGGATCGTCCACGGCACGCCGCCGTCCTCGACGATCTCCTCGACCCGGTGCTTCGCCTTGTAGTACGCGTACGGGACGCGGTCGACGCCGACGATCGAGACGTAGACGAGGTGCGGGGCGGCCGCTGCCCGCGCGGCGAGGAGCAGCTGCACCGCGGCGTCGAGGTCGTCGTCGGGCTTGCGGGGGTCGGACGCGCAGTGCACGACCGCGCTCACCCCGGTCACCGCCTCGGGCAGCCCGTCGCCGGCGAGCAGGTCGCCGACCACCCACTGCGCCTCGGCCGGTGCGGCCGGTGAGCGTTCTCGCCGGCTGAGCACACGGACCGGTCGACCGGCGTCGAGGAGGGTGTGCACGAGGGCACGGCCGAGAGTGCCGGTTCCGCCGGTGACCAGGACGGGGCGTACGTCGTCAACCATCCGGACATCCTGGCGCACGGTCCGCACAGCCGACGAGGCTTCGTCGGACATCTCTCGCCCATCCTCCGACGGCGTCGGTCCGTGTCCGACCCAGCCGCAGCTGTGACAGGAGTGATCATCTGGTGCGCGTCCGCGCCTCAGGGGTCACTTCTGTCGCAGGTGCGGCCGGATCGAGCACCCGGCTGCGCCCGCGACGTGGCCCGGGCCGGACGGCGACCCGGGCCACGTCGTCCTCGAGTGCGGTCAGACGCGCGCGACCAGGAACTGCGTGTACGCCGGGACGGTGAGGAACGTCGGGAAGTCCTCCGCCAGGGCGACCTGCCGGAACAGGTCGGCCGCGTCGTCGTACCGGTCGTCGGCGGTGCGCGGCAGGTCGGCCAGCACCTCCTTGAGCACCTGCTCGACCCGGGCGGCGTCGATGCGGGTGCCCTCGGCGGTGACGACCCCCTGGTGCACCCACTGCCACACCTGCGACCGTGAGATCTCGGCCGTGGCGGCGTCCTCCATGAGGTGGTCGATGGCCACCGCGCCGATGCCCCGCAGCCACGCCTCGAGGTACCGGACGCCCACCGAGACGTTGCCGCGCAGGCCGCCGTCGGTGACGGCCCCGGGCTCGCCGCCGCCGGCCGACGGGATGTCGAGCAGGTCCGCGGCGGTCACGTGCACGTCCTCACGCAGCCGGTGACGCTGGTCGACGCGGTCGCCGAGCGCCTCGTCGAAGACCTCCCGGGCGACGGGCACCAGGTCGGGGTGAGCCACCCACGTGCCGTCGTACCCCTGCCCGGCCTCCCGCTGCTTGTCCGCCCTGACCTGCGCGAGCGCGGCGGAGGTGACCTCCGGGTCCCGACGGTCGGGGATGAACGCGCTCATGCCGCCGATGGCCTGCGCGCCCCGCTTGTGGCAGGTGGCGACGAGCAGCTCGGTGTACGCCCTCATGAACGGCACGGTCATCGTGACGCTGCTGCGGTCCGGCAGGACGAACCGGGGTCCGCGAGCGCGGAAGTTCTTGATGACGCTGAAGATGTAGTCCCAGCGGCCGGCGTTCAGCCCGGCGCAGTGGTCGCGCAGCTCGTAGAGGATCTCCTCCATCTCGAACGCGGCCGTGATGGTCTCGATGAGGACGGTCGCGCGGATCGTCCCGTACCGCAGGCCCAGGTAGGTCTCGGTGAACCGGAAGACCTCGTCCCAGAGGCGTGCCTCCAGGTGACCTTCCAGCTTGGGCAGGTAGAGGTACGGTCCGCGACCGGAGTCGATGAGGGCGCGGGCGTTGTGGAAGAGGTACAGCCCGGCGTCGACGAGGCTCGCGGACGCCGCGCAGTTCTGGCCGGCGCGGTCGGTGAACTCCAGGTGCTTCTCGGTCAGGTGCCAGCCGCGCGGCCGGAACACGATCGTCGGGGTGACCGACCCGACCGTGTACTCCTTGCCCTCGGGCGAGGTGAAGTCGATCTGACCGCGGATGGCGTCGAACAGCGAGTGCTGCCCGCCGACGACGTTGGTCCAGGTCGGGCTGGTGGCGTCCTCCATGTCCGCGAGCCAGACCTTCGCGCCGGAGTTGAGCGCGTTAATCGTCATCTTGCGGTCGGTGGGGCCGGTGATCTCGACGCGACGGTCCTCCAGGCCGGGTCCGGGACCGGCGACGCGCCAGCTCGGGTCCGCCCGGATGCCTGCGGTCAGCGGCTGGAAGTCGGGGTCGGCGCCGTTGGAGAACCGGGTCCGGCGGTGCTGGCGGCCCAGCAGCAGGTCGTGGCGCCGGCCGGAGAACCGGACGTGCAGGTCGGTGAGGAAGTCGATGGCCTCGGACGTGAGGATCTGGTCCGTCCCCGGGACGTCGGGTCCGGTCAGCTCCAGACGAGGTCGGGTGGTCGGGGGTGCACTGGTGATGGTCATGAGAGGTGCTCCTGGTTCTGATGCGGCGCCGCCGCAGGGTCAGTGGGTGAACTGGGCGGTCTCGGTCGAGCCGGCGAGCGCGAGGGTGGCGCTGTCGGGACTGATCGCGGTGGCGACGCGGTCGAAGTAGCCGGTGCCGACCTCGCGCTGGTGGCGCGTGGCCGTGTAGCCGTCGGACTCGGAGGCGATCTCGGCCTCCTGCAGCTCGACGTACGCGCTCATGCCGCGCTCGGCGTAGCCGCGGGCGAGGTCGAACATCGAGTGGTTGAGGGCGTGGAACCCGGCGAGGGTGATGAACTGGAAGACGTACCCGTGACCGGCGAGCTCCCGCTGGAAGCGCGCGATCTGCAGGTCGTCCAGCTGTGAGCGCCAGTGGAACGACGGCGAGCAGTTGTAGGCCAGGAGCTTGCCGGGGAACCGGTCATGCAGACGCTCGGCGAACTCGATCGCGGCGGCGACGTCGGGGGTCGACGTCTCCACCCAGATGAGGTCGGAGTGCGGCGCGTACGCCTCGGCACGCGCGACGACGGGGTCGAGCCCTGGGCGCACCCGGTAGTAGCCCTCGGCGGTCCGCTCGCCGGTGAGGAACGGCTCGTCGCGGGGGTCGATGTCACTCGTGAGCAGGTCTGCTCCGAGGGCGTCGGTCCGCGCGACGATCACGGAAGGCACCCCCGCGACGTCGGCCGCGAGCCGTGCCGCGGACAGCGTCCGGACGTGCTGCGACGTCGGGACGAGCACCTTGCCGCCCAGGTGGCCGCACTTCTTCTCGGCCGCGAGCTGGTCCTCCCAGTGCACGCCCGCCGCGCCGGCGCTGATCATCGAGTGCATGAGCTCGTAGGCGTTCAGCGGGCCTCCGAAGCCGGCCTCGGCGTCGGCGACGATCGGCGCCAGCCACTCGCGGGTGCGTCGGCCCGTCTCCGCGAACTCGATCTGGTCGGCGCGCAGGAGGGCGTTGTTGATCCGACGGACCACCGCGGGCACCGAGTTCACCGGGTAGAGCGACTGGTCGGGGTAGGTCTGGCCGGACAGGTTGGCGTCGGCGGCCACCTGCCACCCGGACAGGTAGATCGCCTCGAGCCCGGCGCGGACCTGCTGCACGGCCTGGTTGCCGGTCAGCGCACCCAGCGCCGGCACCAGGGTGCGGGAGTGCAGGAGCTGCCAGAGCCGCTCGGCGCCGCGCTGCGCGAGGGTGCTCTCCTCGCGGACCGACCCCCGGAGGGCGACGACGTCCTCGGCGGTGTGGGTGCGGCGGATGCCGGCCCACCGCGCGTCGAGGTCCCAGCTCGCCGCGAGCTCGGCCGCGGTCTCGGTCTGGTCGCCGTGCCTGTACGTGCTCATCGTGTCCTCCGTCATTGGGGCGTTCTTCTCGGCCCTTCGGCCTGACCTCCACGTTCCTCGGTGTTCGGCAGTTCTTCTCACGCAAAGTCCGCAGAAGATCGGCAATCCTTCTCCTGGACAGAAGCGCAGGCTCGGGCGATGGTGGACGGCATGACGACGACGGCCAACGGCGGCCTGGACACGCTGGTGCTGGGACGACGGATCCGGCACCTGCGCACGGGCCGGAACATGACGCTCGACGACCTCGGTGCGGCGATCGGTCGCGCGCCCTCGCAGGTGTCGATGCTGGAGAACGGTCACCGCGAGCCCAAGCTGTCGCTGCTCGCGCAGGTGGCGGAGGCGCTCGACGTCCCGCTGTCCGAGCTGCTGCGCACCGAACCGCCGACGCGCCGGGCCGCGCTGGAGGTCGAGCTCGAGCGAGCGCAGCGGGGACCCCTTTTCGCGTCGCTGGGCGTCTCACCCGTGAAGGTCGGCCGGTCCCTGCCCGCCGACGCGCTCGAGGCCCTGGTCCGCCTGCAGGCCGAGATCCAGCGCCTCCTCATGGAGAACGCCGCCACCCCGGAGGAGGCCCGTCGCGCCAATGCCGAGCTCCGGATCCGGATGCGCGCACAGGACAACTACTTCCCGGAGCTGGAGGCGCACGCCCGCACGCTGCTCACCGCGATCGACCACCCCGGCGGTCCCCTGTCCCAGCGCGCGACCGCGGACATCGCCGCGCACCTGGGCTTCGGCCTGCACTACGTGCCCGACCTGCCGCACTCCACCCGGTCGGTCACCGACCTCGCGCACGGCCGCATCTACCTCCCCCAGGGCAACCCCGGCACCAGCGACGCCCGCTCACCCCTGCTCCAGGCCATCGCCAGCCACGTGCTCGGCCACGCCGAGCCGAAGGACTACGGCGACTTCCTGCGTCAGCGCGTCGAGGCCAACTACCTGGCTGCCGCGATGATGCTGCCCGAGGACGGCGCCGTGCCGTTCCTCCAGGAGGCGAAGGCCGAGCGCCGGCTGTCGGTGGAGGACCTGCGCGACGCCTTCGCCGTGCCCTACGAGACGGCCGCCCACCGGTTCACCAACCTGGCGACGCGCCACCTGGGCATCCCCGTGCACTTCATGAAGGTCCACGAGGGCGGCACCCTGCATAAGGCGTACGAGAACGACGGCGTGAAGTTTCCCGCCGACCCGCTGGGCGCCATCGAGGGGCAGCCCGTCTGCCGGCAGTGGACCGCGCGCGTGGTCTTCACGCTGCCCGACCGGTTCACGCCGTACTACCAGTACACCGACACGTCGTCGGGCACGTACTGGTGCACGAGCCGCGTGCAGCCGTCGTCACAGGGCGCGTTCTCCGTCTCCGTCGGCGTGCCGTTCGCGCACGTCCGCTGGTTCCGCGGCCGCGAGACCACCGAGCGTGCGGCGTCGAGGTGCCCCGACCCGATGTGCTGCCGCCAGCCCCCGACCGAGCTCGCCGAGCGCTGGTCCGACAAGTCCTGGCCGAGCGCCCGCCCGCACGCGTCCCTCCTGGCTGCGCTGCCGGTGGGGGTGTTCCCCGGCGTGGACACCACGGAGGTCTACAGGTTCCTGGACCGGCACGCGCCGACGCAGCCCTGATGTTCCACGGGCCGGTCAGCCGGCGCGCAACCCCAGGTACAGCTCGGAGCGGTAGAGCAGCGCGAGCTGGCCGCCCTGCGCGTGCTCCGCCGACAGCTCGGCGACGCGATCCAGGAACCCGGGGCCCTCCGCCGCGACCGCACGCTGCACCTGGGTGGACGACGACGACATCTGCACGAACTCCTGAACACCCATCGGACGCGTCCAGCCGACCACCGAGGTCTCCACCCGACCACCGCGGGGCTCCACCTGCGCCGCCAGCTCCGCGGCGACGTCGAAGTCGCGGTACGCGCGCGAGTACCCCGGGCTGAACGTCTCGAGGAGGTCCTCGTAGGCACCCAGGAACTCGCTGCCGTCGTGGTCACGGTTGTTCTGGACGATCGCGAGCACACCGTCGGACGTCAGGGCATCCAGGCTGGCGCGCACGAAACGCTCGCGCTCCATCCACTGGTAGGCCTGCGCGGCGATGACCAGCTCGACGCGGTGGTCGAGGCCCTCGAGGTACGGCTCCGCGGTGCCGACCGCCCAGTCGACCGTCGGGAACGCCGCCCGACCGGCGTCGACCATCCCGGCGGACACGTCGACCGCGAGATAACGGTGCGCGTCGCCGAGCAGCGGGATCAGCCCTTCGAGAGCGATCCCCGTGCCGGCGCCGGCGTCGACGACCGTCAGCGGCGACCGCGCCGGCAGGTGCTCGACGATCTGCGCCAGCAGCGCGGCAGGGTAGCGGGGACGGCTCGCGTGGTAGTCGGTCGCCAGGTCGTCGAACTTCTGCTTCGTCGTCATGCCTGCATCCTTCCGTCAGTTCCTGCCGGTGCACCTCGGTCCCGGAGCACCATCGCCAGGAGCCCGCCTGCTCCCACCATGTCGATCATCAGCGGCGCGGGCGAGGCGAAGCGCACAACTTCGTCACCCACGACAACCGTCCCCGTCTGCAGACTCACGTCGAGCTGGCCGGCGGTGACGAGCGAGGCGGTCTCCAGCTCGATCGCGGGCAGGCCAAGGTTCCAACAGTTGCGGTAGAAGATCCGGCCGAACGACGGGGCGACGACGAGCCGGACACCGCAACCGAGCAACGCGGAGACCGCCTGCTCGCGCGAGCTGCCGATGCCGAACGTCGAGTCCCCGACCACGGCGTCGCCGGTCTCGAACTGCGCCGCCAGACCCGGGAACCGGTGCTCGAACACGTGCGGTGCCAGCTCGTCGGGGTCGGTGTACATGTGCTTGTACCGGGCGGGGATGATGTCGTCGGTCGAGATCACCCCGGAGACGGGCACGACGCGGTAGATGCTCATCCGGGCAGGTCCTCCCTCGTCGGGAACCGTCCCAGGAGGGCCGCGGTCGCTGCCACGAGGGGCGACGACAGGTGGATGCCGGCGTCCGGGTTGCCCATCCGGCCCTTGAAGTTCCGGTTCATCGTCGTCAGGACGGTGCTGCCCGACGCCGGCACGGACCCCTGGGTCCCCACGCACGCCCCGCAGCCTGGCGGGGTCACGATCGCGCCGGCCTCGACGAGGGTGGCGACGTACCCCGCCGAGATCGCGTCGAGGTAGGTCTGGCGCGACCCGGGCGTGACCACGAAGTGCACCGACGGCGCCACGCGGTGCCCCTCGACCAGGCCGGCGATCTCGGCGATGTCCTCGAGCCGCCCGTTCGTGCACGTGCCGACGAACACGTAGTCGACGGGCCGCCCTCCGAGCTCGTCGACGGGGACGGAGCCGTGCGGCGAGTGCGGCAACGAGACCATCGGCGACAACGTCGACACGTCCAGCTCGAGGACGCGGTCACCGGGACCGGCCGCGGTCGGGACCAGGCCCTCAGGGGAGCCCGGACGCGGCGGCAGGAAGACGCACTTCGCTCCCATCTCGACGCCCATGCTCGCCACCGACGCCGCGGAGTCCTCGCTCAGCGACTCCACCCACGGACCCGTCCACTGCACGGACCTGTACAGGAAGGCGTCCATCCCGAAGCGGCGCAGCACCTCGAGGAGGACGTCCTTGGGTCGCACGGACGCGTGCGGCGTCCCAGACACGTGCAGCCACACGGTGTCGGGCACCTTGAGCCACGTCCGGCCGGTCACCATGGCGGCCGCGATGTCCGTGGCGCCCATCCCCAGGGCCAGCGACTGGAGCGCTCCGCCGACGCACGTGTGGGAGTCGGAGCCGAGAACCACGTTCCCCGGGACGTACCAGCCCTCCTCGAGCGCGACAAGGTGGCTGATCCCCGCGCCGCGACCGAAGACCTGGACCCCGAGCTCTCGCGCGAACCGTTCCGCCTCGCCGATGCGGTCGGCCATCTCGCGGTTGGGGACGAGGACCGTGTGGTCGAAGACGAACGCGACGCGCTCCGGGTCGAACACGGTCGACAGGCCGTGCTGGCGGTAGAGCCGGGCGATCGTCGGCGAGTTGCCGTCCTGGACGTAGACGCGGTCGACGTCGACGAACAGCAGCTCACCGACATCGACGGTGGCTCGGCCGGCACGTTCCGCGACGATCCGGTTCACCAACGGCGTGGGACGGGGTGCCATCTCAGACCGCGACCCGCACGCGCGCGCAGACCGACTCGTAGAGGTCGACCAGCTCGGGCGTGCTCACTGTGCTCCGGTTCCGGATCGCCAGCTCACGAACCTCGACGAGAAGCTCGTCCATCACCGACGGGTCGACGTCGACCCCGACCTCGTCCAGCGTGTGCCTGATCATGGCGCGTCCCGAGTGCTTGCCGATCAGGAGAAGACGCTCGCCGCCCACGAGCTCCGGCGGGAACGGCTCGAAGGTGCTCGACTCGCTCAGCATCCCGTTGGTGTGGATTCCCGACTCGTGGGCGAACACGTTCGACCCGACGATCGGCTGCCAGGGTGCGATCTGGTGGCCGCTGGCATCCGCGACGAGCCGGGAGACCGCACCGAGCGCCGTCAGGTCGATGCCGAGGTCCACGTCGTGGAACTGCCGCAGCGCGAGGACCGTCTGGGCGAGGTCCGGCATCCCAGCCCGCTCGCCGACGGCGTTGACCGTCACGTGGAAGTAGCGCGCACCCGCCCGGAGCCCTGCGAGGGTGTTCGCCACAGCGAGACCGAAGTCGTTGTGGCAGTGGGTCTGCAGATCGATGTCCGACGCCTCGACCACCGCGCGGACGCGGGCCGCATAGCCCTCGGGGTCGAGGATCCCCACCGTGTCCGAGAGTCGCAGCCGGTCGGCGCCGGCATCGCGCACGGCGACTGCGTACTCCTGCAGGAACCCGATCTCCGTGCGCCCCATGTCCTCCGCGCTGATGGACACGAAACATCCCTGGTCCTTCGCGAACTTGACCATGTCCTGCGCCGTCGACAGCAGCCACGCGCGGTCCTTCTTGACACTGTGCTGCAGGTGCAGCGAGGACGTCGGCAGGCCCAGGTGCACCACCCGGAACCCGAGCGACATCGTGTACCTCAGGTCGTCGAGCACACCCCGATTCCACCCGACCAGGTTCACCTCGTCGCGCCGCTCGAGCATGCGCTTCATCGCGGCGACGTCCTGGCCGCCCATGGCCGGGATGCCCGCCTCGATCCAGCGGACCCCCGCGTCCACGAGGGCATCGAAGATCGCGACCTTGGTGTCGGCCGAGAAGGCGACGCCGGGCGCCTGCTCGCCGTCCCGCAGGGTCGTGTCCTCGAGGATGAGGTCGTTGCGCATGTCGTCTCCTGACGTGGTCGTGACCGGTCCGGGCGATCGGTCGGTCGGTGGTCCCACGAGCGCCCTCGCGCTCGTGTGGCGATTGGTGGGACGGAGGAGGCCGAGCTTCTGCCGCAGCGTCCCCGGGCGGTAGGCACGCTTCGTCAGGCCCCTGTCCTGGAGCCGGGGTACGACGTGCTCCACGAAGTCGTCGAGGCAGTCCGGGAGCAGCGGTGGCATGACGTTGAAGCCGTCGGCCGCTCCCGCGTCGAACCACTCGGCCATCGTGTCGGCCACCTCGTCGTAGGTTCCGACGACGGTCAGGTGGCCACGGGAGACGGTCAGCCGCAAGTACAGCTGGCGGATCGTCAGGCCCTCGTCGTGCGCCATGCGCTCTATCAGCCTGCGCCTGCTCTGGTTGCCGTTGGACGGCGGGAGGTCCGGGAGCGGACCGTCGACGTCGTAGCCCCGCAGGTCCATCCCCCCGAGCAGGTCGCCGAGCATGCTGACCCCGAGCTCCGGGTGGATGAGCGCCTCGAGCTCGGCGAGCCGGGCGGAGGCCTTCGCCCGGGTCGCCGCCGCATAGGGGGAGATCCCCGGCAGGACGAGCGGGGGCCGGGCGCCGGGGCGCAGTCGTGCGGTACGGGCCCGCAGCCCGTCGGCGAAGGCCGTCGCGTCGGCCAGCGACCCCTGAGCCGTGAACACGAGGTCGGCCCCGCTCGCCGCCAGCCGGAGCCCGGCCTCGGACGACCCGGACTGGACGACGACCGGATGGCCCTGCGGCGGCCGGGCGACGTTGAGCTCGCCGGCCACGCTCACGTGCGTCCCGCGGAACGCCGCCGGGTGTCGCCTGTCGGGCCGGTAGTACATCCCGGCCGCCTTGTCGCGGACGATCGCGTCGTCCTCCCAGCTGTCCCACAGCCGGGTCACGACGTCCAGGTACTCGGCGGCCCGCTCGTACCGCAGACCGTGGTCAGCCTGCGACTCGAGCCCGAAGTTCAAGGCCGCCGCACCCTTCGAGGAGGTGACCAGGTTCCACCCCGCCCGTCCGCTGCTGAGGTGGTCGAGCGTCGCCATCTGCCGGGCGAGGTTGTAGGGCTCCGTGTAGCTCGTCGAGGCGGTGGCGACGAGGCCGAGGTCGGTCGTCGTCGCCGCGAGCGCGGCGAGCAGGGTCAGCGGCTCGAGCCCCACGACCCGCCCGCCGTAACCGGCCCGGTCGTCGTTGAAGACGGACGGGGTGTCCGCCAGGAACAGGAAGTCGAACAGCCCCCGCTCCGCGGTGCTCGCGAGGCGCGCGAAGTGCGCCAGCTGCGACGCACCCTCCGGCACGGCGTTCGGGTGACGCCACGCTGCCGCGTGGTGGCCCGCCGCGTACGAGAGGTACGCGCCGAGCACGAGCTCGCGACGACGGTCCGTCATGCCCCGACGGCCCTGCCGGACTCGACCTCGACCGTCAGGAGGTCCTTCAGGTCCGCGCACGCTGGCTCGACCTCGAGGGTCCTGTCGTGGTTCAGGATCTTGCGGGCGACGGCGTCCATCGCGCGCAACGACGCCCTCAGCATGTGGTTGGCATAGATGACGACGTTGAACCCGGCGGCACGCAGGTCCTCGGCGCGGATCGTGTTGTACGTGGTCGGGACCGCGACCAGCGGCACCGTCGGGTGCGCCGCACGGAAGAGTGCGGCGAACGCGAGGACCTCGCGGGGCGAGCTCTGCCGGCTGTGGATCATGACCGCGTCGGCCCCGGCGCTGACGTACGCGCTCGCCCGGTGCAGGGCGTCGTCCATGGGCATGCCGAGGATGAGGCTCTCGATGCGTGCCACGATCATGAACTCCGGCCGGGACTGGGCCGCCTTCCCCCGCGCGATCTTCTCCGAGAAGGCCTCGACCGTCTCCAGGAGCTGCGGCACGCTGGTGCCGAGCAGCGAGTTCTGCTTCAGCCCCGTCTTGTCCTCGATGACGACACCCGACACCCCGGCGCGTTCCAGGTCGCGCACGGTGTACTCGAAGTGCTCGACGCGACCACCGGTGTCACCGTCCATCAGCAGCGGCTTCGACGTGACAGCGAACATCTCCGCGATGCCCTGGAGCCGGCTCCGCATGCCGACCAGCTCGATGTCCGGGAGCCCGCGCCGCGCCGAGTCCGTCAGCGAGCTCGACCAGAAGCCGTCGAACTCGACGTGCCCGACCTCGGGCAGGACCGCCGTCGCGTTCTCCCCGACCATCGCCGAGAGCGGGTCGTGAGCCTCGAGGAGCCGGACGAAACCCTCGAGCTCGAGGCGTTCACGCAGACTCGCTCGTCTGACGTCGTGGGACACGCTCCGGACGATCATGGAAGCCTCCTTCGGGGTCGGGGACATGGGTGGTGGTCGCAGGTCATTCGTCGAGGTCGATCCGGCCGTCGTCGCGCCCGGCGTGCGCGTACCGCTCGATGAGGAGACAGCCGAGGACGAGCCACACGGCGCCCAGTCCGGCGGCGACGAGCAGGGGTCCCGACGACGCCGCGACGACCTCCGCCCAGGTGCCCTCGCCGACCATGGATCTGCGGACCGCCTCGATCGTGTGCGTCAGCGGGACCACCTGGGCGACGGCCTGGACCGCTGCGGGCCAGTAGCTGATGGGGACGAACACCCCGCAGAGCAGCGCGACGGCGACCTGGACCACGCTGGAGACGAGATTGCGCGTGTCGGGCGCCCGCAGCACGACCGCCGCGACGACGAGGGAGAAGCCCAGGGACGCCAGGCTGGTCACGACGACCGCACCGGCGAGGCCGGCCACCTGCGGGCCGGTGAACGACAGCCCGAACACGGGACCGACCACCAGGAGGACCACGAGCGGCGTGATGATGGCGCTCGGGACCCACTGGCACGCCCGGCCGACGAACGCCGGCCAGACCCGCGTCGGCGCCATCATCAGCAGGGGGAGCGTGCCGCCCTGCCGCTCCCAGCCGACCGTCTGGACGACGAGCATCATCTCGAGGGCGCCCAGGAAGATCCCTCGACCGATCAGCAGATCACGGGTGATGTCCGGCCGTTCGAGCAGGATGCCGAGGAACGCGAAGAAGCTGACCTCCAACGCACCCCTCAGCACCCAGCCGAGGCCCCAGGTCCACCACGTGTACCGCGCTGCGAGGTCCGCGCGTCCGGTGCCCATCGCGGCGCGGAGCACCGGCAGGGGCCGGACGACCGCGCGCTCGATCGTGTCAGGTGAGCGCAAGGCGACCCTCCTGTCGGGCATGCCGCAGGGTGCGTCGCACGAGGACGCCGCCGAGCAGCGCGGTGACCAGACCGAGCCCGAGGATCACGGCGCAGCGTGGGGCCCAGTCCTCCGCCGTTCCGGCACCGAGCGTGTCGCGGAACAGGTCGGACGCCCACGAGAGGTAGACGAACCGCGAGGCGATCTCGAGCCACTCCGGGTAGATCGAGACGGGGACCAGGACACCGCCGAGGATGAACATCGGGTAGCCGAGGGCGTTCTGGTACGTGTGCGGGTTTCTGGTGTTCACGAAGACGATCGACAGCAGGATCGACGTCGCGACGGTCGCCAGGGCGGTCACGACGAGGGTCACCGCCGCCGGGCCGAGCTGGGAGAAGGACGGTGCGACGCCGAAGGCGAGCCAGCCGAACGCGATCGCCTCGGCGAACACCACGAGCGAGAAGGCGGTCACCGCGCCGACGCGACCGCACAGGTAGCCGTAGAAGGACATCGGCGACGACACGAGCAGCTCCAGCCGCTGGTTGTCGCGGTCCTTGGTGACGAGCTCGCCGCAGACGAACAGCGCGTTCTGCCACAGGGCCATGAGTGCCGGCGCGAGGACCGCCGTGAACTCCAGGTCCGGTCGCCCGGCGTACCGGAGCACCGCGATCACGCCCATCGTCTGCAGCGGGACGGTGATCAGGAACAGGACGTCGACCGGGGAGCGCCGGAGGATCACCGCCTCGAGCCGCGCGCTGCCGATCAGGCCCGCCAAGGCACCTCTAGCCGACATGCATGCCTCGATCCCCGACCGCTTGGAGGTAGACGTCCTCGAGGGTCGGACGCATCACCGCGAAGTCGTGGAGCCCGGCGGCGACGAGGTACTGGAGCAGGTCACCGATCGACCCGCCGTCGCGGACCGCGACCGACAGGACACCGTCGGTGCGGAGCTCCGCGTCGACCGACGGACGCCGTGCGACCTCTGCCGCGACGTCCTCCGGCGCCCTGCCGGCGAAGTCGTAGACCTCGACGCGCGCTTCCCCGCGCGCCCGCGACCGGAGCTCGGCCGGGGTGTCGCTGAACCGGATGTGGCCCCCGTCGATCAGCGTGACCCGGTCACACACAGCTTCGGCCTCGCGCATGTCGTGGGTCGTCATCAGCACGGTGACACCCCGCCGGTTCACGTCCTGCACGAGCGCACGGAAGGCGTGGGCCGCGGCGGGGTCCATGCCCATCGTCGGTTCGTCGAGCACGAGGATGCGAGGGTTCACCAGGAGCGCCCGGGCCAGGTGCAGACGCTGCTTCATGCCCCTGCTGAACCGTTCGACGGCGTAGTCGACGTCACCGAGCCCGACCTGACCCAGCACGGCCCCGACGGCGTCGCGGGTGGGCCTGGTCCTGCCCATGCCGTAGGCCGCCGCCCAGAACTCCAGGTTCTGCGCGGGGCTGAGCCGCGGGTAGAGGCCCCGGTCGCCGCCGAGCACGAGCGCGACGCAGCGGCGCACCTGCGCGGCTTCCCGGACGACGTCGTGCCCGAGAACGGTGGCCGTCCCGGACGTCGGGAGCAGGATCGTGGTGAGGATCTTGGCGAACGTGGACTTCCCTGCCCCGTTCGGGCCGAGCAGGCCGTGCACAGAGCCCTGCTCGACCCGGAGACCGACCGCGTCCAGTGCTGTACGCGTGCGACGGGCACGGCCCTTGCCCGTGACGAACGTCCGGGTCAGGTCGGTGGCCTCGATCGCGAGCGCGTCCGTCACGTCGCCGACCCTCCTGCGTCGAGCTCGTCGGCGACGAGCTGCGCGACGGCGGCCTGAACGGCGTCGAACGTCTCGGGCGACAGCACGGCGTTGCTGGTGAGCACGAAGGTCCCGAGTGGTGTGACGAGGACGTCGGTGCCTGCCATCTGGCTCCGCTCGACCGACCACCCGGACCGTAGGCGGGATCCGGGGACGAGGATGCCGAAGCTGAGCCCGAGCCCCTCGTCGCCGCGAGCCGCCGTGGTCCGGCGCCGAGCGGCTTCCCGCTCGGCCGCGTCCCGCAGGTCCACGAGCTCGTCGTCGAGCGTTGCTGCGATCCCGTGGGCCCGGGCGAGCTCGACGAGCTCCACCAGCTCGGGCGCGAGCCGGTACGACTCGACCGCGGCGAGCAGGCTCGCCCGACGCTCGGGCGTCAGCTGGTCGCAGAGCACGCCGAGGTCGAGCACGTCGCGGACATGGAACGGCCGCTGGAACCGTTCCTCGGACAGCGCGAGGACGTTGGCGACGACCTGGTCGGCGGGCACGCCGCGACGCAACGGGACGGTGTCGGAGTCGCCGTAGTACAGGACGGTCGACAGCTCGACCGACAGCGGCTTGTCGTAGTACTCGTCCTCGGCGGGGGCGCTCAGCGCGACGTACAGCTCCCGTTCCGTTCCCTCGACGACCGTGAGGTCGACCGAGTCGAAGCCCAGGTCGTCGACGAGCAGCAGCGCGGCGGTCCACAGGTCGTCCACGGAGCCGACCACGAGATCGAGGTCGGTCTGCGCCCGCAGCACGCCGGCGGGGTACAGGTCACCGATCGTCCGGCCCTTGACCACCCGGAAGTCGATCCCCGCCGCGCGGATGCGGCTCTCGCACTCGTCGTACCGGGCGACGCGGGCCCGCTGCCGTGCCAGGGTCGCCGTCGCGGCGGGGCTGAGCGGTGCACCGGCCTGCTCCCACAGCGAGAGCATCAGGTTGCCGACGCTGTGGTGTACCGCGTCGGCCTTGCGCAGGTTCAGGTAGGGCCCGTCCTCGGGGTCGAGCCCGAGGGCGGCCTCCACCTGGTCCGCGGTGATCCTCATGCCCACTCCTCCTGCGAGAGCCAGACGGTGTACAGGACGTCCCAGCCGGAGCCGGTGAGGCCCCGGATCACGGTGCGCGCACGCTCCGCGCCCTCGTCTCCCGCCGCGTGGACCACGTTGCCGACGAGTGATCGGCCGAGCGCGCCGGCCGTCGCGTCGGCCGACCGGACGAGTGCGCGCTCGACCCAGGTGCGCCAGGACCGATCAGGCCCGTCGACCAGGACGTCCACCAGCTCGATGTACCGCTCGCCGGTCACGTCGTCCTCGGCCGTCCGGTACGTCAGGTGGCCCACGGGCCGACCGTCGACCCGCGCCACGATGGACTCGGCGTCCGTGTCGGCGGCGATCTCGTGCGCCCATCGTCGTGCCACGTCTGCCGCGATCCCCTCCTCGTCGTAGCCGCGACGGAGGGCGAGCTCGAGCCAGCCGAGAACAGCGTCGCGGGCCTCGATGTCGGCCTGGACATCCACCGGGCCGATCGTCACCGCAGGCTGTGGGGGCTCGTCGGCGGGGCCGACCTGGTCGGCCGGCAGGCGACGGAACCGCACGAAGGTCATGAACGGCTCCCACGCCCCGGGGAGCGTGGTGCCCGCGTCCGCGCGGACGAGGAGCGGCTGTCCGGGACCGTGCTCCGCCACCGCCCTGCGCAGGGAGTCGCGGATGCTGCCGGGGTCCGCGGATGCGATGGCGGGAAGCTCGGCGACGTACACGTAGTCCTGACCCGCGACCGGGTCGCAGAACACTCCGGCCGTGATCGATGCGGTCGCCATCATGACCTCCTTCGGGCGGTGCTGGGGGTGGGGTGACCCGGAGTGGCCCGTCACGAGATCGGGACACCCCGGGTCACGACTCACTTGGTGCTCGACTTCTTGGGCTGGGCCTTGTTGAGGCGAACCGCGATTCGAATCAATGCCATCTGTCTCACCACCTTTGCTCGGCTGTGTGGACCCCCGAGGCGCGCTCGGGGAGATCGCGGAGCGTCCACTCCGCGACGTTCCAGAGGGGGCCGGCCTGGTACGGGTAGGGCGTCGGTCCCTCGAGGTGCGGGCGCCACGCGACGAACGACGGGAAGACGAACAGCGGCAGGCTCGGCAGGTCCTGTGCCATGACCTCGTCGGCCGCGGCGAACAGCTGCGAACGTCGGCGCTGGTCCGGTTCGAGCGTCGTCTGACGCAGCAGGTCCGTGACCGTGGCGCTCGTGTACCCGGCGTAGTTCTGTCCGTGGACGGCCACCCCGGGGGGCCCGCCCGCGGGGTCCGCCATCCACAGGGTGTTGTGGCCGACCGGGTCCGGGTTCCCCGCGTAGCCGAAGAGGGCGAGGTCGTAGTCGGCGGACGCCAGCTTGTGCAGGAGGTCCCGCCCGCTCGTGACGTCGAGCCGGACGTCGACGCCGAGCTCGTCCAGCCAGCCGGCGATGAGCTCGGCCTGCTCGATCCGCAGTCGGCTCGAGTCCGCGAGCAGCAGCCGGAGCACGACGGGCTCGCCGCCTTCACCGATGAGCCTGCCGCGCGACCAGTCGAGGCCGGCGCGCCACGCGGCATCGTGAGCGCGTCGGGGGTCGCGGTGGAACCGCGCGAACGCCGGCCGGTAGTCGGGGTGGTGCGGTCGGCGGACGAGGCTGTCCAGCCGGGTGCCGTCCTCAGCGGTGCCGGGCACCATCGCTGCGAGCGCGTCCCTGTCGATGCTCCACGCAATCGCCTCGCGCAGGCTACGGCGCGAGAGCCACCGGTTGCGATGCTGGAACGACAGCTGCTCCCACTGCTCGCCCGGGCCCACGCCCCAGCTCAGCCCGGAGTCCTGGACCCGGGCCAGCGTGCTCGTGTCCAGGTCGGGGGACGCGACGTCGGCACGGCCCTCGATCAGGTCGTCGATCTGCTGTGCCGCGTCCGCGCCGAACCGGAACGTGAGTCCGGCGATGCCCGTCGCGGCAGCGCGGTCCCGGTCCACCGCCGTGACCTCGAGTCGCTCGCCCCGGCTCCATGTGGAGAGCCGGAACGGCCCGGACGACGGTCTGACCTCGACGTCCCAGGACGAGGTGAAAGGCCGCCCGCCCAGCAGGTGCTCCGGCAGGATGGATCCGGTGCTCGAGGTGAACAGGTCGAGGTACGACGGGTACGCCTCGGACAGGTGCAGAACGAACGACCGGTCGTCGACCGTCTCGATCCGCTCGATCAGGTCGTAGCCGTCGCGCTCCGGGATGTCGCTGTCCGGGTCCATCATCACGCTGTGGGTGAAGGCGACGTCGCGCACCGACACCGGCCGCCCGTCGTGCCAGCGCGCGTCCGCCCGGAGTCGGTAGGCGATCCGCCGGCCGGCGTCGTCCGGGGCGGGAGGCTCGGCGAGCAACTGCGGTGTGTACCTGCCGCGCGCGTCGACGGCGTTGAGCGACTGGAGCAGGCAGGAGGACACGACGCTCGTGGCCAGGCTCTTGGCCGCGCGACGCAGCGGGTTCAGCATCGGCGGCTCGGTCGCGGCGTGCACACGGACGAGCCGCGGGGGGTGGGCGACGGAGACGTCCTTCGACGACACAGCCGTCACAGCAGGTCCGCCAGGACGCTCAGCTCGGTCGGGTCCGCCCGCAGGACGACCACCCGCACCCCGGCGTCGCGCAGCGCGTCGGCGACCTTCTCGGGGGGCCAGCACAGGACCGGCATCGGGAGCCCGTGCCAGGGCAGGAACGACGGCTCGTGCGAGTCGAAGCTCTCGTCCTGCAGGACGTCGACAAGCATCCGCCGGTCCACGTCGTGCGTGAGGTCGAGCTCCCGCAGCTCGGAGGCACCGCGCGCGACCTCCAGCCGGCTCAGCACCAGCGTGCCGAGCGTTGCCGACGGGACGAACCGGGTGTTCGTGGCGTCGGTGAACCAGGACATCGGGTAGATGCGTTTGGTGTCCTTGTCGAACGCGTACCTCAGGGGCTCGGGGTGCGCAGTCGTGCGCAGCGGGTTGTCCCGCTCGCTCTCGAAGCGCTCCGCGGCGCCCCGGAGCACCGGGTACGTGATCAGCGTCCCCTCGCAGAAGCTCGCGTAGGAGGGCCAGCTCTGCACGGTGACGTCGGCGTCGATGCGGAGCCACGCACGGTCGTTGGTGAGCGGGACCGCGCCGTAGGTGACGACGGCCTCGGTCAGCAGGGTGGTCTTGCCTGCGGAGACGGACCCGGTGAACAGGACCGCCCGCCCGTCGCGTCCCAGCACCCCGCTCGCGTGGAGCAGCGGGCCGGTCGCGCTGTCACGGCGGTAGAGCGCGACCGAGCGCTGGACGTGGAAGACGGCCTCTCCGACGACCGAGGGCTTCGCCCAGGGCTGCGCAGCCACGCGCCACCGGTCGGCCGCCTCCGACGTCACGGCGACGCCACGTCCGGCGAAGCGCACCGTCCGCGGAGATGTCTCGAGGAGGTCGCCGGAGAGCGACCAGTAGGAGTGCTTGCTCCGGTGCACCGGCACCGGGGCCAGCGCGTCCGGCGCCGGCGTCCCGTCGGCCTCGACGGTGAGGCGGACCGGGTTCGTCGGCCCGGGAATTTCGTCATCGGTATAGGCGCGAAGAAATGATTCTGTGTATCCTACGAATGCGTCGTCCGAGGATTCCACGGCGAACTCAGAATCTAATATTGTGTGTGACAACATTGTCTCCCGGTCCCACTGGTTCCTACTGCCTGGGGGGCGAACGAGAGCGACTGTAGTGTCCGGACCAGGGCATCTACAAGCCCTGTCTTGCCAGTTTGTCACCGTAGTCAGATTGTATTGACCCCCCTATCACTCCGATAGTGCGCGAGTCAAGATTGCATCTGAGGCGCGTCACAGGCGCGGAGACCCGCATTTTTCCGCGGTTCCGCAGCGAATCGCGTGGACCGTTCAGCGGGCGAGCCACCCGCCGTCGACGGGGAGCACGGCACCGTGGATGTAGTCGGCGGCGCGGGAGCACAGGAACAGGACCGCACCGGCGATGTCGGTCGGCTCGGCCCAGCGGGCGGCGGGGATGCGGGCGAGGATGGCGTCGCTGCGCTCGACGTCCTGCCGCAGGTCGTGGGTGTTCGCGGTGGAGACGTACCCGGGAGCGACGGCGTTGACGTTGACCCCGCGGTCGGCCCACTCGTTCGCGAGCGCCTTGGTCAGCCCGGCGACGGCCGACTTGGACGCGGCGTACCCGGGCACGTTGATCCCGCCCTGGAAGCTCAGCATCGACGCGGTGTTCACGATCTTGCCGCTGCCGCGCTCGAGCATGCCGCGGCCGACCTCCCGGGACAGCGTGAAGGTGGCGCGCAGGTTGACTTCCAGGACGTGGTCGAAGTCCTCGTCGGAGTGCTCGGCCGCGGGTGTCCGGCGGATGGTCCCGGCGTTGTTCACCAGGATGTCGACGGGGTGCGACGCGAGCTCGGCGGCCAGCGCAGTCACGCGGGCACTGTCGGACAGGTCCGCGGCGAGCGGCGTGAAGGACCGCCCGAGCGCCTCGACGGCAGCGCGCGCGGGACTGTCGCCGGAGGGCATCGCGTGGCTCACGGCGATGATGTCCGCGCCGGCCGACGCGAGCGACTGCGCGATGGCCAGCCCGATGCCCCGGCTCGCGCCGGTGACGACGGCGAGCTTCCCCTCGAGGCTGAACAGGCTCTCGAGGTAGGCGACGGGCGGGGTGGCGAGGGTCATGGGTCGGTGCTCTCTGGTGGGTGCGGGCGTGCTCGTCCACCGCACGGCGAAGGCCGTGCGGGTCGTGCGGGAGGATCAGGCGCGGTAGCCGAGGGCCGCCGAGATCTTGTCCGCCGTCTCGATCGCCAACGGGGACATCGCCTCGACCTGCTCCAAGGTGTGCTCGAGGGTGAGCGTCGAGATGCTGAGGCCGTACCGGATGGTGCCCGTGTGGTCCCGGATCGGCGCCGCGACGCACACGACGCCGGGCACGTTCTCCTCCCGGTCGAGCGCGTAGCCGAGGCGTCGGATGTCCTCGACCTCCGCGCGCAACCGCTCGAGCGTCGTGATCGTGTGCTCCGTCCGCTGGGTCAGCCCGGCGCGGGCGACCAGCCGTTCCAGCGCCTCGTCCGTGAAGCCGCCCAGGACGACCTTGCCGATCCCCGACGTGTGCAGCGGGAGGGCGTGGCCGACGCGCGAGGGCATCTGGTACGGCTTGTCGGAGTCGCTGCGGATCAGGTAGACGATCTCGTCGCCGTTGACCGCGCCGACGTGGACCGTGCAGTGCACGACGTCGACGAGGTCGTCGACGAACGGCTGCGCGATCGCGGAGATGTCGATCCGCTGCAGCGCCCGGCCGGCGAGAGACAGGATCTTCGGCCCCGGCAGGTACGTGCCCTCCGGCGAGACGGTGATGAACCCGGACTCGGCGAGGGTGGCGAGGATGCGGTGCGCCGTGGCCTTGGCCAGACCGGTCGCCTCGACCACGTCACTGAAACGCGGGTGGTCGAGGACGGCCTCGAGGACGAGGAGGGTCTTCTCGCTCGCGCTGGCCGACGAGGCGGTGGTGGCAGGTGCGGCTGCCCGACGTTCCGTCTGTTCCGTGGCCATGGTCGTCATCCTGCCGCCTCAGCGCATGTCCGCGATGGCGAAGCCATCCATGTCGTCGAAGGACTGGTTCTCGCCCGCCATCGCCCACACGAAGCTGTAGCTGGCGGAGCCCACCCCGGAGTGCACGGACCAGCTGGGCGAGATGATCGCCTGCCGGTCCGCGACGACGAGGTGACGGGTCTGAGTCGGCTCCCCCATGAGATGAATGATCCTCGCCTCGTCCGGCATGTCGAAATAGAGGTAGGCCTCGGTGCGCCGGTCGTGCGTGTGCGCGGGCATCGTGTTCCACATGCTGCCGGGGTGCAGCGTGGTGACGCCCATGACGACCTGGCAGCTGCGCACCCCGTTCTCGTGGATGTACTGGTTCAGGGTGCGCCGGTTGGAGGTGAGCGCGTCGCCGAGCTCCCGCACCACCCCGCCGCCGGCCTCGACCAGGGTCGTCGGGAAGGCGGTGTGGGCGGGTGCCGACACCAGGTAGAAGCGGGCCGCCTCGGCGGGGTCCGACGACGACAGCACCACGTCGACCGCTCCGCGGCCGATGTACAGGCAGGCGCCGTGGCCGAGCTCGTACGAGGTGCCGTCGACGGTGACCGTCCCGGCGCCGCCGACGTTGACGATCCCGCCCTCGCGGTGCTCGAAGAAGAACTCGGAGCGGATCTCGGGGAAGGTCGGCAACGAGATCGGGCCGGTGACCGGGCTCGCGCCGAGCAGGACGACCCGGTCGTGGTGGGTGTAGACGGACGCGACCTCGTCGTCGACGAAGAGGTTCTCGACGAGGTACCGGCGACGCAGCTCGTCGGTGTCCATCCCGGGCACGTGCTCGGGGCTTGTTGCATAGCGCTGTGCCATCTGCTGCATGGGGTGCCTTTCGGAAGGGGTCGACTACAGGAGGCCGAAGAGGCCGGGCAGCCAGAGGGACAGGGCGGGCACGAAGGTCACCAGGAGGAGCACGGCGACGAGCGCGAGGAAGAACGGCATGAGCCGTGAGATGACGGACTCGACCTTGACGCCGGCCACCTGGGCGCCCACGAACAGCACCGGGGCCGAGGGTGGCGAGATCACCGCGATGCAGAGGTTGAACGTCATCATGATCCCGAAGTGCACGGGGTCGATCCCGTACTGCATGGCGATCGGCAGGAAGATCGGCGTGAAGATCAGGATGGCCGGTGTCGCGTCGAGCGGGATCCCGATGATGAGCAGGACGATCATCATGATCAGCAGGACGACGATCTTGCTGTCGGTGAACCCGAGCAGCGTCTCCGCGATGAGCTGCGGGATCTTGGTGAAGCTCATGACGAACGACATGATCGACGAGACGCCGATCAGGAAGATCACCACGGAGCTGGTGCGGGCCGCGGCGTACAGGATGTGCGGCAGGTCCTTGATCGTGATCGCCCGGTAGAGGAACGCCAGCAGCAGGGCGTAGACGACCGCGATCGCGGAGGCCTCCGTCGCGGTGAAGAACCCGGCGATGATGCCGCCGATCACGACGACGACGAGGGTCAGCGACGGCAGCGCCTGGACGAACGTGCGCCCCAGCTCGGAGGCCGTCGCCCGCACCGGAGCCCGGAGCTCGGGGTGCTTGCGGGCGTAGAACCAGACGACGACCATGCAGGCGACGCCCCAGAGGATGCCCGGGATGTAGCCGGCCATGAACAGCGCCCCGACGGAGGTCCCGCCGCTGGCCAGTGCGTAGATGATCAGCAGGTTGCTGGGCGGGATCACCATCCCGCTGGGTGCGGAGGCGACGTTCGTCGCGGCGGTGAAGCCCTTGTCGTAGCCCTCCCGCGCCTGCATCGGGGCCATGGTCGTGCCGACGGCCGCCGCCGCCGCGATCGCGGACCCGCTGACCGAGCCGAACAGCATGTTGGCCAGGACGTTGGTCTGGGCGAGCGGCGCCGGCGTCCTGCCGACCAGCACCTTCGCCAGGTTGATGAGCCTGGTCGCGATCCCGCCGTTGTTCATGATGCCGCCGGCGAGGACGAAGAACGGGATGGCCAGGAGGGCGAACGAGTTGACGCCCGTGAACATCCGCTGCGCCGAGGTGGTGGCCCCGTTCTCCAGCCCGAGCACGAGGATCATCGAGATGGCCGACGGGAGGCCGATGCTGATGCTGATCGGTGCCCCGATGATCATCAGGACGACCATCCCGCCGAGCATGACTGCGCTCACGAGCGCGACGTCGGTCACAGCTCCACCCCGTCCTCTGCGGCGATGTGCTCGACCCCGGTGTAACCCGGGGAGAGCGTCCTGATCAGGTGGTAGACCAGGTAGAAGGTGAGCAGGACCCCGGAGACCGGCACCGCGAGGTACAGGACGCCCGCCGTGATCGGCAGCACCGGATTGAGCTGGTGCATGTTCTGGGCGGCGTTGAGCCAGCCGCCCCAGACCATGACGAGCAGCGCGAACGTGAGCGTGGTGAGGTACGCGACGATCTCGAGCACCCGCTGAGCCGCGAGCGGCGCCTTCTGCACGAAGTAGTCGATCGCCACGTCGGCCTTCTCGCCCGTCGCGATCGAGATCCCGATGAGGCTCAGCCAGATGAACACGTACCTGGCTGCCTCCTCCGACCAGATGCTCGGGTTCGACAGGACCAGGCGCGTGAAGACCTGCCACGTCACCAGGACGACCAGGAGCGCGAAGAGGGTCACGCAGGTCGCGCGCAGGACGACGTCGAGGAGGTTCTTGAACCTCGCGAGGATCGACGGCCGCGCGGCGCTCTCGGAGCTCAGCGGGTGCTCACTCACTCCGCGGCTGCCCGGACCTTGGCGTGGATGTCCTTGACGAAGTCGTTCGTGAGCTTCGACTGCGTCAGCGGGGCGATGGCGTCCGCGAACGCGTCCGCGTCGACCTCGTTGAACTTGGCGCCGTCCGCGATGGCCTTCTCCTTGGAGACCTCGATCTCGGTCTTCCAGAGGGTGCCCTCCTCCTCGACGGCGGCGGCGATCTCCTCGGCGAAGATCTCCTGCACGTCCTCGGGCAGCCCGTCCATGACGGCGGGGTTGCTGATGAGGTAGTCGGGCAGCATGAGGTGCTTGGTGTAGCTGTAGTACGGCGCGACCTCGGAGTGCTTGACGTTCGCGTAGGTCAGCTCGTTGTTCTCGGCGCCGTCGATGACGCCCGACTGGATGGCCGTGTAGACGTCGCCCATGCCCATCGGGGTGCCCGTCGCGCCCATGAGCTTCATCATCTCGATGTTGGTCTCGGACTCGATGACGCGGATCTTCATGCCCTCCATGTCCGCGGGCGTCTCGATCGGCTTGATCGAGTTGTACATCGAGCGGACGCCGCCGTGGAACGAGCCCAGGACGCGCAGGTTCTGGTCGTCGAGCGAGGCGTACAGCTCGGAGACGATCTCGGGGTCGTTCGTCGTCTCGCGCTGGTGGTCCTGCGAGTCGAACGTGAACGGCAGGTTGAAGACGACGAAGTCGGGGTTGTAGTTCTCCAGCAGCGGCGCCGCGACCATCGCGAACTCGATGGTGCCGCCCTGCACGAGCTCGATGGTCTCCTTCTGGGCGCCGAGGGTCTCGTTGGGGAACACCTCGAGGTCGTAGGCGCCGTTGGTGCGCTCCTTGATCCGGTCGCCCATGGCGTCGAGCGCGATGTACTGCGGGTGGTTCGGCTGCTGGTTGAAGGCCACCTTGAAGGTGGTCGTCTCGACCGGCTCGTCCCCGCCCGTCTCCGATGCACCGGGCTCGGCAGCGCTGCTGCAGGCGGCGAGCGTGAGGGCCGCGGCCCCGAGCAGTGCGGTGAACGACACGACCTTGCTTCGCATCATGGGATGACTCCTTCGTCGGCTCACGCAGGTGAGCGCGCTGGTCGAGCAGCGGGGGGTGGATACAGAGGAGAGCGGGGAGGTGCTACGTGCCGAGACTTCGTCGTCGTCGGGGACAGGCGTCGGTGACTGTCTGGAAATGGAACTCGGTTCCGTACAGCGGAAAAGGTAGATAGTCTCGGTCTGCCCGTCAAGTCATCGCCGACTATCCGGAGGATCCATGCCGTCGCTTCGCCACCTGCTGCTCTCGGGCTACATCGCCGCACCCGAGGACCCCGCGGAGGAGGACGAGTTCTTCGCCGGCCTGGTCGACCTGGGGATCGGCGGCCTCGAGCACGCCCTGCCCGTGGAGGGCACCCGCAGCCTCGAACCCGCCTGGGTGGCCAGGAACCTGCGGCCCGAGTGGGACGTCGTCGTCTCGCTGGTGCCGACGATGATGCCCCGCCTCGGCTCCGCACCGACCTACGGCCTCGGCTCCCTCGACGAGGACCAACGGGCGCACGCGCTCGCCGATGTCGCCCGCGCCCGCGACCTGGCCGTCACCCTCGCGCAGGCCGACGGCCGCCGACGGGTCAGCGCGATCGAGGTGCACAGCGCACCCGGACCGCGCGCCGGCTCCGTCGAGGCGTTCTCCCGCTCGCTCGACGAGATCCTCGGCTGGGACCTCGCCGGCGCCGAGCTCCTGGTCGAGCACTGCGACGCCTACGTGCCCGGGCTCACCCCCGCGAAGGGGTTCTGGACGCTCGAGGACGAGCTCGCCGTCGTCCGCTCGAAGGGCCTGTCCGCCGACGTGCTCGGCATGTGCGTCAACTGGGGCCGCTCCGTGATCGAGGGCCGCAGCACCACCACCGCCGTCGAGCACACGCAGGCGGTCGCCGAGGCCGGCCTGCTGCGCATGCTCGTGCTCTCCGGCGCCACCGGGGCCGAGACGCCCTGGAACCCGCCGTGGTCCGACATGCACATCCCCCCGCGTTCCGACGACCACGCGGCCCTCGCGGCCTCCGCGGACTCGCTCATGGGCCTCGCCGAGATCACCGAGACCCTCAAGGTCGCCGGTGACGTGCCCCGCGTCGGCGTGAAGGTCGGCGTCCGGCCGACGGACGCGGACGTCGCCACCCGGCTCGCCGTCGTGCGGGCGTCGCTGGAGCTCGTCGCGGAGGCGCGCGCGAGCCTCTGACGACCTACTGCGGTGCCTCCCAGCGCACCATCGCCGTCGCAGCGCGCGCCGATGCCGCGTCCGGGAGCACGCGCAGCAGCACGTCACGGGTGGCGGCCGCCGGTCCCCAGCGCAGCTGGGCCACGCGACCGACGCTGCGCGCCCGGCCCGCCATCGACTGGGTGCGCCGGCGACGCAGCCGGTCGTACTCCTGCAGCGCGGACCGAAGATCGTCGCGGTCGGCGAGGACCGCCAGCGTCGCGGCGTCCTCGAGGGCCTGCCCGCCACCCTGCCCGACGTCCGGGGTCATGGCGTGCGCCGCGTCGCCGAGCAGCGCAACCCGGCCCTGCACGAACGTCGGCAGCCGGCGGTCGAGGTCGTGGATGTCGTGCCGCAGGACCGCCCCGGTCCCCGCCACCAGGGCGGGGATCGGTGCGTGCCATCGGCCGAACCGGCGCACGACCTCGGCGTGCTCGTCGGCGAACACCCTCCCCGCGGGGAGGGTCGCGACCGCGAACCAGTACACCCGGCCGTCCCGCAGCGGCACGTACCCGAACCGCTCGCCGCGCCCCCACGTCTCGCCGGCAGTGCCCAGGACATCGACCGGTCCGTCGGTGACGCCCCGCCACGCCGAGTACCCGGCGTACCGGAGCCCGGCTCCCCGGGCGAACGTGCCGCGGACCGCGCTGCGCAGCCCGTCGGCACCGACGACCAGGTCCGCCGACGTCCGCGCCCCGGACGCGTCGACGACGGTGCCGCGCGCGTGCTCGACCTCCGTCACCTCGACCCCCGTCCGCACGACCCCCTCCGGCAGCGCGTCGAGCAGCACGCGCTGCAGGTCGTGGCGGTGCACCACGGCCAGGTCGTCGACCGTGCCCGCCGGCACCCGCACCAGCCACCGGCCCGAGGGCTGCCGCTGACCGGTGCTGGTCCCGACGCCGACCGGCGCCGCGATCGCCCGGACGTCGTCCTCCAGGCCGAGGACGCGCAACGCCGTCAGCCCGTTGCGGAAGAGGGAGATGCCCGCACCCGGCGCCGACAGGTCCGGGCTCCGTTCCAGCACCGTGACGTCGTGCCCGCGGCGATGGAGGCCGACGGCCACCGCCAGGCCGCCGATTCCCGCCCCGACAACTGTGACCAGCATGCGCGCTCCTCCGTCAGACCCCTCGCCCAGGATGTCGGAACCAGGCCGCGCACAGGGCACGATCCGGCTGAGAAGCGCGTCACGCCACCGCGGCGCGCTCCTGCCCGAGACGCGAGAGCGCCGTCGCCAGCCCCAGCCGTGCGGCCAGCACGTCGAGGCTCGTGAGACCGGTCACCCCGCGGCTGCGGTGGACCGCGACGAGCGCGGGGAGCAGGTCGTCGTGCGGGACGGGAACCGTCGCCTCGAGCACGGTCTCGGTGCCGTCGGTGACGAGGTAGGACATCGCGGGTCCGAACTCGTCCGCCGGTCCGACGCGGAAGCGCACCGACCCGACCTCGACGGGTGCGGGCAGCGGCTGACCGGCCACGTGCCCGATCTCCAGCAGGTCGCGGATCGCCGTGGCGCCGTCGGCGTCGAGCCCGGCCGACGCGTCGAGGGAGTCCAGGTCCGCGAGCACCACGCACGACTCGGTGGGCTCCACGGAACCCGGGTGCCAGGACGCGTCGACCTCGAGCGCGAGGAAGCCCCCGCTCACCGAGAACGCGTCCCGGATCAGCGTCGCCCGCTCGTCGGCGGACAGGCCGCGCATGGGGTGACGACGGGTGGTCCCCGCGGAACCGCACGAGCACGAGAGAGTGATCATGGGACCAGGGTGCAACCGACCACTGACACGCACCCGTCGCACACGCCGCGGCCGGTCGATCAGCCGTCGTCGCCGAAGTGCCGCTCCCAGAACGCCTGCGCCTCCTCCGGGCGGCCCGCCTGGTCGAGCCACATCGCCGCCGAACCGGCCGCGCTCCTGCTCACCTGCGTCGCACCGGCGGCGCGGGCACGCACGGCGACGTCGTCCAGCAGCGCGAGCCCCTCCGCGTCGCGGCCGACCTCGAGCAGCGCGACGCCACGCAGGCTCTCGCCGTCGAGGGCGCGGGCCCCGTCCCCGAGCGCCTCCCACGCCTCGGGCAGGCCGTCGAGCGCGTCGAGGGCGCGCTGGTGCTCGCCCGCGTGCTCCAGCAGCTGCGCGGACAGGGCGCGGAGCGTGGCGTCCTCCCACGGGAAGTCCCACGAGGCCAGGTCTCCCGCGGACGACGGGTCGGCGAGGACCCGGGCCTGCGCGACGTCGTTGGCGGTGCGAGCACCCTGCAGGTCCGCGAGCGCGGCGTCCAGCCCGTCGGCGTCGAACCGGGCCCAGATGCGGTCGCGACGGATCACGAGCGCCGCGGCGTCCAGCCCGCTGGCCTCCGCGGCGTCGAGCGCGGCGGCGTACACCCGGGTCGCCTCGACCGCGTCCACCGACTCCCGCAGACCCGCGAGGCGGTGCAGCGCGTGGCACGCGAGCGCGGGGGTCCCGTCGGCGCCGGTGGCGAGCTCGACCGCCTCGCGGGCGAGGGCCTCGGCACGGTCCGACTCCTCCATCGCCGACGAGAGTCGCGACGCGAGGTCCAGCAGGGTGAGCCGTTGCTCGGTGCGGTGCTGGCGCTGCCGGCGCGGCACGGCACCGTCGCGGGGGACGATCCCGAGGGTCGACTCGGCCAGCTCGACCGCCTCGACCTCACGGCCGCGTCGCGCCATGACGTGCGCGACGAGGGTGCGGCAGTCGATGGCGACGTCGGCGAGGTCCTCGTCCAGAGCGGCCGCGGCGACGGACATGGCGTGGGCCTCCGCGCGCTCGTGCTCGCCCGCCGCGACGAACGCCCGGACGCGCGCTGCCTCGACGTGGAGGGCGAGGGCCGGTGCACCGGCCCGGCGCGCGACCGCCGCGGCGTCGTCGAGCAGGGCGAAGGTGCCGGGCAGGTCACCGGCGTTCGCCCGGGCGCCCGCCCGCCCGCCGAGCACCTGGACCCGCACGTCCGGCTCCTCGTCGTCCTCGAGCAGATCCAGGACCGGGCCGTCCGGTGCGGTCGCCAGGCGGAGCCGCGCGACGAGGCCGCGGTCGTGCGGGGTCAGCTCACCGGTGGCGGCCAGCAGGTCCAGGGCCTCGGTGCGCAGCCGCTCGGCGAGGTCGTCGGGCGCATCGGCGGCCAGTCGGGAGCGGACCAGGGCACGCTGGCCGCTCGTCCCGGTGGCGTCCACCGTCCTCAGCACCGGCTCCGGGTCGATCGGCACCCCGGCGCGCAGGTCACCCAGGAGCTCGACGAGCACGGCCTCCGCCTCGTCCCCGAGCTCCCGGTACAGCTGCACGGCACTCTGCGTGAACGCCGGTTCGGGGTCGATCGCGCTCGCCGCGCAGAACGCGTCGAGGTCCGCCCGGGCACGCCCGACGGCCGTCTCCGCCTCCCGGCGCGTCGCCCAGTGCGCGGCCAGCCGGTCCCACGTCGGACGGTGCGCCACCCGCTGCGCCAGGGCGGCGAGGCCGGCCAGCCCGGCGACGTCCAGGGCGTCGAGGTCGACGTCCTCCTGGAGGGCCGGGTGCGCCGGGACCCGCGGCAGGTCGAGCGGCGGGGTCGTCGTGCGTTCCGGGTGCGTCGAGCCGAGCGGCAGGGCGGGCAGGTCGGGCGCCTCGATCCAGCCCCGGACCCGGTCGCCGACGGTCGTCGTCCCGTTGCGCTCGTCGAACCGGCGGGCCGTCGTGAAGGCCTGCGACTCGACGCGGGCGAGGACGTCGACCGCGCGCTCGGGCTCCCGGCCGCGCCCCCGGACCAGCCGCTCGCCGTCCCCGGCGTCCACCACCGTGCGCAGCAGCCGCGTCGCGGCGGCGGCGAGCTGCATCCCCGTCATGGGCGACGACGGTCGGTCCAGGGCGTCGAGCTGTTCCGCGAGCACGTCCAGACCGCGGCAGACGTTGCCGGTGCGCGCCAGGACCTCGAGATGGCGGGCGACGGCGGCGGTCTCCCCGGGGTTGCGGCGGCTCGCGCGGTACGCGGTGCGGTGCGACGCGGCGGCAGTCTCGACGTCGCCGAGCTCGATGATCGACGCGAGCGCCATGGCGACGGCGCGCTGGGGCTGCTCGGAGCACCCGACCTCGCCGCGCACCACGGGACCGAGCTCGTCGACCACGTCCTGGTGACGGCCCAGCTCGGCCAGGTGGGAGATGCGCTGGTCCGGCTCGCAACCCTCGCAGTCGGACAGCCGGGTCCGCGGCGCCCGTCGCCACTGCAGGTACTGCGCCTCCGACGCGGCAGCGCCGTGCACGTGCGCGTGCAGCACGTACGCACAGCTGAGCACCGGGGCGAGGCCTTCACCTGCGGCGACGTACCGGTTGCGCATCCCGTCGAGGACCGACTCCAGCTGCTCCAGCGAGATCTCCGGGTGGTCCAGGAGGTCGACCACCATCCACTTGTGCAGCCACAGCACCCGGTAGCGGTCGTCGTCCGTGAGCCAGTCCGGCTCGGCGTCGTAGCACCGGACGAGGTACGCGAACGGCGCGAACATGCGGTGCTTCGCGGTCGCGTAGAAGAACGACTCGACGAGCTCGAGCCGGGCGCGGAACCGCATCTCGTCGTCGGCGGACGCGTCGGCGGCGCGGACGAGGTCCTCCGCGGCGGCGGTCCTCTCGAACCGCGGGGTGAGGGTCACCAGGTCCAGCAGCTGCTGCACCTCGGCTCGGGTCACGGTCACGCGAGGGTCCCTCCGGGTTCGTCGACCGCGCGGTCGAGCAGGGCGTTGAACGAGCGGTCGATCAGGGCGGTGTCGACGGGGCGGAGCCGTCGGCCGCCGGCGAGCAGGGCCCGCCCGTACAGGGACTCGGCGGCGACCTGCCGCAGCGCGGCGTCCCGCAGGACGAGGACCCGGCGCACGGTGGGGCTGGTGTCGTTCAGCAGGAGTCTCGGCCGGTCGCTGCCGCCGTCGTCGAACGCACCGAGCAGCGCGCTCCACACGTCGTCGGCCTCCGCGGCGGCGGCGCGCACCTCGCGCCGGTCGCGCCGGTCCCCCTCGTCGAGCAGGAGCGCGGGCACCGACGCCGGCGCGAACGCCCGCAGCTCGACGTCCACCTGGACGCCGTCGAGCACGGCCCGCACGTCGGCGAGTGCGACCTCGACCTCCCGCAGCCGCTCGTCCGGCACGAGCCGGACGTGACCGTCGATGTCCCCCAGGGCGACGACCTCGACGACGGCGGTCGGCTCGACGTCGACAAGCCGACGCACCAGGTCCAGGTCGAACGTGTACCCGCCGTTCACGACTGCGACGCCCTGTGCGGCCAGGACGGCACCGACCTGACGGAAGTCGTCGATCGTCGCGGCCACGCGGACCACGTCGGTGGTCCGCAGCAGCTCCGGCAGCGTGCACCGACCCTGGTTGGTCTCGAACGGCAGGAGCGGCAGGAGGATCCGGAGCAGCTCGTCGTCCTGCAGCGCCATCGCCTTGACGGCCACCTGGTGGATCGTGAGGAAACGCTGCATCCGCTCGGGCTGCGTCGACGCCATCCGCACCAGCCACGCCCGCACCTGGGCGCCGATCTCCGCTCGTGTCTGCTCCAGCAGGTCGTCGTCGAAGAGGGCTTCCCGGTTGGCCGTCGGCCGCAGGAGCTGCGAGTCCACCGCGCACCGGACGAAGAACGCCCACTCCGGGACCAGGTCGGCCACCTGGTCGGACAGGAGCATGCCCTTGAGGTGGACGCGGTGCCGCCCCGGGCTGGCGCTCGCCGCCCGGTGCCCCCCGATCACGGCGACCCCGTCGAGCCCGGCCTGCGGGACCCGGATCGGCAGCACGTGGAACGGCTCGCCGCCGAGCTCGGCCGACGCGAGCTCCACGCACGCGGCCCGGCGACGCTCAGGGTCCTCGATCCGCCAGGGCGGGGTCTGCAGGCTGGCCTCCACGTCCCCCTCGCCCGTCCGCACGACGACCCGGTGCGGCAGGTACGAGCCGAAGTGCCGGGCCAGGTCGACGACGGACACGCCGTCGAGCAGGTGCTCGGTCCCGCGCCGGGGGGTCAGCGTCACGCAGGTTCCCGGCCCGGCGGCCAGCCAGGACGCCCGCTCGTCGTCGGCGTCGAGACCGTCCGGCAGCGTCGCCAGCGCGTACGTGCCGTCCGCCTGCCCGACCCACCGGACCCACGGCCCGTCGGCCCGTCGGGTCACCACCTCGATGTCCTCGCTGACCATGAAGCAGCTGAGCAGCCCGATGCCGAACTGCCCGAGCAGGTCCGAGCGCGCCAGGCCCAGCTCGTCACGCTTGCTCGAGCGGCCGATGGTCGCCAGGAACGTCCGCACGTCGTCCTCGTCGAGCCCCACGCCCGAGTCCATCGCGTGCAGCCTGCCGTCGGCCGCGGCGTCCGTGGGGACCAGCAGCAGGGCCGGCCGGTCGTCCGTGGTCCCGCGCACCGTGACGGCGTCGACGGCGTTCTGCATCAGCTCGCGCACGTACACGCGGGGGCCGGAGTACAGGTGGTGGCTCAGGAGGTCGACGATGCCGCGCAGGTCGACCTGGAACGTGCTCTCGTCCTCACGCACGCGTGAACTGTAGGGCAGGCGTCCAGACCGGCGGTGGCGTTTGCGGCCCGCCGTGCCGCGGACGTGGAACGGCCCGCCGCACCCCGGTGAGGGGATGCGGCGGGCCGGGTCGTTCAGCAGTGGCGTCGGGACGTCACTTGTAGGTGATCGAGGAGGTCGAGTACCCGCACGCGGACGACGGTCCGGAGCCGATCTTCGACGGCTCGCCCGAGGTCACGCCCTTGTACTCCTCGCAGATCACGATCTTCTTGGACGAGTCGTTGTAGATCGACACGTTCGTGATCGTGGCCTTGTCACCGAGGTTGGAGTTGATCCCGACCAGGGACTTGCCCGGGGCGGTCACCTTGATGTTGTCGATGACGACGGTGCGGGCGTACTGCTTGGAGCAGTTCCCGCACGAGCGGTANGTTGATCCCGACCAGGGACTTGCCCGGGGCGGTCACCTTGATGTTGTCGATGACGACGGTGCGGGCGTACTGCTTGGAGCAGTTCCCGCACGAGCGGTACAGCTTGCCGAAGTCCGTCACGGTGAAGCCCTTGATGACGAACTTGCCGGGGCCGTTGTGCTGGAAGACCTTGTCGGACGCGCCCTTGGCGCCGCCGCCGTTGATGGTCATGACCTGCGAGCTCGACGNCTTGATGACGAACTTGCCGGGGCCGTTGTGCTGGAAGACCTTGTCGGACGCGCCCTTGGCGCCGCCGCCGTTGATGGTCATGACCTGCGAGCTCGACGAGCCCTTCAGCGTGGCGGCGTCCTCGCCCACGTCCTCCCACCAGACGTTCTCCAGCGTGCAGGTCCCGGTGCAGTGCACACCGTCACCGGCACCGGTGCCGATGATGACGTTCTTCAGGGTCGCCCCGTCGGAGAGCTGGAAGATCGGCGGCTGCGACTCGTCCTGGTCACCCGAGGAGATCCCGTAGTACCGCACGTACCCACCGTCGAGCGTGCCCGAGACGTTGATCGTCGAGGACACCTTCTTCTCACCCGAGGCCGAGGGCCACGAGCCGGACGGCGGCGTCGTGGGGTTCGAGGTGGGGGACGACGTCGG